>NZ_CP151950.1:0-2818672 GCF_038592975.1 Bacillus sp. FSL W7-1360 | reverse complement strand
ACCCGGCACCGATCTACGCTCGCAGGGGGAAGCCCCCAACTACTATCGACGCAAAAGAGCTTAACGACCGTGTTCGGCATGGGAACGGGTGTGACCTCTTTGCCATAAGCACCGGATAATGAGAGAACGATTCTCTCAAAACTAAATCATGGGACTCAAATGTAAGGATGAATATTTAGGATAAGACCTCGACCGATTAGTATCTGTCCGCTCCATGTGTCGCCACACTTCCACTCCAGACCTATCAACCTCATCATCTCTAAGGGGTCTTACTGACTTGCGTCATGGGAAATCTCATCTTGAGGGGGGCTTCGTGCTTAGATGCTTTCAGCACTTATCCCGACCATACGTAGCTACCCAGCGATGCTCCTGGCGGAACAACTGGTACACCAGCGGTATGTCCATCCCGGTCCTCTCGTACTAAGGACAGCTCCTCTCAAATTTCCTACGCCCGCGACGGATAGGGACCGAACTGTCTCACGACGTTCTGAACCCAGCTCGCGTGCCGCTTTAATGGGCGAACAGCCCAACCCTTGGGACCTACTACAGCCCCAGGATGCGACGAGCCGACATCGAGGTGCCAAACCTCCCCGTCGATGTGGACTCTTGGGGGAGATTAGCCTGTTATCCCCAGGGTAGCTTTTATCCGTTGAGCGACGGCCCTTCCATACGGCACCGCCGGATCACTAAGCCCGACTTTCGTCCCTGCTCGACTTGTAGGTCTCGCAGTCAAGCTCCCTTATGCCTTTGCACTCTACGAATGATTTCCAACCATTCTGAGGGAACCTTTGGGCGCCTCCGTTACTGTTTAGGAGGCGACCGCCCCAGTCAAACTGCCCACCTGACAATGTCCCTGACCCGGATCACGGGTCGAGGTTAGAATGTCAGTACCGTCAGGGTAGTATCCCACCGATGCCTCCACCGAAGCTGGCGCTCCGGCTTCCTAGGCTCCTACCTATCCTGTACAAACGATACCAACACTCACTATCAAGCTACAGTAAAGCTCCATGGGGTCTTTCCGTCCTGTCGCGGGTAACCTGCATCTTCACAGGTACTATAATTTCACCGGGTCTCTCGTTGAGACAGTATCCAAGTCGTTACACCATTCGTGCGGGTCGGAACTTACCCGACAAGGAATTTCGCTACCTTAGGACCGTTATAGTTACGGCCGCCGTTTACTGGGGCTTCAATTCAGAGCTTCTCCCGTAAGGGATAACCCCTCCTCTTAACCTTCCAGCACCGGGCAGGTGTCAGCCCCTATACTTCGCCTTGCGGCTTCGCAGAGACCTGTGTTTTTGCTAAACAGTCGCTTGGATCTTTTCACTGCGGCTCTCTCGGGCTATTCACCCTATTAGAGCACCCCTTCTCCCGAAGTTACGGGGTCATTTTGCCGAGTTCCTTAACGAGAGTTATCCCGCGCGTCTTAGAATTCTCTTCTCGCCTACCTGTGTCGGTTTGCGGTACGGGCACCTGTCTTCTCACTAGAGGCTTTTCTTGGCAGCGGAGGATCAGGGATTTCGGACCCTAGGGTCCTTCACGGTCACAGCTCAGCCTTTATGAAACGCGGATTTGCCTACGTTTCAGCCTCACTGCTTCGACGCGCTCAGCCAGCGGCGCGCTCTCCCTACCTTTCTGCGTCCCCCCATCGTTCAAACGAATACGAGGTGGTACAGGAATTTCTACCTGTTGTCCATCGCCTACGCCTTTCGGCCTCGGCTTAGGTCCCGACTTACCCTGAGCGGACGAGCCTTCCTCAGGAAACCTTGGGCTTTCGACGGAGGGGATTCTCACCCCTCTTTTCGCTACTCATACCGGCATTCTCACTTCCAAGCACTCCAATAGTCCTCTCGGTCTACCTTCACTGTCCTTGGAACGCTCCCCTACCCAATCCCTTACGGGATTGCCATAGCTTCGGTGATACGTTTAGCCCCGGTACATTTTCGGCGCAGCGTCACTCGACCAGTGAGCTATTACGCACTCTTTCAATGATGGCTGCTTCTAAGCCAACATCCTGGTTGTCTAAGCAACGCCACATCCTTTTCCACTTAACGTATACTTTGGGACCTTAGCTGATGGTCTGGGCTGTTTCCCTCTTGACTACGGATCTTAGCACTCGCAGTCTGACTCCCGAGCATAAGTATTTGGCATTCGGAGTTTGACTGAATTCGGTAATCCTGTGGGGACCCCTCGTCCAATCAGTGCTCTACCTCCAATACTCTTCACTCGAGGCTAGCCCTAAAGCTATTTCGGGGAGAACCAGCTATTTCCGAGTTCGATTGGCATTTCACCCCTACCCACACCTCATCCCCGCAATTTTCAACTTGCGTGGGTTCGGGCCTCCAGTCGGTGTTACCCGACCTTCACCCTGGACATGGGTAGATCACACGGTTTCGGGTCTACGGCGGCGTACTATAGCGCCCTATTCAGACTCGCTTTCGCTGCGGCTCCGCTTTTTCATGCTTAACCTTGCACGACACCGTAACTCGCCGGTTCATTCTACAAAAGGCACGCCATCACCCATTAACGGGCTCTGACTAGTTGTAGGCACACGGTTTCAGGATCTCTTTCACTCCCCTTCCGGGGTGCTTTTCACCTTTCCCTCACGGTACTGGTTCACTATCGGTCACTAGGGAGTATTTAGCCTTGGGAGATGGTCCTCCCGGATTCCGACGGGGTTTCTCGTGTCCCGCCGTACTCAGGATCCACGCAGGAGGAAACGAAGTTTCAGCTACAGGGCTGTTACCTTGTACCGCGCATCTTTCCAGATGCTTCACTTACGCCGTTTCTTTGTAACTCCATGTTGCGTGTCCTACAACCCCAAGAGGCTAGCCTCTTGGTTTGGGCTCTTTCCGTTTCGCTCGCCGCTACTTAGGAAATCGATTTTTCTTTCTCTTCCTCTGGGTACTTAGATGTTTCAGTTCCCCAGGTCTGCCTCCTCACATCCTATGTGTTCAGATGTGGGTACCATCCCATTACGGATGGTGGGTTTCCCCATTCGGAGATCTCCGGATCATTGCTTACTTACAGCTCCCCGAAGCATTTCGCTGTTCGTCGCGTCCTTCTTCGGCTCCTAGTGCCTAGGCATTCACCGTGCGCCCTTTCTACCTTATCCTCTGACGAAAGACTCAACGGCGGATTTTCATCCACTGTCTACTTTGTCAGTCTTGCTAAAGCAAAAAGTTTGCTTTCTTTCATCCTAGACGTCATTTCTTCGTGCGAAGCACGTGTCCATGACTCATTTGAGTTGTTTCATGATTTAGTTTTCAAAGAACCATTTAACGCGCAATTCCGAAGGATCGCGCAATAACTTGAAGATGGTGGAGCCTAGCGGGATCGAACCGCTGACCTCCTGCGTGCAAAGCAGGCGCTCTCCCAGCTGAGCTAAGGCCCCTCTTGTTTGTGTAGAATGGTGGGCCTGAGTGGACTCGAACCACCGACCTCACGCTTATCAGGCGTGCGCTCTAACCAGCTGAGCTACAGGCCCATTCATACAAATTAAAAATATTACACATATATTTGAATGACGTTGCTCACTCAAAACTAAACAATAGCGCAAGCGTTACGATGTCTTACGACAATCGTATCGACTAGAGTATGACTCCATAGAAAGGAGGTGATCCAGCCGCACCTTCCGATACGGCTACCTTGTTACGACTTCACCCCAATCATCTGTCCCACCTTAGGCGGCTGGGTCCAAAAGGTTCCCTCACCGACTTCGGGTGTTACAAACTCTCGTGGTGTGACGGGCGGTGTGTACAAGACCCGGGAACGTATTCACCGCGGCATGCTGATCCGCGATTACTAGCAATTCCGGCTTCATGTAGGCGAGTTGCAGCCTACAATCCGAACTGAGAATGGCTTTATGGGATTGGCTCCACCTCGCGGTTTCGCTTCCCTTTGTACCATCCATTGTAGCACGTGTGTAGCCCAGGTCATAAGGGGCATGATGATTTGACGTCGTCCCCACCTTCCTCCGGTTTGTCACCGGCAGTCACCTTAGAGTGCCCAACTGAATGCTGGCAACTAAGATCAAGGGTTGCGCTCGTTGCGGGACTTAACCCAACATCTCACGACACGAGCTGACGACAACCATGCACCACCTGTCACTTTGTCC
This sequence comes from Bacillus sp. FSL W7-1360, assembly GCF_038592975.1. Classification (NCBI taxonomy): domain Bacteria; kingdom Bacillati; phylum Bacillota; class Bacilli; order Caryophanales; family Bacillaceae; genus Bacillus; species Bacillus sp. FSL W7-1360. The sequence continues at coordinate 2,814,558 of NZ_CP151950.1, read as the reverse complement.
CCGAAGGGAAAGCCCTATCTCTAGGGTGGTCAAAGGATGTCAAGACCTGGTAAGGTTCTTCGCGTTGCTTCGAATTAAACCACATGCTCCACTGCTTGTGCGGGTCCCCGTCAATTCCTTTGAGTTTCAACCTTGCGGTCGTACTCCCCAGGCGGAGTGCTTAATGTGTTTACTTCGGCACTAAGGGCATCGAAACCCCTAACACCTAGCACTCATCGTTTACGGCGTGGACTACCAGGGTATCTAATCCTGTTTGCTCCCCACGCTTTCGCGCCTCAGCGTCAGTTACAGACCAGAGAGTCGCCTTCGCCACTGGTGTTCCTCCACATATCTACGCATTTCACCGCTACACGTGGAATTCCACTCTCCTCTTCTGTACTCAAGCTTCCCAGTTTCCAATGGCCGCTTGCGGTTGAGCCGCAAGATTTCACATCAGACTTAAGAAGCCGCCTGCGCGCGCTTTACGCCCAATAATTCCGGACAACGCTTGCCACCTACGTATTACCGCGGCTGCTGGCACGTAGTTAGCCGTGGCTTTCTGGTGAGGTACCGTCACGGTACCGCCTTATTCAAACGGTACTTGTTCTTCCCTCACAACAGAGCTTTACGACCCGAAGGCCTTCCTCACTCACGCGGCGTTGCTCCGTCAGACTTTCGTCCATTGCGGAAGATTCCCTACTGCTGCCTCCCGTAGGAGTCTGGGCCGTGTCTCAGTCCCAGTGTGGCCGATCACCCTCTCAGGTCGGCTACGCATCGTCGCCTTGGTGAGCTGTTACCTCACCAACTAGCTAATGCGCCGCGGGCCCATCCCTTAGTGATAGCAGAAGCCATCTTTTAATATCGACCTAGGTAGGTCCATATATTATCCGGTATTAGCTTCGGTTTCCCGAAGTTATCCCAGGCTAGGGGGCAGGTTGCCCACGTGTTACTCACCCGTCCGCCGCTCACTTCCGGGAGCAAGCTCCCTTCTGTGCGCTCGACTTGCATGTATTAGGCACGCCGCCAGCGTTCGTCCTGAGCCAGGATCAAACTCTCCATTAAAGTGTTTGATTTGCTCATTTTGCACAAATTTCTTTGTGGCTTACATGTTGAGATCTATTGATCTCTTTTTACGCTTGGCTATTGTTTAGTTTTCAATGAGCTTTTGTCGCTGTTTGTTGGCGACTCTTAGTACTATACAGGACAGCTGAATTTTCGTCAAGTACTTTTTGAAACTTTTTTTGGTGGGCCTGAGTGGACTCGAACCACCGACCTCACGCTTATCAGGCGTGCGCTCTAACCAGCTGAGCTACAGGCCCTTATTTAAGATACAAAAGACATAAAAAAAGAGCAAGCCACCGTACTAAGTACCATTGGAGCGGGTGATGGGAATCGAACCCACGACATCAGCTTGGAAGGCTGAGGTTTTACCACTAAACTACACCCGCATCTCTTTTTAAATCGGGAAGACAGGATTTGAACCTGCGACCCCTTGGTCCCAAACCAAGTGCTCTACCAAGCTGAGCTACTTCCCGTCTTTAAAATGGCGCGCCCGAGAGGAGTCGAACCCCTAACCTTCTGATCCGTAGTCAGACACTCTATCCAATTGAGCTACGGGCGCATACATTTAGACGTTTGTTTTAGTCACTTAGTAAGTGACGACACCTAGTAATATAACATATCTAAATGCATCGAGCAATACTTTTTCATTAAAAATGTTCCTTATGTTGCTCTCACAATACAAACGGCCTTATTTTCTATATAATTATTGGTGACCAAACATACAACATTCCTATTGGAGATGATGTCATGCAAACCTCTTTGTATAAAACAACGATCGAAGAACAAGTAAACCATTATCTAAATCAATTTCCACATGAACACTCACATCTTGAGCCCTTCATTCCCTACGTAGAGATAGGGCATAAAGACATAGTCTCGCGCAAAACTTACCCTGGTCACATTACTGCCAGTGGTATTGTATTTACCAATGAAAGATTGCTCATGGTCTTCCACCCGACACTGCAAAAATGGCTCCAACCCGGTGGGCACGTTGACCGAGGCGAAAGCCCCCTACACGCTGCACAAAGAGAAGTAGAAGAAGAAACAGGTATCCAGACAGCTTTACATTGTTGGCACAGGGAAAATCTTTGCCCTATAGATATTAATATTCACACAATCCCCTCTAATAAGGAGAAAGCAGAACCAACACACCTGCATTACGACTTCCGTTATTTGCTGACCAGTACAAATGAACCGGTCTCACCTATCGAGAGAGGCATAAAAGCTGGCTGGCGAAACCTCCACTCTATCAAGGAAGAAAACTTGAGAAACGTCATTCAAAAGCTGGTCACACTATCATTGCTCAAAAAATAAACGCTATATCAAAGGGCACCTCTCCCTCACATCAGAAAAGGTGCCCTTCACAAAATCAAGTTTTCACACGTTCATCTCCGCAAAACGCTTCAGTCGCTCACCAACCTCATCACGCACACGGCGGAAAACTTGCCACTTTTCTTCATCTGTTCCTTCCGCCGTTGCCGGGTCATCAAATCCCCAATGAACATGTTTGACATGCGGCGGTATCACGGGACAATTATCTGCTGCGTGTCCGCACAACGTCACGACAAGCGTTGCTTTCCCCAACAAGTTTGGATCAATTTGATCTGACGTTTGTTCAGAAATATCCACGCCAACTTCTTTCATTGCTCGTACAGCATTCGGGTTTAACCCATGTGCCTCAAGGCCTGCGCTATACACTTCCCAATCTTCACCTAAATGTTTTTTCGCCCACCCTTCTGCCATCTGGCTCCGACACGAATTCCCAGTACATAGGAAGTAAATCATTTTTTTTGCCATCATACCACTCTCCCTTTTTTCGATTATTAATGAATCACTAACAGCCACATATAAAGCCCAAGCAATGTAAAGAACAACACTGGAATCGTAATGACAATACCTGTCTTAAAGTACGTCCACCAAGAAATCTTCACCCCTTTTTGCGACAGTACATGTAACCATAACAATGTCGCTAAAGAGCCAATTGGTGTGATCTTTGGACCAAGGTCCGAGCCAATGACATTAGCATAAATAAGCGCCTCGCGTGTAAGGCCTGCTGTATCGGTCCCCGCAATTGCGATCGCATCAATCATGACAGTTGGCATGTTATTCATAATAGAAGATAGGAATGCCGCAATAAAACCCATACCCATTGTCGCTGCAAGTACTCCTTGATCAGCAACCACTTGAATGACATCGGACAATACATCTGTCAAACCAACGTTTCGCAATCCATAGACAACGACATACATTCCCACGGAGAAAAAGACAATATTCCATGGCGCCCCAGCAAGAACCGTTTTCGTTTTCACCGCCGGGCTCCATCGCGCCGCAATGACAAAGATAATGGCAATCACGCCCGCTACAATGGAGACAGGTATATGCAAAAACTCACTAACTAAATATCCAACGAGTAACGCCGCTAACACGTACCAAGAAAACCGGAACATCCGCACATCTTTAATCGCTTCCCCCGGTGTTTTTAGTTGTGTACCATCATAACGCTTCGGGATCCGTTTTCTAAAATATAAATAGAGAACAAGAATACTTGATACAAGGGCAAAGAAATTAGGAATAATCATCCGCGAAGCATACTCAACAAAGCCAATTCCAAAAAAGTCCGCAGAAACAATGTTAACTAAGTTACTTACAACAAGCGGTAAAGAAGTGGTATCAGCAATAAATCCACTCGCAATGATAAACGGGAACACCATTTTCTCATCAAACTTAAGCGCCCGCACCATCGCGAGCACAATCGGTGTCAAAATTAACGCCGCCCCGTCGTTCGCAAAAAAAGCAGCGACCAGCGATCCAAGTACACAAACATAAATAAACATTAACACTGTATTGCCTTTCGCAATCCGCGTCATATGGAGCGCCGACCATTCAAAGAAGCCAATCTCATCTAAAATGAGTGAAATGACAATGACCGCGATAAACGTTAATGTCGCATTCCACACAATTCCAGTTACTTCAATGATATCAGTGAAATTGACCACACCGAGCAAGAGCGCAATGAGCGCACCCCCACAAGCAGACCAACCAATATTTAAATTTCGCGGTTGCCAAATAACAAACACAAGTGTGATTAAAAAAATCGCCGCCGCTAATATGACCTCTCCCAACTATCTTCTCCCCCTTCACTTATCTTGCTCCAAACAATCAGCAATCAGCCGATCGTTCATTTTCCAGCACTGCGCATAACGTTACATCATCAATTGCAATTTGTTCTAGCACCGCCATGGCCAACTCGTATTGTGGCGCCTGCTTATTTAATGTATAAAAACGCCACTGCCCCTTACGACTCTCAGTTAACAAGTGCATCTGTTTCAGCTTCGCGATATGTTGGCTCACAGCCGGTTGGCTCATTTCAAACATCTCGACAAGCTGACAAACACAATACGCCTTTTTAGTCATCACTTTTAACATTAGTAAACGGGTGCGATCACTCAACACCTTTAAGCAAGCCGACAACTCATCTATTGTTGCATGTGATGATACAGTCATTACGCTCACCCCTTTCAATACTCATTATATAACCAATTTATTATATAAGTAAATAGTTATATATGAATTAACTTATTTATTTTCTTCAAAGAAGCACACCTCCAGCATCCCCTTGAAAAAAACCCCTATTATTTCGCATTTAATGACACATACTCCTCAACAAATCTTCGGGCCAACAGTTGTGCCGAATCATAATAAGGAAGAACACTCCGCTCCCGACAAAAAAATAAATCCGTACACCCACCAACGATCTCCGTCACTCCTATACACAAAAGCATTTCCTCTATTTCTTCCCATAAACAAACAACATCTTCACAAACCCCTTTTTGCTTCACTTGCCAAATTAAATTGTCCACATGTGTTTGGAGCTCCTCGTCTATAACAACCACTTTTTCTTTTGCCTTTAGCGCCGCTTCGTATAAACCGCTATCGACCGTGCTGCGCGTCGCTAATAACCCCACCGTTCCTGGTTGCTCAGGCATTGCAGCGACGGTTTCGGTAATCATATTTAAAAATGGCTTCGGTGTCATCTCAGTAATTTGCGTATAAAAAAGGTGCGCCGTATTACATGGCATCGCCATCACAGCACAATCCGCCTTTACCAAACAACTTACACCGACTTCCAATGACTGGATCATACCGTGATGATCAAGCGGTTTTTGTGGATGAAATGGTGTAGGTAAAGAATAAATCACAATATGAGGGAACTCCTCGTCCAACACCGCCCCGTATTGGCGCGTACATTCATCTAAGACAAGCTCAAGAAAAGGGGTGGTTGAACGCGGTCCCATCCCTGCCAAAATACCAAGTTTCGTTACTTTCTTATTGTCCATCTATGTTCAACTCCGTTCTTATAATTTACAAAGAGATTACAAACTCGGCTCAAATGCATTTAAATTTAGAGCAACAAATGTGTCACTATGTATAAAGGTGCGTCCGTCTCAATACAAGACCCGTTAAAGGATGTGCAAGATATTTTGAATGGGAAACACTAACAAGAAAAGGCATGCAGCGAGCCAATCGCTGCATGCTTTTTTCTTTCCCCATTAGCCCCGTGCCCGCTTCAAAAACGTCCGGTACCCGACCATACTTACAAGCAATCCAAGCCCAGCAGTCGCAATAAGCACAAGTACCGCAACACCGATCGTACCTAAATCCGGTGATGATACTGTTGTTGTCATCATACTTTGGTGTGTCCAATATTGCGGTGTAAACTTACCAATCACTCGGATCACATTTGGCAACAGTTCATACGGCATCCACAAGCCGCCCGCCAACGCGCCGCCCATCGCCACAATCTGAGTAATTAAAATGCCGGTATTTTCCGTCTTTGAAAACATGGCCACTGCCGCTCCCCAGATGGCAATCACAAGCGCCCACAATAATACCATCAACATATACAACAGCCAATTATGAATGGCCATACCGTATGCGAAGATACCAAGCGCTGCTAATATGACCAATTGCGCAGCGACAATCGCAAAGAACGGCAAACTCTTACCAATCACATAATTTGTAAGCGAGAGCGGCGCACTTGCCAACCGGGCGACAATGCCTTTGTCTCGATCTTTCACAAAGCTAGTCACAATCGAAATGATGATAAACACTGAGAAAAATACACTAAGCGCCATCACCATATGCCCAGCGAGCGCTTCTTTTGGTTCATCCCCCAAAAAGATATTCATAAACAAAACAATCATCACAATCGGTAAAACGAGTGTAAAAAAGAAGAGCGCTTTATCCTGCAACTGTTTTTTCATCTCCACGCGCGCAAGTGCCCACATTACTCGTCACCCCCTTCACTATCTCGTAAATCGGTGCCTGTCAATGAGAAGAAAATGTCTTCCAATCGCGCTTCTACTAGCCCGAGCTGCGCCGGACTAATCTTTTCTTTTTGACAGCGTATTGTGAGCTGCTTCAATTCCTCAAGCGGCTCCTCTGCATGCACGAGCCAACCACCATCTTTTTCTTCCACCCGCTCTGCTAATTCAAACCAATCGCGTACAACACCTTCACCCTTTATAAACACCGCCGACTGCGCGTAACGTCGCAACAACGCATCAATTGAACCTTGTTCGACGATTTTGCCCCGATCAATAAACGCAACATCATCACACAACGACTCAACTTCCTCCATGTGGTGACTTGTATAAATAATCGTTGTTCCCTGCCGTTTGAGTTGCTCGACCAGCAGAAAAATATGCCTGCGCGATTGCGGATCAACACCAACGGTCGGTTCGTCCATAATGACAAACTCCGGTTCGTGTAAAAGCGCGCAACCAATGTTCAAGCGTCGTTTCATGCCCCCGGAAAACGTATTTACTTTGTCAGTGGCGCGCTCCTTTAAACCAATCGCCGCTAGCACCGCTTCAATCCTTCCTGCAAGATGAGCACCCGTAAGCCCATAAATCTTCCCAAAGAAGCGCAAATTATCGAATGCCGTTAACGTTTCCTCTAAGCTAATTTCTTGCGGAACATAACCAAGACTCCCAGGAACGATAAACTTTCCTTCATACTCTCTGATCACACCCGCTAAAATTTTCATTAATGTTGACTTCCCAGAACCATTCGGTCCAATCAGTCCATAACACACACCTGCTGGCACATGCAACTCAACTTTATTTAATGCTTGTTTTGAGCCGTAATGTTTGCTGACATCTTCCACTCGAATCACTCGTCATCCTCTCCTTCATGAAAAATTTCTCCGTATAGCACAGCTTCTAGTGTCGCAATGTATTCCCTATACGCCTCTCTCCCTTCCTCAGTGACAGAAACATACGTTTTCGGTTTTCGTCCTAAAAACGTCTTCTTCGTTATAATGTACTGCGCCTCTTCTAACTTTTGAATATGTGCACCTAGGTTACCGTCGGTCAACTTTAACTTCTTTTTCAACATCGTAAAGTCGCAATGCTCATACGTCATCACCATACTCATAATACCGAGTCGCGCTTTCGCATGGATCAAATCATTAATACTATCAAGACCATCCTTACGCATGACTTTTCCCTTTATGTCTCAGAAATAATCCAACGACAATAAAACTCCCGCCACCGATCACACCGAAAATAAGCGGCATTGCCTCAAAAAGTAATGTTGCAATAACCACCGCAAGTACAAGTAACCACATACCCATAAAGAAGATTTCACGCCCGAGCACAACAGCGAGCAACAAGTACATCATTGCCACAAGCAACACTGCGTATAAGGACAGAAGTGAGAAAGACAGCGTCAACGCGCCAAAAGCTCCTAAGAAAGCAAAAACTGCCACAATCGAAAACCACGCCGTCCACACGAATCGCATCTGTATGACAAGTAAGCGCGGAAACAACGGCCGCCGCTGCCGTTCCCATGGTGCAATAAATGATACAACCCAACCAATAATGCTTAGACCGGTCCATATCATGCCGCTGACCGGTTGGGATATAGGGAATAACGCTGGTAAAGTAAAAGCGATCAGCCAAATAACCCCCCACAGCAAGAAATACGGACTAATGTGATACCCGTACTGCCTTTTTTCAGCCGTTACTGTCCGAATATGCGCTAATTGTTCCAGCGCTTCTGCATGAGACAATACCGATTGTTCTTTGTTCATCTTCATCACTCCTCAAGTAGAGAACTCTATATCACAGAGTATATGACGTACGAATACGAAATGTCAACTTTTTTTGTTTATTTCATAAAAAACTTCGGCATGCAGAGATTGCCAAAGACAAAAGATAGACTTCATATCACCAAGAAAAAGACAACCACAAACATACCTAGCGCAAGCAGGACGACAGTCATTGAAACCACGAGCAATGCAACACTTCTTTTGATCGCACCAACAATTCCAAGTATGGCACCAATTAAAAACAGCAAAACCAACAAAGAAATCACACCCATTGTACCCCTCCTCACTCTTTCTTCATCAAAATGATTTGCTGAATACGACCATCATATACCACAAATTGTAGTACAACTCCGAGATCACGATCAACGTAGCCCACTGTCGGACCAATCTCTTCATTTATATCGAAAATATGCGCCCCGTACTGATTAATTAAATCATTTACACGATCACCGATTTTAATTCCTCTTGCTGTCTTGGCATCCGGGTGTTCAGTGACAATTGTGGTAATCTCATCATCCATCACGCCGATAAACCAGCGATCATAAGAAAATGACTCGTCGTGCTCCGCAGAAAGTAAAACTACAATAGACGGGAAGTCTTCTATCAGTCCGAGAGATTGTTGCAGCAGTCCTTTTTCGACTGATGCAATTTCCTGACCAATCCCCCAACCATTGATTGCCTCTAAAGACAAATCGGTACTCTTGACGTAGTGATACTCACGGATAGACATATACCAGAAAACGATGCTCCCAATTAATAGAGGAAAAACCACAGAAGCGGTGATTCTTATGTACCGATATTTCAACATTAAAATGATGAGCCCTGCCATACCTAAAGCAAAAACCGCTACTAGTAACGCAAGAATGGATAACACCCTCCTCTCCCACAAAAAAAGCACCCATTTTGTCATGAGTACCCTAATCTATCTTACTATAGTGCGGTTGAGAGGACTCGAACCTCCACGGGATTTAACTCCCACTAGGCCCTCAACCTAGCGCGTCTGCCATTCCGCCACAACCGCATATTGCATTTTTAATTGGTGCGGGTGAAGGGACTTGAACCCCCACGTCATAAAGACACTAGATCCTAAGTCTAGCGCGTCTGCCAATTCCGCCACACCCGCTTCGTGTGGATATTCTTTTAAATCATGGCGGTCCGGACGGGACTCGAACCCGCGACCTCCTGCGTGACAGGCAGGCATTCTAACCAACTGAACTACCGGACCATAAAAAAGAGTGGAGGATGACGGGATCGAACCGCCGACCCCCTGCTTGTAAGGCAGGTGCTCTCCCAGCTGAGCTAATCCTCCAATTTATATGTTAGTGGTAAGAAATGTGCTCTTACCAATAAATTTTTTAAAGATGACCCGTACGGGATTCGAACCCGTGTTACCGCCGTGAAAGGGCGGTGTCTTAACCGCTTGACCAACGGGCCATAAAATGGCGGAGAAGGAGGGATTTGAACCCTCGCGCCGCTCACGCGACCTACTCCCTTAGCAGGGGAGCCCCTTCAGCCACTTGGGTACTTCTCCATATGGCTCCACAGGTAGGACTCGAACCTACGACCGATCGGTTAACAGCCGATAGCTCTACCACTGAGCTACTGTGGAATATGTAGAAACGACGAACGTCTCTTTTAGCGACTCTTATAATATAGCATAGCAAAACCGAGAGTGCAACACTTTTTTTGAAGAAAATGTTGCACCTCCACTTAAAAAGTTAGTCCATTCTAACTTACAATAAATACAACTGCCCACGACATTTCCCACACACATACTTCTCCGTGTCGAAACGTCGCTTACGCTGGTATATATGACCGCATCGGCAACATTGGTATCGATGGACTGGCTGTTCAGGCTCAGTAGACAGACAAAACCGCGGGGCACCTACTTCTCGTGATAATAAGCGAAAATCTTTATCGCGGTGTTGATACCCTTTTCCTTGCAAATGCAAATGATAATGACAGAGTTCATGCTTAATAATCCCTTCCAACGTCTCTAAGCCAAACTTCTCATACTGTTTTATGTTAAACTCGATTGCATGACTTTTTAACAAGTAGCGTCCACCTGTTGTACGTAAGCGCCGGTTAAAACGGGCCTCATGTAAAAATGGGCGGCCAAACACTGTTAATGAAATGCGCTCCACCAACCGTTGCAACTCCTGATCCGTCATATTTATTCACCTCTACAAAAACAACCGCACAAAGACAAACTGCCCGACATATACTACTGCAAAACAGCAAAGGAGCGCCTCAGATGCCTAATTGGTTAAAGAAACAACTGCGAAAAGCGTTTGCTGAGAAAAATCGTCATCAATTAATTGTTCTCAATCAGTGCTGGTTTTATTATCACACAACGAATGAAGAACCACACCCCGGCGCCTGCCACTACGACTAAACATATGCCCCATCAGGCGCCTTCATTGTCAAACTCACACGCCCTTTTTGCTTGTCAACACCTTCGACCCAGACAGTCACAATGTCACCAATGGACACGACATCTAATGGATGCTTCACGAACCGATTAGTCAGCTTTGAAATATGAACAAGCCCATCTTGCTTTACACCGATATCAACAAAAGCACCGAAATCTACAACATTTCGCACCGTTCCTTGCAAGGACATCCCTTCCTCTAGATCCTCTAACGAGAGCACGTCTTGCTTCAATTGGGGTGCACTTACTTCATCACGTGGATCTCGTCCTGGACGAATGAGTGAATCAACGATATCTTGCAACGTTAACAAACCGACACCGATTTTCTCGGCTAATTCTTTTAACGACAAACTTTCTAAACGCTCTTTTAACACCGTTGTACCAATGTCCTTGGCTGTTGAACCCGTCAACGCTAACAGTGACTCAGCGTGATTGTAACTTTCGGGATGGATGGCTGTCGCATCGAGCGCATGACGTCCAGATGGAATCCGCAAAAATCCGATACATTGCTCGTATGTCTTTGCACCTAAACGAGGGACTTTTTTTAACGCTGTACGAGAAGAAAAGGAACCTCTCTCTTCACGCATACGCACAATGTTTGTCGCTTGCGTTTTATTTAAACCTGCCACATATTGCAACAACGCCACAGAAGCAGTGTTGACATTCACACCTACACGGTTGACGACTGTCTCAACGACAAATCGGAGCGAGTCATTTAACTGCTTTTGTGACACATCATGCTGATACTGACCCACACCAACCGACTTTGGGTCAATTTTCACTAACTCTGCTAGCGGATCTTGCAGACGTCGCGCGATTGAAATGGCGCTGCGTTGCTCAACTGATAAAGACGGAAATTCATCCTGCGCCAGCGGAGACGCTGAATAAACACTTGCGCCCGCTTCATTCACAATGACATAGTAAATGGCCTCATCGAGTTGTTTTAATGCGTCTGCAACAAACTGCTCCGTCTCTCTCGAAGCCGTTCCATTTCCAATCGCAATCATTTTGACGCCGTACTGCCTCACTAAACGCGTAAGCATCGCCACTGCTTCTGTTGTCTTATGGTGTGGCGCTGTTGGATAAAATACACCTACTTCCAATGACTTCCCCGTCTCATCCACGACCGCCCATTTACAACCGGTTCGAAAAGCAGGATCAATTCCAAGAACGATACGCCCTTTCATCGGCGGCTGCAATAACAATTGCTGCAAGTTTTTCGCAAACACATGGATCGCTTGTTCTTCCGCCTTTTCCGTTAACATTGTCCGAATCTCTCGTTCCAATGATGGTTCTAGTAAACGTACATAACCATCGTCAATCGCCGCTTCGACCAGTGGAATAACTGGAGAAGTACGCGCACCTATGTACATGCGCTTCATTTCTGCTAGTAACCGGTCTTTAGGAAAACGCACCCGAACGTTTAACACACCGTCCTTTTCACCCCGATTCAATGCCAATATTCGGTGCGGCACGATGTTACTTACTGCTTCATGATAATCATAATACATTGCATAAGTACCTTTTTCATCCGGCTCGCCATTTGACTTTTTCACTGCTTCGATCGTTGCTTGTCTCTGCCCGAGATCACGCAACCGGGCACGTACTTGGGGAGATTCTGCGGCTTGCTCAGCAATAATATCACGCACACCAGCCCATACCTTTTCAAGACTGTCCAATCCTTTTTCGATAGCTATGTATTCATTCGCTGCTGCTGAAAGATTATCTACACGCGGAAAGGTTAAAATTTGCGTCGCTAACGGCTCGAGTCCTTGCTCTTTCGCAATGGTCGCTCGCGTACGCCGCTTCTTCTTATAAGGGAGATATAAGTCTTCCACTTGTTGCAGTTTCTCTGCCTTCAAAATGCTTTGCTTTAAATCAGTCGTCAGTTTTCCTTGCTCGTCCACTAAGCGTAGTACTTCTTCTTTACGTTGCTGCAACTGAACCGCATATGCGTAACGGTCTTCAATCTCTTTTATTTGCCGATCGTCGAGTCCTCCTGTTTGTTCCTTACGATAACGGGCGATAAATGGCACCGTATTGCCTTCTTCTAACAGCGCCACAACTTTCCTCACTTGCCGTTCAGAAATACCGATCTCACTCGCTAGTTGATCAAATAATGTTTCCATCACGATTATCAACCTCCTTCATTTATAATTATACGCAGAAAAGACACTGAAAGAAACCAAAAGAAATAGCAGGTTGAAACTGAATACTCATATACTTAAAAAGGCCTAAAACCATCACTGGCTCCAGACCTCTCATCATTTATGTTATGTTATATCTTATAATGCCGTGCGACGAACGCGAGAAATTAACTTCACTGCAAAGCCAAGCAATACAGCCATTGTACCGGCCACAGCATACATACCTGTATCTGTTGCTGTATTAGGTAATTTCTTACCTTCTTTTGCCTTCACTTCTGTTTTTGGCTTTGTATTTTTCTTGACCTCTTTTTTTCCATCTGAAGTCTTCTTGACTTCTTGCTTATTAGCTTCTTGTTTGTTAGCTTCTTTTTTTGAAACCTTCGCCACTGCTGGTGTTGTAGATTTCTCACCAGAAGCGTTATTTATGCTCTTAGTTTTTGTGACAATTTGTTCTTCACCATTTTCCAAATCACACTCACCGAAGTACATGTCATATTCTTCTTCAGAAAGACTGTCAAACCACTCTTCAAAGAGTACGTCAATCATCTCATCTTCAAGGTCAGGACCAGTGAAAACAACTTCACACTCTCCATCCGCATGAACAACATCAAAAATAAAATCTTCACCAAAAATAAGCTCGCTTAATTCTTTAACCTTTTCTGGTTCTGGATTCACTTCTTCTTTAGACTGATCTTCTTTGCTGTCTTCTTTTTGAGACTCATTCTTTACCTCTTCAGAAGTCTTTTCTTCAGTCTTTGTTTCTTCTTCAGCCTTTACTTTTCCTTCAGCCTTTGCTTCATCATCTTTCTTCACATCTTTATCGGCTTCGACGCCTTTGTTGGCCTCGTTGTTTTCTTTAACAACTTCGCCTTCTTTTGTTTCATCTTTCTCGCCTTTTGATGTTACCTTATCCTTCTTTTCCAACACATCTTCTTTTGTCAGCACGTCAACTACTTTCTCAACTGATTTTCCTTCATCAATTGCATCTGTTGTCGCACCAAACGCTGTTCCTGCTGCAGGTACAGAAACAGCCACTGTTGCCGCGAGCGTCAAAGCTGTCATGCGTTTTACAAAATTAGTGCGACGGCGCTTGTTTCGCTGCATCTTTTCTTTGTAATCGAATTGACCCTTCATTCGTCTTCCACCATCCTTGGACATTTTATGGGATCTTCCAATCCCGGTATTGATCATAGCATGTCCTGATAGGAAGCACAACAAAAAAGGCTCCTATTCTCTAAAAATGAGCCTATAGACCTATTTTTTTGCATACTTATCCCTTAATATGTAAAATTATCTTTTTAAGAGAGAAAATGGCGCGTCAACCACTATTATCCAATTAACAAACATGATGAATTAAAAATCGACTAAACCTAAACTGATTGTCAAAGCTTTATCAACAGACGCCATCATCTCATCGTCTAAGTTCGTAATTTTGTCTGTTAATCGTTGTTTATCGATCGTACGGACTTGCTCAAGCAAAATGACCGAATCTCGGTCAAAACCATATTTACGTGCATTAATTTCAACATGTGTCGGTAATTTTGCTTTTTGTATTTTCGCCGTAATCGCAGCGACAATCACTGTTGGACTAAAGCGATTCCCGATATTATTTTGGATAATCAATACAGGTCGAATGCCACCTTGTTCTGAACCGACAACAGGTGACAAGTCGGCAAAATAAACATCTCCTCTTTTAACTATCAAAACTACACCCCACTAACGAGACGTGTCAGCGTGTGGTCCGCTTCCTCCTCAGCCAGAAAGGCTTCTGATGCAATATTCAAGTTGATCTTCGCCATTTCCATATAACCTTGTTGCATCGACTCGCGTATGTCATATTTAGCTTCTAGTCGCGCTTGGCGTCTCGCGTGAGCAGCTAGCTTTTTGGCATCATCCCAGTTTTGTTGTTCCAACACAGCGTCCACCTCATCTTCGTCATCAGTTACAGAGCACACATGTATCCCTAATGAATCAATCGTCTCACATCATTTTACAACATTTCACGTTGTTTTTCACACATGTTACACCGTTTATCATATCATTCTTGCCCCGTTTTGAAAAGCCCTTTTTCATATTTAATTTGAATCTCGACGTCAAATGTACATTCACATAGACTCTTACTTGTTCGTCATTTTTTCCTTAAATAAAAATTTTATGCATGACCTTTAAGAAAGAACGTCTCCGCCTTTTAAATATATGCGTGGAATACGCGCACCCAACAAGCACGGGACTTCATAATTAATTGTCCCTAAACGCTTTGCCACCTCATCCATAGAAATATATGCTTCTTTACTACCACCAATTAACGTCACTTCTGTCCCTACCGACATACGGTAAGGGAGTGAAACCATACATTGGTCCATACAAATACGCCCTAGAAATGGCGCTTCTTTACCATCTACAAGCACATAGCTTCCATCAACGCTGTTGTTTCTAAGCCATCCGTCACCGTAACCGATAGGGACTGTTCCAACAATCGTTTTTTCAGTCGCTCGATAAGTCGCACCGTAACTGACTGCCTCTCCAGCAGTAATTTCTTTGACAAAACTTAGTTTTGCTTTTAGAGAAAGTGCTGGATTTAACTGGAAAGGTAATTCATCCTTCATCTCGGGTGAGGGGACTAAACCGTACATAGCGATCCCAAACCGAACCATTGAAAACATGTCGTCCGGAAACCTCAATGCGGCAGCACTGTTGCCACAATGAACATACGGCACCGATAAACCCGCTTTTTGCATTTGCGCTAAAAACGTTCGAAACCGCTGCATTTGTAACTGAAAATACCTCGTATCTTGTTCATCCGCTGTAGCAAAATGCGTAAACACACCTTCAAGCATCATCCCCTCAGCATGTTGAATGTCTTCCATAATTGCGATCATCTCTTGCAGAGTTCGCACACCTAAACGTCCCATCCCTGTATCAACTTTTACATGCATCCGCAATGGTTCGACTGGATCTTCCCCGTACATATATTGTTCAGCCTCTCTGAGCCATTCCCGTTCACAAACAGTGACAGCGATCCGGTGTTCTCTAGCAATGCACACGTCTTCAGCACGAATCTTACCCATCACGAAAATTGGCGCCTCAATTCCTTGCTCTCGCAATGACAACGCTTCATCAAGCAAGGCCACTGCCACATGCGTTGCTCCTGCCTCAAGTGCTGTTTTAGCCACCGCAAATGCGCCGTGTCCATAACCATTTGCTTTTACAACTGCCATCACCTTCACAGGACGTGATTGTTGTTTATACAGCGATAAAAGCGAACGCACATTGGTTGCGATCGCATCTAAGTCCACTTCAATCCATGTATCTCTATAATACAAGGGTTTCTTTTTCACGATCTTCTCCCCCAACATCCCTCTCCTATCCTTACTATTATAAAAGCAGTAAAAAAAATTGTCGAGGAAATTGTGTTAAATGTTGATGATATCCACTAATTCCCATGTAATAACAAAAGAAAGACCGCCTACGCGGTCAAAAACTTGTTAAATTTATTTCATCGTCCGACCATAGACAGATCGGGCAACTTCAACTAACTCTTCCTGTTCAATCGTATCTGACACAAGAAAGAAATCAGAACCATTGTGAGACCACATGACACGCCCTGATGCCTGAACACCAATTGTAAAACCTAAATCAACCGGGTCTCCTTTAATGACATTAAACGATGCTGATGCTTCCTCAACCGGCGCGCTCTCTTCTTGAATAAGCGTAAATGATCGCGCTTCTCCTTCGTATTGCTGAACATACGTCTTTCTATCGTCCACTTCAACAATCTCAGTGTTTGGTTGGTCACTCACCCCATCCGGAACAAACATCGGATAAAGAACTTCCAATTCCTCTTCTTCACTTTCCTCTGCTGCTGCAATTGTTGGCTCCGACATTTTTGCACCTGTTAAGGTTTTTTCTGTATCAAAATCTTCCTTTGCAAGCGCAGGATTTTTCTCAAACTCTTCAAAGTTCAAATCAACCAACACTTGACCATCGGCATCCATAATTTTCACTGATACCGGCGATAAATCTTTTTTATTTAAGCGTATCTCTTGGTTGCTTAAATTTTTGTTTTGATAATTGGTCATCGTTTTAAACACATATGCTGCTTCATCTTGTGTAAACACGACATCTGCGTCTAAACTAATGTCTTTTAACAACGACTCATACAAGTATGCTTGGCTACTTGTTTTTGGCCAATCACTTTGAAACCGGAACGTCTTATCCAATGCAGGTGTGAGCACAAATACACCTTCATCATTTTTTAAGATAATTTGACTTTGCTTGTTATTCGCATTCGTCAAGATCACCTTATAGTAAGCATTGTCTTTCTGCCATACTTCCACATCATACGTTTGCGGTTCTTGACCTGTCTCAAGTACCATTGTTCCTTTCGACCTATAACTTGTTACATCTTCAAGTGCACCCTCAATATCATTTAATACATCTTCCTTTGACTTCTCACCACACGCTGCGAGCATGACCAACATACAGCACATAACAACGGTCAACCACTTTGTCTTCGCCATAAACTCCCTTCACCCCTTCTAATCTACTTGTAAATGTGAACAAAGTCGTCCACCCTTCGTTGCTGTACACTATATGAGGCGACATTAGACAATATGCAGACAAGTCGTTTTAAAAAGCAGGTTTGAAAGGTCTATAGACAACAAAACGTCTAAATAGGAAAAAGTGTGATACTATAACAGTAAGGAAATTTTTTACTCATACATACATTTAAGCAATAGGGAGTGAAATCAATGATGTTTATCCGAAACGAATCCTTTTCAACATTTGTCCACCGATACCCTGTCGTTACAACCCTTGCTAGCTTGAATATCATCATCCATCTATGGGTGCTGTTTTTACCATATGGATGGGAACTCTACCATCAAGGGGTTGGCGCGAATTTTCTCATTAGTACAGGAGAATATTGGCGTCTGCTAACACCAATCTTTTTACATTCAACGCAATCACTTTTCCACTTGTTATTCAACACATTTTCACTCGTCATCTTCGCTCCTGCACTTGAAATCATGCTTGGGCGATTCAAGTTTCTTGCCGTTTATTTACTAGCTGGCGTTGTTGCCAATATTGCTACGTTTTTACTAGAAACACCCATGTACACACACGTTGGTGCTTCAGGTGCGATCTTCGGGTTGTTTGGTGTTTACTTGTATATGTTTTTAGCGCGGAAAGACTTGCTCGACACCCAAAACAGTCAGCTCGTCCTAACGATTCTTGCCATTTCAGTTGTCATGACATTTGTCTCACCACAAATTAATATTCTAGGTCATTTATTCGGATTAGCAGGTGGACTCATTCTTGCGCCTTTGTTCACGCGCAACGCAAAGCCCTTTTATGCAGTGCGCCATACAAGTCGTAAAACCTACCTCGATGAAGATGACATTTCATTCAAACCAAACCGATGGAAAAATCGCGCACGCAACCAAAAAGTCATACGAATCGTTCTAATTGTTATCGCCGTTCTCATTGCAATCGGCATTTATACACACCTTAATATGTAAGAAGGAAGAGCCTCCACCATAATTGGTCAGAGGCTCTTCTCACTTTGCACCCTGCTCGTCATAGTCGCCCTATCCACTGCATAGGATGAAAAGAGCTTGTCACAGAACATAAGGGTGGTCTCTAGATGAAAATCATTCGATATATTAGCGTGCTGCTTTTAGGATGTGTACTCATTAGTGTCGGCATCAATTTTTTCTTTGTGTCCTACCATTTACTTGATGGTGGTATTTTCGGGGCAGGATTGATCGCTCATTATATTTGGCGTGTCCCTGTCGGCATGACCATTCTTATTATCAGTATCCCAATATACATTGGTGCCTGGTTTTATTATCGCCCTTTCTTCTATCATTCTTTAGCAGGCGTGCTTACTTCTTCATTTCTCATCGATCTTCTTGCAGCGTTTACACCGACGACGCCCATTCTCTCGCCCTTACCAAGCGCTATTGTTGGTGGACTCATGCTCGGCATCGGCGCAGGCATCATGTTCTTACTTGACATTAGCACAGGCGGTTTCGACCTGCTTGCACAAATGATTTCCGCAAGAACGGCCTGGAATGTCGGAATTTTAATTGTTGGATTCGACCTTGCCGTTGTTGTAGCAGGGATCCCCATCGTTAGTTTTGATGAAATTATCTTGTCAACTATTGCAGTCATTGCTACCGGCATTGCAACAACAATGATTACTGCGTGGGGCGGAGGACAGGCACACGGCCACTTATCCTCCTAACCTCGGTAACTGTACTTCGCCACGAAAAAACCAGTAAGCAATGCCATATAAACATGCGATCACCGCAATGATGATAAATAATTTTTTGTTACTCATTTTCATCTTGAACCACCACACTTCCTGAAAAAACAGCCGGCGCAAGATGCACCGGCTGCTCCTTTATTCTTTCTCGTCTTGCTGCTTGGACGTACCATCGCCTTCATCAAGGAAGCGGCGTAAATCGCCGTACAACATTTTATCCGAGTACTTTAAGTCATCGGTCGCCTTTGATGAAATCGATTTGCACGCTTCCTCATTTACCTCTTCACCTGTTTTACGATCATAGCAAGCGTTACCTGTTGAGATCACTTCATCGGTAATAAAGTCACCATTTCGTAACACCGTATACGGCTCATAATCTGGTGAGAACAAATCAGAACCAAATTGAATTTCGCCTTTTGTATCAATACCAAGCAAATGGAGCAACGTTGGACGAATATCAATTTGTCCACTTACGGTATCAATCGTTTTTCCTTCTTGACCAGGAATGTGAATAAACAGCGGCACACGTTGCAATTGCACCGTATCATATGGCGTAATTTCGTCTTTCCCTAAAAACTTCGCCATCGCCTTGTTATGGTTTTGCGAAATACCGTAGTGATCACCGTACAAAATGAAAATACTATCCTCGTAAAGCCCTGCTGCTTTCACATCTTCAAAGAATTGCTCTAGCGCATAATCCATGTAACGCACCGTTGTCACATACTGGTTTAACGTTTTGCTACCTGAATCATACTCATCAATAAATTTATCTTCTTCGTCAAGGTCAAATGGAAAGTGGTTCGTGAGCGTAATAAATTTCGTATAGAACGGCTGCTTTTGTTTTTGCAAATAAGGAATCGATTGCTCAAAGAACTCCTTATCTTTCATTCCCCACTCACCAACTGAATTTTCTTCTGTGACATTGTAGTCTTTCACATCACGAAATTTATCATAACCTAATGATTGATACATGACATCTCGATTCCAGAAACTTCCATTGTTCGCATGCATCACCGATGTCATATAACCTTGTTCCCCTAAAATTTCCGGTGTTGCTCGGTACTGATTGTCCGCATGGGTAAAGAAAACCGCTCCGCCATCACGTCCAAACATTGAGTTTGCAACAATAAACTCTGAATCTGACGTCTTTCCTTGTTCTGTTTGATGATAGAAGTTTTCAAAATAGTAACTTTCATCCTTCAGTTTGTTTAAGAACGGTGTAATTTCCTCTCCGTATACATCGTTATCAATCACAAATGATTGCGTTGATTCCATGGAAATCAGGAAAACATTTTTGCCTTTTGCGATACCAAACATGTCTGGATCAGGGGCTTTATAGTTCGCATCGGTGTAATTTTTCACTTCAACGATATCGGAACTATCGGCTAGGACGCGCTGTGCACCTGTTTGCATTTGCATGTACATATCGTACACGTGGAAATTAAACAAACCGATGTTTTTCACGAGCATTTGCCGGTCAAACGAACGGGTTAATAATTGTGGACGTTCTGCTTGCGCGATCGTCAAGTTCCCCATAAATAACAAAACAGCTAACGCATAAATCATCGCCGTTTCTCGCTTTAAGCGTCCAACAACAGGAACTTTTTTACGCAAAACAAGGAAGAACAACACAGCGACATCAATGAATAATAAGCAATCCCAGATGCTCATTAACTCCAACACACTACTTGACAAGTTTTGGGCGTTTTTTCCCTGTAATAAAATTGGCCACGTCACAAAATCATTGTAAAAACGGAAAAACAATAGATTGAAATACAAAACGAGAGTTCCCACTAAAGAGAGCACAACAACCATCGTATTCCTCATTTGATTCTTAAACAACAAACTAATCCCTAAAAGTAAAATCCCTGAACTCATTGGATTAATAAGCAATAAAAATTCCTGCAACATCTTATCTGTAGGGATCATGAATGCCACTTTATACAGCACATACGTTTTAACTGACAACAACAACACTGCTAACCAAAAGAACTTTAGCCGTCTAAAACCAGCTTTAACATTGGCTACCATCACACTATCCCCTCCCTCTTTTACATTTCTCATACGGATCTTCTAGTATTTATCTACGAAGTTTACAATCATTGAGTCTATAGAATGATCTTTTAGGATTATCACCAAATCCTTCATTCTCCTCATATCGCACTTATGGGCAATACGCACCGTCTTTGCTTTACATGACAGGTTACAAAGATATAGTTTAACAGAAAACCAGACGTTTGAAAAGTATTACAGAGAAATTACTTTTTTTACATCTTCTTTACGTTTTCGAAATATTCCTCTAACGTATAGTCATACGCCACCAAATCAGCCGCAACTTTTTTGCCAACGTAGCGCAAATGCCACGGCTCATACTGATAACCTGTAATCTCTTCTTTTCCTTTTGGATACCGAATAACAAAGCCATATTGGTGCGCATTTTCCGCAACCCATATCCCCTCTGACGTTAAGCCAAATTCTTCTGTTAATGCATCGGTCGCGACATCCATCGCCAAACCGGTTTGATGTTCGCTATGACCCGGCATTGCCACAAGTTCTTGGTCTTTACCTTGATTTTCAACTGCTTGGTTATACAACATTTTTTGACGAGAAAATGGTCTAAACCCAGAGACGGCGTACAATTGATACCCTTCCTCTTCCGCTGCAGCAAATAACTGTTCTAACGCTTTGGCCGCTTCCTCACGTAGCATGTTACGCTCATCTGTGGTCTCATACATAAACGGAACATTGGCTTCAACGAGATCATCCGGACGGTATTCATCAGGCAATCGCGCCTCTTGATTTACTTTTACTGCAATATTATCTGGATTTGTAATAATCCGTTCTCCGTTCACTTCCTCTATTTCATTAAAAAAAGCCGCTGCAAGTGTAAGCTCATCTTCTTTCTCTTTTTCTGCCACTTCAGTTGTCTTCGGTTGTTTTTTTTGCACTTCTTCACTGTTCTGTGGTGCATCCTTCATTCCACAAGACGATAAAAGGATTACACTCGCCATGCTTATCAATATCACTTTTTTCACTTTCACTCACCTGACTTCTGTATTATACTATTGATACACTATATCATAAATCATTTACGCTGCCTATCGTTTTTCTATGTAAAATTATGTATGCGTTCAAGACGCTTCTTTTCCTTGAAGAAAAAGAACTGTCACCGTAAACTAAATGATGACAATTCATCTGTATTGAGAGGGTGTTTTTTATGTACAAGCAAACCTTATGTTTCATTCGACACAATGATCACATTTTAATGCTTAATCGCAACAATGTCCCTTTACAAGGCTTATGGACTGGGGTTGGTGGTAAAATGAATGTCGACGAATCGCCTCTTGATTGCGTCATTCGTGAGATTGAAGAGGAAACAACACTCGTGATCAACAAAGAAGTGATCCAGGAAAAAGGGGTTGTGACATGGGAAGAAACAAACGGTGCGTTTAAAGCAGATGGGATGTTTGTGTTTGTCGCAAAAATTGCGCAGTGTTCAATACAAACACCACTTGCCACCGAGGAAGGGCTCTTAGATTGGAAACCCATTTCATGGTTACTCGATCCGCAAAATGAAGGCATAGACATCATTGGGCGGCGCTTTTTACCGATCGTCTTGTTCGATCAAAAGCCATATCACCACCAAGCAATCTTTACAGATGATACGTTTATAGCCTTTGAGACACACCCATTTCGTCCGTCTATGCCTTCCTCATCGTGACGAACAAACGCCCGCTTCAACGAGCAGTAACTTTTTATTGGTGTCTAGGTGAGCCGTTGCGCCGTAAGGAACAGCATGTACGGGCATACAGTGCCCGATCTGCGCATGCTTGAGCGCCGGCTTCCCACTACCTAGAACATATTCATCTAACACCATTGCCAATGAGCGAGAAGCGTTTGGAGCCTTCGCATCACAATGTCGGAAGCTACCAAGTACAATCGCAACAGCATCATGAAGCTTCCCTGCTAATCTTAATTGATTGAGCATCCGATCAACCCGATAAGGTTCCTCGTCAATCTCTTCAAGAAATAAAATTGCTCCTGTTGTATCTATTTCATAAGGTGTGCCGAGCAAACTTACGAGCAACGTCAAGTTTCCACCGACTAGTTTGCCGCTTACCTCACCACCAATCATTGTCTCAAGCGGTCCACTTTCTTCATCAATGCGCATCACTTGCGGTTGTAATATTTGTTTTAAACCTTTGTACGTCACCTGTGGCAACGGTTCGATGTGTAAGTCGCTCGCAAGCATCGGACCATGAAACGTCACCAATCCCGTCTGTTGATGCAGCGCGACATGTAAACACGTCACATCACTATATCCCCAAAAAACCTTTGGATTACGAGCAATCATCTCATAATCAAGCTTATCAACAATACGAGGCGTCCCGTATCCGCCACGCGCACAAAAAATGCCCCGAATACCAGGCTCATAAAACATTTCCTCTATGTCTCTCAACCGCTCCTCATCACTGCCTGCCAAGTAACCGTCTTGCTTCCCTAAAGACCGGGAAAACACCACTTCCAATCCAAGTCGCTCATAAATTTGTTTTGCACGCACAACCTTAGTCATATCAGGGGGCCCGGCTGGTGCGATCACACCGATTTTATCACCCCACTTCAAGGCGCGTGGTTTTACAATTTTCTTCATAAATATCTTTAACCCCCCTCGTAAACAAAACTGTTTACTTATTTTTATGATCTCGAGAGGAAGTTAGACACGGGTAAAAGCAATAAATACGGAAAAGACGCAGGATATCCTACGTCTCGTTATGCCATCTTTTCTTTACAACGACGCTAGTGCCACTTCTACATCACTGTACTCATAACCTAAATCACGAGCAACCGCTTCATATGTCACTTTTGAACCGGCAATATTTAGCCCTTTTGCTAAAGAAGGATTTTGCTGCAAGGCAGCTTTAACCCCTTTGTCTGCAATTTGCTTCGCATACGGGATCGTCACATTTGTTAGTGCGATTGTTGACGTGCGTGGCACTGCACCAGGCATATTTGCCACCGCATAGTGGATGACATCATGTTTTGTATACGTTGGCGCATCATGTGTCGTTACGGCATCTGCTGTTTCAATAATGCCACCTTGATCAACGGCCACATCCACCACAACGCTTCCAGGGCTCATGCTTTTAATCATCGCTTCAGTCACAAGTTTTGGTGCCCTCGCTCCTGGGATGAGTACCGCACCGATGACCAAGTCTGCTTCCGCCACGGCAGTCGCAATGTTTAATGGGTTTGACATCATCGTTTGCATGTCTGTCCCAAATTGATCGTCTAATTGTCGCAAACGATCGGCGTTCACATCAAGTAACGTAACATCTGCTCCTAGACCAATCGCCATCTTTGCTGCATTGGTTCCAACAACACCGCCCCCAATGACTGTGACCTTCCCACGTTTCACGCCTGGCACACCTGATAGGAGTACACCTTTCCCACCATGCGTCTTCTCCAAGAACTGGGCACCAATTTGTGTTGCCATCCGTCCCGCCACTTCACTCATTGGTGTCAACAATGGCAGTGCGCGGTTAACCTCAACTGTTTCATAAGCAATGGCAGTGACTCCTGATTCCACAAGTGCTTTCGTTAAATTTGCTTCGGCTGCTAGGTGTAAATACGTAAATAAAATTAAGCCCGGGCGAAAATAACCATATTCCGCAGCTAGTGGCTCTTTTACTTTCATGATCATATCGGATGTTGCCCATACATCTGCTACATTGTCTACAATGACGGCTCCTGCTTCTTTATATTCAGCGTTTGAAAAGCCGCTACCAACACCAGCTTCAGTCTCGATCATGACTTGGTGACCGCTTTCAATCAGTGAGACGACGCCTGCAGGTGTCATCGCGACCCGATTTTCATAGCTTTTTATTTCTTTTGGAATTCCAATAATCATGCCATTTCCTCCTGATGAAATCACTTTTCTACAGTATATAGTCCGATCATCGTTTTTTCTTTAGGTGGACACGCCAAACTATGAGGCATCATTTGTGTGTTTTCCACAAATGCAACCACGATTGTTGATGTAAGTCTAGCAATAAACCCGTTCTCTCTAATGAAGACTTTAATTGCACATCCGTCAATTCGCTAATACGCTTTAAACGGTATTGTAGTGAATTTGGATGAATATGCAACTTTTCTGCTGTTCTCATCATGTGCCCGCCTTCTTGCACATAGATCGCAAGTGTCTGAAGTAAACTTGTATGATGGACATGGTCATACGCTAACAAAATAGACAATGCCGGGTGACAGTCGCTCGCACGTGACTCTTCTTCATATGCCGGAATATAACGTAATGGCCCTGACTCATAGTAAAATATTGCCGTCTCCAACTGCTTTGTAAACCGTTCTTTTAACAAAAGGAGCCGCAACGCTTGTTCATACGAGCGCGACAACCCCGCCCCCATATCAGTCGGGTTTCCGCAAGCATAAACGCATGACACTGAAACAGCTTTTACTAAAATAGTGACTTCCTCTATTACATCCTGTCCTAGAACAAGGATGATCATACGCGCGCCATCAACAATAGAAAGAAACCTTTTTTCCGTTAATAAACGTTGAAAATGAGCGGATTTCTTTTCTTCTATCGCATCTAAAATAAGCACACAGCCACGAATACCTTCTCTGTGCAATTCAGGAGGAATATCACTTTCAGAGAAGGTACCGGTTAATAATCGCCATAACCTTTCCATATCACTACTGTTCTGTCCGGCACGCCCCTCTTTTTGTAATAAAGTAGACGCTTTCGTCGCGACTCTTTTCAACCACTGCTTTTCATCAAGCGTGAGTGAACGCCTAGTCTCAGAAACCCAAATGTAGCCAATAACCGAACCCTTTTGATTGCGAATCGACAATGCTACACGTGGACCTAAGCCTACATCTTGCATATTTTGAATGGCAACCGGCTCCGAAGAAGCATGAAGTGCCTCCATAATTCCTTCTTTCCAAAAACGTTGAATTAAATGGTCCGGCACTTTCCGTGAGATAATGGTTGAAATTCTCGCAGCATCTGCCCCCTCTCCATGTTGCGAATATGCCACTAGTTCATGATTTAAATTTTCAATCGTTACCGGACAGGAAAGTACGTCTGCTAGCTGACTTGCAAACTCATCCAGTGATAAAAATGCCTGATGTAAAAAGTGCTTATATGCACTTGGCATACGCTCACCAACTTCTTCTAAAAATGTATGTGTCTTGTTCAAACATCAGCAATCGTTAGTTCTTCTAAGTATAACAAGGGAAGATGGGAATCAAAACCCTTACATGTGCGGATTAATCTCCTGTTTCAATTGGATACCCAACGTGTGTGATCCAATCACTCCAACTACCCGCATACAACTTCACGTGTTGAAATCCCGCTCGCTTCAATGCCATGACGTTCGGACAAGCAGAGATCCCAGACGCACAATAAACAACAATGTCATGATCTCTTGGGAGCGCGGAGAAATGTTGTTTTAATTCTTCCTCATTTTTCCATAAACCATCCTCACGCAGCACGCCTTTCCAAAAATAATTTTTTGCACCTGGAATGTGTCCCGATTTTGCGTCACGTGTTTCATGCTCACCACGAAAACGCTCGGGTGCACGTGCATCAATTAACGTTGTTTTTGGATCATTCACACGTGCGTATACTTCCGAAGCAGAAAGCAACATATCCGCACGTACGCGCGGTACAAATATTGTTTTCTTCGCTCGCGAAACCTCAGACGTCGTTTCATACCCAAGCGTACACCAACGTGAAAAACCACCCTCTAATACCATCACTTGCTTATGTCCCAAATAATAGAGCATCCACCACGCTCGCGCCGCCATCATCCCACCACTTTGGTCATACACAACGACAGGCATGTCATGTGAGACACCTTTTTCTTGAAACAACTGAGTCATCTTTTTAACAGAGGGCAGCGGATAGCGCCCTCCCTCTTTTTTCGTCTTATCGGCCAGCTCAGTCGCCATATTCACAAACTGCGCATGCGGAATATGGGCGTCTTCATACAATTTCTGTCCCTCATCTACGTCCTCTAGTGTATGTCGCACATCTAAAATTAAAAACGATCCTTCGTTACGCACGAGCTCCTTTGCGGAAATGAACATATTGGTTTCTCTCCTTTTTTCATTTCTTTCATACATTATTCTCCTTCACTGTTGCACTTCCTGCCATAACAATTTACAATAAGGTGGACATTTTTTTAGGGGGTGGTTCCTTTGGAGAAGGAACAACAGTTACGGCGTACGCTTACGCTGGTACCGTTACTCGTCATCGGTCTCGCTTATATGGACCCATTAGTTGTGTTTGACTCATATGGTATTGTTGCGCAATTAACAAAAGGACATGTTGCCGCTGCATATTTATTTACCATTGTCGCTTTGCTTCTCACAGCTTATAGTTACGGGAAAATGGTCCAAGCTTATCCGAAAGCGGGCTCAGCGTATACGTATGCTTACCATAGTCTCCATCCACACGTCGGATTTGTTGCCGGATGGACTTTACTACTCGATTATTTGTTTTTACCGATGGTCAACTTTGCCATCGGAATGGCTTATTTATCAGCTGCTTTTCCAGATGTTTCTCCATTCGTCTGGGTACTCATTTTAGCGATCAGCATTACAACCATCAACGCCTTCGGTATTCAATTAACCGCAAATATTACATCTTTGTTGGTCACTTTTCAAATCATTGTCGCTTGCGTTTTCGCCTATTTCATGGTCGTCGGTCTACAAAACGGGCTCGGTACAGGTGAACTACTTTCTCCATTACCATTTTTTAGCCCTTCCTTTGAATTCACCACTGTCTTTACTGGCGCATCAATCCTTTGCTTTTCTTTTCTTGGCTTTGATGCCGTATCTACTTTATCTGAGGAGACGAAAAATCCAGAGAAAACCGTCCCCCGTGCCATTATGCTCGTTGTCCTCGTTGGCGGTGTTCTTTTTGTCAGTATTTCTTATCTCATGCAACAAGTGTATCCGCATTTCCAGCAGTTCCAATCGGCCGACTCGGCTTCATTAGAGATTGCGCTGTATGCTGGCGGTGCATTCTTACACGCATTCTTTCTTGCTGGGACAATGGTAGCAGTTGTTTCCTCCTCTCTGTCATCACACGCAAGTGCTGCGCGCATTTTGTTTGCAATGGGAAGAGACAATGCATTACCGAAGCGATTTTTCGGCTATGTGCATCCACGTTTAAAAACACCGTTATTCAATGTATTGTTAATCGGGGTTATTTCTTTAACAGCCGTTTTTGGAGAACTAGAAATCATTTACTCCTTTATTAGCTTTGGGGCACTCATTGGATTCACTAGTGTAAATGCGTCCGTCATTGGTCATTACTTCATTCGCAAGCGAAAGCGTTCACTACTTGACATGATCCGTTTCTTATTCATTCCGTCTCTAGGCGCATCCTTTTGCTTATGGTTGTTAGCGAGCATAGATCAACACGCCCTCTTCATCGGCTCTACTTGGCTCACGCTCGGACTCATCTATTATATTTTCCGACGTCGGCACAATCCAGACTTTTCTTTCCATATTAGAGATAAAGAGTGATGAATGAGCACCTTTCCTTGTCATGCGCGGAAAAGGTGTTCAACTTCCTCATTTATCCAAATGTGAACATGGCATCGACATAACCACCTTTACACATTAAAATAGGAGGAATATGAAAGGGAGACATACAGCATGCATCGAATAATAAAACGTTTACTTATTGCGTTTGCGCTCGGCTCTATCGCATTTTTTGTCTGGAAAGAACGGGCACAACTATATGCGATGACACACACTTTATTTTCACTGCAAACAACAGCCGATGATCCACAGTTAAAAGAAATTGCCGTACTTGATGAACTTCATGCAACCGTTGCAGAAAAAACCGAACAGCTCATCACAGCTGCCAAAGAGATTCATATAGACATTGTCATTACAGATGGTTACCGCACACACGAAAAGCAAGATGAACTGTATCATCAAGGACGTCAAACAGGGGGCAACATCGTGACCCATGCAAAAGGGGGGCAATCGTACCATAATTATGGCCTTGCTGTTGACTTTGCCTTACTTGATCAAAACGAGACGATCATTTGGGACACTACTTATGACGGAAACAACAACGGGGAACCTGATTGGTTTGAAGTGGCTGCACTCGCAAAAGAACTGGGCTTCGAGTGGGGCGGCGATTGGCATGGCTTCAAAGATTATCCTCATCTACAAATGACCTTTGGTTATACAATCAATGAACTCATACATGCGAGCAACGCCTCGGAGTAATGCACGCTTTTTTTCATACTTTTTGCAGGAAATATTGCCTTCGATGTCGAATAGGTTGAATTAACGTATTTTACAAAGTAGGCTGGTGGACCATGAATCTAGGAAAAACAATTAAATATTATCGGCTGAAGCAAGACATGACACAAGCAGAACTAGCACTTGGAATTTGTTCTATTCCTCATTTGAGCAAAATTGAAAACGGTGTTTACGACGTCAACCACAATACCGCAAAACAACTATTAAAAAAGCTCAATGTAGATATGAAGGAAGAACAAGCGCAGTATACGCAGCTAAAAGAGGCTCTTCGCTCATTTATAGAGGCTATTCAGTTTATTGACATGCAAGAAGCAAAAGAGCTTGCACAATTCCTTCACAAAAGAGAAGAAATGATTACCCGCACAAGCTTTCTTTATACGTACCATTTGTACATGCTGCGGTACCACTTGCAAAATGATGACATTATCAATGCAAAAAAACAGCAACAAATTTTATCAAAAAACCAATCGAGCCTCACCTATGATGAAACATTGCTTTGCGCGTTTTTTAACAGTTTATTGCTTATGACTGAACACCGATTTTCAGAGGCGAAGCAACAACTCCTGGATATACGCAGAAAAGATCACTGCACTACCCATACTCCCATGCAAGAGATTGATTTTGCATTAAGTCAATGTTACACGAGACTGCACGAGCACGAGAAAGCAGTCATACATGCGCGAGACGCTTTGCGTATATTCAAACAAACAGATAACTATATCCATACGTTTCAAGCGCAACTGTTACTGGCAACTAATTATGCAAGCATGAATATGATTGAAGATGCAATGAGACTATTTAAAACCTTATTGCGTCATGCGCGCCTGTTCAATCAGCAAGCATTGTACTACAAAACCCACTACCATTATGGCATTGTCCTAAAAAAGATGAAGTGCGATCAAAAAAG
This sequence comes from Bacillus sp. FSL W7-1360, assembly GCF_038592975.1. Classification (NCBI taxonomy): domain Bacteria; kingdom Bacillati; phylum Bacillota; class Bacilli; order Caryophanales; family Bacillaceae; genus Bacillus; species Bacillus sp. FSL W7-1360. The sequence goes on along the minus strand of NZ_CP151950.1, from coordinate 2,784,345 downwards.
TTATCAGTACTTAAGCGAATGCCTGAAATACTTTGAAAAATCAAGCGAAGTTTATTGCCATTGCTTACTAGCTACTGCACAAGTGTGCGCACGCTTATCCATGAACCACGACCAAATTACCAACATGCTCCACGAAGTCATGGCGTTAAGCGAGAAGCATGGTTTTCCTCATTTAAATCTGCAGGCGCGATACTCACTGCTCCATCTGAAGGGCAGCAATCGTATCGATCACTTTATTGAAAATGTCATGTTGCCTTATTTTAATGAAGCTGATCACGGACCAAACCTCGTCCCATATGCAATCGAGCTTGCTGAATCGTACCAAAACAAAGGGCATCACGAACATGCGAATGCCATTTTGACGCAATATGTTACAAAAGCAAAAAATAAGCCCGTTGTCCATAAACGTTCATTCCCTTCTCCAACTTAATAGAAAAGGGGATGAACATACATACATTTTTATAGCGCCTGTGCTCCCTCTCGTTGTGCCATCACAACCGCAAAAGATTCTAACATCGTGTCATCATACTCGTCTGCCATCCAAAGGTGTCTTCTCAATATATCAGCAAGTAAGCGTGATCGCTTATCCACACTACGTGCATAACCGTGTACAACGAGCCATAAGTCGGTCATTTGGTCTGCTAGCCTCTTCGCATGATACATTTGCTCCTCTCGGCTCGCCTTTTTCAGCTTTGCAAGGAAAACTGTCAGTGATGCATGCTTCTTTTCTACTTGTGCCAACACGACTGGTGCCATCGCTTGTTTCGCACGAGATAGCGCTTCTTGAAGTGCCCGTGAAAACAATTGGTCTACTTGATACGTATGAAGCAAGCGTAGCACTTCCAACGCCAAGATATTTTCCGTACCTTCCCATACCGTAAGTACTTGCGCATCTCGTAACAAACGTGGTAACACGAAATCTTCAATGTATCCGTTGCCCCCGTGCAATTCAATGGCTTCGTGCGAAAATGTGATCGCTTCTTTGGCTGTTCTTGCTTTTAATAAAGCAATGAACAAACGATTAAGCGCAATATCATCTGAACGTGCTTTTTCTGGTTCCGACGCGACTTGTTCATATAGAGCAATGGATTCAAACAACGCTGATAACTGAATCTCTTGCCGGGCATATAACGTTGCGATCGTTTCTTGTATCATTGTGTGCTCCGTTAATTTTTTCCCAAATGCTTCTCTTTTCTCTGCATAAGTCACAGCTTCATTTAGTGCACGTTTCATGATTCCTACGGATGCGATGCTATTGCATATGCGTGACAAATTAAGCGCTTCCATCATATACGCCAGTCCACGTGTTTCATCGCCAACTAAATAAGCTTTCGCCCCATCAAACACCACTTCTCCAGAAGGAACTGCCCTTACACCAAGCTTATCTTTCAAGCGTCGCACATATAACTGATTTACCTTACCATCATCCTCTTTCCATGGAACTAAAAATAGGCTTAATCCTTTTGTCCCTGATTCAGCCCCTTCAATCCGTGCCAATACAGCGGCGACACCACATTGACCAACGTTTGATGCAAAATATTTCTCACCATAAAGACGGTAATGATTCTCATCAGGCACTGCACATACGACATTCGCACCCACATCTGAGCCCCCTTGTCTCTCCGTTAAAAATGTCGCGCCTTCATATAATTCAACGTCTCCTGTGGCAAGCAAATGCGGTAAAAACCGTTCTTTTAGCGCATCACTAGCAAAATGGTCAACGACATAAGCCACAGCCATCGTCAAGGTGACTGGACAATAAAACCCTGGTTCCACTTGAGATAAAATATATCCTTGCGCAAACGAATACGTATAATTTCCTTTTTCCCCAAGTTCCGGAATATCTTTATGGATATAACCAACAATCCCCGTCTTATATGTAGCGTCTACCGTCTGTTTATATCCTTCATTAACCCAAACATGAGAAACTTCTTCACCAAAACGATCATACCGAATAAGCCTTGGTTGTCCTTCTCGATCTGTATGGACCGCCCGCTCATCAAATGTCTTATAACAATTCGTGTAAAAATCGGTCAATTCTCGTTCGGCGTAACGATATAATGACGGCGAACATTGCTCTTTTAACTTGGACAATAATACTTGTTCTTTCGCTTGGAACGTCATGCTCACAACATCCTCCTCCCATCAAACAAACGTTTATTTAATATTTTTCTCGCGCTATTCTTATAGTTTAGTTGACAATGCGATACGCGTCAACTGAAAGTACCACCAACATATTGACCATTGTACCTGTGCCACTTATACTTATTGGACACCATCTAAATGAAGGGGACATTTGATATGAAAGCGCTTCTTGTTATTGATGTGCAACAAACATTTGTAAAACAAGGTGATTTTTCGGAAGAATTGGCACGGATGAATGACCTTATTTCTATATTTAAAACACAAGATTGGTTGGTGATATTTGTAAAACATATTTCTAATGATCAAGATGACCCATTTTATTACAAAGCTGAAGGTGCCACACTCTCACCAATGCTACACTATTTCCCGAACGACCACATTATTGAAAAAAGCGGCCCAAGTGCTTTCTATCATACTGACTTGCAAGAAACGCTAGTCAAACATAAAGTCAGTCAATTATATATTACTGGTTTTAATAGTGAATTTTGTTGTCTCTTTACTGCCATTGCCGCATATGACCGTGGCTATGATGTAACGTTCATTGAAGACGCCACTGCCACAGTCAATCACGGTGGTACATACGACACAAGCGAATTAGATGTCCGAGACTTTATCGCCACCGTTCTGGATTGGTCACAGACTATGTGCGTATGCGACACAGCAGACGTCAAGCAAAAGTTATCTTTTTAACCTAAAATATGCCTGCCTCTTTTAAACGAACACTGAGGCAGGCATATTCTCTCTACAATATTTGATCAGCTATTTCCACATCAAGCAACGCGCGAACATTTTCAATCTGATTCGCAATCGTCACTGCGGAAGAACCAGCAAATAACAAACCGACAGCCACATTATCATCGGTCATGACCAACGACCCGGAGTCGCCCCCTGCTGAAATATTTGTGGTGATGATTTGTTCTCGGAAACGCCCTACCCGTCCAGAACCAAAGTTTACATCGACCGTTGCATTGACCGTTGTAATGATGCCATAAGTCGTATTTGTTGTTCGTCCCGTCTTTTTCACTCGTGTCCCAACGGTCACATTTTGTTTTAAGCGCCAGCCACGTACGTGCCCTAACCAATAGATCGATCGGTCAATTTGATGGAAAGGTGCTTGGGCAATTGCCGCATCAACCAAATTATTTTGATTCGACAATGGCACTTGCGGTGTTAACATAATGGGGATATAGTGCGATAATGTCCCAATGCGATCAGTTGGATCCGTTCCTCCATCAATTGGACCGGGTTGCAAAATGGGGTCACCTATGTTTGCACTATTCGTATTGGCAAGCACATGATTGTTGCTTAACAAGTAATACCTTGTTGGCACACCGTACCCGTGCGTAGGCGGGTTCGTTGATCCATTTGGCAAAATATCATATACACACGTCGCGATTGTTCCTGCAGTTACATGGCGATGTGCAACGCTATACCCTCCTTTTGCTGGACGTACACGATTCGCAAGTGTTGTGATGCCAGTCTCCATAGCCATCTGCTGACCTGTCATTAAATGACCTACTTGGATGACATCGGTTTTCATCCCGTTCACTTCTGGTGGTACAATTTGACTGCTCTCTAATGTTTCCATATCCGCTTTTTGTTCGACCATGACCGTAAGCGCTGGCGTACTCGTGACCTTACCGTCCACTTGTTTGAGACCTACACCAACACCATTGACATTCTTTAACTTTAACAATGCTTCTTCTGTCTCTACTTGAACTTTTTGCAAATCCTGTTGCATTTGCGTCGTCAATGTGTACCCTTTCTCTTTCACACCCTCACCCACCTTCTCTATTTTACACGTGCGGTGTAATCTCGCCTGCCTCTATCACATCCACCAAAAATCCTTCAAGGTGATGTGGCACTGCCTCCTTTAATTCACCCACCTTTTTCACGACAAACACTTGAATGACATCTTGTCCATTTTTTTTCCCAACACCAATCGCAATCACATCAGGAATGCTTAATAAATGGTGCTCATGCTTCTGTAACACTTCCTCGATTGTCAATCAATCAACCCCTCTCTCTTTCGTGTCGGGAACATCGTAATCAAATGATGTATACTCATTACTATGTTTTTAACACGTAGGATATTCTCTTGAAAAATAATACTAAAAACTATTTCTAAGTAGACACAGAAACCACGCGCATCCCTACGTTAGACTTGCTTTCAAATGATTCTCCCTATAATATAGAAGTAACGAATCAATACGATATACGAAAAAAGAGAGGCGGTACTACATAATGATGGAAAGTAGATTATTTCGTTTTGCTTGTTGGATCATTGTGATCTTCCTTATTATCTATCTTGGCTCGCTAGTCAATTTCATCTTTAAGCCGCTCGCGGTGCTCGTACAAACATTGTTTGCACCAATTGTCATTGCTTTAGTCATCTACTATTTACTTAGACCCTTTGTTAATTTACTGAACAAGAAAATTCCCCGTGGTCTTTCCATCTTGATTGTCTTTTTGGCATTAATTGGTGTGATCACTTCCGCTATTTTATATATCGTGCCAATCATCCAAGCACAAATTCTAGACTTCATTGATAATGCCCCGCGTTATGGAAAAGTTGTGCAACAGTTTGCTATGGATTTACAACAACAACCTGCCGTACAAAACCTGCTACATAGCAGTGATTTATCCATTGACAACATTTCAGAAACATTCAGTGACAACCTCCAAGGGTATATTGAGTCGTTTCTAGCAAGCATCGGTGCATTTATCGGAGCGATCGCCAATATTATTATTGTCGCTGTCATCATTCCTTTTGTATTGTTTTACATGCTCAAAGAGGGGAAGAAAGCGCCCCTTATGATTCTTAACTTGTTCCCACGTCGAGAACAAGAAGAAGGAAAAAAGGTACTTGCAGACTTGGACAAGGCGTTAAGCTCTTACATCCAAGGGCAAATTTTGGTGAGCGCATGCGTAGGAACGCTCTGTTTAATTTGGTACTTAATTATTGGACTAGATTATGCACTTGTATTGGCTGTTGTAGCGCTATTTACAAATGTCATCCCGTTCCTCGGACCATGGATTGGTACAGCCCCTGCTGTCATTGTAGCGTTGTTTCATGAGCCATTTACCGCTGTGCTTGTCATTATTGGCGTCGTTGTCATCCAACAAGTCGAAAGCAACATTTTCTCCCCACAAATCATGGGGCGTCAATTATCGGTTCACCCAATCACCATTATCTTTGTCCTCCTCGTTGCAAGTCAGCTAGCAGGCTTTGTTGGCATCTTACTTGCCGTACCAACCTATGCGGTAGGGAAAGTCATTGTTCAACATACTTATCGTCTCATTCGTATTCGTATGAGAACGTCACATACGCCCCCGGTTAAATCATAGTGAGACAAAATGTTTTTTAAGCATTCCTTAAAGAAGCGTGCACATGCAACGCTTCTTTTTTTAGTGCCTAGATCAATCTAAGCTTACAAACATATAATAAATAAGTGTTAGACTTTTCCATACATTGCCGAATAGAAGAAAGGAGTGACAACAATGTTTGATCGCCTGTTCCCACAACCGAAAAAGACACGTGCACATTGCCAGCACATGCCTCAATCTGGCTATGTAGAAGAATATGTTATCCGAGAAATCCAACCAGTATTAACGACCTATGTAACCGACCATGTCTATCGGCACGTTCACACCTTTCCACAAACAACATCTCATCAGCAATGCCCTCCAATTTATTGTCATCAACATTTGACAGCACCATCCAAAAATAAATGGCCTCGCTTCTAGCCTCTCTCTAAAGAGGCTTCTTCTCTGCCATCATTCTACGCTTCCAGACATTAGTGCCCTCATCCATTTCATGCAAACGTCAAAACATCTACTCCTTTTCCTTCACTCCCTACTATTCCCCATATTTCATTTCCCGGGCAATCTCCAATGTCCATTCATTGACAAAATTTATTGTCATTCTTTATCACACACGAACACAAACACAAAACGCACCTTATACTCCCCTCTTGTGGTACACTAATTTATAGACATAGACTAAAAAATAAGGGGATGCTTATGATGCCAACGATTCATGCCGAAGGGTACCGCACCTTTCAAGTAAAAGAAGGAACAAAACTTGTTCTCGCGTTAGAAGATCATGGTGTTGACATTCTACACCGATGCGGAGGACAGGCCCGCTGCACAACATGTTTATGTGAGATCCAATCAGGCGATCCTGGCCCAATTAACGAAGCCGAAACGGCCATTCGAGAAAAAAAGGGCATTACAGACGAGTCTCTCCGATTGTCATGCCAGATTCGTGTCTCTTCTGATTTAACAGTAAAACCATTGCGTACAGCAACCAATGAACAAATGGATCCAGGAAAACGACCAGAAGAATAAAAAAGATGAACCCGGTCATGATCGGGTTCATCTTTTTTACACTATTGACTTTATGCTTCATGTTAATTCTACATATGCAAGTTCCTCCAATATATCAAATACCACATCAAAATATGGCAACTTTGACAGACGCTCACGATCGCCTATGATCACGATCGTTTCTTTTGCACGTGTCACTGCAACGTTAATCAAGTTCGGTTTTGCGACAATCCAATTCGCTGCACTTGTCTGGCACTCATCTGTCCCCACTACGAAGACAACAGTGTCTGCTTCTTTTCCTTGAAATGTGTGCACAGTCCCGATATTGTGTTGAATCCAATGATTTATTTCTTCAACGGGATGCCCTGATAGATGTGCGAGTGCTTCGTTCTTGTGACGTAACTTCTTTTTTATTTCCTCTTTCACAATTGGAAACGGCGTAATCACATATAAACTAGGTATCACTCCCTGCTCAAATGCCCCAAATACAAGCTTTTCCACCATTTGTCCTTGCTCCTCAATATACTGACCGCGCACCGCGCTACCAGTCACATTGACCCAACGGCTGTGAGGGGAATGTTTATCTGAAAAAAGGATCATCTTGTTTTCATAAGCAATTGTATTTGCAATTGTAAACATCGGGTCAGCACAACGCCGATGTACCCATAATGGCAGACCAATCCACTGCTCACCAATAAACGTTCCCATTGGATTCCCTAGATTGGCAACTAATTGTACAGAAGATGACGATGATATATACGCTTCTTCTACCTTATAAAGTGTGCGAATATCATGCAACAACGTCTCAGGCATTGTGACCACTGGCTCAATTTGCTTAGGGTCACCGACGATTACAGCATGTTTAGACCGATAAATCATCCCCGCAGCCGCTTGCGGAACTGCTTGACCCGCTTCATCAATAAACAAATCGCCAATCTCTTCTGCGCCTAACTCGCAAAACAAACGACCTGCCGAAGCAAACGTTGTCGATACGACTGGGATCATCAAAAACAACGTTTGCCAAGATGCCGATACAGCCTGACGCGCTACTTCCGTATTTAAATCAAATTGCTTGCGATTAAAATAAACCCGCATGTTGCGCTTTACACGATCTCTTGCCAAAAAGAGGAACACTTTGTGTACCTTTAGCGCCAGTAAAAAGGCTTGCGAGCGTAAATGATTGAGCTCTTCTGATAACCACGGCGCTGTTTTTTGGCGCTGCGCGTAACTACCTTCCCAATAATCATCATCAGGAATGATCACACCTTCTTTACGCAACCTTTTCAGCAACGCAGCCACATCATCCATCATTTCATTCCATTCATCGCGTTCCCGTTTCATTGCCTCTATTTCTTTCTCTAATTCAACCAACAATATATGTACTTCTCCCAATTCTCGTTCCAACACCGTTAGTTGTTGTTTCAACTCCGTCAACTTTGTTTTCCGCCCTATCCACTTCCCTTTTATCCGCGGCCAAAGTCCCTCCATCGACATCAACTTTATTGATGCTTTCGTCTCTGCTAATTCATGTGCAACTTGGATCATTCGCTGCTTTCGCACTGATAAATTGTGACCCATCTTTAAAAGTAACTCATTCACTTCTTTTTTCCGTTCCTGCAGCGCTTCATACCGACGCAACACATACGCACATTGTGCAAGCCGTGATTTCCGCTTCTCGATTTCTTCTGAAAGCAACAAAAACGCTTCCTTTGCTCTTTCCCAGTCTGTCAAATCATAAACTCCCTCATCAGCCAAATATGCGGCCATTGTTTTATGATCAGCGGCTTTATCATACCAAAAGGCTTGTGAAAAATTGTCGTTATTTTTTTTGTTCCCTAACGCAACAGAAAACAATCCCCACGATGAACCTGTCTCTACGCCACCAACCCCATCCGCCACGGAAGAAAAATAGTCGACCTCTGCCGCAAGATGCGCAATTTCTTGTTCACGCGCTTGCGATGCGGCATGTAATTTCTCATCCTTCTCTCGCACCACCGCTTTTCTGTTCGACAGCTCTGTAAAAATATTTTCGACCGCAGCATTGTTTGAAGAAGCGACAACCATGCTATAACCGGTAATGCTTGGATCAAGTTGAAAGGGATGGTGTGAAAAATTGGTTGTTTTTAGTACAGTGTCCATTGGTGTAAACGCATCCGCGGGATGTTGAAACGCCACCATGGCTTTTGCCCGCTCAAATACACGTGCGGCAAACACTTCTTTTAATAACATCGTTTTCCCTGTCCCCGGTGGTCCATTGACTGTATCTAGTGGCGATTCACCACTCAAAATGACGTTGACTGCTACCTGTTGCATTAGCGACAAGTGATGATGTGCCGGTGCCGGCCAGCGCGCTGGTGGCATTTTACCAGGGTCAATCCAATCTTCAAGCACTTCGCGGACTTCATTTACATCGGTACGCTGCTGACAGCCATTTAAGTACGCCAATAAAGCAGGAGGAAGCGCTTTCTTTTTTGATAACATTTGTAATTCCTCAGCAAAGAAGCTTTTCATCAGCAGTGCCGATGACCGTTTCGTTAGCTTCTCGATCCGACAATCAAATAAGTATCCTTGTTCTGCTTGGACAAATAAGTGTTCAGGGAATTGTAACGCATTGACGAGCACTGCTTTCATTTCCTTCACATGCGCTTCACCAAGATGTTTCCCATAAAACAATTGATTACAGAGAGCTTGCAGCTCCTTTTCTATTGTGTTGAAATAATCAATAAAATCATCGTAGCCTTTTTCTCCAACAAATGTCCTAAGTTTCCCTAAGAGCACGCTCATGTATGGCAATTGCAAACCATCACCCTGATATTGCCCATCAGGTGCAACATGAACCACCGCCATAAATTTTTTCTCGTCTGGCATCTGATAAAAAGTTTCGGTTGAAGCAAATGTGTCTCGAATAAATGTCATGACGCCTTTTAGTGGCATAATTCCAATGTAAATGCGATAACCCACAATGTTCTGATGATTTTCCGTTTTATTTTGTGTCCATGGCATTTCCTTTCCTTGTCGCAGTTTCAGCCTCTCTATAGAAGAACTTTTTTCATCTATAGACGGCATTTGAAGCAGCTCCGTTACCCACCATGCTTTAAGCACCCGCTGTTCATGGTTCATGCCATGCACCTCCCCTTTATGCTAGCTTATCAAAAAGCAAAGTGTAAAACAATATCATATATATATTATTTCTCCATAAACATACAAAAAAAGACGGGATCTCCCTCCCGCCTTCTATCATATCTTTACAGTTCTTCACCGTTTGTCGCAATAACTTGTTTGTACCAGTAAAAGCTATCTTTTTTCAATCTCTTTTTACTGCCGCGCCCGTAGTCATCCTGATCGACATAAATGAAACCATATCGCTTTGTCATCTCCGAAGTAGAAAAGCTAACTAAGTCAATCGGTCCCCACGTCGTGTAACCCCAAAGGTCTACGCCATCGACAATTGCTTCTTTCATTTGTTCAATATGGCTTTGTAAATAATTGATGCGATATGAGTCATGGACACGCCCGTCTTCGGTCACATGATCAACTGCCCCTAATCCATTTTCTACAATAAATAAAGGCATCTCGTAGCGCTCATAAAAGACATTTAACAATGTGCGTAAGCCAACCGGGTCAATTTGCCAACCCCATTCAGACTCCTCCAAGTGCGGGTTTTTCAACCCGGTTAACAGATTTCCTGCGGCGTGCTCGCCTTCTACCTCTTGGCGCGCAGCGACACCCGACATATAATAACTAAGCGAGATGAAATCAACCGTCCCGGCTTGCAAAATTTCCTCGTCTTCTGGCGATTTCTCTATTGTAATCTTATTTTCTCGGAAGAAACGTTTCATATACGTTGGATACTTCCCACGCACATGTACGTCCGTGAAGAAGAACGTATTACGCATCGATTCGTGTGTCGCAAAAACATCAGCAGGATGGGTACTTTGCGGATAATTGATCATGCCAATCACCATACAGCCAACCTTTGCACCGTCAACAATTTCATGACACGCTTTCGTCGCTTTCGCACTTGCAACAAGTTGATTGTGTGCTGCTTGATATTGAGCTTGAAGCAGTTTTCCATCTTCTACTTGATCACGCGTAAAACCGCCGCCAATATACGGCGCCATTAATAATGAATTGATCTCATTAAACGTCAACCAATATTTCACTTGGTCTTTGTAACGAGCAAACACTGTTTTGGCATAATGCGTAAACAAGTCAATGAGCTTACGGTTGAGCCAGCCACCATATGCTAATGTCAAATGGAGCGGCATTTCATAATGAGATAAGGTCACAAGTGGCTCCATCCCATTTGCACGTATCTCCGCAAACAATCGATCATAAAATTTTAACCCGGATTCGTTTGGTTCAGACTCTACACCAGTTGGAAAGATGCGCGCCCATGCAATTGAAACACGGAATGTTTTAAAACCCATTTCTTTCATTAAAGCCAAATCTGATTCGTACGTGTGGTAAAAATCAATGCCAAATCGCTTCGGAAACGTCCGTCCAGATTCCGTTTCTAGTGCATGTTTTATTTCATCAGAAGACGGGAACGGGATTTCCATGTTCGTCCGGTCTTCCGGTTTCACATACTCTACGACATCCGCTGTCGATAGCCCTTTTCCATCTACATCATAGTTTCCTTCAATTTGATTTGCTGACGTCGCGCCACCCCATAAAAAATTTGCCGGAAATGTCATTTCTACTCTCTCCTTTTTAGATCATAATTTCAACTAGACGATCATTGCCAGTGACTGTACCTGAATCTGCCGGAACAACATCCAAATACGCTTTACTATTGGTGACAACCACCACCGTTGTTGCGTCATACCCTGCTTTTTCAATCGCTTCGATGTCAAATGTTGCAAGTAACGTGCCTTGTTTCACGTGGGCCCCTTGTTTTACATGCGCTTGAAAGTGAGTGCCATCAAGTTGCACCGTGTCAATACCAATGTGCATTAACACTTCAACCCCATCGTCACTTTGTAAGCCATACGCATGATGTGTCGGAAACACCGTTTGCACGACCCCATCTGCCGGTGCAAATAATTTCCCTTCATGCGGTTTAATCCCGACACCTTCCCCTAAAGCACCACTTGAAAATGCTGCATCACTCACCTGTGATAATGGAACAACTTCCCCGTTTAAAGGGCTCGTTAACGTGTACGTTTTGTTTAATGACTCGGAAGGAGTTGCTTCTTTCTTTTGATCATTCTCTCCGGACACCATCCGGTCATTATAACCGAAAAGATAAGTCAAGAGAATCGCCAACACGAAAGCTACTGTAATTGCAACAATTAGGCCAGCAAAACCATCTGTGAAAAAGATCGGCAATGATGCCAAACCTGGTAACCCGGAAGCAATGGCCGCCGAACCAGACAGACCGACAATCCCACCACCAATGGCTCCGGCAATCGAACCCATTACGAAAGGTTTTTTATAGCGCAGGGTTACGCCATACACAGCTGGTTCCGTCACACCAAACAAACCAGAAAGAGATGCCGAGCCCGAGATTGCTTTTACTGATGTCACACGTGTCTTGAAAAATACGGCCAGCGCTGCACCCGCTTGTCCAAAAACAGCCGGCGCAATTAAGGCGGTAAGTGTGTCAGATCCAAATGCCGATAAGTTATTCATCATAATTGGCACTAATCCCCAGTGTAAACCAAAAATGACAAGCACTTGCCATACCGCACCAATAAAGACTCCGGCAACAATTGGACTTAATGCATATAAGAAACTATACCCGTCAGCGAGCCAACCACTCACCATTGAACCAAATGGTCCAAAAAGCAACAAAGTCAATGGAACGGTGACACTAATAAGAATCAGTGGTACGAAGAACAACCGCACACTCGACGGAATACGTGGCGTAATAAACTTTTGCAGATGACTTAACACATACACTGCTAAAATGATCGGAATCACCGACGTCGCATAACTTGCCAGGACAACCGGTATGCCAAGAAATGTCCAATTGACACCGGACTCGAAAGCATCAACAATTGTCGGATACAATAGTGCCCCAGCAACAACAACTGCTACGTATGGATCTGCCCCGAATTTCCGGGCCGAAGTGATTGCTAACAGGATTGGTAAAAAGTAAAACAAACTATCTGCACCAGCAAATAAAATATGATACGTCCCATCTGCCTCACTTAACCAACCAACCGCTTCAAAGATTAACAACAATCCTTTTAAAATCCCCGCCCCAGCTAAAACACCAAGAATCGGTGTGAAAATCGCTGAAATAATATCAATCGCCTTGCTTAATACATTCCCTTTTTCTTGCGGGAGCTCGTCTGTGTTTTCCGTTGGTGACATCATTTGTGTCAATTCCCGGTATACATCAGACACTTCATTACCGATCACAACTTGGAATTGTCCACCACTCTCGACAACTTGAATGACGCCTGTCAGTTGTTCAATCGTTTGTTTCACTGCTTTGTTCTTATCTTTCAATTTAAACCTTAACCGCGTCGCACAATGAACAACCGAAATGACATTCTCTTCTCCACCAACATGTGTGAGAATTGCTTGCGCCAATGTTTTTGGATCTTTCATCTTTTTCTCCTCCCTTTTCTTTTTCTACTTATGTCACCCTATTTTCACGAGACGCCACCCGGTGTAAATGAACGGTTAAATATACACGCTCATCTTTTGACACCGCGCGCCCAAACCGGTGCATAATGTAAGCACTCATTTTCGTACTTGTTTCGTATTCCACGGGGTATTTCCGCTTTACTTGCTCAAATAAGAAGTCATCCTCTTCTTCTGAAAGCATTTCGCCATGCACAATACGGTAAGCGAAGAAACGTAAATGCGTTAAGAAGCGATCGTAATTAATTGACGTCTCATCAAACGCCATCTTTAAATCGTACTTTGCAATTGTCAACAGTGTATCGACAATTTCGATTGCTTCAACCGTATCTGTCATGCGCGCATGTTCTTTTTGCGCATTGACGATGTGTAAGCTAATCGATGCTGCTTCACCAGTGTCTAGCCGCACCCCCGTCATCTCAGCAATAAAATCAAGGGCCTTTAAACCAATTTCAAATTCCTTGCGATAATATTTTTTCAGTTCCCACAGCAGTGTGTTTTTTAGCACCACTTGTTCCTGATGGCGTGTCACCGCAAAATAAAGATGGTCGGTTAATGCCACATATACATAATCATTAAGCGTCTCTCCGAGGGTCTCTTCTGCATAAGAAACAATCCGTTCTGCAATATGCAAATACACTTCAGGTACTTCTGCTAAAAGTCGCTCGAACTTGCGTGAGACCTCCACACTCGTTAACGAAAACGTCTTGTCGATCTTTTCAGCTTCTATTTCATCACCGTTCTTCTTACCGAAGGCAATTCCTTTGCCCATAACAACAAGTTCATGGTGAAGCTCGTCTTCTGTCAACACGACATTATTGTTAAGCACCTTTTTAATGATCACACGCTTTAACCTCCCTTCACGCTCCCTACCATAAAAGACACAAAAAAACCTAAGCTAAAATAGTACACACGTATCGTGCGACCATCCCAACTTAGGTTTTGCCTTTTTTCAAAGTTACAACCCTAATGATTGCGATTACATCGAGATTTATAAAGTACTGTGCATCCAGATCGAGTAAAACCCTTTCTCGATTGAACGCTTTCATTGTACATGCAAACGCTTTTTTTGTCAAATAGGTTTTTATTTCCATGTAGACGCAAAAAGAAAAAAGCGCTCCGATTGGAGCACTCTCCCCTACTTATGACATCGATCCATCTAACGCTTGACGCAAGTCTGCAATCAAGTCATCTGTATCCTCAATCCCGACAGAAATCCGGACAAGTCCATCCGTGATCCCTAATTCCAACCGCCGTTCGCGCGGAATAGACGCATGTGTCATTTGCGCTGGGATACTAATTAAGCTCTCGACTGCACCAAGGCTCTCTGCGAGCGTAAAGTAGCGCGTTTGCTTCACGACATGCTCCGCACGCGCTTTACTGCCGACATCAAACGAGATCATCCCGCCAAACCCAGTGGCTTGCTTTTGGTGTAACTTATGCCCCGGATGTGTTTGTAAGCCCGGGTAATACACGGACACCACATCGCTACGCTCATTTAAAAATGACGCTAACGCTTTGGTGCTCTTCTCTGTCTGATCCATCCGTAACCCTAATGTCTTAATCCCCCGGATAAGCAACCACGAATCTTGTGGTCCGAGTACCGCACCGACTGAGTTTTGAATGAAGTGAATATCTTTTTTTAGTTGTTCTGAGTTCACAACAAGCAACCCAGCGACGACATCACTATGCCCACCTATATACTTTGTCGCGCTATGCAGCACAATATCAGCACCGAGCGCAATTGGATTTTGGAAATACGGTGTACTAAACGTATTATCTACGACAAACAATAAGTCGTGACTTGCGGCAATCTCTTTCATTTCCTGCAAATTGGTGACTTTTAATAACGGATTTGTTGGTGTTTCAATATAAATTGCCTTCGTATTTTCACGAATAGCCGCGCGCACAAGTGCCGCATTACTCGTATCTACAAACGTCACGTCAATGTTCATACGTTGCAAAATGGACGTCAATAAACGGTACGTCCCGCCGTACACGTCATCGGTAATCACAAGATGATCCCCGCTTTTAAATAACTGTGTAACAGCAGAAATGGCTGCCATCCCTGAAGCGAAAGCAAAGCCAGCATGACCACCTTCTAAATCAGCAATTAACGCTTCCAAAGCTGTTCGCGTCGGATTCCCCGTGCGCGAATATTCATATGTGAAATTGCCGACGCCGTCTTGTTTATAGGTACTCACTTGATAAATTGGCGTTGAAACCGCCCCTGTCGTCTCATCACCAAAAATACCGCCATGAATGAGCTGTGTCTTTTTTTGCAATATATCTCACCTCTCTAAAAATGATTGCTGCTAATGTATCGTTCACTACTATCAGGAAAAATGGTCACAATTTTTTGCCCTGGTGGGCCGTTCTCTGCTTCTTTCAGTGCCGCTGCAAACGCGGCACCTGAAGAACCTGCCACAAGTAACCCTTCCTTCTCCGCTAATAACTGAGCATACTTAAATGCCTCTTCATCTAAAATTGTATGAATACCATCAAAAAGTTTTGTATCTACATAATCAGGAATAAACTCCATGCCGATCCCTTCTGTACGGTGTGGCCCGACCTCGCCCCCGTTCAAGATCGACCCCTCTGGCTCAACGATAACCGTACGTACATTTGGCGCATGCTCGCGAAAATATGTGGCGCAACCCGTAAACGTCCCCGCTGATCCTGCACCAGCAACAAACGTATCAAACGTCGGCAAATCTCGCAAAATCTCTGGTGCCATCGTTTCATAATACGTTTTCGGATTCGCCGCATTGGCAAATTGTGCTGGGGAATAAGCGTCAGGTGTCTCTTGTACAAGCCGCTCTGCTTCTGCGATTGCACCTTTCATCCCCTGCTCTGTCGGTGTGTTTACGACTGTCGCCCCAAGCAAGCGCATTAATGTTTGCTTTTCTTGACTAAACTTCTTTGGCACAACACAAATGACAGATACCGATGTTCCTTTTGTCGCAAGCGCCAAGCCAATCCCTGTATTCCCAGCTGTCGGCTCAATGAGTGTGCCTGTCTCCGTAATTTTCCCGCGTGCAAGCGCGTCATTTAGCAATGATACACCAAGACGGTCTTTCACACTCCCACCTGGATGCAGAAACTCTAACTTCGCATAAATCGTCGCTTCATTTGGCACGTTGATCCGACTGATCTCAAAAAGCGGCGTCTCGCCAATTAAAGATTGAATTCGTTTATAAATCAATGCTTGATCCCACCTTTTCGCTCAACATCATGGTGCTCTCTTTATTTTACCACTCCCATGATATTATTCCGAGCACAAACCCTTTCCACCTTACGCCTGCTTTTGTGCCGTCATCACCCATACAAACGTGTTCATTTGTGTAAAGGAAGTTTCAAATCCTGCCTCTGAAAAGATACGTGTCATTGTCTCTACAGTTGGGTAATATTCTGTTTGTAAATCTTCAGCTAATCGTTCATAACCACGTGCACGCGCATCTTTAATTTGTTCTTCATGGTGTTGTTTACTCGCAAACATCGTGTCGGCAAACACAACCTTGCCACCTGGATGTAATAATGCTGCATATGAACGCGCTGCTTGCGATTTCTCTTTATCTGTTAAATGATGAAAAGCGTAGCTGGACACAACCGCATCGACAGTTTCTTCTGGAGAGGAAAAGTGGAGAAAATCACCCGTCTGCACGAAAACAGGTGCTAACTTTTCTTGCGCGATCTTTCGCATATTCTTTGATGGCTCAATCGCCGTCAAACGCACACCTTTTTCAAGTAATTTCAATGACAAGTTCCCAGTTCCTACACCAAACTCAACTACATGCCCGTCTACTGCATCCACAACAGCTTGCAAAATTTCATCATATCGCTCAAACACATGTTTATACTCTGGATGAACACCTGCAACGGTTTCGTCGTATGTGTCTGCCCACTCATCAAACAATTGATCAAATTCCCTTCCCATGAAAAACACCTCTCTCAACCACAAAGTTAATTAAACCTACGTGTTTACTATGCTTTTATTATAGTATCACATCCCGAAGAATGCGACAACAATTTAGTACCAACAAAAAAAAGGACGACCTCCCTTGAAAAGAGTGGTCATCCTTGAACTTTCTATGGTTGATCTAGCGTAACAATTGGTCGCAACTCACCCGTCGTATACGTAAACGACGTTGGATAAACATTGGCTGTTGAAGTGTTTAATTTCTCTGCCAAATTAGCCATGGCGCGTGTCAATTTTTCTCCTGGAACAACCGTATATACTTCTTCTTTTTGATAAATGGCTACGCGGTAATCATCATATGGGTAAGAAGCAGGTTTTGCTGGGAACGTATCTGTTACGGTATTGGTCGTTTGATTTGTAATCGTGGTCGTCGTACTAAATTTTTGCGAAATATTCCCAGAGATTTTACCGGTCACGCCGTCAAGCGTTGCGCCCACCTCTGCGCCAACAGAATAAGCAAACTCTTTTGTGTTCGCTGTACTCACACCATGTGTTTCTGTCAATGTCCATTGGTGCTGCGTTGATCTCGGCTGGAGTCGATTATAAATTCGTTTCCAGCGAATCTCCTGTTTAAACTCGGTGCCGTCTAACACATCGTCTGTAAACCCAAGTTCTTTATACGCCTGTGCTTGGGGATTCCCCATCGGCGCAAGCCCTGATCCATCAATATCAATGTATAATACACCATTTTTTAATTTTAAAGCATTCGTTCCATTCGTATTCAATTCAATCATATCCGTAGCAGTCATCGGTGCCGTTTTCGTTTGAACAGTCACATACTGCGCTGGCTCTTTATAAGGATCTTTGTCTGGCTGAGGATAATAAGTACTGTCGTTCAATTGCGCCGATAAATCCACTTCTACCCCGTCTCGAAATAATGTCCCGGGTGCATCTGTCGCCGCAAAAGAAGTCGTAGGTGCAAAGAGTAAAGCTGTACTTAACAAACAAGCAGATGCCACTTTCGTAAAACGAACTGTTCTCTTTTTGTTCATTGAATAGCCCTCCTAGATGAATAAGATCATGACACAACTGAGAAACTTTTCTAAAATTCTTTCTTGTCTACTATTCAGTTTTCAAAGAGCGACTGATTGATAGTGCTCGTGGAACTTACAGTTAATGTACTGCAGATGCGAGAGCTTGTCAAACATTTTTTGGTATAAAAGTTGATAGATGGATTTATATGTGTCTATTTAATGATGAAAAGATTAGTTCTTGACAAACTGTATATCATCGCGATATTATAAGCTCACATACTAAACATTTAGTATTAAACGGTTAGTATGTGAGCCTAAAGGAGGGAAAACATATGACACGTACAATGGTACTTGGAATATTAAAATCCAGCGGCCCTATGTCAGGGTATGAAATCCAACAAATGATGGAGTCATCACAAACAGATGAGTGGGCTTATATAAAACCAGCCTCTATCTATCACGCCTTAAAGAAGCTCCAAGAAGAAGGAAAAGTTGTGTTAGAAAAAGTTGAGAAAACAGGACTACGCACAAAATCTATTTTTAACATTACTGAAGACGGCGAGTTAGAGCTAAGGCAACTGCTCATTCAATCATTTTCGCGTTCCTCGGTTGTTTTCCCAGCCCATCTGTATACAGCGTTGACTTTTATGCGTGATCTTGAACAAGATGAAATCATAGCATCTTTACACAAACAAAAGGAAGCCATTACGGAGATCTATCACAACATGAAGAATGGCTACGAACAAAAAAAACAGGTGCTAAATTCAATTCCACCTGAAGTAGGGCTCATTTTCGAAAATATGTATGATCAATGTGAACTTCAATTGCAATTTATAGATACACTATCCAAATTCCTCGAGGAGGAGGTCTAAAAATGAAACGCTTTAACTCCAAGAAAGCCGTGCTATTGGTCGTTCTGTTAGCAATTTTCACTGACATGCTCATGTACGGTTTGGTCGTTCCGTTCTTACCTATTTATGCCGCAAATCTAGGTGCTTCTGAGGCAGCTGTTGGGTTATTGCTTGCTAGTTATGGCGCTAGTTTATTTATTGGGACACCTATTGCTGGATTCCTAGCCGACCGGTTCGGGAGTAAACAGATGCTCATCTGGGGGTTACTTGGTCTTGCTATCGCAACGCTTGTCTTTATCTTTGCGACGAGTTTTTGGTTAATTGTGGTCGCTCGCCTACTTCAAGGCTTCGCAGCCGCCATTCCGTGGACAGCAGGACTAGCACTGTTAGCAAAAACTTTCCCACAGGCAGAACAAGGCAAAGCAATGGGACTCGCCATATCTGGTCAATCTGCTGGTATGCTCTTAGGCCCCACTGTTGGTGGATGGCTCTTTGATATCGGTGGATTTCAGCTTCCTTTTATGATTTTGTCAGCTATTATTTTCATCGTTGCCCTTTTGAGTATGTTTCTTTTACGACATGTTAAAGAAAAGACAGCATCGAGCTTTACATCGCCGTTTGTTGTGTTACGTAACAAAAACGTCCTCATCATTGTCGGAGCTGCAGCAATAGGAGCCAGTGTCATCGCAAGTCTTGAAACAAGGATGCCCTTCCACTATGATACGGTCTTTGCCACATCGGCTGCCGGTATCGGACTCCTCTTCCTCGTCATTACATTAACACTTGGCGCTTTTTCTCCTATCATCGGCGCGTTGTCTACAAAATTAGGAGAACTGAAAACAATGATGGCTGGCCTTATCCTTACATCCATCACACTGCCCTTAACTGTACTGCCAAAATCTATGTTTCTGCAAGTGATTACACTCATTTTATTAGGAATCAGCATCGTTACCCTCACCGTACCAGCACTCCCAAAGTTAACAGCCATTACGCTGAAAATAGATGCAGTTTCGCAGGGCACAACAATGTCTGCCTATAACACTGCCTATTCCACGGGATTGATACTCGGTCCGCTTGTCTCTAGCTTACTTGTTGGACCCTTTGGGTTAATGATGACTTTTTGTATAATGAGTATTTCTCTTCTCGTATACTTGTGGCCTTTGACTATTGTACAGAGAAAGGGAACTAGCTGACCATGCTAATATACTGTTGCTACATAAAAACATTGTATATTTCAAACGTATCATTTAACAAAGGTCACCGTAAATATCCTGTTTCAAGAAAATGATCTCACCATCACATGTGCATTTTTCCATGATCTATGTTCGTTCTGCTTTCCCGAAGGTGATCGCGGTCATAAATCCAGCAAACAGGGAGAGAATACAAATGATTCCGTACAGGAGTGAATGAGGCATACCCACCGGAAAAATCACAACGACTGAGCCGGCAACAAGACCGAGCATGACTGCATACGTCGCTTGTGTGTATGTGTTAAAAAAGAAGCGACAGACACGACTCGTAATGAGAACACCCGCACAAACCCCAAGACCAATCGTGACAATGACAGGGATGTGGACATGCTTCAGTGCAGTAGTGGCTGTACTGTATTGGCCGAGTACTAACATAATTAAAGCGCCACTCACACCCGGCAGCACGAGCGCTGTGCTTGCAAGCCAGCCTGCAACGAATAAAAATAAGTATGAAGAAAAGCTAAGATTAACGAGCACATTTGTAGTTTGTTCGATGCTCGCAGTATGTGTCATATCTGCAATTGGATCATGAAAGAAACGTAGCATCGCCACAAGTGCAAAAGAAAGCAAGATCAGTAGAAAATGAGAAAGACGGAATGATGTATTTGTTTGGGCGCGCCCTGAACGCCATAAAAAAGGTAAGATCCCGATAATCAATCCAACAAAGAGATACAGTAGTGGCACTGGATGATGCTCTTTTAAGTAGTCGATAAGATGGCTAAACAATAGCAAAGCACAAACCATACCGATACTAAGAGGAATGAGAAATCCCAAGGCGCGTTTCCAGTTCCTCGTTGTTAATTCGCTCAGTGATTGTAATAAACGTTCGTATATTCCCATAAACATGGCAATCGTGCTGCCACTTACACCGGGGACAAGTTCGGTAATCCCCATAGCAATACCGCGGAAAATATTTAACCAAGTAAAAATGATAAGAACCTCCAATATCATAACGTATAAAAAGTATCCTATTAATCAAATCATAGTCCATGGTAACATGCAAGTTAAATCTGCTTTCAGGATGTGACTTCATGTTTGGTGTCAACTGGACAGGGACATACTCATACTCATCCCCACCTTACAGACCCCCACCTTACCATCGTCAGACAGCCATATTCCTCTTTCATCCTAAAACACCCGAAAGTGTTGATAAATCAATGCTTTTGGGTGTTGTTTTTTGAACGAATTTCCTTGGTTATCCTCTTTTAATTTGCTTTTCGGCACCAGAAATGGCACTAGGTAATCTTATCAACACCGCTACCGTTAAACGACTCCTTCGTGCAATAATGTCTTTGCCACATACAAATCACAATAAAAACATAATTTTCAGTTATATAATCCCTAAAAAAAGATGACACCGGTTCGCACCCCCTACCGGAATCACATTATAGCTACCAAGAACTTATTAAACTGGTTACTTTATAGAATACTGCCCATGCTAAACTAACTTCTACTCTTTTAACAGGCATACATGGTAATCCTGTTGAATCTCGTTTAAAAGTGATAAAATTATAAAAAACACCCCCAAAATTTTCATTGGAGAAGATGCACATGCGCTCAAAAACTAGACTAATCGATCTTACTGGAAAACAGTTTGAACAATGGTCAGTGATAGAAGAAGCGCCTCGTCGCAAGAATATACGTTATTGGCTATGTAAGTGTTCATGTGGCACAACAAAAGCAGTCGCCCAAAGAACACTTATAAATGGAACGAGCAAATCTTGTGGCTGTCACGCAAAAAAATCCGGACAGAAGTTAGGCAGAAAATGTTTGGATCTCACCGGTCATACTTTTGGCTCTTTGACTGTTTTAAAGAAAGTAGATATGCAAAGTTGGAGCAGGTATTGGCTATGCAAATGTATTTGTGGCAAGGAAGTAACTGTTTCACACTACAAACTTGTCAACAACTCTAGCAAGTCTTGCAACTGCGACCAACCAAAAGGATGGAAAAGGATAAACATTACTGGGCACACTTACGATCAATTAACTGTGTTAAAAGAAGCTGAATCGCGTTACGAGGAACGTTTTTGGTTATGTCAATGCAGTTGCGGCACAACGAAAGTGATTGCACAGCGACATCTTAGATCAGGGAAAGTCCAATCATGTGGGTGTAAAAAGAAACGAAAGTCTCTCTTAAAAGAACCTTCTAGTCATATCGACAGACCTTCAACACTTTCGGGGCAAGTATATGGAGAACTAACTGTCCTCAAGAAAGCCCCAAAACGCCATGGTAAGCGTTACTGGTTGTGCAAATGCTCATGTGGAGCAGAAAAAGAAATTAGACAATATTCCCTTAAAAAAGGACTTACTGAGTCGTGTGGGTGCCTAGCTAAAGGGAAACGGAAGAAGAATTATGTACTCCTTCCCGGACAGCAGTTTAATTATTGGACCGTTCTTGAAGAGTCACCACGGAAAAACAAGTATCGTTACTGGAGATGCAAGTGCGCATGCGGGACAGAAAAGAATGTCGCACAAAGATCACTTACTAGTGGAGCTAGTAAGTCATGTGGCTGTCAGTCAAAACTAACCAAGAACCGTGGCAAAGACCTTACTGGGCAACACATCCACGATTGGACAGTGATAGAAGAAGCGCCTAGACGGTATAAACTACGCTACTGGAGGTGCCGATGCTTATGTGGAACAGAAAAAGACGTCGCACAACATTCGCTGGTTACCGGTCAGAGTAAGTCGTGTGGTTGTCGATCAAAAAGAGACAGTTAAAAGCGGTGAGGCGGCCGCTTTTAACTGTCTTAAAGGCAGATGCGCGAGTAATATCACTTCTCATAACCTGCGATCTCCTAGGTGTCATCTTTTTCCTCTAGTTTCTTTAAAAAAATCTCTTTTCTCTTCGGATATACCTTCCGCATAAGAAAAAGTATCCATAGTTCAAATAGGAAAAGAGCACCTAATGCAAACGCCGTAACAAAAAGCATCCATGGCAGCGGCACATTGCTCACCCCAGCGAGCCATACAAACCACCCAAGAAATATTATTATAGATACCAGGACAACAGGAAGCATCATAATAATTACAAAAAGCATATTTTGCCACAGTAGACCAAAATAAATTGATCGCTTTCCCCACTTTTTCTCGGCTTTGATCTTCTTATAAAAAAAGAGTATTTCTGTCTTTCTATCTTTTAGCGTCTCTATAAATATACGAACCATCTTCATAATTGCATCTGACTTTGAGCTACTCGTTGAAAAAAAAGGTGAGCAAAACCGCTGTTATGGTTCTACTCACAGCGCCCATTTCATTCAAGCCAAAATTACCTCCTTATCCGCTTTTTAAATCAAACGTATCTAGTGCAACGTATTTAGGAAGAAAATAAACACAAACAGAAGAATAAACAAAGGTGTCATTACAATAGCTAATGCCAACAAAGCCTTCCATACAGAAAATTTATGGGCCTCAGCTATCGTCTGAAGATGAATTACAACAATCCACGGAAATATCAATAGATAATATGCCCAGATCAATAACATAGAAACCAGTTCGTTGTTTCCAACCATTAACATAAGAGGCGTCAGCACCACACCAGTAACAACAGCGGGTTTACAATAGCCGTTTATAAATGTGAGACCTATATCCCGCTCACTTCCTTTCCCCCCTAACCAATAACCAACCCACTTCACACCTTTTGCATAGAAGTACAAGGTAACTGGCCCTGAAGCGATACCTCCCCAAAAAGCCCTCACTATCTCCGCCTCAAAGGTCAAGGGGTCTACTCTAGGAACAATATAATTCATCATCATTCCTAGCATAGCTAACGAAACAACCGCGACTGCACGATCCTGGGAATCTTTTTTTGCTAATTCCTGTTTCATCACTACTCGCGGATTTATCCACACACGCCACCACGAATTCCAATTCTTTTTCATAGTATATCCTTCTCTCTTAAACTGCGAGATGATCACTATTATACTCTCCTCGCAACATCCCGACAGACACAACTCAAAAGTATTCTCCAAATGGCTATTTTGTACTATTCGCAGTATAATATAACAACCTAATGCATGACGTCTTCCTCTAACGAACGCTCATATGCTTCCCGCTGTTTGTTTAGCTTATAAGACACCGCATATATCCCGACAAAAATGATACCACTCAAGGCCCAACCTAAAATCGTGCGGAAAAGCACCAACTTGTTGTACTCTTCAACTCCTTTTTCATACAAATAAATACGCGCCTTCTTCCTTTTCGCATATATTTCGACCTCACAATGATAATCTGTTCTACAAATTATTAAAACCCCCTCCCCAATGTGAATTTACATCGACACTAGGCAGGGCGTAAAAAATCCTATTCTTATGGAGCAAACCCATCTAAATAGCTGTCTTGCATCACCTCGTATGATCCACCTGGATTGCGCCATACGCGTACTTTTATGTCTGTTGGTGGGAGTAGATCATCCTTACTAATTGCTTGATAACGTTCTGCTTGTAACTCTAAATTACGTTTCACAAAGGATTCCTCGTCCTTGATTTTTCCGTTCTGTTGTTCTTGTTGGATTTGTTCTACCATTTCCCATTCAAGGCTCGTAAAATCAATGCCACGTACCGTCAAAAGCACTTCAATATCCTTATCATCAATCGCCCGTGCTTCTACGATTTCATATTCAGTATGAGAAATCGCTGCTAAAAAGCCATCCGCTACTTTTTCAATCTCATCCTCAAGCTGTTCTGAACTGATGTCCATACCATCTATTGGACCCGAGGTGTTTTGCTCGTAAACCACTTTAAAAGTGTCACGCTCGGATATACCCTTCCCTTTATTTTCTTCTTCTGAACCTGGCGCGCGCTTTGCATATTCTTCTGCATTTTGAAAGACTGTCGCTTGGATCATCGCATCAAGGTAATCGGCAGCTTCTTGTTCATATTGCGCTTGTTCTTCCTCGCTCCATTCTGATACACGCGTTTCTTCGGATAAGAAGGAAGGCTTTTCAATCTCGCCAACATCATCATTGTACTTGACGTGCTTGTACTCATAGACCTTGTCTACTTCCACTGTCTCATTTCGACCTGAGTCTTTTATGGTATAAGCGTTCCTCATGTTTACGGTCTGAACCAAGTACGTATCTTTATCAATTTCCCATTCCGCGCCGAATTCAGCCAATAATACTTCTTGCTCACCTATATCTCTATCTAGCTCACTAGCCATTGCTTCAGAATACTTTGATAGGGCGTTGCTCATAACCTTCATTTGTGCATCTTCATCCCCATTATATGTTAATACAAAGGACTCGTCTGTTTCTTTCATATCAAATAGTGAATAAAAGTCTTCATCCAAGGACTTAAAGTGCGCAAATGAATTTTTGCTTTGCTTTTCCCTATTGTCCATTTGCACGCTCAACATGATCTGTTGATCCCTTTGTAAATTCGGTGTTCCCGCAACAATCAAACCTTCTTCATCACGATACAACAGCTCTGCATCATCATAATCAATAGAGATAATTCCCGCTTCAAAGTCATACATTTCAATCGCGTGACGTTCATTTCCCTGGTTTTTTTCACGCTCCATCAGTTGAATTTCTACAGCCGTCACTTCTTCATGAGCCTTTTCCGCGCGCTCCAGCACCTCTGTTGCTGTAAGCGATTTCTCTTCCTTCGTCACTTCTTCTGTCTTATCATTACAAGCCACAAGTAAGAAAGCACTTGCAAGACCAATCCAATATTTTTTCATTGATTTTCCCCTTCTCAGTTAAAAATTCCTGTGCTCTTCGTGAAACGCTTTAAATCCTCCCAATTCCGCTCACACTTATCAACTTCACTCTCAAAATAGGCTTTTTCTAAATCCGATTCGGCACCTGCAGTCAGAACCGCTTTTATTAGCTGCATGTCCACTTCATCCTCGGCAAACGTTTTGTCCAAAGAAGCGTCCATTTCCGCTGTCTTATCCATGAACGCTCTTCCTTTCTATTGGATCAAAGCAACTAGTACATCACTTTCTGTAACTGCTTTAATTTTTCTTTCACTGGAGCCATCAGCTCAACCCCTTTACGATCAAACTGCACCAAATCCCGCAATTTTTCGTTCACTTTCCCACGCAAATTGCTCATTGCCTGTGGTAGATCAGCCATGTCAAACAGCTCAATGTCAACGAATTGCCCTAGCTGCGCAACCATCACCTTGAGCTGTTCTTCAGACTCCCCACTATCTGCGGCTTCTTCAATCTTCTTAATGCCACCAAGCACAAAGTCTTCCAAAAATGCTTCGCAAAAGAAATCATGGTTCTCTTCAATCTTTGATAGCTCGTCTCTCACTTGTTTCAATGCATCGATATATGCTTCACTAGCCCCCATCAACCCGCGTGGTGTCGCGATTCTCTTTGATACATTCTGGACTTCTCTCATCATTTGAACAAATTCAGGATCTTCCTTTTCCAATTCAGGCGCCATGTTCTCCCATTTTGCTCCTAGGGTTCCCATTTTGTTCATCGCTTCTTCCAGTGAGTGAAGTGTATCCAAAGGTTTGGAGTTTTTCTCAATTGCATGATCCAAATACGCACGAAATTCTTTTACGTTTAAAACCCGCACGTCCATCTCCTCCTAAATCAGCTCCAGCCCCGCGCTTTAAGCAGACAGGGCTATTGCTCACTTACACTGAAATATTCCCCGCTTTACCTGACACCCCTTCAACTTTCTCTTCAATCTCAAGCGCCTTTGAAGAGTGATCCTCATCCAATCCTAGTAGCTTTTCTGCTGTGTCTTGTGCATGTTTACGTCCCACCTCAGCTACTTTCAGTTCCGCGTTCATCTGGAATTTTGGTAGCGCGGCCACTTCTTTAAAGTCCTCCACTGTAGCCAAAATTCCTTGAATATCCTTTACACTTTCTTCCACAGCTTCTTCATATGCTGTATACCCATTTGGTACATCAACGGAGAGCACTTCTTCTTTCCATACAGCGTCCTCTCTATCCAAATCAGACATGTCCGATTTAATGGATTCAACCCGCTCACTACACGATTCACTAGATGACTTTGCCTTTTCTACCACTGGCATATGCTCAGATTCGTAACGTTCTTTTAATGCCTCCGAACCTTGACCTTGCATCAAAGCATCAAGTACGCTTGTCTGCTTCATCGCACTTTCCAGCTCTTCTAACTTTTCTATCGCCAACTTTTGAGTGTCCTTCTCTTCATCAAGGAAATCATGTGCTTCTTTAAATTTTAATGCCTTCATTGGTGTGCCTCCTTTAGCTGCCAGCTTGGATCACCCGAGCCAGCTCTTCGTCCTTTTCCCAATACTGAGCAATCAGTAACATTTGTTTCGACACATCGTTTAAAACTTTCTCAGCGTACAGCTTGAAAAAACTCCTGAATTTCTGTGACACTGACACAAGCAGTAAGAATGTGTCGAGATTCGTTACTTTGATTTGGTGGCCGTTCTCTTTGAATGCAAGCACAAGAAGCCCTTCTGCCGCCAGTCTAATGCGGTGCAGGACGGTGAAGCATTCTTTTGTCAACAATAGTCGTGGAGTCAGGCCAGTGCCAAGCGATCCCCCCACCAACCAAAGCGCAGTGAGTGCTGGAGATTTCCCCGTTAGACTTGAAAAAAGTGCGATCATTGATTGATTGGCATTATATTCAGGGTCGTTTAATGTTGCTAGTACGTGGTCAAGCAGGTGTGCGTCTTTGCTTTGTCCTATCATTTCAAGCATCGGTGCTAAATGCTCTCCAATGTTGCCGAAAATCTGTTGAAGAAAGTTATATTGATCGATAAGGTTTTTTATCTCTAAAGCGGCCTGGATAGGGTTATGGGCATTCAGCAAAATCTTCCCTACCGTTATTAACATTGATTGTAGGGTCTGCTCTATCATAGATAGCTCTTGTATAACCGCATCTTTTTGCGTTTCTGTGAGAAAGCCTTCTTGAACAAATGCGCCTAGAATTTCTTCCGCATTCTCACGTAGAAACTGTACCATCTTAATCGCATCTTGTATTTTACCTGGAACAGTTTGCAGCATCGGAATGAACTCTTCTCCTAACTTTTTCCCGAATTCCATTGTTGCTTCCCGTGTACCACCGAAAAAGTTATTAACGGAGTCCATGTTCATCCCTTCCCAAAAATTCCCCCATGAATCGGTCATCTTCGAAAAGGATTGGATCAAACCAAGGTCTAAGCCGATCAGTTCTTCAACCGCCCCATCAAACCCACCTTTATTATAGGCATCTGCCATGGGTGCAAGATACGTTTGTAATTCGCGCACGATTCCCTCTGGGAGATGACTAACGAGAGATTGTAAGCCACCATAACCACTCATAGAATCAATCACATGACGATTACCAAAGTCCATCATGCCAGGTAACGGCAGAATTCCATATAGAACGTCCTCTTGCATTGACAAGTGTTGAATGGAGGACTCGTCCATTTTGTCTCGGTAATATTGTTCACCGAATTTGGCGAGTTCTTTGCGGTTGAGGGAGTAGAGTTCTTCATCGTTCTGAGGATCGATACCAAATTTAGTTGCTACTGCTAGGCTGAATTCCTCATCAATGTAAACCATCTCATGTACATTCACTGGCGCAGGATTGGTAGTATACACCGTGTCATAGTGCGCGTTTGCCAATTGGTGTTTCGTCATTAACCCGCCACCAAGGGAGTGACCTAAGCCATACTTTTTTAACTCTGTTTCAATGCCCTTGTCAGCTATTTCTTTTTCGATCACTTCTAGCATTCCTTCCTCAAAATCCGCCAAATCCTTTGACTGATGATCCACTTTACCAGTTCCGGTTCCAAGAAGATTTTGCATCCAGTCACGAGGTTGTCCATCGCCTTCTTCACCCATTTCGCTACCACGCGCAATCGTGTACGTCTCGTTTATGCCTTTTTCCTCATCATAAATATGAACCACTGCGCCATCAAATCCAGAATAATTGTTCCCCTTCGGTAGGTCACCATGCTCTTTAGATGTATACACCTTAATCGTGGTGCTATCCGGTAAGGGCTCTCCCTTTCCTTCTATATAAATTTTTTTCACCATATCGGCAGTCAAAGTTTTATACTCATCCTGCATCAACCGATTTCGCATCACATCTGTGTCAAATACCTGTGGGTCTTTTCCAGCCATTATTCTTCACTCCCCACAGATTTTTGTTTGAATTGAACAGCTTTCATTAGCTTCTTCGCGCGTTCTTCTGCAAGATCGAGGTCAAGGTCACATGGTTTTGCTTTATCACGACAACTAACTTCGTATGCTAAACTGAGTCCTCGGGAATGCTCATTGGATTTAACATATCCAAAAAAAGAATAAGACGTTCCTTCTTTATCCTCTACTTGAACATGATACTCATTTTTCGCATAATAAATCGTCTTCCCATCAGCTTCAATCTCTTCATATTCGCCTTCATAACTAACACTCCTGGACAGCGACCTCTGTCTAGCCTCAATATCATCCGCGTTTCTAGCGCGTGCATCATATCGCGTACGTACTGATCGAAGTATGTCATCGTCGCTATCAATGAAAAGCGTATCCTCTACCTTGCCAGTTTCATCATCATAGAAATAACGAGATTTTTGCATCTCCCCCGTCACCGGAAATAACATCGTATAACCGCCTGTCTTTGATTCAAATTCATAATACCCGTCTTCCACCTCTTCAGATGACTTCATAAACTCTCTTGTAAACTCGTCTTGAAATGCTGGTGTGTCTGGTTTTGACCCCATAATGTTACAACCTCCTAGTAATAGTGATACGAGTAATAGAGACATGCTGACACGTTTCATTCAAGCTTTCTCCCCCTTCAAAACTTCTCCTAGTGTTTATAGTAAAACATATCATGCAGAAACACTATGAAAACACTTTTTGATGTGCTTATTCATATAGCATTGTTAGTTGCTCCCGTCTCTCTCGTCTGTTTATGACGTCCCTCGCGCACAATAAACATTGTACCCGCAATCATATACAAGACCAGAGGAGAGATACCTAAAATACTATACCCTTGCTCCACGCCCACCCACGTGATAACGATGCCATAGATGACGGCGCTCACAACAAAAAGTACCATAGATCTATTTCGATCCTTCCTCCTCGCCCCTACTGTTGTATACAAAACTGGATGGGTTACACTTAACTGGACAATAATGATGAGGGGTAGCGAGATAGGAATCCAGTTTTAGGGGATATCATCCAAAAAACTAGGAAACTTCAAACGAAGCGACTTTACATTGAGTTCGGGCATGTTAGGCTAGTGGTGTAGCCAATGCTTCACCATAGCTTGGCACTTGGCGAGAAAAACATGCCCGTGGAGGCTCAATGTCAAGTTGCGCCGGTCTCGCACTTTCTCAAACCCTACCAGTTAAGGAGATGATCATGGATGGAAAAACGTCCAAGAAGACAGTTTACTGCTGAATTTAAGGCACAAATGGTCCAGCTATATCACAATGGGAAACCACGAGCAGAAATTGTTCGAGACTATGAACTCACACCATCTTCCCTAGATAAATGGATTAAACAAAGCAAGACATCAGGTTCCTTCAAAGAAAAGGATAATCGCAGCCCTGAAGAAGTCGAGCTGATTGAGTTACGTAAGAGAAATAAGTATCTTGAGATGGAGAATGACATTTTAAAGCAAGCCGCGCTGATACTAGGACGCAAGTAGATGTGATCAAGCAAAATTGTCACAAATATTCAGTTTCAGCAATGTGTCGCGTCCTACAACTCCCAAGAAGCACATACTACTATGTGTCAAAAGAACGACCAGCTGAAGACCCAATCACCGCTCGTGTCGTCGATATTTTTCACGATAATCGTCGTACTTATGGTACAAGAAGGATGAAGGCCGCCTTACAAAAAGAAGGCATTCGAGTCTCACGCCGTCGCATCGCACGAATGATGCGTGAACAGGGGTTGGTTTCCATTTACACAATCACCAACTACAAGCCACAGCGTACTCCTTGTAATGAAGATAACGTGGCAAATGAGTTGAATCGTGAGTTTGATCAACAAGAAGAAAAGAAAGTCATTGTCAGCGATTTAACCTATGTACGTGTCGGGAATCAGTTTCATTACATGTGCGTGTTAGTCGATCTATTCAATCGTGAAATCATTGGGTCAAGTTGTGGACGCAAGAAAGACGCAGCACTTGTGGCAAAAGCATTTGCATCTATTTCAGGTGACTTACGCAAACTACGATTATTTCATACAGATCGGGGATCAGAGTTTAAGAACAAACTAATCGATCAAACGCTTCATACGTTCGGCATCGAGCGCTCTTTGAGCATGAAAGGATGTCCATATGATAATGCCGTTGCAGAAGCGACATTCAAGACGATTAAGACCGAATTTGTCAGGCAATATGTGTTTGAGACGCTGGGTGACCTCGATAGAGAGCAGCGAGATTATGTCCATTGGTTTAACACAAAACGTTTACACAGTACACTTGGATATAACAGTCCGATTGAGTACAAGATAGCCCTCTAAAAATTTGTCCAATTTAGTGTTGCCATTCCAAACCAGTGGTATCAATAACATGAGGACTTGGACAAGACCTACAGCAAATACACCACATATACCTGCACTAATGAGAAAGAATGCTCCGGCGCCTTTTCGACGATTTTTTGTTCTCACAGCAATGATGATCCCTATGACACCTAAAATAATGGAGATAAAACCTATAAACCCGAGTATGATTGCGATTGCCACTCCGAAGCCTTCCATACCCATCTGGAAAAAAGTATCTGCATCAGTCGTAGATTTCTCTTTTTCAATAAAGGACAGGATCATACCCAACAACATCAGACCAAGGAAAGACAATACCCCTATCACAATAAACATAGCCCCACCAAGTACGCCTAAGAAGCGTTCACTCACTTTATTCATTATAAATTCTCCTTTTCACACAACGCCTCACATCAATCCTGTTGCGATTGCCACGCCTTTTGTTTTCGTGTCAACATCTCAATTTCTCTTAACCTCCAATTAATGCCTAGCGTCTCAACTACGCTCAATCCTAATCAGCATCCTGCTTGGCTTTCCAATCTTTTTGTTTCGTTTTCAGATTCTCAAGTTCATTTGACATCCTTAAAATGGTATCCGAATTCATTTCTATATAAGAATTTATGCGTTTATAAGCCTCATCGATGGCTTCTCTCGCATCCTGATAACGTTGATCCCCACCAATTTCATATTTGCTCTCCGCAGAGTTTCGTAAGCTCTCATTGCGATCATTGGTTTTCCCTGCCCAAGATGATGTTGACAGACTCGGTGAGTGTACAAGTGCGACATTCTCATCTAAGGTTCCCTTCTTTAGCACCAAATTCTGAGCCGCCTTTTGCAGTCGTTCTTTTTGTTCTATCAAGTCATCTCTTGCACTTCTCATGTCGCTAAGAGCGCTTTTCTTATCCGCAATTTGTGTCTTATACATATCCACCCCTCCATTTCTATATGTGGCTCCTGTACGACGCATGCCTGCTGCACCGTACAGGAGCGTTTATTAAGTCACGCTTACCATAGCTGTTACCTCTGGGATTTTCATCTTTGTCATTTCCGAGCCACTAACATAATAGCCCATGCCCATTTTTAACCCTGCTGGGTCTTTCGGTAAGTTCTTCAGTACCCGTTGATCACTTGGCTTCACAAGCAAGATGCCTTGGCGCACTTTACGCAACTCTGTCGTGAATTGATCTGGAGACATGAAATCACCTGAATTTCCAGACGCAAGGATTTTCAAACCTAAAGGCGCTGCTTCCCTCATCACACTAACGAGTTTGAATGCTGTTCTCGACATCCCTTTCGCATCAATATCACCTGTCAAGTTGCTCGCCATCTTATCCATATCATCAATGACAAGGAGTGTTGTTTTAAACGTTGGCAGTGTCTCGCCTTTTTCCAGCGCTTTTTTATATGCTTCGCTACGCGCCTCAAACTCCTCTATCAAATCATCAAGCCATGCGAGTGTCTCTTCTTCTGTTTGGATCGAGCGGACATTTGCTTGCTTTTGTTTTAATAGCTTTAATAGCGTATGGGTTGGGCTGTCACAGAGCACAATCTCTTCTATCGTGTTTGATGCCGCATATGAAGAGAGAATCACTTGCATTACATTTGTCTTTCCAATCCCTGCTCGCCCAACCACAACGCAATTGGCGTGCGTGTCAAATGGCACGTAAACTGGCTTGACGGTAATCTCATCCAAACCAACGGGTACCTGTTCCTCTTGTAATTGTGCAAATTTGCTGTGGAAGTCACCCAGTGACAGTTCTGCTGGTAACATCGCCATCGCTTCTGGCCGGTCTTCTTCCTCATATTGTTCATTGATCGCTGTGACTTTTGTTTTGAGTGCGGACCAAAGTTCGGTTTCTGTCTCCCCTGCCACAGGTAAGTACATTTGCGCAAATTCGGTTGTCTTCCGACCAATGAGCACACGCCCTGGGATCGGCTCGACTTCAAATTTTGTTTTCGGAATCACCGTCTGCATATCCGCTTGATCGAGCATATAATGCATCACTTTCATCGGCATGTTGTTTCGTAACGCTGCTTTCACAACCGTTGTCACTTGCGACGCGGTGATCAATAGATAGACGCCATGCGCCTGACCATCACGAGCGAGCTGAACAAAGCGGGCTTCAAGTGGTTCAAACTCTTCTTTGACTAAATCATAGTTATCAACTGCGACATAAATTGCTGGTAATGGCTCTTCCGCTAGCTCGTTGTACATGCGGATGTTACTCATTTCATTCGCAAAGAATAAATCACGGCGGCACTCAATTTCTTCTTCGATATAAAACGGTTGAGAAAATCCCCGAGATCATCCAACAACTACAATTCGCTCCGAAAACAGACTCGGATGAATTGGTCAAAAACATCGCTTTCAATGGTGAATCAAATGACAACATATTAATCGGAGCAACGAACAATTTGCGCTTATTTCAAGGCACAACGCCTTTATCACAACAATTGGCCGACAACGAGAATACGAGTAAACCTTGGCTTATATGGACGTTAGGCATTATTGCAGCTGCATTACTTGTGGGTTGGTTTATATACTTCATCCCAAAATTATCTATCGATGTAGAACAATGAATCTTCATTCCACCTGTCATCTCTTCTAAATGAACGTAGGAAGGTGAAGTGTTAATGCTGCTTGTGTTGTATAAAACGCGTATTTAAAACAAAAAACAGGCCACAACCGTTGCTTTCTCACAAGAATTTTATTACGATAGATTGGTTCAGCTGAAAAGAATCCCGTGGAGGAGGAAAAAACATGATCAATGCTGTCATAAAGAATTTAAAGGAACAACTAAACAAAGAATTTGAACCATTTTTGAACCCACCTGCGACCGAGGGGCAAATAAGACATGCCGAAAAAGAGATGGGGATCATATTCCCAGAAGATTTGCGGAGCCTCTATTTGATTCACAATGGAGAAAATGAATCGGGACCCGGACTATTTTTCGGTCTTCCCTTCCTTTCATTAGACGATATGCTAGATGAGTGGAGAGGATGGCCTAATGCTGAAGAAGAGTGGATGACTGAAATTGATTCCCACTCTGTCCCATCAGGTTGGATCAAAGAACGATATGTTAACCGCTACTGGATACCAATTAGTAAAGACCACGGCGGAAATCATATTGGCATTGATCTAGATCCTGATGAGAAAGGTCACAAAGGCCAAATCATCAATTTTGGTAGCGATGAAGAAGTAAAGTATGTCATTGCTCATCAAATAGTAGATCTTTTATCTTTTATAACGGAGACACTACGAAAAGGAAATTATACCCTTCGTCATGAAGAGGAAGAAGAAGGAGATTATGTGCATTGGGATTATGGTTCCGATGGAGAAAGTACTCACTTTTTAGATGAACTTTCTTCCCTGGAGCTCCCTCTTTTATGTACCGACTCATTAAAAAAATGAAAACAGTCATGATGCCTAACGCTTTTAATGCGATAGAACAATAAGCTGATCCCCCGTGTGTTCACTTCAAAATTGGTCAGACGGGGGGTTTTTGTTGCATATATGCGTTATCATTTGCCGGAATAGACGTAATATGCCTAATTTAATCTCTTTAATTAAACAATAATTGTGCGAAAACACACACAAATCCGGATGATCATCCATCCCTCTCGGTCCCACAGTGTTAACGTTTGAAGTTTTTGGCGGGGGATATGAAGAAGAGACTTGGCTACACCAGGCTAACACGCCCGCCCCTCCATGTAAAATCGCTCGGGTTGAACTTCGAATGATTTACTGGAGTTCTCCCACGAAAATTTGCCCGCTCTTTCCAGGAAGGATGGCAGGCGCTCTTCTAATGAGGACAACTTATTTTTGCTAGGGAGTGTTACAATTTTGCTTGACCGGGTCATCCGTATGAGTCTATCGTTGAATGACCATACTTTTTATACTCATGGTACAAATCTTCAACCACAGGACCATGATCCCACGCGGCAACAGGCTCTTCTACGAAAAAGTTTTAACTGAGTTCGCCACGTATCCGCCACGCATATCCTGATATCAATATTTTCATTACGTATCCAAACCCCTAAAAATGGCTATATATCAAGGTTTTTTAGTGAAGCTCCCAAGCGGACTTGAACCGCTGACCCCCACCTTACCATGGTGGTCAGAGGCGTAGTCATTTCCGCTCAACCCTTATTTTACGGCATTTTCTGTGCACGTAAAAGCCGCATATAACCCCCTAAAGTCAGGATTTAGCAAAAGTTCGCCACGTATTCGCCACGCGCGGGGTGGTTGGTGGCGAACTACGTGGCGAGCTTTTTACCTCTTTCTTTTTTCTATATAACAAACACAAGCCTCGTATTTCTGACCTGTGTAATTATCAACGTACCCTTCCCCATCGTTGCGTATTTTTACGATAACAGTACTTTCAATAAGTGGTTCCTTCTCTTTATCAAAGTAAAGAGTGTCACCTTCCTTTATATGCTTATCTGGTAAATCATTTATTGCGCGCACCTTATGACGAAACTCACACTTCAAAAAATCATCGTAATGTTTTGCAACATCGCTTGATGTTAATACGTCTGAAATTACAACGTCTCCTGCTCGATTCACTCTTCCTAAAAAAACACCTTCCATCGGTGTCTTTTTCTCTGATTTATCCAATGCAATTTCATCCCCTTTAACAGCTCATTAGCTTTTCATCATAAATTGCTACTATTTCCCGTTTGCCCAAATGTACATAATATGCTTTACCTGAAATTAAGAGTTGTTGATAAGCACTTATAATACCTTTAAAATCTCTTGTAGCCATGGAACGGTAAAAATCTGAAATTGCATTCGGTTCCCCAAGAGAATCAAGCACTCGCAATGCTTCTTCATGTTCACCACGAACAATGTATTGGTGTGCTAATTCTTCCTTAACTATATCATTATCATCGTAAAATACTTTCCTGTTGACATTTTTTACAAAAGGTATATCAACACGTATGATTTCATCCCTTATATCGAATAATTCATTTTCCCCATAAATATTGGCTGCCTTTTCCAAACAACTAATACTTTCATCGAAATCATCATACATACATGCCAAACCTTTGACACGCCACGCCTTAGCTACCATTTTCCCACTTGATGCACAACTGGCTATTACTTCATCTGCACATTCAATCGCACCAGCAGTATCATAGCTAATCAAAAGTTTAATATCCTCATAAAAAGCATTAGCTGCAACCATCAATGATTGTTTTACAAAGGAATTCTTCACTTTCAAATCCTTGATCTTAGGTATAGCTGCTTTTACGAGCGCTTCCGCCGTAGTCAATTCTCCGTCTTCATAGTAAATTTTAGCTTTTGTCAACAACACTTTTATTCTAACTTCTTTTGACAAGATTTTCCCATATATATCACGTAATATATCTAATGCTTCTTCAGACGCACCCTCTCCATGTACTTTATATACAGAGACCCAACGCTGGATTTCCGCTTTTTTGTTCTTATGAAGTTTACTCAAACTCGCAATGAGAGGTTGCCTATCGTGGGTAGACGCATATTCAAAAGCACTTAATATACCCATATCCGTATCTAGCGTCAAACAATATTCATCTATAACTTCTAGCCAATTCTCTCCAAATAGGTGTTTGGATAAATGAACAGCATTATGGAAATAGAGAGATCCCCCATTTAAAAATCTCCACAAAACAGACCTATGCCACCCTAACGCAGCAGAAACCTTTGCTTGTGTCATGCCCTTCTTCTCTATGGCGTCTATCACTTTATCAGCTAATTCCAATAGCCCTCCCCCCCCTTTTGTTGTTGCTTAAAAATGAATTAAATAACATTGCAACAAAAATATATCATGATCGAGGTACAAGATCAATGAGCTACACTAAATTACCATTAGTGTAGCATATTTACCATTAATTTACATTATTGATAGGTAGTTAGACAATTAAAAAAAGGGCTCGAAGCCCCCTTATCGGAAAAAGCGATATACTATTTATAATCGGCATGTGACTTGATTTCTGGCATTCCGTGTCCATCAGGTTCAACCTCTGCATTCGATTGCGCACCAAAAGAAATCATACTCATTACAACTACGGTAACAAACAAGAAACGCTTCATCAAACATCGCCCCCCAATTCCTTACGGATAATATGTGCCAAAAACACCCCACGCCCATTTTCAAATTGTTCCATAGCTGACCGCAAGAACTCTTTGTTCTTAGTGGCTTTCCCTTTGTACCACATCAA
Source organism: Bacillus sp. FSL W7-1360 (assembly GCF_038592975.1). Taxonomy (NCBI): domain Bacteria; kingdom Bacillati; phylum Bacillota; class Bacilli; order Caryophanales; family Bacillaceae; genus Bacillus; species Bacillus sp. FSL W7-1360. The sequence continues at coordinate 2,746,577 of NZ_CP151950.1, read as the reverse complement.
ATGTGGGCTTTCTCTTCCCAAAGATTCCAATTCCTTAATCAATTCAAGTGCATTTTCACAATCACCGCGCACAATATGCTGATGCGCTATCTCCTCGGGAACCACTCCCAAAAGATCAAACGTTTCTCCAAGTGTATTACGAGCGGCTGGATAATATTCACGCTCCAAACACTCTTTATAGAGATGCTGTCCCGTTTCTTTTGCGATGCGCATTGCTTCACCAAAATAATATGAACACTGCTTACGATCCCCTTTGCACATCATGATCAAGCCTAATCCATGATTGGGAGCGACCTTTACTGCTTCCGGTGTGGATTCGTTTACCGTCACCGCTAGATAGTTTTTTTCGGCATTGTCTACGTCTCCTTTTCCATACAAATAGTAGTTACCTACCAACAACAATGCACGGCTTGCCAATACACTTTTTGTGTATCCTGCTTCAAATTCACTTAGTTCATCCACCAAGCCTTGGAGCAGCAAAAACATCTTTTCAAATTTACCTAATTTGGCGTATGCGTTTGTAACTAATATCTTCAAACGCGTTTTTAAAACGGGTTCTTTCACATTAACATCTAGGTTGCGCGCCTCATCAATGATCTCCTCGTAAGTGAATTGATCCTCAAGGACCAACAACACTAAACGGTGCACATCTATCCATTCCGTCAAACGTTCGTCATCTTGATAACGTTCAATAAGTTGATGTAAAATGTCCCGTTGCTGAAAAACCGCCGCGTATTCAAATGAATCCTTGACATGTGGCAGGGAATGCAGAGATAACGTATATTCATTCATCAATTCTATCATTCGAGGTTTCGCCATCTTCTTAGTCGAATACGCTACTTGCTCAAAAGAAAACGCATTCACTTCTTCACGCGCAAGCTGGCGCATTAGTGCTGGTGTCCATTCCTTACCGTTGCCCCATAAATTCATCTGCTTTAGCCGCTCTTCTGTTTCCTTCGTGATCCTACGAAGAGTATCGCCACCAAACAATCCAGCATATTCTATTGCCAAAACATTTGACCTCCCTTGATTTTTGTCTTTCCTTTACGTTTTCGACTGTAAAACCCCCTTTTCCTTCCTTGTTTCCCATTTTTCGTACGACACTTTCTTGCATATTGCGCGTAATTCTTAGGGGATGCCGTCATGTTTTGTCATGCACTTATACATCATTGAAAAATATGTAACTTTCTAGATGATCAACTAATTATTTTGTCTTTATTGTCAACGTGTTTCCCGAATAGCGCCCCTCCCCATAGTAGTACATACAATGTAAAATAAAAAAGCACCTCCATAAAAAAAGATTTATGCACACTTAAATGAAAGTGGTCATTTATAATATGTAACACGACAACAAAAAGCAGGAATTGTATAATTTCCGACCAGACAATAAAAAAATGAGTGTAGTTCTTGTTTACTTTTAGATAAGTTTCAAGAATAACGCTCAATGGCACTAAAATTAAAAACGAAATAAAAAATGCTAACAAAAAATAGGGCAGACTAATCAATTTGACGCCAAAGACCATACTTAAAAAATACACCACTGCAGTACAAACAATCCCAATAAAAACTACAATAGAAACAAGAACCAAAAACATAAGAAGACGCTCTTTGTTCAATATAATAACCTCCAAAGATAAAGTACACCACTCACTATTACACTATGTAATAAATGAGTGGTGTATTCTTCCAAACTATACTCTAAAGAACAATCCAGATAATAACCTTAGCAATGGCTTCTGCGTCTTTCTTAGCAATTCCTGCTTTTCGTAATGCCTGTGTTAAAGCCATCTCTGAAACTGTCTCGATCTCTTCCAAAACATCAGCAATTTTGTGCCGATATTTTAAAACAAGGTCGGCGTTTTTCTTGCTAAATGGACGTAAAGCCTTTTCCAACGCCCATCCACCAGCCCGAAGAAGCGCCGCAATAATTTTGAGCTTAGCATTTACCCGCGCTTCATCTCGAGAAAGCTCGTACCCTTTTTGTGTTTGTGCCAAGTTGATATCATAAGTACGTTGAATCGCCACCACATCTTGATTTTGTGCATTATTTTTAGCATCTGCTAAAGTGGGAACAACCGCGCTAAAAAGTAAAAGAGAGGACAAGCTTGCCAGTGTTACCTTTTTCATTCTTGCAGTCACCCTTTCGGTTTTTTATACCTTACAACAATGCAACCTCTACACATAAAACCATACGACTTTGCGACTATTCGTTATGGCAACACATCCTTTAACATTGTGATAGTATTACAGTTTTTATAGTATAGGACTTTTGACCTATTGTAAATAATAACTTTTCTCTTTTTTCTGTCAAATAAGGACATGTTTCTACACATGGAATCATTTTATTTCCATCTATTTACATTAGATGGATGTCTTTTGTTCTATTAAATGGATATGTATGGTTATTAACTGGGCATTATAACCAAAAAACCACCCCTTGCAACAAGGAGCAGTCCACTGGATGAATACATCATTCATATATATAAAGGTAAATGTGATGTGCATTTAATATATCACAATGAAATTACTAGCGCAACAAGCTTCCTATTAAAACAAAAAGAGAAGGGCAAAAGCCCTCCCTATACCGTAAATCACCTAGGCGGTGACACTTGTATTATAGCACATTAAAAAGAGGGCGAGAAGCCCCCCTGACCAGCTTGTGACTATAAGCGCAAAAAATCTTAGGCTTGCCCCGGCACAGTAGGACCTAAAGGCATAACATCTCCTGCAGAAGCATCTACTGAAAAGCCTGGATTAGATGCCTCTGATACTCCATTGGATCCAACACTCACAAAAGCAAGACTTGCCACAACCATAATAACACAAACACCCTTAATCGCTTTCATAATACCCCTCCTTGTGTTTTAAACTGGAATCCCCATTTCTTCCTTGATAAGCGGAAGTAAGAAAGCTTGATTCTCAACCTCCAACCGTTTTAAAGCATATGCTAGCACATTCTTATCTTTAGTCGCCTTACCCTTGTAGTATTCCAACAAAGCTGTATCTCTACCTTGTGACTCCAATTCCTTAATCATCACAAGTGCTCGTTCACATTCCCCGCGTACAACATACTGATGGATCTGTTCTTCAACGTCCACGTCCTCTACATCAAACTGTTCGCCGGATACATTTCGTAAAAACGGGTAGTCGTTTTTCTTTAGGCGATCTCGATAATCATTCAATCCTAACCGCTCTGCATAGTCAATTGCTTTTTCTAGGTGTGGCAATCCACCACCTTCTTTATACAAAGTTGCCAACGCCAAGCCATGGTGAGCATACGCACGAACCGCTTCAGGAGTCATACTATTATCCAACACATTTGAGTAATATTTCTCAGCCTGCCCTATATTACCCTTTACATAGAGCAGTGAATTCGCTATGCAGAGCATAGCACGACTAGCTAATACACTCTTTGTGAATCCTGGCTTAATACGTAAAAACTGTTCTGGAAGATGATCAATGAGCGACACGGATTTTTCGGGATAACCAAGTCGTTCATATGCGAACATTTCCAACAGTTCCAGACGTGTCTTCAGAACAGTTTCATAAACATGCCCCACCGCATCACGGGATTTACGTATGATGCCTTTTTCCGATAACGAGCCTTCTAATACTTCCAACATCAAATCATAGACAGTCCCCCACTCTTCCAAATCCATGCTTTTGCGGAATCTCTCAACAAGTTTTTTCAATACAGTTTTTTGTTCGAATAACATTGCGTATTCAAAAGCGTCTTTTACATACTCTCGGCTTTGTCCTTCACCTTCCAAAGCAAGCACATATTCGTTCATCAGGGGTACAATGCGGCCTTTCGCCATCTTTCGAACAGAAAGAATTACTTGTTCAAAGCAGATTTTTTCATACATCTTAACGCCATCAGAGTCTTCGCCTCTAGCCAACTCCCACATGATGGATGGCGTCCACACATCTCCATTCTCCCATAACCCCATGTCTTGCAACAATTGTTGGGTCTGTGGTGTTATTGTGCGTACTACATCCAATTCTAAGGGTGAAACATGTTTGGACATACCCATCCTCCTTAGTAATTTTTACAAAAATCTCACAGAGATCCCTGCTTGTTTATACTTTCGTCATCAAAAGCATAAATCCTTGCACAAAATTTATATACTTTTGTCGATTAGATTCGAATTGTGGTTTAACAAAAAGAAAATTCAAACCATGTTGTGTAAAATAGTAAACCGGTAGTGTAATACATAGTAATATATAGTAGAATAAGGAGAAAAGATGATTCAAGGAAAGGAAGTTGCATATGTCTATAAAACCAGATCACTTGCGTTCACTGAGAAAACAACGGAAACTGACACAAGAACAACTTGGGCAAATGCTAGGAGTAACAAAGGTGTCTGTGTCGGGTTACGAGACAGGTAACCGAAACCCTGATACATCTACATTAATAAAAATTTGTGATACATTTAACGTGTCAGCCGATTATTTATTGGGTCGTACTGTTAATGCCACCCTTCCTTTGGCAGACGCGAGTCTTACAGACGAAGAAAACAAACTTTTACGCGAGTATTTAGCGTTTCTACGCTACAAATAGAAATATTTCAGCCATTAACAAAGAATCCCCCTGCTAGAAAATTTCTTTTGCGAGGGGGAGTGCGCCTATTTATTCATCTCATGCCTTTCTGTTTCCATGTCATCTGATTCAATATCATCATTTATTTTCCTTCTAAAGAAGAAATAAACCCCTAACATCAAACATAAGTGTAAGAGCACAAGAGAGAAAACAGGAATTCTTACCCCTTCGTAATTCATTTCAACAATATATATATATATGAAGGATAGCCCCCCATGGATATATATACCCGTTTCATTTTTACTAAATATTTTTGACAGCCAATCTATACCAAAAGAATCAAAAACACGCACGAAAATGTTTACAATCTCAGCAATAACAACGTACAGGACAATAAAAATGCTGAAAAAAAACAGCGAGAAAAACGAGTCTACTTCAATCGCAAGAAACGGAATAAAGGTGAAAAACGTTCCCGCGAGAAAAATAGTTGCAACATACATCAATATAATTGCCGCGAGTACCGCCGTATATCCAATTACTTTTTTATACATTTTTGTTCTCCCCTTCCATTTACTATGTATATATGTTAAGCAAAGCAAGCGCCCTTTAGAACAGGACGCTCTTTATTAACGGTTTACAAGATCCACCCAGCTACAATCTTTGCCAAGGTTTTTGCAGCTTTTTTAGGGATTCCCACCTTCTCGAATCCTGTAGCTATCGCTTTTTCAGATTTCGTCGAGAATTTATCCAGACCATCAGCCATTTTTTTAGAATACTTTTTTACCAGGTTAGCATTCTTTTTACTCAATGGTTTGATGATTTTACTTAGAATATCTCCTCCATGCCTTAACGCCTGTTTAATCGTCCAAAGTTTCCAGCCTTGCTCTTCAATAATATCATCATCATATTTCCCGAGATCATCAAAGTCCCTTTTTAACTCCATGTTCGGGACACCGTCCGTGGAAGCGGATGCAAAAGAAGGCGCAACCAACATAAACATTACCAAAACTGACAAAGAAGCTAAAAACGATTTCATAACCATGAGCAAAATTTCCCCCTTATTATATGTTTGTCATGGTATCAAAATAATACCACAACAAGAATCACAACGTCAACAAATGCATGCACATGAACTTCTTCAATCTACACCATTTTGACCACCCCCTAAACAAAGTATATAGTTAACTTAAAGCATAACGAATAGGCATTTCTTTATTAACTATAAGTTACTCTATAATGCAAGTTTAACACAATATTGATCAATGTCTACAATAAGTTATCTTCTTTTTACGACTTTAAATTACATAATAACCTATTATAAAGTAGTGTTTCTTGACGAATAAAGCATTTTATAGGTATTAATTGTTTTTCTTGATCGTATAAAGTCGTAAAGTTTTTTGTTCGTTCTGTTAATTTTGTGATCATCTAATAGTAATCATAAAAGGTACTGATTGATAAATTATAATCCATTTGAAAATAAACCAACAAATAAAATTTTTACTTCAACATTTCAAGCACTGCCTTCAAAATTTCAGCTGCGCTTCCTTTCCTAACTGTGGGTTTTCTTGCCTTGTGACAGACTGTGCCTAGCGCCCCTTCTTTATTATTTTGGGAAACCCGCAAATAAATATCAGAAAAATCCCCAAAAACCCTTTACATACTATTATTATCATGATATAATAAGTATGTAAGTTAAAGTAAAACATGCGGAGGCGATAAACAAATGAATATGCAGACATTCTGGAAACTCATCGAACAATCAAAGACTAAACCGAAATACGATGGCCTTGGGTCAGAAACCAGAACCAAATGGTTGGAAAATGAATTACTCAATCTAGGTCTTGAAGACGCGGTATACGCTGAGGCGGCAATAGTAAAACTGAGATCAAAAATGTTCTCCAACGATACATTATCTCGAGTTATACGTGACGAGGCGGTGGGAAAAAGAGACCTCCACTTCTCTGACGATATCCTGGACGATATTATATCGGGAATCATCCTAGAAGGGGAAAACGTCTTCATGAATTCACTAAAAGACCCCAATTACTTACGAAATTACTTAGCTAAAGCGGTAACCATCCCGCGCGAAGATGATCTTTTTATGGCAGCGATACGCGCGGTAGATCGGCTGAGTGAAAACGAACAAACTACACACAAAATAAGACTGATCGCGAAAGAACAAATATCTCAAGAAATCTCGAAAACAAAGGAAACAACCGCTGTGTTAGAGGATCTTACTCCTGAAAAGCAACAAGAACTTGCGGAAATGTACTATACCTGGACAGGAATGATTGATTCCCTCGCCTGGTTAGAAAGCACAACAAAGGACATCCCGTATAAAAGAGCAGAAATCAAGGAACTAAAAGAGGGTAAAGATCACCTAAAAAAGGTCATCCTAGAATGGGGATTTAACTTGAACCCTACTAAGGGGCTACAGGACAGTAAGGGAACTATATCCGTACTGACAAGACAAGACCCAAACAGCCCCCACGAACTAAGTTTTATTCTTCAACGAGATAACTAAACTAATTAAAGAATACTAATGATAAAGTGGGGCCTAGTGCCCTGCTTTATTTATGTAAAACATTACCACAATGGCACATCAGCCATGGCGATATTTTTGGAGAAACGCCCAAAATAAATATCAGAATAATGTCTTATAACCCTTTACATTCTATTATTATCATGATATAATTAGTATGTAAGTTAAATTAAAACATACGGAGGCGGTAAACATGAACTACCCATCAAGAGTGGAAGAAGTAAGCAACTACAATCCAAAAATAACGTACACAACATTCGTAGCAGTAGACAAAAAAGACGTAACAGGCTGGAACGGGGCCCTCGGCTGCTTCCGACTAAACGAAGGCTTCGGGATTTTAAACCTATACGAATACCTGATCGACCGGGAGTATTTCTGGCCTAACGGCTGCGATATCAAAATCCTACGCGGTAAATTCGGCGGAGTTGCTACCAACGGAAAAGACATAGCGGAATACCCGGACATAGTCGCCGCGATTGACGCCGAAGAATTTTGCGGGCTACTAGAAACCATATCAGAAATACTAGACATACCGGTACCAAATTTCGGCGAACACGCCCATACCCGGCACGCACTATGGGAACTAGTTAAAAAATACCAACCATGGGGGGCTTAATGCCCCCGCTTTATTTATTCGGTAATAAAGAGACGGTAACATGACTGAAACACTACTACGATTCTGCGACGGGGAAAGCAACTTAAGTTAGATAGACAAAACGAGATCGCGGGCTGTTATTAGGACAGCCCTTCCCGTAACCGTAAGAACAAACTTTACACTCCCTAATTAGTCATGTAAAATATATCATGAAAGGGAGCGTGATATTTATGATTGATAAAGAAGAACTAAGGGAATATCTGAAGGAAAACCTGTTAAATAAACACGAGGCAAGAGCGATAACAGGCCAATCGGCAGACGGCTTTAGACAGTCGGTGGAAACACATAAATTAACGCCTTTTTTTAAGACAGGGACCGGCCCAGGAACAATTAAACTCTATCTAAAGGAAGAGGTTGAAGCGTACGCCGTGCAAGTAAAGGAGCGCAGAAAACGCTATAAGTAATTCTCCGGAAAGGTATAAAAAGACTTTACATACTATTATTATCATGATATAATTAGTGTGTAAGTTAAATTAAACCCAGGAGATGAATCACATGAAACAACGCGAATTTAGCAAAGGGACCATGGACTTATTCCTCGCCGTAGTTGAGACAGAGTCAGGAACAGAAGGGTATTTCATTGTTCAAGAACACTGCGGAACTGACGACGGGCGCTTCTACGTACGACGCCACAACCTTGACACCTCCGCCGGCGACCGCGTGGACGAGTTAGATTTTGACAGCTATGAAGCGGCTGAAGCGCATCTACACAAGATCGTGAAAAAATAGGCAATAGGGGCTCTGCCCCCTGTTGCTCGTCCAATAGTATTTTCCATGCCCTAGCAGCGTTAGTATTGTGTGAAACATCTCCCTTCCTCGGGGTTGTCCCAAGAAGTCTTACCTTTTGGGACAGCCCTGACACAAAGAAAAAAAAGGAGAATGAAAAATGATAGAAAAACTTTACTGGAACATTCGGAAACTTGAAGCAACCGCATCTACAAAAATCGAAGGTCTACACGTATTAGGATATTACTGGAAAGGTAGGATCTTCACTTTGGATAAGGACTCGCTTGAACACATCGAGCGTACGAGAGTGGGCGATGTCGATGACTTTCTCAAAATGAAAGACGTTTGTCACATGATCAATCGGCACACTTTCTCCAACATAACCAGTGACACAAAACATTTTATATATGAAACTTACGATGACGAAGAGCGTTACACACTTACCGTGCTCCAAGGTATTTTTGGCATGCCCGAACACAAACAGTTTCACTTTGATTCATGGGATAGGCTGGTCGAGTTCACAAAGGAGGCCTGAATCACGGGACGTGTATACGGCACATACGCTTACGGGTGCAAAGGCCGTATTTATGAAAAGAAACGCCACTTTCAATCAAAAGTGTAACTATAACATCAATGTCTATCTTTATCGATATCATAAATATCACTTAGAGCGTTTCCTACGAGAGGAATTCTCTCTCCGACTACGTGAAAATATCTGCCGTCCGCGTGGAATTTCATGGGGCACGTGCGAGCTACCCCCATCTTTCCCCGCCAAATATATAGAAATGGTTCTCCTTAATGAAGAAATCATAAACATTCCTCTTCTGCGTTTGTCCAATAATCTACGGTTAAACATCCATCCCGCAACCACTACTGCTAAAAATATCCCGACAAAGGCTATCATAACTAACCATAAAATGTAATCAGCGCCTATTTCACCAATCAATTTTTCGTCTTTCATGGCCTCATCATACAAAATATTGAAAATAGCAATAGAGAAAGCGATAGCAAATGGTGCAATCATCCCCAAAAGAAATGTCGAGTGAGATTCTTCTTTTTTGCTTCTCATTTTTCTTTTCACATACACAAGAACGTATTTTCGTATAATGAAGTCATTCACAGATGCGTTTTCTATCCAACCATAGAACTCTTTTTCAATCAATTGTTTCCTTAACTTATCTAATCGGGACACGTTTCGAGACATGTTCTTTTCTCTTATAACACCATAAGCTTGAAAAACACGACTATTAATAAACCTTATCGCTTCAGCAACAGGTCCCAGAAATATTAATGCAATAATGATTATCGCCCCAAATATTCTCACACCCCCCTCAGGAATAAGATAAATAATTTCTCGTATAATCTCCCCCATAACAGTCATCATCAAAGAATAATATGCAACAAGTAAAACAAACACAGCCGCGTAGTCTTTCCATAGCTGCTTCCTCTCACGTTTTCCCATCGCTGTTTCACAAAGCACTGGACAAGAAATATATAGTGACTTAAAGCTCGTCTTACCCTCTATTTTTTCTAATAGGTCATCCACTTCTTGTTCAACATCCATATGTGCTCACCTCCACGTATATAGTCATTTGACAACTCAAGCGCCGTCTTCATATGTACACCCAGCTCTGTACCATCAAAAAAAGCTAAGCACAACCATTGCTAACACAACACTGTGGACTCAATCTTACAGTATCATGCCAGAAATTAATGCACAACGTCTTTCTCTTCCTCTAACGAACGCTCATACGCTTCCCGCTGTTTGTTTAGCTTATAAGAAACCGCGTATATGCTAATAAAAATGATGCCGCTTAGTGCCCATCCTAAGATTGTGCGGAATAGAACCAACTCGTTATATCCTTCAACGCCTTTGTGGAACAAATAAAAAGCCGTCACTGCCGCATATAACAAGTCTTGAACGACAAAAGCAAGAGTGACAAGGACAAAAATATAAAAAATCCCTTTTTGCCTAAACGCTATGTTTGACTGTTCACGCGAATAACCCGCCGCTTCGGCAAAATCAATCGCAAAGTATAAAAACAGCGGTTTGCGAATCGCAATCGTCCCCAATATTATCAAAGCTGTTGTGGAATTAAACCACACTTTGCTATTCCAGAGGATTGCTTCGGCCGACGGAGATAAAATATTAATAATGAAAGAAACGGCTAACGTAATCACCACGTAAATACCGTAACTGTTTATTCTTTTTGTTAGCGCTAAACGAATGGCAGAGTACACCAATCCTGGAATTGTTGATAATAGCATCGCGTAATAATCGCCGATCATATCACGTCCGTAATTCCAGATCGCTAATGGCAAAACGACAAAGAAAAGGATATCTCCTAATAAAAATTTCCGATTCAATGACAACACGTCCTTCTCAATCGCTAATCTTTCTTTTAGTCCTTATAAAAGACCAGCGATTGTGCCTATTTATCCATCAATAACCCCAGAACTTTCTTCAAGATTTCTTCTTTCTCATCAACACCAGCAGAGTTCGGAATCTCTTTTAACGTGAGCTGAATTTCAAACTGATTCCCTTCATTCGCTAAAAAGTCGGCAATCTTTTTCAGTCGTTTGCTCAAAACATCCCCGCAGTAAGTACCTGACAGCTCTATTGCGTGACTATTCTCTGATAAACCATGAGGCGTGGCATCATTTTTCTCTCCACTCTCCACGACTTCTTCAACTGCCTCTATCGTCGTTGCAGCAACTTCACTACCTGCACTAGATATAACCGCACTCATTGCCTGCCTCTTTGTCTCTTCTTCAATTTCTCGAACTACCTGATCAATTTCCAATCGGTTTTTCTCCGCCCACTTCCTTAATTTATCGCGTAACACGTATACTTTGGCTTTGCTAGCACCAAGCGCTTCTGCTAATTTTGTGCGCTGTTTTTTATACCGCTTTTCATAAACTCCCCACATCAAGTAAAATTGTTGTTTCATTTCAATTCGCATAAAAGTCTCATAATCAGGCACGTTATCCTTGTAGGTTTGCAACAGAGAAAGCGGGATAACAGACTGTTTATATCGCTTCAACTCACGTGGAACGTTGAGTTTCTGGAGCAGCGCATAATATGGCCCTTCACGCATACCCATTTTCTCGCATATATCTTTATTTTTATAAAGACCGCGCCAACGCTCCAGCAATTCCTTTTGTTCTTGTTCTGAGCGCTTTTTAAATTCTTCCAATGGCAGCACATCGTTCATGTTATAAGACCTCACTTCACTTGGTTTTATGTATTCTTTTTTCTCTTTATTTGATAATTGGTCATAGGGAAGACGCATGCCGCCCTTGAAGGTGTGCTTCTTCCCCTTGCCAGCGCGAGAAAAAACACCCGCGCCTGTTTTTTTCTTGCTATGTACATCCTGGAAAAATAGCCGCTCTGCATCACTCTTCAATCGTCGTCCTCCCTTCACTTTGCTGTTCGTTTAACAACCTGAATCCTGCACTTGATCCCGACTATAACGCTTCTTATTTCTTTCATTTACTATCAGCAAAACCCCGACAGCCAAATATAACCCTATTGGTATGGCTGAAAATAACACCAAAGGCCATACTCTTATTAGAAAAACAAGTGAATATGATATTACACTAACAAAAAACATAGTTGCTGCCGCTTTTGGATACTTATTCAAAATCACCACTGCCACAATTCCAATTATCGTAACAATACCAGCGCCAAACACAGAAACAAGATCACTATGGCCCGGTTTCCCATCCATCATGCTTCCAAAGTAAGCTAGTAAAAGAAAAATTGTTCCCAATCCAAAAGTAGAGACCCCTACAATCCCCAAGACAAACGCTACTGGTCGTTTCATGAATTCCCCCTTACCTAAACCAATCATTCAGCCCGTCAATGATCATGCCCAGATACTCGCGTTTCTCCACAGGGTACACATACACTTCTTGTTTCTCTTCAATATCGTGATAATGGATATGCCAAACGAAGTCTTCCGATTCTAAGAGGAACTGCATCTCAAGTAACTCACTTTCATTTTTCACAGCATAATCGGTCTGTAAAAATGAGATATTATCAAACACCAATTTGTTTGCACGATAGTCCTTTAAAAACTGCAAAATCGAACCAGCATATGCTTCTTTCTCGATCAGTTCATCCAATTGTTCTGCGGTGATCTCATGCAACATTTCAAAGAAGTCTACTTCCATCGTAAACCCTTCCAACGCCTGTGTGTCCACCTCTTCTACTTCATAAAAATCATGAAGGAATGTGGTGCGCTGTTCTACATCATCCACCAACTCAAACGAGTGATCTGCCCCTTTACATGTTTGAACAATCGCGTTATCTCCTTCTACATGGTGAAGCATCAACACCGTATTTCCTCGCACACACCGTAAACGCTTGCTTGCTCTCATGAGTGTGTGAATAAAACTCTCAAATTCTTTAATGAGGTTAGATTCTCGTTCACTGTCCCAATAGCCACGGTGCTTGAGCAGTGTCTCCGTGTGTTCTGCAAATCGAACCCGCTCTTCTTCGCTTGAGATTCTTTTACTTGCGTTTAAAATTTCTGCCGCTACTTCCCCATATCCACATAACAAAAATGCCGTTGTCATCTCGTCTGTTGATAGTGTGAAGGCTGTTTGTGCTTGTTCTAACTCTAATTCTGCCATCTTTAATCACTCCTAGTTTTGGTTTCAATTACTTCTTCAATTTCAAATGGGCGCCAATTCCCCTTTTTCTCTTGATACAAGGCTATTACTTTTTCCGACTTTTTGTCGCTGCCCACCACTTCACATAAGAAAAACCCCTCCTTCATGCCTTCTTCTTTGAAAAAGATTAGTTCTTCTTCAGAACCACGAAATAAAATTCTGTTGAAATGATACACACCTTGCTTTCCGTCTACTAACATAATATTATCGGGGAAATCTGTTTCGCCTTTAATACTATAAGCAAAACTTCCTTTTATTCCTTTATATCTAAAGTCACTAGGATAAAACAACACATATCCTGACACCTCGGAATAGATATCTTCAAAACGCCATTTAGTAAACAGTTTAACAAATCCCCATATTAAAACACCAAATACTATTGATAGTACCATAATAACCGTGAACGGACCTACTATTGCATCAGCCACTTCTACCCCATACTGTTTTTCATACCACCTTACATGATTGGGACTATTCCAGCGCCAAAACCCATCTCCATTTATAAGAGGGGGACCCCAACTCAACGCCAACCAAAACAACATCAAAAACACGTACAATTTAAAAACAGCTTTCAAAGAAGCAACAGGAGCGTTCCTCCTCATCACTACTAATACCAAACATATTAGCTGGATAGATAATATCCCTAAGAATATCATTTGGATTAAAGGATATGCAGAAGCCACCTGTAAAGCACATAGTGAGGATACTACTATCGTCCACGTGGCTATGACCGATATCAATGAAAAATACCAAACTTTCCTGTTAAAGAACCGATGAGTTATGTGTATTAAGATCAATCCTACCACAAAGTAACTTCCTAGCAGTATCTTACTCACCAAACGAAAAGATTCCGTTTCAGAAACATAATAGATGTTTATAGCACTAAACACATAAACGAAGATCCCACCAAAAATAAGCAATAAATATCCCGCCAACCTGGCATCCAATCTTTCTACATTTAGCTTCTCGAGAATTTCAGTAAACTTATCCACTTTCTCATCACCTGACTATGAAGATATTTGTACATCCCTCAAAAAGAGGGGGAAAGAACCCCCCTAGTCATTCATCGGCTCATCAACCAAATAAGCCTCTTTTTAGGATCAGACCATATGTCCTTCAAAGTGTTAATCTGATTATTAATCTCCCTTTTTGTTTCCTGCCAATTTTCTTTCACATATTCTTCAATGCTACCTGAGATATTTTCACCAAAATCTCTCCCACGCTCGGTAGCATCACCACCGGTGGATAAGTTGTATCCAGCTAATAAAAATGGGCCCAGCCCATATCCAATACCTGCCCCAATAGCTGCTCCAGCAGCCATACCTACAGGGCCTCCTGGAATTCCAAAAATACCACCCACGATGATACCCGCTCCAGCACCTAAAAGAGGTCCGCTCAAATCTGCAGCAGTACCACCAAGGAAACGGCCTGCTTTCTGCCAAAATGTCTTATCCTTGTTTTCCGATCTCACAAACTCAAGAGAGTTGTCTAAGATGACTACACCGGTGCCAATATAAGGAACTTTTTTCCCGTATTTCATTACAGAATCCCAAGGAATATTTTTTACTCCTTTACCCACACCTTGAAGGGTTGTGGTAACACCTCTTACAACCTTATTATCCATCGTGGCCTTCCCTAAAGCCGCTGTCGCCATTGCTGCTGTTGCCTTCAATTCTGTTATCTTCCTGCCACCCAATTGACTTGCTTTAGCAATGTTTGTCACTGCTGTTGCTGCTGTCTTTGTGGCCAGTCCTTTTACGAAATTTGTGGCAGAGAAAGCTTTTACACCGTTCACAATGCTTCCTGTTGTCCTTGCAATCTCCCGTCCAACTGGAGTATTCGCAAAAGCTGTGCCCAGTTTTGTTACAGTGTTTCTAGCACCTACTGCTGTGCTAATAATGCCTTTACCAATATCACTTTCCGCAAAAGACTTACCAAGTTTTGTAACGCCATCGCTAACAGTCGCCTTTATGCCAGACCATGTTCCTTGAAACGAGTCACCTATCTTTGAAAGAGCTGTCATCCCTTTAGACGGTAGCCCTTTTAGCACATTCACTGTGTCTCCTGCAAAAGACATTGCCCCTCTTGTGACAGGATGTGTGCTCACATACATACCAAAACCATTCACCGCACGACCCATTTCTTTATTCAATGCTCTGCCCGCATACCGCAAACCAGAGGTAAGCGTCGTAAACATCTTCACTTGTTCGTCAAAAAACATCTGAGATTCCATCATCACTCTCACGGTTGTTCCTGTTATTTCTTTACCAAAGCGCTTGCCTATCTCCTTTGCTCCACCCGCGACAGTCACAACGTTCGCCACCATCGATGTCATTGAGAAGAAATCTCCCACCTGATCCCACATCGACGGCTCTTTTGTGCTTTCTACTTCCTCTCTCGTACAGCTTTCACCCTCCACGGTTGGCTTCGGCGCGAATTCATGGAGCGTATTCTCTTCAAAGTGGGCTTTTGCTTCTGTCACGTAGTTCCTTGGCATCACAGGTCCAGCATTCGACCATCTCTCTGCTTGCTTGACCGTGTTTCCGAGCGAGTTCAGATGTGCTTCTACCGCTTTCATGATTGCCGTATTCGTTTTATCAAGACTCTTTAGCTTCTGGTGCACTTGTAAGGCGTCCCTCTTTGCTTGATTAATATCCATTGTCATTGGGGCGCCGCTTAATTTTCCGATGTTCACAATATCTTGAATTGATGCCGCTATCTTATTGACATTGGCAATCCCCTCGTCGGTTGACACCTGTAAACGTTCGAGTCCCTTTGGCATGTCCATAAACCAAAAGTCTTGCCGGACGAGTGCATCCGCGGATTCAAAGCTTAAGATGTTCTTTTTCATTTGTTTAACGGCTTTTGTGAACACGTTGAAAAAACCTCGGAACGTACGTATCGTTGGTAGTTGCACATATTTAAAATGGTTTCGAATTGCTTTTGGACCACCGCCGCTGAACGTGCCGACCATGATCACACGCCGCACTTGCGTTTCCACCGTTTGGAATGTCTTGTCTGCGTCTTCTCTTCTTTTGATGACTTCATCTAAAATGCCGATTGCTTCTTTTACATCGAGTACTTTCACGGTGCACCTCCTTTATTTTATTCGGTTTGCGATTGCCTGATCTTGCAGGCGGTACGTTCGCACTAACCGATCACTCTTGCGCGCAATTTTATTTAGGGATTGGACATATGTCGTCATGTGTTTATTACATGCTTCCTCAGCCGCAATCAAACTATTTAACATATCTAAGTTACATGCGCTTGCTGCGACCTTGCCTGGAGATGTTGCACTACTTGCAGCACTTGAAACACCTTTTAGCGTTTGCACAACAATCGCTTCATTGATTCGAATTTCCATTTAGCATTCAACCTTTCTCTGCATTTTTTTGACGTGTCTCAAGACTACTTATTCGACTTCGAGCACTACTAATTCGGTTTCGCGCGTTAGAAATGTCTGAGGAAATGCGAGACGTTTGTTTGTCGATGGCATTGATCATACTTTGTACCCGTGTGACCAACAGTTGGTTTTTTGTCACCCTGTTGTTACGGAAGAGGGTGTGACGTGCAGCTGCTCTCCCGCGTGTCCTCTCTCCATTGATGACGGGTTGCTTCATAATTAAAGATTTTTGCGCGCTAAACCTACTTTTATAAGTGACCAAACTTTTTCTCGCCGCGGCTAATCGTTTTAGCTCATCTTGCCCCGTTGTAATTCCTCCTTGTAGCGCACCAATTGTATGTTTTAATTGTCTAATTTGCATCGTATAAGGCACTGCGTTTCCCCTCCTTATCTCCTTATTACACCGTTCATTCTATTCACACTTTAAGTATAGTGAAGCACATTGTAACGGTCAAGAATAATTACCGACCCCCTCTAAAGAACAGAGGGGAGTCAGTTCTTTTACGGTGTATAAACTGGTTCTTCTTCCTTCAACATTTCTGGAATTTTCATCTTCGTTTCTTTGCCATTGACAATGTAGTAACCAAACCCTTGTTCTAGCTTCTCTTCATGCACAAATCGTGTGCTTACGAGTGATTGATCTGTTTTCTTCATTACAAGAATGTGTTGACGCACGCTCTTTAATTCACTTACAAAGTCACCAAACCCAGATGTTAGTTCCGCATGGTTTGTCGCTAGCAACACTTTAAAGCCGAGATGCCCCGCTGATTTCATTAAGCTGACAAGCATGGACTCTAGTTTCTTATCATCCTCAAATTCAATGTCACTATCAAGCGTCTCTTTAAATGAAGAATAGCTGTCAATGACAAACATGTACGGCGTGAACGTTGGCATCGGCTTTCCGGCGCTAAGTGCGTCTGTGTAGCTTTTTTCGCGTTCGCTCATGACTTGTTTTGCGGTTTGTAGTTCTTGCCTCATTTGTGCTTCTACATCTGTTGCGTACACGATGCGATCGTGATAGCTAAAGAAAGATAGTGGCCGGTCAAAACCATCAAACACAACCGCTTTTTCTACCCCACGCTCTAAGTAGAACGTCAGCAACACTTTTAACATATTCGATTTCCCACTGTGCGCTTCACCTGCAATGACGAGGTGCGCTCCTGCACTTTCATTGAGGTAGACAGGTTGTACCGTATCTTCGTTTAAGCCGAGCGCAATTCTCTCTTGTTCTTTAATTCGCTTACGGAACGGTACGAGATGTAAATCTTTTGGTAACATCGCCATTTCCTCTGGCAAAGACAATCCTTCATAACGTTTGTTCAATGTTTGGATATGTGCTTTCACGTTGTCAAGCACTTCGCGGTCTGTGTCACCTTCAACTGGTAAAAATGCTTGGCAGAACCAATTCCGGTCTGTCTTAATGATCAACCTGCCTGGAATGGCTTCTAGTTTAAATGGGAGTTGACCAAAGAGTGATGTGACCTCCGAGTCGTCAAGCATGTAGTGACAAATCTTTGTTGTCATGTTCCCCATCATCGCAGGCATAATCGCATTCGGTGAGGTGGCTGTGACGAATATATACACACCGCGCGACTGTCCATCCCTTGAGAGTTGAATAATTGTTTGAACATCATCGTCAAATTCTTCTTTTAACACGTCGAAGTTGTCTATCGCTAAAATGATCGCAGGGAGTGGCTCCTCGCTCACTTCATTGTAAAGGGCGAGCGTACTTACTTCTTGTAGTAAAAATAGTTCTGTTCGACGCTCAATTTCACTTTGGATAAAGTCTAACAGCTTTTCTTTCTTACGGGCTTCATCTATTTTCATGTAGTCACCCGTATGGGCAAGTTGACGTAATGGCAATAATGCACCATTCCCGAAGTCAAGCACATAAAAGTGCACTTGTTCTGGCGTCAAAGCTTCCGTAAACGCTAGTAACATCGTGAGTAATGTCGTTGATTTGCCGTATCCACTCGCCCCAAGAACCAAGACGTTGCCGCTTTTTCCCCATTCGTAACAAACAGGGAATTGGCGTTGACGCTCTGGGTCGTCGATCATTGCAATTGGGAAGGCTTTTCCTTCGTCGTCTACAGCTGGACGTACGAGCCTTTCTCCTAAAGGATCTAACCAAGGACTTTTTGCCGGTACAACCGCCAAATCTTCTGTTGTCGCATTGATTTCCTCGACAACCGCTTCGATTTCCGTCTTTCCTTTTTCTTTCTTTTGTTTCCTAACAGCACTCTGAGAGACACCTTTTAAGCCAAGATCGGTCACATAGAAAATGTCTTCTTCTCCTTCGTGCACTTCGCGTAAATACTGAGCACCAGACCATGCGCTTTGGAAGAGGTCATATTGTTCATTGTTGCCGACCTGTAAGTAGCCTCGTCCTGTTTGGGTAATGGAAGCTGCGTCTTCATTTTTTAGTATTTCTCGTGAATCCTCTGGCGTTTGTACTTTTAAAGCTACTTTAAAGCGAGAGTTACTCCAAATTTGGTCATCAACGACACCGGAAGGCTTTTGTGTCGCCAAAATCAAATGAACCCCTAGGCTTCGACCAATCCGTGCGGCACTGACGAGCTTCTTCACAAACTCATCTTCTTCGTTTTTCAACTCCGCAAACTCATCGGAAATAATGAGTAAGTGTGGCATTGGTTCCTCGGCTGTTCCTTCTTTGTACAATTCCATATAATCGTCTATATGGCTGACTGTATGTTGGTCAAACAACCGTTGCCGTTTTTTCAGTTCACTTTCAATGGATGCGAGCGCCCGTGCACTAAAGTTTGGACTGTCCGCAATGTTTGTAATGACGCCAAGTAAATGAGGCATATTTTTAAATGGCTGTGCCATCCCGCCACCTTTGTAGTCGATTAATAAAAATGCGACTTCGTGTGGATGGTAATTAATCGCTAACGATAAGATGTAGGTTTGTAGGAACTCTGATTTCCCTGATCCTGTCGTTCCCGCAAGCAAGCCGTGCGGTCCGTGCGCTTTCTCATGGATGTTTAATTCTAACAGCTCATCTTTTGACTTAAAGCCGATCGGCGCCGCAAGTGAATCGATGCTATTGTTTTTCGCCCATCTCTCGCGGATCGCTAAGTCTTTTACTTGAGCGACGTAGAACATCTCCATAAACGAGACCATATCAGGGACGGAATGAACCATTCCTTGTTGGTGCTGCAAAGAGAAGAGCGTGCGCGCAAACCGTTCATTTGTTTCACTTTTGTACGTGTCAAACAAGAAACGTTTATGTTCCGCTTCACCGCCACGCATGACGATTTCTCCTTCACGATGGTTGACAGCTTTTACGACTGTACGGATGTGTTCACTCAAGTTTTCTTCTGCGTCCGTAAGGAATACCACAGAAAATCCTAACGATTTGTCCTCTCCTTCGAGATACTCCATGATGGCATGCTCTGCAATGAGCGGACGATTCGCCACAAGGAACACAATATGTGGTGTATAAAGCCTCTTCTCATCTTCGTCGTCCGACTTTTGATCCAAATCCCGCTCGCGAATCATTTGATACAATGGATTTAATAGTTGGTCACATGCTTTTTCATCATAGACAAACCCTTTTGCATGTGTATGAAAAAACTCAAAGTGTGGCAACCAGCGCATCCACGCCCATTTCTCAAATTGTCTTTCGTCCAACACCGCCACAAAACGTAAGTCATGATAGCTATGGGCAAAAGCAAGCTGTCCAACAAGCTGTGACACTTCTCGCTCAACGGTTCTCGGTTTCCCAACATACCCGATTGCACCTTCTGCTAGACTTAACCGAAGCGGCGCATTTTCAATAGAAAGATACGCTTTTTTTAGTTTGTCATAATCAAGAAGCAAGTCATCACGCTCACGCTCTGAAAACTCATCGCGGGCATCTTCTAAACGAAAACTCGTCGGCACTGTTGATCTACCGACACGCACTTCAAGAAAGTCTTCGTCCTTGATCGCTTTTTCATATATGCGCCGATGAATATAGCGAGACATCTCTTTCATCTTTTCAAACGGCGGCAAGTGATACGCGAGTGCATGCTGTTGTTTTTCCTTTAATGCTTGTAATTCATCGTGCTTTTCCTTTAAATAACCTCTATATAAACGCCTTCTAATTTCTTCTTTTTTCTTCTTATGCTTTTTATCTCGGAAATACATGATCACCGCGGTAATAATCATTCCTAACATGATGGGTATTGAAATCAACATAAACCATCCGTTAGGAATCAGTAACGTCGCAAGTCCCATCGCGATAATGATGACTACTTGGGGCAAAATGGTAAGCCACAGCGGTCGCTCATTATCATCATGCTCTTGACTCGGAATCGAAAAAGGCACTTCATCCTTTGGTTCTCGGTAAAGAATACGTGGGGTGCGTCGGTACATTGGATACTGTTGTTGCATCAGAGATGTGGGTGTTTCTACTTGTGAGAATGTCGTTTCGTATGGTTCGAAACTCTCAATTATTAATGTGTCACCATCCATGATCGATAACGCTGCATGCCCGGCTATGACAGCATCACCGTTTAAAATCGGTGTAGGAGATGTCACTTTCTCACCGTTGACGTATAACGGCTGTTCATCTTTTTGCGGATAAAGCTGCCATCTATTTTGATCAGTTTCGTATAAAAGTGTGAATGAGACAGGGAATGGCAACACCATTTGCGCCGAAGACTCACTAGACACTGTGACCATATTGTGATGCCCGATGTAATACTTTTTTATAGGTAATGTGTCATCTATATATAGGAAAGACAATGTTTTACCGTCTATTTCTAACTCACACGATTCCCCAGAAGGGAGTACCTGTAAAGAAACATCCTCACGCATGATGACGCACTGTCCGCCTTGAGACTTTGCTTGTATATCTGTTTTTAAAGAGGAAATACGTAACTTCGCATGCTCCTCAGGTCCCATTGCTATCGGGAGCTCATCAACGGTTGTTTTTTGGACGTATTGGTCATAGAAAACCCATAGTGACGCGGACACTATTCATCACCCCCGTCCTTCTTCTCATCAGCATCCTCTTTTTTACCTTCTCGATCCTTTTCCTCGTTTTGTTCCTCTTCACTTACGTCGCTAGAAGCGGGTTCTGTTTGCGGCTGTAATCGCTCTTCTTCTTGTTTCTTCTCTTCTTCTAGTTTTTCGAGCGCCTGCATGTAGTCTGTAATTTCATTATCGACTTCTTTAATTAAGTCTTCGCGTTCTTTTCCTGACAAGTTTTTATCATTTTTAATTTCTTCACGACGCTTAATTTGGGCATACGCAATCAAGACTTCATCCCCAAGCCCACGAGCAATATCAACAGCCTCTTCATTTTCACCGCGACCAATGGCAATCCAGTAATCAAAATACGGCTCAGCCGCCTGGAGCACAAGGACATTTGTAAGGTTTGCTTTCTGTTCGTCTTTTAACTGTTCTGTCGCAACGTACGCTTGTGCAAGCTGAAATTTCACGACACGCGGCATCACGTTCGGTTTGTATGACTCAAGGATATCAATTACTTCGCTATAATTTTCATTTAAGTACGCACGATGGCTTTCAGTAAATGCTGCTTGTCTTGGTTGTAAAAAGGCAAGCACATACACAGTAAACACAATCGCTGGCACAAGTGCCACGATAAGTCCAATGCCTGTCCACTTTTGGATCGTCCATTTCTTTTTTGGCACTTTATGTAGCACGGCTTCTTCTTTTTCATGAACCTGTATCCATTTAGACACAAGATCACGCAATGCCTCTAACGTTGTTTGTTTCATAAGAGACGTTGCTTTAGGTGACAATTTTAGTACGCCGTTATCATTCATATATTCGTTAAAATGATATTGTCCATCTAAAAGTGCAGATAAGGTCGCTCGTAGTTCCAAAAACAATTTTTCCTCATCTCTTTCATCAGGAGGCATACTGTTTTTAATGCCGTAATGGATCAATACGATGTCAAGTGCTTCACTGACAAGCACATTCTCCGGACAAATGATCAAATGAAGTTTGTCATTACGATGTTGCATGACTTTTTGAATCAATGCCGCAGCAATAAAAAGCCTTGTACTTTCTGTTTTACGCCTAACAGTTCCAAAAGGCGTCAAAGGCGTGTTAGATCTCACTGTGATCACAAAATCATCATCATTTTGGCTGATGGTCCGTGTTGTATAGGCATCACACCCATCTAGTATTTGGGCTTCTAACACGTCATGTAACTTAATTTCTTCATATTGTAATGTAATGGTATAATGGCCATCTTCGGTACGTGCTACTGCAGCGCCTGTTTGTTCTTCTAAATATCTCTTTTTCTTCTCATCCATTTCTATGAGCCACCCCCTTCTCAACTTTATAATATGACGAGTCGATCGCCATTTGTCACTCCTGCGTCAGCAAGAATTTGATCACCTGAAACTGTACACTCTTTATTTTCAACTCGAATAAAATCTCCTTCACGACGCATTTTGGTCATCTTTTCTAAACGCCATATAATGTCTACAAATTTTCTGGCAGTGTATTGATCGGACAAGCGCAGATCAATTTCTTTCTGAGTATAATTTCTTAAATCAACCGTCACTTTTATGTACAATAAAAACACCTCTTTTCAACAAAGAAGCGCAACCACAATCCAAAAAATGAATCGCGATTGCGCTATGACTAAATTAGTATCCGATTTGATTACTGATTTGTTGGTCTGTCGTGCGCATTGTCGTAGCAATACCGTCAGACTGCTTTGCGACAGCTTCTAGCATAACTGCAGTGTTTTTGAAATGCTTTTGTTGATCTTGCCATTGTGCCATGTAAGATGTCGCTGACTTACCTTCCCACATGCTGTGCAATGTGTTGAGGCGCCCTGTGATTTGTTTCATTTGCGTCTGCAAGTTAGTAGCATCTGTACGAAGTTTTCTCGCTTCAGTTTCTAGTAATTCTGGCGTTACTCGAATTTGACTCATGTTGATTCCTCCCATAACTAAAGTGTAGTATATCGTACTACTCATAAATATATTAAATACTGAAACACAAGTCAATCCTTTTCATGGTTTCTTTAGCATTCTTTTCGTTTTATTTCCAAAGTAAGGTTGGATTAGATTATATACCCATTTATGTTTCAATAAAATGGTAGACGCCTTCCAAAAAACAATTCAATCTGATCATAAACCTTCATAATAACGATGGACTGCTTGCACAACCAATAAAAACTTTTCATATTGTATTTTTTAGGATTGTCTCTTTTATAATGTTGCAAAATCAATCATGTTTCCCCCATAATAGACATCAGAGAGAAAGCGCTGTTAATTACACACCCTCACACAAAATTCATTATTTCACTGACATTTTGTTTCTGGTACTATTAATATGACAATTAAAAAAGGAGGCTACATAGACTGTGAAAAACAAGAAAGGCTTGATCACCTTACTTATTGCCATTGCGATCATCGCTGCAACACCGCTCGTCTTTTTTAACTACATTGGTTCTGAACCAATGTTCCAACCGAAAAATACGACCGATCAAATCGCGATTGTCAATGAAGATGAAGGTTACCAAAAGGCGCTTGGTGACGACCTTATTACGTTAGGTCAAAACTTAGTTCAAACGATTCAGGATGAGGAATCTGGGTACGAATGGCCTGTCGTCAGTCGACTTGCCGCGCAATCAGGGATCGATAACAAGGAATACGATGCAGTCATTTTCATCCCGTCCTCATTCTCGCGTGACATTATGTCATTTAAAGAGGCGATCCCAAGTATCACAGATGTTCGTTACGAAATGTCGCCTCACTTAAACGCGAAAAACCAAGAACGTGTGCAGAAAGAATTAGAAGCCGCGCAACAAACGTTAAACGGTCAAGTTACCGCAATGTATTGGCGCTATGTGAGCGAAGAAGTACACGGGGTTCAAACGAATTTTGATGAAGTGCTAGATAAAGAGGTCAATTTCTTAAATGAAATGCACGCCTTTTATGCCCCAAGCTCCAAAGAACTTGGGCAGGAAATCGACCGCCAACGCGAGCGACTTGGACAACTATTTTCTTACTCTAAAGACGCAACCGGGATTGCGGGAAATTCCCATAGCACATTGTCAGAAGGCGATAAAGCATTTGAAACACTTACTAAAAACATTGACACTTACCTCACTTATCAACAAGACTTGACGACTTCCTTACTAGCTACTGATCAAGCAAATGAACAGTTAATCAGTGATTCGTCTACTACGTTCCAAACATTATTGCAAGATGGCGAGAGACGTGTGAGAGAAGGACAAACCCCTTTCCAACCGCAATTAGAGAATAAGGGCGAGAATGTTTATGCTTTCTTAAATCAGTTTCATAATGGAATGAATACATTAAATCAGCAAATGTATGGCTTTGGTGGCAATATGAACACCTCTTTTCATACGTTGAATAGTGAAATTGAACGCCTGCCGAGCACATATGAGCAAGTTATCCAATCTTATAAAAGTGGGAATAGCCGGGACGTATTTGTGTCTACACTCATGTCGACCTTGGCGATGCGTGACGAGGTATTGATCCAACACACGCTCCCATATGATCCTGGCCTTTCGACAATGCCTTTACATCCTTTAGAACCTCTAGAGCCAGACGTGCTTGAAGGGGTACTCGAACATGTGCAATACATTAGAGCATCCCTTGTGGAACTTGAACCAGAAAAGGGTGATGTGAATCCCGATCCAACGCCTGATCCTGACCCCGATCCAACGCCTGACCCACCGGAAGAGTCAGACGATCATAACGCAGACAAACAGGAAACACCTGAAAAAGATGATCCATCCAATAAAGATAATCAAGAAAATGTCTCTAGTCACACCGACAATTCCGCATACGATACTTGGAAGCTGACAATTGAACGTACAGATCAATTAAAAAAGGAACTGGAAGAAGACGTACAAAAAGATATCAACGACAATCGTGAGCTCGTCTCACAATACATTGGGTACCTTGAGGATTTGCATAAGTTGGTAGAATCACTACAAGGTAAAACAAAGGAACTTCCTGAGACACTCCTCAAAAAAGTCCAACAACGTGAAGAAAGAATCTTATCATCTCCACCAGCAAGTGACTTCCAATCTTCATTCGTTGATCCGATTGAAAACCGTGATCCAAATGCACTCATGGATTACTACAACCTTTTAGGACAATTAGAATTGGCCAGTCAGTTATATCGCGCTAGTGGAACGGTTGATAAAGACAATCGCGATAAGGCACTGAAAGATTTTGCTCGTACAGCGCAATTAAAAGCAGGCCTGCAAGACTCCGAAAACAACGTGAAGTCGTTCATGTCCTTAACTGAGGATATTAACAACTTCCAGACATTTTCCGTAGATGCACGTGGCGAAATGGACACACTTCTTCAAGACACGAATACCATTCTCACCAACCTTAGTGCAGAAATAAAAGAAGAACAACAACTTGTTTTATCATTAGCAAATGAAACACGGGAATCTGCCAACAATACGTTAGAGCAGATGAGAAGCAGCCGTCAGCCAATTGAAATTGAACCGGGTCCAGTAGAAGGACTGGATGGCAGTCTTGTGCAAATTAGTCATCAAACCTCTCTCAGTGAAATTGAGCAACTCGGTCAAGCGGTCTCCTCTCTAAGCGAACACCAAGATAACTTAATCGGGTCAACTGAAGACATGTTTACACAAGTGGCAACCGTGCAAAACAAATCAGATGACTTAAATGACCGCTGGAAAAATAGCGTGGGTACGACACAGCTTGTTCATGATGATATGAATAATATTCTTCAAAACGCCATTAACGATGGGTATTACAATGATAATATATACAGCTACTTGTCCAACCCCGTTAACGTTGCTGGTGAGCAAGTTGAAGGACCAGCTGAACCGTTTACCCCACCAGTTGTAATGCTTGTCATTATCTTGCTTGTCAGCTTAATGATTGGTTACTTGGCTCATCACTATAGGGAATTGCCTATTCCAGTGCATCTTTCACTGTATGGCATTTTGTCTATAGCTCTTGGATTAATCATTAGCATTTACGGGCTAAATATTTATAAGATGACTGATGCACAAGCAATTCAGTGGACAATTATTACCGTATTGCTTATACTAGCAACTGCAGGTGTGATTCGACTACTGCTCATGATCGGACCGTGGATGGGTACGCTTGGAAGTGTACTAATCATTTTCTTGTTTACAATCCCATTGCTTGACATGGCGATGCCAAACTTCCATTCCGATAACCCAATAGCAGCATTATTTATGTCCATCCAACATAAAGAGGAAAAGCTGTTTTTCCCAGGTACTGTGATATTAGCAGCGATCACATGTCTTTCAATTGCAATACCTGTAGCTAAACACATTCGCGAAAAACATAAGCTACGCAATGAGGCGGAGGATGAGGAGTATGAGGTTTAAGCATTTGGTTGGTTGTTGCAGTGCAATAGCAATACTATTGACAGTATCCGCCCCCCTCTCTTTTGGGGCTGAAGACGCAACACCTACTAACCCAGCTGAATACCAAGAACGTACAATACGACCAGAACTACGCAAAGATGATACAGAAAAAGATAGTCAAGAACCGACACGTGTACCTGAAGAAGTCAATCAACTTCAGTTTGATCAACCTTTAGAGCAAGAATACAATGAAATGGTTAGCGCACTCTCTTTTACTGGAGAAGACAAATCGACCACAGCAGCCGTTGCTAGTCACATTGGATTATTTCATGTGGCAGACCCTTTACCTCAAGAAGCGCCGCATAACGAAAATGCTTCCGTTGCCTGGCTCCCTTGGGTGTTAGGTACTGTTGTCGCCGGACTCCTTGTGACATTGTTTGTATATATCTTGCCTAAAGGGTTTAGCATGACTGAACAATAAAATTTGCGAACCACCTGCCGTCCGTGGCAGGTGGTTTTCATATTAAAAAGCTGCCCCAAACGGAACAGCTTTTTGCTTTAATTTGTCGTGACGGGAACTCCTCCTCCGGTCACATGTACATCTCTGTTCGTCATTCCAACCGTTAAACATGCCGGGCGCACATAAAAAAGACCCCGCTCAAATGTGAAGTGAGGTCTTACTTGTATGAACGATACACTAATTAATTGCTTAAGTATGTGACTCAGTCCTTGGCGTACCGCCTCCTGTAGGTTCGACCTCTGCATTAGACTCAGCAGTTGGGATTCCAGGACCGGCAAGTGCAACCTCTGTTTGACTCGTAGCCGCTGGATGACCTGGTGATCCCCCTCCATTAAGCTCGACTTGTTGCCTATCAATATCTGGTTTTCCTCCTCCAGTGGGTTCGATCGCGCCATTCCACTTAGCAGTTGGGATCCCGGGACCAGCAAGTGCAGCCTCTGCTTGGCTCGTAGCAGCTGGATGACCTGGTGATCCCCCTCCATTGAGCTCGACTTCTGCAGCTTGTGCGCCACTGGCGAAAACTAGACTAGACGCAATTAAAACCGCGGAAAAAGTACTTTTTATCATTTCCATTATGCTTCTCCTCCTAAATCAGTTCTAGGAAACTCCAGTTCTCGACGAATAAGCGTTGTAAGTATGCACAACTCCTTTTTCCAACTTTCCTCTGCTTACTTCTGCATAATTCTCCAGTTTCGGCTAAATTACTTTCCTGCAGTTGAGTCATTCGACGTTATCAACTGGCATTCCTGCTAATAAATTGACTTTTCGTACGACAATATTCGCAGTAGTGCGTGAGCGCTTTTTTTATTGCTATGGGGATGAATTGAATCACCTCCTATATGTGCATAAATTTGTTGATAAGGTGTGCATAACTTGTTAATTAACCCACAATGAGTACCATTTTTGGCTAGTGAATTAAGTAGATCCTCTTTTCAGAAATAGACAATCAAAGACCTAAGAAGGCAAAACCTCTTATTGAAATCGTGTTTTGTATGATGTTACGATTAAATAGACTGGTTGCACAGTGTCGATTTTGAAAGTATGACATTGCAATTAGGGAGGATGGCATGTAAAGAAGAAATGAACCCAGCATTGTGCTCAGAATTACTGTCTCATGTTCGAGACCAGTTTAAAGATGAAAACTTCGCTTATAATGACACCAATTGTTGGTCGCAAGATTCGGTCGTTGAATAACTAGATTAAAGGGAGGAAAAGAGCTTATGAAGAAAGCCTGTTGCGGAATCATCATTACATTGTTCATTGGTATTTCTACACAAGGGACGGAGGTTTCACCCACTGGGGGCGGGGATAGGAATGATCCATATTCACACGTCCCAAGCACTCCCTCCAAGTAATATTCGCCATTTGGATCACACGGATATGATCACCTTTACGTATATTTATTTTTGATTTACTTCTCCAAAAAAATAACCTCTCAGATTGCCGCATATGAAATAAAAACGACAACCTGAGAGGTTTTGTTCCTTATTTAG
This sequence comes from Bacillus sp. FSL W7-1360, assembly GCF_038592975.1. Lineage (NCBI taxonomy): Bacteria > Bacillati > Bacillota > Bacilli > Caryophanales > Bacillaceae > Bacillus > Bacillus sp. FSL W7-1360. Next base: position 2,717,676 of record NZ_CP151950.1, on the reverse strand, counting down.
TTAAACACCATGATGAGCTACTTACGAGAAATTTTTGCCCCTGTGCTTGGTGCCACATAAATATTACGCTTACCACGCCCAGTTTTTACGGTTACAACGTGTGGATAGGGTTTTCCTAAGACTTCATATGTCAGACCGCCATACCTTGACGGCGTGAGTGACCAATCTGAGTTCTTTTTGGTTGGTGAGACATTAAGTTTGTACGTCCGCCATGTTTTTGCCGTTTTAGGCAAATGGACAAATGTTTTCTTGCCTGTTGAACTTGAACCACTTGATGATGAGCCACCTTCAATTAACCTTTTAAAAGTAGACCATTCGTTAAGCAAGCGTGCTGGGCACTGCTTGCCAGTCCAGTGCTTATGCGTCACGACATTTCCTAATGAAATGCGATGTTCCTTCATTAGTTTCTTAATCAACCATGCCGCGTTTTTTTTCGTCTTTTCAAAGTCACCGTCGCTGTTTACACACAATTCCACTCCGATGCTTTTGTTATTTGCTTCTGCGCCGGCGTGCCACCCCTTCTCGTTTGTAGGAAGGTGCTGGATGATCGTATGATCGTCGACTGTAAAATGCCAAGAAACATCCCTGCCGCCTGCACCATTTTTAAGGTAGCGTGCATGCGATGCTGCATCTGCCCTTTTTGCCGTGTTCGCTGTTTCATGCACCGTGATATAAGACGGTTTGATTTTTGTTCCTGGACGGATAGGTGCCTTTGATGGAATGAAATCCTTTTTGATTGCGACCATTACTACTCACGCTCCTCTTCTTTTTCAAAGTCTCGTAGTTTATCCTTGATGATCGTTGGAATTGGTAATCCAATCTGTGCCGCATTCTCTACGATGCTCAACGCTTCGTTAAGCAAATAGAAAACCACTGTTGCTGTTACAACCATGCCGTTTAGTTCGAGTGCAACGTCAATCACATTGGCCAGAATGATAATCCCAAAAATGCCAATCTTACGGGCATAGCCGATTAGCGATACGCGACTACGCAATTCTTTGTTTTGAATCGCTTTTAAAATGCCTGTCACCACATCAATGGCCATTAACAATAACAACAGGTCTAAAAACTTCACCGACCCAAATAAATAAAGTTTTGCTGCTTCAAGATGATGTAAATTCACAATCAATGTGTCCATTGCTTCACTTCTCCTTTTCTCCATTAAAAAAAGACCTTCTTGGTCTGTATCTATCTCTATATTAAAAAATCTGCCCGCCTGCATAAGTACGATCTGGATTGTCGGCCTTGACGGGGTAATCTGCGCCCATAACGATGGATCGTGCGCATACCAGTACGCGATCATTCGTATGGCCTGTATTGTTTGGGCTAAAGGTCGTCATTCCCGCGAAATTAACACGTACGCATTCAAATTGATTCACAAAATGGGAGAAATACACCCGCCCATTTGACGCACTCGCATAGATGGTAATATTGTTCGTTGATCGCGCTTTGTCCGCAAAATGGCAGAGGTTAACCGCATAATATTTGACACGCTCAAAAAACAGAGTCACAGGTCGCTCTTCCAACTTTAGACCAGAATTCGCTGTATTCATTTGATCAATCCCGTTGATGCGGACATAACCGGCGCAATCAATCGCCATAATCGACCGCACATAAAACCCTGTTGGTTTACCGACCTCAAGCGTTTCTAAATTTGTCGGCAACACTTCGATCGAGGGCGCATTAATATTAGCGATCACCACATCTTCGTCGTACACGGCGGGAGTGCAGACAACATAAACTTTGTTTGCCACCACAAGTGGAATCATAGATACACCTTTTGTAATGGTTCTAAAAGGCTTTTCATACGATCCCTCCCCAGCGCTGTCACTTCCCTTATCACCATCCACATAGATATACAGATCGGACTGATCCGCTCCGTACAGCTGCTTGAGTTGCTTTTGTAAATCAGCGGCGGTCGCCGCAAACTGCAACAATTTCGTATTTGTGTCCTCTGTATCATCTCTAATCTTCGCAAACTCCGCCCGCAAACGTGCCTGTAATGTCTCATACAATTGTTGGTCACTACCGACACGGGCATCTACCACTTCTAGCGAACTGTCACCGCCGCTGTTTAACACCAGATTATCCAACCGCGCGCGAATGTTTGCATCCTCACGATATAACTGAGCGATTGTCTCTTCTAACACTTGCCAGTTGTCATTGGTGTCGTTGCGTAAATCACGATTTAATAGGTTCTGCCACCTCTTTAACCTCATGGTCTCGCTCCTTTCAACGCTTTTGCTAGTTGTACTTGTATATCCAGTATCGTAGCCTTTTCATTAGACAACGTGATTTCTGGCGGGGTTGGTGTAAAAGGATATTTTTTATAACCGACCAGTTGTGTATCTACCGTGAGCCCCATCGGCTCATACACGATCACCCAGTACTCGCCCTTCCTGACGGCTTGATCTCTCTTCAGCGATGTACTAAGTGAAATTGTGGGATAGTCTTGTAATTCACGCGCAAGCTTCGCTCTCATACTTGCTTGATTCGTCATTCGCTCGTCGGTGATCGGGGCTGCTTCGCGAATTCCCCATTTTTTCGCCTGCTCGCTTGTATACGTTACTGGCGTAAAATAGTAACTGCCGTTCTCTTTTTGCTTTCCAAATCCTTTTACACGCGTTTTTAGTTGGGTTGTGTCTACTTGCGCCTGTATGTCGTCGGTATTGTAACGATAACGAATATATTTTCCTGTCTTCTCACCGTACTGATCACGTGCATAAAATGTGAGATGTTTGTTATCTGCCACCATTACAGCATCATAGTCCTTGACGATCTCCAGACATCCATCAAGTAAGTGCTTCCCGCCGAAATTCTCTTGTTCTACTTTGTTAAAATCGCCTACCGTCTCCCATGTAAATCCGCTGCCGTTGCCATCTAGCAAATGACTTAAGCAAGCAGATATGGACAATGTCCCTGACCGCGTTTCAAGTTTAAATAAGTCCTGCATCGTAAAATAAATATGCAGTGCGGTCACGTCTTTTTGGATCGTATCGCCAATTGCTTTTGTCGTCATCTGTTTAATCACAAAGGTTTGCTCGTTAAAAGATACCGTTGATTCATGGGAAATTAAATCAAAGGCAAAAGAATTTTTAGCCGTCTTGACCACGGAAAATTGTATTTGCCATTGGTTATTGAGTGACCATTCCTCCACAAAAGAAGCACGATCAAAATCAGTGAGTACCTCGGCATACGTTTGTTCAAAGTTTGTAATCACGACAGTCTTCATGATGTGCTCCTTTACTGATACAAAAAGCGAAAGAAAAAGCGCGCGTATACTTCCCGAACGCCTTGAATCTCTATTTTGTTCCACCCAGGGCAAAGTCTAATAAGGCCATGGTTCGTGTTGCGCCCCGCGTGAATCCCGTTTCTTTTCGGATACACGCCATCTATCTTAATTTCATCTGCCTTATTAAAGGCTGGCTCATATACAAATACATCAGACGTTTCATGGTTTGTCATCCTCATCTGTCCTTCGCTTTCTCCCTTAATCACAATAACAAGTTCATGCTCCCTTGGATCAATCGCGATATCTCCAGCATTGTAAACAGAAAATTTGTTGGTATGGAACGTGTACGTGAAATCCTCACCAATCAAACCTTGTCCTGTTTGCCATAGCCCTGCATCAAACGTAAATGCATCTTGTGTTGCCCCCACTGACTCTGCGTATCCTTTAAAAGCGTCAAATTCTATTGTCACCGTGGCATCTAGTATGTTGATCCTTGTATACTCAAAAGGCTTCAGGTGCACGAGCCACCGCATGCCTGGCATCTCCGACCATGTAATGTAGTACGCTTCGCGCTGAAAAAATAATTGCCAAATCTCGCGTTGCAACAACACAACATCCACATGGTCTCGACTCGTGATTAAAAAGGTGGCGGTAAGGGTTCGAGGGCCAAAGATCGTCCCCATGTCTAGTGCACCGTCCACACCTTCAAACGTTTGGTAGTTTGTTGCGGGTTGAGGACTGCCCGTGTCAAAATCCACTAAATAATAGCCTTGTCCGCTACCAACTTCTTGTCGTGTGCCGTTTTCAAAGTCTAAACGCAACGTTTGTGTAAGTGACAGTCTACACACCTCCCTGCCATGCTAAGCGCTGATATTGCTTGCCTTGACGACGATTCACATCATCTGTGATCTTCTGACCATCTAAGTAGACGTGTTGATTTTTTAACAACAACTGTTGTAAAAGATCAATTTGTTGTTGCATCATCGCCTGACCTTTTACGAGTTCTGCGACAATGTCCGTGTTGTCGTTTTGCACGTGCACTTGACTGCCATGATCAAGTCCAACAATCTCATTTGTTTTTGCCAGAAGCTGCATCGCTCTGCTTCTTTTCGATCGGTGTAGAGGGATAATCGCTTCTGGCCTATTTCCTTCACTGATCTCAGCCAGTTTATGTTTTAAGCTGAAACCACCATTTTCATATTTTGATGGATTCAGTGGCTTACCACCTCGGCGGACTTCGAAATGGAGGTGCGGCCCGGTTGAATCGCCAGTCGAACCAACCAAAGCAACAGTTTGTCCTGGTTTTACGGCATCGCCCAGACGCACCAAGTTCCGGCTATTATGCGCATAACGGTACTCTAGTCCACCGCCACCTTTGACGATGACAATATTTCCATATCCACCCATGCGACCACTGTAAGAAACACGCCCACCTGATTGAGCCGGGATTCGCGTGCCAGGAGGGGCGGCCCAGTCATCGCCGTTATGAGGCTGAATCTTTCCTGTAATTGGGTGTTTCCGGCGCGGGTTAAAGGATGATGATTTACGAAAGGGAGGTGGGAAGCCATGACCGCCACCGCCTTCCGGCATTCCCTCATTCATTTTCCCATCCACAAACGACACCATCTTGTTCTTTATGAACCCAAACGATCCACGTGCGACTTTCCCGAAGCTACCGTTCATATCCGGCACTTCCACACCCATCGTTTCAAGCACCTTATCGAGAAGTTTTTTTGCGCCATCTGTGACCCAATCCCATACATCGATGGCACTATCCTTCAATGCTGATACGCCACCTTTTACAGTATTTGCAATGTTACTTCCTGTATTTTTAATCCAATCCCATGCCCCAGTGCCTTCCTTATAGGCGGGTAAAGCATGCAAGAGCGCGGCTGTATCACGACCACTTAAAACTTGCGTGCCTTTTGGCAAATTCAAAAGCGTGTCTGTCGATGGAGAAAGTGCCATTTGACCATCTGGATAGCGGATCAATTCCTCTTGCCCGCCATCTCCCACCACCGCTAAGCCGCCAGGGTGTCCCTTTGTTCCTTTGGCGTACTCGGGTAGCTTCCACTTCGGGATTTTTGAATCCACACCAACTTTGTCTAAAATCCAGTTGACCCCGCCGATCACGCCATTGACACCTTTTGCCAGTCCTTCTAGGAGGAGCTTGCTGACTTCTTTGATTCCGCCACCGATGTTTTTTGCGGCTCTTTTCAATCCGTCTCCCATCTTTTTTGGCATGGCTTTAACCGTATCAATCATTTTTGAGATGATCTCTCCGACTTTATTACGCATGCCATTAAAAATATCGATGACGCGTTGCCGCATACTCCCAAAATAACTACGTACGTTGTCTACTGTTCGTTTTACAGGATCCACAATACGGGATCGTATTGCGTCCCAAATCCGTTTGACAGCGTCTCTTAGTGCGGTAAATACAGAGGTTGTCTTGTCTTTCATTGTGGTAAATTGATTTTTTACGAAGCCAACCACGGCGCGGATGATAGTGGAAATAATATTGTTCACTGCCTTAATCACCGTCGTGATCACATTCTTGAATGCGTTGAAGATGCTTTTCGTGACATTGACCATGCCGGTAAAACTGTTCTTGACAAAGTTCACGACAAACTGAATGACTGTAGTAAAAATGGTTTTGATGCCATTCCACATGCCCCGAAAGAACCCCGTGAACATTTGTGCAAAACCAACGACACCTTTTAATAACCGCCCCCAAAACATCAGTTGTATCACGTTCCAGATCGCTTCAATCGCTCCGAAAAAGAGTTGTTTGATTCCTTCCCACATTCCACGAAAATCTCCGGTAAACAACCCTGTGAAGATTTTGATGGCGCCCATAATCACGTTGAGCGCTCCATTGATCACTCCCTTGATGTTCTCCCATACCATCTTGACAACGGATAATATGACATTGAATCCGAATTTAAAGGCTTCCACAACATAGGGCAAGACGGTTTTTCCTATATTAAATAGGAAAGAAAGTAACGGCTTTGCGACTGTCATCACTGCATCAAATACTGCCGTCACAACAGTATTGATCCCTTGAAATGCATTCTGGAGGGCTTGCAAGATTTGTTGTCCATTTTGATCCCAGAAAGCAGTCAACTGCCCGAATTTATCTCGTGCAAAATCGGTCATGACTGACACTGCACTTAAGACGAGTTGTTTTAGGGTTTGAAATACAGTTTTCACACCATCTCCAAACGCCTGAAGCCTTGTTAACAGCTCAGGCGGCAGGATATTTTTCACATTTCCGAGGAGGTCTCCGCTGAAAAACGCTTTAATATTTCCAAAAGCGCGCATGATGGCTACACCAATTTGATTGATGAACGTGCGAAAAGGTTCAATCTTTTTATAGGCGAGCACAAACCCTGCCGCTACAGCTGCTACCCCAGCGACAATCAGTCCAATGGGCCCCGTAAAAGCCAAAAACGCCACACGTAAGCCGCTAAAAATATTGCGAAGGATGCCGGCGACACCGCCCCATTTCCCCATCACGATGGACGCTTTTGCCATCACCCCAGCAATGGATGAAATAGACGCCGCAAATAGTCCAAGTGCTAATACAAGTGGACCAACAGCCGCCGCAAGTCCTGCCACAATCACAGTACCTATTTTCATACCATCTGACATGCCGCCAAATACAGTGATCACGTTTGTGATGTGTACGATCAATTCATTTACCATAGGAAGTAATAAGTCCCCGATTTGCAGTCCAAGGTCTTTCAAATGATTCCATAAGATTTTCAGCTTGGAGGCGGTTGTCTCGTACCTTTCAGCCGCTTCTTTTTCAAGCGCGGTATTCTCTTCCCAGCCGCGGTTTGCGGTTTCTAGCGCATCGTTTGCTAGTTCTCGTGCATTCGATGTACGTAAAATCGTGTCCCTTAGGCGTATCTCTGACATTCCTAAGTCATCAATAATTTGAAACGCTGATTCTCCTTGATCGGATAACTCCCCGAGCCCACCGAGAAACATAAACACAGCTTTAGCGGCGTCCTCTTCAAATGCCTGTTTAAATTCAGATGCAGATACGCCTGCTATATCGGAAAATTGTTTGAGTGACGCACCGCCCTCGTCCACCGCGGCGGCGGTTTCGATGATCAACTTGGAAATCGCCGTACCGCCTGCTTCAGCGTTGATTCCAACTGCTGTTAAAGCAGCGGAAAAACCTAAAATATCAGCTTCTGTCATGCCTACTTGCGTACCAGCACCAGCTACGCGTAGTGCCATTTCTGCAATCTCTGCCTCTGTAGCCGCAAAGTTATTGCCCAGCTCAACGATGCTCGAACCCAAGCGATCAAAGTTTTCCTGCGGCATTTGCGTGATATTGGCAAGTCGGGCAAATGCAAAAGAGGCTTGTTCAGATGTTAAGTCTGACGCAACCCCCATCGCAAGCATCGTTTCAGTAAACCCTAAAACATTTTCTTTTTTGATGCCGAGTTGAGATGCTGCGGCGGCAACTTCGTTGATCTCACTCGTCGCAACCGGAATTTCTTTTGATAAGTCTCGAAACGCTTGTTTAAACACCGAAAATTCCTGTGCTGTCGCGTCTGTGACCTTCTTAAATCCAGCAAAACTGTCTTCAAACTCAATCGCCGCTGCGACTGCCGCTCCAACCCCTGCGACAATTGGCATCGTCACTTTTGTGGTGAGCTCTCTTCCCACGTTCTTTAATTGATCCGCCACCCCGCGCATCTTATCACTAAAGTTCGTAAGTCGGTCGGCCGCATTAACGTAGGCATCGCCAACACCACCAATTTTCTTTTCAAGGTCCCCCAGTTGTGCTTCCATGATCTTGTGATTTGCAATGGCTTCTTTGACAACGACTTGTTGTTCTCTCGTTTCTCGTGCATCTTCACCTTTCACATCTATGAGGTCATTGAGTTTGTCTTTTTCTTTTTCAACGAGCTCACCTTGCAGGTGGTATTGCTCCGACAGCCCCTCTAATGTAGCTTTTGATGCGGCATACTGCCTTCCTTGCATTTGCAACACGGATACTTGTGCCTGCATAGACCGTCCTGCTTGGTCAATTTGTGTTTTCGTATCTTGTGTGCCACGCTTGTAGTCACGCATCGCAATCTCTGCGTCTTCAAGCTGCTTTTGCATCGCTGATTGCTTTGCGACTGCATCGTTGATCTGGGCGGCATAGCGCTGTGCTTCTTTTGAGTTTTCGCCGTAATCATTTTTGGCTTGTTCGTAGCGCTCGTGTAGGATGGCGAGTTGTTGTTCGTTGGTTGCCATGACCTTGGTGAGACCAGCCACTTTGGCTTCCATTGTTTTATAGCCATCACCTGCTTGGCTAATCACCGACATTTTTGCCTTCAACTCATTTTGAGCAGTTTTTAATTGCCGCCGAATAACGTCTAATGACCGCTGAAATTTTGTCCCACTCATATCGAGCTCAATGATCATATTTCCCAGTGGTCTGCCTACCATCGCCAACATTCCTCACCTACCTTGCACGAGTTTCCTATTATATAGTGTTGAAAAAATCTTCCGCGTTCATGAGCTTTCCTTTTGATCTTCTTGTTTGTCTACTTCTTGACGCAGCTTTCGTCTCCATCAATCGCATAAAGCCGTTGATGTCCATACGATCAATTTCATCGTATTTGTAGCCATTTTCCATTAAGTCAAGGTACAAGAGATCTAACTGTTCCAGGTATTGTGCGTACGTTAGATGTTTTTCATCGCTTTCTGATTCTGAACTTTTTTTTCGCCGCCCATGATCTGCGTAACAGCATCCGCTATTTCATCTGCAATTTCACTTGATGTAAACCCACGCCAGATCATCTCGGCAGTCACAACACCGCCATCAAAGCAACTGGCCACAAACTGCACCATCTTCTCGAACATCATGGCTTCGCTTGTTTCTGATGCTTCTGCTTGGATTTGTAAAAGCCTCCGAAGTACACTTGCCTCTATATGTTGCTGCACATACGTATGTTCTTCGCGCTTTACATCTCCGTGTTCATCTAAGACGACTTTTCCTTCGTCATTGCGTACCGCGGGTCTTAATGTCATTGTCAACATTTTAAAACTCCTCTCTTGTCTCCCCCTATGACCATGTAAGCGTGACTTGATCTGCACTCACGCTCTTTTCGGTCAATCCTCGGGGCGGATTAGGGTGTCTCGACGTAACCTTGAAACACATCTTTTTCAAATGCTTCCAGCGTAAAGCCTTCTGTATCAGACCGCGCTTTCCAAAAGGCATAGCCATCACTTCGTCGCGCCACAAAGGTTCCACTAATTTCATCCGTATTAAGTTCTGCGCCTTTATCCGTACTTGTCGCAAGTGATTGATCTGGGTAAGACATTTTCCCTTTCAGTAACGCCAAGTATAGGTCTGAACCTGTACGCGTTGCAGCGGAAAGAATAATTGAAATGTACGGTGCAACCGTTTTTGCGCCGAGCTTTTCAATCCCATTTTCTACTTTGACGCCTAAAATCTTATTTACCACTTCTGTCCCTAAATCAACCACTTGAAGAGTTAATTCAGGCGTTCCTGTCCCAATCGCCGAGACATAGAACGGTGCATTGTTCGCATACGTCGTGTTGACAGGTGCCCCCAAACCAGAAACGCCTGCTTCAATCGCGCCTGCCTCAGCGGTAATATCAATCACTTCTTTGATCTGTTCGGTGTCTCCGTCGTGGATGCCAATTTTAATGCCGTCAAATCCGACACTTGCCATCGTTCATCACCCCTTTATTTTCATGTTTGTAACGTCGTTGTATATCTTCTTGCTAATCTTAGCAGCGAAATATCAGGGTCTTTATCGAGTGCAGAGGTACTAAGCGCCCATTGATGCCCTGACATGACTGCATCTAGTGCATTCCGAATCGGCTTCAACATTTGAATGTCTATTCCCCATACGTCTATTTGCACCGTTTGTCTTAACTGAATCGCTTCATTTGTGGCGAAGCCCGATTGGTACTCACCTATCTCGTTTATTCGGATCATCGGTGCGTTTTCTACCTTTTGATAGTCCTCCGGTACGTCTAGGGTGTAAATAAAATCCGATCGCACAAGGTGTGTGATCGTTTTACTTCCTATTAACAGATCATACACACGCTCCACCGGCAACTTTTCTTTCTCCATCACAAGCCTAGTCCTCTCTTGATTTCTGTCTCCATAATTTCGACGACTCGCGTGGACATTTCTCGTTCCGTTTGAAAGATAAAATGCTGCGGATTCATTTTAATCGTACCCATCTCCACAAAATGTGCACGCCAGTAAGTGTCTTTGCCATAACCGATCACAACGCTTCCATCTTGTTTGACGCCAGAAATTTTCACGTCGTCTTTTAAGTGCTTGCCACGGCTCTTTTTATCTTCCGGCGTGTTTTTTTCTAAGCGATCCGCCACTGCGACCGCCGCGGCGCGTAACGCTTTGTTTCTTACGCGCTTTTCTCGCGCGGCCAACTGTCGCAAATGACGATCGATCTTATCCCCGCCGCGAACCTCTACACTCATTTATGTGACCTCCCTCGCAATAACGGTCATGAATGCTTTATGTTGTAAGTCTGGGTTGATCTGGATAATCTCGTATTGTATCCCTTGATGTTTGATCACCATGTCATTTGTGACCTCTTGCCGTTGTTGATGGCGAACCACAAACGTGACAGTGTTCTCGAGCTTTGTACCAATCGTCGCGGTGACTTCCTTCAAATATTGCGTCATGATCATCGACCAACACGAAAACACCTCTTCATTAGTCGACTGAGGTGTCCCGTGTGGGTCTTTTCTCGCTATTTTCTTGAGAAAAACAATGCGTTCATTCATTTCTCCAGCATCAGTAATGGGCATCACGCCACCCTCTTACTTTTAAAACCAGGGGCACGACACCGTGTGGGATATCATGAAACGGCTTTTCAGACGTGGCAGAGCGCGTTTTGTACCAATGGCTGATTAAAAGGAGCACTGCTAATGTGAACGGCTTACATTCTTCCAGTTGATTCCTTGTCAAAAGCCTATCAACGGCATCAATGACGTAGTGCTCAGCCACCTCTTGTAGGAAAAGCAAGTGGTTGTCATCTTCATCATGATCAATCCGCAGATAGTTCTTAATCGCTTCAAGCTCCATCTTTCTCACCTTTTTCTTCCTTCTCCGGTGGTGGAGCTGGTGGTGCGGTCACTGTCACGGCGCAAGTGGCTGTTTTGCTTGTATCACCTTTAGCAGTAGCCGTCACCGTTGTCTTCCCTGCTTTGACGGCTTTTACTAAACCCTTTGCATCGACTGTTGCAATAGAAGTATCAGCGCTTTTAAATGTCACCGTCTTATCATCGGCGTTATCTGGTTTCACGGTTGCCTTTAACGACTGTGTTTTTCCTTCTTCAAGTTCCATTGTTGTAGGTGCGACACTAATACTTGCGACGGGTACTGGTTTTGCCGTCACAGTGATTTTGGATGTCGCTGTTTTGTTTCCATCCTGTGTTTTTACAGTAATTTGTGCTTCACCTTGCTTCACTGCCGTGACTAAGCCGTCTTTATTTACCACTGCGACTTTATCATCTGATGATGTGTAAGACACCTGTTTGTTCGTTGCATCATTCGGTGCCACTGTCGCTTGTAATTGCACGGTCTTTTCTACTTCAAGTTCCATTGTCGGAGGCGTGACGCTAATACTTGCGACTGGTACTGATTTTGGTGTAACCGTGATTTTTGATGTCGCTGTATGGTTGCCATCCGCTGTTTTCACTGTCACTGTAACTTCACCTTGCTTCACCGCTGTTACCAAACCCGATGTATTGACCGCAGCCACTTTCTCATCCGACGAAATGTAGGACACTTGTTGATTTGTAGCATCAGGAGGTGCCACTGTCGCTTGTAATTGCACGGTCTTGCCTTCTTCAACTGATGCAGTCTCTGGCTTAATGGTCACCCCTGATACAACGACAGCTTTTGTGCGTACAACCAGTTCATCCGACAGCGCCGATTCGCCGTATTCATTCTCACTACTAACCTGATAACGATACGATGTGTCAGGTTTCAAGCCGGTGTCCGTATACGTTTGTTCTGTTACGTTGCTCGCAATCTTCTTTCCATCGCGATACACATGATGCGTTTCTTCCATTGTTCTTGTCCCCCTTCTCCCCTATGACCACTCTAATGCAACTTCTTTCGTGTTGACTTTAGTTGCTGTCAATCGCTGGGGTGGTTTAGGGCGTTGCATTGACTTTTGCAATCCGAAATGCTGATTTTAACTTGATTTGGTGGTCAAACCAAGCCGTGATCACAAACAATTCGATACCTGTCTTCACGTCTTTATCACGATCATAGAGCACCTGCGGATCATAATTGTAATGGCTATACGTAAAGTCTCCTACGATAGGATCGACAGCGGAATCGGAAAACTCAACCGGCTTGCCTAGCACCGTTTCTGGCGGCGCACCATATAAAGTCGCATTTTGATTTGCGAGCACCTCGATGATATCGGAGTAATCTTGGTAGCGCATGACGACCTTGGCATTGTCACGGTAGTCCTCATGCAAGTCGGCAATCGCCGCTTTAATCGCTTTATATTTGTCACTCCCAGTGACTTCTTTAATCCCCGTCGCGTAAAAAGACATGTGCTCTTCGCTTGCTTTCGGTTTTTGTTCAAACGCTACTTTCTTTTCTTTTGCCGCCACGCCAGATTCAAGCGCCTGATCGACCATCTGTACTAAATTCGTGTCCGTTGCGGCAAGAATCGTCTCCGATAAAGGTGCCATCACTTTAAACTTGTGACGACCAAACGTGAGCACATTCCCTTCTGTCTTCAACTCTTTTGCGGTTTCGGTATCGGCAATAAAGTCATCGTCATCAAGCTGGAAACTGACTTTCGGAATCTCTAAGTTCGTCACATTTGTAAACGTGGATACGTTCCGTAACGGGTTCTTCACAAACGGTTCATGCAACAATTCTGTCGTCATCGTCGTAGGCAGGATTTTTTCACCGCCCGTGTTGTTTTGATCCCCTAAGATCGCTTTTGCTTCTTCAGATAATGGTCGTTGACGTGCCGTTGCACGGTATAATTCCGCTTTTGCGGCTTTCATTCTTGCTTTTGGATCGTGCTCATGGGCAATGACTTGCCGTTGTACTGCTTGAAAAGATGCTTTTTGTGCTTTTTCCATCTCATCATGCTTTTCTTTTAATAAGTTGAATCGTGCTTGCATATCATCACGAGAGGTTTTTAATCGTTCTAAGTCTTCTCGCGTCGTCTCCGGATCAACAGCCTTTTCTGTAATTTGAGTGTCTAACGCAGCCAAGTGATCGCCCACGGTTTTTACATTGTTCTTGAGTTCAAATAAGGTCTTCATCTACAGTCCCCCTAAGTATGTTTTCACTGCTTGTGCATTTTCCAAAGCGTTTTTCATGAGCTTTTCACGGAATGACCGATCCTCTGGCAAAGGTTTCTGGTTAAATAGTTCTTTTGGTGTCTTGTCATACCTGCCAACTAGAGATTGTTTCGAAAAAGCAGCCATATCCACAGCTTTTTCAATCGTGTCACAAAATCCATAGTCCACACACTCTGTAGCACTGAGCCAGCTTTCTTCATTTAGAAGCTGCTTAAGTTCATCTTCCGATAACGCTCCCCCAGCGCGATCTACATAACACTGGATCAAGGATTCATTGATTTTCTCAAGTCTATTGGCAGTTTCTCTTAATTCGTTGAAGTCGCCCGCTGTGATCATCCAAGCATTATGGATCATCATCATTGCATTGGAAGGCATATGAATCGTATCTGCCGCCATGGCAATGACCGATGCGACGCTTGCCGCAATGCCATCTACATGCACGTGCACATGAGCTTGGTGACGTTTAAGCATGTTATAAATAGCCACGCCTTCAAACACATCACCGCCTGGGGAGTTAATAAACACATTCAATGTTTGAATGTCTCCAAGCTGATCCAGCTCGTTTTTAAAACTTTTTGCGGAATGTGCTTCGTATCCGCCGCCCCATGAAGCAATCTCTTCATAGAGATATAAATCGGCCGCGCTGTCAGCCTTGGCTTTGAATTGCCAGTATTTCTTTCCTGTCACGTTGCCCCTCACCTCCTTTGCCAAATTAAAAACACTACTCTTCTTGAGTGTGCTTTGTTGGATGGTCTTCATATGTTTTTTGTATTTGCGCCAAAGGCATCAGGTCTTTACTAACGAGTAAAATATCTCCTTCGGGCACCGGTGGCAAGTCTTCATAGCCGCGAATTTCATTCGGCCGCAGCCATGAATTCCGCACGCCTTTTTGGTAAAACTCGCCGCGTGTCTTGATGTCACCTCTTAACAACCCTGCTACATTAAACTTGTGATAATAACCCGCTTTCCGCTCTTCCACCGACAACAGTTTCCGATCAAATTCTTGTTCGTACTGCCGGACAATCGGCATCAATGTATTTTGGACATAGTCTAGATTGGACTGTTCCATGCTGCTATAGCTCACACCGTCTGAAACCCCTAACATATGCTCAGGAACGTTAAAAACGAGTGCGACGCGTGAACGGGTGATTTTCTCAACTTCAAACACTTCTGGCTTGATAAATTCTTTCTTGATCGGTTCAATCTCGACGCCTGGTTCCTGAAATAAGATGCCGCCGTTCTCTTCGTAAAACCTGCGAAAATTCTCGACTACGTGCTGTTTCTTTGCTAAATCCACTTGTGCACCGTATTTCAAGATAAAGGATTCAATCGCACCATTCATTTGTTTCATTGAAAACTGTCGTACTTCAGCGTCATACGTGATCGTGTTATCAAGCACTCGGATTGGGTTAATCCCCAACCATCCGTTTGTATGGATATGTTTTACGTGGATCATGTCCAGATGATGAACGTAATACATATCTACACCTCTTACCTCATACCATAGTTCACCTGTTTCAGCGTGGACGATCGGACGGACATGATCTGGATTCAATACCACAAGCTGTTCAATTTGCCCGTAAACACCAGGAATTTTAATTGCATACCCATTTCCTTTTACATTCCGGTGCGTCTCAAGCAGTCGGATAAAATCAAAAGAGGTCTGATTCGGATTCGGGCTATTTGCGACTAATTCATGCATCGGGTGATCGGGGCTGGCTCGATAATCTTGATAGAGCTTTAACGGTAATACAGACATGGAATTGGCTAGGCGATTGACTGCCGCAAAGATCGTTTCATTTGTGGCGAGCGTACGGTTCTCTACATGAAAGCCACTCCCGATGCGCGTTCTCGTTCGTTGCTTCACGTCCGTTTTCTTTCTCCCTCTAAGTATGTTTTTTAACTTTAACCACGGCTTCAAACAATCACCTTCTCCACTTCACTCACCTACCCATAATATCTTTGATGGATAACACATCAATCTCACCTGCCCCCGCCGGAGATACAAATTGCCCCATCACATGCATATGGGCATTTAACAACGCCGCAAATCCGTCTATTTTACGGTAGCGGTTTGATTTTGTCGGCATGACATTGTTGTTTCGATCCCTTACAAGTTCAACATTGTTGATATACCAGCGTAACAGAGGGTTATTGTTAAAAATCACTTTGCCATCGAGAAACAAATGCTTCAAGTCTTGCATCGCTGGCCCTAGTGTGGCAAAACCTTGGCGCACCACTTCTGTTTCAAAGCCGTTTGCCTCAAGTGCTTTATTCAAGCGAAATGCTTTGGCGGGATCGTAGGCGATTTTCTCAATTTGAAACTGATTCCTCTGTTCTAATAGCCACTGTAAAACCGTTTCTTCATCGATGTAATCTCCTTCGCAAATCGTGAGTAAACCTTGTTCCGACCATTCGCGATACGGGATTTTCTCATTGCCCATTTGTACTTTTTTCCTAGGAATCCACGAATGAGAAATCACAAATACTTCCCCCGTCTCCGTCATCGGAAACTCGAGCACTGCACTTGTGAAGTCCTCGGTTTCTGATAAGTCATATGATGCGACGCACGGCTTCCCGTGAAACAAAGAAGGATCAAGTTGCTTTTTGTTTCGTTTTAACGTGTCAAAATCCAAAAAAGACAGCTTGTTGGCATGAACAAACCAGTTAAATTGTTTGGTGATAAAGTCTGTCCGTTCTTCTGGCGTGCGCTTATCTTTTTGCCAGTCTTCCTGTAAGATTTCAAGATCAAGCGACACGCCCATATTCGGATTGGCTTTGATCCACTTCTCTGGCTGGTCAAATTCTTTTTCACTGTCCAATTCAGCCATATAATAAAAGGTGCGCTCGTCTGTGAGTGCACCTTCTAATACGTCTGCGGCCTGTTCATAATAGTTCACAAGCGGTCCATCTAACTGGTAACCAGCCGTCGTGATATACAGAATCAGCGGTTGCTTTCTCGATCCTCGTGACTTTTTAATGATATTGATGAGACTATAGTCTTTAAACTCATGAATTTCATCAAAAATGCCCAAGTGCGTATTCAGCCCGTCCAGTTTGTCACTGTCCGAGGCACGCGGCTCCATCCTCGAAAAGGTTCTTTTATACAGAATCTCAAATCGTAACGGGGTGTAGTGTTTGCGTAAATGGGGTGACGTTTTCACCATCGCTTTTGCTTCTTCGAAAATGATGCTGGCTTGTTGCTTACTGTTTGCGAGTAAGTAAATATCGGCCCCGTTCTCCCCGTCTTTTCCTAGCGCAAAGTTTGCTAATCCAGAAATCATGGTCGATTTTCCGTTTTTGCGACCAACAAAAATAAGCCCTTCTCGAAAGCGACGGACTCCTGTGTCTTTATGCACCCAGCCATACAATGAACCAATAATAAAGTGTTGCCACGCTTGAAGCACTAGTTTGCGCGTCTCCCCTTTTGATGGGCGACAAAATCGCTCGATAAAGCGAATCGGCTTGTGTGCCTTTTCCTCTAAAAACACCCACGGAAAATAGATTGTCCCTTGTCTTTTAAGATCATTCAAGTGACGCTTGGCAGCTAAAATGTTTTTCTTACTCGCGATAATTTCTCCACTCACCACTTGTTCAGCATATTCCGTCGTTAGCAGTTTAGGAGATGCCTCAATCAAATTTATCAAATTCATCTTCTTCACTGCTTGCCGCGCGTAACTTTTTTCGCTGTGCAGGGGTTAAACCAAGCGATTTCAACAAGTTATTGAGCGTTTGTACAGTTTTCGTCAATTCAATTGAGAGAGGGTTTTTTACCAGATTTGTCGCACCCGCTTTATTCGTGTATGACATCATCAGTTGTGTTTCTTTCAGCTCTTTTTGGAGACGTGCGTAAAAGGCATGGGTTTCTACGTACAAACCAATTAACTCCTCATCGCTTTCTTCGTAAATCTCCCCAAGATATTCTCGTAATTTTTCTGCGGTTGCCATAGTGCATCATTCCCCCCCTCATGTGAAACTCTCCAGCGGTAGAAGCGAAGGCCCCCATCGGTCATTTTACGTCCCACCTCTAACTTTTAGCGTAGGGGCGGGCTTTTCAGTACCTCTCTGGATTACCTTGTTCCACAGACACACGTACATGTCGTTTTTCCATCGGCTTCATTCTGTTTGAGTGCATATGATTATGGCAGCTAAAGCAAAGACTGACTAAGTTTGCTAGATCAAGCGCTAACTCTGGGTGATCTTTCAAATATTTAATGTGATGCACCGTTTGTGCGCTGGTAATTGTGCCATTGTCAAAGCAATGACGACACAGGTGATCATCTCTATTCAAGGCTAACCTTCGCGCTTTTTGCCATGCCTTGCTGTTATAAAATCGTCTTGATTCTTGGTCACGCTTGTACTTGTCATAGTACCGTTGGGACTCGTTCATCTTTCTGTAATGACGCCCCCTGCACCGTATTCTCTAGTCGGTCGTTTGCCATCTTCACGTAGTCTTTTTCCATCTCGAATCCGATAAAGTCTCTACCTAGCTGCTTTGCGGCGACAGCTGTCGTACCGCTTCCCATGCAGCTGTCTAATACAAGGTCACCTGGATTTGTATAGGTCTTAATCAACCACTCAAACAACTCAACCGGTTTTTGTGTCGCGTGTCCACCTTTCACACGCTTGTTTGGGATTTCCAAAATCGTTGTCGGATTACGCTCACCCGTAGGATTCTCGATTGGCATAGGTTTCATCTCACCGTAATTGGTGCTGACGCTATTCGTCTTAGATTTATAAGGCTTCCCTGGTGTTTTTTGTGGGTTATATGTCGGCAGCTTTTTGTAAAACACGAGAATGTCCTCGTGACGCCTCATCGGCATTCGTCTAGCGTTTAAAAAATTCGTTGCGATCTTCTTATCCCAGACCAACGAATAGCGAAAAATGTCCGGCGCGTATGAAATAAGTGCAGTCGCAAACGGTTGCGTGGCCGTCAGAACAATCGCACCGTGGTCTTTTATGATGCGCTTGTACTGTTGCCACAAAAAACCAAGCGGTAGCTGTGTATCCCAGTCATTATCGGTGATCCCGTAAGGTGGGTCGCACAAGATCATGTCGACTGACGCGTCTGGTATTTGTCGCATCCCATGTAAGCAGTCATCGTGGTAAATCTTATTCAAATCCATATCTTCTCTCCTTCAAAAGCATCCGACCCATTTTTTAAGGCAGATGCTCATCTCTATGTTAAGCGCCAGATGCGCGAAATTCTTTGACACAAACACTATACCATCCGAGTCAAGTTCTTGGTATCATCTCGCCTAATCCCTCTGGCGCTCGGATTTCTTTGTCACTGACACTATAGCATGCCAGTCAAGCCCTTGGTATCATCTCACCTAATCCCTCTGGCGCTCGGATTTCTTTGTCACTAATACTGTAGCACATTCAAATCAATACGTGGGTATCATAAAAGTATCAAGTTTTTTGTCCTTCTTCAAAACCAAAAAGCACCCGCCCAAAATAGGACAGATGCCTTTATCTATATCAAACGTCGGGTGCTCGGATTTCTTTGATATTACCACTATAGCACATCAGAGGTGTAATGTGGGTGTAATGTTTTACTTTATTTTTGCGCTCACCTGTTTGATTCGATCAAGAGAATACCCTGTTTCTCTTGCAACGTCCTTTAGTGGCTTGCCTTCCACGTAGCGTTTGTAAGCCACTTGATACTCCAAACCGTCCAGCTGGCTTAGCTTGTACTCGATCTCTTTTTTCTGATACTCCAATTCTTCCAGCCCTTTATGCATCTCGCTCAAACGCTCATTCAGCCTATCCACTCGTGCTGCCGCATTATCAAGCGGCACCTTGTCAAAAAACTTCCCACCGGTCCACCAGTTATCCCTCTCAGCTGTCGTCACCTCGATCAGATCCTTGAGGATACTCACTTGCTTGACTAACTCGTTATACGTTCGAATCACCGCTCGTGTTGTGCTCATGTTGTCATACCTCCGTGTGTATGTTCTCTAGTCTCGCTTTTACCGCAGTAAGCAGTTGATTTTGTCCGGTCGCTTTTCTCTTGAGTGCAGCCATGATGTCTTCGTCTAGCGTGCCTTGTGCCACCAAATGGTGCACAACCACGGTGCGCGTCTGTCCTTGGCGATGCAGTCGTGCATTGGCTTGTTGATACTCTTCGAGAGACCAGGTCAATCCAAACCAGACAATCATATGCCCACCGTCCTGCAAGTTTAGTCCGTGACCAGCGCTTGCCGGATGCGCTAGCATCATCTCAGTCTTTCCCGCATTCCAGTCCTCAATGTCCGCAGGCTTGTCCAGCGTACGCGCTTGTTTAAATCGTGCCTTAATGCGTTCTAAGTCGTGTCGGTATTTATAAAAAACAAGGATAGGATTGCCTTGTGCCTGTTCGTGTATCTCTTGTAGCGCATCGATCTTCGCACTATGTAGCTCTTGCACTTCGTCATCTTCGTCATAGACGGCCCCGTTTGCCAGCTGCACGAGCTTGCCCGCCAATACGGCTGCCGTATCGGCGACAACGTCTGCCGCGTCTGCAAAAGAAAGCAGGAAATCACGCTCCAATCGCTTGTACATCTCCCAGGGCTTTCCGCTCATACGTACAGACACGACATTATCAACTCGCTCCGGCAATTGCAAATAATCTTTTGCGGCCATTGAAATGGCAATATCACCTATACGCTTATAAATCAACTTCTCCGCGCCAGTTTTCAATATCCAGTTATAGACGATATGCCCTTTTCTTGCGCCTGGCAAGAAGTAGGTGTCTCGGTAGGCAGTCATTGTACGCCCCAACCGCTTACCTTGATCCAGCAGATACATTTGCGGCCAGAGATCTAGCAGACTATTTGGTGCTGGCGTACCTGTCAACCCTACAATCCGGTCAATGTACGGCAATACTTTTCGTAACGCTCGGAACCTCTTGGCTTTACTGGACTTGAAACTGGACAATTCATCTACGATCACCATGTCAAACGGCCAGCCTGCTTTGTAATGATCGACCAACCACTCTACGTTTTCGCGATTGATGACATAGATGTGCGCGTCTTGTTCTAACGCCTGCACGCGCTCCTTTTGACTTCCTAGGGCTTTGCTTATCTTGAGATACTTAGTGTGATCCCATTTATCGGATTCTCTTGACCAGGTATCTTCTGCGACTCTTTTGGGAGCTATCACTAGCACACGTGCCACATCAAAATAGTCGTGCATCAATTCACTAACGGCGGTAAGCGTTGCGGCTGTTTTGCCTAAGCCCATATCCAGCAGCAACGCCGTTGCCCGGTTTTGGATGATGTGCTGTATAGCATACTCCTGATACGGATGTGGTGTAAACTTCACGGTCCCACCTCCCTCAGCAATCGGCTGATACTTTCCTCCGAATCAATCACATAGACCTGGCAGCCTAGTTGCTCGAGTTGTTGTTTGCGCTTGAACTGCAAAGCTCTAAGCTTCTGCCCCGGAGCTTTCACCTCGGCGAAAACAATCCGTCCCATCGGAAATATAATCAGCCGGTCGGGCACACCCGACATGCCGGGAGAAACGAATTTCAATGACTTCCCGCCCCATGCTTCCACTCTGTGTTTCAGTCTTTTTTCTAGTTGCGATTCTCTCATATGTTTTTTCCTCTCCAGAGGGTGTTCCCAGAGTTCCCGATGTTCCCCCTAGTCCCTTATATTCTTATTTGTACAATTTATAGAGTATATAGAGTATCTATATATACCTATATACTCTATATTTATATATCTATATACTTTATATAATATATAGTTAACATCAGTAACAATACTATATAAACACCTATACAACAGCAGTTTCAGGCGTTACCCGAGAGGGTTGCCGGAGCGTTACCGCTATCCGAGTGCGGTAACGATTACCCTATAATTGCACCCAAATTGTACCAACTAGCATTTCTGGTAACGCCTGATCCATTTTCCTTAACTGGTAACACGCTTTTCCTTAGCCGGTAACATCACCGAGTCTATTTCACTCGTTTATAAGCCCGTTGAATTCCATAATCTTTTCCAAAACGAAGTTTAGATCCTGTGTATTCCCATCCAGGCATGCGCCGCAATATATCATTGATTTCACGGCTCGTCATAACCGTAAGTTGTTTTGGATCGCCTTGAAATAATTCGACCCAAACTTCCATTGCACAAATTCGGTCTCGAGCTTGCCCACTGCATTTTTCTTTTCCAAAATCCACTCCGTGAAAATAATCTTTTCGGTCTTGAATCGTTCTGTCTGACCAGTTCTCTGGAACGGGGTGCTCGAGGAATGCCTGCACTAACCCAAACTTCTCGTTTTCTTCCCTATGAAGCTCCTGCGCTTCTTCTGCTTGCTCAACCAATGCCCCTTCCAAAATCAATGGCTCCTTGTCTTCATGCCGCCGTACAGCTTCTGCCCACACCTGACCGACTTCATAATCAGTGAGGTCTGTAAACAAACTTTTTGTAGCCTTACTCTTATCTACTTTCACTGGCCAAAACCGGCGGTTTCCTGTTTTATCCCGTAAAAAGTTCGGGTCATTTGTCGTCCCAAAAAAGACGCACTGCCTCGGAAACAACGATACCTGACGACCATAAGCAGCTCGAAATGAATCCTCTTGCTTACTAATAAAGTGCTTTGTAGCTTCCGCCTCTGCCTTTCTCATCGCACTTAACTCGGCCATTTCAATAACCCAAAACCCCTGAACTTGTTCCATCGCTTCTTTGCCTGTCACCGTATTGATAGAATCGCTATGCCACTCCCTTCCCATCAGCTTAATAAGATAACTCTTCCCGACGCCCTGCGCGCCAACCATGACAATCATGTTGTCAAATTTGCGCCCCGGCTCAAATACGCGCGCCACTGCTGCAGTAAAAGCCTTTCTCGTAACAGCCCGTACGTACGGCGTGTCTTCTGCACCCAAGTAGTCAATCAAGAGCGTATCTAAGCGAGGGATGTCATCCCATTTCAACGATGAAAGATAGTCTTTGACTGGATGAAACGCATTTTGTTTTTGTACCTCAATCAAAGCATCATGAATTTTTGCAGACCCGGTAATGCTGTATTTGTCTTCTAGGAAATTGCGCAAACATGCATCATCACTATCTTCCCATGTAACGCCTTCTTTCTTTTTGCGCCAAGGCAAATCGCCTAGAACCTCTAACCTGGAATTAAATGTATTGCGCCCTGTTTTCCCTTTTAACCGTGGATCATTTTGCAATATCAACCGAATGTTAGGCGCTGTACTCAACAAGATTCCTTTTTTGGTATACGAAAGCTTCCCTTTCCACGCTTGATCATCTTCACCCTCTGTTATTTCCCCGAACTCTTCTGATGCTTCCACCAGCTTTTCTTCTGTCAATTGCCGTTTCACATTCTCGTCTTGCTGCACAAAATCAATCATTGCCGCAAACGATGGAAAACGCACAACAGGTGTACCAGGTTCCACGCTATCATCCTGTGCGCCGAATGTATGAATGCGCACAAGGTCAAACGCGTTTACCAACTTTCCGCTCACTGGGTCGGTTCCGTGATGGCTATAAGCAAATGTATCGTTGTCATACAAAACCAACCCGCCTGTCGTGCTTCCATTTCTATACGTATATCGTCCATTGCCTTCCGGCTCATACACATCTGCCAGCATCGTATAAAGGGCTTCTGTTATCGTATACGTGCGGCAGAAAGCACCGATCAACCCTGGCTTCTCATGCGGATCGCCTTGCTTTGCAGCCATCCGTTTCACCACAACTTGTTTCCGGCTTGATTCTGGCCATTCAGTCGGATCACGCCAGTTCTTGTATTTGGCAAGCACTTCATCAGGATTTAAAAACGGCGCGTCCCTGCACTTATAGAAGTACTCTCCATCACTTGGCGTGCTCGGCCAGTACATTAATCTGTGTGGCTCGTATGTCGTATCGTCGAATTTATCGATCCCCAGATCAGCCGCTACACGGCGCGCAATCGGGACGTACTCATCCGGCGTCACTGGACGTGACAACGGGATGATCAAGCGCAAGCGCGGTTTTTCTATCACATGTGAGTGCGTGCTATACACAACGATAGCGTGATTAAAAAAATCGTCTATCAGGCTTAAAATCGGATCGTTTTGTACCAAATGATCGGCATCTAGCGTGATAACCTGCCGCTCGTGTACGTTGTCTGCTTTTCTTCGTCCAGAGGACTTCAACGCTCCACCGATAAAGCCGCCAATGTCTTTTATCTGACCTTGCTCTTTTCTGGACATCTTTTTATATTCATTTACCGTCTCAGCCGTACGGGCTGTTTCTGATAACCGAGTGACCAACTCGAGCCATGTTAACGCCACGTTTTGCCATTTGGTTTCGAATCGGCTTTGGCCCACTGCAATTGTAAGCTGCCCATCATGTTTGAGCTCCACTTCTTACCACCCCTAATCTTTTCTATAGTAATCAGCCACAAAGCCATCTGCAGCTAACGGCAAACCCGGCGCCCAATCAATTTTCCGGCCCATAATCCCCTCTATTTCTTCTAAACTTGTTTCCTCTGACGCTTCAATGACGACTTCATCGTGCACGTGCATCACGATGTCATAGTCTTTTAACCGCATAAGCGATTCCGCTAAACAATCCCTCGCCACTGCTTGAACAATGTTTTCCGTGAGTTTGCCTCCATACGTCCGAAGTCTTACCGTCTTGCCACCAGTACCTGGTCCCTCGTATGTCAATCCCTGCTTGTTAAACTTCTCATCAACTTCAATTCGCGGTCTCACGTAAGCAAGCTGACGTCCCGAAGGCAAACGGATAAACATGATACCGTTCTTCACGACAAATGTTAACCCATGTTTCATGCACACAACTTCTTTTGTTTGTACGGCTTTAATTGCTGATTGTTCTACTTCATACCAAAATCTTTTTATAGCCGGGTTGGATGCGCGCCAAGCGTCTACCAGTGGTTGTAACTCTTCTTCCGGAAGTCCCATATTGACCGCCCCCATCGCTTTCAATGCCCCGACACTACCCTGATACCCGAGCGCCAGTTCCGCGACTTTACCTTTTTGACGCAAGGATTTATCAACATCATCAAGTGGGACGTTGAACATTTCCGCTGCGGATGCTTCATAAATTTTCCCATGCGTCTTAAATACATCTAACCGCCACTGCTCACCTGCTAGCCAGGCAATGACACGCGCTTCAATGGCAGAGAAATCAGAGACTAATAGACGCTTGCCAGAGGCAGGGATGAACGCCGTACGTATCAACGAGGACAGCACGTCAGGGACGTTATCATAGACCATTTCCAATCCTTCTAGCTCGCCCATTTTAAGAATCTTGCGAGCTATATCGGCATTTCTTCCGCTCATGTTTCCGCGCGGCAAATTTTGTACCTGCACGAGCCGTCCCGCCCATCTACCAGTCCTGCTTGCGCCGTAAAACTGCAAAATACCTCGCAACCTACCATCCTTACACTGCCCCCGTTGCATAGCACTGTATTTAGCAGTGGACGTTTTTGCTGTTAGCGCACGTAATTGTAGCGCACGCTTTACATCAGGATTGTTTGTCTCTTTAAATAGCGCTATGGCATCGTCTTTACCTAACTTATCTACCCGCACCCCTTGTTTGTTCATCCATTCTTTTAACTGCGGTAAACTATTAGGATTTTCAACTCCAGTGAGCGCTTGGAGTTCATCTAGCATCTTTTGTGAGTATCGTTCATCCAGCGCAATGGCATGTTGCATGATGGATGTATCTACCAACACGCCTTTGTCGTTGATGCGCTGATCAAGCGCGTAAAGTTGTTGTTCAAAATCTGTCATAGGAAATGGCACCAATTTCTTTCTTATTTCTCTCTCCACCACAACATCTTGCACACAATAAGACTTAAATTGTTCCCATTTCTCTGGGGCGTGTTCAGGAAGGTTTCGTGTTCGACCGCCGTTTGTTTTCGTTGCTTTGCAGGGAATCGAAAAATAAGAAATTAACGCTGTGCCCGCGCGGTCTTTTTGCGCATCCATTTTTAGCACACTTGCGACATTAGCTAGGCTAATTGGCAGCCCAAGCGTTAGCGCATGAACTTGCGTACAGCGCCATTGATGGATTGGTAGGTTAATATTTAAATGTGCCTGCAAACAGACACGTTCAAACTGCGCGTTAAAGGCGGTTTTAATGACGGTTTCGTCTTGTAGGGATGCAAGTACATTGCTTGGTAGCTCTTCTCCTTGCGCCAAATCAATAATTTTCACATCCTCGTTGTCGAATGAATACGCTAGAAGTAATACCTCAAAGTCTATAGCTTCAGCATATTTATACACACCCTGTGTTTTTAGATCAGCGCTTGAGTAAGTTTCTATGTCAATGCTTAAGATTGTCATGTTGTTCCTCCATTTGATTGAAAAAAGAGGCTATGTGGTGCTCTAGCCTCTTTTTCATTGTTACAACAAGTCGTCTAGCTCGTCTGCTAGCTCGTCAAAGTCCTCGAACGCCGAAGAACGACCGCCGAGACGTTCTCCGTCTGCCCACTTCTGGATATTGTTCAAACCTGCCGCAATACCCCGGTTTCCGCTAACGTTATACGCATAAAAGTTCACAGATGCGCGAGCGTAACAGCCGCTGTACACTTCTTCTCTGTCTGTGATTGGATCAAGATTGCGGTCAACAACCTGCGGCCGCGACGCGCTGTTGGCATTGATAAAATAACAACCTTCGTATTCCTTTTTTTCTGGGCGTTCCTCATCTCCATCACGAAGAGGTGTTTTCAGGCGTGGAGGAACCTTGCCATTAAACATTCCGTCCTTCCCGTTTTCTTTTGCCGCCTCGATGGCTTCCTCAATCATCTTAAGCGTCTTTTTATCCGATTTTGGGATGAGCAGAGTCACGCTGTATTTTGCTTTCTGCCCTTCCTCCATTGCATGCGCTTCGAAAAGGTGTACATAGCTCAAACGTACTTTTCCTGTGATTACTTTTGTATTTTTCATGTATAAAACATCCTCTCTCAATTTGTAATAACACTAAATTCCTCTGTCGCTGATTTGCGGCGGTAGGCACCCCATGCCGCGCACATCGACTTTGCTTTGCAAAAGCGACAGTGCTTGCCGGGCACGTACTCTCCCTCACCGGCATGTGCTTTTTTTGCAAGGGGTTTGACCATATGATCCGCCCAGCTGTATAACTCTCTCAGCTTTAATGCATAGACGCTAATATGATCTAACCTTGGCTGCACAATCGTCATCCGTACTGTCTCAATATCATAGACGATGTCATATGTATCGAGCGCACCAAGTGCGTAGAGCATCATCTGCGTGTTTTTTAGCGCATCAACCCGCACGCCTTTTCCATACTTAAGATCGATCACTTCGAGCACACCATCATCAATTAACACCACATCACCTGTCCCAAACCCATCTGGCACCCACCGGCTAAAATCAAGACGTTCTTCAAGGAGAATATGTGGTTTGTCCATTTTGTTATACCGGCTCACCACAAAGTCCACATATGATTTGACGTGGGTTTCCATGTCCTGATTGTAAAAGGAGCTATTCTCCGTAAAATCGTGATGCTCTTTGGCAAACTGATATCCACTGATCTTGCCAAAATGCCGTTGCAGATATATCTCCGCTAGTTCATGGGCCGCAGTTCCTTCTAATGCATATCTACTTGTTTGCTCTACAATACCGTCTTCCAACTTGACTGAAGGCGTACATATCATCCAACGGTGAGCCCCTGATGCACTCAATCTTGCATGCGCTCTGGCGGCATGTTCAGTCATAGCTTGTTGCTCGCTTGTTTGTAAAACTCCTCGAGCTTGTCTGCCGGGAGTTCGGACACTTTGTTAATGCCGAATTCGGCTAGCAGTGCTTTTACCTGTTCCTTTTTACCGTCCGCCACTGCTTGTCCTAATAGCGGGCGGATGTCATCGTCTAGGCTGATCGAGAAAGTTTCAGTTTTGTCCTCTACAGGTGACGCTTGTTTTTCTGCTTCTACTAATGAAGACGTACCTTCTTTTTTCAACTCTCCCACCAATTCCTTGATCACATCTACAAGCTCCGGCGCTTCAATCGTTACCTTCATCCTTCGTTCCCTCCAATTCCTTCAGTTTCTTCTCGCTCCATCAGCGGCACCAATTGTTTCTCTCGCTTTAACAGGTTATAAATAAACCATCTTCCTTCTTGTGTCCAACTGGTGTACAGCACAACCTGACCATAAAGCACTTCCGTCTTGGTTTGCGTGTAACCCTTATTTTGGTATTTGGAGTAAAGCAACCAGCAACCATTCTGCTTGTATTGAACGCCTAGTTCTCTGAGAATGCTATTTAGCAGCCTAGCACTCATCCCATAGTCTTTTGCAATCTGAGAGACCGTTAAAAGAGAGTCGCTTTGCATCACTTTATCAAAGTAAAATGCTTTCGGTTCCATTTCTTGATTTTGTTGTGTCAACAAGAAATTCTTCGTTTCCAGTTTAGCAACTTGCGCATTTGCATAGTCCATGGCTCTTTTCATGATCATCTCTGGGCTATTCCATTTGCGCTCTAAATCCAAAAAGTACTGGCGAGCCTGTTTGCCCTTTTCATTCCGTTGTAGCATTGAGATTTCTTTCGCCATATCAATGGTGATGTGGTGATCAACCTGTTCATAAGTACGCGCTCTTTTTTGAGCGTGTACTTTTTGCGTAACTTCAACGTAATCCACACCTTCCGCAAAGCCATAACCTTTCATGCGCGGATACCAATCTTTGTACGCTGTTTTCACTTCCAAGAACTCGTGTAACTCCCTCCCGCTCACAAGGAGTTGCCCATTCTCGTTTTCCTTCGTTGTGATCAATTCATTCATCATGAACATCCCTCCCGATCTCAACCTGTCTACTTTGTTCCTAAGGGGGGTTTCAATTTGAACCCCCTTGAAAACTCATCCAATTGCTCACGTTCCGATGGTGAATCTCGTATGGATTTGTGTGCCTAACTCTTTTCAAATTTACTCACGCGTCATGAACAAGTTGTTTTCTTCAGCAGCATCTGCTGCTGATCGTAGCGCCTCAACAAGTTTCTGCGGGTTTTTATAAGACGTCTTTGTTTGCAGTTGTTTTTCCATCTCTTCCAACTGAGCAACATAAACCGCACTAAACTCAATACCTTTTTTCCCCGTCAACTTGTGTACGACCATATCACAGCCCTTACGAGTCAATAAGTAATGCTTATAGTTCTTTCCCGCACCTGCTTGATAGGTACTTGCTTGAAAGAAGCTATCAGAAGATAGGGCTGTGCTTTTTCCTAAAACCTCTTTGTAACGGTCGATATCACGTAACAAGTGATCATGCCTTTTCCCAATCATCTCCGCCAGGTCCCGACTATCGACCAACAATTGACCGTTTTTCTGAATCCATTTCAATTCATTTTTCCCCCTTCATTTTGAGGTGTACTCATTTTGACTACCCCCGATTTCATCCACCTACGTTCCTCCAGAGGGGGCCTCAATTTGAGCCCCCCTTGAAAATTGATCCAATCGTTCACTGTTCCGACGGTGAATATTTTTAATCGCTTCTCGTGGATTTGTGTGCTCCAGCGCTTTTCCAATTTGGTCGCGTGTCATGAACAGATCGTTTTCCTCATTGGTATAGAAATTACAAGCAACGCCGTTAAATAATGCTGATTCAACGATTTCAAGGCTCAATACTCCCGCCCCCTTTCATTTTCTTCCCCAACATCTGCCGTTACCCGTAGTGCCTCAGCAAATCCCTGTGGGCTCTTTCGTTACCCCGATAAATCTAGGGACGTAAAACTTTCATCTGTTTAAACTTGCTGTATTCAGTCCCTGGCTCTGGTATGTAGCCCATATGCATATCAAGCCATTCGTCTAAGGCATCTTTCTTGAATAACAGGCGACCACCAAGCTTCAATTTAAGAACGGGCAAGTTGTGCGACTCAATCCACCTACGTACCGTTGATACCGATACCCCTAAATATTCTGCAGCCTCATGTACATTCAAAGTAGTTTTTTCCAACGATATCACCCAACCCAATAATGTTTTATTTAGCAATATACATTTATTAA
The DNA here is from genome assembly GCF_038592975.1 of Bacillus sp. FSL W7-1360. Lineage (NCBI taxonomy): Bacteria > Bacillati > Bacillota > Bacilli > Caryophanales > Bacillaceae > Bacillus > Bacillus sp. FSL W7-1360. Next base: position 2,688,118 of record NZ_CP151950.1, on the reverse strand, counting down.
TATTACTTCACAAAAAAAATCTCCTCAAAATCACACCGCAAGCATTCCACCATTTTCTTTGCTACAACCGGTCTTGGGTGTGCTCTTCCGTTTAATATATTACTAAGATGCCCCCCAGTAACATTGATTTTTTCAGCAAGTTCTTTCACACCCATTCCATTCTCAATGGCTTTTTTCCTGATGGCGTCTCCATCTCTAACATGTACTTTCATTTCAAACCCTCTTTCTCGTCGAAGAAACCTTCGGTTTTATTGGTGAATATTTATAAGGTAATAATACCAAGAGGTATAGGTGCCGTCAACAATTTATTTAAATAAACATATCATTGTATACAATTATTTAATAAAATAAGCTTTATTTTTGTATGGTATTATATTATAATGTATGCAAGCTATATAGAAGGGAGGTGTTTCATATGGGCGACATTAGCTTTGGCGAATACCTATTTAACACCAGAACAGAAAAAAAAATGACCATTACAGAGTTAGAGAAGAAATCAACAGTCTCTGGCGGATATCTCTCTCTCATTGAAAACCAAAAGAAAACCCCTAGTGCAAATACGATCAAAAAGCTCGCAGAAGCGCTCGACGTTGACTATGTAGAAATGCTAATACGCGCAGGATTACTGGAAGAAATGAACGCCATCCATCCTGCTATCTTAAACAACCTTCAAAAGAAGACCATTAAAATTCCTTTGCTTTCAGGTATTTCAGCAGACAAGGACATCATTCATGAAGATCATGTGATTGATTATCTACAACTTCCCAAAAAGGGTCACCTAAAAGAAGGGAAAACGATTGCCATTCATATGCCAGACAGCTCAATGAAAGATGCCCGCATCAACGACGGTGACTTATTGATTGTTGAAATCACCGACGAAATATCAGACGGAGACATTATGGTCATGCTTCACAAAAATGAAAGCCCGCTCCTGATAAGAAAAGTAAGGTTAGCAGAGGAAAGTACAGCGTTACTGTTTCCAGCCAACGACATATACGATCCAATTATAACAACCGAGGACAACTTATATGTGATTGGAAAAGTGGCTAAAGTTTTAATCAGCTTATAAATTACAGAAAGGGGTTCATTTCCATGGCTGATGGATCAATCATCGAAGAGGGTAAGGGGAAATATAAATTGGTTGTGGAATTACCTACAACCGTAGACGTAAATGGGAAGAAAAAGAGGAACAGAAGATGCAAGACAATACACGCTTCTGGTCCTCGAGCTGCAAAAAAAGCACTTCAAAAATTTGTGGCAGAAAAAGAGCAAGAATTTGCGGCCGCGGAAAAGAAACAGGAAAGAATCCCTTTTGTTAAATTCGTGGAAGAGAAGTGGTTGAAAAATTTCGCAGAAGATTACTACGCACATACGACGCTAGAAAACTATCTATACACCTTAAACAGCCGCATACTACCTTCATTCGATAGACTTTGGCTGGATCAGATTTCTACAATGCACATTGTAGAATATTTGAAAAAACTATCTGATGATGTAACTCGTAACAACCCAAAGAAGAGCAAGCTCTCTTCTAGCACACTTGAATTTAATTATCGCATATTAAAAAGCATTTTTAAGCAAGCAGTGCTATGGGATTTCATCCAAGACGATCCAATGAAAGGAGTAACCAAGCCCAAAAGAAAGGTAAAGGAAAAACCCGTATATGACACCAACTTAGTGCGTATATTATTCAATTCATTGGAAAAAGAAGACCCACGTTGGCATTGTTTAATATTGTTAACCGTTTCTTCAGGTTTGCGCAGAGAAGAAGTTCTAGGTTTGGAAAGCAAGCACATTGACTATGAAAAAAACATCATACAAATCCAACAAGCAGTGACATATACCAAGAAAGAAGGTTTAGTTGTGGGGGACTTGAAAACAGAGGGGAGCAGAAGAGAGCTTTATATCTCACCTTCTTTGCTTCAATTGCTCTTACAATTAGACAACTATAAAAAAGAAGAAAGGATAACATCAGGGACCAACTGGAGTCCAGGGGCATGCTTTTTATTTTCAGACCAAGACGGAAAACCATTTCATCCTGACTATGTTAGTACTTGGTGGCGCAGATTCACCAAACGTAAAGAGCTACCTTATATCAATTTTCACGCACTACGCCACACAGCAGCAACAGTATTAATAAATCAAGGAGTGCATGCAAAAGTTATCTCAACAATCCTTGGACACACCAATATAACAACCACGATGAACATCTACGGGCATACGTTGAAAGAAGCGCATGAATCTGCTGCCAACGTCTTTGAAAAAATGTATAAAGATAGATCCACCGCCACTTCTGAATGAGTTCGCCACCTATTCGCCACTTGTGTTTCCTGATAACCATGAACAAAATCACTCTCTAGCTCATAAACCCTTATGTATCAATAGTTTCCCAATATGGAGCCTAGGGGGATCGAACCCCTGACCTCCACGCTGCCAGCGTGGCGCTCTCCCAGCTGAGCTAAGGCCCCGTATACTTTTATACTCCACATCCAGTAGAGACACAATAAGTATATCGCTATTGAAATCATTCGTCAATAAAAATGCTCCTACGTTATTTAAAAAATGATAGAACAATATCTAGTACATACCACACAATACCACTTATGACAGCAATAATGAATGCATGTAAAACGATTTCTCTTGTAAACTGTTTTGTCTTTGTGAAGTCTAATAAAATCCAGCCAAAGAAAACGGCGCACGCAACCATTAACGAAGCCAACATCGCTTCTCCCCCTTTTGAAACGTCTCTGGTGATGTAAAAACAAACACTGCTTATGCTAGCAGTGTTTGTTCAAGCTCAGCAACCAAGTTTTGCGTCACCTGTGCATACTTTGGATCAACATCGGCATCGCGGTCGACCGGTGCTTGGAATTGATTGAAGGCACCTGCCATCGTTGCTGGGACAACCCCGCCATCTGCTTGTTCATCGTTCCCTGCTTGATACACGTGATGGAGCAAATACGGCTTCCCTATTTTTACAATCGCACTGCCATCGCCAATCTCACCTTTAACGGCAGAAAAAGGGATGCGCAAAAACGTATAGCCGTCCTCACCAGAAACTTTATAATCATAACATCCATGATCATAATCCCAGTTCCCTCCAAGTGAGTAACCTAATGGCGAGAGTAAACGTTCGAGCTCTTGTAACTGCAACTCATGACCTTCAATTTTAGAATCAATGGTAATCATCTACTTATCATCCTCTATTCAGTCTGTCTCACATACATGAGAGCAACTTTAAAGTAACGTACCGTCACTTTAGTTTGTAACCGGATAGAAAACTTATTCAATCATTTAATCGTGCAGTCAATGCTGCTTTCTCCGCTTCAAAACCAGGTTTGCCAAGCAGCGCGAACATGTTCTTCTTATATGCCTCTACGCCTGGCTGATCAAACGGGTTAATACCGAGCAAGTACCCACTCATCGCAACAGCTTTTTCAAAGAAATAAATCAAATAACCGAAATGGTACTCATCTAAAGTAGGCATTGTAATCATTAAGTTTGGCACACCACCATCCGTATGCGCAAGCAGCGTGCCTTGCAACGCTTGCTCATTAACAAAATCAAGTGTCTTGCCCGCCAGGTAGTTTAGGCCGTCCAAATCGTTTTCAGCTTCCATAATTGGGACACGCTTATTTGAAGAGGTGACATGCACAATCGTCTCAAACAAATCACGTCGTCCGTCTTGCACATATTGTCCTAAAGAGTGTAAATCCCGTGAGAAATGAACTGACGCCGGGAAAATGCCCTTTTGATCTTTGCCTTCGCTTTCACCAAATAGCTGTTTCCACCACTCTGCCAAATCATTTAAATGCGGCTCATACGTGACCATTAACTCAATTGTTTTCCCTTTATTGTATAATGCATTTCGCACTGCGGCATATTGATACGCAGGATTTGATGATAGTGACGGTACCGCACAGTCTGTTCGAGCCGCGGCAGCCCCTTTCATCATTTCGCCAATATTTAAACCACTGACCGCAATTGGAAGCAATCCAACCGCCGTTAAAACAGAGAAGCGTCCACCGACATCATCAGGAATGACAAATGTTTCGTAGCCTTCCTCTGTTGCCAATGTTTTTAAAGCACCTTTCGCTTTATCTGTTGTCGCATAAATCCGCGTACGGGCACCTTCTTTTCCGTACTTTTTCTCTAAAAGAGATCGGAACATACGAAACGCAATCGCCGGTTCTGTCGTCGTCCCAGATTTTGAAATGACATTAATTGAGAAATCTTTATCACTGAGCACATCCAATAAGTCATGCACATACGTTGAACTCATCGTCTGTCCAACAAAAAAGACTTGCGGCGCTTTCCGTTCTTCACGTGGCAATTGATTGAAAAACGAATGATTGAGTGCCTCTAACGCCGCTTTTGCGCCAAGGTAAGAGCCGCCAATGCCTATGACTAATAATACGTCGGAATCGTGTTGAATTCTTGTTGCTGCTTTTTCAATTCGCGCAAATTCCTCTTGATCGTACGCGATCGGCAAGTCAACCCAACCTAGGAAATCATTCCCTGCTCCTGTTTTTTTATGTAACGCTTCGTGAGCTACATCTACTTGTGCTTGTAACATATCTATTTCATGTATTCCTAAAAAGGGTTTTGCTTTGCTGTAATCAAAGTGAATGACTGTCATGACGTTAATTCAATCCTTTCATCGTTCATACACTGCCTCGTCGTTCTTTCCTGCTAAACACGTGAATGCTGCAATGAATTGTTTTGAGCATGGCGCTCCATCGCTAATTCGACCAATGTTGTAATCAATGTTTGATAAGACATCCCGGTCTCTTCCCATAATTTTGGGTACATACTGATCTTCGTGAAACCTGGCAATGTATTAATTTCATTCACCACAATTTCATTTTCCGCTGTTAAAAAGACGTCGACACGAGCGAGACCAGCACAACCAAGTGTTCCATACGCCTGAATGGCGACTTCCTGAATCCGTTTTTCTACACCTTCAGCAAGGTTGGCCGGAATTGCAAGCATGGCGCCATCGTCGTCAATATATTTGGCATCATATGAGTAAAAACCATCTCGTGGAAGGACTTCGCCACAAATACTTGCTCTAGGCTCATCATTCCCTAAAACGGCACATTCAATTTCGCGACCGATCACAGCTGCCTCAACGACCACTTTGTGATCATATAAAAAGGCATCATCAATGGCTTTGTCCAAATCAGCTTTGGTCATTACTTTGCTCACACCAACAGAAGAACCTTGATTCGCTGGCTTTACAAATAAAGGTAAGCCAAACGTCTCAACGAGCTCATCCACATCTATGCTCCTTCGCTTTGCACGCGTATATGCCTGACCACAAGCGACCTGTAAACCTGCCTCACGCAACAGTCGCTTGGCAACATCTTTATCCATGCTCACGGCAGATCCAAGTACATCTGAACCGACAAAAGGGATATTTGCTAAACGGAGCATCCCTTGTAGCGATCCGTCTTCACCAAGTGTCCCATGGACAATCGGAAACACAACATCGACATCGGTCAATGCGCGATAGGATGAAGACACAAGCGCCGTTTTCTCGGCCCCTGGGATCATCGCTACGCCTTGCCCTGACGGTGCAAGTGCAATCGTCGCCGGATCATCAGCATTCATTAAAAAGTGATCCTCATCACTTACATGCCATTTTCCGTCTTGATCAATCCCAATTAAGACGGGCTCATAGCGTTCACGATCAAGCGCATCAATAATATTTTTCGCCGATTGTAATGAAACTTGGTGCTCAGCCGATTTTCCGCCAAAAATGATCCCCACACGCTTTTTTACACCCATATTCAATTCTCCTCCCCACGACATTCATTTACAAAGATGCGTGCAAAATCCGCAGCACATCCGCTCTATCTAGTCTGTAGTAATGACCAAAAATGCCATTCCCACAAGCAATATCGGTGATCTCCTCAAGTTGGTCTTCACTAATGCGATAATCAGCCAAACGCGTTGGTGCACCTAATTCACGCCAAAAAGAAGCTAACTGGTCAATTCCTTCTAACGCCACATCGCGCGCTTCTTTACCATTCGCATCAATCCCAAATACGCGCGTTGCTAATTGTGCGCCACGAGTTGGATTTACATCAACACTTTCACGTAACCAATTCGGGAACAAAATGGCCAATCCACCTGCATGGGGAATATCTGATACAGCTGACACCGCATGCTCCAATATGTGTGTGCCCCAATCGCCTTTTGCCCCCATTTGCGTCATACCATTCAATGCCATCGTTCCACAGTACATCATTGTTTCCCGTAAAGAGACGTCATTTAGATCATTTAACAACGCGGGTGCTGTTTCCAATACAGTTTGCAAAATTGACTCACAAAAACGATCTTGCAATGGTGTATTTTCAGCAGGGTGGAAGTAGGCTTCCAATACGTGACTCATGATATCTACAATTCCGTATACCGTTTGCTCACGCGGTACAGACAGTGTATTCACAGGATCTAAAATCGAGAAGTTCGGAAAGCTAAAAATGCTGCCCCATCCAATTTTTTCGTTTCTTTCCCAATTTGTGATCACCGATCCCGAGTTCATTTCTGATCCCGTCGCTGCAATGGTTAAAATTGTTCCAAATGGTAATGCATCACGAGGGGTCTCCACTTTTGTAATCACATCCCAAATGTCACCATCATGTCTTGCGCCAACTGAAATGGCTTTTGTCGCATCAATGACACTGCCACCACCGACAGCTAAAATAAAACCAATATTCTTTTCACGACAAAGGGCAATGCCTTTTTCTACCGTTGTTAACCGTGGATTCGGTTCAACTCCCGCTAGTTCTGTAACATGACAACCTGCATGAGACAGTTGCTCGAGGACGGTGTCATAAAGGCCATTATGCTTAATGCTCCCACCACCATATACAAGCAACACATTCCTGTCATATACAACCATTTCCTCAACTAACGTCGTTGTCTTTCCTTCACCGAAAATGAGTTTTGTTGGATTATAAAATGTAAAAGCGTCCATGTAGGAATATTCCTCCTTGTTTTAACCGGACTATATTTATGTTACCTTGTTTTGCCCGACGTTGCAAAATATGCTACTTCCATCAAAACACTTGCATAATCTATCCGCAAAAACGTAAAGATATTAGTAAGCACATTATTTTTTGTGTGTCTAACACGTTTTTAGCGGAGGTGAATCACGTGAATGGGTTTCAAAAAACAGCGCTTGTTCTAATCATTATTGGTGCCCTCAACTGGGGATTAATCGGCTTCTTCCGCTTTGACCTTGTTGCCTTCTTATTTGGCGGACAAGCAGCCGTCTTCTCTCGCCTCATTTATGCACTTGTCGGTTTGTCAGGATTATACGCCATTTCTATCTTGATGAGACCTCAAGTAGCCTTCGACGAGGATCATACGACTGAACCACAACGTTAAGCAAAAAGCAGCTAGAAGCTCTAGCTGCTTTTCTGCTTATTTCTTTGCACGTTTATTTAAGTCAGCTTGAATTTCGTTTGACTGTTTTAACCAGTCTTTGAGTTTATCTTCTAACGTATTAAACCCTTGTTGTTTCGTTTGCGTGACTTGCATGCGACGTCCTCCACTGGTTGGACGCGGCTTATTCGCACGTGCAGGGGCTTCTTGTGTCGCGCGAATAGAAAGGGAAATCTTTCCTGATTCTTCATTCACTGACATCACTTTTACTTTCACTTCATCGCCTACACTCAATACTTCGTTAATGTCTTTCACATAACCATGAGCAACCTCAGAAATGTGCACCAATCCTTGCTTCTCGTTATCAATTGCAACAAATGCACCGAATGGTTTAATACCCGTTACCTTTCCTTCAACAATCGTACCTTCTGCGTAATTAGACATACATCACAACTCCTAAATATGTTTTAACCTTTTAATTTTATCATATCTAAAGAAATTGCGCAAAGGGATTGTCGCAGGTTGTCAGCAAGCATATCACTTGCTTATCTTCAATTGCCCATGACGTAACGTCCCTTCACTAAAAATTGTGCCTAGCGTTGCTTCATACTTCTGAACTTTATAAGCCTCACGCGCTTCAAGAAGGGTAATGACTTTTCCTGGTGCATTAAAACGACCCGTTCGACCAGCACGGTGAATGTAACTTTCAACCGTGTTCGGTGCATACACTTGGATAATGTGTGTAATATGAGCAATATCTAAACCGCGAGCTGCGACATCTGTTGCCACAAGTATGGCTGCTTCTCCTTGTTCAAATGCACGAATCGCTTTGCTACGTTCATGTTTATCTCCTTCAGAAGAAAGCGCAACTGCCGCAATACCATGATAACGTAATTTTGCTGTGACTTCATTTAGTTGATCAATTTGGTTGACAAACACAAGCCCTTTTTTAATTGATTCGGCATGAATCACTTTACGGGTAACATCAATGCGTTCTCTCGCAGTCGTTTGGATCACGATGTGCGCCAAAGTATCTGGCAGCAAACCACCGTCCACTTTGATCTCATGAACTTCAGGTAACCAAGCTAAAAGCTGCTTCGCCACATCTGCTTGCACTGTCGCCGATACACATAAAAATTGCGCCGTACGACCAATCCTTTTTCCAAGCATCTCAACCGTGCGCCACGACACCGCTTCATCAACCATCCGATCAACCTCGTCAAGCGCAACCATCGCCACATCGGTTAATTTCAATTTTTTCATTTCGATTAGCTCTAATACACGTCCAGGTGTGCCAATAACAATATGAGGTTTTTGTTTTTTTAATTTGTCGACTTGACGATTGATATTTGTACCACCGATAAATGCTGCTGAAGTAATCGGACCATTTTGTGTCAACGTGCGTACCACTTCCATGATTTGGAGAGCCAATTCTTGTGACGGTGCAATCACAATCGCTTGAACTGCTTTTTTATCAGTTTGTATATGTGCCAAAATCGGTAACACATAGGCAAGTGTTTTGCCTGTTCCTGTTTGTGAACGCGCCAAAATGTTCTTTTTTGCTAACGCCTCTGGAATCATTTTTGCTTGAATTGGGGTTGGGTCTGTCACCCCTTGCGCTTGTAAAACTTCAGAAATCCCAGATGGCAACGTAGTCATTGTAAAATGTTTCAACATCAGTCTTTATACTCCTTTGTACGGACTAAGCCGTTGCTCACTAACCATGCACAATTCGTCCTATCTTCATTGTATGAGCCGAGGCGCTTTGGTCATCCTAATCATAACATATTCCTACTCCTGGAAACGACAGAGAAAGAGAGATGAATCATGACGATCAATCGCTCAAATGATGCACTACTTATTATTGATATGATTAACCCCTTCTCCTTTCACCATGCAGAGCAACTTTATCCGTTTGCTGAAAAAGCCGCATATCAAATTGCTTTACTTAAAAACCACATGAAAAAACGCGGGCGACCCGTGATTTACGTCAATGATCATTACGAACGCTGGCAAGCGGAATTTACAACGCTCGTGCACAATGTCATTGACGCCGATGCGATAGGTTCACCTCTTGCTAAAATTTTAATGCCTTGTGCGGATGACCTATCCGTTATGAAACCAAAATTCTCCGGTTTCTTTGCCACACCGCTTCACTTGTTGCTTGAACACTTGAAAGTGGATACACTCATTTTAACAGGCATTGTTGGCAATATGTGCGTGTTATTTACTGCAAATGACGCATACACACTTGAGTACGAGCTCATTATTCCACGCGATACCATTGCTTGTTTTTCGGAAGAAGATACCGATCATGCTTTGCATCACTTCAAACATTTATTAAAAGCGAATATTTCCCCAACAAACACATGGCTATAAAAAATCGAGCCACCTTTGTCAGGGCTCGATTTTTTTATAATCGGTCATTAAAAAACTTGGGCGAGTGACTTCGTATCTTGTGCTAACCATTTGTTCATTTGTTCTTTCGTCCCAGCTAAGTTGTGCAACTTCGCCTGACCACATTCTTTTTCGGTGGCGGCAGGAATTGACGTCTCCGCTAACGAATATACGAATGTTTTCTCTAACAGCGCGATTACTTCGTCGACTGTTGGTTTCCCACTTACGATTAAATAATAACCTGTTTGGCATCCCATTGGTGACACATCAATAATGTCAAAATGTGCATATTCATCCGCAAAACGACGAATATTGAGCGCAAGTAGATGCTCTAATGTATGAATCACATCCGGATCCAATCTATCTTTATTGGGTTGACAAAAACGGATGTCAAACTTATTCACTTCCCCATCTGTTCCAACATGATGCGTCCCACAATGACGGACATACGGTGCTTTTACAATCGTATGATCAAGCTCAAAACTTTCTACTGATGGCATATTAAACTCACTCCTCTTTTGTTCATGCTTTTATTATAAACGATGACGGATCATTTTGTCGAAACAAAAAGTCTACAATCCCGATCTGAATTAAAATTAGGGGGGGCACCCACAGTGAATTTTCACTCTTTTTTTCGGAAATGGTTTCACAATCTAAAAGACAGTTACATTTTTGACGCTGCCGCCACACTTGCCTTTTATTTTATTTTGGCGATTTTCCCGCTCATGGTTTGTGTGTTAGCTAGTGTATCATTTTTTCGTGTCAATACATACGACGTACATCAATTTATTACTTCCTATGTCCCAGGTGAATTAGGAGATATGTTTGGAAAAATTGTTTTAAACACGATTGGTGATCCAAAAACAGGACTATTTTCGATTGGTATCATTGGTACACTTTGGTCTGCTTCTAATGCCATTAACGCTTTCATTCGTTCCGTCAATCACGCATACAAAATCGAAGAAACGCGTCACTTCCTTCATTTACGTGTCATCGCCATCATTTTAACGATTGGCATGATTTTGTTAATTGTGCTCGCTCTTGCCTTGCCGGTTTTTGGAAATGTGATTTTGTTGTTTTTAGAAGACCACCTCCATTTATCGAAAACAGTTGGCGATTTATTAAGCTCTTTACGATGGGTTGTGACTACACTTATCATATGTGTTGTTTTAAGCGTCCTATACAAAATTGCACCAAATCAACCATTGCGTTGGTATGATGGACTAGCGGGTGCTTTATTTGCAACTGCCAGCTGGCAGCTCATCTCCTTTCTTTTTTCTCTTTACCTTAGTCACTTTGCTCATTACGAAAACACATATGGACCCATTGCTGGTGTCATCGTTCTCATGCTTTGGTTCTATTTTACTGGTATGATCTTAATTATTGGTGCAAAACTCAATGCAACCTTTTATCAGCTGAGGAAAAAAATTGCTTAGAAGATGTATACAATGCGCATAAATGGGTACGATGGTAGCAGAAATGATCACGTTTTAACGATAAAGGAGTGAATGTTAAATGAACAAAACAGAATTGGTACATGCCCTCGCAGAACGAGCCCAACTATCAAAAAAAGATGCTGGAATTGCTGTTAACACCATGTGTGATTTGATTACAGAAGCGCTAAGCAAAGGCGAGACTGTTCAACTCATTGGGTTTGGCAACTTTGAAGTACGTGAGCGTGCTGCGCGAAAAGGACGGAACCCACAAACCGGTGAAGAAATCGAGATTGCTGCGACACAAACGCCAGCTTTTAAAGCCGGAAAACAACTAAAAGAAGCCGTAAAATAAGAAAAAAAGCCTGTTCACAAGAACAGGCTTTTTTTCATGTAAACCACATTATCATTTGATGCAACGCCATAGTGCCAAATACAATATCATTTACTCAACTTTCGCAGGCAAAAAATGCTTCGAGTTTCAGTTATAACAAGGCCTGTCGGCCTATGAAATATGCTCCTTGACATCAGTACTTGAAACATGAAAAGCACCACTTCTTTTAGGTATAATAGAGTTGACTAAACCCAATACCAAAAAGAAGAGGTGCTTTCTCTATGATAACTGAAAGGCATGTAAATGAGCAACTCCCAAATGAAATTAATGTTGTATTATCGGAGCTAGAAATGACAAAGCATTTGCGTCAATCAGGTATTCGGAAGAACTTTGGGTTTAGCTGTAATGTTTTATTTCGCCTTGTATTCGCGCTCATTTTCCACCAAAAAAATTGGTTTGCGCTTTTCACTTCAAAGAAGCGTGAAGATTTTCCTGGAAAAGACGCTATATATCGCTTTTTAAACTATCCAAAGTTTGCTTGGAGAAAGTTTCTTTTATCGCTCAGTACAGCTGTCATTCAAAAAGTCAGCGCATTGACATCAAATGATCGTCCCAAGGTCTTGATTGTGGACGATTCTTCATATGACCGCAATCGCAGTAAAAGGGTCGAACTGCTTGCCCGTTGTTTTGATCATTCTTCCACTAAAAATCGCTTTTATAAAGGATTTCGTATGCTTACACTCGGTTGGTCCGATGGGAACACTTTTATACCTATTGATTTTTCACTACTGAGTTCCAAAAAATCTATCATCAATGGCATCAACGAAGATCTCGATAAGCGTAGTGCTGGTTATAAGCGACGTAAAGAGGGTCTTCAATCCGCTCCTGAACAACTCCCTGGTATGATCGCGCGAGCATTATCGAAAGGCGTTCAGGCTTCCTATGTCTTAATGGACTCGTGGTTTACTCAACAGCCATTGATCAAAGCCATTGTAGATCAAGGAATTGATGTTATCGGTATGGTGAAGAATTCAAAACAGCGTTATCAAGTAAACGGTAAAATGCTATCTTTGAAGGAGCTTTATCACCGTGCAACGCCTCTTCCTGAGAAAAAAGGTGTTCTCCGCTCCATCACGACAACGATGGCAAATGGTGTCACTGTTAAAGTTGTTTTTGTGCGTAATCGGAATAAAAAGCGAGAATGGCTTGCTGTTTTGAGTACAGACTGCACCCTTTCTGAACAGGAGATTATCCGAACTTACGGGATCCGCTGGGATATAGAAGTGTTTTTCAAGACGACGAAGTCGCTCCTCCGTTTGCAAAAGGAGTTTCAAGGGCGTTCGTACGACTCACTTATTAGCCACACAACCATTGTTTTTACTAGATATATCGTGTTATCCTGGCAAAATCGTTGCCACAATGATCATCGGACACTGGGTGGTGTATTTTATGATCTCTGTGATGAGATGCAGGCGCTTGATTGGACTGTTGCGTTGCAACAGTTACTCGAGCTTCTTCATGATGCTTTTGACAAGATTGATAAGCGCGCACAGCGCTTGATCAAAAGTCAACTCTCACATTGGATTGCTGGATTACCCACTTATATCAAGGCTTACATGCCTGATTTGAGGTGCGAAAGTTGAGTCATTTACTTTTTTGTAAACGTTAATGAATGATCACGACGTCCTCTCAATTCATATGAAAGGGTGTCTCCTGGTTGGACAGACAACTGTAACGGCGCAGTGGTCACTCCTTTATTCATTGCGATGAGCGTATGCGTACCTGCTGGCACTTCAATGACCATTTTTTGCCTTCTTTTCAATACACCCATAAAACAATTGTTAATGAATACTTGTGACCGCCGTTTTAATGCGTAAAGTTCTCGCACACATGTAATTTCTACATAAGCAATGTCCATCTGTCTTTTTCCTCTCTAACGTTTACTTGTTTGCACGAATTATATGATGTGCAAGTGTTCGCGCCATCACACCGGTCGCTCCGGCAGGACCGAGCGGTGTGCCTTTTTCTAACCAAGATGTACCAGCAATATCAAGATGTACCCAAGGGGTTTCTTCAACGAATGCACCTAAGAAAAGGCCTGCAGTAATGCTACCAGCTGGACGCCCAGGGGCGTTGTTTAAATCCGCCACATCGCTTGTCTTTAATAGCTTTTCATACGCCTTACCACTTGGGAATTGCCAAATTGGCTCGCCCATTTCCGCGCCTGCTTGACAGAGCTTGCACATAAAGTCTTCATCATTTGTGACGGCGCCCGTCGTTTCATGACCTAGCGCAACGATACAAGCACCTGTTAACGTTGCGACATCTATTAATCGTGTTGCACCTAGTTGTTTTGCATACGTCAAGGCATCTGCTAAAATTAACCGCCCTTCGGCATCGGTATTACGTACTTCAATGGTTTTCCCACTTAAAGAATGTAATACATCTCCTGGCTTCATGGCTTCACCATTAATTAAGTTTTCACTAGACGGGATTACAGCAAGAACATTCGCCGCTGGCTTTTCTGCACCTATAATGTCCATTGCCCCGAGTACTGCCGCAGCGCCGCCCATATCGCCTTTCATTTCGTGCATGCCAGCAGACGGCTTCAATGAGTAACCACCCGAGTCAAACGTTAACCCTTTTCCGACAAAGGCAGTGACACAATCGTCTTTCGGGTTTCCTTCGTAGCGGAGGACGATGAGTTTAGCCGGTTGGGAACTCCCTTGCGCCACGCCGAGAAGTGCCCCCATCCCGAGACGATGCATTTCTTCCTCGTCTAATACTTCATACTCAAACGCATGCTTCATTGCCAAGTCAACAGCGACATCTTCTAAATCGGTTGGTGTCATTTTATTTGCTGGTGTATTCACCAAATGCCGGGCCATATTTGTTCCTTGACCATATGTATAACCACGTTCCGCAAAAAATACACCGTTTTTTTCAAGTGATTCTCCATATAGCGCGACAGAAACTATTTTTGTTTGTGCACCCTCTTCAGCTTCCTTATAGTGGTGCTTTTCATATTGGCTTAACGACAGTGCTTCCCCAATACAAAAAAGCACATCATCTACTGGTGCAGACCCCAAAAATGAGTCCACATCAACACCCACCGTTTCTAATTGATTTTGTTGCAATGCTTGGCCTATTTTACCAATATATAAACGCAAATCATGTTGGTCGCCGTTATAATTTTCCCCTAAATAAATAAGATAAAGCCATTTTGTTTGTGTTTTTCCAAGTGTGGGTACACTAATGAAGTCGCCAATTTTCTTTGTTTGTGCCATTTGCGTCGCTAGCTCTTGTAACTGACCTGATAAACATCCATCTACTTTTCGAAATAAGCTCGTAAGTTGATTTGACGTGACACCAAGTAAAAAGGCATCCTGAACAGTTGTTGCATCCCATTGTTGCTTCATTTCAAACAAATGTCTCATCTCCTCTTTGCATCTTATGCTTTAAAGTATAGCATATCCCAAGCAAAAACAGCGCGAAAAACAGCGACCAGTTTCGTAAAATTGTTTCATCGTATATGGTATACTAGTATTTGTTGGAAAACATAAACGTTACATAATGATTTGCAACATAGAAAGGAGCATCTTTTTATGGATATTTTGTACAACTTTCCCCTTTTATCTGCTTTTCTCGCCATGCTTATCGCTCAATTCCTAAAAATACCGCTCACTTTTTTTGCGACACAAAAAGTCGATTGGTCCTTATTTACAAGTACTGGCGGCATGCCTAGTTCACATTCAGCAGCGGTTACAGCGCTTTCGACAAGCATTGCACTCGAGCAAGGGCTTGATTCTTCGTTGTTTGCTGTTTCCGCCGTATTAGGGATCATTGTCATGTTTGATGCAACGGGTGTCAGGCGCCACGCTGGTTATCACGCAACAGTTTTGAATCAGTTACTAAAAGACTTTAACAAGCTTGTAGAAGAAGTTAAAACATGGCAGAAAAAGGAAAATGAGCAAAAGCTGAAGGAACTACTTGGACATCAACCGATTGAAGTCTTTTTCGGCGCATTACTTGGGATCCTCATTGCAATTGTATTCAACATGGTTGTTTAGATATTAAAAAAATGCCCTTTCTCTTACGCACAATCATCATAAGAGAAAGGGCATTTCCACTTGCATTTAAAAGTGACCCAAGGTCAAATTCGTAAATACGTAAATGGTTGACAACAACGCAGATAAACATAACGCACACATAAACAAACGTAACAACCATTTTCTCATTAGGCTCACACTCCTTCCTTACATCCTTTCCTGTAAGGAAGTGTTTATGCAGGTCTCACTCATTAAAACATTTGGTATCCTGCCTTACGTAACAGCTTCATAATGATTCCAGCTGCAATGGTACCAAACAAACCACTTATTAACACAATAATATCAGCTACATGTAGTGATGCAAAACTAGAGAAAAGTTGTGAAAACGCGTTCCCAGGCTCTTTTACATACAACATATAGGGAGATTTATTCACAATCAATAAAATCACAATTGGATACAAAAATGCCATAATCCAAGTCAAACGTAAAATCATGTTTAACAAAAAACCAATACCAGCAAACAAAATAAAAAACAATAGCACCGATACAAGCAACTGCAAAATATGTACCTGCTCCATCTATCATCCCTCCACATCGCTAGTGTACGAAAAAAGCACCTCGCACGTCAAGGCGAGGCGCTTTCGTACATCGTTACTTATTACAACGGGAATTTCCCTTTTTTTAGCGCGAGCAAGGGGCCACCCAGCATCAGCAATGCCCGATTATCAATCATTTTTTTCATGAAACTCGCTGTGCCACCATACAATTTCTTCGAGCCGACCACACCGATCGCTTCTTTTCCACCAAGAGAAGCAACGGTTCCTTTAATATCCGGTTTAAACGTTGCAAGGTTGCTACCGCCACCAACAAGTGTCATCACATTATGTGCACATGTCTTTGCCATTTGCATCGCAATTTGTGCAGTCGGTGGGTATGGACGATTCGCTTCTTCATTAATGATCAAAGCACAGTCCCCGATAATGAAAACATCATCATGACCTGGTGCGCGTAAATCTGGTTCAACTTTGACACGTCCACGATTTGCTTCAAAACCAGACTTTTCAATGACTGGATTCCCACGTACGCCTGTTGCCCATACAATCGTTTCTGCCTTAATTTCTTCCCCTTCACCAATTTTGACACCTGTCTCGGTCACTTCTTTGATTGGTGTATTAATTTTAAACTCGACACCGCGACTTTCAAGCACATTCATCCCATATTCGACCAATTCAGGATCAAAACCAGGTAGGGCCATTGGCGCTGCCTCAACTACGTATAGACGGACTGCTTCGCGTGGGACATCATACTTTTTGCATAGTTCAGGTACACGCTCTGACAACTCGCCAATAAACTCCATGCCTGTAAAGCCGGCACCTGCAACGACAAACGTCAACCGCCCTTCGTGCTGATCCTCGCCATTGTGATAGCTTGCAAATTGTTTTTCGATATGCCCTTTTACTTGACGGGCACCATTTAATGTCCATTTCGTAAATGCATGTTCGTGCACACCAGGAACGCCAAATGTTTCCGAAACCGCACCAAGTGACACAACGAGGTAATCATAAGGCACTTCACCATCTTTAAGTAAAACTTTCTTCTCTTCACGCTTAATTTCAACAACTTCGTCCTGAATAAAATGAACCCGATTCGTATTTAACACAGTTGAAATTGTCACACGTGCTGCTTCAGGCTCCATCGTCCCAGCTGCTGGCTCATGTAGCCACGTCGTTTGATAATGATAATCGTGTTTGTTCACGAGTGTAATAGACGCATCGTTCGCGCCAAGTTTCTTTGAAAGGGTTACTGCCGTATTCATCCCCGCATAACCAGCTCCAAGGATAACAATTCTTGCCTTCTTCACGCTCATCACTTCCATCTTTTTAATATTCATTCGTCCATGGTAGCATATCAATTTCTTTGTGATCTATTTCACGTTTTTCTTCAAGAAATCGTCACCATCTTCAACACTCTAATGATAGTTGTTTTTTGAATGAAATTCAACCTCTTTTTCTTTATTTTCTAAGGAAATCATCGCCTTTCCTTTTCGAAGCTGGACAGGTCATGTATAATGAGAAAGGATCTCATTTCAAAATGGAGGTGCAACGGTTTTGCACAAGACGAACGAAACATTCGATTTAACCATTATCGGTGGCGGTCCTGCTGGGCTTTTCGCCACATTTTACGCCGGAATGCGACAAATGAACGTACAAGTCATTGAAAGTATGCCGCAATTAGGTGGGCAGCTGTCCGCTCTCTATCCAGATAAATATATTTATGATGTCGCTGGTTTTCCAAAAGTGAAAGCACAAGACTTAATTGATCAACTGGCAAAGCAAGCACAGCAATTCAATCCAACACTTGCTCTCGAGGAAGCGGTTCAGCACTTACACCGTGAAGAAGATGGTTCATTTACGCTCACAACAAATAAAGCGGTTCACAAAACAAAAGCCGTGTTGATCACCGCCGGTGCAGGTGCTTTTGCACCGCGTAAGTTAAAAGTCGCCGACGCAGACCTCTATGAAGATAAAAATATTCATTACTTTATTCGCGATTTATCTGTATTTACTGGTAAACGTGTCGTTGTTGTGGGTGGCGGGGATTCTGCAGTTGACTGGGCACTCATGCTCGAGCCGATTGCAAAAGAAGTGACACTCGTTCACCGCCGTCATGAATTCCGCGCTCACGAGCATAGTGTCGAACTACTGAAAAAGTCATCTGTGAACCTTTTAACACCATATGAAACGACGGCATTGCACGGCGATGAACATGGCGTAAAAGAAATCACTTTCCAAGAAGTGAAAGGTGAACAAACGAAAACGCTCGCTGTCGATGACGTCGTCGTCAACTTCGGCTTTGTTTCAAGCCTTGGACCAATCAAAGAATGGGGCTTAGACATTCACAAAAATGCGATTGTCGTCAACTCTAAAATGGAAACGAACATTCCAGGTGTGTACGCCGCAGGAGATGTGACAACTTACGATGGCAAAGTAAAGTTGATTGCAACCGGTTTTGGTGAGGCACCGACTGCTGTGAATAACGCCAAAGTATTTATTGACCCAAAAGCGCGCGTGTTCCCAGGGCATTCAACCAGTCTTTTTTAAGGAAGAAAAAACCAGTAGCGACACGCTGCTGGTTTTCTTATTTGTATCAATGAATTATTTACTATCTAACCTCAACGGCACTCTCGATATTGAAACAGACTTGATGACATTAATGATGTAAGAAACCTAAATACACAATAAACACAACAGACAACACATACATAAGCGGATGCAATTCGCGCCCGCGTCCTTTCACAACCATCGTTAAGGGGTACAATACAAAGCCTAAGGCAATCCCTGTAGCAATGCTATACGTGAGTGGCATTGTCACAACTGTAAAGAAAACCAGAATGGCAACTTCCATCTTCCCCCAGTCAATAAACCGTAGTGATGTCGCCATCATCACACCAACGATAATTAAGGCAGGTGCAGTGACTTCGGCGGTGATGACACTTAACAACGGTGAGAAAAACAACGCGACCAAAAACAATAAACCCGCGACAATCGCTGTCAAACCAGTACGTCCCCCAACAGCAACACCCGATGACGATTCAACGTACGCCGTTGTCGTCGACGTACCAAACAATGAACCAATCGTTGTCGCACTCGCATCGGCAAATAATGCCCGACCGGCGCGCGGCAAGCGATTATTTTTCACAAATCCGGCTTGCGTCGCGACAGCAAACAATGTTCCGGCCGTATCAAAGAAGACGACAAACAATAACGTTAAGACAACCCCGACCATTTGTAATGTGAATACTTCGGCCTGCCAATCAACCGCAAATGCAGCCAAAAATGTCGGTGCTAAACTTGGTGGTGTTGAAATAACGCCAGCAAATGAGGTAAAGCCTGTCACAACGCCGACGACCGCGGTGAGCGCCAACCCATAAAAAACAGCACCACGAACGCCACGGACAACCAAGATGATCGTCACGACAATCCCAAACAACGACAATAGTGCCCCTGGCTCACTTAAATTCCCTAATGCGACAAATGTACTCTCATTGCTCACAATGACACCTGCATTTTTAAAACCAATAAACGCAATAAATAATCCAATTCCCGCTCCAGCGGCATACTTTAGCTCTTCTGGAATCGCATCAATAATTTTTTCCCGGATTTTAAACAATGTAATAGCTATGAAAATAACACCTGAAACAAACACCGCAAACAAGGCCGCTTGCCACGATAAGCCCATTCCAATCACGGCTGTATAAGCAAAGAATGCATTCAAACCCATTCCTGGCGCAAGCGCGATCGGATAATTAGCGAGTAACCCCATAATAAGCGATCCGACGCAAGCTGCAAGTGCAGTCGCAACAAATACAGCACCCACGTCCATTCCGGCCGCCCCTAAAATTTCTGGATTAACGAATAAAATATAGGCCATCGCGAGAAATGTTGTGAAACCGGCCATAACCTCTCTCCGTACACTTGTACCATTCTCTTCTAATTTAAAAAAACGCACCATCTCTGCCTCCCAAAATGAAATAAACCTCAAGCGATAAACACTTGAGGCAGACATGACGAACCATCATCATGTCGTAGTCAAGCCATTTACGGTAGCTCGGTAGAAACTTGCAGGCCTTATCCCTGCGATTATACGACCATGAAACACAATTTTCTTCATTTTTCTCAGTATAACAAGTGTTTCCTGCGTGGTCAATAAAAAACGAACATTGTTTTGTGGATAACCGTCATTATTCGCCTTTATACAACATGATTGAACTACCCCTCCTTACCGTCCTACGGGACGCTTGAAGAAGGAGATTCTTGGGAACAAAGCGTACTTGTTGCGTATGTCTTTACTAACAGCGGTTGCTCTTCTTTACCAAGCTATCCCCGTAGTCCCTACGGTTCCTCATTCCGTAGTCATCCTAAAGCCTGTAAGCGTAGTCCTTCTGTTAGAATGTTTACGCTCGCATTGATATCGCGATCATGGTGCGTGTGACACATCTGGCAAGTCCACACTCGAACGTCAAGTGACTTCTTGCCGCCTTTATGACCGCAAATAGAACAGGTCTGACTAGATGGATACCACCGATCTACTTTGATGACTTCTCTACCATACCACTTCGCTTTGTATGTTAATTTTGTCACAAAGCTAGACCACGACACATCGGAGATGCTTTTCGCTAATTTACGGTTACGCAACATGCCTTTCGTATTTAAGTCTTCGATACAGATACAATCGTGGTTTTTGATGATATCTGTACTCAGCTTATTTAGAAAGTCATCGCGTTGGTTCGATACGCGTTCGTGTAAGCGTGCTACTTTTTGTTTTTGCTTTTGAACATTCTTCGCTTCAAAAAGATCGATACCGTTCTTCTTCGCATTTAAGGCACGTCTTGACAGCTTCCGTTGTTCACGCTTCAATTTCTGTTCCATTTTTGCTGTGAACTTGTTGTTGTCAACCTTGCGTCCGTCAGAAAGAATAGCAAAATCCGTGATACCCAAGTCAACACCAACAGAAGCGCCTGTTTTTTGTAGTGGCTGCACTTCTACTTCTGCGAGAAAGGATACAAAATACTTGCCACTGGGATTTCTTCGCACCGTAGCATTTAAGATACGACCTTTCACTTCTCGGCTTTTCGCAAAGCGGACGAGACCCAGTTTAGGCAACTTGATTTTGTTGCCTGCAATCGCAATATTCCCGTTTGTTTCCTTTGTTGTGTACGATTGTACCCGATTCTTTTTAGACTTGAAACGCGGTGCATTTGCTTGCTTTTTGAAGAATCGGGTGAACGAATCAGCAAGGTTTTTCAAAGTCGATTGCAGGGCAATGCTGTCCACTTCTTTTAGCCATACTAATTCCTTCTTCAACTTCGGTAATTCAGCAGAACAAGATTTATAAGTCAACCCTTTGCCTGTTTGTTTGTATGTGTTGTTCCATTGACCTAAAAAATGGTTGAACACAAAACGACTACATCCGATGGTTTTGCCAATGAGGATTTTTTGCTTCTGGTTGGGATACATTCGAAACTTATAGGCTTTATGCACGAACTTCACCCTCTCACCTCATTCCTGTCTCAAATCATCTTATACTATGATGATACAACACAGAACATAAGTTCGCAACCGGAAACGAACATGACTTTCAGGCTAACGCCTGACCGACATTCATCTCCCACTTACCTTTTCAGGCTTGAAGTGGGAGTCTTCTGCCGGGGAATGTTAAAAAAATGATTGACCATTCATTTATACTGTAATAGTATAGAGTTATAAATATAATTTTGTATTATAACAGATGCTCAAGGGAGAGATGATGAATGACAAACACAGTAGCAGCCACAACTTTAGAAGCATTTTGGGCAAATGATGCCCGTTGGAAAGGCATTGAGCGCCCGTACTCAGCAAAAGATGTGCTCGCACTACGCGGCTCCGTTAAAATCGAGTACACATTAGCACAATTAGGTGCAGACCGTTTATGGAAGTTAATGCATGAAGATCCATTTGTCCGTGCGCTCGGTGCATTGACTGGTAACCAAGCGGTCCAACAAGTCAAGGCTGGGTTGAAAGCGATTTATTTGAGTGGTTGGCAAGTTGCCGCCGATGCCAATTTATCCGGCAACATGTACCCTGACCAAAGTTTGTATCCAGCCAACAGCGTCCCGCACGTCGTCAAACGCATTAATCAAGCGTTACAGCGCGCCGATCAAATCGAACATGCCGAGGGAAATACGGACCATCATTGGTTTGCACCAATTGTCGCTGACGCAGAAGCTGGGTTTGGTGGGAAGTTGAATGTCTTTGAGTTGATGAAAGGGATGATTGAAGCTGGAGCAGCTGGCGTGCACTTTGAAGACCAGCTTGCTTCTGAGAAAAAATGTGGTCACTTAGGCGGAAAAGTATTAATTCCAACGCGCACCGCTGTGCAAAACTTAATTTCTGCCCGCTTAGCCGCCGACGTTTTAGGTGTTCCGACGATCTTAATCGCCCGGACCGATGCAAACGCTGCTGATCTTCTCACAAGCGATGTTGATCCAGCTGATCATCCGTTTATCGCGAGCGGCGAACGGACGGAAGAAGGGTTTTTCCGGACAAATGCTGGGCTTGACCAAGCGATTGCCCGCGGCCTTGCTTACGCCCCATACGCCGACCTTATTTGGTGTGAAACATCTGAACCGAACTTGGAAGAAGCACAAGCATTTGCTGATGCAATCCATGCAAAATTCCCAGGCAAGCTGCTTGCTTATAACTGCTCGCCTTCATTCAACTGGAAAGCAAAATTAAGTGATGCTGAGATCGAAACATTCCAAGAAAAGCTCGGTGCGATGGGATATAAATTCCAGTTTGTGACACTCGCTGGCTTCCACGCCCTCAACCACAGCATGTTTGAACTCGCACGCGGTTACAACAAACGCGGCATGGGTGCTTACTCAGAGTTACAACAAGCAGAGTTTGATAATGAAGTGAATGGTTATACAGCGACACGCCACCAGCGCGAAGTCGGTACTGGTTACTTTGATAAAGTTGTAGATGTAGTGTCCGGTGGAAAGTCTTCGACAACAGCGATGAGCGGTTCGACAGAGACGGAGCAGTTTACGGAGGTGTGAGTGACATACAACAAGACCCGGTGAGGAATTTTCCTACCGGGTTCTTTAGATTAGTCAATATGATCGATCCTACACCACCTTTCCCAACAGATATCCAAAACTTTCTGTTTATCAACCTGAATTTCTGTCATAAGATGATATTCTAGGACTACAATTAATATATCAATCAATTGGCTCAACTCTTCGCCTTTCTTTGCTTTTTTCTTCAGAGCTCTAGGAAAATGGGTATTGTAATTACGAGTATTCTTGATATCCCTTATTAGTCGTTGTTTATCTGTATTTAAAGGGCGAAAAAGGTGGTAATACCTTGGCCCTTCAGGATGATCGAGGTCAACATCGATTGTAAATAAATCATTTAACCTCTCATGTAAAGTCATTTCATTCGCAAAATGTAATTTTTCTTTAAGCCACGGACGATGTGCCTCAGGTATCGACGCAAGTATCTCGTCCCTTTTTTGGTTAAACTCACTTTGAGGAATTCTGGATTTTTGAGGTCTCATTAATCGATGATATGCCTCTGCCGCTTGAACCACATTCAAAAAGAAGCGCTCTCTTGAGGTTCGATGATATTTAGTAGTCATATATAGATCAATAACTGGAGATAACAAATCATACTTCTCAAACCAGTTGCGCATACATTTATCAAAGCTTTCTTTTATATCCTCCAACTTCAAATATGAATATAAGAGCATCTCATTTTCTTTATCAGTTCCGTTTCTACAAAAATCAATAGCATATCCATACACGTGAGCAATTAAATTAATTGGATCTGCTTTTTGTGAATATGGAAAGACATTTATATACTCAATATAAGAGCTTATGCTAGTACAGAATGTCATAAAGTTCATCACTTTATTTATAATTCTATGAACAGTATTTATGTCTACCTCTCTCCTAAAGATTAAATGAAACTGCTTATTCGCTGATACTTTTAACTCTTTTCCCGATTTATGTCCATAATCAGGTGAAACAGTGTAAAGTATTTGTAATTTAAACTGCTCATTTTCATGAACTACACTCTCTAATTGTTTAGTAGTAATTGTATGTAATGCATCATTAGAAGTTTTTGCCTCTCTATTAAACTTTATATCAATGCTATCTTGATGCGCCCATTTGTCCAGGTTAGTTACTGAAAAAGTTGCTTCCTTAAACCTAATTTCTTCGACACTTGTAAATAAAGCATTCACGAACATATAATGTGAGTGTACTCTATAAATATAATTTGTTTTCCGATGTATAATTGAACTTGATGAAGACCTACACAGGATACATTTGTATAGTGTAAATGCAACTCCATCCATTGTCTTACAAAATATCAACTCAGCTTTGTCCTTAATTTTCACATACTCATCACTGTATAAAGTAAGTTCATGCTTTTTTCTCTCGTTCTTCATTTCTAAATAACCATTCAGTACAAAATCATTATCATCTGTAGATACAGTCCACTTCCCATAAAAAATGCCATCAACTTTACTCATGACTAACCCCCAAAAACATTATAAGGATAATCTTGGGCAACAGAAAGGTTGCCCAAATTTCGAGGAACCAAGGAATACAAGATTAAAGTGCATATTTCATAACTGTAAGAGATTTTTTCCTCCAAGAACTCTTCTTCCGTGCATTAATTATTTTTTCATCGGTATTATAAATAATGCTCCCCATAGAGTAGATGACCATTTTATAGAGAGCATTATTATTTTCACCACACTACTTCGCCTTCACAAACTGCCTCGCTTTCGCTTGCCGTCGCCGTTCATGTAAAATTGGCTCCGTATAACCATTCGGTTGCTCGCGTCCTTTAAAGATTAAATCGCACGCTGCTTGAAAAGCAATCGACTGCCCGAAATCCGCACTCATTGGCTCATACACGGGATCTCCTTCGTTTTGTTTGTCAACAACTACAGCCATTTTCTTTAATGAAGCCATGACTTGTTCGCGCGTGCAAATACGGTGATATAACCAGTTCGCTAAATGTTGGCTTGAAATGCGCAGCGTCGCGCGGTCTTCCATTAATGCGACTTGATGCAAGTCAGGCACTTTGGAACAGCCAATGCCTTGATCAATCCACCGCACGACATAACCGAGGATACTTTGAACATTGTTATCAATCTCTGCTTGAATCTCCTCATCTGTCCATGCCGGTGTAGTAACGATTGGTATCTCTAGCAATTGATCATTGGCTGCATCAATACCAGCAGCAATCATCTTTTGCTGCACATCACGCATGTCAATCTCATGATAATGGAGCACATGTAACGTCGCTGCTGTCGGTGATGGCACCCACGCCGTGGATGCGCCAGCGCGTAGTTGTGCGCCTTTTTGCACAATCATTTCTGCCATTAAATCAGGCATCGCCCACATCCCTTTTCCAATTTGCGCTTTTCCTTGGAAACCAGTTTGTAAGCCAGCTTGTACATTCGCCTGTTCGTATTGTAATAACCACGGCGCCTGCTTCATTTCTTGCTTGCGTCGCATTGGCCCTGCAACAAGTGAGGTATGAATCTCATCGCCGGTACGGTCAAGGAAGCCTGTATTAATAAAAACGATCCGGTCTTTCACTTCCCGAATACACGCTTGTAAATTCAATGTCGTGCGGCGTTCTTCATCCATCACGCCAACTTTTAGCGTATACCGGGGCAAGTCAAGCATATCCTCTACTCGATTAAACAGCGTGTTCGTAAACGCGACTTCTTTTGAGCCATGCATTTTCGGTTTCACGACATACATAGAGCCTTTTTTAGAATTGTAACGAGACCTCACATCATGTTTAGCGATTAAGCTAGTGACGACTGCGTCTAATATCCCTTCAGGAATTGATTGCCCGTCCCTGTCTAGCACTGCGTCTGTCTTCATTAAATGCCCCACGTGACGAATGAGCATGAGCGCGCGACCGGAAAGCGTAAGCGTCTGTCCATCAACGCCTTTATACGTGCGGTCTTCATTTAATGTTCTCGTCATTTCTTTCCCATTCTTTGTAAATGTTGCAGCAAGCGTACCCTTAAGTAAACCGAGCCAGTTGCGATATACCTCGACTTTGTCTGCCGCATCGACGGCTGCGACCGAGTCTTCACAATCCATGATCGTCGTTAATGCCGACTCGATATATATATCTTGCACCCCTGCTCGGTCATTTCTGCCAATCGTTGCCGTGCGATCTATTTGTATTTCTACATGTAGACCGTTGTGTTGCAATAAAATCGCCGTTGGAGAAGCAGAATCTCCTTGGAAGCCACGCCATTGCAACGAATCTTTTAATGTCGTTTTCTTTCCATCTGCGAAAGTCATCACCAATGATTGGTCGGAAATTTCGTAAGAGACGACATCGGTGTGCGAACGCTCACATAAAGGGAACGTATCGTCTAAAAACTTCTTCGCATATGCGATGACCTTTTCCCCGCGGTTTACATTGTAAACACCTGTCCGGGCTGTGCCTTCTTCCTCCGCAATGACATCAGTGCCATATAGCGCATCGTATAAACTGCCCCAACGCGCATTCGCAGCATTGATGGCAAAGCGGGCATTGTCAATGGGCACGACCAATTGCGGTCCCGCAAGCATGGCAATCTCTTCGTCTACATTTTTCGTCCCGATTTGAAAAGGGGCAACTGCCGGCTCCAAATAGCCAATTTTTTGTAAATATCGCTTGTAATCTTCCTTTTCCGTCACCTCATGTTGCTCGTGCCAGTCATCAATTTTTCTTTGCATTGCATCTCTTTCTACTAACAAATTTTCGTTTAGTGGGGTGAAGTCCGCAATGATTGCCGATAATTCCTTCCAAAAATGAGCAGGTTCCACACCCGATTCCGGTAATACTTCTCGCTCTAAAAATTCGTACAACGCTGGATTAATCTGTAAATGACCTACTTGTTGATAAGCTGCCATTTCTTCCTCTCCCTTCATCTTATCACTACAAAGACTACAAAACTATCATCGCACTCTTTCTTATTGTAATATAACAGATTGAATCGGGCAATAGGTGTTATACAATCTTACGAAAACCCTTTCTTTTCCACCTGCTTTCAGTTATAATTTAAACAACCTGTTTAAGGAGGCTTTGCCGCAATGAAAAAACATGTACTCACTTTACTCTCAATAAGCATTGCAAGTACACTTACACTTGCAGCTTGTGGTGGAGACAAGCCAACCGACGCAGAGCCAGAAGAAAACAAGCAAGAGGAAAAATCCGAAAGTAAAGATGCAACGAAAGAAACCGCTGACAAATGGGAACAACAAGTCGGTGACACAAATGAGGACGGTACCATTCGCCTGCTTGCACGTAATGACACAACAGATGCGGTTGAAACTGGACCGGTAAAACTGAACTTCTCGCAAGTGACTGTCAGTGAAGTTTTGGAATGGCCTGAAGAAATGGCAGACATGTATGATTTTGAACCGACCGGTGTGATCCAAATTGACGTTGAAACAGAAAATACCTCTGAAGAAACGATCCAATTTTTCATTAGTCAAGCAAAGATTACAACCGATACGGGCGAACAATTAGAAACTGATATGCTTGCTAGCGACCACATTGACGCGGAATTTATCGGCGCTGTGAAAAAAGATGGCTCACTGCGCTATTTGCTCAAGTCATCTAATCCAAGCGAAGTTACGTCCATCCGTATCCTCGTAGAAGATCCAAAAGACGAAAATATGACATCTATCGGTGACAGTATTGATGTGACCATTTCATTTTAGCATTGAAAAAAGGGACAAGACGCATGATCGTCTTGTCCCTCCTGTTATTCTCGCGCGTCCTTCACCACTTGCATTGGATTCCCTGCCACAAACGTGTTTGCTGCTACATCTTTATGAACAACTGTGCCCGCTGCAACAATTGCCCCATCCCCGATTGTCACACCCGGTAAAATGGTACAATTTGCACCAATCATGACCTCATCGCCGATGACCACATCTCCAAGCCTGTACTCAGCAATCAAATACTCATGTGCCAAGATGGTCGTATTATAACCGACAATTGTGTTGCGGCCAATTTTAATTCGCTCAGGAAACATCACATCCATCATGACCATCAACGCAATCGCTGTCGTTTCACCAATTTCCATTCGTAAAAACGTCCGATATAGCCAATTTTTTAAACGAAAAGAAGGCATAAACCTTGCAACTTGGGTCACCATAAACACTTTCGCCACTTTCCAAAAAGACACCGTCCGGTAAAGCTGCCAAAGACTGTTGGTCTTCTCCACCGGATAGCGCGTTGTTTTTCTACTCACGGTTTGCTCCGACGATCTCTAGTAAATCGTCCATTGTTTTTAACACATACGTCGGTTCAAACGAACGCAAATACGCCTCGCCTTTTATTGCCCAACCGACAGCTGCCGTTTTCACCCCAGCCCGGTGGCCAGCTTCGATGTCATGTGAATTATCGCCCACCATGATCGCTCGCTCTTTGCTCGCACCAAGTTTTTCCAGCGCTAATTCGATAGGTTCTGGGTGTGGCTTCGCATGCGTCACATCGTCTAAGCCGACAACAACATCAAAAAACGGTAACATCCCTTTTAACTGCAATCCCATTAATGCCGTCTTCCGTATTTTTGTTGTGACAATCGCCATTTTATAACCTTGTTCATGCAGTTTCTTTAACCCTTCATATACTCCAGGATAATCACCGACAAGTTCGTCATGCAATGCGTGATTATGGGCGCGGTAACGCGCAACCAATGCATCCGCTTTTTCACGATCAATAGTTAAAAACGTCTCATACAACGGCGGACCAATGAACGAAAGTACCGATTCTCGCGTATACACACCCGGGTATTCCGACTCTAATGTATGCAAAAACGACTGAATGATCAACTCGTTCGTGTCAATCAATGTGCCGTCTAGATCAAATAACAATGTATCCATCGTCACAACTATACATCCTCTCTATTTATCAATCATTTTCCTGGTAACGTGGTGGCACAACGCGTACACGACGGTAAATCCATAACACGAGTGCACAAATAATAAGCACCACAGACATGAACTGTGCAGTTTTCAACGTTTCTCCGATTAAGAGGTAATCCTCCCGTATGCCCTCGATAAAAAAGCGGCCGATTGAATACCAAATGACATACGTGAAAAATAGCTCACCTTGCCGTAAATTCACGCGACGTAACCATAAAATAAATGCCACACCGACCAAGTTCCATAACGATTCATATAAAAATGTCGGATGATAGTATGTGCCGTGAATATACATTTGGTTGATTAACCAATCCGGTAACCATAACCCTTCTAAAAATGATCGTGCAACCGGTCCCCCGTACACTTCTTGGTTCATAAAATTTCCCCAACGTCCAATTGCTTGTCCGATCAATAAACTTGGCGCCGCGACATCAAGAATTTTCCAGAATGGCAGTCCCCGTTTTTTAGCAAATATCATCGTCGTCAACACCGCACCAATGATTGCCCCATGGATCGCAATCCCGCCTTCTCGCAAGTAAAACACACTCACTGGATTGTCAGCAAACTGTTCCCAGCGGAAAATAACGTAATACGCACGTGCGGAAATAATTGAAATTGGTAATGCCCAAACAAGTAAATCCGCAAAGGTATCTTTTGGAAGCCCCCGCTTTACTGACTCTCTTTTCGCCATCCAATACCCAACAATGACACCAAGCATAATGAGCACGGCATACCAATAAATCGCGACAGGACCAAGTTGGATAAACACCCGGTCAAGTGGTTCAATTTGTTCCTCTATCATGATCCTCATCTCCTTTTTCAATGACTTGTGACAATCGTTCAGAAAAATCTTGTGCTGCATTAAAACCAAGCCGCTTCAAACGGAAATTCATCGCAGCCACCTCGATAATGACTGCTAAATTTCGCCCTGGACGTACTGGCACTGTCATTTTCGTAATTTCTGTGTCAAAAATTTTCTTTTTCTCTTCTTCTAAGCCCAATCGGTCATACGCTTTTCCTTGCTCCCATATTTCTAAATCAATACATAAACTAATGCGTTTATGTAAGCGAACCGCACCGGCTCCGAATAATGTCATAACATTGATAATGCCGAGCCCACGAATTTCAAGTAAGTGTTGCAACAGCGGTGGTGGGGAACCAACGAGCGTATCTTCATTATGTTGGCGAATTTCAACAGAATCGTCTGCAACAAGCCGGTGCCCCCGTCTCACAAGGTCAAGCGCCGTTTCACTTTTTCCGACGCCACTCCCACCCGTAATGAGGACACCAATCCCATAAATATCAACAAGCACACCGTGCACAGCCGTCACCGGCGCAAGCGCACTTTCTAAAAAATTTGTTAGACGACTACTTAATTGTGTTGTCGTTGATTGAGACCGAAGTACCGGCACCCCACGCTTTTCTGCCGCTTCAAGTAACTGTTTCGGCGCCTCTAAACCACGCGATAAAATAATGCCTGGTGTGTCATATGTACATAGCTTCGTCATCCGTGCTTTTTTTTCTTGGTCTGACAACGATTGAAAAAAAGACCACTCTGTGCGTCCAATTAACTGCAGGCGCTTTGCTGGATAATATGTAAAGAAACCCGCCATTTCAATACCCGGGCGAGAAATATCACTCGTTGTAATTGGACGATAAATGCCTTCCTCTCCAGCGAGTAGTTCCCATTCAAACCGTTCAATTAAATCATTGGCCGTTACTTTCGACATCCACTTGCCACCCTTTCTACAAATACAACCGTTCTTACAAGACTTCCCTCTGCCACAATATCCATTCGCTTACACTTATTGTAGCACGATTCACAACGAAACACGTAAAAAACTTGTCCACACAAAAATGCCAGAAATCGGCACGATAGACCGATCTCTGGCTTAAAACATTTATTTTTTTGTTAACGGTCGAATAACTAACGCCTGTACAATCGCTAAAATGACTGCACATAAGAGCGCGACCCAAAAGCTTGAAATGATAAACAAGTCTCCCATTAGAAAAGCAGCAAGCAACAATGTCACCGCACTAATAACAAAGGAGAACAAACCGAGTGTCAGCAATGTCACTGGCCAAGCAAAAAAAGCTAAGACCGGCCTCACTGTCCAATTCAATACCGTTAAAACAATACTCGCCAACACCGCCGCACCAATATTCGCTAAATAAAAACCTTCAAGAAACTGTCCCAACAAAAACAAAATGAGCACATTTAAACAGAAACGTATGAGCAGTTTTACCATTCTTCATAGTCTTCCTTTGGAATGATCAAGGCGGCAATCAAATAAAACAAAACAAGCGATCCGACTGAAAAGAGTACAAGCGCCACCATACCTAAGCGGACAAGCGTCGGGTCCAGTCGAAAATAATTCGCCAGTCCGCCACAAACCCCCGCAATCATGCGGCTATCTCGTGAACGTGTCAACCTTTTTCCCATATTCAACCTCTCCTTTCTTACACTTACATATGTGGAAGTCGGGAAATATATTTTCCGACTTCCGCACACACTATGCTCTTTCACTCATCTTCTACAGTGATGGATCCAGTATTTGCAGTTGCCCGGACACGGACGCGTTTTTCCTCACTTGCATTCGATACAATATGCATAAATCGTTGTGCAAGTTCTTTACGTTCTTCCATGACTTCGCTATTTGCTAAACGATTATGGATCGAGCCAACATTTGATTTAAGTTTCGCTTCAAATCGTACTTCAGGCGCCACACGCAATTTCACACTACCTGTCGCAGTTTTCAAGTCGACATACCCAAGTTCAGCAGCTTTTGCTACGGTGTAGTCAATCGTTCCGTTACCCGTTTCGATATCCGCATCTTCTATCAAACCTGTCACTTTTACTGAACCATTTAACGTTTTCGCTTCAAGTAATTTTACCTCGCTTGCTTCACTCGTCACACTACCGTTCATTGTTTCCATTGATGCTTTCTCAGCCGTTAACTGTGACAGTTTAATCGCACCATTCGTTGTCTTCGCCTGGAATGTATTGGCATGAAGTGATGCTGCTTGTAACGTCCCATTAAAAGTGTAAAAAGAAACATCTTGATACTTGTTTTTAGGGACGTGTAACACGGCCCGTACTTTAAATGATTTAGATTTCGTTTTAAATGTGAATGCTTCTTCCGATACGGAAAAGATCGATTCTCTTAAAAAGAGTTCGCGCGCTTCTTCTTCATCTTTTACACGATAAGCTTTGACTTCACAATCGAGTCGTATGCCTGGGTCGTCAGAAGTTTCGACTTGCACAGAACCGTTTTCTAACGCCACAGATAAAGACGCCGGTGTTATTTCATCATGCAAAAATGTATGGTCAAACGCTACAACATGACCAAAATTAAAATCGAGGTCACCATCACGTACTTTTTGGATTGCGGCTTCAAAAAAGTTTCCTATTTTTGATAAAGGGGTTTCGTCTGAGTTGTCACTAAAAATTTTTGACCGCTCTTTTACAGGCGTCACCTTTCCTGGCTCACCTTTTTGTGAATCAGCCGTTTGATCCTGTCCAATGGCTTCAAGCAATCGCGTGCCTTCCTCCGCCGTAATCTTTCCGTCCTCAATCATCTTTAAAATCATCATCCGCTCTTCCATGTCGATCTCCTCCCACTTCTTCTATCATCGATATTTTAGAAGTATGCAGTACGAAACAAAAGCAGTCGCCTCGATGCTAGCCTCTACCAATGTATACGAAAATACTTGCCCTCATGTTTCATCTTTTGATGATTTTTTTACTCAGTAGAAATATGACTGGCAGAAACGGTGCGTGCTTGATCACGTTCGAGCACTGGCTTTAAATATTTCCCTGTATATGAAGCTTCGACCTCTGCCACTACCTCAGGTGTGCCGGAAGCAACAAGCATACCGCCACCGTCACCACCTTCTGGACCAAGGTCAATCACATAGTCAACCGTTTTAATGACATCCAAATTATGCTCAATGACAAGGACTGTATCGCCATTATCAACAATACGCTGTAACACTTTTAACAAACGATCAATATCATCCACATGTAATCCTGTCGTCGGTTCATCTAAAATATATAACGTCCGTCCTGTTGCTCGTTTGTGCAACTGTGATGCCAACTTCACTCGTTGCGCTTCACCACCAGATAACGTTGTGGCCGGCTGACCTAAGCGAATGTAACCTAAACCAACATCAAGTAACGTCTCGATTTTCCGTTTAATTTTCGGGATGCTACTGAAGAAGTTGACGCCTTCTTCTACAGTCATCTCTAACACATCAGCAATTGTTTTCCCTTTATATTTCACTTCCAATGTTTCCCGATTGTACCGTTTGCCGTGGCACACTTCGCATGGTACATACACATCTGGTAAAAAGTGCATCTCAATTTTAATGATGCCATCACCACGACAAGCTTCACAGCGACCACCTTTGACATTGAAGCTAAAACGTCCTTTTTGGTATCCCCTTACCTTTGCTTCATTCGTCATCGCAAACACATGGCGAATATCATCAAATACGCTTGTATACGTAGCTGGGTTCGAACGCGGCGTTCGACCGATTGGTGACTGGTCAATGTCGATAATCTTGTCAATCTCTTCCATTCCAACGATCTCAGCGTGCTTTCCTGGTTTTTCTTTTGCTCGGTGTAATTTTTGCGCCAATGCTTTATGGACAATTTCATTGACAAGTGTACTTTTACCAGAACCAGAGACACCTGTCACCGCAACAAACAATCCAAGAGGGAACGTCACATCGACTTTCTTCAAGTTATGTGCCTCCGCTCGTTTCACTGTGAATGACCGTTCTGTCACTGGGCGCCGCGTCGTTGGAACAGGAATAAATTTTTCCCCAGACAAATAGTTTCCTGTTAACGAATCGGGGTTTGCCATTAATTCTTCCGGTGTCCCTTCTGCTGTCACAACCCCACCATGTATACCTGCTCCAGGACCGATATCAATAATATAGTCTGCAGCGAGCATCGTGTCTTCGTCATGTTCAACAACAATCAATGTATTCCCTAAATCACGCATATGCTTCAATGTTTCGATGAGACGGTCATTGTCGCGTTGATGCAAACCAATGGATGGTTCATCTAAAATATATAATACACCCATAAGTGAAGAACCAATTTGCGTCGCTAAACGAATCCGCTGCGCCTCACCACCTGATAACGTGCCTGCTGCGCGAGCAAGTGACAAATAATTGAGACCAACATTGATTAAAAAACCGAGCCGATCTTCAATCTCTTTGACAACCAATCGGGCAATCGCCCTCTCTTTTTCGGTCAATTGAAGTTGCGCCATAAACGCAGCCGCTTCTGTGCACGACAGCTCACTCACTTCACCAATATGTTTTCCTCCTACAAAAACAGACAGTGACTCTTTCTTTAGTCGGTATCCTTTACAAGCCGGACAAGCTTTTTCTGTCATATAGGACGCCATTTGGTCACGAACATAATCAGAGCTTGTCTCTCGGAAACGCCGGGCTACATTTGCGAGCACCCCTTCAAATACGATCGCATGTTTACGTACATGACCGATTTCATTTTCATAGTGAAAAGGGATTTTCTCAGTGCCAGCCCCTTCTAACAAAATGTTTTGTTGCGACGTTGAAAGAGATGCAAATGGTACGTCCATATCAATGTCGAAGTGCTCACAGACCGCTTGTAATAATTGTGGGTAGTAAGTCGAACTCACTGGTTCCCACGGTAGCAGTGCATGTTCGCGTAATGACCTCGTAGGATCGAGTACAACCAAGTCGCGGTCTACTTCCATTTTCATACCTAATCCATCGCAAGACGTGCACGCCCCGTATGGACTATTAAAAGAAAACATCCGCGGCGCAAGCTCTGGAATCGAAAAACCGCACTCCGGGCACGCATGGTGTTGACTAAACAATAATTCTTCACCATCAATAATATCAACCAACACCCGTCCTTCCGCTAAAGAGAGTGCGGTTTCCAAGGAGTCTGCCAGGCGAGGCTGCACCCCATCTTTGACGACAATCCGATCAATCACAACTTCAATCGTATGCTTTTTATTTTTTTCCAGCACGATTTCCTCATCTAACTGATGCATGTCACCATCAATACGCACCCTGACGTAGCCATCTTTCTTCAACTGCTCTAACGTTTTCACGTGCGTGCCTTTTCGGCCTGTGACAATCGGTGCAAGAATTTGTAGCTTCGTCCGCTCAGGAAAGGCCTCAATGCGATCAACCATTTGCTGAATGGTTTGCGCCTTAATTTCCTGCCCATGACGAGGGCAAACTGGACGACCCACTCTCGCATAAAGCAAACGTAAATAATCATGAATTTCTGTTACCGTGCCGACCGTTGAACGTGGATTGCGACTCGTTGTCTTTTGGTCGATAGAAATAGCTGGAGATAACCCTTCAATTGCGTCCACATCTGGCTTATCCATCTGTCCTAAAAACTGGCGTGCATATGCCGACAATGATTCCACATACCGCCGCTGTCCTTCAGCATAAATGGTGTCAAACGCAAGCGAAGACTTTCCAGAGCCAGATAATCCAGTCAAGACGACAAGCTTATCTCTTGGAATCACAACATCAATATTTTTTAAGTTATTAGAGCGTGCACCTTTCACATATATTCTTTCTTGTGCCACCGTATCAACCCTCCACCTTTAGTTCTAGCAACAAGTCACGCAATTGTGCTGCCCGCTCAAATTGCAATTCTTTTGCTGCTTGCTTCATTTCTTTTTCAAGCTGGGCAATAGTCGTTTGCCGTTCTTTTGTCGTCATTTTTTTCTTCTCACGATATTCCGGTGCATCTTCTGCTACATATGTCGCTTGAATGACATCTGGTACACGTTTTTGAATCGTTTTTGGCGTTAACCCATGTGCCTCATTAAACGCCGCTTGTTTCTCACGTCGCCGTTCTGTTTCACGGATAGCGACCTCCATTGAGTCTGTCTGTTTATCTGCATACATAATGACATGCCCATGTGCATTCCTCGCGGCTCTACCAATAATTTGAATCAACGACCGTTCTGAACGTAAGAAACCTTCTTTATCTGCATCTAATATCGTCACGAGCGACACCTCAGGCATATCAAGTCCTTCTCTGAGCAAATTAATCCCGACAAGCACATCGAACGTACCGAGTCGCAATTGACGAATGATATCAAGCCGTTCTAACGTTTTTATTTCCGAGTGCAAATACCTCACTTTAATACCAAGTTCTTTCAAATAATCCGTTAACTCTTCTGCCATTTTCTTCGTGAGCGTCGTCACGAGCACACGCTCATTCTTTTCAATGCGTGCATGGATCTCACCTAATAAGTCATCTAACTGACCTTTCGTCGGTCGCACATCTATGGTTGGATCAAGCAAACCTGTTGGTCGAATGATTTGTTCAATCATCTCTGGCGTTTTGTCTAATTCATACGGACCTGGTGTGGCTGACACATACGCTGCTTGATTGACTTTCTCCTCAAACTCTTCAAATCGAAGCGGACGATTATCAAGCGCAGACGGCAAGCGAAAACCATGCTCAACGAGCACATTTTTCCGCGCTTGGTCACCATTAAACATCCCGCGGACTTGCGGCAACGTTACATGGGACTCGTCAACAATGAGTAAGAAGTCTTTCGGGAAATAGTCGAGCAATGTATAAGGTGTCGCACCTGCCTCACGTAATGTCAAATGACGCGAATAATTTTCAATACCCGAACAAAAACCCATTTCCGCCATCATCTCTAAGTCATGACGCGTTCGTTGCTCGATCCGTTGTGCTTCTAATAGCTTTCCCGCTTCGCGCAATACATGTAAACGCGCCTCTAACTCTTGCTCAATATTTGCCATCGCTTTTTTCATTTTTTCTTCGCGCGTTACAAAGTGAGAAGCTGGGAAAATGGATACATGTTTTCGTTCTCCTTTTATTTCACCTGTGAGCGCATCGACTTCTGTAATCCGCTCCACTTCATCGCCAAAAAATTCGACCCTGATGCATTGCTCGTCCCGAGAAGCCGGGAAGATTTCAACGACATCGCCACGTACGCGAAACGTTCCACGTAGAAAATTTAAGTCATTGCGATCATATTGAATGTCAACTAATTTCCTTAATAAAGTGTTACGGTCAATCTCCATTCCAACACGGACAGATAATACTAAATCTCGATAGTCTTCTGGAGAACCTAAACCATAAATACATGACACACTCGCAATGATAATGACATCACGCCGCTCTAATAATGCACTTGTCGCTGAGTGGCGCAGCTTATCAATTTCATCATTGATGCTTGCATCTTTTTCAATAAATGTATCCGAGGAAGGAACATATGCCTCTGGTTGATAATAGTCATAATAACTTACAAAATACTCAACCGCATTGTGCGGAAAAAACTGTTTGAATTCACTATAAAGTTGCCCTGCTAACGTTTTGTTATGGGCCATGATTAAAGTCGGCTTATTCACAGCTGCAATGACATTTGACATTGTAAACGTCTTACCTGTCCCTGTTGCTCCAAGCAGCGTCTGGTGTCGGTTTCCAGCATGAATCGAGGAAACCATTTGTTCAATTGCTTTTGGCTGATCGCCTTGTGGTGTGTAATCTGAAACAAGTTCAAACGTCTTTCCCAACACGTTGAAAACCTCCCCTGTCCATCTTTTACAATATCATCGGTCTCGTTCAATGAGACGAAAATTTGTTCTAAACAAACGTTCGCTCCTCATTATAACACAATCTTTTGCAAAATCATACCGTAAACACCTTTATCACATCACACAATGAAAAGCAGCTACCTCGTCACAAGATAGCTGTTTTTCATTACATATCACAACCCATTAAATCACAGAATCGATCCGCTTCTCGTCTCGGCGCACAAGTAAGACACCCATTTGATGGTGCTCTCCATCATAAAGTGCACCTTGCACAAGCCGTAACTCTCCCGCTCGATCACGGATTTTCAACTTACAAAACACTGGATTTTTTTGTAACGCGCCATACAACGTCCGCTCGTCAAAAACAACACATCCATTGACATTCACAATTTCTTCGCCAATCGCAAGCCCCATCTTTGCGGCTGGACTCCCCGGTAAGATGCCAACAATCCGAACGCTTTTTTCCTCTTCTGTAAATAGTGGCGGTTGTTGCTGTTCTTTTCGATAAACGTAGTAAGAGGAACTGGCATGAATGATGCCTATTGATAGCGCGCCGATAAGTGCCAACCACGGTGAAGCATACATGTACAATCCCATAGCCATTAACAACGATAGACAGGCACTTATAAAATATGGGACCGCTTCACGGCGCGCCGCAACTGTAGGCAAAAATGCATGGGTATTTTTTTGGAAACCTAATAAGAAAGGCACGAGTATTGGCTGCACGGATACATCACCAAATGTCATTGCAAAGCCTGGAAGCAAACCTTCTGGAATGAAAACAACAACTGGCAACAACCACAGTCGTTTCATTTGATGAGTACCAATCAACCGCCCTCGTTTACTATAGCTTAATTGCGGTGAAGAAAGTGTCGCACCATTATGTCGAATCAACATACTTTGGGCAAATAACAACAATGCTTGTAAAAGAAACAAACTTGGCAGCCATGCTGCTTCTTTCAGTTGGGTAGTGAACATATTTGGAACTGAAAAGAATGAGAGCACGACAAAGCAACAAAGCACAAGGGACATCGTGTATGCAGGCGTTTGTAATTGCAATGCACGTCCGCAAAAAAACAATATCGGGACAATCGCCAAACCGAGTAATAAGGGTAACGACATTGTGATCCCGAAAGAAATGGTCAAGATTGAGATTGCAAAACCAGCCAACAAACTTGGAAGAACGGTCAGAATAAACTCAGCACGCTTTCCATATACACGTGTATGAAAAGATGCCCGTTCTTTCGCCACTCGTGTTGCCCCAATCATTGCTAAACAGAGTATGCCTACATAAAACAAAGGGTGAACAAAAAAGGTGGCGAGCATCGAAAGAATTGTGTGTATCATGTTCATCCCTACTTTCTAGCAGTGAGCGTAGCGATTGTGACGCGACACCCACCTTTATTTCTAAGATGATTTGTCTTTACTCATTACATCTTTTCGCCACCAGCCTACAATAATCCTTCATATGTTGACAAATAGAGCAAAACGAAACTTGAAATCAGTTGTCACTTTTTAATTTGCTCACAGCTACTTCGATTGCTTTGTTTAACTGCACGTCATTTTTATCATCACGAATGTGCGTCAAAATTTCTTCTTGCAGTCGACTCGCAACATCTTTATTCAGCTCTCCATTGACAGTCAAGTCATGTGCTTGTTGAAAAGTTTCCACTGCCTTCACCGTCTTTTTGTCAAAATACCCATCCGTACGTCCCGTCTCAAAACCGAGTGCAGTTAAAATCTTTTGTGCATGCGCAGTTTGTTCCGAAACCGTATCATACGTTAGTGGTTCTTCAATAGACAACGCTGCTGCATAAAAATAATCGGGATGGTCTTGGGCAATCGTAGGTTCCACACCTTCATGATCAATGACATTGCCACCAGCTGTCAGCCAACGGGATGTCGTAATTTTTAACATGCTACCATCATTCATTTCTATAGGTGCTTGCACCGTTCCTTTTCCGAACGTTGTGTTACCAACGAGTTCATAACCACCGGATTCTTTTAACGCTGCCGCCAAAATTTCCGAAGCAGACGCACTACTTTCATCAATTAAACCGACAATCGGGTAAGGCTTTGTCTCTTTTAATGTCGATGTTTTCACATCCACGTTGCCCGACTTTTTTTCCACTTGCACAATCGGTTCGCCACCTGGGATCAATAAATTGCCGATTTTCTCTGTCTCATGTAAATAACCACCCGGATTGCCGCGGACATCAATAATGAGTCCATCTAATCCTTTTTCCTCTAGTTCACTTAATGCTTCAGCGAACTGTGACGCGACATTCTCAGAAAAAGACGTAATCTGTAGGCGGGCAATTGTTTTCCCATCCCGTTCAAATGATTGTACACGTACAGACTCGATTTTTATTGTATCGCGGGTAATCTCAACTTGAAAAGGGTCACTCGTACCACTCCGCTGAATCGTCAACGTCACCGATGTACCACCTTCTCCGCGGATTTTCGATACCGCCTCGTGCACAGACCAACCTTCAATTGACTCACCGTCAATTTCAACAATCCGATCATTCGCTCGTAATCCTGCTTTTTCCGCAGGTGAGTCACGAAGCGGGCTCGTAATCGTTACGCCCCCGTCTATCAAACCGATTTCAGCACCTATTCCTTCAAAAGAGGATTCTAATGATTGGCGAAATTGTTTAGACGTCTCGCTGTCCATGTAATCAGAAAAAGGGTCTTCTAATGTGGAAACCATTCCTTCAATGGCTCCCTCAATAAGTTGATCACGCGAGACATCATCGACGTAATGTTGTTCAATGGTGTCGAGGGCCTTCGCCAACTTCCCACTAACTTCTTGATCATTCTTTTCTTGTTTCGCAAAGTTTTGCGAGAAAAAGAACGTGCCTATACCTATCATGAGCACAGCTGCAGCTATACATAGCAAAATTCTTCTTAATTTCAATCTTCATCACTCCCATTTGCACGTCTCAAAGATTCCTTCTTTTCATTTTAGTTGGTTATGGGGGTTGTGTCCAACATTAGTTAAAAAGCGCCCCTAGGGGCGCTTTTTAACTAATGTTCTTTACAAATATTTCATCGGATTCACAGCACTCGCCCCAAATCTAAACGGCCCTTCATGAATTTCAAAGTGCAAATGCTGCCCCGTGGAATCACCTGTGCTACCCATCAAACCAATTGTTTGTCCTTGGCTGACACTTTCTCCAGCAGCCACATATCTCTCTTTGAGATGGGCATACAATGTGGTCATTTGTTTCCCATTGACGTTATGCGTAATCGTAATCCAGTTTCCATAGTCATGTCGATAACCAGAATTGGACACCGTGCCACTTTGTGAAGCAATAATTGGGATATGTCCACGACTTGAAAAATCAACGCCATTATGCGGACGACCATTTCTCATCCCAAAGCCAGAGTAAACCCCTACACCAGGTGCTGGATGAATAAATCCAGCTGAAGACGCTGCTGGTGCTGACGAGCCACC
The DNA here is from genome assembly GCF_038592975.1 of Bacillus sp. FSL W7-1360. Lineage (NCBI taxonomy): Bacteria > Bacillati > Bacillota > Bacilli > Caryophanales > Bacillaceae > Bacillus > Bacillus sp. FSL W7-1360. Next base: position 2,646,945 of record NZ_CP151950.1, on the reverse strand, counting down.
ACTGTTCCCTCCGCTGCTCGAAGAAGAGCTGCTAGATACAGCGTTTGAAGATGATTTGCTTTTACCATTACTACGGTTCGCCGAAGACTGACCACTTCCACCATTAGACGCAGCCTCTTCTTGTTTATTTAACTCTGCTTGCAATGCTGCCTCTTGGTTTTTCAAGATCTCTTCTTCTGATATAATCTCGCCAAGTTCATTTTCTAATTGTTGCTTCTTTTGGTCGAGATCGCCACGTAGCTTGTCCATTTCTTCACGCTTGGAAACCAATTCTTGTTTCAATGACTCTAGTTCTTGCTTTTGGGCTTCCACTGCCGCTTTCTTCTCTTCTACAGCTGCCTTCATTTCTTGTAATTTTTGCTCGTCAGCAATGTGTTCATCAAGCATATCACGGTCATGTTCTGCAATGGTTGTCATTGTTGTCGCTTTAGAAACGAAATCACCAAAGTTCTGTGAGCCTAGCAATACTTCTAAATAACTTGCATCGCCACCAGATTGGTACGATTCTACTGCACGCTGCTCAATGAGTGCTTTGCGCTCTTCAATCCGCTCTTCAAGAATTTTAATCTCTTCTTGTAGCTCAAGAATTTCATCTTCTAATTTCTTTAACTGCTCTTCTGCTTCAGCTAATTTCTTTTCCGTCTCAGCTTCTTTACTACGGATAGAATCAATCTTTCCTTGAATTTCTTTTAACTCACCATCAAGTTTTGTAATCTCTGACTGCTTCTCTGATACTTTTGTTTCCACCTCTTGTTGCTTGCCTTTTAGATCACTGATTTGGGCATTCACACCGCTATTCGCTACCGCTGGTTGCACCCCACTTGAAATTAAACTACCGGCTACCGTTAATACAACTGCTGCTTTCATCATACGTTTTTTCATCATCTTGATCTCCCTTCGTTATCCCACTTAGATTTTCAAGAATTTCCGTACTGACATCGTACTACCCCAGATACCTACTAACAATCCTACAACCAGTAACAACAAGGAAATTTGCACAATTAACTGTCCCGGTGACAGTAAGGAATACAGTGCGTCACTTGGTGGCGATAGACGCGCATAAGCGTATGTATAGCCAAATCCCATCAATGTGATCGGGATCACGCTCCCTATTACACCAAGCAATGCACCTTCCACGAAAAATGGCCCACGAACAAATCCATTTGTTGCTCCTACTAGTTTCATAATTTGAATCTCTTTTGAGCGTGCCAAGATTGTAAGCTTAATAGTGTTGGCAATTAAAAATATCGCTGTAAATAACAATCCAATTACAACAGCTAACCCAGCAATTCTTGCAAAATTGGTTACCTTGAATAGAGAATCTATATAGGCTTTGCCATACGTCACTTCCTTGATGTGTGCATTTTGACGAATCTCAAGCGCTACTTTTTCCGTAAGCTGTGGAGATGTCGCTGTCACTTCAAGTGCATGTGGCAAAGGGTTCTCGCCTTTGAAACTTTTATATACTTCACCATTCTCTCCTGAAGAGGCAATAAATCTCTCCAGTCCTTCTTCTTTATCAATAAAACGGACGGATTCTACATCATCTAGCGCTTCTACTTCGGCAATGACTTCTTTCACTTTCTCATCGTCTGTACCTGTCTGATAAAAAGCACGGATTTCCACACTATTTTCAACCGTATGGGCAATGTGATTGCCATTTAAAAACATGACAAGGAAAAAGCCCACAATGACGAGCATGACTGTCACAGCACTGACAGAAGCAAACGTCATCCAGCCATTACGTACAAGGTTTTTTGTACCTTCGCGCATATGACGCTTCAACGTTCTAATATTCATATGCGTAATTCCCCCTTGCCTCGTCCCGCAAAATACGACCATCTTCAATGGCAATGACGCGTCTTTTTCTTGTGTTCACAATTTCTTTATTATGTGTCGCCATGATGACTGTTGTACCAAGCTGATGAATGTTGTCAAGTACATCCATAATTGTCCATGCCGTGTCGGGGTCTAAATTTCCTGTTGGCTCATCCGCAATGAGCACTTCTGGTTTGTTCGCCACGGCGCGAGCGATGGCGACCCGTTGCTGCTCCCCTCCAGAAAGTTCGCTCGGTAAAAATTTCGCTTTATGCTCCAATTTAACAAGACCTAACACTTCAGTGACACGTTTCTCTATGTTTTCTGGTGTTTCCTCTATTACTTCTAACGCAAACGCCACATTTTCAAAGACTGTTAGCTGTTGTAACAACTTGAAGTCTTGGAAGACGACACCAATTTTGCGGCGTAAATGTGGGATGTGCTTGTCAGGTAACGTAGATACATCGGTATCCCCTATAAAAACAGCACCTTTTGTCGGACGTTCTTCTCTATACATTAAGCGAATAAACGTTGACTTTCCTGCACCGCTGGGACCGACTATGTAAACAAATTCTCCTCTAGTGACTTCCACTGTTACCCCACTAAGTGCTTTGACATTATGAGGGTATACTTTCCAAACATCTTCGAGCCTGATCATGATCACACAACCTTTTTTTCTTGTTTGTTGCAATAACATTGTTTTATTTTGTTTATCACACGGGGGCATATTACGCGTCACTTCATCATACGACGTGATCGCCTCATTACCCCTCTTCTGCGACAGGCTTCGTGCTGATTATACCATTAGAATCTTACATATAACATTACAGTTCTATTTCAGTTCTTTTCAAGGTTTGTTTCAAGCTGTCGGATGTGCTGAAAAGACGCAAAAAAAGAGCGAACTTATTGTTCACTCAACCACGTCGCCAGCACCGTTAAAATGTCAGCATCTACTTGTTGCGGCGGCATAAACCCTTTTCCCTTTGAAATAATCTGTTCAATTTCAGATACCGACAAAGATTGTGACGTCAACGCCGGTCCTGATGCGCCTTGCAATGCGTCGCCATGACAAGCAATACACCCTTCTTGCTCATAGTACGCATAACCTTCACTTTGTTCAAAGGACGTGTTTCCTGTCGACACATCTTCTTTTTCAACACCGTCCTCTTTACCCCCACAAGCAACGAGCACGCCCACCATACATAGCGCGATATAGACACGCCACACGTCAATCACCTATCCCTTCTTAAATCCTTCACCTAACACTTCAGAAGCAGTAGAAAGCACGACAAACGCCTTTGGATCCGTTTGGCGCACTGTTTGTTTCAAGCGAGCAACTTCATTTTGGTTCACCACACACATGAGTACTGCACGGGCTTCGTTCGTATAACCACCATAGCCAACAAGCTTCGTTACACCGCGGTCAACCGAACGATAAAGTGCTGCCTGCACCTGTTCTTCCTCATTTGAAACGATATAAGCCACTTTTGCGTAACCAATGCCCATCTGTACAAAGTCAATCGTCTTACTAATTGCGACAAGTGCAATCAATGCATACAGCGCAAGTTCAATACTAAAAACAAATGCAGAGGTAACAACGACAAATCCATCAATTAAACCGACACACATGCCAACGGATAACCCGGTGAAACGCTGCACAATTTGTGCAATCAAATCTGTACCCCCTGTACTTGCATTTGCCAAAAAGACGATGCCTAAACCGAGTCCCACACCAATACCGCCAAACAACGCACCGAGCAACGGGTCACTTACTGCAACCGACCAATCTCGTGTTAACAATACAACGAGCGGAATAAACAATGTACCAACTAACGTTTTCAACCCGTAACGAAACCCACCAAGTAAAAGTAAACCCGAAATAAAAATAGGGATGTTTAACGCCCATAATGTATACGCTGGTTCAAACCCAAAGGCATAGTTTGCAATTGTACCGACGCCACTTACACCACCTGGTGCAATTTGGTTCGGCAATAAAAATAAATTAAACGCAAGCGCCACAATGGCTGAACCGAGTAACACACGGCTATAATCAAAAATGACTTGTGTCACCGCATTTGGCGGCGCTGATCGACGATTTCGCACGATATCTTTCTCCTTTTTACTCTTATGTTAAAATTTTCATGTTGAAACGTAAAAAAATGGACGTGCTGCCTCTAACGTACAAGAGGCAACTAGCAACGTCCACTCCCCATCAATCATCCCGATAGTGCCTGTCTTAAGTATGCATCTATAAAGCCATGAATATCGCCGTCCATGACAGCATTCGTATTCCCAATTTCATAATTTGTGCGGTGATCTTTCACCATTGAATATGGATGAAACACATAGGAGCGAATTTGACTGCCCCATCCAATATCTTTTTGTTCCCCTCGGATTTCTGCAAGCTCTCGCTCTTGTTCCTCAATTTGTAGTTGGTGTAACTTTGCTTTCATCATTTTCATTGCATGTTCCCGATTTTTAATTTGAGATCTCTCGCTTTGACACGTCACAACTGTATTGGTTGGCAAGTGTGTAATACGCACCGCTGAATCGGTCGTGTTAATATGTTGACCACCGGCACCACTGGCACGATACGTATCAATTTTTAAGTCTTCCGTATTCATCTCAACATCGACTGCGTCGTCAAGCTCTGGCATCACTTCACATGAGACAAACGATGTATGTCTACGTCCCGATGAATCAAACGGGGAAATGCGGACGAGTCGGTGCACCCCTTTTTCAGCTTTTAAATAGCCATATGCATGAAGCCCTTTGATCGACAATGTCACACTTTTTACGCCAGCTTCTTCACCAGGTAGGTAATCTAATGTTGCGACAGAAAAGCCATTTTTCTCGGCCCATCGTGTATACATTCGAAGTAACATCGCAGCCCAGTCTTGTGATTCAGTCCCTCCAGCTCCTGGATGCAACTCCAAAATGGCATTGCTGCGATCGTAAGGACCATTCAATAACATTTGTAGCTCAAACTGGTTAATTGACTCTTTTAACGTTCCCAATCCAGCTGATAGCTCTTCTGCAAGCTCAGAATCCTCCTCCTCGCGCAACAGTGCAAAGCTAACCTCCAAATCTTCATACGCGGTCACCATCTCGGCAAACGTTCGCACCTGATCTTTTAAAGCATTCGCTTCATTAATAACCACCTGAGCTGCTTGTTGGTCATCCCAAAAATTTTCTTCAGTCATTTTCTGCTCTAACTCAGCAATGCGCTCTTCTTTTTCTTCGACGTCAAAGAGACCCCCTAAAATCAGTTAGTCGCTTCTCAATTACTGTCAATTCTTGCTTTATTTCTACTAAATCCATGACAATCACCCCACGCTTGCAGGAAAACTTAATTTTTCCCGCAGCAATTTTTATATTTTTTTCCGCTTCCACATACACAAGCATCATTTCGTCCTGCAACTTCACTTTTACGGATCGGCTTTCGTTTCGGCTTTTGATCTGCCTCTGTCGTTGTAGACTGCTGCATCGCTTTTCCTTCTGCTACTTCTTGACGTTCGAGATTTTGCTGTACTTGTGCTTTCATGACATACATGGAAACTTCTTCTTCAATTTCTGCAATCATCGCTTCAAACATGCTAAATCCTTCAAAACGATACTCACGCAATGGGTCGTTTTGACCGTACGCACGTAAGTGAATCCCTTGTCGCAACTGATCCATTTGGTCAATGTGGTTCATCCACTTACGATCGACTGTCCGCAGCAAAATGACTTTTTCAAACTCACGCATATGCGCCGGTGACACGTCTGCTTCTTTCTGTTCATACGCTTGTTTCACTTGCTCATAAACAAATGCTATCATTTCTTCTTGGTCTTTTCCTTTGAGTTGTTGTTCCGTCATCGCATTCTCACTTAATAATTGCCCGTTCATATACGAAACAATCGCTGCAAGATCCCATTCTTCTTCCAGTTCTGCTTCAGGCGTATGTGTGGTCACAACACGTTCGACAACTGCCTTTTGCATCGTTAAAATGACTTCACGTAAATTATCAGACTCAATGACTTCCATCCGTTGTTTATAAATGATTTCGCGCTGCTCACGCATAACATCATCATATTGCAAAATTTGTTTACGCGCATCATAGTTATTGCCTTCAACACGTTTCTGCGCTGTCTCAACAGCTCTTGAAACAAGCTTCGATTCAATTGGCTGGTCTTCTTCCATACCAAGTCGATCCATCATTGTTTTCATATTATCCGAACCGAAGCGCCGCATTAATTCATCTTCCATTGACAAATAAAATTGGGAAGAACCTTCATCGCCTTGACGTCCTGACCGACCTCGCAACTGATTATCAATCCGGCGACTCTCATGCCGTTCTGTCCCAAGAACATGTAAGCCACCAAGCGCTTTCACACCATCACCGAGCTTAATGTCTGTTCCTCGACCAGCCATATTTGTGGCAATCGTCACTGCGCCTTTTTGACCCGCATTTTCAATGATCTCCGCTTCACGCTCATGGTTCTTCGCATTTAACACATGATGCGGAATCCGCTTTTTATGCAACATTTTCGCGACAAGCTCTGAGGTATCCACATTAACCGTTCCAACGAGTACAGGTCGTCCACTTTTATGAAGCGCCTCTATCTCGGCGACGACAGCTTCAAATTTCGCTTGCATCGACTTATAAATCAAATCTGGTTTGTCAATCCGCGCAATCGGTTTATTCGTTGGGACAACCATCACGTCCATCCCATAAATATTGCGAAACTCTTCCTCCTCTGTCTTCGCCGTACCAGTCATTCCTGCCAAGTTTGCATACAAACGGAAATAGTTTTGGAACGTCACCGATGCGAGCGTCATGCTCTCACGCTGTACTTGTAAACCTTCTTTCGCCTCTAACGCTTGATGCAAGCCATCACTATAGCGTCGCCCTTTCATTAATCGTCCTGTGAATTGGTCAACAATGACCACTTCACCTTCATCGACAACATAGTCGGCATCACGGGCCATCGCTACATGCGCCTTTAATGATTGTCCAATATGATGATTCAATTGTACGTGCTTTTGATCATATAAGTTATCAATTTGGAACGCGCGCTCTGCCTTGTTAACCCCTTCATCGGTTAGCTGTACATTTTTCGTCTTCACGTCATACGTGTAATCCACATCTTTTTTCAATGCCCGAACGAATGTATCCGCTTGACCGTATAATTTCGTTTTTCGTTCAACGGAACCCGAAATAATAAGTGGCGTCCGCGCTTCATCAATTAAAATCGAGTCCACTTCATCAATTAAAGCAAAATAGAGCGGACGTTGAACCATTTCCTCTTTATACAACACCATATTATCACGCAAATAATCAAACCCTAATTCATTGTTTGTACTGTACGTGACATCAGCTTGGTACGCTGCTTGCTTTTCTTCTCTTGACAAACCGCTCTCATTTAAACCTACTGTCAAACCAAGAAACTGAAAAATTCGACCGTAATTTTCAAGGTCACGGCGCGCCAAATAATCATTGACCGTTACAATGTGTACCCCTTTCCCCGCAAGCGCTTGTACATACATTGCGATCGTTCCAACAAGTGTCTTCCCTTCACCTGTTTTCATTTCCGCAATATTGCCTTGATGAAGTGCCAATGCACCGAGTAATTGTACGCGATATGGATATTCGTTGAGCACCCGACCGGCTGCTTCACGCACAACCGCAAGTGCTGGCACAACGATGTCGTCTAATGTACTTCCTTCTTTTAATTCCGCTTTGAACTGTTCCGTTTTTTGACGTAACTGTGTGTCGGATAATTGTTTTGTCTCATCGGCTAACGCTTCAATTTTGTCTACAACCTTCTCATTTTTCTTCAACTGCTTTTGCGCAGGATCTCCTACGACTTTTTTCAGTAACCCAAGCATCAACATCTTTCCCTTCTTGACAGTAGCATAAACAACACTCGCTCATCGCCATGTTTCTCTCTTTATCATACCAGTTTACACTGTCACTTACAATTTAGACAAGTGGTAACAAATAAAGAGGCGCACGATTATCCGTACGCCTTGTTATATTCTAGAAACGTCTTTCCTAATTGAAAATACTATACCGCTTCAATTAAACCGTATTTTCCATCCTTGCGCCGATATACCACATTTGTCCGCCCGCTATCTGCATCCGCATAGACAAAGAAATTATGACCCAGCATATCCATCTGCAAAATGGCTTCTTCTGCATCCATTGGCTTCAAACTAAATCGCTTTGTCCGCACGACCTCTGGTTCCTCTAATGCACCTTCATCATCTATGATCTGTTCTTGTTGTAACGGCTCTAGCTCATTGACAAACATATATTTCAAACTACCTTCTTGACGGAACTTGCGGTTTACCTTCGTTTTATACTTACGGATTTGTCGCTCTAACTTCTCTACAACTAAATCGATTGCTGCATACATATCTGAGTGTGTCTCTTCTGCTCGTAAAAGCAATTTAGACATTGGAATCGTCACCTCTACACTTGCCTCGTTGTTACCTAAGAGCTGCAATTTCACATGAACATCAGCAACAGGCATCGTCGCAAAATAGCGGCTAAGCTTACTCACCTTCTTTTCGACATATGCACGAATCGGAGCTGTTACCTCAATGTTCTCTCCACGAATGTTAAAATTCATGTCAACTCTCCCCTTTCTTTCTTACACATACTATTTCGCCAAACCCCATATGTATTCCTACCAGAAAACAAACGTAAATGTGTACAAAATATGACAAAAGCCCACCTCGATGTGAAGTGGGCTGTTCATTAGCTATCATTCATATCCGTACAGGAATGTGAATTAAAGCTTCATTACGTTTGCAGCTTGCGGTCCACGCGCGCCTTCAACGATTTCAAATTCTACATCTTGACCTTCATCAAGTGTTTTAAAGCCTTCAGAGTTGATCGCTGAGAAATGTACGAATACATCGTCGCCATCTTCGCGCTCGATAAAACCGAAACCTTTTTCTGCATTAAACCATTTTACTTTTCCTTGCATGCTTCACATTCCCTTCGTTACTGAAAATTTCATTGTGGTGCTTTACCACATCTTCAACTATATCAGTGAAGTGGAGTAAAGTCAAACCATTTATTTTAAATCTACATCATAAATCCATGTCTAATTCTAGCGATCTGTGATACTTTTTCTTTGCTCAATGTATCAAAGTACTGATTTATCAAGCTTTTTTCTCAATCATACTTCGAAAATATTGACGAAAGATTGGTGCAATATTTTTCTCTTTTTCTCTCCAACGATCACTAGTACATTTTCCCTATTCCATCGATCCACAATTTTTGTTACAATAGATGTCAAATGTAATATGATTGTAATATTTTTTGTATGTTATTTCTCCAGAAGGGGGATTCACCTTTGTTTTCGCATTTACGTACCTATAGCCTTTTATTACTTTTCCTGTTAAGTGGTTGCTCTTTTTCAATGAAAGAGACACCGAACATACAGACATATACAGATAATGAACACTTGGATGTGGACACATTGCTCCAACAATCCATCGAAACACACAATCATCAAAAAGTGTTTGGTTTTAAAAGCAAACAAATTGATACCCTGTCGCACCTCCTCCAAACAGATACTTACTCGACAGTAAACACTACTGTTACAGAAGGGACATCCCAATATGTATCAAATCAAGGTGCGTGGTATAGTGAATTCAAGCACATAAAAGACTGGGATCCATCTGTTTCTGACAGCCAAAGTGAAGATTTCTCCATCTGGAAGACTGACACATCTGCATTTGTATTAAATAACGGAGATTGGTCAGAGGAATCACCTCGTCTATCGACCTTTCAAGACACATCCATCATCCATTTTGCACCAGTTGATCACCTTGAAGTGTTCAAAACGTTTATCGATCATGTTATTTTTGAGCAACAAGAAGATATGTATGTGCTATCCGTAAAGGCAGATGAGACGCAACAACAGGCAGTTGCGGACACCTTCATTTTACCAGACGATATGGCGAATCAACAATCGGACAGAGAAAAAGAAGCATCGTACCAGTTTAGTCAGCTACATTACATGTTATTTATTAATGAATCATCACTGCTCGTCGAACAAGTTTACATCTTTTGTGAACTTACAGCGCCGACAACAAAGGGCATCGAAACCATCAGCAAAGAATATACGCTTCTTAAGCTAGATACGCCCCCACAATTAGACACACGCTCCCCGTAATTACGCATGACTCAGGAACGCGCGATTGTCAAAGATGACACGGATTGTGCGCCATACTTGATCAGAACGCGCGCCGCTTGTCTCACCGTTGTTCCAGTTGTATAAATATCATCCATAATGACAACACTTTTTCCTGAGAAATAAGCAGGCTCAACATCTGATGCAAGTTTAAAAGGATTTTCTTTTATGAGCGCGATCCGCTGCCGGCGCGTTTTTTTACTTTGTTTTCCTGAGTCGTTTGTTGCCCGCTGTAACCAAGTGACACGACCTGCCCAATTTCTAGCAAGCAATGTAGCCTGGTTAAATCCCCTCTCCTTGAGTCTTTCTGGAGAAAGCGGGATCGCTACAGGTATACAGTGAGCAAATGTTTTACGGTATGCCCGCCGCATAACCGCTACAAAACATTCATGTAAAGCAACATCTCCTCGATACTTGTAATCTGCTAATATCCCCTTTAAGAAATCATTATAATAAAACAACGAATAATTGCGTTCCAACACATCGCCTTCAAGCATTTTTGACCAGCGCACACAATCATAGCAAATCTCTTGCTTCTCATGAACAACCTTACTCCCACAACGCTGGCATCCGCTCCCCTCTATCGCTTCTAATTTTTCGTAACATTGCTCACACATCTTCTCTTCTCCTGGATCCATGAGCATTCGAAACGACATCGCTGTCCGAAATGAAACATGACAAATGATACACCGCCTCACACTCATTCCTCCTCGTTCATCGATACAATGTGCGCAATCGCTTTCTTCATTGCTTTTGTCTTACCGTGATGAAAGAATACAATGTCCCCTGTTGGTTCAGCCTGATTCCGCCCCACTCGACCGCTTATTTGTACAAGTGCTGCTTCAGTGAAAATATGATCCTCCGCGCCTAGTACAGCGACTTGCAAGCCTTTGATTGTAATTCCTCTCTCTAAAATTGTTGTCGTCACAATGCAATCAACTTCACCACGTCGATACAATGCTACATCTGTATGTCTCGCCCGCGACTGAGCATGAACAGCAACGTGTGCCATGTCAGCACGTTTTAAACAGATCGACAGTTGTTGTAAAGTATGGACGGAAGGAACGAAAATCATTTTTGGCTTGGTCCGGTGTGACATCATCCACGCGCGCACTTTCTTCGGCAACTTCCCTTGTTGCAAATCCTTTCGCCAATGTCCACACCATTGCAGAGAAGGGAGAGGTAAATCATGGCCATGGAACCTTCTCGAAATTTTTGTTTGATGAAAGCGATACTGTTTCTGAATTTGCCTAGAAGGTGTCGCACTAAGCAATATGAATGCGCTTACATTTTTACGCGCACGCTCAACCACGCGCTGCAAACGCTCATCGTAAGCGTAAGGAAATGCGTCCACCTCATCAACAATCACCACATCAAATGCATGTTGATAACGCATCAGTTGGTGCGTTGTCGCAAGTACAAGTTGTGCGTGTAACGGTTGTTTCCGGCTACCTGCATACCATACACTTTGAGATACTTTCGGGAACGCCTCACATAAACGCGGTGCTAACTCTTTTATTACATCTATTCTTGGTGCGACAATCGCAACACGATAACCAAGTGCAAAACTACGCGCTAACGCAGGATACAATACTTCTGTCTTCCCCGCGCCACATACTGCCCAAAGTAGATGTACATGCGCTTGTTCTACCGCGCGTACCAATGCCTTTGCAGCTTGAGCTTGTGCAGACGTGAGCGTCCCACGCCACGCACACGCCGAAAATAGCGGACGGTAAGAGAACAATGCCCCTACCCACGTATATAAAAGCGTACACGATGACGCTTTTCCGAGCCGAATACAATAGCGACAATATGTGCATGGCTGTTTACAACGCGCACATTCATGTGTATAAAAAAGGGCCTGCTCATCATTGCCACACCGACGACAATGCCAGTGGCCAAATTCGATTTGCAACGCTGGTTGGTGATTGACATGAAGAGAACGATGCAGCACTTCTTTCGGGAATGGCACTTCTGTTTCTAACAATTGTCGACCCGCTAAACATTGACGGATCGCCTGATCAGTCATAACGCCACCCCCACGTTTCAAAAAATAGTGTACATCATTTAAACGTAAATTAGTGCCAACCAATTCCTAAACTGCCCACTCCGAGATGCGTGCCAATGACCGGACTAAAATAGCCTGTACGTATTTCGAGTGTTTTATTATACGCTTCGATCTCCTGCTTCAATGCCTCAGCCCGATCAGGGCGGTTTGCATGAATAACAGCTACACGCGTCACTTTACCTGCATCAATATCAGCGTACAACATCGATAAAATGCGATTTAACGCTTTTTTTTCTGTTCGTACCTTTTCAAATGGCACAATGGTACCATCCTCAAAATGTAAGATCGGCTTGATTTGTAGTAAACCACCGATTAATGCTTGCGCACCACTTAATCGCCCACCACGACGCAAATGATTTAAATCATCGACCATAAAATAAGCGCAGGCCCTCTCTTTTAATTGTTGTAACGTAGCGATAATATGTGTCACATCCGCCCCATCCTGAACCATTTCTGCTGCGGTTTGTACGAAAAACGCTTGGGGCGCAGAACTAATTTCTGAATCAAATCCATGCACTGTTAGCCCTTCAACCATACGAGCCGCGGACATGGCGGTTTGATAAGTCCCACTAATTTTAGATGACAAATGAACGGAAATAACATCTGTATACCCTTCTTCCTTAAGTTGCTCAAATAAAGATACAAATGCACCTACAGGCGGCTGCGAAGTTGTTGGCAATGCTTGCTCCGTCTCTAATTTTTCATAGAAAGCAGCCGCTGTCATATCAATCCCTTCACGGTATGCTTTTCCGTCAAAAATGACAGACAAAGGAACCTCATATACATTGAACGTCTTAATCATGTCTTGATCCAAAAAAGCGGTTGTATCTGTAACAATTGCTGTTTTCACCATTTACTATTCCTCCTACATCAGTCTTCCTAAATGTAGCGGAAAGTGCGCCGATAATCAAGGGAAATCGCTTAAATCATTTATTTCCCGAGAAATATCAGCAAATTTCTTGGTTGATTTTCTTTGTTACTGGAAAAAAGCACAATTTGACAACGAAACGCATCAATCATCACGCACAAGCACATAACCACGCTTCATGGCCACTACAACCGCTTGTGTACGATCTTTCACTTTCAATTTTCGTAAAATACGACTAATGTGGTTTTTGACCGTCTTCTCACTAATGTAGAGCGATTCAGCCATTCCTTTATTATTTTCTCCGTCAACGAGTAATTGCAATATTTCACACTCTCTTACTGTCAACAAATGTAAGGGACGACAATATTCAACCACTTGGTAAGCAGTTGCAGCTTGTTGCGCTTGTTGTTTTTGCCATAAATCTCGGTACTCTTTTAAGACGTAAGGTGCCACTTTCGGATGAATATACATGCCCCCTGCCGCCGTCATTTTAATCGCTTCAATTAATTTTGTTGCTTTCATTTCTTTTAACAAATAACCTACAGCACCGGCACGCAACACAGAAGAGACATATGTTTCCTCTTCATAAATAGATAAAATTAACACCTTAGCGTTAGGAAATGACTGCAGCAATGTCTCTGTCGCTTCGATACCATTCACCTTTGGCATTTGCATATCCATGAGAATAATGTCCGGCTGGTACTGCCGCATGAGATCAACTGCTTCAGACCCGTCTTCTCCTTCTGCCACAACTTCGAAATTTTCTTCCATAGATAAAATTTGCTTTACTCCTGCACGAAATAAAGGATGATCGTCAATCATTGCGATACGTATTTTATGTCTTTCTTCTGTTTTCACTCGTGCGATTCCCCCTTGTACAACTCATGCTTCCTCTAAGGTCTGACTACAGTCTCTCGGTACAAAAATGGTTACACTCGTCCCATGACCGATGCCCGAATCAATGTCAATGACACCACCAAGTGCATCTACTCGTTCTTTCATCCCAACTAAACCAAATGAAGTGGCCTTACGTTGTGTTGGATCAAATCCTTTCCCGTTATCAACCACTTGTAATACAATCTCATGCGCTTTCATTTCTAACGTGACAGTTACCTTATCGGCCTCAGCATGCTTCTTCACATTATGCAGGGATTCCTGAACCAAGCGAAACAAGGCAATTTGCATATCTAACGACAAGCCCTCTGCTTCACCCATCGATTCAAAAACAATGCTTCCTTTAACCATTTGTTCTTCTATGCCTTCGATATAGACACGCAATGTTTCGACAATCCCTTTGTCACTCATATCTGCTGGTCTTAAGTCAGCCACAACGCGTCTTACATCTTCAGATAACGCCCTCACATACTCACGCAACATGTGAAGCTCGTCTAGCGCCGCATGTAATCCTTCTTTTTCGTAAACAAATGGAATATAATCTGTATGTAACATGACTTGTGTCATCAATTGTGCTGGACCATCGTGCATATCTCTTGCTAATCGCAATCGCTCTTCTTCACGAACTGCAACAGCTCTTGCCTGGATTGCCCGATCACTTGAATGTTGTTCTACACCTGCCAAAGCGTCTCCAGCCCGCGTTAATTGCTCAGAGTAATGCGTCGCCTTCATCATTGTCTGTTGCAGCACTAGCAGGCGTCCCTCCATGTCCTTGTCGTTCTCTTGTCTCCTCATGAAAGCATCAACAGATTGATCTTCGCATGATATCTCTTCATCGTGACTTGCGGCAATTGCGTCCTGGGCACATGACTTCGCTTGCACAATCGCGTGATATTCCTCGCGTGCACACGCATCCATCGTCTTTATTTTCTCCTGCGCTCCTTGCACATCATCTCGGACTTGTTCCATTATCTTGTCACACATTGCTTCATTCGCTTTCATCCATTTCACCCGCCTTTCACAGATTAAGAGAAAAACCAAACATTGCGCACGATCCTGTCGCCATACATTTTGCAGGTTGTTCTTTTTACAACACCTTGCATCTTCTTTGGAAAATGATTTCACATCAGAAACAATCGTGGTAGAATAGTAAGACCTATACTTATTCAGTTTATCAAACATTCCCTATCCCCTGCAAACCTTACTTAAAACAAATTCCTGTCTCTGTAAACTGATTATACTACATCACCCCGTTAAAAACTGACAAAAAACAATGGAAATATGAGGAGCAGCCTATGTTACAACAATACTTGACCATTCAACAAACAGGAAAATACGAGATGGTAATCCAGAAATCACGCTTCATTGCTCACTTCAAAAGAACTGAAACCGAGCAAGATGCAACCAACTTTATTTCAAGTATCAAAAAAGAACATTGGCATGCTGCCCACAATTGCGCTGCTTACTTGATTGGCGAAAACGATACGATTCAAAAAGCAAACGACGATGGCGAACCAAGCGGTACAGCAGGTGTTCCGATGCTTGAAGTATTAAAGAAACGCGGGTTAAAGGATACATGTGTTGTCGTCACCCGCTATTTCGGTGGGATCAAATTAGGCGCTGGCGGATTAATCCGGGCATATGGTCGTGCTGTTAGTGACGGGCTAGTATCTGTCGGCATTGTCAAACGCACCCGAGTTCAAGTTGTACACACCACTGTCGACTATACTTGGCTTGGCAAACTTGAAAATGAACTACACACCTCCCCTTACATCATTAAGACCGTGTCGTATACAGACAAAGTGACGATCGAAACGTATGTTGAACAACATTTAGTAGATACTTTCCATCAATGGGTAACCGCAGTAACAAACGGTCAAGCAGTCATTGCAAACGGTGACACTTCTTATTTAGAAACGCCCATCTGAATCGTCTCGGTATCGATTGTGACAGCGAGCATCTCTTGAACTGCCTCAACCAATTTGTCATTTGTAAAAGGCGTATCATCTATCACTTTCATCTTGCTTGCATACGGGATGTGAACAAAACCAGCCCTCACATCGCTTGCGAACCCCGCTAGGTTCAAATAATGTAACACCCGGTACATGAGCATATTACACACGTACGTTCCAGCAGTATTGGAAATGTGTGCTGGAATCTTTTTTTCTTGTAACCTTTCTACCATTTCCTTGATCGGCAATGTCGAAAAATAAGCCGCCGGCCCTTCAGACGCAATTGGCTGATCAACCATCTGCCTCCCATCATTATCTTTAGCACCATCCATCACATTGATTGCGACACGCTCTGGTGTGATGACATCCCTATCCCCTGCTAAACCAAGCATCATCACAACAGAAGGCTCCTTGCTTGTGACGAGCTGCAACAACTGTTGTGCCGCATCTTGATAGCTCACTGGTAACACATAACCGCAAATGGTATGACCCCCAACGACTTTGCCATTTAGTTTGCGCGCAACCATCTCCGTTGGATTTTCTTGGTGCTGCAAAAATGGTTCAAAACCTGTTACAATAATATTGCTCATTTCACAATACCCCTTTCTATCTCATAAGAAATACCATAACTAAAATCACACCAACGAACGTTTTATTAGCAATGCGTCAGTATAAATTATGCCAGCTATATCAAAGTACTCATTCATTGTATATCATTTTTATCATGCTAACGGAGGAATTATTTTGAATACGTGGGAAATCTTTACGATTATCGGTACACTTGCATTTGCACTCTCTGGCGCGCTTGTTGCTTTTGAAGAGAAATACGACTTATTTGGTGTCTACACACTCGGTTTCATTACTGCTTTCGGTGGAGGTATGATCCGGAATCTCGTCGTCGGTATACCTGTCTCTGCCTTTTGGGCGCAAACGCCTTTATTTTTACTCACCTTTGCCTTAATCACATTGCTTGTCCTCTTACCGTCCTGCTACTTTCAGCTTTGGCACCGCTGGGGCATTTTCTTTGACGCCGTCGGATTATCCGCCTTTGCCATTCAAGGTGCGATCTTTGCCCAAAGTGCAAATGAATCGATTTTCGCGATGATGATTGCTGCTGTGCTCACCGGCGTTGGCGGCGGCATGCTTCGCGATGTTTTGGCTGGGAGAAAACCTCTTGTTCTTCATACGGATATCTATGCTGGTTGGGCATTACTTTCTGGGCTACTCATCGGGATAGGCTTCAGCCATCCGGTAGCGCAGTATGTTTTATTCGTGTTGGTGATTTGCTTGCGGATGCTGACGGTGCGTTATTGCTGGCATTTACCGAGAGTGAGTAAGAACATCGCCTGAATCAGCCTCCAAACGACACGCCTCGCTTATGTCGTTAAGTATTCGCCACGCACGCGGGCGATTCCTGCTAAAAGAACAAAAAAACGATCAAATTAATACACTTAAATACTAAATGAGTAGTAGGAATGGATTAAAAGAAAATCCTGTTCTGAAACGTTTGAATAACTCAGAACAGGATCGTTTTTAACAAACTACTTATCCACAACTGGCTCTTCCGCATTCAATTGAATCGTATGGTATCCATAATCATTGTTTCCTCGTTCAATTGAATACCCACTCACACGTTTGTTAATTGGCTCAACATCTAGACTATAAAGTGTCGGCGCTAATGGCAATACTTCATTAATATATGCCTGAAACTTATTATAGACTTCGCGCCGGTAATCCAAATTGAAAGCTTTATCAGATAATCCTTCTGTAATTAATTCCTCAATCCGATCATCAATATACCGCGGGAAATTGAATTGCGCTTCTGCCCCAAAAAGTCCTGCCGGGTCAACATCTGATCCTACATTCCATCCTGCCGTGTACATATCAATTGCTGGATCATCTTCTTGAATACGATCATAGAAAGCATTCACCTCCATCAATGCACCATCAAGCAACTGCACATTCAAACCAATGTCTCTCCACGCTTGCATCTCGTAGTTAGCCACCGCTTCTGCTGTCGCATCACCTTGACGAGCTGCAAACATAATTTCTAAAGGTTCACCTTCTGGCGTTTCAACAAAGCCATCGCCGTCTTTATCCTCATAACCCGCATCCGCTAAAATTTGCTTTGCTTTTTCTGGATCATACGAGAAACCGGGGTTTGATTTATCATGATAAAGTCGATAAGCAGGTGGTAACACAGTTGTAGCTGGGAACCTTAAACCACTATACATTTTTTCCCCCAATTCCTCGTAATTAACGGCTAAGCGCACCGCCTTACGTAAGGAGACATTTGCCATTTTTGCATCAGGATCTGTGTTGATCTGACCTTCTTCTGCGTTCCACGTACCTAGATTAAAACCAATATACGAATAACTAAGTGCCACGCGTCCAAGCCAATCAACGTTATTCATGTCCGCATTATCTGCAAATTGCGATGATGGAAATGTATTCACCATATCAATTTCCCCTGATCGCAATGCTTGAGCCACTACATCAGGGTTCACCACTTTTAACACAACACGATCGACTTTGGGCTCACCTCGCCAATAATCCTCATTTTTAACAAGCGTCACCGATTCACCCGGTTCAATAGATTCTACTTTGAAAGGACCATATCCAATTGGTTTCACACGAACTTGATCTGAAGCTGACATATCGGCTATCTCAACACCCTCAAAATAGTGTTTTGCCATTGCATAAAACCAAATTCCACCATTCATTAACGACGGGGTCGCTTCTTTAAATGTCAACTTCAGCGTCTTGTCATCTATAATTTCAAACCCTGAGATCTCATCTGCTTCACCAGAATGATATTCTTCCATACCAACAATATTTTGGAATGATGCATCATAGCGAGGGCCATCATAATCTTTATGACCAATCACTTCATGCGCAAACACAAAATCCTCTGCTTTCACTGGTTCTCCATCGTGCCAATTAACATTCTCTTTAATCGTGACCGTATATGTCTTTTTATCCTCTGATGCCTCAATCGTTGCCGGCCCTTCTTCTGTCACTTGAAAATTCTCATCCGTATAAAACAGCGACTCATTAAACCATTCAATAATATCGGCATCTGTGGAAATACCATAAAATTGGAAGTCTAATGTCCCTTCAAAGGCTGAAGATGCGACAATTCCGACTTTTAATGTCCCACCAAGATTGTCTCCTTCTGTTTCTTTTGTTAATTCGAAATCATCGACAGAATAAATCCCGTCTTCTCGTTGAATTGTTTTTGGTTCTTTTGGATCACCCTCATGACCCGGTTTTGAAGACGTATTACGATCATTTCCACACGCAGCCAACGTTGTTGTCACGACAAGCGTAGATACTGCTAGCCATTTTAATATAGACGGCTTCTTCAAAACTAATCTCCCCCTCAAATTTTTAAATTTTTTATCTTAACACATATTTACGCTTGGCTCACACCATTTATACACATGTATCATGTTTAAATGACCAATCATTCTACTTCACCCACTTATTCCTCACCTTTTTCTACCCACATTTATGATTATCTTCTTTGTGATACTATACATTTTAAATATTATTTTTGTTTCATATTCGTTTCGATTTCTTTAATTAATAAACACGACAACATAAAGAAACTCCCGAAAAAATTCGAGAGTTTTTTAATACGCTATTTTGGTTCCATAATCCATCTATCCTTTTAAAAAAATCCCTCTACGCTATCACATCATTCATTAGATAGAGTAGAGGGACAAACCTTCTTCACAACTATTTACTTCGCTACAGCTGGTTTCTCATCATTTAGCTGAATCATGTGTTTCATTTCATCACCATACTCAAAGTTACCAATTTCAACCGAATAACCACTTACACGTTTATTAACTGGTCGTACATCCAGCATGTACAACGTTGGTGCTATAGGAAGCACCTCATTAATATAGGCTTGGAACTCATTATACACTTCCGTCCGGTGCTCTGGATCAAAGGACGCATCAGACATCCCGTCCGCAAGCAATTCTTCAATGCGATCATCAGTATAACGCGGATAGTTAAACATCGCATCTTTACCAAACAGTCCTGATTGATCAATATCTGTTGAAGATCCCCAACCAGCTGTATACATATCAATCGCTGGATCATCTTCTTGAATGCGGTCATACATCACGGTCGGATCCGTTACTGTACCTTCCAGCAAATTCACATTTAAACCGACGTCTCGCCATGACTGCATCTCAAATTTTGCAACCGCTTCAGCCGTTGCATCTCCCGCACGAGCTGCATACGTAATCTCTAACGGTTCACCTTCAGGCGTTTCCACAAACCCATCGCCATCTTTATCCTCATAACCAGCATCTGCTAAAATTTTCTTTGCTTCCTCTGGATCATATGCAAATCCTGGATTTGAATCATCATGATACAACAGGAATGTTGGTGGAATGACTGTATTTGCCGGGAAACGCAGGCCGTTGTACATTTTCTTGCTAAGTTCGTCGTAATCAACCGCTAAACGAACGGCTTTTCGCAAGTTCACATCAGCCATTGTCGCTTCCGGGTCGGGCACGACTTCCCCTTTTTCTTCATCCCATTTACCAAGTTTAAAACCAGTGTAATTGTAACCATTATTTACAGTGCCAAGCCAATCGACATTGTCCATATCGGCATTATCAGCAAACTGCGCCGCCGGGAAGCTATTCACCATGTCAACATCACCTGTACGCAGCGATTCAGCCATGACATTCGGGTTCAGCGCCTTTAAAACAACTTTATCTACTTTTGGCTCCCCTTGCCAATAGTCTTCGTTTTTCACTAACGTCACAGATTCACCAGGAGTGATACTTTCCACTTTAAACGGTCCATAACCAAGTGGTTTTTTACGCACTTGATCAGAACCTGCCATATCTTTCACCTCAACACCTTCAAAATAGTGTTTTGGCATCGCATATGACCAAAGGCCACTATTCATCAAAGATGGATTCGCTTCTTTAAAAGTCACCTTCACAGTTTTATCATCGACAATCTCAAAACCAGAAATATTGTCCGCTTTCCCATCATGGTACTCTTCCATGCCAACAATGTTTTTAAAAGTCGCATCATAACGAACACCATCATAATCTTTATGCCCAATTACTTCATGCGCAAACACATAATCCTCTGCTTTCACAGGTTCTCCATCATGCCAGTTAACGTTATCTTTGATCGTAATGGTATACGTCTTTTTATCATCTGAAACATCAATCGTCGCGGCACCTTTATCTGACATCAAAAAGTTTTCATCCAAACGGAATAACGCTTCACTAAACCAGCTGATGATATCAGAGTCCCCGCTGTTCTCATAGAATTGCCAATCAAATATACCCTCAAAGGCTGACGGTGCATAAATTCCGACATTTAAAGTGCCACCGATTGCCTCACCTTCGGCAGCTTTCGTTTGTTCAAAGTCATCTAATGTATAGACGCCATCTTCTTTTTTTGCCTTATTAGCACCATCCTTGTCGTCGTTACTATCTCCACCACCACAAGCAGCTAAAGCCAGTACACAAACAAGCGCAGGTACAGCAAAAAACTTCGTTTTAAGTAATTTTTTCATCACTCTCTTTCCCCCTTAACCTCTTCGTTGTTTTGCGTCAGTCGAACGTTTTAACGCTTGACCGACATTATTTATACACAACATCAATACTAATACTAGAATTGACGCAGGTAACCATACCCATGGGCGAAGCTCAAAAATTTGTGGATTAGTCGCATGACTCATTAATGTACCTAAACTTGGCTTTGACTCCGGAAACCCAAACCCTAAGAATGATAAGCCTGTCTCAATCCCTACATTTGCAGCTAAACTTAAAGTGAAATTGACAATAACAATCGAGCTTAAGTTAGGTAACAAATGACTAAAAATGATCTTATAATGAGGTGTACCTACTGTCCTAGCCGCATGAATATATTCAAGCGAACTTTGTTGCAATGCTTTTGAACGAATTAAGCGCGCCATTGATAACCATAAAAAAGCAGTCATAATTAACGAAAATTGAATGAGAGTATAACCAGGTACGACCGCCACAAACGCGATAATAATCAACGTTGTTGGCAAAACCATAAAGAAGTCAACGATACGCATAAATACATTGTCCACGTGCCCACCGAAATAACCGGCTACTAAACCAAAGACTAATCCGATTATACCGGACATGATTGTCACAGCAAATGCCATAATCAATGAGTTACGCGTACCAATAATTAGTTGTCCAAATATATCACGTCCGCCATGATCAGTCCCTAACCAAAACTCTGAAGACGGCGGTTCAAAAATGGCTAATAAATCAACCGTTACAATCTCACTCTCTTTCAAAACAAGAGAAACCCCGAAAACAAAAGCTACAATTAATCCAAACAAAATAAGTGAAAATAAAGCGAGCTTATCCCTAACAATTTCTTTCAAAACAATTTTCATTCCCGATGGCGACTTAACAATTTTGCCATCACCTAGCGGTTGTGCATTGCTTTGCTGCTTCATACGACGGTCCTCACTTTCTTATTTAATACGAATTCGTGGGTCAACAATACTTAAAATGATGTCTGAAAGCATCGTTCCAACAATTGATAAAAATCCTGATAACAGCAACAGCGCACTAAACACACTGTAGTCTCGGTTTGTTAAAGAATCTATCACCAGCTTACCGATTCCTGGAAAACTGAACACCATTTCAATAAAGATTGTTCCACCAAGCACCCCAACGATTTCATATCCTAAAAAAGCTGCAATAGGAACGAGTGAATTGCGGAAAATATGATGATTATACACACGATTTTCACTTGCCCCTTTAGCACGTGCAGTTTGAATGAACTCCTTGTGCTTCGTATCGATAATCTCGCTACGCAAATATTGGACAGTACTAACAACAGTGATAAGTGCTAGTGACATCGCTGGCAAAAGCATGTGATGAATCTTGCTCATAAAGTAAGAAAATGTCCCTGGCTCTAATCCAGGTGTGACACTTCCCCCTGTTGGAAACCAACCTAAGTTAAATCCAAAAACAAACAATGTGATAAGACCAAAAATAAAGCTTGGAATCGCAAAACCGAGATACGTATATCCTGAGATCACTCTGTCTGCCCATGAATCATTGTAACGACCACTGATGATCCCTAACGGAAGTGCAATCAAGTAGGAAAAAACTAGCGTAAATATCCCTAGACCAGCTGTATTTAACATCCGCTGACCAATTAGCTCAGAAACAGGCATTTTAAAGCGGAATGATTGTCCAAAATCACCTTGCAGTGCATTCCCAATCCACCGTGTGTATTGTTGATACCATGGATCATTTAGCCCATGAGCCTCACGTAATTCCTCTAAACGCTCAGCTGTAATGCTTGGATCAATTAATCCAGTAAACGGATCACCCGGCATTAAGCTCGCAAGAAAAAAAATAAGCAAACTAAGCACAAACAATTGCGGAATCGCTATTAACATACGCCGAATAATAAATTTCCACATACGCTCACCCTCTCTCCCGTACAGCGGCGAAATGCGTTGGAGAAATTGGCTTTAAGGAAAAGGCAAGTCCTTCTTGATCAAAATACTCATTTGCTCGCTCGCGATACTCTTGATTTACTTGGTTACGAAGCGCCTGTTGTTGCTCTCTATTTTCCGGGTTAATATCCGGGATCGCTGACAATAACCTTTTCGTATAAATATGCTGCGGATTCATAAAGATCTCTTCTGTTTTCCCAACTTCAACGAGCCGGCCTTTATACATAATACCGATATGATCACAAAAATGGCGAACAATACCTAGATCATGACTAATGAATAAATACGTTAAGTTTAACTCGCGTTGAATATCTTGCATAAAATTCAACACTTGTGCTTGCACCGATACATCTAGTGCAGAAACAGGCTCATCTGCAATGACCAATTTCGGCTTCAGTGCAATCGCTCGGGCAATACCAATACGTTGTTTTTGTCCTCCAGAAAACTCGTGTGGATATTTATAAATGCTATCCTTACTAATATTTACCATATTGAGCAACTCTTCCACCGCACGAAATTCTTCGTCTCTCGTCATCTTTTCAAAATTGCGCAGCGGCTCTGCGATGATATCTAATATCCGCTTTTTTGGATTTAATGAAGAGTACGGGTCTTGAAACACCATTTGAATATTACGTCGCATATCACCTTTGCTACTTCGCTTGTCTGTAATATCGACGCCATCAAAAATGATTCTCCCGGACGTAATATCATTTAAACCAATAATCGCACGCCCAGTCGTACTTTTCCCTGAACCAGACTCGCCAACAAGCCCATACGTTTTTCCCTGCTCCAGCTCAATGGTCACGCCATCTACTGCCTTGACATGTCCAACCGTTCGTTTCAAAATACCAGCTTTAATGGGAAAGTGGACTTTCAAGTCTTGGACTTTAAGAAATCCCATTTGCAATTTCCTCCTCTTTCTTTCCTGGAAAATCAAATGTTTGATAACATGTACAACGCACATAATGTCCCGGTACAACCTCATGTAATTTTGGTTGTGCTTCATGCGCGGATTCATCTATCCACGGAATTCGTGATTTAAAACGACACCCTTCACGTGGCAAGTTCACCAATGATGGTACAACCCCTTGAATCACATGTAGTTTAGACTTCTCTTGACTCATTGTCGGATTCGAGCGTAGTAATGATCGTGTATACGGATGCTTTGGATTTTTAAACAGTTCCTTCACTGGTGCAATCTCCACCACTTGCCCCGCATACATGACAGCTACACGGTCTGCCATCTCTGCCACAACCCCGAGGTCATGCGTAATTAAAATGATACCGCTATCTAATTCATTTTTCAGTTTCCTGATGAGATCCAAAATCTGCGCTTGGATCGTGACATCCAGTGCTGTTGTCGGTTCGTCAGCAATTAAAAACGTTGGATCACAGGCAATCGCAATCGCGATGACAATACGCTGCCGCATCCCCCCCGATAACTCATGCGGATACTGGGAATAAACCGTCTCAGGACGCGGGATACCGACTTGATTCAACAAATCGATAACCTTTTTTTTCCGCTCTTGCTGGTTTAAGCTCGTGTGCAGGTAGAGTGTTTCACTAATTTGGTCCCCCACCCGGTGTAACGGATTCAACGCTGACATCGGGTCTTGAAAGATCATTCCGAGATCGCCACCTCGAAGTTTTTGCATCTTTCTCTCTGATGCACCAGCAATGTCGTCACCTTTGTAATAAATGTGACCTTCAATCTTTGAATTCAGTTTCGGGTGCAAGCCCATAATCGAAAAAGCAAGTGCGCTTTTTCCAGAACCGGACTCCCCTACAATGCCGAGAACTTCATTTTTACGTACATCGAGTGTAACATCATCAACCGCCGCATAATATTGATCGTTAATACGAAACGACGTTTTTAAGTTCTCTATTCGTAGTAATTTGTTCTCCTCCATGGCAGCTCCACCTCTATTCCATCATCAACTTAACTACAGATCCCGTTCATTCATTAACTATGTATTTACATATGCATCGCACTTAAGTACACACAGCGTAAAGACTTGTTATGAATTTACAAAAATATATTGTGTGTTTATGGGATACTTTGAAAATGATACTAAGAATAAGTATAAAAGACGTCCCTTCAAATTGCAACATAAAATTTATAAATGCACGCTTGACTTTCCTATTATTCGACATCCATACTTTACGGGCGTAACCTCTCCGTAAAAAACATGTAACATCTTTTACCATATCCATACGCTACCTTCGCATATCATTTTGTGTTATAATTTGAATTTGAACATCACCGTTGTAGAGTATGCTTTGCTGCCAATCTATCGAATGATGGCCGTTCAAATAAACGGTTAGAGCAAGTATCCATATTGCTTTTCATATGCTTAGAGTCTATTATCCCATTACAATATTTTTTTCTTAATGTAGGAGGAACATCTTATGACCGATTATACACGGAATGACCGACGGAAGAAGCGTCGCTCTAAAAAAATCTTAAAAACCATCCTGATCACAATTATTGTCGCTTTTCTCGCGCTCGGTGGCGGGATCGTTTATTTTGTGAAACAACTGCAAGACACTGCTGCGGGGTCTTACAATGAGCTTAAGCGCGGAGACAAATCGGCCATGCGCGCAGAACCGATTGATATTGATAAAGATAACTTTTCAGTGTTGTTACTCGGCAGTGACGCCCGCGAAGGCGAAGACATGGAAAATACGCGAACAGATTCCATGATTGTTGCTACATTTAACAAAGCTGAGCACTCAGTTATTTTAACGAGTATCCCTCGTGATTCTTATGTAGAACTTGCAGGACTGGGTATTATGGACAAAATTAATCATGCAAGCGCAAAGGGAGATGGTGTTGACTCAACCATCGAGACAGTCGAGAAATTATTAGACATTCCCATTGATTACCATGCGCTAATTAATTTTGCCGGCTTAGAACGAATTGTCGATGAACTTGGGGGCGTTGACGTTGATGTCACATACACATTTGACTTCACAGAAGGGGGTCGGACGTTACACTTCAAGGAAGGCCCAGCGACGTTAGACGGTGAACATGCATTAGCATACTCACGCGAACGGAAATCCGATTTAAAAGGGGATCTTGGACGTGGACAGCGCCAACAACAAGTCATTAAAGCGATCATTCAAAAAGCCACTTCATTTTCTAGTATTACGCGCTTTCAAGGTGTAATGGATGCGATTGGGGATAACTTGAGAACTGATTTACAATTTGGTCATCTTCTTTCTCTACACGGTTATGCCGGTTCTCTTGATAACATTGAAATGCTTCAGTTAGAGGGAGACGATATGCGCATCAATGACATTTATTATCTTGGTCTTTATGATGAATCTCTTGCTGAGGTGAAGCAACGTTTACACGAGCACCTCGAGTGGACACCGAAAAAACCTGTTCATACTTCAGGCTATTAACATTTAACGAGCTGCAAGGTGCACACTTTGCAGCTTTTGACTTTTTTAATATGAGGGTTTGTCATATTAAATTTACTTGCCCTTCTCCTCCAAAACGTCTACAATAATAATTAGTGTAAATTCGACACTAGACAACAAAATGTCCACTACATTTTAGGAGGAATTTTCTTGAAAAAGATATTTATTATTTTAACCTGTCTAAGCTTCCTTATCGGTTGTAATCAAGCCCAGAGCGATTCCGGTTCTGACTCTACTAAACCTACAGCTCCGCAGTCGAAAGCGCCCGTAGAGCAAAAAAAGCTCGTATCCAATGAAAAAAGCGCAAAAATATTATATGAAGTAAATCCAGACAACAGTTATGTGCTCGAACCAATTGCAGGCTCAGGCATAGAAGCTGATGAGAAAGCCGTCTTATTAACATTTGACGACCCTTTTCGCTTTAATGATCCAGACCAAAATAATGTCCTTGAAATGGCAAAAACACTAAAAGAACTGGATGTCCCTGCAATTTTCTTTGTAAATGGCACTTATCTTCATAATGAAGAAGGAAGACAAACACTCAAAACAGTCGCAGATCTGGGGTTTGAAATTGGTAACCATACGATGACACATGTAAAATTAGAACCACTACGAGAAGAAGACCAAACTGGGAACATTTTATCATTAAACAATTTAGTTGAAGACATCATTGGGAAGCGTCCACGCTTCTTCCGTGCTCCTTATGGTAAACACACCGAGCATGCACAGAAAGTAGCTGAAGAAGAAGGTATGACGTTAATGAATTGGACATATGGACGTGATTGGAAAGAGGGCTACGATACACCAGAGGCCATTGCAGATTACATGGTCAATAGTAAACACCTACAGCCAGGAGCAAACTTACTTATGCATGATTTAAAGTGGACTTCTGATGCGCTTAAAGATATTGTTACTGGATTACGTGAAAAAGGCTACGGTTTTATTGATCCCGCTACAATAAAATGATCTATTTATTGTTTGGTCACCACACACATCCTCTATCTTAAAGTTAGGTTGAGCCTAACCGGTGGATGCTTAGGTGCGTATTGTTACGATCATAGATTCTTTCCTTATAAACCATCATCAACAAGAGCTATGAGGAATCCTCATAGCTCTTGTTAATTTTAATTCTTCAACATCTCTTCTAGTTCCACATACTGTTTCATCTTCTTCAGCAGTGCTGGTTTCAAGTCTTCTCGCTCCAGCGCGAATGCGAGCGTCGTTAACACAAATCCGATTTTCTCACCTACATCATAGCGCTGTCCTTCGAAATCATATGCATAGACATCTTGCGTCTCATTTAACGCACTGATCGCATCCGTCAGTTGAATCTCGCCACCAGCACCCGTTTCTTGCTTATCAAGGAATTGAAAGATCTCCGGAGTCAGTATATAGCGACCGAGAATCGCCAAATTTGATGGTGCTTCTGCTACTTTTGGTTTCTCAACAAAGCGATTGACACCGTAAAGACGACCTTCTTGCACTTTTGGATCAATAATGCCGTACCGATTTGTTTCTTCGTGCGGCACTTGTTGCACACCAATAATGCTCGCATGTTTCTGCTCATATTGCTCAATTAACTGTTGTAAGCATGGATTTTCATGCCGGACAATATCATCTCCAAGCAAGACAGCGAATGGTTCATTTCCGATAAATTTCCGCGCACACCAAACTGCATGTCCTAAACCCTTAGGTTCTTTTTGACGGATATAATGGATATCAACTTTCCCCGCCTCCTGCACAGCTTCAAGCAACTCATATTTCTCTTTCTGAGCTAAATTTTGTTCTAACTCATGCGCATGATCAAAATGGTCTTCAATCGCACGCTTTCCTTTTCCGGTCACAATAATAATGTCTTCAATTCCTGAATGCACAGCCTCTTCGACAATGTATTGAATCGTCGGCTTATCAACAATCGGTAACATTTCTTTCGGCATTGCTTTTGTCGCTGGCAAAAACCTTGTTCCAAGCCCGGCAGCTGGGATGATCGCTTTCTTTATCTTTTTATTCATACACTAGAGCCCCTTGTCACCATCATTTTTCTGCAATGATTTTTAAGGATAGATTTCCATTGATGGTCTGATAAAATTGATATTTTTTGCCGTTAGCAATCCACTCAACCTTCTTTTCATCGACCTTCTTTAACATCGTCTTCTCATACCCATTGTATATGGCATACATCACATATCCACCTTCTGGGAGAAGTTCTATCTTTTCTTTCTTGAGTATCATCTGCAAACCTTTGCTGTCACTTACGCATTCTCCGTCCAGATAAACAGTATCGGGGGCAGCGCGACTAGCAAATTGAATCGTCTCAAGCCCTTTAGCAACACTCTTTTCTGGATCTAAAAAAATGTGGATATTTCCGCCATGCATTGATACATCCTTAGTTTCAACATGAAGAAGTACTTTTAACCATGAAAAAGCTGTATTTTCTAACGAGGTCTTACAATAAAGCGTGCCATCTTTCATCATGAAAGTTGCTTCTTCATTGCTTTTCGACCATTTTGCTAGCTCAACTAATTGATCATACTCTTTTTGCATGAAGAGACGAAAGTACGCTTGGGCCAATGGCTTTATCAGAATATCTTCTAGTTCATAACTTCGGCGATAGCCTTTGAAAATTTTTATAGCTTTTTTAAGTTTGCTGTAATATGCAGATTTATTTTTGCTCTTGATAAAATGCTTACGGTCAAATAAGCGCGCAATACAGTCAAACTCGATTAACCGGTTTACAATCATTTTCTCTTGTTCGACTGGTAAGTTTTTGTCAAGCACATGACGTAATACAGTTAAGTTTGTGTCCATCTTCTCCAGCACATTTGTTTTCGTTGTTAGCGAAACATTGTCTTCTCGCCTATTCACATAATAAATGGTCTTTGTTGTTGTCGAAATTTTTCCCGCAACAGAAAGGACATCAATAAAAAATTGTTTGTCCTCAGCAAATTTCATCTCTGGGAAAAAAATCTTATGTTGTCGCAACAAATCTAATTTAACCATACGTGAAGGCGGTCCCAAGTGATAAAACATATGTCTGATAGAAAAAGGCGACACGCCTTCCCTGTCCGCGCACGATGTATAAGGCGCAACAATCTTTTGACGTTTACTTTCTACTTTCATTGTTTTTCCAGCCGCATAGTTCACACCCGTTTTTTCCATTAAATCGTACAAGGTCTTTAATCCTTGACGAGAAAGCCAATCATCCGCGTCTAAAAACAGCACATAAGAGGAGTTTGCTAAGTAGATACCTAAGTTTCGCGGAAATGCGGGTGTTCCTGTATTTTCTTCTAAGAAAATGGCAACGATATTCGGGTAAAGCTGAGCGTACTCTCTCATAATCTGTTTTGAACGATCGGTTGATGCGTCATCTACTAGAATAAGTGTTACGTTTTGAAAACCAATATGTTGCACGACAACAGAATCAATCGTCTGTGACAAATATTTCTCGGCGTTATATACAGGCACGATCACTGTTACCGCCGTTTTTGTGTTCAATGCATCCTCGTTTATCACATGATAATCAATCTTAGAAAAGTATTCTTCTTCAGTACTTTCGTCCTTATTTTTAAGCCTCAGTTTCCCCAACAGATTTCGCATCATGACCCTCTTCTCTGTTTTTTATAAAAAGTTGGTTGACCCCATCCGTCTTCCAATGATGGTGCGTGAGCAGTACAAAAAAGATTGCCTGCTCTGGCACCTGCTACTTACTTTTTAAATACGCGTTCAACCACATGACGAGATGCTTGTCCATTGTCCAGATGGCAATATTGGTTATAAAAGTCATCTCTTTTTTGTTCGAATTCGGCCGAAACCGACTCAATGTTTTCTAAAGCATCCATCACTTGCTCGGATGTCTCTAGTAATGGCCCTGGTGCCTCAACGGCAAAGTCAATATAAAATCCCCTCAAGTCATCGCGATATTTATCAAGGTCATACGTATAAAAAACAATCGGACGCTTTAAATTGGCATAATCGAAAAAGACAGAGGAGTAATCTGTAATTAAAACATCCGAGATCAAATATAACTCCGCAATATCGTCATAATCAGAAACATTATAGACAAATCCCTCTAACCCATCTACATCTAGATTGTCGGCAATTAAATAATGCATCCGTAACAACACCACATACTCATCTGCAAAACGTGCCTGCATTTCTCGAAGATCCAATTTCACTTCAAATTTATATCGACCTCTAGCATAAAACTCATCATCTCGCCAAGTCGGTGCATAAAGGACCACTTTTTTATTTGAGGGAATGTTTAAACGCTGTTTCAATCGTTGGATATTGCTCATGTCTGTCTTAGCAGGATCATAAAACAAATCATTACGCGGATACCCAATATCTAGCATCTCTTTTGTAAAGTTAAAGGCCCGTCGAAAAATCTTCGAGGAGTACATATTTGGAGAGATCAAATAATCCCAACTCTGCGTTTCCTCGTAAAAGTTTCGCTTATACGCCGTTGTTGACGTTCCAGGCATTTTCACTTCCTTCATATCTGCTG
Source organism: Bacillus sp. FSL W7-1360 (assembly GCF_038592975.1). Taxonomy (NCBI): domain Bacteria; kingdom Bacillati; phylum Bacillota; class Bacilli; order Caryophanales; family Bacillaceae; genus Bacillus; species Bacillus sp. FSL W7-1360. The sequence continues at coordinate 2,615,721 of NZ_CP151950.1, read as the reverse complement.
CCAAACGTTTTAATGGCGTCCCATGCCAAGTTTGCACATAGATCGTACCCGCACGCTTATCTAATGTCTTCTCTTTTCGCGCGTTCATCACCCAATATTGAGATGTCGCTGCGTAGTAATAATACTTTAAACTTAGTCGCTTTACTTTTCGATGCTTTCCTGGGATGTCCTTATCCTTTGGCTGATTGAATGCCCAAATACATTCGTACGAATCATCGTTTTTTTGCAGTTCCTCATAAATATAACGCGGGTTACAAGCATACGTCTTACCACCAAAGCTTTCAAACAACACGCGCTTTTTCTTAAGCGGACGTCGGTGAAACCATACCCTTGAAATTTGCTGATATAATTTTGTGCGGCTTTTAAAGCCATTGCGCCATTGATTCGCGTTCAATCGTCGATCGATCCATTTGCATGCTGATGCTTGACTCCCTTTGAGGTGTGCCGCAATCTGTTTTCTCCCCAGCCAGCCTCTCTTACGAATCGTGTCCTCACGCACTAACGCTAAACCAGATTGAATTTGCGTAAAGTATTGTTTAAATAATACATGGTTTCGGTAATCAGCAAGTTCCTGGAAATATACTTTTAAAAACCGTTCTTCTAGTTCAGTGCGTAGCCAGCCATTTTTCTCCAAACATCCGTCTTCCATCACCTGCTTGAAAAAGCGAAGCCACTCCTCAATCTTATTGGAAAATGGTTCTATATTTAAAGATGGTTGCTGAATTGGGTCGTAACATTCCCCTTTGATGTAGAGGGGAAGATTGATATAGGATACTTGTGAAGCTACTTTTAATGCATCTATTGTAAACCCATCATCAGCATAATAATGGCGTGATTCCTTAAAACTGAGTTCGAAGCAGTCTATAAAATCTTTTCGGTACAGCACCCCTGCAACAGAGTGTCGTTTCATTGCCTTTACTAAGTTTTCAGCTGTCCATCGACTTGTGCGTAAATTCAATTCCTCTACAGGCTTAACATTATGTGATTTTTGCATGCGGCTCATCATAATAGGTGAATCGGTCATCTCAGCAAGTACACCCCATAAACGAAGTGCATGTTCCTGAATATAATCATCACCGTCTAAGAAGAGACACCAATCTCCAGTGACCTTCTCTAAACCGGCATTGCGCGATACACTTACATTCTTAGAAACGTCGCACGTAACTAACGCTACATCGTGTATCTCATGCGTTTGTATTGTCTCTTTTATGATACGTAAGCTATCATCTGTTGATCCATTATCAACAATGATTAGCTGTTTATGCTTATAGTCTTGTTTTGCATAAGAAATTAAACACCGTTCAATGTAGTCTTGCTTATTGTATACTGTCACAATGACACTAAATTTAACCATTGATGCTACGATTCACCCCTTTCGGCTCGCTTGCCTCTAAAACAATACGCACTTTTATTTAGTTCATTGATTCACAGCACTTAATCCTTCTTTAATCTTCGTCGTTGAAATGCCCGCTGTTCGCGGTAAATACACAACCTCACAGTGTTCTTTGAGGAAATCGAACTTTCCTTCCCAATCGTCTCCCATCACAAATACATCAATATCATGTTTCTTCACATCTTCAACTTTTTGTTCCCAATTATCCTCTGCAATCACTTCATCCACATACCGAATCGCTTCCAGAATCATTTTTCGGTTTTCAAAGCTATGGAAAGACTTCTTCCCCTTTAAATCATTAAACTCATCCGATGAAATGGCAACAACTAAATAGTCGCCTAAATCTTTTGCTCGTTTCAATAAATTAATATGACCCCAATGTAATAAATCAAATGTACCGTACGTAATCACTTTTTTCATCGCGTGTTTCTCCTCTCTTATGATTTTTATCAAATAAATTCGTTGTCATTTTCATACTCGTATTCTACAGCCATGCTTCGTCTGTCTTCAACGTTCATTTATGTTTATATACAACACGCTACGCGCCATTGAATTTCCCTCGACAGTCATTTTCCTATTATAACATAAATCTTCATCTTTACATAACGACACAGCCTCATTATAGTACAATTATCAAACACTTCCCTCATTGAAACGTACGCAAAGTCACGACAAAACGTGCTCCTACTTTACATACCATCAACAATAAAAATCCCACCAAATACCAGCCTGTCAACAACATTCCTACACTCACTGACAAAAGAGCGCTAGTGACAAAAAAACCAGGGAGACCGAGCAACACACCAACAAATTGCCATAATAACGCCTTCGTCCGAATTTGATTAACTGGATCGCGCTGGTCAGCATGTGTGGCATGTGTTAATTGGTAAGAGATTGGAATGAATAATGCCATAACGATACACGTAACGACACCGTAAACTATGACGGATTCAGACGATGACAATTGTAAACGATCGGTCATCGTTAAGATCGCAAGCAAAATCGATAAATACACGGGCAACGTAGCACCTTGAATAAGCAAATCGATAAAATAACCTTTTCTGGACGTTTTTCCCGTCAAACGTGCCATTTCACCATCTACACAGTCGAATAAATAGCCGATGTTATAACAAAAAAAGGCAATCACAAAACTGAGCGGTGTGGCTTGCATTACCCAAACCCCTGATGCAACAACGAAAAAAGCACTGAGCCAACTAACGGCATTCGGTGTTAAGCGGCATTTTAAAAACACGATGGTGACAAAGATAGATAACCGCCGCAGCACATACCATGACCATAAGTCTTCTTTTGTACTATATGCTTGTGATTGCGCACGCAACGTGCGAACTTTCGCTGTATCAAACCACGTCGTCGCTAACTTTTGCTCCGTTGTCATTACTACTCGGCTCCTTTATATGGAAACACGCGCTCGACGACGCGCTTTGTCGCTTGCCCATCTTCTAGCGCACAAAACTTCTCTTGAAAGCGCGTATACGCGTCCTCGTATAATCCTAATCCTTCTTCCTCAAACCGACCAATCGCAGCAAGCAATGCTTCTGTCGTCCGCACAATCGGTCCCGGCGCTTCTTCTTCCAAAGAAAAATAAAATCCTCGTACTTCATCACGATAACGCTCTAAGTCATACGTAAAAAATATGATCGGCCGTCCTAAATTCGCGTAATCGAAAAACACAGACGAGTAATCGGTAATGAGCATGTCTGAAACCAAATAAAGCTCATTAATATCGTAATAGGTAGAAACATCCTTTACACAATCATTATAGGACGAAAGATCCAGTTTCTCACTTATAAACGAATGAAGTTTGACGAGCAACACTGCGCGGGCGCCATATGTTTCCCTAAAAGTGTCTAAATCTATTTGCAACTGAAATGTATAGGCACCTGGTCCAGCATGTTCATCATCACGCCATGTTGGGGCATATAAAAACACTTTCTTGTCTGTTGGGATGGCAAACTTTTTCTTTAACGCCGCAATGGCGTCAGGATGGCTTTTCGTCGTTAAAACATCGTTACGTGGATACCCTGTCTCAAGCATCTCTTTTTTAAATTGAAACGCCCTCCGAAAAATATCGCTTGAATAACGGTTGGGTGAGATCAAGTAATCCCAATGGCTTGACTCCGCATGAAAATGCTTTACATACGCTTGTTTTGTGACGCCTGGCATTTTGACATCTGTCATGTCAGCGACAAGTTTTTTTAAGGGCGTCCCGTGCCATGTTTGCACGTACACCGTATGAACTGGTTTTGGGACCCAATTTGGCATACGGCTATTTATCACCCAAAACTTCGCTCGTGCCATGAGCAAAAACCACTGCAAACTCAACCTTCGCACATAACGAACCCCATTCTCCTCAAATAAACGTTCGTGTTGCTTTTTCACACTCCAAATTAGTGTATAATCCATCTTCTGCTCGCGCATATATTCATAAATTGCCCGGGGATTGCAACTATATTGCTTACCCGAATAACTTTCGAACATGACTAATCGCTCATTCACTGGCAACTTTGCAACTAGCCAAAAAACAAAGCGCGTCAGCATTTGAACCGCATTGATTCGTTTTAATCGTTTCAGCATGGATCCATCTCCTTACAATCAAACAGCGAACCCCACAACCATAATCATTTGTGGGGCAACTTTATACTAACTTCTACTGTGTCTTACGTGCAACATAAGGCATCTGCTGACTGCTTTTTGTCTTTGGTAGCTCTGCTCCTTCTGATTTCGCTTTATTAATGACAACCAAGATCGTTTGCATCAAAATAATGAAATCAAGCCAAAGTGAGTAATTACGAATGTAGTGTAGGTCAAACGTTAATTTTTTATCGACGCTCGTCGTATATTTACCCATCACTTGTGCGTAACCAGTAATGCCCGGTTTGACAGCATGGCGGTAGTTAAACCATTTGTTTTGCCGTTGAAACTGTGTCGCAAAGAAAGCACGTTCCGGTCGTGGACCGACTAAAGACATATCACCTTTTAACACATTTATTAGTTGTGGTAATTCGTCAATCCGCGTTTTACGAATAAATTTACCCATTTTCGTGATCCGAGCGTCATTCGTTGTCGCAAGCGTTGGTCCCGTCTTCGCTTCTGCATCAATGACCATGGAACGAAATTTTAATATATGAAATGGACGATGGTTTTTCCCGAGCCGCTCTTGTTTAAAAAAGATTGGTCCACCATCTCCGCACTTGATCGCAATCGCACAAATCACCGTCACCGGCAAAGTGAAAAGCAATAACACGAAGGAAACAGCTACGTCAATCATTCGCTTTAAGCCAGCTTGGAAAAGTGTTAACGTAAACGGCTTTACTTGCATGACCATCGTATCATCGACCGTCGTCACTGACGTATTCATTAGCAACATATCATTCACTTTCGGCACGACATAAACGAGTTTTTCATTTTTCATCGCACAAAACATGAGCCGTTCTTTTTTCGCTTCTTCAATTCCTGAGCCAAGAAAGATGACATCATATTGCATGACATGTGCCTGCAAGGCGGCAAGTGATTCATTTTTATCGTACCAACGTACGTAACTATTTTTAGACAGAAAGGTGGATAGGCTTCTTTCCATACGGTCAAATTCTTCTTCAGTCCCGATGAACATGACACGACCTTCACGGGTAAATTGGCTATACTTTGTATACAACCATTTCCAACCAAGTAACAAGAAAAAAGCATTCGTATGCGCCACAAGTAATAATGAGCGCGGTAATGCAAATTCACGAAAAAAGAACGAAGCTGTCATCGTAAGCAACATAATAAGCGTAAGGGCAATGGCCAACTTCCTGACAATGTCCCAAAAATCATGTTGTACGAGGCGATCTAATTCGTAAATACCTAAAAATAATATACTGATCAGTAAAATCCATGGCACCACGGAGCTGAATGCTTCCATGTTGCGTGGATCCATCTGATCACGTAGCAGCGTGAACGCCAAACCGTATGCAAGAAAAATGAGCACAAGGTCAATGAACATCGTCACACCGCGGATCATTTTGTTTGGGATCATATTTGGCATATGCATGACTCCTAGTTTCATAGTTTTATCTTCAGCACATTTTAACATAGTCAATGAAAAAAATCTTCCCTATGGGAGAATTTCCATTAATTTTTAGCACCTTTTTGACATTCCGAGACAAGAAAGGACACAACCTCCTCTACTCACAACCGCCAGTAATCACGGCTAAAATACGCCGAAAATGAACCCCATCCTCGGAAGAAATGTAAACAAAAAAAGGTCACCATGCACGGGAACAAAGCGCGCCATCCTTTTTTACGTGCAATCCCAACACTAGCGTAAGCATTGACGCCAACGTATAGTGACACCATCAGCAGAAACGCCGCGAATAGATATAAATGAAAAAATGATAAAATCGTGAACAACAACCCAAGCACAAATGCGACAAGCGGTGCCTTTTGCCTGACACCTGAAGCACCTGGTGTCCGCTTATTCGCGATGACCGTCCATTTCCCGTCCCCTAAAGACTTTTCAATTAATGTCCGTAACGTTGGTCGCACAAAATAAGTAGAAGTGATCGTTGTCGATAAAAAAAATCGCTTTCCAGCATCTTTCATTCGTTTATGAAATTCAATGTCTTCATTTCGTTTTAATGTCTCATTAAAAAAACCGACTTCAGCAAAAATCTCACGTTTATAAGCACCATAAGGAACAGTATCGACATACCCTTCCCATGAAGTATTTTTTAATGTCCGAAACTTTGAGTTGCCAACACCAAATGGATGAGCGTACACATACGCATTGATTTCCCCTTGGAAGCTGCGCCCTTTTGAATCAATCACACCACCGACAACATCTGCTTCGGGATGCGCTTCGATCGTCTTTGTGTAGCGTAAAAGGAAGTCATCAGGGATGGCCGTATGACCATCAATCCGCAAAATGTAATCGCCTTGCGCTGCACGAATCCCGATATTCCATCCTGCAGGCAATGTTTGTCGTGGATTTTCAAGTAATTTAATCTGCGGATATGTTGCTTGATAACGCATGACGATCGCTTTCGTTTGATCGGTTGACATGCCGTCAATAACAATTAACTCCATCAAAAACTGCTCACTTTGTTGCTTTAACAATTGTGTCAATAACCCTTCGATATCACGTTCCTCATTGCGCACAACGAGCAACACTGAAAAAAAAGGTTTCTTCATTACTTTCCACCTCACTCACTTCACGCTACTCATCGTAACGTAAACATGCGTAGATGTAAACAAACAGGCTATCCACGATAAATATTTATCCATATTTACATTAAAATAGAAAATCATCTGTCGAAAAAAGAGGATAAATACTTATCCACAAGTCTCATGTCGCACCACATGCAGTATTTAATGCATTTGTGCACAGGTTGGGGATAAAATCAATATATAGACCCCGTTGCGCTTTTGTGGTACTATATGTAGTGTAGACATGACGAAAGGGCTGTGATACTCATGAAGATGATCTTTGCTTCAAAAACGGGGAATGTGCGCCGATTCGTGGACAAGCTTTCCTTTTTAGACTGCCAACCACTGCAGTCCACCCTACAAGTGGACAAGCCTTTTATACTCATTACGTATACAACCGGCTTTGGTGATATTCCACTTGAGGTCCGCCACTTTCTCAAAAACAATCATCATTTCCTTCGTGGCGTCGCCGCAAGCGGAAACCGCATTTGGGGTAATCGCTTTGCGAAAAGCGCGGACACGATCAGTCAAATGTATCATGTGCCTGTCTTGCATAAATTTGAACTAAGTGGCACACCAAATGATGTGGCCATTTTCTCACAGGAGGTTGAAGCCCTTGTCACAAAATCAAGTACCAAAGTGGGTACAGCTTAATAATGAACTGATGATTAAAGCAGATGGTGCTTATCAGTTCGAAAAAGACAAACAAGCTGTACATAGTTATTTTGTTGACCATATTAACCAAAACACCGTGTTCTTCCACGATTTAGAGGAGAAAATCGATTACTTGATCAAGCATGACTACTACGAGTCAGAGCTGCTCGAAAAGTATTCGATGGCAGAGATAAAAGAAGTGATGAACATCGCCTATGAAAAGAAATTCCGTTTTCCTTCTTTTATGAGTGCGTTCAAGTTTTACAATGATTATGCACTAAAAACAAACGACGGACAGAAAATTTTAGAACGGTATGAAGACCGCATCGCCATTGTTGCGCTTTTCTTTGCTGATGGCGATATTAACCATGCCAAAGCGCTCGTTTCCGCAATGATTGCGCAAGAATTCCAGCCGGCAACACCGACTTTTTTAAATGCCGGAAGAAAAAGGCGTGGTGAACTCGTCTCTTGCTTCCTACTTGAAGTAGGCGATTCACTCAATGATATTAGCCGTGCCGTTGATATTTCCATGCAACTGTCTAAACTCGGTGGCGGTGTCTCGCTCAATTTATCGAAGTTACGGGCAAAAGGAGAAGCGATTAAAGACGTGGAGAACGCAACAAAAGGGGTTGTCGGCGTGATGAAGCTGCTTGACAATGCTTTTCGTTATGCCGACCAAATGGGACAGCGTCAAGGATCAGGTGCCGCTTATTTGAATATTTTCCATGCGGACATTCACGACTTTCTCGATACACGAAAAATTTCTGCTGATGAAGACGTGCGTGTCAAAACGCTATCCATTGGCGTTGTCATCCCAGACAAGTTCATTGAACTGGCCCGTGAAGATAAAGATGCTTATCTGTTCTATCCGCATACGGTGTACAAAGCGTATGGCCAGCACTTAGACGAAATGAACTTCGATGAGATGTATGACATATTGGTAGAAGATCCACGCGTTCGAAAAGAGAAAACGAACGCCCGCCGTCTCATGCAAAAGCTCGCTTTACTACGTTCAGAATCAGGCTATCCATATATCGTGTTTGCCGACAATGTCAATCGTGTTCATGCGAATAATCATATTAGCCATGTGAAATTTTCCAACCTTTGTTCAGAAATTTTACAGGCCTCACAAGTATCGACCTACACCGATTACAACGAGCCCGATGACATCGGTTTAGACATTTCTTGTAATCTTGGCTCCATTAACATGATGAACGTCATGCACAACAAATCATTACGACAAACGGTGCGACTAGCGACAGACGCATTAACCCGTGTCTCTGAGTCGACAAACATCACGAATGCCCCCGCGGTTCGGCGCGCGAATAAATTAATGCGCTCCATCGGGCTTGGCGCCATGAACTTACATGGATACCTTGCAAGCGAGCAAATCGCATATGAAAGTGAAGATGCGCGCGACTTCGCCAACACCTTTTTTATGATGATGAACTTCTACTCGCTCGAGCGCTCTGCCGAAATGGCGCGGGACGAAGGTACCACATACTACGGCTACGAAGAAAGCACATATGCCGATGGCACGTATTTTGAGCGCTATTTAACCGAGGATTTCGCACCCACATCCGCCCGCATTGCGGCACTATTTGAAGGCATGCATGTACCGACAAAAGAAGATTGGCGCGACCTAAAAGACTTCGTTGCCAAACATGGCCTGTATCATAGCTACCGTCTTGCCATTGCCCCAACAGGTTCCATCTCTTACGTACAATCGGCCACCGCTAGTGTCATGCCAATTATGGAGCGGATTGAAGAGCGCACATATGGCAACTCAAAGACGTACTACCCGATGCCGGGGCTATCTGAGAAAACATGGTTCTTGTTCAAAGAGGCGTACGACATGGACATGTTTAAAGTCGTTGATATGGTGGCGACGATTCAACAACATGTCGACCAAGGTATTAGTTTTACGTTGTTCTTAAAAGACACGATGACGACCCGCGATTTAAATCGCATTGACTTATATGCCCACCATCGTGGCATTAAAACGATTTACTACGCCCGCACGAAGGACACTGGACAAGACACATGCTTAAGCTGTGTCGTTTAAATAACTATGAGGCGGGAGCACCCAGCTTCCGCCGATGCAGAAGGAGACGAGCACGTGATGGCACATATATACGATGCAGCCAATTGGTCCCAACACGAAGATGATTTTACGCAAATGTTCTATAATCAAAATGTGAAACAATTTTGGCTTCCTGAAGAAGTTTCTTTAAACGGCGACCTACTCACATGGAAGTATTTATCTCCCGCCGAAAAAGATACGTACATGAAAGTTTTGGGCGGCTTAACTTTACTTGATACAGAACAAGGCAATACAGGAATGCCAATTATTGCCGAACACATTAACGGACATCAACGTAAAGCGGTACTAAATTTTATGGCGATGATGGAAAATGCCGTTCATGCGAAATCATACTCGAACATTTTTATGACTTTGGCAGCCACTGAGGAAATCCACGATGTGTTTGAATGGGTCAAACAAAATAAACGTTTGCAGTTTAAAGCAGACCGGATCGTTTCAAAATATAAAGCGATCACACCTGGTGACGACCATTCTCTCTTTTTTGCATTGGTTGCATCTGTCTACTTAGAGAGCTTTTTGTTTTACAGCGGTTTTTATTATCCACTTTATTTTTACGGGCAAGGGAAGTTGATGCAAAGTGGTGAGATTATCAACCTCATTTTGCGTGATGAAGCGATTCATGGTGTGTACGTTGGCCTGCTCGCCCAAGAAGTTTACAACAAACAAACGCCAGAAGTACAACGTACCTGGTACGATAAAGCGATTGCGTTTTTAGAAGAGCTTTATGAAAATGAACTCACTTATACAGAGGAACTTTATGACCCGGTTGGCTTATCTGCCGATGTGAAAAAGTTTATTCGCTACAATGCCAACAAGGCATTAATGAACCTCGGATTTGACGCTCATTTTGAAGAAGAAGAAATTAACCCAATTGTATTGAATGGTTTAGATACGAAAACAAAATCACATGATTTCTTCTCCATGAAAGGCAACGGGTACAAAAAAGCAACGGTTGAGCCGTTGCGCGATGAAGACTTTGTTTTTCCAGAGAAGGAGGCACCTGTGCGATGAACAAGATGGATGAACAAATTGTTGTTGCCCCGCGTAAAAATATTTTTCAAGAAGAAACACTCACTTTCCAAGGAGTCACAAGCAACCAAGCACAAATTGAACCAATTATGGCAGCATTAAGCACCTATTTCGACGAGATGCGCCGCGGTGATGCCGAAGAAAACGAAGCGTACAAACAACCAATTCCTTATGTTGTCATCCGTCGTGGCTCACAAGTTTATTTGTATGAACGACTACAAAAAGGTGGCGAGGCACGGCTCCATAACAAGTTGTCGATTGGTTTTGGTGGTCACATGAATACAGGCAGCGCCAACACATTTCCTGACCTCATTACAGAAAACATGATGCGTGAACTGCAAGAAGAACTGTATATTGAGCGCGATATGATGGAGAACGTAGATACAATCGGTTTGATTAACGATGACGATACCGATGTCGGTCGGGTTCATATCGGCATTTTAACGGTGATCGACGTCGTAAAAGATGCGATCATCTCCATTAAAGAAACCGATCAACTCTCTGGACGGTGGATTTCGATTACCGCATTAAATGAAGATGCAACGTTCAATCGACTTGAACGTTGGTCGCAATATGTAGCGCGGATTTTGCAAAGAAGTTAAGCGCGATGCAGCTACAGTCTTTCTTGGCAATTCATTTTCCTGATCTTATCTTGCGTCCACCGTTATTTTATAACTGGACGCCAAGCTTGCGGTTCGAGATTGGGTCGCCTGCAATCTGTTTCCGTACGCAACAGGAATTGTATATAAACGAAGCATTCAAGCGAGCGAACACGTTGTTTCAACATGTTTTTCAACCAGAAGATGACATCTTGCTCGTCACTACTGTGTACGCGGGTGAAAACAACCGCTATTTACAAAAGAACCCTCTCCATGTGTATGGGAAATATGTGAAAGAACGATCTTTGCTAACGAATTTAACATGTACACGGGTACCAATCCCAGCTGATGACGGTGAAGGAACGTACCCGTGGTTTGTACTTGCCTGTCAAACAAAGCACCTTCGCGCTGCAGCATTGTTAAAAGCCATTCTACATGAAGACTTCCGCCACCACTCTACACTTTTAAAAAGAGATCGTTACAGTGGCTGTGAAGTATATGTGGTCAACGTCACGCAGCAAATGATTTTCCATCTTTATGATGATCGTGGTTGCGACATGATCGCAGCTGACAAAGAAAATCTTCGCTCTCTGTATAAGAACTTCAATCACTGGTTATTAGACTATGATCGGGAGCAAATGGATGAGGTGTTTGCGGATTTGCGAAAGTCGACTTGACGGCTCTCGTACGGCGCGTGTATACTTAAATTAAGTAAAAGCATAAACTAAAAATAACCGCGAGTGCTTGAGAAACACTCACGGCTTTCAGTAACAGGGTTCCCTTTAAGAGGGACGGCCGATTGATAAGGTACTGATAACCACCCTACCGCGTGGCATGCTTAAGGGTGGTTACTCGTTGTTATCGCTATCTTTCTTTTGCGACAAGCTGATGATCGATACAATCAAACCGCCAAATGCTATCATAAGCATAAACGCCTCAAATGTCGTCATCTTGCGACACCCCCTTTCGATAGGGAGTACCGCCCACCCTTAAAGACCCTTTCGTTACTGCACTGTCATTGTAACATGATGTGCCTTCATATGACAGCGCTTTCATTAAAGATGCGCGAGGACAATCAAATTTTTTAAGGATAACCAGCCATCAGCGCTGACAACAACGCCAATGGCTGGTGGTACTTGTGTTACGAACCTTGCAAATACTCCTCCCTCAGTAACCCATAACATTTCGAGTCGATGTACATCCCATCTCTCATAAAGTGTTGCCGCATCAGACCTTCTTCTTTCAATCCGATCTTCTCCATGACACGCCACGAAGCGGGGTTATGAGCAAATGCTCGCGCCATGCATTTATGAAGCTTCAATTCGTTGAAACAATACGCCAACATCGCACGCGCCGCTTCTGTCGCATACCCTTTCCCCCAGTGTGGCTTACCGATCCAATAACCAAGTTCCCCACGGTTGTGGGCGGGCTCGATCCGAACACTCATTGCACCAATACAATCATCTATTCCTTGTTCCGTGATCGCAAACACAACATTATTGCCTTCTTCTACCCGCAGTTGTACAGACCGAATAAAGGTTAATGCTTCTCCTTCTGGATACGGATGGGGGATATTCAACGTCATTTTCGCAATATCCGGATCACTCACATATCGTTCCACACGTGCTGCGTCTGTTTCAGCAAGCGGTCGTAGTATGAGACGTGCTGTTGTTAATGTCGTCGTCATCTCATCTCCTCCACCCTTCTGTATGTCAGTCCAAACAAATTACAACAATGATGACGTCATTTCTTGGAACTCATCTCGCAACAAACCGTAATATTTTGCATCCATGTACACACCATTTTTCTTAATGCCCTGCCGCAATATCCCCTCTTCTTTCATCCCGATTTTTTCCATGATCCGCCATGAAGCTGGGTTATGAAGAAAAGCAACCGCCATACATTTATTAAGCCCACATTCATTGAAACAATGCGCCATCACCGCACGCGCTGCTTCTGTCCCGTATCCTTTTCTCCAGTATGGTTTTGCGATCCAATAACCGAGTTCCCCACGGTTATGCGCAGTTGCTAAACTGACACTGATAATCCCTATACAATCACCTACACCTTTTTCTGTCATAGCGAAAAAGAGAGCGCTGCCTTCCTCCACCTGCTGTTGTGCCGACTGAATAAAGGTTAACGCACCTCCTTCTGGATAAGGGTGCGGGATATTGAGCGCTGTTTTCGCCACATCGGGGTCGCTCGCATATCGTTCTACAAGTGGGGCATCTGTTTCAGAAAATGGTCTTAATACGAGACGTTCTGTTGTTAATGTTGTCATCCTAGTTTCCCCACTCTCTCCCTTAAATTAGCGTATCTCAGCACCAAGCACATCTTTAAAGTGGCGTAATGCCCATTCATGACCGGCAGGATCAAAACTGGCAACTGCGTCTTTGTAAATGACTAGTTTATACCCAAGTGAATAAGCGTAAATGGCTGTGTGTAATACACAAATATCAGTAACATCGCCTGTCAAATGCACTTCTGTGACCCCGTTCTCACGCAACAACAAGTCCAAATTCGTGCCAACAAACGCAGAATAACGTGTTTTATCAAGCCAGTGTACGTGATTTTTGTCTTTGATTTGATCATAAAGTGTGCCAACTTCACCGAATAGCGCACGTCCCTTAGTACCACGAATATTGTGGGGTGGAAACAACTTCGCCTCCGGGTGATTTGCATCATTTTTCTCGTGGACATCAGTCGCAAACACAATCATCGCTTTTGCTGCATCAAACTCACGTATACGCGATACAATCGCTTGTTCAATCGCTCGACCCGGCTCACCAACAGGTAACGCGCCGTCTTCAGCAATAAAATCATTCGTATAATCAATCACGAGCAGCGCTTTCATCTTCGTCACCTCTTTTTCTTTCCATGTATATTACCATCATTTCGACTACACGGCTATACAAAAGACACATTTTTTGCTATGGTTCTTAAAAAGGGGCTGAACTCGTACAATGGAACAAAAACTTGCTGAATTAAAAAGTGATTTCGTCCGCCTCCAAGGCGATATTGAAAAGATTGAATCGATCGGCGGCGATGTGACGCAATCAGTGAAACAACTCGACGCATTAGAGAAAGAAATTGCGGTTGTAAGGGCCGAGCTAGCAAAAGCGAGAAACCGGAATGATTAATTTCCGGCTTCTCTCTTTGATGTTTATCTGACTCTGACAGATCACCTCGCTAACCCATCACGCATACGATACTAGAGGTTAGGAGTCGGAAAATCCGATCTCCGGCTGCTGAATTCCGTACTCCGGAAAAACAGGAGGTGACAAAGGATGCAACTCCACGTTATCCAGCCAAATGAAACACTCTCTGGCATCGCGCAAGCGTACGACACCACCATTCCCACTATCACAACAGCCAATCAACTAGATGAAAATGACGCGCTCGTCGTCGGACAAACGCTCGTCATCCCAATTATTGGACGCTTTTATTGGGTGGAACCGGGCGATACATGGGAAACGATCGCGAGACGTTATCATCTAAGTGCAAGCGATATCGCTGCCTTCAATCAAATGAGCCTCGCTATACCGCCCCCAGTCGGTACCCGGCTCCACTTGCCAGCAGCGGAAAAAATAGAGATTGAAGCCAATGCTTACCTGGAACCAATGGGAGGCGTTGTGAACCCACACTTACAAGCCGCAGCCGCAGAGGCGAGCCCCTTCCTTACTTATTTAGCGCCTTTTAGTTACCACATCAACGCCGACGGTACACTCACACTCGTTCCCCTCGATCCATTGCCTGCAATCGCAAGTGAGCACGGCACATCACTGATGATGGTCGTGACCAACTTAGAAGAAGGGGCGTTTAGTGGGGCGCTTGGGCAAGCGATTCTCTCCGATGAGACAAAACAAGATGCATTGCTCGATGCGATTTTAGCAGAAGTGGCTCGCGTTGGACATTTTACCGACGTTCATTTTGATTTCGAATTCCTCCCCCCTGAGGAGCGCGAAAATTATAATCAGTTTTTACGAAAAGCGGTTGATCGCCTGCACCCCGCTGGACTGCTCGTTTCCACCGCGCTCGCACCAAAGACGAGTGCCGAGCAAGTCGGACAATGGTACGAAGCCCACGACTACCGTGCCCATGGTGACATTGTTGATTTCGTCGTGCTCATGACGTACGAATGGGGCTATTCCGGTGGACCGGCAATGGCTGTATCGCCGATTGGTCCAGTGAGCGAAGTCGTCGACTACGCATTAACAGAAATGCCAGCACAAAAAATTATGCTCGGGCAAAATTTATACGGCTATGACTGGACACTGCCATTCGAACCAGGGGGTGAGTATGCCCGCGCCATTAGCCCGCAGCAAGCAATCGACCTTGCCCGTACCCACAATGTCCCAATTCAATACGATGAAACCGCACAAGCACCGTTCTTTTTCTATACAGACGACCAAAACAATGAACACGAAGTTTGGTTCGAAGACGGACGCTCGATCCAAGCAAAATTCGATTTGATTAAAGAACGTGGTTTACGCGGGATTAGTTACTGGAAGTTAGGGCTTGATTTTCCGCAAAACTGGCTGCTTTTAAACGATCAATTTACAATCCGAAAACACACACGAACGCGGCGCTAACATCATGCGCCGCTTGTTCGTTTATATAAACCAACGAGTGCGTTCAACCATGTGTGCACGGCAATTTTCACGGTTGCATCATGCACGTCTTTGCGTGGGTCAAGGCAAACAATATCAAGCGCTGCCACTTTCGGGTGGGCACCGAGCTGCAAAACGGCATCGAGCAATTCATCTGTGTACATACCACCCGGCGTTGAGGCAGGTACACCAGGGGCATGGCTAATATCAAGGACATCCATATCGACTGTCACATAAATGTCGTCGACTTCTGTTGCGAGTGCTGCTAGTGCATCGGCGATCGTCGCTGCTAAGCCACGTTTACGTGTTTGCTTCATCGTATAGTAATGAATCCCGTGTCTGTCTGCGACTTCTTTTAACTGCTCACCGTTAAAAAAGCCATGTAAACCGATGGTGTAGACATGCTGCCCCGAAACGACACCTTCTTCAACCAATTGCCTGATCGGTGTTCCGTTTGCTTTCCCTAGTTCCGCCGGATCACGTAAATCAAAATGCGTATCTAATTGGATGATGCCGATTTTTTTACTTGGTTCAGCTTTCTGCATTCCCCGCACCACACATGCAGTAATCGAATGATCACCACCGATCGTTGTCAAAAGTGGTTCCGGATAGTGCGTCCGTAAAAAGCGCGCCGTTTGCTCAATCGCTTCATGCGTCACCGCCGAATCCGTCACATGCTCGATCACATCACCGACATCGACGACACGTAACCCCGCAAGATTGACATCCTCATCGATGTTATATGTCGCAAATCCACGCCATAAGCGCCGGAATGCCAGTGGATGTTCAGATGCCGCCGACGCACTAATGGACGTACGTGACAACGGCACCCCCCACACGAGCACATCAACCTGCTCTTCGCACGCCGGAAGCGCTTCTCCAGCTACTTCAACCCACTCGGATACAAAGCGAGGAGCCGCGTCTCCAGTAGGACGCTGCCACGAGAAAGGTGCACACCTTAATTCGGCTGGGCGTCTCACGCGCATCCACCTCGTTGATAAACGACCTTACCCGCTTTCATTACTGTATCGGTATGATTCATCCCGTAGTGATACACAAGCTGACGGTAATCAGGGATATCATGAACAACAATATCTGCTTGTTTGCCGACTTCAATACTACCCACACGCGTTGCTTGGTCAATCGCATGCGCCGCATTGATTGTCACGGCCGTTAACGCCTCTGCTGGCGTCATCCCCATATTTAAACAAGCTAAGCTTAAAATCAGTCCTGTTGATACTGTCGGTGAAGAACCTGGATTACAATCAGTTGACAACGCCACTGGCACGCCAGCGTCAACCATCTTCCGACCATCGGCCGCGTCTGTCATTAAAAAGAACGCCGTCCCCGGTAACAATACGCCAACCACTTTTTTCTCGGCCATCGCTTGAATACCCGCATCAGAAATGCGGAGCAGGTGATCCGCTGACACCGCACCAACTTGCGCCGCGAGCTCTGCCCCTTCATATGGCTCGATCTCATCGGCATGAATTTTCGCTTTTAAGCCATGCGCTTGCCCTACTTTTAGCACACGTTCTGCTTGAGCAGGTGTAAACACACCGCGCTCACAAAATACGTCGTTAAATGTTGCTAAACCGAGCCGCGCCACTTCGGGAATCATCTTTTCACACACAATATCAACAAACGCATCTTCATTCCCTTTATACTCAGCCGGTACTGCATGCGCGCCCATGAATGTGTGTACGATATCAAGTGGGTGATCACGATTGAGCGCATGCGCAACTTCTAACTGTCGCTTTTCCACTTCCCAATCTAGCCCGTAACCACTTTTCGCTTCCACCGTTGTCACACCATACTGCATAAACTGATTCAAGCGCCGTTTGCTTTGGCTATACAATTCCTCAAATGAAGCTGCCCGCGTCGCCCGCGTTGTCGCATGAATCCCGCCACCGGCATTCATAATTGCCATGTAACTTTCTCCTTGCAAACGCATCGCAAACTCTTGCTCGCGACTACCTGCGTACACAAGATGCGTATGTGGCTCGACAAAGCCAGGCGTGACCACTTTCCCTGTGGCATCAATGACTTCCGCTGACGCAACCTCTTCCGGGAAAGCAGCCAGCAATGCCTCATGTGTATCCACACCAATAATTTCATCATCACGTAGCAACACATTCGCATCCGTCCGCACGTCAATCTCACTCATCTCTGTACCGACTTTAGGCGTATCACTCGCGCCAGCCATCGTAATGACTTGATTTGCTCCTTTAATATAACGATACGTCATTTTGCATCCTCCTTCTCTAACATTGGCATATCCATCCCCGTTCGTCTCGCTGTCTCTTGTGCCAGCTCATATCCGGCATCCGCATGACGCACAACGCCCATACCAGGATCCGTTGTCAGCACACGTTCAAGTCGTTTTTCTGCTTCTTTTGTTCCATCGGCAACAATGACCATGCCCGAGTGGAGCGAGTAACCCATACCGACACCGCCACCGTGATGCAACGACACCCAGCTTGCCCCACCAACACTATTGATCAACGCATTCAAAATCGGCCAGTCTGCCACTGCGTCACTTCCATCTTTCATCGCTTCTGTTTCGCGGTTTGGTGAAGCAACAGAGCCGGAATCAAGGTGATCACGACCAATGACAATCGGTGCTTTTAATTCTCCAGCTGCAACCATATCATTTAAACGCTTCCCAAAACGGGCGCGATCACCGTAGCCTAACCAACAAATACGAGATGGCAAACCTTGGAACGCAATTTTCTCTTGCGCCATCCGAATCCATTTGCACAATCCTTCATTATCCGCAAACATCTCCAAAATTGCTTCATCTGTTTTGCGAATATCTTCTGGATCCCCAGACAACGCGACCCAGCGGAACGGCCCTTTCCCTTCACAAAATTGTGGACGAATATACGCGGGGACAAAGCCAGGAAAAGCAAACGCATCTTTTACCCCTTCATCGAGGGCAACTTGGCGAATATTGTTACCATAGTCAAAAGTGATTGCACCTTTTTCTTGCATCACAAGCATGGCTTTTACATGGGTTGCCATGCTTTGCTTCGCTTTGGCAATGAGCACATCCGGCTCATGTTTCCGAGCCGCTGCGGCCTCCGTAAGTGTCATTCCCACAGGAAGGTAACCATTTAATGGATCGTGCGCCGACGTTTGGTCCGTTAATACATCTGGCTGGAAACCGACATCAATCATTTGCGGCAATATCTCGGCTGCATTGCCAAGCAAACCAATGGATAACGGGCGCCCTGCTGCTTTTGCCGCCTCTGCTTTTTCAATCGCATCAGCTAATGTATACACTTTGCAATCTAAATACTTTGTTTCAATGCGACGGTCCATCCGCTCCTCGTCCACCTCAATTGCAATGCACACGCCTTCATTCATTGTCACCGCTAGCGGTTGCGCACCGCCCATACCACCGAGACCGGCAGTGACGGTAATCGTCCCGGATAATGAGCCGTTAAAATGCTGGCGCCCGAGCTCCGCGAATGTCTCATACGTCCCTTGGACAATGCCTTGACTACCAATATAAATCCAGCTTCCTGCCGTCATTTGCCCGTACATCATCAGCCCTTTTTGATCAAGCTCATGAAAATGGTCCCAATTCGCCCAAGCTGGTACTAAATTTGAGTTCGCCAAAAGTACACGTGGCGCATCTGCATGTGTTTTAAATACGACAACAGGCTTCCCTGATTGCACAAGCAACGTTTCATCGTTTTCAAGTCGCTTCAATGTCTCTACAATCGCTTCATAGCTCTCCCAGTTTCGTGCCGCTTTCCCGATGCCACCATAAACGACCAAATCGGCTGGATTTTCCGCGACATCGTCCTGCAAATTATTGGCTAACATCCGTAACGCTGCCTCTTGGACCCAGCCTTTCGTGTTTAGTTCACTTCCTTTATACAATGTCACTTTCTTTTTTGTGGTCATAAAAAAATCCCCTCCTCCTATATGTTAGCTTTAGTATAGAAGAAGGGGGATGACCCGCATAGACGGTTCCTATTTTGATTTTGATGATTCATTTCGCCCATTCTAATTACAATAATAATACAGTAGCACTCTATATCGTAATTAGCATTTTAATTTGATCCTCTGTTGTTGCCGAAATGCACTTGGGGTCAAACCGACTTCTTTCTTAAAAATCCGACTTAAATAGTTTGCCTCTTTTAAACCGCTACGTAAAGCAACTTCACGAATAGAACACGGTTCATTCGCCAACAGTTCCTTCGCTTTTTCAATCCGACGTTGAACGACCAGGTCACGAAAAGACTGCCGATTTGCTGAGAGGAGAGCACTCAAATAACTCGGGTTGCGCCCGACATACTGAGCCACATCTTTTAACGACAGGTCACTTTGCGTATACGACCGATCAATAAATGCAACCGCTTGCTCGATCACATCTGTCATCGATGGCTTTTCTGCTTGCGCTTCCAGTAGTTGTGAAATAAATAAAATAAACGCTTGTACAATCCTCGATAAAACCTTCCCATGCAAAATATGCTCAAACATTTCATGGTAAGCCCGTTCTAACCGTGCTTCGTCCATGCGTTGTTGGATCATAAACCGTCGAACTTGCGCGAGCACGCTTGTCAGTTGAATACGCACTAGCTCTGGATGAATATCTCCGTCAGAGGACGGCAGAAACGTTTCATACAACCATGCTTTGATCGGGGCTAACGCACCTTCGTCAAGCATTTCAACCCATTCTCGTTGCGCTTCAGCTGATAACAATGGGTCAATCTTACGAAACTTAAGTGTTCTCCTTACAGAAATGACTTGCTGAAAGCCTTGATAAAACGTTTGCATGTAATGCGCTTTCGCTTGCACATACATTTCATCCAATGACGTGCCTTCAGGTGGATCTTCATAAAGAATGACACTTAGTTGTGACTGATGGCACTGTCCCCAATCAAACACAAATCGTTGTCCCAATTGATCCAATGGCGCCACAGGTTTATCAGGAAATAACAACACGACATGATCTTGTTGCGCAATCACCGTTGCCAATGCGCCTTCTCCATATTGACGCAAAAAAGCAACAATCCGATCCACATCGCCATGATCTGTTGATAATAATAACAATGCATGCACTGGCAGTGCATCTTTTTTAAACACATCATCTTTTTCGATGACACGTGCATGTACAGGCTGCTTTTGACGTGCCACCTCCTGTAACTGATGGAATCTCCGCTGAAATTGCTCAAATGACAGCGGCTTGATAAACAAATCAATTGCTTGAATATCTAACGCGCGCATCGCAGTTGCATATGTTGCTTCCGCAGATAGTGCCAATACAATTGGCTCGTAATGCGCAAGCACCTTTTTCACATGAGACCAATCATCTGAAGACAGCATATCAAACTCTAAACATACGATTGTCGGTTGCTCATTTTCTAACAATGATAAAAGCGATGCGACATCACCAGCTTCGTGCACAGATTGACACACGAGTGGTGAGCGCCCAAACAACCACTTTAAACCTGATCTTTCTAATGGATCGCGATCCGCAATTAAAACAGTATGCATATCCCACCTTCCTTTCTTTAGTCGTCAAAAATCAGATTAGGAAACGCGCGACACTGACTTTTACAACCATTCTTCCCGTAATACCCCATAACGAATTGAGTCATAATATACACCATTGTAAAAACGGCATTTCCGCATCCGGCCTTCCAGCGTCATCCCAAGTTTTTCCCCTACACGCATCATCGGTTTATTGCCAGACCACGTTGTAAACCCGACCCGTTCCACCACCGGTACTGCTTTAAATACATAGTCAATCCATGCACGCAAGGCACGTAACCCAATGCCACTTCCACGATTAACTGGATCATAAATCAAAATGCCTGTTTCCAGCCACCGAGAAGGCTCATATTCCCAGTAGTAAGAAACACCACCTATAAGCACATTATCGACAAAAATACCGTAGAAATTGTCTTGATCAACAAATTTTTCTTTCTTTTCCAGTAGTTGTTCATAAGACATCGTACGATGGGGAAAGTATGGCGCGTCCCACTGTTTCCACTCAGGTGCTTCTTCTTTGTATTCAAGTTCCCAAAAGCGTTTTAAATCATCAGACATCAATTTCCGTAAATACAATCGTTCATCAACAACAATCACAAACATTCCCCTCTCCACAGGTCCCCATTCGCACACTTTTTACGCCTTTGATTCTCTTATCCTAGACGCACTAGCACGTAATCGCTTTCAAGAGAACATACACGAAAGAGAGGTGAGGACGTTTTTCCCCCACTCTAACAATACATAGAAAAGGTCAAGGTATTTCCTTGGCCTTATAACGAATTTGTCTAACGCATTCATTTTTTAGCGAATAGTAGCGAATAGGTTACTTACCTATATCATAAAGAAAGACATAACAACAAGTCAACCCTTAAAATTCGACAATACGAGAATAAAAAAAGATGCCACACAAAAAAGTCTACATACATAAGGTGTTCTCCACCCGTTTCTTGTTGGAAAACACCTTATGTGATCATCAACTTAGACGTTCTGTAAGGGCGCGATCCATGCACGTCCTAATTCCGTCAGTGCCAAACTCGGTTTCACATCACCATTTCGTAACTCTTTATTTTCCGTTCCAATGAGCCGCTCAACTTTCAATAAATCAATGAGCTCACTCGCAGCATTGGCAGGCATCGCAAATTTAAGAGAAAATTGATTCCGAAGCCACGGTGCACCTAAGTACAATTCGTTCCCTGCACCAAAACGACTTTCCCACTCTTCAATAAAACGAAGCGCTTCCATTTTATAAGCAGTTAAATCATATTCTTTGACCTCAAGCTGTAAAAATTCCCTTAAATCCTCGCTGTAATGGGAGTAATTTGTTATATCTGTATGCTTTGGTGCTGCTTCAGATAAATAATATAGCTCGACCCGTTTTCCTTTAAACATCAATCGACTCATAATTGGCACCATATCACTATCAGCTGTCACAAATACATAACAAGAAATATTCTCATCTTTATACGTACTCTCAATGGCATCAATACAAAGCTCAATGTCAGATGAGTTTTTACGAGAGTCGCCTTCCTTGTCATTAGAGTATACATGACGAATCTGTACCCGCTGTTTCTGTAAATCAGTTAAATTTGAACGAATCCGCTGAAAGTCCGCATAAGCCCGAAACGCGCGCACTTGATCTTGTCCATAACGTTCCCACAAGCGATAAAATAAATTCTTTTCTAGTTCTTCATGATTCGGATTATGATTATAGCGATTCATCAACGTCCAGTACACATTATCATAGTCAAGAAAAATTGCGACATTCCGATGTTCTGATGTCCTAAACGTAACCTCCTTATGCATTCCATGTCCTTGATTCACCATTGAACCGCCTCCCTAACACAAGATAAAGTCTCCTTACTATATATTCTACGACAAAAAACTAAAAAACCCTATGTGATGTTGTAGAATTTCTAAAAAAAATATATTTGACGTCTTTCATTTCCACGTTTTATCATTTTTATTTAAAAAAAGGTTGACATGACGTCTGTATGAACTTTATAATACAGATTATCGTGTATGAATCGTTTAATACATACATTTTGTGATAGAGGTGATCTTTTTGTCCTATTTTAAACTTGTTCATTTCGAATTAAGTCGTGTTTGGAAAATATATGTCGGTCTTATTGGGCTCGTACTCATTGGACAATTGAGCGCGATCTGGTTTGGCGCAAATCAGTTTATGAAAGAACTTACACAGTTTGCACGAGAAAAAAGCATTAGCTTGAAAGCCGCAAGCACACACGAAGAATTTTATATGAATAGTCCAAATGGATTTCTACGTGAACCATGGTTTTACTACCCAATTATGGCCTCCATTGCTGTTTTGCTTCTTTATATGATTTTAATTTGGTACCGGGATTGGTTTGGTAAACACGCCTTCATTCATCGGCTTCTGCTCCTACCGACAACGCGCGCACCGATCTATTTTGCGAAGTTATCGACGATCATGCTCCTTGTTTTCGGACTGTTGGCATTGCAAATTGTCATTTTCTTTATTGGTGCAAAAATGATCGCTGTGATGGTTCCAGAAACCCTGTATGATACTGTGTCTTTAGCAAGTTTTACTGAAGAAGGCGTTTTCCCATTGTTATTACCAGCAGAAGCCCTCCTCTTTTTCGCTTATTATACCCTTGGGTTCACTTTCGTCACCGTTGTTTTTAGTATCATTTTGTTCGAACGGTGTTTTCGTTTAAAAGGCTTTTTCTTTGGCGCCATCCTGGCAGTTTGTTTCGTCTTCTTACACGTTGCACCTTACGCAGTGGCAAATCAGTTTTCCTTGTATCCTTCAGAATCTGTATTGATCCACCTAGGTGTGACGATCTTCACATTAATTTTTTATACACCACTCAATCTCTATCTTTTGAAAAGGAAGGTGACGGTATAGATGAAACCTTTTGCATTGAAACGCTACTGGCCGAGTTTTCTTCTCGTTGCCTTTGCTTCAATTGTCATTACAATTTTATATGTCACAGTGAGCGACAAGCAAGTGCTTGACGCGAAGAAACTACAATTTGAAACAGTTGCTGGAGATAACAGCCTGCTGAAAGACCTTCAGCTAAACGTGGAATCACACGAAGATACTAGTAACGGTACAATCGCTTTTAACGACGGTACACTCACTTTTTCAGAGAATCCTATTTCTTGGCAAGAAAAATTAGACCAGCAATACGATTCGCACATGCAATCACTGCAAAACCGTTATCGCAACTTCATGCGCCCTTTCCAGTATGGAGGAGCCAATGCGACACCTCTTGAAACAGATGATGCGGTAGTTATTGCTAACATAACAGAAGCATGGTTTGATGAATTTGATAACAGCAGTGCACAAATTGACTTGGCTTTGCTACAAAAAGAGACTGAGGCAGAGACACATTTTTCAGTGACCGTTGATTTACCTGGTGATACCAGTCTTTCGTATGTCCAAAACTTAGAGATGGTAAACAACCATCTTTACGCTATCTTAGATGTATACGACCATCAAACAGACATGAACAGTAACGTCTTATTAAATATTGACATGGATAAACAAGTGCTTACTTCCTCGACAACAATGTTAGATGACATCGCGGAAACACAAGGAACAGACAGTTACATTTCGTTACATGGGCTTTCACCTACCCCGACACCAACTGCCTGGTTTTTGATTGAACAGGAAGGAACAAGTCGTATTGCAGGTTATGACGCCACCGCAAACACATCGTTCTTTCTAGAACAAGAAGGAAAGAACGGCATTATTGACCGCCTTCTCACCTTTAACGACATGCTCTATGCCATCTCAACAGAGGATCAATTCGAAGTAAATGTGTACAACATCGTGGATAAAACATTTCATGGAAACATCACAACCGACATTACACTTCCAGATGAATATTATGCGGACTTCCTCATCAAAGATGGATTGATGTATGTATTAAATATTGATCATTCGTACGCTGGGATCGGCAATCTATATGTGATCGATGTCAATACAGGCGCCGTGCGCTACCACGGAAAACTCTCAAATGTGTCTTCGGGCTTGTACATTACTTTTGGAGAAGACGAACTATAGTCACATACAAGACAGGAAGGAGATCAAGATGAGCATATCATTCAACACAAGAGAGCCTGTATATGTGCAAGTCATTCGCCACTTCAAAGAGCAAATTGCCACGGGACAACTTCAAGCCGGACAAGAAATTCCCTCGCGGCGCGAACTTGGAGCCACATTAAAAATTAATCCAAATACTGCCCAGCGTGCGTACAAAGAAATGGAGGAGCAACAGTTGATTTATACAGAGCGTAATCGTCCGAGCCGGGTCACAGAGGACGAGCGTGTGTTACATGCTGTCAGACAAGAGCTCATTGAAGAAGCAATCGACGCTTTTATCGCCTCCATCCGTCCCATTCAAGTACCGTTTAATGAATTAATGAATATGACGAAAGAACGCTATTACAAGGAGGATACATCTCATGATTGAAGTGAAAAACGTCTCAAAGAAATACGGTCGGAAAAAAGTACTTCATGACGTTTCCTTCACCGCAAATCCCGGGGAAATGACGTGTCTCATTGGGATTAACGGTGTTGGTAAAACAACGATGTTGAAAATCATTACCAACTTAACACCAAAAAGTAGTGGCACCATCACAATTGACGGACAACCATTACAAGCTAAAAGTTATGAAGTCATTACGTTCATTCCAGATGCGATTCCGATGCCACCTTCAATGACGATTGATCAAGCGATCACCTTCATGCGTGATTTTTATAAAAGTTGGAATGATACTCGTGCAAATGAGTTGCTGACATTTTTTAAATTAGACCGCCAAACGAAGATTTCTGATCTCTCAAAAGGAAATACAGCAAAAGTAAACTTGTTACTCGGTTTATCACTTGATGTAAAATATATTTTAATGGATGAACCGTTTTCTGGGATTGACATTTTTAGCCGTGAACAAATTTCTAACTTATTTTCTAGTGGCTTCCTAGAAGATCGTGGTGTTATTATTACGACACATGAAATTAAAGACATTGAACATTTAATTGACAAAGTGATCTTTCTTGATGACGGTCGTGTGTTGAAAACATTTGATACAGAGGAAATGCGTATTTCTGAAGGCAAGTCGATTGAGGATGTGATGCGCGAGGTTTATTTACCATGATGACGTATTTAAGGCTGACTCACTTCGAACTGCGCCGCTTCTTGCCTACTTATGTTGGGCTGCTCTTGTTTCTACTTGCCGGACAACTCCTCGTTGTTTTCCGTAACCAACAAATTGAGTTAGGTGGTATAGCGGCGTTTATAAAAGAAGGTAAAACAGTTGATCACTTCCTTGCCGAACACGGACCTTTCACAATGGCTCCAGTCGGTTTATCCATCATCTACCAAGGCGCATTCATCATCGTGTTGACAATCATTACACTCTATTCCTTATTTATTTGGTATCGCGACTGGTATGGGAAAAACACAATCATTTATCGCTTACTTACATTGCCCCACGCCCGACTAAGCTTATTTTGGGCGAAATTCACAACGATTGCGCTTTTGTGGCTTGGAGCGATCACGTGGCAAATCTCAATTATTCCAATTCAACAATTATTTTACGAAATGCGATTTCCAACTGAAGCAGTTACGTCTGTCCCGATATACAGTGTGCTAAAAAATATCAATCCATCATTGTTTATTCATCCCGCTAATACGGTAGAGATGATCACACTTTTTCAAGGAGGCATTCTGTTCTTGCTAACATTGTTTACAATGATTGTCATTGAACGTGCTTATCATTTTACAGGCATTGTTCCCGCAATTATTTACGGCGTATGTATCTATGCCATCACGACATTCCCGTCTCAATGGTTCCAAAGCTATATGTATCCTTCAGAACGTTTCTTTCTGGACAGTACTATTTTTCTTCTTGTCATGGCAATGAATCTACTCATTGCACATCGATTGATGAAAACACGAATTACAGTTTAAGCGCAAGGGAAAAGAGGCTTCACCACCCGGAGGACATTCACTTACATATGATAGGTGGATGTCCTTATTTTTTTAGAGAAATAACACTTACGGTTCCCTAAAGCATTTTCTTCGCCCCTTCGCCCGTTATCCTATATAATTAAACAAAAGAAACCGCTCCCTCACTCTATCAAAAGGAGCCACCACCATGCACACCTTTCATACGCTTAAACAAATCTCACAAACATTGAATCAGGAAACAGATCGGAAGACAATGTTAGCGCGCGTGCTCACCCATCTTTTACACGAAACAGGCTTACAAAGTGGCTGGATTTTTTTAATTACGAAAGACGGTGCGCATGAACTTGCTGCTGCGCACGGACTCCCACCCGCTTTAGCCAAGTGTGACTGCGCACCGTTAAGAGACGGTGGCTGTGCGTGCAAGAGCAAGTTTTTACAAGGATCGCTTGCCAGTGCTGTCAACATGATTGAATGTCAACGGATCGAACGCGTGCAATCACAACCGAACAAAGGTATCGACGGAATCACCCATCACGCCACCATCCCCATCTACACAGGTGACGAAAAACTCGGTATTTTAAATGTCGCACATCCTCATAAAATCCATTACAACGAAGAAGAGCTACAATTGCTTGAATTGATTGCTTTACAAATCGGTACGGCTTTAAAACGGATTTCCCTCGTTGAGGAAGAAGCAGCACGTGCGTGGATATATGAACGACATCGGCTTGCGCGCGATTTACATGACTCTGTGAATCAACTTGTATTCTCAATGCAATTAACCGCCCAAGGATTGTCATTACGGGTGACAGACGAAGCAATACAAGGAAAGTTGCAAGAGCTGACAGCGCTCGCACAAGCAGCCCTAAAGCAGCTAAAAACGATCGTTTATGCATTGCGTGACGAAACCATTCGACACGACTTTATGACCGCAGTCACTACATACGGCCAGCAAATTGGAATGAACATTTCTTGGGAGAACACGGCAACACCATCCTTATCTGAGACACAAGCGATAAACCTTTACCGGATTGCTCAAGAGGTGTTAAATAACACGAAGAAACATAGTGGGGCAACTGGAGTACGCATGCACTTTGAGCATGAACATCATCGTTATCTCTTCCATTTGCACGATGACGGTTGTGGTTTTGACGAAAAAACCGCCCCGTCCCGCTCATCTTACGGCTTACAAACGATTCGCGAACGAACGCAAGCATTAAACGGACAAGCCACACTCGTAACAGCACCAAGTCGCGGAACAACATGGCGTATTTCTTTTCCAAAAGTACAGAGTGAGGTGAAAAATCATGAAGCTCATCTTAGCTGATGACCACCGTGTCGTCCGCCAAGGACTGATCTATTTTTTAGAAGCCCATCCACATATTGAAGTCATCGCTGAAGCAAGTAACGGGCAAGAAGCTGTTGACGCATATATTACACATCGACCTGACATGATCATTATGGACATTGATATGCCCATCCTCGATGGTGTCGCGGCAACAGAAGCGATCCTTGCACACGACCCAAAGGCGCACGTCTTTATTTTAACGAGCTTTTCCGCTAAAGACTTCGTCATCAACGCTTTACGCGCAGGCGCTTGCGGCTACCAATTGAAAGATGTCGAGCCCGATATCTTAGTAGAAACATTAGAGGCAGCGCTACGCGGGGAAGCCCCCCTTCATCCCCGTGTGTTAAAACATGTGCGTGCGCACGTTGCGACACCAGAAAGTGACCACGAGCAAAAGTTAACGCAATTGACACGCCGCGAGCGCGAAGTCTTACAAGAAATTTGTGCCGGCAAAAGCAATAAAGAAATTGCCGCCACGCTCGTTATTTCAGAGCCGACTGTGAAAACGCACGTATCCAATATTTTTGGCAAGCTTGATGTCCAAGACCGGACGCAAGCGGCTTTATTTGCCATTCAAGCAGGACTGGTGGAACCAAACCTTTTTTAACATGTCCCTATAACCACCAACTCCACCTCTAATTCCTCCCCTGAAATAAAATAATACGCTTGCTCCCCTGAGGGCAACATCATCTCATCCGTTTGGACAAAACCCGCATGTTTTAATGCCGCGCTTGTCTCAGTTACTTGCGTCTTGATTCCTACAAACGCTAGATGAAAAGATGCGCCTTGTTCCATTGTTTCCACCAATTCAAGGCGCACCTCCCCTTTTTTCAAACACACACACCTTTCTACTGCTGTTCCAAAAAGCCACTCTAACGTGAATCCCCATGTACACATCCAATCTATTAATACGTCCTCCAAATCATCTACACGAACACCAATATGATGTATATGCATCCTTTAGCGATCCTTCAATAATAAATTCATATCGCCAAATTCATGCCAATGATAATTGTGTGCGATTGCCTCATCATAAACCGCTCGTACGCCTCTATCGCCAATGAATGCCTCTAACAATTGCATATGGCTCGCTTCTCGCTCATGAAATCCTGTCAATAAACCATCTATAACAGTAAACTGTTCTGGACGCTGTACATGTAACGTCGTTTCTCCAGCCCCTGCGCACACACGCCCACGATGCGCAACTGTCTCTAACGTACGCACCACCGTTGTCCCAACAGCAATGATTCGTCCTCCCGCTTCCTTTGCTTTGTTCATGATCGCTGCATTCTTTTTCGTTACCGTATATGACTCTGGATGTAAAGATGGCTGTGGCCACTTGTCATCTTCGTAATAACTTAAACCCGCATGCAGTGTAATTGTCGCAAATGAAACACCGTGCGCGCGCAAAGACGCTAGTAAGCGCCATGTAAAAGCCCGTCCCGCTGACGCCATTTCCACTGAACCTGGCATCGTACCATATACTGTTTGATAATCAGCAAGCGGCCACGGTTCTTTCACATATTCATAACGAATGACTTCACCATATTTATACAGATAATCGACCACCTCAAGCGCCGATGCATGGAATTTTAGCTGCTTGAGCGGTCGCTCACTCCCTTCACCTAGAAGCGTTGCTGTCAGGCTTCCTACAAATGTGAGCATCTTCCCTACCGCAGCACTTTCATCTTCCATAATTAATACATCCCACACCTGCTCGCTTACGTGACGGGAAAGGCGGACTTCTCCGCCTCCTTGCAACCGTAACCGTGCCGGGATCGTGCGACTATTATTGAACACGAGTACATCATCAGGGCGTAGAAATTGCGGCAGTGAGGTAAACGAATCGTGCCACATGTTATTTGTGTTCGCTCCATACACGAGCATGCGCACGGCATCGCGCGTCTTTCCGAGACGTTCTACGGGTGTCGTCGCTGCAATAACTGTTGCTGTCATAAACCTACACCCCACTCATGCAAGCCGTCTCGAAACGCCGCTGCTTCAAATCTTGTACCTGTAGGCGCTTCTCCCGTTGCTAAATAGTGAAAAATCGGCAGGCGTTCCTCTGGCTCAGCCAGTGGATAATCGCAATCTGGCACCGCAACCGCATGCATATCCGTATTCATTTCCCCAGGATCAACTAAATACATTTGTATACCTGTGCCATCCAGTTCATCGGCCCACGTCTCGATCATCCCTTCAACCGCAAACTTTGAAATGCCATACGCACCCCACTCCGCAAATCCCGTTTTCCCGGCTTCTGATGTTAACGTGATCACAACACCACGCTTGTTCTCTAGCATCGCGGGCAACACTTTTTTCGTGACTAAGAAAGGTAGCATCGTGTTCATGTGCATGACACGTGTCATCTCTTCTTGTGCGTAATCAAGCAACAGCGTTGGTCCTGGTCCAAAAATCGACGCATTATTAATAAGTACATCAATTCTCCCAAACTGAGCAAGTGCGAGTGACACAAACCGTTCAACATCTTCTTCCTTAGACAAATCACCGGGCATAACCAAAGTGGTTGCCCCCTCCTTTTTCAGTTCTCTTTCCAACTGATACAATTGATCTGCGCCCCGTGCAGCCAGTAC
This sequence comes from Bacillus sp. FSL W7-1360, assembly GCF_038592975.1. NCBI lineage: Bacteria > Bacillati > Bacillota > Bacilli > Caryophanales > Bacillaceae > Bacillus > Bacillus sp. FSL W7-1360. The sequence continues at coordinate 2,584,720 of NZ_CP151950.1, read as the reverse complement.
AAGCGCATACCCTTTCTTCGCAAAATCCAACGCTAATGCTCTCCCTAATCCTTTTGACGCACCACTAATCATGACAACTTTTTGACTCATTTTCTCTCCCCCTCATTAGATTAAAGCTACTACTAGCATAAGCAAGAACATGAGAAGGGGCATCGCTCAAAAGGTTGTTCTTCGTTTCACCTCTTTGGATGACGCCATGCTCATTCAAAAGTTGTAGTCCATAAATAGCGCAAACGATTTCACTAACCGATATTTTCCTCTTGCCAAATAACGACAAGCATAATATACTAATAGAGAAATAGACAAGTGATATGTTTGCGCATATTAGTGCAAACGTTTGCTTTTACACATAGTGACTAGGAGGAATCATCCCATGAAAAAACATACCTTTCTTTTATGCACCTCGGTGGCAGCGCTTTCACTTGTGTTAAGTGCATGTGGACCAGATCGCGATGAAGCAACCACAAGCAAAGAAACGAATAAAGGCGACGCCACAAAACCAGACAGCTTAACGATTTGGGTCGACGACGAAGAATCTCAACTGAAAGCATACAAAGAAATTACGGAACGGTTCACTGACGAAACAGGCATTGACATCAAGATCACGCCATTTGAAATGCTTGAACAAGTCGATGCGCTCTCGCTTGATGCGCCTGCTGGAAATGGTCCCGACTTATTCTTCTTACCTAACGACCGTACAGGCGATGTCTCTTTACAAGGGCTTGCAAAAGAACTTACATTGACAGATGAACAACAGAAAGCACTTGAAGATTATCATGAGGGTGCTGTCACTGCGCTGAACTACGAAGGCACACAACTCGGGATTCCAGTCGCTTCAGAGACATACGCGCTCTACTATAATAAAGCGATGATTGCTGATGCACCTAAAACACTTGAAGACTTAAATACAGTGATCGAAAAACATACAGATACGGCAGCTGACACGTACGGCTTCTTAATGGAAGCGACAAACTTTTATTATCTTTACCCATTGTTGGCCGCTGATGGCGGTTACGTCTTTAACCAAGACGATACGGGATTATATGATACAGATGACATTGGCTTAAACAATGAGGGTGCGGTGAAAGGGGCAACCATTGTATATGATTGGTTTAATGATGGCGCCATTCCGCGCAGCATTAACGAAGATGTCATGAAAGGACTCTTTAACGATGGCAAAGTTTCCAGCATCATTTCTGGTCCGTGGAACCTCGGAGAATTTTCTGATGCACTTGGTGACGATCTTGGTGTCGCACCATTACCGACCATTGATGGCAATCCGCTCTCTTCCTTCTCTAGTGTCAAAGGCTGGTTTGTCAGCGAGTACAGCGAGCACGCTGATTGGGCAACGGAATTAGCATTCTTCTTAACGAATGAAGAAAATGCCAATCACTTCTTTGACGTCACAAAGCAATCACCTGCTCGCCCAGATGTTGACGTCAATGACGCCCATCAAGCAAGCTTTGCGGAGCAAGCAGCCCATGCCGTACCAATGCCTAACATTCCAGAAATGAGCCGCGTATGGGAACCAATGGAGAACGCTTTTAAGTTTATCGCCGAAGGAACAGAACCAAAAGAAGCGCTTGATGATGCTGTTGGGCAAATCAAAAAAGAAATCGAATTAAGTCGCGGACAATAAAAATAACCTTGAGATCATCGGCTAGAAACAAGTCTCGTTTCTAGTCGATGACATGCTATCTGTATGTTGGAAATTAGAAAGGAGTGAACCGCTCATGGGTACTGCCCAAGATCAGGCTCACACACAAAAACACCGTCCACGACTCGCTTGTGCGCTGTCGCTCATTCCCGGGCTAGGACAACTATACAATCGTCATTGGCTGAAGGGGAGCCTTTTTCTCTTGTTTGCCGCTGCCTTTGTCGTTGTTTTTTATGACTTTTTAAACATTGGTTTCTGGGGGCTTTTTACACTCGGAACGATGCCACGGATTGATGACTCCCGTGTGTTGCTTGGACAAGGCATGATGGCTGTCCTCCTACTCACATTCGCTCTTGCTTTTTACTGGGTCAACTTACGTGATGCATACAAAAGTGCCGAAGCCATTCGCGCTGGTGCATCACGTCTTACATTACGAGAAGGCTTTTGGCATGCGTGGGATAAAGGGTTCCCATATATCCTCGTCGGACCTGGGTTTTTCCTACTTGTATTTACGGTTGTGTTCCCACTTCTTTTTATGGTGGGGCTGTCATTTACAAATTATAGTTTACACAATGCACCACCACGCGCACTTCTTGACTGGATTGGATTCGAAAACCTGAAAAACTTATTCACCGTGCCAATTTGGCGCGAAACGTTTGTTTCGGTCTTTTCATGGACCCTTATTTGGACCTTAGTAGCAACGACATTACAAATTGCACTCGCATTGCTTCTTGCGCTACTTGTCAATGATAAACGGATTAAATTTAAGCGCACCATTCGCACGATCTTAATTTTGCCTTGGGCCGTGCCGGCTTTTGTAACGATCCTGATTTTCGTGGCGTTATTCAACAACGAATTCGGAGCAATCAATCGCGATATCATCTATCCACTGTTTGGCACAAACATCCCGTGGCTAAGTGATGTCCTCTGGTCTCGTTTTGCTTTGGTCATCATTCAAGTATGGCTTGGCTTTCCATTCGTATTCGCATTGTTCACCGGTGTGTTGCAAAGCATTTCGTCTGACTGGTACGAAGCAGCCGATATTGATGGCGCCAGCCGGTTTCAAAAATTGCGTTTCATTACATTGCCTCATATTTTATTTGCGACTGCACCACTACTCATTATGCAGTACGCCGCAAACTTTAATAACTTCAATATTATTTACTTATTTAACCAAGGAGGGCCTCCTGTCCAAGGACAAAACGCCGGTGGCACCGACATTTTAATCTCATGGGTATATAAACTCGCGTTTGAAAATCAGCAGTACAGTATGGCCGCAACGATTTCGATCATTATCGGACTCATTGTTGCAAGTATCGCGATTTTCCAATTCCGACGCAGTCGCTCGTTTAAAGAGGAGGGGCAAATCTAATGAAACGAAAACATAAATCAGCCCTGGAAGTAACATTCATTTATTTGTTTCTCATCTTTATGGTCGTGATCATTGCTTATCCATTACTATGGACGTTTGGCCTTTCATTAAACCCAGGTACAAGCTTATATGGAGCGGGCATAATTCCTGAAAATGCGTCATTTGTTCATTATATTTGGTTGTTCACCGATCCAAGTAGCCAATATTTAACGTGGTATAAAAACACGTTGATCGTTGCTTTCTCTACGTCGATTTTGGCTACCTTCTTTATTGCATTAACTGCTTATGCATTTTCGCGTTACCGTTTTGTCGGACGAAAATATAGCTTGTATTTGTTTTTAGTACTACAAATGTTCCCGGCTTTAATGGCGATGGTTGCCCTCTACATTTTGCTTAATACAATCGGGTTATTAGACTCTTTACTCGGTTTAATTCTCATTTATGTCGGAACGGCCATCCCAATGAATGCCTTTTTAGTGAAAGGATACTTCGATACAATTCCAATTGAACTAGACGAATCAGCCAAACTAGACGGGGCAGGTCATTTCCGTATTTTCTTTACGATTATGCTCCCACTCGCAAAACCAATTTTAGCTGTCGTCGCGTTATTTAACTTTATGATGCCGTTTATGGACTTCATTTTGCCACGGATTATTTTACGTAGTCCAGAGAATTACACGCTTGCACTCGGTTTGTTCAACTTTGTCAATGATCAATTTGCCAACAACTTTACACGATTTGCAGCCGGGTCGATTCTCATTGCTATTCCAATTGCAACCGTCTTCTTATTTTTACAGCGCTACTTGATTTCCGGTTTGACGTCTGGCGCGACGAAAGGCTAAGATAAATATTATTCTAAGGAAAACACGAGCAAGAGTGGAGGAATCTACATGAAGGTGACGATTAGAGAGGTCGCAAAACAAGCAGGCGTCGCGCCCTCAACTGTCTCGCGCGTCATCGCGAACAGTTCTCGTATTAGTAGTAAGACAAAAGCGCGCGTCCGCGAAACAATGGAAGCGCTAGGCTATCACCCTAACTTTAATGCCCGCAACCTTGTTAATAACCGCACGAATATGCTTGGCGTGATCATCCCTGGCGCATCTGAAGTCGCCTTCCAAAATCCATTTTTTCCAGAAGTATTACGCGGGATTACAACAAAAGCGTATACTGCAGGCTACGGTCTCGCTTTATCGACTGGACAAACGGACGAAGACATATTTAACGAAGTGAAACAAATGGTGCAAAGTTGTCGCGTTGACGGCATCATCTTGCTTTCTTCAAAAATTGACGATCAAATTATTCCTTATTTACTAGAACAACAATTTCCTTTCGTGCTCGTTGGCCGTCCAGATAATATTGCAACAAAAAACATTACGTATGTAAACAATGACAATGTCAAAGCAGCAAAGCTCGTGACTGAGTACCTGCTATTACTTGGTCATGAGGCGATTGGTTTCATTGGTGGGCAACAAGAAGCCATTGTGACTGTCGATCATGCGACAGGCTACGAACAAGCCCTTCACAATGCTGCGATTCCAATGAATCGCGATTACAGCGTTTATTACCAAGAAGTACTCGAGGGCGGGCAACAAGCAGTCATTGAGCTTATGTCATTAGAAAAACCACCGACTGCACTCATTGTTGCTGACGACCTAATGGCGCTTGGTGTTTTGCGCATGCTTGACGAGATGCAAGTCTCCGTGCCAGAAGACATCTCCGTCATTAGCTTTAACAATGTCATGCTATCTGAGCTTTCCTCACCACCACTAACGACAGTTGACATTCATATTTATGAGCTAGGTCAAAAAGCGACAGATGCATTAGTTGAGAAAATCCAAACACCAGACACCGTCGCTAAGAGGATCATTGTGCCACACCGCCTTATTAAGCGGCAAAGCTGTAAAAAGCTTGATCATTTGGCGCCTTCTAAGTAAAGAAGCTGACCTTATGTCCCTAATCGGACACAAGGTCAGCTTTTATATATCCTTCAAACAACACACCCACTTTTCTTCCTTCACCCACTGTTGAGAAAGAAATGATCGCTTCGTCTCCATCATTTTAAAGTTGTAAGCATCATACAGCGCTCTCGCTGCTACTAATTGCGCGTTTGTCCACAACATCAACGACACATATCGGGCTGCCTTGGCATGATCACACGCTATGTCCATGAGTGCACGTCCTAACCCTTTTCCTCGTCCACTTGGACGGACGAGAAAAAAACGCAGCTGCGCATTTTGTTCATCCACACGATACACCGCAATCGAACCTAGGAAATCCTCATGCTCATCCGTTGCAAGCCAAATATAATCGTCCTCATTTGCTTCATGTAAGCTACGTTCCACAAATGAAACAAACGTTTGATCAAAGCCATACTCATCTTGATAAATGGCCTCATGTGCAGCAACAATCGTTGGATAATCCGCTTTTTTCGCTAGACGAATCACTACTGTTTGGTCTTCCACCATATGTACCGCTCCTCTCTAGTTTATTATACCGTCCACTACTTTAAAAATTCTACTTCCAACTAGCGTCTAAGTGCGTTACAATAAATGAATAATGATTCATTTTAGGGGGATTTATGATGACAACAATGGATAAATTACAGGCACTTGCAGAGAAAATGACGGCTAATCCAGAAAAAATTGCGTCATTCACACGCAACTATCAATTTGACTTATCCGATGCTGGTACTTACGGTGTGACATTTTCAGAGGGACATGTCACTGTCGAGGCAGCGCCAGCACCAAATGAAGACGCTTGTACACTGAAAATGAGTGAAGCAAACCTACATAAGCTACTGGAAGGCAATTGGAACCCAACAATGGCTTACATGACAGGCAAGTTAAAAATTGATGGTGAGGTTCGACACGCTTTAAAACTACATGAAATTGTAAAACATTATACGGCATAAAACAATGATCCCCTACGATGAAGTCTTGTAGGGGGTCATTTCATTTACTACAATCCATCACCAACTTTTTAACAACACTTACATGTGGACTGCCCACACTTCTTTGGAACGTTTGCAAAGAAATCATTTTCCTTCCATTTGTCTGAACAAACATGGCACTTCAAACATTGGCAACGTTTCGGTGGACAACAACTTTTTTTGCAGCACGGTTTCGGGCAGCATGGTTTTGGACAACACTTTTTCGGGGGGCAAATAGACGATGTACTTTTACAACAACATGTATAACGTTCGATTGTCTTTGTCTTTACAACACAGCATTGTTTGACACATGTACACGCCGATCGACATTGATGACTCATTATACAACCCTCCCTATACCCATATCATACCTAGTCAGGCTACACTATCTTATGACAACATGTACGCCCTTGTGTGGGCAACCCCCTATGAGCAGCAATAAACAGGCGATTCACCATTATAAAGCTTGTCTAACATGAAGGCTTTTTCCACAACAAAAAGGGCATATAAACACATTTCTCTTCTTACCAAGAACTGTGTCTCACCCTTTTGCCTCATGATATGAATACGGATTTAACATGCCACGATTTAACCACGCTGTCTTTACATGGTTATATGTGTTCATACGTTTTGTATACTCTCGCCTTTCTACGTATAACACTTCTTGACACAATATATAGTGAATACAAAGCTGGACCTTTTTTAAGATGCGATTAGACCCTCTATGACCGACACATTGCTTAATTTCTGTCAAGATGCGGACAATGTTTTGTTTCATGCGAATGGTTTCTTCACCCTCAACATTGCACGTAGTATTTTGGATCATCTCTTCACTCAATTTCAGTTGTTCTAAATGATACAAAATCCATTGAAATAAAAATAGGGACTCATAGATGTCTTTCTCTACGTCTAATTGTGTTGATCGAGATTTCTGCGCCTTTGCGGATGTAGATCGGCTTAATATCTCATACAATGTGCAGCAATGTTGTTCAATATAATACAAATACTGATCAAAAAGGGACTGCGTAAAAACCTTTGTATGAACTGTCTCCATTACCCATCCCCCCATGAACCGACCAATAACTCGTTGGAGCGGCTGGCTCTCATCTCGATTCTTTCTCATCTCCTCTCGATCTCGTCCTTCACATGGCTAACGTCCTCTTTGGTGCACACCACCACATGTTGGACAATGGTCATCCTCACGACATACTTCTGATTGAGCAGCATGTTCCTCACCATTCACACGTCTCCCGCCACATTGCTGACAAATTACTTCCTCATCACATGGGTCCTTGTCTACGCGGCGCCCACCACACTTGTCGCAAATCGACACCTCTTCATGCTTATATTGCTCCACGACTTTTTTGTAACCGCCACATTGGTCACAAATGTGTGTTTCCTCGTGCTCGCTATCCTCACTGTACGCTTGTTGTTCGTGGTCTTCGTTATTTGTCGGGTCACCTTTACATTCATGACAATGGTCATTTTCATGGCATTTTCCATGATCACACTCTCCATGGTCACAATCTCTTTCTGGATATACGTCTTCTTGCTTACACTCTTGGCACCCAGCACGCCCTTGACAACAGGCACAATCACAACCATCATGTTGCCCTTGATCTGAACAATCATGAAAACAATCTGGCTCACATTTCGGTCTAGATAAGGAATCCAAGTAAATGGTTTCTTCCAGCTTCGATTGCAATAATATTTGGGATTTAATAATCGTTTTCAAGGTGCTATTTACACTTTTATTTATCTCCATAAAGTCTTTTAATTTTAGACAATCCATTTCCAAAAAGCGCTGTAACTTTTCCCCCTCAGCGTTCAAAATATGTGATAAACCCATTTCCTCCATTGCAATGGAGGATAGGAGCAAATCGATGGTTTCTTCTCGAGTCAAGGAAATACAAGGAGTGATGTTAGGAATACTAGGAAGAGACATGCCGCGCCCCCTTTCCTTCAGAAGTGTCATTTCAAATATTTTTAGTCTTACGGAATGCACTTATATACGTGTGGTAAAATTTTTTAACGATTTAATACCTCGTCACAGTAGACGGATTTATCCCATGTGTATGAATAACCGACCACATTTATTCCCATCTATCTTGTTTGCGCTTCCCCACATCCTTCACGACACACACCAGTTTTTAATATCTTTTAATCATATGACAAATGCGCAAAAAGATGACCACCCATTTCACCAAATCGTACACTATGCCAAACAATATTGCTTTAAAAAAATGAAAGCATATACCGACGCGACGGCACACGCTTTCATCATATTTTTCCCTCACTTTACTTCGATGACATAAGGAAATGCAACAACACCGACATCTTCAAACTGAAACTCCGCCCATAATTTATATAACCCTGGTTGTGAAAAATGTGTCTCAAACACGGGTGTTTGATCAGACGTTGGATGAACATGAATCAACGTTTCTGCTGCTTCATCCAGCATGACGACATGCCCGAGTGCACCTAAATAAGGCACAACTGTCTCTCCGTGTAAGTTAAAATCAAGTGAAGTGGTTGTTCCAACGTTAGCGTGCGCAACCTCTAACGTGACACGTTTTCCTTTCATCTCTTGCTCAAAGTGTTCTGTTGCCACTAGCTGTGCCTCTTTGGAGATATGATTGCTGCCAACATGTAAATCATTCGCTGTTGGTTTATACATTTTCCCTTTTGGCTTGATATCGACAAAAGCCCGGTAAAAACCGTCATCTAGTGCCAAGGAAACGTTGTAACCACCTGCACTATCTTTTTCAGGATGAACGTGATGAAATTGCTGTAAATCACGACTTACCACAATTACGTGCATCTTTTTTTCATGTGTTTCTAACAGCTCAGGTTGCTTGCCATCATGATCGGCCAATGAAATGTGAAGAACATCATCCTCATACGATACAGTTTCAAATACTTCTTTCTCGTCATTTGACGCATGTTCATCATGTTTCTTCCCTTCCTCAGATTGGTGCTGATCATGATCCTTCTCTTTATGGTCTTCTTCATGCATACCACCAGCAAATGGATGGGTACCTGTTATGATCCCATACAAGATGACGACCAATGCGACATACGTAAGACCTATCAACACACGCCTCTTTATCATCTTTTCTCCTCCTCTTAACTTTATTTGGCTGCCTTCACACGTTGTAAACGCAAAGCATTTAACACGACAGATACAGAACTGAAGGCCATTGCTGCTCCCGCCATCCATGGTGCCAGTAATCCCAGCGCTGCGATCGGTAATGCCAACGTGTTATAAAAGAACGCAAAGAATAAATTTTGTTTGATGTTACGCATCGTTTTCTCACTCATCGAAAACGCATCAAGTACACTCAGCAAATCTCCGCGCATAAAGGTGATGTCAGCTGCCTCAATCGCGATATCTGTACCAGTACCCATCGCCATACCGACGTCTGCTTGCGCGAGCGCAGGTGCGTCATTAATGCCATCTCCAACCATCGCCACTTTTTTTCCGGCTTGCTGGAGCTTCACAACTTCATCACTCTTTTGCGCCGGTAAAACTTCTGCAATGACATGAGTAATGCCTACTTCTGCTGCAATCGCCTGTGCGGTTCGCTCATTATCACCCGTTAACATGACAACATGAAGACCACGTGCCTGCATCGCTGCAACAGCTGCCGCAGACGTTTCTTTTACTGTATCTGCCACCGCAATCATCCCGGCCATTTCTCCGTCTACACCTATGAGCATCGCTGTCTTCCCTTGCTCCTCGAGTGAAGACATTTTTGCTGCAAATATTTCTACATCTATCCCGTGTTGTTCCATCAACTTTCTCGTACCAACGTACACCATCTGACCGTTCACATGCGCTTCTATCCCGTAACCTGGTATGGCTTGAAAACCCGTCACCGGCTGTAATGAAATCTCCTGCTCGTGTGCTTTCGCGACAATTGCCTGTGCCAGTGGATGCTCAGATGCTTGTTCTGCAGAAGCGACCAATTGTAGCAGCGCTGGCGCTTCGAGCGATCTAAGTGGAATGACATCAGTAACGCTTGGCTCCCCTTTTGTGACCGTGCCTGTTTTATCTAAAACAACTGTATCAACAAGGCGCGTCTGTTCTAAAAACTCTCCACCTTTGAAAAGGACCCCAAACTCTGCTGCGCGACCTGATCCAGCCATAATCGATGTCGGTGTCGCTAACCCTAACGCACACGGACACGCAATGACAAGCATCGTAATAAGCGGCACAAGCGCCGAGCGCACATCTCCCGGTTCAATCAACATATACCAAACGAGAAATGTGATACACGCAAGCGCCACAACAACAGGGACAAACACACCAGATACCCGGTCTGCAATACGTTGAATATTAGCTTTAGACCCTTGTGCTTCTTCAACGACCTTGACAATTTGCGCCAGTGCTGTTTCTTCACCAATCTTCGTCGCTTTCATCGTGAGTTGCCCGTTCTTATTGACGGTCGCACCGATGAGTGCATCACCAGTTTCTTTTTGTATCGGGAGTGACTCACCCGTAATCATTGATTCATCGACAGCAGAATAGCCGGCAATGACTTCACCATCAACAGGAATCTTCTCGCCCGGACGAATGACAACCTCATCCCCTACAACCACTTCATCAATAGGGACTTCAAGTTCCTGATCATCACGGCGCACCCGTGCTGTTTTCGCTTGCAAATTTAACAACGCTTCAATTGCTTTACCTGTACGACCTTTCGCCCGCGCTTCAAACCATTTTCCAAGTACAATGAGTGTAATAATGACTGCCGCAGCTTCAAAGTACAATGCTGGCATCCCGATTTGCCCCGCTTGATACCATTCCCAACCAAGGAAGATGCTATAGACATAGGCAACTGTTGTCCCAAGCGAAATAAGGACATCCATGTTGGCTCCTTTATGGCGCAATGCCTTATAAGCACCACGGTAAAATTGCGCGCCTACGATAAATTGAACAGGTGTTGCCAATGCAAGTTGCACCCATGGATTCATAAACATATCCGGGATATACAACGTACGTGTCCACGTAAAATGGGTGACCATCGTCCATAAAAGCGGCAACGTTAAAATCGCCGAGAACAAAAACATTGAAAACTGCTCTGCGCTCTCTTCATCCCTGTCTTGTTGACGCAAAGAACGGTCTTGTGATAGCACCGCTTTATAACCAAGTTGTTCAACAGCGTCGATAAACGCATCCACGGAAACTTGACTTCCTTCATAAGATACAGTTGCTTGGGCGACTGAAAAATTTACATTTGCTGTTGCTACCCCTGGCACTTTTTTTAAGCGCTTCTCGATTCTAGTCGCACATGCCGAACAAGTCATCCCCTCAATCGCAAAGGTGACCGTTTCTTTTCGTACACCGTAACCAAGCTTTCCTACTTTTCCTTGAATGTCATGAGATGTCACTTCGCCCTCATCATAAACAACTGTTGCTTTTTCCGTCGCAAGATTGACTGTCGCTTGCTTGACACCATCCATTTTATTTAATCCTTTTTCAATTCGCGTTGCACAAGCAGCACAAGTCATCCCTGTAATCGAAAAAGTAGCTTCTTTCTCCGGCACAGACATATTTTCCACCTCCAGCTTCTCACTTCTTAATCTACCATCACTATATCATACCCCCATAAGGTATATCAAGTATTGCATTTTTATTCGTCATCTTCCACTTCTAACTTCTATCCTTACGTCATATGTATCATTAAACATTGCTTACGAAAGGTAGGAATGGACATGCCACAAAAAAAATGGCTCGACCATATTTTGCACATACGTCCTTTTGTTCAAACAGTCGAAGAATGTACCGAAACAAGGATGAAAACCACAAACACCGCAGCGCAAAAACAAGCGGGTCCACTACGACGCTTGTACCAAATAAAACATATGAATGGGCTTTTTGCCCTTGTCATCATTCCATACCTCTTTTTATTCCATGGCTTGCTCGGGAAACAGCTCATTGCTTTATTCCAAATGCTTTCTCGTAATATTTTTCCATACAACCTCATCATGTTGTTGCTCATTTTTGTCATGTTACCGTTGGCACTTTATTTTCTCGTCCTCCACTTTGCGAACCATTTCTGGTGTAAACATCAACACTATCAAGAAAAAATTGCTGCAGCTCTAAGTGCACAAATGCAAGCAGAACAGGATGAAGCGCAAACTCGAGCGGCACTACTTGCAAATACAACCCTTCCCACGTGCTACTTGCATTCCTATGCACTGCAAAAATTCGAACAATATTTTCGCTCACATCGCGCGGAAACGTTGAGGGACGCCATCCATTTATTTGAAATCGAAAAGAATCATGCGCTACAACAATATACGCTTTATCGAATGAATGGGGAAAAGCGTATCCCGACATCATTCACACGTGCATACCAATTTGAACAGCAACAACAACCATCATAGCGGAGGGGCACTACATTTCCTCCGCTAAAAAATGTTGCAATGCTGCTTGCCAACTTCTCATCTTCGGAAATCCACGTTTTCGCAATGCCTCATGGGCAAGAGCCGTATAAGCTGGCCGAACTGTAACAATCGGCCATTGTGTTTTTGTGCACGCACGAATCACTACGTTTCCCCTTATGTTTTTAAACATCTCCTCACAAAACGCATATTTGGTACATGCGCCGTGGTTTGAAAGATGATAAACACCGTAATACTCCGTCTTTACAAGCCGTAACACCATTTCCGCCACATCTAGCGTGTAGCTAGGCGAACCAATTTGATCCGTTACTACATGTAACGTCTGTTCCGTTCTCATCGTACGCAACATCGTTTTTACAAAGTTACTCCCAAAACGCCCAAACAACCATGATGTCCGCACAATAAAAAAGCGAGAGTGACACGCGTGTACCATGACCTCTCCAGCTAGTTTTGATTGTCCATATACGTTTTGTGGATCTGGTTTGTCTTCCTCAACCAACGGTCTTGTCAACTTCCCATTGAACACAAAGTCCGTACTCATATAAACGAGCTTTGCCTGTAATGCTTCCGCTGCTTTTGCTATGTGGCGCGTTCCCGTCTCATTTACAAGAAAAGCGCGCGCCGCATTTTTTTCGGCATCATCCACATGCGTATAAGCCGCACAATGAATAATGACATTCGGACGTTCACGAAAAAACACAGTGCGAACTTGTTGTTCATCGGTAATATCAAGCACTTCCCGCGGATAGCCACACACCTCTATCTCCGCTGCACGAAATATCGCAATCATTTCTAGTCCGAGTTGTCCACCCGCACCCGTTATAACGACCTTCATTGCCAATCACATGACGGTCCGACTTCCTCCACATGTAATCGCTCCCACCAATCACGGTGTGTTTGATACCATGTCATTGTCTGTGCCAACCCTTCTTCAAATGTGTATTTCGGTCGCCACCCGAGTGTACTTTTTAACTTTGTCGCATCGACTGCATAACGCCGGTCATGTCCCGGTCTATCACCCACATATCGAATGAGCGAAGGAGATACACGTAGTGCATTAACAATTTGCTTGACAATGTCATTGTTCGTCCGTTCTTCATGTCCGCCAATGTTATACACTTCACCTTTTTTCCCCTCATGTAACACGAGGTCAATTGCCGCGCAATGGTCTTCTACATGAATCCAATCACGCACATACGCCCCATCACCATAAATGGGGAGCGATCGTCCCGTCAATGCATGCACAATCATGAGTGGGATCAATTTCTCTGGGAACTGATACGGTCCATAATTATTGCCACATCGTGTGATGCTCGCATTGAGCCCATAAGTTTCATAGTACGCCCGTACAAGTAAGTCAGCGCTAGCTTTACTCGCCGCATACGGACTGTTCGGTGCGAGTGGGGTATCCTCTGTAAATATCCCTGTCTCCCCAAGTGTCCCATATACTTCATCCGTTGATACTTGTACATACCGTTGTACTCCATATGCCTTAGCCACATCTAACAATACTTGCGTCCCTTCAATGTTTGTCTTCACAAAAATATTTGGTGTCATAATACTCCGATCGACATGTGTCTCTGCTGCAAAATGTACAATGGCTTCAATCTGATGTGACACCACGAGCGCTTCGATCGTCTCTCGATCACACACATCGGCATTGACAAACGTATAGTTTGGATTGTCAACACCGACAAACGGATCGCCACTCCCCGCATACGTCAACTTGTCAACATTGACAATGCTTTTTTCAGGATAACGCGCCATCATATAATGAATAAAATTGCGTCCAATAAATCCTGCTCCACCTGTCACTAATAATTTCACTCATGTTCACCCCCAAATTCTTTTGCCGCCTCTATAAATGAAGGAAGCGCACGATCTTTTTCTGATAAAGTTGGCGTATGATCAGGCCAGTCTATTGCAAGTGACGTATCATTCCAACGAATCCCTCGCTCATACGCTGGCGCATACGGCTGGTCGACTTTGTAAGCCACAATCGCACCATCTGTCAGCGTACAAAATCCATGCGCACACCCTTTTGGCACAACGATTTGTTGTCCAACTTTGGCACAAAGATTTACGCCAACCCAATTTCCATATGTTGGAGAGGATGGTCGAATGTCAACAACAACATCATACACTCTCCCATACACACAACGAACCACTTTTGTTTGACTATATGGTGGCAATTGATAATGGAGTCCGCGCAACGTCCCTGCAATTTTTGAACAGGATTGGTTATCTTGAATGAAATGCGCTGTCACTCCTAACGAAACAAATTGTTCTCGATGATAGGTTTCTACAAATGCGCCACGCTCATCCCGATGCACTTTTGGTGTCAATAAAAGTACATCACAAAGCGGCAACGTTGTTTTTTTCAACGTCTATGCCTCCTCGGTCGCTACACGCAACAAATACTGGCCATATACACGATCTTTGAGGGGTTCAGCTAACTTTAGTAATTCAGCTTTTGAAATATATCCCATCCGAAATGCAACTTCCTCAATACAGCCCACTTTCACACATTGACGCTGCTCAATCATCTCCATAAAAACTGCCGCTGAAAGCATCGATTGTGGTGTGCCTGTATCAAACCAAGCACTGCCTCGCCCAATCTTTACGACACGCAAGCGACCATCTCGCAAATAAGCATTGTTAATATCCGTTATTTCAAGCTCCCCCCGAGCTGAAGGTGTCAATGTCTTTGCAATTTGTACAACGTCTGCATCATATATATACAGCCCCGTTACCGCCCAGTTTGAGTTTGGGTGTGCTGGTTTTTCATCAATCGCCTGTACCGATCCATCATTAGAAAAAGTAAGCACGCCAAAGCGCGCCGGGTCATTTACCTCATAACAAAACAAAGTTGCCCCTTGATGATCATTAATGGCTTGCTTGATCATCCTTGGTAATCCTTGACCGTAAAAAATATTGTCACCTAGAATGAGCGCCACACCTTCTGAACCAATAAATGATTCGGCAAGCAAAAAGGCTTGCGCAATTCCCTCTGGTTTTTCTTGCTTCATATAATGCAATTTAATTCCTAACTTCTTGCCATCTCCTAACACTTGCTCATACTGATGCATATGCGCCGGCGTAGAAATAATGAGAATATCTGTAATCCCAGCAAGCATTAACACCGATAATGGGTAATAAATGAGCGGTTTGTCGTACACGGGGAGCAAGTGCTTTGACGTCACTTCCGTTAGCGGATAAAGCCGTGTACCATACCCGCCCGCTAAAATGATCCCGCGCATGACGATCCACACCTTTCTAAGATAGACTTTATTACGTATTTTTCTGTTTCACTACGAAGTGTATGCCCACATAATAAGATCTTTTCCTATTTTACACATCACAAACCGCGACAAGTGCCTCGTGATCACAAGGCACTTCCTTTTATAAGTCATAAAAAATCTTGCTATTAAGCCACTCCATGCTTGCGATATGCAACAAGTGAGGCGAGCATGCAGACGACTAAAATACGCTTAAACAAAGTAAGGATAAACCACACTGTTTCATCCGTAAAAAATCTCTCCATGCACAGCGCGAAAAAAAATGCTATAATGACATCTGAACGATTTTTTTGTGAGGAGCCTTAATCAGATGCGAGCAATATTACAACTACTGAAAGAACAATACACATACAGACACTTGATTTTCCGACTTGCTGTGTTTGAGCAACGGAGTAAATTCCAAATGCACTATTTAGGTGGCTTGTGGCAATTTTTTAATCCAGTCATGCAAGCAAGCGTGTTTTTCATTATTTTTGGTCTAGGTATTCGTGGTGGTCAACCGGTTGATGGTACGCCGTACTTTATTTGGTTCTTATGCGGATTCATTCCGTGGTTTTTTCTTAGACCAACGATCTTACAAGGAGCAAACAGCATCCATCGGAAAATATGGATGGTTTCTAAAATGAAATTCCCTGTCAGTGTATTACCATCCATTGTCATTGTCGGTAATTCTCTTAGCTTTTTTATCATGCTAGCCATACTCGCTATTTTCCTTGGCGTCTATTCGGTCTTTTCTGGCTGGTATTTATTACAACTACCTTATTATTTACTCTGTCTCTATGCTTTCTTATACGTCTTTTCACTTCTGAGCGCAACACTCTCGACGGTTGTTCGTGATTATTATCAGTTGTTAGAGGCAGGGATGCGGATGCTGTTTTTTTTAACACCGATCATTTGGGTGCCAACTACGATGGCTGAGAAGGCTGACTGGTTATTACCATTCTTACATTTAAACCCTTTCTTCTATCTTCTAGAGGGGTTTCGTGATACTTTTATTGGCCGTGCTTGGTTTTTTTCTGACCTCTCATATATGGCCTTCTTTTGGACAGGCATCCTTGTGCTCGCTTTTATCGGCACCCATGTTCATTTGAAATTCAAAAATAGTTTTGTGGACTATTTATAAGGAAGTGTCTTCATGAAAACAAAGGTTCAACTCAGAAACGTTTCTAAAAAATATACGCTGTACCGGACGAACGCAGAAAAGCTTAAGACGATGTTTACACCTAAAAAACTTAAAGATCAAAGAGACTTTTATGCTTTAAAAAACGTTTCTCTCGACATTTTTGAGGGAGAAACTATTGGTGTTGTGGGCATTAATGGCTCGGGAAAATCGACCATATCAAATATTTTAGCAAGTGTGATTCCACCCACCACCGGTGAAATGAATATTCACGGGGAAACATCGCTTATCGCTATTAATGTTGGCTTAAACAACAATTTAAGTGGTTATGACAACATTGAGTTAAAATGCTTAATGCACGGTTTTAGTAAAAAAGGCATTACCGAACTCATCCCAAAAATTGCTGCTTTTGCTGACATCGGTGATTTCATCGACCAACCTGTCAAAAGCTATTCTTCTGGGATGAAGTCTCGCCTTGGTTTTGCTATTTCTGCGCACACGAATCCAGATATTTTGATCGTTGATGAAGCACTGTCTGTCGGTGATAGAACCTTCTATCAAAAATGCCGTGACAAAATAGACGAATTTAAAGCACAGAATAAGACAATTATCTTTATTAGCCACTCTATCGGTGAAATTAAAAACATCTCTGACCGTGTGCTGTGGCTTCATAATGGAGAAGTCCGATCTTTTGGGGAAAAAACTGCTGTCGTAAAAGAATATGAAGACTACATTAAATGGTTTAATCAGCTGTCAAAAGAGGAAAAGGATACCCATAAACAACAGCTACGTGAGGAACGAGCAATTTTTGAAGACGCCCCTGCGGTCGCACAACATAAGAAAAATAAATCTTCTCTTGTTTTCTGGGGACAACTTGGAGTGTGTTTGACCGCTTTTTTAGTCGCCAGTTACTTTTTGGTTGTTCCTTCGCTTATGGCGGCTTTAGATGAGAACAATGATGCTGATACAAAACAAAACAAAGACGTTGAAACGAGTCAATTGGAGAACGGTTCGCGACGTTAAGCAAATAATCGTGAGCAACGTTTAAGAGGCTTGAGTCTATTTCTATAGAACTC
Source organism: Bacillus sp. FSL W7-1360 (assembly GCF_038592975.1). Taxonomy (NCBI): domain Bacteria; kingdom Bacillati; phylum Bacillota; class Bacilli; order Caryophanales; family Bacillaceae; genus Bacillus; species Bacillus sp. FSL W7-1360. Next base: position 2,566,856 of record NZ_CP151950.1, on the reverse strand, counting down.
AAGCCTCTTAAGCTTACATCATGACATCAATCGCATAAGGCTTGCGTCTTTCTTAAATGTTCCTTCTACAAATCTGCGCCTTCCGCCTCTAACAATTCTTGTGGGATGTCTACTTTCACGGCTTCAGGAAGAGCAGAGATATAACTACTAGCGGACATCTGAGCAACATAATCAAGCCCTTCCTCTCTACCTGACCAGTCAACGGAAATACGCACTGATTCTGGAAGGAATGTCTCACTATTCACAGATACAGACAGCCTAGAAGCCTCCACCGTTGCGCCGGGATCAATGACTTTTTGAAAAGCTTCTCCCATTTCTGCTGAAAGTTCGTGTGGATTGTAGAGGCTCAAACCATAGTTACTCCGACCATGATCGTCATACTCCACATCATCTGCCATTTGTAACAATAATTCCAATACAAATTCCTCGTCCAGATAGACAACGTCACGATTAGCCATCTGACCTTCATTTCCCTCACCCATTTGGGCTAATAATAACCATTCGTTCGATTCCTCGTCCAGCATATACACATTACCACTTTCAGTAACATATTGATCCCCAGCAAACGATTCGCCCGCTAATTCAACTTCTACTTCTCGCTGCATAGCCTTCGAATAAGGCGCTCGTTCCTCGGTTGCTCTCCCGCTACTGTTGAACCCCATATTCATCCCTGATGTCTCTTTCGCGCCGTCAATATCGGTTTGGATTGAGAAGTCTGTGTCAATACTGAGCCCTTCTACACTCGCCATCGCCTCTTTTGATAACGAGAGGATTGTATCAGCCATACCGTCTTTTGCATTTTGCACTTCTTCAGGAATAGCAATGACTACATCATCAACCGACTTTAAATTTGCTTTTAATGTCGCTGAAATCGGTTGGTCATAGTTTTCTATTGTCTCAAAGTCTAACTGAATCGTAACCTCTTCAAGTAACGATGTCTTGCCATTGATCTTCGCAACCACATCATATTCTTCAATTCTGTCTACAGTACCCATTGCAATAAAAGGTAGCTCTTCTTCATAGTTTTTAGGATCGATGTCAAATTTCTTATGAACAGCATCTAATGTCAACACATGCATACCATCTTCATACGCATAACCGACTTCATCTTCTTTGAGTTCGTCAAGCGCTTCTTGAAAAAGCGTGACGACATGATCACCATTCACATAGCTCCCAGTAAGAGAGAAAATCGGATCATCATCTTTAATATTCCAGCTTCCGACCATCCAATTATCATGGACAAGCGCATACATTTCTCCTTCCTCATCCACATATTGCTCGCCAGGCTGGACTTCCTCACCATCTTCATACAACGTTAGCTCGCGGTGCATTATGAGTGGGTCATGAGAGCGTTTTTCCGTCGATTTAGCTTCATATGTTGCATCCTCTGTTTCCTCGTAACCGTCCGCTTCAATTTTTATCTTTAATTCCGTTTCAACCTCACTGCCTTTCACTTCAGACATCGCTTTCTTTGCTTCCCTCACAACTTCTTCCGGATCCTTCTCACCACACGCCGTAAGCGCTATTAAAGACACCAATGCAAGTGATGGGGTCATCATCTTTCTTAATTTCATCATTTCACTCTCCCTTTCGTCATTTTATGTACACACTTCTACATTATTTTACATGATTCTCATTGAAATTAGAAGGGACGAGAAAAACATTTTCTGAGAAAACGAGATTTAATCAGCGGTGGGACAGTCTACTTTCCCACTCGCTTCACTGTCATCACCTGTTTTTTCAATGCAGGCGTTAAATTCCTGTAATGAACCCCTGATTTCCTTGTCGCTAATAGCATCCTATTGTCATCTACATAAAAGGCAAGATAATCGTCTTTCTCCTTATTCATGCCGAAAACAAATGAACCCTGTCTAAACTTTAAAATGAGACATTACTGTACTTCAGGAATTGATTAGAAACATCCTTTTTACTTATTTGATCATCTAATATATCCTAATATTAAATTGATTGATATCCGATAATAAAAGGATTGGCACCAAAATAATGATCCCTATAACAGCGATAATGACCATCATCAACAAAGATTTCCAAGCTGAAAATTTGTGCGCCTCTCCAAGCGCATGTAAAAAAATAATCACAACCCATATAGATCCCACTACCGAAATAACTAGTAACATCACTGCCATCAAAACATTCCTTGGTGTAGAAATCATCACCCATGAACCAGATGAAACATCATTTACAAAACTATTTTCTCCTAAAGTAACACTTAATAATAAGTATAAAGCAGCTATAGCTAAAGTTGGTTTATAATAACCTTTGATCAATGCCACTCGTAAATCTAATACACTGCCTTTTCCACCAATCCATGAGCCCACCCATTTATAGATCCACGGCGCCACAAAAATCGCCAAAAGAGCGCCGATCAGACCTATTACGAATGCTCTCTGAAAAGCACCATCATGAAATACTCCCCCATAATCTATTAACACCATTAATGCAACACTTATAAAAACAATGAAGAAAAGTTGCCACCTACGCTCTTCCGTCCGTGCGTTCTCCAACTCTTGCTTCATTACTTGGCGCGGGCGTACCCATATGTTTAACCATGTGTTCACTAAAAACACCCTTTCATCTTCTTATTTCTGTTGTAGAAATTACTGCACTACACATGTCAGAAGAATAGCGAGCTCCTTTTTCAAGAAGCTCGCTAGAAACTTCATTTACTAATATCTTACCTGAAATAACAATCTACCTTTTTAAGGAGCAACCGCTTCATCTAATGCTTCTTGTGGCACTTGAATATCTGCAGCAGCATCTGATTCTGAAAAATGCCCTTCCAGCTTAATTGTTTCTTTGTTTACCGTATTGCCTTGCGTCATGGACCCTTCTACATCAATAATTACTTTTTCAACAAAGGAAGTTTTTTGATTCACAACGACTTCAACATCGTAAACATTGATATCCGTCGTTACATCTGACCCTAAATCATATTTGAATAACTCATCCGTGTCGGCTACTTTTTCATGCATTGACGCCAAAGTTAACACGTATGTATCACCATCTTCTTTATAATCAACATAATTAGACGATGACGCTATAAGCATCAACATTTGAGTTAAAACCCCTTCAGCACTAATATACGCGACTTGCGTATCAAATAAGCCAATCTCTTGCTGATAAATCGTTTCCTCTAACAGTAGCCACTGACCGTCAAGATTTGTATATATAATGCCTTCTTCTGTAATATACTGCTCCTCACTGGGGGAGCCATCAGGTGTTTCATAATTTAACACGCGATGCATTTTCATATCTTGACTGCGCTCTTCTTGTACATCAGCTTTTATGGTCCTAGATTGTGGTTCTTTCCCATCTTCTTTCGCCGTAATATCCCAAATTAATGAAGTTTCTACTTCCATCCCTTTCACATCTTTCAATGCTTGCTGCGCCTCTTTCAGCACATCTTTTGCATTTACATCTTTCGTTTCTTTCTTCTCCTCTTTTTTCACTTCCTGCTTCTCTTTCGTTGTTTCCTGTGCCTCTGTCGACACATCTTTTTCATTCCCACACGCCGCCAGCGCAACTGCTGCCGCTAAAGTTAGTGGCACTAAACCATAAATCTTTTTCATTTTCTTCTCTCCCTAGTCCCAATTTTATACATGATACGCCACTATTTTACATGAAATCTCATTGAAAAGATACCTTTTAGGCCCTCATCATCAAAAACATATGAAAACCTATTCCATCCTAAACCTAAACTTTATATCTTTCACTGGCTCTTCAGCAATTAATCTAAAATAATACGTCCCCTCAATTGCCGGAATCTCTATCGTACCTCGGACGTTATGGTCAATTTCTTTTGTCCACACTACATCGCCGTTTTTCTTACTGTATAACTCAACAAGAAAAGAACCTTCTCCCACGAACGCTTCATATTGCGATTGTACAACCGCGTTCGGATCTTGGTTAGGGTGAACACCCATATAGAAATCGGTTTCATACTCCCCTCGCAACATTCCTACAGACAATTCATAGGCGCTGCCAATTTGGCTTTGCTTCAAGTTCATCACAAAATAGCCATTAGGCGCGTAATATGACGCGTATAAAATAAACGGCACAAAGACGACCATATTAAGAAACGCCGCCCCCAACACGCCCCCAATTGTTTTTGCATTAAAACGGCTCTTCGGTGCATTCACCCAACCACGATAAACCATCTTTGCAAACGCATGCTCGATTCGAATAAAAATGGGAAATCCAAGCACCCATATTAAGATGAAATGCCATGGGAAATCTCCTGCCACAAACAGCGCTCCTATTCCAACGTATATCAATGAAAGCATTGTATATAAAAATATATAGATTTTATGATCAACTACCGGCTTTCCGAATAAAAACTTGAAAATCATCACGGTTATCACTCCTTGAATGATGCGCCAACATACACATATGCTGGCGCTAATTTACAATCAGTTGCCTACCTCATCCAACACTTCCTGCGGTACCGCAACATTGACATCATCGACAATAGCAACCTTACTATTAATCGCTAATTTTTGCTCATAAACGTTACTCCCTTGCGTAATTTTCTCTTTAGCAGTGATCATTATTTCTTCGACATAAGATGTCTCTGCATTGATACGTACTTCAATATCGTAAACTAAAACCTCTGTAGACGTCCCTAATTCTAAATCCTGACTAAACAGTTGCTTAGGATCATCAACTTTCTCATGTATTGACTGTAATATCACTACATACTTCCCATCTTCTTCTTTCGTCTCCACACCGCCTAGTAAATCCAACCATGGATGGGTCATTTCTAACATTTGATCTAAAATCACGTCAACATTTATATATGCCATGTCTATGTGGTACAAATAATCTCTGTTTTGATAAATTGTATGCTCAATTAGTTCCCAGCCCTCACCATAGTCATAGTACGTAGATCCATCCGCCATCACATACTGCTCATGATCGGCCTCGCTCCTGCCTCTAGATAGATCAAATCGAAGTACACGATACATCTCTTGTGTCTTTAAATCTCTCTCCTCTTGCACATGGATCTTCTTTTCAAAATCATGATTGAAGAAATTGAAGTTTGTATTGTAGAGGTTTTGATTGTGGAGGTTTTGATTGTAACCGTTCATTTGAGGCAAACTCTCTTTTTCCTTAACCTCTTGCGTCAGGAATGTCTCCATTTCTATCCCTTTCGCCTCTTCCAGCGCTTCTTTTGCTTCTGTCAACACGCTTTTCGATGTCCCGCATGCTGAAAGAACTACTGCCGTACCAAAAATAAAAGGTATTAAATAATATATTTTCTTCATTATTCCTCCCCTTCTTCATCCGAAATGAACCCTCTCTAGTCTTTAGCGGCCGCTTTACAGTTTAGAGATCGATTGCTCTGACCTCCTAATATAACCTAATATTAATTTGATTGATATCCGAAAATAAAAGGATTGGTACAACAATAATGATAACGATAACAGCAATAATCACCATCATCAACAAAGATTTCCAAGCTGAAAACTTATGCGCTTCTCCAACTGCATGTAAAAAGATAACCGCAACCCATACAGACCCCACTACAGAAATAGCTAGAAGTATCACTACCATCCAAACGTTTCTGGGCGTAGAAATCATCATCAATGAACCAGATGAAACATCATTTACAAAACTATTTTCTCCTAAAATGACCGTTATTGCTAAATATAAAGCAGCTATAGCCAAAGTCGGCCTGTAATAACCATTGATTAATGCCACTCGTAAATCTAGCACACTGCCTTTTCCACCAATCCAGGAGCCAATCCATTTGTATATCCACGGCGCAATAAATACCGCGAGAAGAGCTGAAATCACACCTATTACAAATGCCCGTTGAAAAACGTAATCATGAAATACACCTCCATACTCCACAAGCACCATTAATACAACACTAATAAAAGCAATAAAGAAAAACTTCCACCGATTCTCTCCTTGACTTGCTTTATCTAGCTCTTGCTTCATCACCTGGCGTGGACGCGTCCATATATTTAACCATGCGTTCATTGCAAAACACCCTTTCTTTTATTTTTACGTGTGGTAAGGAGTTTCCAAGCTATTCCTGTCAGAAAAATGACAAGCCCCCTTCATGTAAGAAGCTTGCCAATTAAAAAATCCATCTCTCACACTTGTATCTATCTGAAGTTGCTAACTTATTAAGGCGCAACAGCCTCATCTAATGCTTCTTGTGGCACCTGAATATTTGCAGCGGCATCTGATTCTGAAAAATGCCCTTCCAGCTTAATTGTTTCTTTGTTTACCGTATTGCCTTGCGTCATGGACCCTTCTACATCAATAATTACTTTTTCAACAAAGGAAGTTTTTTGATTCACAACGACTTCAACATCGTAAACATTGATATCCGTCGTTACATCTGACCCTAAATCATATTTGAATAACTCATCCGTGTCGGCTACTTTTTCATGCATTGACGCCAAAGTTAACACGTATGTATCACCATCTTCTTTATAATCAACATAATTAGACGATGACGCTATAAGCATCAACATTTGAGTTAAAACCCCTTCAGCACTAATATACGCGACTTGCGTATCAAATAAGCCAATCTCTTGCTGATAAATTGTCTCCTCTAAAAGAAACCACTGATCGTCAATGTTTGTATATATAATGCCTTCTTCTGTGATATACTGCTCTTCTCTAGGAGACCCGTCAGATGTTTCATAATTTAACACGCGATGCATTTTTGAATCTTGCCCACGCTCTTCCTGCACATCAGCCTTTATCTTCTTTGATTCTAGTTCTTCCCCATCCTCTTTCGTCGTAATGTCCCAAGTCAATGATGTTTCGACTGCCACACCCTGCACATCTTTCAAGGCTTGCTGCGCCTCTGTCAAGACGTCCTTCACGTTTACATCTGTTTCTTTCTTCTCTTTTTTCGCTGCTTGCTCCTCTTTCGTTGCCTCTTGCGTCTCTGTCGACACATCTTTTTCATTTCCACATGCTGCAATAGCAACCGCTGCCAATAAAGTTAGTGATACTAAACTATAAGTCTTTTTCATTTCCCTCTCTCCCTGCTCCAATTTTATACATGATACGCCACTATTTTACATGAAATTTCATCAGAAATATATCTTTTGGACACTGATTATAAGAAACACATGAAAAACTATTCCACCCTAACCATAAACTTCACATCTTTCATCGCCGACTGACCTCATCACATCATCCAATAACTATTGACGATTGACCTTGGCATACTAGTTTATTCGCGCCTACGGATAACAGACTCATCGATATCACTATCATTTGTTAGCGTCACAAAATGTGGCACTTCCAAACGATATTGAATCGCTCTCTTTAAATACTCGCGCTTATTAATTTCAAATCCATGCCATTCCTTTTCTGGATGCCGTAACTGTAACAAAACTCGGATAGGTTCTTGTCCTGATGTTTGACAATACCACTCCCCATTCTCTTGATACATCGTCATTTCTTTTTCTGGACTCAGATTCATCCGGCAAAAATAACGGACACCTCTTTCTACGTATAAAAACGCGACCTCTTCAAAAGTTTTTTCACCGTATGGAAGGTACAATGTTCTTCCTCCCTCTGCCGGGTAGCATAATATACCATATTCCCTGCCGCTCCTATTTGAAACGACCTCTTCTGTCTTCTCTTTCTTTTCTTCTTTCTTTTCTCCTATGTTTTCTTCTTTGTTTTCCTGCCCCTCTACAGAATGAGTATCGAAGGTTATCATCATAAACAGCGACAAAAATCCCGAGAGAAAAAGCGCTATACCAGGTCACATAAGATAAGGAAATGCCTGCTCGACAACACAATTAAAAAGCCAATATATCAAGCCACCCCCTAAAATGAGAAACACTAAAAACACACAAACCGTACGGATACGCGACGACAACCATTTTATTGAACAAAACAAAACGCCACATAGTTGAACCAAAACAAACGTAATATAGATATTTTGATAGTAAGAGTAATTTTCTAATTGTTGAATTCCATATAGGTGGATCGCCGCTAGGGACCATAAACCTGCAGTGAAAATAACCAAATAACTTTGCACAACCCCGTTATCTGGGAAAGAACGGAACGCATATGTAACGATAATATTTGCGATAAAATAGCTCGCCCATACAACAATAGACATCAATCGCCACGTATCATCGATATAAACAAAAAAGATATTCGCGATGCTGTATATATGAACAAAGAACCCAAAAAAACACAAGTAAAAAATGTATTGAAAAAGATAGCTACTCTCTACCTCGTTTTTATTGGTAGTTAAATGAGAATTGGGCTTTTCCACAGTTACACCTCCATTCGTTCAAGCTCATTCCAGCGGGTTCGTTCACCAGCTAGGCATTTTCATAGGAGTATAGTCAACGACCGCTATTTATGACGTTGGATATCTTCTCTACAATATAATTTCCCTTTCACTACAGGACTTTTGTTTACTAACGTAGTAAACGATCTCAGCTATGTTTATTGATCACATCATAAGCAACATTTACACGCTGACTTTATACACCTCAACAGTAACTCCCCATTCAATCTCTTCATTATCAAACCAATTCTGCAAGGTTACGCACAAGCGACATACCAACATATGCCATAGCAAGCATGATGATCACGGTCACTAAAAGCGCTTTCCATGCTGAAAATTGATGCGCTTCACCAACCGCATGCAATTGCACCACAAGACCCCAGACTGTGCCCGTCACCATGATTAAGCCGAAGAAAAGTGACGATACAATCTGCAGCGGTGTGTAATATTGTACAGCCACATCAAATGCCTCACCTTTTAAGAAAAAAGATTCACCTGTTATCAAAATATATGGGATACAGAGCGCATTAACGATAATTTGCGGTTTAAAGATGCCATTCAGCATTGCCACCCGCAAATCTGAGATACTTCCTTTTCCACCAAACCAAGAACCGACCGTTTTATAAAGCCATGGAAACACGTATAAGGACAGCACAGCCATAATCACCGAAATGATCACTCCCGTGAGAAATATCTCTTGGAACGTTGCAACATACTCCCGTTCATATTGGATAATAAACATCAAGAAAGCACATAGCAATGCAAATCCAAAAAATATCCCGTCATCTTTCTCAATTGGCTCCTTACCTAACTCTTGTTTCATCACCTGGCGCGGACGCACCCATACATTTAACCATGTATTCATTTTTATAGCCCCTTTTTAACATCATCATTTTTCATGCCTTGCCATATCTATTTGTCTATTCCTCTACAATCTCTTCAAATTCGTATGGGCGCCACTTCCCTTTCTTCCCACCATACAACACTTTCACATATTCAGGTGCATGACCACTCCCTACTACTTCACAAAGAAAAATACCCGCTTCTGCCTCGTTTCCTTTGTAAACTACAAGCTCTTCATCCGTGCCGTGAATTACTTTTCTTTTAAAATAGCGCACCCCTCCTTCTTCACGCAGAAAAGTTACTGGATCTGGGAAATCTTTACTTCCTTTTGCGAGATAACCCCATTTTCTTTTCTGTTTTGAAGCCATAACTCCGGCATGATACAGTAAATAACCAGGAACCGGGGTATTTGTACTCGTATCAACTGCTTTCCATTTTTGCGATAGCTTGAGGATCGCCCATGTTAAAATACCGATTACTATGGTTAAAAATAAAACTGCCCCTTGAGGAGCCCCTAAAGCATATGCCATTTCTTTTCCAAACATTGTTTCATTCCAACTTATATAGTCTCGATCTTTCCAGTGCTTTCCTTGCATAACACTATTCACCATAGCAGGAATGAACGAATAAGCTAGAAGTAACGAACCCATTACAGCATAACCTTTAAAAAAATTACTTGCCACAACCGGCTCAGAATTATGTTTTAAGACCACCATAAATAGACATAACAATTGAACCGCGATGATACCGAGATAAATCATTTGGATGAAAAAATGACCCGAAGCTCCTTGTAGCGCACACAAAGACGCTGCCAACACTGTCCATAAAACTATAAATAAATTTAACCACATACACAGTCATCCTCGTTAGGGAAGGCCATCCCATGTGAATAATTAGTGCGCCTCCAATGAAGTAGCCTAACAATATGAGTAAACCTAATAACCTCAGACTATCATTTAAATACACATAGAAAATATTCGCAATGCTAAACCCAAAAACAAACATCCCAAAACGCAACAAGATGATATATAAATGACGAACCGATTCTGGTCCACAATGCACATATCCTTCACCAGATGTGTACCATGTATGCAGTCGACTCAGTTTTTCTTTCATATTGCCTCTCTCCTATCATTACGGCTGTCTATTTTCATCCCTCCGCTCGTTTCTTACGTTCAAAAATACACACGGGGCACACATACATGTGCCCTGATCATGCCTAACCAATTTTCTCTTTGTCAATAAACTGCTCGACAAACTCTAAAACTGACTCTAATGGGACATCACTTGCACCTTGGGGAATACTGATCGGAATCTCTTTTTTCTTGTTCATGCTTAAAAGCGCGCGCTTCAAACCACTTTGTCGTTGAAGAACTGCCTCGAGATTTCGCGGAACAATACCCAATGTTTTTTGCCCTACCAATGAATACATCCCGATTCGCTCAATCTCATCCCAACGAATGAGACCTACACTAGCGAGTGAAGCATCTTCATAAATCCCCTCTTTATCAATACGAAAGGACGGTTTCGGTTTCACAAGACGATACAAAATATACCCGGTACAAATGACAGATAACGGGATACCTATCGCTGTAATTACAGGTATCAGTGGTGCAGTGGCTATTGTAATTCCCATCGCGCCTTCTTCAATAGATGCTCGATTCAAAGCTGCCCACACGAGACCAGCTAGAAAAGCAACTGAAAGGATTGAAAGGATCAACATCCTTCCTTTCCCGGGATACACGACCATGCAATCTTTACTTACTTGCGTTTTATTCATATGAATCCTCTGTCTCTCTTTCTATTTATTTCTACCAAAAAATTCCCTGCTAGTATCTAGAAACCCGGGACTCATCTATATCATCTGGCAGTTTTACAAAACACGGGATTTCTAAGCGATACTGAATCGCTTTCTCCAAATACTGACGCTTATTCACTTCAAATTGGCGCCACTCGTCTTCTGTTTCTATGACCCAATCCGGCAATAGCACCGGTTCTGGCTCTTCTCCAGATGTTTGACAATACCACTCGTCATTCTCTTGATACAAAATCATTTCTTTGTCTGATTCACCAACTGTTCGACTAAAATAACGGACACCATTTTCTGCGTACAAAACTTCCACATATTCAAACGTCTTGGACCCCTTGGCGCGATATTCATTGAGTCCTTCACTAACGAGATACTCAAGTTCCCCGTACTCTAAGTAACGTCCACTTGACAACATTTCGTCTGATACTTTCCGTCGTCGCGCCTCTGCTCGCGCAACCTCTTCTGCAATCGCGCGCTCGCGTTCTTCTTCCATACGTGCTCGCTCTTCTGGCGTAATGTCTAATTCAATTCCTATATTCATGATGATACATGTCAACATGATTGAAAAGAACAGCGAGAAACCTGGCCAAATAGGCGTTTGTGTTGCGTGACCAAACAAAAATGCATAAAGGCCACCTGTACCTTCTGATGAACTGAGACTACCAATTGAATGGAATAACAAGAACACCACGAGCGTCACAACTACCACAGTTAAAATGGATTTACGAGTTGAAACCGTGATCCATTTCATCCATGCAATGATGAGGAGACACAGCTGCCCCCAAAGAGAATATATGTATACTTCTTGGAAAAATGGCTGGGCGACGAGCGCTTGAATACCATATAAATTAACCGCCACAAATGACCACAGTATGATTACAAATTTGCTATAATGTTTTTTTGCAGCGCGATATTCAATATATGAAGCGCCTGCTATTACGACAAAGTAGCTTAAACAAAGGAAAATCGCAAATAAACGTAACGTGTCATTCATATATACGTAAAAGATATTTGGGATGCTGTAAAGGTATAGAAGAGACCCTAAGAACAAATTATACCCTAGTATAGACCCGTAACTTTCCTGTTCTGCATATTCATCTGTAGGTGCTTGTTCACATGTCGGACATTGCTGGTCTTTCTTCGCGAATTTCGTACCGCATTCCATACACGTGATCATATCCTCTGAAAAAGACGCCGTCACCACATGCTGCTCAATTACACCCTTACGAACTAGCGCCATCATACCAGCAATCGTATACAACACGGGTGGGATAAGTGTGAGCACAAGCAACAGGTAGATGTTCACCATAACCCCATACATCACAGCACTACTTAACATCAATATGCCTGCAACCTTGGGCTGACCATGCAACTTTTTAACCGCAATCATTCCTGCGATTGTAGCGATAAAAGAACCTACAGTAGGCATGAAGTACTCCGCTGAATCCACAAAACTAGCAAGTCCAAAAAACAACAAACCTAAAACAGAAAATGATATTCCTATCTTGCCAAGCACTCTTTCACCTGTTCGTTTCATTTCTGTATACCTCACTACACTGTTTATTCACGTATTCAATACGCTCATCATATTTATTTAAATATCACCTGAATGTCAAACAAATTCTCCACTAAATACAGGCTCAAAAAAGTGCTAAATCACTCTATCAAAATATTTCATTCACATAACCAAAGAAAACCAATCCCATAATAAATTGTGCTAAAGAAAGGAAAAACACAACCACTTTTGGAAAACGGGAGTAAATAATATGTGTTTCTGCGGTTAACGACGCAATAAATGTGAGACCGTAGCGCCCAAATGTATCACCACTTGTATACCATTTAAGTGGCCATATACTTCTCACTGTCGCAACAGACGCTTCTCCTATGACTTCGGCAATTTGCTTGTTTTTTTCCTCATTTCCCCCATATACACCTACCATATAGGCCGCAATAAGCGTTTTTGGGAAAAAAAGAGCGAGGAAATTCGTCAATACGTTGACTAGTAAATAAAAGTAAAACAACACCATCACCAGCGGAGGCCAATTGATCGAATCATCACTCGAAAGTCGCCAATAAACAATGGCACACATGACTGCAAATCCTATTACAGCTGTAAGTAAACCTCCCCATGTATATGGGTTTTTACGTTTGAAATGCAACTGCCGTTTTGTTTGAAAAATAGCTAGGAAAGCTAAGAAAAGAGAGAAACACTCTAGCCAAATAAGCATGTTTACCCACCGTGACAAAGAGTCAGGATGTTCCCAGTATTGGTAGTGGGCGAGCACGAGCAATAAAATGACGGCATTCCACAACTGGGACTTGAGAAAGACGCGTAAACCTTCTTTCCATGAAAGATGCATCCGAGACACTTTCATTTCTTCAGGAGACACCTTACTGCTTTCTAATACATCTGATACACCTGATACATCTGATTGACGAACAATCGCCATGATGCCAACAATGATATACAGTATAACCGCAATCGACGGGACAACAAGGAGCAGGGCTCTATGAAATAGCACGATAGATATCACCGCGCTAATTCCCAAAATAACCCCTGCCGGTCGGGGATGTCTACGCAACATTACAACAGCGACAACCCCTGCCACTGTTGCAATGAGAGCGCCGATGGTTGGACGGACCAATGCATCCGGTTCAACGAAGCTCCCCAGCCCAAAAAACAAGAAGTTAACAAAAAACAACGATATCCCTATAATCCCAAGTACCTTTTCCGCTTTACGATTCATTGACTAATATCCTTTCTATCACATCGTACCTTCACCAGTCTCTACTTAAACCACTTATTCATCCCATCCGCAACCATTCCTAAGTACTCGCGGCGCTCCACAGGGTACACCGTGATTTCTCTATTTTTTTCCATGTCTTGGTAGTGGATGTACCATACGAAGTCCTCTGACTCTACAACAAACTGCATTTCCAACACTTCACTCTTATTCTTTACCGCATACTCTGTACGAAGAAACGAAATATTGTCCAGTACCAAATTGTTCGTCCGGAAATCCTTTAAAAACTGTAAAATTGGATCTGGATACGTCTCTTGTTCAATCATCACATTTAGCTGTTCAGTGGTAATGGTATGAAGCATCTCAAAGAATGCTACTTCCATCACGAAAGCTTCCTGCTCCGGCTTCTCTTTTGTTTCTTGTGCTTCGTAAAAAGTGTGCAATGCTTCTAAGCACTTATCCACTTCGTCTACAAGCTCAAAAGTGTGATCCATTCCTTTACATGTTTGAATGATTACTTGATTTCCTTCCACATAATGAAGCATCAACACCGTACTCCCACGCACACAACGGACGCGTTTTCCGACTTTCATCAGTAGGTGAATAAAGCTTTCAAACCCTTGCACAAGATGGGTCTCGCGACGATTATCCCAGTAGCCTCGGTGTTTGAGCAATGTTTCCGTATGATCGGCGAAGCGCTTTTGTTCCTCTTCGCTTTCAAATGGACGCTCGGAATTAATAATGTCGGTCGCGACCTCTCCATAATTACATAGAAATAACGCTGCGATCATTTCATCTCGTGACAAGGCAAATCTTCGGGCTTCTTTTACTTTCGTCATTGATGTTCACTCCTTGTTTTTTGTTTCGGATTCGATTTGTTCAAATTCGTAGGGGCGCCATTTGCCTAAACTTTCTTCTCGTAGTACCATCACTTGTCTAGGTTCACAGGCTTTACCTATGACTTTGCATGAAAAGACACCTTCTTCCATGCCTTCTTCTTTGGAAATAATAAGTTCTTCTTCTAGTCTAGATGTTGTTCCCTCTTTCTTAAAATAACGCCTTCCATTCTCTTCACGTATAAACGCTACAAAATCGGGAAGGTCGCGGCTTCCTATTTTACGGTAACCCCAGCCACCTTTGTAACCCCATAAATCTCGCAGATAAAATAAATACCCAGAGACAGGTGTATGAGGAAAGACATTTTCAAAATAATATCTATCTCTCACATAAAAGAATATCCACATCACTACACCGGTCGTTAACCCTACTACTAACACAGCAGTCAGAGGTCCCATTAACATATCCGCAATTTCTTCACCAAAAGTCTTTTTGTACCACCCCACATGTCCGGGTTTATTTCGACTCCAACGACCATCACCGTTAAGCATAGGGGGAATTGTCGTTACGGCAAAATACAACACAGTAAATCCTGCATATAAATAAAAAATCATTCTTTTCTTCGTTAAAGTTAAAGATGGAATCACATTGGTCACCACCAGCACTAGACAAAGTAACTGGATGAGTGTAACCGCAGTATATATTACCTGCACGAGCCAATACCCAACAGACATCTGTAACGCAAATAAAGAGGTCGTAGCGGTAGTGAATACAACCACAAGTCCAGTAATTAACCTTAGCATCATCATCCTACTAAAAAAACGAGCACAAACATGGATTGTAATCACACCCAAAACAAGATATCCCCATAGTAATAGAGATCCTAGAAGTTTCAGCTGATCATTTAGATAAATGTAACCGATATTGGCAATACTGAATCCACCAATAAACATACCACAACCTATCACCAACACATACCCTGAAGTACGTAATCCATGAGCCTTTAAAACACCATGACCGTTTTTCTCCAACATTTTATCAAGCATAACAAACACCTACCACTCCATACAGCTCTATTCTTCTCCTTCCTTCTTAAGTTCTTCAAACTCATACGGAAGCCATTTTCCTAGACGCCATTTCCCTACTCCTTCTTCATAAAAAACTTTTACCTGTTTCGCTTCACCGCCTAACACACGATAAGTAAACACACCTTTCTCTGCGCTGGGCTTCTTCGAAATAGAAAAATCTTCTATAGGTGCTCTCAAAACCTTCCTTTTGAAATATCGCGTACCATTTTTTTCTTCGATAAAAGCCACTGGATCAGGAAAATCGCTACTTCCAATTGGGAGATAACCCCACTTTCCTTTGGTATAGCCAAATTTCGGGGGAATATAGATCAAGTATCCATCAGTGGTTTCATCAGGCGGAATTGAGCTGAAAAAATTCCACTTACGTCTTATATGAACGATACCTCCAATTAACATAGCAATAGCTATAGCAGACACATAAGCTATAAAATAAGCCCCTCCTACTTTACTTGCTAAATCCTCCCCTAACATTTGATGGAAAATGCCTTCACTACCTATGCCACCGCGTCGCCGATAACCTGCTATCAAGAGAACGGCGATAGTACCAAACATGATAACCAATACTGTCAAAGTATACGTAATAAAAACTTTGTACTGACGTGACAAAGAGAGGCGATCACGGGCAACAACAAATACGCATAATAATTGCGTCGCGACAATCACACTAAAAATGAATTGTGCAATAGGATGACCTTCTAATAATTGTAAAAAACTTAAAACTGCAGATCCCACTGTCCACATGACAATCATCCATATTAAAGACAAGAACATAGCTTTTCTATTGAATAAACGCCATCCAAGATGAATGATAAGAGCACCTACAATAAAATAGCCTACTAATAGACTTTGAGATACTACGCGAAGAAAGTCATTTACATAGACATAGTTAATATTGGCGATACTAAAACCATAGAACACTATACCGCAAACAACTAGAATCACATATGCCGCCGCTATTGATTCAGGTCCAAGACGCCCACCAGGTGGCTCACGATCAAAATGTTTGCTTGACATATTATCTCTCCTAATTTCAGACTTAAAAAACAGCCATCTACCCCACTGATAGATGGCGCTTCATCACACATTGTCCAAATAAATTTAACGAGCATTACCTGCCATAAAATCTCCTATCCCAGAGAAAAGTCCTGTGACAGCGTCAGCCGCTT
Source organism: Bacillus sp. FSL W7-1360 (assembly GCF_038592975.1). Lineage (NCBI taxonomy): Bacteria > Bacillati > Bacillota > Bacilli > Caryophanales > Bacillaceae > Bacillus > Bacillus sp. FSL W7-1360. The sequence goes on along the minus strand of NZ_CP151950.1, from coordinate 2,550,066 downwards.
TACCAACCGTTTCAACTGCTTTCTTACCGGTTTCAATTGCATTTCCAACTGTATCGACAACTGCCTTTCCTGTGTCCAAAACCTTCTTACCCGCATCAACGACTGTATCAACAGCTGTGTCAAAAGTTTCTCCTACTTTCCTCATTGCTGTTTCACCTAAGTCACGAGCCTTATTGGTAAGTGATCCTTCTGTGAATAAATTCCATGCGGCTATTCCCGCACTAATTGCCAAACCGGCAGTTCCACCGATCAGTGCTCCTGCGGGTCCAAACATCGCTCCTGCTGTTAAACCTATAACCGCCGGTCCAAAATCAAGCGCCATTCCACCAGCAGCCCGACCAGCTTTCTCCCAGCCTGTCTTACCGCTATTCTCTTCTCTCCAAAACTCTGCCATATTGTCAGCAATAGATATCCCCATACCTAAAGGTCCCATCGCCTTACCAACAGTCTTCAATCCCTTACCTGCTACAGCTACATATTTATTGCTGGCAACATTATTCAAGGTGGTCATTACACTCTGACCTGCTGAAGTATTTATAAGCGCAGTTGCCTTACCATTTATACCAGCTCGCACACTCGCCTTTTTCCCTTGATAAAACTGGTTCACGTTTGACAACGTGGTCATGCTGGCGTTACCAAAACTTCTCATTCCATTCATCATCTGATTGACGCGATAGTTCCCATACACCACTCTCGGGTCAGCCATGATGTTGTTAAGATACGGATTCATTTTCGTCATAATAGCGTTCTTAGACTTCAGCACGCCCGTTTGGAGATAATACTGACCTCTCATGCTCGCATTCAAAATACCGTTCGAGACTGGACTACCGAATCTCTTATCAAGTCTCATTCCTGCTTGATAGACATAGTTCGTCGCTTTCATCGCAGCATCTGCAACAGTGTACACATTATCTAATGTTGACACCTGATTAAAGAAATTCGCCGCATGCTGCGCCAAAGAAGGGTTGTCCACTAATCCCGGTTCAACCGCACCCGTACTCACCTTACTCGTATCCACAGCTGACGCCCCTTTGTGCAACGTCGCGCTGTTCGCGAAATACCCGCCTACTTCCATGATGCTCACACCAGTCATCTGCACCCCGCCAGTTAGGGTCCAGTTAATGACTTGGTTGACCGTTGCTTCCAGCTCTTCCATCTTTGTTCTCACTGCCGCCATCAGCTCAACGCCCGCTTGATCTAGCTCAAATAGGCCCTCCAAGACTGTATCCGCATGGTCACGCGCATTTTGAACATTCGTTTTTACGTCTTCTGTTTGCAGCTTGTTTATGCATAAAATATCGCTGATAGAATCAAGGATCTTATTGACATTCTTTTCACTTTGCTCTATCGATTCTTCGTAGTTGTTATAGCTATTTGGCAGAGACGTCTTCCAAAATTCCTCTGCCACGGAACCGTTTGCTTCTGGTTCATAGTCAGAAATAAGGGCTTTGACCTTTTCCAACGTGTCTTTGAATGAGTCAATCCCTACTCGCAGGGAGCGAATCGCCGGTAGGATCATGTGCTGATGATAGTTCATAATCCCGTGTGCGCCTTCGCCTTTGAACACATCCTCTCTATTGACGACGAGGGTGATTCTTGCTTCTGTGGCTTCGAGAACATCTTCGTATGATTGCAGTGCTTTAATGTTTTCGTCTAACTCGCCCGTGTGCTTTTGAACGTCCAAGAACTTCATTGTGAGAATCCTCCTTATGAATTGTTTTGTCCACTTAAGACATCATCCAGTGATGGAGGCTTAGTGAAATCTTGTTGTGTCTGTGCCGGTTGTTCGGCAAATGGCGACCCTCCTGGTGATCCTGATTGTGCAGGCTGCTCTGCAAATGGTGCTCCTCCAGACGATGCAGATGAACCGAATGAACCGGCATAAGTATTTGCCTGCGTCTCGATTTGCGTGCGTAGATCTTTATCCGTTGTTTCATATCCTTGGATTAAAGCCTGTAATTCCGCTTCTGCCAAATATAAAGCACTCATAAACGCTTCCAACGTTGTATCTAGCTTACTTTTTATCTCACCTACTTCACTCATCGTATCTAAATCATCCGCAGAGTTTTCCACCGCAACTGCTTGAAAGCTCATTGCCAATTCGCCTACGCTTTGGAGCAGTTGATTCGCTTCTTCTACATTGACTTGAATCTCCATAATGACAGGTCACCCTCTCTAATTGTTGTTTGCTTGCCGTTGTTTGTCTCGCAAAAAGCTAATTCTACTTTTCTTTGCGTTGATGCTACTCTTTTTACTCTCAACGGTTTCCTTTATGCTATCTCTTTGACTGTCAATCGCATCCATCATTTCTTGCACTTGCGCAGGTAGATTGGCGTGACTATTTCTAATCAGTTGTCGTTCAGAGTCTTCGTGATTGTTAGCGTGTGTACCTGTCGATCCAGATTCTCCCGTTTCAGGACTGTCAAGCAGCTCCTTGTTTGTCTCCAACGTTTCTTTCTCTGTTTTTAATTGGTTACGCGCACCCTGTAGCTCTACGCGCCGTGTTTCAGCTAAAAGTATATCATTATTTAGCCCGCCAATCTGACCTTGAAGTGTAGAAATCTCGTATGCATACTTGCTCATCGTTCATGCCCCCTTCTCTTTACACCATATATTCCATTTTGTTTATCCTTTTCTCATTTTATAAAACCACTTTCTTTCAGTCAACAATCTCTCATTTCCCACTATATTCGACATGTCACCAAGCGTCACCCAACGATGACGCCGATGACCAGTCTGCTCCATTCTCGCTTACGAATGAACCAATTCTTCTTCCTTGACCACTTCTGGGATTTTAATTTTGACATCTCTACCATTTACAACGTGATAACCGAATCCGTCTTCTAACTTCTCTGCCTTCTGCAGTCCAAAGGTAACGACAGATTGGACTGATTTTCTCACTAGAAGTACATGTTGACGGGCTGCTTTCAGTTCTTTTGTGACGCCACCATAGCTCGCACTAATATCTTTATGGTCCGCCGCAGCGATCACTTGTAGTTGTACATGACCGAATCGCTGCATCATGTCAATAAATGCTGGTTCTTTAGAAACGCCGAGCAGTCGCTTAAATTCATTATAGCTATCAATCACAAACAAGTACGGTCGGAATTGAGGTATTCCGGCGCCTTCATTGAGTGCCTCATCATATTGTTGCATCCGTACTTCCATCACTTGTCTCATTTCTTCAATCGCATGCTGCAATTCCTCTGAAGTTGTTGGGTAACATGCTTTTTCTCGTTTACCAAATTCGAACAACGGGCGATCGACGCCATCACATAGCACGACTTTCTCCACATCTGTTTCAAAGTAGAACGAGAGCATCACTTTCAACATATTTGACTTCCCACGTTGTGGTTCCCCAGCAATGACCGTATACGCACCTGCATTTTCATCCAGATAAACCGGCTGCACCGTCTCCTCGTTCAAGCCAATTGGAATACCTGATCTCGGGTTTTCTTGCAAGTACTCGCGGAATTGTACGAGCGAGAGCGTCTTCGGCAACATCGCCATCGACCTTGGCACTGCTGATTCTTCGTATCTGTCGTTCAGTGTTTGAATGCGTGCTTTCACGTTTTCAATGACTTCACGGTCGGTTTCCCCTGCCGCTGGCAAGTACGTTTGCGCGAGCCAGTTTTTGTCTTTTGTGACGAGCATGCGACCTGGGATCGTTTCAATGACGAATGGGATTCTACCCATTAATGACGTCACATCCGTTTTATCAATCATATAGTGACAGATCTTCATGTTCATGCTGTTTAACAGCGCCGGCTTGGCGGCGTTTCGGACGTTGACTGTCATCATGACGTAAATACCGCGTGATTGGCCGTCGCGCGCGAATCGGGTAAACGCTGCTGCTTGGTCAGAAAACTCTTCTGCTAACACGTCATAGTTATCAATGACAAGGAAGATCGACGGCAGTGGCTTGTCACTCACCTCGTTATAAACAGAGATGCTGCTCACTTCTTTTTCCATAAATAGCTCACTGCGTCGTTCCATTTCTTGGCCAATGTAGTCAATGAGCTTCTCTAGCTTACGTCCTTCGTCTACTTTGATGTAATCACCCGTATGACGGAGTTGGCGTAATGGCAAGAGAGCGCCGTTGCCAAAGTCGAGTACATAATAGTTCGCTTGCTCGGGTGAGCGTTTCTCGGCAAAGGCGAGTAGGAGCGTCAGGAGCGTCATCGACTTGCCATAGCCGCTCGCGCCAAAGATCATTAAGTTGCCGCTTTTACCCCAGTCGTAACAAATCGGGAATTGTCGTTGGTTCTCTGGATCATCAGCAACGGCGAATGGGAAGGCGTCCATTTCTTCGTCTGCGCTTGTCCAATCATAAACAATCCGCTCTTCTAGTGGGTCGAGCCACGGACTTTTCGCTGGGGTGATCGCCAGTTGTTCGGTCGTTGTCGCGATTTCTTCGACAACGGCTTCAATTTCACTCTTATTTTCTTGGTCGTGTTCTTCCTCTACCCCTATGCGCGAGGCAAGTTGGAGGCCAAGGTCTGTCACATAAGCGACCTCTTCTTCGCCGTCATGGGCAGAACGTAAGTATTGGGCACCGCTCCATGCGCTTTGGAACAAGTCGTATTGTTCGTTACTACCAATTTGTAAGTAACCGCGACCGGTTTCTTTAATTGACGCAGCGTCGTCGTTTTTCAAGATTTCTCTTGAATCACCTGGTGTTTGGACTTTCAAGGCGATCTTGAAACGGGAGTTACTCCAAATTTGTCCGTCAACGACGCCACTTGGTTTTTGTGTCGCAAGCAAGAGGTGCACGCCAAGGGAACGACCGATTCGTGCTGCCGAGACGAGTTCTTTAATGAATTCTGGTTCCTCATTTTTTAGCTCGGCAAATTCATCGGAAATGATAAAGAGGTGTGGCATTGGCTCTTCTGCCGTGCCGTCTTTATACAGTTTCGTATAGGCGTTAATGTGATTGACGGTATATTCGTCAAACAACCGTTGGCGCTTTTTCAATTCTGACCGAATCGACGCAAGGGCACGCAAGCTGAAGTTTTCGCTTTCAGCAATGTTTGTAATGACGCCGAGTAAGTGCGGCATGCCTTTAAATGGTTGCGCCATTCCGCCGCCTTTATAGTCGATCAGGAGGAAGGCAACTTCATGCGGGTGATAGTTGACCGCTAAAGATAAAATATACGTTTGTAAAAACTCCGATTTACCTGACCCTGTCGTCCCGGCGAGCAATCCGTGTGGCCCGTGCATTTTTTCGTGGGCATTCAGTTCGATTAGCTCATCTTTTGCTTTGAAACCGATTGGTGCCGCAAGCGTCTTTGTGCTGTCATTCGTTTGCCAACGATGTTGAATGTTTAAATCTTTTGCCTGCACGACTCCAGGGAACATTTCCATGAAGGAAACCACGTCAGGGGTCGAGCGCGTCATGCCTTGTTGGTGATGCAAAGAGGCAAGCATGCGGGCGTAGTTTTCATTTGACGTCGGATCGTATGCATCAAAACGGAAGCGTTTGTGAATCGAGATGTTCCGTAGGAGGACGATCTCACCTTCGTTACGGTTAACAGCTTTCACAATCGTATGCACATGTTCACTTAAGTTTTGCGCGACATCCGTCAGGAAAATGATGGTGCAACCAAGCTGCTTATCTTTTCCTTCCAAATACTCCATAATGCCGTGTTCGGCGATCAATGAACGGTTGGCGACAAAGAACACAAGATGCGGAAGAAACCTTTTCCCATCTCGTTTCCGTTCGCGTGCTTCTTTTTGTTCTAAATCTCGTTCGCGTAGCACGTGGTACAGCGGATTTAAGATGTGGTCACACGCCTTCTCGTCGTAAATGAAGCCTTTTGCTTCTGAACCAGGCAATTGGAAGTGCGGCAACCACCGCATCCACGCCCATTTCTCTCGTTGGTCTTCATTCAATATCGCCACAAAGCGTAAGTCGTGATAGCTATGGGCGAAAGCGAGCTGGCCAATGAGTTGTGAGACTTCACGCTCGACAATGGACAAACCTTCCTCAAATGAAACGTAAATAACCATTCACAATAATATAAATTTCAATATGTATAAATGACGATGACGAGCTCCTCTACAAAGCCCGCCACCAAGAAAATTCACTTCCAAAGTATATTAACCCCGCTCAAGCCAATCCGGCAACTCTTCCTCTGTAAGCAGCTTCATATATTCCTTCATATCCGCAGGGTATACATCAATCTCATCTTTTTCGTCCACAAAGCTATAATCAAACACCCATACACACGCCTTTCCTTTTAAAAAGAGGTAGACCGGCTCATCACGCTGTTCTTCTTCCCCTTCTTGTCCGAACATGAATGTGATAGAATCAATGATCGCATGCCGCTCTTGGAAATCTTTCAAAAAGGTGCGGAAAAATATTGGATGATCCTCATCCGCACAAATCGCGTCCATTTCTTCATCTGTATACGTGCCCATGGCATCAAACAGCTCTCTTTCGAGTGTAAAAGGTGCAATTCCTTCGGTTGGCTCTTCTTTTGGTAAACCATAAAAGTCAGCCAGGTGCTCCACATAGTTAAAGTTGCTCTTAACTAGTGTGAAAACATGATCCATCCCTTCAAAACGTTGAACAATCATACCATTATTTTCTAAGTGGTGAAATACCAATGCATACTGTCCATATACGCAGCGAATCTTTTTTGGCGCTTTCATCACGGCATGAATAAGGTTTTCTACTTCTGAAACTAGTTGTGTTTCACGGCTTTCATCTAAGTAACCACGGTGCTTTAACAGTCTCTCGGTATGGTAAGAGAAAGCCTTCATTTGTTCCTCTGTCATATCTCGCTTAAGCAATGAAGCCTCATGTGCCACTTCTTCATAACCACACAATGCAAGTGCGCCAATAAATTCATCTGTAGATAAGGCGATCTGCTTTTCTTGTAACAAATTCACGATTTTATTCATCATACACCCCTCCAATAACCATAGCCGCTTATTCTTTTAATTCCCAAACCACATGCTCATCCGCGTCATGATCATTTCAATCAATCCGGCTGAGTTTGTAGGATAGAAATATACCTTACCTTGTGTATCTACTTCCGTATAGTCGATATACCAAATAAATGATTTTGATGGTAAAAATAAATGAATCTCTGGCATCTGGTTCTCATCTGTAATGACATCAGACTTGATCAATGACATGTTATCTAAGAAACACCCACTAGCCACAAAATCTTTCATAAATGCGTGCATCGCTGGAGGCTGTTCTCCTTCGGCAAGGAGATCGTTAATTTGTTCTGCAGTCTTTGCGACTGAAAAATCCTGAAACATCTCACTCGACATCATAAACGGTTCCATCTCTATCGGTTCTTCCGATGGAAATTGGTAAAAATCTTGCACTTTTTTCTCACCCTGTTTATTGCTTGTCAAATCAATATGGTCAAAGTGATGCATGCCATCTTCGCATTTTTGCATGAGTGCTTTTCGAGCACCCATGTCATGTAAAATCATCACCTTTTTATCATGTAAACAACGCACTTTTTTCTCGGATCTCATCAACAAGTGAACCAAACTTTCGAGTCCGTGAACGAGTTCACCTTGCTCATTTTGATAGCCGCGACGCCGTAATGACAATTCTGCCTCTCCAACAATGTCTTGTAGCTGCTCGTCACTGTCCCATTCGCGCGTGTTCTTCAACGCATCCGCTGCCGCCTGCTCATAGCCACATAACATCATCGACACACTTAGTTCTTCTGTCGATAACGAGAATACTTGTTTCTCTTCAATCATCGCCCATCCCTCCACTCATTTCTTACGTTCAAAAATATATACGGGCACACATACATGTGCCCTAACCATATTTAACCAATCTTTTCTTTGTCAATAAACTGTTCGGCAAACGCCAAAACAGACTCTAATGGGACATCACTTGCACCTTGGGGAATGCTGATCGGAAACTCTTTTTTCTTATTCATACTTGAGAAAGCACGTTTTACACCATTTTGTCGTTGAAGAAATGTATCAAAATCCTTCGGCACAATGCCGATCATTTTTTGTCCTACTAGCGTATACATACCGATTCGCTCAATCTCATCCCACCGGATCATACCGACACCGGCAAGAGAAGCATTCTCGTAAATCCCCTCTTTATCAATACGAAGAGACGGTTTTGGTTTGATAAGGCGATACACTAAATATCCGGTAGGAATGCTGAAGAAAGGGATGCCTAGCGCTGCAATTACAGGTATCAGTGGTGCAGTGGCTGTTGTAACCCCCATTGCGCCTTCTTCAATAGACTCTCGATTTAAAACTGCCCACACCAATGCAGCTAGAAATCCTATTGATAAAATCAAAAATAACAGCGTTCGTCCTTTTCCTGGGTAAATAATCATGCTGTCTTTTATATTACTCATCTGTGACCTCTCCTCTTTCTAACTAGATTTTTCCTGCAAAAATATCTTCATCCTATTATCGAAGAACCTGAGATTCATCAATATCACTTGGAATCTCCACAAAAAACGGAACTGGACAACCATTTTTAATCGCTCGCTTCAAATATTCACGTTTATCAATCTCAAATTGATGCCATTCTTCTTCTGCATACCAATCCGGTAACAATACCGGTTCAGGTTCATGGCCAGCAGTTTGACAATACCACTGTCCATTCTCTTTATACAATATCATTTCTTCCTCATCATCCTGAAAATAATCTTCTTCCTCAGAATAGATCCTCGTAAAGTAGCGGACACCAGCTTCTACATATAGAAAGTACACTTCCTCAAACTTCTTTGAACCCTTTTCCCGATAATCAATTACCCCATCTTCATGTGGGTAATCTAGTTCACCATAATACAAGTAACGCTCACTTGACAACATTTCCTCTGATATTTGTCTTCCTTCTGCCTCCTCACGCACTTTCTTTTCCGCTATTGCATGTGCACGTTCTCCCGGGGTGATATCTAAGTCAATACCCGTGCCCATAATGAAACGCGTCCACAAACCTGAAAAGAAAAGTGCAAAACCTGGCCACACGAGAGATTGGGCAGCATCTTTAAATAAAAAAGCATAAAGACCAGCATCTCTCCATAAACCCGTGATACCTGGCACGTGAAACAAGAAAAATGCGCCAAGAACAACAGTTACTCCCCTGGCGACGAGCTTACGTGTGCGAACAGGGATCCATTTTACCCACGAAAACAAAATTAAAAGCAGTTGTCCCCATAACAGATTAGTGTAGACCCCTTGATAAAATGGCTGATCAACTAGCGCTTGGATCCCATATAAGTTAATGGCTACCATTGACCATAAACCCGTAGTAAAAACAACCAAATAAGTTCCTAACCGTAGATTATTTGCATCACGGTAGTGCACATACGCCATAATAGGGCTCACAATGAAATAACTTATCCACAATAAAACTGCAAATAATCGCCACGTATCATCGGTATATACAGAAAAGATATTCGGGATGCTGTAAAGATGAACCAGCAACCCCAACATAAACTGATAAAAGAAATACAACCCTAGATAACTTTCCTTACTTTTATCAGAAGACGGAATTACATTTCCCACAATCGCACCTCAATTCACGAAGTGCTTTTGCACCTCCTATCCATACCTATCAACCTTAGATTCATCAATATCACTAGGCAACTCTACAAATCGAGGAACTAAACGGCTACCATTGATCGCTCGTTCCAGATATGTATGTTTATCAACTTCAAACTCATGACAATCTTCTTCTAAACGCTCGTCTGCCAAGAATACCAGTTCTGACTCTTGACCCTCTGTTCGACAATACCATTGCTTGTTCTCTTTATACAAGACCATTTCTTTTGGGGAACTCAAATCCATTCGACTAAAATAACGAACACCATCTTCCATATATAAAAATTCAACATCTTCAAATGTCTTCGTTCCCTTTTCCCGATACTTACTTATATCTTCAGCAACAAAATAATCCAACTCTCCATACTCCAAGTACCGCCCATTTGATAACATTTCCTCTGATATTTTGCGCTTCTTATCCTCTTCGCGCTCTTTTACTCGTGCTACCTCTCTAGCCCGCTCTTCTGGAGTGATATCTAAATCTACACCTACACCCATGATAACACGTGTCCATAAACCCGAGAAGAAAAGCGCAATACCCGGCCATATAAGAGAAACTGCAGCATCTTTGCCAAACAAAAAGACATAAATACCCATGCCTTTTGTTGAAGCAAAAACCCCTAAGAGATGAAATACAAAGAACGCTCCAAGAATAATAGTCACTGTGCGCCCTAACAATTTGCGCACATGAACAGAAATCAAATTTATCCATGAGAGTAAAATTAGCAACAATTGGATCCAGAGAAGGTTGATATAAACTTCTTGGTAAAGCGGCTGCTCAACCAAGGCCTGGACTCCGTATAAATTAGTCGTCATCATTGACCATAAGCCTAAAGTGAAAACAAATGAATACGATCCAAAACGGTCATGACTGGGGAAGCGATAATCAACAAACGATCCAATAGCAACCGCAACAAAATAGCTCAACCACAGTAAAATTGCAACTAGCCGCCACATGTCATCAATATATACAAAAAATATATTAGGAATGCTGTAAAGATGAACCAACAATCCAATCAAAAAACAGTTCCCAAAATAAATAGAGAGATAACTTTCTTTTTCTTCACCTCTTGAAGAATTGATGTTTCTCACAATCGCACCTCAATTCAACGATTTCATCAACTAAATTATACAGTGGGGGAACCCCCCACCGACATCAACCAAATAAACTCCCCAGCGCTTTGGCGCCCCCTGTTAGTAAATTCTTTGCCCCTTCTTTCACATCATCAATCTTTTTCTTCGCCTCATTCAAGGCTGCTTTACCAACAGCTTTTCCTGCATTCACAGCCTTTTTCCCTGCGTCTACTGTAGCATTCCAACCCTTTTCAGCGGCAGCACCAATTTTCTCTCCAACTTGTCTCACTGGCTCTCCTAAAAATGTGTTTGCTGCAATACCACCAATTGCTGCGCCAACAAATCCACCGACAACAGTACCAACACCAGGGAAAATCATCGTACCAATCGCGGCGCCTACGGTGGCACCAGCATAGCCAGCACCAATATCTAGTGCAGTTCCAGTAAGAGCACGTCCCGTTCTTTGGGCAGTACTTTTATCTTTATGTTGGTCTGAGAATGCTTCCATAAAGTTGAGCCCTGCTGACAATATATTTCCTCCACGAGCAAGGTTTTTTTGCCATCCCCCACCGCCTGGCTTCATATTTTTAAGAGAGTTTTTCACATCAATACTCTTTATTGTTGATAAAACATTATTCCTTACATTTTTCACTAATAAATTCTTCGCATTTGCTTTAAAGCCCGCATCACGCTGATAGTAATTTACAAGCCGCTGTCCATTTTTATAGGTCAGCATTGGTCCTGCAGATCGTTCCAATAGTCCTTTCATTCCTACATTAGGCAGATTTTTCAATCCTATTGTGTCTTTAAGAAGACTACTAGGCATGTACCCATAACGCCGTCCAAAATACTCTCCTTTTGGATGCTTCATTAACTCTTGTAATTTGGAAGCCGTTTTTGAATCATATTTTACCTGTCCTTTTTGCTTCGTCCATGTCGAATCGGCAACCAATTTAACAGTACCATTTCCGTTGTCTACAAATTGCAACATCCCAGTTGTAAACATGACTGTCGCAGCTGCACCACGCGCGACATCAGCACCAACGAGCCCCCAATCATGTATAGTTTTCCCCTCTTTTCCAATGAAATCCACTACACCCTGCATCAACGACGGCTCATCCCCGCTATCCCGGTTCAAACGCCCCATATCCACATCCGGTGCTTCCTTATGTAACGTCGCTTCTTCAAAGTGCGACTTTACATCTTGAAGGTTCACTCCTTTTAACAGTGGTCCACCTGAATTCGTCCATTCAATCGCTTTTTCCAAGATCCCGTTCATTTCTGCACTACTCGCTTGCACTTCAGCCATTAAATCCACACCGTCACTATCGAGCGTATGCAAACCGTCCACAATTTCACCTGCAACTTTTCGTGAGCTATCAACACGGTTCAATACTTGGCTTATATCTAACTTACCGAGATTGATAATATGGCTAACGGAAGCTGTATAATCATCGACATTTTGTTTCGACTGCTCAGTTGATTCCTCTACCTTGTCCAGTCCCCGGTTCATTTGCGTATCCCAATAGTCTTCGGTCACAACACCATTTTCAGTTGGCTCGAAGTCAAGGATATATCCCTTCATTTTCTCGTTCTTCTCAATCGCTGTATTAATGTGGGCACGAAATGCTCGGATCGTTGGAAGCTGTAACTCCGTATGGTTGGCAATAATCGCTTTTCCACCTTCTCCAGTGAACGCACCGTCCATATTCGTTACATCTGAGATTGCTAAATCCATTAAATCGAGAAAATCAAGACAGTATTGCAGTGTGGCTATGTCTTTGTCGAGCTTTGCGATCGCTCGGCTCACATCTAAGATTTTCATCCTCGTAGCCTTCTAATTGTATGTTTTTCGGCCCTACGCCATTTTTCCTGCTAGCTCGTGGTCCATCTGTTCATATTCTTGTACCAACGTCTGGAATTCTTGTTCCATCTGGCTTAATGCTTGAAAGTACCTGCTTAACTTGTCTAGTATGTCTTCCATTTCTCCGGTTTCCGCCGCCGAACCAAAAATGAAGTCTGTTGCGGAATTCCAGGAATCTGTCACCGAATCCCATGCTTTTCCGGCTGTATCACTTGCTTTAACTCAAGCAGATTCAAACAGCATTGCACAAAAAAGGATTAGCTCAACATTGCTACACTAACCCTTTTCTCTCCATATATACTTATATCGTGGTAGTCAATATACTATATAAAATTCTCTACAACAAAATTCATGTCCATATATCAATATGATCTTGCAGCATCTAACACCTCTTGTGGTACTTTAACATCAACGTCCTCAGCCACAGATATCTTGCTGTCTAAAATAAGCTTTTCATCTATAACTTCACCGGATTCTTCATATGAAAGTTCACATGTGATAGTTAATCTCTCTATAATAGCAGTTTCTTTATTAATGACTGCTTCCAAATCATAAACGCTTATATCAACAGGCACCTGGAATAGCGTCTCAGGATTCTTCAATTTCTCGTGCATCGAGCCTAACGTTAATACATGCACACCATCATCCTCTTTATAATCAACATGACTCGATGAAGCCTCCGCAGCAGCTGCCATCCGAGACAAGACCTGTTCGATATTAACATACACTGAAGACCTGTCAAACAAGATATCTTCTATTTGATAAGTAGTCTCACTAAAAAATATCCATTCATTATCGGCCCCCGAATACATAGAACCATCATCCACTATATATTGCTCTTCACTATATGGTGGCTCATCGTCTACAGTCATTTCAACTTCACGGTACATCTTCATAGAACCTTGAACCCGTTCCTCTTGTGATCGCCCCTTAACAATAGACTTACCATCACTAGAATCATTCGTTTCTAATTCCAGCGTCGTTGCCACTTCAACTCCTTCCACACCTTTCATGACTTCTTGCGTCTCTGTTAACAAGTCTTCTACTGACACATCTTCTGACTTCCCACACCCTGATAGCGTCATACCAGACACTAGCGCAAGTGATACTATGTAATAGATTTTTTTCATCTTCTTCTCTCCGCTCATTTTATTATTCTCTACGAAATCCCTCGCTATTTTGCACAACTACAATCCGTCATCACAAAAAACACAACCGAAGCATGTAGCTCTGCGTGACTAAGAAGTAACAGATTTGCCACTTTCTCCGGTAATCGCGTGTCTTCTTTACTCCTTAAACAACTCACTCATACGTGCGATCATATCTAAATACTAACGACAATCAATCGGATGTACCCGCAAACCATTCATTTATGTCACTCGTGACCCTACCTAAATACTCGTTCTTTTCAACGGGATATACATGTACTTCTTTTTTCTCCCCAATATTCTGGTAGTCAATATACCATACAAAAACGTCTGACTCTAATAAAAACTGTACTTCCAGTAAATCACTCTTACTTTTCACCGCATAATCGGTACGCATGAACGCAATATTATCAAATACCAACTCATTAGTACGGAAGTCTTTTAAGAATTGACGAATTTGATCGTCGTGCACTCCTTGTTCGATCATCATATTTAACTGTTCTATGGTAATCCCGCGCAACCTTTCAAAAAAATCAACTGTCACCGTAAAGTCCTTCGTCTGCAATACTTCGTCTACTTCTTTCATTTCATAAAAACTACGTAATGCTTCTGAACACTGATCTACATCTTGAACAAGTTCGAATACATGTCCCCTTCCTTGACCCGTCTGAATAATCACTCCTTGTCCATCTATATTGTGCAACATGAACATCGCATTTCCACGGACGCAACGTACGCGCTTTTGCGCTTTCATAAGCAGATGGACAAAGCTTTCAAATCCCTCCACAAGGTGCTTGTCCCTATCGTCATCCCAGTACCCACGCTTTTTCAATGACATTTCTGCATTGTACGAGAAATGATCGCGCTCCTCTTCATTTTTGAATCTCTGTTGTGTATTAAACATTTCTGTAGCCACTGCTCCATATCCACATAGAAAAAGCGCTGCGGCTATTTCATCTGTCGATAGAACTAGCACCTCTCTTTGTTTTGCCTCCGTCATATTTAACCACTCCTTATCCATCGTCTATTCATTCTATAACTCCTTCAAATTCGCCCGGATCACCTTTTTTTCCACACACAACGCTCTCATATACTCACGATCACGGCGACTCTTCCATATCATTCTCCTATCTATGTAAGCCAATAAACCAATAACGGAAAAATGATAAACACATAGACTAAAACAATAGCAACCACTATGATTACCGAAACCAACAGAGATTTCCATGCTGAAAATTGATGTGCCTCACCAATCGTATGCATCTGTACAACAAACGTCCAAACTGATCCTGTAAACATGATCAACGCCGCAAAGAGCGTAGAAAATGTCTGTAACGGTGTGTAAGATTGCACAGCTAAATCAAATGCCTCTCCCTTTAAGAAGTGAGGTTCACCTACCAACAAAATAAACGGGATACAGAGGGCGCCAGCAATGATTTGTGGCTTAAACACACCATTCACCATTGCAACACGTAAAGCTAAAACACTTCCTTTCCCACCAAACCAAGAACCGACCCATTTATAAAGCCATGCAAACAAGTATAACCAAAGCGGTGCAATAATTACTGCGCAAATAAAAGCAGTGATCAACACCTCTGCGTATGTTGAAACATACTCTCTTTTATATTGAACGATAAACATTAAAAAAGCACATAGCGCTGCAAGACCCAAGAATGTCCATGTATCTTTCCTCGTTCGTTCCTTGCTTAACTCTTGCTTCATCACTTGGCGCGGACGCACCCATACATTTAACCATGTATTCATTTTTCGTATCCCCTTTGTAACATCATCATTTTTCATGCCTTGCCATATCTATTTGTCTATTCCTCTACAATCTCTTCAAATTCATATGGGCGCCATTTTCCTTTCTTCCCACCATACAACACTTTCACGTATTCAGGTGCACGACCACTCCCGACTACTTTACATAGAAAAATCCCCGCTTCTGCCTCGTTTCCTTTGTAAACTACAAGCTCTTCATCCGTGCCGTGAATTACTTTTCTTTTAAAATAGCGCACCCCTCCTTCTTCACGCAGAAAAGTTACTGGATCTGGGAAATCTTTACTTCCTTTTGCGAGATAACCCCATTTTCTTTTCTGTTTTGAAGCCATAACTCCGGCATGATACAGTAAATAACCAGGAACCGGGGTATTTGTGCTTTCATCAACTGCTTTCCACTTTTGCGATAGCTTGATGATCGCCCATGTTAAAATACCGATTACTATGGTAGAGCATAAAATGGCTATCTGAGGACCTGCTATAATATCAGCCATTTCTTTTCCAAACATTGTTTCATTCCAATTTATATAATCTCGATCTTTCCAGTGCTTTCCTTGCTTAATACTATTTACAATATCAGGAATGAACACATAAGCCAGAAGCAACGAACCCATTACAGCATAACCTTTGAAAATTTTATTTACTACAATTGGTTCCGAATTACTTTTTAAGAGCACTAAAAATAAACAAGTCAGTTGAATGGTAATAACAACGATATACACCACTTGTAACATCAGATGACCCGCTGCTAATTGAAACGCAAATAGAGACGCAGCTAACACTGTCCATAGAACGACAAATGCGTTTACCACAATATATGCAGTCAATCTATTTAAAAAGCGCCAGCCTATATGAATAATCAATGAGCCCACCATAAAATAACCTAAAAATGCCAGTATCCCTAAAAACCTAAAGTCTTCGTTCAAATTATCGTAAAAGATATTCATGGCACTTAAAATATACACAAACATCCCAAAACGCAACAATATAATATACAAATGACGAATCGATTCTGGTCCACAATGCACATATCCTTCACCAGATGTGTACCATATATGAAGTCGGTTCAGTTTTTCTTTCATCCTATCCCTCTCCTACCACTACAGCCTTTAGGATTCAATTATCTATTACTGGTTCTTCGAAGGGAGGTTAATCCCCCCTTCGATATCCTCATTAAACTAGCGTACCCAACCAAACAGAAAGTCCCCACTTGATTTTATTCCTTTTGTAAGATCATCAATTATAGCTGTTCCTACATCTTTCGCTCCTTCTCCTACCGATTTAGTTAGCTCCCAGCTTGACTTTGCGCCTTGTGTAAGATCATCAACTATAGCTGTTCCTACATCTTTCGCTCCTTCCCCGACCGTCTTAGTTAACTCCCAGCTTGACTTTGCGCCTTGTGTAAGATCATCAATCACAGCGGTACCTATGTCCCAGCCTGCTTTTGCACCATTTTCAATCCCACCAAATATCGCTTCACCAACATCACGCGCAGAATCCGTCAACCAATTGTCTGTACCTAAATTGATCGTTGCTATTGCAGCAGGAGCCCATAAAGGGCCTCCAACAGGAGTTAGAGCCCAAGGTACAACAACTTCTAACGCAGTCCCTCCTACAAAACGCCCGGTTTTTTGCATCACTGTTTTCCCATTATTTTCTTCCCTGACAAACTCAGCCGCATTGTCGCCAAGAGTTATTGCTGTCCCAGCAATTGGTATCGCTTTTGCTCCCATTTTCCCTACTAATGAAGCACCACTCTTAAAAAGAGTAGAACTCTTTGGGGGAGTAGCCCCTCGATTTTTCCTTAACTTATCCTCCAACGCTTTTCGACCTTCTGCCATTTGCTTATCAAAACGTTGTTTTCTTTGGTGACGGCTGATTTCATTTGATATAGGTGAAGTATAGCGCCCGGCAGATTTCTGCGCAAAGTTATACATTGTGTAGTAATTCATTCCTGATGAAGCCGTTTCGAAAAAGTCAGCCGTCTGTTGCCATAATGAAGAATCATCCATCAACGCCGGATTATCCATCAATGCCGCTGCATCGGCACCTGTGGTTACCTTACTCGTATCCACTTCTGGTGCTTTCTCATGCAACGTCGCGTTGTTTGAAAAATATCCGCCTACTTCCATGATGCTTACGCCGGACATCTTCACGCCTCCGGTTAAGGTCCATTGCAGTACTTGTGCGATTGTCGCTTTTAACTCCGCCATTTCAGTGCGCACTTCTGCCATCAACTCAACACCTGTTTGGTCAAGATCATATAAACCTTCGAGCACTGTTTCAGTGTGTTTGCGGGCACTGTCGAGACTGTTGTACACGCCTTCTGTTTGGAGCTTGCCGAGGTTCAAAATGTGGCTAACCTCTGCCACCGCATTGTTTACATTCTTTTCTCTTCCCTCTAGCGTTTCTTCGTAGCTATCATATGCATTCGGAAGTTGGGTTTTCCAAAAATCCTCGGAAACAGAGCCGTTTGATTCAGGTTCAAAGCTGTTAATCTGCTCTTTTATTTTTTCTAGCTTCTCAATGAAAACAGCAATTCCTGCTCGGATCGAGCGGATCGTTGGTAGATGGACATATTGATGATTGTTAATAATTCCTTGCGACCCCTCTCCTTTAAAGGCGCCATCGGTATTGACAACAAGGGTAATTCTTGCCTCCGTTGCCTCAAAAACGTCTAAATACGACTTTAACGCCGCGATATGTTCATCAAGTTCACCAAGATGCTTATTGACGTCTAAGAATTTCATGCTAAAACCTCCTTGAGAATGATTTGAATGAGCGCAGACACTTTCCTACGCGAAGTTTGAACCCGGCATGTTGACATTGTCTCCTGTCCTCATATTAATTTCGCGTCCTATCTCTTGATCTGTTTCTTCATATCCTTGGATAAGAAGCTGTAATTCCGTTTCTATTTCTACTAAGGCAGCCATGTATCCTTTCAAGCACTCATCTAGACTTGTTTTCTCATCGTTTACTTCACTCATCATGTCCAAATCATCAGAGGAAGTGCTAACAGGAACGGTTTGAAAGCTAGACGCTATTTCTAACACACCTTGAAGCAACAGGTTGACTTCTTCCACATTCACTTTTATTTCCATAGACACTTATCCTCCTTGCTTCGCTCTCTCTGCTTTTTGTTTTTCTTTCAAACTGCTCATCGTGTCTTTTTTTGAGTTGATCGTACTTCTACTATCACTAATTGTTTGGAGCAAGCTGTCTCTCTCACTGTCAATTGCGTCAATCTTTTCTTGGACTTGGTCAGGTAAATCTTGATGGCCTTTCAATACCATGTCTCGCTCTGCATCTTCATGATTTGTCGCGTGTGATCCCGTTGACCCAGATTCGCCTGTTTCTGGACTTTTGATCAATTCTTCATCTGAATCCAAGTTGTCTCTCTCGCTGACCAATTTGCGACGTGCCTCTGCCAATTCTGCCCGGCGTGCCCTAGCCGCGGCAATAGAATCATTCAAATCTTGAATCTCAATACTAAGTGCGTTAATTCTACTTGAATAATCACTCATACCGAACCTACCTTTCTCCTCTAGAGGATGTATCAAAGAGTCACATATTGTTTACTTCTTCCCATTCTATAAAAACAATTTTTTTCAGTCAAGAATCTCGTATACAAGTATTTCTGATTGAACCTGTCATGCGATGCCACCCCGAGGTGGCATCGATGACAAATGATCTTACGAATGAACCAACGCTTCTTCCTTGGTCACTTCTGGAATCTTAATTTTTGTATCTCGTCCATTTACTACATGATATCCAAATCCATCTTCTAACTTCTCTCCGCGGTTATGCGTAAAAGTAACTAAAGCCTGCGCTGATTTCTTGACTAAAAGAATTTGTTGCCGCGCTGATTTTAATTCTGCTAGCACGCCAGTACGACCCAAACTCACCTCTTTATGGTCCGCAGCGACAATCACTTTGAATTGTAAGTGACCATATGTTTGCATCATTTCCGCAAATGCTGGTTCCTTAGAAATACCCACCATCCTTTTGAATTCGTTAAAGCTATCAATTACAAAAAGATACGGTCGGAATTGAGGTATGCCGGCACCTTCATTCAGGGCCTCGTCATATTGTTCCTTCCGAGCTTCCATCACTTGTTTCATTTCTTCAATCGCTTGCTGCAATTCCTCTGGAGTTGTTGGGTAACATGCTTTTTCTCGTTTACCAAATTCGAACAACGGGCGATCGACGCCATCACATAGAACGACTTTCTCCACATCTGTTTCAAAATAGAACGAGAGCATCACTTTCAACATATTTGACTTCCCACGTTGTGGTTCTCCAGCAATGACCGTGTACGCACCTGCGCTTTCGTCTAGATAAACCGGCTGCACCGTCTCCTCGTTCAAGCCAATCGGAATACCTGATCTCGGGTTTTCTTGCAAGTACTCGCGGAATTGGACGAGCGAGAGCGTCTTCGGCAACATCGCCATCGACCTTGGCACTGCTGATTCTTCGTATCTGTCATTTAGCGTTTGAATGCGTGCTTTCACGTTTTCAATGACTTCACGGTCGGTTTCTCCTGCCGCTGGCAAGTACGTTTGCGCGAGCCAGTTTTTGTCTTTTGTGACGAGCATGCGACCTGGGATGGTTTCGATGACGAATGGGATTCTACCCATTAATGACGTCACATCCGTTTTATCAATCATATAGTGACAGATCTTCATGTTCATGCTGTTTAACAGTGCCGGCTTAGCGGCGTTTCGGACGTTGACTGTCATCATGACGTAAATGCCGCGTGATTGGCCGTCGCGCGCGAATCGGGTAAACGCTGCTGCTTGGTCAGAAAACTCTTCTGCCAACACGTCATAGTTATCAATGACGAGGAAGATCGACGGCAGTGGCTTGTCGCACACCTCATTGTAAACAGAGATGCTG
The DNA here is from genome assembly GCF_038592975.1 of Bacillus sp. FSL W7-1360. Taxonomy (NCBI): domain Bacteria; kingdom Bacillati; phylum Bacillota; class Bacilli; order Caryophanales; family Bacillaceae; genus Bacillus; species Bacillus sp. FSL W7-1360. Next base: position 2,529,756 of record NZ_CP151950.1, on the reverse strand, counting down.
CTCACTTCTTTTTCCATAAACAGCTCGCTGCGGCGTTCCATTTCTTGGCCAATGTAGTCAATGAGCTTTTCTAGCTTACGTCCTTCGTCTACTTTGATGTAATCACCCGTATGACGGAGTTGGCGTAATGGCAAGAGAGCGCCGTTCCCAAAGTCGAGTACATAATAGTTCGCTTGCTCGGGTGAGCGTTTCTCGGCAAAGGCGAGTAGGAGCGTCAGGAGCGTCATCGACTTGCCATAACCGCTCGCGCCGAAGATCATTAAGTTGCCACTTTTCCCCCAGTCGTAACAGATCGGGAATTGGCGTTGATTCTCAGGGTCATCCGCGAGGGCAAACGGGAAGGCGTCCATCTCTTCTGTTGCGCTTGTCCAATCATAGACAAGTCGCTCTTCTAGTGGATCGAGCCACGGACTTTTCGCTGGCGTAATCGCCAGTTGTTCGGTTGTTGTCGCAATTTCTTCGACAACGGCTTCAATTTCACTCTTATTTTCTTGGTCGTGTTCTTCTTCTACCCCTATGCGCGAGGCCAGTTGGAGGCCAAGGTCTGTCACATAAGCGACCTCTTCTTCGCCGTCATGGGCAGAGCGTAAGTATTGGGCCCCGCTCCATGCGCTTTGGAACAAGTCGTATTGCTCGTTACTACCAATTTGTAAGTAACCGCGACCGGTTTCTTTAATCGACGCAGCGTCGTCGTTTTTCAAGATTTCTCTTGAATCACCTGGTGTTTGGACTTTCAAGGCGATCTTGAAACGGGAGTTACTCCAAATTTGTCCGTCAACGACGCCACTTGGTTTTTGTGTCGCAAGAAGAAGGTGCACGCCAAGAGAACGCCCGATACGCGCTGCCGAGACGAGTTCTTTAATGAATTCTGGTTCCTCATTTTTTAGCTCAGCAAACTCATCGGAAATGATGAACAGGTGTGGCATCGGCTCTTTGGCCGTGCCGTCTTTATACAGTTTCGTATACGCGTTAATGTGGTTGACGGTATATTCGTCAAACAAGCGTTGGCGCTTTTTCAATTCTGACCGAATCGAGGCCAGGGCACGCAAGCTAAAGTTTTCGCTTTCGGCAATGTTTGTAATGACACCGAGTAAGTGCGGCATGCCTTTAAATGGTTGCGCCATTCCGCCCCCTTTGTAGTCGATGAGAAGGAAGGCAACTTCATGCGGGTGATAATTGACCGCTAAAGATAAAATGTACGTTTGTAAAAACTCCGATTTACCTGACCCTGTCGTCCCGGCGAGCAATCCGTGTGGCCCGTGCATTTTTTCGTGGGCATCGAGTTCAATCAGTTCGTCTTTTGCTTTAAAGCCAATCGGTGCGGCAAGCGTCTTTGTGCTGTCATTTGTTTGCCAGCGGTTTTTGATCGCCAAATCTTTCGCTTGGACCGCGCCTGGGAACATTTCCATAAAGGAGACCATGTTCGGAATCGAGCGCGTCATCCCTTGTTGGTGATGTAAAGACGCAAGCATCCGCGCATAATTTTCATTTGACGTTGGTTCGTAAGCGTCAAACTGGAAGCGTTTGTGAATCGAGATGTTCCGTAGGAGGACGATCTCACCTTCGTTACGGTTGACAGCTTTCACAATCGTATGCACATGCTCACTTAAGTTTTGCGCGACATCGGTCAGGAAAATGACGGTGCAGCCAAGCTGCTTATCTTTTCCTTCCAAATACTCCATAATGCCGTGTTCGGCGATCAATGAACGGTTGGCGACAAAGAACACAAGATGCGGAAGAAACCTTTTTCCATCTTGTTTCCGCTCGCGTGCTTCTTTTTGTTCTAAATCTCGTTCACGAAGCACATGATACAGCGGATTTAAGATGTGGTCGCATGCCTTCTCGTCGTAAATGAAGCCTTTTGCTTCTGAACCAGGCAATTGGAAGTGCGGTAACCACCGCATCCACGCCCATTTCTCGCGTTGGTCTTCATTCAATATCGCTACAAAACGTAAGTCATGATAACTGTGGGCAAAAGCAAGTTGGCCAATGAGTTGTGAGACTTCACGCTCGACGATCGACGGTTTCCCGACGAATCCAAGTGCACCACGGGCAATGCTAAGACGGAGCGGAGCGTCCTCGACGTTTGAATACTTCTCACGTAGTTTGTCAAAGTCATCCATGAGGGCATCTCGATCGCGATTCGAGAGCTCATCGCTCGGTTGGTTTAACTCGAAGCTAGCGGGGACAGACGAGCGCCCGACGCGAATGTCGAGAAAGTCATCATTGTCAATCGTTCGCTCCCAAATACGGCTACTCACCCGCCGCGTTTTGTTCTTCATTTGTTCAAATGTTGGCAAGTGATACAACAGCGCGTGCTTTTGTTCATCAACCAATGATTGCAGCTCATCGCGTTTCACTTCTAAATAGCGGGTGTACACGCGCTGGCGCTTTTCTTCTTTTTTCTTCCGTTTTTTCTTCTCGCGGAAAAACATTGTTGTTGCAACAAAAGCCATGACCGTCATAATTGGAACAGACATGAACAACATCCATGTCCGTTGGAGCGTCACCGCAAGCGTCACCATAATCGCGATAATCGCCACAGGTGGCAATAAAATCATCCATAGCGGTCTTCCTGGATCATCCACTTCCTCCGATGGCATCGAGAATTCCACTTTATCGGTTGGTTGTTCGTAAACCATCCGAGGCGTCCGGCGATATGTTGGGTATTGTTGTTGCATGAGCGACGTTGGTGTTTCTACTTGTGCCAACGTCGTTTCATACGCCTCATAACTTTCAATCACTAAAATGTCGCCATCGATTATTTTTAAAAGGGTGTTTCCAAAAAGCAATTCATCGCCGTCTACAATTGGGACCGACGTAGACACTTTTGCCCCATTCACATATGGGGCTTCGGTGCCTGCTTTCGGATAAAGCGTCCACTCCTTTTTCTCCCGCAGCAATGTAACATCCATTTGCAGGTGTGCCGGTAACACAACATTCGCCGTAGCGTCATTTGAGATCGTTACGACATTCGTATGCCCAGTGTCATATTTTTTCTTACTGAGTGCTTCCCCTATATATAGGAAGGAACACGGTTGATTGTCTATGTCTAATTCGTATGATTCCCCTGAAGAGAGGGTGTGCAACACCGCTCCCTCGCATACGATCACACAACGTCCTTCCTCGATTTGTGCACGTATTTCTTTTTTCAAGAAAGAGACTCTGACATTTGCCTGTTCGCCAGGACCGATAGAAGTGGGCAGTCCATCCACCGTGGTTCTTTGCACATACTGGTCATAAAAGACCCACAACGTCGCGGACATTATTCGTCACCTCCATCCTTTTCCTTGTCTTTCTCTTTGTCATCTTCACCTTCTTGTTTATCCTGTTCTTCTTGATCTTTTTCTTCTACTTTTGTTTCTTCCACTTCCTCAGAAGCAGCAGGTTCTGCCCGCGGTTGGCGCTTTTCCTCTTCTTCTGCCAATTCCTTCATTTTGTCCATATAATCGTCAATGTCAGCTTCGACTTCTTTAATTAAGTCTTCGCGTTCTTTTCCTGACAGGTTTTTATCATTTTTAATTTCTTCACGACGCTTAATTTGGGCATACGCAATCAAGACTTCATCCCCAAGCCCACGGGCAATATCAACAGCCTCTTCATTTTCGCCACGACCAACGGCAATCCAGTAATCAAAATAAGGCTCCGCTGCCTGCAAAACAAGGACATTTGTAAGGGTTTCTCTCTGTTTGTCTTTTAGCTGTTCTGTCGCCACATAAGACTGTGCGAGCTGAAATTTTACGACACGCGGCATTTTACTTGGGGCATACGGTTCAAGGATATCAATGACTTCACTAAAATTATCATTTAAATAAGCAGTATGACTAGCCGTAAAGGCTTCTTGACGTGGCTGTAAAAAGGCGAGGACGTAAACAATATAGACGATTGCTGGCACAAGCGCAACACCAAGTCCGATACCCGTCCATTTTTGTATTGTCCATTTTGTTTTCGGCACTTTATGTAGTAGCTTTTCTTGTTGTTCGTGCTCCTGAATCCAGCGACTAACAAGCTCACGTAAACCTTCTAACGTTGTTTGTTCGAGTAAAGATGTTGCTTTCGTTGGTAATTTTAGTGTGTCATGGTGATTCATATATTCCTTAAAGCGATGATTCCCATCTAAAAGCACGAGCAGTGTTGTACGTAGTTCAAGCAATACTCTCTCGTTGTCTTTTTCATAAGGGGGGATACTATCTTTCACACCATAATGGATAAATGTCACGTCTAGTCCATCACTAACAAGCAAGTTTTCGGGGCAGACAATGAGCTGTAGTTTGTCATGATCGTGTTCGATCACTTTTTGGATTAAGGCGTGAGCAATGAAGAGTTTCGCACTTTCTTCTTTATTTTTAAGAGCACCAAACGATTTTAATGGGATGACTGGCTTTATTTTAATGACAAAATCGTCTTCACTTTGTTTGATTTCTCTTGTAGTGAGTAGGTCACATCCATCTAATACTTTCGCTTCAAGCGTATCATTTAACTTTATCTCTTCATTTTGAAATGTAATGGTATAATGATTGTTTTCGTCTTTCTCTAACTGCATCCCGACTTGTTCTTCTAAATAAAGCTGTTTTTTCTCGCTCATTTCCTCATCTCCTCTCTCTAAACAATGATTTATAGTATCACTAAGCGATCACCATTTGTAACGCCATGTGCTGCCAAGATTTGATCTCCCCCAAGCATGTTTGCTTTGTTTTCAATACGGATAAAGTCACCTTCTCGACGCGGCTGTTTGATTTTTTCAATCTCCCATACAATGTCAATAAACTTACGCGCGGTGTATTGATCCGATAAACGTAAATCAATTTCCTTTTCTATATAATGACGCAAATCTACCGTTACTTTTATGTACATCAAAAAACCCCTTTCCAAAAGAAAGAGCGCAAATCACAATCCACAATAATATGAATCGCGATTGCGCTCCGTTGACATTACTTAGTATCCAATGCGGCTACGGATTTCTTGGTCTGTTGTTTCTACAACATTGGCAATATCATCTGTTTGTGCGCTGAGCTCTTCATATAATTGGATGAGCTCTTCTACGTGCTTACGCTTATCTTGCCATTGCGCTGCAAAACCTTGAAATGCTTCACCTTCCCACGTAGAACCTAACTTGTCGATACGCGCATCGCCTCTTTGTAGTAGATCTTGATAAGATGATGCGTCTGTACGTGTTTCATTTGCCTCTGTACGTAGTTCTTCTGGAGTCATACGAATTTGTGCCATGAGAGAATTTCCTCCTAAAAATCATATTTTTTTATCTTACACACTACTATTCTAAATGTGAAATTACAGCGCTGTCAATAGTTTTTTGAAGAAACTTGGGAAATTGGGGTAAATAATGCCAATCACCATCATTTTTTATGGATTAAGAGACATTATTTCTCATTCCTATCCATTATTCTACACGATTTTCTGTGATGTTGAAACTAAAAAGGACACATATTTTTTCACCTGTTCACACGTTCCTACAAAATTAATGATTCTCACCAGTCATTTTTTCTGTTATTATTGTGATAAAATCGGTTACATAGAGTCGAATACGATCGACACATATGTAAACTTGTCAAAAGGAGGCTACATAAACTGTGAAAAACAAGAAAGGCTTGATTACGTTACTCATTGCCATTGCGGTCATCGCTGCAACACCGCTCGTCTTTTTTAACTACATCGGTTCTGAGCCCATGTTCCAACCGAAAAACACGACTGATCAAATCGCGATTGTCAATGAAGATGACGGTTACCAAAAGGCGCTTGGTGACGATATTATTACGTTAGGTCAAGACTTAGTCCAAACGATTCAAGATAAGGAATCTGGGTATGAGTGGCCTGTCGTCAGTCGACTTGCCGCACAATCGGGAATCGACAACAAGGAATACGATGCAGTCATTTTCATCCCGTCCTCATTCTCGCGTGACATTATGTCATTTAAAGAGGCAATACCAAGTATCACAAATGTTCGTTACGAAATGTCGCCTCACTTAAATGCGAAAAACCAAGAACGTGTGCAGAAAGAATTAGAAGCCGCGCAACAAACGTTAAACGGTCAAGTCACCGCGATGTATTGGCGCTATGTGAGCGAAGAAATACACGGGGTTCAAACGAATTTTGATGAAGTGCTAGATAAAGAGGTTAATTTCTTAAATGAAATGCACGCCTTTTATGCCCCGAGCTCTAAAGAACTTGGACAAGAAATCGACCGCCAACGCGAGAGACTTGGACAACTATTTTCTTACTCTAAAGACGCAACCGGGATTGCGGGAAATTCCCATAGCACATTGTCAGAAGGTGAAAAAGCGTTTGAAACACTTACTAAAAATATTGACACTTACCTCACTTACCAACAAGATTTGACGACTTCCTTACTCGCTACTGATCAAGCAAATGAACAGTTAATCAGTGATTCGTCTACTACGTTCCAAACATTATTGCAAGATGGCGAGAGACGTGTGAGAGAAGGACAAACCCCTTTCCAACCGCAATTAGAGAATAAGGGGGAGAATGTTTATGCCTTCTTAAATCAGTTTCATAATGGAATGGGTACATTAAATCAACAAATGTATGGCTTTGACAGGAATATGAACACATCTTTCCACACATTAAATAATGAGATTGAGCGCCTGCCAAACACATATGAGCAAGTAATCCAATCTTATAATAAAGGAAATAATTGGGGCGTATTTATTTCTACACTCAAGTCCACCTTGGCGATGCGTAACGAGGTATTGAGCCAACACACGCTCCCATATGATCCTGGCCATTTGACGATGCCTTTACACCCTTTAGAACCTCTAGAGCCAGACATGCTTAAAGATGTACTCGAACATGTACAGTACATTAGAGCGTCCCTTGTGGAACTTGAACCAGAAAAGGGTGATGTGAATCCCGATCCAACGCCTGACCCACCGGAGGAGTCAGACGATCATAACGCAGACAAACAGGAAACACCTGAAGAAGCATCCAGTAAAGATGATCAAGAAAATGTCCCTAGTCACACCGACAATTCCGCATACGATACTTGGAAGCTGACAATTGAACGTACAGATCAATTAAAAAAGGAATTGGAAGAAGACGTACAAAAAGATATCAACGACAATCGTGAGCTCGTCTCACAATACATGGGGTACCTTGAGGATTTGCATGAGTTGGTAGAATCACTACAAGGTAAAACAAAGGAACTTCCTGAGACATTCCTTAAGAAAGTCCAACAACGTGAAGAAAGAATCCTATCATCTCCACCAGCAAGTGACTTCCAATTTTCATTTGTTGATCCGATTGAAAACCGTGATCCAAATGCACTCATGGATTACTACAATCTTTTAGGACAACTAGAATTAGCCAGTCAGTTACATCGCGCTAGTGGAACGGTTGATCAAGACATACGCGATAAGGCACTGAAAGATTTTGCTCGTACAGCGCAATTAAAAGCAGGCCTGCAAGACTCCGAAAACAACGTGAAGTCGTTCATGTCCTTAACTGAGGATATTAACAACTTCCAGACATTTTCCGTAGATGCACGTGGCGAAATGGACACACTTCTTCAAGACACGAATACCATTCTCACCAACCTTAGTGCAGAAATAAAAGAAGAACAACAACTTGTTTTATCATTAGCAAATGAAACACGGGAATCTGCCAACAATACGTTAGAGCAGATGAGAAGCAGCCGTCAGCCAATTGAAATTGAACCGGGTCCAGTAGAAGGACTGGATGGCAGTCTTGTGCAAATTAGTCATCAAACCTCTCTCAGTGAAATTGAGCAACTCGGTCAAGCGGTCTCCTCTCTAAGCGAACACCAAGATAACTTAATCGGGTCAACTGAAGACATGTTTACACAAGTGGCAACCGTGCAAAACAAATCAGATGACTTAAATGACCGCTGGAAAAATAGCGTGGGTACGACACAGCTTGTTCATGATGATATGAATAATATTCTTCAAAACGCCATTAACGATGGGTATTACAATGATAATATATACAGCTACTTGTCCAACCCCGTTAACGTTGCTGGTGAGCAAGTTGAAGGACCAGCTGAACCGTTTACCCCACCAGTTGTAATGCTTGTCATTATCTTGCTTGTCAGCTTAATGATTGGTTACTTGGCTCATCACTATAGGGAATTGCCTATTCCAGTGCATCTTTCACTATATGGCATTCTATCCATAGCTCTTGGATTAATCATTAGCATTTACGGGTTAAATATTTATAAGATGACTGACGCACAAGCAATTCAGTGGACAATCATTACCGTATTGCTTATACTAGCAACTGCAGGTGTGATTCGACTACTGCTCATGATCGGACCGTGGATGGGTACGCTTGGAAGTGTACTAATCATCTTCTTGTTTACAATCCCATTGCTTGACATGGCGATGCCAAACTTCCATTCCGATAACCCAATAGCAGCATTATTTATGTCAATCCAACATAAAGAACAGCAGTTATTTTTCCCTGGTGCTGTGATATTAGCAGCGATCACATGTCTTTCAATTGCAATACCTGTAGCTAAACACATTCGCGAAAAACATAAGCTACGCAATGAGGCGGAGGATGAGGAGTATGAGGTTTAAGCATTTGGTTGGTTGTTGCAGTGCAATAGCGATACTAATGACAGTATCCGCCCCCCTCTCTTTTGGGGCTGAAGACGCAACACCTACTAACCCAGCTGAATACCAAGAACGTACAATACGACCAGAACTACGCAAAGATGATACAGAAAAAGATAGTCAAGAACCGACACGTGTACCTGAAGAAGTCAATCAACTTCAGTTTGATCAACCTTTAGAGCAAGAATACAATGAAATGGTTAGCGCACTCTCTTTTACTGGAGAAGACAAATCGACCACAGCAGCCGTTGCTAGTCACATTGGATTATTTCATGTGGCAGACCCTTTACCTCAAGAAGCGCCGCATAACGAAAATGATTCCGTTGCCTGGCTCCCTTGGGTGTTAGGTACTGTTGTGGCAGGGCTCCTCGTGACATTGTTTGTATATATCTTGCCTAAAGGGTTTAGCATGACTGAACAATAATACGATGTTGACACGGCTTTAAACTCCCCAAACGCCACTTAAAAAGTGGGCGGTTTGGGGAGTTTTATTTAAAAGAAAAAGCCACAATATCACGCGACATTGTGGCAGCTTCTATACTTATTCATACATATATAATTCGACAGTACCCTCTCTAACAAACCCGGCATACTCTAGTTCTAAAACAAAGTAATACATTTCTTCTTCTGTTAGATCGAGGTCCGAGCCAACCACTTCATTTGCTTCTAACGCCGCAATAAACGCCTGAAACTCTTCATCTGTCATATTTTCCTTGAATGCCGCTTCTATTTCTGCGGCATTTGTTTCAGCCTTTTCCTTCATAAATTCAGTGAGTACCGCTTCCATACGTCCCTCAATCTCGTTTTCAGCTTCTTCAAATGTTGCTTCCATGTCGCTCTGGTTTAACGCTTCCCGTTCCTCACTATGGAACTGGAAGTTTACATCTCCATAAGTATAAACACTTTCTACAGACATTGTTCCCGTTGTTTCGTGTCCATCTTTCTCAGATGAGAATACCGCGCTATATTTGGTTTCCGCTATCTTGCTGTCAACGAGTTTGAACGCCAATTCATGCTCAATTTCCACTTCGTCATCAGACTCAAACAATATTTCTTCTAAATTCTCGATGGCTTCATCAAGCGTAATAGACATATCATCTTCAAAGTGCGCTTTTGCTTCTTTGTCTTCTTTCATTTCTTTGAGGGCGTGCATATAGGCACGGACGAGCATATCATTTTTTACACTCAAATTAATCCAATCATTTTCTGAAGAAATATATTTCCCTTCTGTTTTCTCCTGTAAATATTTCATTACTTCTTTCCCAACAAAAGTTCCCCATATGTGATGCTCTCCAAAATAAGTTTTTCCCTCTCCTAAATCAAGATCAGCATCTTCAAAGTTAGAGACATACTTTGCACCTTGAATCGCTTCTTCTATTACAGGAATGATCGCATCCTTCATTCCTCCTACAAAGCCGTCAACAGCCATTCCTTCTTCTTCCATCACACGCGTTAATTCTTCTCCTTCAGGTGTGTTCAGGTATACATGATTTAAAAGAATATCGGTAAGGTCTTGCAGTAGTTTAGGATATACATCTAAGTCAATCGCTACTTCTTCTGCCTTTTCATCTAAATACATTCGGAACGGCAGTTTCACACCGACGTTTTCTCCATTCATATCGCCATTGATATGAAACATTGCATCTAGTTCCATTACTTTTTGTTTACGATCATAGAGCGTTGATACATCCCCTTCAATGTTTTTCAACATATCTAACATCGCATCAACATACACTTGCTGCTCCTCTTCCACATCAAATGTTTCTCTTGAAGTTTGATCGAAAGACAAGGTCATATTAAAATCAGAATCAATTTTTACCTTCTCTTCCTTTTGAAGCGCTTCAAATGCTTTTAATAGCTTCACTTCTGGTGATGCCATTTTGGCGTAAACAAAATATCCGCCTCCGCCAAGTCCCGCTATTACTAACAATACGGCCATGACTGTTAAAACTCTTTTCATTGTCATATCAAACCTCTCTATTAGATTTTTACTACGTATGGCAAAAGCGCTAGAAACATTTCTTCACACATTTTCTCACGTTCTACCTTTTGCATCTTATCATTTATCTCATCTCACATGCAATACATTCATTGCCCATTCTACCTTTCCTCGTTATAATTAACCTAAACTTAAACAGGAAAGGTGCAGATCCGATGAAAAAGATTTTCAAAATCACAGCAATTGTGCTCAGTATCTTGTTTATTAGCGCGACTGCTTACGGCATTTATGTATGGACCGACATTAAAAACACGGCGAATGACATGTATGAACCATTGTCAGAAAGAGAAGGAGGGAAATCAAAACTTCTCCCTACCGCAGTGAGCGAAGGAGAGCCGCTATCTGTGCTAGTCGCTGGGGTAGACCACACAGCTGGACGTGAAGACGAAGTGGTCGGACGATCTGACACCATTATTTTAATGACACTTAACCCTAAAAAAGGCTCAACAAAAATGTTAAGCATTCCCCGCGACACACGCACCTTAATGGTCGGCAAAGGTACAACAGAAAAAATCAATCATGCGCACGCCTACGGTGGCGCAGAAATGTTAATTGACACCGTTGAACAAACGTTTGATATTCCAATTCATTATTACGTAAGCATCAATATGAAAGGTTTTGAGACATTAATTGACGCATTTGACGGAGTGAATGTCACAAATGATTTGGCCTTTTCAATGGATGGCACCACTTTCGAGAAAGGCCCGCTTCTTTTGAATGGACAAGACGCCTTAAAGTATACCCGCATGCGCTATGACGACCCTCGCGGAGATGCTGGCCGAGCTGCTCGCCAAAGAGAAGTGGTCACCGCACTCATGCATGAAGCGGCGTCACTTGGATCGATTACAAAAGTGGGAAAGATTTTAGACGTGCTCGGTGAAACCGTTCGCACCGATTTAGCCCCTGATAAAATATGGGACTATCAATCTATTTATCGGCCTGCACTAGGAAACATTGAAGAATCAGAAGTTGCTTATACCGGAGAAACAATTGATGGCGTATGGTATGCCATTGTGTCTGAAGAAGAAAAAGCACGCATTCGAGATGAGTTTCGCCGGCATTTAGAGCTCAATTAGGAGGTATTCAGATGACAAAAGTTTCGATCCAACAAGCAGCGGCACTGCGTCAGGAAGGCAAATTACACGAATCTAATCGGATGTTTTGTATATTAGCGGAGGAAAATCCCAACAATGCCGTCATTCAATCCGAATGTGGGGGCAGCTTTGATTTGCTTGGGGATGAACGGGCAGCGATTCCATACTACGAAAGAGCCATTTCATTGGGGCTAACGGGTGAAGCACTTCTTGATGTGTATGTTAGTCTCGGTAGCTCTTACCGTGTGTTAGGTGCGTATGACAAGGCGGCAGCCGTCCTGCAAAAAGGACTCACCATTTTCCCCGATGATCCTGCCCTCCATGCATTTTACGCAATCACGTTGTATAATCTAGGTAAGCATAAGGAAGCACTAACACGCATGCTCACCTGTTTAACAGATACAAGCACTGATCCACGCATTACTGCTTACAGCCGAGCACTATCTTTTTATGCCAAAGATCTTGACAAAGTTTGGTCGTAATCAGTTGTCTTACTAAACAAACGTTTGTTTAACCCAATAAGGAGGCTTTTCAACTATGTCCATTCTTGTTACGGGCGGGGCTGGTTACATTGGTAGCCATACATCTGTCCTACTTTTAAATGCCGGATATGACATTGTCATTGCGGATAATTTTTCTAATAGCTCAGAGGAGACCATCGCACGTATCACTGAACTAGGTGGACGAGCACCGGCGGTTGAGCACGTCGACTTATGTGACATGGCAGCGCTAGATGCTGTGTTTGCGCGTTATCCGATTGATGCGGTCATTCACTTTGCTGGCTTAAAAGCAGTTGGAGAATCGGTTGCACAGCCGTTGTTTTATTATGGCAACAACATTGTCAGTACGATTAACTTATGTAAGTGTATGGAAAAGTACGATGTGCATCAATTAGTGTTTAGTTCATCAGCGACGGTATACGGGATGCCTGAAACTGTCCCACTACGCGAAGACGCGCCGCTTCATACACTAAATCCGTACGGAGCGACGAAACTTATCATTGAAAACATGTTGCGCGATGTGAGCGCATCAAATGCTGATTGGCGTATTGCTTTATTACGCTATTTTAACCCAATCGGCGCGCACGAAAGTGGTTTGATCGGTGAGGCTCCAAACGGTATTCCTAACAACTTGATGCCATACATTACCCAGGTTGCTGCTGGCGTCCGCGCAGAATTGTCCGTGTTTGGCAATGACTATCCAACAGCAGACGGGACATGCATTCGCGACTACATCCATGTGATGGATCTTGCCCAAGGACATTTACAAGCGTTGAAAAAACTACCCACAATTAACGGCATTGATGCGTACAATTTAGGGACAGGCACTGGCTATAGTGTCCTCGATGTCATTCACACGTTTGAAGAAGCAACTGGTGTGACCATCCCTTACCGCATTGCCCCACGCCGACCAGGTGATGCCCCTGTCTCTTATGCTGATCCAACAAAAGCACATACCGAGCTTGACTGGAAGGCAGAACGTGGCTTACACGACATGTGCAAAGACGCATGGCGTTTCCAATCGCAAAAAACAGATCATTAACAAAAAGCGCCTCGCCCCCTGAACAAAGGGAGCGAGGCGCTTTCTATCTAACCTACTTTGAAACGAGCAACATCGTTCCACCATCATGACGAGATGGCAATGCCACTGTCAGTTCACCATTTGCAGTTGCCTCATACGTCGTACCACTGTACAAGTCAACAATCGCTTCATGTGCCTTAAATCCAGTAAATGTATGCGTCTTTTCATGGTCGCCCACATTTAGCGCGACAAGGATAGACGTGTCTTCATACGTGCGTGTAAATGCAAGGAATGCTTCACGATCAGATCCGGCAACATATGCGCGATCTCCCTTGGCAAACACTTGTGGATACGTCGAACGCGCTTGGAGTAATGCACGGTAGTGAGCGTGCATGTCGTTTCCGGCTACTTTCTCCCACGGGAAAACGTAACGGTTTTCGTTATACGGATAGTTTGCACGTCCACCCATACCAATTTCTTCACCATAGTATATAACAGGCTGACCTTTTGCAGTGATTTGTAGCGCTGCCGCCAGCTTCAACTTACTTTTGTCACCACCGACTTGAGTTAAAAATGTGTCTTCATCATGAGAACCTAAAAACTGCCCAAGTGTGGCATCATTTGTAAGCTGCTCATTGCGCCACTCAAGCAAAGCATTGACCGATTCTACGCTGCCGCCAACAAAATCACGGGCATAGCGCTTAAAGTCAAAGTCAAGCAGCGCATCCATCATCCCTGACTGTAAATAGTCGTAATCATCGTGGACACTCGCTCCCCACGCCTCACCAATTAACTTGAAATCCGGCTTTTGTTTCGTCAACTCATTTTTAAAGTGCATCCAAGTCGTCGGTTCAACATGTTTCACTGTATCCACACGGAAATAATCAATTGTATTTCCTTTTGCTGTTGTTGAACGTTCAATCCAGTCCGTCTGCCACTTGACAATCTGCTCCCGCACATGTGCTTCTTCCGTTTTAAAATCTGGTAACCCAGCTAACTCCCCACGCACCATGTCATCACCGACATGATGCCCTTGCCGTAAAAGCGTTGAAAAACGCGCACGCTCATCATCCGTCGGATAGCCAAATGGACGAGATGATTCAGGCAATGCGTCTACTTCCCTCAGACCATAACCAGTATGATTTAACACAACATCGGCCATAATTTTTATGCCGCGTTCATTCGCTTCATCAATTAACTCATGAAACTCTGCCATCGTACCAAGATGTGGATTCAACTTTTCGAAGTTAATTGCCCAATAACCATGATAGCCATAATCAGGGATTGTGTCGCCATCCGCTTCTTGATGACGAACGTTAAAACGAATATTTTCCACAATCGGTGTCAGCCAAATCGTATTGATCCCTAAGTCCTGTAAGTAGTCAAGTTTTTTCGTTACACCTTTAAAATCCCCGCCTTGATACGCGTTATGATGACGTGGATCATATCCAATACCATACGGATCATTGTTTGCTCGGTTTCCATCAAAGAAGCGATCCGTCAACATAAAGTAAATAACTGCTTCATCCCAGTCAAAGTCGCCTTTTCCAGCAAATGTCCGCGGCGAGACTATCAATGTCGCACTCCCAGTGTAACGATTCCCATCCACATCAATTGCTGTAATTGGCAACAATTTCTCACCAGCGGCGGTGTCTTTCCGGACATTGACTGTCACTGCTTGTAATTCAGGGTCAATGAAAGTCTCTTCCTTCCCACCTAGTGCACGTAAATCAACGGATATTGTTTCCCACGCAACATCTTCATCTAAATGAGACTCGATTGTAAGTACCGCGTTTTCATTATAAGTTACCATCTGCGGTGCAAACTCACCTGTTATTACCTCTTCATATGTCACTTGTGACACCCCATCCACTGTATGGTATGGATCATTTACTTCCCGCTCAACACCACCTGATTCAACCAAAAATGTATATGGATAAGTGCCCGGATCAAGCTGGTCAACAGTGACGGTAAACCATTCATTTTCTGTTTCATATGTCATCGGCACCTGTCTCCCGTCAATAGACAAGGTCACCCCATCAATCGTATCCATCTCATCGCGGTCATATAAATTAGGATCACGATAGAAAAATGTCACTGCTCCTGCTCCAATAAGTGGCTCACGCACTTCAGGAACAACATGAAACACTGCTTCACCTGATTTGACAAACACTTTTGTTAATCGGTCGCGCTCGTTCACACGAATAAACCGGTCGTGTCCAATATCCTTTTTTGCGTCACCCCAGTCAGTCCCATGTCGTACGATAAAACCAACGTTGTTTGCTTCTCCGCCTAGCGAAATCGTAGCAATGGCTTTACGGTCCTGGAATGTATGAAAATCAACTTGTCCATGATGATCGTCTGTATCCCATACCCATAAATTCCAACCATCATAAATTGCTTCGTCGCGCTCATAAGTAAATCGAATCTCCTTTTTCGTAGCCGCCTGACTATGTGTATTTGTCACACTACATGTGAACACAATAAGTAGCATTGTGAACCATATGATTCTCAAAACCGTTTTTCTCATCATTCTTCTCTCCTTCTAACAACACCTAGCGCAAACGTTTGCACTAATAGGTGTGCGATATGTAAGCACTTTACAAAGAAGCATAGCACCGCTCCTTCTATTTAGCAATATCATTCCTGAAATAGGAAGACCAGGATGGATTCGCCGGTCTCCTATTCAGCCTTACGAGCGATCACTTTGCTTAAAGGCAAACGTCATCTCAGCTTGCGCCGCAACCTCGCCGTCGACATAAGCCACCCCGCGTGCTTTGGCGACAGGACCTTTCATCCGCGTCATCTCTACCTCGAGACGAAGCTGATCGCCAGGTCGTACAGGTCGTTTAAATTTGCATTGGTCAATTCCGGCAAATAGTCCGATTTTCCCTGCATGCTCTTCCTGTGTCATGACCATACACCCGCATACTTGTGCCAATGCTTCAACAATCAACACACCCGGCATCACCGCGTATTGCGGGAAATGACCATTAAAAAATTCTTCATTCGCACTCACGTTTTTGATGCCAACTGCCATCTTCCCCGCCTCTAACTCGACAATACGATCCACAAGTAAAAACGGATAACGATGCGGAATGAGCGCTTTAATCTCTTCAATATGTAACATGAAAACCTCCTCAAAAAAGTAATGTTCTCTCACATTTCATTGTACCACAGAATGTTTTTTCCGTTATACTGTACAGAGACACAAAAGGAGGTACTTTCAACGATGGCACTTGCGACAATCCAATACAAATCTACAGCACTCGGTAAACAAACCCGTGTGCATGTCATTTTACCTGAACAAGCAACGCCGCCATACCGCACCTTATATTTACTACACGGATGGGGCGATGACGACAGCTCTTGGTCACGTCAAACGTCGATCGAACGCTACGCGAATGCATACGATCTTGCTGTTGTCATGCCGAGCGTTGATTTAAGCTACTACACAGATATGGACTTTGGCGGATCTTATTTTACCTTTTTATCGAAAGAATTACCTGAACGGCTCACCCGCTACTTCCCACTTTCCGAAAATCGTGAAGACCAATTTGTCGCTGGATTGTCGATGGGTGGGTTCGGTGCTTTTAAGTGGGCATTACACCATCCTGAACGCTTTGCAGCCGCGGCCAGCTTCTCTGGTGCACTTGATGTCAACATGATTTTTGATCTGTTCATTGGCATGGGTCACATTGAATTTAAACCACTCGCGCAAGCAATCTTTGGCATGGACCTTGATATTGACGGACATGGTGCTAATTTAATTGCATTAATGAAACAACATATCGAGCAGCAAACAAACATACCAACTCTTTACCAATATTGTGGCACTGAAGACTTTGTTTATCCAATTAACGTATCGTTCCGTGACCGCGTTTTACAATTAGCCGTGCCTTTTAACTATGACGAAAGCACTGGTGGACATACATGGGATTACTGGGACTCCTGTATTCAAAAATGGCTTACTACCTTAAAAAAAGAAGGATACTTATAACTACACGCTCGCCTTCCAGCGAGCGTGTTACTGGCTGACCCCTGATTCAATAATTTTCACACTCACCGTCGCGTTTAAAGCCATTTGTGGGTAAATTTCTTCCCATTCCTTGATATCCATTGGTCCGCGATGAATCACCTGATCCCCAAAACCAATGGGATCAAGCTTCTTCTTCTGTAAGTCATCTAATAACTTTTGTAACCTCTTTGTCATCTCTTTTTCACTATAAGCGGTAATCTCTTTTAGTCTCTCTTCCGTTAAATTTTTCCCACTGTATTCACTTAGGCGCGCCTTCACCCGTACATGAATGTCTATGGACGGATATTGTTCCTTTATATTGAAAGTAAACGATTTACCTGACCTGAGCTCTTTTAAAACCGCTTGTTCCCCGTTCTCATCAATTGGTAATTCAATAAATCCTCCCGTTTCATAGTCATCTGTCAACAATTTAAAGAAGAATGCTTGCTCCAAATTAAGTTGATCGACCCACTTGTCCCCTTTAAATAAAGCCAAACCTTGTATGCGAATATACTCATCCGTGTAAACAAGTAATGGTAAGAAAGGATCTTTGCCTTTTCCATAAAATGCCCGCATAAACAAATGCATATTTGTTCTTGGTAAGTTCCCTCGATTAATATTATGGTTAATTAACCGATTTAAATAACCAATCTCTTCTTGTTGAAAAGGATAATTGTTCTCTAATAATTCTTTTGCTTCTCCATCGACAACCGCCAAATAGGCACGTGCAGCGACTTTTGGGTCACGATAATACGTATCGAGTGTATCAAAAATCCCTCTCTCTGATAAATCCGCACCGAATAAGATGCCTGTTAGTTTCCCAGCATGAAGTGGATGCGACGTCATACTATCCATCCTAATTCGATGGTGCCGAGCAGAATCAGAAGGTGCAGATAACGTTGTTGTTTGATAATTTTTATCTGCCGAATAAGAAATAATGCCTACTGTGCCAATGATGTCATCATCATCCCCAGCATCAAAACCAATCGTCTGCATCAGTTGCAATTCATCCAACACATTCGTTGTGTTTGGCGCCAAAAGTGCCACACAGATAATTACAAGTATCACAAGCACACGCCACTTACTGTTCACGCGTAGCCCCTCCTTTCTTCCAGAACAAACTTAATAACCAAAGAAACGGGATGAGTCCTAGACTAAACAGTGGCCCAGCACGATTAACAACTGTATTTAGTAAGTCAATGGATTCCCTCGAATTAAACTGGATTGTTAAGAAAAACACAATGATGATTCCCCATTTTGCAGTTGTCCGGTGTTGAACGGAAAACTGTCGCTTCCATAAACGACTTGCAGCCCAAATAAACAATAACACATTTGGAAAAATGGTGATTAACCAGATGGCAATCCCAACATATTCAATCCGTTCAATTACAGGCAACATTAAAATTTTCCATATACTTAACGTAGGCCAAATCACATGTACAAGCTGCTCATGGCTGTAATAAATAAACGTAAATACTGCAATCCCCAAGTAAACAATCGTCGTCCATGCTGAACCAAGATGCGCAGCTAGACGCACTTGTTTTTTCTTTCCTTTGCTTTGAATAAAGGGGTAATACACAAGTAACACCTCAGCCCCAGCAAAACTTAACGTCATTAACATGACTGCGTCGAATTGCTCGCGTAATGTTGTATGAAATAACGGGAACAAATGATGCCATTCACCGTATTCAAGCGTCGCAAAAAACGTTGGCCACAACAACGATGAGAGAAAAACAAAGAAAAATGTCACCCCAGTGATCACACGAAATCCTTTTCTTATTGTGTAATACGAGACAAGTAAAACCAATACCGCCAAACGCCATGAAGTAAGGTCTGGGTAAACCCATACTTGAACGACTTCGATATATGTGCGCAATACCACTACGGCTAGGAAAACAAAATATACAGAGAAAAGCAACGTGACAAGCCAACCCATCCATTTTCCTAGTCCCTTACACGTAATATCATGAAGATCGCCCCCACCCACTTTGTTAATGGACGAAAACATCATTGCAATGATAAGTTGATTCACGATCCCTGCTAAAAGAATGGCAATCCAACTTTGATAACCAGCAGCATCAGCAATGTAACGAGCAAAACCTAACACCCCTACACCGACTTGTATGCTATGAACAAGAAAAAAGACCATATACGGTGGTACTTGAAGATGCTTAGGTAGTTCTTTTTCCATCACCAAACGCTCCTTTTTCCAACCGTTCTTTCCCCTGTCTTAATACCCATCGTCAATATCTCTTTGACTACGCACTGTCTTCGTTTGAAACTTCCTTGGTTTTTTCGTTTGCAAAAATGCTTGACGATGCGTTTGCATCTCCAGCGGTAAACGAACGAACGTGTCCTTTAAGTCACGCCAAGAAAATGGATAAATCGGTGCCATATAAGGACGACCAAGTGAAGTGAGAGACAAAAGGTGACATACAATAAAAATAAACATTAAACCAATCGAAACAAGTCCCCAAACTTGCGCTGCAATGATAAACGGAAATCGAACAATTCGAATCGTTGTACCCATCCGGTAAATCGGTACTGTAAACGACGTTAACGCGGCTAAGGCGACAATAATAAGCAAAACATTGCTTGTCAATCCTGCTTCGACAGCTGCCGTACCAATGACAATCCCGCCAACAATCCCGATCGTCTGCCCGATCTTCGTTGGTAAACGCGCGCCTGCCTCACGTAATAACTCAATCGTCGTTTCTAAAAATAACGCTTCTACAATTGGAGGAAATGGCACAATACGTCGTGACATCATTAATGTACTAAATAAGTCTTGTGGAATGATTTCCGGATGGTATGTCAAAACCGCTACATAAAGAGGGGTCGCAAAAATTGAAAAAAACAACGCTGCCAACCGTAACAATCGTAAAAACGTTGCCGCCGGCCATGATAAAAAAGCATCTTCAAACGACGAAATAAACTCCACAGCCGTCACAGGGGCAAGCAATGCTTGAGAAGAACCATCTGTCAATATGGCAATTCTTCCTCCCGCCACACTTGCTGCGGTTCGATCGGGTCGTTCGGTATCGATGAATTGTGGAAAAACTGAGGAACTATTGTCTTCCATTATCTGCAAGACGACAGAAGAATCTTGTACTTGATCAATCTTTACATTTCCCAAACGTTGTAATACGGTTTGTACATTTGTTTCATTGGCAACAGATTGTAAATAAGCTACGTATAACGTTGTTTTTGATACTTCACCAATTGTAAGCTTTTTCAAACGCAAATCACTTGTAGGCAAACGCTTCCGCAGTAAGTTAATGTTCACATCAATTGTTTCCACAAAAGACTCTTTTGATCCAAACACACTAAACTCTACTTCCGGAATAGACACTTGGCGCCCCTCTGTCTTCTTCAGAGGGACCAACCAATCAGCGTGCATCCACTGTTGTGCCGCCCGTATGAGCACATAACCAGTTAACAAATCACGCTCAAGCTCATCAGCAGTAGCAAGGGGTTTCATTTGCAAAGAATTCATGTGCTCAACCATGTCTTTTTCATCTAACTTTTCTAACTGTTGCAACGGACGAACAACCTCATCTATTAACTGTGTTTCATCCACTAGGGAAGAAAAATAATAAAAAGACATCATTTGATTGTTGATCTTCTTTTTTAGCTGCGTGAAGTCACACGAATCGTTTGCTGCCTTCAATACGTCGTCAACTGATTGAAAAGAAGACCTGGTTTGTTTTGGTGTGCCCGACTTTGAGTGCTTTTTCTTAAAGAAGAATGGCATATCTTTTTGAAACGTCCTTTCTTTTTTTATGTACCTAGTATGTGGTGTGAATAAATAAACCATGCACGAAAAAAAGAACTGAGCCCTCTCAGTTCTTTTCAGCCATTTATCATATCCGAACCGATCAATGACCACGAATGGCATCAATCATGCTATACCATAGTTGTGGACTTAAGACCTCCCACGCATTTTCACTGTTACCAACTACACCATACCCAATAACAAGACCCGCGAGCAAGCAAATACTCGTAAGCAAACCAACAATGACAAGACGTAACCAAATAGGGAGCAAGCGCACACGCTGACGTCTCAAACGCCAGACAGCATCTAAATTCCCTTCCTGTGCTCGGCGTTCTCTACGCGCGCTTCTCGTTTGTAGCGGCTCTATTTGATGATTTTGTGTTTCCGCCAACATATTTGCTGCTTGTCCCTTTTCATGATGTCTCTTTGTTGCCATGCCTACGCTCACCCCTGTACTCCTGTTATCTCACTCACGAATTTTCCGCGCTATTAAATACGGACTTTTTTACTCGACATTTTATCGAGGTTTTCTAAAATGATGCCTGTTCCCGTCGCAACGCAATGCATTGGCTCTGTTGCGACGAGCACCGGCACTTTGAGTCGTTCTGCTAGCAGTTGGTCCATCCCATGTAGTAAAGCGCCTCCACCAGTCAAAATAATGCCACGATCAATAATATCTGCCGACAGTTCTGGAGGCGTTCGCTCCAGCACTTGTTTTGCTGCTTGCACAATATCATCGACTGCTTCCACAAGCGCTTTTTCAATCTCATCTGTTCTGATCGTGATATTTCGTGGCAAACCCGTCACCATATCTCGACCACGAATATCCATTTCTTCTCGACGGGCGCTTGGAAATACTGTCGCAATTTGCTTTTTAATTTCTTCAGACGTACGTTCACCAATTAATAGCTTATATTGTTTTTTAATGTACGTCAAAATATCCGCATCAAACCTGTCACCGGCTACTTTAATGGATGTAGAAGTGACAACATCGCCCATGGATAGAACTGCTACATCCGTTGTGCCACCACCTATGTCAACAACCATATTACCGCTTGGTTGAAAAATATCCATGCCTGCTCCAATAGCGGCTACTTTTGGCTCTTCTTCCAAGTACACATCTTTTCCACCACTTTTTTCTGCTGCCTGGCGAATGGCTTTTTGTTCAACAGATGTAATATTCGTTGGACAACAAATTAAAATACGCGGCTTCGAGAATACACCTTTTACTTTAATCTTATTTAAGAAATGTTTCAACATCGACTCTGTCATATCAAAATCAGCAATGACACCATCTTTCATAGGACGGATTGCTACAATGTTTCCAGGTGTCCGTCCAACCATTCGAAACGCTTCTTCTCCAACAGCTAATACGCGATTCGTTGTCGTATCAAGCGCAACAACGGATGGTTCGTTTAAAACAATGCCACTACCTTTTACATAAATAAGTACATTTGCTGTCCCTAAATCAATGCCAATATCTCGACCAAACATGATTGATGTTCCTCCCTATTTTCATTCAACATTTATGCTAAGTGATTGTGCGCAAGAAATCACCTTTTATGTACACTTGTACATTGGAGGAGACGTCTAATACGCACTCGTACCTAGTATAAATATTAACATATAAATAGGCAAAATAAAGCGCTAGATCATATTTATTGATGTGTTTTTGCAGTTTGTTTTGTTGCGGCTGCTGCACTTTTCTTATATTTCACTTTTGTCGCTTCACCACCTCGCAAATGGCGAATAGATTTGTGGTACTCAAGGATCTTTTTTACATCGTTTGCTAGCTCTGGATTAATTTCAGGAAGTCTTTCTGTTAAATCCTTGTGTACAGTACTTTTTGAGACACCAAATTCCTTTGCAATCGTTCTCACAGTTTTCTTCGTCTCAATAATGTACTTGCCAATCTTGATGGTTCGCTCTTTGATGTAATCGTGCACACGACTCGCCTCCCTAGATGTATATAGGTGATTGGTAAAGTGTATTAACAAGGTCGACGGCTTAGACCATAAATTCACAGTCGTGCGTCAACTTCTTACACATTTACGCGCCCAAGT
Source organism: Bacillus sp. FSL W7-1360 (assembly GCF_038592975.1). Classification (NCBI taxonomy): domain Bacteria; kingdom Bacillati; phylum Bacillota; class Bacilli; order Caryophanales; family Bacillaceae; genus Bacillus; species Bacillus sp. FSL W7-1360. Next base: position 2,506,680 of record NZ_CP151950.1, on the reverse strand, counting down.
CATGTTTCTCATTAAAAAATGCCCAACTTGCTCTCTGAGCAAATTGGACATTTTTGCTTGTCCTTAAGAATCTGATGGTAACTCCATTTCAGGCTGTTCCGACGAAGGATCTTCCTTCGTCTCCTCATCTTTGCCTTCAACATTCGCTTCGTCATCATCTGTCTCTTTTTTATCTGAAGGAGACAGATCCGCCATGCGCGCAAGCGACTTTCCAAAAGCATCGTTTGGATTCAGCGCTGTACCCTCTTTGCGAATCTCAAAGTGTACATGTACACCTGCATCCATGTTATACTCGTTACTCCCTGACATGCCAAGGACTTGTCCTTGTTTAACTTGGTCACCCTTAGACACATCAACATTGTTCAAACTGGAATAATGCGTGACAATATCATCACCATGATCGATCTCCACCACATACCCAAGGATAGAGTCTTTCGTCGCTTTAATGACTTTCCCACTCATCGCAGCGGTCACTGAAAAGCGTTCTCCATTGTTACGTTGCAAATCAATGCCTTGGTTTTGTCGATAGACATTGCTATAAAAGACAAGCGCTTTCTGTTGTTCTTCCACGTCGGCATCGGCATCGTAGAAATATCCGACTTGTTTATACTCTGCCTCATCCTCAACAGGCATATGTAATGTCTCATCGCCTGTAACGACCGGTACAGATGGGTCTTCACTTCCATTTGGATCCATCGTGACTTCATTCGGTGTGTTGTCTGGGTCCGCACTTTCCTCTCCATTTTGCGTGAAGAATACAGCACTTAAAAGACCAGCAGCAACGAGTAAATAAACAGCAGGTAACAACCAACGCTTACGCATCAACATTTGTAGATTAACTTTTTTAGAAGAATGTTTGTTTTCTTCTTTTTTCATTTCTCATCACCTCTGCCCACCATTCTGAACAAATTGCTAGTGATCTATACATCTCGTTGCAATTTTTATCATTTTTAAAGAAAAGATTTTAAAAAGTAGGTCGTTGCTCAACAAAAGAAAAAACGACCTTTTAAATAGGTCGCTATTGTGATGACAGTGACTGTAAAAACGGTTTTGCCTCCGTTACTTCCACACCGGTATAATAATGCTTTACAATTTCTTCATAAGTCTTACCTTCTAACGCCATCGCATTTGCTCCGAATTGGCTTAAGCCAATTCCATGCCCCCAGCCTTTCGTTTGTATGACAACTTCTTTTCCGTGAATGTACCAATTAAAATCAGTGGAATCAAGGGAGAGCATTTCTCTAAGTTCTCTACCTGTGAAAATGTGGTCGTTTACCTCCACTTTCTCTACGCGGCCACTATCTGTGCGGGAAACAATCGTTCCAACCGAGCCATCCTGAGGTAAAGATACGCCAAGCAATTCCTCAAATTTCTTTATCGGAATTGTCACTTCTTTTGTATAACGCGGAGAAGACTGATCCCAAGCGCTTTCTACACTACGTAAATAAGGCAAGTCACTTTCCCAATAGTCTTTTGCGTTTTCAGTGTAACCGTTACTCGTTGAGAAGAATGCTGCCATGATTGGCTTCCCTTCATATGTCAACAGTTGATTTTCTGTCGCCTTCACCGCATCCGTCACCTTTTGCCAATAAGCGGAAAAGTCTTGTCCCCACTGTTCTTGTAATTCTTCTTGATTTTTATATACTTGGTGGGAAACCGTATCAGTGACATCAGCTCCTTCAGGCAGCTTTTGGTCATCTTTTTTATTTAAAAGCCGATCAATGATGATTGTACGTGCACTTAAAGCTTGTGCTTTTAATGCCTCTGGCGCGTAACTTGCCGGCATTTCTGACGCAACGACACCTGCTACATAAGATTCTAGCGACACGGTTTCAATCTTTTCTAAATTACTGCGATAGACATGAATATTAATCGCTGTTTCCTCCTCTTTTGGTGGTTCTTCCTTTTTCTCATATGCTGCATATGCTTTTTCCGTTTGTGAAACCACCACCTCTTGGACACTTGAAGCGTCCTCATTATGGTTCATAAAAACAACAAACAAACTCGGCACAACAAGAATCATAGAAATAAGGCTTGCCGCTATGAATACCATCCTTCTCATTACAATCCCCCATTTTCTTCTCGTCCATTAGTCTATGTATTTATAGAAAAAAATAGACGTTTGAGAGAATGCGGACGTTGATGAAAAAAGCACAAAAAGACTGCCCGTTTATTGACAACGAACAATCTTTTTACCATGCGCCTTTTTATTACTATATGGATTCAGCTACTTCAAGAGAGTCTTTTGCTTGATGCTCTTCCACTCGTTCAATATCAGCCCCAAGTGCCTTTAACTTCTCAGTTAAACGGTTATACCCTCTGTCAATATGCTTTAGTTCTGTTACACGTGTATAACCATCGGCAGCCAATCCTGCCACGACGAGCGCAGCACCCGAACGTAAATCAGTGGAACCAACTTCAGCCCCTTGCAAGCCATTCGGACCGGTCACAATGGCCGAGCGCCCTTCAATTTTAATATTACCATTCATGCGACGAAATTCTTCAACGTGCATAAACCGATTTTCAAATATGGTTTCTGTCACCACACTTGTTCCTTCTGCCTTTAATAATAATGCCATCATTTGCGCTTGCATATCCGTTGGGAATCCCGGATGCGGCATTGTTTTAATATCGACAGCTTTTAATTTCTCTGGTCCGATCACACGTAAACCCGAGCCTTCTTCTGAAATCTCCACACCCATCTCACGCATTTTAGCAATAAGTGGCCGCATATGTTCTCCAATTGCACCTTCCACAAACACATTGCCGCCAGTGATTGCAGCTGCAATCATAAACGTCCCTGCCTCAATACGATCCGGTATTACTGAATGAACCGTACCTGTCAACGCATCAACACCTTCGATACGAATCACACCAGTACCTGCACCACGGACACGTGCCCCCATCGCATTTAAGTAATTGGCAAGATCGACAATCTCCGGCTCTTCAGCAACATTTTCAATTGTCGTTGTGCCTTCTGCGAGCACAGCGGCCATCATAATATTTTGCGTTGCCCCAACACTTGGGAAATCCAAATAAATTTTTGTACCTTGCAAGCGACCATCAATACGGGCTTCAATAAAACCGTTACCGATCTCCACCGTTGCACCAAGCGCTTCAAACCCTTTTAAATGTTGGTCAACTGGACGTGACCCAATGGCGCAACCACCCGGTAAAGCGATTCTCGCCTTCCCCACACGGGCTAAAAGTGGACCCATTACAGTAAAGGAAGCACGCATTTTTCTCACATATTCAAACGGCGCCTCCGTTTTTAAAGGTCTTGTTGCATCAACATGAAAGCGACCATTTTCATACGTGACAGCCACATTCAAATTACTTAAAACTTCTTTCATTGTATACACATCAGTTAAAGGCGGTACATCCTCAATTGTACTCTCACCGTATTCAGCCAAAATGGATGCAGCTACCACAGGTAGAACAGCATTCTTAGCACCTTCCACCTTCACGGAGCCGTGTAGCCGCTTGCCACCACGGACAATGATTTTTTCCAACGTATTTCCCCTCCGCGTCTCATTATAGTCTCTTCTATATCATCAATATTCAGTCGTAATGATAGGCGTGCCTAAAGTTACCTTCGTTGCCCCGCCCAAGTACGGACTTTGCCTAAGTGCAACTTGTACATTCATCTCTTCGTCTGTAGAAAGAGGGACACCATTTTGCCATGCATCATTGTATCCGGACAAAGATACAAATGCTTCCTCTGACAATGATTCTTTTTCAGTGGCGCCAAGTTGACGCACCCATTTCTGAGCCGTTTCATATGCTGAAAAAGTGAGTGGATCCAGTGTTTCAGCCGAAACTTGCACATATAGCGTGGCATCAGCAAAGTTTAAATCCTCTAACTGCTGCACCACTTTTTTGTCATCCATTGTTTGTTCCGATGATGCATCAGCAACATATTCATACACTTTTGTTAAAGTAAATTGTCCTTGTTCAGGTACGGCCACAAACGACACCTGCACTTCTTTCGCGCTGATGTGATCTTTCTGTAGGAAAACTGCCTTTAAATGCTCATGTGATGTCTCTTCTATTGAAGAAAGTTCAAAAGTTGGCTGCGTACGAGCAAATAAATGAACTTGCTCAAAAAACATTTCCTTGTTACTAATAAGTGCTTTTTCTTTTTTCGCCCTTACATGCCACTGCTTAGGCACAAGCGATGCTGAATCCATCAGTTGTGTAAAAGCAGTCATTTGTTCTTGAAGTGTCTCTACAGCAGTTTCTTTTGATTTTGGAGTGTAAATAACCGCACACACGCACAATATTAACACAAATACAACGTTCATCACCTTTTGCATCTATACCCTCTCCTCACAGGACATAAAGGATCCATTAGTCCCATTTTTACCTGTTGGAGACAAAGCATACATGCAAATTTTAGTTTAATAAGTACGGAAGCATCCGGGCAGACTGTACATAATCAAGGATAAACTGCGCAACAACATATCCGAGTGCAAGCGCCATAAACAAGCGTAGTAAAAGCGCTTGTTTACTCTTTATGTCTTTTACAAACAATTCCAGCCTAAAGGATGTAAGCGCCCACCATGCGAGTCCAAAGCAGAGCAAACTCACCATAATATGTATGAATGCTTCTACGCCTAGTCCTTGCGTCAATATCAAAACCTCATTTCTTGCTAAAACAAATGACAATTTCAGTACAATCAAAACGACGTGAAACTGTAGACAAGACAATTCATTAACCATCATACCGGATTTTGGCTCAAAAATCTAGGCAGATCTATTGGTTATTTTAGGATGACCAACATTTTTTGTGAACAATTTAGCACGATTTTGTGACGATCAATAGATAAAAAGACCCTCCACAGTGGAAAGGTCTTTTTTACATTGATTTATCGGTGTTTCGCGACATTCATCCGAGTAATTGCTCGTTGTAAAGCAATTTCTGCTCGTTTCTTATCAATTCCTTCTTGCTGCTTGTGCAATCGCTCCTCTGCGCGCTGCCGTGCTTTTTCAGCCCGGCTAAGATCGATTTGCTCAGGACGTTCAGCTGCTTCTGCAAGAATGGTCACTTGATCAGGACGGACTTCAACAAAGCCACCGATCACTGACACTTGCGCCTCCTTGCCGCCTTTTAAGAATCGCGCTGGACCAATCGCAAGGGGCGCGAGTAAAGGAATATGTTTGGCTTTGACACCAATTTCTCCTTCAACCGTCTTTAATACAGCAAGTTCAACGCCTTCATCTTCATATACAGCGCCATCCGGTGTCACAACACTTACACGAACTGTTTCCATTATAACCCCCTCCTTCCTGCCGCATCTTATAAAAATCGCTTACAAAGCGTTACATCATTTGCTTTGCTTTTTCCACGACTTCTTCAATACGACCGACAAGACGGAAGGCATCTTCCGGTAAATCATCGTATTTTCCAGCTAAAATATCTTTAAAACCTTGAACTGTTTCTTTTACAGGTACATAAGAACCTGGTTGTCCTGTAAATTGTTCGGCAACATGGAAGTTTTGTGATAAGAAAAACTGAATACGACGTGCACGCGCAACTGTCAACTTATCTTCTTCCGATAACTCGTCCATACCAAGGATCGCAATAATATCTTGGAGTTCCTTGTATTTTTGCAATGTCTGCTGCACGCCACGGGCAACGTTATAATGATCTTCACCAACAACTTCAGGTGCAAGGGCACGTGATGTAGACGCAAGTGGATCTACAGCAGGGTAAATCCCTTGTTCCGTTAACTTACGCTCTAAGTTCGTTGTTGCATCTAAGTGTGCGAACGCTGTTGCTGGTGCTGGGTCTGTGTAGTCATCAGCTGGCACATAAATCGCCTGAATCGACGTAACAGAACCTTTTTTTGTTGACGTAATCCGTTCTTGCAATTGTCCCATCTCTGTTGCAAGTGTTGGCTGGTAACCAACTGCTGATGGCATCCGACCAAGTAAAGCAGATACTTCAGAACCAGCTTGTGTGAATCGGAAAATATTATCCACAAACAAAAGTACATCGGCGCCTTGTTCATCACGGAAGTATTCGGCCATTGTGAGTCCAGTTAACGCAACACGCATCCGTGCACCTGGTGGCTCATTCATTTGTCCGAAGACCATCGCTGTTTTCTTAATAACGCCCGCTTCTGTCATTTCGTGATACAAGTCATTTCCTTCACGCGTCCGTTCACCAACGCCAGCGAAGACAGAAATCCCACCATGTTCAAGGGCAACGTTATTAATGAGCTCTTGAATTAAAACAGTCTTCCCAACACCGGCACCACCAAACAAACCGACTTTACCACCTTTTGTATAAGGGGCTAGTAAGTCAACGACTTTAATACCTGTTTCAAGAATTTCTGTTTTCGTTGTTAACTCCTCAAAGCTAGGGGCTTCGCGGTGGATTGGATCACGACGAACATCTGCAGGGACGGGATCTTTTAAATCAATCTCTTCCCCTAACACATTAAATACACGCCCAAGTGTTGCTTCACCGACAGGAACAGAAATGGCTGCACCTGTGTCCGTAACGTCTGTACCGCGCATTAATCCATCTGTAGAACTCATTGCAACAGTACGTACGGTATCATTACCAAGATGAAGCGCGACTTCTAATGTAACATTTACTTCTACAGCGCCTTTTTCGCCACCCTTTTGGGCCACTTTTAAGGCATTATTAATTTCTGGTAGTTGCCCACTTGGGAACTTAACGTCTACGACGGGTCCCGTAATTTGTAAAATACGGCCTGTTGACATCGTTTTCCCCTCCTACTTTTTCCTGTATTCAACCTTATTCGAGGGCGGCTGCACCGCCAACAATTTCAGTAATTTCTTGTGTAATCGCCGCTTGACGCGCCCGGTTGTAAGAAAGCGTCAAATCATCAATCAATGAAGAGGCATTATCCGACGCCGCGCTCATCGCCGTCATACGTGCACCAAACTCACTCGCTTTTGCATCGAGTAGCGCACCATAAATGAGGCTCTCAGCGTAGCGAGGCAATACACGTTTAACCATTTCTTCTTCTGATGGCTCATACTCATATAAGCTCGTTGACTCACGAAGTTCTGCATCCTCTACAGAAGTGAGTGGCAACAATTTTTGCTCTGTCACGCGTTGTGTCATCGGGCTAATAAAGTGGTTGTACCAGACATACAACTCATCGAATAAACCGTCTGCAAACATATCAACAGACGTCTTCGCTAAACTTTTCACGTCTTCAAATGTTGGTTGATCAGGTAATTCAACCATTTCTTGAATGATCGGTTGTTTACGTGACTTTAATAAATCGCGACCTATGCGACCAAGCACAATAATGGCGTATTCATCCATAGATGCATGTCGTGACTCAATTTGTTTCATCATATCACGCAACAAGCTCGCGTTATAGCCACCAGCTAACCCTTTATCTGAGGAAATCAAAATGTAGCCCGTCTTCTTCACTGGTCGTGCTTCTAACATTGGATGGCTCACTTGACTACCAGACTGGGCAATATGATGTACGACTTCGCGCATTTTCTTTGCATATACTTCATACGATTGTGCCGCCAGTTGCGCTCGATTTAACTTCGAAGCTGACACCATTTGCATCGCTTTTGTAATTTGACGTGTTTTTTTCGTCGAATTAATTCGTGTTCTTATATCACGCAATGAAGCCATATGTTCACCACCTTCCATACCAGAAATCAGCATTCAGTCGCCGGAAGTCGGTAGACCCCTGATTTCTTTTCCTGTACGCTGCTTTTATTCGTTTGAAGTGACAAAGTTTGATTTAAATGCTTGCAGTGCTGCTTTTAGCTCACTTTCCTCTGGCAAGTTTCCTGTCGTCCGAATGTGCGCAAGCAGTTCAGGCTGACTGTTGTCAAGGTACGTAAATAATTCTGATTCAAATCGAAGGCAGTCTTCTACCGGTACATCATCTAAATACCCTTTTGTCAGTGCATAAATAATGGCTACTTGCTTCTCCACTGGCAGTGGTTGATGCAAGTCTTGTTTTAACAACTCGACCGTCCGCATTCCACGATTCAAGCGTGCTTGGGTTGCTGCATCTAAGTCTGAGCCAAACTGGGCGAACGCTTCTAATTCACGGTACGCAGCTAAATCAAGACGCAGTGTTCCAGCTACTTTTTTCATCGCTTTAATTTGTGCACTCCCCCCAACACGGGAAACGGAAATCCCTGGGTTCACAGCCGGGCGAACGCCTGAATGGAATAAGTCAGACTGTAGGAACACTTGTCCGTCAGTAATTGAAATCACGTTCGTTGGAATATATGCAGATACGTCGCCTGCTTGTGTTTCAATAAACGGTAGCGCCGTAATGGAACCTCCGCCTAGATCATCATTCAACTTCGCTGCGCGCTCTAGCAAGCGAGAGTGTAAGTAAAAGACGTCTCCTGGGAAAGCTTCTCGACCTGGTGGACGACGAAGTAACAATGACATTTCACGATAAGCCGCTGCTTGCTTAGACAAATCATCATAAATGACAAGAACGTGCTTTCCGTTATACATAAACTCTTCTGCCATCGACACACCTGTATATGGCGCTAAAAATAACATCGGTGCTGGGTCTGATGCGCCAGCTGAAACAACAATCGTATAATCAAGCGCACCGTGTGTGCGAAGCGTTTCAACAACGCCTGAAACCGTTGATTCTTTTTGACCGATCGCCACGTACACACAAAGCATATCTTGGTCTTTTTGGTTTAAAATTGTATCAATGGCAATTGCCGTCTTACCTGTTTGACGATCACCGATAATGAGCTCACGTTGTCCTCGTCCAATTGGGATCATTGAATCAATCGATTTAATGCCCGTTTGTAATGGCTCATGAACAGACTTCCGCGCCATAACACCTGGTGCTTGGCTCTCGACCGGGCGTGTTTTCGTTGTGTGAACAGGGCCGAGACCATCAATAGGCTGACCAAGTGGGTTCACAACCCGTCCAAGCAGCTCTTCACCGACCGGTACTTCCATAATCCGACCTGTTCGCTTCACTTCGTCTCCTTCACGAATGTCACGGTATGGACCGAGAATAATAATCCCAATGCTATCTTCTTCTAAGTTTTGCGCCATCCCCATGACACCTGTAGAAAATTCCAGCAGCTCTCCAGCCATGACGTTTTCGAGTCCATAAGCAAAAGCAATTCCGTCACCAACACGAACAACCGTGCCGACGTCTTGCACATCCACCGTCGCTTCAAATTCACCAATCTGCTTTTTAATGAGCGAGCTAATTTCCGTCGCTTTCATACTAGCCATTCGTTTTCACCCCTAACTTCCGAATCCAGATTCAATTTGCTTCTAATAGTTGCTTTTCAAGCCTTGTCAATTGCCCTTGAATGCTGCCATCAAATACACGGTCACCAATTCTAACCTTTATACCTCCGAGTACTGTCGCGTCTACTACATTCTCCACACACAATTCACGCTTACCAACTTTAGGAGCAAATGTCGTACTTATTTGGCGCGCTTCCTCATCATTTAATGGTTTTGCCGAAAAAACCGTTGCAGACGCAATCCCTTTTTTCTCGTCGTTTAACTTTTTGTAGCTGTCAGCAAGTGCTGCGATCATCCGAACGCGCCCCCGTGAAAACAATAATAAAACTGTATTGAACACTGGCTCGCTCACCTGGTTCTTAAATGCTTGAACAAGGAGATCTTCTTTTTTGTCTAAAGAAATTCCCGGCTGTATTAACACTTGTGTTAACTGAGGCGTTTCTGCAAAAACGGCTTCAATCAATGACAGTTCTGCTTCATATTTATCGACTTGTCCTGTTTCTTCTGCTAACTCAAAAAGAGCAACAGCGTAACGACCTGCTACTGCGCTCTTGCTCATAGCTCTTCGCCCACTTGTTTGAGATACGTTTGCACAAGCTTGTCTTGTTCTTTTGCATCAAGCTCTTTTTCAATCACCTTACTTGCTATCAGCACTGAAAGTGAGGAGACTTGCGCACGTAATGCTGCGACTGCTTGTTCTTTTTCGTTTTGAATTTCTGCTAGTGCTTGTGCATGAATACGCGCTGCTTCTGCACGTGCTTCTTCAACCATTTGCTTGCCTTGTTGCTCACCAGCTTTTTTCGCATTTTCAATGAGTTCACGTGCTTCTACACGTGCTTTCTTTAGTTCTTCTTGTTGCGCAGCCACAAGCTTTTCTGATTCTTCTTGATTACGCTTGGCAGCGTCTATCTGGTCATTGATCATATTTTGACGGTTCTGCATCACACCAAGTAACGGCTTCAATGCGAATTTACTTAGCAGCGCTAATAGTATCATGAAGCCAACAAGACTATAAATGACAGAACCCCATTCGATATCGAAGTCCAAAACGTACACCCCTTTTACAGATGTGATTCTTGTACCTTACATAAGGAAAGGCGAGAGGTCCTTATGAGAACGCTGTCGCCCCTCGAAAAATCTATTCTGCATTCTCTTTTCTTTAAAGCTTACCAAAAAGCATGAACGCAATAACGATTGAGATGATTGGAAGTCCCTCTGCTAAAGGTACCCCGATAAACATCAATGTTTGCAATGTTCCTCGTTGTTCTGGTTGACGAGCCACCCCGTCTAGTACACCTTTTACGATTAGAGCAGCTCCAATAGCCGCTCCAACTGCGCCAAGTCCTGCAGCAAGTCCAATTCCGATTGAAATCATTTGACATTTCCTCCTTCAATGTGAATAACAAAATATTATTATAGAGCATAGAGTCCCTGTTAAGAGATATCAACAAAGATTAAAACGTTAATGCGCTTCGACTTTATGAGACATATACACCATTGTCAGCATAGCAAAAATATATGCCTGCAGCGAACCGATAAACATCCCAAACGCTTGCCACACGATCAGGGGTACAAAACCAATCCCCCACATGTACCATGCAGTCGTACCCATACCCACGATAAGCAACATTAAAACCTCTTTGGCATAAATGTTCCCAAATAATCGCATCCCGAGTGTGAGCGTGTTTGATACTTCTTCAATAAGTTTAAACGGCAGTAACCACCAAGAAGGGTTGCCATACCCTTTCAAATATTGCTTTGTCCCACGCACCTTGATACCATAAATGTGGGTCAACACAACCACAAAGACAGCAAGCGATAATGTTAATGTCACATTCGCTGTCGGCGAATGCCACAAGATATAGTGATCCGTCTTAGTCGAAATCTCGAATGGAATCCCCATCATATTCGAAACAAACACATAAAAAAGCAACGTGTACGCTAGGACGATAAAACGACCACCAACGTTCCAATCCATGTTCGCTTTAATGATGCCACGGTTAAAGTCAATGACCCATTCAATGAAGTTTTGTAGACCGGTTGGGCGCATGGCCAGTTTACGACAGCCAATGTACGTGATGACAAACACAATGATCATTGCAATGGTTGTTGTAATCATCAAGGTACCATCGAATTTCAAACCGAGCCATTCAAATGTTAAATGTTTTTGATCCATTTTTTCACCCCTTTCGTCTCAAAACTTTACTCACCATTTCGACCATCACGATCCCATACATTAAACTAAGACCCATAATGACCGCAAATGTATTGAACCGTGTTGGATACTGTAAGGCAAGGATCAGCGCAGCAAGAGCAAGCGAGACACGGATGACAAAACCTAAACCAGCAATAAACATCGCAAACAAGGTTGATGAAGAATTGACATGACCAACGATATGTACATGCCGATAATTTGTCCACAAAATGATGTATCCTGTGAAAAAACCTAGCATCAAACTGCGAAAAATCACTTGCGAGGACGTAAAGAAATAACCGCCTACACAGACGACCATCACCGCAGCAGCTACCCATGTATAGCGCTTCATTTGCCCTTGGAAAGAGAGGTTATTTGCTTGTACTGCCATTTCAATCGTCTCCTAAAAAGGGTTGAATAGCCTTGTAAATGGCATATGAACTTACACACATACCAAGCAATAAACAACTGATCAAAAAGATCGGTTCTACCCCAAAAACTTGATCGAGCCACCGTCCGAGAAACAGACCGCCAAACGTTCCGCCAATGACGTACGAAGTAATGATTGAGACAAGCACATACGCACGCACATTCGTCCTCCTTATCCATGAACAAAAAGCTACACAAACCACATATGTAAGCCTTACCACAGTAACCCATTTGTAATCTTACAATAGGAGCCCTCCTGTGTCAACGGTTTTCTCTATATAAACACATTTCTTTCGTAAAAGTGTTTTCGTTTGTTCACAGGTTTGGTAAATGTATGTAAGGTAATGGGGAGTTTTGACGACCAAAGTGTCCCTACTCCCCATTTTTTGCATTCATTCTTCTCTTATATGTTTATCTGCTTGACCAATCTCAATATACGTCTCAATCGTATCTTGCACCCCGCTTTGTTCTGCATAGACCAATGCTTTGTAGCGCCCCGGTGGCACAGTCACATCACTCAACTCACCACTGATCATACCACGATGAGTTTGTTCGTTCTCAACTAAATTTGTCACAAACGTAAATGTGTCAGGGTCATACAAAGCAATGCCAGATTTTTCGGCCCCACCCGGCAAGTAATACTCATAGTAATAGTGATTCTTTTTATCAGCATGAGCAAATTGAAATGCCATTACACGAGGATAATTTGGCTCTTCCATAAAAAGTACATACGGTACCTCAATGGGTAAACGATCACCTTTAATTGTAATTATGCCCGCGTGTAGTCCCTCCTGTAACGCAGCTGGGAAAATGTCTGCAGATAATTGGACAACCTTTTTCTCACCTGGCACAACGCGAACAGCATACGGGGTTTGCCATCCAATGCCGTCTAAAGAACCGATCGGCGGGTCAATATAATATGTTTTCGCGCGTAAACCTGTGTTTTCAATCGTCAGCGAGAGCGTTCGCTTCGTTCGCGCAGCGTTCTTTGACCATGTCCCAAAAGTTAACGTTCCCGGATAAACAAGCGTTTCTGCTCGTAACGCTTGATCCACTTGCAAACGCCCCGTTCCTTGCTCGTGTGGCTTATAAGGTTGCCCGCGCTCACTTGTTAATGTTTTCGTTGTATTCATGAGGGCTGCTTTCACTTGTTCAGGTGTCCACTCGGGATGAAGTTGCAATAATAAAGCCGCTGCTCCTGCAACATGTGGACTTGACATACTCGTTCCGTTCAACCCTAAGTATCCTTTTGGTACCGTACTTTGAATGGCAACGCCCGGTGCCACGAGGTCAGGTTTTACTTGCCATGTTTCGGTTACCGGTCCACGCGAACTAAACGAAGCAATTAAATCTTGTTTGCGCTCAAATTTCGTACGAATGTATGCTGTTTTTTTCTTCTCATTCATGTGAGTAAGTAACCACTCACCGTCTTCTTTCGATAAACTCGCCGCCGGAATATCAATTGGTTCTAACACACCTCCAGCAAACGCGCCATCTAAATGATTGTAAAGGAGCACACCAATCGCTCCAGCCCGCTTTGCAGTCATCAACTTCTCTGCAAAGGTCGCGCGTCCACGTTTGACTAATACGACTTTTCCTTTCACGGACAAATCACGGTAATCTGCAACAAGCCCATGTCCGACATCCACTAACGCCACATCCCGTTTAAATGTCCATGGCTTTGCACCAGCGATTGGTGCCAAAGGGATATGATGTGCTTGGTCCGTGAATAGTGTAATATAGGGTACATCAATTGGTGGCAACGAGGCACCTACAGAAATCGCCTTCGTTGATGTTCCAGGTGAACCGACACTCCACATATTCGGACCACTGTTTCCACTTGATGTGACGGCAACAACCCCTTTATCAACGACACGGTCAAGTGCCAAACTTGTTGGCCAATCGGGTCCATTTATGGTGTTTCCTAATGACAAATTTAACACATCAACACCGTCTCCAACGGCTCTCTCAATCGCTGTCAATACTTGTTCAGTTGTTCCTTGTCCTCCTGGTCCTAAAGCACGATATGCATAAATGTCAGCCTCTGGTGCGACGCCTTGAATGCGTCCATTCGCAGCGATAATACCTGCTACATGCGTGCCATGTAATGTCGGTTCTCCCTGCGGACTTTTTGTCTCCATCGGTTGGTCGTCATCATCAATGACATCATAACCACCTTTATAATTTCGCCGTAAATCAGGATGCTCATAGTCTATCCCGGTGTCAATGACGCCCACTTTCACCCCTGCACCAGTAATGCGGCGACCTTTTGCATCAAAGTAGCGACTTGCTTCTCTCCCACCACCAACAAAATCAATGCTTCCTTCAATACTTGGTTGATAAATGGCAATATCATCGACACGCGCAATAACAGATAATTTCTCTAACGTCGGGATGTCACGCTCTAAAACTTCTAACGAAAATCCTCTATACACTTCTTTGTATACTTGCCTGATCTTTGCCGAAGGAATACGGGTTTTCACTGTCTCAACCGCATTTTCAACATCACCTGATGCAGAGACAATGACAACACGCCGTTCTTCTTCATCGCCATCTACCTCAACATCATTTTCAATGTTCATTTTCTCTTCTGCATGTACTGCTATTGGTGAGAATGCTTGGCTCATTATAAGTAAAACGAGCAACAGTACATGTATATAACAACCTCTTCGCGTCATCAGTACAATCTCCCCCACACATTGTCGTAAAAATTAGTATGTGCAGCAAGAAATGTTGTATGCGCCAAAATACATGCTGCCACTTGTGGACATATTCGTGCATAAAACTGTGGATATGTGCATTTTCCTGTGCATAACCTCATAAATTCGTGGACAATTCACCTTTTCATATCATGTAGATACTGATTATCCATAAAAATGTGGATAAGGTTGTGCATATAAAAAAGCAACTGACACACGTTAGCATCAGTTACTTCATTCTTCTCATCTATTTTTATTTCGTCCCGAATAACCGGTCACCCGCATCGCCTAAGCCGGGTACAATATAGCCTTTTTCATTTAATTTTTCATCTAGCGCTGCTAAATAAATGTCGACATCCGGATGCGCCTCTTGTACGTAGCGCACGCCCTCTGGTGCCGCGACAAGGCAAATAAGGCGCATACTCTTTGCCCCACGCTTTTTCAAGCTATTGATCGCTTCAACGACTGAACCTCCTGTCGCTAGCATCGGGTCAATGACAAGCAGCTCTCGCTCCTCGACATCATTTGGGAGTTTCACGTAGTACTCATGAGGCTGTAACGTCTCTGGATCGCGATACAAGCCTACATGTCCCACACGCGCTGCTGGAATCATACGTAATATCCCTTCAGACATGCCAATACCCGCACGTAAAATAGGGATGAGACCTAATTTTTTCCCCGATAATTTCTTCACTGTCGCTGGCCCAACCGGCGTTTCCACCTCTACTTCTTCCACAGGTAAATCACGGGTTACTTCAAACGCCATTAACGCTGCCACTTCATCAACCAGTGCACGAAAATCTTTCGTGCCTGTCCGTTTATCACGGATATACGAAAGTTTATGCTGAATTAATGGGTGATCCAATACATGAACTGTACTCATCTCATGTCACGCTCCTTCAACCATATCTTATCTTTTAGAGTGTACCGGAAAAACAAGTATTCGCCAAGCTTTTCATAGAAAAAGAAACGGACGTATACGACGCCGTTCCTTTCTGTGTACTTATATCATCCCTGGATAAAGAGGGAATTGTTTTGTTAAGGCTGCTACGCGTCCGCGTACGTTCTCAAGCTCCGCCTCATCTGTATGATTTTTTAACGTTAACGCAATCAAATCAGCAATCTCATCCATGTCCGTTTCTTTCAATCCACGTGATGTCACCGCTGCGGTACCAATTCGAATGCCGCTTGTTACAAATGGGGTTTCTGGATCATACGGAATCGTATTTTTATTCGTTGTCATGCCGACAGCGTCCAATACTTTTTCTACTACTTTTCCGGTTAGACCAAGACCGCGAAGATCTAGCAACAACAAATGATTGTCCGTTCCCCCAGACACGATGTCAATTCCGTTTTTTTGCAATCGCTCCCCTAACCGCTGTGCATTTGCAATCACAGCCGCACCGTACGCTTTGAAAGAAGGCGACAACGCTTCGCCAAAAGCAACCGCTTTAGCCGCAATGACATGCATGAGTGGTCCACCTTGAATGCCCGGAAAAATCGCTTTATCCAATTTCTTCCCGTACGCCTCAGCTGTTTTTTCATTCCCTAAAATCATCCCACCACGTGGTCCGCGCAACGTTTTATGCGTGGTTGTTGTCACAAAGTCAGCATATGGCACAGGGTTTTGGTGCAGCCCTGCCGCTACCAAACCAGCAATATGCGCCATGTCAACCATGAGCAGTGCACCCACTTCATCAGCGATCTCACGGAAAACTTTAAAGTCAATTGCACGTGGATACGCGCTCGCCCCAGCAACAATTAGCTTTGGTTGATGTTTATGCGCAAGTGTGCGCACAACATCATAGTCAATACGTTGATTATCTTCGCGTACACCATACTCCACAAAGTTGTACTGCATCCCACTAAAGTTCACAGGACTACCATGCGTCAAATGACCGCCATGTGACAAGTTCATCCCAAGCACTGTATCCCCTTGCTGTAAAACTGTAAAGTATACCCCCATATTCGCCTGTGCGCCTGAATGGGGTTGGACATTCACATAAGATGCACCAAACAAAGCTTTCGCCCGGTCACGCGCCAAGTCTTCAGCAATATCAACATATTCACAACCACCGTAATAACGACGTCGTGGATAACCTTCCGCATATTTATTTGTTAATATTGAGCCTTGCGCTTCCATAACGGCATCACTAACAAAATTCTCCGAAGCGATTAATTCAAGATGATCACGCTGTCTCCCTAATTCTGATGCGATTGCTGCAAAAACTTCTGGATCATGCCGTTTCACTTGCTCCATCCTGTTTGCCCCTCTCTATTCCAGAATACAAAACTTCGCCAGAGATCAGATGCCCTCTTCTGAACGTTGATCCATGACTCCTTTACTCATAACACGCGCGTGCGCCACCAATGAACTTTGGACGCGTATACGCTAATGTCACGTGTGCTTGTCCGACCATCTTTTGTTGTACACGAACGGGTACAGCTACTGGCTTTAAATGCATGCCAATGAGCGTATCACCGATATCAATGCCCGCATCGGCTTGAATCGCTTCCACTAACACGGGTGCATCCATGTGCGTATACGCATACGTCGCTAGCGCGCCACCCGCATCTCGTGCTGGCACTGCAGAAACCTCTGGCCACGAGCGGGTCTGCGCAACTACGCGCTCCAGCACAAGTGCGCGGTTTAAATGCTCACAACATTGAAACGCCAGCGCGACCTCTTGTTCCGCCGCAAAAGAAGTCAGCGTCTCATACAATTCTGCCGCAATCTCCAGTGATCCTTGCTTGCCAATGTGAGCGCCGGCAACTTCACTTGTGCTCGCGCCAACAACAACTATACGCCCTTTTAATAACACAGGACACGCTTTCATAAACGCCGTAAGTACTGTTCGCAAGTCCTCTTGAATCTTGGTCATTGCTCTTCCTGGACCTCATAAGCGGTAATTTTCCCAACTCGCGTAGCATGACGACCACCTTCGTATGCTTCTTCTAACCAAATTTTTACGATGTCACGTGCCAGACCCGGCCCAATGACACGCTCGCCTAGTGCTAACATATTTGTATCATTGTGCTGACGGGTCGCCTTGGCGCTAAATGTATCATGAACAAGCGCACAGCGAATGCCTTTCACTTTGTTTGCCGCAATCGACATTCCAATGCCTGTCCCACATACTAAAATGCCACGATCAAATACGCCCGCCGCCACTTTTTCAGCGACCGGTAATGCATAATCCGGATAATCAACGGATGTCTCACACGAACAGCCAAAATCCTCATATGCAATGTGTAACTCGTCCAGTAAACTGAGCAACTCGTCTTTTAAACGTTTGCCGCCATGGTCTGAGGCAATCGCTACTTTCACGTCTGCACCACTCCTTTTTGAGAAATCCATCATTCACATTGATTATAGCATAGACGAGAGATCGGGGAGAACGCATTGTTTTGTTTTATGAAAAGCTTTAGCCAATCTCCCTTATTCTTTTACCTAAACTTTTCGTCTACTGCTTAATAGCCGTATAACCTTGAAAATACCTATCCCAATAATTACAGATGATAAAATTGTCAAGACAAACAATAACGGATTGTCATCTATCGTGACAAGTGGTTTATTTAGCGAACCCCCAATGTGCTGCAAAGCAAACGTTACAGCCCCTAAAAAGAAGATAATACTCCTAAAATATATTGCTAAAAATGCAAGCACAGCAATGAAAACATAGGGAAGCAACATAGCAAATGTACCGCTCACATTCCCACTTTTCACACCCCAGAGTATAGCTCCACCTATTGCTGTTATAAAGAGAGTCACTATTCCGATCAGTATACAGCGATTGTTTTTCTCATTTTTTACGGTCATTTTGTTCCTCCTCTATCGTATCAATACCGATAATCGCATGCACACACCAAATATCTTGCTGCTTTTTTATACGCGCGTTTCTCTTGATAATATCTGCCTAGTTGCTCTGCGAATCTACAAACCAATTTATACTGCTTTTTACTTATCGCATGATCAAGAATTCTTTCCATATCTCTTTCATAAGTGACAGCGTCCCCTTGATATAACAAACGCTTTGCTTTTATTGCTTGAACTTCTATATCCATGTAATTTAATACTTCTTGATTTTGATCAATAATGGCTGACACCTTTAACAAATAATCATCAACTTGTTCCCAATCTTTTTCTTCCATTGCAATCACCAATAGTTCTTTTAACACATAGGCGCGTTCCTTTTCTGCCACTTCCGTTTCTTGTTGTAACAATAAACTTTTCAACATATACGCTTTGGCCTCTTTCCACTCTTCCTTCGCTTTATGAAGTAAACCTAAGTGATAGTAAACAAAGGAAAGTGTATACGCATCATTTAAGCGCGCTGCACAATCATAGGCCTCTCTGTAAAATTTTTCAGCGTATTCAAAGTACCTTGATAATCGATGTTGCGCCCCCACTTTTAAGGCCGCATGAACAAAACGAACCTTGTCATCCGACCGAGACAAAATGTCATAGAGACGATAAGAATATTGTAACGGTATCGACATGTCATTATGAATGCGTTGTTTCACAGCACTCAAATCAAATAATAAACGCAAGGTCGCTGTCGATTCATCATGACACTGTAAATACTGCGCTGCTTTTGTCATATACACATCTGCTTGAACGAAGTCTTGCTTCGAGAAGAACAATTGTCCACAAGCATGGTAATAGACCATACACGCAAATTGGTCTCCCAACTCTTTCAGATCTGCTGGTAAAAGCGTTTGCGCTTGAACATGTAAACGTTCTGCATCTCCAATCAAGCCTCGAATGACGTAATCCCGTAACAACACCCCATAAACCCTCACTAAAACAACAGGTCGATGACTTTCACATGCGTGTAGTTGCAAAAATGCACGCTCTGTTTCAGTCAACGACAGATGTTCCCAAAATTGAGCAGCGATTGTCTCAATCTCTTCTTCACATACTTGAAGATCCTTATCAAGCAAATCATCAAGCGATACGTTTAAGCGTTTGCAAATATGGATGAGAAACTTCTCCGACGGTTCCTTCTGATTATTTTCAACTTGACTGACATACGTAGACGAAAAATAGCAATCAGCTAAAGCCTTTTGCGTCATCTTTTGCTGCTTTCGCAATTGTGAAATCCGTTGACCAATACTTACAGACATAGATGACCCCCCTGACATGAATGACTATTATTCTACATATTTAGCATTTTCTCTTTTAGATTACCATAAAAGCAAGCCTAAGTCCAAAAGGAAAAGTGTATAATTAGCTATATACTTCAGGAAAATACGAAAAATAACCCGAATAAGTCACTTTCAGTGCACTCATTCGAGGTATCATGGAAATCAATACATCTTAAAATCAAACTATTTTTTCAATAAATTATCCGCTTAGGTGAAGGCAAATCCAGTCGATCAAGTGTATATAACCCAAAATGATAAGCAAGTACACCAATCTCTACGCGTGATTCCACACACCATTTAAGCTTAATATTTGCAATGATTGCATTCACACGCCGTCGAGACACATGTATTTCTTCGACAATATCTTCATTTTTATAGCCTTTTGCTACAAAAATTGCCACTTCCATTTCCTTTGCTGTCAATTTTTCCATCATACACACACACCTCCGACTCAACTCATGAAATACATCGACTATTTCATTTTAATTTAAGTTGTTGGTTAATTGGTAGAGGTAAAATCGGATGAAAAATTTTAGGGTTTGTTGATGATTTTTGGGGAGAGGGTTTACTAAAGAAATATAACAGCGGTTTGCTAGGGGCAAATATATGTTTTATAAATCTTTTTATTTGTGTTAAAACAATAATTAAATACATAGTGCTACATATTATGTAAGATCATTTTGACCTAACTTGTCTCCTCGTATAGCAGCCCTATCAACAATCTCTATGCATACTCCCCTCCCTAGAAACAAACACTACCCAAAAAACTATCTACCCACAAGGAGGATCGAACCACCTATGATCATCAGCCTCGTCAAACGCGTGCTCCGGCGCGCCATTGATGTCTCTCATTGGAAAGTCATTCTCCTTGGCATTGTTTTTCTGATCGTTAGTGCATTTATTCTCTTGTATCTAGATCCGAAACAGTTTAAAGATCCGTTTAATAGCTTTTGGTTTGTCATGACAACTGTCTCGCAAATTGGCTATGGCGATCACGCGCCAGAAACGGTTGGCGCGAAACTGTACACGATGGTCATTTACCTTGTCGGTGTCGGTTTATTTGCTGTCATGATTGCAAAATGGATTGATTTCATTACAACATATGAGAAGAAGAAAGGAGGCCATCATGTGGGCGCCCATGTCAAAGATCACATCGTTATGATTACGTGGTCACAAAAAACCGCGGTAACGTTGGAGACATTATTAGCACAAGACGAGTCATTACATATTGTCGTCATAGATCAACTCAAACAATTGCCTTATCAACATCCACACGTGCATCACATCCAGGGGCGCGCTACCGATGAAGAGACCTTAAAGAAAGCACGTGTTTGTCAGGCACGATCTGTTTCAATTTTTGCGCCTGACCACCCTGTTGATTTCGAGGCGATCGACGGGAAAGCGGTGCTCATTGCGACGACGATCAGGCAGTTTTGTAAACGGACAAGCGCTACACCGTATATCGTCAGCGAATTACTGCACGAAGATCACATCCAAAACAGTGCGGTTGATTGTTTCGACGAATGGTTGCTCTCGCACCGGCCCTTCTCGCACTGCATGGCAAAAAGTGTCCTTAAACAGCATTAGAAAAGCCACCTATTTCTTATCCGGGTGGCTCAACAATATGTGGGGACAACTCCTTGATCCACTTATCTATTTGTGTCGCTTGCTTTTGAAATACCTCTTTTGCGGCGGTTTGTTTTGTTTGCATCGCGAATTGACGTAAATCTGCCTGTAGCTGTTTCATTTGCGCCACAACAAGCAATTTCTTTGTTACTTTTGGTGCGTCTACATGTTGTTTGTCATTGTATAAATCTACATACACTGCGCCAGTCGAATCTATTTGCGCTAAAAAAACGTCAGAGAAATCATTTGCGCCTTGCTTTGCCACTTCTGCACGTAGCCATTCTTTCGTATACCCATATTGTTGCAAGCTTTTTTCCATCACATTACCATCAACAATGACAACTTGTGGTTGGTGCTCCTGCGCAACAACAATTCCTGCATCTTTCGGTGTTAACGGCGCAACATCACTCTTCTTCATCACACTGACGAGGCCACTCTTTTCCATGACAGCCGATTCAACATCAGCCAATTTAAATACACCATTTTGCCGTAAATGGATCATCAGCTCATCCACAGTCAGTTCTTCTTTCCGTAAGTTCGCCTCGTTAATCTTGCCGTTTTCAATTAATACCGTTGGTTTTCCCTCTGCGATTGTCCGAAATAGGAACGATTTCAGCTCCAATTTCGATGTAATCATCGGAAATAATGCCCAAATAAACATACCGAAAACAAAGTTCGACATACGCACATGGGGACTAAACGTCATCTCCGCCGCAAGACTACCGATTGCAATCCCAACGATGTATTCATAATACGTCATATCGGTAATATGCTTTTTGCCCATTAACCGTGCTAACAAAAACAACAATAAGAAACCTATCGCACCTCGGATAAACACGTGGCCTAAGTCCGTCATACAATCCTCCTCGTCTCTAAAAAACGAATGATTTTCGCTTATTATTGGGCAAACTAACAGAAAGCATGCACACAGAAAATGAGGGGGATGATTTTGAAAAAAACTCGCTACTTACTTGGCGCGCTTTTCCTCATCTTATTCTTATCTGGCTGCAATGTCGGCGATCTATTTAAAACAGACAGAGACGAAGCACTGTTTACAGCAGTCACCGAGATGAAACAGCACGTAGAGAAAGAAGAATGGATGACAGTCCGCGCGAAGATGGATACATTTCAAACAAACTACGACAATCAAAAGTGGAAAATGCAATTATTAGGGGAGTTAGAGGATTATCATGATATAGAACTTGAAATCAAACATTTCTATATTAGCGCTGAGGAAGAAGATGCATTTGAATGCCTCATTGGCTTGGAACAAATTGCTTATCGCCTTCACACCATTTACACGCTGTAATATGTACGCAGGTCTCCACTTTACTCATCCGGAGACCTTACGTATTTTCCCCGTTATCTTTTTCAATAAATTGCTTTAATGCTTCTTCAATTTCTAAAGCCGTTTCTTCATAAACAGACGCAGCTTGTCCAAACGGATCAGCAATATCCAACTGGTCAGCACCAATGAATTCTTTTAACGTGAAAATATCATTGACATCTATATACTGACTCTGCAAGTAAACCTTATGGTTATGTGACATCGTTAAAATAAGGTCAGCCCAGTCCACAAGTGCCGTGGTCACTAATTGCGCTTCGTGATCACACGTGATCCCGCGTTTTTGGAGGACATGTTGTGAGCCGTCTGACATCGGGCTGCCGTCTTGCGCAAACACCCCTGCCGATTGGACTTCGTATGCATCTGATAGTTTCTGTAAAAAAGCCGCTGCCAACGGTGAACGGCATGTATTTCCTGTGCAAACAAATAAAATGCGTTTTTTCATTGTTTCCACCTTCCATCCTATACTCATGCTTTTAGTGTAACATAAATCACCACGTCCGCTAAATCACAGCGGCAACATCATTTGCAGACCGAATCCAAGTAAAATGCAGCCACCTAGCCGCTCACTGTAAACACCTATATAACGATGAAATCGATTGCCTAGCATGAGACCTCCCCAAGAAAGGATCATACTCATGAAACCGATTAACGCTACGGTCACCAAAGTTTTTGCGCCTAAAATGCCAAGCGATAAACCGATCGAGAAACTATCGATGCTCACACCAAGCGCAAGTAAAAAGAGTCCAAAACCAAATGGATGTAACTGATTCACACCACTTTTTGAAAAGGACGCTAAAATCATTTGTAAACCCATGACAACTAACAATCCACCACCTACATACAAGGCGATCATGTCAAAGCGGGACGTGACCCACTTCCCAATAAATATTCCCGCAAGCGGCATCGCAACATGAAACCCACCAATTGCGGCCCCAATCCGAATAACTTGTCCAGCCTTTAAGCCTAGCATGCCCATTCCGAGCGTTAATGAGAAAGCATCCATCCCTAACGCTGCAGCCATCAGTCCGATTGTCATCAACTCATCCACGTCATCACACCCTTTTGAAAGAACGTGCTCACCTGAGTATATGACGGTACCTGAAGGACGAGACTACTTTTTCAAAATCATCCGTCCGCCAGCTGCTTTTTCGAGGCGATTCATGATGGCAAGGCCAATACCTATTTCCGGAACGGTCTCCACATAAATAACCGTGACGTTTTCCTCGTCAAAGCGCCGTAATGATGCGTATAACATTTGGGCTACGTGCGCCAAACTTTTTCCTTTGATAATGACGTCGGCCTCATAGTCTATTTCTCCACGTGTCGCAAAGATTCCAACACGTTCGCCACGCGCCCGCGCCGCTTTTACTTCACATTTCAGCACGCTTGCTTCATCCACTAACACCACTTTTGCTTTCGGTGCATAATGGGTATATTTCATGCCCGGAGACTTTGGCACAACGACCTGCCCCTTTAAAGATGGATCAACATCAATCTTTCCGACAACCGCTTCAATTTCTTCTCGCGACACACCACCTGGGCGATACAATACCGGTTGCGTGCCCGTCACATCAAGTACGGTCGATTCTACACCGATCCCTGTTATACCCGCATCAACGATGCCATCAATCGCCCCGCTTAAATCCGCTAACACATGCGCAGCGTTTGTCGGCGATGGTCGGCCCGATAAATTTGCGCTTGGCGCTGCTACTGGCACATCAGACGTTTGTAGTAGCGCCAATGCGACAGGATGATCTGGCATGCGTACGGCAATTGTATTTAATCCAGCAGACACATTTTTAGCGACAATCTCTTTTGAATGTAAGATCAGTGTTAACGCTCCTGGCCAAAATGCTTCCATAAGTTGTGTGGCATGCGATGGCACTTTAGTCACCAAATTCGTTAATTGTTTCTTATCACCAATGTGTACAATAAGGGGGTTATCACTTGGACGACCTTTTGCCATAAAAATGTTTGCGACTGCGACCTCGGACAAAGCATTCGCTCCGAGGCCATACACTGTTTCTGTCGGGAACGCAACCGTCTTTCCTTCTCTTATCCACAAAGCAGCTTCCTTTATTGCTGCGCTTTGTGCGATATGCTTTTGACTTATATCCACAGTCCATACTTTCGTTTGTTTATAACTCACAACTGTTCGCCTCTTCTTTTTCATGTTTACCGCTTGCATCCATATGATTAAATCCCTTATGTATCAGTCGTTTTAACGTTAGACGGCAATGGTATAAGTAAAGATATACCGGAGAAAAAAGATTACCCACAGACTGTGGATAACCTGTTCATAAGTTGATATACTCAGCTTTTCCTCATATATGAGTCCACGATGCTAGTTTTTTATCCACACATCCACACATTCTCACAAACTGTTCGTGTTTCTTACTCTGGTGAACAACTGTAACACCACGTCGTGGCATCTTCCGTCTGTGTTACTTGTTGATAATGATCTAATTGTGCAATCTCTGTTGGCAACATTTCTCGTGTCACCTTTGTAAAACCAAGTGCCGAAAGTAATGCCATTTCTCCCGCGCTCACCGCAAACAAGGTTTCTACTCCTTCAGCTTGTGCGTAAGCAATACATACTTGCAAAAACTCAATCATCATTGCCGGATATGTTTTTTCTGCATCAAGAACGAGCGTACGTAACAAACCGTATGTTCCCGTTTTCTCTAAACCGACTGTACCAACCAGTGTGCCTTCTTCATTTTCAATGACAACAAATTGATCGCAAGCCTTTTGCTCAATTTTTGTTTCTACACGCGCACGTGCCAGCATTGCTTGTACAGCTAGCAAGTCTGTCTCTTCCATTTTCCTCACAGCCATCCCCATCATACGTCCTCCTTTTCACTACACTATTGATAACGTATGATCACAGTTACGCAAATAGCACTATCCAAATAGTTGCTCCCAAAGTGACGTGAAGAAATCGACAAAGAAAAATGACGTTTCCACCTCTTCTTGTTGCACTTCTTCTTGTAGCTCTTCTGTCTCCTCCGTATCTTCCGCTTGTTCCACCGCTTCACCATGTTCCATATCTACAAAACATAGTGGTGGAAATAGTACACACCACCAATTCTCACCTTGTCCTTCACCTAATGTGATGAGCAATGCTTTATATATTCCAGCAGGGTAAACCATATTACCATACAGCTTCGTTGGGAATTGCGTTTCCTCAAGGGAGACGGTATATGTTTGCTCAAGGTCCCGACGTGCTAACACTGCTGCTACAATCTCTTCAATTTCATCTAGACGACTCTCCATGATTGCTTCCGCTTCTTTCATATCTGTTAAGTCATCTACCCATTTCGTCACTTCTACATTGACTTCATCACGAATCTCCCGTTTCACTGCTT
The DNA here is from genome assembly GCF_038592975.1 of Bacillus sp. FSL W7-1360. Lineage (NCBI taxonomy): Bacteria > Bacillati > Bacillota > Bacilli > Caryophanales > Bacillaceae > Bacillus > Bacillus sp. FSL W7-1360. The sequence continues at coordinate 2,480,615 of NZ_CP151950.1, read as the reverse complement.
GATCCGCAATCGAATCACTGTCCGCTAAAATGCGTAAACGGATCGCTTCTTCCGCTGATACTTCTTCATGAAAAGCTCTCTCTGCCTGGGCATTTTGTGCTTCCCAGCTCATTAATGTCACACATAAAGAAATGAATAAATAAATGATTGCTCTTGGTTTCATCGTTTGCACCGTCCTCTCATCCATCAGTCTGAACAGTGAGGACGGTGTTTAAACGAGAAATCGTTCGACAGTTTTATTGATTGATTGCACCGTTAATCAACACAATCCGATCTTTGCCATTAATATCATACACAATATCAATGGCAGCTGCTTGAAACGTGGCGGCAAACAATCGTTTCACTTGCTCTCCTTGGTTTGCACCAATTTCTAATGCAATGAGAAATGAAGGCTTTGTCACTGCTTGAAGCTCACTCGCAAGGCGACGATAAACGTCAAGACCATCTTGACCGGCAAATAATGCTGTCTCTGGCTCAAAATCTTTTACTTGGGTGGCTAGGTATTCTTTTTCTCCTGTTGCAATGTAAGGTGGATTAGAAACGATCACATCAAATTGTTGGCCAATCACCGGCGCGACTAAATCACCACTGAGAAACCGGACATCTGCGCCAAGGTTCTTTGCATTCTCCTTCGCTACGTGTAAAGCGCTGTCTGATATATCAATTGCGGTGATTTCACAATCAGGCCGTTCCAACTTTAATGTTGTCGCAATCACACCACTTCCTGTACCGACGTCGAGCACTTTGAGCGGACGGCTGGGCATTCGTTGCAACACATGCACAATTAACTCCTCGGTCTCTGGTCGCGGAATGAGTACATCTTGATTGACCGCAAAGGTTCGCCCATAAAATTGTTCATAACCAAGAATATATTGCACGGGTATCCCTGTTTGAAGCGTCTTAACATCCGCTTGGAACGCCTGCCAAGTTGTTTCTGGAAGTAGCTCATGCAAGCGCGACAACAACTGAGCGCGACTATATTTTGTATGATGCAGAAGCAGCCATTCCCCCGCCGGCTCCTCTAAAGTGTTCGACTTTAAAAAAGAAGAAGCCCAATTAAGAGCTTCGTAAATACGGACCGTCATCCTTGTTCCGCCTTATTCATCGCCTCAGCTTGATCAGCAACAACAAGGGCATCAATGACTTCATCAAGCTTCCCTTGCAAAATTTGTTCCAACTTTTGCAACGTTAACCCGATGCGATGATCCGTTACCCGACTTTGTGGGAAATTGTACGTACGAATTCGTTCGGAGCGGTCCCCCGTTCCAACAGCGAGTTTCCGGGTTGCTGCATATTCTGCTTCTGCTTCTTGTTGCACTTTATCAAAAATGCGCGCACGAAGCACTTTCATTGCTTTGTCTTTATTTTTAATTTGCGATTTCTCGTCTTGACAAGAAACGACTGTATTCGTTGGTAAATGCGTTAAACGAACAGCTGACATCGTAGTGTTTACACTTTGCCCACCCGGTCCACTTGAGGCAAACGTGTCTACCCGAATATCTTTTTCATGAATATCAATCTCCACTTCTTCTGCTTCAGGAAGAACAGCGACAGTTGCTGTAGATGTATGAATACGACCGCCGGACTCCGTTTGCGGCACGCGTTGTACACGATGAGCACCATTTTCATACTTTAATTTTGAATAGGCCCCTTTTCCATTAACCATAAAAATAATTTCTTTATAGCCACCAAGCTCCGTTGCATTCGCTTCAATGACTTCAATTTTCCATCCTTGCGCTTCCGCATAGCGATGGTACATTTTGTACAAGTCTCCGGCAAACAGTTGCGCTTCATCGCCACCGGCCGCACCACGAATCTCAATAATCACGTTCTTATCATCGTTCGGGTCTTTCGGCAAAAGTAATACTTTCAACTGCGCACTTAATGCTTCACGCTGTCCCCCGAGCTCACTCAGCTCTTCTTTCACCATCTCATGCATTTCCGCATCAAGTTTCTCTGCCAGCATCGCCTTGGCGTCTTCATACTGTTTGGTCACTTCTTTATACGTACGGTAGGCTTGAACGGTTTCTTCTATGTCAGCTTGCTCCTTAGAGTACTCACGTAACTTTTTCGCATCGCTAATGACAGCAGGATCACTTAACTGCTCGTTTAAATAGTCATAACGATCCTCTACTGCTTGTAATCGATCTAACACCACTTCACCTCATTATCAATCGCCATCTCTTTTCTGTTATTATAGTACACGATGCGTGACATGGTCAATGACAGGGGGCCTGCCACGTTTTTTGCTCACTGCTTTCGGGTATAATGGAACAGAGGGAGGAGGACATACACATGAAATATGTAATTATTGGTGGCGACGCAGCTGGCATGAGTGCGGCGATGCAAATTTTTAGACACCAGCAAGATGCCGAAATCACTGTGCTAGAACGTGGTGAGCATTACTCTTACGCGCAATGTGGCTTACCATACTGGCTTGGCGGAGCTATTTCATCTATAGACAAACTTGTAGCCCGCGACGCAAACACGTACCGGACAAAATACCGCATTGACGCGCGGACAAATCATGATGTGCAAGCAGTTGACACCGTCAATAAAACGGTTTCCGGGGAGAATTTCTCTATTGCCTTTGACCGTCTACTCATTGCTTCTGGTGCAAGCCCTATTATCCCTGATTGGGATAATACGACCCTCACAGGCATTCATACTTTAAAAACAATTGATGACGCACAAAAGATCGCCGGAGCGCTTAAACGAAAACAACAAACGATTACTGTCATTGGGGCCGGCGCGATTGGCCTTGAAGTGGCTGAAAACTTAAGAAAGAAGCAGCATGATGTCATCTTAATCCAACGATCCCACCAACTTGTCTCTGACCTGAGTAAAGATATGAATGAGCAACTTTATAATAAAGCTCGTTCAGAAGGGATTCGCGTCATTTTAAATGAGCAAGTAACTGGTTTTAGTGGCAATGAAGCTCGTCTCGTCACAACCGTTCATACAAATGCCCAACAGATCGAAACCGATCAAGTCATTATTGCGGTTGGTATCCGTCCGAACACCACATTTTTAAAAAACACCCGTGTTACCTTACATAAGAGTGGTGCTGTTCGTGTTGATCCATACATGCAAACGAATATCCCACACGTTTACGCCGCAGGAGATTGTGCTACCCAATTTCATCGCGTCAGTGAGCGTGCAACCTATTTTCCACTCGGTACGCACGCAAATAAGCAAGGACGTGTTGCTGGGTTAAATATGTGCGGGGTACACAAATCGTTTTCAGGTATTGTTGGTACCCAAATTTATCAGTTTTTTGACCTTGTGGTTGGGCGCAGCGGACTATCTACAAAAGAATTAGACGATAAAGCTTATGACTACCAAAGTGTTGAAGCCACCTTACCGCACATTGCCCCCTATTATCCAGGTCACAAACCAATTTCAATCCGTCTTCATTATGACGCGACAACGGAACGAATATTAGGCGGAGAATTCCTCGGAACCGCTGGTGTTGACAAACGCGTCGATGTCCTTGCGACCGCACTTCACCACGGTGCAACAATGGAAACAATAGAGACACTTGATCTCAGTTATGCCCCACCTTTTAACACGGTATGGGATCCGCTCCAACAAACGGCTAGAAGACGCAAGTAAAAGCAGGACCTCGGGCAAGATGAGTACGTTGCCTAGGTCCTACTTCTTTTACCGTCTTACGTGCACATCATAGCGTGGAACGACTTGCTTCAACGTACGATCCAGTTGTCGCATTTGTTGCTTTGTCTCTTGCTCATCCCAATCCGCTTTTGGATACACTTTGACATACACTTGGGCGCCATTTAAGTCGGTGTTTTATAGCTTGTGCCCGTGTTCGTCAAGCGTGGATCATGCCATTCATCTTTCATATGCTCAAAGTTGAGCGGGCCAGGCCCAAATGCCCCTTGGCCGGTCAACCGATCATGGTTGATCCGGTCGGCATCTGCTTGTGTGACACAGCCACTTAAACCAATCACTGCTGCTAATAAACATCCCACTATCTTCTTCATCGTGTCCCCCCTAGACATGCTCGCCGTAATTCGGCACTTATAGCATACCCAGAAATCAGGAAACGTTATGATTTTATACGGAGCGGTGGCGCCGCATGACATTTTCGACAGACAGGGTAATATAAATCATTGCCGCCAATTTTAATTTGCTCCCCTGTATAAACAGGCTGTCCATCGTCATCGACTCGCAGATTCATAATGGCTTTTTTATGACAAAACCAGCAGATCGTTTTCATCTCCTCAATTTTATCTGCATATGTCAACATATATTTACTGCCTTCAAACATCTCGTTTTGAAAGTCATTTTTTAACCCAAATCCCATTACCGGGATATCAAGTCTATCAACAATCGCTGCAAGCTGTAACACATGTTCTTTATGTAAAAATTGCACCTCATCAATGAGCACACAATAGGGCTTTTCATCACTGCTTTCAACCGCAGCAAAAATATCGGTATCGGGAAAAATCGGGATGACCTTTCGCCGTAAACCAATTCGACTCGAAACATATCCTACTTCATCCCGCGTGTCTATAGCTGACGTAAACAATAACACCCGTTTATGCTGCTCCTCATAATTATGAGCGACCTTTAAAATTTCAATCGACTTACCGCTATTCATTGCCCCATATTTAAAAAATAGTTGCGCCAATCTTCTCCCCCCAGCTAGCACTAGTATACATAAAAAAACAGGCAAAATGTTCTCTGCCTGTTCTCAATATGCAAAAGCAATCGCGCTTAAAGATTGTATTTCTTTTTGAAACGGTCTACACGCCCACCAGCATCAGCAAGCTTCTGTTTCCCAGTGTAGAATGGGTGTGAATCAGATGAAATCTCCACTTTAATCAATGGGTACGTATTACCGTCTTCCCACTCAATCGTTTCACTAGAACCACGTGTTGAACCTGTCAAAAACTTAAAGCCCGTACTTGTATCCATAAAAACGACCTTTTGATATGTTGGATGAATTTCTGTTTTCATGTTGTTTCAACTCCTTTTGCCCTGCATCTTGCGAAACAGAGTTTTCCTCACATAAGCGAAATTATATCAAGTTTCGCGGGCGATTGCAACCGTTTTTTATGACCACTTCATCAAGGAGTACAGCGGCTATTTCGACCGCAGGACTCTTTTCTTTTAACGCCATTAGAAACTGCTGTTGTTCCTTAGGACCAATCTTAACACTGTCCATGCGCCCATGTTGATAAAAAATCTCGATCCCCTCAAATGCTTGCAACACTTTAAACCCTGTCGTAGGATCTTTGATTGGGGTTACCGCGGTGATATGTGCATAAGGAATTTTCCAGCGAAAAGGCCAGCACTTCACAATGATAGCACTTTCTGTTAATACATAAGACATCCCTCTGACAAACCACCATGTCATCAAAATTAAGAAGAGCGCGAGTAGCAATAGTAGCATGGAAGATAGCTTAACAAATGACACCATCATGATGATAACCAATATCATTGGAAACACAGCACAGACCAATGCTGCGATAATCCCCCCACTCTTTTTAGCGCGATAAACATGCTTCATAACTATTTCAATACCCTCTCTGATTTCCCAGCCATCTCTTTTGCCATCGCTTCAAAAAACTCGGCATTTGTTTTTGTTTCACGAATACGACGAATGAACTGCTCTACAAAATCAGCCGACTCATTCATTGTTCGACGAATCGTCCACAGCTGCTCAAGCTGCTCTTTAGTCATGAGTAGTTCTTCTTTTCTCGTACCAGAACGGCGAATATCAATTGCAGGGAAAATACGGCGCTCCGCGAGACGGCGGTCTAGATGTAACTCCATATTGCCAGTCCCTTTAAATTCTTCATAAATGACATCATCCATCCGTGAACCCGTGTCTACAAGTGCTGTTGCGAGAACGGTCAAACTCCCACCTTCTTCAATGTTACGTGCCGCCCCAAAGAAACGTTTCGGACGATGAAAAGCAGCAGGATCAATTCCGCCTGAAAGCGTTCGTCCACTTGGGGGAATGACTAAGTTGTACGCACGCGCAAGGCGCGTAATGGAGTCCATCAAAATAACGACGTCTTTTTTATGCTCGACCAAGCGCATCGCCCGGTCTAACACGAGTTCAGCCACTTTAATATGATTTTCTGGTACTTCATCAAATGTGGAGCTAACTACTTCTCCTTTGATAGAACGTTCCATGTCGGTCACTTCCTCGGGACGCTCGTCAATTAAAAGCACAATTAACTCTACGTGAGGATGGTTTTCCGCAATACTATTAGCGACTTCTTTCATGAGTGATGTCTTCCCTGCTTTTGGTGGCGCAACAATTAAACCGCGCTGGCCAAATCCGACAGGCGAAACCATATCAATTACACGCGAAGACACACGGCTTGGTTCAGTTTCTAACTCAATTTTTTGATCTGGGTACAAAGGTGTAAGTGCTGGAAAGTGGGGACGTTCTCGGGATGTTTCTGGAGACTCACCGTTGACGGCTTCTACTTGTAACAACCCATGGTAACGTTCATTCTCTTTTGGTGGGCGCACCTTGCCCGAAACCTTATCACCGCTGCGCAAGTCAAAGCGCCGAATTTGCGAAACGGAAATGTAAATATCTTCTGTGCTAGGTAAATAATTAATTGGCCGTAAAAAGCCAAACCCTTCACCCGGAATGATGTCGAGTACGCCTTCCATGAACAATAGCCCGTCTTGCTCTGCTTGTGCCTTTAACATCGCAAAAATCAGTTCTCTTTTCGTCAACTTGCTGTAATTTAAAACTTTGTATCGTTTTGCTTGCTCGTAAAGTTCCTTTAAGGTCATGTTTTCTAAGTCAGCAATTTTTATGCTCATTGCAGCACCACTCTTCTCTTTTTATATTTGTCGCATCGTCATGTTTTCTACTCAATATTAGTATACAACGAGTACACTGTTATTTCCAGTATGTAAAATAAATGGCAGATTCATAGAAGAGAAACGTCAAAAGACTGCTACTAGGACATCGGTTGGAAAAGAAGTTATAATTATTTTACCCATAGCAGCTCAAAATAATCAATCTAAAAAATGAGTGGGGCACGATTGCCCCACTATGATAGACCTACAAGTAGACTCATTCACTTTTGACATAAAATTTATGGACGGATCACTAACTGAGGTTTCTTTTTCATACTATGTGTCCCATCGACAAATCGGACTGTGCCAGATTTCGCTCGCATAACAATGGATTGTGTCATTGCTTTTGTTCCTTTATAACGTACACCTGTCAAGAGCTCGCCATCCGTAACGCCTGTTGCTGCGAAAATACAGTCATCACCACCAACCAAGTCCTCCATTCGAAATAACTTGTTAACATCAGCAATACCCATGTTGGCGCAACGTCTTATTTCTTCATCAGACTGTGGAAGTAACCTTCCTTGTAGTTCGCCACCTAAACACTTTAATCCTGCTGCAGCAATGACCCCTTCTGGCGCGCCACCTGATCCCATTAACAAATCCACGCCTGTATCGTCAAAAGCCGTATTCACCGCTGCAGCCACATCCCCATCTTGTAACAGCTTAATACGTGCACCTGCTTGACGCACATCATGAATTAATTTCTCATGACGCTCGCGATTCAAAATGACCACGACCAAGTCTTCTACATCTTTGTTTTTCGCTCGCGCAACCGCCTTTAAATTGTCAATGACAGGCGCATCAATGTCAACGTTGCCAACCGCTTCAGGTCCAATGGCAAGTTTATTCATATACATGTCAGGTGCATGAAGAAATTGTCCATGATCAGCCACCGCAAGCACTGCTAACGCATTCCATTGTCCTGAGGCAACGATATTTGTTCCTTCAAGCGGGTCAACTGCTACATCCACACGCGGTCCATAACCATTTCCTAGTTTTTCACCAATATAAAGCATTGGCGCCTCATCCATTTCTCCTTCTCCAATGACAACAGTCCCTTTCATTGGGATCGTGTCAAATACATCTCGCATCGCTTCTGTTGCAGCACGGTCCGCCTCTTCTTTATTATCTCGTCCCATCCAACGTCCACAAGCTAGTGCAGCTGCCTCAGTGACACGTACAAGCTCCATTGATAAACTGCGTTCCATTCATTTCCCCTACTCTCCAATTAAAGTATGATCATGATTCTGCCGCTCGTTCTCGTTCATCCTCTGTTAAACGCTCGCGCTGTACTCGCGCACCAATGCTTGTTAACTTTTCTACCAACTGCTCGTAACCACGATCGATATGCTCGACACCAACGACTTCAGTTACACCTTCAGCCATGAGTCCTGCCGTAACCAGTGCTGCCCCCGCACGTAAATCACTTGCTCGCACACTGGCCCCCTGTAATCGCGTCTTCCCATGCACAATTGCAGAGCGCCCTTCCACTTTAATGTTGGCGCCCATTCTCCGTAATTCGTCAACATGCTTGAATCGTGCATCATAAATCGTATCTGTTACAATGCTTGTGCCTTGTACACTCGTTAACAAACTTGTCAGCGGCTGCTGTAAGTCTGTTGGGAAACCAGGATACACCAACGTTTTCACATCGGCACCTTTTTTTAATCGTCGTCCACCACCAATTGTCACGCTATCATTATCAATATCTACTTCCGTTCCAACTTCACGCAATTTGGCGATAAGTGACTCTAAATGAAGAGGGATAATGTGATCAATAGACACGCGCTGTCCCATTGCCGCTGCCATAATCATATAAGTACCTGCCTCAATGCGATCAGGGATGATCGCATGTCTACAACCTGATAATGATGGGCGTCCATCAATTCGAATAACATTCGTCCCTGCACCTTTAATCCGTGCACCCATACTGGACAACAACATTGCCACATCTACAATCTCTGGCTCTTTTGCTGCATTTTCTATCACTGTTCTTCCTTCTGCGCGAACAGCCGCCAACATAATATTAATGGTCGCCCCCACACTGACAACATCTAAAAAGATCGTTGCCCCACGTAAGCGCTCTGCTCTTAAATAAATCGCACCTTGTTCATTCGTCACACGCGCACCTAGCGCCTCAAACCCTTTTATATGCTGGTCAATTGGACGCGGGCCTAAATGACATCCGCCAGGTAAGCCAATCACTGCTTTATGAAATTTCCCAAGCATCGCGCCCATCAAATAGTATGACGCACGTAGCTTTTTCACATGTCCGTTCGGAAGCGGCATCGCGATCATTTTAGTCGGGTCAATCGTCATCGTTCGTTCAGAACGAGTCACATCCCCACCAATTTCACGTAAAAGCTCAGCTAATGTGTCTACGTCTGAAATTGCCGGCAAATTGTCAATCGTCACTGGCCCATCTGCAAGTATCGCGGCTGGGATTAACGCAACCGCACTATTTTTCGCACCACTAATATTCACACGCCCTTCAAGTGGGTAACCACCTTCAATTCGTAATTTGTACATCGCAGTCGCTCCTTTCACTGCAAAAAGGGGATACACCCTGCTTGTCGCTCGTTCGCTTATGTAACGAGTAAAGTTTATTTACCCCAGTCCGCTAAAAAACGTTCAATGCCTTGATCAGTTAAAGGGTGCTTTGTTAATTGCTTAATGACTTTTAGTGGAACAGTAGCGATATGAGCACCGCGCTTGGCTGCCTCATTCACATGAATCGGGTGGCGCACTGATGCAGCAATGATTTGTGTTGATAGCGCATGCTTTGTAAAAATCTCCGTGATATCGGAAACGAGCGCAAGACCGTCTTGACCGATATCATCCAATCGCCCTAAAAACGGTGAAATATATGTTGCCCCTGCACGCGCGGCAAGAAGCGCTTGTGGCACAGAAAAAATTAATGTGACATTTGTTTGAATGCCACGTTCAGAAAACGCATGCACGGCCTTTAAACCTTCATTTGTCATCGGAACTTTAATCGTAATATTGTCTGCAATTTTAGCAAGCTCAAGCCCTTCTTGAATCATTCCCTCTGCATCTAATGCGATGACTTCTGCACTCACACTGCCGGGTACAAGCGCTGCGATCTCTCGAATACGTGTATGAAAGTCAACATTCTCTTTTGCTACGAGAGAGGGGTTCGTCGTCACACCAGCTAATATCCCTAGCTCATGCGCTTCTTTGATTTCATCTATGTTTGCTGTATCAATAAAAAATTTCATTTAAGACGCTCCTTCTAAAGCGGTTTCAATTATTTTTTCAGTTTATGCTATAAATGGTAATAAAAGCAGCTCACACAGGAACTGCTTTTATGGCGGATCGCCTCATACGACCAACGACTAAGCCTTTTGAGAAGAACCAAATTCACGCATCTTACCGATCACTGTTGCTTTAATCGCCTCTCGTGCTGGTCCAAGATACTTTCTCGGATCGTACATTTCCGCATCGGCATCTAGCGTTTCTCGCACTGCTTTCGCTGAAGAAATTTGGCTTTCTGTATTTACATTAATTTTTGCGTGTCCAAATGCAATCGCTTTTTGAACGTCTTTTGTTGGAATGCCTGTCCCACCATGAAGCACAAGGGGGATTCCTACGAGGGAATCAATTTTTTTCATATGATCAAAACCAAGATTCGGTTCACCTTTATATGGTCCATGAACAGAGCCCAGCGCGGGTGCAAAGCAGTCTACGCCTGTTGCTTCAACAAGTTCTTTACACTCTTCTGGCACTGCATAAGCTGCCTCTGCATCGTCAACAATGAGGTCATCTTCTTGTCCACCGATTCGACCAAGCTCTGCTTCAACAGATACACCTAACGTGTGAGCCACATCAACGACACGTTTTGTTAATGCAATATTCTTTTCAAGTGGGTAATGGGAACCATCAATCATAACAGATGTAAATCCAGCATACATCGCCTCGACACATTTTTCAAAACTAGAACCGTGGTCAAGGTGAATCGCTACCGGTACAGTCACGTGGTATTCATCCATTAAATTTTTAACCAATCCAACCACAGTTTTAAACCCACCCATATAACGCGCAGCACCTTCAGATACGCCAAGAATGACTGGCGATTTCTCCTCTTCTGCTGCTTGCAAAATCGCTTGAGTAAACTCAAGGTTATTTAAATTGAATTGTCCTACTGCATAACCCTCAGATTTTGCTTTGTTTAACATGTCTTTCATTGAAACTAAAGGCATAGACTTTCCTCCTTAAATTCGCATGCCGAGCAAATGCATGTCACAACTTCTTTTTACAAGATACCCTTGATCTCGCAAAGTTATGTGCTATACTTCCTTGTTCCGTACACATGCTCACATGCATTTTGGGCAAAGATGACGCACAAGCTCTTAAACTGAAAGCTTCGTTCATCTTGCTCGTCCATCGCCTCTATTATAGCATATTCTTTAAATAATTGACGTTAGAAAGTAACGGAAATATGTCGGAAAGCGCTTACCACCAATATTTTCTTACATCGTGATGTGTGTACGTACCATTTTCCTGACATCTTCAATATCAAACGGCTTTGAAAAGATATCTCTTGCTCCGTGTTGCAACGCCTCATTCACAATTCCTTGCTCGCTGTATGCCGTCATCATAACAACACAAATGGCAGGATCATGCTTTTTCATCTGCTTCAAAATTTCAATCCCATCCATTCCAGGAATTTTCATGTCCAATAAAACAATATCAATATGATGTTCAGATTGAATGCGTAACGCATCTTGACCATTTCCCGCCTCAAATGTTTCATATCCTTCGTGACTTAACACCTCTGTTAGCAACATCCGAATTCCTGCCTGATCATCAACGATCAATATTTTTTGCGCCACTGATCCATCCCCCATTTTTATTCAGACTCTTTCCTTAAAAGAAATTCGCGATTTTTTCTCTATTCCCTGCCTAACAAAGAAAAAAAGACGCCTATGCGCCTTTTTATTTGCCTTATTTAGGAGACACCATTTTTTGATTGTGTAAATGCTGTCTGTACAAACGACTTAAAAAGTGGTTGAGGACGCGTTGGACGCGAGATGAATTCTGGATGAAATTGCGCTGCCACAAAGAATGGATGCGCAGGTAGCTCTACAATCTCGACTAACCGCCCATCTGGACTGGTTCCAGAAAATACTAAACCTGCCTCTTCCATTTGTTTACGGTATACATTATTAAATTCATACCGGTGACGATGTCGCTCATACACCACCTCTTCACCATACGCTCCGTGAGCCACTGTCCCAGTTGCCAACTTACATGGGTATAAGCCGAGACGTAATGTCCCGCCTAAATCTTCGACGTCTTTTTGTTCTGGTAGTAAGTCAATAACCGGATGAGCTGTCTCAGGGTTGAGTTCAGCTGAGTTTGCATCACGCAATTGTAATACGTGACGTGCAAACTCAACAGATGCTAACTGCATACCTAAACATATTCCGAGAAAAGGAATGTGATTTTCTCGCGCATAACGGATCGCAGAAATTTTGCCTTCCACACCACGATCGCCAAAACCACCTGGTACAATGATCCCATCAGCATGACGAAGCTTCTCTGCAACATTATCATCTGTCACTTGCTCTGCATACACCCAGTCAATTTCAATATCCGCATCAACGCTGTAACCAGCATGACGAAGCGCCTCAGCAACCGACAAATACGCATCTTGCAACGCGACATATTTTCCAACGAGGGCGATGCGGACTTTATGCGTCAAATGTTGTACACGTTCAACGAGCGAACGCCACTCAGTCATATCTGCTGGACCGACTTGCAAATGTAAATGATCACAAACAATTTGATCTAAGTTTTGCGCCTGCAAATTGAGCGGCACTTGATAAAGCGTATCCGCATCTCCTGCTTCAATGACTGCTTCTTTCCGAATATCGCAAAACAAAGCAATCTTGTCTTTCATTTCTTCTGGTACAGGTCGTTCTGTACGTACAACGATGACATTTGGTTGAATGCCTAACGAACGTAATTCTTTTACCGAGTGCTGTGTTGGCTTCGATTTCATTTCACCAGCAGCTTGCAAATAAGGAATCAATGTACAGTGCAAGTATAAGACGTTGTCCATGCCAACGTCACCCTTGATTTGGCGGATCGCTTCCAAAAACGGTAAACTTTCAATGTCACCAACGGTTCCACCGATTTCTGTAATGACAACATCAGCGCCTGTCTCACGCCCTGCCCGAAGCACACGCTCTTTAATCTCGTTGGTCACATGGGGGATGACCTGCACGGTGCCGCCTAAATAATCACCCCGACGCTCTTTCTTTAACACCGTTTGATATACCCGACCGGTCGTGACATTGCTATTTTGACTAAGGTTGATATCAATAAAACGCTCATAGTGCCCTAAATCTAAATCTGTTTCTGCACCATCATCCGTAACGAATACCTCTCCATGTTGGTAAGGACTCATTGTCCCAGGATCCACATTGATATACGGGTCAAACTTTTGAATCGTCACTTGTAGTCCACGATTTTTTAGTAATCTTCCTAAAGACGCTGCGGTAATCCCCTTTCCTAAAGAAGATACCACGCCTCCTGTTACGAAAATATATTTTGCCATCTTACCAACGCCTCCTCCAATACTTATCCTGCCCTATAACAAAAACAAAAAAACAAAAGCGGCACCTCTCCCACCATCGTTGGGGGCGCGCTTTTGTTTGTCCATCTCATTCTTTATTTCTTCCCGACAATAACGAGAAGCCCAAAACTGATTGTACCGGAGTTGCCCCACATTCGTCAAGCACGTTATGAAGAAAAATCGTCTTCGTCTTCTTCATCCTCCATCAAATGACGGCCTTTTTTCTCGTCTGCCAAATCATCCTCTTCTTCGTCTCCGTCTTCTACCTCTGCTAACTCATCGAGCTCATCTTCTAAATCTTCAAATGCGTCATCCTCTAGCTCATCATCGACGTCAAAGTGTTTCTCAGGATGCGCTGAAACCGTAATTTCTTCCTCTGATTGCTCATGCAAATACCACGCTTTTAAACCCCATTGATTGTCTCCTAATGTTAAAAAGCGTCCATCGATATTCATATCTGTGTATAAAAATGAAATGCGCGCCTTCTTTTCTTCCTCTGTAAATCCTTTTACTTTCGCTACTTCACTAAGCAAGTCATAGAAATAGTAAGGTTCGCGCTTATTTTCCATAATCAAATAGGCCGTCTCAACCATTGACAACTCCGCTAGTCGTTCTTTTGTTAACTCTTTTACCTTCGCCACACATATACACACCCTTTCATACAAATCTATGCATCACTGTCTCCTAGTGTAAGACAGCTAGTAAAAAATCATACGTCCCATTATAACCATATTTCACTTACGATGGCTAGCGTAAAAAACATTCTCACAGATTACCCTTTGAACACGCCTTTTTTTAGCGTCACTCGCCTCTTTTACTGCGATAAAGCAAGCATGCTATTTGCATATTTGTATAATCTTCCAGTGTGAATTGCTTCTGCAACGCCCAACGACGAAACGTCCACATCTGCCCTTGGACTAAAATATTATGCGCCAACAATTTCGTTTCTTGTTCATTCAGAACGAGTACACCTTCTTTTACACAAGTTCTTACTAAAGACTCCATCATCTCAACCATTTCCTGCTCTTTCCTTAATACATAAGGAAGTGTCTCTTTCGGAAGTGATTTTGTTTCTTGATACATGACAAGTACCTCATCTTGCATTTCGTCTACTACCATGAAGTATGCGCGAATGGCCGACTCCAACTGCTCCAGACACGTCCCCGTTAAATCGACTTGGGTCCGAACTCGTTCTGTCACTTGGTCGTAAATCGCGTCACACACTAAGTATAGCACGTCTTCTTTTGTGCGAATATATTCATAGAGCGTGCCAATACTAAAGCCCGATTCTTTAGCAATTTCACGCGTCGTTGTGCGGTGAAATCCTTTTTCAATAAAAAGATGCACCGCCCCCTTAATCATTTGTGCCCGCCTCTTCTGAATCAGTTGTTGATCTTTGACCATCGACGGAACGCTTTTTTTTGTCATTGCGTCACCCTTTCTACATGCATAGAAGCACCGCTAGAAATGACCTTACCCATCTCTCGTCGCCTCCTCTTTATTTTTCACCTAAATGGCGCGCGATGACCATTCGTTGGATTTCACTCGTTCCTTCGTAAATCTCGCATACTTTCGCATCTCTAAAATAGCGCTCTACTGGATATTCTTTCATATAACCATAACCACCATACACTTGTACAGCCTCGGTTGCAACATGCATCGCTGTACGTGAAGCAAACAATTTCGCCATCGAAGCTTCTTTCGCACAAGGGCGTGCTTCTTGTTTCAAGCGTGCCGCTGCATACGTTAATTGCTTTGCTGCTTCTACCTCTGTCGCCATATCGGCTAACTTAAACGCCATCCCTTGGTGTGCAATGAGCGGCTCGCCAAATTGCTTGCGCTCCTGCGCATAACTTGTCGCTGCCTCAAGTGCTGCTTCAGCAATGCCAAGCGATTGTGCAGCAATACCAATTCTTCCTGCATTCAAGTTAGAAAGCGCAATTTTTAACCCTTGCCCTTCTTGCCCGAGCAGTTGGGTTTTCGGAATACGACAATTGTCAAAAATGATTTCTGTTGTCGTTGATCCACGCAACCCTAACTTTTGCTCTTTTTTACCGACAAGTAACCCTTCTACATCACCGTCAACAATGAAAGCAGAGATCCCTTTTGAACCCGCGCTCGGGTCAGTGACCGCAAAGACAATGTATGAGCCTGCTTCACCACCGTTTGTAATAAACACTTTTGATCCATTTAAAATATAATCTTCGCCTTCCTTCACTGCACGTGTTTGTAACGACTTTGCATCACTTCCTGCATTCGGCTCTGTCAAACAAAACGCACCAATCATCTTTCCAGTTGCCAACGCTGGCACATAACGCCTTTTTTGCTCTTCTGTTCCGTAAGCAAGGATTGGACCAATCCCGACAGATGTGTGCACACTCATAATGAGACCGAGCGCCGCACTTGCTTTAGAAATTTCGTGGACAGCAATAATATACGAGACAAAATCCATGCCTGCCCCGCCATAATTTTCAGGCACCGTGACACCCATTAACCCCAGCGCACCCATTTTTTCTAACACGGCACGTGGAAAAGTGTCGTGTTCTTCCATATCTGCAACAGCAGGGGTAATTTCTTCTTGCGCAAAGTCTCGCACCATCTTTTGCATCATTTCCTGTTCTTCCATCAACAATACACTACTCATACACAAAAAACCCCCTACCTGTTTTTCTTCCGAACCAGCCCGCTTGCACATATTTCTTTAACAATGGACAAGGACGATATTTATCATCCCCAAAACCTTCATGGAGTACGTTCATAATTGCAAGGCATGTATCCAGTCCAATAAAATCTGCCAACGTGAGTGGGCCCATTGGGTGATTCATCCCAAGTTTCATCACTGTATCAATATCTTCAGCCGAAGCGACGCCTTCATATAACGTGAAGATCGCCTCATTAATCATTGGCATTAAAATGCGGTTAGACACAAACCCAGGAAAGTCCTCAACCGTCACCGGTACTTTCTCAAGTTTGTGTGCCAAATCATTGACAGCCAAAAAAACGTTATCGTCTGTCGCAAGTCCACGAATGATTTCAACAAGTTTCATCCGTGGCACTGGGTTCATAAAGTGCATCCCAATCACTCGTTCTGGGGACGTTGTCACACTCGCTAAATCTGTAATTGGTAAAGATGATGTGTTCGTCGCTAAGATGGTTTCATTTTTTACATACTGGTCGACTGCAATAAATATTTGTTTCTTTGTGTCCACATGCTCTGTGGCTGCTTCAATGACAATATCTGCTTTAGCAGCGGTGTCTAATGTGCCCACCGTCTCCAGACGCTCTAACGCTGCATCGGTCTCTCCCTGAGACTGCACCCCTTTTTCTACAAGACGCCGAAGCCGCTTGGCAATACTTTCTTTACCTGTCTCTGCTTGCGCAACCGTTTGATCACATAAAAACACATGATATCCTTTCATCGCAAACACTTCAGCGATACCGCTCCCCATTTGTCCTGCGCCAATAACCATCACGTTGTCTATATTCATACGTTTTCTCCTTTCACATGTAACAGCACGGCATCTCCTTGCCCGCCACCGCTACAAATAGCAGCAATCCCGTAACCGCCACCAATGCGCTTTAACTCATACGCAAGTGTCAATAAAATACGCGCACCGCTCGCGCCAATTGGATGACCGTATGCAATGGCGCCACCGTTGACATTCACCTTTTCAGCGTCTAAATCCGCAAGTTGATTGCTTGCTAATGCGACTGCAGCAAACGCCTCATTAATTTCAAATCGCGCAATATCAGTCGTTTGAAGCTGTGAACGCTTAAGCAAACGGTTAATGACAATCCCAGGGGTTTCTGGAAAATCAGCTGGCTGCACCGCGATTTCTTCGTGCGCTTCAATCGTCGCTAGTACTTCTAAATCATGACTGACTGCCTTCTCCTCACTCATTAAAAGTAGTGCACAAGCACCATCATTCACACCAGGGGCATTGCCGGCGGTAATCGTACCGTCTTTCTCAAATACAGGTTTAAGCGCAGCAAGTGCCTCCGCTGTTGTCTGTGGACGCGGTGCCTCATCTACGTTCATTTCTATTGTGCGTCCCTTCCGGTCTGTGATCAATACAGGCGTAATTTCCTCAGATATGATACCGCTTTCAATTGCACGTGCAGCCCGCTCTTGACTCCGAAGTGCCCATTTATCTTGCGCTGCACGTGAGATTGATCGTTTTGCAGCTGTGCGGCTACCGTAAATGCCCATATGCACCTGTTCAAACGCACATGTAAGCCCATCATAAACCATCCCATCAACCATACGTGTATCTCCCATTCGTGCACCAAAGCGGGCTTGGGGCATGTAATAGGGCGCGTGCGTCATCGATTCCATTCCCCCAGCTAAGACAACTTGCGACCGACGTGAGCGAATCGCTTCATCCGCAAGTGTCACTGCACGCATGCCTGACGCACACACTTTATTAATCGTCTCTGTCCGCACATGCCACGGCAAACCTGCCTCATGTAATGCTTGGCGAGACGGGAGCTGCCCGACACCTGCTTGCAACACATTTCCCATCATGACATCATCAACTTGTTCAGGAGACCAACCGGCACGTTCTAGCGCACCTTTCAACGCAATTCCCCCTAATTGTGGCGCTGTTAATGTAGCAAGTGACCCACCCATTTTCGCAAATGGCGTTCTTGCACCACTTACAATGACTGTTTTCATCGTAAAACCCCTCTCTTGTTTTCTTGATGTATGCGAGCGAACGCTCAGTCGTGATTACGGATAAATGGGAAGGCTCACTTCATAAGCGTGAACCTCCCTCTTACATCCCTTATGCCAATGATCGTTCTAAAATCTCAACAACATCCAATGTTTCAACGTGATCTTCCTGTTCTAATGCTTTCGTCCCATCACTTAACATTGTTAAACAATATGGACAGGCACTACCAATGACCGATGGCGAGACAGCAAGTGCTTGCTCTGTTCGTGCAACATTGACACGCTCTCCTCTATCTTCCTCCATCCACATCATACCACCACCAGCACCACAACACATGCCGTTTTCCCGGTTTCGTTCCATCTCCACCACATTCACGCCTGGAATGTACGATAAAATCTCGCGCGGTGGATCGTACACATCGTTGTAGCGTCCTAAATAGCAAGAGTCGTGGAAGACAATCGTCTCCCTTACTTCTTTCGACGGAGACAAGCGACCTTCCTGCAACAACTTGACAAGAAGTTCCGTATGGTGGTAAACTTCGACGTTTTCTAACCCAAAGTCTGGGTACTCATTTTTAAACGTGTTGTACGCATGTGGATCAATCGTAACAATCTTTTTGACATCATGCTTCTGGAACAACTCAATGTTTGCGGTCGCTAGCTCTTGGAATAAAAATTCATTCCCTAAGCGCCGTGGCGTATCACCAGAGTTCTTTTCTTTATTCCCGATAATCGCAAATGACACACCAGCAAGATTAAGCAACTTCGCAAACGACTGGGCAATTTTTTGACTGCGGTTATCATACGCACCCATCGAGCCAGCGAAAAATAAATACTCAAACGTCTCACCTTTTTTGCTTAGTTCTTTCACCGTTGGTACGTGAATATCTTCGCGCCCATCACGCCAGTTTTCGCGTTCTTTGCGACTAATCCCCCATGGATTACCTTGGCGCTCAATATTTTGCAATGCGCGCTGTGCATCTGGATCCATTTTTCCTTCCGTCAACACAAGGTACCGACGCAAATCAATAATTTTGTCGACATGTTCATTCATCACTGGGCACTGATCTTCACAATTTCGGCACGTTGTACACGCCCAAATTTCTTCCTCTGTGATCACGTCACCAATGAGACTCACATCATACCCTGCAGCTGCCTCACTTGCACCTTGTGCAGCCAGTGTATTCGCTTTCGTATTGGAAAATGCATACGCAGGCAACCACGGTGAGCGCGACGTCACTGCTGCACCTTTTTCTGTTAAATGATCACGTAAACGCAAAATTAAATCCATTGGCGACAACATCTTACCTGTTCCTGTTGCCGGGCACATATTTGTACAACGACCACATTCCACACAAGCATATAAATCAAGTAGTTGCTTTTGATTGAAGTCTTCGATTTTCCCAACACCAAACTGCTCGGCGTCCTCTTCTTCAAAATCAATTTTTGCGAGACGACCTACCTTATGCGTGCGCCCTAAAAAAACATTGACTGGTCCAGCAATTAAATGCGCATGCTTCCCTTGCGGCACATACACAAGGAACGTGAGTAAGAATAACAGGTGCGCCCACCAAAATACAAAAAACAGCGCACCAGCAACATTTGTCGGTAACCAGCTCGTCACAAAGTAAACCGACGACGCCAATGGCTCATAAATCGATGGACTTTTATCTAACCAAATGAGCTCCATTCCTTTAGCCATCGTTTTTGATACCATTAGTCCGCCAATAAAGACGAGAACAAGACCTGCTTTCCAGCCGCGTTTTAAGCGAACGAGCTTTTCCATATAACGACGATAAAATGCCCACACAACCGCAACTAAAATCATGGCGACGACGATTTCTTGGAACAATGTAAAGTACGGATAAATGGGACCTAGTGGCAAATGTGAACCGGGTTGTAAGCCCTTCCAAATTAAGTCAATCGCACCAAACTGCACGAGCAAAAAGCCATAGAAAAACATGAGATGGATCAAACCACTTTTTTTGTCTTTCATTAATTTTGTATGACCAAATACATTTTCCCAAATTGCTTTTAAGCGTTCATTCATCGTATGCTCAAATTCAGCTTTCTTTCCAAGACGAATAAAGCGTATGCGCGTGAAAACAAGCGACACAAATAAATAAACTGCGTAACCTACTACAAGTAGGAATAACGCCCAATTTGTCATTAGCAAAGCATTTGACATGATGCATCCTCCCTTTTTACAACTTCTTGTTTGTAGTATACCATAAACGAAGTGAATGATCATTCATTCATTTCGTTTTTCTAGGTTTTTGCATGAAATCTGCGAGGTTGCAGAAAATAGCATCATCCGTTATCGCGGTCAGACTCGTAGAGGAAAGGGAGATGCTTTATGTGGTGGTTGTTACTTCTGACAGCGCTTAGTTTACTTTTATTACTCGCAGTGTGGTTAACAATCGATTATACATATGGGCATAAACAATTGCAGACACACAACCGTCCACACATGACAAGTGTACAACGAGCAGACCTCAACCTCTTCACAACTGGTGAAGATTTCTTCGACTGCTTTATACGTGACATCAATGATGCAACCGATCATATCCATATCCTCTTTTACATTTTCAACTATGATACACTCGGAAAACGCGTACTTACCGCCCTTGAACAGAAAGCAAGCCTTGGTGTTGACGTATGCTTACTCGTTGACCGAGTTGGGTGCCACCTTCCTCGGAAAGCAACGAAGAGATTGAAGCGGGCAGGCATCTCATTTGCTTATGCGAGACCTGTGCGTGGTCCACTGTATTTCTTCTCGTTAAATCGCAGAAATCACCGAAAAATCGCTGTCATTGATGGGCATATTGGCTACATTGGTGGCTACAATGTCGGTGATGAATATGTGAGCCGTGACCCGAAATTTGGTTTTTGGCGTGATTTCCATGTGCGTCTAACTGGCGCCGCTTGCATCGATATCGCACGACAATTTTGTGCCGATTGGTACGAAGCAACAGAGGTACGCTTACCGCACATGGAGACGCCACCGGATCCAAGCGGTCATACTTCCGTCCAGTTTCTTGCGACAAATGGTATCGGATTAGAAAAAGAGCTGTGTGCTTTCATCTCACAAAGCAAAAAAACATGCTTCATTGCGACACCTTACTACATTCCTTCAAATCGGTTGCAGCGTGTCGTTGAAGACGCTGCACGTCGAGGCGTTGACGTTCGTATTTTGTTGCCTGAGAAAGCAGACCATCTACTTGTCACCGAAGCATCTCATCGTTACTTGATTCGTGCTCTTCAAGCAGGGACAACTGTCTACCACTATTATCGTGGCTTTTATCACGCCAAAGCGCTTATTGTTGATGGGGAAACATGCTTCATCGGCACAGCAAACTTTGACCGCCGTAGTTTACATTTAAACGACGAGATGGGTTTGCTCACACATGACAGCGTGTTTACGCGGCAAGTCATTGACTGCATTGAGCACGATATGAGTGTGTCGATGCACGTGACGCTGGAAGCGCTAGAAAAAAGGCCGTGGCATATGCGTTTACGGGAAAAGATTGGTGGGTGGATTGAGGGAGTGTTGTGAGAGATCCTGCTCTTTTGTCAATATATTAAAAGGCGAGCAATTCCTTAATCTCTTCCACACTCATCGCTGATAACTGCTTTTCCCCTGGTTGAATCACCGCGTCGACAAGGGCTTTTTTCTTCTCGTGCAATGCTAAAATTTTCTCTTCAATCGTGCCGTTCGCAATGAGCTTAATAACTTGGACATTTTTCTTTTGCCCGAAGCGATAGACGCGGTCTGCAGCCTGCTCTTCAATCGCCGGGTTCCACCATGTATCATATAAAATGACCGTATCACCACCCGTTAAATTGAGACCCGTTCCACCAGCCTTAAGAGAAACCAAAAACAAACTTTTTTCACCGTCGTTGAATTGGTCAGCTAGCTTAAGTCGTTCTGATGCTGGTGTTGAGCCGTCTAGCGAGAAGTAATCCCAGTTGCGCGCAATAAACGCTTCTTTGATGATGGTGAGCATCGATGTAAACTGGGAAAAAATAACGAGCCGCTGCCCAGCCGCAAGCGCTTCTTCAACATATTCTAGTAAGCGGGACAACTTCCCCGACTCAGCATCATCTGCTCCTGTGACGAGCTTGGGATGACAGCATAATTGTCTCAGCTTCGTCAGCCCAGCCAAGATCTCAATTCGCTTTTTCTGAAACGTCTCCTTAGCAATCGCATCATCCACTTCTTCTTTCAGTTGCTTCACTTGCGCAAGGTAATACTTTTTCTGTGTTTCCAGTAACTCCGTATATTGCACGGACTCAATTTTATCTGGTAGCTCTGTTAACACTTCCGTTTTCAAACGCCGGAGCAAGAACGGGCGGATCAGACGAGCAATATTTTCATGTGTACGCGCTTTGAATTGTTTTTTCGTACCAAACAAACCAGGGATCACTGTTTGCATGAGCGTATACAATTCATCAAGACGGTTTTCAATGGGTGTGCCACTGAGCGCAAAACAACTCGCTGCTTTCAGCGAACGCACAGCTTTCGTTGTTTTCGCTTGCTCATTTTTAATTGCTTGCGCTTCATCTAAAATAAGCGTGTGAAAGCGTTCATCCGCGTACACATCGGCCTCACGCTGAATAAGCGGGTAAGAAGTGATCCATACATCGGCGCTCGCTGTTTCTTGCCGAATACGGTCGCGGTTTGCTTTCGTTCCGGCAATGACGGCAACCGACAGCGCTGGCGCAAAGCGTCCTACTTCTTTTTCCCAATTGAAAATGACGGATGCCGGGGCAATGACCAGTGCCTTCCCACTTGTCCCTCCTTCTTTCTCCGCTTGTAGATGTGTAATCGTTTGCAACGTCTTCCCAAGCCCCATATCATCGGCTAACACACCACCAAGTCCAGCTTTAGCAAGCGTTCGCATCCAACGAAAACCCGTCTCCTGGTACGTACGTAAGTGAGCTACCAAGCCCGTTGGCAGCTCCCAATCACTATATTCAGGTGACTGCACATCACGGATCAGTTGATATAATTTTTTCGACAGCCTCACGCCCACTTGGCCGTCTTCTAATGAAAAAGCTTTATGCAACGGCACATGAACGTTCGCCTGTAAATCTTTTGTCGCAATACCGAGCGCCTCAACTGCTTCAGACAACGGCACATAGTCATCTGATTGCAAATGCATCAATGCCCCGTTTGAAAGACGGTGATATTTCTTCTTTTGTTGTAATGACTGTAAAACGTGACTCAGTTCATCCTCAGAAATACCTTCAATTGCAAAACCAACGTCAAGCCAATTGGAATCTCCCTCCACATCAACAGAAACAGATGGGGTTGTGTCTGGTTGGAACAATAGTTTGCGCGCATCATTTGTTAATAACACGTCAGCATGTTGCTTCAATGGGGGCAACTGTTCAAATAAGAAGGCCCCAATATCCTCTAAATTTTCCATGACAAATTGACTTGCTTCCTGTTTAAATGGACACAAATTTAGCAATGACATCACCGCTTGCTCCGTTTCCAGATCACGAACAAGCACTTGGGATGAATCACTTATTTCTTCCTCGGATAAGGGATTACGGACAACCTCGCCATAACAAAACCTCACATCAACAAGCAGACGGTCCCCTTCATAATCAATTTTCACCTCTCCCTGTAAAGGCTGTCGGGAGATTTTTTCCCGTAACGTTTCTGACAACTCAACAGTGCCATACCGTTTTAGCATCGGAAGTACTTTTGAACAAAATGACTCAAGTTGATCTGTAGGAATGTAATCAATCATTTCTCCTTCGAAAAAATGATGCACTAAAAAATCAAGCTCCCGCGCTTCTCTATCTGTCAACGTAAAAATCACTTTTTCTTTCAGTACATAAGAGGAGGGCTCATCCGGGCAGTAAACATTTGCTAGGATTTTACCGTGCAACTGCATCCCTCCGTCTCCTTCCATCAAGGAGAAAGAAAACAGGCTATCTTCGTTTGAAAACTGAGCCATGTTTAACGGCCATTTCTCTATCACGCCACCATAAGCGTATAAAGACACCTTCGTGTTTAAATGCGATAACTGCGCCAATAACGACGAAAACGCCACTACCGGAACCGAAAAGTAACGGTCTCTCCCTGGCAGAATACCGACAACACGTGATAACCGATGAAATTCTAGCAACATCGCTTCATCTTCAACAGAAAATTGATGCTCATTTGGATAATACGTAAAATTGGACGTGAATGGATACGTTTCTTTCTCCTGAATGGCTTCTAAGAAATCAAACCAATGCTTCACAACATATAAACGTGATTCCCCAACCCGTAAGCTAATTAAAATACTTTCGACTAGGTCATCTTCGTCCAATTCAAGAGTCAACTCATATGCAACCGACAATGTTTTTCGTGATTTTATTTGGAACTGCTGTGGCTGAATCTCTTCATACTCAGTTAATAACATGCTTGTTTGCATTCGCGCCCGCTTTCGCTCCTGTTCTTCTTTCTCAATAAATGCTGGCAATGCTAACAGGACAGCGACGATATGCTTACATGCACCACGATACTCTGCAAACGCAGGGCAATCACAAGAAGCATGCAAATTTCCAGACAGCATAGAAACCCGAACATAGTAAGAACGAGAGCCTCGAACAACCGCTGTATATATCTCGTCTTTTTTTTCGCATGTAAATCCTTTTACTAATTCATCGCGATAATATTTGTGCCCTCGTCTATACACAGCAGCGCTCGAAGCAGCTCGTTCAATTCTTTCTTCATCCAAATAGGACAGCATATCATACGACAACATGACTCTCTCCCCTCGTCACATCTTCTCCGGTGCAGATACGCCAACAAGCGCAAGGGTATTGGCAATCGTTACTTGCGTTGCCCGCATTAAAGCAAGACGTGCGGTTGATAAAGCCGCATTTTCTCGGTCCACAACACGCGTTACGTTATAAAAACTATGCAACGCTTGCGCAAGATCATATGCGTAGTTCGTTAAACGACTCGGGCTACGCCGTGTCGCTGCTTCAGCGACTACAGCCGGAAAGTCACCCATTACTTTTAACAAATCATACTCTTTTTCTGTAGAAATGAGTGATAAGTCGGCCGTTTCATCAGCAATAAGCCCAAGTGATTCTCCTTGTCGCAGCATGCTACAGACGCGAGCGTGTGCATATTGGATATAATACACTGGGTTTTCATTTGACTTAGAGACAGCCAAATCCATATCAAAATCTAAGTGTGCATCTGGACTACGCATCGCAAAAAAGTAGCGTGTTGCATCCACGCCGACCTCTGCTAATAAATCTTGCAATGTCACAGCTTTCCCGGTACGCTTACTCATCTTCACTTTTTCTCCGCCTTGAAAAAGGCTCACCATCTGGATAATCTCTACTTCAAAGCGATCAACATCATAACCGAGGGCTTGAATGGCTGCTTTCATCCGGGCAATATAGCCGTGGTGATCCGCACCAAAAATGTCGATCAGGCGGTCGTAGCCACGGTCAAACTTATTTAAATGATAAGCGATGTCTGGAAGCAAATACGTGTACGTCCCGTCTTTCTTTACAAGTACACGGTCTTTGTCATCACCGTACACGGTCGAGCGTAACCATGTTGCCCCGTC
Source organism: Bacillus sp. FSL W7-1360 (assembly GCF_038592975.1). NCBI lineage: Bacteria > Bacillati > Bacillota > Bacilli > Caryophanales > Bacillaceae > Bacillus > Bacillus sp. FSL W7-1360. The sequence continues at coordinate 2,454,898 of NZ_CP151950.1, read as the reverse complement.
TTGCTCATAGGTTTCGCCCTTTTCTTGCAAAACGGATAGGGCCTTCTCAATCTGACCTGACTCATATAAAGACGTTTCCGAAAACCATTCGTCAAAACGTACACGGTATGCCTCTAAGTCTATCGCAATCTTTTCGAGCTCTTTTTTTAACCCATACGACCTAAAAGCTTCAAGTCGTTCTTCAGGCGCTTTCTTCAAATACGCATCCCCATGCTCAGCAACAAGCGCTTGGGCGATGTCAATAATATCTTGACCTTGATAACCATCTTCTGGCAAACTTGCCTCTAGTCCCAATGCTTGCTTGTAACGCGCTTCGAGTGAATAAGCTAAGTTTAACATTTGATTGCCAGCATCATTAATATAATACTCGCGCGTCACATCATATCCAGCCTTCTCCATCGTATTCGCTAAAACATCGCCAACAGCCGCGCCGCGGGCATGACCAAGATGAAGCGTCCCTGTCGGGTTAGCAGACACAAACTCAATTAATACTTTTTCTCCGTGCCCAACACCGCTTTGTCCATAGCTTTCTCCTGCTTGCAACACGGTAGGAATCACTTCGCGTAAATAAGCTTGGTCGAGAAAGAAATTAATGAATCCTGGTCCTGCTACGACAAGCTCGCGAACCCCAGCTGCTTCTTGATCAATTGTTTCTACCAATCTTTCCGCTATTTGACGCGGGGGTTGCTTGGCAAGCCGCGCTAATTGCATCGCCATATTCGTCGCATAGTCGCCATGGGCCTTTTCTTTTGGCGTCTCCAAAACGACTGGGGGAAGTTCCTCAGCTGTCGCAAACCCCGCTTTAATTACTGCACTGGCAATGACTTCACGTAACTGCGCTTTCCGTTGTTCCACACCATTCATGAACACGTTCCTCCTTGTTCTGCTTCTCTATCCATCACCCGAAGGCGAATCTCATGAACGCCGGTCTCCTGTCCCTGTAACCAAAAGCCGTACCGGACATGTATGTGACCGTGCTCATCACGACTGAGAGGGACCTCAACAGCCAATTGCTCTGTCGTTGCTTTTGTCTCGCAAGACATATGCGCTGTGACGTAACGTCCGCATGTTTCTTGCCCATCTATAAATGGTTGTCGCATCGTCACCGCACCACGGCGGATCAATAAAAGCGTGGTTTCGTCCCATTTCAACGTTGTTTGGATCTCTTCTTCCTGATGAGCGCGTTCCTCTTTAAACGTAAGATACGTACATCCATCCTTTATGTACAAGTCGCCATCGACATGAAATGCTGACGTCGCTTGCACCGCGCCGTCCTGCCATACTGTCGCTTGAAAAGAGATTGCTACTTTCCGCTTTAACGTCACACTCATTTATTGTCTCTCCTTCCAGCAACATCCCTAGATTCTCTCCTATTTTAGCCTGTTTACAACAGCGGTGCAACTAAGGAAAATCTGTATATGTGCACAAAAGCCTATGCGGGTGCGCTTGCATAGGCCGTTCATTTTTTACGCTCTATCAACGCGGACGCTTATGCACCCAACCAAGCAACATTTCCCGCACAAATTTACTCGCGGCAATTGCCGTCTGCCCCGTCGGATCATATGGCGGAGAAACTTCTACTAAGTCAGCCCCGACGATATTTATATCAGCTTCACTGAGCAGCATTTGTGCCTCTAACAATTCCTTGGCAGTAATCCCGCCGGCTTCTGCGGTTCCCGTACCTGGTGCATACGCCGGATCGAGAACATCAATGTCAATTGTCACATATACCGGTCGACCAGCAAGCTCCGGTAATGTTTTTTTGAGTGGCGCTGCGACATCAAATTTATGCAGGTGCATCCCCGACGTCCGTGCATATGCAAACTCCTCGCGCATACCTGAACGGATCCCAAAAGAATAAACATTTTCTGACCCGAGGAGCTCACATGCTTTTCGCAGTGGCGTTGAGTGAGACAGGGCTTCTCCCTCATATTCAACACGTAAATCAGCGTGCGCATCAATATGAATGATTGCTAAGTTAGGATACTTTTTGTACATTGCTTTAAAAATTGGCCAGGAAACCAAATGCTCTCCCCCGAGTCCAAGTGGGAATTTCCCGTCCTCAAGTAGTTCATCAATATATTCTTCAATCATCTCTAAGCTGCGCGCAGCATTTCCAAACGGCAACAGTAAATCTCCTGCATCAAAATAACGTACCTCTTCCAAATGCTTGTCCGCATAAGGGCTATATTCTTCTAATCCAAGTGAGGCTTCACGAATACGGGAAGGGCCAAAACGCGTGCCCGGCCGAAAAGAGACCGTCCAGTCCATTGGCATCCCGTAAATAACTGCATCCGCTTCTGTATAAGACGCCCTACTCATGATAAAGACTTTCCCTGAATACGCTTCGTCAAATCGCATCGCGATCGCCCCCTACTTCAACAAGTCCTGCACAAATTTCGGCAAAGCAAACGCTGCCATATGGAGCGCGGGCGTATAGTACTTCGTCTCTAGCGTATGAAAGCGTGTTGAGGCTACTTTTGTAGGATCATACTGTTTAGAACCGATTGTAAATGTCCACAATCCACTAGGGTATGTCGGGATATTCGCCGTGTATACGCGAGTAATTGGAAAGATTTCCTGGATATCCGTGTACACTTTTGCTAACAATTCCGGCTGAAACCATGGATTATCTGTTTGTGCGACAAACAGCCCGTCCGGCTTTAACGCACGTGAAATTCCTTCATAGAAACCACGCTCAAACAATTTTACTGCTGGCCCAACTGGCTCAGTAGAGTCAACCATAATGACGTCATACGCCTCTTTCGCATGCGCAATATGAGCAAACCCGTCATCGACCTTTACTTCTACCCGGTCATCACATAATGAACCCGCAATCGTCGGCAAATATTTTTTCGCATATTCAATTACTTTTCCATCGATTTCCACAAGCGTCGCTTTTTCAACGGATGGGTGCTTTAACACCTCACGAATCGCCCCACCATCACCACCACCAACAACGAGCACGTGTTTCGGGTGAGGATGCGTGAACAACGGCACATGCGTAACCATCTCATGATAGACGAACTCGTCTTTTTCCGTCGTCATGACCATCCCGTCTAGTAAAAGCATATTGCCGAATTGTCGTGTCTTCACCATATCCAATTGTTGGAATGCTGTTTTCTCGCTATGTAATGTTTCTTCAATTGCCATCGTAATCCCAACATGTTCTGTCTGTTTCTCTGTAAACCAGTCTGTCATATGATCATCCCTCGCCTCTCTTGATGTGACTAGCGAGATGATTGTCACCATCTCCCACAATTAAGTATACCAGATTCAACAAGGAAAGTGAGTGACTTGGATTCATTCAACAATTAAGACAACGTTTAAAAAAACACGTTTCTTGCCAAAATAAACGTAAAGACGTTTCCCTAAATAGAGAGGATGGTTTCATGTGAACATTGCTACAAGAAATAAACGTCGTCGCTTCAAAAAACTATATTTCTTCTTTCGTTTCTCACTGATTGTTGCAATTGCTCTCTTACTTAGCTTGATCGTTTTACTATCCTATGTTCGGATGCAAGGTCCACCACCAATTGATGTTACCGGGACAACTGAGTTTCTTGCAGCGGACGCAACCTTACTCGTCAGCGGTTCAACAAATTCACGGAAACCCGTCTCATTAGAAGAGATGTCCCCACATATTGTAGATGCCACCGTCGCCATTGAAGATCGTCGTTTCTATGGACACTGGGGATTTGATATTAAGCGTATTGGCGGATCGATCCTCGCCAATATTAGGACCGGTTCTAGATCACAAGGAGCGAGCACGATTACCCAACAATACGCACGCAATTTATACTTAACGCATGAGAAAACATGGCTACGAAAGTGGAATGAGCTGCTTTATTCTCTTAGACTAGAGGCACATTTTTCTAAAGAGGACATTCTTGCTGGTTATTTAAACACGGTTTACTATGGACACGGCGCTTACGGCATCGAAGCGGCCGCACAACATTTCTTTGGGAAGTCAGCAAAAGACCTCTCTCTTGCCGAATCAGCCATGCTAGCAGGCGTTCCAAAAGGTCCTAGTTACTATTCTCCTCTTGTCGACTTAGAAAAAGCACAAGACCGTCAAGCCATTATTTTAGCAAGTATGGTGGAAATGGATTTCATTACAGAACAAGAGGCACAACAGGCAAAAGAAGAACCACTCAACTTCGTGAAAGAAGTATCTACGGCACCGCAAGCAAACGCCCCTTACTTCCTTGATCACGTCAAAGCAACCCTTCAAGCAAACGGGCAAATGGACGATACAGGCACCGATCACCTCACTGTGCATACGACACTCGATCCTAATTTACAACAAGAGGCCGAGTCAATCATTGACCACTACATGCCTGATTCCGATTTGCAAGTCGCACTTGTCGCAATCGATCCAAGAACGGCCGAAGTGAAGGCATTTGTTGGCGGGAAAGACTATGCTGAAAGTCCATTTAATCGGGCAACGCAGGCGAAACGTAACCCGGGTTCAACAATGAAACCATTTTTATATTACGCTGCTTTAGAAAATGGTTTTACACCTGTTTCAACGTTTTTGAGTGAAGCCACCTCTTTTACGTATGACAACAACAAAACATACGCACCGCGCAACTTCAACGATGTGTATGCCAATGATTATATTACGATGCTAGAAGCAATTGCGTATTCAGACAATATTTACGCGCTCAAAACACACTTGTCTATTGGACAAGATGAGCTAGTCACCCTGTCCGACCGACTTGGACTTGGTTCATTTGCTGAACAACCATCACTCGCCCTTGGTGCGCAACCCGTCTCCATCCTTGACATGGCCAATGCTTACACAGCTTTAGCAAACGGGGGAAAATTGAGTGCACCCGTATTTATTAAAAAAGTGGTTGATGAGAACGGCAAAGAGTCCTTTAAACAAGAAGCAAAATTTGAAGAGGTACTTGATGAAGCAACCACATACGTGCTCACCGACATGATGAAAGCAGTATTTGAACCTTCGTTGAACAGCTACACGTCTGTAACCGGTGGCAGTGTTGCCAAACAACTGACTCATCCAACTGCAGGAAAGTCAGGATCAACCCCTCGTGATAGTTGGATGGTTGGCTATACACCACAGCTTGTTACAGTTGTTTGGACAGGGTACGATAAGGACAAAAACATCAACCAAGCAGCGGAAGGGCATCTCGCTAAGCGGATTTGGGCCGATTTTATGGAAAAAGCAATGGCAGACGAATTAACATTGCCATTCACAAAACCACTGGGTGTGACTTCTGTTATGATCGATCCCCATACTGGCCTGCTCGCAACAGATGCTTGCCCTGGGGGAAGGGAAACTTCTTTCTTAGAGGGGACCGCACCCGTTAAGTCGTGTGAAAATCCCGAAGCAGCTGAAGACCTTCAAGAAGAGCCTGATAAAAAAGAAGATGGCTTTTTCAAGCGTTTATTTAAATGGTTTCGTATTGAAGACGGCGTAGAAACGCCTCCGCAAGAACACCCTGTAGAAGGGGAAGTAGAGTTACAGTAATGTCACAATTGCATCAATAAATTTTTAAACAGCGCCGTGCAGTCACACAGGCGCTGTTTCCTTTTGTAATTGGTAATATATTTGTGCCCCACTCATCGTAAAACCACAGGATCGGTATAATGATAACGCAGCTTCATTTTCGACCGCCACATCAAGCCATACTTCTTTGCCATTCGTCACTTCACGATGGACAACGTCTGTCAGTGCTGCACGTCCAATTCCTTGTCCACGTTTTTCTTTTGTCAACACAAATCCGTAAATCCAGCTTTCTTTTTCTTGTCGATCGAGACGAAGCTTACCGACAGTGATACCGTCTATTTCAATCATATACAACCCTGTCATCCCTGTATTGGCATACATCGATTTCACTTCACCTGTCGTCATCTCAAAACCTTCCACATCGAATGCATAAATGACGGCTTCATCTTGCTCAACGGCTGGTCGGATTTTTACCCCTGGCTTGATAGATGGTACAGGTATCTCTTTACATACAAGTTGATATTCTGTAAACGCACGTTTTCCACCGACCGCGCGAATAAAAGCGTTGCCATTTTCAGAATCAAGTGGTGCATTTAATAAAAAGCGTTCCGTTTGTCGACCCCAGTCTTGCCATACGTCGGCAAGCATCTGCCGAGCAATGCCACGCCGACGTACCTCAGGTGCAACCATCCCTGTACATTCAAGTTTGTTGCCAAACGAATAGACCGCAAAATAGCCGCGTAAAACCCCATCCTCGTAATAAAAGTAGTCTTCTGACTCGCCTCGTTCCATTTCAAGCATGTCCCAATTCAACTTCATTCGAATCCCATCTACATTCTCGACTGTTTGCTGCAAGCCTTTGATCGACTTCTTCTGCTCGGAAGAGAGCATTTTTCCACCGCCTTTACTAGAACGTTCTTTGCAAAGATTTATGTCTAGTATAACATAACCACCTCACCTCTCCCCCCTTATTTTCATAAACAATTGTAGTCTTCATCGGTTTCCAAACATATTTTGAAGCACTCGTGCTACAATAAAGAAGATGGAAAAAAGGAGTGTGAACGATATGACAACCTATCAATCACGAGATGACGTACCTACAGCAGAAAAATGGGATTTAACCGATATTTATCCCGACATCGCTTCCTGGCAACAAGAAGCAGACCAATGCCTCGCTAATGCGAATGAATTAAACACATTTGATGGACACATTCAAGACGGAAAAAGCTTGCTTGCCTTCTTAGAAAAGCAAGAAAAAACGTCGTTTATGATGCGGAAATTGTTCGCTTATGCGATGCTCTTTTCTGACATAGACACAAGGAATGCTGAAGCACAGCAACTCCAAGCAAAAGCGTCTCAACTCGGCGTGAAATTGAGCGAAGCAACGTCATTCTTTTTACCGTTCCTCCTAAGCTTAGAGGAGGAAACATTGCGGGGCTACATTCAATCAGAAAAAGCACTCGCTTACTTTGAAGACGAACTTTGGAAATCATTCCGCTTTAAAGCACATGTGCTACCAAAAGACCAAGAGGCACTCCTTTCTAAATTTGGCGAAACGTTCTCCGCACCAAGTGATACATTCAATATGTATAACAGCGCTGACATTCAATTTGGCGACATAACCAATGATAGTGGGGAGAAAGTACAACTCACCCGCGGGATGTATGCCAAACTCATTGAAGATGAAAATCGCGAAAAGCGAAAAGAAGCATACAAAGCATATTACAAACCGTATGTAGAGATGAACAACACCATTGCAACAATCTATGCCGCCGAAGTGAAGAAAAACACAACGATTTCCAACATGCGCGGTTACAACTCAACGCTAGCGCAAGCGCTGTTTAACGACAATATCGACTTACGCGTGTATGAGCAACTCATCGAAACCGCCAAAGCAAATATTGAACCGCTCCACGCCTACACGCGCTTGCGGAAAGACAAGCTTGGGGTCGATGAAATCCGTCAATATGATTTAAATGTTCCCATCACCCCTGGCGTGAAAATGGACATCCAATATGACGAGGCATACGAAATGATGCTGACGGCACTTGCACCATTAGGAAAAGATTATGTTGACACCCTTTCCTCTTTTAAAGACAAACGCTACATCGACGTGCGAGAAACACCTGGAAAACGTTCAGGCGCATACAACCTTGGTGTGTACGGGGTTCATCCGTTTGTCTTACTCAATCATCATGACGACTTAAGTAGCTTATTCACACTGGCACACGAAATGGGGCATGCGATGCACAGCTACTATTCAAGCAAGCATCAGCCGCAGATTACAGCCCAATATCGCATTTTTGTCGCAGAAGTAGCTTCCACGGTTAATGAAATTTTGCTCATCAATCATATGCTCGAGAAAGCAACCGATCGCAACACACGCGCATACTTGCTCAACCACTTTATTGAACAATTCCGTAGCACCTTTTTCACGCAAGTCATGTTTGCTGACTTTGAAAAACAAACGCATGAACGGGCAAAAGATGGTGAACCACTTGATGCAAGCAGCTTGAACACACTTTATGAAAACCTGTTTCGGACATACAATGGTCCAGACCTTGTCTTTGACGATGAAGTGAAATACGGCTGGTCACGCATCCCTCATTTTTACCGCGCTTTTTACGTATTCCAATACGCAACTGGCTTTGCTGCAGCGATTCAAATTGCGACGGATATTTTAGCCGGTAAAGAAGACGTGCGTGACAACTATTTAACATTCTTGCAAAGTGGTAGCGCTGACTTCCCACTCGCTCTTCTGCAAAAAGTAGGTGTCGACTTGACCACTAGTGCACCAGTTGAAGCGGCGATGGAGAAGTTTCGTGAGTTGGTGGAGGAGCTAGAAAGCGTGTAAGCACTCCCTCCAGTGATATACTAATAACCTCATTTGTCTCAGCGCGTTTCGGGAAAAAGAAATGCGCTGAGCGTTTTTAAGCAAAATATTTGAAAGTCCTATTTACGCAATCATGTCTATACACAAAAAAACACCAGGTCTCCCCGGTGTTTTTCTTGTCCTAGCATGCTTGCGCTTGCTCTTTCTAGTTTACGTGCAAATGAGACACTAAGCAACAATCGTCCACATTTATTCACGATTTGTTCATACATCCAAGTCTTGTTGCAACTTCGCGTCAGCATGGTGCCACATCGCTTCATTGTGCGCTTTAAGAAAATCTTTAAGCACCGCTCGTGACCGCACATCCATGTGATCGACAAGAATATGACCTTTAATCGACTTATCCATATAGTTCACGTGCTCCGGCAAGTTTTTATACCCACGCTTTGCTTTTTTATTGACCGTCATATAACAACCAGCAACACCGGCATAGTAAGGCTGCTTGTCTTTCACATCAATTGTAATCCAAACGAGCCAATATGCTTTCTCTCCCTCTTTTGGCACTGCATCCGCATCAGGGATGAATTTTACCCGTTTTTCCACTTCCGAGCGGGCGTGCATTGCCCCCATATCAATGAATGCTTCTTCTGCCTCAACATCAATGAATAAAGGTGTTACTTGATCTAAGTTTAACGTCCCTGCCCCATAGCCGCCGTGTCCATCATTCGCATCATTGCTTAAAATGGTGAAACCAGCTGACCGTTTCTGCTTCTTGCCGTTATCATTGTTCAACAAATCCACACCCTCACGCCCCTTTCCCGTTACACAATTGCACGCCACTAGTATATCATATGGACGCTCCTGAATGCAGATGAGTTTAAAACGACAATAAGTTTCCGAAAGTGCCTCCAATTTAAGAAGCCACACCCTTCATGGGCACAGCCTCTTTATCCCCTCGTCAATATCCGCACAGCCTCTTCCCTCGCCACTCGCTGTCCACAAGCAGACAGGGTGTCCTTTGGATAATACAACTTATAATCCGTTCGTTTCTTCCCAGAAATCGCCTCCACGACATTCGATTCTTGCGATAACTCTCTTAAAGACCCATCTGGCATTAACAATTGAATTGGCACACGTTCCCCCGCGCCTGGACGATACACATCATATGGTAAATCGGACGACGAATCTTGCACCAAGTAATACGCTGGATCGATGCCAATCTCCGTAAACAACTGTTGTAACCTCCGCCAATCATCCTCGCGTTTTTCCGGCTGAAACTCAACATATTGAAATAAACGTCGATTTAAAAAACGTATACATAAATCACGTAAAATCGGGTCCTCTTCGTCTTGCCATGCTTGGAAATAAAAATACATGACCGTTTCATCTAAGCGCAAATAGTCATCAAGTGAGAGTTCATTCGTAAATAGTGACGCAAAGTGGTCGGGCGACTGTCGAAATATATAACCCTTTTCTTGTAACTTGCGCACCCGCCACAAAATTTTGCTCAAAATCACTTCAGAACTACGTGTCACCGGATGAAAATACACTTGCCAATACATTTGGTAACGACTCATAATGTAGTCTTCAACCGCGTGCATGCCACTCGCTTTCACTACTACTTGATCATTTTCAGGGCGCATCACCCGTAAAATTCGTTCTAAATCAAAGTGACCGTAGCTTACTCCTGTGTAATAAGCGTCGCGCAGTAAATAATCCATCCGATCGGCATCGATTTGACTAGAAATCATGCTCGTCACAAGTTTATTTGATGACTTTTTCGCAATCACATCAGCCACCGCTTGTGGAAACTGTGGATCAACTTGGCGCAATACAGCATTCACTTCCGTCTCACCTAAAATGATCTGCCTTGTCCACCATTCATGGTCGGTATGAAATACTTTTTCAAAACTATGCGAGAACGGTCCGTGTCCAACGTCATGTAATAACGCCGCACTTAACACAAGCAAACGGTCCTCCTCATTCCAATAATCTCGCCCCGCAAACACACTTATCATTCGCCGGGTAATTTCATACACGCCAAGTGAGTGACTAAAACGAGAATGCTCTGCACCATGGAACGTCATGGATGTCGTCCCCAATTGACGAACGCGTCGCAATCGCTGAAACTCTTTTGTACCGATTAACAACCAAATTAACGTATCACGTACGTGTATATAACGATGTACAGGGTCTTTAAATACTTTCTCTTCGTGTAGCCGTTTTGAACTTAATGACATACATCCGCATCCCCCTAGGATCACGTTTCTTTCATTATATATGATATCGTTTCAACACACAAAAAAGAGCAGACGAAAAGTGTCCACTCTTTTTGAAACGATATACATACAGTTATATATCACCTGAATCATGGGACGGTAATGCCCCACGCCGTTTCTCACTACGGTCAACAATGACTGCTAACGCTGCATCTCCAGTAATGTTGACTGATGTTCTTAACATGTCGAGGAGTCGATCAACACCAATGACAAGTGCAATTCCTGCCGGGCTTAAGCCGACTTGAGTGAGCACCATCGCTAACATAATCATACCGACACCCGGCACACCCGCAGTGCCGATACTGGCAAGTGTTGCTGTCAAAACAATCACGACCATATCCACAAACGACAAATCAGCAACGTATACTTGGGCAATAAACACGGTTGCGACTGCTTGCATAATGCCCGTGCCATCCATATTAATCGTCGCACCAAGCGGCTGGACAAATCCAGATACTTGCTTTGAGACACCTAAGTTCTCTTGGGCTACTTTCATCGATAACGGTAAAGCTGCATTGCTGCTCGACAAACTAAACGCCATTGTCATTGCCGGGAAAAACCCTTTATAAAACGTCAGTGGGTTCATTTTCCCGAAGAAATAAACTAAGCAACTATAAACGCCGACCACGTGAAGAAGCAAGACGCCAATCACTGTCAACATATACGCACCAAGCGAAAATACAGCATCCCAACCCGCCTGACCGAGAGCAGAAGCAATTAAAGCAAATGCCCCAATTGGCGCAAACTTCATCACAAAGGTAACGAGCGTCATCATGATGTCATTTCCTTGTTTAAAGAACGCTTTCACTGTCGACACTTTTTCTCCAAGCACTGCCATCGCCAAGCCAACAAAAATGGCAAAGGCAATAATTTGTAACATGGATCCCGACGACATAGCCTCTACTGGGTTATTTGGAATAATATTGATGAGCGTCTCCATAAATGGCGGTGCTTCCACAGCCTCATAATTTTCTGCCAATCCTTCCCCGAGCAAACCCGGGTCGCCCGGTTTCACAATCGTTGCGACAGTAAGCGCAAGCGTTAATGCAATCACTGTTGTCCCTAAGAAGAAAGCGACGGTCTTCAACCCCATGCGCCCAAGTTGCTTTGGACTTCCTAAATCGGACACACCTATGACAATCGATAAAAACACAAGCGGCACAACAAGCATCATAATTAAACGTAAAAATAAGTTCCCTGCTGGATCAAATGCGTACTGATTCAATGACTCAAACCAGTCCGGTGCCCACTGGTTTAATGCTAAACCGGTCACAGAACCTAATACAAGGGCGATTAAGATTCGAATCGTTAATTGGTGCATAAAGCGCCTCCTCTCTTTTTGTTGACAAGATACTGCTTGCTCTATCGTATGCGTCGTTATTTTCTGTTAGTATATTTTTCCTTCACATAACAGTACATGTTATACTATTGCCACACCCTTGTCGAAAGGAAGTTTATTGATGGCTTTTATCCAATCTGCTCGCTGGAGACTTCTAGCGCACCATACACACAATACAAACAGCGCACTCACATCTTTTGCGGCTGACGATACGCTTTGTACACTTGCAGGGCGACATGGGCAATACGCACTCCGCTTTTGGGTGCATGACAACACGATTGTGCTCGGTACGCAAGATACACGCTTACCTCACATTGAAGCTGGTCTTTCATTTCTTGAACAAAAAAATTATCGTGTCGTCGTCCGCAATTCTGGCGGTCTCGCTGTACATTTAGATAAAGGGATTTTCAATTTATCGCTCATTTTTCCCGGAGATGTGACTGCCTCCATCGACGACGGTTATGAGTATATGGTCTCACTCATTCGTCGCATGTTTCCTGAAGCAATCATTGCTACCGGTGAGGTGAACGGCTCCTATTGCCCCGGCAGTTATGATTTAAGCATTAATGGGAAAAAATTTGCTGGTATTTCACAACGTCGCATGCGTGGCGGCATTGCCGTCCAAATTTACCTTTGTGTGACCGGGAGTGGTCAAGCCCGTGGCGAAGTCATCCGCGATTTCTATATGCGTGCCGGCGGTAGCACGAGCGCCGCGCCATGTATCCAACCAGCTGTGATGGCATCCTTAAATGAGTTACTTAATACATCATATACGGTCACTGACATCGCTCACCGTGCCAAAGTCGCGTTCACTGACATGGGGGTTACCCTCACATCAATTCCGTTCACCCATGAAGAACAGTCATTATATGAGATGCACGTCCAACGTGTCACTGAACGACATCAACGCTGCCTCCAGCCCTAAGAACTTACCGAGTAACAGTTTGTCCAACTGCTTGCATCCCAGTAATAAGGCATAGCTTATACACATCGTCGGTATTACAACCGCGCGACAAATCATTGACTGGTTTGTTTAACCCTTGCAAAATCGGACCGATGGCATCATACCCGCCGAGCCGTTGAGCAATTTTGTAACCTAAATTCCCTGACTCTAAACTTGGGAAAATAAACACATTTGCTTCCCCCCGAAGCGGCGAGTCAGGTGCTTTTTTCTGCGCAACAGCTGGTACAAATGCCGCGTCAAATTGAAACTCACCATCAATCAACAAATCTGGTCGTGCTGCTTGCGCCAACTTTGTTGCGGCAGCAACCTTTTTTGTTTCTTGTGAAGATGCGGAGCCAAGGGTCGAGAAACTGAGCATCGCCACTTTCGGCTCCATCGCAAATAATTTTGCTGTCTCAGCCGTTGCCACCGCAATCTCCGCCAATTCTTCTTCATTTGGCGCAATGTTAATCGCACAATCAGCAAAAACAAACTTCTGCTCATCTTTCACCATCACAAAAACCCCAGATGTGCGCTTCATTCCAGGCGCTGTCTTAATTATTTGCAGCGCCGGACGGACTGTATCACCGGTTGAATGTGCTGCACCACTGACAAGCCCGTCCGCTTTTTCCATATAAACGAGCATCGTCCCGAAATAATTCACATCTTTCAAGCGCATTTGTGCTGTATCCGTCGTTTCTTTCCCTTTCCGACGCTCGACAAATGCTGCCACCATTTCCGCAAAATGAGGATACGTATTCGGATCGTATATCGTCAAGCCTTCTACTTCTATCCCCCATTGACTTGCAAGGGCATGTATTTCTGCCTCTTCTCCAATGACAATTGGTTTTACAATGCCATCAGCCGCAAGCTTTGCAGCTGCTGTTAAAACCCGCTCATCCGTTCCTTCTGGTAACACAATACGCGGTTTATGTGACGCAACATGTGCTTTTATTTCTGTAAATAAATCACCCATTATTTATGTCCCCCTTTAACAACGAATCACTTTTACCGCTGATTCGATTCAAGCATTTTCACTTCCTCTTTAGCATACCCCTCTTCCTAAAAAAAAGAAATGGGTGAACAGAAAGCGCCAATTTTAAAATTGATTGCGTTTGCAGGATTGCTATGATTGCGTGTACAATGGGAAGAAGTGGTGTGTAAACGCCATCATTTTACTGATATGATTGAAGGAGGCCATTTTTATGAACACAACGATCGTTTCAACAAACATTGCAAACAATGTGGCAACCATTACATTAGGACGCCCAGAAGTGAAAAATGCACTGAATAATGACATGCACCGCGCCTTGTATGATGCCTTTACTCAAGCAAAAGACGACGACAACGTCCGGGCAATTGTGTTAACTGGTAGCGGCGATGCTTTTTGTGCTGGTGCAGATTTAAAGTCCATTGATTTGAGTAAGTTTGAGGAATTTGATTACGGTGAGGCGCTGCGCGAAACATACAACCGCTTAATTACGTTAATCACTTCCATTGATAAACCGATCATTGCTGCTATTAACGGCATTGCGATCGGCGCCGGCCTCAGTATTGCGCTTGCTTGTGATTACCGTGTTGCGAGTGAAAAAGCGACATTCGGCCTCGGCTTTTTAAATATCGGTCTCGTTCCAGATGCCGGTGCGTCGTACTTCTTACCAAAACTTATTGGTTATGCAAATGCACTAGAAATGCCTTTGAAAGGAATTTTTGGCGCTGAGGAAGCGAAACGCATCGGGCTTATCCACGATATCGGCGATGTGACACCATGGGTTGAAAAGGTGAAACAATTACCACCTACTGCTTTTGGTTTAATGAAACGCAACTTACGTGAAGGATCAGACAGCTATTTGCAAGAAGTGCTTGAAATGGAAGTTTCCGCTCAAGTTGAAGCAAGTCAAGCGCCTGAACACCGTGCCGCACTTGCCCACTTTGTCGGAAAAGGTGTTCGCTAAATTGTGCTTTTGTAAGGGTTTTCTTTTATTTAGTCATACGGACAACGTTACAAAAAGCATGGTATAGTAAATGTAGAAGTCACCGTATCGGACTTCCGGCGAATGACTTCAGTACTCTGGAACCCGAGGTGGAACAAAATGAACGAAGCAGCAAAAACATTGGATGGTTGGTACGCCTTACATGACTTTCGCAACATTGATTGGGTCGCATGGAAAGAAGTACCATCAGCAGCACGAGAGAAAATGATTGGCGAATTTCAGTCGCTCATTAGCAAATGGGAAGATACAGAACAAGCAGGTCAAGGCAGCCATGCCCTCTATACCATCGTTGGACAAAAAGCAGATTTGATGATTATGTTGCTTCGCCCAACGATGATTGAACTAGGTCAAATTGAGACTGCCTTAAATAAATCTGGTCTTGCCGCTTACTTATTACCGGCATACTCTTATGTGTCCGTCGTCGAGCTAAGCAACTATTTAGCCGGTGAGTTGAATGAGGATCCTTATCAAAATCCGCACGTGCGCGCCCGCCTTTATCCAACACTTCCGCGCACAGCACATATTTGTTTTTATCCAATGGATAAACGTCGCGACGGCGAAGACAATTGGTACATGCTGCCGATGGACGAGCGTAAAACATTGATGAAAAGTCACAGTTTGATCGGCCGCGGCTATGCGGGGCTTGTTAAACAAGTCATTTCTGGTTCAGTTGGCTTTGATGACTGGGAATGGGGCGTCACACTGTTTGCAGATGACGTCCTCCAGTTCAAAAAACTTGTTTATGAAATGCGCTTTGACGAAGTGTCAGCGCGTTACGGAGAATTCGGTTCTTTTTATGTAGGGAATCTGCTGGAAAAAACGCAGCTCCACTCATTTTTTCACGTGTAAACTGAAAACAAGCCTCTCGCCAATGCGAAAGGCTTGTTTTGTTATGCTTTATTAGTCGCTCTCCGCTTTTTCCAGTTGGTTTGGACGAATCACAACAAAGTATGTTTGTGCAATCATAAAGAGGTTACCGATGACCCAGTACAATGCAAGTGCAGATGGCAACGTAAACCCTGCTGCAATAATTAAAACTGGGAAAATCCACAATAACATGTTCATTGGATTTGGCATGCCTTCACCTAATGGATTTGCAGGCATTTGACTCATTGACATTTTAAAAGCAATAAACGTCGTGATCGCTGCAATCACAGGTAGTACATAGTCGGTTTGCCCTAAATTAAACCATAGAAACTGACTCTCAGGTCCTTGACCGATCGCTTCTGTCCGCATAATGGCAAAGTAAAGCGCCATGATAATTGGAATTTGAATGATCGCTGGTAAACATCCCGCAGCAGGATTGACACCATTCTTTTGATATAAGCCGATCATCTCTCGTTGGATTTCTTGCTTTTTTTGCATGTCTTGCGCGTCTTTCATTCGCTTTTGAATTTCCGTCATTTGCGGACGTAACTTTTGCATCGCACGTGAACTCTTTTGCGCTTTCAAAGCGAGCGGTAAAATTAAAATCCGAATGAGAATCGTGACAATAACGATCCCCCAACCGTAATGTCCTCCCGTGAAATCAGAGAACCAAGTAATGAGCCACGACATCGGGTAGACGAAAAATGAATTCCAAAACCCTTCCGACTCAGCCGTAATTGGTTCATTCGTGCCACATGCAGCAAGCACGACTGTCATAAGTAATAAGCTGGCTATTAAGCCTATTCTCTTGTGCATTGAATGATCCTCCTTATTATGTATCCACACGACAAGCAGAAGAAAACCTTCTTATATATGAAGGTTTCTTTTGCTTATCATACCATAGTTGTCTAGGTAGAACAAACAGCGTTTTTACTTCTCCTTTTTCGATAAAGCAAGTGCTTGTTTAATGCCTTGTTTAAAGGATAGCTTGCCGTACATAAGTACGCCACCTTTGTATACGCGCGCGGCAAGAAGATTGACGATGATGACACTCACCACTAGAATAGCGAGAATCAGCACAATCTCCCAAGGGGCAATGACCCCTTGCCCAATTCGCAGTATGAGCAATTGTGGGGAGAAGAATGGGATGTAGGAGGCCACTTTAATAAAAGGTGTATCTGCCACCGCAAATCCAAATATCGACATAAAAAAGGCTGCCAACGCTAAGAACACGAGCGGCTGCACCGCTTGCTGCACATCTTCTGTGCGACTGACGAGCGCCCCAAGCATCGCCGCAATTCCTCCATACAACGCGTACCCCATAACGATGGCAATAAAAGCATAGCCAAGCAAGCCCAAATCAATCATCTCACCATTAATTAGTTGATCTATGCCCATATCACCCAGGGTAGCACCAATGACCGCAGCGATAAGTAAACTTGCCATACTTACTAACGTCACAACCGCAATTCCGGTAAGCTTTGCAAACATCTGTATGATCGGATTCACACTGGAAACGATTAATTCCATCACCCGTGACGATTTTTCTGTCGCTACTTCCGTTGCAATCATCATACTAGCTGAAAGCACAATAATGTAAATGGCAAACGACGTTCCATAAATCATCCAATAACGACTTTGGTGTGTGTCTTCCGTGTCAACGGTTCCTTCTGTATCGAACGCTTGGCTCACAAATGGTACCGGTGCATAAATTGCTGCTAGTTGCGCCTCATCCACATCTAATTGTTTCGTAAGTAATGCTTCCTTCACGCGCTGCACATCATGTTGCACAGCGTCTGTGGTGGAATAGTCATCCCCATCGCTATAAAGCGTCACTTGTAGCGAATCGATCGCACCAGTTACATGCAGTACAAAAGGGTATTCATCTGTAAGTGCTTCATCTAAGCTCATTTCTGTCATAACAGGCATGTACGTATAGCCTGACTGTTCATTTGCTTGTTCATTTAATGCATCAGAGAGACTTGCCCGATCCACCTCTTCTGTCACAACAGCCACAACGTCTGTCCCATCATCTTCCCCGGAAAAAAACGACATGATTGTTCCGATATTAAGAAACCCAATTAAGACCACCATCGTAATCACCGTTGACCACATAAATGCCTTTGTCTTCAAGCGCGACATCGCCGTATGCCCAACAATCGTCCAAAAGTTATGCATCTGCCTCACCCCCTACTTTATCAATGAAAATGTCATGCAAACGCGGCTCTTCTACTTCAAACTTGGACACAAATCCCCCTGCAGTCACCTGATGAAATACCTGCTCGGCGACGCGCTCATTTTCCACTTCGATGACAATGTCTTGCTTTGTCTCATTATAACTAGTCACACCTGGCTCGGTTTGTAAAAAAGATACATCGCGATCTGTGCGAATAGCGATCCGCTTCATGTCATAGCTCCGTTTGATTTCGCGAAGACTCCCTTGTAAAATTGCCTTTCCCCGCTTCATCATAATAATGTCTTCACACATCTCTTCCACATTGTTCATTTGATGGCTAGAAAATACAATGGTTGTGCCGGCTTGTTGCAAATCGTGCACGGCATCTTTTAACATATCGGAATTCACCGGGTCAAGCCCACTAAACGGTTCATCCAAAATGAGCAGTTCAGGCTTGTGAATCACTGCTGCAATGAATTGAATTTTTTGCTGGTTCCCTTTTGAAAGCTCTTCTACCTTTTTATTTTCGTATTCAGGCACTTGAAACCGCTCGAGCCAATGCTTCAGCTCTTTTATAATGGCTGGTTTCTTCATGCCTTTTAAACGACCTAAATATGTTAACTGATCTTTCACTGTCAACTTCGGATAAAGCCCACGCTCTTCTGGTAAGTAACCGATTAAGTGCGTTCTTTTGTACGACAAGCGCGCGCCTTCCCACGTTACACTTCCTTCCGTCGGGTCGAGCAACCCTAGTATCATTCGGAAAGTTGTTGTCTTTCCAGCACCGTTCGCACCGAGTAAACCAAAAATATCACCTTTTTCAATCGTTGCCGAAATGCCATCAACGGCAACATGTTGCTGAAACTGCTTCCTTACGTGCTCAATTTTTAACGTCACTTTGCATCACTCCCCTTTTCAACAAGTCTCGCAAAATCTCTGCGAATGTCAATTTCTCTTTCATAAGCACTTTCAATTGTTGGCGTGTTAACCCCACCTCTGTCTCATCGACCGCACTCGTCATCACTTCCACTTGGGGCCCTCTCTCTATTACGCTCATGACCCCTGGGAGGTTTCGAACATTTTCTGGTGCTGTCTGCACCCAGAAACGCGCATAGCTGTCCAGTAGCTGGTCTTTCTCATAAAAACCAACTTCTTTCCCTTGCCGTAAGCAATAAATATAATCGGCAAGTTCCTTTACTTCCTCAGGAATATGCGTCGCAAATAAAATGGCACGCTCAGGATTTTCCTCTAAATAAGTAATCCAATCTTCTAATAAAAGGCCTTGTGCCAACATATCAACACCTGCAAGTGGCTCATCTAATACAAGTAGCTCTGTATTACGAGACAATGCAAGCACAGACAGCGCTTGGCGCTGGTTCCCCACTGACATGTCTCTCAAACGTTTTTTTAGTGGCAATTCATAGCGCGCTACAAACGCTTGAAAAGCTTCCTCGTCCCAATTGTCATAACCAATTTGATACAATTGCGCAAGCTCTGCTAATGTAAAGGCTTCATAGCCGCTACTTGTTTGCGGGACATAACCGACACGATTTTTCCACTGGTGTGCAAGGTGGTCTGTTTCACCAAAGCGCGTGATCATACCTTCTGAAGGATGAGACAGTCCCATTAGCGTGCGCAAGAACACACTTTTTCCAGAACCATTCGGACCGATCAGCGCCGTCACCATCCCAGGTGCAATCTTAAATGAAACCGGGCCTAATGTAAAACTTTCATCTACCTGCTTCACAACATTTTTTAATTGAATCATCATCATCCCTCCATCAACGCTTCGGCAAACAGCTTTTTCAACTCATCATCACTATAGCCATAGCGGCGTCCAGCTTCAATTGCTTTTTTCAATGCTTCTTCTAATGACACATGTTTTTGCATCGCTTGTTCCCGTGCAGACATTGCTTTTACAAACGTCCCCTTCCCTTGTAATGTTTCGATATAGCCCGCTTGCTCTAAATTTTGATACGCCCGCCGCGTTGTAATGACACTACAAGACAGCTGTGTTGCGAGCTTCCGAATCGACGGCAATGCACTGCCGGGTGGCAATTGCCCTCCAACAATGAGTGACTTTATTTGCGCCTCGATTTGATCATAAATCGGGCTTCGACTTGCACTATCGACTTGAATCGGTAATCGCTCAAACACTGGCATCTCTCCTTTCGAGCTCCAAACGCATCCTCCTTGGTGTGATCAACAATACAATTGTAAATAATAGCGCCAAAACGAGCGGGGTTCCAATAGGGTAATATTTCACGCTATAAAAGAGCGTCTCAAAGAACCATATATTTTTTTTCCAAACTAAAACAAGCAATATGATCACCATGGATAAAATTATTAGAGAGGTTTGAATCTGTTCACGCTTGCTATACACCATCACAGGTTCATACATCACATGCCAAAGCATCCACATGCCATTTAGTAATAACCATGAAAGAATGAGAGAAATAAGCGAGACATCAGGAAAGGGCAAGTCAAACCAGCTCATTCCAATGACCATCACCACTAAACCTACGGTAAAAAATAACACCATACTGCACATCTGACTGACAATCCGACTCCAACAAAGCATTGTTACTTTTAGCGGAAACAATCGATAGATGTCCCAAATAAGCAAGCCAATTCTTTTCATATTACCGGACCCTGCAAAAACATACGCTGAATGTTTCCTCACTAAAAACAAAGGTCCCCAAATAAAGATATAAAAAAGCACAAAATTAACAAACCCATTCGAATCGTCTACACCATATGCAACAACTGCAACTCCCCCGCTCACTGCTGCAAACAATACTGTCAGCACATAATGCCAAATCGACGTCATCCGAAACTCCGCTGCCACAAGCTGTAACACTGTCTTCATATTTCTGTCTCTCCTTCTATAAAAAGTTAAGCGCTGCGCATACTTTTCAAACACGAATATCCCTCTTTTTTAAGAGCGACTTCATTCTTTTTAACCCCACGAACAACATTGCCACAAGCAACAACATGAGTATGACCGGTGTTGCTATCGGAAAACGTGCTACACTAAGGAAGAGCATTTCAAACATCCATATGTTTGTATGAAACCCGATCCAAAAAATAAAAAGCAAGAACACCATAATAAATGTAACCATTTTTAAAGCATCTACCTTTGTATAAGCGATACAAAGTTCATTTCTACCGTGAAAAAGAAAGACCATACCATTTAGCAACAACCAGGAAATAACGAGAGAGGACAATGAGACATCTGGCAAGCTCACATTCATCATGCGCCAAACAATTGCTGCAACAACGAAACAAACTGTATGAAACAAGAGAATAAAACATAGTTGGCTAATAACACGACTCCAATAAAGGTTCGTTGTCTTTATTGCGAAAGACGGATAAATGTGCCAAATAGGTAAACCACGGTTTTTTGATCGATAACCTGTATGCTTCATTATTAAGAACGACATACAGATGAAAAGCGGATATAAAAACGCCATATTGAAAATGAATGGCTCACCTATCCCATAAACGACCACACTCAATGTACCAATGGTCACTGCAAGCACACACGTCACAACATAACCCCACACCGGTGTCATCCGGAACTCTGCTACAACAAGCCGTAAAACCACGCCCATCGTCTCACCTCATATCATTTTATTTCCCTTTCGTAACTGATACAGTAGCACCTTTGGAATGATAACTAAACAGAGAAGAAACAGCAAGAAACAAACAAGCACCGTCCATAACGGCGTACGTATCGCCGCTTCAATGGCAATCCCGTAAAACCATTGATCTGTGAGCAACCCGACAGGTAAAAGCAATAATGCTAGCAACAGTGATCCATAAGAAGAAAGGTGATAGCCATTCACTTTCCGCCCCTGATACCGTTCACACATCACATACACGAACATTGCCACCGCACTGAGGAGAAGCCATGACAGTGCTAACCCGAGGTGGTGAAATACCGGATATCCTCGCAGTATAAAGACAGTGACAACACTAGCGAGCAACATGGTGTTAAAAAACATCCCATGTAATAACTGACTAACGATCCGACTCCAGATAACCTCTGTTTCTTTTAACGCGAACGTTTTGTACAAGGAAAAAATGTCCGGGACGCTCACGCCATTATGTTTCAGTCGATAAGGCACAGATCGAATCACAAATGACGTCGGTAGCCCTAAAAATATCAGAAGAATGAGGCTAACCACAATGAACTTTAGTCCTCTTTCACCCTCCAAAATCCCTAGCTCGATAATCATATAACTTAACAAAAGACCGACGAACCCTGCATTAAAACATGTCCAAAGGTATTGCCACACCGATATCGTTTTAAATTCAAATAGCACAAGTTTCCATACTTTCATAAGTACGTTTCACCGCCAACCCTCGTTATCTAACAAACGTAAAACCTAACATATATCCCATAATTATCCCGAGCACACCCCATATGAAAATGCTAATTGTGTGCCAGAAAATTACTTTATTTTTGCTTGCACCCGCTGCAAGTGATGTGAATGCCGCGATATGTCCAGGTGCAATGATTGGCGTTAAAATCGCGAGACCAGGCACACCGTACTTTTCATACATCCTCCGTGCCTTTTCTGCTCTCCCATGGATAAATCCCTTTTTTTCCTGTTTTCTTTTCCGCAGTCTCGTAAACAATGCATCAAAAGGTAAAATAATAATCATCACTGAAACCCAGTTTCCAATCATCGCAACCAATAGTACTGTTACAAATGGCGCACCAACAAATGCACCTACCGTCGCGGCAAAAAATACTTCAAGCAAAGGGATCATTCCAATGAGAAAAATACCTAGATGTTGTGCGATCTCATTCATTTCTGATAGTTGATTAATAAAATCTTGCATAGTAATAACACTCCTTGTCATCTTATAATCATGTAGGTTGAAATATAAACGTCATTAGTGCAACATCTCATATGTACTGCTCCACGCTAAGAGTGTATATATGTTTATGTGTTTATATCTATATATACAATAACACACCTTTTTCTGTTCATGCAACACTTTTTTAAAATCTTTTTCCCTCACCTTCATGTCATACAAACAGCTGACCATTCATATAGTGAAAGAGACGCAAAAAATGCAGATTTTGCAGGTCAGCACAGACAAAGTGGGCTCAGGGGTTGCCATCCTGACCTAACGAATTCTGATGCCAAAACAGGAGGTGTTCGCAATGGCAGTCGTGAAAGCATCCTCCAGCGATGTCGATATGCTTGCCCGACTGATGCGTGCCGAAGCAGAAGGAGAAGGCGAGATAGGCATGCTCGCTGCAGGCAATGTGATGATCAATCGCGTCCGCGTGCGCTGTCTCGATTTTGGCGGTGTCAACACGATCCCAGCAATGGTTTATCAATCACCGGGGGGATTTGAAGCCACACAAAAAAGTTATTTCTATCAACGCGCACGTGAACGTGATCGCCGGTTAGCTCGCCGTGTTATCGATGGGGAAAGAACACGCCCTGCTGATTTTTCGCTATGGTTTTTTCGACCAGACGGATCTTGCCCGGCACAATGGTGGGGACAATGGAATACGGGACGTTATAAAGCGCATTGCTTCTATCAACCAATCCCTGCGGATTGCGAAGAAGTTTTTAATACATTTTAAATTCGGAAAAGGAAGTGATACAAATGTACCCTCACGAATGGTTTGAACTTCATCGCCAACAACCTGTACAGCAACAACCTTGGCAACAGCAGCCTCCCCAACAGCAGCCCCCCCAGCAACAACAGCCATGGCAACAACAACCCCCTCAACAACAGCAACCTCTACAACAGCCGTTGCCGCAACCACCTGTCGGAGATCAACCTGGTTATTTCTCAGCACAACAGTATCAAGTACCGGGCTTTGTACAGCAACAGCAGCAACAGCAGCAACAACCGACTCCACCAATTCCAGGGATGCTGCCAATTGAACAATCATTCATTGAAAATATTTTACGCTTAAACCGCGGAAAACAAGTGACTGTTTATCAAACGTTTGAAGGCAATAACGAGTGGAATGCCCGTATTTTCCGTGGGCGAATCGAAGAGGCTGGGCGTGACCATATTATCCTCGGCAATCCACAAACAAATGAACATTACTTACTACTGATGGTCAATTTAGACTATGTCACTTTTGATGAACCCATTACTTATGAATACCCATTCGGTCAACCGACACCACCACTTACGCAATATTCGCCACGACCAGAATAAAGATCGCAAAAAACCAGCCGTCGATTGACAGCTGGTTTTTTGTGTGTTTACTCCCCCTCCTGCTTGTATGTTAAAAGCATATAAGTGTAGTCATGCTTCTCTTCCCCTGACTCTGTATCGGTTGCATCGGCTTCGGCTTCAGCTTCATCCAGCACAAGCTTAATGGCTTTATTCGCTTTTTTCCATTGCGCGTACGTCATCGGCGTATGCAAAAAGACCAATGACCCTCTACTTTCTCCCGTCTCCTCTTCGTAGAGGCCTTCCTCGAACAAAGTCATTGCTTTGGCAACTGTTTCATTTACATGGCGTATAACTTCGGGAAGTATTTCTTTCATCTCATCATCATCAAGCGACGTGAAATTCATCTCCCCCGATTGCGACATATAATAATTCTCCCGCAAATTGCCTTTTTGCTCCGTTTTTGTCTTTACAATCACCTTCAATTCTTCTAATTGTTTCATGTGATAATACAGACGTGAGGCAGGAATATTGATATCCGCGGCAATTTCCTTTACCGTTCTTTCTTTAGCACTAATCGACTTCATAATTTCTCGTTTCGTCTCATTGAACATCGCTTTTACAAGTTGAAGATCATTCTTAGCCAAATTTACTCACCTCTTTAGAAAAAAAGATTGACAAACCTATTATACATCATTTAAATTTAATTTAACCGTTAAAATTAATTTTAACGGTTAAATTAAATTTAATAAGACATGCCATTGACATGTCCTAGGAAGAGGGATGAAATGAGAAAAGCTAATTTTTGGTACTTATTTTCCGGTAGACTATTTAGTAACATTGGTGACAGCATCTACTACTTTATGGCGATGTGGCTCGCGTTTGAATTAACGGGAAGTCCGTTGTACAGTGGGATTGCATTATTTTTGACAACGATCCCATCTGTATTTCAGTTTTTAACCGGTCCGTATGTAGACCGCACGAATTTAAAATCGCTTTTAGTCATCACACAGTTCCTTCAATTTATTTTATTATTGACATTACCAATACTGTTTGTTTTGGATGTATTAACCGTGCATTGGTTGCTACTCGTCATGTTTATTGCTTCTTGTGTCAATGAGTTTGCTTACCCGGCGCAAAGCGCACTATTGCCGCGGATTGTTGAAAAAAATGAACTCATGAAAGCAAATACTTACATGAGATTCGCTTATCAAGGAACCGACATTTTATTTATGGCGGTTGCTGGTGTCTTATTGGTCATCACAGGTGCACCAATCTTGCTGTTTCTCACGGCATTTTTGTTCTTGCTCACCTCTTTCTTATTTACACGCTTAAAGATCACAACAATCACGGACGAATCTGCCGAGCACAACACACTGCCAACCATCATGCGAAACTATCGGGCTGATTTAAAAGAGGGTGTATCCTACGTCAAACAAACGATTTTGCCATCTATGATGATTGGTCCAATCATTGCAAATGCCTTTTTGATCGCGCTCATGGCGAACTTACCGGCCATTGCTGCGCAAAAAGGCGGGCCTGCTTACTACGGCGCCTATATGGCCGCATTCTCCGTTGGCATGTTGCTCGGTACTGCCAGTGCGCCATTGCTTAGTCGCTTCAAACTTGGTGCGCTGCATATTATTGGTTTCATAATTTCTGGCATCGTGTTGGTATGTGCTGCCATTGTACCCTCGCCAGTCGTATCGATCATTTTCTCTGGGATGGGTTCAATCATCATTAGTGCTGTCAATGTGGTGAACCTCTCCATCGCTCAGCGTTGCATTGAAGAACGCATACTCGGTCGTGTATCAGCTCTTTTAGGGAGCGCCGCCACACTAGCTGCTCCGCTCGGGGCACTTATTGGGGGTTTTATTGGGGCTTACTTCAGTCCTATGTATACATTTGTCGGTGCAGGGGTGTCGCTCATTTTTGTTTCCCTCCATTGGCTTTCGCAGCCACTACTACGCAAGTTGCCGAAGCCGGACGAATGTGAGTTGGCACTGGACAAGCAGCAAGATTATCAGATGAGGAAAGCCTCCTAAAAACAGAGACCGATCCTCACAGCATGACTACTGAAAGATCGGTCTCTACATATCAAAGCGTAATCATATTCCACAAAAATATTGACAAACTCCTCACAAATCATCTAAGTTAAAACTGTATGCAATATCAATGGAAAAAGAGAGGTGCATGATGAAGCAGTCTAATTTCTGGTTTTTATTTTCCGGCAGGTTATTTAGTAACATTGGTGATAGCCTTTATGCAATTATTGCGATGTGGCTCACCTTCCAATTAACAGGCAGCACGGTGTATACAGGAATTGCGGGTTTTTTAACGATGATTCCAACCGCTTTTCAATTCTTAACAGGACCATATATTGACCGTGCCAACTTAAAAGCGGTTTTGATTACGACACAATTTCTACAATTCGTGCTCCTATTATTCATTCCAACACTCTATTACTTTGATTTATTGACCGTACACTGGTTACTCCTTATTATGTTCATCACTTCTTGTACAAATGAATTTGCCTATCCGGCTCAAAATGCACTATTGCCGCGTATTGTAGAAAAAAACGAGCTCATGAAAGCAAACTCGTACATGGCTTTCGCCTACCAAGGGACAGATATTCTATTCATGGGCATTGGCGGCGCTTTATTAATTTTTACTGACGCACCGTTGTTTCTATTTATGAACGCATTTTTATATTTAATGACCACTTTCTTATTTTCACGCTTAAAACTCACCAAAACTCGCAAATTACCTACCGGAAAGAAAAACTTTGGCACGATTTTCCGCACCTATAAAACTGATCTGAAAGAAGGGATGACTTATGCGAAAAGCACACTGATTCCGCGAATCATGGTAAGTGGGATTGTCGCCAACGCCTGCCTCATGGCCTTTATGGTCAATTTACCAAGTATCGCCGAACAAAAGGGCAGCGGCGGATTGTACGGTGCCTATATGGCCGCGATTTCTGTTGGTATTTTACTCGGTACTGTAAGCGCCAACACGCTTAGCCGTTTTAGACTTGGAAAAGTCACGGTTATTGGCTTCATCATTTGTGGGTTAACATGGATTACAGCAGCAATCGTTCCTTCAGCCGTTGTCTCCATTATCTTAACCGGATTTAGTACGACCATCATCGGTGCGACGAATGTGATGGCCGTCGCCATCTTCCAGCGCTGTATTGAGGAGCGATTGCTCGGGCGTGTCATGTCGCTCATGATGAGTGCCTCTGCCATTTCAGCCCCACTCGGTTCACTTCTCGGAGGCTTCATTGGTGCGCAATTCGACTCCACATATACGTTTATTGGTGCTGGTGCTTCACTCATCGTTATCTCGCTTTATTGGCTGACACAACCGTTGTTACGAGAACTACCAAAACCAGATCAATGCGAGCTTGCATTGGACAAGCAAGAAGATTGGCGCGAGAAAAAGTCTAGCTAATAAAACAAAAGAAGTAACCGACCCCCTTCACTCATCTCGGTTACTTCTTTCTCTTCTATCTCAAGCGACTAGATTCTACCCTCTATCAAGCCATCTCTCTCATTACTGCCAGCCCGAGCAATACCCAACCAGCAATAAAAGCTAAACCGCCTATTGGCGTAATCGCCCCAAGCACACGTAAATCCGTCAGCGCCATTACATACAAACTCCCTGAAAATAAGACGATCCCTACGATAAATGCCCATCCTGCGCCACTAAACATCCCGCTCGTCCCTAATTTCCAGGCAAGTATGCCAGTTGCCAGTAAGCCAATGCCATGAATCATGTGGTATAGAACACCGGTCTGATAGTTTTTCAACATCCGCTCACTAATACGCCCTTCTAATCCATGCGCGCCAAACGCGCCAATCGCAATAGCCAGTGCCATCACAAACGCACCGATGACAATGAATAACTTCGCCATTTCCCTCACTCCTTCCGCTCTTACTATATCACAATTTTTGCCTACTGAAAAAAATCTAGCGCCTCTTAAAGCGCTAGATTTGTTCTACTTCTCTTCTTTAAATACCCGTAAAAATGTATGAAACCCTTCTGTCACTGTCTCGTCTTTTTTCGTGCACAGGCTTACAATATAGATGGCAACGCTACTTGCAATAAAACCAGGGACAATTTCATACAATTGCTTGTCTAAACCAGCAAACACCCACGCGATGACCGTTACAGCACCAACAACCATCCCAGCAAGCGCTCCCCATTTTGTCATTCGCTTCCAATAAAGACTAAGCAACATGAGCGGTCCAAACGCTGCACCGAAGCCTGCCCACGCGTGACCGACGAGATCTAAAATCGTCTTATTTTGTTCCCATGCAAACAGGAGTGCCACCACCGCAACAGCGACAACTGCCGCCCGTCCGATATACACAAGTTCTTTTTCTGATGGTGTGCGTTGACGCAACACTTTATATAAGTCTTCTGTCAATGAACTTGAAGTCACCAGTAACTGGGATGAGATCGTACTCATCACCGCAGCAATAATCGCACAAAAAATAAATCCTGTAATGAGGGGATGAAACAAAATGTCTCCCAACAGCACAAACACGCGCTCAGCCTCTTCTTTACTGTCAAAAGAGATGCCTCGGCTCGATAAATATACATGCCCAAGCAAACCACTAATCATTGCACCAATCATAGAAATGATCATCCACGTCATCCCAATTCGTCGTCCTGGTTTTGCGTCTTTTGCCGTCCTCATTGCCATAAACCGTACAATAATATGCGGTTGACCAAAATAACCGAGCCCCCATGCTAATAACGAGATCACACCAACCACCGATGTTCCGCGCCAAATATCCAGCAATTTCGGGTCAAGTGTTTGCATCGCCGTTATTGTTTCCGTCGGTCCATTTAAATTTAATATGAGTACAATCGGTACAAGCACGAGCGCTAAAAGCATGATCGCACCTTGCACAACATCTGTCCAACTAACAGCTAAAAATCCACCAAAAAATGTATAAAAAATCGTGACACCCGCAACAATCCATAATCCTGTATGATAATTCACATCGAGTATGGTTGTGAATACCGTACCACCGGCAACCATCGTCGCAGAAACATACATTGTGAAAAATAAAATGATGATGACACCAGACATCATCCGCAACATTTTTGCCCGGTCTGCAAAACGATTTTCTAAAAATGATGGAATGGTAATTGAATTATTGGCCACTTCTGTGAACGTCCGCAATCTAGGCGCCAAGTAGAGCCAGTTTAAATATGCACCGATCATTAAACCGACAGCCATCCAGCCTGCGCTCAGCCCCATCCAATACATGGATCCTGGTAACCCTAACATGAGCCAGCCACTCATATCCGATGCACCCGCACTAAGTGCCGCTGTTGCTGGTGAAAGTGCCCGTCCTCCCAAAGCATAGTCCGCGTGATTCACTGTCTTTTTATAGCCGTACCAACCAATCCATAACATCAATAATAAGTATAGAATAAATGAGATCATCATATACGACATCGTTAGTCACACCTTTCTTACAAGAAATATGTGAAGCCTCGGCAAGCGAGGCTCCTATTTTATTCTACAACAGTAAATGTGCCATTAACACAATAATTGGTAGTGTGATGACCGTTCGTAATAAGAAAATCCACACACAATCTAAAAAACTTACCGGTATTTTTGCAGCAATTAACACGCCACCTGTCTCGGACATATAAATGAGCTGCGAAACAGACAATGTCGCGATGACAAAAAGTGTGAATTCGTTTGTAATCCCAAAGGTCCCAGCCATAATGGTAGGTAGCAACATATCTGTAAATCCAACGAGCAATGTTTGACTCGCTTCAGCAGCTTGCGGCACATTCATCCACTCAAGCAGAGGAATAAACGGCATACCGAGCCATTCAAATAACGGTGTGTACTCTGCTGCAATCGTGGCAAGTGTTCCAATTGCCATAACGACTGGCAATACGCCTAGCCAAAGCCCAAGTACATTAGAAATACCGCTCTTTACATTTTTACCTACATCAGCATTTTCTGCTGCACGTGCGGTCGCCGCGGCAAGCCCTGCTGAAAATACACCTTTTACAGCTGGTTCTGGTCGACGTGGCGAACCATCAATATATACATCTTTTTTACGGGATAGCGGAGGAATACGGGGCATAATGAACGCCGCAATTAGTCCAGCAACAAACAATGTCAGAAAGAATGACCAAAATAAATGGCTAATATTTAGTTCCGATAAAATATAAATGCTAAAGGTAATCGATACAACTGAAAATGTCGATGCAACAATTGCTGCTTCACGTTCTGTATATGCTCCTGCCCGATATTGTTGATCAGACAACATAATCCCAACAGTGCCATCTCCAACCCACGACGCCATCGTATCAACAGAAGCGCGACCTGGCAAGCGGAACAACGGGCGCATAAATTTGCGCAACAACATGCCAATGAATTCCATCAATCCAAAATTCAACAACAGCGGCATCAGTAGCCCAGCAAATAAAAATATCGCAAACAAAAATGGCAATAAACCTTTCAAAAGCAAAGCCCCTGTCCCTTCATCTAAAAGAAACTCAGGTCCAATTCCATAAGAAACAAGCACCGCAAACAGTGCACCAATGATACGTACAACCAACCATGGTATCGTGGTCACAAACAAACCATGATAAAACTTATTCTCCGTGATCATACGTGGTTTGAATAATGTCGTGATCAACGTCACGAGCGCTCCCCCTACCATGAGCCACGTAACAATGCTGATGATGACGCTTTCACCGAGTTGTCCTTGCAGCCACTTTGCAGCAATGGTTACTGGGAGCAAGATCCCTTCCTTATCATCCGGAAGAGGCGTCATAAATAAGAATATCCCTACTAAAGATGGCATCACAAACAAAAAGACATACTTGAGTTGTATAGGTTTGCCCATATGCCCAACCCCCTAAATAAAAAATAAATGACTGTTTCTGTTATTTTAAACGAATACAGGAAAAAGTTCTACATAAATTTTCTCTAGAAAACTTTCTTCCAAGCGGAAAGAGGGTTCAAGACCCTCTCACTTCGTTTGCCATCACCTTTCCTGGCTCCTGAACTGCTGCGTGCAGCCAAGCAGTCATCGCTTCAATATCTTTGGAAAATACGCGATCGCCATCAATAAACGGAACAACATGGCGTGCAGCAGTGTAGAACGCATGTGTCACTGGTGCCATTTTATGCGCACCACGAATGTCCACTGCTTGCAGCGCACAAATCGCTTCAATGGCATACACGCGCCGAACGTTTTCAATCACTTGATAAGCGTGCCGCGCCCCAATCGTGCCCATACTCACATGGTCTTCTTGGTTTGCGGAAGACGGGATCGAATCGACACTTGCTGGGTGCGCAAACGTTTTATTTTCAGATACGAGCGCGGCGGCAACGTACTGCATAATCATTGCCCCAGACTGCAAGCCGGGCGCTGCACTTAAAAACGGTGGTAAGTCGTTTAACTGCGGATTCACAAGTCGCTCAATCCGCCGCTCTGACACACTTGCAAGCTCTGCCATCGCAATCGCCAAATAATCCATGGCAAATGCAATCGGTTGTCCGTGAAAATTGCCACCAGAAATCACTTTTCCTTCGTTCGCAAAAATGAGTGGGTTATCAGTCGCCGCGTTCATTTCAATCGTCAGCTTGTCTTTAACGTAAGTAAGCGTCTGCGCCGTTGCCCCATGAATTTGCGGAATGCAGCGCAACGTATAGGCATCTTGCACACGCTTCTCCCCTTGCACGCTCACAAGCTTGCTCCCTTCTAAATGGGCCCGCATCCGTGCTGCCACAGCAATCTGCTCCGGATAACCACGCGCCTCATGCACAAGTGGATCAAATGCATCCATAATGCCGTGTAAGCCTTCCATTGTTATCGCCGCAATCAGCTCGGATTGTTTAAATAGACACGCTGCTTCTAAGTAAGCAACGACGCCGACCGCCGTCATCGCCTGTGTGCCATTAATGAGTGCCAAGCCTTCTTTTGCTTCAAGTACAATCGGCGCAATACTAAGACGTGCAAAACACACTTTTGTTTCTAGTTGTTCTCCTTGGTACATCACTTCTCCCTCACCCATGAGCACAAGTGCCAAATGTGATAACGGCGCTAAGTCGCCACTCGCTCCTAAAGAGCCTTGTTGCGGCACACATGGATATACTTCTTTATTTACGAGTTCAATGAGTTTCTCTAATAAACTTAGCCG
This sequence comes from Bacillus sp. FSL W7-1360, assembly GCF_038592975.1. Taxonomy (NCBI): domain Bacteria; kingdom Bacillati; phylum Bacillota; class Bacilli; order Caryophanales; family Bacillaceae; genus Bacillus; species Bacillus sp. FSL W7-1360. Next base: position 2,422,642 of record NZ_CP151950.1, on the reverse strand, counting down.
CACACCAGAGAACCCCTTCGCTAATGCATTTGCCCGTAACACCATCATTGCCCGGGTAATGGTTTTAGAAAATAATGGCCCAACCCCACACGCATGAGACAAAATTAAATTCTTTTGCAAAGCAGCGACATCTTCGGCCTCAATCCGGACATCACTAAATTTTCCAAAACCAGTCGTAATGCCATATACAATCTCCCCTTCTGCCACAATACGCTCGACCATCAAGCGACTTTGCTTCACCTTAGCAATGCTTTCCTCACTAAGTGCAACCTTTTCCCCAGAGAATAAAATCGCTTTCATTTTTTCCAACGTTAACGTATTGCCGTCTAAATGAATCATTCACTCCACCCTTTCTTTGTCTTCCATACAAAAAAGACTCTAGCGAACAACACATAATCCTCGCTACAGCCTCCTTACCACTCGTATCTATAGGCATGTCTATTTTATATATGGTTAATTCCTAAACCAATTGCCTCGTGCTCTAACCCTTTGACTGGGGCACCAATCGTGCCGTATAGCGCAACAGCTAACCAATCGCCCTCTTCCGTATTCTCATACGGATTGCCACGTAAAACCGCAAAACGAAGCCCCACTGTCCGCAACACAGAACCAAGCTGCAATGATCCACGCGTCACACCTTGAAGCGCTTCCAATATTGCATGGTATAACGCATGACCTTCACGGTAACGATCCTCACCGATCACCCCTTCGCGCTTGGCAGCGGTTTCAATTGCTGCTACAACTTTATGCGCGTCCATGGAACCGACTTTACCCACACAGCCAATCCAACCTTGTTTTTGAATCACTTCTGCCCGAGCGTCCTCATCTAACACAAGCATGAGCGCTTGCCTACCAATACGTCGATCTGCATGTAGCAATATTTTCACTCACCTAACAACTAGTCATCTAATGTTAGTGTAAGTGAATTGTGGGATGGTGTCAATTACCACACACATAAAAAAGAAAACCGCCTATCATTAGGCGGTTACACATGATCACAGCGTTTCTTGTGGGGCTTTGCGAACGAGCGCCATCATCCCTGCGATAAGATACAGGATCATAGGGATTAATGGCAGCAAGATCATTAAAAAGACATTTACCAACAAGCCATAAACAACAACCCCACCTAAAAATAAAATACCCGAAAGGATGGCGTTTTTCTTAATAACAATCGCTGAAACGAGACCCGCGATAGCCGCAATAAATGAGGCGAGCGCATATGTACCATATGGACGTTCGGCGAAAAATTCAACACCGGTCTTGACTTCATCAGGCACTTCTTCCCCTTCTTCTTCCTCCCAAGCCTCTGTAAACCCTTTAACAAAATCATCTGGTTCTCCTGATTGCTGTATAGCACTTATTCCGGCAAAGGCAAGCCCCCCAAGAACAAACAAAATCAAACCGATAATTCCGAGCGCACGTTCTGCTGTTCGTTTCATACTTTTCACCCTCCCATTGTTTATTCATTTTTTTGATCAATTAGCGCGCCGCCATTTTCGTTTGACTCAGAGATTCATACACGAATTCCCTAAAGTACCTACTGTCCAGGAGAAAACTACTGAGTCAAATACTATTCTTGTAACGATGCTGAATCTTTTGAACCTCTACGCACAAGTGACATGATACCGGCAATGAGATACATAATAATTGGCAAGAATGATAAAAGAAACATCCAAAGACCAACCATTAGTCCATAAATAACAATCATTGCTAAAAATAATACACCAGATATGACTGGCTTCTTACTGACAATAATCACAGCAACAAGGCCTGCAACCGCAGCAATAAATGAGGCTAGTGCAAATGTGCCATATGGTAGTTCAGCAAAAAATTCCGCCAACTCATAATCGTCTGCTGTCAACTCTTGCCCCTCTGATCCCTTAGAAAGCTGTTCTATAATCGCCTCTTCCAGTTGACCCGACTGCTGCTGAGGAACTGACATAGCAAGTAGTCCTCCCCCAATCACAAATAACACCAAACCAATAATCCCGAGCACACGCTCTGCTGTTCGTTTCATACTTTTCATCCTCTCCATATTTATGTACTTCTTCTCGATTTACGGATTGAAACAAGTACTGGTTTCAAATTCCAGCGAAAAAACACCAAATTGCCATAAAAATACTCACTTATTTGTTTTCGTATACGCTTTCTACATACGACAACCACAAGTCGCACAAAATTGGACAAAGCCTCTTTAAAAGAAGCCTCATCCTTATTTTGTGCAAACACCCATTAAGATGGATGTTTCGAACCACTCCGACGACCGCCACCACTACTTTTCCATTTTCCACGACGGTCATCACGCCCACGCTTTTGTGGCCAAGGGCGTCGATCACTGCGCGGACCACGCTGCTCACGGCTTCCACCACGGTTCCCGCCACTTGAACCGGGACGTTTTCTAGAACGTAATGGTGATTCGCTTGTTAATTTTACCGGTGTTTGATCTGGTTCTTTTGTCATTAACTTGAGCGCTACAGATAGTGCTGTAATTGCATCTGTTTCTTGCAACAATGCTTTTGCACTCGCACGATATTCAGCTTGCTCACCTTCTGCAGCTAGCGCACGTAACTGATTAAGTGCTTCTTGCTTTTGTCCCGCAAGCGCCTCCTCGTGTGTCGGCTTTGGACGCTTTGTCATCCGCTTTTTAGAGACGTGTTCGATCAATTTCAAATGGTCACGCTCAGGTCCAGTCATCAAGGTAATGGCAATCCCCGAACGCCCCGCACGACCTGTCCGACCAATTCGGTGTACATAGCTTTCTGGATCTTGCGGCAAATCAAAGTTAAATACGTGCGAAACCCCACTAATATCAAGACCACGCGCAGCAACATCTGTCGCCACAAGTACATCAATGAGTCCTTCTTTAAATTTACGCAAAATACTGTTTCGCTTTGCCTGATTTAAATCACCGTGTAAGCCTTCTGCACGGTAACCACGCTTTACAAGTGCTTCTCCTAATTCATCGACGCGTCGCTTCGTCCGTCCGAAAACAATTGCAAGCTCTGGTGTCTCCAAGTCAAGCAACCGACAAAACACATCAAATTTTTCTCGTTCATGGACTTCAATATATTGCTGTGCAATATTTTCCATTGTGACTTCTTTTGATTTCACTGACACACGTTGTGGATTCTTCATAAATTTTCCAGCTAATGACTCCATACGGCGCGGCATCGTTGCAGAGAATAACAACGTTTGACGCGTCTCTTCGGGCGTTGCTGCTAAGATTGTCTCAATGTCTTCAATGAAACCCATATTTAACATTTCATCGGCTTCATCTAACACAACCGTTTGAACATCCGATAAGGAGATGGTTTTGCGACGCATATGGTCCATTAATCGTCCTGGTGTCGCCACAACAATGTGTGGACGCTGCTTCAATGAACGAAGCTGCTTCCCAAAGTCTTCTCCCCCGTATACCACCGTCGTCCGCACACCTTTTACACGTCCAAACGCCTTAAGTGCTTGTTCAACTTGACTCGCTAATTCCCGTGTCGGAGCCAAAACCAATCCTTGAACCGTTGCATCGGCAACATCCACGCGATCAACAAGTGGAATCCCAAACGCGCCTGTTTTTCCTGTCCCTGTTTGCGCCTGTCCAATAACGTCTTGCCCAGCCAACACCAGTTTAATTGTTTGTTCTTGAATCGGTGTTGCTTCTGTAAAACCAATTTTTGTTACTGCATCCACAACATCTTTACCTAATCCAAATTGTTCAAAGTTTACCAAGTGCTAAAAACTCCCTATATTTAAATTGAAACACTTATGCACTTAAAAGACTGTCCAGATGCCAAAAGCGGGAAACAAGGCACGCTTCTCGCATCAAGACAGCCTTCGCTTACAACCTTTTTCACTTCACACTCGTACAAAAAGCGTTCCTGTGTTTTCAAAAAATAATCGTAACATATATGAACAACATATGCAAGGAGCAGTCCCGTAACTAAAGAATGCTCCCTACATCGGTTGTTTTACTTCGTTTGCTTTAAAAACGTTTGAAATGCTGTTACATCCCCTACTCCCTTTAACCTATCGACTTCTTCTCCATCCTTAAAATATACAATCGTTGGGGTTGCCTCAATGTGGTAGTCTTCCCAGCCCTTTTCATACTCGAGCAAATTATATTGATCAATGTGGACACCTTCTAACTCAGCAGCTTCCATCAGTGGTGCGGTCGATTGTTGGCAAGCCGGACAAGTTGGTGAAAAGAAATAAACGACGACGTCCGATTCCGTTGACAACTTTTTCTCCAATGCATCTGGCATAATGACATTTTGGTAATTTTTATCGCTCAGTTGCTTCACGGTCTCTGGGTGTAAATCGTCTTTATCGTATAATTTATTGTCTGCCAACTGTTTATTTTGGCTAATGTTTTGCAAAACCACCAACACGATAAAGAGCAACAACACGGCCCCTCCAATAAATAACAACTTTTTCATCTGCTTCTACCCCTTCCTCATTCGTATCACGTACAAACTTAATAAAAAGATCATTAAAAAAGCAGCACCAGCTAAAAAAGGAATTGTGATGAATCCAAGCCAGTTAATATACGCACCCGTGCACGGGATTCGTCCACAACTCATGACAACATCGTCAGCAACAGGCAACTTTTGAATCATATAATGATATGTAGAAATACAAAAACCAATGCCTGATAACACAGCCGCATAAATCGCAACAGACGCATCTTTACGTGCAAAACCGATGGCTAACAAAAGAACAAGCGGATACATAAAAATTCGTTGATACCAACATAGCACACACGGTTCAAATTGACGAATGTCGGAAAAATAAAGCGAGCCACCTGTGGCCACAAGCGCAATTGTCCACGACAGCAATAAGCCATTCTCTGCTTGTCTCTTCACGTGAAATGTACCCCTCTCTAAGACGTCAAACGCCCTATACTCTTCTTGCCAAAATACCACATGTAACCTTCCTATAGCGTACCTTATCTCCTGCACAATTGTAAATAACTGAGATGATAAAAAACTAGCATTCTATAAAATAACCGACTTATTGTCATAAAAAAAACAAAACTTGTCCATCGTAATGATAGACGATTAAAACGGAGGGGACAAGTTGATGAAAAATGAACACCACACACTCACATCCTTATGGCAAAAACATCTTGAAATGCCCACGTACGAGACACTACAAGCAGACATCCACGTTGATGTCGCAATTATCGGTGGCGGCATCACCGGCGTAACAACCGCTTTTTTGCTTACCAAAGCACGCAAAAAAGTAGCACTACTAGATGCGGGGCGTATCGGTGGCGGGACAACAGGTCATACAACAGCAAAAATCACGACACAACACGGTCTCATTTATGATGAATTGCTTGCAAATCTTGGACAAAAAGAAGCCAAACAATATTATCAAGCGCAAGATGAGGCACTCACTTACATGCGCCAATTGATCGAAAAGGAAAGCATTTCCTGTGACTTTACGAATGAAGATGCCTATTTATACGCCACGACGCATCACGGTGAACATCGACTAAGACGGGAATGGGAAGCGTATCAAACACTCGAACTCCCTGGTGAATGGGTGACCGACACACCCGTTGCTCTTGGTGCACGTGCTGCAATCAAAGTAGCAAACCAAGCGCAATTTCACCCAATTCATTATATCGCTCATTTGTGCCAGTATATGACAGAACAAGGGGCGCAAATTTTTGAACAAACTGCCTGTGAAAAAGTTGAAAAAGACAAGGGTGCAGATACAACTGCTATCCTCACAAAAAGTGGCGCGCGCATCCACGCACAAACGATCGTTTGTGCGACCCACTTTCCGTTCATTGATGGGGGGGGCTTTTATATGTCTCGCCTGAAAGCGGAACGCGCATATGTTGTCGCTGCAAAAACATCTTTGGCGTGGCCAGGGGGCATGTATATGAATGTTGAGCAACCTACGCGCTCGCTCCGACAAGTCACAATAAATAATATTGATCACGTGCTTGTTAGCGGTGAAACCCATAAAGCCGGTCAAGGGGGCGACGCACGCCACCATTACGATGCCTTAAACACTTTTGCAAAAGAAACATTTCCCGGCGCAGATGTTGTCTGCGAATGGTCTGCCCAAGATTTATCCACCTTAGATCATGTCCCGTATGTTGGTCCACTCTCACCGCTCCAACCACACGTACTTGTTGCGACGGGTTATAAGAAATGGGGCATGACTGGGGGAACAGCCGCCGCCAGGGTACTGTCTGACTTGATTCTCGAAGGCAATAGCTTGTACCGCGAATTATTTGATCCCATGCGCTTTCATGCCGATCCAAGCATTCGCGTCTTTTTAAAAGAAGGGTTTGACATCGCAAAGCATTGGCTGTCTGGCAAACTGCGCGGACCTGTTGAAGATTTAAAAGAACTAGACCGAGGACAAGGGGCGGTCGTCAAATATAAAGGGAAAAAGGCAGGTGCCTTTCGTGATGAAAATGATGAAATTCATCTTGTGGATACAACATGCACACATCTTGGCTGCGAATGTAACTGGAACCATGCCGATCTTACATGGGACTGTCCTTGCCACGGTTCACGCTATACGTATCGTGGTGAAGTCATTGAAGGTCCGGCGAAAGAACCATTACAGAAGTTAGACTGATCCCTATATCGTTGTAAGAGGGGACCTAATATGTCATTAGGCCTCTCTTTTACTTTGCAAAAAATTGACTCTGCCAATGGAACAGTGGTTATCCTTTTAAGCAAAACAATTTTATTGCTAAAATGAAACTTAAATGAATGTACAATCGTAAATAAAACACCGGCAATCACAACCATGATGTACAATTTGGTTAAAGGAGGAGGATTTCATGGCGTTGGAGACGATGTATCTCATTTTGCTACTCGTAAGCGGAGGGCTAACCATCCTTTACGTGCTACTCTCTGACATTTTAGAAGGGATATTCTCAGTTTTAGACAGTTGGCTTTCACCAACAGTCATCCTATCATTTACAAGTTTCTTTGCCGCATGTGCGTACTTATTAGAACGTTTTTCCCCACTAACAAGTTTGCCTATCGCTGGGATTTCACTTCTTGTCGCACTCGTTCTCTCTAGCTGCTTGCACATATTTGTCCTTACACCGCTCAACAATGCAGAAGAGTCTAATACTTATCATGAAAAAGATTTAGAAGGGAGAAGTGGCGAGATTATTACAGCCATTCCACACGACGGATTTGGTGAAGTGCTATTAAAAAGTGATAGTGGGATGATTGCAAAAACGGCAACAGCAGTAGAGGGAGTCTCCCTTCCTGCGGGTACACAAGTTGTGATTGTCAAAATGTCGCAAGGCGTCGCCTACGTATCTACCCTTGATTTAGACATTTTATCAAATTAATTTGGAGGTTTTTCTATGACAACTGAAATCATTATAGTCATCGCTAGTGTGCTTGCTATTTTACTCGTACTTATTGGTGTATTCATTGCCCGTTACCGAACAGCTGGACCAGACGAGGCACTGATTGTCACCGGCAGTTATTTAGGTGGACGCAATGTCAATATGGATGAAGCAGGAAATAAAATTAAAATCGTCCGTGGCGGCGGTACTTTCGTCATGCCCGTCTTCCAACAAGCTAAACCTCTCTCGCTTTTATCTAGTAAACTAGATGTACAAACACCAGAAGTATACACAGAACAAGGTGTTCCTGTCATTGCCGACGGTACTGCCATTATTAAAATTGGGGGCTCAATCGGTGAAATTGCGACAGCTGCTGAGCAGTTTCTAGGGAAAAGCCGTGAAGATCGTGAACAAGAAGCAAAAGAGGTACTTGAAGGGCATCTGCGTTCAATCCTCGGTTCAATGACCGTCGAGGAGATTTATAAAAACCGTGAACGCTTTTCTCAAGAAGTACAAAAAGTCGCTTCACAAGACTTAGCCAAAATGGGGCTCATTATCGTTTCTTTTACGATTAAAGACTTACGCGACACAAATGGTTACCTTGAATCACTTGGAAAGCCACGTATTGCTCAAGTAAAACGTGATGCCGACATTGCCACAGCTGAAGCTGAAAAAGAAACACGCATTCGCCAAGCAGATGCCAATACACAAGCGAAACGTGCCGAACTTGAACGCGCGACCGAAATTGCCGAATCAGAAAAGACGAACCAATTAAAGGTTGCTGAATATCGCGGTGAACAAGAACGCGCCAAAGCCCTTGCTGACCAATCGTACCACCTACAAGAAGCCCGTTCGAAACAAGAAGTCACTGAACAACAAATGCAAATTCAAATTATTGAACGACAAAAGCAAATTGAGTTGGAAGAAAAAGAGATTGCACGACGTGAGCGTCAATACGACGCAGAGGTGAAGAAAAAAGCCGATGCAGACCGTTACGCTGTAGAACAATCTGCCGCTGCACAAAAGAGTAGACAGTTTGCTGAAGCCGACGCGGAACAGTATCGGGTGGAAGCACTTGCCAAAGCCGATGCCGAACGTGTGCGTGTCGATGGTTTAGCTGAAGCAGAAGCCGTCCGAGCGCGCGGAGAGTCCGAAGCCGATATTATCCGTCTTAAAGGACTCGCCGAAGCCGAAGCGAAAGAAAAGATCGCTGAAGCATTTGAGCAATATGGAGAGGCAGCTCGCTTAAGCATGATTTTAGAAATGCTCCCAGCTTACGCCAAAGAAGTAGCAGCACCACTTTCTAACATTGATCAAATTACTGTTGTTGACACTGGTGGTTCCGGCGGTGAAAGTGGTAGTGGCGCTAACAAAGTTACTGGCTACGCAACGGACTTAATGGCCACACTCCAACAATCACTGAAAGCCTCAAGCGGCATTGATGTGAAAGAATTGCTTGAGAACATTTCAAAAAAATAATGCATACAAAGAAGAGGGCTCGGAAGATCGGGTCCTCTTTCTTATTGGTGCTGCAAACCAGCCCGATCACGCGCAAGCGCTTCTAAAGCCGCATACGCATTGACTTCCCCATATCCGAGAGAGACGGCTTCTTCATGACGTTGACACCCTTTTTTCAAATATTTGTGTACGCAAGCAATCGTCGGACGACACTGCTTCCATTGCTTTAATTGTCCAATAATGACCGCTGCTACACCCGTCACATGTGCCGCTGCTAAACTTGTCCCACACATTGGTCCGTATCCAGCAGGCAAACCGATATTTTCACTTAGCGACCGCATTTCCACAAGAGACTGTGGGTAGGTAGTTAAAATACACCCTTCATCAGACGTCGGCGTAAGCCACTCTCCACCTGGCGCACTATATGCCACTGCACCATAGTTAGAGTACGAGCTTTTCACTCCAGAACGATTCGTCGCTGCAACAAGTGTTACCCCAGTAAAGGGATCTGTCACTTGATTCAAGTAAGCATTTTCATTCCCTGCCGAGCCAACAACGAAAATCCCTTCATCAACAGCTTGTCTTAAGGTCGATGACAACGCGGCACTTGTCGTTGCTGATAAAGACTTAAACGTAGATAAACTTAAATTAATCACATCCACTTGCATCATCACGGCATGTTCAATCGCAGCAATGACTTTTTCAACAACAAACTCAGTTGTATTTGTGATCTTGCAAGCAACAAGTGATGCGTGTGGCGCAACGCCCTTCAAAACCCCATTTGCTGCAATAATGCCAGCAACCATCGTCCCATGCCCTACGTTGTCTTGAAAATCTTCTACTTGACCGATAAAACTCCTCGATTCCTCCACGGAAACGGCATGCTGCAAATCTGGATGATTTACATCAATGCCACTATCAATTAGCGCTACTTTAACTTGACTCGAGCAAGATGAAGCCACGTAGCTTTTTCCGCCGCCTGTCACCTTATTCATATTCCATTGATACGGAAAAAGATTCATCATCCCACCTCATCAGCTTACATCCTGTTGATCTTTTAGACTTTGTTCACGAACAAAGTCACGGTACTTCGCGTGTGTCTGCATAAGCTCATGATGCTTCCCAATTCCTGTCACTTCTCCTTTATCTAAGAAAACAATTTGATCGGCATCACGAATGGTCGACAATCTGTGAGCAATGACGATCGTTGTACGCCCCTCCATCAGTTTGTACATCGCCTCTTGCACCATTCGTTCACTCTCACTGTCTAAATTCGCCGTTGCCTCATCAAGAAGTAAAATTTTGGGGTTGATCATGAAAGCACGCGCAATTGCGATCCGTTGCTTCTGCCCTCCTGATAGTTTTACCCCACGTTCGCCTACCTCCGTGTCGTAACCATCAGGAAAAGAAACAATAAAATCATGCGCGTTGGCTAATTTTGCGTACGCAATCATTTGACTCTCTTCTACTTCTTCTTCATCTTCTATCCCGTACAAAATATTATCACGGATTGTCCCATTCATCACTGCACTGTCTTGCATGACATACCCAATGACTTTACGCCAGTTTGCCAGTGGCAATTCCATAATTGGCAAGCCATTATAAGCAATGGCGCCAACAGGTGTTTCATACATACGCTCAATGAGTTGAAAGAGCGTCGTTTTCCCTGAACCAGAAGGACCGACAATTGCCATCATTCTATTTGGCTTGACTGTAAAGGAGACATCCTTTAGCACGGGTTGTTTCTCATTGTAAGCGAACGACAAGTGCTGTACAGCTAACTTTCCTTCCTCCAAAGGGGATGGCGTGTCATTCACATTCATTTCTTCTTGAGGCATTGCATAAATTTCGTATAGTCTCTCCGTTGCACCCGCTGTCGCTTTATATTGCGTAAAGAACGTCACAATCGCTGTAATTGGGAAAATCGCTTGGACTAAATAGAACACGACTGCCACAAAAGTACCCGGTGTGATCGTCCCATTCGCAAGACGCAATCCCCCATAGCCTACAAGCACAAGTAAAATGAGCATAATTGTCGCCATCACAACTGGAGAAACAATGGCTTGAATCTTAGCTGCTTTTAAATTCAACTTAAATAAGTCTTGTACAGACCCCATTACCCGTTTATATTCTTTGTTTTCTGCACTATGACTTTTCACAAGCCTAATCTCACTTAAAGAACGACTCAGCATTCCAATAAAACGCGCCATTTCCGTCTGCGTTTTTTGAGAAATGGCGTACGTAAACTTCCCTACAGGCAAAATAACAAGCATTAGAACCGGCACAGAAGCAAGCATTGCCAACGTCAACTGCCAGTCTTGCACAAACAACATGACAACAGCACCAATGACAACAAGTATTTGTGTCAAAAAATCGGGTACTTCCTGCGAAACAAAACTGTTCATCGTCGACACATCCCCTGTTAGACGACTGACCGTTTGTCCAGTTTCATGCTGATCAAAATAACGGACAGGGAGCCTCAGGACATGGTCCCACATTTTATCGCGCAAACAACAAATTGTATATTCACCTATATAACGCAACATATAATACGAGATACCGCCTAATATCGCATTTAACAAAAACACAGCTGCAAGCCAAAAGACAGCCGTCATCTCTAACGTCTCTGTAGAAAAGGCGTCAATGACATTTTTCGTTAATATCGGGATTGACAATCCGAGAACCGCCGTCACAATCGCTAGCAACATCGTAAAAACGATTAACTTTTTTGGCCAATCTACGAGCCTAAGTAACTTTAAAAGATGATGTTTATTCATATTTATCTCCTACCTACTGCAAAATAGAGAAGCGAGCGTCCCACATCATGAATCGAACGGGCGTCACTTCTCGCACACGATTCATCATAAACATGGTCAATCAACAGCAAATAACCGCTCCCATCCTGTACACGTAGAAGGCTCGTTCACTGACAATAATGTCAAATAAATACCAGCCGCCCCCGTCAACAATCCCGGTTTTTGAAAAGTAAAACGCGCTTGATTCATCTCTTCCACATCACGGAAACCAAACACCGTATTTTCTTCATAATCATCATTAAGCATCTTTTGCAATTGCTCGGAGATGTCCGCAAAATACGTGTCCGCTGTTTTCTTATACATTGCATCCACAACGTGAAGTGTGCCAGCAATACCATGGCAATATGTTGGAGCGATTAAACCAGGCTGATGAAACGTTGGCTGTAGTGATTTAAAACAATCTAGTGCAAAATCTTGCAAACCTTTGTCTTTTAACACATCACCAGCATCCCAAAGCGTTTTTGCAATCATTGGGTCACCATAACACCAACTGACATTTGCTGCGACTTGACGCTTATTGTCCTGCGCAAATGAAGAGAGTGGCGGTCGCTTTTCCCAACAAAGTTGTCCATTTGCTGATCGTTCATGACGCGACACGAGCCAATCAGAAAGTGTTCGCACCGCGTCATGTAGCAATTGACTATGATATATCTCTATCTTTTTCGCCCTTAAGAGGGCGCAAAGTACGCCCGTAATCCCATGAGAAATACCAAGATTCACGTTCCCTTCAGGGTACATGACCTTTTCCTCTTCTAAAAATTGGTTTTCTGCCGCGATATGCCATGCCGGCACTTGCACACCATTCACATCTTTTGTCCCCATCGCTAAACGACACAAATAATCAAGCACTTGTTGTGACAATGAACGAAGCCTTGCATCCTGTACACTAGCCTCTATCAAATAAAGCGCCGTCCCTGCCAGCCCTCCCATAAGGTCGTAGTCCGGCATCTTTACTTGTTGTACTGCTAAATGCTCCTCCGCTTCGACAAGTTTATCGCTAGTTAGTACATGTAACTTTTGGTGCAGCTGATGCAATACACTTGTATATCTTGTGCCGTTTTTTGAGAGCGCCGCAATTGTAAAACAAATTCCCGCCAAACCACTCCATAGTCCTGGGTCATCTATATGGGGCAATGTATGACTGTTGATCACTTGCTGCAATAAATGATGCGCAATGCCGTCATAACCCGCTCCTGGAAAACGTTGATCCATTTCCGCTAAATACAAGCAGTGACCAACCACACCATTTCCAATATCAACATACGAGAAGTGATAAAATAAGTGTTGGATATGCGCTGGATATTGTTGTGATTCACCATCTATCAGAGACTTTAATGCCCCCATATCAGCCAATTGTTCTCCAAAAGCACGTGCCCGTTTCTCATAATGATCTAACGTACGCATCATCTAGCCGCCCCCTCATCTTGTTGTCATTTCTAGCGCCCGTTGCTTAAAAAATGCCTCTTTTTCCTTAAACAAGAGAAATTGTAATAACTGATGCTCGTCTTGTCCATGAATCCCGTAACGATTTAAATGCATATGCAAAAATGAGAGGATGATATCGTTTCGATAATTTTGTGACACACCACGTTCCTTACTCATATATTCGGCATAAGCACGCACTTTCCTCGTTAAATCACTCAATTGTTGTGAACAATGTCTCTCTACATATAAAACAGCCTCATCATACGCATCGCGACGATTTTTATGCAATGTTCGATATGATTTATAGGTGTCCTTCGTTACCTCTACATGCTGCTGCAACCATTTATATAAACGATCTGCTGTTAAAAAACTGGATAACATATGAGAGGCTGTAAACAACGCAACATCTTCTTTCTTAAAAGACGTTTGTTTTGCCCAGTGCTCGTATAAAGGCATAATGAGTGCGCTATCTGCACAAAAAATCGATTCAGCCATTTGTATAAGCGTGACACCCCCATATCTTTCAATCTCTTGCATATACGGCTCATATATGATTGTTTGTAGCTGCCCTTCCCCCCGCAACCTTTCGAAAAAGTCGTGAAGAGATTGTACAATTTGAACTAACCTTTTTTGATCTTTTACCTTCATACGTAAACGAATATGTGGCAACGGATCAGTATACAAAATATAAAACCACTCATCCGCTTGCGATACGAGGCTTTCTTCCAGCTGTAACAAAACAGTTTCTTTTGCATCTCTTGTGTAATATAGCTTCACTGACAGCCATTCTGATCCGAGCACTTTTTGGCGTTCGTTTTCAGCATAATAAGCATGTACATCCGCATGCGGCGTTTCTTTCATATCATTGATAAATACAGAGAAAATGAACTCATTTGCATACCCTGCGCCGTTCTGGTCGTATACAATGCTTTCATATGTCATCTCCGGTGCCTCACATAAGCGCAATTTCTTTTTCTTTCTCAATTCTCTCTTAAACAGAGACATCATCGTCTTGGAATGTGTATCAATTAATAAGAAATGGTCATGATCTACACATTTAAAATAACGAGGCACGCGATAGTGAGCAAAAAACTGTGTGATAAACGTATCGATGTCTTCTTTTTCAGGTGCAAACGACATATGCCACGTTGCCGGAGAAAGCACTGCCTTACCAGCAACAACCCGAGGCACATACGGCATACTTGCCGATTCTCCCCAATGGAAACTAGTAAGAGAAAATGTCCTATATGCTGCGGCTTCAAATAAAAACCGATAAATATTTGGCATGTGATATTGATGATTCACCATATGAGCAGTCAGCGGCACAATTTCACGCTGATGCGACTTAGAAAACAAATGAAATCGTCCATTAGATGCGTATACATACAAGTCATCTAACGTTATTTCTTGTTTTTCGGGATTACTCATAGATGATAGACTAAGCTCATAAGGAAAATCATTCTCTGCGTGCATGACATTCCTTGCTTTCAATTTTGCCGGATGGATGTTAACATTTACTAATAATTTATCTGAGTACAGTGCAGACTCCTCATGACAAACCATTGCACGAATCTCATGTTGTTCTTCAGGAAATAAGTCTAAAAAACGTCCAAATGTTTTCCCGGCACCTGGGGACAACTCATTTCCAGATGGATACAAGCGATAATTGCCCTTTTGTAACGCTTCCTCATTTTCAGCATAGAGTGCCGCGTATATATCGAAACTTCCTCGTATTGACTGACTAACAGACGGAAACGCAGGCACATCGACATTCATTAAGTCAATCTCTTCTTTCCCATGTAACAACGCTTCGTACAACAGCTCACGCAAAAACGTCGACTCTTTCGTATGGACTTGGGATCTCTCCGCAAAGACGGCATCAAGCTGTCCACGTGGAACCGTATACGTTGGCGGGGGTCCAAGTTGTGTTTGATCTTCAAGTAATGTCTTCACATTGATTGCATGATTAAAACCATAACGGTCGACAAATTGCTGGTAATAAACATCCATATGTGGCGCTTGTTGTGTTAAAACTGGTGCCAATTTAACATACCAGTCAACTAAATTAGAAAGTGTCGCTTCCATTTCCCCCATCGGAAGTGACATGTCTTTTTGTTCAAAGTATCGATCCATATGTAAATACTCTCGTGCAGGAACGATTGCCTTCATCATCTCTGTCAAGTATTGATATTGCGTCTCCTCAAACACGCCCCGCTCATTAACTAACTGCACCTTTTTATATAATTGAGCAAAATGATGATGGATGTTTTGATTCACTTCTGTTATCCGAGCATGCAACTTTTCTATAGGTCTCGGCACAGATAGAGAAAGACGCAAATCAGAAAGTAAAAAGTCTTTTTCTACAAGTCGCTGTAAAAAAGCAACAATTTTCTCCTCTGACACATCTTGGTGTGCTTGAATCGCTGTGATGATATCGCTGACACATCGTTCAGACGTTGTTTCGCTTAAAATAAATGACACTAAAGCTGTCTTACGGATAGACGCTTCTTCTATGTTGGCATTTTTCTGTGATGACCTGTCGGGGTAAAAGCTTAAATGGTATTTTTCTTTTGTTTCTGTAATGAGCTGATTGGCACATACGCGCAATTGTTTGAATGTCTCTATGTCTCTTTCTAACTCTTTAACAAGCGCGTATAGCCATTCATAACTAAATCGGTAGTGACATTTCCCTGCTTCTGTAGGTAACGCCATCGCCAAGTTTTGCTTGTCCATCCTTAAGTTTCCAACTCCTACTGAAGAGAACAACCCAAACGGCGTCGGTCGAGAACACATCCGAATATAATATTTTAAGATGGAATCAAAAATATGGTTAAGCTCCTTACCCGTCTTATGATCTAGTTGCGCTAACGCTTCAAATAAAGTTGGACTGGCGACCCGGATCGCTTCTTTCATATCATCATCAACTAACATTTTGATTGCGTCTTTTTTGGTCATCTTTTGCTCGTCTATGTTCGTCACACGATCTAAATATTGAAGTGAACGCATAGGTAATCGGTACATAAATGGGTGCATGACTTTGTAAGTCGGCTGAGTCAAAACAATTCTCCCTTTCTTGTTCCCGTGGTTTTAGGTTTATCAGCTAGTTGTAAAATAGAGGGGAGAGGGAGAGCAAAGAGATGATTACTTGTTACCGCCTTCGAATGGGCACATTGATGTACATATTGATGTACAATTACATGTACATGTTGCTTTCGACGTGCATCCACACGTCGCCTTCGTCTTCAATTTCGTCACAGTTTTTGTAATCGTCAAAGTATCTAGCTCACCGTCACTTGCCATGTTATGACTGCTCGTCTCAATATCTAAATCAAAATCTGCATCTGTAAAAGATAGCTGGTTTTTTTTCATCATTAATTCCCCACATTTCTATCCGAATATTTTCGCTTCTCCCTCTCCAATTTACATGTTACGCGGTTTTTTTCTTGATGTAAACGACTAATATAAACGAATTGTGTCGAATGGTCATTCAATACGCGCCACCATGATCGCGTTTTGCGTAAAAAACACGTGTGCTATTCCATTAACCAACAGAAAAGCACACGCATCCTCGTATTTATTCATCTTGTTTTAATTTCAATTTCGCCAACTGCTCAGCAAGCGCTGAGTTCGCAAACGAATCTTCTTTGTTTTGCTTTTGCATATACTTATGCACGTCACGCTTCGACACATTTTTTCCTCGCTCTTTACGGCGCTCCTCAAACTGCGCTTTTTTCTCACGGTGACCACACACACAGGCAAATACTTGGCCGTCGCCTTGACCACGCAACTCAAGTTTCTTTTTACATTTCGGACAGCGCGCATTCGTCACTCGGGCAATGTTTTTCTTAAATCCACACGTCCGATCTTGGCAAACACGCATCTTCCCTTTCTTGCCATTCACTTCTAACAAAAACTTTCCGCATTCTGGACATTTTTCGCCTGTTTTGTTGTCATGACGGAACGTTTTTGTGTCAGATTTCACTTGCGTCACGACTTGTGCCGCATAGTTTTTCATGTCAGCAATGAATGTCGCCTTTTGCTCTTTTCCTTGCACAATGGACTCAAGCCGCCGCTCCCACTCTGCCGTCAATGCAGGGGATTTTAACTCGGCTGGAACCAGTTCAAGCAATTGTTTCCCTTTTGATGTAATAGAGAGTGCTCGACCTTTTTTCTCCAATAAGAAACTGGCAAACAGCTTCTCGATGATGTCGGCACGTGTGGCAACCGTTCCAATGCCCCCGGCAGCGACAAGGGTTTTTTTCAAATTCGCATCATCGCTCCCTAGGTATTTCGCCGGATTTTCCATTGCTGCAAGCAACGTTCCTTCATGAAAGTGCGGGGGAGGACTTGTCTCACCTTCTGTTTGTTCTACGCGGACAATGACTTTTGTCTCTCCCTCTCTCAATTCTGGTAAATCGCTTGACGCTTGAGCAGTGGTTTCTGTATGCGCCCGCCAACCAGGGGCAACGAGGCGCTCTCCTTTCATACGTAAAGGCAATCCGGCCGCCTCTGCCTCAACGGATGTTTGCTCACTTACACTTGGCGGGAAGAAATTCAAGAGAAAACGCCGGACAATCATGTCATAAATTTTATATTCTTTCTCACTCAATGCCCGAATCGACACTGATTGTTCAGTCGGAATGAGTGCATGATGATCCGATACTTTGGCGTCATTAATCATTTGTTTTTTCGCCTCGACCAGTCCACTCTTCTTCGCCTGCGACACCGTTTTTCGGAACGGTTGGACATCAATTGCTTGCAATCTTTCCGGTAACGTATCAAGCATGTCGTTTGTTAAATAGCGTGAATCAGTACGCGGATACGTAACCGCTTTATGTTGTTCATATAACCGCTGCAACGTTTGCAGCGTCTCTTTTGCTGAAAAACCGAACCGCTCATTTGCATCACATTGTAACGTCGTCAAATCATAGAGCGGCGGTGGCGCTGACTGCTTCTTTTTGGCCTGCACGCGCTGCACGGTGAGCGTTTCTGACTGCAACTTCTTCTTTACTGCTTGCACTTGCGCCTTATCAAACATGCGCTCATCACCAGACGACTGATCATAATAGGTGAACGGCGTGCCGCACGATGTATGCACACGCACACGTGCAAATGATTTTGGCACAAAGGCACGAATTTCCTCTTCCCGAGCTGCAACCATTGCAAGCGTCGGCGTTTGCACACGTCCACACGAAAGCTGCGCATTGTGTTTTGTCGTGAGTGCGCGCGTCCCGTTAATCCCAACATACCAATCAGCTTCCGCACGCGCTTCCGCGGCCCGGTATAAGTTCTCGTACTGCTTCCCATCGCGAAGCTTTTCAAACCCTGCCCGAATGGCCTTATCTGTCACCGACGAGATCCACAACCGCTTCGTTGGCTTGTTGACCCGGGCTTTTGCTAAAATCCAGCGGGCAACCAACTCACCTTCTCGTCCTGCATCGGTCGCAATAATGACTTCTGACACATCGGAGCGATGTAAAACCTTCTTTACTGCTTGAAATTGTTTCGATGTTTGCTGAATAACGACCAGATCTAATTGTTTTGGCAACATCGGTAACTGATCAAGTTGCCACGTACGATATTGTTCGCCGTAATGTTCCGGATCCGCATGGGTCACAAGATGCCCTAGTCCCCACGTCACCACATACTCTTTGCCTTCTAAACAACCGGGGCCTTTTTGTGTACAACCGAGCACACGCGCCAAGTCTCGTGCCACAGATGGTTTCTCAGCAAGAACCGCTTTTTTCTTCGTCATTTCAAAAACTCCTTACGCACTCAATTTCTTCATGATCAATACTTTTAAATACCGCCCTTGTGGATATGCTTTAGAGACAGGAAAGTCTTTTGGCAAGCCGAATGTTTCTAACACTTCATAACGGCCACCGCTCATTTTTTGCGCCTCGGTGACAAATCGTTTAAACGCCTTGAGTGAAACGTTGCTTGCGTTCGTTGAAGCAATAATGACACCACCCACTTTTGTCACCATCATCGCTTCACTTAGTAATGCTGAGTAATCTTTTGCGGCACGAAACGTCCGCTTTTTCGTGCGCGCAAAGCTCGGTGGGTCCAACACAATTAAGTCGTACAACATCCCTTTTTTCCGAGCATACGCACAATAGCGGAAAGCATCTATCACATACATGTGCGCCTCTTCTAAAGGCAATTCGTTTACACGAAATTGTTCCTCCGTCCGCGGCACACTACGGTTAGCAACATCGACACTTGTCGTCGCGGTTGCCCCGCCCAATGCCGCCGCAACCGAAAAAGCACCGGTATAAGAAAACAAATTGAGCACGGTTTTTCCTGCCGCATAATGATCGCGGATCCGTTTACGCACGTCACGTTGGTCTAAAAATATGCCCGTCATCGGGCCGTCATTTAAATAGACCGCAAATTGGATGCTATTCTCTTTCACAAGCAACGGGAACGCACCACGCGTGCCACAAACAAAATCGTCATCTGTCACATACTGCCCTGCTTGCGCAAACCGCTTTTTCTCGTACACACCTTCATATGTCGTAACATCGGCAAGCGCTTTAAGTAACGACGTACGGAAGGAGTAAATGCCTTCGCTATACCATGTCAAAACATAAAACCCGTCATAATAGTCTATTGTCAATCCACCAATACCATCGCCTTCACCGTGGAAAACACGAAAGACTGTCGTCTCTTCTGATGCAAACAATGATGCTCGCTTTTCAAACGCTTGTTGTAACTTTTGCGCAAAAAAAGTGCGATCAAATGGTTGTTTAGCGTCATACGTCAGCACCCAACCACAACCGACATTTTGTGTGCCATAGTAGCCCCTTGCCAAAAATTGTCCTTTCTCATCTAGTAAACGCAAAAACGCCCCTTCAACAAGCGGTTCACTCACATGCGTAAACCACTCTTTATGTAACAATGGATACCCTGCACGTAACTGTTTCGCTGCGTCTTTGTCAAGCTGTATCCTCATTTCTCCTTGAACCATCTATGTTCACCTCGTCCCCATTATAGCATACGACGATTGCACGCACATTTTCTGCCAATCTTGACATTTTCCCGACACTTATTTTCTCATCTCCTCTTTTTGTCTAGACCTGCTATACTAATAGGTAAACAGAGAGTTGAAAAGGGGGAGAGACACCTTGTTTAAATGGGTTAGTTATATTGAGGGGATTTCATTTTTATTATTGCTATTTATCGCGATGCCGTTAAAATATTTTGCGGACATGCCTAATATGGTGACGATTGTCGGCATGGCGCATGGCATTTTATTTGTGTCATACATGCTCTTTGTCGCAACATTTTTCTTTAATAAAACATGGACGTTTAAGACGGCACTATTAGCGACCATTGCTTCTATTCTTCCATTTGGACCGTTCATACTAGACAAAAAATGGTTAAGTCACGCTGAACCACCAGCTTGCTAAAAGGTCAAAGCCGCTCTAGCGGCGGCTTTTGGTGGGATTACTAGTGAGATCATAGGTATATTTACACTTATGACTTTTCTTTACACAATCCTCTCATTTTTTTGTCATAATGTTTGACATCTTGCTTCATATAGATGTATACTTGTTTCTAGTAATGCATACAATGAAAACACCGCGGTGCGACAACACCACGGTGATAAGCAGCAGGACTCCCTTTAAGGGGACAACAAAGTGGAGAGTAATCCGCCAGGCTCTGCAGCTTAAGGGCGGATTACTTCTTTTGTGACAAAGTAATCATTGACACGACTAAACCAACAGCCGCTACTAATAGACTGCCCGACGCAATCGTTAGCATTAGCGCTTGGAAGACGCTCACACGCAACACCCCCCTTCTAATAAGAGGTATGTTGTCCACCCTTAAAGATCCTAGACTACTACACTATTTATGATAACGTACCATAAGCGAAACTTCAAAATATTTCGTTCGACAATAACTGAATGACACATAAACACATAAACGCATAGACGCTATTCCACAAAGTCGCCTTTTTTACGAAGTGCGGCTTTTCTTGGCATTCACACGCAACGAGGAGGATATGACAGTGAAAAAGCATTGGAACTTACAGACAATTCATTCGCAAACTGATTTACACTCATGGATGATCGAAATTGCGCAAGCGATCTCAAACATACACGAACAACTACAACAATTACCGACAACGAACTGGCAACCCATCGTGCAAAACATCCTCAATGTCCTTCAAGAAGTGATCGGTGACACAGATGAAATAGAAGATAGTCTCGCCTGCCTAAGCGAGGTGCTTGAAGATGAAGATAGCGATATGATGGCCCAACTCTTATCACAACACGCACGTGTGATGCAACAACGTTCGTCACTGCAGGCAACATTTGCCCAAGCATTAAAACAGCTTCCAGAAAAAGAATGGCTGCGATTTCTAGATAAACCAGCTCTTGCGCCTATCCGCTTTTACTTGGACGAACAACGAACTGTTGCAAACGCGCTGCTCGCCCCTGAACAAGAACATTTGATTCAGGCGTTATCGACAGATGGGTTTCATCGGTGGGAAGATTACTACGATATCGTTCGTGCAGCATGTCAAATTCCCCACGAAGGCAAAGTACGCTCTATTGATGCAACGTTACACGACGTTGCACATATCGGTGAACGGGAAGAACGAAAAGCACTTGCACAAGCACTTGAACAAACATTAGATGCACACGCAGACACCTTCGCCTTTCAACTTAACAGTATCGCCGGCTTTCGACTTAATCTTTACAAACAACGAGGCTGGCACTTATTACAAGAAACATGCCAACAAAATCGCATCAGTGAACAAGCATTACAAGTCATGTGCGGGGTCATTGATCAACACCAAACATTGGCACGAACATTTTTTAAAAGGAAAATAGCACTCACGCGCGTAAATGAGCCAGCATGGTACGACTTATCTATCGCCAACTTTTCTAGCGACACACGCCTTTCTTATGAGCAGGCAGCTGAACTGATCATCACACAATGCCACCGGTTCAATGAACGGGCCGGAAAACTTGCCACACACGCTTTCTCAGCTGGATGGATTGAAACAGGCACGGATGAAAGTGGTTGGGGCTTTTGCGCTTCGCTCCCACGTTCGAAAGAGAGTCGCATCTTTCTCCCTTTTCGCGGAACGTATACCGATGTTGTGACACTGGCACATGAGTTTGGCCATGCTTACCACAACCACTTACTACACGATGAGCCGATCTTTGCACAACAGAAAGGAACAAGCGCAGCTGAAGTCGCTTCAACTTTCATGGAAAACCTCGTGCTTGATGCTGTACTCGCACAAACAAACAACACGCAAGACACACTTGCTTTACTGGAAACAAAAATTCAAGCCGATCTTTTATATGTCACAACGATCCCGCAATTATTTGCGTTTGAACAACAGCTTTATCACGAGCGTCAGACAGGAATACTATCAGCAAAAGAGCTATGTCACTTGCTCTCAGAAGTGCAAATGCCTGTCTATGAAGGAATCATTACTGACGTTTATCAGCACGAATGGGTCACATTGCCACACCTTTACGATACGCGGAAGGCATTTTATAACATTCCTTACACGATTGGTTATTTCCTTTCGAGCGAGTTGTACAATCGTTCTAAGCAGACAGGCGCTTCCTTCGCTGCAACGTACGATGCATTTTTAAAAGACTCAGGCAAGATGACGATTGAACAGCTAGCACAAACGTATTTACAAGCAGATTTATGTAAACATGATTTTTGGGAGCGTGCATTACGGCCGCTACATGACACAATTGATTTGTATATTTCACTAACTGAAGGGATGGTTCGGTGATAGCGGAGGGCTTACCACCCTCCACGTGTCGTACAGTACAAAGAGATTCATACGCGCACAAGTAGATTTTCTCATACTGAAATTCTCCCACAGAAATCAACCCGCTGCCCTCTGCAATGATAAATAAGTGCTTTTTCAGCCACGCACTCATGAGGAGTGCGACGAATGGAGCCAAAATCAACATCATGATAAATCCATTTCAATCCACGCACTCACGAGGAGTGCGACATTGATACGGTTGAACAATCAGGCGGTGCGGTGATAATTTCAATCCACGCATTTGCAGAATGAAACGAACCATCTTCTCTCACCAGCACTTCAACCTGAACATTTTGTGTCGTGTGAGAAACAGGTAACAATGTAAACCACTGACCACCTCGTCTTCTGTCAAATTTCCCAACCTGGCTCGCGTTGCTATCGTATGTTTCACACAAGTGAAGCAACCAACTCATTTACTCACCCCCTAGTTGCACAAATAATTGCTCTGCTGTTTGAACATTTTCTGCATCAAAATGTTTTGGAGCCATTTTCTTGATCGGACGCACAATCATGTCATGGTCTTCTAACTCCGCAAACACCAAAATACCATCTTTCATCCGCGCATTTTTCCATATACGGACTGCAAGTTCATTTTTACCCGTCTCATCTGGGTAATTGATCCCATGCACCATAGAGCCAAAATGTAGCTCACCATAGTTATCATAAAAGCCTTCTCCTTCCCCAAAAACACATGGCTCTACATATGCTTGACATTCACGTGTCCCAAGAAAAATGTCGCGGCGACCCCCAACTTTTAACGACCGCTGCATAATACTAAAATGTTTCCCTTCATTCCAGTCGTGCTCTAAATCAGGCCGATGCTCATTGAACTCAAAGTGCGCCCTTACTTGATAACACACATCTTTTAAGTATGTGTAATTTGCTAGCGTGTTGCCACCACTATACTGAATCGGACGGATTCCTTTCGATTCCATTTGAATCGGTTTCATTACCCGAACTGAATCGATGATAAAATGAATTGTTGGCTTCCAGTAAATACTTTCCGTGATCCCTTTAATCGCTTGATATGTGGGGATACTGTATGTCATCTTTTCTCCACCAATCTTTGTGAGTGGATCTGTAAATAGCGCATACTTTCCGTATACTTTAAATTCAATTGTATTTTTCATCTTTATCACCTCCTAGATTAAATTGTAAGCCTTTTCATATTCTGGTTGCATAAAATGGTCAAAAATTGATTGATTCTTTCATAGGGTAACATAATTAACTTTATCTAGGCAAATATCTCCAATAAATATCATGGAAAAACGCGTAAATACATCCCTTTTGAAAAGCCTATCCCCATTAAGATAGGCTTTTTTCCATGCATCTCTCCTTAACAAATCATATCCTTCATTCCCCCATCACCATCTAAGTCTACCCCATACTCTTCGCTGTACCATTGCTCGCCCAAGACATACACTTGTCCATCTAAATAAGAAACAAGCGCATCATCGTTTTTCAACTGATCAAAATTGTGCTGGTATATATTCACCATATAGTGCTGTGCTTCCCGGAAAAATTTCGTTAAGTCCTCTACCTTCTCAATGCTATTTAAACGTACAATCAGATCCTTTCCCTTTTCATCGTAAGGGACAATTACCGCTTGAGTTACATCATCTATGACACTAAAATGCTTGGCTGCGGTTTTATAACTACCTGTAATGACAAGCGGGAGCGAACGTCCTTTCTCTTGTTGATAAGCGCGTACATACTCGTTCTTTTTCCTTGTTCCCATCAATAAGCTAATCATAGATTTTCTCACCCGCAATTGTTTCACAGGATATCCCAGATCTTCCGCTATTTCTTCATGGTGATAATATTTTTCAAAGTAACGATTCATCGCCGTTCGAGATAACACATCCCCACCATGCTTCTGGGGATCCTCTTGAAGATCCACAAACATTTTGTGAGCAATGTCTTTCCCTGCCTTAATTTCCTTCAAGCAATCCACGTTCTCTTCTACATGATTAATCACATAAACAGGCCGAGGTTCATCATACTCACCATGGCGATTGCAACGCCCTGCTGCCTGAGCAATTGAATCTAACCCTGCTAAAGAACGAATGACGTTACCAAAGCTAATATCCACACCCGCTTCAATTAGCTGGGTTGTCACACAAATAAACGGAACCTCTTCATCTAACAATTCCCGCATCTTTCTTAACGATTTCTTCCTATGTGCGGGACACATGGAAGTGCTCAGGTGATACACAGGCAAAGATCCACCTTTTAAACGCTGATACAGTTCTTTCACAGCTTTTTTCGTATTTAAGATGATAAGGGTGCTTTCATCCTCTTGGAAATCCGTTTCGATCCAATGAGCCAGGCGTTCGTTTGTCATCAGTTCCTTCGTGTAATCAATGATTTGGACGCGCTTG
The DNA here is from genome assembly GCF_038592975.1 of Bacillus sp. FSL W7-1360. Lineage (NCBI taxonomy): Bacteria > Bacillati > Bacillota > Bacilli > Caryophanales > Bacillaceae > Bacillus > Bacillus sp. FSL W7-1360. The sequence continues at coordinate 2,397,418 of NZ_CP151950.1, read as the reverse complement.
AACTGATTAATCACTTCGTCCACATCCTCGATCATCTCACCATCAGGGTTTATTTCTAACCGCTGTCTGATGACCTCAAGCTTCGGTTGCGTCGCCGTACAAAGAACAATGCTCGAATGTGCATCGTTTTTCAAAAAGTTTACTGCTTCATTAAATAAAGCGGCACAACGTACAGGTACTTTTTGCACTTCATCAAATACGATCACCGCATTGCTTAAATTATGCAGTCTCCGTGTGTTTCGGTTTCCTTTAGCGTAAAACACGTTTAAAAACTGCACCATCGTCGTAAAAATGATTGGACTATCCCAGTTATCACGTGCGAGCTTTAGCTTTTGCTGCTGATGTAACATTGCTTCACGTCGCTCATCTTCAATTCCTTCATCATCCTTTTGATCGTCTGTCACCACATTTGAATGATGTTCCAGAATGTGCATCTCATCTTGCAAAATTTGACGCACTTCCGCCGCATTTTGTTCAATAATCGTTGTAAAAGGCACCACATATATGATCCGCTGTTTATTGTGCAGTAACGCATGTTTCAAAGCATAACGTAAGCTCGCAAGTGTCTTCCCGCCACCCGTAGGGATGGATAATGTGTAAATTCCTGACGGCCTCGCCGCAAACGCTTCACATTGCTCCGACATTTGCGCCCGCAGTTGGTTAATGGGATGCCCCGCACGCTTATGTCGTTTAAACTTCGCGTTTTTTTCCATCAATTTCTCATAGTACTTTTGAAACAATGAGTGGTGATCGATTGGCTCTTCAATTGTATTTTCCTCAAACTGTCTTGTGTTTGTACGATCAGCATCAATAATTGCACTGAAGACATATTTACTCATAAACAATAGCCTACTCGGGCTCGGACCTCGCTTTAAAAAGGCTTCAATTTCCATCGCTGCTTGATTTACATATTCAGAAAAGTCGTCCTCTGACATCACATATTGAAAGAAACATTCTTTTGTAAAATCAAACTCCTTAACTTCTTTCTTTACACGATCTAAATAATCAGAACATCTATCTTCATTAATAAAATCTCTCAAATACGAGTGATGAGAAATAATCGCATTTCCAACCACTTCCGCTAATATGTTACGCATAGGCTCTCTAGCGTCTTGATGAAACATCTCGTATAACAATTTCCCTCCCGCAGTAGAATGATCGACCGATCCCCTCTTCGGTGCATTTTCTGGTTCATACACCGACTTCCATATATAATTGCGAAATCCCTCCGTGTACTTTCCTACATCATGCAACAAGCCCGCTAAACCACAAACATGCTTAAGACCTACTTTTTCTCCATATGATTCTGCCAACTCTTTCGCATCAAGCAAGTGCCTTTTTACCGTTTGAATTGCATCGTCACTTTTTCGAATATGAGCGATCGATTTCAACTTTAACGCCTCCCTCCATGATTTGTGTGTGCCTCTCAATGTCATTATTTAAAAAACTTTCACATCTAGCGTGGACCCACCCTAAAATCTTTCTATAAGGTTGCTCTTGCCCTCGCAGATGTTACACCAGAAGTTAAACGACATCTGCAAAACATTCTCCTCAATGCCAGTTGCTAAAACGAGCTTTTATCTGTTTAAACACCTTCTTCACTTGCTCCCTTAACGGCGTTGCGTCCCCTCGCTTTTTTAATTCTTGATACGTCGCAAAACCAATAAGGATCGCTCCTACGACCATGAGATACACCCACCAAGGGATCGATGTCCAAAAAGTTCGGGTCGCATAAATGGTATTCACTAGTAAGACCACCACACCGGTGATGAAGTATGCCGTGAACTTCAGATAGAAGCCGCCTAATACAGCAAGTACAGCAATAAGACTCAAAGCCACACTACTATTTAATGTCGCTGTTCCAAGTGCCCAAAAACTCATCACAATAAAGCTGACAATGACAACGCAACTTTCTACACGCGAGCGCCAAGTTTCATCACGTGCAACATGATACAATAACACACTCACTAGCAATGTAAATGGTACAATATAAGCAAAAGCAAGCAGTTCATCTGCCAAGCCAATAAGCGTCAAGACAAGGGCATAAGGGTAGTAAAATCCTGCCAACACGGCTGAGGCTTTCACATAACGGCTTGTGACGTCTGTTTCCCTCACAAGTAATAGTACAAAATAAAAGAACATTGCACTCGACAAAACCAATTCATAGCCGATTGAAGACAACTCTGCCCATCGCAAATGCAAATTTGCCATCACCATCAATATCGTATTGGCAATTTGATACGTATTAATTTTCCCTTGTACCCTTGCGGACCAGCCTACATAATAGACACTCGCACAAAGACTTATGATCGCAAGGCCAAATAGAAGTGTAGCTAAAGAGATAGGAGAAAGCGAACTGAACAGAACAACAAGCCCAGCAAGTAACAGCGGCACAAAAACATATTCCCCTCGCTTCAACTTCTCCTCTAACGCATAAAGCGTTCCTGCCGCAATCAGTAACACCACCGCAATTTTCCCGTATCCGTACATATTTGACTCAAACAAAAACAACGCAGGAGCATAGGCGTTTAACACGATAATTCCTAATAAGTAGCCATACTTTTTAAAAACAGAGGATCCCCGCAAAACTGCTAATATCATTAGAGTACCTGTTAACACAAAGCTGTCTGCCACGGTCACGCTATTTAACTCGAAGAACCACGACGCATTGTGCACGAAAAGAAGACATGCAATCATCACCGCCTGTGGAAAGCGCCATTCGTTTCCCCGACGACAGACAGTCACTTCCACGAGCAAACAAGCCATCGGAATTAGTAAGCCATGAATGGACACATCTCCCATCCAACTTTCAAACAGATAGACAACAGAAGTGGCAACAAGTAATAGTTGTCCCGTGTTATAAAAGCTCTCTCCCCCATAAGAGAATTTTTGCTTCAGGCTACGACCGAACCAGACGAAAAGACAACCCGAAAGTAAAATGATCGTCCAAAAAGCAGCACCGCTCGATGAGAACGGATAATTGAGTAAACTAAAATAGACAAGCGTGCTAAAAAGCGCGACACCCCACCAATACTTTTTCTCTTCTTTAAAGACGTAAAAAACAGCAAACAGAAAATATGCGACGCCACCAAGCATATATACAGTCACCCACAATGGTGCGTTGGTAAAAAAGAAAGAGCTTTGCCATAGGTTCAGCAATATGATGAACGAGATGCCATACAAGAAACCAGCTAAGGCAAATGCCACATTTGCGACTTGTTTCCCATAAATACGCCGGTACAAAAAGACCATTGCCGTTACTAAAAGAGCAGCAAAATAGAAATGGTTCATAGACACCAATGAAACAAACGCGCTTAGATCTACTCCCCAGGCAACTGGATAAAAAGCGAATACTGCCACGATCAATGTTAGCACACTGATCATACCCGCAACATACGTATACTTTATTTCCTCATAACGTACGAAAAACATACTGGCCATACACATAAACAGCAGCACACCCGTCATTAACCCAAACTCTTCTACAAACAACAGTTGGCCTAACACAAAGCCAATCCCTAGAATTGCCGCTAACCTCAGCGGACGTCTAATGGCTTTTTGGTCTAGTGTTTTGACAAACAACCCCACTGCATAAATAAAAGAAAGCAATCCTACAGTTAAACCTGTTTGAGTCAATAAATCTGAAATCATATCATTAAGCACAAACCAAACGGTATAAGCTGAAATAAAAAAGGCAGCAAAGAGGACCTCTCTCTTTTTATCAGCCCAACCATGGGATACGAGTAAACCACTTAAGCTAACTAACGTGACGATATATAGACTGTTCCCCGAATCAGCGAGCACCATCCACTGCCCGTATACATGAGTCAAACCGACCGTCACGAAAAAGAGCACACGCAAAATGCCAATCAAGTCTTTATCTTCTCTTTGCTTCCGTTCCCATTCATAAACGATGAAAAGTAATACTGGTAAGATAAGTAAGGTCAAAGCAAGAAAAGGATTTTGCCCATGAAATGTGAAAAGCGCCCCGGTTATACCAAATCCAAACAACAATACACCTGGGGTGGCAAGCACTCGAAATGGATGGTGCAGTCTTGCGCACCAATAAAGAAGTCCTCCAAGTAGTGCATAATTGACAAGTACAAACGACGTCCAACTACCGAATGTAAGTTGAATCATGATTAACAGTAATATTTGTCCTAATACAAAGCTAGGAAACAAGCGCCGATAATCGCCTAACGACACTGCCTGATAGACTTTCTTCCAACATAACAGCTGTACACATGCAATGAGCGCAATCGTCAGCACATACATCTCAATCGAAGCAGTTAAAAAGGCAACAAAGGAAAAAACACTTACGCCCACAGCCACTAGTCCCGCAATTTGAAATGCTCGGTGTGATTGGAACTTGTACAACCCCGTGTAAAGCAAACAACAACCAAAAGCAGCGACCGCCGCGAATAAGGCACTTCCCTCCCCTTCCATAGATAAATAGGTGCCTAAAATGCCATAAAAGCTAATCGAGAAAAATACAATTGGTGTAAAGAAAGCAAATAAAAGTAAAAAAGCAAGGGCTGTCTGCCTAATTTTTAACTTATGAGCCACATAACCCATTCCCGCGAACAATACAGCAACGCCACTCACTAGTAAAACTTTAACCACTTCAGAAAAGAATAGCCAGTTCGTCAATGCTAACAAAATTCCACCAAGCAAAATCAAAGCGACACCTGAAGACAAAATATACGTTAAACGACGCTCACGTTCTTCTTCAGAGGATCTTTTTTCTTTGATCAGGACAGGGTTGTGAATAGGCGTAGAAGGTGTGTCAGAAGCAGTACGTTGTCCCTGTGCCTTCGGGGCTTGATGCATTGAATTTTGTGTCCGCGCAATCGTTTGATTCTCTCTATTTTTCTCTACTTCCTTTTCCGTTACTTGTTCATTTGAAACATTTTTCAGCATCTCATCTTTAATGACAGACTTTTTCTTTCCAAAAGCGTCTTCCACACGCACATAAACGTCATGAGGAATGTAACCATCTTCAAGTAGTTGTTTTACCTCAGTTGATGCGCAATCGATTCTCCACAACTGATTTTCTTTCCTGTCCATTCATTTCTCACTCTCCTCTCATCCTGCACGCCCCATTAGATAATGGCTAAACACTACGCCAGCTTCCCTATTGCTGATACAAACTCGGATAACTGGTCGCGCGTGCCGCGTACCGTCGTCCGGTTCGTACCATCGCAAAACAATAACTGCTCCGACAAATTATCAACCTGACGACGCGCACTGGCTGTTGCTTCAAGCAGTTCATTCATGTGATACGACTTCGCATCAATCAAATCACTTATAGAATTCGCAATCCCCTTCACTTCTTCTACAAGCTCTTCTGTCGCATCTTCGAGCGTATTCAGACCATCAGGAATATCGTCTGTAAAAAAAGAATCACGCCAAAGTGCGGTCTTATCGTCCATGCGCTCAAGGTACGTTGCGACCTTGCTTAATGCCGACACATATATCTCGCTGAATGCTTTTTGTTTTTGGATGGCAGGGAGGTGAATATCGTTATAACGTTCAGTTAAAGCACTCGCTCCTTTGCCTTCCCACAAACCCTCAAAGTTTTTCAGATTTTCCGCCATGGTTTCAAGACGGGCAGCAGCTTCTAAAATCGCCCCGTGTCGTTTGATTTCAGCTTCAAGGAAGCTATGTACTTCCCCAAAATCCAATACCTTCATGTTACATTTCTCCCCTTTCTACCCCATCGCGCTAATGCTGCTTGCCATTTCCTCGTCCTGATCCCAATACTCCTGCACGATTTTCTTCTGCTTCTCTACCTCTTCGATGATCTTTTCCATCCACATTTTTACTGCATCTTCAAACTCTTCTTTGATCGCTAACATCTGGCTCGTCATGTTCATCTTAGTAACAGTAATCTCCGCGCCGTGATCTGTTTGAACTAGACCAAGAAAATCTTCCGCTGCAAATTGATACTGTTGGAAGCCATTCAATGTATCTACTGCTAATAGCACTCGTTTGCCGGCACCACTCGCCGAGAGGGCACCTCTTAATAGAGAATAAAACAATCCTGTACGGTCTGTTCGCATCACGGACTCGATAAATGAAAAGGATTCACCTACGCGATCAGGTGTCATGTATGACATGGCTTCGGCTACGTAAAATTCCGCAATGACCACTTTCATGTCGTGTAAGTCCATTTGATCCATATAAGCATACACTTCACGAATTGTTTGCTTGATATGTGGGTCTTCTAGCAATAACGCCAAGGCGGGTATATATTGCATATTGCTGACTCCGAGTCCAATTAGATCAAAAATCGTCAAATTCTCGATAGCATTAGCAATCTCATCAGTGGAGCTATTACGCCCAGTTCTCTCAAGCCAAGCAAAAACCGCTTCCAATACTTGGTGATAAAGGTATTTATCTATACCATATTTGCCAGTCGCGTATGTTTCCAGCAAGTTTGGAAACTCAGAGACACCCCCATAGTCACCAAGCATTGTGATCCTCCCAAAATACTGCGTGAACGGGATCGTTTGTGCGTACAAAGGTTCACCTTTGACGCGAAGATGCTTAATGTTACTGATTTCTTTTTGGTAATAGCTCTTTGCTAGTTCGGTGAGTTCTTGCTCGGATAGGGAGCTAGGGTTTTTCACGCCAGTCATGCGTTTAATATGATTCTCAAAGTCTCTATCCAATCTTGCTAGTTGTTTCAAATGAACTGGCGCTGCATTTAAACCACGAACATCTGTAAAGCTCTTTTCCAGCAATGCCAACGTCGCAATAACATGGCCTCCTAGTGAATGTCCATCCCCATAACGTCTAATGCTATCTGCGTCTTCAGGAGAAACAACTGTTGCAATTTTCTCCTCCACTTCTTTATAAAAACGCACGGCATCTTTAATTTGCGCATCATCTTCACCAGCAGTGACACCCAAACCATCATAAGTAACATCTTGCCAACTATCTAGCTGCGTTCCACGAGCAACGTAATAAACCTCATTTCGTCCCGATTCCTTGTTGTAGATGTGTACAGCGGCACCATCAAATCCAGACTTATCACCAATTTTCTCGTCAATGTTTTTACCATCACTCGTGTAAACCTTGATGTCCTTGGGATTCACACCCTCTATGTTGTGCTCCTTCAACAACTTTTCAATTGTTTTTTCATCAATGTCACCGTACTGTTTCTGTACAAGCGCGTTGCGGAATGATTCTGGAAGTGCCATATCACTTTCCCCCTGTTAGCGAAATTTGATGTTACGAATAAATGTATCAAAAAAGCTTGCTTCTTCCTCGCCGTTGTTACCACATGCTGATTCGTCTTCGTTTGGACAAAACAACCTATAATCAACAGTCAGAGTTTTATTTCCCTCTTTATTTTGGATCAGCGCAAAATACGTATTGGCATAACTCTCTTTTGGATCAGATAAAACACCCTTTTTGTCTTCCAACGTATGATGAGAAGAACCGTAATAAATAATGGTATCATCGGTTTCAATCTTCTCATATTCACCGTTATAACTGGCATCTTCCAATAAAATTCGCAAATCCAAATCAATCCTACCTTGAGTGATTTCTTCTCCACCACTATAAGTTGTATAGATTGTGCCAGAGAATACATTCTCTAGTTCTTCCTTCTCATACATACTAAGAATCTCATGATAGTCTTTGCTGGCGTACATTTGAGCATCATCAGATAAATAATACCCCTCTGGAAACCACATCGTATAATGCCCATTCTCCGATTCAAAGAAATGAAACCCGTCATCCACCTTCACATCACGATCAATAAATTTGCTTGTGAACTCATCGTCCAATGCAATATCTCCTGTCTTGCTCATGTTATTTGCCAATACAATCCCTCCCACTGCTAATACAATGATTCCTACAATCAAGACGATTGTTTTCCACCATGTTTTCCAAAACAATGTACACTCCACCTCTCTTCATCTCCTGCACCTATGTATTCATTATGTACATAATGGCAGAAAGATTCAACCATGAAATCAACTTGACTCACTCGTCTTTGCCGCTTCAAACCGGCGTTGCTGGCGGTTTAGCGTCTTCAATTCTCGCTCTCTCCATCCTGCCTGAGCCGAGCAATATCGAATCCCAGAATCGGCATTAGCGATCGCGTCTTGAATCAGTTCTCTTAAATCCGCAATACGCTGTCTTCCTTTTGATTGTCCTTCTTTCATTGATTCCCGGTATTCTTCGTGTTTGTCTGCCTTTCTCCCTTTCCACTGGGCAGAGTTGATTGCTGGGTCTTTGATTAAAGGCGCCTGTCCGTCGAGCGTCCCTTCACTGCTTGACAGTTGTGTTCTTGCTTTCTCTAGTCGTTCTTTTCGACCTTCAAGTATTTCTTTTTGGTCTTTAAACTGTTGGACTTCTCGTTCTCTCATTCTGATTCGTCCTGAATACATGATCCTCGCCCCCTTTGGGATGTTCTCCCGTCTACCTGACTAGACGGGAGACAGCTTTTTATACGTGCTCTGGAATTTTCATTCTTGTGCGCTCTGTACCATTTACGTAGTAGCCCATACCTGGTTTCAGCGCTTCGCGGTCATTTTTTAGTCCTTTGAATACCGTTTGATCCGTTGGGTTGACTAACACAACGCCGTGCCGTGTCATTTTTAATTCAGATGTAAACTCGTTGCCTGCCGCAAATTCTCCCGAGGTCCCTGCCACAAGCAACCTCAATCCTAAATGTCTGCCGGACTTGACTATCTCGGCAAGCGCATTCGCTGTTTCAGAGTTACTATGTTTATCCAAATCGCCCGTGATGTTTCGCGACATCTTCGGTAGGTCGTCAATCACAACTAGGATCGGTTTAAACGTTGGCAATGCGCCTCCATTGCTAAGCGCTTCTTTATACAGTTGTTCGCGCGCTTTGAATTCCGCAAAGAAATCCTCTAACCATGCCAGTGTCTCTTCTTCTGTTGCGATCAAACGCACATTGTCGTGTGTGATAAATTTCTTCAGCGTGAACTGTGGATTGTCGCATAGCACAATTTCTTCGAGTTCTTCCATCTCTTGCGCATATGATAATAGCACTTTGAGTGTGTTCGTCTTTCCAGTGCCTGGACTTCCGACAACCATACAATATTCATGTGTATAAATTGGCTTGACCGTGATCTCGTCTAGTCCTACCGGGATTTGCCCATCTTGTAACTTCGCCCACGTGGTACGGAAGTCTTCGAGCGTCAATTCTGCTGGCAACATCGCCATGCCTTGTGGGCGGTCTTCTTTTTTGTACTGCTTATTGATAGCCGCCACTTTGGCTTTCACCGCTGCCCAAAGTTCCGTCTCTGTCTTGCCTTCTATCGGCAAGTACATTTGCGCAAATTCGGTTGCTTTTCGTTTGATCATCACCCGTCCTGGAACTGGTTCGATTTCAAACTTTGTTTGATCGAGTATCGTTTGCATATCGCTTTCATTAACCATGTAGTGCACAATCTTCATCGGCATGTTGTTTCGTAGGGAAGATTTCACGACACCAGACACTTGTGTCGCCGTAAAGATGAGGAACACACCGTGCGCTTGGCCATCACGTGCAATTTGGACAAAACGCGCGTCGAGTGGTTCAAATTCTTCTTTGACAAGGTCATAGTTATCAAGTACAACATAAATCGCTGGTAAAGGCTCCTCCGCCATCTCGTTATACATGCGGATGTTACTCATTTCATTTTTAAAGAACAAGTCACGGCGACGGTCAATCTCTTCTTCGATGAAGTCCATCATCTTCGCAATTTTTTGGTCGTCATCCATTTTCGTATAGTCGCCCGTGTGCGCTAACTGCATGAAAGGTAAAAGTGAGCCATTGCCAAAGTCAAAGATGTAGTAATGCAATTCACGTGGACTGACAACTTGTGCCAGAGACAACATTAATGTCATGACTGACATCGACTTCCCGTAACCGCCCGAACCGAATACGGCCACATTTGTATCTTGCATCCACTCATAGTAGACCGGATATTGTTGTTGCCGCTCTGGATCATCTGCAAGGGCAATAGGCACTCTGATGTGCCCATCTTCTAACTTGTATTCCGGCTGTAAGATGTGGTCTTCCAGCGGATCAATCCACGGGCTATCGGCTTTTGTAATATCCAGCTTTTCTGTTGTTGCGGCAATTTCTTTTACGACGGCTTCAATCTCGGTTGTGCCTTTTTCTGCTTTTTTCTTTGGTTGGGTGCCAGAAATCATCTTTAACCCTAAATCCGTCACAATCGCAATGTCATCTTCGCCTTCGCGCATTTCTTTCATGTAAGGTGCACCGCTCCATGCGGATTGAAACAGGTCGTATTGCTCGTTATTACCAATTTGAAGGTAGCCACGTCCAGTTTCAGTGATGCTTGCAGCATCATTATTTTTTAAGATTTCTCTTGAATCTTCTTCGTCTTGCACTTTGAGGGCAACCTTAAAGCGTGAGTTACTCCAAATTTGCCCGTCCACGACGCCTTTTGGCTTTTGCGTCGCAAGGATTAAGTGCACCCCAAGGCTTCGGCCAATCCGTGCTGTCGAGACAAGCTCTTTAATAAAGTCTGGTTCTTCTGCTTTCAACTCCGCAAACTCGTCACTAATGATAAAGAGGTGCGGCATCGGTACATAAGCAACTTTCCGGTTATACAAGTCCATGTAATCGTTAATGTGGCTGACGGTATGTTGATCAAACAACCGCTGGCGCTTTTTTAGCTCACTCTTAATCGACATAAGCGCACGAAGCGTGAAGTTTTGGCTTTCATTGATATTGGTGATGACACCTAATAAGTGAGGGATGTTTTTAAATGGTTGCGCCATCCCGCCACCTTTATAGTCGATGAGTAAAAATGCCACTTCATGGGGATGATAATTGACCGCTAACGATAAGATGTACGTTTGTAGGAATTCAGACTTACCGGAACCCGTTGTACCTGCAAGCAATCCGTGTGGACCATGCGCTTTCTCGTGGATATTCAACTCTAAAAGGTCATCTTTCGTCTTGTAGCCGATCGGCACCGACATCGACTCTGAACTGTTGTTGTTTTTCCAGCGGTGACCAATTTGCAAGTCTTCCACTTTATCTACGTCAAACATTTGCATAAACGACACCATGTCTGGGATCGAGCGCATCATGCCCAGCTTATGATCTAGCGCAAAGAGTGTGCGCGCAAAGGTGGTATTGGTTTCAGGCGTTTGCACGTCAAAGTGAAAAGGTTGGTGCTTTGCCTTTTTCTCTTGTAAAACGATCTCTCCTTCATTGTCATTGACTGCTTGCACAATCGTATGCACGTGCTCCGACAAGTTTTCCGCTTCTTCGGTCAAGAAGAGGACAGAGAAACTTAGGTGTTTATCTGGTCCTTCCAAATACTCCATGATCGCGTGCTCCCCAATTAATGAACGGTTTGCGACAAGGAAAATAATATGCGGTGAAAATTGCTTCAATCTGTTTGAACTAAAATTTCCGGTGTCCTCTTGTTGGAGGTCGCGCTCCCGAAGCATTTCATAGAGTGAGTTTAACAATTGATCCCGTGTTACTTCATTGTAAATAAATCCTCGTGCATGTTTGCCTGGCAACTGAAAATGTGGGAGCCAGCGCATCCATGCCCACGTGTCGTATTCTTCTTCGTCCAACACTGCCACAAACCGTAAGTCGTGATAGCTATGCGCAAACGCGAGCTGTCCAACAATTTGTGCGACTTCCCGTTGCACAATATGTGGATAGCCAATGTATCCGGTCGCACCACGAGATAAGTTTAAGCGTAGTGGTGCATTTTTCACATGTGAATAGGCTTTATAGAGCTGATCGGCTCGTTCCAGAAGGTCATCGCGATCACGATTCGATAAATCGCCGCCTGGTTCGGACAGTTTAAAGCTGATTGGAATATCAGACCGCCCAACCCTCACATGTAAGAAGTCGTCATCAGCGCTCGTCTTCTCCCAAATACGGCGGTTCAAATGGTGCGTCATATGTTTGATTTCCTCAAAATCAGGAAAATGGTAATGTAGCGCATGGGATTGTTTTTTCGTCATCTCGTGCAGTTCATCACGCTTTTCATCCATATAGCGTTTGTATACCCGTTCGCGTTTCTCGACTTGTTTTTTATGTTGTTTCTTTCCGTTGAAGTGGCGCACAATCGAAACAATGATTGTCGTCGTGAACATCGTGATTGAAATGATAATAAAAATCCCGCGCGGAACGAGTGTCATGACTAAGATCATGACTAAAAGCATCACCGCTGGTGGCGCAATCGTAATCCACAATGACGGCCTGTTGTCTTCAATTTCTTGTGTTGGGAAAGAGAACTTCACTTGTTCTTCCGGCTCTTCATACACCATCCTAGGTGTCCGGCGATATACCGGGTAATGCTTTTTCGTTGGTGATGTTGGTTTGGCAACGGTGGACAAGTTTGTTTCATATGAAGTCCGCGCTTCAATATTGAGAAGGTCTCCCTCTTCAATGACGAAGGAATGAAAACCAACAGACAAAACATCCCCGTCTTGCATGACCGTTTGCTTGTCAATTTGTTTGCCATTTATATAGGAAGAAACACGTGCATCTTTCTTCGGTTGAAACGCCCATTCACCACTTAACTTGTGAAAGAGTGTGCCAATCTCTCCCGTTTCTTCACCATGGAAGATCACATCTGCCTGTTCAGCTGATCCGGTGGCAATTGTGACAGATTTTCGTTGACCAATATAATATAATTGCTTTTGAACAGCGGCATTCGTAAAGACAAAGGTCAAATTGCGATATTCGTGCGGTTCATTTGGAGCAAGTGTCATCGGTTCATTGCCATTTGTAAGTACACACGCTCCTTTGTCATCGGTCATTTGTGCATGGAGTGTTGTCTCTCCTAAAAAGACGAGATGAGCATATCGACGGCATCAACTGTACCAATTGAGATTGGTTTCTCACCGACGGTGATCTTCTGAAATGTTTGGTCATAAAATACCCATAATGCTTGTTCGGTCATGACTCATCACCATCACCATCATCTTTTTTGTCTTTCTTTTTATCTTCCTTTTCTTCCCCATCCGGCGCTTCTTCTTCAACTTCTGGTTCTTCTTCCACAGCAGGCGCTTCTTCTACAGATGCAGGAATAGACTTCTCTTCTTCTGCCATTTCATCACGCACTTTTTGGTACTCGGCAATCTCCGCATCAATTTCTTTGATCTTTTCCTCGCGCTCTTTGCCAGATAGACTTTTGTCATTGCGGATTTGTTCACGCCATTTGATGTTTGCATAAGCGATCCATTCTTGCATACTCAAGGAACGTGCAAGGTCAATTGCCTCTTCGTTTTGACCACGGCCAATCGCAATCCAGTAGTCAAATGTCTCTTCTGGCGCTCTTGTCACAAGCACGTTTCTTAAATTTTCTCGCTGGTCATCCTTTAGCATTTCTACTGCCACGTACGATTGCGCCAACTGATATTTGACTGGGCCTGGCATTTGATTCACACTATAAGGCTCTAACGTGTCAATGACCTTGCTATAATTATCCTCCACAAACGCCGCACCACTCTCGATAAAGGCTTCTTGTCTAGGATTAACAAACGCGAGGGAATAGACGACATACACCAAAGCAAGTCCAAGCGCAACGCCCCCGCTCCATAGCGACCATTTTTGCGCTTTCCACTTCTTGATTGGCACACGCTGCAATTCTTTTTCTGCGGATTTATGCTTCTTAATCCAGCCCTGTACGAGTTCGAGATATTCTTCGGCAGTCGTTTGTTCCATGAACTTCTTCGCTTTTTCGGATAGGTTGATCGTGCCCGTGTAATTTAGATATTCTTCAAAGCGATGCGCCCCGTCCAGTATCACGAGTAACGTTGCGCGAAGTTCTCCCAACAACTTTCCATCCATCTGTTTTTTGTAAGGTGGCAGACTCTCTTCTACACCGTAATGAATAAAGGATATATGTAATCCGTCATCTATGAGTAAATTTTCAGGGCAGATGATTAAATGTAGGCGCGGGCTTGTGTGTTGCATCACCGCTTGAATGATCGAGTGGGCAATGAGTAGCTTATTGTAGTCTGTTTCTGTTCTCATCGCGCCGTAAGGCTTCATCCCTTTTTGCGGTCGGACCGTCATACATAATTCATGTTCCACACGTGACCATTCTCTTGTGATTCGTGGGTCATAATCCTTGTATACGCCTAGTTCTTCTTCATCAGTTAAGCGTAACTTTGATGCTTGAAACCGTAATGTGTATGTATCTTGTTCTTTGTCGCGCTCAAATCGTGCGGCTGTTTCTTCTTCTAAATAAAGCCGCTTCTTTTTTTCTTTTTCTTCCATGTTTACTTCCCCCTATAAAATCTCTAAATGATCGCCACTACTGACGCCATTGTCTGCGAGTACTTCACTTCCCGACAGCATACGTTTCTTATTTTGAATACGCACCCAGCCGCCCTCGCGACGATCTGTTTGTGGTAAACGCTCCAGCTTCCATACAATATCAATTAATTTTTTCGCGGTATGTTGATCTGATATTCTTAAATCCAGCGTTTTCTTTTTATAATGATGTAAATTGATCGTTACTTGAATATACATCGTTCCTCATTCCCCATTCATTATTATGTACGCACAAAGGCGCAACTCTATAAAAATTGCGCCTTTGACCTGATGTTCATTATCCGCGGATTTGACTTGCCATTGTGTTGTCGTTTTCTTCGACGTTGTTTGCATATTGCTTCAACATATTAGAAAAGCCTTCTGTTTCTTCTTGCATGTTCAAAAGAAACGGTTTCCGCTCTTCGTATTTTTCGATGTACGCGCTGTTAGACGCACCTTTCCAGCTACTGCCAAGGAAACCAATAATCCCGTCATAGTCACTGATCATGCGGCCAATGTCCTCAGCCAAATTTTGAATTTTAAGTGCTTGTTCACGTAGCTCTTCCGGTTTCGCATCAATATGTCCTGCCATGTAAATCTCCTCCTCTAATTGGATCATGTAATGAAAATGTAACAACAACGCTTACATTACCAAATATAACATGATGCTGGGAACTCTGCCAACCCCCTTTAAGCGATATATAAGAAATGTTACAAAAACTTTAGAATTAAACACATATCCACTCCCGCTAGAAAAACATCCAAGGACAAACGTTATATTCTCAGCCTGCCTGGTATCCTATCATCTCATCTCGAGTCTTGCGATCAGCTTCCTCCAGATTTTGAATACTACACACCGCTTTCCTCTCGGTAACAGTTCCTATTACTAATCCTATAACGGCTTTCACCTCCTGGGCAGCAGGAATGACGGACACAACAAAAAAGCCTGCCCCCACGGCAAGCCCCCTCTTCTCCAACTAGTCACTATGTGCCTCCACAATCGTCTCCGTTTCTTTCGTCACCGGGCGAAGCCACTTCGATAACAGACCATGAGATGGCGACGCAAGAAAGCTCACAAGAAAAACAACACCGGTCATGACTGCCATCGAACCAGAAATGGAACTATCGAGCCAAACAGCGACATAATAACCACTAATCGCTGCAACCACACCGAATAAGGCGCTTAGCACGAGCATGACCGATAATCGCTCCGTCCACAAATATGCAGCCGCAGCTGGCGTAATGAGCATCGCGACAACCATAATCGCACCAACAGCATCAAAAGAAGCCACGGTTGTGACGGAAACGAGCGTCATAAATACGTAATGGAGTAATAATACCGGTAACCCTAAACTCGCCGCAAGCGCGGGGTCGAAGGCAATAATCTTCCACTCCTTATAAAACGCAAGGACAAGCAGTAATACGAGCGCAAACACGCCAAATAGCATCAGCGTCGCAACAGGCACATCAAAACCGAACACCGACATCGTATGCCACGGGATAAAAGCAATCTCGCCCATAAGCGCATGCTTCACGTCTAAATGAACATTTCCAACACTCGTCGCAATTAAAATGACGCCAATGGCAAATAGCGCTGTAAATACTACGCCAATCGACGCATCATGCTGCACCCCTTTTGAATGAAACCACTGCACGAGGAAAGTCGTCACTAATCCAGCAATCGTCGCACCAATGAGCATGTGGACCCCTTCCAAACTATTGGTGACAAGATAGGCAAGTACAATCCCTAATAGCACTGTATGACTGATTGCATCCGACATCATTGCCATCCGCCGTAAAATTAAGTAGACGCCGACAATCCCGCACGTCATGCCAACGAGCGCACCTGTCAATAAAATCCACCCTTCGTAAGAAAGCATCTATCTGCCACCTTCTTTCGATAACACACCAGGAAGTTGGGTTCTTTCATCCTCAGGTTGCGCCAGCTCTTTTTGCTGCTTTTTATAGGTAAAGTATTCCGTTAACAAACCATGCGACCTACCAAACACAAGTGACACAAGGAAAAATGCGGTTGCTGTTAAAACGATGAAAGGACCGGTTGGCCAGTTCGCTCCTTGTGCGCTGACAAAGGTGCCAATCGCACCAGATAAACCACCAAATATGGCAGACAAAAACATCATCACTTTAAAAGAATGCGTCCAATACCGTGCGCTCACTGCTGGAATGATTAGGAGCGCGGCCATTAAAATGACCCCGACCGCTTGAATGCCGATAACGATCGTGACGACAAGTCCTAGCACATAAAAGATATGCATTAATGATGTCGGTAAC
Source organism: Bacillus sp. FSL W7-1360 (assembly GCF_038592975.1). Taxonomy (NCBI): domain Bacteria; kingdom Bacillati; phylum Bacillota; class Bacilli; order Caryophanales; family Bacillaceae; genus Bacillus; species Bacillus sp. FSL W7-1360. The sequence goes on along the minus strand of NZ_CP151950.1, from coordinate 2,380,836 downwards.
CCTAATCCTTTGGCGAATTGTAAATCGAATAAATAAATTTTCCATTCCTTAAAAGCAATGACAATCATCATAATGACCACTAACGCCAGCGCCGTCATTGTATACACGTCTTGACGAACCATGCTCGCAGCCTGACCAAAAATAAATGTGTCCAGCCCACTTTGACTCCCACTCGCCGTTCGATTCACAATCGTTAGCAATACCATTCCGGCACCAAAGAAGACAGATAAAATCATCCCCATCGCTGTATCTTCTTTAATGCGCGTCGATGACCGAATCACATGAATAAACCAAGCCCCAAGCAACGCACTGCATGCCGCCCCGACAACAAGGAGAAATAAATTTTTCTCATTCATAATCATAAAAGCAACAATCACACCAGGTAAAGCAGCGTGAGACAACGTATCACTCATTAAACTTTGCTTTTTCCAGTACGCCAATACACCGAACATGCCCGCTGCAATCCCAAGCATTGTCGTACTAAGCAATACCCATTGGAAGTTAGCGGACGCGAGAATGGCCATTGAACGTCCCCTCCTTTATAAATCGCACAGCACCACCATACGTTTTCTCGATGTTCTCATTTGTAAATGTTGTCTCCGTCGGGCCGTGTGCAATTACCGTCCGATTTAAAAATAATACATGATCAAAGTAGTCAGCAACCGTCTGCAAGTCATGATGCACGACAAGCACGGTTTTCCCTGCTTCTTTTAACTGCTTTAAAATCGCCATGATCGCTCGCTCGGTCGCTGCATCAACGCCCGCAAGTGGTTCATCCATGAAGTATAAATCCGCTGCTTGCACGAGCGCACGCGCTAAAAATACACGTTGCTGTTGCCCGCCTGAAAGCTGACTAATTTGCCGCGTCGCATAATCCGTCATCCCGACTTGTTCGAGCGCCGCATGCGCTTTTTCTTCGTGCTTTTTCTTTGGCCACTTTAACCAACCGATATGACCGTACAAACCCATCATCACGACATCAAGTGCGTTTGTCGGGAAGTCCCAGTCAACCGACCCGCGCTGCGGCACATATCCGATGCGCTTTTTTTCCTTTGCGAGGGTGGAACCAAAAAACGTGACTTCCCCAGCAAGACGTGGGTGCAACTCAAGCAACGTTTTAATCAACGTGGACTTTCCGGCACCGTTTGGCCCAACAATCCCCGTTAATGATCCTTGCGAGATTGCACAAGTGACATTTGTTAAAGCTGTATTCTTACGATAGGCTGCACTCAGCCCTTGTACCTCTAACACATTCATTTTTTCATCCCCTATTACTTGCGCATTAACGCATCATAAATCGTATCTACATTATGACGATACATGCCGATATACGTGCCCTCTTCTGTTCCGGCTTCTCCCATCGCATCTGAAAATAATTCTCCACCTAGTTCTATATCCAAACCGGCTTTACTGGCTCCTTCAATAACTGCTTCAATCGAAGAACGGTTCACACTGCTTTCCACAAATACTGCTGGAACACCTTTTTCCACGACCAGATCAATCGTTCCCTGAATATCCATAATGCCTACTTCATCTTCTGTGCTCAACCCTTGTAAACCGATTACTTCTATATTATTCATCTGCCCAAAATATTGGAACGCATCATGGGCAGTGACAAGCACCCGTTTTTCTTCGGGGATCTCGGCCAATTTCTCCGTCGCGTACGTATATAATTCCTCTAACTCCTCAAAATACGCCTGCTTATTTTCCTCAAACATCTCTGCATCGTCAGGTGAAAATGTCTTTAACTCTTCCACTGCCGCATTGAGCGCTTGTTTCCATAAATGGACATCAAACCAAATATGCGGATCATTCGCTGTTTCATCTTCTTCATCTTCAAGTAAATCAGCTGTTTTCACCGCTTCACCGATCGGGATCGCTGGGACATTAATGTTTTCAAACACTTTGTTCATTTGCATTTCTAAATAGAGACCATTGTAAAAGATCATATCGGCATCACTTAACGTTTTAATATCTCCTTGGGTCGCTGTATATAAGTGTGGATCAACACCTGGTCCCATTAAACTCGTCACATCTACCCGATCTCCGCCAATCACTTCTAGCGGTTCTCCAATTTGCGCGGTTGTCGTCACAATTTTAATTGCTTCGTCCTCGCCATTATTTTTATTCGCACTTTCCTCATTACAGCCGCTTAACAAAGCGATCGCACTTAAATTTAACAAGGCGCCGCTCCATAGTCGGTTACCCACTCCGCACACTTCCTTTCGTCTGATTGCTTCTCTCAAATTGTGCATCACTTGCCGTCCATCAATAAAGTTTCTTTAAGGCAACTTTAATAGTCTTCACCAACTTTGTCAAGCTTTTTACCATAAAAAAGACAGCATAGGGTAGTTGCCCCTGCTGTCTTCTTGCAATGATATGTTTATTCTTCCGATGTATCTAACTTGCGTCGGTGGGCTATCGTTTGTGGTACAATCACCCAACGTTGGATCGCGGCTGCTACACCGTCTTGCTCATTCGTCGCCGTAATCCAATCGGCCGCCTGTTTCACAACATCTTGGGCATTTCCCATCGCAACACCAACACCTGCTTCTCGAATCATCGCAATATCATTTAGACTATCGCCAATCGCCATTACTTCATTCATGGTGATTCCTAACTTCTCACCTAGTTGTTTGATCGCTGCCGCTTTGTTAATACCAAGCGCATTCACTTCTATATTATACGGACTTGAATTTGTAATCTCGGTTAGCCCTTTTTCCTCCAGCGCCGCTTTTAATGATTCACGCACATCGTCATCTTCTGTATCAAAACCAAATTTCATCCATTCATGTGCCTCATCACGGTCGGGAAGGGCGCCAGAAAAGTTTCTTGCTGTTGTCATTCCCCAAATACGCGCCTCATGCTTCGCGTGCAAATCATAAATATGATCGACGACTTCTTGATCAAGTACACTGCGATACAGGAGTTGTCCAGTTTTATCACGGATCTCGCTGCCATTGACATTCACAAAGAAAAAGTCCTCTCTTAAATTCAACCCATCAGTATGCTCCGTGCATTCCGGATAACATCTTCCTGTACTAATCACAAGTGTCACACCAAGAGCCACCATCTCCGTGATCGCTGCTTTATTGCCTTCTGAAACTTTTCCCTCTCTATTTAAAAGCGTACCATCCATATCAATAGCTACTAACCGAATTGGACGCACCACTTCTTCTTGGGATTGTTGTTTCTCCATTTCTACCCACTCCTTTTTCTAAAGCCATACACATACAATGAAATTGCGACAATCCTTACCCTTTCTGTGCATAATGTGCCCAGAAAGCCACAATCGTCTCCAACCCTTTATCAAAATTATCTAAGTGAAAGTGCTCATTCGGTGCATGGAAATTCTCACTTGGTAAACCAAAGCCCATTAAGACAATCGGCACACCAAGCGCAGCATCAAACGTCTCCACCACTGGAATGGAACCTCCCATGCGTGTGTAAGCGACCTCCGTGTTATACACATCAGCATAGGCTTGTGCCGCTACTTGGAACGCACGATCTGTCACTGGCGCCGCAAAAGGTTTGCCGCTATCATGTCGTTCGGTCGTGATCGTCACACCCGGTGGCGTATGCGCCGCAATGTGGGCTTCAATTTTCTCGAAAATGTCGGTCGGATCTTGTCCCGGCACAAGGCGGCACGTCAATTTCGCATGCGCTGTTGCCGGAATGACGGTTTTGACACCCTCTCCTTGAAAACCACCGTATACGCCGTTTAATTCTAACGTCGGGCGCGTCCATGTCCGCTCGCGACTCGTGTATCCTGCCTCACCAAACAACTCACGCACACCGGTCTCTTCTTTCATTTCTTCATCGCCGCTTCCTAGTGCAGCGAGGCTGTCTTTTTCTGCTTCAGGCAAAGCTTCAATGCCGTCATAAAAGCCAGCCACTTGAATACGCCCTTGCTCATCGCGAAAGGAAGCTAAGAGCTGCACGAGTGCATGCAGCGCATTTTGCACGGCACCGCCATATAAGCCTGAATGCAAGTCACCTTTTGTCCCGCGCACATCAATTTGCAGCGCAGCAATCCCGCGTAACCCGGTACAAATGGCGGGACGACCAGCCGAAAGCATCGGCGTATCGGAAATGATTAACACATCCGCAGCAAGTTTTTCTTTCTCGCTTTCCACAAACGCATCTAAACTTGGCGAGCCAATTTCTTCTTCACCTTCAATTAAAAACTTCACATTAAACGGTAGCTTCCCTTCTACTTCAAGCATTGCTTGCACCGCTTTGATGTGCATCAACGTTTGTCCTTTATCATCGCTTGCCCCGCGCGCATACAACTTGCCATCCCGAATACTCGGCTCAAACGGTGGCGTCTCCCACAAATCAAGTGGATCAACCGGCTGCACGTCATAATGTCCATAAATCAAAATCGTCTCTGCCTCTTCGCCCGCACGAAGCCATTCGGCATAAACAAGGGGGTGCTTGTCTGTTTCAATTACTTCTACTTTATCCATTCCAGCCGACGTTAACGCCGCTTTTAACCAGACGGCTGTTTCCCGCACATCTTCATGATGCGCAGAATCGGCACTAATACTCGGCAGTTTTAAAAAATCTTTTAGTTCCTCTACATATTGATCACGATTTTCACGTAAATGTGCAATGACTGCTTCTTTCATTAAACAACACCTCATTCTCTAAATTCCTCTTTATTGTATCACGCGCATCTTTAGCATGCATGTGAAAAGAAAAAGGCGTCGCCTACCATATGCAGACGACGCCTCTTTGTTATTTCTTCACGACTGGGATCCAAATCTCACTTTGTTCTTCCGTTCCACCTAATATCTCGGGCCCTCCAGCGTGTTCATAGCCGGAAGTTGGGAACCATTCACTATAGATGCGTCCCCACAGCGCTTGCACATCCTCCCAGTCTCCTTCAATTGAAAACACCGCCCATGACGATACATCTATCTTCAACGTTTCAAAGTGCGCAGGTGCCTGCTTTGTCGTTGTCGCAGCCACGTAAAAATCAAGTTCACCCGCACCTGAACCTTCTTCAGAAAAGTTGGCACAAACATTCAAAATCCCTGCTGGCGCCATATTTGAAAGAGCCTCTAGTTCGGCATATGTCTCATCACTAATCGCATCTAATACCTCAACGATCTCCGGATTCTCACCCGTCGAAACAAGCTTTACCCGCTTTTTCAACCCAACAACCTTAAATGCGTCTTTCTCCTCGATACGATAATTCATCTCGCTGCCTCCTCGAATCGAAAGGTGGAATGTCATCGGTGGATATGCCGTTAGTAAGTGCCCTGCTTGTCGCGCCGCCGTTGGTGTCACCCCGTGCATGTGTTGAAACGCCCGCGTAAATGCATCGGCTGATTGGTATCCATACGCTAGCGCGATATCAATGACTTTCACATCACACTCTTTTAACGCAAATGCCGCTTTAGTCAAACGCCGGCGCCGAATGTACTCTGCTAACGTCACACCTGCAATAAAAGAAAACATCCGTTTAAAGTGGTATACCGAACAACAAGCTTTCTGCGCCACCACACGAAGATCAATGTCTTCTGTCAAATGATCCTCGATGTACCGCAGCGCTTCATTCATTTTTTCTAATGCATCCACCCGAGCAACCACCTTTTGTAAAATAGTGTATGACTTTTGCCACCTATTTCAGGATACCAACGCGAGAGATTGTGCACCCGATAATTGGTACACCAGTTTTGTCGGGTTACATACTGTACGACTTCGCCTCAACCCCTAAATTTCCTGAAGCAAGATAGTCAAGCGCCTTCTGCACGAGTGGCGATAATGGTACAGTGCTTGCTTCACTCGAGTCAAGCCAGTATACACCACCTGAGTCATTCGGTTTGACTTGGCTATCCGCTGACACTTTCTTTGGCAACTCCCTCGCTTGTCCTTCTTTCACTAATACTTCGTAATATAGCGCGATATGGTGGACACATCTATTTCTTTTACTCTCTTCTACTAAAAAATCAGCCGTACCAATACTTCTTACAACTTCAATTGTATATCCAGTCTCTTCAACAAACTCTCGTTTCAACGCTTCTTCTAACGTTTCGTTTGATTCAAGTGATCCGCCTGGCAAATCATACATCCCGTCATAAGGACCACCCTTCTTTTGAATAACACACAGTTTCTTCGTCGCTGGATCATGACAAATCCCGTACACGCCGATATGCCGTTGCCAATTCATATAATCACCTTCCTTGAGCTAATTTTTTCCCTATTTTCGTCCGTTGCGATATGATAAAAGGAAAGGGGGGCAACATGATGAACAACAACATCACTTTACAACCAATCGGCTACATCTCCTCTCCGCGAAAAGCACTCACCGATGATGAATGGGGCGCTGTTGACAGTTGCATTACATTGTGCGACAACCTCCACCCAGATACACTTGTTGGACTCGAAACTTTCTCACACATCGATGTTCTCTTTTACATGCACAAAGTCAGCACCATTACGACTAGTGCCCGCCATCCACGTGGCAACACTGCGTGGCCAAAAGTCGGCATCTTTGCCCAACGCGCGAAAAATCGGCCCAACCAGCTTGGTGCGACGACCTGTCAATTGCTTTCGGTAGAAGGGAGAAATGTGTACGTCCGTGGCTTAGATGCCGTCGATGGGACGCCTGTACTAGATATCAAACCATACGTAAAAGAATTTGCCCCACGCGAAGAAACAACGCAACCGGAATGGATCACGGAATTAATGCGGGATTATTTTATAGACAAGTTATGAGCGGTCACCCGCCTCATCCTCCTTGTCTTTCTTAAGGTAGAGAAATACTAGGAGCACCGCAATAATAAGTAAAACAACTCTCCCAATAAAGTAATCTTTATAGCCTGGAAAGTAATCTCCGATAAAATGATCTATTAGAAACATCATTAATATAGTACCTGCAATCGTCTTTTTATCCATGGACAGCTTCTCCCCTCCTGTTGTCGCAATGATTTTTTCTAGTATATTATGAACAAACAAGGCGGTGCTAATATCAATGCTTAAATATATGGCAAAGCCCGGAAATAAAGGAGCTTTTTACATTCCCGTCTCCTTTTGCACTACATACACCATATCCTGTGCATCCTCTCTCAGCGGGTGTCCTTGCCAGTCTTGATACGAGGCAACAACTTTAAATTGATGTGCCGAAAATAAGCGTAACATTTCTTGTGGGTACACATACCGCAAATCAATCTTTGACTGATTGACCACAGTATTGTCTTTCTTTCTCCGTCTCACCGTTACATTCTTCTGTACTTGACTCACTGGATCATAAGTCGCCGATGTGAACACATCAATGACTTGTCCTTGTTCATCTTCGTAACTACGCCAATACGCCTCGTGCTCTTCTTCTAGCAATTCTTCTGCACTCGGAAAACGTGTGTCAAAAATAAACAGCCCACCTTCTTTTAACAAACGTGATACCCCAGCAAGTAACGCATCTTGGGCTTCATTTGTTAAAAAGTGTTGGAACGAGTTGCCGACCATATACACGAGCGCACTTTGTTCCATTCCCTCCAACTGCAATGCAGTGCAGTCTTGTTCATAGAAAGGAATGTCTACATTGGCATGTGCTGCTTTTTCACGCGCTCTTGCTAGCATGCCAGCGTGAATATCAATGCCGACCATCTGATGACCTGCTTGAGCTAACGGGATTGTGACCCGACCCGTGCCACAAGCTAGGTCAATGATGGGTCCTGTCACTTTTTTTGCCCACGACGCAATGAGCGGGATGTCCGCAGTATGAACGTCATTTTCTTTATCGTATTCAATCGGATTTTCGTATTCTTGTAGATTATCATTCATATTGTTCACCTTTTTAAACCTCTCATTCATCTTTACGCATGTGATGTCACTGGAAACAGTAACTTAGTTGTCGCAAATGGTACTGATGAGCGCACAAATAACGCATCTCCATCTGTTTCTTTCTCTACTAGCCCTCTCTCCAGATAATCAGGGACAAAGTGAAAGACAATCTCTTTTGTATGAGGCGAAATGATCATCGGCAACATTTTCTTCAAATCAACACGCTGTCTACTGATCACATCATACAAATGTAATGTTCCTTCCACTTCATCATATAATACAATTATTTCTTCTTCCTCGATCAAATAGATTGACTCAGGAAACCCAAGGAGAAAATGAAACATCAATAGATGTTGACCATCCTTTATCCCACATTCCGAAGACACGGGCACTCTTTCCTCAGCAAATGTTTGCAAGAGCGCAAAGTCTTTTCGATCTTCTGGGTCCAATTTGCGAACCTGCGCGGTTGGCTGCTTCTCCCAATTCCGCACATCCAACACATCGTTTCTCTCGTGCATACGTGTAAATCCAAACTTCGGATAAAAATCAAGGACATCATCATTTGCAAACAAATACATGAAGTCATACTGACCCTCATACCTATCATCAATTTTCTTCATTAAGGCTTTGGATAAGCCTTGATTCCGATAGTCTGGATGTGTCATGACCGTCCCTATCTGTAATGCTCGGTATTCCTTTCCGGCACGCACCACGGTCATTTTATTAACCGACACATTGGCGACAACGCGATCACCGTCGACGTAAGAATGACAAATATAACGATCATTCCAACATCCTTTTTCATACCATAGGTGAAAATTGATTCCGAATGTTTTCTCAGCAAGTTCATTGAAGCTCTCTCTATAAACTTGATGATCTTTGTAATCGTAAATGTATTGATAGTTTTTCATATACTACACCGCATCTTCTACGCCCTACACACCTATCCTAACGCACCCTTCCGCTTTTACAGTCACATTTCCAGCCAGCGCACGCGAAACCATACAACTCCGCTCTGCTGCTTGCATGCAAGAAAGAATGGCCTCTTTATGATCAGCGTGTCTCTTTTCCGTTACAATGACTTCCGGCCGGTGCGTCACGGCATCCAAGGTCGGACCATTTTCCCCAATGGAAACGGTCGCTTCTGACTTCAATTCAATCCGCGTCACCTCGATTGCTTTCATCTGCAATGAGATCGCAAGTGTGATTAAGTAACAATTGCTCGCAGCCGCAAGTAACAATTCCTCTGGATTTGTCCCTACACCTTTTCCATTCATTTCTGCAGGTACAGATATGTCATGCTTAAGCTCTCCCGCCTGGAACAACCCTTCCCCTTTCAAACCTCCATGCCAATTCCCAACGTATTCAACAACATGTTTCATTCCTTTACTCCCTTCTCTCACCAGTTAACATTTTTCTCGCATTCTTCCAATAGTTCTCTTATACCATATACCATATACCATATACCGTATACCGTATGAAAAATATCATTCCCTTTAGTAAAATTTCTCGCCACCTTTCCCCCTCACACCGCTTGATCGACTTGCGTTACTTTCCCATATGACCGACGCAAGAAAACAAATACGAAAATCACCCCGGACACTCCAGCAATATTTGCAAAAGATGTTGTCCAATAAAAGTAGGAAAGCGACCCTAATTGCACAGTCAACACCCAACTCACCACAATAATCGTCGCAAAATACGCCGCGTTCATCCACAACGCCATAAATCCTCTATTAATCTGCTCCAACACCGATGTCGTCATTAGAATTGCACCCATTAACATATATGTCGGCGCAACAATTTTTAAATAGTCTACTGCATAAGGAATGGCTTCAGCATATTCAGTTAACATCCACCTTGCGAGTGTCTCATTAAAGAACAGCATCACGATGGAGAAAACGAGATAAAATATACACGTCAACCAAACCCCTGTTTTAAACGTCGCAAACACCCGTGGCAAAAATGGCTTCCCTGAACCAATATTATGATTCATAATAAGCCCAATTGCACTGCCAATGGCAAGTGCAGGGACAATGATAAACACTTGAATGTTCCATGCTACTTTAAATCCCGTCACCGCCGCTTCACCGAAAGGGGCAACAATTTTTGCAAATAAAAATGTACTTATAAATAATACAAGATAAGACAGCGACACAGGAATACCGACACGCCCCACCATAGCCAATGTTGACTTCATTTCTCGCAAGTGCGCAAAACGTAATTGAACGATTTTCTGCTTAAACAACAAGAAATAGGCAGCCACACCAGCACAAAGAGAGCTAATCGTATTTGCATACACAATTGATAACAACGCTTGGTGCCAATAAACAGAAAACAAGAACACCAAACTGACATTTAGTAGCGCATACCCGACACTCAGTATAACCGCTTGTTTCACATGACCATAACCTCGCAACATCGCAAATAAAACGACTGTGAATGTCACAAGTATATTAGTCAAAAACATGACCCGTAAAAACGACATAAACATTGCTTTTACATCCGCTTGCAAACCAAAGAAATTCGCAATAAGTGGCGCGGAGATATAAATGGTTATGACTAAGATGAGCATCGCAACGAGCACAAGCGTGACAAAATGCGTGACACACTTTCGAATCGCGACATCATTTTGTGCCCCTTTAAAACGCGCAATCATCACTTGGCTGCTAATGGCAAATCCTTCTGCTATCGCAATTGTCAAAAAAGCGAGTGGTGTGTACAAGCTACGAATATAAATTGCCTCCGCACTCACATTTCCCATAAAAAACACATTTGCCACCATCACTGCCATCGACACCATGGTCCCTAATAACATTGGTAAACTTGTTCTTACGATTAATCGAGTAATCGGATCACGAACAAAATCTAACTTCCTTGCCATCGCCCTCATCCTCTCTATCAACTAAGCAAACTGATACGGCACAAGCGAGAAGTCTTCTCTCAATACACGTTCTAACACATTCACTAAATCCGGTGGTGTAATCAGCTCTTTTGTTGCTTTCAACTCCTCATACGTCCACCATTTCACATCTATCATAGACGCCGCTTCTTCTTTCGATAACCGCTCAAATGACGCATTTAAATGTTCACATCTGACTAAATAATATTTTTCATAACTAAGAAAGGAGTCTTCGGTGTCTGAAATGACGAATTCTCGTACACCTAAAAACGGACCGATATGATCAAAAATCGCATTCGTCTCTTCCATGAGTTCTCTTTTTAACGTTTGTTCGTCACTCTCGCTCCCCTCTACCCCGCCACCAGGCGTGACCCACAGTGCATGTTTACTCTTCAAATATTCAGGTGTGAATTTAAAGAGTAACACTTCATTTCGTTCATTTATAAGCAATGCACGTGATGAACGTCGTGTTTTCATTCATACATCCCCCTTTGAGTCACCATGAAGTGACAATATATTTCGACTTTATCATATTGAGATAAGTTTGTATAGCAACGTTCGATGATATTTTCATATACCTCTTTCACCTCATCAAATCCGCTTTAAAATCGCGAAAATAACCCGCTCTTGCATGAAAGCAAGATGGATTAAGCGCTAGCTTTGTTTCCTTTTGACTGGAAGATTTCAATCCGTAAGTAGACGATCACCTTACCCCATCGGATAGACTCCTAGCTGGGGGTGACTTTTTAACTACTTTCCTGAATTTCTTCATTTTGCTCATGATTCATCTTGTATTTCCTTAACGACTTAATCAAAAAAGCCAGCAACGCGACACCAACGTATAACCCACCTGCAAACAAAAAGACAAATTGAACCTTTATCACATCTGCTAAAAAACCCATGATTAAAACCGCTATGCCATTCCACGGCGTTAAAATAGCACTTCTTGTCGCCATCACGCTCGCTCTTTTTTCGGCCGGAATAGCATGTTGCAATACCGTTACTTGGCAGACATCACGTACTTGATACATCGGTCCCATTAAAATACACATCACAACAGCTAAAAGTGGTATCGTATTTAAAGAAAACAAAATGGTGAATATCCCCATTGAAATACCACCTAACCCAATCATCACCCCGATATTTGTAGAAAATCGCTTTACCTCAAGCGTGACAATTAATCCGCCTAAAATCGCTCCCACAAAATAACCCGCATTTAAAAAAACCCACCACGCCTCACCAACCATGAGCACAGACGTTGTAAAAGCGAGAAGCAAAGCAGATGTCCAAATGGCATTGGCTAACGCTTCAGCAGCATCCATGATCGTAATCGCGCGTACAATCGGATTTTTTAACACAAACGCCCAGTTAGATCCTTTTCGCTTTCCTCCACGAACATGGGCATCTTCATTGACATTGATGGAACCAATCACAACACTTGAAATAACATAAAAAAGGGCAATGCTCACCATCGTGACGGTCAAAGGGACATACATTGCGATAAAGCCCCCTAATCCCCAGCCGGCCGTCATCAATATTTGCCTAGCAAGAACAAGCGTCCCATTTGCTTGCATGTACTGACCTTTTTCAATGATCAATGGCAACATCGCAAACCGCGCTGGTTGATACCAAGCATTCACAAATGAATACGCAAATAAAATTACGTATAAGACCACCAACATGACTGGAGAATCGATGAACAAAACACCTCCGATGATTATCACTAACACCGCTCTCATCCAACCGCAAACCTGCATCACTTTCTTTAACGAAAAACGATCAATATGATTAGAAGCCACGATACCACCAAGAAAAAGCCGAATTGGTCCTCTTGTAAACTTCGATCATGACCACAACTTGCAGCAAAATACTTGATAATACATTTAAATTTTGCGAAAGCCATAACTTCCGAAAGTGAGGAAGCGACCATAATGAATGATTCATTTTCCCGCCTCATTTCTAATTTTATGTATAATTTACTTTTTATCAACTGCACTTACAAAAAATATCGAAATGGAGCTATGTTGTTTGAAACCGTCTTACCCAAATCACTACAGGATATTCTTGTTACCCCTTGGAGAAGTAGGTGGTCGTTTAAGCAATGCACCTCACACTCCTTAATTCCAAAAGCATCGCCATTATACTTGATTGCATGAACTTTTCTAGCAAGCGCCTCCCCTAAACGTTTGTATATTTGTTTTGTTGTCTCTATGTCCCCGCTATCTAAAATAACTTGACCGCTGGTTCCACTGCAATACGCCATCACCATTATGCGTGAAGGACTATTTTCAATCAAATCGTACATTTTTGGAACCGCACTGATACGCTGCGTCCTTTTCAAACAATTGATCTCATTACGAGATGATTTAGGTCTAAGTTATATACTTTCGCTACTAAAAGAGGTGTCGTTCCTTTTAATAAAAAGGTTTCATTTGTGTATCCACCTGTTAACCGAATTGGGGTGATGTCACCATACTGCTCACCTAAATAATTTTTCAAATCCCCGTTGATGCTACTAAACCCACCATTGATAATAACAGTAAGCAAATGAAGAAGACTATGGGTCTACACGCCCGCGGTCTATGATAGCAAAGTTCCCATTAAAAGAGGCAGCTTTTTTAGGCAGAGTAACGATTGACTCAACTAACATTAGCGTGGACACTAATAGGTTACAGAACATACCAATTAATAACGCCGTCTGAAAGTAGATCATGACACCATCATAGCTTCTATTCTAGCATACTTGACAGATTGAAAAAATCACCCCTCATTCACTTCCTTCTGCTCCATCTCTATCTCTCTCCCACAATACGTCTCTTTTACAAACATCGAGACGATCATACCCACCGCACTAATGAAAAACATCATTCCGAGACCCCATTGATAGTGTGTAAATGTGTACACGCTCACACCACTAACCTGTGCCCCATCCGACATCATATCCATGATCAACCCAAATAACGGTTGAATACCACCAACGGCTAAAAATACACCTGCATTCACTAGTGCAAGCGCCATACCAGCCACAAGCGGCGACACCGCTTCTTTCACAACAGCAAAAGAAACAACCATTTGCGCCGCCGAAACCCCGACAATGGTGTACAACAAGAAGCCCGACCAACCAGGTTGCCAAGGCGCAATAAGAAGTCCTAACCAGCCTACACATGCTAACACCGAGCTGACCACAACAAACGGTTTGCGCACACCTGCTTTATCAGAGCACCAGCCAATTACAACAGAAGCAATCCCATAGCCGACTAGCCCAGCCGTTGTATACAAAGAAGCTTCTCTTATCGTTAGTTGAAAGCTATCGGTTAATAGCGGCACACCCCATAAACCAACAAACGCATAAAACACTGCATTCGTTCCAACACTCGCAATTAAAACCGGCCAAACCGACTTTTCAGCAAACACGCTGCGTAACTCGTTATCCCACCTGTTCCGATTCTTTTTACGCGACACTGCCTGCGTTTGATTGAACCCCACCTCTTGCGGAGAATTTCGCACCACTGCATAAATCAAGATTCCAAGTGTGATCGCAATCAATCCCGTTAAGAAAAAGGTATTTCGCCATGTCGCATAACTCAACAACACAGCGAGTGGGCCAGCGCTTAAAGCGGCGCCTAAGTTCCCAAGTAACAACGTGATCCCACTAATCAATCCGTATCTTTCTTTTGCAAACCACTCTGCATTAAACTTCATAATCCCAATGAATACCGTTGCACCACCAAGCCCAACGAGCAAGCGCCCGATACTCACGAGCGCATATGTAGGCGCAAAACTAAAAATAAGCGATCCCAGTCCAGCAATGACCGCCCCAATCCCAACAATTTCCCTTGGACCGACACGATCCGCAAGCACACCTGCTGGAATTTGCAAGGCTGTATACGTCACAAAATACATCGCTGTCATCGTTCCTAGCATCGAACCGCTCGTTCGAAATTCCGCCATCAAATCAGACGCAAACACCGCTGGCGCAAATCTTTCAAAAAATCCGAGCATGAAAATCGCGATTAATAGTAAATACATGAGCCATTTTTTTCTTTGGAGACTTTTATTTTGTAATTGGTCCATGTGCATCCCTCTTTTTAAGTAGATTTGCGAGCCTTGACGTCTACTAACCCCACCATGTATACTAACAGTAAGCAAAGCATAAAATGAAGAAGACCACGGGTCTAGAGCGCCCGCGGTCTTATGATAGCAAGGTTCCCATTAAGAGGGACAGCTTTTTAGGCAGAGTAACTCCACATACCAGCTGGCTCGCTAGGGTGGAGTTACTCTTTTTTACTGAGAGTAACGATTGACACAACTAACATAAGCGTGGACACTAATAGGCCACAAAACATACCGATCAGTACCGCCGTTTGAAAGTAGGTCATGGCAACACCTCCCTTCTATCGGGAGAGTGCTGTCCACCCTTACGTCACCTAAGCCATCACGTCTTTTATTCTAACACAGTTAATGAGATGACAAAATAATAACGACTTGTAAATGATCGCTGTTTCCTTGCTCCTTAGTGTTGACTATTTCTTCTCCCCCAACCACACATTTACATCCTCACAAGACTCCCGTACCTCTGCCAATGTTCCTTGCGCGACAATGCTTCCTTCATCCATAACAATCACATGATCCGCTCGTAGTAAACAGTCTTTCCGATGCGATACGACCAAGTACGTACGATCACGCTTATTTGCGAGATTTTCCCATAAGTGCGCTTCCGTTTGGACATCGAGTGCACTCGACACATCATCTAGCACAAATACGTCCGCCTCACATGCCAGCATCCGCGCGATTGCCACGCGCTGCACTTGTCCACCTGATAGTTTCATCCCGCGCGTACCAATAATTGTTTCAATACCGTCGGGCATTTGCGCAATTGTCTCTGTTAAGACGGCCTCTTCAATAACCCGGGACAAATCAACGTCATCTTCAGACTTGCCAAGCAAAATATTCTCCTTGATTGAAGCGCTAAACAGTGTTGGCACTTGCGGTGTGTATGCGCTATAAGGAGGGCCAAAAAAAGCCGCCCCGCCATCTACACGTTGTCCGTTCCAACAAACCTCACCCGCTTGCTTTGGCAACTGCCCAAGCAACGTTCGTAACAACGTTGTTTTCCCCGCACCAACGCGCCCGGTAATAACAGTGAAACGCCCTTTTTTTATCGTAAAACTCGCGTCCTGCACGCCTTGCGTGGAACCTGGGAACTGATAGGTCAAGCCTGACACACGTAACTGTTCGAAAGAAGAAACCCGAACCTTTTCCTCATCATTTACCGGCAGCTGCTTCAACGGTAAAGGCGTGTGCCGGACGAGCGCCTGAGCTTGTTTCTCCCCAAATAACGCCGCCATTCGCTTGAAAGAAATGCTCGTTTGCCGGTAATGAGCCAGAAAGCGTCCGAAAAACTGGGTAAACTCCGTGACGTAGCCAAGATAAAAGACAAACAACACAAAGTCACCGATTTTAAAAGCACCGCTTTGCATCGCTCCTGCTGAGAGCAATAAAATGAGCCCGGTTCCGATCGTCACCGTGTTTGCAAAGACCGCCTCCAAGGCTTGCGTCAACACACGATCTTTCACCATCGTCTTTCGTCGCTCTTCGTTCAATGTGTCCATTCGCGCAAGCATCCGTGACTCTGCCCGCGCCAGTTGAATCGCTTGTGACATCGCTGTCATCTCACCAATCGTACTTACGACAGCAGCAGAAGCTTGCTTACTTTTCTCACGATATGCGCCTAGTCGTTTCATCGCCATATTGGCAATCGCGACAACGACAATGAGTGGTACAAATACGAACAACGTTAACTGCACATCTATTGCTAACAAAAGGACGAGAGAGCATATCGCAAACAAAAACCGACCCATGACATCTAACGTCCAACTAATCGCATCTTCTGCTTGCGCTGCATCTTCGCGAAATTGAATGACCATTTGCCCTACTTCCAGATTCACTGGCTGCGCTAGCACATGGGCAAATAAATTTTTTCGAATGAGCCCGCTCATCATAAACCGGTGCCACACATCGGTCAGCGCACCGATAAAAATAAACGTGATCCGTCCGCACGCAACGCCCAGTAGTAGAAGTAACAAACTCCATACACCGATTGTCAAGGTTGCGTCACCTGTCAATGTATGCAACAATTCTCGCGTCAACAAACCCGGCACAATCGGGAAAAGATGAATGACGAGCCAAATGAATCCATTTAACACATACAACCACGGCTGGTACATGATGAGTGCCCACATAAACTGAAATGGCTTCATTGTAACAACTCCTTTCTTCCCCCGTGCAACAACTTATAAAAGTGTGTGTGCGGGTTTGATGCGAGTTGTTCGCGCTTGCCATATTCCAGCACACGCCCGTGGTTGAGAATGAGCACTTCATCAACATGGGCAATCGTCGCTAGGCGATGGGCAATAATGATCGCTGTTCGCCCGGCAAGAAGCCGACGCATTGCCTGGTCGAGCACCTGCTCCGTAGCTGGATCAAGACGCGCTGAGGCTTCATCTAAAATGATTAGCCCCGGGTTAGCTAAAAATACCCGTACCAACACGAGCAACTGCGCTTCCCCAGCTGATAGTTGCACGCCCTCTTCGCCTACATACGTATCTAATCCATGGGGAAGCGTGCGGTACCAAGATGCCAAACCGAGTTCATTAATCACCGTAATGATTTTTTCATCACTGACATGCGGGTTAAAGAACGTCACATTGTCACGCACCGTTGCTTTCAGTAACTGTACATCTTGCGTCACAAAACCAACTCGCGCTCGCAAATCGGATTGATCGACCTCAGAAAGCGATACATCTCCAAGTTTGATCGCCCCTTCATCCGGCTCATGAAAACGTATCAACAATCGAGCGAGCGTTGTCTTCCCACTCCCGGTTTTTCCGAGTAAACCAAGGACCTTCGTTTCCCGAAGCTGTATATAAATGTCCTGCAGTACTGGCGTATCCGCTGCATAACCGAACGACACATTGCGCATCGATACCGACAGCGCACCGTCCGGCAAACACTTCTCACCTTCGTTCCTTATCGTTGCTTGCAGTTGGAATAACGCTTTTACCCGTAAAATACTCGCATCTGCCTTTTGTAAATCCTCCAGCTGATAACGAATATGTTCAATCGGTTTGATGAGTAATTCAGTGAAATAAAACACCATCACCACCGTACCCATCGTAATGATCCCAGCTTGAAACAACGATGCACTGAGCCCGAAAGCGACCACATTCCCAAGTGTAAACACAAAGATCGTCGTCATCCACATCGCATAACCACGCACGTGCGCCTGCTTCGATACTGGATACCACCTGTGTAACAACTGTTCAAACCGCCACAACACGTACGTGCGCCCACCGTTGGCACGCACTTCTTCACGAGCAGCAAGCTGCTCAGTTAAAAAACCGAAAAAATCGCCGATCACTGCACGCAATCGCTGCCAATACGGCACTGCGAGCAGACGCATTTTATCGATTGCCCAAAAGGCAATCATGATAAACATGGTCATCACAACACCAATTCGCCAATCTTCTACTACGAATACGATCAAAATCCCGACAATAAACGTCGTATTTCCTAGTAAGCTGATCACAAAATGCGAGAAGAAATTTTGTAACACCTGCACATCGCCATCAATCCGCTCAATCATTTCTCCAGTAGAAAATGACTGTTGCTGGGCCCGATCTAATGTGAAATAATGGGCCATCAACTCCGCACGGAGCGCATTGGTTGCTCGCCAACCAACATTTTCGCCCATGTATACGACAAGTACATGGAGCGCTTGCCCAGCTAACGCCCATACGACGAACAAGATAGCCGCACTATACATCTGTGAGATCGAACCACCCGTCCTTGCGAGATCAATAAACTGACGCAACGCAAGTGGGCTAAGCAGTTGACAACCGATGCTGATGAACAAAAGTACAAATAGTGCTACAACACGCCACCTCATTGGTCGCATATACTGATAGAGTAATTGCCCATATGCTTTTATAGGCATTCGTTTTTTCTTATCTATCATAGGTTCCTACTTTGAATGCGTTTAACTTATTGTGGTTCCCCCTTTATTTCCTCAAGCATTGCATGAGGTTGTAACGTTTCTGATTCAACAACGAGTGCCGTTAATCCGACGGCTGTCTTCGTCTCATGTCCTTCGCCTTTTTCCCAAAAAACCGCTTCACCGGCGGAGATAGAGAGCGACGAGCCCGTCTCGCCACGTACTTCTCCTGCTCCATCGACCACAATTAACAACTGATTCACGACTGCTTCGTGAAAACCGATCACATCGCCTGTCTCAAGATATACCATACCAACATGCGTCGCACTGTCTGTCATAACCAACTTTGTCATGATAAAATGAGAGTCAAAGTGCGTGACTTTCTTTCCTGTTTCTCGCGAAAATTTAAAGCGTTTCATGTGTGATGTCCTCCTTTCCTAGTTTTCATTTTTCTTCTAGAGTGAGTCAACCAATTTCAATCATTCTATTCTACAACTTATCGTTTATAGCATCCTCCAAGAAGGATCATACAAACTGCAGACTATTTTTTCTTCACCGCCATGATAAAAAGAACCAAAGAAATAATTATCATGAAGTAAACCGGAACAAGCGAGACACTATAAATCGCTTCATCCGTAATGGTATTCGACATATCTACTATGACTGCGTTTGCAACCACACCTGTGTCTATATCAATACTTAACCATTTGAATGATATAGGGTTCTTGGCATCCAAATAAACTTCCGCTACATATAAAGGACTACGCGTTAACTCAAAAATCAAATATACGATGCTACCTAGCAATAGAGCATATGAAGCAATCTGTTTTTTCATTTTTGATCCTCCAGATCATAAACTAGTAAAGTCCTGCCACCATTTGAGTTGGCACAAACTTCTCAGTGTATTTTGTAGCGACGCCAACTTATTATCCTTTATACACCGTAGCACCTTTAAATGCATAAATCTATAGCGAAAACTTAAACCCTTTCACCTCGCCTCTCCTTCCACTTTCTCACTGTCTCACTAATGACATGCGCCAACCGCAACCGGCTACACCATGCTTCAACATCCCCTTGCGTACGATCCTCATTGTGCGCCATATACGCTAATCCCTCCACATTCATCGCACCGACCTGCGCCGCCCCATATACATCACACACAAGCAACGGCCATTCCGCATCCGTCATTGCCGCCTGCGAATGCTGCACAATGTGCATGAGTGCGCGCTGACTGAAACCGCACGAGCCGGCGGTCACATCCGCCTCACGCCCCAAAGCGAGGGAAAAAATTTTGTTCGTGATCGCTTCTGTTTCCTGCCATGCATCCGGATGCGTCGCAAATGCGTGGACCGTCCGACCAATGAGCACATAATCATGGGCAACAATTTTCTCATGCACACATCGCCACTCATCCGGCGACTGCAGCGCCCACGTCACGAGTCGATCCAAATCACAATAGTGATAAAAATCATGTCCATACGACTGCGCGAGCGCTGCCACTTTTCGACGCGCATGCGCCACCCCGTTTTTCTCAATGTTACACACGGTAAAGCCATGCGCTTTTAGTACGTCATACACACGCCGATCCGTCTGTTCGCTCAACGCCACATATTTTGCCCCTGGATACGTGGTGAGCACTGGCATTGCTGCTACTAAAGGTTGATAGAGTATACCCGTTGGATCATGCATAATGGTGATGAGCGCGACATCATTTTTCATGTGCAATCACTCCCTAAATAACTCACAGCTAATTTCCCTTCCTCTACTGACCGGCCACCTCTCACTTCATAAACTGATGCTGCTTTCCGCGAACAAACGAGGCGGGATCGCTCGCCATCCACGTAATGTACGGCCGCACCATCATCCACACCTACGCCAGGCTTTAGCACACGGTCGCGGACAAAACGCTCATATGTTGGGCGGCGGTCCGCTTCGCCATCAAAATGTGGACAATAACTTCCGTTCAAAAAACCTAAGCAAGCCATCGGTTCGAGCCTGTCTCCATAAGAATCAGTGATCCCTTCCTCAAACCAACACATCGCCCCCGCACTAATACCCGCCAAAATGATGCCTTGTTCCCACGCTTGACGAGCAATCTGATCGACACCCCACTCCCGCCATAACTCGAGCAAATTTTTTGTATTCCCACCACCGACATACCAAATGTCGTGTCCAAGCAAATACGGTGCCAAATCACGCCGTGGTTCACGTAATAACGACAGATGCGCACATTCACAATCATACTTTGAAAAAGCCTTGTAGAAACGCTCGATATACTGCACCGAATCCCCACTCGCGGTCGGGATAAAGCAAACTTTCGGCTTCTTTTTTGGTGTTTGCGCTAAAATATACTCATCTAATAACGGATTTTCGGGCTCCATCGAGAAGCCCCCTCCGCCTAATGCAATAATTTGCTTGATCGTTTTCTCCCTCCTTCTCCCGTCTACGCATTTGCCTCTCGCTTCATGCGAGCATAAGCAAAGTTTCCTTCATACCGTGTCAATTTACCATCCTCAAGCCAACACGTCACCGGAAACAACTTATTTAAAAAATAACGGTCATGCGAGACGACGACAATCGTCCCTGGAAATAGCGCGAGCGCTTCTTCCAATGCTTCTTTTGAAGCAATATCAAGGTGATTCGTTGGTTCATCTAAAATGAGCACATTATGCTTTTCATACATCAACTGAGCAAGACGTAACCGCATTTTCTCCCCACCACTTAGTTGCGCAACTTTCTGGAACACATCATGACCATAAAAGAGAAATTGGGCCAGCTTCCCGCGCGCTTCTCCTTCTGTCACGGTACAGCTGGCGCGAAACGCTTGCAACACCGTCTGCGTCTCATCCAGCTCTTGGTAATGTTGGGACAAATACCCGCACGACACACCTGCACCGAGTTGTATGTCGCCCGCATCTGGCGCATCCTGCCCAAGTAAAAGACGCAGCAGCGTTGACTTTCCCGCACCATTGCCCCCTACAATGGCTACCCGCTCGCGGTGGCGTACAGAGAGGGTAGTTCCTCGAAGAATGTGATTACCAGCGATCGTCTTCTCGACTCCATCTATACGCAATACATCTTGCCCACTTCGCTTCTGTTCGGCAAAAGACAATGCCATCGCTTTTTCTTGTGGTGGCCGTTCCAGTTGCTCGATTTTCGCGAGTGCCTTTTCCATACTTTTCGCTTGCCGATGCATTCCCGCATTTGGTGGACTCGCGCGATTGGCCCACTCCTTTAGCCGCTTAATCGTCGCTCGCATTTTTTTCATTTTCTTCTGTTGATCTTCGTATTGTTTAAACTGTAACAACACCCGTGCCTCTTTTTCCTCGACATAATACGAGTAGTTGCCATGATAATGATGTAACTTTCCTTGTTCAATTTCTACAATCGACTGGACTGCTTCATCTAAAAAGGTGCGATCATGTGAAACAATGACGACCGTGCCCTCGTAGTGCCGCATCCAGTCTGTTAGCCATTCGATCGCCGGCAAATCCAAATGATTCGTTGGCTCGTCCAATAACAACAAATCTGGCTGTTGTAACAACAACTGTGCCAAGCCGACTTTCGTACGCTCTCCGCCACTTAACATGTGCCACTGTTTCCCTAGTAAATCATTTAACTGCAGACCATCCGTCACTCGCCGAATGACCGCATCTTGCTCATAACCACCTTGCGCCGCAAAACTCTCTTGTAATTTTCCGTACTCATTCAGCAATCGCGCTAAACGATTTTCATCTTTTTCTACCGCCAGTTGCTGCTCCAGCACTTGCATCCGCTCTGCCAAAGCCTGTACTTCCGCAAAGACGTCAGACAAAATGGCCAAAACCGATTTTTCCCCTGCGCGCACGGGACGCTGCTCAAGCAGCCCCACCCTAATGTCTTTTTTCCATGAGATGGTTCCTGCCTGCGGCGCTGTTCTTCCTGCTAACAAATGAAGCAACGTCGTCTTCCCTTCACCGTTACGTCCAATCAAACCAACGCGCTCACCTTGCTTCATTTCCCACGATACTTGTTCAAAAATCGTCTTGCCGCCCAACTGCTGTGTGCAAGCATGCATTTGACATACAATCATTTCATACTCCCCCTATACTAATGTCCACAGGAAGAGATTTCACCGAGGTTTTATGCGTACAAACAATATCGCTTCAACATTTTTATAACACAAAAAAGACGCCAGAGTTTACTCCGTCGCCTACTGTCTTTGTCCGTTTGCGAGTAAAAGTCTCTTCCCTGTGGTTTTTCCTATACTGTTGTCTCTTGAAAAAGGACAGACTGGTCCAATTTCGCAACAACTGCGGAAAAAAGAGCATGACAAATCCATAAGTATGCTAATATGGCTGCCTGGCTCCCACATGAAAGATTCATTTTACCCACCTCCTAAAATTATGATTACACCGAGCATACACGATCTTGCGCGTGTTGTCTAGAGAAATCAGTGATTTTTTATTTTTGTGTGCTCTAGGTACCTGTTCACATTCGATCAATATGCGTATCCTTAAACTGCGTATCATACTTCAAACCAAATCCACAAAACCGATCCATTCCGATATGCGCCCCCCATATCAACCCGATCTCTAGCAACAGTTGTTGCTCCAACCACACCCCTATAGCGATCAGCATCACCGGAACGACATACGTATGAAATAAATTGTAAACGATGCTACCAACTTTTTGATTGTACATATAAGCAACCATCGATATGTCCGGTGCCAGTGCGAGGACGAGAAGGAACCACCACGCACCACCGATGTAAAAATAGAGCCCAACCGCCAACAAAAAGACCGCTAATCCTTCTAATTGGATGATACGTTTGACATTCATTTTCACCCTCCCAATACCTAAAATCTATTCAGGCAGATTGCTAACCCACTTCCCACAATCTCGTTACACTTATCATTCTTTCACCTTGAAAATTAAGCTTGTAAATATCCGGCTTGCTCGTATTCAACCAAAAATCGTAGTCATAGAAAGAATCATATGCATTTAAGATAATCGTCATGATATTCCCGTGAATGCCAATCGCAACTTTTTTACCTGCATATCTCGTCAACACATCAGTCATCCCTCGCATGCCACGTTGTTTCGCTTCCACATTCGACTCGCCACCTGGAAATGTATACGTTGTCTCTTGAAAGACTTTTTTTATGGCTGGAAAAAGGTGCTCTCCAAAGATATAGTCTGGGCCACTCATCGCCCTTTCACGAAAATCTTCATTCGTTTCGATATTTATCCCTCGTTCACGCGACGCATCTTCCAGCGTCTGAATCGCCCGACGATATGGGCTAGAGATCAGCACATTTACACCCTCTTCTTTTAAAACGCGCGCCACTCTTTTCGCGTCAGAAAATCCTATGTCTGTCAGACCTCTCGTTCTTTCTTCCCGTTTAGAACCCCTCTCGGAGGATGCATGTCTGACAAAATAAATTGTTGTTTCTAACATACTGGTGTCCCCCTATCTTGACTGTAAATACCACGCCCGCGCATTTTTATATAACACTTTTTCCGCAGCTTCTAGCGGAAGCGCTCTATATACGAGGTTAATATCATCATCACAATACGGTCTTTTCGCCCGCGTCGAAGGCAAATCTGTGCCAAACATGAGCGCATGCGGGTTGGCTTCATAGATTGTACGCAATGCTTCTTCAACGTCAAAATCGACCCTACCGAACCCAGTCGCTTTCACTTTGACTCCTTTATTAACCAAGGCAAGCAAGTGTGGAAGCCCTTCTTTCGATAAGCCGAGATGGTCAATGGACACAGCTGGCAAGCGCTCAAGTATCAATGCAATTTCGGGTAACGAGATTGCGTCGATGTACAATTCTGTATGCCAGCCAGCTAAATTGTAGACTCTTCTTGCAAATGCATCTAACCGCGCAATATCTTCAGAACCACCTCGTTTCACGTTAAAACGCAGCGCCCGCACCCCGCCATCATGCAGCTTCATGATATCGGCATCACTTACCTCATATGGTAGTTGCGTCACACCAACGAAATTTTCTCCTAACTGCTTTAGTGCATGCAGTAAGTAGGTCTGGTCGTATCCTTGAAAAGAGCCTGAAACAATCGCACCTCCTTCTAGCTGTATACCTTTCGTTCTCTTAAGATACTGCTCATGCGTAAATGGATCTGGTAAATAGCCTTGATTTTCGATTAACGGAAACTTCGGGTCAATAATATGAAAATGAGCGTCGAATATTTTCATCATTTTTCTCATCCCCTCTCCTAATCTTTACCTCTCCATATATTCCTCCACCAACGTCACAACAGCTGGTGCCATCCACTCTTTTTTCTTGACACTGATCCAATCGACTTCGCTAATTTCAGCACAAGGAGAAATTTCTCCATCCCAATTAGCAGCAAAACAAATTAACTCCACGAGTGCTTCTTCCCCGTAAGCCGGCCCCTTCACTGTATACAAATACTGCACGCGATCCTTTTGAACCGTGATATTCAATTCTTCCGCTAACTCCCGTACTAACGCATCTTCAGGCGCTTCCTCCGCTTCTACTTTTCCACCTGGCAAGTACCAAAGCTCATTGTCGCGCACACGCACGAGCAGCAATTTATCCGCTTTTTGTTGCACCAGACACGCACATTTAATCGTTTTCATTGTTATTCATTCCACCCATTCTGTCTATTACGTCTTCGTGATGACAACTTCTTTTTCATTCTTATGATCATCCCACACGACATGAATTTCGAATGTCCCATCTTCAAAGAAAAATGGCATACGCCTACGGATCGACTTTTGCATTGGAAGAGACGCGACCTCTTCGATATCGACCCATACCGGACGCCCACCTTCCGCATCATCACCATTTAACTTACCTTTGAAACTTTTTGACAAGTAATTAAAAATGATATAACGCTCATGGCTATCAGGATTGACGCATTCGTACAGTCCTTTGTAAATGAGCTGATCTACTTTAAGCCCTGTTTCTTCATATACTTCTCTTATCGCGCATTGCACCGGACTTTCAGGAAATTCTAATTTACCACCTGGAGGAATAAACCCTTTAAAATCATCGTGTTGTCGGTCGAGTAACAGTACTTGGTTTCCGTCTTGTATAAGACATAATGTGTAGATTGTGTATTGAATCTGGGATTGGATCATCGTTTCAAGCTCTCATTGCAAAATTTTTTCTTAAATGCTTGAAGATAACGCGTATCCCCTTTTGTTAAAGGAGATGGCAGCGAGTCTAACGAATAGAAAGACAGTGATCTTGTCTCATCATTATCATCGGATAACGTTCCAGAAAAGCTTTTACATACATACACTGCTGTTACCGAATACAGTTCATCGCCGTTTGGAGCTTTCAAATAATATTCGCTCCCAGAAAATACATTTAACAACTCAAGCTCGTGAACATCTAAACCCGTCTCTTCCTTCACTTCTCGTGTTGCCACTTCTTCAAAACTTTCACCAAGATTCATCAAACCGCCCGGCAACCCCCAGGGTCCATCATGTCGTTCTTGTAAAAGCACCTTTTGTTCTAATTCATCCCACAAAATGACAACCGCGCCTGGTAAAATCAATGGCTTCGTCCCGACATATTTTCGTAGTTCTTTGAAATATTCCATAGCAACGACACTTCCTTTGCAAGTTTGCTTATTGATTAAGGTAAAATTGAACGCCAGCTTGATCGACCCAACTAAGTGATCCTTCTTCTAACAGTCTACGTAACTTCTTTTTTGTCACCCACTCGATACGATCAGAACCATCGCCTTTTTTCAATAGCTCTCCCTTCGCTCGACACCTAAAATACACGCCCATAGAGTTTACAGGCCCTTCAAGTGTTTGATACACCGCATAAGGCGCCATACATTCGACTGTAAATCCTGCCGTTGACGTCGTTTTTACTTCATGTAAAGGGTCTATGATGGATTCGAGATCAAGACCGGTCTCCTCCTTGATTTCTCGTCGCAGCCCATCAATAAGTGATTCATACTCTTCCAGTCTACCACCCGGCAATTCTATCGGGGTTTCGCTTTCATTTTCCTTTACACGTCTTTGCACAAGGATTTCTTCCTCATCATCCACATTTCTTATAATCAACGCTCTTACATTGACATGGATCATGTGGTCACCTCCTTCTTAAACAACACCCGATCGAGCCCCGGACCATCATAATCTTTGTGCACATAAACACCGTCTTCTAGCCATGGACTTTCTTCCACCTCAAAGCCCATATGTGTGTGGAAAGCAATGGACTGCTTGTTCACCGGGGAAGTGATGCACTTGATCGTCACCTTTTTTCGCTTCCCTCGCACCGCTTCAAAAAAGTGTTCATACAACCTTTGCCCAATGTATCGTCCACGGTAATCTGGATGAACACCGACGAAATGAATATACGCCTCATCTGTTTGTGTTTGCGACAAAAAGCCGATGAGAAATGCAACCATGTCTCCATCCTTATCGATGGTGTAGCTTGTTGCGCAACGCTTGTACTTGATGACCGCCAGCGCCGGCAAATGTCTTGCTTAAATTCTTCACGGATAAAACAGTCTCTTTTTGTTTTGTCATGATATCTTCCCTCACAATTTAGTTATCTCGTAAACCGTTTTCAAAATACGTGCCGTTCGGGTTCAACACAGGCACGACAGTCGTCGCATTAAATTGGGCACAAAAGGCCACATCATCTTCATATCCTCTTGCAATCAGTTCTTGCCCACTCCCGCACGATGTGACTAGCTCAGACAGTTCATTTCTACAACCACCAAAAGACGCGATACACACTTGTGCTTCGGGAGACTTTGAGCCTGCTAATCCTTGTAATATCGCACCAGCACCGAGGGCATCTTCTATTGCTGGTCTCATGTTGTTCTCCTCTGCTCTTGCGTCATCCCAACGTTCGCCGCAAGAGACCACCGTAATCGGTCTATTGATCTCTTCTTGTAATTTATTGCAATAGCTAGCAACAGCCGCCGCATTTAATAATGAGCCAATCACAAGCTTTGGTACTTGCTTGGCAATCCAAGCGCAATGCGCGCCGTTGAGCGAGCTCAACACAAACCGTCGCTCGCAATGTTCTCGTGCAAAAGAAACAGGCGACAACGTTGGCACACCTAATTTAGCCGCTTCGCTCCTACCAGGAAGATACGTTGCGCCAATGGACTGCGCATACATTTTGCCATCTTCATGCAAAGGATACGGGTAGATAACGGCCCCGTTGTGCAAGGCTGCAACGACCGTCGAGGAAAAACTGAGCACGTCGTGATATCGCCTCTTTTTGCTGCTTCCCTGGCGCCTCTTATCCCCCAATCATGGCGACAGTCAAAGGATCGTTGATCAAACATCGATGCACCTCCAGCCAGTCACATCACAATTTAAAATAATGAACGTAATAAGTTCTAATTCTCTTAAAACCTACCTTTTCTGCCACAGCTTGGGACCGGAGATTTTCCTTCATACAATCCCAGTAAGGGGTCAGTCCTCTACGTAAACATTCTTGAACATAGGCACCTGCCACAATTTGTGCCAGTTTTCTTCCTTCATATTCCTTTAATGTCTCTATCGCTGTCGAAGAAAACTTATCGGTGATGAAATCCGAGAAGCACACACTCACAACTTTTTGTTCATGAACGATACAATAACCGAAACCTTTTTCTAAGAACTGGTTGATACTCCCCCAATAACCCGTGATCTTCCCCTGTAAAAAGGATAGATTTTCAATCTCATTTGCGTTTAATAGAGAACTGGATATTTTGCATAACTCGTAACCGGGTGGTAGCTGATATCCTTGCAACGCTACATGACCACTTTCACGCAAAGTATACACGAACTGCTCGTCAGTTTCGATACCCTTATGTTGAAAAATATCTTTCACAGCCTGATCCCACTGCGGAGACGTTCCACCGATTTCAAACCAATCCCAGCCGATCTTTTTTGCTTCAGATTTTATATACCCCTCAATGAAAGGACCAATCTCTCGCTGAAACGTTTGATTCCCACCATCGCCGATCAAACCAAAACCAATGTCATCGGATTTAAACCAAACTAAACCTGTAGATGGCTTGTCCTTGTCATCAACAAAGATTCTTCCCGGATTGTTACCTAAAATAACGGCAGTTGCTAACGGATCATTTTCATCAATTAAATGCGTACATTTGTTAAATTCATTTTTTTTTAGTTCGTAGATCATTTTTTTCTCTTCTTTCTCTCTCATATTATAAATAGCGGATAGCGGTGCACAGACAGTGAGCCTCTAATGAAGAATACAGCAACTGTCATTTTGTGTGACCGTTACTGCTCACAAATAAAAGTATAGTCTAGGTATAAAAACGAACTTGAGATATTCACAGCCCCGTCATTCTTCAAACACTCTTCCGTCAATACTTGTACCTCTTGATAGTTAAAATAAACCTTTATCCCCAATAAAGCTAAGATGATCACCAATGATAGCACCAATACCCACGTCCAATGAATTCGCCTCATTTACTACTATCACCCCCTTCCTTCTCAAGTTCTCATGCGTATCATATCTTATCATCAAGCTATCCATAAAGCATCCTTTTCTCTAGCTCCCTTGATACCGCGCGACATACGCATCAATCTGTTTATGGGGCTCATAAACGTCACGCCCATGACAAAGGCTGACCAACCTCGGTTTCAGTGTCTCAACAACACGACCGCTCGTTACAGCTTGTTTTAAGTCGACAGTGGCAGAGCCGAACGGCTTCCGTAACTGCCCTCCTCGTGACATAAACAAATCTCCGCCGATTAATACATTGTCTGCTTCATGATAATACGCGACATGACCGGGCGTATGCCCCGGGGTGTAAAATGGCGTTAATCCCCCTATTTCTTTGAACATCCCATCAGGCAACACCGGTAGTGTCTCAGCAAGATGAGACGGAACCGCGTGTGTTGCTTTCTTCATTCCAGGATAAGGTTCGCTCCCTTCAAGGTATTTCATTTCACTCACATGCGCATAAACAGGGACGGTGTGTGCCGCGAGAATCTTTTTTAATCCGCCGACATGATCGAAATGACCGTGCGTAAGCAACACTGCTTTTAACTCGCCCCATTTTTCTATCTCCCGCAATAACCGCTTTGCCATAAAAGACAGACCCGTATCAACAAGATAGACACCCTCAGTTCCCTTTACAATCCAAGCGCTCACCTTCACCAAAAACCAAGCCTCGACTTTCTTGACATGTGGCGATACATTAATGGTTCTCATGATTTTCCTCCTAATGTCATCATTAAAGTCCGTTTTGCGCAAGTGGCGAGTCTAGGGAGAGCCTCCAAGCCCCTATCTATTATTTTATCTCCTTGACCAAACATAAGTCTACTGCATCAATCACTTCAACTCGTTCCTCTGTATCCCACAGCATGATACCCGATGTTTCCTCGTTTTCCACAAACGGTATGAGTTTTTCAACCATTGCACCGTATACCGGATTATATTTAAGCGTCCCATTTGATATGTGCTTTACCATTAGCCCAATAAAATCCATCTCCGTGACCATTTGCCCTGTTTCTTCATATAATTCTCTCATCGCGCATGCTTTAGGGGACTCACGCCCTTCCCTCTTACCCGCGGGCAGTTCCCATTGTTTTCTCCACGTATTATAACAAAACAGGAACTTCCCTTGACACTTGATCACTGCATATGAACCTGCGACAGGCTGATACTGATCAATCTCACATTCTTCTAACCGAATCAACTCAAGAAATTGAAAGCCGTGATTTTTATGTCTGATCATCAGATTCACCTAAACCTTCAGCCAGACGGATCATTTCCTTGATCACAACGTCCACATCCTCGCTGTCTTTGATGACAAACAAATGGTCTGCTTCTTCTTTGGTAGGATCTGTGATGTCTTGTTGCTCAGATTCACGCTGTTGTCGCACGAGCACTTCCTCAAAATTTTCATAAGATCCTCTAAAGATGTTCGTACTGCGGTTGCTTTCTCGCACTCGCTCCAGTAACACCTTATCTGCAAGATCAAAATGAACGAGAATGCGGACAAACTGTTTTCCGGAGAACACTTCTTCTAGCAAATACGCGCGACCTTTCTTGCTGCGGTTGGCGTTACAAATAATAAAATGACAGTTGGCATGCGCTTTCGCATAATCGACAATGAGCTGCGAAAGCGCATGTTTCAAGGTGTTAGGACCGCGTTTGGGGAGTAATTTTTCATAAAACGTATTTAAAAATGCCGCGTGGTTGTCTTGATCAACGACGCACGCATTGTTCAACTCTTTTTCTAATGCGCGAGCAAAGGTCGTTTTCCCGCTATGCGTCTTTCCTACTGTCAGCACGACGAACCTTTTCATCATTTATACCACCTCGGCTTGTCACTACGGAAGTCGTCATGATCGGCGACGACTTCCCTCGCATACGTCGCAAACATTTCTTCGTCTTCTGATGAGCGATCATTTCGGGCAATCCATACCACTGCTGATACGGCATGCATCGCACTGTACAGCGCATATAATGACCAAAAATGATCCGTTGGTGTTTTTCCACCGTGGTACCCATCAATCACACCAGTTGTAAACGGCGTACTCACCGCTTTTGAAAAGAAGCCAAGTTTACACAAGTCGTGCAGTGGATCGCCCCAATCATATTGCCCAAAATCAATCAAACCTGCAAACCGCCCTTGATGAATGATGATATTCCCTGGATAAACATCATCGTGTTGAAAACGGTTCGGACGTCCTTTCATCAATGTTTCTCTCTCCCGAATCGCGCGCACCAACGTCTCTTTAAATGTGCGCTCAAATGACATCTCTTCAAATGCATCTATATAGCGATCGCTCTTGTTTTTCTTATGCTCATACCACGGTGACACATCCGCTGGTGCAGGACACTCGTGCAGCTGCACCAGCATTTGCCCCGCTTCATAGCCAACGTGATACTGGGCATCTTTACTTAACGTTGGTAACACTTCTTCCCCGTCCACACCAGGTATATACGAAAGTAACATATACGCCCTCACTACTTCAGGACAAGTTTGAAACTTGTATGCCGTCGGAACATCACTACTATACACATCTAATTGCTTGAGCGTTTCAAACTCCTTTCGCCGTGCTTCCTGTTCCTCAATCGGAAAAATCCGTAGTAATAAGCGCTCGTCTAATACATACTTGTCGTGAGTAGAAAACCCTTTTTGGAGCGCCCGTACAGTCTTTGCACCTGTTTCTTGCTTCACTTGTGCCACAATCGCATCATTCGTTGTTTGACTCATATTTGCCCCCTCACACACGCGCAATCCAGATCGTCCACCGATCTTTTTCAATGATTTCATCTGTCATATCACCAATACTTTTTTCCACATGCGCAATTAATGCTTCTATTTGTGCGTCGTCTAATTGATGTAAAATCGAACGCCCGCGCCGTGTGCGTAAATCATGCCGCACCTCTTCTATATCCGCGTAGACATCGCGCACTTCCCACAGGTGATGAGTGCTCACCTCAGTAAAGCCGGCTTCTTTTAACGCATACTGTACTTGTTCATCCGTGAACCGTCTTTTTTCCTCCACTTCTCGTAAGAACGGGAATTTCTCAAATAAATAGCCGCGCAAGTGCGTTTGTGATCCCGGGAGAAAACAGTCTGCCGGCGTGCGGTCTTGAATGATCGCAACCCCATTTTCCGCACGTAAAGTACGGTGAAATGCCTCAAACGTCGGACGGAGCGTATCCAAATGATGAATGAGCGCCCGCGCCAACAAGACATCAATCGTTCCTCGTTGTAACACGGATAAATCATCTGAAGGTGCGTGCACATAATCAATGTTGCCACCGCTATTTTTTTCGCGGGCAGCCGTTAACATTTTTTCTGATTGATCTACACCTGTCACATGTTTGGCGCCATTCTCTGCAAAAAGCGTTGTATAAATACCACCACCGCAGCCAATATCAGCAACCGTTTTTCCTTCAATGCCGACATGTTTACGAACAAAGTCTAACCATGATTGGTGTCCTCTTCTCTCTGCATACGTGAAGCGATTTTCAAGTTGATCGAAGTTGTGTTTCATGTGGAAAACCTCCTTGTTATATCTCACTGCAATCACTTTACGTGCATTGACTGCACCTCAATCCTCCCTTCTCTCTCTGTATGCACATACACACTACCAATACACGAATATTCGTCCCCTACTTTTAATAAGTACGCATCATCATCAATGCCAAATCCGCGGGTAATATTCGTTTGCCGCATCCCAGCCGACAAGTTGTCTCGATCTTGCCACGCGGTGTAATGAACACTGATCGCGACGTCTTGCAACAGGCCGATCCCTTCCCTGATCAGCAATGATTGTGTCTCATTGTCGTTCGGTGAGATGATACAGCACGCTGGTGAAATGAGTGCGCCAGCTGAGAAGCCCATTACCGGTTTTCCTGCTTCATACATTGTCTTGATTTGCCGGGCCACACGGGCATCCGCCGCAAAATACTGATGATACTTCACCGTATCACCACCGCCAATGATGAGCGCATCTGCTTGTTTGATGGCTTGTGTGAGTGCCTCACTATCGTCCGGGCCAGAAACGGCAAAGAAATCAATGTTGTCGTAACCCGCTTCCATGAGTCCTGACGTGTACTTCGGCATGTACGCTTGCCAACCTTCCCGCTCTAAACAAGCAATTAAAATGTTGCTATCCTTCGGTAAATGACGCGTAAATGTTGCAACAGCATCCGGTGCGATCGGTGGCCCTCCGCCACCAAAAATAAGCGTTTTCATTTACTCCACCCCTTTTCATTGGTTAAGAAAAGAGGGCCAGCGCCCTCTCTTTTAATCACATGTTTTCGTTGCTTGATGAAACACCATTTTCCATTCCTCATTAAACTCTTTCCATATTGAACTTCGTAATGCTTGCTGTTGCGTATTTTTGTTGTACGTCTGAAATGTCACGTGCGCCACCTCCGCTGTAAGCAAGCGCATCGCAAAATCACTCAGTTCCATATCTACTTCACCAAGGCCGTCCACACAATCCTTATAAGAGGAGACATACCCAGAACTACCAAATTCAACAAAGTTTTCCGCTAGCAACTCCTTAATCCGCTCAGGATTATTCCGCACCTCATTTGTAAGCAGTACTTCTTCCAACGACTGTAAATGTGCTTTCAAAGCTGCCTCATTCATCTGACCGCCACTCCCCATTCATTTAGGACTTACTCGTTGCAAAGTGCTGCACGTTGCACAACTCACCGTCATATAATGTTTCCGCTTCCGAGTATGGAATCCCAATCCTTTCATATACCTTTCTCCAAAAAGCAATCGCGCGCGCGTTTTCTACCATTTGCAAATTAAGATACTTTCCAGGAAATTTCTCAAACACTAACTCTATCGCAGCCTGCGCCACTCCTTTTTTCCGGAAAGCATTGAGGACGAAAAGTTCGTTCACACAATAATCAACCTCATCCGCTGTATACGGCGGCTCATTGACCATGACGAAACCAGCAATGTGCGAATCATGGCTGATCAAAAAAGCATGTAACCGCTCGTCTTGTTCATATAAATGCAGTCCCTCATATTCAAAAACGCCTTGTTCATTTGGTTGCAATTCCGACGTGTATGCAGACAAATCATGCAAGTACAAGGAAACAAGATTCTTCAGTGTCTCCATATGAACAGGTTGCTGTATCGGGATTAGACGTGTCATCATTTATTTTCACCCTCACTTAGCAGGATTTTTCCACGCCTCAATATAAAAGTATTCTTCCTCCACTTCTAAAAAGCCGCGTGCTTCAATTTCCTCGTGCATCTGCCACAACTGTGCGCGATGCTTTTTCACATCAAAACCGGGTGCTTGCCACGGACAAGCGAGCAAATAATAGACAACTGCGCCAATATCGGTATAGCGCTTTTTTACCATCGCTTCACGTGCTGCTTCAATGTGAAAGCCCGCCGCTCGTAGCGCTTGCGCTGCATTTGTGACATGCCACTCAGAATATGATGGATCAAGTGGCAAGCCTAACCGCTCATTGAGTAGCTCCTCATTCCGTCCACCGACTTGTTGCGTAAGGAAACGTCCGCCAGGCGAGAGGAGTCGCTTCACTTCTGGTGGATCATACGAGTCGTGCTGATTGATGATCAAGTCAAATGCCTCCGCCTCAAATGGAAGTGACGCATCGTCCGCAAAAAACGCCACTTGGACACCGAGCGGCTCAAGTTTTTTACGCGCCACTGGGAAATTCGGCTCATACCCTTCTGTCGCACAGACAATCGGCGGGAACGCTGATTGCAATTTTGCAAGCGATTCACCACCGCCCGTACCCATGTCAAGCAGTGCCTTCGCTTGAGGAAGCGCCTCACGTACGAAGCGGCCATAATTCCAAGGTAAGGGATCACTCACCATGCGTCGCGCATTCGTCACAAACGACCAATCCCAGCCAGAAAAACCAGCCTGTACCGCTTGTTCAAGTAAATCGTCAAATCGTTCTTTTTTTTGTATTCATCTGTTAAGCCTCCTATGTTCTTCATCATTTTCTCTTAAATTAGGAAACAATGAAGGCAAGGGAGGACCGCGACAGCGTTTTTATATAAATCCTTCTGGATGCATACAATCACTCCTAGTACTTTGCTTTATCCCAGCCTTATTCTCCCCACGCTTTCTTAGTAAGTCGAAAAATACCATTTATCAAGAGAATCACACCTAAAATAAGTGTCGCCAAGTTTGCTGCCGGACTTTGATACACATGAAACCATTCTCCCAAACGAATAAAATGAGCCAACTTCTCCGCTACTTTACCCGGGCCTATTAAAGACCAAGAAAAGTATTCCATCACCATGAAAACAATTTGCAAGAGTATAAATAAACCTAGCCAAATAATCCACGGAAGTCTTTCTTCTTTATCATAGTCTACCTCATGATTTATTTCTGTCATTTTTTCTAATCTCCTTTCCCATATATGACCATCCTACGTCTTGTTAACAATCCGAGAAATACCGTTTAGTAAGAGTAGTGCGCCCCAAATAAGCGTCACCAAATTTGCACCTGTACTCTGATGGAGAGTGAACCATTCTTCCAACTGAATAAAATGAGCTAATTGATCTCCAAACCTATTCGCGCCTAGTAACGGCCAAGAGAAATGTTCAATTATAGCAAAAATAAATTGCACTAGTACAAATAAACCTAACCAAATAAACCAAGAAAGCCTTCCATCGTCATGATCTACTTTCTGATTAACGTCTGCCATTTTTGTCTCCTCCCCATTTTCTATATGCTCTCCCGTTATCTCTTTCCTACATGTTAAAGCATAAAATTCTCCCTTCTTCATTGGTCAATCACTCATTGTTATAGTTATATAGTACACTGATGGTATTGAACTTGCAAGCATCGTTTCCACTGCACGATGAAAAGAACACCTCAGCCTAGGTGTCCATTTCTATCAGCATTTTTGTTCCAACCTTTTACCGCTCCCGCTTCATCACAAATGCATTCTCCGCTTTCTCAAACCCTACTTTTGGATAATACCCCATCGCCTCTGGCGCAGATAGCAAAATCAAACTACATTCTGCACCAATTGACTCTCGTGTTTGCTCAAGTAACTGCCGACCGACGCCGTCTTTTTGGTAATCCACATCAACAGCTAAATCCGATAAGTAACAGCAATACGCAAAGTCAGTTAGCGAACGCGCCACACCTACAACACGGTTTCCATCCCACGCGGTAATGCATAGCGATGCGGCATCTAGCATCTTTTGTAGTCTCTCCTCGTCATTTACTGGGCGGTTGATCCCAGAACGAGCAAATACCTCTCCTAGTTGTTTTGCTGTAATTTTCGCGTCTCTTTTGTATACAAGCATATGAATTCTCCTCTCTTATAAATATTCTCTAACCATGTAATCGCAACCGTGCCCAGCGCTGTACCTCCGCTGGAATTTCCCATTCACCAATCGTTTCCCTGTACCCGTCTAGAAACTTTTTACTCACTTCTCCATCCAACAATGATAATTCGACGACTTTTTCTTCCATAATAGACCTCGTCCGCGCAATGTCAAAACAACGTGCCCCTACCGATGCATTTGTCCAATCAAGTACGGCAATAATCTCGCCCCCACTTATCATCACATTCAAAGGATGATAGTCTAAATGGAGCAACACACGTTCATCACCGCTTGCATATCGCTCTCTCTCAACCTCTGTTAACCACGTGTCTTCGGTAAAAAAATGTGGCGGCACACATATGTCATGTATGTTCGCGTGCATCTGACCAAATTGATACCCGAGCTTTTCTGCGTCGGAAGGGCATTGCTGTAGCGCCGCTAATAACGTGCGTCCCTCGATCCATTCCATCACCGTACACACCTCATCACGAGCGGTGAAAGAAAGAACTTTCGGAATGGGGATGCCGTGCGCCTCTGCATACGCCATGATGCGCAAATCATCCTCACATTTGTGGACACGA
Source organism: Bacillus sp. FSL W7-1360 (assembly GCF_038592975.1). Taxonomy (NCBI): domain Bacteria; kingdom Bacillati; phylum Bacillota; class Bacilli; order Caryophanales; family Bacillaceae; genus Bacillus; species Bacillus sp. FSL W7-1360. The sequence goes on along the minus strand of NZ_CP151950.1, from coordinate 2,343,788 downwards.
TTAGCGGGCAATAACTTCACTGCATACACTTGTCCACCTTCCACGGTCACTTTAAATACTTCTGCGTCACGGCCGCCTTCTATTTGCTGAATCTCGGCAACCTTAGACACACCAGACATTCTCGCCGCTATATGCTTCATTGTGGCACCATTTCCCTCCCTCATCGCTCATCCGTTCCCCTAGACTTTTTCATTCTCGTACACTATAATCTTACGCATGAGATACATAACAAGATTTTCTACCATTCTATTGTTGTCCGTCGCTCTCGTCTTAGGTTTACAAACAGAAGCATCTGCTTCTACGACCCATACGGTTGCTGCTGGGGATACAATGTGGAAAATTGCTGTCCGCTATCAAGTTGGTGTGACTGAAATTATCCAAGCAAATCCTCAAGTGAAAAACCCGAATATGATTTACCCAGGTCAAAAACTCACGATTCCGTCCTCTTCTGCCAATAAACGCTTTGAAGAGGAAGTGGTACGTCTTGTGAACGCTGAACGCGCAAAACAAGGACTGGCACCACTAAAGAACAATTGGGAGCTCTCCCGTGTTGCTCGCTTTAAGTCTGAAGACATGCGTGACGCCAATTACTTTGATCACACGTCGCCGACTTACGGAAGCCCACACAAAATGATCAAGGACTTCGGCATTTCTTACCGTGCTTCCGGAGAAAACATTGCAGCTGGTCAAGTGACCCCGCAAGACGTTTTTAAAGGTTGGATGAACAGCCCTGGGCACAAGAAAAATATTTTATCACCGAACTACACAGAAATTGGCGTTGGTTATGCGAAAGGCGGCTCTTATCGCCATTACTGGACACAAATGTTTATCGGGAGGTAAATAAACACATCCCCAGCACGAGTGAGATCATCACTACGTAGCTGGGGATTTTTCGTCTTTCTTTTTCTCCGTTTTCTGATCCTCCATCGCTAAAAGCACAATCGACCCAAGTAAAATGACCGCTCCAACGATATTTTGAGCGGTGATCGCAATCGGGAAAAAAGGAAATGAGATCACTGCAAGCAGGACAGGGCTAAACGCCCGTGTCACATTCGCAATGGAAAACCGCATATACTGGAGCGCTTTAAAAAAGAGCAGTGTCCCTACAAAGCCCGTAAAGAGTGAAGATAAGACAATAAAAAACGCCCCTTGCCAACGAAAGCCTGTGCTCAAATCATCCGTAAACAGGACATAAACAAGGACAAATCCTAACGCAATCACATTGTTGGTGAATAGTATTGCATTTGCGTTTCTATCTTTTGTTTGTGTCTTCTTAATGTATATATTGGTGAGCGCAAAAAAGAACGTATATATAATCGCAGTGATGACACCAATGAGCAAGGCTGACTCTCCCCCACCTTCACCAACAAACAAAAATGTCCCTAGCAAGGCAACAGCAATGAACACCACCTCTTTTTTCGTCATCCTCTCTTTTAAGATGAGCACCGCTAGTATCACTGCAAAAATCGTGTACAACCGCCCAAGAAATCCGATCATGACCGGTGAGAGTAAGCTAATACTAATAAATAACGCAATGACGCCAATCGCATTAAACAATGCCATCCACATTACATCTTTCGCGACATAAAAGACGACTTTATTTCGCGAGATAAGCCCCCATATAAAACTCGCGACAATGACCGTCAACATATTCACCAGGGCTGCTTTACCAGGGGAGATGTGAATAACACCAAACTTTGACATAAGCGGGCCAATTGCAGTAAACACAATTGACGCCGCATTGTACATATGTCCTGTTGCCAAATGACCGCTCCTCTCGTTACCTCATGTTTCTCTCCCGTTGCAAGCAATAGGCAGTCACACGCGCTAACTCATTCATCGCATGTATAGTCGGCTCCTGGAACGCTTGTCTCGTGAACCAATCGTAACTCCGCCTTAAGCCTTCTTCTAACCCAATACGTGGCTGCGGCAAACCATGCTCACGCAATTTATCGGTACACATCTTATACATGACATCTCGAAACGGGAAAAACTGTTTTGCCGTCACTTGTAATAACGCCATTTCTTCTACTGATACAGGCAATAACTGCGTCTCCCCGGCACATCGCGTGCAAGTGCGCACGAGTTTTTCCCACGTGACTTCTTCCGGATGGGCGAGGTGATACGCCTCATTCTCTGCTTGTTCATTCGTTACGGCAGCTAGCATCATGCGAACGACATCGTCTATATGGACGAATTGCACGCGCTTGTCCGTTGCTGGATAAGGGATCGCTTCCCCTTTTTCGACCTGCTGGAAGAAATACGATTCTCTATACAATTCGTTTCCTTCGCCGTAAATATACGGAGGGCGAAAAATCGTAACAGGAACATTGTACTTGTTTTCAAACAAAACATCCTCGGCTTCTCTCTTATCAAGCCCGTACCGACCCCAGTGCGGATTGGCACCACGCAGTGAGTGTTCGTGCAACAATTGCTGTGACGGAAGGTACACTGCACCCGAACTAAGAAACACGTAACGTTGCAATTTGCTTGTCTCTATAACATGCAACACAACTTCAATATCATGACGCGTGTAAGCAGAGATATCAAAAACGTAGTCGTAATGAACGCCCGCTATACACTCACTTAATGCCTGTTCATCTGTCCGATCACATATATGATGTGTCCGGTAACCGGTGACATCCACCTTCCGCTGCCCTCTCGTCACAAAATCAACCATATACCCACTAGCAATGAGCGCTTCCAACACTGCTCGTCCAACAAAGGCCGTTCCGCCTAGTACTAGGACACTTTTTGTCATAATGCGTTTTCCTCACTTTCTCATCCCGACCATCCTCGTCAAAACTTCTCGCAAAATCTTTTGGTCATACCCAGTATGCTGATGGATCCTTGCTGCCCAATCTGCCACTGTCGGACACGGTACATCGTCAATTACACCTTCACTCGTACTCAAAAAACTGTTCCAATCACAAAATTCCCAATGAGCCACCTCTGTTTTATAAGGGATGCGACACTCTAACAATGGATATGAATTCAACGTACGTTGAGACAGTTCTGCCGCTTGGAAGAAATCAGCCATTGACATCGGCTGACTACAAAACGACTGGGTTGAGACTTTTCCATTCGGCCGATGGTACAAAATGTTGAACCCTTCTTCACGCGGTTGCACTTGTACTTTCGCAGCCGGAAAGAAGCCGGCTAAACTTTCATTCGTGTAGTCCGCGCTATCCGTATTAATTAAAACCGGCTTGAGCCACTGGTCCCCTAAATCACAGAAAAAGCGATTTCCTCCCTCATCAAGTGCGATCACCGCAGCATGGTCGTGATCTTTATGACCAATCGGATACGCTTCAATTCCTGCTTGTTGAAATGCATCAAGTAACCACAAGGCCAAATCATAACAGTTCCCCGACGTTTGATATTGTGCTCGATGCGCTTTCATCAACGCGACCGATCTTTGTTTTTTTTCACCACTTTGATGATAAAACCATACTTTCGTCAACGTTTCCATCGGAAACTGATCAAACTTATGCCATACATCTAAAATACTCTTAGGTGGTAGCATCGCACTTTCACCCCTCAATCCGACATAAAAACTCGATCCGGTTTCCAAATGGATCATCGACATAAAAACGCTCCGCACCTTCTAAAGGCTCATCATCCTTTACAGTCACACCAGCTGCTGTAAGTGTCGACCGCAATTCCTCCAAATTCGCGACATGAAACGCTGGGTGTGCTTTCTTTGCTGGCGCAAAGTCATCTTGAACACCAATATGCAGCTGATGCTGACCACAGGAAAACCAGACACCGCCCCGCTTAGCCAAATTTGCCGGCTTTGGTATTTCTTCCATCCCTAATATACGCCCGAAAAAATCTCTCGCCTTCTCTTCACTCCCCTTTGGTGCTGCAAGTTGCACATGATCAATGCCTTTGTATTGAATGCCCATTAAAAATTCCTTCCTCACACAATAAAATACATAATTTTCTAACTAATAAAGCCACGTTGACTGATTTCCCACGAATGCGCCTTCTGCCTGCTGAAAACATAGCTTCGCCCAGTCGCCCAATTAGCACCTTGCGCTACGAGACAATATGTCCCCGACAATCCATGAACGAGCCGCAACATCGATTCATGTTCTTATCAGTTCCTCTGCTACTAGTTTAAAACCCGTTTATTGTACTGTCAATCATTCTGCTCGACATGTTTTGACATCACTGAGCACTGCGCATTTTTATGAAATGGCAAAGTTGAAGCGATCATACACTCATGGACACAATCACCACGCCTGTGTGACTACGGGATATACCGCGCCACACAGGCGTGGTGACCGTGTCAATTTAAAAACTGCACGGTCTTCTTTTCTTACCATAAGCTAAGTTTACTTCTCCACATCGTTATTCCTGTAATAAATAAGATAATCTGCCCAACTGCCATCCTCGTAGGAAAACGCCTCGCGCATGCACTCGAATCGAAAACCTGCCTTTTCAGCAAGGTGAATTGATGGGCTATTGTCAGGTAGAATATGACACTCAATGCGATGAAATTGTAATTCCTTGAAGAACGCTTCTCGGGCAGCGATCACACTCTCCACCCCGAAGCCAAGCCGCCAAAATTGATTATGAATCGCATATCCCATCATCGCCCACTGATAGTCCATTCGTAAAATCGTATACAACTCTACCTTTCCAACGTTCACACCATCGTCTTTACGAAAAATACCTAAATGATACATCTCATCACGAGCCGCCTTCGCTTCGAAATTGCTCACCCATTGCGCAAACCAGGTTTTCGTGTATATTTCCATTGATGACGGTCTTCCTTAGTCATACTTCGTTTTGGAGGGAAAACTATGCGCCACCTGGGTATGCCAATTTTCATAGTCATCTAGACGATATGGGCGTAATATCAGCCTGTCTGTTTCTGCTTGTACCGTCACTTTTCCCACTCCTTCCTGCTTAGCACCATCATACAATGCTTATATAATCATTGTCGACCTGAGTCAAATATAAAAAACAGGCCCCCTAAGGAGCCTGCCGCTAAATTTTATACTATAGATCCTTCAACACTGCTCGGAAATAGAGCACACGTGTAATCAAATAATAACCTACCTGCAGTAACACGTATATCCCAATCACCATTGACGCCTTCATAACATTAATCGGCAACAAGTTATTGACCATGACGTATGCAAATGATGCATGCACCGCCCCTACAATAGCTGGCACAAAGAAGAGAAAACGCATTTGTTGGTCTAAAACTTGTTTCATCTCTTTCTTTGTTGTCCCCAGTCGCTTAAGCGAAAATAGTTGGCGCTTTGTATCCTCAAGCTCTGTAAATAACTTCAAGTACAACATGCTCCCTTGTACAACAAAGAAGAGGAAACTGACAAACATGCCAATGACGATCGTCAATGAGAAGTCACGCACCATCGTCACATATTCAGAGGCTTTTAACGTAAGCGCCCAAGCATCCTTTTCATCAAGCGTACCGGCGATGGCTTCAGACACTTCTACTTGATCGCGCCAGTTTTTCAATTCATATCCAATGAAGCGCTGCATGTCTACGTCGTTATTTTGAACAAATTGATCATAATCTTGGTTAGAGACCACATATACAGACGCATACGAGAATAGGCGCTCGGTGTCCGTTTCTTGCACATCATACGTTTCTGCCCTATTGCCAACTTCCAAGTTTAGCTGAGTAGGAATCTTCTCACTAGAGACCATCGTCCCATTCGTCACTACTTTTCCCTGTTCTATCTGTACAGTAGGCACGCCAACGGTTTTAGCTAACTCATTGTAACGTGTTTCCGACAATAAAAAGCCAGAGTAAGGAAATTCGTTCCCACCTTCTATATCTTGAAACGATACATATGGCATCGTTTCATTAATTTGATACAAAACCTCCGCATTATATACACTTAACTTCTCTTCCACTTCTTCCGGGCTAATTAGCGCATACGTCCCTGGATCTTCTTCGACCCATGAAATGGACTGTGGCATACTACTTGTGTCTTCAATGATCGCGTTAAAGATCATATACACAGTCCCTGTCGCCGTCAACACAACTGCACTAATGATAGAGGTCAAAAATAGCATCCGCGCATAATCTTTCAAGCGAAATAAAATATTCGTCCTTGTGATCAAGCGCGTACCTTTCATCAACTGGCTTTTATTTGCATAAAACCGTTTATAAAGTGCGACCGTTCCTTGCGTGAAGAAAAAGTACGTTCCTATGACTGTTAAAATTAATACCGGGAATATTGTTAAATGCAATGTATCCCCTGTTGTCATGACCGCAGTCCCATAACCTCCACCAAGGAGCAGTACTGCTAGTACAGTGAATACCGGTGACGTGATCGGCATGGATTTCGGCTTTCGCGCTGCTTTTAAAAGATCCGTCACTTGTTTGCCACGCATTTTCCAAAATGATAGCAACGTCAACACTTGGAACAGTACGATGAATACAACAACCGTTATGATGAATGCCTTCGGAACAAACGCAAATGACAGCGGACTTTCCACAACCAAAACCGAAGAAATAAAGAGTAAAAACAACTTGGAAAATAACGTACCAAAGAGCAACCCAGCAGCAATCGCTAACAGTGAAAGAATCGTTTGCTCAAAGTAAATCAATTTACGCAACTGCCCGCCATTCATCCCAAACAGAGACAACAAACCAAACTCTCTCGATCGTACTTGTAAAAAAGCTTGATTTGAATAGGTAATAAAAAATACCGAGAAAATGACAATTAGCCACTGTGCTGCGACCATGCTAGATCGCATATGATCACCGATTGAACCATTCATCACATCTGGATGATAAATCACTTGTGCGTACATATGGAAAACGGTGACTGCAAACACACAACTAAGGAAATACGCCGCGTAACGTTGCGCATGACCCGTCACATTTCTACGCGCGAGGGTGCGGAGATTCATGGAAATCACCTCCAAGTATACTGAGTGTGTCTAAAATGTTTTGATAAAACACTTGGCGCTTGTCGCCTTTACGTATTTCTGAGAAAAATGTCCCATCTTTAATGAAAACGACCCGGTCACAAAAACTTGCCGCCGTCGGATCGTGCGTCACCATTAAAATCGTTGCCCCGCGCTCTTCATTCATTGAAGCCAATGTATCAAGCACTTGCCGCGCCGCTTTTGAATCGAGATTCCCTGTCGGTTCATCAGCAAGCACCATCGCTGGCTCATGAATGAATGCACGCGCACACGCAGTACGCTGTTGTTGTCCACCAGAGATTTCTGAAATACGCTTGTCGAGGATGTCGACAATATTCAATTGTTTTGCCAACTGCATAAGCCGCTTCTCCATTTCCTTTAACGGCAATGTGTCAAGTGCTAACGGCAGTAAAATGTTTTCTCTTACATTCAACGTATCAAGCAAGTTAAAGTCTTGGAAAACAAACCCAAGCTCACGCCGGCGAAACAAAGCAAGTTTATTCGGTGACAAATCGAGCGGGTTCTTTCCATTCAAAATCATTTCCCCTGCAGTGGGTTTGTCAATCGTCGCAAGCATATTCAAAAGTGTCGTTTTCCCACTTCCTGACGGACCCATGACCCCAACAAACTCGCCTTCTTCAACACGAAGGTCAAAATCATGTAGCGCTCGGTACGCTAGGCCATCTTTTTTCGGATAATATGTTTTAGACAATTGATTGACTGTTAAAATAGACATGTTCAAAACTCCTTTGTGTTTCACTTGATGGTTCTTAGTATAAACCGCAATAGAATTCTCTCCCATAGAATCATCTTGCAGACAAGCATCACAACCTTACAATGTTGTCATGTTATGTAACGTTTATAATTAGTAAAGACCTCCTACAACGAGGAGGCCTCTATCGCTCGATTAAAGATCCTTCAACACTGCACGGAAATAAAACACGCGTGTAATCAAGTAGTAGCCTACCTGAAAGAGCATGTACACGCCGATGACGAGCAACGCATTTATCACTAAATTTACCCCCATCATATTGCTTAGCATTACATAGGCGAATGATGCGTGAACACTCCCGACAACAGCTGGTACAAAGAAGAGAAAGCGCATTTGCTGGTCTAAGACTCGTTTCATTTCTTTCTTCGTCATACCGAGTCGATTCAACGAAAATAGTTGGCGTTTCATATCTTCAAGTTCCGTAAACAATTTCAAATATAGCATACTCCCTTGTACAACGAAGAAGAGTAAACTAATAAACAGACCAATCGCGACAACCAATGAAAATGCTTGCATGAGCATCACATAATTGAGTGGCTTTAAAGAAACATCCCACACACGCTCTTCGTCAACCATATCCGCAATCGCTTCAGACACTTCTGCATGCTCACGCCAATCTTTCAACTCATATCCAATGTAGCGCCACATATCAATTTCATTATTTTTGACGACTTGATTATAATTATGATCAGCAAGGACATATACAGACGCATACGAAAGCAGCGGCTCGTCTTCCAACTGCCCGGCATCATACGTCTCCTCTGTATCTCCAATCTCGACGTCTAGCTTTGGGGGAAATACCTCCCAGTCCAACACATGTGCATTTGTTAGCACTTCACCTTCTTCCACCTGCACTGCACTGACATTAACCGTTTTGGCTAACTGGTTGTATTGTGTCTCTGACAATAAAAATCCTGAACCTGAGAATGTCGCTTCCTCACCAGTAGCACTTCCTTGCGCAGATACATACGGCATCGTTTCATTGATCTGGTATAAAATCTCTGCGTCGTATGCAGTTAATTTCTCTTCTACTTCTTCCGGATGAATGGTTGCATACGTATCCGGATCCTCTTCCACCCAAGAAATCGATTGTGGCATGCTCCTTGCGCCATCCTCCAAAATCGTATCAAACAGCATGTACACTGTACCAGAAGCTGTTAAAACGACCGCACCAATGACAGACGTCAAAAACAACATACGGGCATAATCTTTTAATCGAAATAAAATATTCGTTCTTGTAATTAAACGCGTCCCACTCATTAATCCCTTTTTATTCGCATACAGCCGCTTATAAAGCGCCACCGTTCCTTGTGTAAAGAAAAAGTAGGTCCCGATGACTACTAAAATTAACACTGGAAACATCGTAAGAATCAATGTATCCCCTGTTGTGATGACCGCAAGCCCGTAACCACCGCCAAGGAATAGCAGTGCAAGTACAGTTAATGCGGCTGACGTTTTCGGCATCGATTTCGGCTTTCGCGCTTCTTTTAAAAGATCCGTCACTTCTTGTCCACGCATTTTCCAAAATGACAACAACGTCAGCACTTGGAACAACACGATAAAAGCAACCACTGTAATGATATATGCCTTTGGAACAAACGCAAAGGCGATCGGATTTTCTACAACCAAAATGGAAGAGAGAAACAGCAAAAATAGCTTCGAAAACACAGTACCCAAAAGCAATCCAACGACAATCGCCAATAGTGAAAGGATCGTTTGCTCATAATAAATCAACTTTCGCAATTGTCGGCCGCTCATTCCAAAAAGAGACAACAACCCAAATTCCTTCGACCGTACTTGTAAAAAAGCGCGATTCGAGTACGCAATAAAAAACACTGAGAAAAGCACAATCATCCATTGCGCCGCAATCATCCCCGCTCGCACATTGCTACCACCGCGGATCTCACCATTCGCTACATCTGGATGATAAATAAACTGTGCATACAAAAAGAAGACGGTGACCGCAAACACACAGCTAATGAAGTATGCCGCATACCGTTGGGCATGACCGGTCACATTTCTACGCGCGAGGGTGCGAAGATTCATGGAAGTCCCCCCCGAGCACACTGAGTGTATCTAAAATATTTTGGTAAAACACTTGCCGCTTTTCACCTTTACGTATCTCCGAGAAAAACGTGCCATCTTTAATAAAGACAACCCGATCACAAAAGCTCGCAGCCGTCGGATCATGCGTCACCATTAAAATTGTCGCGCCACGCTCTTCATTCATCGAAGCTAGTGTGTCTAACACTTGCCGTGCTGCTTTTGAATCCAGATTCCCGGTGGGCTCATCGGCAAGCACCATTGCCGGCTCATGAATAAACGCTCGCGCACAAGCGGTACGCTGCTGCTGTCCACCAGAGATTTCTGAAATACGCTTGTCAAGAATATCTACAATGTTCAATTGTTCTGCCAGCTGCATGAGCCTTTTTTCCATTTCCTTTAACGGCAATGTGTCAAGTGCTAGTGGCAATAATATGTTTTCTCTTACATTCAATGTATCCAGTAAATTAAAGTCTTGGAATACAAACCCTAGTTCACGTCTCCGAAACAATGCAAGTTGATTAGGGGACAAATCAAGTGGGTTCTTTCCGTTCAGAATCATTTCTCCTGAAGTCGGCTTGTCAATCGTCGCAAGCATATTTAAAAGTGTCGTTTTCCCACTTCCTGACGGACCCATGACCCCAACAAACTCACCTTCTTCAACACGAAGATCAAAGTCATGTAGCGCCCGGTATGCTAAGCCATCTTTTTTCGGGTAGTATGTTTTAGACAGTTGATTCACTGTTAAGATAGACATCATCAAAACTCCTTTGTGTTTCATTTGATGGTTCTTATTATAAACAAGGCTACAATCCCCTCCCATAGAATCATCTTGCAAAGGAACGTGATCATCTTACAATGTTGTCATGTTATGCAACGTTTTTGACGAGAATGCAATGGTGACTGTTGTCCCAACCCCCGTTGTTGACGTAAGCGTCAGTGAATGACCTAGTCCTTTCGCAATTGTTTTTGCTAAATAAAGCCCCATTCCTGTTGATTCTTGAAACTTCCGTCCATTCTCTCCCGTGAAAAATGGTTCAAACACACGCGGCACATCGTGTTTTGCAATCCCCACACCTTGATCTATTACATCTAGTAAAATTTGACTTTTTCCTTCCCTTAATTTGAATGTAATCTTTGCACCTGTTTGTTGTGGTGAATACTTTAATGCATTAAATACAATTTGTTGCAATAATACACGGAGCCACTTCTCATCACTGTACACAAAATATACGCCTCGTTCACCTTGAATCTCCGGGAAAACCCCGCGACGAATAAATTGGCGCTTCTCTTCATTCACAATACTACTGATCACCGTAATTATATCTACTTTTTCCGCCTTCAAGTCCATCGCAAAATGATCCAAACGTGCTAAATGCAACAGCAACTCGAGCCCGTGTCGGAAACGATCATTCTCATCACTAATTTCATCAAGTACCGTGTCATTTCCATCATTTTTTCCTTGTTGCACCAATAAAGAAATCACTGAGACAGGGGTTTTCATATGGTGAACCCATTGATTGAAAAACAACTGCTGCTGTTCGTGTGCACGTATATACATATCAAGCTTCTCTTCATACTTACGACGCTGTTGCCACTGCCCTTCCTGCCAAAGTCGTGCTTCATATGTTGGCATATGCATATTTTCAAACAAGCCGTCTTGCCCTTCACCTTTTGTATATTCATACAGCTTCTTCAAATATCGCCGGCTTCTCACATATTCAACTATTAGCCAGGTCACGAGCAAAAATAAACATAATAAAAACGCATAAGCAACGACGCCTCGCTCCACCGATGATTCCTTCGTAGAAAAAAATAAGTGAAACACAACCGTTGCAAGTGCTGTATTCAACATAAATAAAATGATCACCGCAAGTCTATCTAACAAAAATGCGCGGATCATAAAGATGCCCCCCAATTGATATTCAAACGATACCCTTGACCACGTACTGTTTGAATCGCATCTGTAATTCCTAATTCTGAGAGCCGTTTCCGCATCCGCGTCACATTGACTGATAACGTATTATCATCAACAAAATGTACCTCATCCCACAATGCCTCTAGTAAATCATCCCTACTCACAATTTGATTAGGTGTATCCGCAAGACGCGCAAACAAACGTGCTTCATTTTTCGTCAGTTCCGCGACCTTGTCTTGAAAATGCAACTCATTGCGAGACGGCCAAAAACGTAGCCCTTCCAATTCACGCACCGATTCAGTATTTGGCGCTTGCGCATATTCACCGTATGCGCGTCGCAACGCACTTTTTACTTTCGCCACCACAACATCAAGATGAAACGGCTTTGTTAAATAATCATCGCCCCCATGTTCAATCGCCATCACTTGATTCATTTCATCCGTCCGCGCGGAAATAAACAATACAGGCACATTCGAAATCGCACGAATTTGCCGGCACCAATAAAAGCCATCAAAGTATGGCAAGTTAATATCGAGTAATACAAGATCCGGTTCTACCTCGAGAAACTCGTCTTTAATCGCTTCATACCGCACCGCTTGCGTCACTTGGTAACCATACCTTTGCAAGTGCTCTGCGACAATGCGCCGAATTTGCGCATCGTCCTCAACAATGAAAAGATGATACATCACTCTAAACTCCTTTATGAAAGAACGGGCCTAATATAGTTTGTGCCTCTTTCCTAGGTATTATTTCTTATGTTAATCTTCTCTCAGTCAATTGTCTATTCACCTACCTTAAAAAAGAAGCGTCGCTAAAAACGACGCCCCCTCTCCAATTGCCTACTTTTGGTCACGTGGGGTGCAACAGCATGCGGTACAACACCCCGCAGTACAGCAGCTCTTATTCTTACTCTTTTTCATTTTCTCACCTCTCTTGCAGATTTAACAGTAAAATGAGCACCTGATAAGCATCGCAATCCATCGCTCTCGACTTTCCTACTTTTGGTCACGTGGGGTGCAACACGATTGCTTTTCTTTCTCTTTCACTTCCACTACTTTCACGCTACAGCAGCTCTTGTTCTCGCTCTTTTTCCCTTTCAAAAGACTGAAAAATCCCATGTTCTCACCTCCCTTACAGGTTTAACCCTAAGAATAAGTAACCAGCAAACGTTGCCATCGAAAAGATCGCGATCATATACGCCACCATCAGTCGTTTCTTGAAAATACTCGTTAGCATCAGCACTTCCGGTAAGCTCGCACCTGCCCCGCCAATGATTAGTGACATCACCGGTGCTAACGGAAAACCACCCGCTAAAAGAGCTTGCGTCACAGGTAACATCGTCGATAGTCTCACATAAAGGGGAATCCCTAAAACTGCTGCAACGGGGATCACCCACCACTCACTTTGATTTTGGAAAAAGGTAAAGACCGAAGTCGGTACCGCTTCTTTAATGAATGCACCGATAAACGCGCCAATAACAATGTACACTCCAACAGAGCGAATCAGCCTCCACGTCTCACCGATCGACAATTTCAAATGATGTGCCCAGTCGCGACGACGACGCTTCATATCTTCCTCTTCCTGTCCCTCAACAATGACGGCTTTGATTTGTGCCTGAAAGTTGAGTTGATCAAGCACATACCCGACCACGATCGAAAAGACTACAGTGACTCCCGCATAAATGAGTGTGACCTTCCAACCATATACAAGTGCCATCAAACCAAGCACCCAGATATTCAACAACGGCGACGTAAAGAAAAACGTCATTACCGCTTGAAACGGCACGCCACGATTCAGCAATGTCACCATTAATGGAATCGTTGAACAAGAACAAAATGGTGTCACGAACCCAAGAATAACCCCTGCAACACTACCGACCATCCCTCTCCCAGACGACATTACTTGCTTGATTTTGTCAAATGGCAGATACGGTCGAATTACATTCATCACAAAAGATACAACAACCAATAGTACCAATAACCCTTTCGCTAACTCGTAAAATGTGTGCCATAGACTTGCCATCACATAAAATTCCACCTTTCAATAATTGGTGATTGCAACTAATACCCACGAGGGAATAGCATATTACCGATGTTCAATAATTGCGTTTTACAACTAATTACCATAAAAGAGCCGCTTGTTAGCAGCAATTGCTTTTCTTCATCGCTTCTAACAAGATGTCAAGACTCTCTAGCACTTGTTCTTTCTTGTCTGCTGGGATGTGAGAGAAAATTCGTTGTAAATATTGTTGCATTTGCACATTTACTTTCTCACCAAACGCTTCTCCCTCCTCCGTTAAGGTTAATTGCACATAACGGCGGTCTGTCTCAGACTGCACACGTTTCACAAGCCCTTTTGTCACAAGCCCTTGTACTTGCCGGCTTAGTGTACTCGTTTCCATACGCAAATGTTCTGCTAACTCATTGAGCGACGGGCCATTTAACTTGTGAATGTGCTCAAGCACGTAACTTTGAATATTTGTGATCCCACAACATGATGCGCCTTCCTTTTCTAAAAAGACCATATTCCTTGCTAACATTTGCAACACATCGCGTATTTGTGATAGTCCTGGTTGTACACATCTGTTATTCACTCATCTTCACTCCAGCCAATTAGTTGTATAACGCAAGTATATCACAGTCAAAACGTAAGACCAAGGAAAACGCAATTTTCTTTCAGTGCCCTTTAATATCGTTTATTTCGTGGCATATTAGTTGTATAATGCAAATATAGAGCACTTCTGATGTCCTGTCAAGGGAAAATCTGAAGAAGGTAGTGTTTATGCAATGATGCGTTGGCCACCACTTTTTTGAAAAGATAGTAGCCAACTAGATGACTCGTCAACTCTCAGTGCTTCTTCGTTTATGGATCACACCAACCATTTGACGAACAATCTCGTCCACAGCAGATTGTCCGTTCATCATATCATCTGCGCTCGGCTTTACGACATCATTCATATGTGTGTACGCTTTTCTACTCACATTTAAATAGTGGGTACAATCATCCACCAACTCACTCATTAAATTTGGCGGTTGGCGAATGATTCTCCTTGCAAACGCGATATCTAGTGGCGTATCAATATAGAAGGAGAGGTCAATCAAGTCCCTCATCTGCGTTTGTAAATACGAAAACGGATAATCTAAAATGATGAAGTCACACTTCTTGCGATCACGTAATATGTTTATATCGCGAATGATCGGATTCACCTTCCACTCATCATAGTTTGCCCCATTTTCTATCCACTGGCAGAGATCACTCGGTCCTTCTAACTCGTAATCATCGAAGTGTAGCACGTACGCATTCGGCAACTTGCTCGCTAAAGCACGTGCCACTGTCGTTTTCCCTCCACCCGAAACAGCGGCAATCGCAATGATCATAGATGATGCTCCTTCCTCGGTCAAACAGCAACATTCTCTTTATCTTTTCTCTTTATCTTTTGTTAAACGGTTCATTTTAACTTTCACATAGCAAGCAATTAGAAAAGCAATTACCATATTTGCCGCCACATTGACCCGGTCAAGCAAAATTGTAACACCGCCTAGAAAAAATAAGTTGTCCTCATTGGAAGAGCGCCTGCCATCATTCGGAAATGAAACGGGCAGATTTCCATGTAAAAATTCCAGTAAATCATTCGAAGTTCAACCCGAGCGATTTTACATGGAGAGGCGGGCGTGTTAGCCTGGTGCGGTGTAGCCAAGCCTTATTTTAGCTTGGATCTTGGCGGGGAACACATGCCCGTAGAGGCTCCATGTCAAAGCGCGATGCAACTGCTCACACCCCCTTCGAGGGACGTGCAGTCATTCCTCAAGTTAGTTAACAAGCCTGAACTTCCATAGGCGTTTTACCTCCAAGCGAACTGTGAGGACGGATATGATGATAATATCGGAAAATATAGTCCTCGATGAGCCATTTTAAATGACGTGTGTTTCTAATCACAAAATGATTTAGGTGTTCATTTTTCATTTTGCCGAAAAAAGATTCCATCGGTGCGTTGTCATAAGGGCATCCGGCGCGACTCATGCTTTGTATGACACCGTTTTGCTTACAAAACTCAGTGAAAGCTTTAGAGGTGAACTGGACTCCTTGATCACTGTGTAAGATCAATCCTTTTTTAGGCGCATGTTTCTGCAGTGCTTCTTGTAACGTTTCAATTGCAAGGTCAGCGGTGATATGTGAATCCGTCTTTGTGGCGACAATGCTACGATTGCTCAAATCCAAAATGGAACAGTTATAACGGACTTGTCCGTTCGCTAAATGAAGGTACGTAAAGTCAGTGCACCACCGTTGATCCGTATGAGCAACGACAAAATTTCTGTTTAAAAGGTTCGGAAAGACGCTGTGCTTCTTCCCTTTCACATAAGGCGGCTTTCGCTTATATGCAATAGAACGCAGCCCTAGTTCTTTCATGTACTTGTGCACAGTAAGTAGGCTACATGTGTATCCCTCATGAGCCAGCCTTTTATGGATCATACGGTAGCCCATTTTCCCGCCATAACGGTGGAAAATGTCTTTAATACACGCACTGATCGCCGCTTTTCTTTCTTGTTGTTTTGCTCGTCGTTTCTTTCTGTGATTGTAGTAGGCATTGGGTGATAGTCGGAAACGTCGTAGTAGCCATCGCACACCAAATTCCTTGGCATTTTCGTCGATGAATTGATAAATTAGTTCTCGCTTTCCTTCGCAAAGAATGCTGCCGCCTTTTTTAAGAAGAGGTTTTCCTTTTCTAGTTCCTCATTTTGTTTTTCTAATTGTGCTAGTCGGTCATATACGCTTTTTGCACGTTCTTCATCAATTTGGTTGGATTCATTGCATTCTTTGCGGTATTGCTTCACCCAATGATTGAGGGTCCCATGCCCCAAACCATATTCTTTTGCTAAACTTCCCATGCTTCGTCCCTCTTCAAGGTGCATCCGGACGAGTTTTTCCTTGAAGATTGCGTCATAATGTTTTTTACTCATTTTGTAACACCACTTTCTGTTGGTTTGATTATACATCTTTTCCTCATGTGGTGTTACAACTTCACTATATCATGTCAATGTTGTGAGTGAAAGCCTGCGCACAACCTTCATTTTTTTAATTTAAACACGATATAATTCGGACGCCTCAACTTTGACACAGCTGAGGGATGGGCTTCGATCATCTCTTTAGAAGGCTTCGGTTCAATGAGGCCCTCTAAAACAAATCCTGTTCCAATTAAACGACTCATATAACTTGTCAGCGTTCTGTGAAAGAATAACATGTTTTCCTTTTCACCAAAGTCCTGCTCATAAGCACCTTCATAAAAATACTTGTCTACTTTCCAGTGTAATATTTCTCCATCTTCTCCTCTTTCCCAGCCATATTCAGGCGTTGCAAAGCACGGGTGCAAAATCGAAAACACAAATGTTCCACCGGCTACGAGTAGCCGGTACATTTCTTGAAACGCTTTTTCATCATCAGCCAAGTCTTGAATGACCATATTGGATACAATACAATCAAAACTTTCTGCACGCAAAAAAGACAAGTCTTCGCAATTCCCCTGTCTGTAGTTAATCACGAGTGTTTCCGGTGTTCGTTCTTTCGCAATCTCTATCATGTTTGTTGAATAATCGACGGCTGTAACCTCAGCCCCGTTCTTGCAAAAGATTCTACTTAAATAGCCTTCACCACACCCAGCATCTAATACCCTCTTTCCTTTAACATCTCCAATAAGAAAAAGAATGGTTGGGTTTAAAAGCCATTCACGCCCTTTATCTCCTTGCTCTGTCTGCATGGCCGCATAAGCTTGAGCAAAACCATTCCACCTTCGAATTGATTCTTCCGTTCCCATACTTTTTGTCACAGTTATCTCCCCTTAGGTTGTTTCTCTCTTAAGGAACCTTTTCAGCCGTAACCGTTTATCCTCGTCTTCTCAACTTAAACACAATAAAATCTGGTCGCCTTAATTTTAATGCTGCCTCGGGGTGCGCTGCCAATATCTCTTGCGAAGGCTTGGGTTCGACAAGCTCTTCTAAAACAAATCCTGTTTTCGTTAACGTATTGACATAACTTGTAAGTGTTCGATGGAAAAATAACATGTTTTCCTTATCACCAAAATCTTGCTCATACGCACCCTCATAAAAGTATTTGTCTACTTTCCAGTGTGACTCTTCCCCGTCTTCTCCTCGCTCCCAGCCATATTCAGGTGTCACAAAACATGGGTGCAAGATTGAAAATACAAATGTCCCGCCAGTTACGAGTAAGCGGTGCATTTCTTGAAATGCCTGTTCATAATTAGCTAAATCTTGAATGACCATATTGGATACAATGCAGTCGAAACTTTCTGTTCGTAAAAAAGACAAGTCTTCGCAATTTCCTTGTTGATAAGTAATCGCATCCACTTTTGTCGTGCGCTTTTTCGCAATGTCTAGCATACTCGTTGAATAATCAACCGCAGTAACCTTTGCACCTCTGTTGTCTAACATTCTACTTAAGTACCCTTCTCCGCATCCAGCATCTAAGACTCGCTTCCCTTTTATATCTCCGATAAGTGAAAAGATTACTGGGTTTAAAAGCCACCTGCGACTTAAGTCTCCCTGTTCTGTCTGATCTGCCGCGTACGCTTTGGCAAAATCATTCCACCTTCGAATCGATTCTTCCGTTCCAGCATTTTGAGTCACAATTGTCCCTCCTAGGCTTCCAGCGTTTTTCTATCTGACGGATTGTAATATTAAGTGCAACACCTAAAAACGTGGCTAAAATAAAACAGCCCATAACAGCTTCGTGTAAAATGTAGGTAACCAAACAAACACACACACGGAGGATGCTATGAGCTACCAACATCTTACCACATTTGAAAGAGCACGTATAGAAACGTTTTATAGCCAGGGGCAGTCTATTCGTGCGATTGCTAAAAAGCTTAACCGCTCACCTTCTACCATTTCTAGAGAACTGAAACGGAACTCGGAAGAGAAGTTCTATCAGCCTGAAAGTGCTCAAGAGAACTATCACAAGCGTAGATTACGTTGCGGACGTATTGGTAAATGGTCCTGTGAATTAGCTGAGATCATAAATGAGAAGTTGAAACAAACTTGGTCGCCCGAACAAATTGTAGGACGATTATTTCAAGGGACCATCAGCTTTAAAACCATCTATCGTTGGATTTATCAAGGTCTGTTAGTGAATCAAGATTTATCCTTTCTTCGCCACAAGGGAAAACGGCAAAAACCACTAGAAAAAAGAGGGCGCTTTAATATTGGAACATCTATTTCACAACGACCTAAAGAAATTAGAAAGCGGGAGACTTTTGGTCATTGGGAACTGGATAGTGTTGTTTCCAGTCGTGGGAAAAGTAAAGCGTGTCTTGCTACATTTGTTGAACGTAAAACTAGATGGTACATTGCCTTTAAAATGTCGGATCGCACCTCCTCATCCATGGAAAAAGCGATTCGAACATTAAACGAACAGTTGCCTGCTGGCGCTTTTCAAACCGCAACGGTTGACAGAGGGAAAGAATTTGCCTGTTATAGCTCCATTGAACAAGATACGGATATTCAGCTGTACTTTGCTGATCCTTACTCTTCGTGGCAACGTGGCAGTAATGAAAATGCCAATGGGTTATTAAGAGAGTTTTTCCCTAAGAAAACGGATTTCGCTACTGTTTCTGGTGAAGAACTAGAATTTGCACTGTCGCTAATCAATCATAGACCAAGAAAATGTTTAAAATGGAAAACTACACACGAAGATAGCCTCTCGGCATTAAGGACTAAGCAACTGGAAACAAATAGGTAGATTGATCAAAAAAAGAGTTAAAACCAACACATTCGCTCAAAATTTCATTTCTCTTTCAAAAAAGCGCGCACCAAAAAAACCTTGCCCGCAAGATTTTTTATCAATGTGTTAAAATTAGGCTGCTTGAGGTAGAATAGTCGAGATCAAATGATGCATTTCACCTTCTCGATGACTGTACCAGGCATCCACGTGCTGACACATCATGATGGCATACGTGCGAATGGCCCACATCATAGTGGACCGATGCCTGCCGGCCTCCAGCTTGTAGTCTGTCTTTGTCCGTTTGTTTGTCCGTTCAACAGTAGTGCGACGCGCGAAGATGCGATCCCAAGCTTCTGAACTCCGCGGGAATTCAGGGAAAAGCCTTGGGTCATCCTTCGTACTGGTATGAAAAGTACGTCCAAACTTAGCATTGGAACAAGGATTTTCGCACGTACATGTGGTGCGATTCTCCATTAATGGACAACGCCACTTTTGTCTCTTTTGCGTGTGATCATAGCCATTTTGCTTCATTTCTAAACCCGCCGGACAAATGGGTATGCCTTGAGGAGAAATGGTGATCTTCTTACTATCGTCATAACCCTTGTCATTGTTGTCCTTTTTCTTCGTCCGCTCATTCAGATCGATGAAAGGATTGCATCCATGATGTATAATGAAGTCATAGATGGCTCGTGCATCATGCGCAGCATCTAAGAGAATTCTCTCAGTCGTGCCTACTGTGAAGCGCTGTGAGAACTCTGAAAAGGTTAGTACAAAGCTGACCGAGTCGTGCCGAGACGCTGGCTGGAACTTTGGGTAAAGCGGTAAATCATACGGACTATCTGCGGCTGTAAGGTAATACAGCGAATATCCGTTGTAATGATGCCGATGAGAGCTGTTCCAACCGGTATCTGTGTCAGGCTGAGAGTAGTGGCGGGGGTGACCGCAATTTCTACGCTCCTCGGCACGACAGGCGCAAGCAGGCTTGCTTCGGGGATAGACGGCAGTGGTTACAGGTGTGGCGTCACCTGCAATGGTCAACTGGTCTACATCTCCGAGCAACCCTAGCTTTGCGCTTACTGAAAGAAAAGCATCCTGGAATAAGGAAAAAAGCGAATCTGTTGGTAAAGTTCTTTTCGTTCTACAGCATTTCATTGCTCGTGCAACAATTCGTTTCACCCGATTGGGCGTAACAGTAGGTGCTTTTTCACCTGGTTTTCTCCCTTTCTTCGGCTTTTTGCGCCGGCGTTGCTTATGGCCTTTTCTATTCTTATCACATAGGTTCCATAGACGATGGAAAAAATCGTAGAACGTACCAACACCGGGTACATCTCCGATCTCAAATCCGCTAAGCAAGGCATAAAGACGGTTAGTTTGAAGTGTTTGGACCCATTTGGTAATGCCTTCTTCGGGCCGGACGAAAAGCATTAGTAAAAACGCACGCATCATAGAAGCTGGATCGCGTGGTATTGTCCCTTGAGTAGAATCAGAGTAGGTGTGTTGTACGAGGGCTGAAACGCTTGATAAATCAGTAATGTAGCACTTTGAAATCACTGACCAATCATTTTTGTGCAATAACAATGCCCCATCTGCGTAGTGCTCTTGTAATTGCTCGAGCATAGATTTTTGATATTCGGTATGCGGAACCATTGCTGGTTTCATAAAAACCCCTCCATCGAAAAAGTAATATATTTCCAATTCGATTATTGGGGTGGTTTTTGAAAAATCAAGAGCATATCTGTTTGTTTTGTGTCTGAAAAACGAACACGTTATTTTTGTTTCAATCATTATTACATGAAAAATCCCCCTACGAAGTAGGAGGATAGCACTTTAGAGTGCTTGATAAAATCTTGTCTCGGCGCGCTTTTGCGAATGCCGAGAGGCTATGAAGTGTTTCAGGAGGAAGTGTTGCACTTAATTTGACAAACCCTCATCTTAAAACGTTTTCATTGTGACGTCAAACGTTTTGTGATACAAGCAACACCGCGCTACGCTTTTTCTTCCTCTTTTTCATCAGGAGACAAGATTTCCCACCAAGAAAAAATCGTATCAATGATGAAGATGATTCCCCAAACCCTTATCACTTGATTCATTGCAGATTCACTAAACAGCCCATACAGCTCTGGATCCTCTCCCCACTTTTTAATCCCTTCTACACTAAGTACATCCGTCAATGACACTGTGTCACTAGGAAATAGCAACCAGAATAGCCCATTTGCAAACACGAAGATGATCGCATGCATGGTCCATTCTTTTGCAGTCGCTCTCGCTTGCGCCGCACCATACCTACTTTCTTCACGCGCGCGATGTTCCTCCGCACTGATCAACGGTTTCTTCGTCCACTTCTCGATTTTCCCTCGTATCCAAAAATCTAATTTCTTGAAATCACTTCGTCCGAATGTGAGCGCGTAGAGAATGAATATGAAGACAATCACTTGAAACACAGACAGCTCCCCTGTTGCTCTATACACAAAAAACGCGATCACACTATCAAACACATTCAACAAAACAAACAGGAGTATACTCCATTTACTTAACAGCGGCCGCACAAGCACATAACGAAAAAGCACGAATGAGACGACGCAAAGAAACCCGAGAACTTCTGTCGCGATGAACATAGTCCAATACCATTCTAATAGTAGTGACATTTACATTCCCCCGTCAAACTTTTTTTAGTGCGCTCTTTTACTCTCGCACTTCTTCATCCCAATCCGCCCGAATAATCGCAAACGTTTTTCCTCTACTCCGCATTTCCATAAGCCCTTCCTCTGTATACCAGTTTGATAATAAGCGATCGTCTGCAGTCCATAGAAATAGCGGTGTGCTTTCTGCAGTGATGTCAATGCCACCTGCCGAAGCATAAGATTGGAATATTTCGCTACTGAATGGAACTTCTCCGTTTAACTTTATCGACCCGGAACGATCTTTACCCGTTGGCTGTACAAAAAGTGTAAATCCCGTATCATCATCTTGTGTTTGAGCGAGCTTGTACGCAATAAACAATTCATCCGTATCGCTATGTTCAAAACCTACCGCGCCTACTTGTTGCGAAACAGCTTCGTTCAATTCTCCGTCTTCATATACATCTACATAAAAGTAAATATATTGTACCGTATCTTTCAGTGTCTTCGTTTTAAAAGCAATCGCGTCATCTGTCGTCAGCCACAACAACCGCTGTTCTGTTTTATTCCATTCAATCGGCTCAAGAAACGATTCATCTTGTTGCTGTTGCTCTGTACAACCACTTACTAATAACAAGCTTGCAACAATTCCCCAACATGCTGTTTTCATCATCATGGCGCTTCTGCTCCCGTTCATATAGGATTATATTAACTTTACTTACTCACTCAACTTTCGCAGGCAAAAAATGCTTCGAGTTTCAGTTATAACAAGGCCTGTCGGCCTATGAAATATGCTCCTTGACATCAGTACTTGAAACATGAAAAGCACCACTTCTTTTAGGTATAATAGAGTTGACTAAACCCAATACCAAAAAGAAGAGGTGCTTTCTCTATGATAACTGAAAGGCATGTAAATGAGCAACTCCCAAATGAAATTAATGTTGTATTATCGGAGCTAGAAATGACAAAGCATTTGCGTCAATCAGGTATTCGGAAGAACTTTGGGTTTAGCTGTAATGTTTTATTTCGCCTTGTATTCGCGCTCATTTTCCACCAAAAAAATTGGTTTGCGCTTTTCACTTCAAAGAAGCGTGAAGATTTTCCTGGAAAAGACGCTATATATCGCTTTTTAAACTATCCAAAGTTTGCTTGGAGAAAGTTTCTTTTATCGCTCAGTACAGCTGTCATTCAAAAAGTCAGCGCATTGACATCAAATGATCGTCCCAAGGTCTTGATTGTGGACGATTCTTCATATGACCGCAATCGCAGTAAAAGGGTCGAACTGCTTGCCCGTTGTTTTGATCATTCTTCCACTAAAAATCGCTTTTATAAAGGATTTCGTATGCTTACACTCGGTTGGTCCGATGGGAACACTTTTATACCTATTGATTTTTCACTACTGAGTTCCAAAAAATCTATCATCAATGGCATCAACGAAGATCTCGATAAGCGTAGTGCTGGTTATAAGCGACGTAAAGAGGGTCTTCAATCCGCTCCTGAACAACTCCCTGGTATGATCGCGCGAGCATTATCGAAAGGCGTTCAGGCTTCCTATGTCTTAATGGACTCGTGGTTTACTCAACAGCCATTGATCAAAGCCATTGTAGATCAAGGAATTGATGTTATCGGTATGGTGAAGAATTCAAAACAGCGTTATCAAGTAAACGGTAAAATGCTATCTTTGAAGGAGCTTTATCACCGTGCAACGCCTCTTCCTGAGAAAAAAGGTGTTCTCCGCTCCATCACGACAACGATGGCAAATGGTGTCACTGTTAAAGTTGTTTTTGTGCGTAATCGGAATAAAAAGCGAGAATGGCTTGCTGTTTTGAGTACAGACTGCACCCTTTCTGAACAGGAGATTATCCGAACTTACGGGATCCGCTGGGATATAGAAGTGTTTTTCAAGACGACGAAGTCGCTCCTCCGTTTGCAAAAGGAGTTTCAAGGGCGTTCGTACGACTCACTTATTAGCCACACAACCATTGTTTTTACTAGATATATCGTGTTATCCTGGCAAAATCGTTGCCACAATGATCATCGGACACTGGGTGGTGTATTTTATGATCTCTGTGATGAGATGCAGGCGCTTGATTGGACTGTTGCGTTGCAACAGTTACTCGAGCTTCTTCATGATGCTTTTGACAAGATTGATAAGCGCGCACAGCGCTTGATCAAAAGTCAACTCTCACATTGGATTGCTGGATTACCCACTTATATCAAGGCTTACATGCCTGATTTGAGGTGCGAAAGTTGAGTTACTCATATTAAAACGCTTCCATGTTGCGTCAACGCTAAGATGCCATTTAATTAAACGTTTGTTTCATCTTCTACCAATGGTTTGTAAGGGACCGGCGAAGATAAATTAATTAACGTCGATGGATGACCAAAGGCCATCGCTTCATCAATGAACTGCTCTAGCACTTCCACTGATTCGACCACCACTTTGACTAAATAACTATACTGACCAACTAAACGATGACATTCAATGACGCTTTCATGCCCGATACAAAAATTCCGAAAAGCTTCACACCGGCTCGTTTCCATCAACACAAACGCCATCACATGCTTGCCGACTTTTTTTGGGTCAATCATCGCCCGGTAACCACTAATCACTTGCTTATCCTCTAGTTTTTGTACCCGCTCCTTCACCGCTGGCACCGACAAATTCACTTCTTTCCCTAAACGCGTCATCGACATCCGTCCGTCTTCTTGCAATTGCTTCATGATCTCCCAATCAATCTCATCCATTTTTTCACCTCAAATCATTAGGAAATTGCACATAGAAACCTTTAAAACAGCATGCATGTGCGTTTGAAAACCGAAAAAAGTACATTCTTACTCTCTATCATACTTGTTACACTACATACATCAAACAAAAAGGACTGATACCCATGAACAACGCACTACTTTTAGTCGATGTGCAACAAGCATTTGATGATCCGAAGTGGGGGCAGCGCAATCATCACGACGCAGAAAAAAATATTGCGCTCCTTCTAGGCGAATGGCGAAAGAAAAAAGCACCTGTTATTCACATTCAACATCATTCAACTCGCCGGCACTCTCTTTTCTATCATGAACATCCCGGATTTTCTTTTAAAAATGAAGCCCAGCCTATCAACGGTGAGGAGATTTTCCGAAAGCAAGTGAACAGTGCTTTCATCGGCACCGGACTCACATCGTATTTGCGCAAGCAACATATTGCCGCTTTAACAATCGCGGGCTTCACCACCCCTCACTGTGTATCCACAACCGCACGGATGAGTGCAAATCTTGGTTTTCAAACAACCGTCGTTTCTGATGCCACTGTCGCATTTCCTTTACAATGGGGTGAGGCACGCTACACCGCTGAACAAGTTCACGAAGCTTCTTTGCTCACGCTGCACGAAGAATTTGCCACAATCACTTTGACGAAATCTCTTATAAAAGGACGTGAGGAATCATGGCATTGATCATGAAAAACGCATGTGAATCATGCACAAAAACACTCGCACCACACGAAGTTGCTTATATTTGCATACATGAATGCACCTTCTGTCCTGCGTGCACAGAAGAAATGACTTTCGTTTGTTCAAATTGCTCTGGGGAGCTTGTCAGAAGGCCGTGTGGGATAGACGCACAATCAAATTGCTCGCTCTAATATCGGCACACTCTCGCCATTTTAATATTTTTTAAAAATACAAATGAATAACTTTTTATAACATGATAGCATGAACCATGTAACCAAAATGCATACAGAAAGGAATGACATGCGATGGACAGAAACATCGAAGTACTTCCTCTATACCACATCGCTTATATACGGCAAATCGGCCCTTATGGTCCTTCCAACATGAAAGCAATCGCACAAATCAAAGAATGGGCACAAGAAAAAAACTTACTCACTGGCTCTGCCATTATACTTGGTATTGCTCGAGACAATGCAAAAGTGACGCCCCCACAGAAATGTCGATATGATGCCTGTATCGTTCTGGAGCATGATCACCAGATTGACCATTCCCTTCTTTACGACGAACTTCCTGGTGGTCAGTATATGGTCTTCACACTTGAACATACGGCTACAGCCGTGCAAGAAGCATGGTGCAACACGTTTCAAGTAATAGAGGACAATGGTTATGGCATTGATGACAAACCGATTTTGGAGCGATATACCGGGGAAATGATACGCCAAAACAAGTGCGAAATATGTGTCCCTGTCAAACCAGTCTAGCAGTCACCAGAGAGGAGCTATCCTTCTTCACACCCGGATGAGCTCCTCTCCACATCATTCAGTTCTCTTTTTCCAAACGGATTAAATTTGGTAAATAATCACTACGGATGACTTGCCACTTATCACAGTCGGCCTCATTCACCCCTACTATTGTATGAATCGGTAGCCAGAAAAATTGAAATACCCAACCATTATCTTTTCCGTCACATTTGACGACATATTCCCAACGATCAGGAATGAGCCCATCTTCTTTCTCTTTAAAATGGTAAACAAATCTCCGTTGATACTCATTTCTATACGTGGAAAAATACTTGTACACACCAATCCGTCGGACATATTCAATGTTTGTTAACCCTGTTTCTTCAAATACTTCCCGCACAGCAGCCTCTTTTTCATCTTCATTTTTCTCCACTCCACCGCCTGGCACGTGAATATCTGACTCCGGATCATCGCGATGCTTATATACAAGTAACTGCCATTCTCCATCTCGGTACCGCGTTATGTAAGCAAGTGCTTTTTTTACTTCAGTTGTTTCCATATGGATGCTCCTCCTAATGTTATTCGTATTCAAAGATGTTACCTATACACTTGAGAAAGCGCGACCACAGCAGCATACCTCTCCAACAAAAAGATGGTTTCACACCCAAACATCAAGATAGACTTGCTTGACGCCCTCCACAAGATGAGTGTATACTTAAACTACATAAAGCATAAACTAAAAACGACCGCAGGTGCCCTATTAACACCCACGGTCTGCAATAACAAGGGCTCCCTTTAAAGGGGCAACCATACTTGGTGATACACGACCACCCTACTGCTGGCGCGCTTAAGGGTGGTTATTTCTTTTCGTTATCGCATTTTCGCTTCTGCGACACGTTGATGATTGACACAATCAAACCACCGAACGCAATCATGAGCGCTAACGCTTGAAAAGTCGTCATCATCGCAACACTCCTTTCTGTCGGGAGTGCCGCCACCCTTAAAGACCTGTATGTTATTGCACTGCTAGTGTAACACAATGAAATCCATGTTGAAAGCGTTGTCATTCGGTGTAGAAAACCTTTACTTGAAGAATTCATCCCCCGCCTCTTAAATGCACTATTTAAGAGCTAAGAAGTGACCTAAGTCTTCTACTCGGAAACGATAAACAGTATCGCTGCTAGCTTTAGTAGTTCAACGCCAACCGATGTATCTGGAGCCTGAATATAGTACCCCATGACCTGTGGGCTTGCGAGCTGTAAACCAATCCCACTCAATAATAGGACGAACAGGATAAACACTTTCGCTCGCTCAGGCGCCACGTATTGTGTATATAATGTTTTATAGTTGTTTAGTGATGATTTCATGTGGCCTCTTCATCATCGAAATAGGGGATGTGCTCTGGGATGTGCTGCAAGAAATATTTTAGATCAATATGAAAGTAGCCCTCAATATCCTCTCTTAACCTCTGCTCTAACGCACAAAACGCTGCAACAACGTCATCTTTCTCAAACACATTATGAAGATCGGCCTCTGCCCAGATAGATGTCACCTTTGCTTGATGCGAAAATGGCCACAATGAAATTAACGCGCCATCTTCATACTCCCCGTATTCAATCGTATAGTAATGAAACTCGGGAACAAAATCATCCCTTACCTTTGTTTTCCACTCAAAAAGAGCCTTGTAGAATTCCAAAATAGCTAGTTCTGCCTCGAAGTATCGCTCATTATTTATCTTGATGATGAACAAAGCTTCTACAGCCAAAATAGATGGGACATCTGCTCTCTGTTTATTTGATATACTTTCGCTTTTGCTAGTGAATTCGTATTCGAACGTTATATTGTTTGCATTTGTATGCTTGGTTTCTATTATGTTCATATTACTTTTATTCCCCTCCTGTTTCCGGTCACTCCGAAAACAACCTATCCACTTCCCATACAATCGGGACAACGTGTTGTTCCACATTTGCTAAAATGTGCGTCTGTGTTTTCAATTTCACATTGACAGATGAATGCATTCTTACTCCAGGATCATAACCAATGCTGAGATATTTATAGATTTCATCATTCTTCTTCAAAATCCGAACCCCATAACCATAATACAACTCACCCTCAATATTTTCATAAGGCGTCAATAATTTTTCCTGATAATCCGGGCCTAGTAGTTTTCCAGCCCATAAGCCATTCCAAAACTTTTCAAGATCCAATACGGTTGTAAACGCGCCTCCGTCTGGCCCGCCAACAATTGGAACGGAATAAATATTGGTTTTCCAGCTATTATCCTCTTCACTGTCAATGTATCCGAGTGCTGTTCGTTCTGGCAGTTGATCCATCCGAAAATAGCCCGAGTCTGACATCTCACAAGCACGAAAGATATGCTCCTCCACATAGTCCGGAAACGCCTTTCCTGATACTTCCTCTACAATTAAGCCGAGTAAAATATAACCAGCATTGCTATAGGAAAACGTTTCCCCTGTCTGGAACTTCATCGCGTTTTCCTGAAACATTGGCAAAAAATCAGCCGGCGATTTGATCGTATACATCGGGACTGTTTTCCACAACTCTTCAAAGTCGCTCATCACTTCTTCATCAAAATAATCTGATACCCCTGAGGTGTGCGTCAATAAATGATGAACGGTGATGCTTGGATCAAAGTGCGGGAATGAAATCGATAAACACTTATTTAGATACGTGTCGAAGGTCAGCAGTCCTTTCTCGACGAGCTGACATATCGCGACTGCAGTGAACATTTTACACCCAGATGCCATCCCAAATCTTGTTTGCAAGGTGATCTCGATCTGCTCGCTCCGATTCGCGAAACCAAATGCGCCTTCATAACGTGTGTGCTCACCTTGTACAAATACGGCGCCAGAAAACGGCAACTCTTCATCATAACCTTTTATAAATGTTTCAATTTTTTGTTGAAATGTCATTCAAATCAATCCTCTCTATACTACTTCCCCTTCACACCACGATACACCTCTAGATTCAGGACAAAATCCTTTACATCTATTGCGCAAATTTCCCAACTATTCATCATGTCTATCTTTTACTCCCTCATCGCAGTGATACGAATCAAACATCCCCAAGTCCGTTGCCTTACACACCACATGTGCACGAGCCACTGGACTTTCTGTATCCACATAGTGATCTTCCCCTAGCCAATACCTTCTTTTATACTTAGCAAGTCTTTCTTCGTAGTCGCCAATATACAAATCGCGATTTAACGCTCGCTCATACCTCAATTCCCGAGGGCAGTCGAGGAATAGGATGAGATCAAAAAAACGCCTCCACTCTTCCCGTTGCAGGAATATCCCTTCAACGAGAACGATGTCATCACGTTCGACGGTCACGTGTTTATTCACAATATGATCCGCTGCTTTGTCGTAAAACGACAACGTCAATGTCCCAATATTGCCGTGCAACTCTTCGAACAGTTGCCTTTTTAACTCCTCGACATCCCATTGCAAATAATAATACTCGTACCATTCTTCATGCCCGGTGTGATATCGCTTATCCCTTTCAACAATGTGATCGTCAATATGGAAAACAGATACTTTTCGATGCTCATACTTTAATTCACGCTCAAGCTTTTTTACGAGCGTCGTTTTCCCAGCGCCACTTAAACCATCGATTGCCACGATAAATGGACGCTCCTGAAGAGCGGATTGATGCCTTTGCAATATGAGCGATGTGATTTCTTTGATTGACATCGTTTTACGCCCCTTGCCTCTGTACATACTGCTTCAAGTCGGAAAATTCCTCGATCACATCATCATACTCACTTACTTCGCCGAAGCCATATTTGGCATAAACAAAGGAGATGCCCGCATATTTTGCAGCATTTAAATCTCCTTCCGTATCCCCTACATAAACGGGGCTCTTTAAGTGATTTCTTTCCATAATTAAATTAATATTCTCTCCTTTATAAAACCCAGTTCTGCCTGGATTCTCGTAATCGAAAAAGTATTTTTCAAGTTTATGATACGCATAAAAAGATTCAATATATCCATCCTGACAGTTGCTCACGATATACAGCTTGTATTTCTTCAATAAGGAGTTCAGTACCTCCTCAACATTGTCGTAAAGTTTGCCACCATACGCTGTTAAATACTTCTGTTCAGCGTCACCACAGGCGCTTATTAATGTTGTTCGCTCCTTCTCACTCAACTCAGGGAACAATTTTTTACTAATCTCAAGCATTTGTAATCCCATGGTCCCTTCAAAATCAGTTCGTGTTAACTTGTCTTTCAGCGGACAATGTTTCTTAATACACTCATTCCATGCATCTAGAACCGTATCGATTGAGTCCCAAATCGTTCCATCTAAATCAAAAATAATGCTATCCATAATAGGCCACCTCTACTTTTTTACTTTTCTAACATCAACAATCCCTCTCATCACACACGACACGGCTCCGCCCATTCATCCAAGATCTCCTTGCACTACCGCAGTCCATATGTCCCTCTCATTCCACAAACGTGCCGCAACAACGATTCGCTTCTTTTGAGTTGCTATCCTCTTATCATACGCAAGTTTTTTGCTAACCTCAATAAAAAGCACCCTTTCACAGGAATTTATAAACCCCTTTCCACATGAAAGCTTCTAGCACCTAGAGCAGTCGCTTCCTTAGGATGCAAGACCTTCACAGGTTTGTTCCAACTATAAAAGAATCTCCCCTATACAAAAATGTAGTTTCTTTAAATTAACAAAATGAATGCTTGCGCTTTCAAAGTCGGTCTGCTAGAATAGAAACATCAGGAAGAAAATTAATTTCAGAAAGGCACATATTCATATGATAAAATTAGCACACGTGGTTGCGTTCGTGAGTGGGTCGCCTCAATTTAGGATTACAGAAGCATTCGATGATCAAGCGCCACTTTACACCTATTACGGACAACCAAATATTGAAGCTGATTTGGTGGGTATTGATGCTACTAGTCGTGACAACAAACGAGTGCGAACATTTGATGATGTGCATACGCTATGCAAAGGTAATGTTGTGTTTAGTTTAATATCAGGAAAAGCCACGATCGTTCGTGCGCATCACGAGGGCTATCTATACACGCAAAACTACGTGAA
Source organism: Bacillus sp. FSL W7-1360 (assembly GCF_038592975.1). Taxonomy (NCBI): domain Bacteria; kingdom Bacillati; phylum Bacillota; class Bacilli; order Caryophanales; family Bacillaceae; genus Bacillus; species Bacillus sp. FSL W7-1360. The sequence continues at coordinate 2,312,517 of NZ_CP151950.1, read as the reverse complement.
GCTAGTCACTGATGAAACGGTTGATGCGAAATATCTTGTTTACTTACTTAATGAAGATCCATCCATTAAGAAACAATTTCAAATCGGATTGCAAGGTTCTCAAGTACTAAAATACACGCTGAAACAAGTGAAAGAACTGGTATTACCAAATTTACTACCAATAGAAAAACAGCGGATCATCGGTGCGCTTTATTTCAATCAATTACGTCTGGAAGCGTTAAGAAATAGAGCGGCAAATGCAGAAACGACCATCGTCTTAACAAAACTTAGGGAGGTAAGCAATCCATGAACGAGACGCAATTTGAAACCGAACTCATTCAATACTTGACGAGTGGCACCATTACAAAACAAGCACATGTTGAACGAAGAGGTGGCGTTATTGCTGAAGAATCAAACGCTAATTATAATGTTGATTATGTAGTGAAAACGAAACTGTGGAAATATGAACCTACGATTAAAACGACAGACCAACTCTGGGATAATTTCAAGACAATCCTGGAACGACACAACCAACACACACTTGAACACCCGTTAAGTGTAGTGGAATTTAATCAAGTGAAAAAGATCATCTCTGACATCCAGACCCCTTATGAAGCAGGGCAGTTCTTGTATGGCTTAAATGGTGTGTCGCAAATCGAGATTGATTTAGACGATGGTCGCCATGTATTCCTGACTGTTTTTGACCAAAAACAAGTAGGGGCTGGGGATACGGTTTATCAAGTGGTCAATCAAATTGAACGACCAGCAATCATCACCGGAAAACAAAAGCGCCGTTTTGATACAACCCTTTTGATTAACGGTCTGCCGATCATTCAAATTGAGGAAAAGCGTGACACGCGTGATGTCAATGAAGCGCTCAATCAAATGCATCAATATGCGGATGAAAATCAATATCGTGACATTTTCTCGACCTTGCAAATTTTGGTGGCAATCACCCCAAACAACGTGAAGTATATGGCAAATACAACGCCAGATCAATTTAATAAAGATTTCGCTTTTCACTGGCAACGCAAGCGTGACAATACGATTGTGCGCAACTGGAAAGAATTCGCAGATTCCATGCTATCGATTCCAATGGCGCACCAAATGGCGACCAACTACATGATTTTGGACGGAACAAAAAATAAACAAACGTTGAAAGTGATGCGCCCTTATCAAGTGTATGCAACCCAAAACGTGATCGAGCGCTTGAAACGTGCTGATTTTGAATTTGGTATGAATAAAATTGGTTACATATGGCACACAACTGGATCTGGTAAAACGATTACTAGTTTCAAAACGGCCTGGCTCGCAAGCCGGATGCCGAACGTCGATAAAGTCGTTTTCGTTGTCGATCGTATTGCCTTAACGAAACAAACGAACGAAAATTACAAAGCCTATGACCCCGATGCGACAGAAGACACATTTGGTAGCGTGCAAAACACCAGTAATACGACTGATTTGAGTCGTAAGCTTAAAAGCAAAGACAATAGCATTATTGTGACTTCCGTACAAAAACTCGATACGTTAGTGAAACGCAAAACCTTTAAAGCGCCAGAAAAAAATATTGTGTTTATCGTCGATGAGGCACACCGTTCGACCGGCGGTGACTCATTTAAAAACATCCAGAAAGCCTTTAAGAAATCCGCTTGGATCGGGTATAGCGGCACACCAATGTTTGATGATACAACGACTGGCCTAAGAACAGAAGATATTTTCGGTCCACTATTACACGCATATACGATTCGTGAAGCGATTGCGGATCGCAATGTTCTAGGTTTCAAAGTAGATTTTGAGACAACGATTGGCGAAAAAGAAATGAAAGAGCAATATCTTCCGGCATTTTACCGTGACCGTTATCCAAAATGGAGCGAAGAAAAAATTCAAGAGAGGATCAACAACCTCTCGCAAGAAGATATGGATGACACGATTGAACCAAGTTTCTATGATGAAAATCCAGATCACGTCAAACTAGTTGTGGAAGACATTTTCAAAAACTGGCGGAACCGCTCTAATGAAGGCAAGTATAATGCATTGTTTACCACGCACGTCGGCGGTGGCAGAGCTAGCACACCGATGGCGATGATGTATTTTCACGAGTTTCAACACGTCAACAAAGAAAACAAGAAAAACGGCGGGCAGACGTTAAAAGTGGCCGTGACGTTCAGCCAAAATTCATCGAATAATGATATCATGCTTGACACAAATAAAGGTTTGTACGCTGCCATTCAAGCGTATAATACGGAATTCGGCACCTCTTTTGGAATGGATGATGTTTCTGGCTACACGCAAGACGTGACTTCACGTTTAAACAAATCTGCATCCGACGGAAATTTTCTAGATTTGGTGATTGTGGTCGACCAATTATTAACGGGCTTTGACGCACCGGAACTGAACACGCTGTATGTCGATCGAACCTTAAAAAACGCGGGGTTAATTCAAGCTTATTCCAGAACGAACCGGATCGCCGATATGCAAGAAAAACCATGGGGACGTGTGGTCAATTACCGCTGGCCTGCGCAAAATGAGAAGTTGATGAATGAAGCGCTTGCGATTTATGCCAATAAAGATTCAGCCACTTTGTCCGATGATGAACGACGTGAGTCTAACCAAAAAGACGAGATCATTGCTAAACCATTCGAAGACGAGTTCGCTGAAGTGAAACAAGTCGTTGATGAATTGAGGAATTTAACAACGGGATTTGAACAATTGCCACCATCTGAAAAACAAAAAGATGATATGCTTGACTTGCTCCGTGACTATAACAAGGGCATGGCAAAGTTAAAGCAATATGATCCCGATGAAGTCGATGGTGAAAACGTCGGATTTGACTATGACAATCCCGACGAATTAGTCGAAAAGTTAGGAATGACTTCAGAACAGGAAGTCATGTTAACGACCGTTTTAACCAATGAACTGAAGACACATATTGCGAAAGAGAAGAAGATCCCGCTTCCACAAATTGACCTGCGGATGACACATGTGAAAGATGTTAAAGTAAACTACGATTATCTCACTGAACTCTTGCAGCAACTATTGAACGAAGTCCACTACGAGAAAAATGAAGCCGCCAAAGAGACGCAAGAGGAAATCAATAAATTTGCGAATGGATTGGATGATCGTCATTATGCGACTGAGATTATGAATGCAGCTGGCGCAATCATCAACCGTCACTTCCCACCTGAAGGTTATGATCTCAAGTATCCGGTAGAACTAAGTGATCGTGAAAAAATCATCCAGGATGCGAACAATGTTAGTATTGATAGAGTGTTTCTTGACTTCCGAGTGAAATGGGGAATCACGGATATTATCACAAGTGCCGAAATGCGTGAGTTGTTTAGCTGGCATCGCTACGGCTCGCAAGACTTAGATGATACCGGTCAAATTCGTGATATCATCACTAAAGCAAGTGATGACTATCAGAACCTTGCTCATGATGAGGAAGTACAATCATTGTCTAAAATTAAATACCGGACCAGTTTGCGTAAAGCCCTTTACGAGTTAGCGGATTCATTGGCGAGGGATTAAACGGGGCGTTTCAAGAGTGAACCAATCGGTCATAGTTGAGTAGTGGTGTGTGTAGAAATTGCACATACCACTCAGCACGGTGTCTCGCAGTACAGCTAAGAAAAGGTGATTAGTGAATATAAAGCATACAATAAGCATCAAAAAATAGGTTCTGATTTCGATAAAGAAATGCAGGAAATGCAAGGAGAGCAGACATGAGCGAGAACAAAGAAAATGTACCTAAAATAAGGTTTCCGGGTTTTGATGGTGTTTGGGAGAGGCGGAAGATCGGAGAAGTTATTGAGAATTATGTAGAAAAGACGGTTGTGCAGAACCAGTATCCTGTTTTAACTTCTTCGCAACAACAAGGTATTGTACTACAAGAGGATTACTTTGCAGATCGACGAGTTACTACAAATGATAATATTGGGTACTATGTTTTACCTAAGGGTTATTTCACTTATAGAAGCAGAAGCGATACTGATGTATTTGTGTTTAATCGCAATAATCTTATAAATAAAGGGATTATCAGCTATTATTATCCCGTCTTCAAACCAAAGAACATAGACTCAAATTTTTTACTTAGAAGATTAAATTACGGTATAAAACATCAGCTTGCTATGGCTGCCGAAGGAACAGGGCAACGAGTGCTTTCTCAGCGCAAATTCAAAAATATGACAGTAAGTGTTCCCGAACTTCAAGAACAAAAGCAAATCGGATTACTTTTTGAACAACTCGACCACCTCATCACCCTTCATCAGCGCAAGTTAAATAACGTACAAACTTTGAAGGCTGGGCTGCTTCAAAAAATGTTTCCAAAAAATGGCGAAGCTTTTCCAGAAGTTCGTTTCTCAGGATTCACTCACTCTTGGGAACAACGGAGACTTAAAGATATTGCTGAATTTAATCCTAAGTCGATGTTACCAAACGAGTTTGAATACGTTGATTTGGAATCTGTTGTAGGTACTGATTTGATTGCTCATCGTACTGAATCAAAAGAGTCTGCACCATCTCGAGCTCAACGATTGGCACAACGTGGAGATGTCTTTTATCAAACAGTTCGTCCTTATCAAAAGAACAACTATTTGTATAATTTACCTTATGATAACTATGTTTTCTCAACAGGTTACGCACAAATGCGACCAAGTATTGATAGCTATTTCTTACTTAGTCGTGTACAAGAAGAGCGATTCGTTAAGGCTGTTCTAGATAGAAGTACGGGTACAAGTTATCCCGCAATCAACTCAAATGACTTAGCAGAAATCGAAATTAAAGTACCTGTTGATAGTGGTGAACAAGAGAAAATCGGGTCGTTATTCCGAAGCCTCGACTCCCTCATCACCCTGCACCAGCGTAAACTGGAACACTTGCAACAACAGAAGAAATCATTACTACAACAAATGTTTGTCTAGGGAGGCAATAACAACATGAGTAAAAATCTACAAACCATGACAACCAAACTGTGGGCGATGGCGAATGATCTTCGTGGAAATATGGACGCCGCAGAATACAAGAACTATATTTTAGCGTTTATGTTTTATCGTTATCTGTCCGAACATCAGGAACGGTATTTAGTTGAAACGAATGTTCTTGATATTGCCGCGCACGAATCAATCAATAAAGCTTATTTAGAACAAGCGAACGGTGACGACTTGCCTGACTACTTAGAGGATATTTCTGCAAACCTAGGCTATGCGATTGCTCCGCTTGATACGTGGGAATCTTTAGTCCAAAAGATCGATAACAGTATGGTGATTCCGAGTAATTATCAGGAGATGTTTGATCACTTCAATAAGAACGCTCAATTAAACAAAGATGCTGCAAAAAATTTCCGTGGCGTGTTTAACGACATCAACCTTGGAGACTCGCGTCTTGGCTCTTCAACAAATGAACGTGCGAAATCACTGAACCGGATTGTCAAGCTTGTGGACGGGATTGATTACAAAGGTGAAGATGGCAGCGATATTCTTGGCGTCATCTATGAATATCTCATCGGACAATTTGCCGCAAATGCCGGTAAAAAAGGGGGCGAGTTCTACACACCTCATGAGGTTTCTAAGATTTTGGCTAAAATCGTCACTTGTGATGTAGAAGAATCGGATCACACTTTTTCGGTGTATGACCCGACTTGTGGATCTGGATCATTGCTATTAACCGTTCAAGGGGAGTTGCCTGGTGGCGATAAACGCGGGGCGCTTAAATTCTATGGCCAAGAAAAGAACACGACAACATACAACTTAGCTCGTATGAACTTGATGATGAATGGTGTTTCATATAACAACATGACGCTAAAGAATGCCGACACCCTTGAAACTGATTGGCCTGATGGACCAGATGAAAAAGGGATTGACCACCCACGCGCTTTTGATGCCGTCGTTGCGAACCCTCCGTATTCTGCTCATTGGGACAATAACGAAACGAAGTTAAAAGATCCACGTTTCAGCGAATATGGGAAACTCGCCCCTAAAACGAAGGCGGATTATGCATTCATTTTGCACAGTTTATATCATCTAAATAATACTGGCACAATGGCGATTGTCTTACCGCACGGTGTCTTGTTCCGTGGTGCCGCAGAAGGGATGATTCGTAAAACAATCATCGAAAAAAACTACCTTGATACAGTGATTGGGTTACCGGCCAACTTGTTTTACGGTACAAGCATCCCGACGACAATTTTAGTATTCAAGAAAAATCGTCAAACAAAAGATGTCTTGTTTATCGATGCGAGCAAGGAATTTGAGAAAGGCAAGAATCAAAACAAACTTACTGCAGAAAACATCAATAAAATCATTGACACTTATCAAAACCGTGTCGATGTTAATAAATACGCGCACGTGGCATCACTAGAAGAAATTAAAGAAAACGAGTTTAACTTAAATATTCCTCGCTACGTGGACACGTTTGAAGAAGAAGAACCGATTGATCTTGATGAGGTGAATAAGCTGTTAGCGCAGGATAAGCAAGAAATTGCTGAGCTTGAAGCGAAGATCAATGAGCAGTTGAAAACATTGGGGGTTCGTGTGTAGGCACTAATAAGAGAAGGGGCAAGCAACATTGTAATATCACTTTAAAGAAAAGAGATTTCTCGAAGGAACTCCTATAGATATTCCGAAGCCCAGCCCGAGAATTTCACATGGAGAGGTGAGCATGTCAACCTAGTTGATGTAAGTGCTAAGTCTCTTTGTCCTGCCCCTTTTCCGTCCATCAATAATATAGACCTCTAAATGTCTTTGTATATCCACAGCACCCTGATAAAGGTATGACATGTCTAAAATAACGTCCCTTGCTCGCCATGATCAATATCCACTCCACATATACGCATGAATTCTCCTATCGTCATATGAGGAAAAGAAGATTCAACGATAAAAACAAACAACTGTGCCGTCATATAGGCATCGTACAACGCCCGGTGCGGCTTAAAAGCCGGCGTCTTTCGGACGTGCTGATCTAAACGAAATTGATGCACAAGATCACTTAGCCGATACGACTTTTGCCCAGGATAGGCGTAACGTGCTAAGCGCAACGTGTCGAGCACAAGAGGAGGACGGTATGTGGCACACTTCCTACGAAGCAGCTTCCAATCAACCCGAGCATTGTGAGCAACCATGATTGCCTGGCCAAGAAAATACAATAAAGGGATCTTGATCTCATCAAATGTCAGCGCGTCTTTGACATCATCATTTGTCAGTGACAACCAAGGACGCCGCGGCACCGGACGGAATGGACGAACAAGACGGTGGAAGTGATCTTGTCGATCCGCTTTTCCACCGTTCACTTTCACTACACCGATTTCTAAAATCTCTTCTTTCTCTTTATCTTGTCCCCCGGTTCCCTCTAAGTCAATAGATACAAATGACAGTGATCGCCAATGCTGGTCCATATCCACCACGGCACTTCCTTTCATAATGAAGTCACCACAATGTTTTAAATAATAGAGTGGTTATATTCAAGATTCATCCGGTAAAAGTTCATTAGTCTCACTTGGTCTTCACTTAGCTTGTCTTGATTCCAGTACATATGCATTAAATTGTACTCAAATACTTCTTTCAGCAACAAAAAGAGTGGTAGTTTCTCCAACATCTCGTTAGAAATATGATACTCTTCCATATATCCTTCGACTAATGCTTCTAAAATCGCCTTCTTATAATCTCTTATATTTCCTTTGCCAATAAATGTGTATCGGAGTGCAGAATAGAGTGGTACGACCAAGTCATAAATCAAAAAATGCTTTTCGCAATCTTGAAAGTCAATAAAAGTGATCGTGTGGTGCTTGTCAACAACGGTGTTTTCTAACCATACATCTCCATGGATGACACCATACGCTGATTTATCTGCCGGAATTTCTTTTATTTTCGAGATCACTTCTTGTGCAAATTCCTTAATCGTTGACTCTTGTTGAGGAATATACTTGTCAAAACGATATTCCTCTTGTTTGTACCAGTCTGAAACATGGGTAAACGGACGTATTTTTTCATATTCTTTTGTTAAACGGTGCATCTTCCCTATCTGTCGACCAAGTTTTTTTAAGATCAACGCATCCCATTCTGCATTCGATAAATGCCTCCCCGGTGCAGCCCGATACAAAACCACGAGCTTGTCCTCAGGAGTCATCTTCTCTACACTATGACCGTCAATAGAAGAAATGGTAGGAGATACATCCATCCCATTTTTGTACAAAAAGTTGGTCCAGTTTACTTCCTCTAACTGTTCTTCATACGTTCGATAGTTTGTTATTCTAGCAAAATAATTACCCTGATCCCCAAAACAGCGATACATTTCATTTGTAACAGGCTCAACCTTTGTAAAACTAATTGGGAAATTGTTGTTTAAGAAACCTAAAATTCTTTGCTCCATTAGTATGCTGCCCCTTTCAATCGTCTAAGCCTTCACGCACTCGCCTAGCGCCAATGATTCCAAAATACGATCTTTCATTTTTAATGACGCCATTGCCTGTGTCACATCCAACAAGTCACTTTTGACCCCATTGTCTAAACAGTGCCTTACATGTTTGATGACTTCTTCATAGTCATCTTTTACTTCTGGATTTAACAACGTCTCGCTACCATCATTGCGATATAACACAAGCCGCTCTTTTGTCTCTTCCGCATACGCTGCCTCCAGTTTAATGGTACCGTTTTCACAAACGAGTTCAAACCCGACTAAAAACGGGGATCCCTCAGGTAAGTTTGTATGGCTTTCCGCTAAAGCGACTTTATCCTTATATTTGAACACAGATCGCACGATCGACTGTTCACCGATATCAATGCTATTTGAATAGACTTCTTCTGGTGAACCGATCACTTCATACATGAAATCTAAGTTATGGATATGGAAATCAGAAACATTTTTTTGGACACCTAAGTCGCCCCAAACAGGTGCTGTCTTATTATAAGACCTAAATGACATGACTTTCCCCATCTCACCGCTCTTTACTTTATTCATCGCTAGTTGATGCGGCGAAGAGAAAGGTCGACAAAGATATGACGACGATGCTCCTCTGCCACCTTCTTCATTTCTAGCGCTTCCTCTAAACGATATGTGACAGGTGTCTCACAAAAAACGTGTTTCTTATTTTTTAATGCTTTGATCGCCCACTCTGCATGCAGAGGTGTAGGAAGGCAAATATCTACGACGTCGATGTCAGGGTGGTGGATGATTTCATCCATATCGGTCGTTGTACGAATGTGTAGCTTTTCCCCAATCTCTTTTAACTTCTTTTCATCTCGTCCGTATAACGCAACTACCTCATACCCGTCTATTCTTTTGTATATTTCTGCATGATACATGCCAAATCCCGTCCCCAATATCCCAACTTTGATCATCTCCCACACTCCTTCTTCATAATTTTGTATGGTAATTCCAACCGCAAAACAAAAACATACGTTCCCTATTCGTTATTTCTATCATACAAAACAATCTCAACCATGTCAATGAAAAAGAAGATGTTTTCCTGCCGTACTAAAGATTTAATTACAGCAACCACCAAAGAATGCGTATTTCTAAACTTCCTGTTTTTTATGAACAAGCCTGTCCACAAAAATGAATATGATTAATGCTATACATACAAAAATCCCACTTGCAAATCCAACATAACTTACAGAGGTGAAATGAATAACGGCGCCACCTACACTCGCACCTAAACCTATCCCTAAGTAAAGAGCAGAAGCACTAAAAGACAAAACCATTGACGCCTGCTTAGGATTTAATGAAATAAGAAATGCATTTGCAGCTGGATTCATTCCAAAACCAGGGATACCCCACAACAATGAAAACACGCCTACAAGAACAATCGTCAATGTGGATGGCTCCAATAAAGAGAACAACGGAAAAGCAACTAATGCAACCGCAAATCCAAACAGTGACCATTTCAGTGTCTTGGGAGCACCTATGCGGTCCGTTAAATACCCCCCTAATAGATTGCCAAATAAAGCGCCGATACCAAGAATAAAAAGAAACACGCTTATATTCTCTACACTCGTTATCTCCGTAATCATTGGCGCGATATAGGTATAACTCATAAAACCACCTGTCGTTGCAATAATGCTGACTGTTAGCGTCATGATAATCATTTTGTTAAAACCTTTCAGCCCTTCCTTTATGTTCACATGGACCCCTCGTTCAACTCTAGGTAGCAATATCAGAACAGCTATCACTGTCACTAACGATATTAATGCCACAAAAGCAAAAGAATAGCGCCAAATAAACGCATTTCCAATCCATGTCCCAATCGGCGCACCGAAAATAAGCCCAATAGTAATTCCCGCGATGACAAACGATAAAGCTTTCCCTCTCATATTATCTGAGACGATACTTGTGGCTGCGGTCATAGCTAAAGGAGTGAACAAGGCAGCCGCTAGAGCAGCCAATACTCTTGTTGCAAACAACCATTCAAAAGAGACCATGACTGCGGAAAGGCCATTAGCGATCGTGAACGCAATCATTGATAGCACTAAAAGTGTCTTTATAGGCATATTCAAAGTCAATACCCCTAAAACAGGTGCTCCAATTGCATATGCAATTGCAAATGCTGTCACTAACTGCCCCGCTGCAGCGATTGTAATATCCAAGTCGTTTGATATACTCGGCAACAATCCGGCAATGACAAAGTCGTCTGTGCCTATAATAAACGTCCCAAGCACTAATACAAAGAGGCGATAATTCATCTAATCCCTTCCTTCTTCCTTTTTCAATTCTCTTTCCCAAAAGTGAATAATGTTCTCTAGATAGATTTCTTTTTCCTTGAATTGCTTAATCTGCTCTCGAATCATTTTTAGTTTTTCCGAGTAAAGGGAAACTGCTGAATGAGCACAGCCCTTATTGTTCACTTTCTGAAAGTTGTCGCAAGAAATCGCTGGATAAATTTCATCTGTACTTAATCCTAACGCTAAAAGAAACTGGATAGATTTTACTTTTTCAATATCATACGCCTCAAATCTTCGGTACCCATTTTCCAACCTAGTAGGATGTAGCAATTTCTTTTGCTCATAATAACGTAAAGACCGCACACTCACACCTGTTTCCTTTGATAATTCACTGATTTTCACTTGTCCACACCCCCTGTTCGAAACATACCATTTCATGATAAACGCTTACATTATGTCAAGGTCAATAGATTTTAAGGAACGTCTTATCAAATTATCAATTATCGTACACTCATTCTTACAAACTCCGTCCCTTAACCCTTGCTCTCCACAAAAATATTGTTATACACTAAGAACACCACACAAAAGGAGAAAAATCGTCTCATGTCTACCAATCCCTGCCACTCAATCACCAATCTCATGAAAGACTTCCCGCACCCATGGGCCATTGCCGGCGGATGGGCGATTGATCTCTTTCTTAGCCAACAAACAAGACCTCATAGTGACATTGAAATTCTCATCTTTCGCCGCGATCAATTTGCCTTACAAACTTACTTAACCGACTGGCAATTCACTTGCGTCGAGAACAGAGCCATCCGGCCATGGCTGAAAAAAGAAAAGTTGTCTCTCCCTATCCACGAAGCTTATGCAGAAAAAGACGGGGTGCCGCTTGAAATACTTTTAAATGAAGCAGATAAGCATCACTGGATTTATCGGCGCGACACACGCATTAAACACACCCTTAACGAGACAATTAACATCACAAGTGAAGGCATCCCATACCTTAGCCCGGAAATTGCGCTCCTCTACAAATCAACCCATCTGCGCGCCAAGGACGAAGCAGATTTCCACCACGCGACCAAAAAAATGAGCCTCCACCAGATACAGTGGTTAAAGGAGTCTCTTCTGACCATGGACGAAGCGCATCCATGGATATCGCTCCTCCATTGAAAAGTTCCGAAAAAAAAGCCGAGATGCAATTGATCCATACACCTCGGCTTCAAACTACCCACTCATAAACCTCATTTCCTTTTCTGCACTGGAATCCATATTTCACACGTGACCGTTGGCGCAGTTAAATCCTTATCTTTGATTGACAAAAGCTCCGGCCCTTCTATTTGTTGAAAATGCGACGACGGAAACCATTCTGAATAAATGCGGCCCCACGTTTCTTGGACAGTTTGCGGAAAGGGCCCTCCTGATTGAAACACCGCCCACGTCAGCGCAGGAACCTCCAGTTGCGTAAACCCTGCTGGACACTCATCTGTTGTGGCTACGCCAATGTAATGGTCAAGCTCACCTTTTTCCTCCATCCGTCCTTCCGAAAAGTTGGTCGACGCTTGGATGATACCGAGCGGCTCAGCATTGGACAGTGTCTTTAACTGCTCAATTTTCTCCGCGCCTAGCTCTTTCCACATCGCCGTAATATGTGGGTTTTCGCCTTTAAAAATAATCGGCACCCTCTTCTTCACGCCAACAATCCGATACGCTTCCTTCTTTACAATGCGATAATCCATTTCTGTTCCTCCCTTAACCGATAATTGGAAGGTCATTCGTGGAAATGCTTTAAGCGACTGCTCATCATGTCGGGCTTCTGACGGCGTAACACCATGCACGCTTTGAAAAGCTCTTGTAAAAGCGTCTGGTGAGCTGTAACCATACTTCACCGCAACATCGACTACCCGCACATTGCCCTGATTCAGCTCAAAAGCCGCCAACGTCAACCGCCTGCGTCGGATATATTCTGATAACGTAACCCCCGCTAGGAACGAAAACATCCTTTTGAAATGATATTCCGAACACAAAGCCCTCCTAGCTACTTCTTCAAAGTCAATATCTTGCGCAATATTTTCTTCGATATACGCAATCGCCGCATTCATGCTCTTCAGCAAATCCATTGTAGTGACCTCCCTTATCGACAGATTAACAAAAATGAATGGTGAGCATCCGATAATTGGTGCACAATAAAGTCGGATTTTTTCTAACCTCTAACTCGCGCTATACTCGCTTCCCTCTACAAACAACGCTCTTTTCTCGCGCCGGAACACTGATTTACAAATGACACCACCTAATAGTAATAACCCGACTGAACCAGCAATCACCACTGGTCGAATGGACAGCATTTCTGCTAATCCCCCTACTAGTACCGTTAAAAAGATAATCAATAGCGATGTAACCATCCCAAAAATACTCTCAAAACGCCCCATAATTCCAATCGGGACATTATTTTGATAAAATGTCAAAAAGCCCGTATTCGCAAACGTTAACGCAAATGTCAACAAGAAAAATCCGATCGTTGCCATCATAAAGCTGTTAGAGAAGGCATAAATGAGGTACCCAAATCCTATAAACAGAGAGCCAATACCGATTAATGTATTTGGAACAAGCTTCTTTGCAAATATTGTATTCACTATCGCCCCCGCAATAAAACCCAGTCCTGCCATACTCACAAGGAAACCGTATGCACTATTAGACAATGACAGCACTCCTTTAGCGAAAGCAGCTTCTTGTGAGTCCATGGCCGTCATGAAAACTGTCACACCACTAAATAATAAATAAACCTTCGCAACGTAAGCGGAGGACTTACTAAATTTGATTACCTCTAACCAGTCTTTTTTGATTACATGCCAGGACACTTTCTCCATACTCTTTTGTTGTGACCTATCCACATTAGGCAAAAACAAGAGAATGAACGCAGAAATAAAGATTGCAATTGCATTTAATTGAATCGCTAAAGATGGTGTCCCAATGATAAACAACAACCCAGCGAGAGACGGCCCAACGAGAAATCCACAAGAGTTAATAAAATTACGCAACGCATTGAAACGCTGGCGATTTTCTTTTGGAACCAACTTGGTCATATACACCATTGAGGTTGGCTCAAATATAGACGTTGCCATGTTAATAACAAAAACCAACACATAAATGAGCCATAAAGGCGAAACAAATGACAGCAGGAAAATACAAATCGCTCTAAAAATATCCAAACTGATCATCATATTCCGCTGATTTAGGCGATCAATAAAGCTCCCCGCCCAAAAGTTTGCACATAAAGTTGCAATCGGCAATAAAATATATAGCGCCGCAACAGCAAGAGGAGACTTAGTCATATCAAATACCATTAAATTAATTGCAAGCAAGTACACCCACGCACCTATATTGGACGTTCCAATCCCGACTAACAACAGCGCCGGATGCTTCCCAACAGAAAACGTGTCTTTATTCATCGTAGTAGCTCCCCCCTTAAGATGTCGTAGCAGAACGGGGGATGAGTAATGTTATCTCTCTTTCCGCGCCGTTACCGCCAACCTATAAGCTTCCAGCATATGTTTTTCCGTAAAGCCCATGCTTTTATACAAATGGATTGCCGCTTGATGATCTTCATCCACACATAGTGTGATGTCTTCTACACCAATCGCTTCAAATAAAAAGTGAACCGCTTGTGACAGCAATATTTTCCCGTACCCTTTCTTTCTCGCGTTCGCCTTGACACCGACGAACTCAATTGATCCCTCTTTAAATGCTTTTTGCCCCTCGACATACACGTATCCAATTATTTCATTTGCTTCCTTCACAACATAAGCAACGCGCTCTTTATTCAAACGTTCGACAATCTCTCTCCCAGAATAGTATGTGTTCGGAAATAGTTCATCATGAAGAGCAATAAACGTGGCTTCATCGTCGCGTTGTAATGGCTCGACACCCATTCTCTCTCGCTCGCAGCTATTTGACGTTACCTGCAAAATACACTCTCTCCCAGTAAATGTCGCTTGCTTTTGTTTCATCCAGGCAATCGCATGCGTATTTTGTTCATTATAAAAGCTATGACACGTATACGTTTCCGTTCCCGAAAGTGACGAAACACGCTGGTGCCACAATTGGTCAGCAATTTCTTCCCAATTTGAGGCCCGCACAAATGGACCCCACAACTCAAGCTCTTTTCTCTCCGTATCTACTTCAAAACCAAGTGCACCGATGATTTCTCCTTGCTCATATTGGACGACAAAATCTGTCGGGCTAAAGTCTTCCTTTAATGTACTCAATATTTCTTCTGCTTTGCTACCGCAGTAACCGACGTGATGCTCTGGTAATTGGTTCATCGTTGCCAAAAAACGTGCTAACTCCTTAAAGTTCACCTGCTCTACCTGTTGATTCATATCATTTTCCCCCTATTCATCCGCGACAGCAATCGCTTCTACTTCAATGAAAAGCTCATCTTTAATGAGTCTACTTACTTCCACCGCCGAGCTAGCCGGTGGATTTTTTACTGAAATATATTGATCCCGGATGTCGCGCACAACATGCATTTGCGAAATATCTGTTAAAAAGAACGTCAACTTGATCACATCTTCAAAACTGACACCTGCCGCTTCTAACGCAATCCGGATGTTTTCAAACACTTGTTTTGTTTGTCCAGCTAAATCATTTACACCAACCACTTGTCCATCTTGATTTAACGCTATTTGGCCTGAAATATAAATCGTTCTCGCATGGCGCGACTCAACGACATGCGTGTAGCCAAACGTAGGTGGCATTTCTTTTGGATTCATAAATTTTTTACTCACTTCGTTCCCTCCCCGTGATTTGCTGGGTACACACCCTGCTCTTCATTTTCATATGTCCAGCTAATTAAAGTCGCACTATCCACGCCATTTTCTGCGTGGATCTTATTTAAAATGCGACTAAAATGACTCTTCCTATCCCCATCACGCGTGATCCAACTTGATAATGTTTCATCATCAAGGAATAGACTATCTTTTTGATGATAAAGGCCATCTGTCGCTAAAAGAACCACATTTTTCCCGCTCCGCAGCTCTCTCACTCCTGTCGTATAGCACGGCACGTCCAGTGCTAAAGAACTGTTTTCCCCTACAAACTCAAAAAATTGCCTTTGATTGATTCTGTATTGATGGAAAGAGGCCAGTTCTTCATGAAACACATACAAGGAGCAGTCTCCAATCGACAGCCACCATATAAACGGGCCTTTTTGTACACAAATCAAACAAGAAGCTTCCCCTTTAACGCTTGCACACTTCTGCTTGAATGCTTCCGATAAGAGCATCTCTTTCATATACAGGTCGATACGTGTAATCGCACTTGACACCGTGCGCGAAAGGATCTCCTCAATATTTTCGTGATGACGATCTAGCTCAGAAATGATGCATGCAGCACTTTCACTTGAGTGATGCGCATCAATGATAACCGCAAACGTCCAGTCATTTCCTGTCATCAAAAAGAGCGCATCCTCATTTTTATGTGCACCAGCGGTCGTACTGCCGCCATACATGCCTAAAATGGTATTTTCTATCGATAAAACTGTTGGCTTATTTAGAAATGGTTTTTGTTTCCCTGTCCAGCTATAGAACAACTTTCTCACCTCTTTATTTCACCCCTTTTTGTTCATCAACGAACAAAAAACGAAAGAATGCCCCCAACTACCCGAGACATTCTTATGCAAAAAACACTTAAAACTCTTTTCTTTTATAAATCAACACTGCAATAAAATAGGATAAAATGAACAACACCAACGTCATAACTAAGAATAGACTAGAGAACAGCAATTCACGGAGAGCCTCCTGCAACGCATGTGACACAATGATTTCATACAGTATCCGGCTGAATATAAACAATCCAATGGCTGTGATGACACCAGTGACCACAGCCGCTTGTGATTTCTCTATTCCTAATTTATACGTAAGCGGGTATGTTACTGAACCCAACACAAGAGTCACCCCAAGCCCATTGACCATCCAGGAAATCGTATACACTGTCAAAAACCCTCCCGCAACCAATTCGGCTACCGTAAATAGCACAACCGTCACAACCAAGCCTAGCAACACTGTCATCACATAAAAGAAGTAATGACTTTGAACAACATGATTGCGTTTTAATGGCATTGTCAGCATCAATTTATGCCAACCAGACATCGATTCATGCTTCAAGCTCTCCGCTGCAGGAGAAGAAATAAGTACCATTGGGATATATGCGGCGAAAAAGAACCAGTTTTCATTTTGTATGAGAAACACAATGCCCACAATCGCCACACTCAACGCAATATACATCTTCAGGCTCTTCTCGACTGAATAGTATTGACTTAACAGCAACCCTTTCACGATCCTCAACTCCCCTTCTTCAAAACTTAAATTCTAATACTGGTTTAACAACAATCCTCTCATGCTCTTTCCCCTCTCATCAACAACACCGTTACATCATCAATTGAAAAGTCTTTTTGCTCGACTGTGGCAGGTATTCGCCCCCAGTCAGAGACGAGCACCTCAAGCTGATCTCCAGCCTGCTTGTATGCAACAACCAAATGAGACGCAATTTGTTCAAACTCACTTTGTGTACATGAAAGAACCGCGTATTGGGTGAGCAGTACTTCTTTACTCACTTTCAATAAAATCTCTCCACCTTTAATGAAGATAAGTTCATCGGCAATCTTTTCTATATCGCTTGTAATGTGCGATGACAACAAAATGCTGCGCTCTCCATCCTTCACAAACTCCTGTAGCACTTGTAACAAGTCATGTCTACCAGCTGTATCAAGCCCCGCTGTCGCTTCATCTAAAATGAGCAGTTTTGCATCGTGAGACAACGCCACTGCCGCAGACAATTTCATTGACATGCCTCGTGAGAAGCCCCCAATTTTCTTTTTGCGTGGCAATGAAAAAAAGTCAATATAGCGATCGAATGTTCCTTGGTCCCAATTTTGATAAATATGACGCAGCACGTCCCCTAATTTCACAACTGTCAATGTGCCTGGCAAATTCATCTCGTCAAAGACGACGCCAATGCGTTCTTTTACCTCATAATTCTTCTCCGTCATTTCCTCTCCAAAAACCCGCACGGTCCCAGCATCTTTATGTAGCGTCCCTAAAATCGCCCCCATCGTCGTAGATTTTCCCGCGCCATTTTCCCCAATAAACCCAACGACCACGCCACGAGGAATTGAAAATGATACCCCTTTTAAAGCAAACGCCTTATCTGCATAACGCTTCTGTAAATTTTCTACTTCTAAAATTGCTGCCATGTTTGTTCCCCTTTCTCCATCGTAATCTCATCTTTTCTCACTCACATCAATGAAAAACTCTTTCCAATTCTTACAGCATATCCACCAACATAAACATGCGAGCGCTCATCTACAAAACTATTGATTGTGCTCCCTGAACCTAAAACATACCCTTGTTCAATGACGACACTCTTTTGTTCGTACCTTTTATATAGGACGCCACTTAGAGCACCTGCGGCTACTCCTGTTGCGATATCTTCCTCTACGCCATATAACGGATTAAAACTACGCGCATGAAAGTTTGCCGCTTTATCAAGCGTTTCCTCCGTATAGACATAAATCCCATTCACTTGATTGTCATGAGACCAGGCGCTTATTTTGCAGAAATGAGGACTCATTTCGTGTAAGTCGGTTAAACATTTAACAGGAACGAGTAGTTTAGGGCTACCAATGGACGCAATCGTCAGCGGATGTGTTGGATCAATTGCAGAAACCGGAATGTTTAAAAGATGTGCGACCATCTCTAGTTTTTCATAAGGACGATCCATAGACAGGCATCCTGCATTAAAGTGGATCAAGCCATCCTCATTCTTTCTTACCACAACCTCTTTGTTCAACATCGCTAGTGTCAACGTCACCTCTGTATTGACCGGTAAATCATGCGCGACCGCGATTAATCCGTGACCACAAAAAGGTGACTCTTTTTGTGAGGGAAAAAACCGTACCCGTGGCGTCGATTCGTTCTCATACATGAATACGGTTAAAGTATCATGACTCGCAGTGGCCGCTTGTATTTCCTCTTGGGTCACGGAGCCATCCACTTTCACAACGTAGGCCGGATTTCCTTTCGTGCGGTCTTTTGTGAATGTTTTTATCAGTGTTTCATTCATCGTTGTTCGCTCCTGTGTTGTTTATAGAAAACTTTTCGTGAAATCCCCCTGTTTTTCCGCTATCAGAATATAACTTGCAGGGACGTTTACTGGCTGTTCTGCTAAGTGCGGAAATAATGCTGAGATGTCGTGAGGGAACTCTTCAAACTTCTCTAACTGCAGCTTGTTTGCAATGACAGCGGAAATCACTTGCGATAGGGTCGGATCGAATACATAATGAGGCGCACTTTCATACGCTGTGTTTGAAACATAATCTAGCCCGTCATCGTAGACACGCGGCTCCTCAATAAAATACGAATATTTCAGTTGCAAGGGATTGTCTCTATCCTTCTCATCTAACATGAACAATAATGGATGGATATCATAGATGAGTACTTTGCCATTACGAGCAAGCAGCCTATTCACGACCTGAAAGAATTCTTGCAGATCAGGAAACCAAATCAAAGAACCAGATGAAATATAGATGAGATCAAATTGGTGATCGTATCGCTCGGGTATCTCGCAGATATCTGTTTGCACAAAATCACATGTGATCCCTGTGTCTGCCGCTAATTGTTTTGCTTGCTCGATGGCATGGTCACTAATATCAAAACCGACACAAGAAGACGCGCCCAAGTTTTTAATAGACAATGTCTCCAGTCCATCGTTACAGCAGAGCTGCGCGACACGCTTTCCTTTTAAACCGACTGATTCCAAATGACGCGTGACCAATTCATCTAAACAAGCGTATCCTGAAACAAAAAACTTCTCCTTTATCTTTTTCTTCGCTTCATGATGAACAGCGGCTACTTCGTTCCAACTTTTACGATTTGCTTGGATATAGTCTTTTTTCTTCATTAATGTCTTCCCCTTTATGCATCAGTTACTTTTTAGCGCTGAAAAATATAGTAAGTATCGTACGCTTCTTCATACACGTAACCGAGCTTTTTTGCCAGCTCAGTTGACTCAGGATTCGCTGCATCCCAGCTTGGGTACTTTCCTTTCGCGAGACAGTCCAATATTAATGCAGCTGATACAATGGTGGCTAGCCCCTTCCTTCTATGGTCGGGGTGTGTACCCACTTCAATTTCAATCCCATCATCATAAATACTATACGATGACGCACCGCACATGACTTGTCCTTCATGTAAAATCGCAAATCCTTCTCCTCGCGCCAAAAAATCTTCTATAGATTCAAACTGAGCGGTGAAGTCCTCAGAAACTTCCTGCAATGACGGATGGTGCGCGATGTTTTCGTCCATCTTTTTTAATTCATACCCTTCCGGCAGACTTGCTAACAACGACTGCAAGTGCTCACGATCTAAATCTCCAGCGTTCTTTTTAAATTGATATCTATGAAATTTCTCGAATGCACCTTGATGAATCGTTTCTATCTGCTTTTTCCATTCGTCTGTATGAACAATGACCAACGCATCTTCTGGGAGGTTGCATAGTAATTCCCGCGCCCCTTTCGCGTGCGGATCTCCACCATAAAACGTAAAAATACCAATCGTCACTTGCGCCGCGGTAGGATTGGTCCGGTCATTCACCCAAGCTTCTCCCATGTGTCCTTGAAGACAGGAAAGGAGGATGGTGCTCTGGATTCCTTCAAACATTGGAAATAGTTTTTTTCTCAAATCAATATCAACTTCAATCATCGATGCACCCTCTTTTATCTAAAAAATTCTCCAGTTTCTCTTTTACTATTTTAATCGCTTTCATGATCATCATCAACATATTTCGACTTAAAGTGATACTCACACACACCTGTTCTACTCCCTCAAACACGCCCTCAACACCTCATCATCACAAAAAGGATATGACTGATTGCCAATCACTTGAGCGCGCTCATGCCCTTTCCCGCAAATGATAACGACATCGCCGTTCTTCGCACCATCACCCCACGCCCTTTACACATAGCTCCGCCCGTTCACCCAAATGGCCGATTTGCGCTACGCAAAAATATGTCCCCTTTATTCCATTAACGAGCCGAAACATCGATTAATTTCCTTCAGGTTTTTAGTTAAACGTTATATTAAATTGTTTATCTGAAGAAATCAATAGAAACGACTTTGTTCGACATTTCTTTATCTCTTCATCTGTTGACCTTCAATCGTATTCACTTCCTTTCTAGAAGGATAGAGAAATCGCCATTTCAATCATTATGATAGAGGGAACGGCTCTTGGTGTACATGGTTCATTTTCGTTTTATATGTGCATCATCACGATGAATATCATGATACAAACCAAGAGACCGCCAACAGCTGTAAAATAATTAGCGTCAAAGTCCCCGACCCTACAAGCATCATCTTCTTTAAAATTTCGTTTTCTTTATCCCCAATTTTACAAACAGAAATCGCAAGTACCACTCTAGAAGGATTAAGCATCGTCATTAACGATGAACTCACATTTTGTGCACATGCAAGTAAGACAGGCGATAATCCTATTTGTAGGGCAGTTTCCGTTTGCAATCTAATAAACATCGTATTTGAAGCCGTATTACTTCCCGTTAAAAAACCCCCTATAGCCCCAATAAAAGGAGAAAGATACAAAAAGAAAGACCCGAAAGCATTTGCTGCGACTGAAGATAATATAGCTATCATGCCCGCTTCCATCATCATTTCAGAAACAGCAACAAATAAAAGCGTGGTGACAATCACAGGTGCACACTTTTTTATCGTTACATCGACACTTTCCATTGTTTTTGGTCGGTTAAGCCTAAATAGTGCAATTGCAAAAAGGCAACTTAAAATTAAAAAGAACCCCGGAGAATATAGCAACGGCAGCTGGAAATTATATTCTGGTAGATCAATATATAAATTATTTGATAATACGTCTTTCACATGTACAACAGTTCTTGATATAAATAAGGTCACAATTAAAAATAAGTACGGCGCAATAAACTTTAGAAATAAGGACTTTCTCGTCATTTTCTCTGAAGGAATATCACCATGGTTTCTAACACTTTTAATTTTTATCATCGCAAAAATAACAAACATGACCGTGAATGAGCCAAATAGTCCCGCCAACTCTACACTCAAATACTCGTTACATAACCATACAGAGACACCAAGGACAGCACCAATTACAACAATCTCATGTAATCTCTTCAATGTCTCCTTTTTCCCTACTGCAATAAAGCCGACCAATATCGCAAAATAAATGTAAATAGGAATACAGAGCAAAGCACTCCCCGATCCCAGTTTTTCTAAAGGTACATTTCCTAGCGTCGCACCTATAATCGTTCCCATAGAAAGCGTCCCCCAAGGAATGATGCATAGACTGACTAATGCAATTAAAGTTGATTGTACCCCATTAAATCCTAGCGCAAGTAAAATCGGCGCGATGACAATTACTGCAAGACCAAAACCACTCACCGACTCTACTAATGGAGATAAACCTAATGCTAGTAATAATGCTTGATAAACTTTATCATTCGTCGCACTGGAAATAGTAGAAGCAATTCCCTCGACTGCTCCTGCTTTATCCAACAATTGAAATAGCAAAATCCCAAAAAATAAAATGTACGCGATCGTCGATGTCGTTAAAATGCTTTTGAAAAAAGGTTCAAGTAAATGCCCAACCGACACACCGAAAACAGGTAATAATGCGACACCCAGTGTGAGAAAGCAAGTGATCAGACCTGTAAAAACGGCAGATTTTTTTAGCACAAAAATCAAAAATAAGATACTGACTATGGGGATTAATGATAGGACAACTTCCACGATCAAGTGACCACTCCTTTTTACGTTGTTCAGTGGGGCTATTCCCACCGAACAACCAAAACCTTCCCTGTTCTTATTGTCCAGTTAAGTGTCACACCGCGCCCATCACCTCATGCTCTTCCAACTTCATCCGCAAATTAAACCCAAACGCCAACACCCGCTTTGTCAACATGTCAAAGAAAATTTTGTCTAACAACGTCATCTCATGGCAGTTGTACAATTCTAAAAAAATCCGCTCATTTTCATTTTTTTCAAGGTAATGTTGTAGCTGGTCAATTAATAACGTGAAACTTGCCTTCATATTTCGAATATAGTCGGCATCTTCATCAACCTGTAATGTACGCGCAACACTTCGTCTCTCCTTAACCACAAACTGGCGCACATCAGGATAAATCCGGACAACAGCGTCATAATGGTCCATAAAATAATCTTCTTTATTCTTCACTGTAAGGAAAATATGTTCCGTTAAGGCAAACACACTTTCACAACCACGGTGATACTTGGAAAAGAAAATCGGAAACGCTTTTGTGATTGTTTTCATTCGATAATCCCCTTTTCTTTTATCAGCATGTCAGATAACCAATATGTTGAATGCTAATGAGCAACTTCACTCATGACAGATAATATTTCTACACTCATATCCACTTCTTGGGTATCTCCCATAAACGAAAATGCTACTTTTGCTCGTTTTTTACGCTTGTTCACCTTTTTAATGAGGCCTTCAAATCCTTTTAGTGGACCTGAGCGAACAACAACACGTGCGTTTTCGATATAAATTTCAGAAACACCTATATTTTCGCCTTCCTTCATCAGGCTTAATAATAACGCCATCTCTTTCACTGGAATTGCACTAAAACATTCGCTTTGGGTCATCACATTTGAAGCGTCTTGTGCATCATAGTCAAGGTGATAACGGCGGTGATTTAATAAATGGAAACAACCTGGGGTTGTTTTTAAGCGGTTGTATAAATCTATGTTCATATGAGTTTGCAGGAGCAAATAACCTGGAAATAATTTTTTTATCACTTCATAATGTATCCCTTGACGTCTTTCCCACATTTTCCTTCTTGGAATGAGTACTTGCTCAATATACGCACTTAAGTATTTATCAATTAAACAACGGGCTTGTTCTTCTCTCCCTGATCGGACGTATAAGGCATACCATGAAGGTTCCATACTTTTCGCCTCCCCGCAGTTCACTGTTTTTGCAAAAGCTACTTGGAAAACACTAATTGCTTTTCTAAGCGGAGTAAGCGCGCCAATTCGTCTAAAGCCTCTCCTTTGATCCGGTGATAATGTCGGTGACTGATTGAGAAATTTTGCGCAATTTGTTGCACTGTTATTTTCTCTCGTTGGAAATTACGTAAGAAAAATAGTTTACGTTCTTGTTGTGGTAGTTTGTTTAACGCTTTCAATAGGTTAGAAATTTGTATACATTGTTCCTCGCTTAATATTCCTTGCTGCACAGCAGAAGCTATTTGTTCTTCTGTCCAATCAAACTCAAATATTTCGCTTATGTGTGGCATATCTTTTTGGTCTAATAAATCAAGGTTTTCACGACATTCTTGCAGCAGTTTATCCACTTTTCTACGCATTCTCTACTCCCTCCCTTTAATATCGACAAGATTTTCTTATCTCTAAAAAAAGGTAACGCAGTGATCAACGACCTTACTCTTCATTCGACAAATGTCCTTGCTGCTATGCGCTGATCATGTCCCACCTTCTCGAACATTGTAGCACGCTATGTTGAATCGAGCAATACAATTCCCTAAAGTGTGCACAAAAGTGTACAGAGAACATTTGTTCACAAAATGAAAAACACCTGTTCCCAGATGTTTTTCATTCCCATATACTATTCTTCAGTGCGATGCGCTGCAATCAAGCGCACTTTCATCTCTCGCAATTCATCCGATAACGCCACTGGGTACACTTCCGGCACTTCAAGGCGCAAATATTCCTCCCAGAAAGAGGCTTTTTGCTGCCTATGATTGTCACGAACCACTTGTAGCGACGGCACATCATAGACACATTCTCCGTTTTGAAAAATCGGTTTGTTCAACAGGACTGCTTCAAAATCTCGGACTTTCTTTGATTTGAGTGGATTTGTCGGATGCTTTAACGTAATCTCTTCTTTTCCTGCTAACGTTTCGTGTTCAAGACAAATGTAATCACCTTTTGCCATCCCATCCTTACCGAAAAGACGGTATACCTTCTTCCGTCCGGGATTTAAGATTTTTTCTAGGCTCTCGGAAATTTTGATGAGTGCTATCCAGTCATCAAAATTGGATTCGCCACGTTCAACTTCGTCCGCAAACGGGCGGCGGGCAACGATTTTATGCACCCCACCAAGCGCCGGGTTGTCGTAGGCAGTAATGTATTTTGTGCCAACGCCCCAAATGTCGATTTTTGCTCCTTGTTGCTTCAAGGATGCAATCGTGTATTCGTCTAAATCATTGGTGGCGGCAATTTTGACATGCTGCAACCCAGCTTCATCAAGCCGTTTGCGAACTTCTTTTGATAAGTAGGCGAGGTCACCGCTATCGAGGCGGACAGCGACCATGTCGTAGCCTTTTTCCGCAAGGGTATGCGCAGTGGTGATTGCATTCGGTAAACCACTGCCAAGTGTATCTGTCGTATCAAGCAGTGGGATCGTTTTTTCTGGGAACACGTCTGCATATGCGAGAAATGCCTCTAGTTCGGACGGGTGGAACATAATGTACACATGCGCTTGGGTACCTGTGACCGGCACATCAAATTGCTTTCCTGCTTTCACATTGCTCGTTGCATCAAAGCCAGCGATGTACGCCATTTTGGCACCGTACACACTCGCGTCACGGCCTTGGGCACGGCGCTTTCCCATTTCAAGCAGTGTATCTTCACCGACAATTGTCTTCATACGAGAACCTTTTGTCAGTACGAGTGATTCAGCGTTCACAATATTAAGGAGCATTGCTTCAATCCAAATGCATTCCCACACAGGGGCCTCGATGCGCATGAATGGCGTATTTGGGAAGACGAGGTTGCCTTCTTCTACTGCATATAAATCGCCGCTAAAGCGTAGTGACCGTAAGTCTTCTAAAAATGCTTCTTCAAAGTTTTCTGGTCGAGCACGTAAATAAGCGATATCACTCTCGTTAAAGTACAAGTTCTTAATTGTGTCGATCAGATGACCTAAACCGCCGAAAGCGACGTAGCCACCGAGTTCCCCAGTCACATCGCCAACCGCTTTGACAAACGGGGCTTTGCGGTAAAAGTCATCAAAGACTACTTCGGTTTTATGTAAGCCTTCTTTCCAGAGCGCGTACATCATTGTAATGGCATAGTAGTCAACATCAAGGGCGTAGTCTTCCGCTGGATTATAGTATGGCGTCACGTGAAAGTGCGTACCTTCACAAGCAAGGCATGATCGGTTTGCTTTCTCCTCATTGGAAAAGTGCGGCTGATCACAATTGGTACAAATATGTATGTAGCGGAATTTTGTTGGTTTAACGTAGTCAAAAATCGTTTTATCGGGTTTCATCACATATCATTCCTTCACATTTGTTACGAAAACACCGCCGCGGTTTTATCCGCGACGGACGACCATTTTATTTCAGTACTTCTTTAATTTGCGCGAGCGCCCAATCAAGCTCTTCTTTTGTAATGATGAGTGGTGGGGCAAAGCGGATCACCGTGTCATGTGTTTCTTTGCACAGTAAGCCTCGTACTTTTAATTGCTCACAATACGGGCGCGCTGCTTCAGTCAACTCAATGCCGATAAACAAGCCGCGTCCTCGTACTTCTTTGATGCTTGGATGCGTCAATTTTTTCAGTTCGGCCATGAAATAAGCACCTAGTTCTTCTGCTTTTTCAACGAGTCTTTCTTCCTCTAATACATTGAGTGCCTCAATGGCCACTGCACAAGCAAGTGGGTTCCCACCGAATGTCGAGCCATGCGAGCCGGGTTCAAATACACCTAATACATCGCTATTGGCACAAACAACGGAAATTGGCATCACGCCGCCACCGAGTGCTTTTCCTAAAATGTACATGTCTGGCTCGACGCCTTCGTGGTCACAGGCAAAGCGCTTGCCCGTACGTCCAAGTCCGGCTTGGATTTCATCTGCGATCATGAGCACATTTTCTATACTACAAATATCTCGAACCGCTTTTAAGAAGCCGTCTGGCGGAATGATAATACCTGCTTCTCCTTGGATTGGTTCAAACATAAAGGCAGCCGTATTCGGTGTGATTGCCGCTTTTAGCGCGTCGATGTCGCCGTAAGGAATGATTTTAATCCCTGGTAAGAGTGGGCCAAATCCGCGTTTGTATTCTTCACTCGACGATAAAGACACTGCCGCCATCGTCCGTCCGTGGAAGTTGTTTTCACAAACAATGATTTCCGCTTGATTGTCTTGTACGCCTTTGACATCATATGCCCAACGACGTGCCGTTTTAATGGCAGTCTCGACCGCTTCTGCACCGGTATTCATCGGCAACACCATGTTTTTATTCGTCCACGCGGCAATTTTTTCGTAAAATGGTGCGAGTTGATCGTTGTGGAATGCACGCGACGTGAGCGTGACGCGCTCCGCTTGTTCTTTCAATTTATTAATGAGGCGCGGGTGACAGTGTCCTTGGTTTACCGCAGAATATGCACTTAACATATCCATGTAGCGGTTGCCTTCCGGGTCTTTTACCCATACCCCTTTTGCTTCAGAAATGACGATTGGTAGTGGATGATAGTTATTTGCACCATATTTTTCTGTTGTTTCAATGATCGTTTTTGTTGCTGTCATCGGTAACGCCTCCTTATAAGTATGTTTTGCCGAGTAGTGATGCCGTCAAGGCCACTGCAATTTCCGCCGTTTTGTTTTGCTCATCCAGTAGTGGGTTTACTTCCACAACATCAATGGATGTGATCAGTTCTGATTTGGCAAGCATTTCAAACGCGAGCTCTGTTTCTCTATATGTCGGGCCAGCAGCAACGCGTGTGCCCGTGCCGACCACTTCACGCGCATCAAGGGAATCTACGTCAAAACTAATATGAACACGGTTTGTTTTTGCACGCAAGTAAGCGATCGCTTCTTGCATAACCGCGGCCATCCCTTTTTCATTGATGTATGGCATTGTATACGTTTGAATGCCGTGCTCGCGAATCAGTTTCTTTTCTCCCTCATCGATTGAGCGCGCCGCAATGAGGACGACATTTTCTGGCTTAATGAATCCACCGGTAAAGAGGCTTTTTAAACGCTCGTGCCCGATGCCCAGCCCAGCTGCAAGTGGCATGCCGTGAATATTGCCAGATGGAGACGTTTCATCTGTATTTAAATCAGGGTGCGCGTCATACCAAATGACACCGACGTTCGGATCATGCTTGACAACCCCGGCTAATGTACCGAGCGCAATGCTATGGTCACCACCAAGCGTAATCGGTAGCGTCCTCTCTGTCAACATCTCATACACTTGATCGCGCAATTCATTTGTTGTTTCAACAATCGCGCGCCCGTTTTGCAGGCCCTCTTCTTTCCCTGATGCAGTGGACGGTACAATGTCGCCTTTGTCGATGACGGTTGTATATAATGTCTTTAACATATCAATAAATCCGGCGTGCCGCAATGCTTGCGGCCCAAGATCGACCCCACCGATGCCTTGACCGAAATGCATCGGCACCCCGATTACGGAAATGGTTTTATTTTTCATTCGTTACACCTACCTTTTAAACTTACACATTCATGATGCTGTACATCAAACTTCTTATGCAAAATAGATGCCAGCGTCTCTAATACGAACGTTGCGTGCGTTTCCATGACTTCCTCTCTCTATTTTAGCAAAAAATCTTGGCATATGCGCAGATTTTTTTTACAATCATCTTATATACAAATGTAAAGGGGCACAACAACGATGGATCAAGCAGAGGAAAAGGCATATGTTTATGAACGCGTCTTAGCAAAAGCAGATATTGGCGTACACATCATTACAAAAGATGGCCGCACAGCTTTTTATAACGAAACGATGTCGCAAATTGAACATCTTGCGCAAGAAGAGGTCATCCAATCGAATTTACTTGACATTTTTTCTTTTAACTCACATTTCGCATCCTTCCTATCACCCTAGGAAGGATTTTTTCATCCAATGTCGAATGATGTATAAGCAGGTATAAAGCTACCCGAAATACATAGCCAGATGAGGGATGGACATGAACATACAGATTGATGCAGTTTACCAAGCCACGTATTTGAATATGATTAGCGAGCTCATAAAACAATTGAAACTCCCAAGTAAAATCACGAACTTTGTCAATGCCAACGACCAATGTCAGGTGTCGCCAGGAGATGCTGTTCATCTATTATTGCTCGATATTCTTAGTGGCCGTCAAGCCTTGGTACATGTAGAAGAATGGGCAAAAGAGATCGATCTCCATAAACTGTTACATGAAAAAGTCGCTCCTAGCTTTTTTAATGATGACGCATTAGGAAGACATTTAGATCGCTTACATGATGCAGGCATTCACCAACTTTTATCATCGATTTTGCTGGATGTATACAAACACGAGGAGATCCCCTTGAGCGTATTTCACGGCGATACAACAAGCCTGTCCTTGTACGGCGCATACGATCGCCCAAGCCGAACACTGAACATCACAGAAGGATACAGTCGAGATAAACCCGGTTATAAGCAAATTCAATTTGGTGTTGTCGCTAATGAAGATGGCATCCCTATTTATGCGGATGTTCATGACGGAAATGAATCTGATAAAAGCTGGAATCCTCAAGTGTTAGACCAACTCCATGATCAATTCTCACAAGTCGATCTGGATGGGTTCATTTATGTAGCGGACTCAGCTGCAATGAGCGCAAAAACGTTAAAACAAGCGAAAGCTGCGGGCGCAGCGATCCTTACCCGAGGGCCGAATCATTTAAAAATCGTGAAAGCTGCACTTGAGAAAGCAGATGAGACAGACACACCATGGTCCGAGGAAATCTCCTTTGTTTCAAGCAAAAAAGGTGCCACGTACCGCTTATTTGAATGCGCTGATACATATGAGGGACATGACGTGCGACTCATCGTTGCCGAATCCAGCGCATTAGACAAGAAAAAAGAAAAGACACTAACAAAAAAACGAGAACAAGAACACGCGATGATCGAGAAGCAACAACAAAGCTGGATAAAATCACCGTTTCATTGCGAAGAGGATGCAATAAAAGCCTTTAGCGAGTGGGAAAAAGAAGCAGGTCTCTGTTTTCATACGGTTCAACCAAACATTCGCGCCACCGAGGTAACGAAGCGGAAGCGCGGCCGCCCGAAAAAAGGTGTAGAACCTGAAGTCCAAACGCACTACATCCTTGAAGTAGAGAAGACGTTTGATGAAACAGCTTTTGCACACGCAAGAAGAAAGGCTTCACGTTTTGTACTTGTCACAACAGTGCCAACCGAGTGGCAAGGAGAACCTGCGTGCCCGAAGCGTTTGCTTGAGCTTTACAAAGGACAGATCAACGTGGAGATGAACTTTCGCTTTCTCAAAAACCCTTTTTATATCGATGATGTCTATGTCCATAAACCAGAGCGTGTTCAAGTACTTGGTTACTTATTTCTTCTCGCCCTTGTCATTTATCGAGTCTTCCAACGACGTATCCGGCAACATATTACCACAGCGCATCCAATGAAAGGAGCCGGTGGTCGAACGCTAACAAAGCCTACAGGAGAGGCGATTTTTCAGCTATTTAAATACATTCAAGTGGTTGCCTTTACGCTACCAGACAACACAAAACAAAGGAGTTTTTCACGACCGCTTACGTATGAACAACAAAGGGTGTTAACCGCGCTGGGCATGGATGAATCGATTTACCTGTAATCAATTCCATATGAATGAGCCATGGAAAAAAATTTGCCTCTTCCATGGCTTTTCGGGTAGCGTTAAATCTATAGGTAAAAAAAGGAATTTAATTCTTGGTTATTCCACCTCGGAGAGGTGCGAAATGTGAGTTTTAAAGACGGACAAGAAAGTACTTTATTAAAAGTATTACATGAAGAAGAGGCGACACTGAATCGTGAGCAAACATACTACAATGCACACGGCGACCAAATTGTCGCTGTTACGCACACATTTCCCATTTATTATCACGGTGAGGTCATTGCTGCAGCTGAATTGGCGCGCAATGTCACATCTACAAAAGAGCATGTTCATACACGCGGACAAACGGGAACAGCACGCTACCAATTTGAAGATATCATTGGTACCAGTGACGTGATGAAGCAAGCGGTGCAGCGTGCAAAACAAGTGGCGCAGTCGGACTTGCCAGTGCTCATCACCGGGGAAACCGGGACAGGAAAAGAGTTGTTTGCCCAAAGTATTCATGCAGCGAGCAGCCGCGCTGAAGCGCCTTTTATCGCCGAAAACTGCGCTGCCATCCCTGAATCATTAATGGAAAGTTTATTGTTCGGTTCTAAAAAAGGGGCCTTCACCGGTGCCACAGATCGACCGGGTTTACTGGAGCAAGTAAAGTTTGGGACATTGTTGCTCGACGAACTTCAGTCATTAAATCCAATGCTGCAAGCAAAGCTGTTACGCGCCATTCAAGAACGCGTTTTCAGGCGTGTTGGCGATACAGTTGAGCGGCCATTTAACGGACGTATTTTATCAACGATGAATGAATCACCTGAACACGCGATGCAGGCAGGTACATTGCGTCCTGACTTATATTATCGCCTTGCTGCGATTCAATTACACATCCCACCACTAAGAGAACGCCCATCAGACATTGAACCACTATTGCAACACTTCATCACAAAAAGCGCGCCCCACGCGACGTATGATCCGCGCTTAGCCAGACAATTACAAGCATATCCTTTCCCGGGAAATGTTCGTGAACTTGCACATGGGGTCGAAGCTGGCTTGTTGTTTGCCGGAAACGCGCCACTGGCACTTACTCATTTCCCTTCTCATATTGCACAAGGCAATCAACAAAAATCAGCAGCCACATTAAAAGACATCGTCGCCCGTGCTGAACAGAAAGCAATCACCACCGCCCTTCGTACACACGACGGCAATATTACAAAAGCCGCAAAATCACTTGGGGTGAGTCGCCAAAGTTTACAATATCGGTTGAAGGAACGGCCATAAACCCCTGTAAACGGTACAACTTGCCAGGAAAACGCTTCACTTTTTTCTTGAGATTTTCACCCGCACCCCTTATAATAACAGTGATGCAAACGTTTGCACTAGAAATGGGGAGATCAATTATGAAGCAAACATGGTGGAAAGAAGCCATTTGTTACCAAGTTTATCCGCGCAGCTTTTACGATGCAAATGGCGATGGAATTGGCGATATCCGTGGCGTCATCGAGAAGCTCGATTACTTACATTGGCTTGGCATTGATGTCATTTGGCTTAGCCCGATGTATGATTCACCTAATGATGACAACGGGTATGATATTCGTGATTATCAAGCGATTATGTCCGAGTTTGGCACAATGGCAGACTTTGATGAGTTATTAGCAGCTGTCCACGCGCGTGGCATGAAGCTCATCATCGACCTTGTCATTAATCATACATCTGACGAACACGCATGGTTTGTGGAATCACGCACATCTCGCAACAGCAACAAGCGCGACTGGTACATTTGGCGCGATGCCTTGCCAGATGGGCGCGAACCGAACAATTGGGCTTCCATTTTCAATGGCTCAGCGTGGAAATGGGATGAAGCAACGAACCAATATTACTTACATTTATTTTCTGAGAAACAACCTGATTTAAATTGG
Organism: Bacillus sp. FSL W7-1360; assembly: GCF_038592975.1. Taxonomy (NCBI): domain Bacteria; kingdom Bacillati; phylum Bacillota; class Bacilli; order Caryophanales; family Bacillaceae; genus Bacillus; species Bacillus sp. FSL W7-1360. The sequence continues at coordinate 2,280,326 of NZ_CP151950.1, read as the reverse complement.
GAAAATAAAGACGTCCGCCATGCCTTATATGACATGATGCGTTGGTGGCTTGATAAAGGGGTAGATGGCTTCCGCGTTGATGCAATTAGTCATATTAAAAAGGTGCCCGGACTCCCAGACTTACCAAATCCAAATGAAGATGACTACGTTGAATCTTTTGCTGGCCATATGAATAGACCAGGTATCCATCAATTTTTGCAAGAAATGAAGAAAGAAACGTTCGACCACTACGATATTATGACGGTTGGCGAGGCAAATGGTGTCAGCATTGATGATCCTACTGATGCTGATGCGTGGGTCGGTGAAGAGAACGGTGTCTTTCACATGGTCTTTCAATTTGAGCACTTAGGCTTGTGGGGCAAAGATGCCGAACAAAAACTAGACTTAGCCGCGTTAAAAACCGTCCTCTCAAAATGGCAAACTGGCTTAGAAGGTACTGGTTGGAATGCGTTATTTTTAGAAAATCATGATCAACCACGCAGCGTTTCTACTTGGGGAAATGACACAACGTACTGGCAAGAAAGCGCGAAGGCACTCGGGACTTTATTCTTTTTTATGCAAGGCACACCATTCATTTATCAAGGCCAAGAGATCGGCATGACCAATGTTCGCTTCCCATCAATTGATGATTATGATGATGTGTCAATGCGCAACTTTTACCGGATCGAACGGGAAAAAGGCCGTAGCCACGATGAGATCATGGCTATTATTTGGACGCAAGGGCGCGACAATGCCCGGACGCCGATGCAATGGTCAGCAGAAACGCAAGGCGGATTCTCAACTTCGGAAACAACCTGGCTTGGGGTAAACGATAACTTCAAACAGATCAACGTTGTCCAGCAACAAAACGATGCGCACTCCATTTTACATTACTATAAACAAATGATTTCTTTGCGGAAACAAGAAAAAGCCCTCACGTACGGGGCGTATACACTCGTTGCCGGAGATCATCCCGACGTGTTTGCCTACGAGCGGACATATGAAGGGACAACTTGGAAGGTCGTGGTGAACATGGGTGCCCGCGACACCGACTTTTCACTCGATAAAGAAGCCATTTGTCGGTTACACAATTACGAGACCTGTCCAGAAAACGGCCAGCTTCGTCCTTATGAAGCGCGCGTCTACCAATCTAAAAAATAACCATAAGCCGATCACTTTCATTGTGGTCGGCTTAATGAGGCGCATCCTCACCAATCGTAATCACTTCTGTTTCTAAGTCAACCGCAAACTTTTCTTTCACCGTTTGTTGTACGTGTCGAACCAAATTCATGTAATCCGTTGCGGTTGCACGGTCAACATTGACGATAAACCCTGCATGCTTCGTAGACACTTCTGCTCCGCCGATGCGCGTGCCTTGCAAGCCACTGTCTTGAATCAATTTCCCTGCAAACATACCAGGCGGGCGCTTAAAGACACTGCCACATGATGGATACTCAAGCGGTTGCTTCGTTTCCCGGGCAATAGTCAATTCGTCCATTTTCTTCTGGATCGCTTCTGCATCACCATGCGCAAGTGAAAATGTCGCTTCAAGGGCAATATAATGCTTTTCTGAGAAAACGCTTTTTCGGTAAGCAAACGCAAACTCATCTCGGTAAAGCATCTTCTCCTCGCCCGTCGGTGTAAGCACACGCACACTTTGCAAAACGTCAGAGATTTGCCCACCATATGCACCTGCATTCATATATAACGCGCCGCCAACGGTTCCGGGAATGCCGCACGCGAATTCAAGTCCCGAAAGAGACGCATCTCGTGCAGTGTGTGATGCAGCGATAATCATTGCGCCTGCTTGCGCGACCATGTCTGTTCCTGACACGGTCATCTGGTTAAAGTTTTTCAAGCTCAGTGTAATGCCCCGAATGCCACCATCTTTGACAATGACATTTGAACCTTTGCCGAGCAATGTCACTGGTACATCATACTTTGCAGCAAACTGCAAAATACGCTGCGCTTCATCATACGTCTGTGGCGTCAAAAATAAGTCAGCTGCACCACCCATTTGTGTGTACGTATGTTTATATAAGTATTCATCAACATGTATCGTCTCTTCCGGCAACGTCGCAAGTAACGGCCGACAAATATCAATGTATGTGTCCATTCGTCATCTTCCTCTATGCTTATTTATCCATGAGGGTTGTCACGCATGTTCCTTTATTCTTTCACCTATAATGTAGCCTATGCATGGCACATATTTTCGTGCGATAAAATCAAGTCACTCGTGTGCGCCAAAATGACATACCCATGTCCCATTATGCATGATTCCTTCCAAAAAAGACAGGAGAAAGGATGTTCTTGCGGTACGAATGTTGCCATGCGGTGTGCTGCACATTCATCTGCCGTTGCTAGTTGTCCCTTTGTCCGTTAATATAGAAGGACGAGATCCGTCATTCGCAAGAGGAGGAATAATCATGACGACAACGGACGAACAGTACATGCAACTAGCACTCACTAACGCTCGCGCTGCAAAAGGACAAACCGCCCCTAACCCACTCGTTGGTGCCGTCATCGTCAACCATAACGAAATCGTCGGGATTGGCGCCCACTTAAAGGCAGGAGAAGCACACGCTGAAATTCATGCACTCCGCATGGCCGGCGAGAAAGCACGTGGCAGCACTGTTTATGTCACGCTTGAACCATGCGCCCATACAGGCAAAACAGGACCGTGTGCACAAGCATTAATTGATGCGAACGTGAAAAAGGTTTTTGTTGCGACACGTGATCCAAACCCGCTTGTTGCCGGAAGAGGCATCGACATGCTCGAACAAGCAGGTATCAAAGTCAACGTTGGTTTATGTGAACAAGAAGCACAAAAATTAAATGAAGTGTTTAACTATACCATTGTTAAGCGCCTGCCTTTTGTGACGTTAAAAGCAGCCATGACACTAGATGGAAAAATTTCCGCCTATACAGCAGATAGTCAATGGATCACTTCTGAGGCTGCACGAAAAGACGTTCACCACTTACGCCATGAACATCAAGCGATTGCCGTCGGGGTCGGAACCGTTTTAAAAGACAATCCCTCCTTAACAGCACGCATTGAAAACGGACGACACCCGCTGCGCATCATCGTTGACTCACGGTTGCGCACACCGCTTGATGCCCATGTCGTCTGCGACGGTACTGCAGAGACATGGATCTTTACTGCAAGCGAATGTGATCACAAAAAAAAATTAGCATTGGCTGCTAAGAAAGGTGTCCGCATTTTCCATACCACTGGAGGCTCCGAAGTAAACTTGCGCGACATGCTGCATACATTATATGAATCAGGTATCACATCGCTATTGCTAGAAGCAGGGGGGACATTGAACGCTGCCTTTTTAAATGATTCTCTCGTCCAAAAACTGATTGTCTATGTCGCGCCAAAATTGATTGGCGGTAAGAACGCACCGACTTTTTTTGAAGGCGCGGGACTTTCTGCAATGAGTAATGCTCATGCACTAGACATGACCGCTTTCGAACAAATTGGTCCCGACTTAAAGATTACGTGCTATCCTACATGAGCATTTAAAGTAAGAGCATGAAAAAGGACGCTACAAGAGCGCCCTTTTTTTGATGATGCTTATGACTTTTTAAAGAACGAGATGGTTACACCAAGAACGAGTCCAACCGCCGCGGGGAGGAGCCAGGCTAGACCTTGGTCCATAAGTGGCAAAGTCATTACTCGACCTATTAAATCCCATTCTTCATTAAATTCCTTCAGCCCAGCATTAAAACTAACAATCGCCGTAAACAAGACGGTGAACTGATAAATGGCGCGCCGCTTCCCAATGAGCTTGTCAAAGAAGGCAAGGAAGATGAGGACAATAATAATTGGATAAATAAACTGTAAAACAGGAATAGAAAAGCGAATCAATTGATCCAATCCAACATTGGCGATAATCGCACTAAACAACACAAACACAAACACAAACACTTTATACGAAATACCAGGGAAGTATTTCCGGAAATACATTGAGCAAGCAGACGCGAGACCCGCTGCAGTTGGGATGCAGGCAAACAAAATTGTGAGTCCTAAAATGACATTACCTGTTAAACCAAAATATTCTCGCGCTACAGCAACTAGTAAGGAGGCACCATTACTTTCAAAGTCACCGACTGCAGAAGTGCTCACCGCCCCTAGATAACCTAATCCAGCGTAAATAAGCGCGAGTGGGATCGCTGCTACGAGACCTGCTTTCCATGCCACTTTACGCACATGTAACGGATTTGATACACCTCGGTCTTTAATTGCCTTCACAATGATAATCCCAAAAACAAACGAAGCAATGGTATCCATTGTTAAATACCCTTCTGTAAATCCTTTAAATAACGGGTAGGACGCATAGGCATCCTTTGGCGCTTGGAACGTTCCAAGTGGACCTGTCATCACAGATACAAGCAAAATACCGATCACTGTAAATAACAATGGTGTCAAAATCTTTCCGATTCGATCGACAAATTTCCCCGGACGCAGCGCCAGCACATACACAATCGTAAAATAAATGATTGTAAATAAAAATAACGGCCAACTTTGTATACCGAAAGCCTCTAGAAATGCCGGACTACTTTGATTTACACCAAACTGCTCCAGAAAAGGTACAACCCCAATTTCATAAGCGACATTCCCTGTCCGCGGCATTGCAAAAAACGGTCCAATCGTCAAAAATGTCAGACTAGTAAATGCGATAGAAAATCTGATGCCTACACGTTTGCTCAACCCTTCTGCATCGTCACTCCCTAAATAAGTAATGGCCAGCACCCCAAGAATAGGCAAGCTCACACCAGAAATAAGAAAACCGACAATGGCCGACCATGCATTCATGCCTGCATCTTGTCCAAGTACAGGAGGGAAAATTAAGTTTCCAGCACCAAAAAATAAAGAAAATAGCATGAGACCAATAAAAATGGTTTCTTTGTTTGAAATTTTCGTTCCTGTATTCATCAAAAACAGCCCTTCCTTTTAGAAATATCATTAAATTAACACCATGTAAATATAAGGTAATTTAACTAATAGATTTTTCAAATTGTAGCACATCTTTTTTTTGCTGTCCATACCTATGAACATTTTTTCTCATTTCAAGCAAAATCATTTTAAAGACAAAAAACTCCCAAAAAATGACTGCTGTAAAAAAACACTTTCCACAAAAAACACCACAATCAACAAAAAATATGTAAAAAATAAAAGCTAAATTTCCCTTTATATCAATGGTTTCATCCTACTACACAAAAAATATTTATTAAGTTTTTATTTTTTATAGTGAAATCCATATATTTATATATTATAATAACGTTATCAAGACCCCATGTCTTGGTAACGCCTTCCATCTACTGACAATCGGTGAAATAAGGGGGAAATCGTATGAATCACATGTCGGATCGGCGTGCCTTTAGCAGTAAAACATCCATTTATTTAACTAGGGGGAAATACTTATGACGACAGCAGCATATGAAACACCGGTAGTTGATTTGCACTCTTATGAAGTAACAGAAGACTTTGCCTGGTTCTCTGTCTTTGTTGTTGTTCTTATCGCACTAGGCGCAACAATCCTTCTAGGCGCAGGCATTTGGTGTCTTGTGAACGGAAACGGCTCTTTCACTGGCGGGCTCGAGTGGGAAGGCGGCCTCCGCGTTGCTTTGGAATGTAAATAGAATTTGAATATTTTAGACATATCGGGGCGGAGGCTACTCCGTTCCAATGTCTTCATCACCTTACATACATAAAGGAGGGTTCTCAATGCTTCATGTACAAGCAATTAAAAAAGTTTATGACAAGCAGATCGCAGTTCATGACGTGAGCTTTCACATCGGACAAGGAGAAGTTGTTGGGCTTGTCGGTCCGAATGGGAGCGGGAAAACGACGACCATTAATGCCATTTTAAATGTCATTAACTTAACTGACGGTGCTGTACATATGGGAGACTTTCCATGCACGAGCAAATCATTTAAGAAGCAAGTCTCTTATGTTCCTGATGACCTCCTCCTCCCACATGTGCTCACAGGGAAAGAATATATTGAGTTCGTCGCTGCAATGTATGAACTCGACATTGCCAACAATGAACGCTTGACCTCTTTAATTGACATCTTTGATATGAAAGAAGCATTAAAGAAACCGATCGAGGCGTATTCCCACGGCATGAAGAAAAAAATCCAACTCATTTCCGCGGTCATGCTTGATACAAAACTACTTGTCTTAGATGAACCATTCCGTGGGCTTGATATTGAAGCAAGTATTATTACAAAAAAATTAATCAAAAATTTCACCAGACAAAACTGCTCGTTGCTGCTTTCAACACATGATTTGCTTACCGCTGAAGCACTTTGCGATCGGATTGTCATTCTTTCTAAAGGAGAAAAGGTCGCTGAAGGGTCCCCAGAAGAATTGAAACAGACGTACGGCGCAACCGATTTAGAGGAAGTGTTCTTAATTGCATCTGGACTCAAAAGCAGGAGTGATCGGTATGAAAAAATCATTCAAAATATGTAAGATTGTCCTCAAAATGTGGCTGAAAGAGTTCGCCAAAATCATTAACTCCTATCAAAAACTCATTTTGCTTATCTTTTTCTTAGGATCGATCATGTTTGTTGGTGCTTATGGTAGTTATCAATTGACCAGCCCGATTATGGAAACCTTTTTACAAGGAAATTATGAATCGCTTACATTACTTGTGTTTGCAGCACTCATGAATACATCGGTCATCTCTGTGGCACTTTATATTGCTTTTAAAACAATCACACCAGAACAAGACCGCTTATCGACACAATTAAACTGGTTCCCGCTCTCGAAGTTTGATATTCAAGTAGGGTACTACTTACCTTTCGTCGCGATGATTACATTCACCACACTACTATTTACATCGATTATGATGTTGCCGTCATTGCTTGTACACGGCATCGACATTGGTTTTATTGGTTGGTTATATGCAGTTATTCTGTTACAAACATTGATGATTGTTTCTTTGGCACATGCCACATATACCATCCTCTATGTCTCGATGAAAAAAGTTGGTTTGCCGTTGCCGAAGTCGTTGTCATTGTTTGCGCTCACGGCCATTTGTGTCATACTCGGTTTGTCTTTATTCGATCTAAACGAAATTACGACAGCAGCAACAAACTTTGACTATAAACTTTTTTATTTGCTTGCGCCACTATTTTTGGTCGTGTTTGATCTGATGGTGACGAGCCCATCCATGGTTTTTGCAGTGACAAGCGTCCTTTTATTTGCAGTGGCGATCCCTTTTATTACGATGTTGCTGCCATACAACCAACCAGAGAAACGACAAGTCACCCTCCTTTCTAGTGTAGAAGGACCGAAAAACAAATATTTAGCTCTGATGATGAAAGAACTGAAAACGGCGATCCGACACGAAGAAACGATCTCCACATTTGTGATGATCGTGACACTCCTTCTCATCGCTGTCATTTCTTTCGAATTCACACCAACGGTTTACGCGATTTTACCATACTTCCTTGCTGCCCTTGCTTCACTACATGCACTGCAATCGTATGGCAATGATGTACACATGTTCCCACTCTATCGCTTTTATGGACTCGAGACGCGAATGGTATTTGGGGCAAAGCTCTCTGCCCTTGTCGCAGTTGCATTATTTCAGCTCATCGTCTTTTTCTTATTTATCGTCAGTCCGTATCTCACCGTCAACATGTTACTCATTTGTGTTGCTGTGTTATTGACGGCGAGTTTGATACTTTATGCCATCGGCTCAATTATTCCGATTAATAAAGACAACCCTTTGACAGGGGTTTTCTCTTTTGCAAGTTTGTTAGTGTTCGTGATCCCGATGTTCTTTATTATTAATACCTTTTTTCCCGACTTATCGCTTGGCATTAAAATAGGGATCATCATCGTATTTGAAAGCATCCTGCTTTATCTCGCTTTCTATGTGACGAAATGGAGACTACATTATGTTTAACTACATTCCTGTCATTCCTCATAGCGTGGAGGTTCATACAGACTGCATTGAAGATAAGCAGACAACACAATCATTTCCACTTAACGCAACGGCAAGAACGATGTTAACTGTCATTGACGGTAAAAAAAACATCGCGATGATTATTGAAGCACTTAACGACATTTTCCCTGTGAGTAAGGAGCAATTACAAACAGATTTCATTCAATTATGTCGCTCCTTGAACGAAAAACATTTGCTTAATTTTCATGTCACTTCTTCTAATAAAGTGGTCTCAGTCTTACGATATTACGCCCAACAATACCACCCTAGCTTCCATGAGCGAACAGATATTTCCGGAAAAAACTTTTTGCCGATTTTCATGCACTTGTTCGTCCTGTTATTTAAAAAGCTGTCGCTCTTTTGGTGCTTTATCACCCTCATGTTTGCTGGGGCAGCGGTCATTTTTCAAACACCGCAATTACTTTTATACGTTTACTATTTTTCAGTGCTTCACATCGTCGTCGTTGTCAGCTTCGCTCTCCATGAAGCCCTTCATACGTATCTCGGCAGAAAAATTGCCGGCACACCTTTTGGTTTTATCGCCAATGATTGGCTTTCAATCAAATTTGTCCGTCCTGCCTCTAGTCAAAAGATGCCGCGGATGTGGCTGGCGACATTACTCGGTCCACTCATCCCTGGCACGATCGGGCTCATCGGGCTGATTACCTTAGTAAGCACCACTTCAACACCACCTATTGTTGGCGTGTTCAGTTGCATCTTATTTTCACTTCATTTACTTTATCTTAATCCATTCTTTGGCGACGGACGCACCTTAGTTCAACAACTTTTACTTAGGAGGCTTTCATTATGATGAAAAAACCATTACGAGCAGCACTAACAGCCGGTGCCTTTAGTTCACTTATTATCATTCCATTCGTAACCGTCATGTTCACACTCTATTACATGTTTTCAGGAACAGCAAAAAGTTTTTTGTTCAATACTGTGACAATTGATGCTGATGCAGACGCGGGGCGCTTATCTTTTGAAATTAGCCAAAACTACTTTTATCTGCTCATCGCAACCTTTTTCATCGTATTTGCCGTTATGTGGCTCTTCACCTCTTGGCGGACAAAAAGAGCAGAAGCTATTAGTAAGTAAATGTAAAAGGTCAACCGAAGCACAAATGATGTGCCCCGGTTGACCTTTTTTATGCGCGGAATGTTTTTCCGAGTGATTGTTCAGCTAAACCAAAGTAATGGCGGAAGTTGTAAATGAGTGGACTCCATCTACTCGGATCAACATGGTGCTCATCTAGCACAATGTCTTTATGTGCGTGTACACAAACGACTTCCGTTTCAACAATTGCAAAAAACGAAGCATACTCTGGCTCACGAATGTGATGTACTTTCGCTTCAAGTTGCAGTGGAAATTCAGCTAGCCGGGAAGGTGCGACATCATGCGCACCCACAGCAGTTAAGCCACTCGCTTCATGCTTGTCCTTTTTGTATGTAAATCCAAGTTCATGCTTCCAGTCCGGTACTGGGTCTGTCCCAGTATAAGAAGCGATCCGCTCAACATGCTTCCATAATGCCGGGCTTGGTACGTTGATGACACATTCGGGATGACGTTTTAAGTTTTCAATGGCTTTTCCGCCTAAACCTATACCAAGTGTTACAAAAGAACCAAGTGCCCACGAAGAAGACATCGGGCTAATATTGATGGTGCCATCTTCGTTTAACGTATTTAATAAAATGACGGGTGTACCATAATACAAGATTTTCGGTTCGATCACTGTTGTTTCCATTATTGTTCTCTCCTTGTTGGTGTTATGAACCTTAAAAAGAAAGCGTATACATATGTTCTTATGTTACAATAACTACTAGTTGAACAAGCTAGATGAGGGCTAATGTCGCCTCCTGCTAGAAGGGAGGTGATACGCATGACGACGTTCCAACAATGATGCTCATGCTGCAAACAGCGATTGTTGTTGTCTTGATCCTGTCGTTCCGCGATAAAGAAGAAAAATAAGCCCTCGAGCCGCTGAAGTTCGTCGGGCTTATTTTTCAGTTCCAACGTGACGTTAGCGCCACTAGCATTCAACCATGCCGGTGGATCTATGATCTGCCGGTCTTTTTTAGCTTATGTCTTTATACCAATATTATACACTGAAAAAAGGAAACGAATCAAGGGGCATATTGACTAGAAGCACCAGCAACATAAGGGTATTTACCAAAAGTGTGAGCACCTACTTTTTCAAACAAAAACAACCTCCACACCAAAAGGCGCGGAGGCTTGGAAACATTGCTGTATTAACGTTTTGAGAACTGAGGTGCACGACGTGCTGCTTTCAAACCGTATTTCTTACGTTCTTTCATACGTGCATCACGTGTAAGGAAACCAGCAGATTTCAATGATGGACGGTTTTCTGGATCAACTTGTAATAGCGCACGCGCTACACCGTGGCGAATTGCGCCCGCTTGTCCAGTGAAGCCACCACCGTTTACATTTACATGTACGTCATATTGTCCAGTCACACCTGTTTCTACAAGTGGTTGCTTGACAATAAGTTTCAATGTTTCTAGACCGAAATATTCATCAAGGTCACGACCGTTTACAGTGATTGCACCGTCGCCAGGAACGAGGCGTACACGGGCAACTGAATGTTTACGGCGACCTGTACCATAATATTGTACTTGAGCCAAAGTCATTACCTCCTAACAGATTAACCGCGAAGCTCGTATGCTTCTGGTTTTTGTGCATGATGATTGTGTTCAGGGCCTGCGAATACGTGCAATTTCATGCCTTGTTTGCGGCCAAGCGTGTTCTTTGGTAACATCCCTTTAATCGCTAACTCTAGCATACGCTCAGGCTTGTTTGCGCGCATATCTTGTGCCGTCGTTTGCTTCAAGCCACCTGGGTGGTTTGTGTGACGGTAGTAGATTTTGTCTTGTAGCTTCTTTCCTGTCAAGTGAATCTTGCTTGCATTCACGATGATCACATGATCGCCTGTATCAACATGCGGTGTGAACGTTGGTTTATATTTTCCACGTAAGATGGACGCAACTTCTGATGCAAGACGACCAAGTGTTTGACCTTCTGCATCAATTACATACCATTTACGCTCAACTTCATTGGACTTTGCCATATAGGTTGTACGCATTGATGATCCTCCTTCATAATAAACAGCTTCCTATTGTTGTTCTTTTTATTCATGCAGACGCACATCATATCCTGTGAGACTGGCTGATCTACTGAGGATGTGGTGCATGCTTCTATGCATATTCATTCCGTAACCCGGGGCAGTGGGTCTTTAGAATTACCATTTAACATCATACAATATATAGCGGGTGATGTCAACTACTTTTCCCTTCATGGAACCGCCATTTCCTCAGCAATACAGATGTCAATCCAGTTCAATCATTAAAATATGGATCATCATTTACGCACCGTCGCCTTCCCTACTTCTTCCTGTAACGCACCGACAATGTTGTGAATGCGCTTTACTTGTTGTTCAAATTGCTGTTCATTTCGTTGCTCCGAATAAAAAACAATGGCCAACATGACCGCCGTATCCAACCGGTACAATAATGCACGTACCGTTTTAAATGCCGCTTTTTCAAATGGCAACGCAAGATCAAAGTCCCCATACTCCATCATTCTGCAAAACTCTAACAAAGGGGGCCCGATTAACGCATTACTCCAATCAAGTAAAAAGAGTCTATTTCCATCTTGACTTTCTAAAAAGTTTTGTGGGCGCACGTCCATGTGAAGCAAACAATATTGTTCATGTTCCTGTCCGGGAACCAAATAGGGGCGGACTTGGTCTAAAGAGAATGGGAGTGATACAAAGTTTTCAATCACTGTTAACCGCCGCGAAAGACGCGCTACGATCACTTCATTAACATCATTATAGTCTTCCATGCCTCGCAATAGGAACGTTGGCAATGGCATAGCGTGCACAGACGCGAGTACATTTGCGACTTCCTTGTTACTGAGCGGTTTTGCTGGGTACAAACGATCCATTACCAATAGAGGTTCTCTGCTCGTCTCGATTAATGTCAATCGTTTAGGACTATGTGCAAACCCATTTTGCTGCAAATGCTTAAGTAATGCATATTCTTGCGCAAGAATTTCTCTACTCTCATGTATGAGATCGTTACCATTATTGATGTGTGCCTCTCTCGTTTGTTTGATTGCTACTTGCTCATTCGTGACATGGTCGAAACCTTCATACACAATTGATTCAAGTCCTTCACCAATTTTTGTTGTTGCAACGATGCGACGTTCTTGAAGCATTTTATTTAACATAAAAAGTTTATCCTTGTCGGTCATTGTAACACCTCTTTTGGAGATTTCGCACATCATAAAGCATCAAGTTCTCTACCTCACCACTTGATGCTTCCCTTTTAACATCCTTCCCGCCTATCAAACGTAAAAAGTGACTCCTCATAATCCACCTGCCATAAATACAACCCATGCGCCGGTGCGGTCTTCCCTGCTTGCTCGCGGTCTTCTGCCACAATAATCTGCTTTAAATCATCAGCATGACGCTTTCCTACCCCTACTTCTAGCAGTGTTCCTACAATAATTCGAACCATATTATACAAAAAACCGTCCCCACGAACAATAAACACAAGCTCATCCCCTTGCGGCTGCACACAAGCGTGCGTAATCGTCCGTACTTTGTGACTAATGTTAGTGTTCGCAGCGCAAAATGACGAAAAGTCGTGTGTACCGAGTAAATGTCGCGCCGCCGTTTGCATTGCTGGCACATCAAGCCGTTCTCGAATGTGTACAGCTTGATGGCGCCTAAAAATATTCGGACGTGCCCCGCACATCACCATATAGCGATATTCCTTGGCAACCGTATCATAACGGGCGTGAAATGTGTCTGGTACGGTCTTTACTTCTTCTACTTGAATATCTGCTGGCAACTTTGGATTGAGCGCATACGGCCATTTTTCATCTGGGAGTGCGAGCGGTGTATCAAAATGAATCACTTGACCATAGGCGTGCACACCGGCATCGGTGCGTCCTGAGGCAACGACAGGGATGTGCATCCCTTTATGGACCTCCGTTAGCGCTTGTTCAAGCGCAGCTTGAATTGTCCGTTTTTGCGGCTGTACTTGATAACCCGCATAGTTCGTGCCTTCGTAACTAATTTTACATGCGCGTCTTCCCATGTCTTTCTCCCCTTTAACTTTACAGCGATATCATCACGACGATGAGCACAAATGATAGTAGCAACGTCAATGTATCACGCTTTGTCCACTTCATTTTTTTCCACATCGTTCGGTGCTTCCCCGGAACATACCCACGTGCTTCCATTGCTTGCGCCAATTCTTCTGCTCGTTTCAATGAACGGACCATCAATGGAACCAATAAAGAACTGATTGTGCGTACACGTCTCCTTAATGGCTGATCACGAATGACAACCCCTCTTGCTGTTTGCGCGCGCACCATTTTCTCTAGTTCTTCTGCCAGTGTCGGTAAAAAACGGATCGCGACTGACATCACAAGTGCGAGTTCACTTACCGGCACCCGCGCCTTTTTCAGTGGCATGCATAAGCGCTCAAACGCCGACGTCAATTGCAGTGGCAAGGTCGTCACCGTTAGGAGTGTTGCGGCAATGAATAATAATAACGTGCGCCAAACGACACGGAGTCCGCCAAAAACACCTTCTTTATACAACGGAAATGAAAATATGGTCACCAGCTCCTCACCTGTACGCACGAAAACCACTTGCATCATAAAGAAGATGAACAAGAATATACCTAATAACTTGAACGTTTTCATTAAAATACGCCAAGACACACCGCTGAGATGCCAGCCCAGCGCGACGGCAATCGTTGCCACTATAAACGCAAGGGCACCATTTATAGCGAATAACGCAAGTGAAAACAGAAACGCGCTCAATAACTTTACCCGGGCATCAAGTGTATGTACGAAAGAGTCACCTGGTATATAGCGCCCAAGTAACATTGTATGTGCCTTCATGTTGTTGGTCCTCCCACCTTCTCTAGCCACGCTGCAAGTGCTGCCGCATCTTTTAAAAATGGGTATGGTTGTGACAGCGCCATATTTTTCGCAAAACGCATCGCTTCTGGCTGCGAAAGATGCGCCCGGACACAAATTTCTTCTGACTGGAAAATACGTGCAGGTGTGTCCACGGTCAACACACGACCGTCATGCATAACAACACATACATCAGCAAAGCGGGCAACGTCATTCATGTCATGCGTCACAAGCCACGTTGTCAGTCCGTTGTCACGATGATACGTCATAAGCATTTGCATAAATTGTGCTTTTGATAATGGATCAAGCCCCGCTCCAGGCTCGTCCAAAACGAGCATTTGTGGCTTTTGTGCGAGCACAGATGCCAGCGCCACCCGCCGTTGCTCGCCCCCAGATAAGTGGAACGGAGAACATGTCTTAAGTGACTGCGCTACACCCATGATGTCCATCGCATCATCTACGTACCGCTTGACCGTTTGCTCATCAAAACCAAAATGTCGCGGACCAAACGCAATTTCTGCTTCAACCGTTTCCGCAAATAATTGGTTTTCGGGATATTGAAAGACAAAACCGACTTTCTGCCTTAACGGAAATAACTCATGGGCGCGCTTAGCATATGAAAGGTCATATTCACCCACACGAATCTTACCTACACTTGGCGTAAGCAGCCCGTTTAAATGTTGAATCAGCGTCGATTTCCCTGAACCTGTTTGACCAATGACCGCAACAAACGCGCGCGAAGGAATTGTAAAAGACACATCGACTAACCCTGGAATAGGCTGTCGACCAGTTTCTACCTCATAATTGTACGTTACATTTTCAAATAATACGTCCATAGCGCTTCAATCAACGCCTCCTCGCGATCACAGTGCGGTAGATGCACGCCACGCTGCTTCAGTTGTTCCTGTAGTTCATAAACAAATGGGCGCGTCACTTGGAGTTTCTGCACAAGCTGGATGCTCGAAAACAGCGCCTCAGGTGTTCCGTCATAGACGACTTGCCCTTCAGCAAAACCTAGTACGCGATCTGCACGTTGCATTTCTTGCACATCATGCGTTACAGAAATGATTGTCATCCCTTTTGCATGCAACTGATCTATGCACGCGTTTACTTGCGCTTTCCCTTCTGGGTCGAGCATTGAAGTCACTTCATCCAGCACAACAACCTCTGGAGACAGTGCAACAACACCGGCAAGCGCGACACGTTGTTTTTGTCCGCCGGACAACTGATGTACACTTCGTTTTAGCAATGGTTCGATCCCAAACTGCCGCGCAACTTGTTGCAAACGTTCCGTTATTTGTTCCGCTGGCCATTCGGCATTTTCTAGCCCAAACACAATATCATCTTCCACAATGCTTGTCACCAACTGATGGTCAGGATTTTGAAAAACGAAACCGACCTTGCTCCGAATGAATGCACATCCTTCCTTACATTTCGTGTCTAATCCGTCCACCATCACTACACCGCTTGTCGGGATAAGCAGTCCATTAAGCAAGCGGGCAAAAGTTGACTTCCCTGAACCATTGCCACCAACAATCGCCACTCGTTCTCCTTGCGCAATTTTCACATAGACATCTGTCAATACTTGTTTTGTTGTATCAGGATATTGGAACGCATCACAGTGCACGGTAAGGTACATTTCCTTCCCCTCTTTCGCGTACAAAAAAAGGGCATAGAGAATTAAACCTCCTGCCCTTCCTATCACTGTCAAAACGCACGACTCACCTTGCGTTTTTGCGCAAGGTGGCTGCATTTAAACGTGCACATTAAACAAATTCAATAATTGCCATCGGTGCGCCATCTCCACGACGAGGACCGACTTTCAAAATACGTGTATAGCCACCTTGACGCTCACTAAAGCGTGGTGCAATGTCAGCAAACAGCTTTTGAATCGCATCTTGCTCTTCATTTGCCATCTCTTTACGAACAAATGCAGCCGCTTGACGACGCGCATGCAAATCGCCACGCTTACCTAGTGTGACCATTTTCTCAACGATCGGACGCAATTCTTTCGCTTTCGCTTCTGTTGTTTCAATGCGCTCATTAATGATTAGATCTGTCACTAAGTCGCGAAACAACGCCTTACGCTGTGAACTTGTCCGACCTAACTTTGAGTATGCCATGCTCATTCCCTCCTTTAAAACCTGCTATTCTTCATTCCGTAGCCCAAGTGTAAGCTCAGCCAACTTTTCTTGTACTTCTTCTAAAGACTTCCGTCCTAAGTTCCGTACTTTCATCATGTCTTCTTCTGTTTTGTGCGTCAGCTCTTGTACTGTATTAATCCCAGCTCGCTTCAAACAGTTATAAGAACGAACAGAAAGGTCAAGTTCCTCAATCGTCATTTCTAGCACTTTTTCCTTCTGATCTTCTTCTTTTTCAATCATGATTTCTGCTTTTTGAGCTTGATCCGTGAGACCTACGAAAATATTTAAATGCTCCGTTAAAATCTTCGCACCAAGGGCCACTGCATCCTCAGGACGCGTGCTCCCATCAGTCCATACATCAAGGGTTAGTTTATCGTAATTCGTGACTTGCCCAACACGTGTATTCTCAACTTGATAGTTTACACGTGATACAGGGGTGAAAATCGAATCAACAGGTAATGTACCAATGGATTGATCGTCACTTTTGTTCGCATCAGCGAGTACGTAACCACGGCCACTTTTCGCTGTTAAACGCATGCGAAGTGATGCCCCTTTTGTCAGTGTCGCAATGTGCAGGTCAGGATTTAAAACTTCAACATCACTGTCATGAGTTAAATCGCCTGCTTTTACAACCCCTTCTCCTTGAACATCGACTTCTAGCGTCTTCACATCATCCGAATAAATCTTCAAGGCTAGCTTTTTCAAATTCAAAATAATTGTTGTCACATCTTCCACAACGCCTTCAACTGTTGAAAACTCGTGTAGGACACCATCAATTTGAACATTGGAAACAGCAGCCCCCGGAAGAGAGGATAAGAGAATACGGCGCAACGAGTTTCCAAGTGTCGTTCCATAACCACGCTCTAGTGGCTCAACAACAAACTTACCATATGTGGCATCTTCACTCACTTCGACCGTCTCAATATTCGGCTTTTCAATTTCAATCATTAAACAAACCCTCCTTCAAAACGTCGAACTCCGGAAAACGCAAGGATTGCTCAGAAGGCATTTTTTACCTCCCGATGAGCAAACCCGTCAGTCTTACCTTCATTGTCAAATAGATGTCGTCTCATCCATTATAGACACTAGCAGGAAATCTATACAATGATTGATTATTACACTCTACGACGTTTCGGTGGACGGCAACCATTATGAGGTACAGGTGTCACATCTTTGATCATATTCACTTCAAGACCTACAGCTTGTAATGAACGGATCGCTGCTTCTCGACCAGCACCAGGCCCTTTTACAGACACTTCTACTGTTTTCATGCCATGTTCCATTGCAACTTTCGCGGCAGATTCTGCTGCCATTTGCGCTGCATATGGCGTCGATTTACGAGAACCTTTAAATCCAAGTGCTCCTGCGCTTGCCCATGAAATCGCGTTCCCGTGTGGATCTGTGATCGTCACAATCGTATTGTTAAAAGTGGAGCGGATATGCGCAACACCTGAATCAATATTTTTACGTTGACGACGCTTTGGACGAGTATTCGTTTTCTTAGCCATGGTTTAACAAACCTCCCTTACTATTTTTTCTTATTCGCGATTGTCCGCTTAGGACCCTTCCGCGTACGCGCATTGTTTTTAGAATTTTGACCACGAACCGGTAAGCCGCGACGATGGCGAATCCCACGATAACAACCAATCTCAATCAAACGCTTAATGTTTAAAGACGTTTCCCGACGAAGATCACCTTCTACTTTATGTGCTTCAATCGCTTCGCGAATACGTCCTAGCTCTTGCTCTGTTAAATCCCGAACGCGCGTGCTTTGATCAACGCCAGCTTGATCAAGAATTTGCGCTGCTGTCGATTTACCAATTCCATATACGTATGTGAGTGAAATAATGACGCGCTTATCACGCGGAATATCCACACCTGCAACACGTGCCATACATAGCACCTCCTTTAATTATTAGCCTTGTTTTTGTTTATGCTTTGGGTTATCACAAATGACCATAACATGACCATTGCGACGAATCACCTTGCATTTATCACAAATCTTTTTCACAGATGGTCTTACCTTCATAGTACAAACCTCCTCATATACGGAGTGTGGATTTATTTATAACGGTACGTAATTCGTCCGCGCGTCAAGTCATAAGGAGAAAGTTCGACCGTCACTTTATCACCCGGTAAAATCCGGATAAAGTGCATGCGAATTTTTCCAGATACATGCGCCAGAATTTTATGACCGTTTTCAAGCTCAACCCGAAACATTGCGTTTGGCAATGGTTCAATGACGGTTCCTTCCACTTCAATCACATCTTCTTTTGCCATGAATGGGTATCCTCCCTTCGAGTAAGATGCTAGCAAACCTAAAGGTCTCTTCGAAGCTTGTTTGAGACTGTTTACTCATCGCTGCGTCAAGATTTCATATCCTGTCTCTGTGATCGCAATCGTATGCTCAAAGTGAGCACAGTTTTTTCCATCTACAGTCACAACGGTCCACTGATCCGCAAGTGTTTTCACATAGCGACTGCCTGCATTAATCATTGGCTCAATTGCTAGCACCATGCCAGGCTTTAAGACGGGGCCTTTCCCTGGTGGTCCATAGTGAGGAATTTGTGGGTCTTCATGCAAGTTTTGCCCAACGCCATGTCCTACATACTCTCTCACAACCGAGTAACCAAGTGGCTCAACATACGATTGGATCGCATGTGAAATGTCAGAAAGACGATTGTCCGGTCGCGCTTGTTCAAGTCCTTTAAACAGCGCTTCTTCTGTCGCCAGGAGCAATCGTTTGTCTTCTTCACGAATTTCACCGACAGCATATGTCCATGCTGAGTCTCCATGATAGCCGCGGTAACAAGCACCAATATCCAGGCTAATAACATCGCCATCCTTTAGCACGCGACGTCCAGGAATGCCATGCACCAACTCTTCATTGACTGACGCACAAACGCTGCCTGTAAAACCACCGTATCCTAGAAAAGAAGGTACCGCATCGTGCGAACGAATAAACGCTTCGGCCATTGCATCTAACTCACCGGTTGTCATCCCAGGATGAATGTGTGGCTTGAGATGTGCATGCGTCAAAGCAACAATACGTCCTGCTTCACGCATAATTTCAAGCTCACGTGCTGTCTTAATCACAATCATGAACGCTGCTCCAAAAAGAGTGCTTCAATATCGCGAGAGACTGCCTCAATGTCCTGATCACCATCGATGTTTTTCAGATAGCCTTTCGCAGTGTAGAAATCAATCAAAGGCTGCGTTTGTTTTTTATTCACTTCAAGACGTTTCTTGACCGTTTCCGGTTTGTCATCGTCTCGTTGAATTAAGTCACTACCGTCAATATCGCATTTACCCGGTACTTTCGGTGGGTTATACGTGAGGTGATACGCTTTGCCTGATGTCGGTGAAACCCAACGTCCTGACAAACGCTCGATTAACACTTTCTCTGGCACATCAATGTTAATGACGTAGTCAAGCGTACGCCCAATCTTCTCAAGTAGTTCCTCAAGTGCCTCAGCTTGTCGCGTTGTACGCGGAAATCCATCTAGCAGAAATCCGTCCGTACAATCAGCTTGCATGAGTCGTTCACGCACAATCCCTATTGTTACTTCATCTGGAACGAGCTCACCTGCATTCATGTACGATTGCGCTTTTAAACCAAGCTCCGTTTCATTTTTAATCGCCGTCCGAAACATATCGCCCGTAGAAATATGCGGGATTCCGTGACGTGCAGTAATTTGCTCTGCCTGTGTCCCTTTTCCAGCACCTGGCAAGCCCATGAGTATTAAATTCATTGACATCCCCTTCCAGAGTACAGATCACAGTCGCCAGAAGCCAGGTTTGCGGCATCACTCATGCAACATTCTAAGCATGACTTCTGACTTTCAGAAAAGTACCTGTAACGTTTTACTTCATAAAGCCTTTATACGACCGTTTAATAAGCTGTCCCTCAATTTGTTTCATTGTATCTAATGCTACACCAACAATGATTAACAATCCAGTCCCGCCAATTTGAACTGCAGAAGGCAAATTCATTACGGCAATAAACACGACTGGGATCGTAGCAATTGTCGCAAGGAACAACGCACCTACAAACGTGAGTCGGTATAAAATTTTCGTTATAAAAGTTTGTGTCGCTTGACCAGGACGAATGCCAGGAATGTATCCACCTTGCTTTTGTAAGTTCTCTGCCATTTTTTCCGGATTCACTTGCACAAATGTATAGAAATACGTGAAAGCGATGATGAGTGCAACAAACACAGTACCGCCAATCCATTTACCTGGCTCAAAATTGGCTATGATCCACTTTGCAATATCATTTTCTTGCCCCACAAACGATGCAATCGTTGAAGGAAAGTAAAATAACGCTGAAGCAAAGATGACTGGAATCACGCCGGCTGCATTTACTTTAATCGGTAAATGCGTCGATTGACCGCCCATCGTTTGTCGGTTAGCCACTCGCTTCGCATACTGCACAGGAATTTTCCGTAATGCTTGCTGCACATAAATGACCCCGATGATAATGAGCAATACGACCAGCGCCAATAACGCGACGGTGACGACACGCAAGAACAATTGATCACCAGCGCCTTCAAGTTGCGATACGTATAGCTGCTTCAACATACCCGGTACGCCAGCTGCAATCCCTGCAAAAATGAGCAAAGAAATCCCATTGCCGACACCATACGCAGTAATTTGCTCACCTAACCACATGAGAAATGCAGTCCCAGCTGTTAAAACAAGCGCAATTGTCAAGAACGTCGTGACATTTGTGTTTAACAAAAGTGGTTCTCCCGTCGAGTTAGCCGACGACATCGTATTAAACCCGATGGACATCGCGATTGCTTGAATAAAACCTAAAACGATCGTTCCATATCGTGTGACCTGTGTGAGCTTTTTCCGGCCAGCTTCACCTTGCTTTGCCCATTCCGCAAACTTCGGTACAACATCCAGTTGTAATAACTGAACGACGATCGATGCTGTGATATAAGGCATGATCCCCATCGCGAAAATCGAGAAGTTACTCAAGGCACCCCCGCCAAATGAGTCAAGAAAACCAAACGCTGTGGCTCCTTTAAACATTTCGTCTAACGCAGCACTATTGGTGCCTGGGACTGGAATAAATGACCCAATTCGAAACACGACAAGCATCATAAGCGTAAAGATGATTTTGCGACGTAAATCTTTTACACGGAAGATGTTGGAGATCGCCTTGAACATTAAACCACCTCTGTTGTTCCGCCAGCTGCTTCAATTGCTTTGACTGCAGAGGCAGAGAACTTGTGTGCTTTGACAGTTAAGTTCTTGTCTAAACTTCCATTACCAAGAATTTTAATGCCGTGTTTCACGTTTTTAACAACCTTCGTTTCAACCAAAAGTTCCGGTGATACGACGGTACCTGCTTCAAAACGATTCAACGTATCGACGTTTACGACGGTATACTCTTTACGATGAATATTTGTGAAACCACGTTTTGGTAAACGACGGTAAAGTGGGTTTTGTCCACCTTCGAACCCTGGACGAACGCCACCACCTGAACGGGCATTTTGACCTTTATGTCCCTTACCGGAAGTTTTACCGTTACCAGAACCAATTCCGCGCCCTACACGCTTGCGGACTTTACGTGAACCTTCTGCTGGTTTTAACTCGTGAAGTTTCATGCTTCCTACACCTCCTCGTTACTTTAAAATCTCTATTTACGCATCCAACTCGTTGACTGTTACAAGGTGATTTACTTTGTTCACCATGCCACGAATCGCTGCGTTATCGTCTTGTATAACGGTTTGGTGCATCTTGCGCAAACCGAGTGTATTCACTGTCACGCGCTGATCGCTCGGACGACCAATCAAACTACGTGTAAGGGTGATTTCTAATTTCTTCGCCATCATAATCCCTCCCTTATCCTAACAGTTCTTCTACGGATTTACCACGTAGTTTCGCTACTTCTTCTGCTCGCTTCATACTTGTCAAGCCAGCAATCGTTGCGCGAACCATATTAATTGGGTTATTTGAACCAAGTGATTTTGAAAGAATATCACCCACACCAGCAAGATCAAGTACTGCACGCACTGGTCCACCAGCAATAACACCCGTACCTTCAGAAGCTGGCTTAAGTAATACGCGACCAGCACCGAAATGACCAACCGTTTCATGCGGGATTGTCGTATTCACAATCGGCACTGTGATCAAGTTCTTTTTTGCATCTTCTACTGCTTTACGAATCGCTTCTGGCACTTCTTGGGCTTTGCCCATTCCGAAACCAACGTGTCCGTTTTTATCCCCTACAACAACGAGTGCAGCGAAACGGAAGCGGCGCCCCCCTTTAACGACCTTTGCAACCCGGTTAATGGCAACCACTTTTTCTTCAAGTTCCAATGTGTTTGGATCGATAGAACGCATAAAAGTTTCCCTCCTTCGTTGTTAAAATTTAAGTCCTGCTGCACGAGCAGCATCTGCTAATTCCGCAACACGGCCGTGGTATAAATAGCCACCACGATCAAAGACAACGACTTCGTGACCATTGTCCATCGCGCGTTTTGCAACCAACTCGCCGACTTTGCGAGCCGCTTCTTTATTGCCGCCGTTCTCTAGCTTTAGCTCTGTATCAAGCGTAGACGCTTGCGCTAAAGTGACACCATTCACGTCATCAATCAATTGCGCGTAAATGTGCTTAGAAGAACGGAATACGTTAAGACGTGGACGTTCAGCCGTACCGCTTAATGTGCGGCGTACGTGCGCATGTCTTTTCTTACGGCCTGCATTTCGATTAGGCTTCGTAATCATGAGACGTCATTCCTTTCCTTCAAAACGAATTATTTTCCAGTTTTTCCTTCTTTACGACGCACATATTCGCCTTCATAACGAATTCCTTTACCTTTGTAAGGCTCTGGCTTCCGTACAGCGCGGATATTTGAAGCGAGCGCACCGACACGTTCTTTATCAATTCCTTTTACAACAACCTTTGTATTTGACGGTACGTCAATCTCTAAACCGTCTTCTGGTGTGATCTCCACAGGATGAGAGTAGCCAACATTTAAGACTAGTTTTTGACCAGATTTAGATGCACGATAACCGACACCATTTAGCTCAAGGGCACGTTCAAATCCTTTTGTCACACCTTCAACCATGTTATTGACAAGCGCACGCATCGTACCGTGAAGTGAGCGATGCTCCTTATGATCTGAAGGACGCTCAAATGTCATTTCGTTCCCTTCAATCACTACTTTAATTGCCGGGTGCAATTCACGGCTTAATTCACCTTTAGGTCCTTTTGCAGTGAAATGATTTCCTTCTAACGTGACCGTTACACCTTCAGGAATAATGACTGGCTTTTTCCCTACACGAGACATTCATGTCCACCTCCATTCATGCAAACTTATTACCAAACGTAAGCAAGTACTTCGCCACCAATTTGTTGGTTACGCGCTTCCTTGTCCGTTAAAATTCCTTTTGATGTTGAAACAAGTGCAACACCAAGTCCACCTAGCACACGTGGCAGCTCATTTGCTTTTGCATATACACGCAAGCCTGGCTTACTAATACGTTTCAAGCCTGTAATGACACGTTCATTTTTTACACCATACTTTAAGAAGATGCGAATGACACCTTGTTTATTATCTGCAACATACTCGTAATCACGGATGAAACCCTCTTGTTTCAAAATCTCAGCAATTTCCTTTTTCACCGTAGAAGCAGGTAACTCAAGCTTTTCATGGCGAACAAGGTTCGCGTTACGAATACGTGTTAACATATCTGCAATTGGATCAGTCATGACCATTGTTATTTACCTCCTTCCGAGTCGTATTACCAGCTTGCTTTTTTCACGCCAGGAATCTGCCCTTTATAGGCAAGTTCTCTAAAGCAAATACGACAAAGTTTGAATTTGCGTATCACTGAATGAGGACGACCACAACGCTCACAGCGTGTATATTCCTGCACTTTGTACTTCGGCGTACGCTTTTGCTTTGCAATCATTGATTTCTTCGCCAACGTCATCCCTCCTCTTCTTTTAGTAAGAGATTATTTCTGGAACGGCATGCCTACTTGAGTAAGCAACTCACGCGCTTCCTCATCTGTTGCCGCTGTCGTCACGATGACGATATCCATACCACGTACTTTATCGACTTTATCGTAATCAATCTCTGGGAAAATCAATTGCTCTTTCACACCGAGTGTATAGTTTCCACGCCCGTCAAAGGCTTTCTTTGATATACCGCGGAAATCACGTACACGTGGTAAAGAAACTGACACTAGTTTATCTAAAAAGTCATACATCCGCTCACCACGTAACGTGACTTTTGCACCAATCGGCATGCCTTCACGTAGCTTAAAACCAGCGATGGATTTCTTTGCTTTTGTGATGACTGGCTTTTGTCCAGTAATTGCTTGCAATTCTTCCACTGCCTTATCTAACACTTTTGCGTTTTGAACAGCTTCACCTACACCCATATTCACAACGATCTTTTCGATCTTTGGAACAGCCATGACCGATGTATAATTGAACTTTTCCGTTAAGGCGGGAACAATTTCTTTTGTGTATTTCTCTTTCAAACGGTTCATTTCCGTGATCCTCCTTTCACACTACTGACTATTTATCAATCGCTTCGCCAGATTTTTTTGCAACCCGTACTTTTTTGCCATTCACTTCTTCATAGCCAATACGTGTGCGCTCACCAGTCTTCGGATCAATTAACATGACATTGGAAGAATGGATCGCAGCTTCTTGCTCGATAATCCCACCTTGTGGGTTCTCTTGTGACGGTTTCGCATGTTTCTTTACGAGATTGACACCTTTAACGAGCACGCGGCTTTTCTTTGGATATGCTGCAAGGATTTCCCCTTGCTTCCCTTTGTCTTTACCAGCAATGACAACGACGTTATCACCCTTTTTGACATGCATAATGTTGCACCTCCTTGATGCTTAATGCTGTTTCTACCTTACAGTACTTCTGGAGCAAGGGAAACAATTTTCATAAACTGATTGTCGCGAAGTTCGCGCGCAACTGGGCCAAAAATCCGTGTGCCTCGTGGGCTCTTATCGTCACGAACAATGACTGCTGCATTTTCATCAAACTTAATATATGAACCATCGTTACGACGCACACCGCTCTTAGAACGAACGATCACCGCACGTACAACTTCGCCTTTCTTAACAACGCCACCTGGTGTTGCTTGCTTGACGGAACAAACAATGACATCACCAATGTTCGCTGTCTTACGGCCTGAACCTCCTAGCACTTTAATACAAAGTACTTCACGTGCACCAGAGTTATCAGCTACTTTCAAGCGACTCTCTTGTTGAATCATTTCGCTTTCCTCCCTTCTAACAGCTTACCTTTAGATAATGATCGCTTCTTCAACGATCTCGACTAGACGAAAACGTTTATCCTTAGAAAGTGGGCGTGTCTCCATAATCCGAACGATATCGCCAACTTTTGCTTTGTTTTCTTCATCATGTGCTTTAAATTTCTTAGAGTACTTCACACGTTTACCATAGAGACGGTCTTTTTTGTATGTCTCAACAAGAACTGTAATTGTCTTCTCCATTTTATCAGATACGACACGCCCTTGGTAAACTTTACGCTGATTGCGTTCCATGTAACAAACCTCCTTTAGCCGTTATTAATTCCGAGCTCACGTTCACGCAAAACCGTTTTCGCACGCGCAATTGCTTTACGGACTTCACGGATGCGAATTGGGTTGTCAAGTTGTCCTGTTGCTAATTGAAAGCGTAAGTTAAACAGCTCTTCTTTCAGCGCTTCTGTTTTTTGTTCGATTTCAGCAGTGGTTAAGTTGCGGATATCAGTTGCTTTCATTTGAGTCACCACCCACTTCTTCACGTTTTACAAATTTACATTTGATCGGTAATTTGTGAGAGGCAAGACGTAACGCTTCACGGGCAACTTCTTCAGGCACACCCGCAATTTCAAACATGATCTTACCAGGCTTCACAACAGCAACCCAACCTTCAGGTGCCCCTTTACCAGAACCCATTCGAACTTCAAGTGGCTTTGCCGTGTACGGCTTAGATGGGAAGATTTTGATCCAAACTTTCCCGCCACGTTTCATGTAACGTGTCATTGCAATACGCGCTGCTTCAATTTGACGGTTTGTAATCCAAGATGCTTCAAGCGCTTGTAAACCAAACTCACCAAAATGTACATCTGTACCGCCTTTGGCACGTCCACGCATTTTCCCACGATGTTCACGACGATATTTCACACGTTTAGGTAATAACATGATTAGTTGCCTCCTTCCTCTTTGTTCGTTCCTTTCGTTGGAAGGACTTCACCACGGTAAATCCAGATTTTAACACCAATCTTACCGTATGTTGTATCTGCTTCCGCTGTACCGTAGTCGATATCAGCACGCAGTGTGTGAAGTGGAACCGTTCCTTCATTGTAATGCTCAGCACGCGCAATATCAGCGCCACCAAGACGTCCGGATACTTGTGTTTTGATCCCTTTTGCACCAGCACGCATCGTCCGTTGCATTGCTTGCTTCATTGCACGACGGAATGAAATCCGATTTTCTAATTGACGAGCAATATTTTCTGCAACAAGCTTTGCATCAAGGTCTGCTTGCTTAATTTCGGAAATATTAATGTGGACACGTTTACCAGTAAGATCATTTAATGATTTACGTAATGCTTCCACTTCTGAACCGCCTTTTCCGATCACCATTCCTGGCTTGGCAGTTGAGATTGTAATGTTTACGCGGTTCGCAGCACGTTCGATTTCCACTTTAGACACAGAAGCGTCTTTCAAGCGACTTTCGATGTGGTCACGAATTGCAATATCTTCATGCAACAAATCTGCATAGTCTTTTTTGCTTGCGTACCACTTTGAATCCCAGTCACGAATGACACCGACACGCAACCCAATTGGGTTCACTTTTTGACCCATGATTATCCCTCCTTCGTTTCTTTTACAACCAATGTAATATGGCTTGTGCGTTTATTAATCCGGCTCGCACGGCCTTGTGCGCGTGGACGGAAACGTTTCAACGTTGGTCCTTCATCCACAAATACTTCTGAAATGTATAAGCTATTCGGCTCCATTTCATAGTTGTGCTCTGCATTTGCAACCGCCGAGTTTAAAAGTTTTTCAACGACTGGCGAAGCAGCTTTTGGTGTGTGCTTCAAAATCGCAATCGCTTCACCGACTTGTTTACCGCGAATAAGATCAATGACAAGACGGACTTTACGAGGCGCAATGCGTACTTGTTTCGCTACAGCTTTTGCTTGTTCCATGGGAATGGTCCTCCTTCCTTACTTAGCGTCTTGTTTTCTTATCTGCGGCATGCCCTTTGTACGTACGCGTAGGAGCAAATTCGCCAAGTTTATGTCCAACCATATCTTCAGAAACATAAACCGGTACATGCTTGCGTCCGTCGTGGACAGCAAATGTGTGACCAATGAAATCAGGGAAAATTGTTGAGCGGCGTGACCATGTTTTAATGACTTTTTTATCGCCTGTCTCAGTTGCTTTCTCCACTTTTTTCATTAGATGACCATCAACGAAAGGTCCTTTTTTCAAGCTACGACCCATGAGAGTGCCTCCCTTCGTGATTCGCCCACGGTTCCATATAAGAACCGTAGCCAAACCGCGTTATTTTTTCCGACGACGTACAATGTACTTATCGGAGTGTTTGTTTTTCTTCCGTGTTTTAAAACCAAGTGTTGGTTTACCCCAAGGTGTCATTGGTGAAGGACGACCAATTGGTGCTTTTCCTTCTCCACCACCGTGTGGGTGATCGTTCGGGTTCATAACAGAACCACGCACTGTTGGGCGAATCCCTTTATGACGTGAACGTCCTGCTTTACCAATGTTGATGAGCTCATGTTCAACATTACCGACTTGACCAATGGTCGCACGGCATGTCGCCAAGATGTAGCGTGTTTCCCCTGAGTTCAAACGAACAAGCACATACTTATCTTCTTTACCGAGCACTTGCGCTTCAGTTCCTGCTGAGCGTACAAGTTGTCCACCTTTTCCTGGACGCATTTCAATATTATGAATGACTGTACCAACTGGAATATTTACAAGTGGTAGTGCATTCCCTGGTTTAATGTCTGCCTCCGGACCTGACTCAATCATTGTACCTACAGTAAGACCCTTTGGCGCTAAAATATAACGCTTCTCTCCGTCTACATAATGGATGAGCGCGATGTTTGCTGAACGGTTTGGATCATATTCAATCGTGGCAACGCGACCTGGAATGCCATCTTTGTCACGTTTAAAATCGATGATCCGGTACTGACGCTTATGACCGCCACCTTGATGGCGCACTGTTAAGCGACCTTGGTTGTTTCGTCCGCCTTTTTTGTGCAGCGGTGCAAGCAACGACTTTTCCGGTTTGTCTGTTGTCAACTCAGCAAAGTCTGATCCTGACATGTTACGACGTCCGGGACTGGTCGGTTTATACTTTTTAATAGCCATTTTTGATACCCTCCTTCTCTTATTGATTAGCTTTCAAAGAAGTCTAGTTCTTTGCTGTCAGCAGAAAGCTGGACGATCGCTTTTTTACGACGAGCAGTAAAGCCTGTGTAACGACCGAATCGCTTTGATTTCCCTTTGTAATTCATTGTGTTCACGCGGTCAACTTTCACCTCAAAAATCTCTTCAATCGCATCTTTGATTTGTGTTTTATTTGCGCGTACATCCACTTCGAATGTGTACTTCTTTTCTTCCATTTGACCAGCTGAACGTTCAGTAATCACAGGGCGCTTAATGATATCACGTGCATTTGACATTACGCAAGCACCTCCTCTACCTTTTCGACTGCATCTTTTGTGATAATGACCTTGTCGTGCTTAAGCAAATCAAGAACATTGACACCTGCAGCAGTGACGAACGTTACATTCGGCAAGTTGCGAGTAGATAAAGCAATCGTTTCATTGTAATCAGCTGTCACAACGAGCGCCTTCTTTTCTACTGAAAGATTTGCTAGAACATCCTTCATTGCTTTTGTTTTAATGGCTTCAAACTGTAATTGATCTAGGACAATCATCTCATTTGCACCCACTTTGGCAGACAGTGCCGATTTCAGTGCAAGACGACGTACTTTTTTAGGGAGTTTAAAGCTATAGCTACGTGGTGTTGGACCGAAAACAACGCCACCACCAACCCATTGTGGCGAACGAATGGAGCCTTGACGCGCGCGCCCAGTCCCTTTTTGACGCCATGGCTTTCTACCACCACCACGTACTTCCGAACGTCCTTTTGTTTTGTGTGTTCCTTGACGGAGAGATGACTGCTGCATAACAACCGCGTCGTGAAGAACGCTTTGATTTGGTGTAATCCCAAATACGCTATCCGCAAGCTCAACGTCTCCTACTTGTGAACCTGTTTGGTTATAAAGTGCTACTTTTGGCATTCGAATGGCCTCCTTTCTTAAAAATTACCCTTTTACTGCACTACGAATCGTAACGTAGCTTTTTTTCGCACCAGGAACGTTCCCTTTAACGAGCAATAAATTGCGTGCTTCGTCTACACGAACGATCTCCAGGTTTTGCATTGTCACTTGCTCTCCGCCCATGCGACCCGGTAACAACTTCCCTTTGAATACACGGTTTGGCGCGACCGGTCCCATTGAACCAGGACGACGATGATAACGTGATCCGTGTGACATTGGTCCACGAGATTGGTTATGGCGCTTAATTGCCCCTTGGAAACCTTTCCCTTTTGAAGTCCCTGTCACATCAACGATATCTCCCGCTGCAAATATGGCGACGTTGACTTCTTGCCCTACCTCATGTTCGTCAACGTTTGCACCACGGATTTCCTTTACGAAGCGCTTAGGGGCCGTTTCAGCTTTCGCCGCGTGACCTTGTGCTGGTTTGTTTGGTTTTTTTGCATCTGCAAACCCAAGTTGAATCGCTTCATACCCATCAGATTCAACTGTTTTCTTTTGAAGCACGACATTTGGTGTTGCCTCAATCACTGTTACTGGAATGACGTCACCAGTTTCAGAAAAAATTTGTGTCATGCCAATCTTTTTACCTAAGATTCCTTTGGACATCCGTTACACCTCCTAAAATAATTGTCATATCATATCATTCTTTCTATTTCTATCCAAACATCAAAGTTTAATTTCGATATCAACACCTGATGGTAGATCTAAGCGCATTAACGCATCCACTGTTTGCGGCGTTGGGTTCACAATGTCGATCAAACGCTTATGCGTACGCATCTCAAACTGCTCACGAGAATCTTTGTACTTATGCACTGCTCGAAGAATTGTATAAACCGACTTCTCTGTTGGAAGTGGAATCGGTCCAGACACGCTCGCACCTGAACGTTTTGCTGTTTCTACAATCTTCTCTGCTGATTGATCGAGCACACGGTGATCATACGCTTTTAAGCGAATACGAATCTTTTGCTTTGCCATGATAGCCCTCCTTTATCGTCCATTTTTAAAATAGACATGCTCCGCGAAAATTTCCTCACCCGCCCATGGCAAAGGGTCCGGGTGTGTCAGCAACCTTTCGCATCAACGCTGCCACGTATGTCTAAAACACATAAAATGATATCTCAGGCACACTTATACTATTATACAGACATGTATGGATGATTGCAAGGGGTAAAAGGAAAAAGTTTTACTGCTAGTAGCTTTCTAGCAATCAAATAAAAAGCACCCTACAAGGGCGCTTTTTACCGTAAATCAATTACTTCTCAATTGTTGACACAACACCAGAACCAACTGTGCGGCCACCCTCACGAATAGAGAAACGTGTTCCCTCTTCAAGAGCAATTGGTGCAATGAGTTCTACAATCATTTCCGTGTTGTCTCCAGGCATGACCATTTCCGTACCTTCTGGCAAATGAACAACGCCTGTTACGTCTGTTGTACGGAAATAGAATTGTGGACGATAGTTCGTGAAGAATGGTGTATGACGTCCACCCTCTTCTTTAGAAAGTACGTATACTTCCGCTTTGAACTTCGTGTGCGGTGTAATTGTACCTGGCTTTGCAAGCACTTGACCACGTTGGATGTCTTCACGGGCAACACCACGCAAGAGCGCGCCAATGTTGTCACCAGCTTCTGCATAGTCAAGAAGCTTACGGAACATTTCTACGCCAGTTACTGTTGTAGATTGCTTCTCTTCTGCAATACCAAGAATTTCAACCGTGTCTCCAACATTCAATTGTCCACGCTCAACACGACCTGTCGCAACCGTACCACGACCTGTGATTGAGAATACATCCTCAACTGGCATCATGAATGGCTTATCTTTGTCACGCTCTGGTGTTTCGATATACTCGTCAACTGCATTCATCAATTCAACGATTTTCTCTTCCCACTCTGCTTCACCTTCGAGTGCTTTCAATGCTGAACCTTGGATAACCGGAACATCGTCACCAGGGAAGTCATATTCAGATAGAAGATCACGAACTTCCATTTCCACAAGCTCTAGTAACTCTTCATCATCAACCATATCACACTTGTTCAAGAATACAACAAGCGCCGGTACACCTACGTTACGAGAAAGCAAGATGTGCTCACGTGTTTGTGGCATTGGGCCATCTGCTGCAGATACAACAAGAATTCCGCCATCCATTTGCGCAGCACCCGTGATCATGTTTTTCACATAGTCAGCGTGTCCTGGGCAGTCAACGTGCGCGTAGTGACGTGCTTCAGTTTCATATTCAACGTGTGATGTATTAATTGTAATACCACGCTCTTTTTCCTCTGGCGCATTATCAATACTATCGTAAGAAGCAGCGCTCCCTTTACCTGAACGTTTTGCAAGAACAGTTGCAATTGCAGCTGTTAATGTTGTTTTACCGTGGTCAACGTGTCCAATTGTGCCAATGTTGGCATGCGTTTTGGAACGGTCAAATTTTTCTTTTGCCATGCTTCATTTCCTCCCTTAATTGCAATCATTATTTATTGATAGGAAAGAGGGATAAATATATCCCTTACCTCTCCTAGGGTACAACAAAATTGCTTTAGGCGCAATGAGAAACGGTTTAAGCGCCTGTTTGCTTTTTAATGATCTCTTCAGCGACACTCTTTGGCACTTCTTCATAGTGATCAAAGAACATCGTATACGTGCCGCGACCTTGTGTACGTGAACGAAGTGATGTTGCATATCCAAACATTTCAGCAAGTGGCACAAACGCTTTAACAATTTGTGCGTTCCCACGCGCTTCCATACCTTCGACACGGCCACGTCGTGCAGTCACATCACCCATGATGTCGCCCATATACTCTTCTGGTACAACGACTTCCACTTTCATCAGTGGCTCAAGTAAAACTGGGTTACATTTTGTTTTTGCATTTTTAAGCGCCATCGATGCAGCAATTTTAAATGCCATCTCCGAGGAGTCAACGTCATGATAAGAACCGTCATAAAGTTTCGCTTTCAGGTCAATCACCGGATAACCAGCAATCATCCCGTTATCAAGCGCTTCTTCAATTCCTGCTTGGACAGAAGAAATGTATTCTCGAGGAACAACGCCCCCAACAATCGCATTTTCAAACTCAAATCCAGCGCCTTCTTCATTTGGTGAAAACTCAATCCAAACATGACCAAATTGTCCACGCCCACCAGACTGACGAACAAATTTCCCTTCCACTTGTGCCGTGCTACGAATCGTTTCACGGTAAGAAACTTGCGGTGCACCGACATTGGCTTCGACTTTAAACTCACGACGCATCCGGTCAACGATGATGTCCAGATGAAGCTCACCCATTCCACCAATGATTGTTTGACCCGTTTCTTCGTCTGTATGTGTTTTAAATGTCGGATCTTCTTCTGCTAATTTCGAAAGGGCAATCCCCATCTTATCCTGGTCAGCCTTCGACTTCGGTTCAACTGATAAGTGAATAACCGGATCTGGGAAGTTCATAGACTCCAAGATGACTAAATGCTTTTCATCACAGAGAGTGTCTCCTGTTGTTGTATCCTTCAAGCCAACAGCAGCTGCAATATCACCGGAATATACCGTTGAAATTTCTTCTCGTGAATTTGCGTGCATCTGTAAAATCCGACCTACACGTTCACGCTTATCTTTCGTTGCATTACGGACGTAAGAACCAGAATCAAGTGTTCCTGAATACACTCGGAAGAAAGTCAACTTTCCAACAAATGGGTCTGTCATCACTTTAAATGCAAGCGCGGAAAACGGTTGATCATCACCGGACTCACGCGTTACTTCCTCATCCGTATCAGGCACATGCCCTTTAATTGCTGGAACATCTAACGGAGACGGGAGATAGTCCAGTACCGCATCAAGCAAAAGTTGTACCCCTTTGTTTTTGAACGCAGATCCACAAATAACTGGGTAAAAATTGACTTCGCATGTTCCTTTACGGATTGCTGCTTTAACTTCTTCCTTTGTTAAAGGCTCCCCTTCAAGGTACTTCATCATCAAATCTTCATCAAGTTCAGCAACGGCTTCATGTAAAGACTCCTGAAGTTTCTCTGCTTGCTCTTTATATTCATCTGGAATTTCTGTCGTTTCCCAGTCCTGTCCAAGATCGTCTTTAGAAATATGAGCGACCATCTCAATCAAGTCAATCATACCGACGAATTCATCTTCTGCACCGATTGGCAACTGAATCGGATGCGCATTGGCTTGCAGACGATCACGCAATGTACCAACTGAATACATGAAATCCGCACCAGTCTTGTCCATCTTATTGACGAACACAATTCTCGGTACTCCATATGTTGTCGCTTGACGCCAAACGGTTTCGGTTTGTGGTTCTACTCCAGATTGTGCATCAAGAACAGCTACCGCTCCATCGAGTACGCGCAACGATCGCTCTACTTCAACAGTGAAATCTACGTGCCCAGGTGTATCAATAATATTGATACGGTGTCCCTTCCATTGTGCTGTTGTCGCAGCAGAAGTAATTGTAATACCACGCTCCTGCTCTTGCTCCATCCAGTCCATTTGTGAAGCACCTTCATGTGTCTCACCAATTTTGTGTACACGACCTGTGTAGAATAAAATTCGCTCTGTCGCTGTCGTTTTACCAGCATCAATATGTGCCATGATGCCGATGTTACGCGTATCTTTTAAGGAGAATTCTCTTGCCATCATGTCTCTCTCCTTTCTGATTCCTAACGTTTATACCGCACTTACCAGCGATAATGCGCGAAGGCTTTGTTTGCTTCTGCCATCTTATGCGTATCTTCGCGTTTCTTCACTGAAGCACCTGTATTGTTTGCTGCATCAAGCACTTCACCTGCAAGACGTTCTTGCATTGTCTTCTCACCGCGAAGACGGGCATAGTTTACTAACCAACGTAGACCTAGTGTCGTACGACGATCAGATTTCACCTCAACTGGGACTTGATAGTTTGCACCACCAACACGGCGGGCTTTCACTTCAAGTACAGGCATGATGTTTTTTAATGCTTGATCAAATACTTCCATCGGATCTTTCCCACTACGTTCTTTCACGAGATCAAACGCTTGGTACAAAATCGTTTGTGCTGTGCCACGCTTCCCATCAACCATCATGCGGTTAATAAGGCGGGTGACAAGCTTAGAATTATAAATCGGATCAGGCAGCACATCACGACGTGTAACTGGACCTTTACGAGGCATAACTCCCCCTCCTTTCAATATTCAATAAGTGTGGTTTTACTTTATTTCTTGTCTTTCGGTCTCTTTGTTCCATATTTAGAACGACCTTGCATCCGGTTTTGGACACCAGCTGTGTCAAGGGCACCACGTACAATGTGATAACGCACCCCTGGTAAGTCTTTTACACGTCCACCACGGATTAATACGACACTGTGCTCTTGCAAATTATGCCCGATACCAGGAATATACGCCGTAACCTCAATGGCATTTGTCAAACGCACCCGCGCATACTTTCGAAGCGCTGAGTTCGGTTTCTTCGGTGTCATTGTACCTACACGCGTACATACCCCACGCTTTTGCGGAGAAGAAACGTTCGTTTGTGCTTTTTTGAAGCTATTATAGCCTTTATTTAAAGCTGGTGAGTCAGACTTTTTCACTTTATCAACGCGACCCTTACGGATAAGTTGATTAATTGTTGGCATTCTTTTCATCCTCCCTTCTTATGTGCTCCAAGACCACTTACCCAGGTGGTTCATTTATAGACAAACAGAGTGATGCCCCTACGTAGTTTGCAGCAGCAATTCATTTTTATCTATCAAACCGCCATGATCTACATAAACAACTTGACTAAGCCTCTTGCGTTCATGCATACAACGACCATCATCTCTATTCATTTGCTTATCTCTTCCGCACTTGTTTAAGCGTACTTTCTAAGCAACGATGAAAAAGAGTTTGGTAAAAGCATGTACACACAACCTTTTATGCCCAAATGTTCTCCACTATGTTAGGCAGAACATATTAAAAAGCACACTCAAGTATCATATCATCACACTCAGGGCTATGTCAATAGCCCTGATGCGATGTTATAAAAATTATTCTTGTGCAACCATCTCTTCTGGTTGTGTCTGCTCTTCATGATCTGCTCGTTCATCATAAGAAGAATGGATACCAAGGCGACGGTATCGGTCTAATCCTGTTCCTGCTGGAACAAGCTTTCCGATAATGACGTTTTCTTTTAACCCAAGCAACTCATCACGTTTTCCTTTGATTGCCGCATCGGTTAGGACACGTGTTGTCTCTTGGAATGAAGCTGCTGATAAGAAAGAATCTGTCTCTAGCGATGCCTTCGTAATCCCGAGCAATACTGGACGACCAGTAGCAGGTCGTTTATTTGTCAATAACACATCTTTATTGACATCGTTGAACTTCTGGATCTCAATTAATGAGCCTGGAAGTACACCTGTATCACCGGCATCCACAATACGAATCTTACGGAGCATTTGGCGCACCATCACTTCAACGTGTTTATCACCAATTTCTACCCCTTGCATCCGGTATACCTTCTGTACTTCGCGTAGCAAGTACGCCTGTACGCCATCCATACCGGTCACTTTTAACAATTCTTTTGGATCAATTGACCCTTCTGTTAATGGCTGACCAGGAACAACCTGATCGCCTACAGCAACTTTCACTCTTGCTCCATAAGGAATAGCATATTGTTTTGTCTCAAGCTCATTTTGAACGGTTACTTCACGCTTGTCACTGTCGTTGACATCAACCACTTCCCCTGTCACTTCAGTGATCACAGCCTGCCCCTTTGGATTTCTCGCTTCAAACAACTCTTGAATCCTCGGCAAACCTTGAGTAATATCATCGCCAGCTACCCCGCCTGTATGGAACGTTCGCATCGTTAGCTGCGTCCCCGGCTCACCAATCGATTGCGCAGCAATGATCCCAACTGCTTCACCGACCTCAACATCACTGCCGGTTGCTAAATTACGACCGTAACACGCTTTACACACGCCATGACGTGTATTACATGTAAATACAGAGCGAATCGTTACCGCATCCACACCTGCATCGACAATTTCTTTTGCACTATCTTCATTCATTTGTTCATTACGACGCACGATGACGTCATTTGTCTCTGGATGATACACCGTCTTAAAGGCCACACGACCGACAAGGCGATCATATAATCCTTCAATTGTTTCTGTTCCTTCTGTGATTGCTGCGACTTCTAATCCTCGGTCTGTGCCACAATCATTTTCGCGAACAATGACATCTTGGGCAACGTCGACAAGACGACGCGTTAAGTAACCAGAATCAGCCGTCTTCAATGCTGTATCCGCTAATCCTTTCCGCGCACCGTGAGTAGAAATAAAGTATTCTAGCACGGTTAAACCTTCTCGGAAACTCGATTTAATCGGTAACTCAATGATTCGTCCAGATGGATTTGCCATGAGACCACGCATCCCCGCAAGTTGCGTAAAGTTAGACGCATTTCCCCGCGCTCCAGAATCACTCATCATAAAGATGGGGTTACGCACGTTCAGTGTACTCATGAGTTTGCTCTGAATAACGTCTTTTGCCTCACTCCAAATGGAAATGACACGGTCATAACGCTCCTCTTCGGTAATTAATCCTCGACGGAACTGCTTTGTGATCCGGTCTACCTTCTGTTCAGCGTCAGCTAAAATTTCCTTTTTCTCAGGTAAAACAACAATGTCTGAGATGCCTACCGTAATACCCGCTCTCGTCGAGTAAGCAAAACCTAAGTCTTTCATTTGATCAAGCATTTTCGATGTAGCCGTAATCTTGAACTTCTTGAATACTTCCGCGATCACATTCCCTAGGAACCCTTTTCTAAACGGTGGAATCATCTCACGCTCTTTAAAAAGTGCCTTTACATCTGTATCACTTGGCACCATATATTTGGCTGGCGTCTCCACTTCCAAATTCTTTTGTGTCGGCTCGTTAATATACGGAAACGTATCTGGGAGGATCTCATTAAATAACAACTTCCCAACCGTTGTAAGCAACAACATCGTTTGTTGCTCATCCGTAAATGTTGACTTGTTTAATGAACGAACCGGTAGCGCGATACGCGTGTGCAAATGAACATAACCATTTTGGTATGCGGTAATTGCCTCATTCGCATCTTTGAAAATCGCTCCCTCGCCATCTGCATCTTTGTTCTCCATTGTCAAGTAATAGTTCCCTAGAACCATATCTTGTGATGGCGTCACGACTGGCTTACCATCTTTTGGATTTAAAATATTTTGTGCTGCAAGCATCAAAATACGCGCTTCTGCTTGCGCTTCTGCCGACAATGGCACGTGAACCGCCATTTGGTCACCATCAAAGTCAGCGTTGTATGCTGTACAAACGAGTGGGTGGAGCTTGATGGCACGCCCTTCGACTAAAATCGGCTCGAATGCCTGAATCCCTAGTCGGTGCAACGTCGGTGCCCGGTTTAACAATACTGGATGTTCGCGAATGACCTCTTCAAGCACATCCCATACTTCGGGCTGTACCCGTTCAACTTTGCGTTTGGCACTCTTAATGTTGTGCGCAAAACCTTTTGAAACCAGTTCTTTCATAACAAACGGCTTAAATAGCTCTAACGCCATCTCTTTTGGCAGTCCACATTGATACATTTTCAAATTCGGACCGACAACAATAACAGAACGTCCCGAGTAATCCACACGTTTCCCGAGCAAGTTTTGCCGAAAACGCCCTTGCTTTCCTTTCAACATGTGAGAAAGAGATTTAAGAGGACGATTTCCTGGCCCTGTTACCGGACGACCACGGCGACCGTTATCAATCAATGCATCGACCGCTTCTTGTAACATCCGCTTTTCGTTTTGGACAATAATATTTGGCGCACCTAAATCAAGCAAACGTTTTAAGCGGTTGTTCCGGTTTATGACACGACGATACAAATCGTTTAAGTCAGAGGTTGCAAAGCGGCCACCATCAAGTTGCACCATCGGACGCAACTCAGGTGGGATAACCGGTAATACTTCAAGAATCATCCAAGACGGCTCATTTCCAGAGTTTCGAAATGCTTCAAGCACTTCTAATCTCTTAATGGCCCGTGTCCGGCGTTGGCCTTGGGCTGTTTCGAGTTCATCTTTTAATTGACCGACTTCTTTCTCCAAATCAAGGCTAGCAAGTAATTTATAGATTGCCTCAGCACCCATGGAGGCCGTGAAAGAGCCACCATATTTTTCATAATAAGCACGGTACTCTTTTTCAGACAACAATTGTTTCTTCTCTAACGGTGTGTCGCCTGGTTCTGTTACAACATAAGAGGCAAAGTAGATGACTTCCTCCAACGAACGTGGTGACATGTCAAGAACGAGCCCCATCCGGCTCGGGATACCTTTGAAATACCAAATGTGTGATACAGGCGCGGCAAGTTCAATATGTCCCATCCGCTCACGTCGCACTTTCGCTCGAGTCACTTCTACACCACAACGGTCACAAACAACACCTTTATAGCGTACACGCTTGTATTTCCCACAATGACATTCCCAATCCTTTTGCGGACCGAAAATTCGCTCACAGAACAAACCGTCTTTTTCTGGCTTCAATGTGCGGTAGTTAATCGTTTCAGGTTTTTTTACTTCTCCACGTGACCAAGAACGAATCTTACTCGGCGACGCCAACCCGATTTTCATATACTCGAAATTATTTACATCGATCAAAGGGCCAACCTCCCTTATTGTGTAATCAACGTTCAGCGCCAGAACTAAAAAGCAAGTTGCGCTTCACATTCTGGCTGCTAATCCGTTGTATTTGGGCTCGTTCATTCACTCTTTTCAAGCGTTAAATTTAGTTTTTCAGTCGTCTGCTCATCTTCGTCGTCAAGCTCTCGCATCTCAATTTCCTCTTCATTGCTTGATAACATTTTGACATCCATACCAAGAGACTGAAGCTCTTTGATCAATACTTTAAATGACTCTGGAACACCCGGTTCAGGAACATTCTCACCTTTGACAATCGCCTCATACGTTTTTACACGCCCAACAACATCATCAGATTTGACTGTGAGAATTTCTTGCAAGGTATATGCTGCCCCGTACGCTTCTAGCGCCCACACTTCCATCTCTCCAAAACGCTGCCCGCCAAATTGTGCTTTTCCGCCTAATGGCTGCTGCGTAACAAGTGAGTATGGACCCGTAGACCGCGCATGCAACTTGTCATCAACCATATGAGCCAGCTTAATCATATACATCACACCAACAGAAACACGGTTATCAAATGGTTCTCCGGTGCGTCCATCATATAAAATAGTCTTACCGTCACGGGCCATACCGGCTTCTTCAAGCGTTTGCCATAAGTCATCACCGCTCGCACCATCAAAGACCGGCGAAGCAACGTGAATGCCGAGCTTACGTGCTGCCATCCCAAGATGCAGTTCCAACACTTGCCCAATGTTCATACGTGAAGGTACCCCTAATGGGTTCAACATGATGTCAATTGGTGTGCCATCCGGTAAAAACGGCATGTCTTCTTCTGGCAGTATCCGAGAAATAACCCCTTTATTTCCGTGACGCCCTGCCATTTTGTCCCCTTGGTTAATTTTACGCTTCTGGACAATATACACACGAACGAGCTGATTCACACCTGGTGGCAATTCATCTCCGTCTTCACGGTTAAAGATTTTCACGTCAAGGACGATCCCGTCACCACC
Organism: Bacillus sp. FSL W7-1360; assembly: GCF_038592975.1. Classification (NCBI taxonomy): domain Bacteria; kingdom Bacillati; phylum Bacillota; class Bacilli; order Caryophanales; family Bacillaceae; genus Bacillus; species Bacillus sp. FSL W7-1360. The sequence goes on along the minus strand of NZ_CP151950.1, from coordinate 2,240,300 downwards.
ATGCGGTGCTCTTAAAGATGTGTCGCGCACTTCACGCGCTTTCTCACCAAAAATGGCATGCAATAAACGCTCTTCTGCTGTCAATTCAGTCACACCTTTTGGCGTCACTTTCCCGACAAGGATATCACCATCCTTCACTTCCGCACCGACATAAATAATGCCACGCTCGTCAAGGTTTCTTAACGCATCCTCACCGACGTTTGGAATATCACGTGTAATTTCTTCAGGTCCAAGCTTTGTGTCCCGCGCATCCAACTCATATTCTTCAATGTGAATCGATGTATAGACATCATCTTTGACAAGACGCTCACTTAAAATAATCGCATCTTCATAGTTGTAACCTTCCCAAGTCATAAAGCCGACAAGCACGTTACGACCGAGCGCCATTTCACCTAACTCCATTGATGGACCGTCCGCAAGAATTTCGCGCTTTGTCACACGATCTCCCTCACGCACAATAGGACGTTGATTATAACTCGTCCCTTGATTTGAACGGACAAACTTTTGCAAGTTGTATTTATCCAAGTCGCCTTTTACTTCTTTCCCTTCAACTTCCTCTAAACGACGCACCCAAATTTCTCGGGCAGTTACACGCTCAACAATTCCTGGGTGCTTCGAAACAACCGCAGCCCCCGAGTCTTTTGCTGAAACATGTTCCATTCCTGTACCAACAAGTGGCGCTTCCGGTACAAGGAGGGGCACTGCTTGCCGCTGCATGTTCGCACCCATCAACGCACGGTTGGCATCGTCATTTTCGAGAAACGGGATACATGACGTCGCAGCCGACACAACTTGCTTCGGTGATACATCCATGTAGTCAACACGTTCTCGTGGAACAATGAGGTTTTCACTACGGAAACGGGAAACAATTTGTTCCTCTACAAAAGAACCATCTTCACTTAACTTGGCGTTTGCTTGCGCAACAACATATTGGTCTTCTTCATCTGCTGTCAAATAATCAATTCGTGCGGTGACTTTCCCTGTCTCAGGATCGACACGACGATATGGCGTTTCCATAAAACCAAACTCATTCACTTTCGCATAAGACGATAGTGAGTTGATTAAACCAATATTTGGTCCTTCTGGTGTTTCAATTGGACACATCCGACCATAGTGTGAATAATGAACATCACGCACTTCCATTCCAGCGCGTTCTCTCGTCAAACCACCCGGTCCAAGGGCAGATAGTCGCCGTTTATGTGTCAATTCTGCTAATGGATTCGTTTGATCCATAAACTGTGATAACTGCGAGCTACCGAAAAACTCTTTAATCGATGCAATGACAGGCCGAATATTGATCAACCCTTGTGGCGTAATGACATTTGGGTCTTGAATCGACATCCGCTCTCTCACGACACGTTCCATCCGCGACAAACCAATTCGAAATTGATTTTGCAATAATTCACCGACAGAACGGAGACGGCGATTCCCTAAATGATCAATATCATCTGTATCGCCAATACCGTGCAACAAGTTAAAGAAATAACTAATTGCAGCCACAATATCAGCCGGTGCAATATGCTTGACTTCACTTGAAACCATTCCATTACCGATAACAGAAATGTAGCGTTCTCCGTCTGAATCATCTGGAACGTACACATTAATAGACTGAATATCGACATCAGACTCTTCTAAAACACCACCTGACGTTCGGGCTGTACGGAAACCTAGACCTTTTTCTAAGTAAGGTAAAAGCTTATCCAACGTTCGGCGGTCCAAAAGTGTACCTTCTTCTGCGAGCACTTCTCCAGTTTCTGAGTCAACGAGCGTCTCTGCTAGGCGCTGGTTGAACAATCGATTCTTGATGTGAAGTTTTTTGTTTATTTTATAGCGGCCTACATTCGCTAGGTCATACCGCTTTGGATCAAAGAAACGAGATTCAAGCAAATTTTTTGCGTTTTCAACAGTCGGTGGTTCACCCGGACGGAGACGCTCATAGATTTCCAGTAATGCTTTATCCGTTGAGTCGGTGTTGTCTTTTTCGAGCGTATTTCGTAAATATTCATTTTCACCAAGCAAACTAATAATTTCTTGATTAGACCCGAAACCAAGCGCACGTAAAAGAACGGATACTGGGATTTTACGTGTCCGGTCAATACGTACGTACACAATATCTTTTGCATCCGTTTCAAGCTCTAGCCAAGCCCCACGATTCGGAATAACCGTTGCTGAAAAACCTTTTTTTCCGTTTTTGTCAATTTTTTCATTGTAATACACACTTGGTGAACGAACAAGCTGAGAAACGATGACACGTTCAGCACCGTTAATGATGAACGTCCCAGTTTCAGTCATTAATGGAAAATCTCCCATAAATACTTCTTGCTCTTTCACTTCGCCTGTTTCTTTATTAATTAAGCGCACTTTCACACGCAAAGGCGCAGCAAACGTGACGTCGCGTTCTTTTGATTCTTCAACTGGGTACTTTGGTTCTCCAAGACTATAATCAATAAATTCTAGCACTAAATTACCCGTAAAATCTTGGATCGGAGAAATATCACGAAACATCTCCCGCAAACCCTCATCAAGAAACCATTGGTAGGAAGCTGTTTGAATCTCAATCAAATTCGGCAGCTCTAACACTTCGTTAATACGCGCATAGCTTCTTCGCTGGCGGTGACGTCCATACTGAATGAGTTGACCTGTCAACTGATTCACCCCTTAAATCTCGCGTTATAGTATCTCACTTACAAACTGTACAAAGACAATTGCCACTATCACTTCTTAAAACAACAGGCAAGCGAACTTATAGACTGTACAAAGAAGAAAAAAAGCTTTATAGTATGAATAAGTACAGTCATTCACTTAGCATAACCAAAAATGAACCGTTTCAATCACCAGAGTTTCACGCTCATGAGTATCGAAACGGCAAATTGGGCAATCGTACGCATTAAAGAATAATATCATAACTTCTATGCGTTCGTCAAATCTTTTTTTGCACAAAAAAGAACGTATCCCTTATCTTTTGCTATCGTCTCTACTGATTCTTTCCCAAACAACGCCTGTAACTTTTCCTTCGTCGACGCGGCGCCTTGCTTTTTCTGGATAACAACCCAAAGCATCCCCCCCGTTAACAAACGGTCATGCGCCTCCTCATATATAGAAAACACCACTTTTTTTCCCGCTCGAATTGGAGGATTGGTGACGATCGCCGCGAAATCTCTCTTTATGACATCTTGTGCACCATCCACATGCCGAACAACAACATTGTCAATTTGATTTTGTTTCGCATTACGTGCTGCGAGCGCACACGCCCGTTCATTTACATCAATCATCTCTACCATTCTGCCTTGCTCCACTCGCGCGATTGCCAGCCCAATCGGTCCATACCCACAACCGACATCAAGGACATCGCCCGCAACATCAGGAGAAGAATATGATTCAATTAAAAACCGACTGCCATAATCGACTTCCCTTTTCGAAAACACCCCTCGGTCTGTTGTAAACAAAAACGAATGTCCTCGCAACACGTATGACCACGTTTTTTCATCATGGTCTACACCTGGCGTACGTGTATAGTAATGATCACTCATGACCTACCATCCTCCATTATCAAAATCGGAAAAAAAGGCCCGTAACTTTCACGGACCTTTTTCGTGCAAATGGAAAGAAATTACTTCACTGCAACACTCGCGCCAGCTTCTTCAAGTTTCGCTTTCATCTCTTCAGCTTCTTCTTTAGATGCGCCTTCTTTTACTGGTGCTGGTGCGCCATCAACAAGTGCTTTTGCTTCTTTTAAGCCAAGACCTGTGATTTCGCGAACAATTTTAATGACACCAATTTTAGATGAGCCAGCAGACTCAAGTACAACATCAAATTCTGTTTGCTCTGCTGCACCTGCGTCTCCACCACCAGCTGCCACCGCTACAGGCGCTGCCGCTGTCACACCAAATTCCTCTTCAATTGCTTTTACAAGATCGTTCAATTCTAGAACGGTCATTTCTTTAATCGCTTCAATGATTTGCTCTCTGCTCATTGTTATAATCCTCCTCGTTTAATATCATCGATAAAACCTGTCATACACTAAGCAAGATTATGCACCTTGCTCTTCTTTTTGATCAGCAACCGCTTTTGCTGCCAAGGCAACATTTCGCATTGGCGCTTGTAACACACTAAGAAGCATAGAAAGAAGTCCTTCGCGTGACGGAAGTTCAGCAAGAGCCTTCACTTCATCGACACCGACTACTTTCCCTTCGAACACACCTGCTTTAATTTCAAGCGCTTCGTTTTCTTTTGCAAAGTTGTTAATCACTTTCGCTGGGGCAACCGCATCTTCATTACTGAAAGCAATCGCTGTCGGACCAGTTAAATGGTCATCTAGCGCCGTCAGTTCCGTTTCCGCTGTCGCACGGCGCACAAGTGTGTTTTTATACACTTTGTACTCAACGCCTGCTTCGCGCAACTGTTTTCGTAGTTCAGTGACTGCTGCAACCGTTAATCCACGGTAATCAACAACAACAGTCGCTTTACTATCCCGTAACTTTGTCGCGATATCAGCAACCATTTGTTGCTTTTGCTCTAATACGCTGCTCATGAATACACCTCCTGTAAAATGATTTCACACCGCCTGTAAGCTTTGTACAGCTATGAGGGAATTAGCTAAATGAAAAGCCCTCGTTTTCGACAACGAGGGCAGTATGACTCCTACTACGGAAATCTATTTGCTCACCTCGGCAGGATATTTAAACCTAAAGGCACCTGCTGTCTACGGTATGACTTTTAAATTCACAAGTAATAACTTAACATATTCACAGCATGCTTGTCAATCATTACTTTGAAAAAGAAGTTGTGGCAACACGGACACCAGGGCCCATTGTTGAAGCAACTGCAATGTTACGTACGTACGTCCCTTTTGCAGCAGCCGGCTTCACTTTATGAAGTGTTTCAATGATCGTCTGGAAGTTTTCAAGCAACTGTGCTGGTTCAAATGACACTTTTCCAATTGGTACGTGAATATTCCCAGACTTGTCCACACGGTATTCGACTTTACCTGCTTTAATTTCCGCCACAGCTTTTGCAACATCAAATGTCACAGTGCCTGTTTTCGGATTCGGCATAAGCCCTTTTGGTCCAAGCACCCGACCGAGGCGTCCTACTTGTGCCATCATATCTGGCGTCGCAACAATCACATCAAAATCAAACCAACCTTGGTTAATTTTATTAATTAGGTCATCCTCGCCTACATAATCTGCACCAGCAGCTTCTGCTTCTTTCGCTTTCTCACCTTTTGCAAACACAAGCACGCGTTGTGTTTTCCCCGTACCGTGCGGTAGTACAACCGCACCGCGAATTTGTTGATCCGCTTTTTTCGGATCCACACCAAGACGTACAGCAACCTCCACTGTCTCATCAAACTTCGCTACTGCTGTTTTCTTTACAAGTTCAAGCGCTTCTTCTGCTTGATATACGCGATCACGGTCAATTAGCTTCACTGCATCAGCGTATTTTTTCCCTTTTTTAGCCATTTTATTTCCTCCTCGTATGTGGTAATAACGGCGAGACCTCCCACTGTTTGAAAGGCTGTACTCCCAAAAAAAGAGCACAACCTCTCAGCAAACAAACCAACATTAGTCCTCGATCACAATACCCATGCTACGTGCAGTTCCTTCAACCATACGCATTGCCGCTTCTACTGAAGCAGCGTTCAAATCTGGCATTTTTGTTTCTGCGATTTCGCGTACTTTATCGCGTTTGACCGTCGCAACTTTTGTACGATTCGGTTCGCCAGAGCCTGATTCAATTCCCGCTGCTTTTTTGAGTAAAACTGCAGCTGGTGGCGTTTTTGTGATGAATGTAAACGAGCGATCCTCAAACACAGTAATTTCTACTGGAATGATTAAGCCTGCTTGGTCAGATGTACGAGCATTAAACTCTTTACAGAATCCCATAATATTCACACCTGCTTGACCAAGTGCTGGCCCAACTGGTGGTGCCGGATTGGCTTTACCTGCAGGAATTTGTAGTTTAACCATTTTGATTACCTTTTTAGCCACGTGACACACCTCCTTAAGTCCGTGATGTGGTTACCGGGAATGAGCTCATCCCCTCCCACTCAAAAAGACGGATGCAATCGCACCCGACTGGATAGCAACATACTAAACATAGAAATTCTATCATCAAATTCTTAAAGAAGCAAGCTTTTTATGAAATCTTTTCGACTTGAGTGAACTCAAGTTCGACCGGTGTTTCGCGTCCAAACATGTTTACGTGCACTTTTAGCTTCTGGCGATCTGGCTGTATTTCTTCAATTGTGCCAACGAAATTAGCAAACGGCCCAGTTTTTACCTTCACAGACTCTTTCAATTCGAAATCAACTTCCATAGTTGCTTCCATGACGCCCATTTGTTTTAAAATGCGCTCCACTTCATCCGGCATCAATGGCGTTGGCTTCGAACCCGCACCGGCTGACCCAACAAAACCCGTCACCCCTGGTGTGTTTCGCACGACATACCAAGAGTCGTCAGTCATGATCATTTCCACAAGCACGTAACCAGGGAACACTTTCTTCATCACTTGCTTCGTTTTCCCATTTTTCATCTCTGACTCTTCTTCTACCGGGACAAGCACACGAAAAATGTGATCAGCCATTTCCATCGTTTCAACGCGTTTTTCCAAGTTCATTTTCACTTTATTTTCATAGCCAGAATACGTGTGTACCACAAACCAACTTTTTTCCATTATTCAGGACGGATGTCCTTCCCTCCTTTTTCATTCGCACAAGCTGCCGCAGTGTTGGCTTTTTATTAAGGTGACTTCACCACTACAGCACGTAACGATGCAATCCCTAAATCAACAACATAAAAGAACGCGACCATAAAAGCAAGTGTAATCAGTACCACCCACGTATAACGCGTTAATTCCTTTTTTGTCGGCCATGTTACACGCTTTAGTTCACGTCCCACATTTCCTAAAAATGCAATCGGATTTTTTTTCTGATTTGTCATCTTGTTCCCTACACCCCCAGCGTGGCACATCATTGAAAAGTTAAACCTTATATTTATTGTCAATCCATCATCACAAATCAAAGTCTAGTAAAAGACGGTTGTACAAAAAATAAACCCACTTCTAACACTTGCATATCGTGGGTTCATTTTACAGCTCAAAAAACGGTTTGACTCTATTATAAATGTAAGTAGGAAGGAAAGTCAAACATTTTCCACAGAAGTGCTCGAGACCTTTATTGACCAACCTACCTACATTAAAACACAACTTTTTTTAACTCAACATAACGTCCTAGCTTTTGTTTTATCCGCTGCAATGCATTGTCAATCGACTTGACACGGCGATTCAAATTAGCAGAAATTTCTTGGTATGTCCAGCCTTCCAAATACAAGGTTAGCACTTGACGTTCTAACTCACTTAAAATCTCGCCCATTTTCTTCTCAATGTAGTCAAGCTCTTCTTGATTGATAATCAACGCTTCTGGGTTGATCATCTCTTGATCACAGACAATGTCTAGCAGTGTTCGTTCAGATTCTTCTTCGTATAGCGGCTTGTCCAATGAAACATACGTATTCAAAGGCACGTGTTTTTGTCGGGTTGCACTTTTAATAGCAGTAATAATTTGCCTCTTGATACACAATTCGGCAAAAGCTTTGAAAGAGGACAGCTTGTCCCCATTAAAATCACGCACAGCTTTATATAAACCAATCATTCCTTCTTGAACAATATCCTCATAGTCACCGCCAGCTAAAAAATAAGCACGTGCCTTCGCTTGGACAAAATGACGATATTTACTCAATAAGTGTTCCAGTGCCAACGTATTCCCTGATCGAACTGCAAAGATGACGCGATCATCTTCCCACTTGTCAAATTCTCTCTCAGTCACCATGCTTTTCTGTTCTGCTAACCCTATACTCAACCTGATCACCCCTCGCGTTCGCACCGCTCTAATGTTGTGAAAAGTTGTACACATTGATTATATCGTACTCACACTGCATTGGTCAACCGTTCATTTCCCTTCTCGACGCCATCTCTCAAAAACTTCGGCAACTTCTGTTGATAACTGAATCTTCGACGATTGCTGTGTTCGCTGCTTTTTTTCAATGGTTTTGTCGATTCCTTTCATCACCAACTTCATTTCCCGTTGTAACTCGTGAGCAGACTTACGCAAGGCACCACTACCGAAAATGACAGACTGCTCAGCAAAGTCTGATGTCGCAACATAAATGCGTCGATCAATACGTTTCATTGTCGTCACGAGCTTCTCGATGCGCTCATCCGCCGTTTCCTTTTTCCTTGTATAAATAACATGGACACGGTGATGTAATGCATGCTTGCCTACACCACCTACTTGATGTGCATCAAACACAATATGCACTTCATGTCCCATATAAGCTGCATATTCAGCCATCATGTCGACAAGCCGGTCCCTTGCGAGTGAAAAATCCTGTTTACTAAGTGACTGCAGCTCTGCCCATGCACCAATGATGTTGTATCCGTCGACAAGCAAAATATCATGTGTCATGAATCACTTACACGCTCACGCTGGCGATATATTTCATACATGAGCAGCGCTGCCGCAACAGATGCATTCAAAGAAGTCACACGACCATTCATCGGAATGCGCAAAAGAAAGTCACACTTTTCCTTCACGAGTCGCCCCATCCCTTTCCCTTCACTCCCAATGACGAGACCAATGGATCCTTGGTCATATGTCACCTCATTATAGTGGTCTGAGCCGCTTGCATCTGTACCAAAAAACCACAAACCCCGTTCCTTTAGCTCGTCCATTGTCCGTGCCAAGTTCGTCACTTGTACGACCGGAATGTACTCAATTGCCCCTGTTGACGCTTTGGCAACCGTTTCCGTCAACCCGACTGCACGCCGTTTTGGGATAATGATCCCGTGCACACCTGCGGCATCTGCTGTACGCATGATTGAACCGAGATTGTGCGGGTCTTCAATGCCGTCTAAAAGAAGGAAAAATGGTGCTTCATTCGCTGCTTGTGCTCGATCAAACAGCATATCAATTGTGGCATAGTCGTATGGTTTCACCGCCGCAACGACCCCTTGATGATTGCTATGCCCGATCCATTCATCCAATTGTTGCTTTTTTATCGGCTGTATAGGTACTTCATTTTCTTGTGCCAGTGACTGCACTGTTTGCATTTGCCCTTTTTGTGAATGTTCACCGATCCACACTTGATACACTTTCCTCCCTGACTGCATTGCTTCAATGACAGGGTTTTTTCCCGCGATAAGAGTGTGCGCCACTTGTAATGGCGTCACTTGCGGTTTTCTAGCTTGTGGTGTCACAGTCTTTTTTCGCGTGCCTTGCCGCTTTTCTCGCTTCGGTGATTGCGGTGCAGTAGATGTACGCCGAACATGCTGCTTGTTTGATTGCTTCATCGTCATCTACCCTCCTTTTTCGCTCCGAGCACCATCGCCCGTTGTAACAGTTGCTGCAGACGGTCGTGTGCATCGGTAACATATAAATAACCTAATAACGCTTCAAACCCGGTCGCATAGCCGTATGTCTGCACATCTGTATACTTTGGTACAGTATGTGATTTTGCATTGCGCCCTCGCCGCACAATTTGCTTTTCTTCATCCGTCAACACGTCTTCCGCTTCTAATGCCCGTAAAATCGCCGCTTGTGCCTTCGCTGACACATACGTCGTCGCCTCCTGGTGCAATCGGTTCGGGCGCACCTTTCCTTGCGTAAGCAACGTATAACGTACGTGCTTCTCAAACACTGCATCACCCATATAAGCGAGCGCGAGCCCGTTTAACTGACGGAGTTCTCGCTGACTCATGTTGTGTCTCCTCGCTTCCACCGCACACCTTGAGGGGTATCTTCCAAAATAATATGCTTTTCCTTCAATTGATCACGAATCTCGTCTGCACGCTGGAAGTCACGCTGCTTACGTGCCTCGTTTCGCTCTGCAATCAATGCTTCTACTTCATCATCTAACAAAGTGGCTGTGCTTTGCAACGATAATCCTAACACTGTACCTATTTCGTCAAAAAGTGACAAGAATGCTTGCAACACGATTGTTGATGTTTGTTGCTCACGAGCATACACATTTGCTTCTTTTGCCAAGTCAAATAAGACACTGATCCCATTCGCACTATTAAAGTCATCATCCATCTCAGCAATAAATTGTTTCTTATACCCTTCAATCTTCTCCAACCATGGGCCTGTCATACCTGCATCGGCCGTCTGTGCGAGACGATGCACTAGACTCGCCACCGCTGTTCGGATTCGTTCTAACCCTGCCTTCGCGCTCACAAGCAGCTCGTCACTAAAATTAATTGGCGTACGATAATGGGCACTCAACATAAAGAAGCGAATTACTTCTGGATCGTGCCGCGCCATTAAATCACGTGCCAATACAAAGTTCCCAAGCGACTTTGACATCTTCTCATTGTCGATATTGACAAAGCCGTTGTGCAACCAGTAGTTCGCGATTGTTTTACCTGTCAATGCTTCCGATTGGGCAATTTCATTTTCATGGTGCGGGAATGTTAAATCTTTCCCACCGGCATGAATGTCAATTGTTTCTCCTAATGTCTTTTTAATCATCGCCGAACATTCAATGTGCCAACCCGGTCGCCCTTCTCCCCATGGACTAGACCAAGAGATCTCCCCTTGTTTAGCAGCTTTCCATAAAACAAAATCAAGCGGGTCCTCTTTATTCTCATCCACCTCAATCCGTGTGCCACTACGCAAATCATCTAGTGATTGTCCTGACAACTTGCCGTATTCACGAAAACGACGTGTCCGGTAGTACACATCTCCACCCGCTTCATAAGCAAAACCTTTGTCAACAAGCGCCGCGATAAACGCGATAATGTCATCCATCGTCTCTGTCACCCGCGGATGCGCATTTGCTGGCTGTACCCCTAAAGCTTTGACATCTTCTTCGTAAGCAGCGATAAAACGTTCCGCCACTTCACCGACGTCTTCTCCTGCCTCTTGGGCAGCACGAATAATTTTATCATCGACATCCGTAAAATTCGTAACAAATATCACTTCATACCCACGATAAGCAAGGTAACGCCTCACCATGTCATATACGATCGGTGGCCTAGCATTACCGATATGAATGTAGTTATATACAGTCGGTCCGCAGCAATACATCCGTACTTTTCCTTCTTCGATCGGCTTAAACATTTCCTTTTTTCTTGTTAAACTGTTGAATACTTTTATCATATGTCCCCACGCCCTTTCTCTGCTTTACCCGCATCATTTGCTCTCACTGCTAACGCCGCCCGCAACTCGGTACACTCTTCTCTTAACCGCTCCAACTCGCGCTCCACTTCACGCATCGTATCCGCAACCGGGTCAGGCAACGCATGATGATCAAGTGCATGTGCAGACGCCACTTTCTTCCCATGCTGAGCGACAATTCTTCCGGGAATGCCCACCACTGTAGAGTGAGGTGGCACTTCTTTTAATACAACGGAACCTGCGCCAATTCTAGCGTGCTCTCCAATGGTAAAAGACCCTAATACTTTCGCACCACTGGCAATGAGGGCGCCATCTTTCACGGTCGGGTGACGCTTGCCTTTCTCCTTCCCTGTCCCCCCGAGTGTCACTCCTTGAAAGATCGTCACATTATTACCAATTTCACATGTTTCACCAATGACAACCCCCATACCGTGGTCAATGAACACACGCTGACCAATGGTCGCCCCAGGATGAATTTCAATACCAGTAAAGAAACGAACGAGCTGCGACAACAATCGAGCGAGGAAGCGCAACTTCCATTTCCATAAACGGTGGGCAATCCGATGGCCCCAAATGGCGTGCACACCTGAATACGTAAAAATAACTTCTATTCGATTGCGGGCAGCTGGGTCTTGCTCAAAGACAACATCAATGTCATTTAATAACGTTCGCATAAATCCCATGCTTTCCCTCCATTCTAACGAAAAACGCCTCTGCACCAATATACGTATCGGTACAGAGGCGTAGTCACACACGGTTCCACTCTGCTTCCTGTACCCATTTCTTCCAGTTTCCTGAGTACAGCTTTTGTCAAGTAACGGTGACGACCGCTTTTTTCTACTTCATTCGAAAAAAGACTCCAGGGGGCATTTCAACAAGCATTCCTTTAGTTGCTTCCAGCCATAGGCAACCTTCTCTAGTAAAGAAATCGACTCGTCTACTTGTCCCTTTCAACGCTTTTTGCTTTATGATATGTTCTATTCACTCGCAATGTGCAACCGTGTTAGCACGGTTTCTTTGCCAAGCAATTCAATTGTGTCACCAAGTTCAGGTCCATGGGTGACACCACTAACGGCAACCCTAATTGGCATAAACAATTTCTTCCCCTTTTGTCCCGTTGCTTTTTGTGTTGCTTTGATCGCTTTTTTTATCTCTGGTGCCGTAAACGACTCAACTTCTTCCAAGGCAGCCGCAAACCCCTTTAACACTTCACTTACTTGTTCTTCTGCAAGCACAGCACGCGCTTCTTCATCGTAAGTGATTTCTGTTTGGAAAAAGATCGTTGTTAAATCGACAATTTCTGCGCCATACTGCATTTGCTCTTGATACAAACCAATTAAGCGACGCACCCACGCAAGCTGCGCGTCATTTCCATCACGATTGACGCGACCGCTTTCCACTAAGTGTGGCAATGCGAGATCAACAACTGTATCTAAATCAGCTGCTTTCATGTACTGATTGTTCATCCACGCAAGTTTATCTGTATCAAATACCGCTGGCGCTTTAGACACACGATCAAATGAAAATTGTTCTCCCAGTGATGCGAGCGAGAAAATTTCTTCTTCTCCAACCGGAGACCAACCGAGCAACGCTAAGAAGTTCACGAGCGCCTCAGGCATATACCCTTGTGATTGATACTGTTCAACAAACTGCATCAATGACTCATCCCGCTTACTCATTTTTTGCCTATCCGCATTTAAAATGAGCGACGCGTGCGCAAACGTCGGTACATCCCAGCCAAATGCTTCATACAGTAAAATTTGCCGCGGTGTATTCGATAAATGCTCCTCACCGCGGATGACGTGCGAGATTTTCATTAAATAGTCATCCACCACAACAGCAAAATTATACATAGGCACACCATCACGACGGGCAATGACAAAGTCGCCAATGCCATCGGTCTCAAACGACACTTCCCCACGAACACTGTCGGTAAACGTGATCGTTTGTCCCGCCGGCACGCGAAAGCGTACAACCGGCTTTAACCCTTTCGCTTCATATGCCGCACGCTCATCTGCTGTTAAATCGCGGTCTCTACCACTATATTTCGGCATTTCTCCACGCGCTTTTTGAGCCTCGCGTTCTGCTTCCAACTCTTCTTCCGTCATATAACAGTAATAAGCTTTGTTTTCTGCAAGCAGTATGTCTATATGTTTTTTATACGTGTCTAAACGTGCCATTGAACGATACGGACCATAGCCACCATCCTTGTCGGGACCTTCATCCCAATCAAGACCAAGCCACCTTAAACTCTCCATTAACTTTTCAGTCGCAGCATCAATGTTCCGCGCCTGATCTGTATCTTCTATTCTAAGAATGAATGTACCACCTGTACGTTTTGCAAGTAAATAATTAAATAACGCCGACCGCGCACCACCTATATGTAAATGCCCTGTCGGACTCGGCGCAAATCTTACGCGTACTTCTTTAGTCATCGTTTCCGCTCCCCGTCTTCCATCATTGTCCCCTTATCATACCACGTTCTCGCGTAGACGACAAAGGGGTATGCTTGACTTACAGCGTGTCACTTCGTACAAGCAAAATAACCGCTTGACACGCCATACCTTCTTTACGCCCAACAAATCCAAGCTTCTCTGTCGTCGTTGCCTTCACACCAACGTTCGTGATGTCTGTTTCAAGCAATGTAGCAATTTCTGCCCGCATCGCGTCGATATATGGCGCAAGTTTTGGCGCTTGTGCCATCACTGTACAATCAACATTGCCGAGCTCATACCCTGACGCGCGCACCATCTGCCACACATGGCGCAACAACATTTTTGAATCGGCATCTTTATAAGCTGGGTCATCATCTGGGAAATGCTTCCCTAAGTCCCCTGCCCCCAGTGCGCCGAGTGCCGCGTCCGTAATTGTATGTAATAATACATCGGCATCAGAATGTCCAAGTAAACCGAACTCATACGGAATCGTGATTCCGCCTAAAATGAGCGGGCGTCCCTCCACAAGCTGATGGACATCAAAGCCTTGACCAATTCTAATCATCATTGTGACCTCTTTCTGTTAATATCGCTTCAGCAACCTTCACGTCTGCCGGTGTTGTGACTTTCATGTTTAGATCATCACTCGGAACAATCGCCACCTCACGTCCGAGACGCTCCACTAAACTTGCATCATCTGTGCCTATAAAATGAGTTGCACGTGCTTCCTTGTGAGCTTGCCAAATGAGTGGAAGCTGGAAAGCTTGCGGGGTTTGTGCAGCCCACAACGGCGCGCGCTCAATTGTCTCTTCAATCACACCACTTTTCACACGCTTAATCGTATCTTTCACCGGTACAGCAGCGATGGCTGCGCCTGTCTCCACGGCAGCATTGACCAAACCTCGCAATACGGCTTGCCTTGTAAATGGGCGTGCGCCATCATGAATGAGCACGAGCGCTGTCTTTGCCACTTGCAGCCCGGCATACACACTATCTTGGCGCTCTGCACCACCCGTAATGATGCACTGCACACGCGGGACATCGTACTGCTTTACAAGTGCAGCAAGCTGTTCTCTTTCCTCCTCACGAGCAACGATAATCATGTTTGCACATGCTTCGTCACGCGCAAATAAACGTAATGTATGGATGATCATCGGCACCCCTGCCAACGTCAATAATTGCTTATTAAAGCCAAGCCCTAGCCGCTTTCCCTGTCCAGCAGCGAGGACAATGGCTGTGTATGTATGCATGATGGATTCTCCTTGTTTTTCATTGCTAGCTTCTATCTTAACATGAGAAGAGACCGAGAGAAAGCACATGAAACTGACAAACACTAAACAAAACATTAAAAGATTCAACCGGTCTGCTCCAAATCCATTCTTTTGTTCGATAGCGGGATGTTAATCATAGAATGGATGACCATAACCTATAATGAAAATGAGAGATATATTTCATCGTAGGAGGCGATATTTTGTTACCCACTGACCTTAGCCCACTTTGGCTGTTTGTGTTCGTCTTTCTCATCTCGGCGATTTATACGACTGTCGAACGCTCCCTCCACAAGGGGGAGAAGATCACCTTTAAAGCCGAATGGCTTGTACCATTACTCGTGATCCCGTTCACAATTGCGGCTTGTTATATTGTAATGATATTTTTTACTGTTCCTTGGTTTGTGCTTACCGCATGGCCGATTTTACTGATCATGCTTGCGATTGGTTTGGGGAGGCTGATTCCGAAGTTGGTGTTTTATCTTTGCTCGTTGACCACTCAACAGTAAGCAGACCCACCACATAGAGCCCTTAAACTGAGCAGTAGGTCTTGTCTTGCTCAGACTTCGTCATACATCAGTTGCAATACCACACTTCTCAATTCTTTTACACTCACCCCTCTGTATTCTTACTATGAGCTTCAATCACACCAACCATTTCCGAAAAATGGTATTGATGATTGACAACATCGACGACAAAGTCCTCCGCTTTCTTGGCGTCCATGCGAAATCGAAAGCCATTGTACGCAAGAAATTGAACGAGCGATACAAACGCTGTCCGCTTATTACCGTTATAAAATGGATGATTGCCCACCAAAGATTCAAAGAGTGCGCCAGCTTTCTCAAAAATTCCCTCATAAGCATCTTCACCAAACGCAGACTGCTTCGGGCGATGGATCGCTGATTGCAGCAATTCAGGAGACTTCACACCCGATTGTTCATTTGGACTATACTTCTCCATGATAAATAAATGAATCGCAATGACCTCTTGTTCCGTTAAATAACGCATTAGCGATCAACCAAACCCTTGATGGTTTCGTCATACTCTGCAACGGTTTTTTGTAGCACGTCAAAGAAATCAGCACTTAATCCTGTTGGTCGCTGGATTTTTTCGCTCTTGCGCAAAACCACAGTACCATCTGACTGTTTTTCAATTGAAATGTGATCCCCTGGCGCAATGTTAAGGTGTTCTAACACATCTGGCGGAAACGTCATTCCGATACTGCTGCCAATTTTCGTTACTTTTCTTTCCATCTCTTTCACCACCATTTGTTTTCCTCCTTCCAGTATATGCAAAGAACCTAAACATTATAATTGTAATAATAATTATACGTGTGCCTCTCAATAAAAACAAGATCACTTCTCACGGGCAGTCAAGTGTGATGACACACGCTTACTTGCATTCGATCCAAAAGTTGTCGAACACTTTCTACTGACTCTCAATCTTCACATCTGTTACACTGCTCTTATATCCGTTCATTTGGAGGGAAACATATGTGCAAACAGCGATTCATTCCCAGGACGTCACGACGATGAATGCAAAAAGGCTCGTCCTACTCATTATCACCAGTGCACTGGCCACCGGCTTCATCGGCTATGTCATTTTTATGTACTTACTCAAAGTCATACCACTGAATTGACCGCCTTGAAAATTTCGTCCCAAACGACTAGAAACCCTCTCGCCCACGCGAAAGGGTTTTTCAAGTCAATCATTTTTTCACAACGCTTCTTCCAACGACGCCGGCTTGGCAAAGATCATCCGTCCTGCGCTCGTTTGCAACACACTCGTCACAACAACTGCGATCTTTTTGTGCATAAACTCACGTCCACCTTCAACAACGATCATCGTGCCGTCATCTAAATAAGCAACGCCTTGATGATGTTCTTTCCCATCTTTAATGACGAGCACTTGCAATTGTTCACCTGGTAACACCACTGGCTTCACTGCATTAGCAAGGTCATTGATGTTAAGCACTTGCACACCTTGCAAATCACATACTTTATTCAAATTAAAGTCGTTTGTCACAACCATCCCTGAAGTCAGTTTCGCTAGCTTCACCAGTTTACTATCCACTTCTTGAATCTCTTCAAAGTCACCCTCGTAGATTTCCACATCAATAGGCAGTTCTTTTTGGATTTTGTTTAAAATGTCTAGCCCACGTCGTCCGCGATTTCGTCTGAGTGAGTCGGATGAATCTGCGATGTGTTGCAATTCTTCCAACACAAAGCCGGGTATGACAAGTGTCCCTTCGAGAAAACCAGTTTGACAAATATCAGCAATACGTCCATCAATGATGACACTTGTATCTAAAATCTTCAGTTGCTTACCACTATGTTTGTATCCGAGATCTTCTTTCTTTTTTTCTTTCCCTTTTAAAGAACGCACTGTTAGGACCAACTGCATTAACTCGTCTCTCTTTTTAAAACCGATTTGAAAACCAAGATAGCCCATGAGAATCGTTAAAAAGATTGGCACAACATTGCTAACGAACTCCCAACCCAATTGTGTGAGCGGGGATCCTAGTAAATGACCTGTAATTAAACCGACTGTCAATCCTAATGAACCAGACAATACATCGACAATCGGAGCCTTCACAACCGTTTCCTCTATCAGACGAAAGAAATTAACAATAAGATCAGACACAAAAATGGATACAGCATATAACACAAACGCACCTAGTGTCGCACCGACATACGGCTCAAACAACCAGCCCGGTCCATTCACCGACATCATTTGAAACAGCTCGGGGATAAACAAAAACCCTAATGTCGCACCGGCAACAACAAAAAAGATCCGGACAATCCACTTAAGCATCACGTACACCTCCTCTTCCTCACTATTATAGACAACGTTTCTGAAATCCAACCTAGTAACCTTCATTTTATAGCAGAAAAATATGCGATGGACATCGCCTGTTACGACAGGACTTCCAGAATGAGTGCAATGACAGGGAATGCGCCTCTTTTAAATATGTCGATCCACAAATAATTGCTCTTGAATACGGTTTAGTCCGTCGCGAATCATTTTTGCTCGTGCCGCACCAATACCTTCAACATCATCTAATTGCTCCGTCGTAGCCACCATAATATGTGCCAGGTGTTCATACTCATCAATGACATTTTCTATGATCTGTGCGGGCAAACGTGGAATCCTATTTAATACACGGTAACCACGCGGTGAAATGTCTTGTTCTTGCAGATTCGTTTGTCGACCATAACCGAGTGCTTTCATAATTGCAGGCTCGTCCAGCAAATCTTCATTTAGCAGTGTCGTTAAATCTTCTAATGTCTTGTGGACATCTTGTGTACGCTCTTTTACATAATCCTTTAACAAATAAAGCGCCTCTTGTTCTGTGTTTGAAACAAGTTCCTTTAATTGCATGGTAATGAGCCGACCTTCATCACCCAGCTCCAAAATATAGTTTTGAATTTCACGCTTGATTCGGAGTACCATTTGAATACGATGAATAATTTGTACAACATCGCTAAACGTCACCAATTGCTCAAACTCCAGTGCACCTAAATTCGTAATTCCTTGGTCAAGCACCGCTTTATATTTTTCTAACGTTTGGATGGCTTGGTTTGCTTTCGTTAAAATGACCCCAATGTCTTTTAGTGCATAACGATAATCGCCTTGGTAAAGGGTAATCACATTTCGGCGTTGAGAAATTGAAATTGTTAAATTGCCTGTTTGCTTTGCCACACGTTCAGCTGAACGATGTCGGATTCCCGTCTCATTGGATTCTATATTATTGTTTGGCACAAGCTGTGTGTTGGCATACAAAATCCGTTTGCCATCCTCACTTAAAATAATTGCCCCATCCATTTTCGCCAGTTCATATAAATAAGCTGGAGAAAAGTCACTGTTAATAAAGAAACCACCGTCCACAATATTCATCATCTCATTATTGTATCCGAGAACAATTAACCCACCTGTGTTTGCCCTAAGTACATTATCAATCCCAGCGCGAAGTGGTGTGCCAGGCGCGACAAGCTTCAATAAGTTTTGGATAAATATTGTTTTCCGCTCTTCCATATAACCTACCTCCCTAATGCGACAGCTAGTGCTGTCTCTAGCGTAGCCACACCAATGACTTCAATGCCTTTGGGTACTGTATAGCCGCCGATATTTTTTTCTGGAATTAAAATTCGATTGAAACCGAGTTTGGCTGCTTCTTGAATCCGTTGTTCAATCCGAGACACACGTCGAATCTCTCCAGTCAATCCGACCTCACCAACAGCAACATCTAACGGGCTCACCACACGATCGCGAAAACTCGATGCAATGCTTAAACAAACAGCCAAATCAATGGCCGGCTCGTCTAACTTCACACCCCCCGCGACTTTTAAATAAGCATCTTGGTTTTGCAGTAACATACCAAGACGTTTCTCCAATACAGCCATTAAAAGCGACACCCGGTGATGGTCAAGTCCCGTCGCCATACGACGTGGGTTTCCGAATCCCATCGGTGCAATCAGCGCTTGTAATTCTACTAAAACGGGTCGCGTCCCTTCCATTGAAGCCACAACAACGGAGCCAGCTGCACCTTCCGAACGCTCAGCTAAAAAAATTTCCGAAGGGTTTTTTACTTCTTCTAACCCTAACTCTTTCATTTCAAAAATGCCCATCTCATTGGTCGAACCAAACCGGTTCTTTACTGCCCGCAAAATGCGATACGTATGATGGCGTTCCCCTTCAAAATATAAAACAGAGTCAACCATGTGCTCTAACAACCTTGGACCAGCAATGGCACCTTGCTTTGTCACGTGACCTACAATAAAAATGGCGATCCCACGTGTTTTAGCCATCCGCATAAACGCAGCTGTACATTCGCGTACTTGCGCCACACTCCCTGGTGCGGATGTGATCTCATCTCGATAAACCGTTTGAATTGAATCAATGACCACAAGTGTGGGACTCACTTCATCTAATGCCTGCTCAATGCGTGTCACATCTGTCTCCGCTAACACATACAGTTCATTTGACGAGAGACCTAAACGATCGGCCCGTAATTTTGTTTGTTTGACCGATTCTTCACCAGAAATGTATAGCACACGTGCTTTTCGCTCGGCTAATTTTGCCGACAGCTGTAATAAGAGCGTCGACTTTCCAATCCCAGGATCACCGCCAACGAGCACAAGCGAGCCTGGCACAATGCCGCCACCAAGCACACGGTCTAGTTCGACCATCATTGTTGAAATACGAGCCTCTTTTTCCCTTTCAACAGCAGTAATAGGTTGGGCTTTTTGTACTGTATGTTGTGAGGTGACATAACTACGATGGTTTTTTGATGGGGCCTGTATTTCTTCCACCATTGTATTCCAACTCATACAGCCAGGGCATTTCCCTAACCATTTTGGGGTTTCATAGCCGCAGTCTTGACATGAAAAGGTTGTTTTTACTTTTGCCATCTTCCAGTCCCTCGCTTCCCTTTGCATTTCAATGTATATCGGGCATGCGTAGCTACACTGGAAGTCCATTCACCAATTTTTGTCTATCACGCAGCAACACATCGCTCTATATAAATGTACAGTTTTCTCCATTTCCTCTAGTGTACCAGAAAATTGGTTTTAAAAAAAAGAAGCTGCCTACAAAGTAAGGCAACTTCTTAGCAGGCGTACCGCACATGTCGTCTATACGCTCGTTTTTTCCATCATTTTCACTGCTAACTTGTCGTCTTCTACATAAATGAGCGCTTTTTGTCCTTTTATAATCGTGCCCTTTAACAATTCTTCTGACAAGCGGTCCTCAACTTCACGCTGCAATGCACGACGGAGTGGACGGGCACCATAATCTGCATCAAAACCAAGCTCGACAATTTTGTCCTTCGCCTCATCTGTCAGGTCAAAGTCAATGCCCTGCTCTCGCAAGCGGGTCCGCAATGTCTCGGTCATCATCTCCATAATTTCCCTCACATGTTTCTTCTCGAGCGAATGGAATACAATGATCTCATCAATCCGGTTTAAAAACTCTGGACGGAAACTGTTTTTCAACTCTGTCATGACGCGGTCTTTCATATCTTTATATTCGCGTCCTTCTGTTTCTGTTGTAAAACCGAGGTATTTATTGCGCTTCAGTTGTGATGCTCCTACGTTTGAAGTCATAATGACAACCGTGTTGCGGAAATCAACGGTGCGTCCCTTGGAATCCGTCAGACGCCCATCTTCCAATACTTGTAACAACATATTAAAGACATCTGGATGGGCTTTTTCAATCTCATCTAACAAAATGACCGAATATGGCTTCCGACGAATTTTTTCCGTCAATTGTCCACCTTCTTCGTGCCCAACATAACCGGGTGGCGAACCAACAAGACGACTCGTTGCATGCTTCTCCATATACTCAGACATGTCGACGCGCACAACCGCATCTTCATCACCAAACAGCGTTTCTGCCACTGCACGCGCAAGCTCTGTCTTTCCAACGCCTGTCGGGCCAAGGAAAATAAAGGAACCGATTGGTCGTTTCGGATCTTTTAAACCTGCACGGGCACGGCGTACTGCTTTAGAAATCGATTTAACTGCTTCTTCTTGCCCGACAACACGGTCATGTAAGATGGACTCCATCCGCAGTAAGCGCGCTGTTTCTTCTTCCGCAAGCTTAGAGACAGGGATTCCCGTCCAGCTCGCCACAACTTGAGCAATATCATCTGGCACAACCTCGGTGTTCTCTTGACCTTTCTTTTTCTTCCATTCATTCTTCATTTCGTCTAACTCTTCTCGCAACCGTTGTTCCGAGTCTCGCAACGACGCCGCTTTCTCAAATTCTTGGCTTTGCACAGACGCATCTTTTTCTTTTCGTGTTTCTTCTAGCTTCAATTCGAGTTCCTTTAAATTTGGCGGCGCCGTATAAGAGCGTAGTCTCACTTTCGATGCAGCTTCATCAACAAGGTCAATCGCTTTATCTGGTAAAAAGCGGTCTGAAATGTAGCGGTCTGATAGTTTCACCGCCTCTTCAATGGCTTCGTCTGTAATTGTGACACGGTGGTGCGCCTCGTAGCGGTCACGCAACCCATGCAAAATCTGGATGGACTCATCTACAGTCGGCTCAGCTACTTGGATCGGTTGGAAACGTCGCTCAAGTGCTGCGTCTTTTTCAATATAACGACGATACTCATCAATTGTTGTTGCCCCAATACATTGCAACTCCCCACGCGCAAGAGACGGTTTTAAAATGTTGGAGGCATCAATTGCGCCTTCCGCACCACCTGCACCAATCAACGTGTGTAACTCATCAATGAATAAAATGACGTTTCCTGCTTGCCGAATCTCTTCCATCACTTTTTTCAAGCGATCCTCAAACTCACCGCGATACTTTGTACCAGCGACAACTGTCCCCATGTCGAGTGTCATCACCCGCTTGTTCCGTAATGTTTCTGGTACTTCATTTGCCACAATCGCTTGTGCCAGCCCTTCCGCAATGGCTGTTTTTCCGACACCAGGCTCACCGATTAGCACAGGGTTATTTTTGGTTCTGCGACTGAGCACTTGAATGACACGCTCAATTTCTTTGCTACGCCCAATGACTGGATCGAGCGTTTCTTCACGCGCTGTCGCCGTTAAGTCACGTGCCAATCCGTCCAGTGTCGGTGTGTTCGCATTCGTTGCCACGCCGTTTGATTGTGAAGAAGAACCGCCTTCATTACTACCAAGTAGTTGCAGCACTTGCTGACGCGCTTTATTCAAGCTTACACCCAAATTATTTAATACGCGTGCAGCCACCCCTTCTCCTTCGCGAATGAGTCCTAATAAAATATGCTCTGTTCCAACGTAAGAATGACCAAGTTTACGTGCTTCATCCATTGAAAGCTCTGTGACTTTTTTTGCTCTCGGCGTATAATGAGCTGTTCCACCCGCAGTTTGCTTTGATTCCTGCCCCTTGCCGACGAGCGCCTCTACTTCACGCTGCAGTTTCTCAGAGCCAAGACCTAATTGTTGTAACGCTTTTGCAGCAATGCCATCTCCTTCACGGATAAGACCTAATAAAATATGCTCTGTTCCAACGTTAGAATGATTTAAACGTACCGCTTCTTCTTGTGATAACGCTAATACCTTTTGTGCACGTTCTGTAAATCGTCCAAACATCATTTCTACCACCCCCACAGTTTTTTAAGAAAGTTTTAACCGTTCACGAATAAGCGTAGCGCGTTTTTCATCTCTTTGCTCTGGTGTAAGCACCATCTGTGCATATTGCTGTAAAAATCCAGGTTGCGTTAAAATGACAAGTTCATTCAACATGTCAAGTGATATACGATCAATTAAACCTAAAGACACACCTAGACGCACATCCGACAAGCGACGAGTCGCCTCTTTTGAATCAATCATGTAACTATGCGTCAAAATGCCTAGAGAACGCATCACCCTGTCTGACAACTTCAACTGTGAATGTTGCCAAAGTGCCTCACGTGCTTCACGTTCTTGTTTAATCAGTTGCTTTACAACACCTTGCAAGTCTGTGATCATATCACTTTCTGTTTTTCCTAGCGTCAGTTGATTCGATATTTGAAAGAGGTTACCTAAAGCTTCGCTACCCTCACCGTAAATTCCTCTAACAACAAGACCAAATCGGTTAATTGCCGGCAAAATTTGTTGTAAATGCTGTGTCATCGCGAGCGCCGGTAAATGAACCATCACCGACGCACGCAATCCCGTACCAACGTTTGTAGGGCAACTTGTTAAATAGCCATATTGCTCATCAAACGCATACGTCATATGCGATTCTAGCCAGTCGTCCATTGCATTTGCTGCCTGAAAACTTTGTTCCAGAGAAAAACCAGGTGACATGCATTGAATACGCAAGTGGTCTTCTTCATTGACCATCACACTCAACGATTCATCTGCACTTAAAAGGACGAGACCATGATGGGACCGTTCCGCCAAATGTGGACTAATGAGATGTTTTTCAACAAGCATACGCTTCTCATTTGCTTCAAGCTCATCCATTGCAATGATCTGTGCCCCTGTCAATGTCCCTTCTTCGCTCGTTTGAAACACTTCTTGTACGTGCTTCACTACAGCAGCAGCCTCTTCCTCCGAGGCAAGTAAAGGGAACGAATAGTCTTGAATATTGCGTGCTAATCGAATACGGCTACTTAGCACAATGTCATCATCGGTGCCTGCCACTTTCATCCACGGGCTAAGTGCATGTGCTAAAAATCGCTCTACACTCATGATGACTCCTCCTCTCGCGCCTGTTCCATTTGAAGCGTTAATTGTTTAATTTCATCACGCACACGCGCCGCTTCTTCAAATTCTTCACGTGCCACAAGGCTTGCAAGGTGCGTGCGCAATCCAGTAATTTCACGTTCAATTTGCAATGACTTCCCAATGCGGCGCGGAATCTTGCCTTGATGCCGTTCATTTCCAGTCTGCACGCGTTTAAACACAGCTGGCAATTTATCAGCAAACGCTTCATAGCAACGAGCACAACCAAATCGACCGACATTACGAAATTGATCATAACTCATGCCGCACTGTCTGCACGCTGTTTTTGTCTGGAATTGTCTACGCTCCGCTTGGTTGCTTCCTTCCGAATGAAATAAATCGGAAAATAAATGATGAACGGAGAAATGATCCCCTCCGAGCAATCCATCTCCTTTCCCTTGGGCGCATTGCTCACATAAATGTATTTCCGTCTTTTCCCCTTGAATCACCTTTTTAAAATGTAATGTCGCTTGTCGCTCTTGACATTCTTGACACATCATATCGCTCGCCCCCTCATGTGAACGGTGTTATTCATACATTAGCACTTGCAGCATTGCCTTTAATAGGTTGGCACGAATGTGATCACGGTGCGCAACAGAAAGTTTAAAATGTGTGCGATCAAGCGCACTTAACATCATATTCGCTTCCCGCCTCGTAATTGCTTTTTCTTCAAGTAAACGCACAACAATATTTTCAGCCGTCTGCTGGTCAATCTTTTCTCCAACGAGCTGACTTAAATGGTCGAATAAAGCCACATCGTCATGTGCCTCTACTTTTTGAATGCGAATGTATCCGCCACCGCCACGTTTACTCTCAACCATATAACCCTTTTCCACGGTAAAACGAGTACGAATAACATAATTAATTTGGGAAGGAACACATTGGAATTGCTTTGCCAGCTCGCTGCGCTTAATTTCCAACAGTGAATCTCCACTGCGCGTAAGCATGGTTTTTAAATAATGCTCAATGAGATCCGTAATATTACGCAACATTCCACCTCCCCTTCTTTGACTTTGACTATCTTTGACTATTATTATAGACGGTCTCCAAAAAAAATTCAACCTCTACCCTCTTACTTTATTATCGCCCGCAAAAAAAGTTCTAGACACATAATTGATTGTAATCTTTAGTCAATGTTATGCTGTATGGAAAGGAGCTGATCTTCATGAACATTGGACAAATTGGCGTCCCGGTCTCGAACTTAGCACGTGCACGGGATTTTTACACCAACACACTTTCATTACCACTATTATTCGAAACAGACACCATGGCATTTCTTCGCTGTGGCGACCTCCGCCTCATGCTCACGTTATCGGAAAAAGAAGCATTTGCACATGCCAGTTCTGTGCTTTACTTTCACATCGAAAGTATTCACGATGCATATACTCGCCTGACCAAGCAAGGGGTTTCTTTTGTTGATGAACCGCACATTGTTGCAAAAATAGGCGACACTGCCACCTGGATGACATTTTTTCAAGACACCGAAGGCAATACACTTGCACTAATGAGTGAAGAAGGTTGGAATGAAAGCGACGAATAAAAAAACTTAATTTGAAGAGCACAACGAATATCTCGCTGTGCTCTATCGTTTACTATTTTCCTCATGAGCGCTGCCCAATACCCGCGCCTTCTATTTGTGATAAGGCTCACCCCTCATGATCCGAAAACTACGATACACTTGTTCCAGCAACATGAGTCGCATCAACTGGTGAGGAAATGTCAATTTTGAAAACGACAATTGCTCATCTGCACGCTGGAGACAAGCATCGGACAATCCAAGGGACCCACCAATTAAAAACACCATTTTACTTTTCCCATGCAATGCTAACTTTGACATGTTCTCTGCTAATTGCTCACTCGTTTTCATTTTCCCTTCAATCGCAAGCGCAATGACATAAGCATCAGGCGCAATGTTTGCAAGTAACCGTACCCCTTCTTTTTCTTTCACTTGCACCATCTCAGCTTGAGACAAATGTTCAGGCGCTTTTTCGTCAGATACTTCCATCTCACGAATCTTAGCATATGCACCAAGCCGCTTCTTATATTCTTCAATACCCACTCGTAAGTATTTATCCTTCAACTTACCGACAGCCAAAACTGTGATATCCACCTGTTGACAACTCATCCTTCCTTCTCTCTTTTTGTAAGAACTCTGTGGATAACGTAAAAGATATGCACATTTAACTCATAGATTAACCCTTATTATACATGGATTTATCATTTGTCCACATAGGTTATCAACATATCCACAGTTATTTTTTCAATACCTTATAGGTCGCAACATCAGCACAATACATACACGTTAACGGCATCTCTTCACTTTGTTCAAGTTTTTCCATTATTGGTGCGCATTCATATGTATCGACTGCAACATCAAGCGCTAGTTCCACATGTTCTTGACATGCATACAACACAGTCACTTGCCCCCTTATCAAAGCTCTTAGCATCTGTCAAACATTTTAACATAGAAATGACCCGTTGCGATACTCACATTGCGTGCATCAACGGGGCATTTCTTATTTATCTCTATTACACATCTTGCTGCTCAATGAGCGTAGCTTCAACTGTTTCTTTCTTTCCTTCACGATAGAAAGTCAACGTCACTTTGTCACCAATAGACTTTTCTGCGTACAAAATTTTTCGGAGCTCTTGACCACTCTGTACCGCTTCTCCTTCAACTTCTACAATAACGTCTCGCTCTTTCAAACCCGCTTTGTCAGCAGAAGAATTTGGCGCAACCCCAATGACAACAATACCGCCTGTTACGTCTTCTGGAAGTTTAAATGTTTCCTGCCAATACGAACTCGGAATTTCATTCAATGCGCGCAACGTAATGCCTAGCGCCGGCCGCCTTACCTCTCCATGCTCTTCCAAATCAGCTAAGATTGGTTGTACAATGGCAGACGGAATGGCAAAACCTAATCCTTCCGCATCCCCGTCAATCTTCATTGAGTTGATACCAATGACTTCTCCATTCATATTAATGAGTGGCCCCCCGCTGTTCCCGGGATTAATCGCGGCATCGGTTTGTAGTACCTCTGCATTCCAATCAATTTGTCCATTACCATTTAGGTCTACAGGAATACTCCGTTCCTTTGCACTAATAATCCCTTGCGTCACACTACCAGCAAACTCAAGCCCAAGTGGATTGCCAATGGCAATCGCTGGCTCACCTACTTGAAGGTCATCAGAGTTGCCAAACTTGGCGACTGTATCTACATGCTTTCCCTCAATTTCTAAAACTGCCAAATCCATTAACTGGTCTTCACCCACAACCCGTGCCGGTACACGCTTACCGTCGGTTAAAGCAACCTCTACTTCAGAAGCTCCTGCAATTACGTGTTGATTCGTCACTACAAACGCGTTGTCGCCAGCCTTCTTATAAATCACACCGGAACCTGTTCCTTGTTCACTACTGGCCTCTGAACCAAACACACCTGCCTCTTGTAAGTTGATCACACCGACTACCGCATCAGAAACCTTGCTCACAATTTCCGTCACAGCAGAACGAATGTCTACATTAATCACATCACCAGAACCAGATTCAATCGTTGTCTCTGGTAACTGAGATGACTGTTTCTCATCGTTCATGCCTAATCCTAAACTAGACATCACCGGGGAAGCAATGAGCACAAGCGCCCCACCAATGATCGCCCCACCAAAGGCCGATAAACCAGACAACCGTTTTACTGGTCTCTGCCGAGAAGTTTGTCTTTCATCATGTTCATCATAATAACCCATGTATGACAACCCCTTTCTTACATGCTGTTTGTCTAAAGTAACTGTCGGCTACTTAAACCAACCTTATCACATTTTCATTTTTCCATTCTTCATGCACCTATTATACCTCGATATAAGCCGTTGTGCACAATCGTGGGTACATTTAGACGATTTTTTATGAAAACCCATATTCTGTTCGCCAATAAAATCTCTGCTTACACAATAGACAAAGGTGTCGATTTAAAAGGGTCTGTTTCAAATAAATGAATGGTTTCGCCAACACGGTGCCCTTCTTGTGACAGTGTTTGTTCAACCGTCATTCGTGCCAACTCTTTCATGTTATTATCCAAGCTTAAATGTGCCAAGTAAACACTGGACGTCTCCGTATCAATGACTTCATTTAAAGCTACTGCCGCATCTTCATTAGACACGTGCCCAACGTCACTTAAAATACGGCGTTTCACATTCCATGGGTAACGTCCGACACGTAACATGTTTAAATCATGATTTGCTTCAAACACATATGTATGGGCACCTGCAATCGTTTTTTTTATCCGCTCGCTTACATAGCCCATATCTGTCGCAAGCACCAGCTTCCTTCCACCATGACGAAAAATATAAAACATCGGATCGGCCGCATCGTGAGAAACAGGAAACGATTCAACTTCTAAATCGCAAAAGTCACGTACCTCCCCCTGCGCAAAAAGGTACTGCTGCTCTCCCGATAACTGTCCAAGCGCTTTCGACATTGCCTGCCACGTTTTCTCATTCGCATAGATTGGTAGTTGGTATTTTCGCGCAAACACCCCAACACCTTTAATATGATCTTGATGTTCGTGAGTGACTAAAATAGCATCTAACGTCGCTGGATCACGGTCAATCTCAGCAAATAGTGCATTCATCTTTTTTCCTGTCAATCCCGCATCAATTAATAAACGCGTCTGTGATGTTTCCACGTACATCGCATTGCCCGTACTACCACTCGCTAGCACGCTAAAGCGCAGACTCATCGGTTCCCCCCCTCTCTATATTCATCTACTCGATCAAACGGATTTATTTTACCTTCTTCCACTTGTTCCAATTCTCCGCCTATCGTGCTTTCCAATGGCCATTGATAAACAACACCAGATATTGCATCTACTAAGTACGTTTCATTGCGCTTCTTTCCACCGCTTTCTCTTTCGATTTCTACTGTCCAAGCAGGGATAAAATACTCTGTCTCTGAAAATCGCTCTGTCCTCATCTGATAATAACTCAATTCAATATGCGTAACATGATCGTTTCTCCGTAAATGTTGCTTGTCCAATAGCACTTCAAGCGCCTGCAAATACTTGAGTGCATCACGACCACCTACAGTAATGTCAAAGTCATAATAGCGCTGCACGTACCCGGTCACTTGATTATTATCATTCAAATACAATTCAAGCGGTGCTCCTTCAGGTACAACGGTACGTTGTTGTTTAAATTTCTGATCAAAGTATATAGAATCTTCATCTTTACTGGAAAATGTATAACTAAGCCCTTTGTAAATATACGTGCTTAAAAAAGCTGTATAGCCATTCTCTTCATCTGACGTAATGTCAATAGGTGAGTCAAAGGTCGATTCAATCCACCAATTGTCTGCTATCCTGTTAGCTTTTTGAGCGACCAATGACTTTACATCATCTTCTGTAAATGGTTCCCATGTTCCTTTTAAAACAGAACCAGACTCGCGCATATTCCCAATCTCTTCTGGCACATCCGCTACTTTAATATTGTTTTCTTTTAAGCGCGTCTCAATATTATCTGGATCAAACACACCAATTTGACTACGACCCACTTTGTCCATTAATTGCCATGCTAAAAAAACATTTAAGCAAAAGAATGTCACAATAAAAATCGATTTCGTCCGTGTCCAGTTCATGTATTTGCCTCCTAATCCCACAAGAAACGATGCCAAACGCCATCATCGTCTTTATAAAACCACCTCGGCTCAAAAATGAGACGATCAGCCTCCACACTCAGTTTCACGTCATACCCTAATTTTAAATCAGTTACAGTCACTTTTTGGCGATCTAACTCCGTAAGCACATCCACACCTGGTGACATTAATGGCTTACTTATTTGTATCGACTGACCGAGTCTAATTAGCGGGCGCTCATACCTTCTAACACTTGTCCCTTCACGCTTTATCCACATCTTCATTGGCTCGTTCATCCCAGGATATGGAAAAATAGGATACCCATTATCGTACAAATAAAACTCAACTTCACCACCATACGTGTTCATCGTCCAATGACCAACCATATATTGATCTGTCCAACCACCAAAAAGATTAATAAAAGACACACTTGATTCTAAAATATGAGTGTCAGGCTCTCCATCTGACTCTACGGATAATTGATAATCATACTCTAAAAAATTTTGGACTGCATCAACAGTCACTGTACGTCGACCGTCAGTTGAGATTCTATTCCCGTTTACATTCCCTTTTGTAATCACGCCGTCTTCCAAGAACAGTTTCGTCATCCCGTCCGCGGACAACCGATCTATATACCTTTCATACCGATCCATCTCGATCGCTTCAGCGGTCACATACCAGCGAGGTGAGAATGTGTCTTCTTGAACGTCTCCTCCTCCAATTTCTGCATGTACTTCGCTCTTTTCATCCACCGCTAAATACGCTTCAAAATGTGCCCGACTCATCTCTATACTAACTGTATGGACCTCATCCTCGTTGTCGCTAGTAAACTGCATCAAGACAGCATCTTTCTTTTCATCCTCATATAAGAATAAACGATCCAATACTTTCTCTTTCACAAAGCCAATTTCTTCTTCTACGTTTGACTGTTCAAACAACATTGTCACTGGAACTGACACAGGAAAAATGACTTCAATTCCCTCTGAGGGCATCTCATCCACATTCTCCGCCATTTCTACCCATTTACTTTTTTTGATATCGCTCAATAACTTTTCAGATTTTTCTTTGCTGTTTATCAAATAATACTGAGACGGTCCGCTGTGAATGACCATTTGCGACGGACGCAACAAATCAACGATCTTTCTTTGGTCTCCTAAACGCACATGGTCTGCACCTTTATCGTCTTTCCCCATGTCTAAGTCGTCAATTTTTGGTTGGAATATCCACAGCTGGTAAGTTAACCAACCACTAAGCACCACCAATGAGATGAGGACTAGTGTTTTGAGTCGTTCGTACCTCATCCTCTCCCTCCTTTAAACGTATAGGGCAATGTAATATACACGGTTGTCCCTTTTTGATACTCACTCGATATCCATATTTCCCCATCGTGTGCCTGAATATATTCTTGTGCAATCGCCAAACCCAGTCCTGTCCCACCGACATTCCGTGCACGTGCCTTATCAACACGATAGAAACGATCAAATACTTTTTCTTGTGCTTCTTTTGGAATACCTAACCCTTGGTCAGAAATGCTTATTTGTGCCTGCTTTCCTCGCTGCAACAACGTGACAACAACATTTCCTCCTTTAGGAGAGTATTTCATCGCGTTTGAAATAACATTGTCAAGCACTTGCGTGACTTTATCGGCGTCCATCCGCACATATAACGGTTGCCGAGCTATACGTCGGACAAACGTAATGTTCTCATCCTTAACAATCATGTCAAATCGATCAATCACGCCATGCAAAAAAGCACCTAATTCTACGGAGCTGAGCGTGAGACGATAATCTTTTGCATCAATTTTCGATAGTTGTAATAAATCATTGACTAAACGAATCATGCGCTCCGTCTCATTTTGTGTTACCTCTAAGAAACGTGGTGCAATTTCCTCATCACTTAGCGCACCATCTGCTAACGCTTCTAAATAACTTTTAAGCGTTGTTAATGGTGTACGTAACTCGTGAGAAACATTTGCAACAAACTCACGTCGTTCACGCTCAATTTTCTCTTTCTCTGTGACATCATGTAAAACAGCAATAAAGCCATTGATTGGACCTTCTTCTTCTTGAATGGTAGAAAAATTGGCTTCAATCATAAATGATTCCTCGTCAGTACTAAAGTCCAATAAAATAGGCTTATCTCGGTGATATAAATCAACGAGACGGTGTGTATTCTCCAAACGAAGTACACTCATAATTGGTTTCCTCAATACGTGTTTGAGCGATACACCAAGCAACTCCTCCGCCCGGCGATTCAATAAAATAATCGAGCCACTCTGATCAGTTGCAATCACACCATCTGTCATATGACTTAATACAGAACGCAAACGTTTTTGCTCACGGTCCCGCATAAGCGTCGTGACATGTAATTTACTTGTCAATTCATTAAAAGAAGCAGCGAGCTCACCAATTTCATCTGTACTGTACACACGAACTTGTCTGGAAAAATCCCCTCTCCCCATCCGTAAAGCTTGCTTACGAATATCCATAATCGGCAACGTGATCGTTCGTGCCAACAAAACAATGAGCGCGGATGTAATGATCAGTGCGATGACGGTTCCCGACACGAAAATGCGGTTGATATCTTGCACTTGTTCATACACATGCTCCACTGGTGCTTCAATATAAACTGCACCTATCACTTCACCTTTACCCGCACGTACATCCATTGCTTGAACTAAATAACGCCTCTTATCTTTTGGCTTGAGACGAAGTGAGAACTCTGGAAAAGGTCTGGCATCTAACGCCCGCTTAATAATCGGTTTGTTTGTTTTTTGACCTATGAACTTTGCATCATCGTCAAATGAACTGGCCAATATCGTATTATCTTTACTAATCACTTGTGCACGTACAGGAGCATCACTTTCAGCAGGAAAAATATTTTTCAACATGATCTCTAGTTCTGCGTTATCCGAATCCAATAAGTATTCGGCCGCAGTCATCTGTGCCATTTTTGCACGGTCTTTTAACACCGTCGTATAATTGCCGACTAATCTATTTTCTAATTCACGTAAAAAATACACACTCACAATCATCATCGCAATGACAATCAGCAACACATAAATTACAATAAGTTTGAAACGAATCGACTTAAAAAAACCAACCTTTTGTTCCATTTATTCCTGCTCCTGGCTTTCTGGCGTCGCCAAATAATAGCCCACCCCACGCCGTGTCATAATACATGTCGGATAACTCGGGTTATCCTCAACTTTTTCTCGCAAACGTCGCACTGTAACATCAACAGTACGCACATCGCCGAAATAGTCATACCCCCACACAGCCTGCAGTAAATGCTCGCGCGTGAGCACCTGTCCTAAATGTTGCGCCAAATAATGAATCAACGCAAACTCACGATGCGTCAAGTCAAGCGCCTCTCCCCGCTTCTTCACCTGATATGCCTCTGGAGAAATGGTTAAATCACCAATCATGATGGCTGTTTGATTTGTGTCTGACTCTTCTTCTGTTACTTGTTGTCTGCGTAGATTAGCCTTTACACGTGCCAATAATTCCCTCGTACTAAATGGTTTTGTTACATAATCATCTGCACCTAATTCTAAGCCGAGCACTTTATCGATCTCTGAATCTTTTGCTGTTAACATGATGATCGGTACATCATGCTGCTTGCGCACTTCACGACATACTTCAATCCCATCTTTGAACGGCAACATAATATCGAGCAAAATAAGGTCGGGCAGGCGCTCCTCCACCTGCGCGAGTGCTTCATTTCCATCATACGCGCACGTAACATGAAAACCCTCTTTTTCCAAGTTAAATTTTAATATATCTGCAATTGGTTTTTCGTCATCTACAACAAGAATATGTTTGTCCATTAAGGAGCCTCCTCTTCAACGTGAGAAAACAATTAAAACAGCGTGAAACGCGTTTAAAAACTTGAAAACTCCGCTTCGTCTCTTCCAGTGTAACATACATAGAAAACAGAAACAGACATGGTTACCTCCATTCTAAGCGAAAAAGCACGTTGGGACAACTTTTACCCAACGTGCATGTTTTCATTTTTTGTTTGTATACGGGCCTACATTGGCATTGTCTTGCAGCGATAACAGTTCGGATACAGTGACAAATTCGTATCCTTCTTCCTCAAGCACCGACATCACATCCGGTAATGCTTCCGCTGTAGATGGATGAATGTCATGCATTAAGATGATCGCCCCATTATGAACGTGATTTAACACTTCTTGCTTCACCGCTGCCGCATTGCGACTCTTCCAGTCAAGTGAATCAACAGACCAATTAATAACCGGTAGTTGCTGCGTCTCTGCGACTGAAAGTAACGCCTCATTATATGCCCCATAAGGAGGACGCATCGTTTTCGGCTGGAGACCTGTGGCTTTTTCAATTTCAGCGCTCGTTTTTTCTAGTTCATCTGCTATTTTCGCAGACGATAATTTTGTCATATCCAGGTGATTAACCGAATGATTTCCTAATTCATGCCCTTGGAGTGCCACTTCATTTGCCAAGTCTGGATATACTGACACTTGCGTCGCAATCATATAAAATGTCGCCCGTGCATCAAACTGCTGTAATGTCTCAAGCACAGACGGCGTCACATTTGGATGTGGACCATCGTCAAAGGTAAGCGCGACATACTTGCCCTCGGGATCGAGTACCGCCTGCTCTTGCTCAACAGCCTTTTTTCGCTCTTGTTTTTCCTCGGCTAAATACAATTGGTCAGCAATATCATCTTTTAAGTAGAGCACAATCTCTTCTGTTGGAATCTCAACATGAATCGCCCCAGCTGCCCCTGCGGCGACGGCATAGGAATCAAAGTAAAGCGAAAATGTATCATGATCGAGTGCCCACTTCCACGTTGACGGCTCGGCTAACACCGTTTCTAGGTCATCATAAAATACTTGAAAATAGTCCTCTTCCTTTTTTTGCAATTGCGCTTTCACAAGTTCATGGATATGCTTACGCACCTCATCATCAATGTCCATGACATCTTCAATATGAAGGATACGATCACCTTTAATATCAATAATAAACGTCTGCATAAATTCTTGCCCATTCGCGCCACCAACGTATTGGTAAGAATGAAACACAAGACTATAAATATCATCTGTTACCTTGTTAATATTTACATTAATATTTAAATGGGCGGGTTCTTCTCTTAAAGCTTCCGCGTTCATTTTAACAGTGTCGAGAAATTCTTTCTCTTGCGTTTCGATCCAAGTGTGAACTTCCTTATTGATCTTCTCGCTTTCCGTCTTTGGCTTACTGATGGAAGATGTGTATCGTTCCCCTTGCGTTGTCACCGTCGTAATATCTAAGCCCGGATAAGCACTTTTTTCAACCTTTTCTTTCTCTACTGCCTTTGTCACCGGCACAGCCGCCTGCTTCGTCGCATTGTCAAATGGTCCTACTGAAAAAACTGCAACACTTTTCACTACTAGAATTACGAGCAACACCGCTAACACATACACTTTCCGCCTCATCTGATCCAAGTCCCTTCCACTCCAATTCCAAGCGATTTTAATGGCGTCACACATCAACGTTTTACCCCAAAAAAATTACTTTAGAATTCTCATTGTACCACGCTCACAAGTAAGCGCAATGGGGTAAGAAATAATCCAAAATCTCCGAATTAGTCCATCAAATGACCTTACACCTCTCTACATATGTTACAATGAAAGCGATTGCAAATATGGAAGGAGCGATAGAAGTGGATATCAACCTATTATCTAAACGATTCATTGTCTTTGCCAACACAGAATGTGTTTCATCCAGCCCATTATATGCGTCCTTAAGCCGTGAGATTGCGAAAGATCATGAACTACTCACGCTGTGTATGCACGTACAGACGGGGCAACCTGTCGCCAATTTACTCTTCGCTGCTGTTCAGTATACATTAAACAAATATCCAGATGATACGCTTTATCAATACTACCCAAGCTTTGCCCAAAACCCAAAAGCGCCAGAGAGTTCCTTCCCTGCTTTTAAAACATTTTGCTTAAAATACGAGGAAGCAATTCGCCCCCTACTTGAGACAAAACTTGTCCAAACAAATGAAGTCAGGCGCTGCGTTTACTTATACCCAACATTTTCTTATATTTACCAAAAAACCCAGAAACCACTTGCACTCATTGAAATTGGCACAAGCGCTGGCTTGCAACTATTTTGGGATCGCTACCATTATGCTTATCCTTCCATCGGTCACGTTGGCAATACGACATCCTCTGTTCATCTTTCTGCCGATGTACACAAAGGAGATCTGACCTCATTGATCAGTCAAGACACCCCACCTGTCACGACACGTATCGGCTTAGACTTGCATATCAATGACCCGGCAAATGACGAAGATACTGCGTGGCTATGGGCACTCATTTGGCCCGAGCACCATGAACGTCGCCAGTTGTTCGAACAAGCTGTCGCTTACGTCAATAACCACCGCCATGAGCTCCAACTCATTGAAGGAAACGGTGTCACGTTGCTAGCTGATATTGCAGCAACGATACCACAAGATACAACACTTTGTGTGTTCCATACGCATGTAGCCAATCAAATGACAAAAGAGACGAGACAACAGCTCCTTGATACCATTACACACATCGGGCAAGCACGTGACATTTTCCACGTTTATAACAATATCTTTGATGATGCCTTGCGTCTCGATGCCATCATCGCAGGACAGACTTACAGTGAAAAAATTGCCGACACAGACGCACATGGGCGTTTCTTTTCGTGGTATGGTGGGGAAACAGTGAATGCTTACGTATAATAAAAAGCACGTCTTGTGATCGTTTCACAAGGCGTGCTGCTCCATCAAGCTTTCGGTGTTTCATTTCTCTCTTCAATCGTGCCTTGTTCATAAGATGCACGTAATTGTGCCTGCGTCAGCTCTTCGCCCATTTCTTCGTTGAAATGCAACTGCTTTTCTTCTTTCTCTTTCATTTTTCGAGCCCTCCTTATTTGGGGATAAGGATAAGATGCCCATTCAAAGAGGTCAGCATGCGATCTGCGCTCAATATAAGCAAAGAAGCGAGCCACCACCTATGTGGTCCACTCGCTTTCTTTTTCTGTCAATGCCGGCCAGAGGACTTGAACCCCCAACCTACTGATTACAAGTCAGTTGCTCTACCAATTGAGCTAGGCCGGCTTATACATGGTGGCTCGGGACGGAATCGAACCGCCGACACACGGATTTTCAGTCCGTTGCTCTACCGACTGAGCTACCGAGCCTTATGTATTTGTTATAAAAATGGCGGTCCGGACGGGACTCGAACCCGCGACCTCCTGCGTGACAGGCAGGCATTCTAACCAACTGAACTACCGGACCATATGAGGCTAAATATAACCTCTTTACTCAAAAAAGTGACCCGTACGGGATTCGAACCCGTGTTACCGCCGTGAAAGGGCGGTGTCTTAACCGCTTGACCAACGGGCCACAAAAGTAAAATGGTGAGTCATGAAGGATTCGAACCTTCGACCCTCTGATTAAAAGTCAGATGCTCTACCAACTGAGCTAATGACTCAAACATTATCATCGACGCACAAAACGCTCAGGCGACAAAATTTATATTACCACAGCTTAAAAGCTGTTGCAACCCTTTTATGAAAAATATCTCCGATAAATGACTTTTCTCGACGAGATCAACGATTGGAAAGCGAAGATGCAAACAATTCCCCCTCCGCTTCCAATGCATCATTCTTCTCTTAAGAAAAAATATCCTTTACCAAATTCGTTTGATCACGGTCCGGTCCAACCGAAAACACGCTGAGTGGCACACCCACGAGCTCACAAACACGCTTGACATAGCGGCGGGCATTTTCCGGTAACTCATTTAATGTTTTCACACCAGTAATATCTTCATGCCAACCAGGTAACGCTTCATACACCGGTTTACACAAAGCAAGCACATTCAAACTCGCTGGAAATGCGTCTAAAATTTCTCCTTTATAACGATAACTTGTACAAATATAAAGCGTTTCAATGCCTGTTAAGACATCAATTGAGTTTAATGACAGGTCGGTGATCCCACTCACACGCCGTGCATGACGAACAACGACGGCATCAAACCATCCAACACGTCGTGGACGCCCTGTTGTTGTACCGTATTCTCGACCTATTTCACGAATACGATCACCAATCTCATTCGTTAGTTCTGTCGGGAACGGCCCATCCCCTACACGGGTCGTATATGCTTTTGACACACCCACAACGCGATCAATTTTAGCTGGTCCTACACCTGATCCAATTGTCACACCACCAGCCACAGGGTTTGACGACGTCACAAATGGATATGTTCCTTGATCCAAATCAAGCATCACCCCTTGTGCTCCTTCAAACAGTACACGCGCACCCGCATCAAGTGCATCGTTTAATACAACCGAAGTGTCCGTCACATAATGCGCAATCTGCTCCCCATAGGCAACATATTCTTCAACAATCTCATTCGCATCAAATCCTTCTGTTTCATAATACTTCTCAAACAGGCGATTTTTCTCCGCGAGTACCGCTTCTACTTTCGTTCGGAACGTATCTTTTTCTAACAAGTCCGCAATACGAATACCAATTCGTGCTGCTTTATCCATATAAGCAGGGCCAATCCCTTTTTTTGTCGTCCCAATTTTATTTGCACCTTTTCTTTCTTCCTCAACAACATCTAATTTAATGTGATAGGGAAGAATCACATGCGCCCTGTTACTAACCCGCAAGTGATCGGTTGAAACCCCTCTTTCATGTAAATAAGCAAGTTCTTCCACAAGTGCCTTCGGATCAATAACCATCCCATTCCCGATGACACACGTTTTTTCTGGATAAAAAATCCCTGAAGGAATGAGATGCAACTGATATTTTTCTCCACCAAACACAATTGTATGTCCCGCATTATTTCCACCTTGATACCGGGCAACAACATTTGATTTCTCCGATAAATAGTCCGTAATCTTTCCTTTTCCTTCATCGCCCCACTGTGTACCTACTACCACTACTGAAGACATCTATATACCTCCACTCTATGTCGCAATCCATCGTCAGTATAACAGCTCACCTACAAGACGTCAATAAAAATACGAACAAAGTATCATTTATATATTTAAATGTTCGATTTTTTTCTGTGTTGCCGATCTTTCACCATACTAACCTCAGGGTTTCCTAAGTCACCATTCAAAATACACGATCCTAGTGAACGATGTGTTTTTGGGAAGCATAAAAAACTGCCCAAAAAGTCATTACAAATGACTTTTTGAACAGCTTACACATCATTCTATTTAAGACTAAACAAGATTATTTCCCTGTTTCTTTCCTGTGAATAACTGCTTTACCCACGAAACAATCGTGTCGACAACTAAATACACAGCTGGGATGAGCAAGAGCGTAATGAGTGTCCCAAACAACAACCCAGAAATGATCGCAATTGCGAGGGGCGCTTGATAACTACTTGATCCACCTATCGCCAGCGCAAGTGGTAACATCCCTCCCGCGGTCGTGAGCGTCGTCATAAAGATTGGACGCAAGCGGTCTACACCAGCTTGTACGAGTGCTTCGTGACGCGACATACCCTCTTCACGTAACTGGTTAATGCGTGTCACAAGTAATATGGCATTGTTCAAGATGATCCCAACTAAGATCACCATCCCGATTCCAGACAAAATGTTTAATTCTTGCTGGAATATAAACAGCCCTAAAAGCACACCTGTAATTGACACTGGGATCACCGACATCACCATCAGCGGTTGAATCATACTATTAAATTGCACTGCCATCACTACGAAAGCCAAGAAAACCGCTACACCTAGAATCATGAGTATATCTTGTTCCGCTTGCTCTAATTCTTCTAGGTCACCACCTTGTATGACTTCATAACCATCTGGTACATCGATCGCAGAAACCGCTTCATTTGTGAGCGCACGCACCGCCCCTAAATCCATTGCCATTACTGGGTACTCACCACTTACCGTTAACGTTCTTTCACCATCTTCATGAGCAATTTGTTGCGGTGCAGTCTTTTCTTCAAGACTGACAAAGTCAGATAATGGACGCAGCCCTTCTGGTGTCATCCACTCCGTCTCTTCCAACTGTTTTTTTGTTTCAATTTTCTCTGCTGGCGCTAAATAAACCGACACTTCTTCACCTTGCTCACTCTGTATCATGCCAATTGGCTGCTTATCAAACAGTAAACGGATCGCCTCACGCGCTTCTGATGGGACCATCCCCGCGCCTTCAAGCGCTTTTTCGTCTACATTGACATGGAAAGTTTGGACTTGTTTTTCCATCGAATGACCGACATTGCGCAGGTCATCATTTTTTTCTAGCTCAGCAACTAACTCATCTCCAACTTTTGTCAATGTCTCTAGCGATTCTCCTTGTATCGTAACAGACAATGCGCCGCTACCAGTCATATCGCCACCACCCATTAGATCGCCAACAGAAACAATCGGGTGCTTTTCTTCTAAAGACTCAAATCGTTTGACGGTTTCTTCGTAAACCTCGTCATATGTCGCTTCAGGTGGCAATGTGATCATCACTTGTAGCATCTCATTCGATACTGCTATGATCAAATTTTCATCAATACCCTCAACGTTTTTCATTAGTTCGTTCATCGCTTCAGCCGTTTTTTCTCGCTCTGATGCCGAGACGCCATCTTCAAGTGTCACCATCACTTGTACTTCACGTCCGCCCTCCGTCGGAAAGAGACCTTTTGGAATCACAAAGATAAGTACTAAAGAAACGATAAACATGATAAAGAACGAGATGATCACGACAATGCTGCGCCACATGCGCCCCGTAACCCAGCCAGATAACGCCGCATATACAACTTGCGCTTTCGTCCGATGTTGTTTATGCTTAACTGATTTTTTTAACCATAAATTCGATAGCACAGGAATCACCGTAAAAGAGATGACAACTGAACTAATGAGTGCAATGGCAATGACCAATCCCAGTACAAGAATAATTCCCCACATCGGTCCACCAACAATGGCAATTGGAATGAAGACAACCACTGTCGTCAATGTCGATGCCACAACCGCTGAGGCAACTTCTCTTGTCCCATCGATCACCGCTTTTCTACGTGAAACACCATTTTGCATTTGCTTGAAAATCGACTCTAAAATGACAATCGCTGCATCGACCATCATACCAATTCCGAGACCTAGCCCCATTAAGGACAGCATATTGATCGTGTATCCCATTGGCCACATTAACCCAACCGTTAGCAAAATGGATGTTGGAATTGCGATTGCCATAATGAGTGTTGCCCGTACATGCCGTAAGAACAAAAGCAAAATGACAAGTGCAAGTGCACCACCGATTAAAACATTCATCCAGACATTATCAATTGAATCGGTAATAAAATCCCCCGCTGCAATCATTTCCGTTAATTGCGCTTCACCGAGCACATCCTCATCTTGAATCTTTTTTAACTCTTTTCGTGCTGCCTCAGCAAGTGAAACATCTGTCGCACTCTCAGACGGAGCAAGCTGAATCGATAAATAATTGGTGTCACCGTTATACCACACCATTGCCGCCCCGTCATCCAAACCCTCTGCCGAGAACGTTACTAAATCGCCTAAAGGTTCGATGCCATTATTCGTCCGAATTTTAATCTCTTTTAATGTCTCTTCATTGGTGATTTCTTCTTCCCACCGTATTTGTACCTGCTCATCACCAGCGTTGATTGAACCTAGTACGCCGCCTATGTTTTCTTCTTCTAGTCGTTGCGCAATTGAAAGTGGCTCAACCCCTTTTTCTCGTAACTTTGTGTCATCCCACTTTAATGTGATTTCACGGTTCACCGCGCCTGATACCGTCACTGAGCCTACTTCATCTAACGCTTCAAATCGTGGTTTAATCATTTGACGTGCTTTTTGTGAGAGCTCGTCAAGATTTTCCCCGTAAAAGTTTAAAAAATAGCTGTCTCCTGTGCCCATAGCAGAATACGTAATAGATTCGGTCACTTTTGCATGATCACTTTCAACACTTTTCACAACCTGTTCCAATGCTGGATATGCGTCATCAACCGTGCCTTCTTTAAATACTACTGACAATTCTATGAGCCCATCTGATGTTGTTGAATAATACGTATCAACGTCATCCAAACTGTCTATTTGCTGTTCTAATTCTTTCGTAACCTCTTCTAACTCCAGTGCACTCATACTTCCTGCATACAACGTGACGCCCGCTTGATCAATACTCATCTCCGGCATTAATTCCATATCAAGCTTCGATGCCCCCCAAGCGCCAAATACAATCGTTGCAATAACTGCTAAAGCAACGACAAGGTTTCTCTTCAATAGTCCATTTAATAACCATTTCATTCGTTTTTCACACTCCTGCTTTTTAAATAATAACGTATGTTTAAACTTCTTCTAAACACTTGAACCTCCTTATACCTAGTGTAATAGCTCAATAGTACACGATATTCCCTCTCTTGACAAGCACTATTACGATAAAGTTTCAAAAAAATGAGCGAAAAGGAGATCACTCCCGCTATCGCTCATCTTTTTCAACATCTACTTTGACAAAACTTGTAGGATATTCATTATTTTTTCTTCCGATACAAAGCCATCGTAATCGGCGCAAAAATTGCTGTGAACGCCACAGAAATGATGCATGTTAACCAAATATCATTTGCGACGTCTACACCATGCATCAATCCACGGATTGCACTCACTAAAATAGAAATCGGGTTCCACTCCACAAAGCCTTGCAACCAAGATGGGAGTGTATTAGGATCAATGAATGCATTACTCATAAAAGTAAGCGGAAACATCACCATCATACTGACACCCATCAATGACCGTTCTGACCTCATAATGAGCCCCAACATCGTCCATATCCATGACAAACTGACGGAAAAAATGATTAACAAGCCGACAGCTGTGAGCACACCGATGAAGCCCCCCTCTGGTCGGAAGCCTAACACAAGACCGAGTGACACCATAATCGTTGAGGCAACTGTATAGCGAACCGCATCAACAAGCATTGCACCCACAAGAACTGACGGGAGCCATACAGGTAGCGTGCGGAAACGATCAAACACTCCTTTTGTGACATCCTTATTTAAATCGATACCCGTGTACATTGTAATCATAACGACCGTCATCGCTAAAATACC
Source organism: Bacillus sp. FSL W7-1360 (assembly GCF_038592975.1). Classification (NCBI taxonomy): domain Bacteria; kingdom Bacillati; phylum Bacillota; class Bacilli; order Caryophanales; family Bacillaceae; genus Bacillus; species Bacillus sp. FSL W7-1360. The sequence goes on along the minus strand of NZ_CP151950.1, from coordinate 2,197,526 downwards.
AGGCAAAAGGTACTGCAAATATTCCCCTGGTGATCCAGCGATAGCCCCGCCAAACAGATACGTATACATCAATAAAAAGATGACGGGGAAAGCGGTAATATCAAACAATTGCTCCGGCACATGCTTAATTTTTAATAACGCCCGCCCAGCAAATGTCCATGAAGCTGTTAGTGCATTGGGTGGCGTTGGTCGCGCCGATGACGTGAATACGTTCATCATGTCTTTTTTCTTCTGATTCATGAAGTTGCCCCCTCTTCATCCGCATCTTTTACACCGGTTTCATGACCGACGAGTGCTAAAAACACTTCATCCAAGCTCGGCTGTCCAAAGGAGAAGTCCGCCACTTTTACACCACTTTGTGTCAATTGTAGTAACGCTTGCGCTACTTTTTCTGGATCAGAAATGCGTGCTGACAACATCGCTTGGTCAGAAGGAAGATGAACGTCGCAGTTGAGCGCCCGTTTTAGTGCTTCTTGTGCACGCACGCGATCATCACGATGTTGCAGCCGAATGTGCAACATCCCTGTTCCAACCGAAGCCTTCAGTTCTCCACTTGTTCCTTCAGCAATAATTTTTCCATGGTCAATCACAGCAATGCGGTCTGCCAATTGGTCTGCTTCATCCAAATATTGCGTAGTTAATAGCACCGTTGTCCCATTGTCCACTAATGCTTGAACAATCTCCCACACTTGCTTCCGGCTTTGTGGGTCCAGTCCAGTTGTCGGCTCATCCAAAAATAGTAACTGTGGTGCAACCACAAGACTTGCAGCAATATCAATGCGCCGACGCATCCCGCCAGAATACGTTTTTACTTGCTTTTTCGCTGCTTCTGTCAAATCAAATGCCTCTAACAACTCATGAGCCCGTGCCTTTGCTTCTCTCCCCTTATAACCCATTAATTTTGAGATCATCTTCAAGTTTTCTAATCCAGTAATCTCTTCATCTACTGAAGCGAACTGCCCTGTTAAGCTAACGCGCTTACGAACGGCCGCAGTTTCTCTCATCAAGTCATGACCAAAAATACGTACATCTCCCGCATCTGGCTTTAAAAGGGTCGCCAGCATGCGTACCGTCGTTGTTTTGCCGGCACCATTTGGTCCTAAAAACCCGTAAACAGAGCCCTTTTTCACCCGTAAATCAATGCCATCGACTGCTCGCTTTTCACCAAACGTTTTCACAAGACCGCTAGCTTCAATCGCCCACTCTGCACTGCGTTTTTCACCATTCATTTCTTCAACACCTTCCACTCGTATATTTCTATGACAACCTCATATTTATGTGGAAATACTTTTTTCTCAAACATTCCGGTGCTATTTATCCACGAGCAAGCACCCCCTCTAAAAAGTACTTCACACCTTTACGATAGAAAGGTTTTAATTCACGCCCTTCATAATACAACGTTCCGAGCCCATCCAATAAACCGCCAAAAATGACCGCCAACTCCTCAGGTGACTCACCTTTGATTTGCCCTTCTGCTATCGCTTCAGCAAAAATGCTTGCATAGATTTCCCGATGCTGCTTCCCGGCTTTCTTCATCATCTCACTCACCATCGACATATCAGAATGGCGCAAAAAGAATTCTTCTGATACTTGAACTAACGGGTGTTGAAAGTCTTCTGCATAATGTATGGCAACACCGTACAATTTCTCTATAAATGATTGATAATCCTTTTCTTTTTCATACCATTGTGTTGTCCACTCATCCCAATGCTGGAAAAGTACTTCCGTAAACAGATCGATCTTATTCTTGAAATGATAATAAATACTCCCTTTACTCACACCACTAAAATGAACAAGCTCTTCCATCGATGTTGCGGCATAACCTTTTTGAATAAATAGCTGACGCGCTTGTGCTAAAATATATTGCTTCTTTTTTTGTCCTTTATCTGTCCTCATCATGGCACCCCTAAAAACCGACTGTTCGGTTTAATTTTAAACCTTACAGCTCACATTTCGCACCTCTCCGAGGTGGAATAACCAAGAATTAAATTCCTTTTTTTACCTATAGATTTAACGCTACCCGAAAAGCCATGGATAAGATGCATTTTTTTCCATGGCTCATTCATATGGAATTGATTACAGGTAAATCGATTCATCCATGCCCAGTGCGGTTAATACCCTTTGTTGTTCATACGTAAGCGGTCGCGAAAAACTCCTTTGTTTTGTGTTGTCTGGTAGCGTAAAGGCAACCACTTGAACGTATTTAAATAGCTGAAAAATCGCCTCTCCTGTAGGCTTTGTTAGCGTTCGACCACCGGCTCCTTTCATTGGATGCGCTGTGGTAATATGTTGCCGGATACGTCGTTGGAAGACTCGATAAATGACAAGGGCGAGAAGAAATAAGTAACCAAGTACTTGAACACGCTCTGGTTTATGGACGTAGACATCATCGATATAAAAAGGGTTTTTGAGAAAACGAAAGTTCATTTCTACGTTGATCTGCCCTTTGTAAAGCTCAAGCAAACGCTTTGGACAAGCAGGTTCTCCTTGCCATTCGTTCGGCACTGTTGTAACGAGCACAAAACGTGAAGCTTTTCTTCTTGCGTGTGCAAAAGCTGCTTCATCAAACGTCGTTTCTACTTCAAGAATGTAGTGCGTTTGGACTTCGGGTTCTACACCTTTTTTAGGGCGTCCGCGCTTCCGCTTTGTTACCTCGATGGCGCGGATGGTGGGTTGAACCGTATGAAAACAGAGACCTGCTTCCTTTTCCCACTCGCTAAAGGCTTTCATTGCATCCTCTTCGCAATGAAACGGTGATTTTGTCCAGCTTTGTTGTTGCTTCTCGATCATCGCGTGTTCTTGTTCTCGTTTTTTGGTTAGTGTCTTTTCTTTTTTCTTGTCTAATGCGCTGGATTCGGCAACGATGAGTCGCACGTCGTGTCCCTCATATGTATCAGCGCATTCAAATAAGCGGTACGTCGCACCTTTTTTGCTTGAAACAAAGGAGATTTCCTCGGACCATGGTGTGTCTGTCTCATCTGCTTTCTCAAGTGCAGCTTTCACGATTTTTAAATGATTCGGCCCTCGGGTAAGGATCGCTGCGCCCGCAGCTTTCGCTTGTTTTAACGTTTTTGCGCTCATTGCAGCTGAGTCCGCTACATAAATGAACCCATCCAGATCGACTTGTGAGAATTGATCATGGAGTTGGTCTAACACTTGAGGATTCCAGCTTTTATCAGATTCATTTCCGTCATGAACATCCGCATAAATAGGGATGCCATCTTCATTAGCGACAACACCAAATTGAATTTGCTTATAACCGGGTTTATCTCGACTGTATCCTTCTGTGATGTTCAGTGTTCGGCTTGGGCGATCGTATGCGCCGTACAAGGACAGGCTTGTTGTATCGCCGTGAAATACGCTCAAGGGGATCTCCTCGTGTTTGTATACATCCAGCAAAATCGATGATAAAAGTTGGTGAATGCCTGCATCATGTAAGCGATCTAAATGTCTTCCTAATGCGTCATCATTAAAAAAGCTAGGAGCGACTTTTTCATGTAACAGTTTATGGAGATCGATCTCTTTTGCCCATTCTTCTACATGTACCAAGGCTTGACGGCCACTAAGAATATCGAGCAATAATAGATGAACAGCATCTCCTGGCGACACCTGACATTGGTCGTTGGCATTGACAAAGTTCGTGATTTTACTTGGGAGTTTCAATTGTTTTATGAGCTCGCTAATCATATTCAAATACGTGGCTTGGTAAACTGCATCAATCTGTATGTTCATGTCCATCCCTCATCTGGCTATGTATTTCGGGTAGCTTTATACCTGCTTATACATCATTCGACATTGGATGAAAAAATCCTTCCTAGGGTGATAGGAAGGATGCGAAATGTGAGTTACAGCATAAAAAGTCAACCACCTCTTTTAATATGCAAAAACACAGCAGGTTGCCCTACTGCGCTCTAACGTCATGCTTTTTACACATGTCTATAAAAAATTGGTGCAAGCGGTGGTCATTTGTTAACTCTGGATGGAAAGAGCATGCAAGAAACGACCCTTGACGAACCGCGACCATTTCTTCGTTAAACATAGCTAGCACTTCCACATCGTCACCAACTCTTTTCACAAGTGGTGCACGAATGAACACGGCCCGTACATCATTGGCAATGCCCTTCACAGAAACATCTGCTTCAAAACTTTCTCGTTGACGACCAAACGCATTGCGCTCTACAGTCATATCCATATAACCAAGGTGACCATCTTTTTGCTCCGTCAGCTCGCGCGCCATTAAAATCATCCCTGCACACGTACCAAAAACGGGCTTTCCTGCTGCACCGAACTGCACAAGTTGTTCAAAAAACGAATATTTGTCAATAAGCTTACGCATGGTCGTTGATTCTCCACCAGGTAAGATCAAACCATCTACGTCTGCTAGCTGCTCTGGACGCTTCACTTCGACTGCACACGCCCCACTCACTTCGATCATACGAATATGTTCTTTCACTGCTCCTTGCAGCGCAAGCACACCAATTGTGACCATTTTATGTCTTCCCCTTTATTTTAAATGCATCTGCAGCTTACCAGCCACGATCTTGCATGCGCTCTCCTGCTGTCAACGTTGAGATTTCAATTCCTTTCATTGCTGTACCGAGATTTTTTGATAGTGACGCAATTAACTCGTAATCGCTATAGTGTGTTGTCGCTTCAACAATTGCTCGCGCAAATTTTTCCGGGTTATCAGATTTAAAAATACCCGAGCCAACAAAGACACCGTCTGCACCAAGCTGCATCATCAGTGCAGCATCCGCTGGCGTTGCTACACCGCCCGCTGCAAAGTTGACAACGGGTAACTTACCCATCTCTTTAATTTCTAACAACAACTCATATGGCGCGCCTAGTTCTTTTGCCATCGTCATTAGTTCATCTGTCGCCATATTTGCTACTTGCTTAATTTGCGCTTGCATTTGCCGCATATGCCGAACTGCTTCAACAATATTCCCTGTCCCAGGCTCTCCTTTTGTACGAATCATTGAAGCGCCTTCTCCAATTCGTCGTGTCGCTTCTCCTAAATCTCTCGCACCACAGACAAAAGGTACAGTAAAATCACGTTTATTTAAGTGGTATACTTCATCGGCAGGTGTGAGCACTTCACTCTCATCAATGTAGTCTACACCCATAGCTTCTAATACACGCGCCTCAACAATATGACCGATACGTGCTTTCGCCATGACTGGAATCGTGACCGCTTCCATTACTTCTTCAACAATGGTTGGGTCAGCCATGCGAGCGACACCACCAGCTGCACGAATATCTGAAGGCACTCGTTCAAGCGCCATGACTGCAACTGCACCCGCTTCCTCAGCAATTTTTGCCTGTTCCGCATTGACAACATCCATGATGACGCCGCCTTTTTGCATTTCTGCCATGCCTCGTTTCACTCTATCTGTTCCAGTCTGATTCATGGTTTTCCCCCCTCATTTTCTATCCTCATTTAGTATACCTTAAAATAAGCAAAGATTGTATGATAATCATCAAAAAGAGGGGTTGGCCCCCTCCTTTCATTCCTTAACTAAACAGTCCCCCGACCCAATCCGTTAGGCCCGTCCACAATCCAGAGAAAAATCCACCTATTCCACGCATCGTTAACGTAAACCATCCTGCTTTTTCGACTTCATTTGCAGTTACCAGGTCCACTTGCAATTCATCCCCATCAATATACGATGTTGGCTCCGATAATGAGATCTTTAACGTTCCGACCTTTTCACCCTTTTTTAGCGGTGCAACAAGACGCCCCTCATCATCTAATTTATCTTCATCTAACTTAATCTCCGTTGTGTAAGACGCATCTTGTTGACGGCTGAAAAGCAAAGACACATCATCTTTCGTGACAACTTGAACTTCCTTTTCTTTCCCCACAGCAACCTCAATCAAACCTTTATCAGGTTGTGCACCTTTTTCTAACAGTATTTCCTGATCAAAATGGTTAAAACCATAATCTAAAAGTTTGGCTGTTTCATTAAAACGATCTGCGCGCGTGTCCGTGCCCATCACTACTGTAATTAAGCGCGTGTCACCTCGCTTTGCTGTGGCAGTAAAGTTATTGCCTGCAGCAGATGTATACCCGGTCTTCAAGCCATCAATCCCACTGTACTCATGATCTGCACCAGGTAACATTTCATTCCAATTTGGCATATCAACCTTTTCATCTGGACCTGCATTAAACTCGGCAAACGGAATACTTGCTGTCTCTAGCACTTCTGGATAATCACGTAATAAGTAATACGCTAATTTTGCAACAGACCTTGCTGAGAGAGAGGTCTCACCATTTGGTTCCGTTCCTTCTGGCCGTAAATCTCCTAAATCTGCATTATTTAATCCACTTGCATTAACAAACTCGTACTTTTCTAAGCCAAGCTCTGCAGCTTTTTCGTTCATTAAGCCAACAAAACTTTTTTCAGAACCTGCCACGTGTGTTGCAAGCGCCATGGTTGACGCATTGGCCGAATAAATGGCCATCGACTCATATAAATCCTTTACCGTATAAGCATAATCTTGCCTTAAAGGAACGTTAGACAGCGCTCGCTTATGGGACAACGTCGCCAATTCAACGGAAATGGCCACTTCATCATCCCATGCAATTTTCCCTTCCTTGATGGCTTCTAAAATTAAGTACTCACTCATTAACTTTGTCATACTTGCAATTGGTAGCTGCTCATCACTTCCTTGTTCAAACAAAACTTGACCACTGTTTGCATCGATGATAATCGCAGCAGCCCCGTCCACTTTTATCGGTTCTGCTGCCGCCACCTTCGAACCGAAAACCGTTATCAACACAAGCAAACTGAGAAAAATACGACTCAGCGTCCGTGTCGACTGTTTCACTTGTCCCACACTGTCACCTCCACAAATTTTACCACCTGTGCTATTTTACCATGCCCCTACAACATCTGGAAGTTAAAATTAAAACATCTAGCCTCGTCTTCACACCTAACCCCCAGTATATCGAGAAAGCCTCGTCTCCTGTGAACTTTACAACGAATAGTTTGGTGCTTCCTTAGTAATCTGCACATTGTGAGGATGACTCTCGCGCAAGCCCGCTCCAGTGATTCGAACAAATTTTGCTCGTTCACGTAAGTGTTCAAGGGTCTCTGTGCCGCAGTAACCCATACCAGCTCGCAAACCTCCAACTAGCTGATGAATCGTATCTTTAAGCGTCCCTTTGTATGCTGTCCGTCCTTCAATACCTTCAGGAACCAATTTTTGATTATTTTCCTGGAAATAACGGTCTTTACTCCCCTTCTCCATTGCCCCTAGAGAGCCCATGCCTCTATACACTTTGTATTGTCGTCCTTGGTAAATTTCCGTTTCTCCCGGACTTTCCTCTACACCAGCTAGCAAGCTGCCAAGCATGACCGCATGGCCGCCTGCAGCCAATGCTTTGACGATGTCACCAGAGTATTTAATTCCCCCATCAGCAATAATTGGCACACCGTGTTTTCGCGCCTCTGATGCACAATCATATACGGCCGTCACTTGTGGTACACCAATGCCTGCCACAATGCGCGTTGTGCAGATCGACCCTGGACCAATCCCAACTTTTACGACACTCGCTCCTGCTTCAATAAGCGCACGTGTTGCCTCTGCTGTCGCTACATTCCCAGCAATAATGGTCAAGTCAGGATAACGATTGCGTACTGCACGTACTTTGTCTAGCACGCCTTTAGAGTGTCCATGTGCTGTATCAATAACAATGGCATCTGCACCAGCTTTTACCACCGCCTCAATCCGCGCATCCGCATCAGCAGATACACCAATTGCAGCTCCAACAACTAACCGCCCTTGACTATCTTTTGCCGAATTTGGAAACTCAATGACCTTTTCAATATCCTTGATCGTAATTAACCCTTTTAACATGCCTTGATCGTCTGTTAAAGGTAATTTTTCAATCCTATGTTGTTGCAAAATTTCAGCCGCCTGTGCAAGCGTCGTACCGACTGGTGCTGTCACCAAGCCTTCTTTTGTCATGACATCATCAATTCGCATACCGTAGTCTTCAATAAAGCGTAAATCCCGATTTGTAATAATCCCTACAAGTTTTTGGGACTCGTCCACAATTGGCACCCCAGAAATGCGATATTTTGCCATCAAATGTTCGGCATCATACACCTGACGGTCAGGCGTTAAAAAGAAAGGATCGGTAATGACCCCACTTTCCGAACGCTTCACTTTATCAATCTGGTCTGCTTGTTCATCAATGGACATATTTTTGTGAATAATACCCATGCCACCTTCACGAGCAATGGCAATCGCCATTTCGGATTCAGTGACCGTATCCATTCCCGCACTCATAACAGGGATGTTCAATGTGACATGATCACTCAACCGCGTCTTGACCGAAACATCCCGTGGCAATACATTCGACTCGGCAGGCACTAACAATACATCGTCAAACGTCAAACCTTCTTTTTCAAATTTACGCTCCCACATTCTTCTCATCATCGCCCTTCAAAAGACCAAAAATAATTACTTAGTAGCTTATCAATTGGGCAAACTACTGTCAAGGCACGGATCTAAATCGTTTTTTTCAGAATTCACTTCCTAAACAAGCGAGGGATGCTTCATGGAACATATGACCTTATTCGAATCGGCTCCTTACACACGAGCATACTTGGCGAAAAGATATGAATCATTATCCGTCATAGACGTAAATAAAATGAGCTACAAAAACTGCTATACCTTTATGTATCAGTTGAAACATGGAAAACTTTACTTATCTCAAGCACATACCGCACCGATTGATATACAACCTATGTTACTATTTTACGGTCTAACCCAGCTCATTAAAGCGTGTATACTCACAGTCGATCCATTTTATCCAACAACAACCGCCGTTCTTGCGCATGGGGTCACGACGAGAAAACGCAAAAAACAAGACTATGCTTTTCTCGACGACGAAGTTAAAATTCAACACCGTGGTCTATACAAACACATGTTAAATACAATGTTCCACATGAAACATTTTCCTATTGACAAGTACACCATGAAAATCTTACTAAAACAACTACCAGCCATGCAACCTTTATTTCAGTCTTTGCGATCTGAAGATATTTATTTTATAGGTAAGCACCTTAACGAATCAACCATTGTGTTTGATTCTAACGTGCTTGATCAATATCACATGACTGCCACACGAATGACGAATTACTTACATGATACGGGGCTTAAAAACGACTCACTGCATACGTATGAAAAGCGAGGAGACCTCTTTCTAACCATTTCCACAGGAAACTTCTCTGTAGAAAAATTAACCTCACTCCGCTTCACACAAACACACACGCCTGTCTTACACCGGAATAGAGCTGATTGCTTATTGCTACCTGAGTTAGCGGTATATTATTTGGTCCTTTATAATTTGAGCATGATTTGCCGCTACGAGACAGAATGGTGGGGTGAACGATTGCATACAATGGACAGTGATGATATTCCTTTCATCAAAAGCTTCTTGAGACAAGCCCAAGAGAGGATTCCGCAATTGATTAGTGCTGAACTTGACACATAGCCCTATTTCTCGAGGGAATGCACAAACACCAATTCCTTTTGTCTAAAAAAACAATTTGTGAAAATCGGGTATATTAAGCTGCTTCCAAAATTGACAACCGCACTCAGTCCGAAATTGTGACATAATTAAGACCGTTGGGTTTCCATGCGTACTGATTACAATCTTTCCTCTCCTATCTTTAAATGAAAAATATACTGTAATACTTTTGGGCCGATTACTCGCTTGCCTGTGTCTATAAAACCTCCTCTTTTATACACCTTTTGTGCACCTGTATTGCGCTTGTTTACTGCTAATACAATCTCGTTTTTCAATGGAAAGTGGCCTTGCACAAACAATGCTAGTTTTTTAATTGACTGCACAGCAAATCCTTTTCCTTGTTCAGGTAAATTAATAAGATAGGCGCGCAAGAGAACTGCCTGCTCATTATCACTATACACCTTAACTGCTTCTCCTATAGACATAACAAAAAATCCTACTGCATGCCCTAAATATGTCACAACAACAGGGAAACGGTCTTTATCTTCTAAACACTTCTTTAAAGACTCTCCAGGCAGTTCTGTAAACTCAAGCTGTTGCTCCGGCAAATAAAATGCTTCAAGTTCATTTCTGAATTTCCCCTCATACAAACATAGTGTTATCTCGTTTTCATTTAATAGATTCATATGAGTTCCTCCTTGTTTTTCAGCTCAAAAAAGCACATCCAGTGGGATGTGCTTTTTAAACTAACTATCAACCCGGCACCGATCTACGCTCGCAGGGGGAAGCCCCCAACTACTATCGACGCAAAAGAGCTTAACGACCGTGTTCGGCATGGGAACGGGTGTGACCTCTTTGCCATAAGCACCGGATAATGAGAGAACGATTCTCTCAAAACTAAATCATGGGACTCAAATGTAAGGATGAATATTAGGATAAGACCTCGACCGATTAGTATCTGTCCGCTCCATGTGTCGCCACACTTCCACTCCAGACCTATCAACCTCATCATCTCTAAGGGGTCTTACTGACTTGCGTCATGGGAAATCTCATCTTGAGGGGGGCTTCGTGCTTAGATGCTTTCAGCACTTATCCCGACCATACGTAGCTACCCAGCGATGCTCCTGGCGGAACAACTGGTACACCAGCGGTATGTCCATCCCGGTCCTCTCGTACTAAGGACAGCTCCTCTCAAATTTCCTACGCCCGCGACGGATAGGGACCGAACTGTCTCACGACGTTCTGAACCCAGCTCGCGTGCCGCTTTAATGGGCGAACAGCCCAACCCTTGGGACCTACTACAGCCCCAGGATGCGACGAGCCGACATCGAGGTGCCAAACCTCCCCGTCGATGTGGACTCTTGGGGGAGATTAGCCTGTTATCCCCAGGGTAGCTTTTATCCGTTGAGCGACGGCCCTTCCATACGGCACCGCCGGATCACTAAGCCCGACTTTCGTCCCTGCTCGACTTGTAGGTCTCGCAGTCAAGCTCCCTTATGCCTTTGCACTCTACGAATGATTTCCAACCATTCTGAGGGAACCTTTGGGCGCCTCCGTTACTGTTTAGGAGGCGACCGCCCCAGTCAAACTGCCCACCTGACAATGTCCCTGACCCGGATCACGGGTCGAGGTTAGAATGTCAGTACCGTCAGGGTAGTATCCCACCGATGCCTCCACCGAAGCTGGCGCTCCGGCTTCCTTGGCTCCTACCTATCCTGTACAAACGATACCAACACTCACTATCAAGCTACAGTAAAGCTCCATGGGGTCTTTCCGTCCTGTCGCGGGTAACCTGCATCTTCACAGGTACTATAATTTCACCGGGTCTCTCGTTGAGACAGTATCCAAGTCGTTACACCATTCGTGCGGGTCGGAACTTACCCGACAAGGAATTTCGCTACCTTAGGACCGTTATAGTTACGGCCGCCGTTTACTGGGGCTTCAATTCAGAGCTTCTCCCGTAAGGGATAACCCCTCCTCTTAACCTTCCAGCACCGGGCAGGTGTCAGCCCCTATACTTCGCCTTGCGGCTTCGCAGAGACCTGTGTTTTTGCTAAACAGTCGCTTGGATCTTTTCACTGCGGCTCTCTCGGGCTATTCACCCTATTAGAGCACCCCTTCTCCCGAAGTTACGGGGTCATTTTGCCGAGTTCCTTAACGAGAGTTATCCCGCGCGTCTTAGAATTCTCTTCTCGCCTACCTGTGTCGGTTTGCGGTACGGGCACCTGTCTTCTCACTAGAGGCTTTTCTTGGCAGCGGAGGATCAGGGATTTCGGACCCTAGGGTCCTTCACGGTCACAGCTCAGCCTTTATGAAACGCGGATTTGCCTACGTTTCAGCCTCACTGCTTCGACGCGCTCAGCCAGCGGCGCGCTCTCCCTACCTTTCTGCGTCCCCCCATCGTTCAAACGAATACGAGGTGGTACAGGAATTTCTACCTGTTGTCCATCGCCTACGCCTTTCGGCCTCGGCTTAGGTCCCGACTTACCCTGAGCGGACGAGCCTTCCTCAGGAAACCTTGGGCTTTCGACGGAGGGGATTCTCACCCCTCTTTTCGCTACTCATACCGGCATTCTCACTTCCAAGCACTCCAATAGTCCTCTCGGTCTACCTTCACTGTCCTTGGAACGCTCCCCTACCCAATCCCTTACGGGATTGCCATAGCTTCGGTGATACGTTTAGCCCCGGTACATTTTCGGCGCAGCGTCACTCGACCAGTGAGCTATTACGCACTCTTTCAATGATGGCTGCTTCTAAGCCAACATCCTGGTTGTCTAAGCAACGCCACATCCTTTTCCACTTAACGTATACTTTGGGACCTTAGCTGATGGTCTGGGCTGTTTCCCTCTTGACTACGGATCTTAGCACTCGCAGTCTGACTCCCGAGCATAAGTATTTGGCATTCGGAGTTTGACTGAATTCGGTAATCCTGTGGGGACCCCTCGTCCAATCAGTGCTCTACCTCCAATACTCTTCACTCGAGGCTAGCCCTAAAGCTATTTCGGGGAGAACCAGCTATTTCCGAGTTCGATTGGCATTTCACCCCTACCCACACCTCATCCCCGCAATTTTCAACTTGCGTGGGTTCGGGCCTCCAGTCGGTGTTACCCGACCTTCACCCTGGACATGGGTAGATCACACGGTTTCGGGTCTACGGCGGCGTACTATAGCGCCCTATTCAGACTCGCTTTCGCTGCGGCTCCGCTTTTTCATGCTTAACCTTGCACGACACCGTAACTCGCCGGTTCATTCTACAAAAGGCACGCCATCACCCATTAACGGGCTCTGACTAGTTGTAGGCACACGGTTTCAGGATCTCTTTCACTCCCCTTCCGGGGTGCTTTTCACCTTTCCCTCACGGTACTGGTTCACTATCGGTCACTAGGGAGTATTTAGCCTTGGGAGATGGTCCTCCCGGATTCCGACGGGGTTTCTCGTGTCCCGCCGTACTCAGGATCCACGCAGGAGGAAACGAAGTTTCAGCTACAGGGCTGTTACCTTGTACCGCGCATCTTTCCAGATGCTTCACTTACGCCGTTTCTTTGTAACTCCATGTTGCGTGTCCTACAACCCCAAGAGGCTAGCCTCTTGGTTTGGGCTCTTTCCGTTTCGCTCGCCGCTACTTAGGAAATCGATTTTTCTTTCTCTTCCTCTGGGTACTTAGATGTTTCAGTTCCCCAGGTCTGCCTCCTCACATCCTATGTGTTCAGATGTGGGTACCATCCCATTACGGATGGTGGGTTTCCCCATTCGGAGATCTCCGGATCATTGCTTACTTACAGCTCCCCGAAGCATTTCGCTGTTCGTCGCGTCCTTCTTCGGCTCCTAGTGCCTAGGCATTCACCGTGCGCCCTTTCTACCTTATCCTTTTTGTAAAAATAACCTTCGAATTTCTTCGTCCACTGCGCGTTTCTCAGTCAGTCACGTATTAAGATACGCTCCTTCCTTCGAACGCTTGTGTCCTCGAACTTCTCGGTTTTTTTCACAAAAACTATTCAAAGATCAACGGCGGATTTTCATCCACTGTCTACTTTGTCAGTCTTGCTAAAGCAAAAAGTTTGCTTTCTTTCATCCTAGACGTCATTTCTTCGTGCGAAGCACGTGTCCATGACTCATTTGAGTTGTTTCATGATTTAGTTTTCAAAGAACCATTTATTGAGTGATGTTGCTCACTCAAAACTAAACAATAGCGCAAGCGTTACGATGTCTTACGACAATCGTATCGACTAGAGTATGACTCCATAGAAAGGAGGTGATCCAGCCGCACCTTCCGATACGGCTACCTTGTTACGACTTCACCCCAATCATCTGTCCCACCTTAGGCGGCTGGGTCCAAAAGGTTCCCTCACCGACTTCGGGTGTTACAAACTCTCGTGGTGTGACGGGCGGTGTGTACAAGACCCGGGAACGTATTCACCGCGGCATGCTGATCCGCGATTACTAGCAATTCCGGCTTCATGTAGGCGAGTTGCAGCCTACAATCCGAACTGAGAATGGCTTTATGGGATTGGCTCCACCTCGCGGTTTCGCTTCCCTTTGTACCATCCATTGTAGCACGTGTGTAGCCCAGGTCATAAGGGGCATGATGATTTGACGTCGTCCCCACCTTCCTCCGGTTTGTCACCGGCAGTCACCTTAGAGTGCCCAACTGAATGCTGGCAACTAAGATCAAGGGTTGCGCTCGTTGCGGGACTTAACCCAACATCTCACGACACGAGCTGACGACAACCATGCACCACCTGTCACTTTGTCCCCGAAGGGAAAGCCCTATCTCTAGGGTGGTCAAAGGATGTCAAGACCTGGTAAGGTTCTTCGCGTTGCTTCGAATTAAACCACATGCTCCACTGCTTGTGCGGGTCCCCGTCAATTCCTTTGAGTTTCAACCTTGCGGTCGTACTCCCCAGGCGGAGTGCTTAATGTGTTTACTTCGGCACTAAGGGCATCGAAACCCCTAACACCTAGCACTCATCGTTTACGGCGTGGACTACCAGGGTATCTAATCCTGTTTGCTCCCCACGCTTTCGCGCCTCAGCGTCAGTTACAGACCAGAGAGTCGCCTTCGCCACTGGTGTTCCTCCACATATCTACGCATTTCACCGCTACACGTGGAATTCCACTCTCCTCTTCTGTACTCAAGCTTCCCAGTTTCCAATGGCCGCTTGCGGTTGAGCCGCAAGATTTCACATCAGACTTAAGAAGCCGCCTGCGCGCGCTTTACGCCCAATAATTCCGGACAACGCTTGCCACCTACGTATTACCGCGGCTGCTGGCACGTAGTTAGCCGTGGCTTTCTGGTGAGGTACCGTCACGGTACCGCCTTATTCAAACGGTACTTGTTCTTCCCTCACAACAGAGCTTTACGACCCGAAGGCCTTCCTCACTCACGCGGCGTTGCTCCGTCAGACTTTCGTCCATTGCGGAAGATTCCCTACTGCTGCCTCCCGTAGGAGTCTGGGCCGTGTCTCAGTCCCAGTGTGGCCGATCACCCTCTCAGGTCGGCTACGCATCGTCGCCTTGGTGAGCTGTTACCTCACCAACTAGCTAATGCGCCGCGGGCCCATCCCTTAGTGATAGCAGAAGCCATCTTTTAATATCGACCTAGGTAGGTCAAAATGTTATCCGGTATTAGCTTCGGTTTCCCGAAGTTATCCCAGGCTAGGGGGCAGGTTGCCCACGTGTTACTCACCCGTCCGCCGCTCACTTCCGGGAGCAAGCTCCCTTCTGTGCGCTCGACTTGCATGTATTAGGCACGCCGCCAGCGTTCGTCCTGAGCCAGGATCAAACTCTCCATTAAAGTGTTTGATTTGCTCATTCACAAATTTCTTTGTGGTTCTTACATGTGTTGAGATCTATTGATCTCTCTTTACGCTTGGCTATTGTTTAGTTTTCAATGAGCTTGTGTCGCTGTTTGTTGGCGACTTAATTAATATACCATTTCCCTGTAGTACCGTCAAGTGTTTTTTAAGAAAAAATTTATCTTCTCAGTCCTACCTTTGGCAGAAGCCAATGAAATACTCCTTAAAAACGTTACTCTGTATGTAACTACGGAAGAATGAACTGCTGCACTGCCACCAACAACAATAAACCTGGTAATCCTAAGAAAGCAACCGTCAAACTTGTCATGATATTAATTGGTAAGAAAAAGCCTGTTAGTCCTGTAAGTGAATTCACAAGAAATAAGCATAGCATTGCAACAATGACACGAATCAACACACGTCCGATGAAACGCATTGGCTGCATTGGGGCACCAACGAGTAGAAAAAGTACAATCACGCAACCCATTATAAGAACAATCATCCATGACTCCATATGTCATCCTCCATACAGCCTGTCTTACTCCTACTGTATGCAAGCTCACTTTCTTTAGAACATCTACGGCCCCATTTAATATAGAAGGAAGCCCTTATTTGCTATCATCAACAATCAGGGCTTCCTTCTACACGTTGGTGTCTCGTACGCGCTTCCCGCAATAACATCGAGTAAAGTGCCTCGTCACGCTTCTTCTGCATACAAACCTCTTCTGGTATCACAACGCTATGCGCAAGGATGCCTCTTTTATAATCTAAAATTTGTTTTAACATATCCATATGCTCAAGAAGACGTTCATCCTCCTCCTTACGTAAACGTCCTCTTTTTTTGAACTGTAGCATTATATTTCGCGCCTTCCTTCAATCGCTTTTGATAATGTCATTTCGTCTGCATACTCTAAGTCACCCCCGACAGGCAACCCGTGTGCCAAACGAGTCACTTTGATTCCGGTTGGCTTGAGGAGTCGCGATATATACATCGCTGTTGCTTCCCCTTCAATGGTCGGATTCGTCGCAATAATGACCTCTTGTTTATTGTCATCTTCTTGGAGTCTCTTAATCAACTCAACTACTTTAATATCTTCTGGACCAATACCATCCATCGGTGATATCGCCCCGTGCAATACATGATATAACCCTGTGTATTCACGCATTTTTTCCATGGCAATCAAATCGCGCACTTCCTGCACGACACAAATCGTCGTTTGGTCACGCTTCATATCCTCACATACATAACATGGATCTGTGTCTGTAATATGGTGGCAACGTGTGCAATATGTTAAGTCTCTTTTTGCATGCACAAGTGCTTTCGCAAATGACAGCACGTCATCTTCTTTCATGTCTAATATATGAAAAGCTAAACGAGTTGCTGTCTTTGGACCTATCCCGGGTAAATACGTAAATCCCTCAATCAATTTTGCGATCGGTTGTGGATACTGCACACCGCATCCCCCCTAAAACATGCCTGGTAAATTTAATCCCTTCGTAAACTTACCCATGTCACGTTCGATAAGTTCATCCACTTGTTTTAACGCTTCATTCGTTGCAGCAACAATTAAATCTTGTAGCATATCTACATCATCGGGATCAACAACATCCTCAGCAATTTTTACATCAACAATCCGTTTGTCACCTGCAGCAGTAACCGTCACCATACCACCACCCGCTGTTGCTTCAACTGTCTTACTTTTGAGCTCCTCTTGCGCTTCCATCATTTGTTTTTGCATTTTTTGCATTTGCTTCATCATGCCACCCATATTTTTCATGTCAATGCACCCCTTCTTTTTATGAATCGATTATTTCTATCAGATCTTCTCCGACAAGTTTGACAGCCTCATCAACCAAGGCACCTTCGCTCTTCGGTTGCTCATTCCGTTTCTCGCGTACATAATCACGTTTGATAAGCAACCATTGTTGGTTCAATAGTGTCACGAAGTCTCCTTGGTGAGCGAACACTCCCTGCATTACTTGCTTTAGCTCGCCACGAAACTTTGTATCCATCATATCACGATGCATCTCATTTTGGAATGCTAAAAGCACCTTCGTTTTTGATGCCGCAACTGGTTTCGCATCACTGAGCCATGCATGTGCAGGAACGCTAAGAGACTTCAACTGTTCCATCAACGCCCCCCAATGGCTTGTCACTTCCTGCAAGAACCCTTTTTCCGCTTGCGTTAACAATTCGCGCGCAACGGGTGGGACATGAGATGATGACCCTATTGTCTTTTGTGCAGGCGAAGCTATGCGAGCATGTGTTGTGGCAACCTTTTCTGGCCTTGTCACTTCTCTATCGTGCTGCATATTTGACTGCAACATTTTTAAGTCAGCCTCTAATTTCTCGATCTTTTGCATCAATGTATCAATCACAGTAGGGTCCGTCGCCTTTTCCACATTGGGTGCAGACTGCAGCACCTTTAGCATCGACATCTCTAGTACGGTACGTGGGTGCACTGACCATTTCATTTCTTGCTGCCCCTCATGTAATGATTGCAACATGTGATGAACTTGGGGTGCCTTAAACAACGACGCGACCTCATTAAATGACCCATCTAAACTTGCTCGTTCAAACAAATGCGTAGCCTCTGGAGCTGCGCTATACAACAACATATCACGTAAATAGAAGATCATATCTTCTAATAAACGCCTCGGATCTTTTCCTTTTTTTAACTCTTCATCAATTGTATTTAACGCAAGCACTGCATCTTCTTTAGCAACTGCATGCATCAATGTGTTAAGTGCCTGCCGCGATACCGCTCCCGTCATCGTCAGGACATCAGATGCGTGCACCTTTTCATCCGAAAAAGCTAGCGCCTGATCAAGCAGACTAAGCGCATCACGCATGCCTCCATCTGCCGCTCTCGCAATTAATTGCAACGCTTCTAGCTCGTACTCATAATTGTCAGCCTGTAAAATCTGTTCCATTTGTTGCACAAGCACCTGCATCGAAATGGGTTTGAAGTCAAAACGTTGGCAACGGGACAAAATCGTTAAAGGGATTTTATGCGGTTCTGTCGTGGCCAAGATGAAAATCACATGAGCCGGTGGTTCTTCCAACGTTTTCAATAACGCGTTGAAAGCTCCCGTAGAAAGCATATGTACCTCATCAATAATGTACACTTTGTAAGGAACTGCAGTCGGTGAGAACTTCACCTTATCACGAATATCCCGTATCTCATCTACACCGTTATTGGAGGCTGCATCAATTTCAATGACATCTACAACAGACATCTCTGTAATCCCCACACATGCGGCACATACATTACACGGTTCTGTCACAGGCGCACGCTCACAATTGATTGCTTTTGCAATAATTTTTGCTGCACTCGTCTTTCCCGTCCCCCTCGGACCAGAAAATAAATACGCATGCGCAATTTTTTGTTGCATAAGCGCATTTTGCAACGTTTTTGTAATATGTGTTTGTCCGACTACATCTGCTAGTTGTTGCGGACGCCACACACGATATAACGCCTGATAACTCATAGAAACGCCTCCTCCCCTTCAGCTTCACCTCTTTCATATTATAACGTTTTCTCCGCACGCTGAAAACAAAAAAACAACCACTTCTCGTAGTTGCCCTTGTTTACATATTTGCGACGTCATACATATGACTTCCATCTCGTCTCATATATTATAAATGCCGTGCACCTTCCTTTGATTAAAGAACCACAAGTGCTACCTAAGCAGTTTGCTCAATCCAGGCACCTCTGCGGCACACGAAAGGATCCACTTACTGCTGCTTCCTTCCGGACCTGACAGGGTTCATGGGTTTCCGTTGCGCAGAACCCAAATGTCATCACCACTTACTTAGGGCAAACCTTGCAGTACTGAAACCTCAAGAAGGGATTCAGCCTCGCTATAGCGGATTGCGAGTTACAGGACACCGCTACCTTCCCACCTAGCACGACAAAGTGTATAACCACTTTTATATGCACCTCACTAGTGCATTTTCTAGTATACGCCACACAAAGAAAAAGCGCAAGAAAAAATCTGTATTTCCCTGCAAGTCATGTGCAAATTAACGCTTTTTCAATCGCAACGCTTTAAAAAAATTTGTGAGTCGTGCACGACATAATTCCTCTAACACACCGGATATGACTGTACTCCGATGATTAAAACGGGGTTCGTCCAATAAGTTTATGATGGTGCCTGCACAACCAGCCTTTGGATCACTGGCGCCATATACAACGGTTGGTATCCGTGCTTGCACAATCGCTCCCGCGCACATTGGGCATGGTTCGAGTGTCACATAAAGCGTACATTGCTCTAAACGCCAAGAATTCAATGTCTGGCAAGCGCGATCAATTGCGATCACTTCAGCATGTGCCAACGCAGCTTGTGCTGTTTCTCGCAAGTTATGCCCCGCAGCAATCATTTTTCCGTCTTTCACAATGACTGCGCCAATTGGCACCTCCCCTAGATGCTCCGCATATGTCGCCTGTTTAAGCGCGAGCTCCATCCAATGTTCATGATTGGTCTCCATCTATCTCGCTCCCTCTCCCCAAGCACTCAAATACGAAAGAAGCTCTATGTGAGTGACACAGAGCTTTATCGTAAGTTACAAGAAAGGAAAAATTACGGTTCAATTTTCAGCCACCGACAACGTTTCCCTCCTTAGAAATATCTATTGTTCCATTTGACGCGCTAAAAAGCTCGCTGCCGTTTCAGCCATCTTTTGCTCTAGTTGTCCATTTAAAGGCTTATCTTGAGTAAAGATGACAACAGTACCAATCGGATCCCCACCGGCAATAATTGGTGCAACAACAAAACCTCTATAGTCACCTTGATACTCTCCAACAATATTGTGTTCGCCCGCCTCCGATTCCAAGTGGACTTTTCGACTCGTCATCGCCTTCTCAACAATATCACCAATTGCTTTACCTGCATATTCTTTTTTGGAAGCACCCGATACAGCAATATATGTATCGCGGTCGGAGATCAAGATATTTTGATTCAAACTGTCATACAACGCTTCTGCATATTCCTTCGCAAAATCGCTCAACTCAGAGATGGGAGAGTACTTTTTCAAGATCACTTCCCCATCTCGATCCACAAAAATTTCCAGCGGGTCTCCCTCTCTTATACGTAATGTGCGACGGATCTCTTTAGGAATTACAACACGACCGAGATCATCAATACGTCGTACAATGCCTGTTGCTTTCAATATCGCGCGCCTCACTTTCTTGAAATGGATTTTCAGAAAATCATGTCCCCTGTAGTATTCTTCCTTTTCTTTGAACTATTCACCAGAACACGAATTTCATTCTTTCCAATACAAGATTGTAGTGCTACGCGCAAATGATCTCAATACCCTTTACGTAGATGTAGGAGACGGTGCTTTTTCCTTACGTGCTGTTGGCAATGATTGCAACAGCTGCAATAAATATTGTAGCAACTGTTCGTCTGATAATGTTTTTATTTTAATCACAAATTTCACTTGCGCGCCCGTTGTGCCGATTGTCACTTCGCGCCCAATATGACGTGCGGCTTCAAAAAGTTTTGCCCCGTCCATGTTGTTTGTCGCGCCTTCTGACAGCAGCACAGTCACGACTTCACTCGTAGCAGTAATTTTTTCTACCCCTTCAACGTCAGCCAACAGCTTTATTTTCGTCATTGACAGCAAGTAATCCACTTGCTTTGGATATTCCCCAAAACGATCTAACATTTCGTCACGTAAATCGTCTAGTTCCTCAATCGTTTCTGCACCTTTAAAACGTTTATACATCTCAATTTTCTGCTTTGCATCAGGAATATACTGTTCAGGAATATACGCATCGATGCTAAGAACAATCTCTGTTTGTGCAGGTGGTACTTTCGGTTTCTCTCCCTTTCGATCTTCAATGGCCTCTTTTAACATTTGTGAATACAAATCAAAGCCTACAGAATGAATAAAACCGTGTTGCTGTGCACCAAGTAAATTGCCTGCTCCACGAATTGTTAAATCACGCATCGCAATTTTAAATCCAGACCCAAGCTCTGTAAACTCTTTAATCGCTTGCAAACGCTTCTCAGCCACCTCAGACAATACTTTATTCGCCTCATACGTAAAATAAGAATACGCTACCCGATTGGAGCGCCCCACACGCCCACGAATTTGATACAATTGCGACAAACCCATTCGGTCAGCATGACAAACAATCAGTGTGTTAACGTTAGGGATGTCGACACCCGTTTCAATGATCGTTGTCGTAACGAGCACATCCCCTTCGCCTTCAATAAAATTCAAAATAATTGATTCTAACTCACGTTCATTCATTTGTCCATGCGCATAAGAGACACGAGCATCTGGCACAAGCGTTGCAATTTTTTCCGTCATCCGTTCGATATCTTCCACACGGTTATAAAGCACATATACTTGACCACCACGTGTTAACTCCCGCTCAATCGCTTCACGCACAAGCGCAGGGTTAAACTCAACGACATACGTTTGGACTGGAAAACGATTTTCCGGTGCGGTTTCAATGACCGATAAGTCACGTACTCCAAGCATAGACATATGCAATGTTCGCGGAATAGGCGTTGCTGTCAATGTAAGCACATCAATCCCGACACGTAATTGTTTAATCTTTTCTTTATGCGTTACCCCGAAGCGTTGCTCTTCATCTACAATAAGCAACCCTAAGTCGTGAAACAACACATCTTTTGACAATAAACGGTGTGTGCCAATGACAATATCAACAGAGCCCGCTTTTAACCCCTTCAATGTGTGCGTCTGCTCTTTTTTTGAGCGAAAACGGCTTAACACACCGACTTGAATGGGATAATCAGAAAAACGCTCTGTGATGGTCTCGAAATGTTGCTGTGCCAAAATGGTTGTTGGAACGAGCAGCGCCACTTGTTTTCCGTCCATAATGGCCTTAAAAGCAGCACGAATTGCGACTTCTGTTTTCCCATAACCAACATCTCCACATAACAAGCGATCCATCGGTTGTGGCTTTTCCATATCACCTTTAATTTCGGTAATTGCACGTAGCTGGTCTTCCGTCTCTTGGTAGGCAAAAGATGCCTCAAATTCTCGTTGCTCTGGACCGTCTTCTGAGAATTTATATCCAACACTCACTTGTCGCTCGGCATATAACTTGATTAAATCGTCCGCAATGTCTTCAACAGATGCTTTAACTTTCCTTTTTACTTTTTTCCAATCACTCCCACCAAGTGCATGCATCTTCGGATCTTTGTCTTCCGAGCCAACGAACTTCTGTACTTGATCAATTTGTTCAACTGGTACGTATAACTTATCATTACCAGCATAACGCAAATGTAAATAGTCTTTATGAACACCGTTAATCTCGAGCGTCTCGACACCTAAGTACTTCCCCACCCCGTGATTCACATGGACAACCAAGTCACCCACGGCCAACTCAGAATAACTTTTAATTCTCTCCGCATTAGACAGTTTTTGTCGACGCTTCGGCTGTCTCGCTTGCTTAGCAAAAACCTCTTCCTCTGTCACAACAACGAGACGTTGATCCGTTAACTCAAAACCAGCATTTAAATGACCCACATAAATTTGCGCTGAGCCAGGTGAGAGCGGGGTTTTTGATTCAACAACATGGGCCGTGATCTGTTCGTCAGCTAATTGCAATGACAATCTTTTCGCTCGCTCAACTGTACCAGCCACAAAGACAACCGTGTATTGATGACTTAACCATCGCTTTACTTCGGACACAAGCAAATCCATTTGCCCATGGAAATTTTGCATCGTTTTACACGAGACATTTGTTACTTTATCTAAGTGGCTCGATGAATGATGCTTCTGAAATAATGATAAATAAATCATCGGACCGTGCCACGCTTGCAATTTTGCTAAGGCGTCAAGCGACATCTGAGCATCATGCACAATATCACCTTGTGCAAGCATTGCCATATGCCATTCAAGCTCTTCTTTTTGCAATTGATCTGCCATTTCCTTTACACGGCTTGGCTCATTTAACCACACAACAGTCCGTTCAGGTATGTACGATAACAACGATTGTGGCTGTTCGTAATAAAATGACATGTATTTATACATACCTTCAAAAGTTGTTCGTTGTTTTAATTGACTAATCTCAAACGGAATCCGCTCCTGTAAATTTTTGCGCGTTTGCTCGTTCGCTATCTTCTTTAATGTAAAAGCAAGTTGCTCATCCAATTTATTTGCCGCATAGCTGTAATGCTGATCTGTCAACAACACCTCTTCAGATGGTCCGATCGTAATCTCTTGAATCATCTCTTCAGAGCGTTGTGTTTCTAAAGAAAAATAACGTAATGAGTCAATTTCTGTATCAAATAATTCAATCCGAATCGGGTACTCTTCCGTAAGCGGATACACATCTAAAATGCCGCCCCTTACACTCATGTCACCCGGAGCTGAAATCATGTCCACACGGCGATAGCCAAGTGTCACCAGACGACCAATAAACGCTTCCCACTCGCCAATATCATCACCCACTTTTAATTGCAATTGACTTTGTTGCCAAAGTGATTTTGGTGGTAATAATCGACGAATACCTGCTAGAGGCACAACAATGACACCCGAGAATTGTTGCCCGAGTGCGTTCATTAACTCAATCCGCTGCGCCTTCATTTCTGGACTCGCTACCGCAATCTCCATTGAAATGAGTTCATTTACTGGATAGAGGTAAACACGGGACTCTCCAAGTAAAGCGGCTAAGTCATTGTACAGTTTCTGTGCATGATATAAATTATGTGTGACCACCAGCTGACTTTTTTTCGTTTCTCGATATGCCGTTGCAATTGCGATCGTACGTGCTGAGCCACTCAATCCCGATAGTAAGTGGTCATTCAGATCACGTTCAATGCCGTCCGTAACCGCTTTTAGCGCAGGCGTCATCCCCACATATTGTTGCAATCCTAACATCGTTCTTTTCCCCCTGATTCCTTCTCATCTAGTGGAGCCCTTTATCCTCACTCCATCTAAAACCCTGTCTTTTTATTGCTACTCAATATCTAACCAGCATATGCCTACAAACGACAGACGCACTTCACTGAATAAAGTTGGGGAGCATATAAAGTTCAGGTTGTTGTTCAAGTGCTGCATGGCAATGTTCACATATCGTTTTTACTTGTATATCACCATTTTGTATGTACGTCAATAGTGCCTGTTGCTCGGCAATTGTTAAATTGCTAAACCCAAGCGCAGATAAGGACGTATCATTTGCCACACTTCCTAACAAGTGGTTACAGTGACGACAATGGTAGTGGATCATATCGCATGCCACCTTCTACGCGTTTTCTATCAGTATTGCCAGCAGCGATATCAATTATCCTAGTTAAACTTGTTCATCACATCTAAAAAAGGTTTCTCTAACCACATATTCACCGCAGCTACGGTTTTCTGCAAAACATCTGTCACTTGTGCCGTTTCGCCTTTCCGAAAACAGCTCAATACATAATTAGCTACCGACTCCCCTTGCTCAGGACGTCCTACACCTAATCTTATTCTTTTAAATTTCTCTGTCCCTAGATGGGCAATCAATGATTTGATGCCATTATGCCCACCGGCGCTGCCTTGCTGGCGTAAGCGCATTGTACCTACAGGTAAATCTAAATCATCATAAATAACTACGATATCTTCAAGCTGTATGTTATAAAAATCAAGGAAAGGGCGCACCGATTCACCTGAAAGATTCATATAAGTCAATGGTTTTAAGAAGTATATACGTTCTCCATTGAAACGGTACTCCCCATAAACACCTTGATGTTTACGCTGATCAATTGTCATTGAAAATTCTTTTGCACATGCATCAAGCGCCGCAAAACCAATATTATGCCGTGTCTGGTCATACTTTTTTCCGGGATTACCTAAACCTATAACAACTTTCATCTTAAATACTTCCTTTCTCAACATATAAGGAGCAGCCTCCTGCAAAAGCAGAAGGCTACGAACGAACACGCCAAGAGCGTAGATTGACCGTGTTTAACTCCTCATGACAGTTTTATGATGCGTCTGCACTTGTCTCCGCCTCTTGATCGCCTTCCTCTGTCTCTTTAGGCTCAGCTGTCTCAACCGCCGGAGGTTGCACTGCCACAACTGTATCTTCGTCTTCATTGATAATGTGAACAGCAACATTTGGGCGAACATGCGCAACATGCAGCACATCACCAATTTGCAACTGAGAGATATCAACCGTAATACTTGCTGGAATATCGGCCGGTAAACAGCGCACTGTCAGTTCATGTAACTGATGGTTAAGCAAACCTCCCTGTGACACACCAGGTGAGTCTCCTTCTATATGGACAGGAACTTGAGCTTGAATCTCATTTAACATGTCTACTTCAAAAAAATCAATGTGAAGATAGTCGTTTTTAAGTGGGTCTTTTTGCACAGCCTGAATCATCACTTGATAACTTTGATCATTTTCAACATCCAACTTCAACAATCCATTCTGCCCAATTTCACGCAATAACTTCTTCAAGTCGGTATGATCAACAGCGACATTCTGACTCTCGATTTTTTTTCCGTACACAACACCCGGAACAAGCCCCTCTTTCCGTACATGTTTTGCCTTTTGTCCACGCAAGTCTTGACGCATTCGAGCATGAAGTGTTGTCATCACTTTTCACCTTGCCTTTCTTAAATAAAGTTTAATACACATTGACACCATTTCCTGTCAAATAACGATTACTTGACGCCAACGCTATCTATGATGTACTTCTTTTCTCTTTGTAATAAGAGTTTTGGCTCGGCTCTTTCTTTGGCTATCCAAAGCTTGATGTGTCTCTTGACGTCAAACACCTTTGTCAGAACAAAATAAAGTCTATATAGAAGTCCTCTCTAAGGCTTATCTCCTCCTTTAATTAAATAACGTTGAAACTGAAGCGTCCTCATGCACACGAATGATCGCTTCCGCCATTAATGGTGCAACCGACAATTGAGTGATGTTTGCTCCTTGTTGCCCGTCTTTTAAGGCAATCGTATTCGTTACGACCAATTCCTTAATCTTCGAGTGACGGATGCGCTCAATTGCTGGTCCCGAAAGAACAGGATGTGTACAGCAAGCATAGACTTCTTTTGCACCTTGCTCTATTAATGCATTCGCCGCAAGTGTAATTGTTCCTGCCGTATCGATAATATCATCTATAATAATTGCCGTTTTCCCTTCAATGTGACCCACAATGTTCATCACTTCTGCAACATTTGGTTCTGGTCGTCGCTTGTCAATAATGGCAATAGGTGCTTTTAAGCGATCTGCCATCTTGCGCGCCCGCACGACCCCTCCGTGATCAGGCGAAACAACAACAATGTCCTCTAACCCTTTGCTTTCAAAGTACGTGGATAAAATTGGCACACCCATTAATTGATCTACTGGAATATCAAAAAAACCTTGGATTTGCGTCGCATGCAAGTCCAGTGTAAGCAAACGCGTCGCGCCCGCTTTCTCTAATAAATTCGCAACCAATTTCGCTGTGATCGGTTCCCGTGCCCGGGCTTTACGGTCTTGACGCGCATAACCATAATAAGGCATCACCACATTAATTGTCCGCGCCGATGCACGCTTTAATGCGTCAATCATAATAAGCAATTCCATCAAATGTTCGTTTGCTGGTGCAGATGTCGATTGAATTAAATATACATCACAGCCTCGAATACTCTCTTCAATATTAATCTGCACTTCTCCATCACTAAAACGCATCACTGAGTTTTTCCCAAGTGAGATACCGATATTTTGAGCAATTTCCGCTGCCAATGCTTTATTAGAATTAAGCGTAAATACCTTTAAGCTAGGATCGCTATAATTTGCCATTTGTTCAAAGAACCTCCAGTAAAATTATCTGTCTTTTTTCACATAATTTTCTTTGTTGACTTGTCGTGCTCGACCAATCGCAAGCGCATGATCGGGAACTGTTTCCGTAATGGTTGAACCAGCGGCAACAAATGCTTCTTTCCCTATTTCCACAGGTGCAATTAAATTTGTTCCTGAACCAACAAAAGCACCTGCGCGTATGATTGTTTCCCATTTATTCTCTCCGTCATAATTAACTGTCACAACGCCACAGCCAATATTCACATCTTCCCCCACATTCGCATCACCAATGTAACTTAAATGGGATACTTTACTACGTTCCGCAAGTGTCGTTTTTTTCAATTCAACAAAATTACCAACCTTTGCATCACAACCTATAACAGAACCTGGACGAATATGGGCAAATGGTCCAATCGTCACCCCTGATGCAATTTGACTTTTTGTAACCACTGATTGGCGAATACACACATTGTCTCCTACATGAGCCTCTTCTATCTCAGTCCCCGACTCGATCCGACAACCTTCTCCAATGACCGTTGTTCCTTTTATGACGCATCCTGGTGCAATGGTTGTGTCTCTTCCAATATTTGCATCAACAGAAATGTACGTTGTTGTTGGATCGATGAGTGTTACGCCTTCTCTCATCCACCGGGCGTTAATGCGTGCACGCATGAGCGCCTCAGCTTCTGATAACGCCACGCGGTCATTGACACCTAATGTATCCGCAAAGTGATCCGTGCGATAAGCAGCAATTTTTTCTCCTTGCTGCTGTAAAATTCCGATCACATCTGGTAAATAATACTCACCTTGTACATTTTCGTTTGTCACACGCGTTAACGCTTCAAAAAGCACTTCATTATCAAAACAATATGTGCCGGTATTAATTTCTTTTGTTGCCCGTTCGGATTCATTTGCATCTTTATGCTCAACAATTCGTTCCACATCACCCGCCGTTCCACGTATAATGCGTCCGTAACCTGTTGCATCATCAGCAATGGCTGTTAACACCGTCGCTTTTGCTTCACGCGCCTCATGTGTTTGGATGAGCTTGCGAATTGTATCCGCTTGTAATAAAGGCGTATCACCACACAATACAACCGTCGTTCCTTTACGCCCGACAAATAGTGACTCTGCACAACGAACAGCATGACCGGTACCGAGCTGTTCATTTTGCAAAACAAAATGAACATTTTGTGACAGCGTCTCTTTTACTTGTGCCGCACCATGTCCAACAATGACTGCAGTCTCATCAAAACCCACTTCTTGCACTTGGTCGACCACGTGAGACACCATAGGTTTGCCACAAACGTGGTGTAGCACCTTATATAGCTTTGATTTCATTCGTGTTCCTTGTCCTGCTGCCAAAATTATTGCAAATCTACCGCTCATTTTGTCCCTCCTGGCATTTCATTGTCATTCAAACTATACTCTAAAAAACGCGTGATTTCAAGGGATTGACAAGCAAGCAAAAAGAAATTCATTACTGGGCGTTTGCTGTGTCTCATAAAGAAAGTTCTTTTGTAGAAATGAATGCGCTATCAAAAAAAGCTAACCTCATTTTCAGGTTAGCTCTATACCTCTTAGCTCTCCATTTCTAAAATATTTGATTTTAACTTTGAGTTATGACGCACCCGCTTCTTCATAACTTTCAGCCCTCATGTATGCGCCTACACGGTCGTACTCATTCATAACGGCTACTTGAATCTTTTCACGCGTGTGAGAAGAAATAGGGTGCGCAATGTCTCTAAATTCCCCATCCGGGGTGCGTTTACTTGGCATCGCTACGAACAAGCCGTTGTTGCCATCAATGACACGGATGTCATGGACGACAAACTCATGATCAATTGTAATTGAGGCAATGGCCCGCATCCTACCTTCTGTTTGAACCCGACGCAACCTGACATCTGTAATTTCCATGTTGTTCACTCTCCTTATCGTCTTCCTGTATACTCAATTCGCGATAAACGAGGGATTCCCTCTGTGAAAATGCACATTACACAGAAAAATTTTTCCGGACTAAAAAACCTCCTATATACATAGAAGGTGGAAAAATTTACACTAGC
Organism: Bacillus sp. FSL W7-1360; assembly: GCF_038592975.1. Lineage (NCBI taxonomy): Bacteria > Bacillati > Bacillota > Bacilli > Caryophanales > Bacillaceae > Bacillus > Bacillus sp. FSL W7-1360. The sequence continues at coordinate 2,168,428 of NZ_CP151950.1, read as the reverse complement.
GCCATCACTTCAATTTCAATTAAAACATCTTTTGGTAAACGTGCCACTTCCACACAAGAGCGCGCAGGTTGATGGTCCCTGAAATATTCTCCATACACCTCATTAATGCGTGGAAAATCATCCATATTTTTAATAAACACCGTTGCTTTGACGACGTTGTCAAAGGAAGAACCTGCCGCTTGCAAAACGGCCTGTAAATTTGCAAAAACTTGACGTGTTTGCTCTTCCACTGAACCAGCTACCAATGCTCCTGTCGCTGTCAAAGGGATTTGACCTGAGCTATAAAACATATTGCCAACTACAATTCCTTGCGAGTATGGTCCAATTGCTTGTGGTGCTTCATTTGTATGAATCTTTTTCATCTGTATGCTCCCTCATTTTCATTAAAATATTGCCGGTCTCCACTTGTATATGCCGGTCTTTCACATCAACTCGGGCCAATTTCGTTAATGACACGTAACCGTCAATTAATTTTTCCTTTACATCGGCTGTTTCGACGAGTACACCCGTTCCAATGACCTCGGCGTGGAATTCAGCAAGTAAGTCCATCATACCACGAATCGTGCCACCCGCTTTCATAAAATCATCCACAATAAACACTTTCGACCCTGGCGTCAAACTACGACGCGCTAGTGTCATTGTCTGCACACGATTGGAAGAACCAGAAGCATAGTTGACACTCACCGTCGCCCCTTCTGTCAATCGATGATCACGACGAACAATGCAGACAGGGGCATTTAATTGATGACCAAGTGCATAGGCAAGAGGAATCCCTTTTGTCGCTACCGTCATCACCGCGTCTACCTGCGTATGCGCAAGCAACGCAGCAAACAAACGTCCCACCTCATGCATAAGTCGCGGATGACCAAGTAAGTCCATCATATACAAATACCCGCCTGGTAAAATACGATCGGGATCATGTAATGTAGCAACAAGTTTGTCAATTAAAGTGTTGGCCTCGGAAATGCTCATCTTCGGTAAAAATTTTACCCCACCACTGGCACCTGCCATCGTTTGTAACGTCCCACGACCGTCAGCTTCTAGCATGTCTTTCATCATGACTAAGTCTTCACTAATTGATGACTTCGCTGCACCATAACGATTTGCAAATTGTGTCAGTGAGCGCACTTCATGTGGGTGCTGTAATAAGTCATACGTCATATGAACAAGACGCTCACTTCTTTTTAATTTCTTCATATATCCTCCGTCACTAAACACGAATATTTACGTACAATATATCATCTTTATACGGATTAAGGCAAGAAGCCATTTGAACGAATCCGTAAAAAATGCGTAAAAGAACAAAAAAATAAGTTGTATTTGAAGGATTAAAGGATGCCTAGCGGAAAGGGTGGTATGTTTGCCACACAAATGATAAAATAACGACAGCATATTATACAGAAGGTGACAACGTGAAATGTTCGATCAAAGCACCCGCAAAAATTAATTTATCGCTCGATGTCCTAAGAAAACGTACTGACGGCTATCATGAAGTCGAAATGGTCATGACAATGGTCGATTTAGCAGATCGGATTGATCTCACATTGCGGTCAGATGCGCGTATTTCTATCGAAGTATCTGGAGGCGCCGTTCCCACAGACAAGCGGAATCTCGTTTATCAAGCAGCGGCATTGTTAAAAAGACGTTATCGTATCTCAGCTGGGGTGCATATCCATATTACAAAGCAAATACCGATCTCAGCTGGGTTAGCTGGAGGCAGTAGCGATGCAGCAGCCACATTAAAAGGACTGAACCAGATCTGGGCGCTTGGTTTAACCATCGATGAGCTTGCTGTACTTGGTGCAGAAATTGGTTCTGATGTCCCCTTTTGTGTATACGGAGGAACCGCCCTTGCAACAGGGCGCGGTGAGCATATTGAACAATTGCCATCGCCCCCTCCCATGTGGGTCGTTTTAGCAAAACCGGCGCTTTCGGTTTCAACCGCCGAAGTGTACAATCGCCTAGATGTGTCCACACTACGTCACGCTCAGACAACGGCCATAATTGATGCGCTAAAACGGAAAGATCGTGTGACCATCTGTCAATTACTTCATAATACCCTGGAGGAAGTCACTTTAGAGCGCTATCCAGAGGTAGCACACATTAAAGAGCAAATACAAAAGTTTGGTGCAGATGGTGTGCTAATGAGTGGAAGTGGCCCTACTGTCTTTGCATTGGTACACAAAAAGTCACGTGCCAAGCGTCTCTACAATAGCTTGCGGGGATTTTGCAAAGATGTTTATGCAGTACGTTTAATCGGTGATCGTTGATCCTCAAAAGAAAACCCTGACGGCACGTACGAAACGGTCCATCAGGGTTTTCTTACTAACGGTGACCAGTCAGCTTGTTTTCTGCAATCTCTATCGCGCGCTTCACCATATTCCCAGCGTCACGCGCACGGATGCCACCCCAACCTTCTTTCTTCACCGTATCGTAAAAGCCAAGCTCTTTTGCAAGTTCTTCCTTAAAGCTTTCTGACATCATACCACGTCTTCTGCTCATCGTTCACCCGCTCCTTTCAATGTCGGTCTGCATGCCAATGCATATGATGACCGCATGTCGAATTTGGCTTTGCGCTGCATCACGCAGCATGTTTAGTTTATCTCCAGAAACAAAAAAAAGACTTTCTTTTTACTGGAAAGAAAGTCCAAACGTCATGCAAAAGCGATAAAAGACTTGTCTTATACATACACATGACAGACGTTAAATTAATGTCGCTTGTTTCCCATTCTCGCCAGTTAATAAAAGCTCCACCGTCTCTGTCAATACATCAGCATAGCTATAAGAAACCCGCCCAAAAGCGTTTTGTTCTTGGTCGAGTTTAATGACAAAAACCGACGGATGCGTTTCTTCAATCATTCCTGATCGTTCAGTTGTTCGTCGCCGTCCGCCATTTGCTTTCACAGTAATTTTCTTGCCCACATTTTCATCTAACGCTCGTTTAATATCAAGTAAAGTCTTTGCCATCCCTACAACCACCTCACTCCTTCTTCATATTATACAGCACTTACATAAAAAAGTAAAACGAAAGATTATAACAAGCATGCTGTAGCTTTGTCAACAACTGTTTTTTTATCACATTGTTGTATAGTGTAGACCATTTTCATCTTTTTATGTATTCATTATAAAAAACGCCTCTTACTTTCGAGACGTTTCCTCTTTAAGGGGGATACCCAATCGCATGGCACCCCGTGTTTCAATGCCACCTAAACCTTTTTGACCCGTAATGGTGTTACGAACAACCTCCCACAAATTCGTGACTTCTGTAAAAGACATGCGACTAAGACGAGAGACGATATACACTGGGTCTAACGCATGAATATTAACTCGGTCAGGAGAACTGGCAAAATTTGCTCCCGCTTTAATTAAAGCTTCAAAATGTGACTGGCATGCGCCAGCAAAAATCATCAAGTCATCATAACCCCTTGTCAAACCGCGCGCAATACGTACACATTCCACAAAATAGCGCGTATGCCGATACGCTTTTAAATCCTCCCGTGATCCTCGATTTTTTAAGTAAGCATCATGTCCGGTGACAACTAAAATATCGGGCTGAACCATCTCTAGGAGTGAGGCAATCTGTGTGGGCATTTTCTTTTCATCCAAATGTACGCCATATACCGGTACACCAAGCCTTTCATATAAAACAGTGCAGCGATCTAAATAATTGGCATCGCCATCAATATGCAATACACGTCCTCTCAATTCAAAAAAGTCAGGGTCATCTTCATAACCAGCAGTTGCCTGATATTCTTGCCACCGCTGCATTAATTTCGCGTCTTGTCTGAATAAACGATAGGAAGTATCCTCCATCTTTTTCGTACGTTGCTTTTCTATTTGGCGCTCTTGTGTTGACAGGACTTTCAAATCCGTCAGGGGCGCATCAGCAAGTAATCGTATATCTTCACCAGCTAACGTTGCTTCCTTATCGTTCATTGCGATGATGCGGAATAATATATCACACTGGTAAGAGAGACGTCCTACTACATCACCGACCTGAATTGTCATCATCCTTCCTCCTCTGCTCATAGCCTATGACTATATTAAGGATGATGTGTGTCTTTTTTCACGATTTGAAAACATTACATTCCCGTTTCGTTTAAACACGTACAGAGCGATTCACTAAGACAAGCAAATTCTTGTAAAGACAACGTCTCACCACGTCGCTTTGGGTCGATGTCAGCCATCTCTAAACCACGTAGCGCAACATCTTTTTGTCCTTTTGTTACAAGGTTTTGCGTCAAGTTATTCAAAATGGTCTTCCTCCTGTTGGCGAAGCATGCACGACATACACGAAAAAACCAGTTTTCATCTTCCACTGTGACTGCTGGCGTTTCCCTAATATCCAGTTTCAATACAGCTGAACCTACCCGTGGTTGGGGGATGAACACTGTCGGGGGCACTGTAAGTACGGTGCGTGCCTCTGCATAATACTGCGCGGCAATCGATAATGAACCGTACGCTTTTGTGCCAGGAACCGCCGCGATCCGATCTGCGACCTCTGCTTGAATCATGACTGTGATGCTCTTCAATGGCAATGTATCTTGTAACAATTTCATTAAAATTGCTGTCGTCACATAGTAAGGTAAATTCGCGACAACATGAATGTGCTGCACATCACCAAAATGCGTGGCAATCAGTGCCTCGATGTCTGCCTTCAGCACATCTTCATGAATCACATCGACGTTTTGATATGGCGCTAGCGTATCTGATAAAACAGGAATGAGGCGGTCATCGATTTCATAAGCAACCACTTTCTTTGCTTGTTTCGCAAGTTGTTCTGTTAGTGCACCAATACCTGGTCCAATTTCAATCACACCATCCTCAGGTGTACAACCACTTGCAGCTACAATCGCATGTAAAATATTTGGATCGATTAAAAAATTTTGTCCTAAACTTTTCTTAAAATGAAAACCATGTTTCCTCAAAACATCCTTCGTTCGCGTAGGCGTTGCAATCTCTTTATTCAACGTGTTTTTCCTCCTGTAACTGCACCGCTTGCACTGCATGCAAAAACTCTTTTCTTGAAATCCGAAACAGGTGCAGTCGTTTCAATAGTTGCTTCCCGTTCGCATAACCGATAGAAAGAAACTGACCAAGCTTTTCACGCCGCCATTTCGCTCGCTCACCTGACACAAGTCCAGCAGACACCAAATCGGCCAACGTCACCTCAGCTTCCACCTCTATCATTTGCTCTTCTTTTCGTACTTGGTTGAGAGCGGATCGAATGACTTCTGGAGAAGCGTACTCCACGCCAACGTTACGTCCAGGTTTGATTGCATCTTCTTTCGCAATAAAAGCGTGTTTACATCCAGGTACACGCTCGCTCACAATTCGCCGTATTTGTGTCCCAGGGTAATCCGGATCGGTTAAAATAATGACACCGCGCCGTTTATGTGCAAGCTCAATTTGTTTTAGCACCATTTCTCCGAGCCCCGTTCCACCTGTCTCAATTGTATCGGCTTGCACTGCTCGCTTTATTGCTACAGTATCTGATCTTCCTTCTACAACAATGACTTCTTTAATATGCATTTTTATAAACCCCTATTTACTCATCTTGCTTTATTGTAGCCTGTTTCAAGTAAAAAAAAAAGCAAGTACTTAAAAGTACTTACTTCAACACGTTAATCCAGTATTGTGACTTTCACTGTCTTTCGGCCAAAACGCCGTGCTTCTTCTTTTGTTGCTACGTGCACATCAATTTTATTTCCTTGAATGGAACCGCCTGTGTCACCAGCAATTGCTTCACCGTATCCTTCAACATGCACCCTTGTGCCTAAAGGAATGACGCTTGGATCAACTGCAATTACTTTCATTGAAGGATTATCTGCTAAGTTAATGCCTGTTGCTGTCACACCGTTACAGCCATTACATGATGCCGTATAAGCTGTTGCTTCCATCATAAACGTCTTGCCCCCAGATGAAGCTGACGTGGCAGTTGTCTTTACAGGTACAGGCGTCTCACTCTTCGCTGTTTGTGTATTTGACAATTCTTGCTTTGTGCCGACCGCAACAACGCGATCTTTGCTTTTTTGCAACGTTTTTGTTTCTTTCAGTTCGCGTTTAACCTCTTTGCCATCCTCAAGGGTCACTGTGTACGTCAGTTCCTCGCGCCCTTCCTTACCGTCCTCAATGACTTTCTCTTGCCCTTTTTCTAAACCGTTGTCTTCTTTTTCAACTGTTTCAAACGCAACTGACTCTTCGACAACGTCGGTGATTTTCTCCACACGGATAAGCTGGACTTTAAGTCCTTCCTCAACGTTTGCATCAAGACTTGGCTCAACTCGATCATCGTCACCAACTGCAACTTCCTCCGTTTCCTTTAGGAAATCTTCAACTGTTGCCGCTGCCGTAAAGCGTTCATGATCTTCCCCATCATAAGTTAGCGTCACAGCAACTGCGGGACGATAAGACACATTCATTCCTGCCTCTATCACTGTATCCGCCGCCGGTTCAATCACATCTTCAGCACGTGTCTCATAAGACTGCTCTTTTAATAAATCGCCGACTGTCGCTGCTGTTGTGTAAACTTCTTTTTCGTCATCATTGATTGTCAAGATGACTTTCTCTGCTTTCGCATACTGTACATCCATATTTGCAGCCAGCTTTGTATCAAGCGCTGGTGTCACTTCGTCGTGCGCACCGACATCAATATTGAGCGTTGCTAATAACTCCCCGACTGTCGCGGCATGTGTCCGCACTGTCACTTGTTCACCATTATTATCAATTGCCACTGCAACTTTTGTTAACTCATAATATCCAAGAAAAGACGCGATCAAAATAACAAATATACTGGAAATCAGCACACTCTTGCGTCCAATCAATCGTTGATGATCCATGTGACCTTCTTGCTTGTCCTGTTCACTCATACGGATCCCTCCCTACGCCCAGAATTATAGAGGTGCACCAAGCGAACTGTCAATACAAGTTACACAACCGTAATATAGAAGTAACCTTTGCAACGCTGATGTGATCAAAACGTGAGGAGTGAGGTAGGACTGCAATAGGAAAAGAATGGGTACAGTTCATTATTTTAACGAACGGTTTTTTCTTTTTTTCATGACAACGTCGCGTTTACCTTAAGAGCGCTCCCCACATTCATTTCAGGAACGATCTTTTCTCTTCTTCACGAAAGACAACCCAAATAACGTCATTGAAAGGATGATCAATAAGTAAAATAGATCCAGGGAAAAGCTGTAGATAGACTCACTCTCGCTTTCAAGTACACCGGTCTCTTCATTTTCACTTTGAAATACATGTGTATCTATATCGATGCTCGATCCTTGAAACGAGACAGGGTTTTCAGGCTCTGCATAAATATCAGGTAAGTACAACGGACTCCGCGTCAACTGAAAAATTAAATATACGATGCTTCCAAGCAAGATCACATGTGAAGCAATCACCATCGGTTTCTTCATTTTCACCTCTCCAAACCCTGAATTTTTCATACTTGCTACTGTTTCTTTTCACACCATTGTAAAACTCCCCACCAGTAAACAGGTCACCTGTCTATCTTGGAGGGGAGGTATGTGCATTTATTTTACAGAACGATCCTTTCTCCGTTTCACGAGAAACATGATAAAGAGAACCAATGAAATGAATATCATTAAGTAAAACGGAGAAAGCGGATCAGTGATCCCCTAAAAAGGAGATCACCCAATCCCAAACAAAGCCCGCGCATTCTCCCGCGTCGCCTCACACAGCGCCTCGTACGCCATCCCACGCAACGTCGCAATTTCTTCAGCAACCCGCTGCACATATGCCGGCTCATTGCGCTTACCGCGGTACGGATGTGGCGCCAAATAAGGACAATCCGTTTCAATGAGTAAGCGCTCAAGCGGGACTGCACACGCAACTTCTTTTGGCCGCTTTGCATTTTTAAACGTGACAGGCCCACCAAGTGAGATGTGAAAATTCATCTCGATACAGCGCTGCGCTGTCTCGACGCTGCCACCGAAGCAATGCATAATCCCACCAACCTCTGCCGCACCTTCTGCCGCCAAAATTTCTACGACATCTTGATCGGCATCACGGTTATGAATCACGATTGGTAGCTTCACTTCTTTTGCAAGCGCAATTTGTTTACGGAATACTTCTTTTTGCACCTCTTTTGGTGACTTGTCCCAATGGTAGTCAAGCCCCATTTCTCCGAGTGCAACGACTTTCGGGTGTTTTGATAGTTCTCGTAACCAATCTAAATGTTTCTCTGTCATATCAATCGCATCGACTGGATGCCAACCGACAGCAGCATACAAATCCTCATATTGTTCACATAACACAAGCGCCTTTGTAATCGTCTTTTCATCAAAACCAACAACGACCATCTCTTTTACACCCACATCCCGTGCCCGCATGATGGTCGCATCTATATCCTCTGCAAATTGATCAGCATTTAAATGCACATGTGTATCAAATAACATCCTCTTTCACCTCGTCTCTACTTGTTTGCATTTTAGGTGAAAAAAGATGGCAATGCAAGTAAAAAAGAAGCCGCCTCACGCACGAGTTGCATGAAACGACGTCCAAAAAGAACCGTGCTCATTGATCATCCCTGCAAGCTCACTAAACGGAATTTTAAATGTTGGAAAACCAGCAACATAAGGTGCAATCTCATATACATCAAAAACGATGTATAGTGCCTCATCGTCAACATAAAAGGATTGATCCGGTGCAATTGTTTGGAAAGCATCGGGGAATACATCGGCATGTGCAGGATCATGCGCAATTTGAGCGGCAATATGCTGATTCAAGATCGACACGTAATCAGTTCCTGGTTGAAATAAATCAGCAAGCTGATACACATGCCCATCACGTAAATCAATATTCACATACATTTTTGTTGGCATGCCGTGCGCTGCACCAAATGGATAATTGTAACCACTTAGTTCGAGTACAAGCAAATGCTTCTTAAAAAACTGCACTTCAAAGTCACCTGTATAAGCTGCTTCTTTTAATTGCTCTGCTGGTATGGTTTTCACCTGTGACCACGTTTTTAATTGTTCATTTAAACGGCGTTGTTGTGCAGCATCCGTCATCCCTTCAATTTCTGGATAATAAACAATATAATTTTGGTCAGGTCGGTACAACTGCTCTTTTACTTGATACAATTGCCTTAGTTGAATGGTCGTCTCTGGCTCCCAAACAAGTTGACCGCCTTCGTCATAATAGCGAATGCGATTATTTATAAACACTTGCCATAAGCCATTCACCTTTGTCATCACACCCGCGCCCTGAAAAGCGGGTGATGCCTTCTGACCGGACAAATCAATTAAAAATGTCTCGTCCGCTTGTACCACACTTGCCACACCATCATGAAAAGGTTCTATGTCTGTATAGACAAAGTCACTTAGCAACTCACCATCCTTCGTTGCTAGTGCATAATGAGTTCCTAGGAACGTTTGTGTCGGATCAATTGGTTCACCTAATCCGTAGCGCGCTTCTTTGAGGTCACGTACCTCGTTATAATGTGGGGCAATCAACACCTTTCCCTCACGATCAATTAAACCATAATGGGTATCGTAATCTTTTGTCAACCCTACAATGGCGCGGTCTTCTGAAAAAGGCAATGCGACATCATATGATGGTGCAATGACAATATCACCTTTTTCATTTAAATAACCAGCTTTTCCATCTGCTTCTTTTTGAAACGACATTAAACCCTCGCTCAAAACCCCTACGTACGGATGATGGTATGTTTGTAGTGCATAACCATGTGTATTGATTAACGCCCATGTTTGTTCATCTTTCTGTACTGTTGCACGATCATTTTCGAAATCATTTGCATTTATATAGAGCGGGGGCAATGCTTCTTTCCCTTCACGATCTAAGTAGCCATAATGGGCACCTTCCAGTGGTTGAAAGACAGCGCGCCCATCTTTAAAAGGACCAATATAATAATAAGGTGTTGTTGTCCGTACTTTTCCACTCTCGTCTATGACAACGTTCGTACCATCTTCTTGTTGCGCCACTGCGCGCCCTTGTGAAAAAGGATTGATCCATGTATACATTGGTTGCACAACGTACTGACCGAGATGATTAATCACACCTTGCTTTTCTCCAACTGTTACGACCGCAAGCCCATTCGTTTGAAACAAGTCTGCTTGATCATAAATTGGTGAAATCCGCACCCGACCACTTCCGTCAATGTAACCCCACTTATTACCGTGAACCGTCTTTACAGCAATCGGATATAAATGTTCACGCCATCTTCTCATTACACACCGCTCCCTACTATGACATCATCGACTATACACTCAGTATATGAGGACACACCAGAGACAAAGAACTTTAATTTTAGATGCTTTAAACGATCAATCCCTATGTTTGGAGTAAGTGGTAATATGACTTACTTGATCTTATCTCAAAGCTGATGATAAAATGAAACCGCATTCGAAGTTTGGGATAAGTCTATGCATCTCCATTTAAAGGAAGTGAACAATTCATTGCATCCATTTACATTATTTGAACCTGCTTACTTAGTTACAAATGTATATTTGCTCATCCTTTTAGTCACTACCTTATTATTACCTTATAGCAAAACACATGCTTGCCATATATTGCTCAGTTCAGCCTTTTGCTTTATGTTATTAGGCATTTTGGCTTTCGCCACAGGTTGGATTGTCGACGAAGTCAATTCAAGCCCTTCAAACGCAGCGATCATTTTACTCATGTCTGGAGTCATTCTATCCTGCCTTAATCCCATCATACTCCTCTTCAAAGGGCCAAAAGAGTAAACCTAATAAAAACTGCCTAAAAAGACCACATACAGGGTCTTTTTAGGCAGCACTTGTCTCTTACCTTATTTCACTTGCGCACCGTTTGGTAAATCACCATCAATCGTCGCAAGTTGTAATTTCTTTCCTTTTGACGCGGCTAAAATCATTCCTTGTGACAACTCACCACGCAGTTTCACTGGTTTTAAGTTTGTTACACAAATGACTTTCTTCCCAACTAGCGTATCAGGTGTGTAGTGCTTGGCAATTCCTGAAACGACTTGGCGCTTTTCACTTCCGAGATCAAGCTGAATTTTTAATAACCGGTCCGCGCCTTTCACAGGTTCAGCAGCAATTACTTCCGCAACCCGAAGCTCAACTTTCGTAAAATCTTCAATTGCAATCTCATTTTCATCTTCAACTTCCTCTGGATCGGCGTCCACTTTTCCACCCATTAACGTCACGATATAGGCGACTTCTTCAGCAATATCAAGGCGCGGAAAGATTGGTTCACCTTTTTGTACATGTGTACCCGCTGAGATCCGCCCAAACGATGTTAGTGTATCCCACGTTTGTGCTGCTGCATCTAGCCCGAGCTGCGTACAAATTTTCACTGGTGCGACCGTCATAAACGGTTTTAGCAATATTGCAGCGATCCGCAGCGACTCTGCCAAATGGTACATAACTGAGCCAAGCTCAGCGCGACGTGCCTCGTCCTTTGCTAAAGTCCACGGAGTCGTTTCATCAATATACTTATTTGTGCGGCTCACAAATTGGAAAATGGCCGAAAGTGCCACCGAAAACGCCATTTCTTCCATCGCGTCCTCTACTTTTTTCACCGTTTCCACCGCTTCTTTCCGTAATGAGGCATCGAATGCTGTTGCATCAGGCACATACGCAGGAATTTCTCCGTCAAAATATTTACCAATCATCGCTACTGTTCGGTTGAGCAAGTTTCCAAGATCGTTGGCGAGATCATAATTGACGCGCTCAATAAACGCTTCTGGTGTGAATACGCCGTCCGAACCAAACGGTACTTCGCGTAGCAAATAATAGCGCACTGCATCAAGACCGTAGCGATCAATGAGTGGCACCGGGTCAATGACATTCCCTTTTGACTTAGACATCTTCCCGTCTTTTGTAACAAACCAACCATGGCCAAACACTTTTTTTGGCAATGGCAAGTCAAGTGCCATTAACATGATCGGCCAATAAATCGTGTGGAAGCGGATAATATCCTTACCAGCGAGATGGACATCGGCTGGCCAGTATTGTTTAAATAGCGTCTCATCTTCTGAACCATAACCAAGTGCGGTAATATAGTTACTTAACGCATCAATCCATACATACACAACATGTTTTGGATCACTTGGTACTTGTACACCCCACGTGAAGGATGTTCGTGACACGGCTAAATCTTGTAAGCCTGGTTTAATAAAGTTATTAATCATTTCGTTTTTACGCGATACTGGTTGGATGAAATCAGGGTTGTCCTCATAAAACTTTAGTAACCGGTCGGCATACTTACTCATCCGGAAGAAATACGATTGCTCACGCACCTTTTCAACGGGATGACCAGAGTCTGGACTTTTCCCGCCAATGACATGACCATCTTTATCTTTTACTGGATCAACAAGTTCATGATCTCGATAAAACGTTTCATCAGAGACACAATACCAACCTTCATATTCACCTAAATAAATATCCCCTTGTGCAAGTAAACGTTCAAAAATCTTAGCGACAACTTTTTTATGCCGCGCTTCTGTTGTCCGAATAAAGTCATCATAAGACACATCTAGCTTTTTCCACAACTCCTTAATCTCAGCCACCATCTTATCCGTATAAGCGAGCGGAGTCACCCCTTGTTCTGCTGCTTTTTGCTCAATCTTTTGCCCGTGCTCATCTGTCCCTGTCAAATAATGGACGTTGTACCCACGCAATCGTTTATAACGCGCCATCGCATCTCCTGCAACCGTCGTGTACGTATGACCGATATGTAATTTGCCGCTCGGGTAATAAATCGGCGTTGTAATATAAAAATTTCCTTTCTCCATCTTATCAATCTCCTTCCTTCTAGCTACTCATATAAAAAACCCCTTCATCCGCAATCGGGACGAGAGGTTTGCTCACGTGGTACCACCCAACATTCCCTTGTTTTTATCTTATCATAAAACCAAGGCTTCCAGCCGATAACGTCGGCATACGCAACCCCCTAACTAAAAATCGCTCGAAGGTTGGATTCTCCCGGACCATATTCCAGAGCGTACCTGGCTGGTTTTCACCGATCCCAGCTCTCTAAGCAGATACTCTCTCTGTACTCATCCATTCAATGAATCAATCATTATTCACTAGCATTATGAGCAAAAATATACCAAATCATACGTTCTCTGTCAAGGACGATCATACAGTGTTGCAAATGGGGTCACTTCTTTTTTTAACTGTCCTTCCGTACAGAGACGATCCAGTTCCTTTTTCCACTCCGACACATCCCAAGACTTATTTGCTTGTTCATTTAACTGCCCAAGCTTTTGCATGACGTGCATATCTGCAAGAGGCAAAAAGTCTGCCAACGCACGCACAACGTCTTCATTGCCTTTCTCATGCATTTGTGCCAACTCGTCAAACGGATTTAGCGTATGCGGGCTTGTGGAATGAGCCATCCGTATTCGCGCAGCCACTGTCCGTCCGATAATAGCGGAAGAAACAAACACATCACCAGAGCGCAAATATGGCAGACGTTTGCCTTCTTCCGCGGTTAAATCTGTTTCTTCTTTAATTGTTTGAATATCTGTTCCACGCACGGTTCGAAAAATGAATTTTGAATTGAGCTGTGCTGTAATCGTCTCATCTAACAGTGTCGGGCGCTGCGTCGCAAAAATTAAAAACGTCCCGTATTTCCTTCCTTCTTGCGCGATTTCTTTTAACATCCCTTTTGCCGGAGCATCATACCCTTTTGGTGCAAAATTATGCGCCTCATCGGTCACAACGACAAACGGAGGAAAGAAAGTCGCTTGCTGTTGCTGGAGTTTCGCGTCTTTATATGCCCGCCGCTGTGTATAAAGGTTACCGATGACATAACTAGAAAACACTTGCAGTAGCCATACCGCGCCTTGAATGACAACCAATTTACCTGAATGAATCGCTTGTTCAATCGCACGAATATGATGTTGGAACAAACCAGCTTGATTGAGTCGATTCGCCCGCCAATAAATGCCTTTTACTGAAGACGGTGGCAAAGCCCCATACTGATCAAGCAATTTTTTGTATAGCTGGTACCGAGAAACCTCATCGCGACTCATACCCCCATCATGTAACAACGATTCCACTTTTTGCTTGCCCATATCTAATGCGTCCATTAAATGAGCAACGCGATCACTGAATGACTGATAACTGTCTTTCGGTTTATGAATGGTTTGAATAACGTTTACCATCGGTTCAGATAACTGCGCTGCAGCACCGAGTAAACGCTCGACATCACGAGTAGATAAAGATGAAAAGTCGACCCCAACATCACGACCGATTTGAACAACTTCATAACGCGACACATACGCGTTTCCTTTTGCCGCATCTGTTTCTTTAGAGAAATTCATTTCAAAATGTGGGTCAAACACAAGCGTAGGGATATGTAATTTCATTAACTCCTCTAACATGACCCGCAAACCAAACGATTTTCCCGAGCCTGATCCTCCGAACACACCAATATGCGGGTATTGTTGCATCGCCCGAATATCAAAAATGAACGGAATCCCATTTTGTGTGCGCAATTCTCCCTGTTCTTGTACCATAACGAGATCATTTAATGCTGAAGGAATTGATTTATATACGAAGTCCGTCGATTTCACTTCACCAAGCACCATCCCTTGTTCAGGTGTGGTCGTAATAAGTAAGTGCTTGACCTCTGAAAACTGTGGGTGACGCACCGTTGCGCCTGTTTGAATAGGCGTCCCGGCTTCTTCAAACAAACGTACTTTTGCTAAATGAATATCATCTTGTCCAATATCATAACCAATTTGTTCCATCGTTTGCAAAACATCACGATCGACAAATCCTTTATCAAACCCCATTGGAATGTAACGATTATAAGAAAATGTCTCAACGACTTCCCCTTTAGGTTCGGCAAGCACGTTATCTTCAATGACCAACATCTCATTCATGCGGAATTTATGCGTTTTTGAGGCGACATGTACTTCCTGTTGCGTTGTAATTCCCACTACTTGCATGAAGCTCTCTCCTCTCTAATACGGCCGATTTTGCCGCATAGCTGTAAACAATTTCTGCTTTACTGTGACGTCTATGTATTGTTCAATTAATCCCTCCATCAATTGATCAGTTACACGTACTTCACGATCAATATAATCCAACCACAACGGAATTCCACGCCCTTCTTTTGGCGTAAGTGTACATAAAATATCACCAACCACCTGTTGATCTTTTGCTTGCTCGGAAAGCATATCAAATCCCGTAATCGTCGGCGTTGATCCTAAACGCATCCAAGCTGACTGTAGTCCAGCTTTATGTTGAATATCCTTTATAAAAATCATCTCGTTTTGTTGTAAAACGCCAAATAACAAATCACGATCATATACATAAGCATCACTAGCAACGTCAGCAAAAGCAGGCAATCGAATTAAATTTTCGGTCGTGATCTCTTCGGAAACACCAACGAGCCATGTCCCTCGTGCCAGCGCAAGTGTCACCAGTTGTGCCCATTCCTCCGGCGCATCAATACGATAATGATACAATGCGCCGTCCATCAACAATAACCCAATTTCTTCTTGCTCGAGCAATGTATACGCCGCTTCAAGCTCAAGCTTAGACAAAAGATAGGAACGCCGTTTTTGCTGCAATTGCTCTCGTTCTTCCAACAATGGCACATAAACATCAGAACGCGTGCAAGCAACCCCCGTTGTTGTTTTTGCGAGCGCTTGAAACACATATAATACATGTGGTGCGACACCTTGTGTTTGATTGACAGAACCATCTACAGCTGCAACTTGACGCCCGCGTAATGCTTTCTTTAGTGCCACGTGTGAAAGCACTTGCATTTGATGCATATGTGTATCAGCAGCACGTAATTTTTGCCGTATCTCATGCTGCGTGCGTGCTGTATACTTATACTTTTCCACTAATTGGTCATTCATTTGCTGCAGTTTAGAAACAAGCATTTGATTGATTTGCATAACGACACATCTCCTTGCCAAACTATATGAAACCACTACGCAAATTCTTTTTGCAAAATAGGCGTTTTACACAAAAAATATTTGACTTGTTTTGGAAATATTGTTATTCTTATTTTAAATGAAAAGGGTGTCAATCTAATAGCCGCCCACATGTGCTACATTTACACCTAACACTATGAGGAGGAACAACAGCATGAAGTCAACCGGAATCGTACGTAAAGTCGATGATTTAGGGCGTGTAGTCATTCCAATTGAGCTTAGGAGAACGCTAGATATTGCTGAGAAAGATGCGTTAGAGATTTATGTTGAGGATGACCGCATTATCCTAAAGAAATACAAAGCAACAATGACGTGTCAAGTGACTGGTGAAGTATCTGATGATAACTTATCTTTAGCAAATGGTAAAATTGTACTTAGCCCTCAAGGGGCACAAACCGTTATGGAACAATTACAAACATATGTTGCCGCTGCACGCTAATGTAAGCGCTAGAAAAAATCATACACAGGAAATTGTGTATGGTTTTTATTTGTCATTATGGTAACGTTGGTATACCTCTCTCTTCGGCAAAGCCCGGTCTTTGGCTACTTGCTTTAAAGCGTCTTTTTGAGGTTTTCCAAGCATAATATAATGATCGACGTGCTGACGTTCTGTCAATGACTGCCACCAACTTTCATCCTCTTTCACTTCACCTGTATATCCCTCAACGACGATACAAAATTCTCCTTTGACCGTCCCAACGTCACACCAAGTGAGCGCTTCAGCTAGCGTACCACGTTGATACTCCTCAAATTTCTTTGTTAATTCGCGTGCAATAACAACACGTCTATCTCCGAAGACGTCATACATTGCACGCAGCGTTTCAGCTAACCGATGTGGTGCTTCATAAAATAATAGCGTTTGTTGTAAATGAGAGAGTGTCTCTAGCTGTTGTTGACGTATCTTTTTGTGCCGCTTTAAAAAACCGTAAAAATAAAATGTGTCACACGGCAATCCAGATGCCACAAGTGCTGTTAATGCGGCATTTGCACCGGGTAAAGAAATGACCTTTAAATCTTCTTCTAAACATAGCCGCACAAGATCCTCTCCTGGATCAGAGATGCCCGGCATTCCAGCATCACTCACGAGCGCTACTTGCAGCCCGTCATGCATCCGCTGCAAGAGCGCTGCACCTGCTTGTTGCTTATTATGTTCATGATAGCTTACAAGAGGTGTCGCGATTTCAAAGTGACTGCATAACTTTCGTGTCTGCCGTGTATCTTCTGCAGCAATGAAATCGACTTCCTGCAGCAGACGAACCGCGCGAAATGTCATATCTTCTAAATTGCCTAGTGGTGTTGGAACAAGATAAAGCGTTCCACCTATTTGTTGAAAGCTTTTTTGCTCCTTCATCACTTGTCCTTCCTCTCCTCGATATATCGTTCTTTTTGTTTACGTGTCAACTGCTTAAAGGCATATTCTGCTTGTAACGCGGCTGTCTTTGTCGCAAACACCTCATACCATACTAATGTAAATGGCCCTCGTCCACGTGTGTACTTCGCTGCTTTTCCTGCTTCGTGCAATGTCATGCGTTTTGTCAAATCAGTCGTATAACCTGCGTACCAACTTCCATCACAACACGCAAGGACATACATCACATGTCCAGATTGCATAAATACTCCTTTTGAAATGCCTTTGTGTATGTTCCGTTTTCTTCATATACAACAAGCGGTGGCATACATTGAAGACCAGCTTTGCCGCCTTTCACCGCCTCCACTAACACAATGTTCGCATCACGATTGGCATGAGGGTGACAAAAGCGGATCCGCTTTGGCTCTAACTCGTTATCCCGCATGAGCGACATCGCCTCAAACAATCTCTCTGGTCGATGTACAAGCGCTAGCTTCCCTCCATGTTTCAAGGCAAAACAACTCGCTTGAATCACATCTTGCAACGTACAAGCAAGCTCATGACGCGCCAACGCTTTGTGACGGTTGTCTTTTATATATTCACCTTGATGAACCGGAAAATAAGGTGGATTACATGTCACAACATCATAACCATTTTTCTTTACAAATGCAGACACACTTCTGACATCGCCACATCGTGCTGTCATACGTGATTGTAATTGATTTACTAATATATTCCGTTCAGCCATATGGTGCAAGCGCTCTTGTAATTCCAGTAACGTAATATGACCTTTTGTTCGTGTGGACAACACAAGTCCAACGACACCGTTGCCACTACACAAATCAAGCATTTGACCTAGCTCGGACGGTACACGGACAAACCTCCCTAATAATATTGCATCCATTGCATAGGAGAACACATCGGGACTCTGAATAATCGACATCGTTGTCCCAGCAATTTTATCACTGCGCTCTCCCTCATAAAGCTTTCCCATGTGAACTCCTTTTGATCTTATGCTTCTATTTTTGATGGAGGAAAGATAGACAAAACAAACAATCATCACCATCTGGTCGAATACTACCGTAATGCGTATTACAAATATGGAACCCTTCTTGATACAAACGAGCCAAATTTTCGTGTCCTTCTCCTACCAATTGCTCACTTGGTGCCTTCCGCATCGGAGGACGCTTTTGCTCTTCTGGTTCAAGGCGCTTACGTAAATGCTCATTCTCTACGTGCAAACCATGATTTTCTTCGATTAAATAGGCCAGTTGCTCTTTTAATTCCTTTAACTCATCATGTAGCTCACTAATTCGCTCCTCCATACTAGAGACTCGCGTGAATATGGCTTTCTTGTCCATGTTATTCACCTCATTATTCCGTTACTTTTGAAGTGATTTTCTCTATATTAATTAACTCATCAAAAGCATACTCCAGTGTATGTTGTTCTTCCGTCACTTGCACTTGTACCATACGATCCAGCAAATTTAAACCAACCACTTTTCCTTTTCCATCAGGTGTTTTAATCCATTGTCCAATATCGGGTAATTCTCTTTTAGCTTGTTCATAGGTGTCATTTTCATACTTTAAACAACACATCAATCGTCCACACAAACCAGAGATCTTGGCTGGATTTAAAGATAAATTTTGATCTTTCGCCATTTTGATTGACACTGGCTCAAAGTCCCCTAAAAATGTTGAACAACAAAGCATACGCCCACATGGACCAATGCCCCCCAACATTTTCGCCTCATCACGTACACCAATTTGACGTAATTCAATTCTCGTACGAAAAATACCTGCCAAGTCCTTTACTAAACCTCGAAAATCTATACGACCATCTGCAGTAAAATAAAACAAGACCTTATTGCGATCAAATGTATATTCAACTTCAACAAGACGCATTTCTAATTGATGTGATTTAATCTTCTTTTGACAAACAGTAAAAGCTTGTTCTGCTAAAACCTCGTTTTCAGCTGTCATTTGCTTGTCTTCTTCTGTTGCCACCCGCATAATTTCTTTCAATGGTAACACCACATCAGCATCATGAACCAACTTTGGTGGAACCACAACATGCCCATACTCAAGGCCACGTGACGTTTCAACAATAACAGCGTCATTTACAGCAACTTGAAAAGTGCCGGGAGAGAAATAATATATTCTGCCCGCCTTTTTAAAACGAACTCCTACAACCTCGTGCAACACTTAGCCCTCCTGTATCTTAAATAATAGCCTTTCCATCACGAGTTGAATTGGCACATTAGCGTTAAGATGCCTTTTTGCCTCCATGACATGTTCTACTCCTCGACTAATTTGTTGCGTTGATGTAGATCGTGCGATTTGTGCAAACACTTGCAGCTGATCCACATAAACAAGCCCTTTTTCTTTCCCTATTTTCATATATAAAAAGTCTTTTAACCATAAAAAGATCATCTCAAGCCCTAACTGTTGTTGAAATCGTTCTTTCAACAATGGTAACCACTTGTCTGACAGTGTCAAAAAAGCATGATCGCGCTTTAAATACACTTCTTTCATTAATTGTAACACTACACCCCTTGCTTGAAAAGACCAGTCTCCATCTGTCACCTCTTTTATAAGCGCCGTGTTACCAGTTAAAGCCGCCAGAAAATGGGCATGTCGTTCTTCTACACCTGCCTTCATCCATTGTGCCACCATATTTTCATGAGAAGGAGCCAAAAAGTTGATTTGCTGTGTCCTAGAAAGCAAGGTTGATAAAACTGCTTCCCGATTTTCAGTTAATAATATTGCCAGTGTCCCTTGCGTGGGCTCTTCTAGAAATTTAAGTAAGCTATTGATGGCGCTCGCTGTCATCTTATCTACATCATGAATGATATACACTTTTTTTTGAGATTCCATTCCCCTATAAGAGAATTCCTTTTGCAAAGCAGTTACTTGCTCTTTCTTAATCGTCTGTTTATCCACTGTCATTTTATGCAGGTCAGGGTGATTGCCATGATCAATGCGCATACAATCTTTACATACTTGACAAGGATCCACACCTGTTGCTTGCCTGCAAAGAAAACGCTTTGCCATGTATATCGCCATTGCACTTTTCCCACTACCGGCAGGTCCGTTGAATAAGTATGCATGTGATAAACGATCCTTT
Organism: Bacillus sp. FSL W7-1360; assembly: GCF_038592975.1. Taxonomy (NCBI): domain Bacteria; kingdom Bacillati; phylum Bacillota; class Bacilli; order Caryophanales; family Bacillaceae; genus Bacillus; species Bacillus sp. FSL W7-1360. Next base: position 2,148,022 of record NZ_CP151950.1, on the reverse strand, counting down.
TTGAGACTAGCTATGAGAAATGGCACAACCCTCGGCTGCGCCATTTCTAAGTCCTGCCATGTTTGCTGCATATACGTCACCTGCTCTTAAAATTGTTCAAACTGTTCTACTGGTAAAACAAATACTGTCGCACCACCGACTTGTACTTCTACTGGATAAGGTACATATGAATCAGCATTGCCACCCATCGGTGAAATGGGGGCAACAATTTGTTCGCGGCTATGACAATTGTCCTTAATGATCGCCATTGCTTCATCAACAGCACCCTCATCAACGCCAATGAGAAAAGTTGTATTCCCAGACTTCAAAAATCCGCCTGTACTCGATAGTTTTGTCGCACGAAAGTTCGCTTTCATCAATGCATCTGATAATCGTGTACTATCTTTATCTTGAATGACTGCCATAATAAGTTTCATTTTTTTCCCTCCTTTTTAAATTTACATGATCCATTATAAAACACTATCGATATGAATCATCACATTCTTAATGACTTTCGGGAGAGGCTCACTTGCATCAATCATTTTAATACGATCACAATGTTTGTTAGCTAATGTGTCATAACCAGCTTTCACCTGTTCATGAAAATATAATTTTTCGTGGTCAAGACGGTTCCGTTCACGCCCTTGATCTTTTTCAATCCGCGTCAATCCAACAGACGGATCTAGAGAAAAATACAATGTTAGTTCGGGCATATACGACTCAACTGCAAACATATTGATTGCCCGGACCTCTTCTACGCCAATTTCTCTTGCATAACCTTGATAAGCAAGACTAGAGTCAATGAAACGATCACATAAAACAATCTGTCCACGTTGAAGCGCTGGTACAATTTTTTTCATTAAGTGTTCCCGTCTTGCCGCTGCATAGAGTAACGCCTCTGTGCGCTCATCCATGTCTATATCATGTGTATGCAAAAGAAGCGCTCTAATTCTTTCTGCTAATAAGACCCCGCCTGGTTCGCGTGTGCATACAACTTCGTAACCCCGTTCTTTCAACTGTTGTTCAACACTCATTAACACCGTTGTCTTCCCAGCACCTTCCCCACCTTCAACTGTAATGAACGTTCCTTTTTTCATTTCTCACTCTCCACTTCTCGCACCCACAAACCATCTTGTGGGTGATGACCTTGAAATCGGACACCAGCTTTCATGAGCTGTTTCAACTGTTTAATCATTGCTGCTGTCACGTATTCACCCGGATAAAGCAATGGTACACCTGGTGGATAAGGGGTCACTGGCTGTTCGATAATACGCCCTTGCGCATAGTCTAGTGATACTTTTACTGTGCATCCCACATACTTCTTCATATCTATTAATTCGGACACAGCGGAGACTGTTCCTGCTATAAATGGACGAAATGACTGATTATTTTTTCCGGTCCAAATCACTTGTTGTAACCTCTTTCCCAACAGCTCTTCGTCAATCTTTTGACCGAGACCAAACACGAGCAACACATGATCTTGATCTGCCATCTCACTCCAAATTCCAGCCTTTGCCAACTCCTGTGCTAACACTACACCAGATTGTGATATGTTTGTTTTTATTGTAACCTTTAATGGGTCATTTAGATAGCCTTGTTTCATACTTGTCACGACTTGACATCCATCATGGCATAAAAATTGTTGCTTCACTTTTTCAACTGTACAAACAGCCTCATAATAAGCACGTTTTCCATCTGACTCCAAAAATGCGCGTGCACCATCTAAAGAAGCAAGCAATAAATAAGAAGGACTACTTGATTGCAACATCGTTAGCGCTGCTTTCAACTTTGTTCGCTGTACCACCGAGACTGACTTCTGAACATGCATCCATGCCGCCATCGTTAAAGCAGGCAACATTTTATGTGCGGATTGCACCACAACGTCAGCCCCTAGTGCAAACGTAGATTCCGGACAGCGTTCATCGCCTACGACGAAATGTGGACCATGTGCCTCATCACAAAGCACTAGTAGTCCTTTTTCTTTTGCATAACGAATGACATTGGTTTGATCACAAGTTTGCCCCCAATAATTTGGATATGTAAGCAAAAGAACTTTCGCCTCTGGATACTGACTTATGGCTTTTTTTAGTACTGATGTAGATAGACCTACTGGATGAGAAGTCACTTGATCAAAGGCTGGTTGTAAAAACACTACCTTTGCTCGAGCAAGACGAAGCCCGTTTAATACAGATTGATGGCAATTACGTTGTACCAATACAACATCACCCGCGTTACACAGTCCATAAATCATCGCGAGATTGCCACTTGTTGACCCACCAACAAGGAAATGGGTCTCCTGTGCACCATATAATTGAGCACATAGTTGCTGTGATTCTGCAATTGGTCCAGACGGATCGTGTAAATCGTCTAGCCCTTCGAGTTCTGTCACATCGTAAGAAAGAATCTCTTTAAATTCATTTAAAAAGATTGGAGAAACGTCACCGTTTTTATGACCAGGCACATGAAAGGACAGTGGATGTTGCCGTTGATGCTTTTTCAATGCATCAATAATTGGTGTTCTTATAACTGTCATCTTCCTCATCTTCCCTCACATATACTCTGTTGACATTGGGTTTGCAGTCATCCCAAGCTCTTCTTAATGGTATCACATAGTTCATATACATTTGTTCTTCTGGCTCAACTTTAAACAAATATTGCTCACAAGTGACGCAAAGAAATACGAAGCCTACATAATATCCTTTTTCTATTTTCTTGCAAAAATCGCAGTAATTATTGTGTTTCCCCAAACATTGATTCACTTCATACCACCTCCACTTAGCAGTATGAGCAAAATTTTATGCACTTAGACAATGTTATAGTTTAAAAAGCACACCCAGTGGGATGTGCTTTTTAAACTAACTATCAACCCGGCACCGATCTACGCTCGCAGGGGGAAGCCCCCAACTACTATCGACGCAAAAGAGCTTAACGACCGTGTTCGGCATGGGAACGGGTGTGACCTCTTTGCCATAAGCACCGGATAATGAGAGAACGATTCTCTCAAAACTAAATCATGGGACTCAAATGTAAGGATGAATATTAGGATAAGACCTCGACCGATTAGTATCTGTCCGCTCCATGTGTCGCCACACTTCCACTCCAGACCTATCAACCTCATCATCTCTAAGGGGTCTTACTGACTTGCGTCATGGGAAATCTCATCTTGAGGGGGGCTTCGTGCTTAGATGCTTTCAGCACTTATCCCGACCATACGTAGCTACCCAGCGATGCTCCTGGCGGAACAACTGGTACACCAGCGGTATGTCCATCCCGGTCCTCTCGTACTAAGGACAGCTCCTCTCAAATTTCCTACGCCCGCGACGGATAGGGACCGAACTGTCTCACGACGTTCTGAACCCAGCTCGCGTGCCGCTTTAATGGGCGAACAGCCCAACCCTTGGGACCTACTACAGCCCCAGGATGCGACGAGCCGACATCGAGGTGCCAAACCTCCCCGTCGATGTGGACTCTTGGGGGAGATTAGCCTGTTATCCCCAGGGTAGCTTTTATCCGTTGAGCGACGGCCCTTCCATACGGCACCGCCGGATCACTAAGCCCGACTTTCGTCCCTGCTCGACTTGTAGGTCTCGCAGTCAAGCTCCCTTATGCCTTTGCACTCTACGAATGATTTCCAACCATTCTGAGGGAACCTTTGGGCGCCTCCGTTACTGTTTAGGAGGCGACCGCCCCAGTCAAACTGCCCACCTGACAATGTCCCTGACCCGGATCACGGGTCGAGGTTAGAATGTCAGTACCGTCAGGGTAGTATCCCACCGATGCCTCCACCGAAGCTGGCGCTCCGGCTTCCTTGGCTCCTACCTATCCTGTACAAACGATACCAACACTCACTATCAAGCTACAGTAAAGCTCCATGGGGTCTTTCCGTCCTGTCGCGGGTAACCTGCATCTTCACAGGTACTATAATTTCACCGGGTCTCTCGTTGAGACAGTATCCAAGTCGTTACACCATTCGTGCGGGTCGGAACTTACCCGACAAGGAATTTCGCTACCTTAGGACCGTTATAGTTACGGCCGCCGTTTACTGGGGCTTCAATTCAGAGCTTCTCCCGTAAGGGATAACCCCTCCTCTTAACCTTCCAGCACCGGGCAGGTGTCAGCCCCTATACTTCGCCTTGCGGCTTCGCAGAGACCTGTGTTTTTGCTAAACAGTCGCTTGGATCTTTTCACTGCGGCTCTCTCGGGCTATTCACCCTATTAGAGCACCCCTTCTCCCGAAGTTACGGGGTCATTTTGCCGAGTTCCTTAACGAGAGTTATCCCGCGCGTCTTAGAATTCTCTTCTCGCCTACCTGTGTCGGTTTGCGGTACGGGCACCTGTCTTCTCACTAGAGGCTTTTCTTGGCAGCGGAGGATCAGGGATTTCGGACCCTAGGGTCCTTCACGGTCACAGCTCAGCCTTTATGAAACGCGGATTTGCCTACGTTTCAGCCTCACTGCTTCGACGCGCTCAGCCAGCGGCGCGCTCTCCCTACCTTTCTGCGTCCCCCCATCGTTCAAACGAATACGAGGTGGTACAGGAATTTCTACCTGTTGTCCATCGCCTACGCCTTTCGGCCTCGGCTTAGGTCCCGACTTACCCTGAGCGGACGAGCCTTCCTCAGGAAACCTTGGGCTTTCGACGGAGGGGATTCTCACCCCTCTTTTCGCTACTCATACCGGCATTCTCACTTCCAAGCACTCCAATAGTCCTCTCGGTCTACCTTCACTGTCCTTGGAACGCTCCCCTACCCAATCCCTTACGGGATTGCCATAGCTTCGGTGATACGTTTAGCCCCGGTACATTTTCGGCGCAGCGTCACTCGACCAGTGAGCTATTACGCACTCTTTCAATGATGGCTGCTTCTAAGCCAACATCCTGGTTGTCTAAGCAACGCCACATCCTTTTCCACTTAACGTATACTTTGGGACCTTAGCTGATGGTCTGGGCTGTTTCCCTCTTGACTACGGATCTTAGCACTCGCAGTCTGACTCCCGAGCATAAGTATTTGGCATTCGGAGTTTGACTGAATTCGGTAATCCTGTGGGGACCCCTCGTCCAATCAGTGCTCTACCTCCAATACTCTTCACTCGAGGCTAGCCCTAAAGCTATTTCGGGGAGAACCAGCTATTTCCGAGTTCGATTGGCATTTCACCCCTACCCACACCTCATCCCCGCAATTTTCAACTTGCGTGGGTTCGGGCCTCCAGTCGGTGTTACCCGACCTTCACCCTGGACATGGGTAGATCACACGGTTTCGGGTCTACGGCGGCGTACTATAGCGCCCTATTCAGACTCGCTTTCGCTGCGGCTCCGCTTTTTCATGCTTAACCTTGCACGACACCGTAACTCGCCGGTTCATTCTACAAAAGGCACGCCATCACCCATTAACGGGCTCTGACTAGTTGTAGGCACACGGTTTCAGGATCTCTTTCACTCCCCTTCCGGGGTGCTTTTCACCTTTCCCTCACGGTACTGGTTCACTATCGGTCACTAGGGAGTATTTAGCCTTGGGAGATGGTCCTCCCGGATTCCGACGGGGTTTCTCGTGTCCCGCCGTACTCAGGATCCACGCAGGAGGAAACGAAGTTTCAGCTACAGGGCTGTTACCTTGTACCGCGCATCTTTCCAGATGCTTCACTTACGCCGTTTCTTTGTAACTCCATGTTGCGTGTCCTACAACCCCAAGAGGCTAGCCTCTTGGTTTGGGCTCTTTCCGTTTCGCTCGCCGCTACTTAGGAAATCGATTTTTCTTTCTCTTCCTCTGGGTACTTAGATGTTTCAGTTCCCCAGGTCTGCCTCCTCACATCCTATGTGTTCAGATGTGGGTACCATCCCATTACGGATGGTGGGTTTCCCCATTCGGAGATCTCCGGATCATTGCTTACTTACAGCTCCCCGAAGCATTTCGCTGTTCGTCGCGTCCTTCTTCGGCTCCTAGTGCCTAGGCATTCACCGTGCGCCCTTTCTACCTTATCCTTTTTGTAAAAATAACCTTCGAATTTCTTCGTCCACTGCGCGTTTCTCAGTCAGTCACGTATTAAGATACGCTCCTTCCTTCGAACGCTTGTGTCCTCGAACTTCTCGGTTTTTTTCACAAAAACTATTCAAAGATCAACGGCGGATTTTCATCCACTGTCTACTTTGTCAGTCTTGCTAAAGCAAAAAGTTTGCTTTCTTTCATCCTAGACGTCATTTCTTCGTGCGAAGCACGTGTCCATGACTCATTTGAGTTGTTTCATGATTTAGTTTTCAAAGAACCATTTATTGAGTGATGTTGCTCACTCAAAACTAAACAATAGCGCAAGCGTTACGATGTCTTACGACAATCGTATCGACTAGAGTATGACTCCATAGAAAGGAGGTGATCCAGCCGCACCTTCCGATACGGCTACCTTGTTACGACTTCACCCCAATCATCTGTCCCACCTTAGGCGGCTGGGTCCAAAAGGTTCCCTCACCGACTTCGGGTGTTACAAACTCTCGTGGTGTGACGGGCGGTGTGTACAAGACCCGGGAACGTATTCACCGCGGCATGCTGATCCGCGATTACTAGCAATTCCGGCTTCATGTAGGCGAGTTGCAGCCTACAATCCGAACTGAGAATGGCTTTATGGGATTGGCTCCACCTCGCGGTTTCGCTTCCCTTTGTACCATCCATTGTAGCACGTGTGTAGCCCAGGTCATAAGGGGCATGATGATTTGACGTCGTCCCCACCTTCCTCCGGTTTGTCACCGGCAGTCACCTTAGAGTGCCCAACTGAATGCTGGCAACTAAGATCAAGGGTTGCGCTCGTTGCGGGACTTAACCCAACATCTCACGACACGAGCTGACGACAACCATGCACCACCTGTCACTTTGTCCCCGAAGGGAAAGCCCTATCTCTAGGGTGGTCAAAGGATGTCAAGACCTGGTAAGGTTCTTCGCGTTGCTTCGAATTAAACCACATGCTCCACTGCTTGTGCGGGTCCCCGTCAATTCCTTTGAGTTTCAACCTTGCGGTCGTACTCCCCAGGCGGAGTGCTTAATGTGTTTACTTCGGCACTAAGGGCATCGAAACCCCTAACACCTAGCACTCATCGTTTACGGCGTGGACTACCAGGGTATCTAATCCTGTTTGCTCCCCACGCTTTCGCGCCTCAGCGTCAGTTACAGACCAGAGAGTCGCCTTCGCCACTGGTGTTCCTCCACATATCTACGCATTTCACCGCTACACGTGGAATTCCACTCTCCTCTTCTGTACTCAAGCTTCCCAGTTTCCAATGGCCGCTTGCGGTTGAGCCGCAAGATTTCACATCAGACTTAAGAAGCCGCCTGCGCGCGCTTTACGCCCAATAATTCCGGACAACGCTTGCCACCTACGTATTACCGCGGCTGCTGGCACGTAGTTAGCCGTGGCTTTCTGGTGAGGTACCGTCACGGTACCGCCTTATTCAAACGGTACTTGTTCTTCCCTCACAACAGAGCTTTACGACCCGAAGGCCTTCCTCACTCACGCGGCGTTGCTCCGTCAGACTTTCGTCCATTGCGGAAGATTCCCTACTGCTGCCTCCCGTAGGAGTCTGGGCCGTGTCTCAGTCCCAGTGTGGCCGATCACCCTCTCAGGTCGGCTACGCATCGTCGCCTTGGTGAGCTGTTACCTCACCAACTAGCTAATGCGCCGCGGGCCCATCCCTTAGTGATAGCAGAAGCCATCTTTTAATATCGACCTAGGTAGGTCAATATGTCATCCGGTATTAGCTTCGGTTTCCCGAAGTTATCCCAGGCTAGGGGGCAGGTTGCCCACGTGTTACTCACCCGTCCGCCGCTCACTTCCGGGAGCAAGCTCCCTTCTGTGCGCTCGACTTGCATGTATTAGGCACGCCGCCAGCGTTCGTCCTGAGCCAGGATCAAACTCTCCATTAAAATGTTTGATTTGCTCATTTTGCACAAATTTCTTTGTGGCTTACATGTTGAGATCTATTGATCTCTTTTTACGCTTGGCTATTGTTTAGTTTTCAATGAGCTTGTGTCGCTGTTTGTTGGCGACTTATTTAATATACCATTTCCCTGTAGTACCGTCAAGTGTTTTTTCGTTCTTTTTTGTACATCTTTATAGCGACAAAAATAAACTTATCATATATTCATTTTTTATATAACTATTTTCAAGGAACTAAAAAAGTTGCACCGGTTACCCAGTACAACTTCATGGATGATTACTCAACAATATTTTCCTCGTCTTCCTCATCAAGCTCATCATTAATGTTCACACGTGCAACTGTTGCAACACCTTCGCCTTCATCTACCCGGATTAGCTTAACGCCTTGCGTCGTTCTCCCAGTCGTTGAAATTCCATCGACATGCGTACGAATAATAATCCCATCCACTGTGACAATCATGATGTCATCTGTTGTCCCTACCATCGATAGCGATACGAGCGGACCATTACGTTGTGTAATGTGACATGTTTTAATCCCTTTACCACCACGACTTTGCACCCGATACTCATCAATTTTTGTGCGTTTGCCATAGCCATTCTCTGTAACAACCAATACTTCTTGGTCCGCGGAAATAACATCTACACCAACGACACCATCATTTTCGGAAAGACGAATCCCTCTAACACCACGTGCGGGCCGCCCCATGAGACGTACATCAGACTCACGAAAACGAATTGCCATCCCTTGCTTCGTTCCGATAATCATTTCTTGGTTTCCATCCGTTAATCGAACTGCATGGAGCGCATCACCCTCTTGAAGACGAATTGCAAACAAGCCACCTTTGTGTAGATGAACAAAAGCCGAAAGTGGCGTTCGTTTTGCAATACCCATTTCAGTTAAGAAAAATAAATACCTTTCCTCATCAAAAGTTTCGATTGGAATCACCGTACTAATCGATTCACCCGGATCAATTTGTAACAAATTAATCGCTGGAATGCCTTTAGCAGTTCTTCCTAATTCAGGAATTTCATACCCCTTTAAGCGATAAACTTTGCCTTTGTTTGTAAAGAACAAAATTGTGTGGTGCGTGTTTGTCGTAAACAAATGTTGGACAAAGTCATCTTCATTTGTTCCCATTCCTTGAATGCCTTTTCCACCGCGTCTTTGCGCACGGTATGTGGAAACAGGTAGCCTCTTAATATAGCCATTATGAGTAATCGTGACAACGATATTTTGCTGGGGAATTAAATCCTCATCTTCAAGCTGATCTTCACTTGTTGATAAAATTGTGCGCCGCTCATCATTGTACTTTTCTTTAATGACCAGTAGCTCTTCCCTGATGACAGCAAGGACTTTTTCGTCGTCAGCTAAAATTGCACGTAACTCCGCGATCCGTGCAACAAGTGTCGTGTATTCTTCTTCAATCTTTCCGCGCTCCAAACCTGTCAAACGTTGCAGGCGCATATCTAAAATGGCTTGCGCTTGTTCATAGCTCAATGAAAAACGTTCAATTAAACTAGCGCGCGCAGTATCGGTTGTTTGTGAACCACGAATCAACGCGATAATTTCATCAATATGGTCAAGTGCAATCCGCAATCCTTCTAAAATATGCGCACGCGCCTCGGCCTTATTTAAATCAAATTGCGTACGACGACGAATCACAGACACTTGATGCGTTAAATAATGCCTCAACGCTTCTTTTAAATTGAGCACTTCCGGTCTTCCATTCACAAGCGCTAACATATTAATACCAAAACTTGTTTGTAAGGCTGTTTGTTTGTACAAATTATTTAAAATGACATTTGGATTGGCGTCACGCCGTAATTCAATGACAATCTTCATACCATTACGGTCAGATGAGTCTCTTAATTCGGTAATACCGTCGATTTTCTTATCACGAACGAGTTCTGCAATTTTCTCGATCAGACGCGCTTTGTTCACTTGATAAGGCAATTCCGTAACATAAATTGTAGACTTACCGTTTGTTTCAACAATTTCTGTTTTTGCCCGTAAAATAATAGAACCGCGTCCTGTTAAATACGCTTTTCGAATACCTGAACGTCCTAAAATCTCCCCTCCAGTCGGAAAATCCGGACCTGGAATATAATTCATCAGCTCTTCGACTGTCATATCCTCATTTTTAGATAAAGCTAGTACACCATCAATGACTTCGCCAAGCTGATGTGGTGGAATGTTTGTTGCCATCCCAACAGCAATCCCTGATGTACCATTTACAAGCAAGTGAGGGAATCGCGCCGGTAAAACGACTGGCTCTTTCTCATTTCCATCATAGTTTTCTTGGAAATCAACTGTATTCTTATTTAAATCCCGGACGAGCTCCATAGAAATTTTCGACATTTTCGATTCAGTATAACGCATCGCCGCCGCTGAATCCCCATCAATCGAACCGAAATTACCGTGACCGTCCACAAGCATGTAGCGATAGCTAAAGTCTTGAGCCATACGAACCATTGTATCGTATACCGCTGCATCACTGTGAGGATGATATTTGCCTAGTACTTCACCGACAATCCGAGCCGATTTTTTATACTGTTTATCCGGGGTCATTCCCAGTTCAAACATGGCGTACAGGATCCGACGATGAACAGGTTTCATGCCATCGCGAACATCTGGCAACGCCCGACTCACAATGACACTCATCGCGTAATCCATAAATGAATTTTTCATTTCGTGATCAATCTGTATTTCCTTTAGCTTTGATACTTCTTCTGCCATTCATGTTCACCTCCAGGTAGGCGTATGCATTCAAATATCCAAATTTGTCACATATTGCGCGTTCTCTTGAATAAAGTCTCGTCGCGGTTCCACACGGTCGCCCATTAAAATCTCAAATATTTCATCTGCTTTCATTGCATCGGATAATGTCACTTGCAACATCGTTCTAACAGAAGGATCCATTGTTGTTTCCCAGAGCTGTGTCGCATTCATCTCACCGAGCCCTTTATACCGCTGTAACTCGACTTTTTGACGATCTGGTACTGTTTCCAAATACTTTTCGAGCTCTTTGTCAGAGTATACATATTGGAGATGTTGTTTTCCTTGATGAATCTTATACAAAGGAGGTTGCGCGATATACACATAGCCCTTCTCAATCAACTCTCGCATATAGCGATAAAAAAACGTTAAAATTAACGTCCGGATGTGCGCACCATCAACATCAGCATCCGTCATGATAATAATTTTATGATATCTCGCTTTCTCAATATCAAATTCATCACTAATTCCTGCACCAATAGCCGTGATCATCATACGAATCTCGTTATTTGCCAAAATCTTATCAAGACGGGCTTTTTCAACGTTTAAAATTTTGCCTCGCAATGGTAAAATCGCTTGGAATTGTGGATCTCGTCCCCCTTTAGCTGAGCCACCGGCAGAGTCTCCCTCGACAATAAACAATTCACTTTGCGATGCATCTTTTGATGAACAGTCTGTTAATTTACCAGGCAAGGAGCTTACTTCTAACGCTGATTTTCGCCGCGTCAATTCACGCGCTTTCTTCGCCGCTTCTCGTGCACGGGACGCCATTAATCCTTTATCAACGATTTTTCGGGCAATCGCTGGATTTTCTGCTAAAAAACGAGCAAAATGCTCTGAGAAAAGTGAATCTGTAATCGTTCGTGCTTCACTATTGCCGAGTTTCGTTTTTGTCTGTCCTTCAAATTGAGGATCAGGAATTTTCACAGAGATAATTGCTGTTAAACCTTCACGCACATCTTCTCCAGTTAAATTTGGATCACTCTCTTTGAAAAACTGATGGCGTCTTGCATAATCATTAATTACACGAGTCAAACCAGTTTTAAAACCAGCTTCATGTGTACCCCCCTCGTGTGTATGAATGTTATTAGCAAACGAGTAAATGTTGCTTGCATAACCGTTATTATGTTGTACTGAAATTTCAACAGCGACGCCTTCTTTTTCTCCTTCAATATAGATCGGAGAATCATACAACACTTCTTTTGTTCGATTCAAATGAGCAACAAAAGAGGCAATGCCACCTTCATAAAAGTAAGTCGCGCTTTTATTTTCATCCGTACGTAAATCTTGTATCTTAATCGTTAATCCTTTATTTAAAAAGGCAAGCTCGCGCAAACGACTTGTTAAAATGTCATACTCAAATTCAGTCGTTTCTTGAAAAATCTCAGGGTCCGGCTGAAATGTAATCGCTGTGCCCGTCTTCTCTGTTGTACCGACCACTATCAAATCGTTTTTTGGTACCCCTCGTTCGAATTGCTGCTGATGAATTTTGCCATCGAGATGAACATTAACGACTAGTAATGTTGATAATGCGTTCACAACAGATGCGCCCACACCATGCAAGCCACCAGACACTTTATAACCACCACCGCCAAACTTCCCACCAGCATGGAGCACTGTCATAATGACTTCTACTGCAGGGCGACCCATCTTCTCATGAATGCCAACAGGAATCCCGCGTCCATTATCTTGTACAGTAATTGCATTGCCTTCTTCAATTGTCACGATAATTTCATCACAAAATCCAGCCATCGCTTCATCAATACTATTATCAACGATTTCCCAAACTAAATGATGAAGACCACGGCTACTAGTAGACCCAATATACATTCCTGGACGTTTCCGGACTGCTTCAAGGCCTTCTAATACTTGAATTTGACTTTCATCATATGTTTGTTTTTGATCATTTTTCAATCGATTTCACCTTCCCCGTTACTATCTACATGCATTTAGTGACACGCTCATCTATACGAAAACTACATCTCTCTATCTTCCAACACATTTTCTAAACTTCCCACGTAAGATCTACGTGCAAGCGTTTGTGTTGAGATAGGAGAGTAATAAATACATGTATCTGTTACCACAACTGTTTTAATGGATTCATCTTCGGTATAAGCAGTATATTTCACAGGCACTGTCTGTTGTGGAAGAGGTGAATCTTCATATGGAAAAAAACCAATAATACTGTTTGTGTTGAGAATGACCTCTCCGCCAATATGAAGGTACATCGTTTATTCACCCCGTTACTTCAAGTGTTCCTTGATTTATATAAAATGTTTGCGCCTGCTCTAACACCGTTTGATGTAATTCATTTGTGGTCGTTGTCGTTACAAACGTTTGTACCCGATTGTCAATCGTCTCTAACAACTGCGATTGTCTATGGCGATCTAGTTCTGATAAAACATCGTCTAACAATAACACAGGAAATTCTCCTGTTTCAGCGTAAATTAAATCAATTTCAGCTAACTTAATAGATAGTGCCGCTGTTCGCTGCTGTCCTTGTGAACCATACGTATGCACATCCATTTCATTGACAGAAATAGCCATATCATCTCGATGTGGCCCAAAAAGTGTGATGCCACGCTTTACTTCTAACATTTTTTTTTGTTTGTATGCACTGTGAAGTTCTTCTTTTATTTTCGACAAGTTTTCTTTATCTGATACCTCCACCGAAGGGAGATAGCGTAACTTCAATATTTCTTGCTTACGGCTCATCTTTTCATGAATCACCTGCGCCCATTGCTGAAGTTGTTGTAAAAATTGGGCTCTCTTGTGCATAATGACCGCTGCTTCTATGATCAACTGCTCTGTCAATACGTCTAGCATCATCATAAGAGATGAACTTGTTGTTTGAACTTGTAACTTTTTTAATAGCACATTACGCTGTTTTAATACTTGGCTGTATTGAGTCAAATGTTGTAAATATATCGGGCTCATTTGACCGAGTTCCATATCAATAAAACGCCGCCTCACTTGTGGACTCCCCTTTACTAAAGCTAAATCTTCGGGGGCAAACATGACCACATTTAAATTCCCAACATACTCACTCAATCGTCTTTGCTGCAGCCCATTTATTTTCCCGTGTTTTCCTTTATGAGAAAGAATAAAATCAAGTTCAACATCCTGGGTTCGTTTTGAAACTTTGACATTGACACGGGCAAACGTTTTGTCTATTTGAATAAGTTGCTTATCCTTTACAACACGGTGTGACTTCGCTAATGCAGCAACAAAGATGGCTTCTAATATATTCGTTTTCCCTTGCGCGTTTTCCCCTTGTAAAATGTTTATTCCTGGATCAAAAGAAACAGAGAGCTGGGAATAGTTTCGATAAGACGCTAATGCAAGTGAACGAATGTACATTTTTATCCCCTTTGTACAACTTGAAATTGCTGACCGTCTTCAAGTGTGACGACATCAGCATTGCACAATTTCTTACCGCGCCGTGTCTCTTTTTCACCATTCACAAGCAATACATACTCCGCCAAATACCATTTCGCCATCCCACCGGTTTGTATAACACCTATTTCTTTTAATAATTGTCCTAGGGTGATCGTATCATCTTTGATCATTATTTGTTTCAACGTATACCCCACAATCAGCTATGAAGTAGCAAGACAGCACATCGATCACGATTGCTGCCTTACTTCTCTAGCTTATCTATTTTTTTACATAGATCGCTCATTTGTTCACTCTCTATTGTACTAAATGAAATGCATCTAGCCAAGCTTTTTTCAAGAGATTCAACAACTTTTAGTACGTTCGTACAGGGGAAAATAAGTGTATCGTATGATCACTCTCACTTGGACGAACAAGAAATGCATTCATTGTGCCTGTAAACATCATATAAATATTTTCACTATCAACAACACGTAACGCATCAATGACATTTTTGCCATTGAAAGAAATGTGCATGTGCTCTCCCTGAAGTTTTTCAACGTGCAATTGTTCTGTCACTTTCCCAATTTCTTGTGAAGTAGACGTCAGTTCAATTTGCGTTTGATCAATCACTTTTAGGTGAACAACATTGTTTTTTCCTTCACGTGATAACAGTAATGCACGCTCCAATGTTTGCAATAATGACTTTGTCTTTAATTCGAAAGTTGTTTTCGCTTGTGCTTTTGCGGGAATCATCTCTGTCGTGACAGGATATTTCCCTTCTAGTAGACGTGAAAAGAATAAAAGATTCCCTACCTTAAACAAAATTTGATTGTCTGTGACAACAATTTCTACATCATCAGACACATCTTCTAAAATTTTGTTTAGTTCTTGAAGACTTCTACCTGGTATAACGACATTGTTTACGTTCCCATCATTTTCATTCAGGTCGACTTCAACTGTTCGTAAAGCAAGTCGGTGACTATCCGTTGCAGTACATGTCAGTTTTTTTCCTACGATACATAGGTGCACACCTGTTAAAACAGGACGGGTTTCTTGTGTAGACACAGCAAAAGCCGTTTGGCGAATCACATTTTTAAATACTTGTTGCGGGAGTGAAAATTGTGCATCATTTTGTACAACAGGTAAGCGCGGGTACTCTTCTGGATCAAATCCATTTAAAGTAAAGATAGACGCGCCAGACTGAATTGTAACAGAAAATGGTTGTTGCACATGTATGTCCATTTCTTCTCCAGGTAACTTCTTGACAATTTCAGCTAAATATTTAGCGGGCAACACGATTGCACCTGTTTGATGAATGGTCACAATCTCTTGCTCGTTTTCAACTGTCGGGATAAACGATTCAATGGAAATATTTGCATCACTCCCAATTAATGTTAAACCTGCAGCAGAGACATCCAATTTAATTCCTGACAGGATGGGGATCGTCGTTCGTGAAGAAACAGCTTTGACAACGTGCTGAACTTCTTGAATCATTCGATGACTATTCACTAAAATATGCATGAATGCAAACTCCTTTTCATATGTATAGAAATAAGATATTTACACGTCTCATAAAGAGACTGAGGTATATATCTTAATCTTTTAAAACCGTAGTAATAGTAATAGGGGCTGTGTATTTGTGGATAACCGAGTACGCCCTTTATAAGTCGTAGCTATGCACATGTGGACAAGTTGTGCATAGCTACGACTTCTTTATACACATACACACTTGCTATTGTCGTAATTGTTCACTGATCAGTTGTATTTTTTGCTGTAGTTCAGGATCTGTCGAGAGCAATTTTGTGATTTTTTCATGTGCATGTATGACCGTTGTATGATCACGGCCCCCAAATTCACTCCCAATCTTCGGTAAAGAAGCATCGGTTAACTCTCGTGACAAGTACATCGCGATTTGTCTTGGGAATGCAACTGACTTTGTGCGTTTTTTTGCTTTAAAATCTTCTAATTTCACTTGATAGTGGTCACCAACAAGTTTTTGGATGTCAACGATTGAAAGTGTTTTTGGCAGTGCATTTGGAATAATGTCTTTTAGTGCTTCAGCGGCTAAATCAGCATTCATGTCTTGATTCACAAGCGATGAATATGCAACAACACGAATAAGTGCACCTTCTAGTTCACGAATGTTTGTATCAATTTGGTTGGCAATATAAAGCATTACTTCGTTTGGAATATCAAGCTTCTCTGCTTTTGCCTTTTTGCGTAAAATGGCAATCCTTGTTTCTAAATCAGGGGGTGTAATGTCAGTAATTAATCCCCATTCAAATCGAGAGCGAAGTCGATCTTCTAAAGTAGGAATTTCTTTGGGTGGTCGATCACTTGAAATGACAATTTGTTTGCATTCTTCATGTAATGCGTTAAAGGTATGAAAAAACTCTTCTTGTGTCTGGATTTTCCCAGCAATAAACTGGATATCGTCAATTAGTAACACATCAACATTGCGGTATTTGTTGCGAAAATGAACAGCTTTGTTATCACGAATGGCATTAATAAATTCATTCGTGAATTTTTCAGACGACAAATAAACGACTTTTGCTTGCGGGTTATGTTCCATGACGTAGTGACCAATGGCATGCATTAAATGTGTTTTGCCTAACCCAACCCCACCATATATAAATAAAGGGTTATATGCTTTAGCTGGCGCTTCAGCTACAGCTAAAGAGGCAGCGTGTGCAAAACGATTTCCTGAACCAATGACAAAAGTGTTGAACGTATATTTGTCATTCAACATGGTGTGTGAGCCTGTTGTTTCAACAGGGGAATCTTTTGGAGGAGCGGTTGGTGCAGCTTGTTCTGCAGCAGTTTCTGTCATGGTATTTTGTTCATGTTGCGGAATAACAAATTTCGGTATGAGTTTTGTCCCTGTAAGTTGTTCAACCATCGTAGAAGCGAGCACTGTATAATGTTTTTCCAGCCAATCACGTGCAAATGCGTTCGGAGCCACAACAATGATGGTATCTTCTTGAATTGATTGTGCAATGGTCGTTTTCAACCACGTTTCATAACTAGGTTTGCTTACTTTTTTTTTCATTTCATTTAACACTTGATCCCATAAATCATGGATGTTTTCCAAAAATGCTCCTCCTTTTTATATGTATTCGTTAAAAAATATTGCGTTGCTTGTCGTGGAATGTATGTCAAAGTTGCGCTGTCTTGGAATGAAAATTGTAAAAGGGATAATCACACAATTAATATGGTTGTGGATAGCGTTTTGAACATGCTTGGAAAAATGTCCACAGAATTACCCACAAGGTGTGAATAACTTTTTCAACGCTCATCGGTATCCTCAAGTGAAAACAATATAATCATAGCAAAAAATAGAAGAAACCGCAACGTTTGAAAAGATTTATCCACAAACTTCTGTATATAGTAGGATGAACATATACACGACACTAGATATGTGTATAACTTGTCGAAAGGACTGTCGATAAATGTTGTGGACAAGAAAAGATTATCCACAATAGGCGGAAGGGTTGACAAAATAGCAGTCTTTTTATATAATTTTTTGGAGTGTCTATTATGATACAATCCTCGAGGGAGGTGGCATACATTGGGTAAACCAACGTTCCAACCAAACAACCGAAAGCGGAAAAAGAATCATGGCTTCCGTGCACGTATGGCGACAAAAAATGGTCGTAAAGTCATTGCAAATCGTCGGAAAAAAGGAAGAAAAGTATTGACTGCGTAGACCACTGACACCAGTGGTCTTTTTACGCGTTAGGAGTGTCATCACTTCATTTGTTATTGCGGATAAAAAAGACACGACGATGTGAAAGGTTGTGTGATGGATGAAAAAAGAACAACGAATAAAGAAAAATAGTGAGTTTTCGGCTGTATTCACACATGGAAAGTCTTTTGCCAATCGTCAATTTGTTTTATATGTATTGCCGAAAGAAGGACAAACACAGTTTCGGGTCGGATTATCTGTCTCAAAGCGTGTTGGTCATGCAGTATGCAGAAATCGGATTAAACGTTTGATTCGCGCGGCTTTTCAGGAGTTAGGGTTACGATTACGATTCAATTATGACTATGTTGTGATTGCACGCAAGCCTTCAAGTAATTTAAATTTTTTAGAAACGAAATCAAGTTTATGTCACGTCATGAAGAAAGCCAATGTGATTCAGTAGTGACATAAAATGAGGATGAGAGAGGATGTACGTCATTGAAAAGGAAGACTGGCTGGCTCATCTTTGTCATGTCGATGTTGCTATTTTTATCAGGATGTTTCAGTATAAATGAGCCCATTACTGCTGAAAGTGAGGGGATTTGGAACAACTTTTTTGTTTATCCGCTTTCACAGCTAATGATATGGATCGCGAACTGGATAAAGAGTTATGGGTTTGCTATTATTATAGTAACAGTACTTTTTCGTATATTGTTGTTACCACTAACGATAAAGCAAACAAAAAGTATGCGGGCCATGCAGCAGTTGCAACCGAAAATGCAGGCATTAAAAGAGACATATAGTGCGAAAGACCGTAATACAACGATGAAATTGAATCAGGAAATGCAAGCTTTATTTTCGAAACATAAAGTGAATCCTTTTTCTGGTTGTTTACCTTTGTTAATTCAAATGCCGATTTTTTTGGCGATTTATCATGCAATTATGCGAACAGATCATTTTGAAGGCGAAACGTTTGCTTGGTTTGCATTAACGAATGCAGATCCTTATTTTATCTTACCTGTCTTAGCGTGCGTGCTGACATTTTTGCAACAAAAAATGATGATGGTGCAAAATAGCCCGCAGATGAAAATCTTGCTTTATGCGATGCCAATCATGATTCTTGTCATAGGGGTCGTGTTACCAGCAGCTGTCGTTTTATATTGGATCGCTGGAAATGTATTTATGATTTTGCAAACATACTTTATGAACCGATCAGCAAACGTAGCGATTTCTGGACAAATGATTGAACAACCGGTGAAACGTAGCAACCAGCAATCAAAATCCAAAAAGAAAAAGAAACGACCGAAAAAACGTAAATAATGAAAGGGGAAAGTGGCATGGTGAAGCATACGGTTACAGGTCGGACCATTGAAGAGGCTGTCTCCAAAGCATTAGAAGAACTGTCTGTCCCTAAGGAACAACTGATGTACAAGGTGATTTCACAACCGCAAAAAGGTTTGCTTCGTTTGTTTCGTTCAAAACAAGCGGTCATTGAGGTTGAAGTGAGACCGCAGTCAGCTGATGTTGCCCATTCTTTCCTAGTAAAAACGCTAAAACAGATGAATATTGAAGCAAAAATTAACGTAAATCAATCAGGACGCCGCTTACAGATGACATTGGATGCAAGCAATGAAGCAGATCAAGGTCGGCTCATTGGTAAAAAAGGTCAGACACTTGATGGATTGGAGTTGTTAACGAATTTGGCAACTGGGCACGCAGATGGTGTGAACCCAGTGCGTGTTCATTTAGATGCTGGAGAGTATCGCTCAAAGCGAGAAGAGGCATTAAAATATTTGGCTTTCCGTGTAAGTAAAAAAGTACAAACGGTTCAACAACCGGTTGTACTGGAGCCGATGCCAGCTCGTGAGAGAAAAGTAATTCATATGACTTTAGCGAATGAAGCGTATGTAAAAACCCGGTCTGAAGGAGAAGGTAGTCGGCGCCATGTCGTTGTGGAACCAAAGTAAAGGTTCTTTTTAAAGATCAGCATAGCTGGTCTTTTTTTTAATTGTCATCGAAAGCGATATAAACATGTGGATAAATAATTGGATTTTTCATTTCGCATGTGTTATTCTTAGATGTTGAGAATACCCTTGTGGATAATGTGAAGGTAGGGGGTGAACAAATGAAAACAGATACGATTGCGGCGATATCCACAGCACTAGGAGAAGGTGCGATTGGAATTGTCCGGCTGAGCGGAGATCAAGCGATTGCGATTGCGGATAAACTTTTTCGTGGACGTCAACCATTGGAAAGTGTTGCTAGCCATACAATTGTTTACGGACATTTAAGAGATGTTGATGAAGAGGAAATGATGGAAGAAGTCATGGTGACGGTGATGCGCGCACCACGCACATACACGCGCGAAGATGTCATTGAACTGAATTGTCACGGTGGGCTCGTGTCAGTGAACCGTGTATTACAGGCAGTGTTAAAGCAAGGCGCTCGATTGGCTGAGCCGGGAGAATTTACAAAGCGTGCTTTTTTGAATGGACGAATTGACTTGTCACAAGCAGAGGGTGTAATGGATTTAATTCGTTCCAAAACAGATCGAGCGATGCGTACTGCGCTCAGACAGGTCGAAGGACGACTATCAAAAAAGATTCAGCAGTTAAGACAAAAGGTATTAGAAACAGTTGCTGCTGTTGAAGTAAATATTGATTATCCTGAATACGATGCAGAAACAATCACGGCACAGGTCATTTATGAAAAAATGACGGTGGTACATTCAGAGATAGAGGGTTTACTACAAACAGCAAAGCAAGGAAAAGTGTTGCGAGAAGGTTTAGCTACGGCGATTATTGGTCGACCGAATGTGGGTAAATCATCGTTAATGAATAGCCTTGTGCAAGAGGCAAAAGCCATTGTCACGAATATTCCTGGGACAACAAGAGATGTGCTTGAAGAATATGTGAATGTGCGGGGTGTTCCATTACGGTTAATTGATACAGCCGGTATTCGTGAGACGGACGACCAAGTTGAGCGAATTGGAGTGGCACGATCGAGGCAAGTGTTGCAGGAAGCTGACCTTGTCTTACTTGTTTTAAACTATGCAGAGAAACTCACTGTTGAGGATGAAGCTTTATTTGAAGCAACACGTGATATGGACGTCATTGTCATTGTCAATAAAACGGATCAATATAGAGAAATTGACATGAACCGTGTACAACAATTGGCAAACGACCGCCCAATTGTGAGCATGTCTTTGTTACATGATGAAGGAACTACAGTACTGGAAGAAGCAATTCAGTCATTATTTTTTGCTGGAGGTATTGAAGGGGGCGACCTGACATATGTGTCGAATACTCGTCACATTGCGTTGCTTGAACAGGCGTATCACCATACAACCGAAGCAATTAATGCCAGTACGGAAGGTGTACCAGTAGATTTGATTCAAATTGATGTCACGCGAACGTGGGAACTACTTGGAGAAATTATTGGACAAGACGTACACGAACATTTGATTGATCAGTTATTTGCGCAATTTTGCTTAGGAAAATAACAACGCGAGGCTCGCGTGTGCGAAAGGAAGGGTGCACTGCTTGTGACGAGCAATGAACGCAAGTAGTCGAAGAACATGAGTTATGAAGGCGGTACATTTGATGTCATCGTCATTGGTGCCGGTCATGCAGGTGTAGAGGCAGGGTTAGCAGCAGCGCGTATGGGCGCAAAGACGTTGATCCTTACACTTAATTTAGATGCGGTAGCTTATATGCCTTGCAATCCCTCTGTTGGTGGACCGGCAAAAGGTATTGTTGTCCGTGAGATTGATGCGCTTGGTGGAGAAATGGGACGCAATATAGATAAGACATACATTCAAATGAGAATGTTGAATACAGGGAAAGGCCCAGCGGTGCGAGCGTTGCGGGCACAAGCAGATAAGTTTCGTTACCAACATGAGATGAAAAAGACGATTGAAATGCAGGAAAACTTGTTGCTTCGTCAAGGAATGGTTGACCGATTGATCATTGAAGACAATGAGTGTCGTGGTGTGATTACAAACACGGGCGCCCACTATCGTGCAAAGGCTGTTGTTGTGACGACCGGCACTTATTTACGAGGGAAAATTATTTTAGGTGAACTCGCATATGAGTCAGGGCCAAATAATATGCAACCGTCCATTAAATTGTCTGACCATCTAAAGGAACTAGGATTTGAGATGGTTCGTTTTAAAACGGGCACGCCACCCCGTGTAAATGGGGAAACAATTGATTATACAAAGACAGAAATCCAACCAGGCGACGATGTTCCGCGCGCATTTTCTTTTGAAACTGTCGCGCCGATGCTTAAACAGTTGCCTTGTTGGCTCACGTACACAGGAGCGAATACGCATAATATTATTTCAACAAATTTAAAACGTTCACCAATGTATTCTGGTATGATAGAAGGGACAGGTCCAAGATATTGTCCTTCGATTGAAGATAAAATTGTTCGTTTCCATGATAAACCCCGGCACCAAATTTTTCTCGAACCAGAAGGAAGAGATACGACAGAAGTGTATGTCCAAGGATTGTCAACAAGTTTACCAGAAGATGTGCAATTAGAGATGTTAAAAACAATCCCTGGTTTAGAACAAGTACGGATGATGCGTCCTGGTTATGCAATTGAATATGATGCGATTGTGCCGACGCAACTATGGCCAACACTAGAAACGAAAAAAATTAGTGGCCTGTTTACGGCAGGGCAAATTAACGGGACATCTGGTTATGAAGAAGCTGCTGGTCAAGGATTGATGGCAGGTATTAATGCCGCACAAAAAGTATTTGGAAAAGAAGGCCTTATTCTCGATCGGTCGGAGGCATACATCGGTGTGCTGATTGATGACCTCGTCACAAAAGGAACCAATGAACCTTATCGGCTTCTAACTTCGCGAGCGGAATTTCGTTTACTATTGCGTCATGATAATGCAGACTTACGTTTAACAGAAACAGGACATGAAATTGGTTTGATCTCTCAATCACGCTACGATCAGTTTATAGCTAAAAAGCACGCTATTGCTGAAGAAAAAGCGCGTCTTTCTCGGTTAGTGGTGAAACCAACTGCAGCTGGAAATGAACTATTACAAGCGCACGGTTCAAGTCCAATGACAGAAGCTGCCTTGGCAACGGCAGTGCTAAAACGGCCAGAAATGTCATATGCGTTGTTGTCACAAATGATTTCGCCACCACCAGTGCCGGTAAGTGAGGATGTATGTGAACAAGTTGAGATTCAAGTGAAGTACGAGGGCTATATTGACAAACAACAACAACAAGTGGAACGGTTGCAGAAGATGGAGCAAAAGTATATTCCGGAAGACCTTGATTACGAAGCAATCCAAGGATTAGCAACAGAAGCAAGGCAGAAGTTGCAACAAGTTCGACCACTTTCTGTTGGTCAAGCCTCACGTGTAGCAGGAGTAAACCCAGCTGATGTGTCGATTTTGCTTGTTTATTTGGAGCAAGGTAGACTTGCAAAAACATCAAGTGACGCGAATGAACCTTGTACGTAAGGGTTGTATCGTTTTAAGGAGTGGAAACGTTTGAGTAAAGTCGAGTTCCCTTCATGGTTAGAAAGCGCAGGGATGATGTTATCAGGAAAACAAGAGGCGCAGTTTGCCCGTTATTTTAAGCTACTCGTCTCTTGGAATGAAAAAATAAATCTCACCGCAATTACTGCGGAAGATGATGTCTATGTGAAGCACTTTTATGATTGTTTGACAGCGGGTTTTTATTATGATTTTTCAACGCAAAACATCGTTGATATAGGGGCTGGCGCGGGATTTCCAAGTATCCCACTCAAAATCATGTATCCGGACTTACAAGTAACAATCATTGACTCTCTTAACAAACGAATTAAATTTTTAACGGAGTTAGCAGAGGAATTACAATTAGTAGGGGTATCTTTTTGTCACGATCGCGCCGAAAATGCTGGTCAATCGGCGACTCATCGAGAGAAGTATGATGTCGTTATGGCGCGAGCAGTGGCACGCATGTCTGTATTGAGCGAGCTATGTTTGCCGTTTGTGCGTCAAGGTGGAAATTTTATTGCTTTAAAAGGAGCAGAGACAGTTTTAGAATTAAAAGAGGCAGAAAAAGCGATTGCGATGGTAGGTGGCAAGCTTGTACAGGATCACCAGTTACGATTACCTGTGGAGGGAAGTGAACGCCACATTGTTCAAATAAAAAAAGTCAAGTTGACACCGAAGAAATATCCAAGAAAAGCTGGGATCCCAAATAAACAACCAATCCAATAATAATGTTTCACGTGAAACATTGTGAAGAATGATCGACAAAAAGAGGATTTTTCTACGTTCATGTCGAAACAAACGAAAAGGTGGTGTTCGAAGCGATGAAGCAATCGTTTTCACGCCTATTTGGCTTCCAAGATAAGAACGATGATGCGCAGCTAACTGAAAACGAAGAGGTGCAACAACTTGCAGTAAAAGACTTGATTCCAAACCGCTTTCAACCACGGACAATGTTTGATCCAGATCGGATTGAGGAACTTGCGCAAACGATCCGAACGCACGGTGTTATTCAACCAATCGTTGTGCGAAAACACGAGGACAAATATGAAATTATTGCGGGAGAACGGCGTTGGCGAGCGGTCACTTCACTTGAATGGGAAACGATTCCAGCGATTGTAAAGACGTTTAATGACAGACAAACGGCCTCGATTGCTTTAATTGAGAACTTGCAGCGTGAAGGTTTGACAGCAATTGAGGAAGCGGTGGCGTATGCAAAGTTAATTAAAATGCATGATTTAACCCAAGAAAGCTTGGCACAACGACTTGGAAAGGCCCAATCAACGATTGCCAACAAATTGCGGTTGTTACAATTACCAGAAGAAGTACAAGAGGCGATTTTGAAGCGAGATATTTCGGAAAGGCATGCACGTGCATTATTGAGGTTAAAAGATCTATCTGCTCAGAAAGAACTTTTGAATAAAATTGTATCTGAACATTTAAATGTCAAAGAAACGGAAGCATGGATTCAAGATTCTTTTTTATTGAAAGAGGAAGAAGAAGCCCCAGTAAAGAAGAAAAAAGCGCTTCGTAAATCTTATCCAAAAGACATGAGAATTGCTATGAACACAATTCGACAATCAGTTGATATGGTGTTAAAAAGTGGTTTGAATGTGGACACAGATGAAGAAGATAACGAGGAGTTTTATCAATTTACGATTCGCATCCCGAAGAAATGATCTATCTCTTCAAAAGATAGGTCTTTTTATCGCCAAGTATATGAGTGATAGGTTGTGGTACGCGTGTCCCTTTGCTCAAAATATATACGACCAGTAATTGTAAGAAAGTAGGTGTCAATGTGTCGAAAATTATCGCTGTCGCAAATCAAAAGGGCGGCGTAGGAAAGACCACAACGTCTGTGAATTTAAGTGCATGTTTAGCTTTCTTAGGAAAAAGGGTTTTGCTCGTTGACATTGATCCCCAAGGAAATGCAACGAGTGGCGTTGGGGTTGAAAAAGGTGATGTGGATGAGTGTGTGTATGATTTGCTTGTAGATGATATGGATGTAAAAAAAGTGATTCGGACATCATCTGTTGAGAATCTAGATGTGATCCCAGCAACCATTCAACTATCAGGTGCTGAAATTGAGTTAGTCCCGACAATTTCAAGAGAGGTACGGTTGAAAAAAGCACTTACGCCTGTAAAAGACAAATATGACTATATTTTCATTGATTGCCCTCCGTCGCTTGGGCTGTTAACATTAAATGCGTTAACAGCAGCAGACTCTGTTGTTGTGCCTGTTCAATGTGAATATTATGCACTGGAAGGTTTGAGTCAATTATTGAATACAATTCGGCTTGTGCAAAAGCACTTGAATACGTCACTTGCAATTGAAGGTGTCTTATTAACGATGTTAGATGCGCGTACAAATTTGGGTATTCAAGTCATTGATGAAGTGAAAAAATATTTTCGTGATAAGGTGTTTGACACGATTATTCCACGAACAATTCGTCTGGGAGAGGCGCCAAGTCACGGGAAACCAATTATTGCCTATGATGCGAGGTCACGCGGTGCAGAAGTATATGTAGACTTAGCAAAGGAAGTGGTGGCAAATGGGTAAAGCATTAGGAAAAAAAGGTTTAGGGAAAGGGTTGGAAGCTTTTTTTCCTGAACAGGAAGAGGTAATATCTGAACAAGTAAAATATGTGCCAATTAATGAGCTGCGTCCTAACCCGTATCAGCCACGAAAGACATTTTCAGAAGCCGCTTTAGCAGAGCTGCGCGATTCCATTCGTGTGCATGGAATTTTACAACCTGTTACAGTAAGGGAAAGTATTAAAGGTTATGAAATTGTGATGGGAGAACGTCGTGTTCGGGCTGCAAAGCAAGCTGGACTCACCGAAGTACCAGTCATTATTCAAACGTTGGCAGAAACAGAAATGATGGAAATTGCACTGATTGAAAATTTGCAGCGTGAAGATTTAAACCCTATTGAAGAAGCGATTGCGTATGAAAAGCTGTTAGCGAATACTACAGTGACACAAGAACAGTTAGCGAAACGGCTAGGAAAAAGCAGACCCCATATTGCCAACCATTTGAGATTGTTACAATTGCCTCAGGTTGTACAGGAGTTTATTTCTGTAGGGAAACTTTCTATGGGACATGGTCGTGCTTTACTTGGTTTGTCTGATAAAGAAAAATTATCAATGGTGCTTGAACAAATTTTGCAGCAGTCACTAAGTGTACGTGAAGTAGAGCATTTGGTTCAGCGAGTAAATGAACATGTTTCACGTGAAACAAAAAAGGTAACTGTCAATCTATCGCTTGCAATTCAAGAACAACAAGCACAATTACGTGATGCGTTAGGTACAGCTGTCACAATTAAGCCAGGAAAGAAGAAAGGGAAAATCGAAATTGATTACTTTTCGGAGAGTGATTTGGAAAGGATTTTAACATTACTCGTGCAACCGAGTGACGTATAAATAGAAGGGGAGGATTATGTGTATTATTTTGATCAAGCTGCTTCCTCCTTTCCAAAACCTGCTGCTGTTGTCCGCGCTGTCGAACAATCATTGCGCCACTATGGCGCCAATCCAGGAAGAGGACAACATCAGCTAGCGCGGCAAGCGGCTCAAATTGTTAGTGATACTAGAAACGAGGTGGCAGCGTTGTTTCGGGCGCCATCTCCTTGTCACGTATGGTTTTATCCTAATGCAACTTACGCCCTCAATCAAGCGATTGGAGGGTTTCCATTTGTACCTGGCGATGAAGTGGTGACAATGTCATTTCAACATAATGCTGTGCGCCGTCCTTTGCAAATGCTCATTAAAAATAAAGGAATTAAGGTGCATATCGTGTCTACATTGAATGAAGGAAGCATTTGTCAAGAGACTGTGGTGAAAGCGATAAATGAAAAAACGAAAATGGTGATTGTCAGTCATGCTTCAAATGTAACAGGTGCACTTTTTCCATTACATGATGTGAGCCAGAAAGTAAAACAGGTTGGCGCTGTATTGCTTGTTGACGCTGCGCAAACAGCTGGTGTGATAGATATTAACATAGAGCAAGAAGAAATTGATCTGTTAGCTTGCCCAGGCCACAAGGGGTTATTAGGTCCACAAGGTGTCGGGATGCTCGTTTCCGGGCGTGATGTGGGATTGGAGCCGTTTGTTTATGGGGGGACAGGTCATGACTCAGAAGGGTTATACCAACCACTTGAATGGCCAGACAGATATGAAGCAGGGACATTAAATACACCAGGTATTGCTGGATTAGGTGCCGCATTAAAGGAAATAAAAAACATTGGCATCAAACATATTTTTACGCATGAAAGTGCGATGATGGAGCAGTTTCTTAATGGTCTCAAAGATATACCTAAAATCAAAGTTGTGGGACTGGCTCCGCGTGAGCAGCGGGTCGCAGTTGTGTCTTTTTTTATTGAAAATGTAATGAGTCAAGAAGTGGCGCTTATATTAGACCAACACTATCAAATTGCTGTGCGCGCAGGCTTACATTGTGCGCCTGAGTTGCACCAACGATTTGGTACAACTCAAACAGGGCTTGTAAGGGTTAGTTTTGGGCTTTATACGACTGAAAACGATGTGCTTGTTTTGTTAAATGCATTGCAAGAAATTTCAGCTGCTTTTTAAATGTGGGAAGGTGGCGGAGAAAAATTCGTTGCAAGATGAATGGAATTTTTCTCTCGTTTTTTTGAAAAATGATGTGTAAGTGTTGTGTCCACAGCATAAATAATGTCGCTTAATTTCGTTGCCATTGTCATGACTGTATGGAGCCTCGTGCTTTGAAGCATATAGAAATCCATGATGCCACCTACATTAACAATCCCTGTAAGACAGATGTCTCCAACATCAGGTAAATTTTTTCCCATTGCTGCGCCAGGCTTTAAAGGACCATGATGTAGCGTAAGGAAACCTATATTTTCTGTGTGACCAAGACAAGCATCAATGGCAATGACGTGGGCGTTTGGATGTGCTTCGTAAATGAGTTGCAATTTTTCCTCCATGTTTGTCGCATGAATTGGCTGAGCGAGTGTGCCATATAAGTGAAATGTTTGCAGTGTTTTTTGTTCTAGCATATTTCCAACGATTGGACCAAAAGCATCTCCTGTAGAACGGTCCGTACCAATACAAATAAGTACATGTTCTTTTGTTTTTTGCGTACTACAACAAGAGAATAGCGCTTCTGTAAATGTTGGTGTACCTGCGTGATCTTCTGAATGTAGACGGATTTTTCCATTTGTTCTTTTTCTAAAAGGCCATAGGTTTGGACTCATAAGCGCAGCTCCTTTGCCATAGTAGTATTAGTATAGTAGATTTTTCGTCGATCTATACATGTCAAAGCAAAGTTGAGGGTGGAGCGAAGTGTGGGGTCGTGGTTTAAAATGGATGTTTTTGATCGTTGGCACGATTATTGGTGCTGGATATGCATCAGGTCGAGAAATATGGGCTTTTTTTGGTGATCAAAGTGGTGTTGCGATCATTTTATTTGCAGTTTTGTTTATGGTTAGTAGCTATGTCATTTTGCACATCGCGAAAAAAGAAAAGACAAGCCATTATCTCCCAGTACTAAAAACCCTCCTTGGAAAGCGGCTTGCAACATTGTATGATTTTATGGTGATGTTATATTTATTTTCCGTGACAATCATTATGTTGGCAGGGAGTGGTGTGACACTAGAAGTGTATCACATCCCATATTGGTTGGGGATTGTGATGAATAGCGGGCTTGTTGTTGTTATGTTCTTAAGAGATACAAGTGGTATGGCGAAAATGAATGCCTATTTAATTCCGGTTTTAATTCTGTGTTTGATAGCCGTTTTATATGTATATCAAACGTCAATAGGATTTCCAATCACGTTCGATTGGTCTCGCCAACAAAATTGGTCGTCAGCGTTAACATTCACCTCGTTAAATATTTTGCCGATCATTGCTGTATTAGGGGCAATCGGTGGTCAAATTAAGCATAAAGGAGAAATACACATTGCGAGCATCGGGAGTGCGTTCATATTGGGCGTAATCTCATATTTATATAATGAGTCATTGTTGTCGATCGCACATGAAATTCGTTTTTATGAGATTCCTTTATTCGCTATATTACAAACTTTCCCTTCGTATATGGTTTTTGCAATTTCGTTATTACTGTGGTTAGCCATTTATACGACAGCAACAGCGGGTGTGTTTGGATTAATTACACGGTTACGTGCTTTTATAGATGGTCCTGGATGGCTTTTGGCACTTTTTTTGGTTGCATGTATGGCACCGCTTACGATGTTTGGTTTTTCAACGCTAATTTCGGTGTTGTATCCGCTATATGGTGTGCTCAATTTGTATGTTTTGGTCTCTTTAGTGCTGTATCCAATCTTAAAGCATCCAGCAACGAGGCAAAAGGAGTAAGCTCAGGCTTCAAACTACTGTGTAAATCGTGTATAATACAAGCAGTATAGTCGAGGAGGTCGACAAAAGTGGAGAAGACGTTTGCGTTAAATGATGTGGTAGAAATGAAAAAACCGCATCCATGTGGCGAAAACCGTTGGAAAATTATTCGCATGGGCATGGACGTGCGAATTAAGTGCCTAGGCTGTGATCATAGTGTCCTGCTCCCGCGTCGGCAATTTTCAAAGAAACTAAAAAAAATCATCGTTTCTAGTTAAGTATTAGTAAACGTCTATGATAAAGGAAGTGAGCGGTTTTGGCGTTAACGACAGGAATTGTTGGTTTGCCAAATGTTGGAAAATCAACATTGTTTAATGCAATTACGCAAGCCGGAGCGGAATCGGCAAATTATCCATTTTGTACAATCGATCCGAATGTCGGCGTTGTTGAAGTACCTGACGAACGTTTAGCGAATTTAACAGCGTTGGTCAAACCGAAAAAAACGGTGCCAACGACATTTGAATTTACAGACATTGCAGGTATTGTTGAAGGTGCAAGTAAAGGCGAAGGATTAGGAAACAA
Organism: Bacillus sp. FSL W7-1360; assembly: GCF_038592975.1. Lineage (NCBI taxonomy): Bacteria > Bacillati > Bacillota > Bacilli > Caryophanales > Bacillaceae > Bacillus > Bacillus sp. FSL W7-1360. The sequence continues at coordinate 2,117,877 of NZ_CP151950.1, read as the reverse complement.
ATTTCTATCACACATTCGCCAAGTGGATGCGATTGTGCATGTTGTTCGTTGTTTTGATGATGAAAATATTACTCATGTATCAGGTGGTGTTGCGCCGTTACGTGATATTGAAGTTATTAATTTGGAATTGATTTTGTCCGATTTAGACTCAGTGGAAAAACGTTTGACACGCGTCGCAAAACTGGCAAAAACGAAGGATAAAGAAGCGGTAGCCGAATTGGCTGTATTAAAACGTTTGCAAGCAGCATTTGAAGGAGAACATTCAGCCCGTAGTGTTGAGTTTACTGAAGAGGAACAAAAAATTGTCAAACAACTTCATTTGTTGACAAGTAAACCGGTTTTATACGTGGCGAATGTATCTGAAGAAGACTTGTTGAAAAAAGATGATAATCCATATGTTACACAAGTGCGTCAGTTTGCAAAGTCTGAACATAGCAATGTGGTTGTTATTTGTGCGAAAGTCGAGGCAGAAATTGCAGAACTTGAGGGAGAAGAAAAAGCGTTATTTTTAGATGAGTTAGGGATTGCTGAATCAGGGCTTGATCAATTAATACGTGCGGCATATACGCTTCTTGGTTTAGAAACGTATTTTACAGCCGGAGAACAAGAAGTGCGTGCGTGGACGTACCAATGTGGCACGAAAGCACCGCAAGCTGCCGGTATTATCCATACCGATTTCGAACGTGGCTTTATTCGCGCAGAAACAGTGTCATATGATCACTTGCTTGCTGCAGGTAGTATGACAATTGCCAAAGAGCGTGGACAAGTCCGGCTAGAAGGAAAAGAATATATCGTTCAAGATGGTGATGTGATTCATTTCCGTTTTAATGTGTAATAAAGTGAGGGATGTCATAGGAGTTGACATCCCTCACTTTCATTACTGTAGATAGGAGTGAGAGGGGGAGGAGTGGTTTATGAGACGTGTAGGCGGCGTGCTCTTACTGGTTTCTTTTATTATGTTGATGTCTGTTATGGTTCATTATCCATTTGCTGGTGGAGAAATGACAATGGTGTTGTTGCTTTTCCCAATGCTTATCGTCATCATATCAATTGTCGTGACGTTATTACTGAATTATTGGTACGTGATGCCTGTTGTCACATGCATGATGTTCACTTTCTATATGTTTACGGTGTTCAACACCACGTTTTTAATATGGGTTGTGAGCTATACATTGTTGTCTCTTGTTGCGAGTGTATTACCTTGGATGTTTGTGCGGGCGAGAAAGAGTAAGTAAGTTTCGGAAAAAATGATAAAAAAAGAAGGAGAGATGGCTGGTTGTGTCGTAATTTAGTAACATGCCCCGTTTCTCCCTCTCACAGAAAATCCCATTCATTCGTTTTAGTAAATGAAATATGGCGACAGAAAAGTAGGTGATAAAAATTACTTGAACGAACTTTCTAAGTCTGGTATACTAGTTAAATGTGAGTAAATTTATTTTTGCTCCTTGCTCCCTATTTGTGGAGCCGCTTAGACCAAGAGGAGGTGATTCGAATGCGTAAGTATGAAATCATGTACATTATCGCACCGAACCTAGAAGAATCAGCAACGAAAGAGATCATTGAGCGTTACAATAAAGTGCTCACTGATAATGGTGCTGAGATCTTACAGGCAAAAGAAGTCGGTAAAAAGCGTTTGGCATATGAGATCAATGATTTTAAAGATGGTTTCTATGTTCTTTTAAATGTACAAGCTGAGACAGCAGCGATTAATGAATTTAATCGTTTGATCAAAATTAATGAAAATGTGATGCGTGTACTTGTGGTCAAAGACGAACAGTAAACCATTTCCATAGTCTGGAGGGATCGTTTTGTTAAACCGTGTTGTTCTTGTTGGACGTTTGACGCGAGACCCTGAATTGAGATTTACACCGAGTGGCGTCGCTGTAGCAAACTTTACCCTTGCAGTGAATCGAACGTTTACGAATCAGCAAGGTGAGCGAGAGGCTGACTTTATTAATTGTATTGTTTGGCGTAAGCAGGCAGAAAACGTGGCGAATTACTTAAAAAAGGGTAGTTTAGCTGGCGTCGATGGTCGTGTGCAGACGCGTAGTTATGATAACAATGAAGGTAAGCGTGTGTTTGTTACAGAAATTGTTGCTGAAAATGTACAGTTTTTAGAACCGAAAAACAGTCAGAGAGTGAACCAAGGTGTAGGTGCGAGCAATGAAACTTATGGTGGAGCGCCTGCAGATGGATATGGTCATAGTAACCAAGGGGGCACGCCAAATGCAAATGGTACGCGCTCAGCTGGATATGCCAACGATCCATTCTCACAAGAAGGTTCCATCGATATTTCTGATGATGATCTACCGTTTTAAAGATAAACAGAAAGGAGTGCATGTGTAATGGCACGTCGAGGTCGTCCGAAGCGCAGAAAGGTTTGTTTCTTTACTGCCAATAAAATTAAACATATCGATTACAAAGATGTTGATTTACTAAAACGTTTCGTTTCAGAGCGTGGGAAAATCCTTCCACGCCGTGTGACGGGAACATCAGCAAAGTATCAGCGTCGATTGACAGTTGCGATTAAACGCGCACGTCAAGTTGCGTTACTACCTTATGTAAATGAACTTTCTTAATTGAAAGTTGAGAGAGGATGGCTACCCAAGCTTTAAATGAGTTTGTGGGAGGCGATCCTCTTTTATTTTGCTAGTTGCCTTCATGCGCTTTTCATTCAGATGTAATTGCGCTAAAATGTATAAATGAAGCAAATAAATGTGGGATGAGATGAATAAATGTTGGTGATGGGGCTTTAAAATGTGTAGATAACAATTGTTTGGCAAAAGAGGTGAAGGGTGTGTCAACGCAGAAACAATGGGTTGATGGGTTTTTGATTGTTCTTATTTACATTGCTTTGCTTTTCATGTTTTTAACTGGGTTACCGATCGTAGACATGTTGGCGATGTGTGTTTTACCATTACCATTTGTATATTATACGGCAAAATATGGACTAAGGAATGGCTTCCTATTCGTCATCATATGTGTAGCTATAGGGTTATTGCTCATATGGCACGTGTTCATTGCAACATTTTTTGTTGTTATTGGTTATGTACTTGGCGCACTTACATACAAACAAGTTTCGGGAACGGATCGTTTTGTTTATACAGGGATGACTGTGTTCTTCTTTCTTATGGGGGCATATTTGTTTTTGTTGGCAGCAACGGATTTTTCATTAGGAACGTTATTTCGTGAATCGTTCGATCAATCAGTACGTATGCTAGAGGCAGCTGGTGTAAATTCTTTTGACGAAAACATGATTGAAACGTATTTATCCACCTTAGAAGGATTGACGACATTTCTGTTACTGCTTTTTTCCTGTATTTATGCATGGATTGTGTATGTTTTTTCTGCAATGATGTTTAGATGGAAAGGCATATCCTACAAGCGTTTGCCTGCTTTCATTAATTGGACATTTCCTCGTTTGTTGTTAATTTATTATATGATATTGTTACTTATTGGGCTCTTTGAACCAGATTCTGGGACATTGCTGTTTATTGTTTATCATAGTGGTATAGCGATTGTAAGTGTTTTTCTAGCATTACAAGGGACATCCTTTTTAGTAAAATACGTGCAGTCCCGACGTTCATCACCGCAACGAAAAATCGTGTGCATTGTTGGTATTGTACTCGGTATATTATTGTTACCCATTGCATTTTACGTGCTAAAGATTATCGGTATGCTAGACATGATTTTCAAACTGCGCGAGCGTTTACAGTCGTAAGTATAGCGAAATAAGGGCAGGTGACGAGGCATGCGTGATGAAAAGAAGCGTGGACAAATGATTCATATGATCGGGCTGACAATCATGATGGTTGCTATTGTCACCATCTTTTCCCTTACTTATTGGGAACTCGGTGTATTAACCGCACTTATTTTTGTGATTTGGATCATTTCTTATAGACGGTCTTATAAACGTCAGGAAGCGCATACGCAGGCATATATTCAGACGTTGTCTTATCGCGTCCATCGAGCGGGGGAGTTAGCTTTAGCGAAGCTACCTATAGGGATGGTTTTGTATAATGAGCATGGCGACATTGAATGGGTCAATCCTTTCATTCATAAATATGTTGCGCCAGACCTTGTCGGTCAGCCTCTATCGGTGATTGAAGAAAAGATTCCTGAATGGTTACAAGATGGGATGAGCGAGGCGGTTGTGCAACTCGGTGCTGTTTATTATGAATTTGTGTTTGAACGTGATGCGCGTTTAATTTATATAAGAGATGTGACAGAAAAAGAAAAAACAGCCGCACGTTATTCAAATATGCGGCCGGTTGTTGCCCATATTTATTTAGATAACTATGATGAAGTCACACAAGCGATGGAAGACCAAATTCGAAGTCGATTGCTTGCCCAAGTAACAGAGGCGTTAAATCGGTGGGCGTGCGATTATGATCTATTTTTACGTCGAACGGCATCAGACCGTTTTTTAGCAATCATGAATCAAAAGACGTTACGTTTGTTAGAAGAAAACCGATTTGGATTGTTGGATGATATACGTGAGTTGACAGCAAAGGAAAAAGTGCCAATTACGTTAAGTATTGGCATTGGCTCAGAAGACGCGTCGTTGCGTGAATTAGGTGCGTTAGCGCAGTCGAGCCTTGATTTGGCACTTGGACGTGGTGGTGACCAAGTGGCGATAAAAAAGAAAAATGGTCGTGTCCGTTTTTATGGTGGGAAAACAAATGCGGTGGAAAAACGGACGCGTGTGCGTGCGCGTGTCATTTCTCATGCGCTGACTGACTTTGTAAAAGAAAGCAGGCGTGTCATCATTATGGGGCATAAGCGGCCCGATATGGACGCAGTTGGTGCAGCAATTGGTATGTTGAAAATGGCTGATTTAAATGATCGAGAAGGATGGATTGTGCTCGATCAGACAGACATTAATGTGGATGTCGGGCGTTTGCTAGAAGAAGTACATGAGCATCCTCAAATTGGTTCTCAACTCATTACGCCACAAGAAGCGGTGCAAATGGCTGACAAAGACACATTGCTTGTCATTGTTGATACACATAAACCGGCACTTGTCATTGAACCAAAATTACTGTCTATGATTGATCGGGTCGTTGTACTTGATCATCATCGTCGAAGTGAAGAGTTTGTGAAAGATCCGGTGCTTGTTTATGTAGAACCGTATGCGTCATCGACAGCGGAGCTTGTTACGGAGTTATTAGAATATCAACCATCACCTGTGAAGATGGATCGACTTGAAGCAACGGCATTGCTAGCGGGAATGATGGTAGACACCAATCGTTTTGCTGTAAGAACAGGCGCTAGAACATTTGCAGCTGCTTCGTTTTTGCGGGCAAATGGTGCGGACACTTCACTTGTACAACGATTATTAAAAGAAGACTTGGCGACATACACAAGACGTGCTAAGCTTGTAGAAAACGCCTATATTTTCCGGGCTGGTTATGCAGTTGCGGTTGCACCAAACGGAGATGCCTATGACCAACCAGTCATCGCGAAGGCTGCGGACACATTGCTATCGATTAGTGATGTACGTGCATCTTTCGTCATTTGCGGGCTTGCAGATGGTCAAGTAGGTATTAGTGCACGTTCGCTTGGCGATGTTAATGTGCAGACGGTAATGGAGCGGCTTGGTGGTGGTGGTCATTTGTCCAATGCAGCTACACAGTTACAGGGTGTGACATTGAATGAGGCACAAGCACAACTTGAAGAAGCGATTGATCATGAATATGGGGGAGGATCTTTGGGATGAAAGTGATTTTTACAGCCGATGTAAAAGGAAAAGGTAAAAAAGGAGAAGTGAAGGACGTATCGGAAGGGTATGCCCGTAATTATTTACTACCAAAAAAGTTAGCGATGGCAGCGACGGCAAGTAACCTAAAAGATTTGCAAGCGAAAGAGAAAAGTAAGCAAAAACAGGCAGATGCAGAGCTGGCTGAAGCAAAAGCATTGAAAGAGACACTTGAAGCAATGACACTGGAAATTCCAGCGAAAGCGGGCAATGGTGGTCGTTTATTTGGTGCAATCTCTACAAAACAAATTGCAGAGGAATTAGCAAAGCAAAACACAAAAATAGATAAACGTAAAATCCAACTATCAGAACCGATTCGTGTGCTCGGTGTGACAAAAGTACCGATCAAAATACATGCAAACGTGGTTGCGACGGTCAACGTACATGTGAAGGAAATGTAGCACACAAGCGGAAGCTGGTCTGATACAGATCAGCTTCCGGTTATTAATGGCAAAGGGGGTGTCTAGATGAGTGATTTGCTCTCGGATCGTATTCCGCCGCAAAATATTGAAGCAGAGCAAGCGGTGTTAGGTGCATGTTTTTTAGCTGGACAAGCAGTGACAACAGCAAGTGAACGACTGTTACCAGAAGATTTTTACCGGGTCAGTCATCAACGGATTTATGAGGTAATGCTTGATTTAGCGGAAAGAGGAGAACCGGTTGATCTTGTGACTGTTACATCGACGTTGCAAGATCGAGGGTGGTTAGATGAAATTGGTGGTGTCACGTATTTAACAGATCTCGCTAATGCGGTTCCGACAGCAGCAAATGTTGAGTACTATAGTAGAATTTTAGAAGAAAAGTCATTGCTACGTCGCCTCATTCGTGCAGCAACAAATATTGCGAAAAACGGTTACGCGAGTGAAGAAGAAGTTGATGCCATTTTAGACGAAGCTGAAAAAGCCATTTTAGATGTGTCTCATCGTAAAAATAGTGGTAGTTTTGTTTCGATCAAAGATGTACTTGTTGAGACGTATGATCGGATTGAAATGTTACAAAAAACGCGTGGCGACATTACTGGTTTAGCGACTGGGTTTTCCGAATTAGATACAATGACCGCCGGGTTCCAGCGGAGTGACTTGATTATTGTCGCTGCTCGTCCATCAGTCGGAAAAACGGCGTTTGCTTTAAACATCGCCCAAAATGTTGCGACAAAATCAGATGTAAATATTGCGATTTTTTCACTGGAGATGGGGGCAAGTCAACTCGTGACGCGGATGCTTTGTGCAGAAGGAAATATCGACGCACAACGGATGCGTACAGGCGCCCTCGAAGAAGAGGATTGGCAAAAGCTAACGATGGCGATGGGGTCGCTTTCGCGTGCAGGTATTTATATTGATGATTCTCCCGGTGTGAAAGTGAGTGACATTCGGGCAAAATGCCGGCGTTTGCAGCAAGAAAAAGGTTTAGGGCTCATTTTAATTGATTATTTACAGTTAATACAAGGGCACGGGCGAAGCGGTGAAAATCGCCAGCAAGAAGTCTCTGAGATTTCACGTACATTAAAAGCGATTGCCCGTGAATTAGACGTTCCGGTTATTGCGCTTTCTCAGCTTTCCCGTGGGGTAGAATCTCGCCAAGATAAGCGCCCAATGATGTCTGATATTCGTGAGTCGGGAAGTATTGAGCAAGATGCTGATATTGTTGCGTTCCTGTACCGTGATGATTATTATGATAAAGAGACTGAGAATCAAAACATCATTGAAATTATTATTGCTAAGCAGCGAAATGGTCCAGTTGGAACTGTAGAACTCGCTTTTATTAAGGAATATAACAAGTTTGTCAACTTGGAGCGACGGCATGAGGAGCAAGGCATGCCATCAGGTGCATAACGGTGACTATTTTGGTACAATGTGAAAAAGGATGAGGGGGCGTACGTAAATGTTAGACGTAAAGAAATTGCGCACGGAATTTGCGCAAGTAAAAGTAGCATTAGAAAAGCGCGGTGGAACGATTGAAGGATTGGATCGGTTCAGCTCCCTTGATGAAGAGCGGCGCGCGCTTATTCAAACAGTTGAGTCACTAAAACAAAAACGTAACGATGTTTCAGATCAAATTGCGGTGTTAAAAAAAGAAAAGCAAGATGCAACAGCGTTGATCCAAGAGATGAAACACGTATCAGAAGATATTAAAGCACATGATACACGCTTGCGTTCATTGGATGAAGCGTTACAATTGTTACTACTGTCGTTACCGAATATCCCTCAAGACACTGTGCCAGTTGGTGCCACTGAAGAAGAAAATCGAGAAGAGCGTAAGTGGGGTGAGGTGCCGACTTTTGACTTCACTCCAAAGCCGCACTGGGAAATTGGTACTGAACTTGGTATTTTAGATTTCGAACGGGCCGCAAAAATTACAGGTAGTCGCTTCATCGTTTATCGCGGGCTTGGCGCACGACTGGAGCGGGCATTAATCAATCTCATGATGGACATGCATGTAACAGAACATGGTTATGAAGAAGTACTTCCTCCTTATATGGTGAACCGTGCTAGTATGGTTGGCACTGGGCAATTACCAAAATTCGCCGAGGATTCTTTTATGATTCGTGAAGAGGATTATTTTTTAATCCCAACGGCGGAAGTACCGGTCACCAATTTTCATCGAGATGAAATTTTAACAGCAGCACAACTGCCAATTGCTTATAATGCATATAGCACAAATTTCCGTTCTGAAGCGGGTTCAGCTGGTCGGGACACGCGTGGGATCATTCGTCAACACCAATTCAATAAAGTTGAACTCGTGCGTTTTTCTTTACCCGAGGATTCAAACGAACAACTAGAATTGATGACCAGTCATGCCGAAAACGTGTTGAAACGGTTGGAACTGCCGTACCGCATTGTGACATTGTGTACCGGCGATTTAGGATTCGGCTCTACAAAAACGTATGACCTAGAAGTGTGGGTACCAAGTGCTGGGGAATATCGCGAAATTTCTTCTTGCTCGAACATGGGAGACTTCCAAGCTCGGCGTGCGAATATTAAATTTCGCCGGGAACAAGGTGGTAAACTAGAGTTTGCGCATACATTAAATGGCTCAGGTTTAGCGGTGGGACGAACGGTTGTGGCGATTCTGGAGAATTATCAGCAAGCCGATGGATCCGTTGTTATTCCGGAAGCATTGCGTCCTTATATGGGGAATGTAGATGTCATTCAAATGCAGGGCTAAAGTAAATATTTGCGTAAAAAAACCTGGAAAGCTGATGCTCTCCAGGTTTTTTTACGCTTCAGGCTCCTGATCCTAACCTAAGAAATCAATATGCAGGCTTTCGCTCACCAGAAGTAATTTCCTCCATGTAATGGCAAGCGCCTGTATGTCCGTCTTTCATGTTTTCTGTCGTGCGTAGCACAGGCGTATCAGTTTTACACTTTTCTCCGGCGAATGGACAACGTGTATGGAAGCGACAACCAGTCGGTGGATCGATTGGCGAAGGGACGTCGCCTTTTAAAATGATACGTCCGCGGTCACCGCCTGGTTCTGGCTTTGGAATGGCTGACAATAATGCTTTTGTATATGGGTGTTGTGGGTTGTCAAAGACAGACTTTTTGTCGCCCATTTCAACGATACGCCCAAGATACATGACTATGACGCGGTCAGAAATATGACGTACGACCCCTAAATCATGAGAAATAAACAAGTACGTTAATTTTAACTCGCGCTGGAGCTTTTTAAGCAAGTTAATGACTTGCGCTTGGATGGATACGTCTAGTGCTGACACCGCTTCATCACAAATGATGAGTTTCGGGTCTACAGCAAGGGCGCGGGCAATGCCGACCCGTTGTCTTTGTCCACCACTAAACTCATGTGGAAAGCGGTCAATTTGGTGTTCACCAAGCCCAACGGTTTTCATGAGTTCTCGAATGCGGCGGTCGTGCTCTTTTGATGGTGCAATATTTTGGATCGTCATCGCTTCAGACAAAACTTGTCGGACTGTTTGTCTTGGATTAATTGATGCATAAGGGTCTTGGAAAATGATTTGCAAATCTTTTCTTTTTGCCCGCATTTGCCTGCGGTTAAGAGAAAGCAAGTCTTCGCCTTGAAAGGTAATCTCTCCGCTAGTTGGTTCATCAAGACGCAAAATTGCGCGACCAGTTGTGGATTTCCCACAGCCAGATTCTCCGACAATAGAAACCGTTTCCCCTTCATCAATAGAGAAAGTAATATCGTCAACTGCTTTGACGTGATTGACAGTGCGTCCGAGAAAACCGCCTTTAATTGGGAAGTATTGTTTTAAATGTTTAACTTTGAGTAGCGTATTCGTCACGTACATTCACCTCCGGGCCGTCCCATTTATCTGTATAGATCCAACAACGGACTTGTCGGTGGTCGTCTTCTACTTCTAAATACGGAAGTTCCTTACAAACTTCGCGCGCAAATGGACAGCGTGGTGCAAAACGACAACCGTTTGGCATATCTGCTGGTGCAGGGACAGCGCCTTTAATAATGGCCAGATCGCCTTCAATGTCTGTATCATGTCGCGGAAGAGATTTCATCAGTCCTACTGTGTAAGGGTGTTTCGGTTTCGCAAATAAGTCTTCTACGGTTGCAAATTCAACGACTTGTCCACCGTACATGACAGCGACATGGTCACATGTTTCGGCGACAACACCGAGATCATGAGTAATCATAATGACTGACATGCCGAGTCGTGTTTGTAAGTCTTTAATAAGCTCTAAAATTTGTGCTTGAATGGTGACATCAAGTGCTGTCGTTGGTTCATCAGCAATGAGTAACTCAGGATTGCAGGCAAGTGCGATCGCAATCATGACACGTTGACGCATCCCCCCTGACAGCTCAAACGGATACTGATCAATACGCTTTTTTGGTGATGGGATGCCAACAAGTTCCAACATTTCAATCGCGCGTTGACGTGCTTCTTTTTTAGAAATGTTTTCATGGATGAGATATGACTCAATAATTTGTTGCCCGACAGTAAATGTAGGATTTAATGACGTCATCGGTTCTTGAAAAATCATGGAAATTTGGTTTCCACGTATACGGCGCATTTCAGCTGGTTTTTTGTTTGTTAAGTCTTCACCGTGAAAAAGAATTTCTCCACCGACAATTTTTCCTGGATGAGAGAGTAAATTTAAGATGGATAAAGAAGTAATGCTTTTTCCAGAGCCAGATTCACCAACGATACCAAGTGTTTTTCCTTTTGGTACATCAAATGTGACCCCATCTACTGCTTTTACTTCTAACTCTTTTGTGAAAAACGATGTTCGCAAATCCCGAACTTGTAAAATCGCATCGTTTGCCAATGGTTCCACACCTTTCTATTTGTGCTAAAGAGACGTATATTAATCTATGTCAACACGTTTATTGACAAATCGATAAGCAATATCAACAAGCAAATTGACAAGCACGAAGCAGAGGGCAGCAATTAAAATACCTGCTTGCATAACCGGGAAGTCACGCGTCGTAATTGCATCAAGGATGAGGCGCCCCATGCCATTAATCGCAAAGACACTTTCTGAAAGAACGGCGCCACCAAGTAATCCCCCAAAACTGATACCAACAACGGTAATGACAGGGATAAGGGCATTTTTTAGCGCGTGTCGATAGATGACATAACGTTCTTTTACGCCTTTGGCACGGGCGGTACGAATATAGTCTTGATGAATGACTTCTAGCATGCTGGATCGCGTCATTCGGGCGATAATGGCTGCACCTGAGACGCCAAGCATGACAACAGGTAAGACGAGTTGATCGATCGATCCCCAGCCGGACGGTTTGAACCATGTCGTATCAATAAAGGGAAGATCACCGATAATCGGGATATTTCCAAGTGCAAACCATTGAATGAGGATGAGTCCGAGCCAGAAATTTGGCATGGACATTCCAAACAGTGCTGCAACCATAATGGCTGAGTCTGTGAACGTCCCACGTTTTGTTGCTGAAATGACACCAGCAATCAAGCCGAGGAAGACACTGAGAATGGTACTATATAAGGCCAGTTCGAAGGTGATACCAAGCCTTGGAAAAATTAAATCTGAAACAGGTTGTCCGCTCCGAATCGACGTACCGAAGTCAAGTTGAATGAGGTTTGCCATATAACGAAAATATTGCACAGGGTAGGGCTGATCAAGACCAAGCCGCTTATTTAAAGCTTCAATTTGTTCAGGTGTTGCTGATTCTCCAGCCAGAACTTGTGCAGGATCACCAGGGATAAAATGCATCAGGGCAAATACGAGAATCGTAACACCAATAACAACAGGAATAAGCTGCAGTAAGCGGCGAACGAGAAATTTTAGCATAGGTACACCTCTTTTCTAGTTTTTCAATTTAGGATCTAACGCGTCACGTAAGCCGTCACCGAAAATATTAAAGGCGAGCACAAAAAGCGCAATCGCAATACCTGGTGCGTACGTTAAATGTGGGGCATCGTACATGTAAGAACGACCAGCATTTAACATCGCACCCCATTCAGGTGAAGGTGGTTGTGCGCCGAGTCCGAGAAAAGAGAGCCCCGCTGCGGCAAGTACGCCGGTAGCAATCGATAACGTTGTTTGTACAATAAGTGGTGATAAAACGTTTGGTAAAATGTGCTTAATAATAATGCGGGTATCACTTGCACCGAGTGCTTTTACGGCGTCAATGTATTCAAGTTTTTTCACTGCTAAAGTTGAGCCTCGGGCAATACGAGCAAAGACAGGGAAGGAGCCAATGGCAATCGCATAAATGACATTTTCTAGCCCTGGTCCAAGTGTTGCAACAATGGCAAGAGCCAAAATAATACCTGGAAAGGCAAGGAATACATCAACAATTCGCATGATAATCGTATCTGTTTTCCCACCATAATATCCGGAAATGATCCCAAATGTTGTGCCAACAATACCCGCCAGTGCAACAGAACCGAATCCGATGATGAAAGTAATACTCATCCCGTGTAAAATACGTGAGAGGACGTCTCGACCAAAAGCATCTGTGCCAAACCAAAACTCTGCTGAGGGACCTTGTAATTTCACGGCAAAATTTTGTTCGTTTAAACTTTGAGGCGCAATGTATGGTCCGATAATTGCTAAAATGCCCAGTAAAATAATGAGTGAGCCGCCAACAATCGCTGACTTATTTGTGATCAGTCGACCGAAAAATGCTTTCCAGCTTTTCACAAAGGGTCGTTCTGATGCCATCGGTGCTGGCTGAATTTCTGTTTGCCGAGCCATATTCAACTCCCTTTCTCAATGAATTCATGATTGTTTGCGCATCCATAACGGAGGCAAACAACAGTGATAAGGTATAGATTTGTACATAATTTTGTCTCATTATACACTACCTTGTCTGTGAAACATAGTCTTGTGAAGAAGTTTTCACACGAAATAGTGAGATTCATTGCAACCAACTGTCTATTCCTGTTTCTTGTTAGAGGCAATGTTGTGAATGCGTCTATTTATAACTAGTTTTGTCATATTAGAGAAATATCTGAAAAAGGTGTTGCGTACTTGTCCACGTCTGTGTTAAAGTTTGGTCACAAGAAATCATTTTGGACGGAGAAGGGAAGAGGCGCTATGAAACTAAAAAATGTTCGATTAATTCATTTAATGTGTGTCGCTTTGTTTTCATTCGTTTTCACTGCGTGTTCTAGTGAGCCAACAGACTCAGGCCAAGTCGGGCAGCCAGAGCAAGGAGAAAGCACGACCGAAAAAGAACTTCGTATTTCAATGCTATCAGAAATTGTTTCGCTGGACGTGCATGGTGCCAATGATACGTATTCTTCTAACATGACGTCGCAAATCTATGAAACGTTACTAAACCATGATGAAGATCTTGCGCTTACACCAGGACTTGCAAAGTCATACGAACAAATCGATGAAACAACGTGGGAATTTCAACTAGAGAAAGACGTTAAATTTCATGACGGCACCCCGTTTACTGCAGAGGCCGTAAAAGCAAACTTTGATCGTGTATTAGACCCTGCTGTCGCATCTCAACGTGCGTTTTTATTTACGATGATTGATGAAGTAGAGGTCATCGATGATCATACGGTGCGTTTCCACACAGAATACCCGTTTGCGCCACTCCCGTCCCATTTAGCGCACACAGGCGCAGCCATCATGAGTCCAAAAATGATTGCCGAAGATTATGAGGAGATGGCCAAAGGGAAAGACCCTGGGTTCGTTATTAATAAGCAAGCAATTGGAACCGGTATGTTCAAGTTTGATGAGTGGAAACGTGGTGAGTCGGTTCGCTTAGTAAAAAATAATGATTATTGGGGCGAGCCAGCAAAGGTTGACAGTGTGTTTGTTCGGGTTGTGTCTGAGGGTGGAACGAGGATGGCTGAGTTGCAGACGGGTGATGCACATATTATTGATCCACTTAGTCCAAATGAACTCGTCCAAATAGAAGCGACAGACGGCATTCATTCCGACTCACAGGAAAGCGTCATGATTATGTACGTTGGCTTCAACACACAACATGAGTATTTAAGCAACAAAAATGTGCGTAAAGCCATTTCACTTGCACTTGATCGAAATGAGGTGCTCAAAGGTATTTATGATGAGGTTGGAATTGAAGCGCGCAGTCCGCTAGCGCCAAAAGTGTTTGGTTATGATCCGTCTGTAGCATCAAATGAGCAAAATATTGAGGAAGCAAAGCAGTTACTTGCCCAAGAAGGATTAGCGGATGGTTTTGACATCGTCTTTCACACGAGCAATGAAAAAGAACGACAAGATATTGCAACGTATGTCCAAAGTGCGCTTGAACCGCTTAATATTAACGTTAAGATCGAAGTACAAGAATGGGCATCGTTTCTTGAATTTACTGCTGAAGGGGAGCAGGAAATGTTTGTATTGAGCTGGGCAACGGTGACAGGAGATGCAGACTATGGTCTGTATGCGTTGTTCCATTCAGATAACCACGGGACAACGGGCAATCGTACGTTTACGACGGACGAGCGGTTGGATGAAAAGCTTGATCAAGCACGTAAAAGCACGGATAGCGACGAGCGACTGGCGCTATATAAGGACATTCAAAACATCATTGCTGAAGAAGCATACATTCAACCGCTCGTGCATCAAAATTATTTAGTAGGCATTCGTGATGAGGTAGAAGGTTTTTGGCAACATCCTACGCGTCGTATGATGCTTGGTGATGTTGTGATTAATGAATAACCTTCGTACAAGTCGTGCATTCACGCGAGAATAACGCGTAAGGCGTGAATGTTCGAATAAAAGGCTTGTACTTGTATTTGAAATCGGCTATAGTGAAAGAGAATGGATGTGTATCGTTTGTATTGATTGTATAAGGGGCGTAGTTGCCCCTACTGCTTCAATCATCTCGCATCATTATCCATGATAGAAGGTAATCACAAGGGGGAGAAGAGAAATGAAACCTTTGAAGAAGTCGGTTTATGGTGTATGTGCACTGGCGCTTGCTGTTGGTTTAGCAGCTTGTAGTAGTGAACCTACTGATGATGGTAAGAAAAAAGAAGGAGAAGGCAACGGTGCTGCTGGCAGTGGTGAAGGCGGCGATCTTGTGATTGCGATGATGTCGGCTCCGGTAAATCTAGACCCACATGGTGTAGGGGATGTAGCGTCTTCACAAATACAGGACCTCATCTATGAGCGCTTGATCCAGTTTGATGAAAACCGGGAACTTGAACCAGTTCTTGCAAAAGATTGGAAAGAAGAAGGAAACAAATTGACATTTGAATTGCAAGAAGGAATCAAATTCCATGATGGTGAAGACTTCAATGCCGAAGTCGTGAAAAAGAATATTGAGCGGATTAAGGACGAAGATTTGGCTTCTCAGCGTGCGTTCTTATTCGAAAAAGTTTCAGAAATCAATGTGCTCGGTGACTATGAAATTGAATTCGTGACAGAAGAGCCGTTTGTGCCGTTAGTTTATAGTTTTGCGCATAGTGGTGGATCGATGATTAGTCCAGCTTCAATTGATGCGGACTATGAAGCAATCGAAGCTGGGGCAAAACCATATACAAAAGTGAGTGAAAAACCAGCGGGGACAGGTTACTTCAAGTATGATTCTGGAGTGGCAGGTTCCAGTGAGATTGTGTTAAAGAAAAATGAAGACTACCGTGATGGGCCACCGAAATTGGATTCAGTCACATTTAAACACGTGAAAGAAGCGAGTACACGACTTGCGGAAGTAGAGTCTGGTAATTCTCATATTGCTGATAGTGTCGAAGTATCTTTATTGAACCAGCTAGATAACATGCAAGGTGCACATTTGAGTGTGACGGATGGTATTGCTGGATCTTATTATGGTTTTAATGCGAAGAAAAAGCCTTTTGATAACCCGGATGTGCGACGTGCGATTGCAATGGCGATTGACAACAAAGTGATTGTCGATAACATTTGGAATGGCCAAGCGATATTACCGACTGGGCCAATTCCTCCAGGGGTATTTGGATATGACGAGAGTATCCAACCATTACCATATGACCCAGAAAAAGCAAAAGAGTTGTTAGATAAGGCGGGTGTTAAGGACTTATCGTTTTCTATCACAACAAATGACAATCCACAACGGAAAGCGACTGCAGAGTATATGCAAAGTGAGTTAGGCAAACTTGGTATCAATGTAGAAGTGAAGGAGCAAGAATGGGCAACCTTCCTTGAAGCAACTGCAAATGGTGAGCACGATATGTTCATTCTTGGATGGGGCGCTGCAACAGGCGATGGCGACTATGCGTTAGAACCGTTGTTCCACACCGATCGCCAAGGTGCACCAGGAAATCGCTCGTTCTACTCAAATACAGAACTTGATGAGATTCTAGATCAAGCAGCTCGTGAAGAAGACGAGAAGGTACGGTTAGACTTGTATAAGAAAGCGCAAGAAATCGTCATTGAAGACGCACCGGTTGTTTACACGAATTACACGAAGTACTTGAAAGGTATTCGTGATGAAGTGAAGAATGTACGCGTCGATGCTGATGATAAGTATAACTTGTACGAAACTTACATTGAGAAATAAGAAAGATAAAAACCGCTGAGAGGCGGTTTTTCTTTTGGACTTGATGTGGTTAGTGTACTATTTTATGGGGTTTTCATGTCATGTATTTCATATATGTCACATATAAATCAGGTAGTGCGCGTAACTGTTTGTACCACCGGAATTTATTTTTAAATATTGGAAATATTTTTGGGAGGAAAATACAAATGGGAACGAACAAAAAATGGTTGTATGCATTCTCGGCGCTTGTATTTGCGGTCGTTTTAGCATCTTGCAGCGGTAGTTCTACAGATAAAAACGCTAACAGTTCTGAGGGTGGTAGCCTCGTTATTGCGATGTCATCAGAAATCCCAGGGCTTGATCCGCATCAAATTAATGACATTCCATCAACGCAAGTACAAGACCAGATTTATGAAACACTTGTGACGCTTAACCGCGAGATGGAACTAGAGCCAGTGCTGGCAAAGTCATGGGAGGTCAATGAAAACAAACTAACGTTTCAATTGCGTGAAGGAGTAAAGTTTCACGACGGAGAACCATTTAATGCCGAAGCAGTGAAGAAAAATATTGAACGTATTATGGATGAGCAAATTTCATCCTTACGCGCTTTCTTGTTTGAAGAAATCAAAGAAATCAATGTTATTGATAATTATGAAATTGAATTTGTGACAGAAGAACCGTTTGCGCCACTCATTTATAGTTTTGCTCATAGTGGTGGTAGCATGATTAGTCCAGCGATGATTGATGCAGATTACGAAGCGATGAAAAATGGTGAGCAACCATTCGTGACTGTCAATAAAAATCCAGTAGGAACAGGCTATTTTAAATATGAGTCCGGTGTGCCTGGAACATCCGCAATTGTGTTGAAAAGGAATGAAGATTACTGGGGAGAAAAAGCTAAGCTTGATTCAGTCACATTTAAAACGGTTTCAGAAGGTGGCACCCGCATTGCTGAGGTTTTTACCGGTGATTCCCATGTAGCTGAACCAGTTGACATTTCAAATGTGTCACAGTTAGAAGCGAATAGTGATGCTGATTTACTTATCACAGATGGCATTTCGGCTTCAAACTACGGATTTCATGTGGAAAAAGAACCATTTGATAATCCTGATGTTCGGCGAGCGATTGCGATGGCGATTGACAATGAAGCAATTTTGGAAAACATTATGGATGGTTATGGGCAAATTGCAAGTGGACCGATTCCTCCAGGTGTCTTCGGTTATGATGAATCAATTGAACCAATTCCATACGATCCAGAAGCAGCTAAACAGTTATTGGCTGACGCTGGGGTTGAAAACTTATCGGTCAAGATCATGACAAATGATAACAATGAGACCCGACTGCAAATGGCGGAGTATATGCAAAGTGCCTTAGGAGAAATTGGTGTTGATGTTGAAGTCGTGTCGCAAGAGTGGGCGACTTATCTTGAAAGTACTGGTAATGGCGAGCATGAAATGTTTATCCTCGGTTGGACGTCACTCACTGGTGATGCTGATTATGCCATGGCTCCGCTTTACCATACAGATAAGGCTGGTGCACCAGGAAACCGATCGTTTTATTCAAACAAGGAGCTTGATCAAATTCTAGAGGAAGCAGCTCGTGAGTTAGATGAGAATAAGCGCTTGGCTCTCTATAAAAAGGCGCAGGAAATTGCCATCGAAGAATTGCCGCTTGTGTATACGACGTATTCCCAGTATTTGAATGCGGTTCGGAAGGAAGTAAAAGATTTTTATCGTTCTGCTGATGGGAAGATCCTTTTGCATGAGACGTATATTGAGGAGTAAGTAATGGAAAAAGGCCAATTAGGGATGAAAGATTTCACCCAAGAAGCATTGGCACGGGAAATTGGCGTAACGAGGCAAACGATTGGTTTAATTGAATCTGGAAAATATAATCCAAGTTTAGAGTTGTGTTTATCAATTTGTCATGTGCTTGATAAAACATTGGATCAATTGTTGTGGCGAGAGAAAGGCCATGAAACATAAAAAAGCGCCATTTGTTCTCTGCTTCGAGACAAATGGCACTTTTTTATGTTTGGACACGCGCTTGCAAGTCTTCCACAATCCGGCTGACAGCATGAGAAGCACTGCTTGCACTCATTGTTTCAATAAACAGTTGGCGGTTGTCGTATAATGAATGAATTTCTTTCATTAGTGAGTCCGTTGTTAAGTACTCTTCTTCAAGCATGGAAGCATAACCATTTTTTACAAATGATTGTGCGTTTAAAATTTGATCGCCACGACTTTGCGATCTAGGTAAGGGGATGATCAACATCGGGATGTGTAAAGCAAGAAATTCAAAGATGGCATTAGAGCCTCCGCGCGTGACGACAAGATCGGTCATTTGCAAAATGTGTGGTAAGTCTTCGTGTACATATTCGTATTGTTGATACCCACGCTTGCCTTTTAGTGTAGGATCGACGTTGCCTTTGCCGCAAATATGAATGACTTGATACGTCTGCGTGAGCGAGTCGAGCGCTTCGCGGATGACGTCATTAATTTTACCAGCGCCAAGGCTGCCACCCATGACAAGTAGCGTAGGACGTTCGCGACTAAAATGGGTCAAATGTAATCCTTGTTGACGAGTGCCAGTGAATAGGTCGGGGCGAATCGGCGAGCCGACGACGGTTGTTGAACTTTCAGGAAAATATGCGGCAGTCTCGGCAAATGATGTGTAAAACGTTTTGGCAAAATGTTTTGCGAGACGATTAGCTAGCCCTGGTGTAAAGTCACTCTCATGTAAGTGGACAGGAATGCCGAGCGAGGAGGCTGCGGCGACGACAGGGACAGTGACAAAGCCCCCTTTCGAAAAGACGACATGTGGTTTTTCGCGTTTTAAAATCTTTCGTGCTTGAAAAAAACCTTTTGCAACACGAAAAAGGTCAGTGAAGTTTTTTCTGTCCATGTAACGACGCAATTTACCGCTCGCAATTCCGTAGTAACGAACGGCGTTCTTTTCGATGAGTTCTTTTTCGATGCCTTCGTGTGAGCCGATGTAGGCGATGTCCCAAGACTCATCAAGTGCCTGCATAATGGCGAGATTCGGTGTGACATGCCCCGCAGAACCACCACCGGTAAAAATAACTTTTTTCATAGAGACCCTTTCCTTTTCAAAAAAGTAGTTGATTTAAACAAAGAGTTGTACGAGTAAATCTAATGCAATGACACAGATAAAACCTATGCCAATAAAAACGGTGAGCACTAAAAATGCGCGCCACAATTTGACTTGTTGTGCCTCTGCCAAAGCAATGAGGAAGACAACAATTATCCACACATTGGCAATGCCGATAAGGAACGAGTACGCTTGCAAGATTGGTGTCATTGTAGCCGATTTAAAAAAGTGGAGATTGAGTGCAATGATGGTAAAGTAACCGACTTTAAAAAAACCAAGTAGAATCCCCGGCATAAATAAAGCGAATAACAACGATTTCCGTGTGGCCGTCACATTACCGTTACCGCCATATAATGAACCGATGCGGCCAACAAGTGCACCTGCTCCATAATATAGAATAGGGCCAAAGAATGAACCTATGATACCGATAAGGAAAAGCTGGAACAACGAAATTTCTCCAAGGAGTGTAAACGTTTGAAGTCGTTGATAGGATAGCGTGGTTAAAAACCCAAATATCAATGATAAAATAACGACGGCTCTTTTATGTAAGTCGTGCGTAAGTGCATCACGAATGACCGCTCTGGGGCGTAGCCAAATGTATGTCCACGGGTTTGGTGTGTGCAATCGATCACCTTCTTTTCTTCCGCTATTTTGTTTATCATACCATGTTATACTAAAAGAGCTCAATGCCATCTTTATTTGGTTGCTGTCAGTGCTGGAAAAAATCGCTCATAATGCGTATGATAAGGATAGATGATTTTGAAATGGCTAGCAGGATGAAAAGGGGAGATCAAGTTGCCGACGTTATCCATTCTCGGTTTAGGCGCAGGAGAGTTATCACAATTACCGTTAGGGTTGTACCGGACACTCAAGCAGGCAGATATATTGTTTGTGCGTACAGCGGATCACCCAGTATTAATCGAACTTGCTGCAGAAGGGGTGCAGTATGTATCTTTTGACGAGATATATGAAAGGCATGAGCAATTTGAAGATGTGTATAAAGAGATTGCAAGTCAATTGTTACAAGAGGCGCAGCAACGCGATATTTTATACGCGGTACCAGGGCACCCGTTTGTCGCAGAACGAACGGTTCAGTTATTACATGAACAAGCGGCTCATGCACAAGTGACATTAAAGGTACTTGGTGGTGCCTCGTTTTTAGATGCAATGTACAGTGCCCTTGCAGTAGATCCCATTGACGGTTGTCAAATCGTTGATGGCACTGCATTAAAACAAGATGAGCTGCAACTGACGCAACATATCATCATTGTACAAGTGTATGATGCGTTGATTGCTTCTGATGTCAAGCTTACGTTAATGGCGCGCTTGCCCGACGATTATGAAGTGATCATTGCCACAGCAGTGGGTACCGCTAGTGAATCAATTACTCGTGTACCATTGTATGCGCTTGACCGTCACGCAACATTGAACAATTTAACCGCTGTGTATGTACCTCCGGTGAAAGAAGAGGTGCTTTTATATCAAGACTTTGCTTATCTCCGCCGAGTGATTGCCACGTTACGCGGTCCGAATGGTTGCCCTTGGGATCGAAAACAAACGCATATGTCGCTTAAAAAATATTTGTTAGAGGAAGCGTATGAGGTGTTTGCGGCGATTGACGAGGAGGACGATGAACACCTTGTTGAAGAATTAGGAGATGTATTACTTCAAGTGTTGCTCCATGCTCAAATTGGTGAGGACGAGGGTTATTTCTCTGTTGATGATGTAATTGGCACATTAACGGAAAAGATGATTCGCCGTCATCCGCATGTGTTTGCAGAAAATACGCTTGAGACAGCAGACGAGGTTGCTGCGCAGTGGGAAGAAATTAAGAAGACAGAACAAGGCACAAAAGCGGCGAAGACGGTGCCAAAAAGTTTGCCAGCGCTCATGCGTGCAGAGGAAATCGTCAAGCGCACCGCCGTGCAGACCGGTGTGTGGGCGCAGTTAACAGAGCAGCTTGCAGTACTGCACGATATAAAAGGTACGAGCGACAGTCGTATGTTAGAGAAATCTCTTGGAGAAATGTTCATTGCTGTAGTGCAAGTTGCCCGACATGAAAATATTTCCCCGGAAATGGCATTGCAAAACGCATTAGATGCATTAATAGATTGAAATAAGGGAGAGAACGTAAATGAGACTAGATAAATTTTTAAAAGTATCGCGGTTAATTAAACGTCGTACGTTAGCAAAAGAAGTGAGTGAACAAGGAAGAATTTCTGTAAATGGACAAGTTGCAAAAGCAAGTACGGTCATAAAGGCAGGGGATGAACTAGTCATTCGTTTTGGCCAAAAATTTGTGACCATGCGAATTGATGACGTCCGTGAACATACAAGAAAAGAGGAAGCGGGTGAAATGTATACAATTGTAAAAGAAGAAACAATCTCGTCCGAGTGAGGACGAGATTGGGATTTTCTTATGCTGTGCGAGTCTATCTTGATAACCCCATTTTGCTCTCTACCTTTTGGAGTGTTTGTTCTGCTAAAGCATGTGCTTTTTCCGCACCTTCATTTAAAACTGTATCGACAATAGGGTCATCCATTAATTTCTTATGTTCCTCTTGGAGGGGGGCAAGTGTTTCTGTGATGATTTCTGCCAAATCTTTTTTGAAGTCACCGTAGCCTTTACCATCATAAGCAGCGGTCATGGTATCCATTGTTTCGTTTGTTAGTGCTGCGCGCAACGTCATTAAGTTTGAAATCCCTGGCTTATTTTCTATATCGAAACGTACAATCCCATCCGAATCAGTTTGTGCGCGCATGATTTTTTTCTTTGTTTTTGCGAGGTCTTCAAGTAAAAAGATCGTGGCTGCATTGTTTGGATCCGACTTACTCATTTTTTTAGTTGGTGTTTGTAAAGACATAATTCGGGCGCCACTTTTTGCGATAAGTGGTTCAGGAATGGAAAAAGTTTCACCGTAGCGGGCGTTAAAGCGCGCAGCTAAGTCTCGTGTTAATTCGAGATGTTGCTTCTGGTCGTCACCAACAGGAACATGTGTCGTCTGGTAGAGCAAAATATCCGCTGCCATAAGCGGTGGATAGACAAACAGTCCGGCTGGAATCGTCTCATTTTTACCGTGTTGCTGTGATTTATCTTTATACTGGGTCATCCGCTCGAGCTCGCCCATTGAAGATAAACATGTCATAATCCAAGCAAGTGCAGCATGAGCTCGTACTTCCGATTGAATGAAAATCGTTGCTTTCTTTGGATCAATGCCAATTGCCATGTAGAGTGCAGCAAGTTTACGTGCACTTTGTTTTAGTTCATCTGGCTTTTGGGGGACAGTAATCGCGTGCTGATTCACAACGCAAAACAAGCAATTGTGTGTGTCTTGATAAGTAACAAAACGTCGCATGGCACCGATATAGTTGCCAATCGTCATTTCACCTGAAGGTTGTACACCTGAAAAAATTGTTGACATGGATAAATCCTCCTCTATCTGCATGTTGATCTTGGGGGCCGCGCCGTAAAACACAAAAAAAGCCCATTCGCCATAAGGGACGAATCGACCGTGGTGCCACCCTTGTTGCCTTTTACAAGGCCACTTTCTGTGACATATCGGGTCACATTGCCGTCAGCGTTAAGCCGAAGCGCTCAAAAGTCCATTCTGTTATCTGCCGCCACTTGTTTACACCACCCACAAGCTCTCTATGAGACGGAAAGATACATACTCTTCTTTTTTCATCGCGCACGCGTTTTTTAGTATTTTAGCATAAGATAAGAGCAGATGCAAGGAAATGCGTTTCTTCAGCATTAATTAATAGGATGTAGCAAGGTCGTTTACACGCATTGCTACATCCGAGTTTTAACAGTTTAGTTAAGTCTTTCAATATTCTTTTTAGCGATATCTACCATGTTTAGATCATAGATTTGTGCTAACCATTTTAAGGCGTACATGACACGGTTTGTATAAGTATCAGGAATTTGATTAGGATCATCGGAGCTATCGTTTTCTAATAAAATACTTACTTTCTCTGCATCTTCGTGAAACATGTAAGAGATTGGATCAAAGTTAGGTGGGTTACTATGCGCATCTGCGCCAAGCATGCGATATACGTGTGACAAATGCCATAAAACGTCTCCTAGTTTTTCTCCAAGTTCATCTAAATCGATATGTTGGTCGCCCCCTCTTTGAATGATTTCTTTTACTGCGCTAACTTCTTCTAACAGGTTGGTATGATGGTGGTTAACAGTATCTCTTTCTGGGTCTGCTGCATGAGACGTGAACGCTACGTACCTTTCAAATGTCAGCGGCTTTGCCTTTTCTGTACAACCCACAACAATATCAATTGTACGTTGAATGAACTCACCGTATTCATGCTCTATTGCAAGAATTGCTTTGTACATAGCGGGTTTATTTGTTTCAAATTCATCAATAAATACGTACATTTCATCAGTAATGTCATTGCCGTCTTTGTCGACTGCCGAGAAGTTATCTTCTAAGACTTGGATTGCATCGCCACCAATTGCTACACAGATAATGTCTGGTCCAGTGATAATCGGCAGTGTTTCTGTTGCATGATTTGCTGCTAAGGCAGTTCCTGACATAAAGATAGCGATGACGGCTAGTAACGAGACAAGCCCCTTTTTAAACATAAAAACATCTCCTTTAATGATTAGTTTTAAACACTTTACACACTAACACTTTGTTATTAAACTTGCAAACAGTTTAATGGGTGCGAGACCGCGGCAGAAGGTAGCATTAAACAAAGAAAGACCTGTATAATAGGTTGCAGAAGATGATTATAGATAGAGAGGGAGAGAAAAAATGTACACAGAAATAAAAGGTGTCAAAGTATGGGGCAGCCCCCTAGAGAGTGCGGTGGACCAAGCGGTCACATGTGCGAATCACGGTGATGTGGAGCAAGTATTGTTAATGGCAGACCACCATAAAGGATACAGTCAACCTGTCGGTGGTGTGGTTGTATATCGCAATCAAATCTCACCTTCAGGGGTTGGATATGATATTGCTTGTGGAAATAAGGCAGTGAAAACGAATGTAAAGTATACCGACATGAAGGCCCACCTGCCTAGGATCATGGATGACATTGCAAAAACGGTCTCTTTTGGGGTTGGGAGGAGCAACCAAGAAAAAGTTGATCACGAACTCTTTGATGATCCTGACTGGTCTGTATATAAAGAAATAGGTAAGCAGGAGCATGACAAATTAAAATCCTTAGCTAAAAAACAGTTAGGTACAGTTGGCAGTGGGAATCACTTTGTTGATATATTTGTTGAAGAGGAGACAGATGATGTTTGGGTAGCGAATCATTTTGGTAGCCGTGGTTTTGGTCATAAAACGGCAAGTGGTTTTCTAAATTTAGCAAAGGGGCAGAAATTCTCTGACAAGGTAAAGGGTGAGCGAATGGAGGACGCGCCAACATTGCTAGATTTAGACTCTGACATTGGTGATATGTACTACCGTGCAATGCAGTTAGCAGGGAAATACGCTTACGCTGGCCGAGATTATGTCATCGGAAAAGTGTTGCAAGTTTTGCAAGCTGACGCTGTTTTTTCGGTTCATAACCACCATAACTATGCGTGGAAAGAAACGCATGGAGATGAAGAATATGTGGTTGTAAGAAAAGGGGCAACGCCATCAGCGCCGGGCCAATGGGGATTCATCGGTGGTAGTATGGGTGATATTTCCGTGGTGGTACGTGGTGTTGAGAGCGAGGAAAACCGAGAGGCATTTTATAGTACGGTTCATGGTGCTGGCCGAATCATGAGTCGAACAGAAGCTGCGGGGAAAATGAACTGGAAAACGCGGACGAGAAGCGGTGGCAAAGTGACGGTGGATCAGATGCAACAGGCCATTGATTCATATGGGGTTGAATTACGTGGCGGCGGAACGGATGAAAGTCCTTTTGTTTATAAAAAGTTAGCAAATGTATTAGACGCGCATAAAAATACATTGAGCATCGAACACGTATTGCGCCCTGTCGGTGTATGTATGGCTGGAGCAGAAGAATTTGATCCATATAAAGATTAATTTGGACGAATTTATTAACATAAATAAATAAAAAAACAACAAAATAGTTCCTTTGTGTTTATTTTGGTGGTAATATAAACATGTATCATCAAAATTAACATAGAACGGAGCGATTGGAGCATGAAAACACTGAAAAAGGTTGTCGCAGTCATTTTTATTTCTTTCTTTGTATTATCTGCCTCAAATGATGTATACGGGTTTTCGGAGCTTAGTTTAACACCAACAGACCGGACAATTTTTTCTCAAGCCTATCATTTAGATCAATACTCTTATTTTGGTTGGGACGTTGAAACCCTCCAAAATAGCCGCTATCCGGTTTTTTATGAAATTGTTAAAGATGGTCGAGTAGTGAAGAGTGAAATGGTTGCAAAGGGTGCAAAGGCAAGCGGGTTAGAAACATGGGGACCTGGAGAATATTTGCTTGTGCTTAAATGTGACACAGGTTATCGCAATGGCTGTTCAGCAAAGGGTTCGATTGCCATTGCCATGCATTAAACGTAACACAAAAAATCGCCTTTTTAGTCAAGTGTTGTAATGCTTGGTTACATAATGGGGCGATTTTTGTTTTTATTAAAGGTTGTATTTCTGTTGTTTACGTAAGTTGCTATGTCTACTTTTTGGAGGTGGAAGTCTTGTCTAGCAAATACGTCATTATTATTTTGAGCGTGTTGCTCGTTATAGTCAGCGTTATCGCTATCATGCAGTATTATGAAAGTTACCGTGTAGGAGATGTCGAGACTAGAGAAGAGTTATTGACTGAAGCAATGTGGCAAATTAGTCACGATCCATCGCTAGATAAAGAGAAGATCGAGACAATCAAAGTGTTGAAGTCTTACGCGGGTGTTCCTCCATTTAACTATAGTGTGGCTGTAGATCTTAAAAACGGCGAACGAATTCGCTATTCGTGGGGGGATGTCCAAAAAAAACGTGTGGATAAAGAATAAATGTGTTGCGATTACGATTGAGACATAGCGTCTCTCTGCTTGACATAAACAAGTGGTTTCGTTACACTTGAAGTAATCAATAATAATTATAAATAAGTAATTATTATTGAGTGAAGGAGGGGCGGATGATGAAAAGATTAACTGACAATCAAGGACATCCAGTTTATGATAATCAAAACTCGCGAACTGCCGGGGCGGATGGACCAACGCTGCTTGACGATTACCATCTCATTGAAAAATTGGCTCATTTTGATCGGGAACGTATTCCAGAACGTGTCGTTCATGCACGAGGTGCAGGGGCACACGGTGTTTTTAAGGTAAAACATAATATGAAACAATATACAAGAGCGGCGTTTTTGGCCGAAGATGGCAAGGAAACACCTGTGTTTGTACGTTTTTCGACTGTGATTCATGGTGGTACCTCACCAGAGACACTACGCGACCCGCGTGGTTTTGCAGTGAAATTTTATACCGAAGAAGGAAACTATGATTTTGTTGGCAACAACCTTCCTGTTTTCTTTATTCGTGATGCCATTAAATTCCCCGATGTGGTTCATTCCTTGAAACCAGACCCGCGGACAAACATTCAACATCCTGATCGTTATTGGGATTTCATGTCGCTGTCTCCGGAAACAACGAATATGCTCATGCATTTGTTCACAGATGAAGGCATTCCTGGTTCTTATCGAGAAATGCGAGGATCGAGTGTACATGCCTTTAAGTGGATTAATGAAGAGAACGACATGGTTTATGTGAAATTACGCTGGGTACCTAAGCAAGGTATTCGAAATTTGTCCGCCAAAGAAGCTGCAAAGATACAAGGGCAAGACTTTAACCATGCGACGCGCGATCTGTACGAGGCGATTGAACGAGGAGATTTCCCAGAGTGGGATCTATATGTGCAAGTCCTCCATCCGAATGAGTTTGACCAATTTGATTTTCATCCTTTGGATGCAACAAAAGACTGGTTAGAAGAAGATGTCCCGTATCAATTGGTTGGAACGATGACATTAAATCGGAACCCTGAAAATGTTTTTGCTGAAACAGAACAAGCTAGTTTTAATCCTGGTAATCTCGTTCCTGGATTCGAGCTTTCAGAGGACAAATTGTTGCAAGGGCGAATTTTCTCTTATGCTGACACGCAGCGCTATCGTGTCGGTGCCAATTACTTAGACTTACCTGTCAACTGCCCCTTTGCAAAAAAAGCCAACAATCAGCGTGACGGTGCGATGCCTGTTGGACAGCAAACAAATCAAATAAACTATGAGCCGAACCGTTATCAACAAACGCCGAAGGAAGCGGAAGGATATACCGATTACCGTGCTCCACTAGCCGGTAAAACGGGTCGTCAAGTAATTGAGAAGACAAACCATTTTGGTCAGGCAGGAAAGATCTATCGTAGCTATGAGAAAGAAGTTCAGGATGCGCTTGTGAAAAACTTAGTTGCTGATTTAAAGCAAGTGGAAAAAGAAACGGTGCTCCGGGCAATATGTCACTTCTATCAGGCAGATCAATCTCTTGGACAACGGTTAGCAGAACAGTTGTCGATTGATCTTGCCGCCATTCACGAGTTACAAAAAGTTAGCAACTAGCGGTTTTTATGAAGAGAATAAATGAAGCGAGACGTCGCGGGTGTGCGGGCGTCTCGCTTCTTTAATTATTTATAGATCTTTACTCGTGTATCAAGTGGTTGAAACGTTTTTTCGTTTGGTTCGGCAAGAGGGTTGCCAAACGGCATTTGTGCACGAAGTTTCCATGTGTTCGGGATCGCCCATTTTTGTGCGACCGCCACGTCAATTAGGGGGTTGTAGTGTTGCAAGGATGCCCCGTAACCTTCCGCTTCTAACCCCGTCCAAATGGCGAATTGATGCATACCAGATGTTTGTTCAGACCAGAGTGGAAAGTTGTCGGCATAGAGTGGGAATCTTTCTTGCAATTGCTTGACAACTTCTTCGTCTTCAAAGAAAAGAATCGTACCATACGCTCCTTTAAATCCATCCATTCTTTGTTGTGTTGCTGTAAAGTCAGCATCAGGTCCAACGGTTTCTTTTAAAATGTTGGTTGTCATGTCCCACAGCGTGTCGTGTTGACTGCCGAGCAAGATGCATACGCGTGTAGACTGGGAATTAAAAGCCGAAGGGACGTGTTTAACCGCATGTTCTACCACTTCTTGAATGCGTGTGTCAGAAGTGACAGCCTCCTTGCCTAAAGCGTAATAAGAACGGCGTTTTTCGATTGCAGTGTAAAAATCGGTGCGCATGTATATCTCTCCTTTTTTCGTATGATTCATTGTTCTTTTTTAGTATAATCGGTAGAAAGCGTATTGGATAGTACGCACTTTTTCGTTTGTTAGTATCACGTTTGAAACTATAGGAGGCGAGAATGCCGTGAGCCATGATTGTCGTGTAGATACAGCACTTGAAATTCTTGTCGGGAAATGGAAGCATCATATTTTATTTCAACTGATGAAACATGACGTGATGCGCTTTAGTGAGCTAAAACGCGCGATTCCCGGGATCACCCAGAAAATGTTAACCTCACAGTTGCGAGAGTTAGAAGCAAACGGGATTGTTGATCGTAAAGTCTACGCACAAGTGCCGCCAAAGGTAGAATACATGATGACGGCATACGGTGAAAGTTTACAACCGGTGTTAGCTGCGATGCATGAATGGGGTGAGAAACATGTTCAGTACTTGCACAGTCGAGATACGAATAAGCAAGTGCAGCGGCCTCCTGAGAGCAATGACTGAATTTGATGTGATCATCCACGAGTCACCGTCATTCGTTTTCTACAATATCTTGCGGCTGTTGGCCGTTGAGACCAGCAACGAGGTTTTCCGCCGCGCGTTGTGCCATTGCCTCACGTGTCGCTGCCGTAGCAGAGCCAATATGGGGAGTCAATGTGACATTTTCTAGTGTGAGGAACGGATGCCCTGACGGCAGTGGCTCTTGCTCAAACACGTCGAGGGCTGCACCCCAAATTTGTTGTTGTTTGAGCGCCGCAATTAACGCATCCTCATCGATGACTGCACCGCGGGCGCCGTTAACAAGGACTGCCGTCGGTTTCATTTTTGCTAGCTCTTTTGCACCAATGAGGTGTGTCGTTTCTTTTGTAAGTGGAACCATGATGACGACAACATCAGCTGTTTCTAGCAATGTGGTTAAATCAACTTTTTTTGCATCGTATAATTTTTCTTCCTCAGGGCGTTGGGAGCGGTTGTGATAAAGAATCGACATGTTAAAACCGTGTTTGGCGCGGTGGGCAATTTTCTCACCGATGCGTCCCATTCCGATAATACCAAGCGTCTTGTTGTAAACGTCTTGCCCGTAAAGCTCAAGGGGCACCACTTGATTCCAGCCGCCGGCACGTACCCATGTATGTAGTTCGGCGATGCGGCGGCAGCCAGATAGGATGAGACCGAAAATGAGATCGGCGACAGTTTCATCAAGGACGTAAGGCGTGTTTGTCACTGTAATGCCGTGTGCTGCAAGCATAGCTACATCTAAATGATCGTAGCCAACCGTAGCGGTACTGATTACTTTTAAATGGGGTGCATGAGCAATGTCTGCGGCGCGTGGACGAGATTGGGTCAGCATGGCGCCAGCGGCTTTTTTCAGTTCGTTTTGCAGTGTATGTGTGGGAACGGGCTGCGATTTTGACCACATTGTGTACGTGCAGTATTTGGCAAGATATTTTTCCACTGACATCGGAAGTGCTTCATCAATAAAAACATACGGTTTTGACATCGGTAAGCCTCCTATAGATCAAGCATATGTATATGGTATCAAGGAAAGGAATGCTTGTCACGTTGTGAGGCGCGGCTTATTTAAAAAGTTAAATTTGGGGGAGAAAAATGAATATACGTGAGATAAAAGAGGTCGATGCAGCTGCTTTCTTAGTATTACAAAAGCAGATAGACAAAGAAACATCCTATATGTTGTACGAGCCAGGAGAACGAACAATGACTATAAGTGAGCAACAGAAGATGTTACAAACCATTCATAAAGCGTCGAACTCAGCGATGCTCGGTGCTGAAAGTATGAGAAAGCTCGTAGCGTATATCGGTGTGCTTGGTTCTCCTTTAAAACGTAAGCGTCATGTGGGTCAAATTGTAATCGGAGTAGTAGCCGCTTATCATGGACAAGGGATTGGCAGACGACTGTTACAGGAGGCTGAAATATTTGCAAAGCAAGCAGGGTTGCTACGTTTGGAATTAACCGTGATGAAGCATAACAAGCGCGCGCTCGCGTTGTATAAAAGTGTTGGGTATCAAATTGAAGGAGAAAAGACATGTTCTCTCCGCATTGACGGTAATTGTGTCGACGAATGGACAATGGCGAAAATACTATCATTCTGACCTCTGGTATTTGATTTCTTTACTCCGGAACGATGGCTTGTTCTACCTTTTGTCTGAAGGACATAAGATGGAATGAAGATGTGAGGAGGAGGGGTTGGATATGGACCAAACGCCGTATGAATTTGGCGCATCAATGGGACGAGATGACAAAGGTAAAGATCATAATATTACGTTACGTGGTCGTAAACAACTAGATATTACCGGTGTGAAACAAGTGGAGAGCTTTGACAATGAAGAGTTTCTACTGGAAACAGATATGGGCTTTTTAGCAGTACGTGGTCAAAATCTCCATATGAAAAATTTAGATGTCGAGCGGGGCGACGTATCAATTGAAGGGAAGATTTATGATCTTGTTTACGTCGATCAAAACCAAGCAGGCAAATCTAAAGGTTTTTTAGGGAAGTTATTTAAGTGACAGCGACGCTCCAATTTTATACGCTGACAGCAATGATAGGGATGGGGGTGTGGCTTGGTGCATCACTAGACACGTATGAGCGGTTTACTGTGAAACAGAATCGCTTCCGCTTGCTCATAGCTGTGCGTGACCTCTTTTTCTGGATTTTGCAGGCACTTATTGTTTTTTATGTATTGCTGAAATTGAATCATGGTGAAATAAGAATATATATTTTTCTTGCACTTCTTTGCGGTTATGCTGCTTATCAGGCGTTATTTAAACGGTTGTACCAAAATTTATTGGAATGGACCATCAAAGTGATGACTGCTTTGTATCGTTTCTGTACGTCTTTTATTAAGGTATTTCTTGGGACACCACTAAAATGGGTGTTGCACATTCTATACCGCTTGAGTATGATAGTGATAACGATCGTTCGCACAACACTCGTGTTTATTTTGCGGATCGCGGGCGCACCTTTTCTATGGCTTGCGAATCGGACGGGTTTAACAACCCAATTGCGAAAATTGTTGCCTTTTTACAATCTTATAAAGGACTTTTGCAGGCGACTGTTGAAAAAAGACAGAGAGGAGTGATGTCGGTGAGTAGAATGGTATCTAAATATCAAAATGTCACAAAACTAAATCCGAAGCGTATTGAGGAGCACACTGAGCAATTGATACAAAAACAACAGCATAAAAAAGGTTTATACCGGCGCCTCACGCTCTTGTCAGTGGTGTTTTTGTTGTTGGTATCCTCCGCGCTTATTACGCTATTTTCGCAACATACAAGCATGAGTGCGCGTGAAGATACGATACGTTTATTAGAAAAAGACAAGCGCGTCGTATTGGAGGAAGAAAAACATCTACTAAAAGAAATTGAAAATTATCAGGACGATGCGTTTATTGCAGAGATTGCTAGGCGTGACTACTTTTTAACTTTCCCAGGTGAAACGAGAATAAATGTCCCGAAAGAATCTGATGATTGACAGCGAAATTTCTCATCAGTTATAATGTATAGGAGTCTATACTTGTTTATACAAACTTAAGGAGGATGTACGTTTTCATGTCCATAGAAGCAGGCAGCAAGCTCCAAGGCAAGGTAACTGGTATTACGCATTTCGGAGCATTTGTAGAGCTCCCAGGCGGATCAACTGGTCTTGTCCATATTAGTGAGGTTGCCGATCATTATGTCAAAGATATTAACGAGCTACTAAAAGTTGGCGATGAAGTCACAGTAAAAGTTGTCAATGTAGAGAAAGATGGAAAAGTAGGCTTGTCTATCCGAAAGGCGGTTGACCGCCCTGAACGAGAAGAAACAGCGCGTCCACAGCGAGCACGTTCGTTTCAGCGCTCAGGAAACGGTAGCCATCGTGGTGGTAATAAACCTCGTGCAACCATCTCTTTTGAAGATAAAATGAATCGGTTTTTAAAAGATAGTGAAGAACGTTTGACGACGATTAAAAGACAAACAGAGTCCAAGCGAGGTGGTCGCGGCGCCAAGCGAGGTTAGCTTGTTGCTTGCTAAACGTATATTCTGTTCGTTTATCATGAAGGCAGGAGACAGTCTGCCTTCTTTCGCATTCTGTAGATTACAACTATAAAGTAGTCCGATAGAGTGGATTCGGCGTGTCGAGGAAAAATATGTTGACAGCTTGCCTGTTGCCGTTTATACTAGTGAAGGTCGTGTTAATAGGACATGGGGCGGTGTAGCTCAGCTGGCTAGAGCGTACGGTTCATACCCGTGAGGTCGGGGGTTCGATCCCCTCCGCCGCTATCATTCAAGCATTTTGTTCAATTTTTTTGAGCAGGGTGCTTTTTTATGTACAAAATCGTTAGCCAGTATTAGTCAATTGTAGAGAAAAGACTTGTGTATGTGCAGCCACAATGTGGAAATTCAACTCTCTTTGTAGGTGGTTTTTACTTTTTACAACGAACGTGGTCGAAATCTTTTTTTCTCCCTATGTGACATTATGACAAATTGCTAGATTGATCTATTGGTATAGTGGGGTCACGATACCAATAGGGTGGTGACGATGATGTTGAAGAAAATGGCGAAGACGGCAGATGGCACAGTAATTGGTTGGTTGCCACATCGGTTACGGCAGCAACTCGTTCATAGGACGTTTAAAGTTTCTAAAGGGATAAAAACCGTCGTGTATGATTGGGGAGTATTCATTGCTGTGATTGGTTTATTGCTTGGACGCGCAATGATTTTAGGAGAGTTAACCCCATTTATACTTCCTTTTTTAGCAGCGGTACTTGTTTTGCGTCATACACATGCAGTCATTGCGGCGTTGTCACTGTTGGGCGGAAGTTTATTTAGTTATCATGGGCAATGGATGTTTGCTGTAATTGGAATGGTTTGTTTTTTATTACTCTATAAAGTCGCCAAGCGGTTTTGGATGCAGTCGATGACAACCCTTCCTTATGTTGTGTTTGTCGCAACAATGTTGACGCGTTTAGGGATTGTTTTTGCAGTGGAAGGTGAGCTTGGACAGTATGCGTGGATGATGGCTACCGTCGAAGCGGGGCTAAGTTTCTTATTAACAATGATTTTTTTGCAAAGCATTCCGCTTGTGACTGGGAAGCGTAGTGGACAAGCATTAAAGAATGAAGAGATTATTTGCCTCATTATCTTGCTTGCGTCTGTCATGACTGGCACAGTCGGATGGGTCATGTACGATGTTGTCGCACAACATAGTGTTGCGCGGTATTTGGTACTGATCTTTGCTTTTGTTGGTGGAGCTACAATTGGCGCTACTGTTGGTGTTGTTACAGGACTGATCTTAAGTTTAGCGAGTGTGGCTAGTTTGTATCAAATGAGTTTATTAGCTTTTGCTGGTTTACTAGGCGGTTTAATGAAGGAAGGAAAGCGAATTGGTGTTGCAACAGGGTTGCTTGTAGGTACGTTGTTGATTGGAATGTATGCAGAGGGAGGAACGGGATTAGCAGGGACGGTAATCGAATCTGTGCTAGCCATTGGTATATTTTTGTTGACACCGAAATCTTGGCTCGTTCGTGTTGCTAGCTACATTCCTGGAACGACCCACCATGCCCAAGAGCAGCAACAATATTTGCGAAAAGTACGTGATGCCACGGCTGGGCGTGTAGAGCGCTTTTCTTCGTTATTTCAGACGCTTGCACATAGTTTTAAAGTAGAACAAGACGATGAGGAAGAGAAGAAGGTACGTGAAATAGATTTGATGTTAAGCCATGTAACTGAGAAAACGTGCCAGACGTGTCCGATGAAAGAAAAGTGTTGGGTAGCTCATGTAGAACGCACCTATGACATGATGCAAAAGATGGTTTGTGATATTGAGAGCAATGGCGCAGTTGTCGATATGCGTTTGAAGCGACAGTGGCGGAGCTATTGTCGGAAACCGGATCAAGTGATTACCGCAATGAATATAGAGGTAGGTCAGTACCAAGCAAATCAAACGTTAAAACGGCAAGTAATAGAAAGTAGACGGTTAGTGTCAGATCAGTTACTGGGTGTGGCAAAAGTCATGGGTAACTTTGCAAGCGAAATCCAGAAAGAACGAGAGCCACATGTGATAGAAGAAGAGTTTATGATTGATGCGCTTCGAGATGCTGGTTTAGAGGTCGGGCATATCGATGTTTGTAGTGTTGCAAGCGGGAGAATTGAGATTGAGATGAGCGTGTATTGTGAGCCTGGGGCAGGTCAAGCAGAAAAGATCATTGCGCCGATGTTATCAGACTTACTGAATGAAACGATTGTGTTGAAGAGAGAGGAACCGGGTTTTTATTCAAATGGCTACAGTCATATGTCGCTCGGATCGACCAATCCTTATGTTGCGCAAACAGGTGTGGCAAAAGTGGCGAAAGGTGGAGAATGGCTCTCTGGTGATAATTATGCGATGATTGAGTTGAATAGTGAAAAGTTTGCTGTCGCTATTAGCGATGGGATGGGCAATGGCGAAAAGGCGTATTTACAAAGCCGTGAGACACTTCAATTGTTACAAGAGGTGTTGCAGTCCGGCATAGAAGAGACCGTCGCTATACAATCGGTCAATTCGATCCTTGCGTTACGGAATACGGAAGATATGTTTGCTACGCTAGATTTGGCAATGATTGATTTACAAGATGCACAAGCGACATTTTTAAAAATTGCATCGACACCAAGCTTTATTAAACGGGGTTCACATGTATCCAAAGTGGAAGCAGGGAATTTACCGATCGGCATTATTCAAGAATTTGAGGTAGATGTCGTGCGGGAACAGTTAAAGCCGGGTGATTTGCTTATTATGGTCAGCGATGGCATTCTTGACGCAAAGCGACATATTGAGAATAAAGATGTGTGGTTACGTCGACTCATTGCTGATATTGAAACGGACGATCCTCAGGAAGTTGCTGATATCATATTAGAACAAGTGATTCGTTCAGAGCGTGGGTTAACCATTGAAGATGACATGACAGTCATTGTGACACAAGTACAGCGGCACACACCAAAGTGGTCGTCCATCCCGCTTCATGCGAAAGCGCGTCGTGATAAGCGGATCAATGTGCAAGTGAAACGAGCTGTTGGTACGTAACGATATGCGCGTATAAAATTGCCCCAGGTGGACGAAAATGGGAACACAACGAAAGTCTGGAGGTGACGTGTATGACGGCAGTTTTAAAGCAAATTTTGTTAATGACAGATGGTCACTCTAATGAAGGAGAAGACCCAGTGGCCATTGCGCGTCTTGCGCAAGAGCATGGGATTTGTATTAATGTAATTGGGATTACCGAAGAGGGGCCCGATCAATACAGAGGGTTAGAGGAAATTGAAGCCATTGCACTTGCCGGTGGCGGCGTAAGTGAAATTGTGACGAAAAAACAGCTTGTAAGGACAGTGCAGACGGTGACGCGCCGGGCAATGACGCAAACATTGCAACATGTTGTTCAGCAAGAACTAAAACATATTTTCCCAGAAAAAGAAGGATTACATGATGTTTCCCCGGATGATAGAGGACAAATTGTGGAAGTGACGGAACGTTTAGGAGAAGCGGTTTCTTTAGAAGTACTCGTTTTAATTGATACGAGCGCAAGTATGACAGACAAGCTACCGATGGTGCAAGAAGCGTTAATGGATCTGTCACTAAGTTTAAATGCCCGCCTGGGTGATAGTCTTTTTTGCTTATACTCATTTCCTGGGAAAAGTGATCCGATTGACCGACTTGTGGATTGGACACCGAGACTCACTTCTCTCACACAAGCATTTGCGCAATTAACACCGAAAGGATTGACGCCGACAGGACCAGCGTTGCAGGCCGGAATAGGTGTGTTTTCTTCACGGCGAGAAAAAAGGAGACGGTTGTATGGTGAACAACAGCGACGTGCACGCCGATTGGGCAACTGAATTTTATCCTGGGTTAGTTGTGCGCGGTAAATGGCATGGGCAATGTTATACACTTGTTCGGAAGCTTGGCGTTGGCGTGACGGGGCACGTGTATTTGGCGCAAGGACAAGACGGCTATGTCGCCTTGAAAATTGGTTTGGATGCGCGGGCGATTACAACCGAAGTAAATGTCTTAAAACAATTAAACAAGGTTCAAGAGATGCTTGGGCCTTGTCTATATGATGTCGATGATTATGTGTGTTTACGAGGTTCAGCTCCTTTTTATGCAATGGAGTATATACAAGGTGAGAATGTACTTGATTTCATGAAAGGTCGCAGTGGGGAGTGGGTAGAAGTATTGTTGTCGCAAATACTAACCAAGTTAGCACAATTACATAAACAAGGCTTGGTTTTTGGTGATTTGAAACCAGAGAATGTGCTTGTTACTGACAAGTCGTATCATATTCGGCTACTGGATGTCGGTGGTGTGACAGAGATGGGGCGAGCGGTGAAAGAGTATACGGAATACTATGATCGTGGTTATTGGGAGCTTGGCTCGCGCCGGGCGGATCCGCAATATGATTTATTCTCTGTGGCGATGATGATGATTGTCTGTGCATATCCCGCACGAGTAAATAAAGTGTCGGGTAAAACAGCAGCACAATTAAAAAAAATGGTACAGAAATCACCGTTGTTACAACCGTATCAACAAATGTTGTTGCGGGCGTTACACGGCAAGTATGTATGTGCTGATGATATGCGTAGCGCACTAGTAAAACGAAAAAAGGGCAAATTACCTACGAGAAAAGTTGTGAACAGAAAAAGGCAATTGACAGATCGTGTAGATCTTTTTTTAGTCGCCTCTTTTGTTATTCTACTATCTGTCCTATACTTGTTGGGAGAGATTTTTTAAGTGGGGATTTAGGAGCGAACAGTTTATGAGAGAACGTGTGCAGCAATACATGCAGCGCGAGGTTAATTTGAATACGATTCTTGTCGCGGTTTCTGGCGGTGCGGATTCAATGGCATTACTTCATATAATGTGTAACATAAACGCGCAAAAAAAGTTTACACTCGTCGCGCTGCACGCACATCATGGGCTCCGTGAAGAAGCGGATGCAGATGCCGCACTCGTCCGTACAGTTTGTGCCGACTGGGGGATACCGTATGTGCAAAAGCAGCTATCGGTAAGGGCATATTGTGAACAGCACCGTATCGGAGTGCAGCAAGGCGCACGTACGTTGCGGTACCAATTTTTTCAAGAAGCGATGATGCAGCTCGATGGTGATGTGTTAATGACAGCACACCATGGTGATGATGAGGTGGAAACGGTCCTGATGAAAATGGTGCGTGGCACAACGCCGCTGACCAATATAGGCATTGCACCTGATCAGCCATATGTAAATGGTCGCCTCATTCGACCGTTATTACAAGAAACAAAACAGCAAATTTTAGCATATTGCCATGCACATGAAGTGCCGTTTCATGAGGACGAAAGCAATGCTTCGGCTATGTACACTCGCAATCGATTTCGTGCGCAAATTGTGCCCGTGCTAAAAAAGGAAAACCCACATATTCATGTGCATACACACCGATTTTCACGTTGGCATGCGGACGATAATGACTATTTATTTGCTGAAGCGGAAAAAGTGTTAGTGCAGGTGACAAAAGTAAAAAAAAGTGGTTATGTGAAGATTTCAAAGCCATTGTTTAGAAGGATAGCTCCTGCTTTACAAAGGAGAATGATTCATCTAATATTAAGTTATCTATATAGTGGAGAAGCAGTTGTTTCTGCGCTACATATTGAACAAGTTCAATCTTTTTTAATGAGAAAATCTTCCTCAGAGAAACGCCTTCATTTAAGAGGGGGTCTACGCGTAATTTTGTCGTATGACACATGTACATTCACGTGTGAGCAGGATACGAATGGTGACTTGTACAAATATCCGTTATCTATTCCTGGTCAGTGCGAGACCCCGCTTGGTGTCATCCAGGCCTCTGTAGCAGGAGAAGTATTATTGACGTGTGAACAACCATATCGCGTGATGTTTCCAATGCGGGCGCTCAAAAAACCGCTCTATATTCGCAACCGTAAAGAGGGCGATGTATTTTCACCATTAGGCATGACAGGGACAAAAAAAATTAGTCGTTTGTTTATTGATTGTAAAATTGCGCCGTTGTTGCGTCAGAAGTGGCCATTGGTTGTAGATGCAGATGATGAAATTTTGTGGATTCCTGGGTTGCATCGTTCGTTGTCGGTAAAAAAGGATGAATCTACTGAACCAAACGTAATCCTTTCTTTTTATAAGTATGATCGCGATGATTAAGGTGTATGTCATTTGCGCTGAGCCTTGTGGGATGGGAATTTCAGGCACAATGAATGCCTAGTTTAGCGTGATGGGTTTGATTGACTAGAGGAGGAAAAAGGTATATGAAAAACGACATGAGAGAAATTTTAATTACAGAAGAAGAAATTCAAGAGAAGGTAAAGCTGCTCGGTCGTGAAATTTCAAATGAATATGATGGGAAGTTTCCGCTTTTCGTTGGTGTATTAAAAGGGGCGCTACCATTTATGGCCGATTTAATTAAACAAGTTGACATCCATGTAGAGATTGACTTTATGGATGTATCGAGCTACGGCAAAGGGACAGTCTCATCAGGAGAGGTTAAAATTGTCAAAGATTTGAATACGAAAGTAGAAGGACGAGATGTCGTCATCGTGGAAGATATTATTGATAGTGGATTGACACTTAGCTATTTAATCGAGCTATTTAAATATCGTAAAGCAAAGTCTGTAAAAGTGGTCACGTTGCTTGATAAACCAGAAGGAAGAAAAGTTGACCTTGTCCCAGATCGAGCCGGTTTCATTGTCCCAGATGAGTTTGTTGTCGGTTATGGACTTGATTTTGCGGAGCGTTATCGGAATTTACCATACGTTGGTGTGCTCAAACCGGAGATTTATGAAGGCGAATAGTTGGTACTTACGTCGCAGTTGTGGTAAGATAGGTGCAGTTTTGTTGGATGTGGGAGGAGGTCAAGGATGAATCGTACAGTACGTACTATTATTATTTTCACATTGCTGCTATTAATTGTCATGGCGGCTGTGCAAAGTTTATCAGGAGACCGCACGGAAACAAAAGAAGTGCGGACCGACGAGTTTTTACAACGCCTTGATAAAGGTGAAGTCAAAAGTGTTGAAGTGAAACCTGAGCGATCTGTGTTCATTGTGACCGGTCGTTTTACCGATAGCAAGAAAGATGAACGTTTTGAAACACATCTTCTTAATTCAGAAGTAACAAAGGATATGTTGCTGCAATTAGAAAATGTTGATCTTACTGTAAAACCGGAAGACCAACAAAGTAATTGGTTGTCAACAGTGCTTTGGTTTGCGCCATTATTGTTAGTCATTTTAATCATCTTCTTTTTAATGAGCTCTGCCCAAGGCGGCGGTGGCGGCGGTGGAAACCGCGTCATGAACTTTGGGAAAAGCAAGGCAAAAATGGTGAGTGATGATAAAAAGAAAGCGAAATTTAAAGATGTTGCTGGTGCGGATGAGGAGAAACAGGAGCTTGTCGAGGTTGTAGATTTCTTAAAGGACCCGCGCAAGTTTGTTGCGATTGGGGCGCGTATTCCAAAAGGGGTCTTGCTCGTTGGTCCTCCGGGAACAGGGAAAACCCTTCTCGCTCGTGCAGTTGCTGGTGAAGCAGGTGTGCCGTTCTTCTCGATTAGTGGTTCGGACTTTGTCGAAATGTTTGTTGGTGTCGGTGCGTCTCGTGTGCGTGATTTGTTTGAGAACGCGAAGAAAAACTCGCCATGTATCATTTTTATTGACGAA
The DNA here is from genome assembly GCF_038592975.1 of Bacillus sp. FSL W7-1360. NCBI lineage: Bacteria > Bacillati > Bacillota > Bacilli > Caryophanales > Bacillaceae > Bacillus > Bacillus sp. FSL W7-1360. The sequence goes on along the minus strand of NZ_CP151950.1, from coordinate 2,077,239 downwards.
ATTGATGCGGTTGGTCGCCAACGTGGTGCGGGTCTTGGCGGAGGTCATGACGAACGTGAACAGACCCTTAACCAGTTGCTTGTGGAGATGGACGGATTTAGTTCAAATGAAGGAATTATCATCATTGCGGCGACAAACCGAGCCGATATTTTAGATCCGGCCCTGTTGCGCCCAGGTCGTTTTGACCGACAAATTCAAGTGAATGCGCCTGATGTCAAAGGGCGTGAAGAAGTACTTCGTGTGCATGCACGTAATAAACCATTACGTGAAGACGTGAAATTAGATTTAATTGCTGCACGGACGCCAGGTTTTTCTGGTGCTGATCTGGAGAACTTATTGAATGAAGCAGCACTTGTCGCTGCACGTGGCAACAAAACAGAGGTTGGCATGGAGCATGTTGAAGAAGCAATTGACCGGGTCATTGCTGGACCGGCGAAGAAGAGCCGTGTCATTTCTCCAAAAGAGAAAAATATTGTTGCATGGCATGAAGCAGGTCATACAGTTGTTGGGGTGAAGCTTGAAAGTGCTGATATGGTGCATAAAGTGACGATCATCCCACGGGGAATGGCCGGTGGCTATGCGATGATGCTCCCGAAAGAAGATCGTTATTTCATGACAAAGCCAGAGTTGCTTGATAAAATTGTCGGCTTGCTCGGTGGGCGTGTCGCAGAAGAAATTCAATTTGGCGAAGTGTCGACGGGTGCGCACAATGACTTCCAACGAGCGACCGCTATTGCCCGGAAAATGGTCGCTGAGTATGGGATGAGTGACAAAATTGGTCCAGTGCAATTTGGTTCGAACGGCGGCGGGCAAGTCTTTTTAGGTCGTGACATCCAAAACGAGCAAAATTACAGTGATGCGATTGCCCATGACATTGACCTAGAGGTGCAGCGGATCTTGAAAGAAAGCTACACACGCTGTAAGGAGATTATTCTTGAGAACAAAGATAGTCTTGATTTGATTGCGCAGAAATTACTGGAGCTAGAAACGCTTGATGCCGAGCAAATCCAATCGTTAATTAACGAAGGAAAGTTGCCAGAAAACCATCACGCAACGAAGAAGTTGACAGATGTGAAGGTGAACATTCAATCGAAAGACGATGAGGCCACTGGTGAGCCGTATGAAGAAACAACGAACTTACCAGACGACCAGTCGGGTTCTGTTGATCATAACGGTGAGAACCGCTCGTAAATATGGGGAGGGTGCCTAACGCGGGCACCCTCTTTTTCTTAAGGAGGGCTATTTGTGCTACTTGTACTTGATGTTGGTAACTCATCTGTTACGGTTGGTTTGTATGAAACGGACACGTTCATTGCCACGTTTCGGATGGCGACCAAAGCGGAGAAAACGAGCGATGAATATGCGATGTTATTGCAGCGCTTTTTTCATTATAAGGAAAAAAGCTTTGCCGACGTCGATGCGGTGATGATGTCTTCGGTTGTGCCGACGATGACACATCGTCTTACGCAAATGTGTCAAGACTACATAGGCATAGGGCCACTTGTCATCGGTCCGGGTGTGAAAACAGGCTTAAATATTCAAACGGACAATCCTAAAGAAGTTGGCGCTGATCGGATCGCAAGTGCCGTGGCAGCGATTGCGCACTACGGCACCCCAGCGATTGTTGTGGATATTGGGACGGCAACCACCTTTACATATATCGACCAGGCGCGCTGTTACAAAGGTGGTGTCATTGCTCCAGGTGCAGCAATATGTGCCGAAGCATTATATACGCAAGCAGCAAAATTGCCAAAGCTCGAATTATCTCGTCCACTTTCAGTGATTGGTCATACAACGAGTGCATCAATGCAGAGTGGGATTTACATCGGCCATGTGGCGCTCATTGATGGGGTCTTGTCGCGAATGATTGATGAGGCGCGTTTAACTGATGTACATGTCATTGCTACGGGTGGCTTAGCACACTTATTTTATGAAGATGTGGCTCAGTTGACGTTTTTAGATGAGCATTTAGTATTAAAAGGATTGAAAGTCATTTATGAGAAAAATAAGGTAAAGTGAGGCGGAATGAATGAGTGATTACTTAGTGAAAGCGACAGCATTCAGAGGAGAAGTGCGTGCCCTTGCAGTTGTCGCAACAGAAATGGTTGCTGAAGCATGCAAACGCCAAGATACGTGGGCGACTGCTTCGGCTGCACTTGGGCGAGCGATGATGGGCGGAACACTAATGGCGGCGATGTTAAAAGGCGACGAAAAACTCACCGTGCGTGTTTGTGGTGACGGTCCGATTGGCCAAATCATTGTTGATAGTCATGCTGACGGTACGACGCGGGGCACGGTGACAAATCCACATGTTAGTCCGGAACTGAACAATGTAGGGAAGTTAGATGTTGCCCGTGTTGTCGGGAAGAACGGGATGATTCATATTGTGAAGGACTTAGGTATGAAAGAGCCCTTCATCGGTAGCGTGCCAATTGTCTCGGGAGAGCTCGGTGAAGACTTCACATATTACTTCGCTCACTCTGAACAGACCCCTTCTTCAGTCGGTGTTGGTGTGCTCGTAAACCCGGATGAAACGATTCTTGCTGCTGGCGGGTTTGTGATCCAGCTCATGCCGGGAGCAACAGAAGCGACAATTACTGAGATTGAACAACGGCTTGCGCGGACGATGCCTGTTTCTAAGATGGCGGCGGAGGGAATGTCACCCGAGGAGATGCTTCAGACATTGCTTGGTGCCGAGAATGTGAAGTTTTTAGAGACGAAGCCGGTGCGGTTTGCGTGTACATGTTCTTTTGAACGGATGAGTAGCGCGCTCGTTAGCCTTGGACGCGACGAATTAACAAGCATGATTGAAGAAGACGGCGGCGCGGAGACGACGTGCCATTTTTGCCAAGAAGTATATACTTTTTCGAAGGAGGAGCTGGAGGCGTTGCGGGAGCGGGGGGGACTTAAGTGAATATAGCTAGTAGGGAGGTGGAGGAGTTGTTAACAATTATTTGACAACTGTTAGGTTTTGCGGCGCTAGGATTTAGCATCTTTTTGCTGTATCTTTTAACAAAGTTCTTGATTCAAAATACACGTAAAGGTTCATGATCACGAGGAAAACAGTTATGTGACTCTGGATGGATGACTTTTACATAGACAATCTGTCATTTTGTCATTTCATCTTGTACCGTCCTCTGATAAGATACATGTACAGCGTAGAGGAGGCACATGACCATGGCACACCAAGATTTCACAACAAAAAAACAGTGGCATGCAGCGGTACAAATGATTATAACAATGATGATCTTTGGTTCAGTCGGCTATTTTGCGATTCAGACCAATTTGCCGTCATTCGAACTAGTCTTCATGCGTTGTCTGTTTGGGACAATCTTCTTAGTTGGTTGCTGGCTTGTGACAGGAGAGTATAAGCGAGAAACATGGACGAAAAAAGGGCTATTTTTAACGCTCATATGTGGTGTTTTTCTCGTGTTTAATTGGGTGTTCTTTTTCAAAGCACTGGAAGCAATGCCGATGACGATCACCGTCTCTGTGTATCACTTAGCGCCTGTCTTTGTGCTGCTTGCGGGGAGTACCATCTTTCGTGAACGGTTGACTGTACGTGCGATCATCGCAATTGTTGCTTGTTTTGTTGGAACGATGTTTGTGGCGGGGATGACGGCAGGATTTTCTGTTCAAGCACTTTTTTCGTCCGGGATGATTTGGGGGTTACTGGCAGCGACTTTTTATGCGGCAACGACATTGCTTGGAAAAGGCATGAAACAGATGAGTGCTTATGCAATGACATTTTTGCAAACGTTCCTCGGGTTATTTTTATTATTGCCCTTTGTGGACTTCGATGCTTTTCTAGGGTTAACCACTTACAATTGGCTTTATGTCATTGGGACAGGTGTCATTCATACTGGCATTGTGTACTATTTATTTTTCAATAGTTTGCGAAATTTGTCGTCTCGCGTGATCTCTATTCTTGTATTTCTAAACCCCGCGGTGGCGATGTTACTTGATGTTGCTTTGATCGGGTTTCGACCGACGATGATGCAGCTGATAGGTGTTGTACTAATCTTTTTTGGGATGGCGTTTGCAGTATGGCGGAAGTGAGGGAGTTTGCTCCTTTTTGTGGAAGCGTGTACAATTGGTTTGTGGTTTTAGTTTTGTTCAGGGATGGGAGCACTGTGCATGGAAACGAATAGACATCAAACACCTGTATGGAAAAATATTACATATATAGTGGTCGGTATCATGATTGGTTATTTAACGATGAAGTTTGTCCTGTAGTTATAGATAAAGTAGAGGGAGCGATTGAATGGATCACGGGCGGTTTTGGTTAGCGGAGCTTTTGGATGAATATGAGTTAGAAAGATTGACGGAAGAAACAATTGTGAATGCGGAAAAAGTTTTAGGGGTGAAACTGCCGGCTGATTATGTTTCTTTAATGCGGGAGCAAAATGGCGGTAGACTATATAGAAGCAGCTTGCCTCAACGTATTGGAGACTACGAGGATAACTGCTTCCCTGTTGAGCATATATTTGGCATCGGTAAAACAGAAGACCAAGGCATCCTTGCGACGCCGTACATGATTGAAGAGTGGGAGTTACCTAAAGACATTGTTTTAATTAATGGTGATGGTCATGATGGTTTGTGTTGGATTATCGAAAAAGTAAAACCGATCCAACTGTTGCTTACATTGATGTAGAAATGGAGACTGACCAACAAGTTGCCAAGAGCTTTAAAGATTTTGTTAAACAATTGGAATACAATCGTGAATTCTTGAGTGATGTCGATGAAGATGACTTCCTCCCTGTGGAAGATGAGATTTATAATGAAAAACAACTTGAGGAGGCTGTGAAAAGTTGGTCAGATCCTGCAATGATTACAGACACTTTTTTCTATTTTTCGAGCAAAGAAACGATATGTGATATTAATTGGTTAATCTCGCAAGCAATTGTTGCATGTCATCATCATGACGATCCTTTTTTTGTGGATGGTATCGTCGCCTACACATATAAAAGAATGACTTTCACGGATAAAAACGTGTTAAACAAGGAACTGGTCGATCAGTTCAAGGGAAAGATTCGGCAGTACCCAGAAGAATTTGTTTGTAAATATGCGGAAAAGATCGAGGATATTTTTTCGGCATGAGTGAGTGAAGGGGGATGAAAAGACACATGAAGCGCTTTAAGCGTTGGCTAAAGGAAGGTTTTAGACACCCGGGTCAAGTGAAACATGCGGGTGGCGATATTTTTACAACGGTTGTCGGGCTTAGTTATGCCGCTATCGCACATATTCTTCGCAAGAAGCAGCAAATGTGATGTACAACCATGATATTATTTGACTAAGATTGCACGATCTGATACGATTCGTATATAAAACCAATCAATATACTATGAATTAGGTGAGGAAGGGGCGGATACGGATGATGGTAGCAAATAATATTACGGAATTGATCGGCAATACCCCGCTTGTGAAGTTAAACAGATTAACGACACCGGCGCATGCGGATGTGTATGTCAAATTAGAGTACCAAAATCCCGGCAGCAGTGTGAAAGATCGGATTGCGCTGGCAATGATTAATGCAGCGGAAGAAGCGGGGACATTGAAGCCGGGAATGACGATTATTGAACCAACGAGCGGTAATACTGGAATTGGTTTGGCAATGGTTGCCGCGGCAAAAGGGTATAAAACAATGCTCGTTATGCCAGAAACAATGAGTATGGAGCGACGGAACTTATTACGTGCGTATGGAGCTGAGTTAGTATTGACGCCAGGGCCTGAAGGAATGGGTGGGGCCATTCGTCAAGCGGTTGAGCTTGCGGCGCAAGATGGTTTTTTCATGCCACAACAATTTGAGAATGAAGCCAATCCAGTCATTCATCGTGAAACAACAGGAAAAGAGTTACTCAAGCAAGTGGATGGACAATTAGATGGGTTTGTTTCTGGCATTGGCACAGGGGGCACGATTACTGGTGCTGGAGGACTTTTAAAAGAGCACTTCCCGCATTTACAAATTGTAGCAGTCGAGCCGCAAGATTCTCCAGTGTTGTCTGGTGGCAAGCCAGGGCCGCACAAAATTCAAGGTATTGGCGCAGGATTTGTACCGGAAATTTTAAATACAGACATTTATGATCGGATTGTGACTGTATCCACAGAACAAGCATTTGAATATGCGCGGCGTGCGGCACGGGAAGAAGGGATCTTAGGCGGGATTTCTTCAGGTGCAGCGCTTTATGCAGCGCTAGAGCTCGCAAAAGAGCTTGGTAGCGGGAAAAAAGTTGTCGCTATACTCCCGTCGAATGGTGAGCGTTATTTAAGTACACCGCTTTATCAGTTTGAGGAAGAGGAAGCGCGCTCGTAAAAATATGTTTTCCAACAAAAAGCAGCCCTTTTTTGCACGGGGCTGCTTTTCTTATGCTGCTATGTTTAGTAGAATAAAGAGCGACGAATGTGAATCGCTTTGACAATGATGCAAGGAGCGATGCTGGATGTATGTGTATGTGAACGGGATGGTGGTGTCGGAGGAAGAAGCAATGGTTTCTGTATTCGATCACGGTCTGCTGTATGGACTTGGTTTGTTTGAGACGTTTCGCTGGAGTAGAGAAGGGGTGTTCCGTTTAGATGCACATATGTCGCGTCTGCAAAAAAGTTTGCAGCAAGTTGGTATTCATGCTTCTTTAAGCATCGCAGAAATGAAAGCTGTGTTAGCAGCACTTGGTGAGGCAAATGGGCTCTTTGAAGCGTATGTACGCTGGAATATCACCGCGGGCACGTCACCGCTTGGTCTGACAGCGAAAGTGTACGAGCATCCGAATGTTATCGTGTATATGAAGCCGATGCCGCCGGTCGTTGCACATAAAACGGCGCGTGTGTTGTCGTTACCGAGGAATACACCGGAAGGGCAATGGCGGTTGAAATCACACCATTTCATGAACAATGTGCTTGCAAAACAAACACTTGGAGATGATCCAACGATAGAAGGGATTTTTTTAACCGCGAATGGCGATGTTGCTGAAGGCATTACCTCGAATATTTTTTGGTTATATGACGGAGATGTTTACACGCCATCTCTGGAAGCAGGTATTTTAAATGGTGTCACACGAGCATGTATGATTGAGCTGTTGCGGCAAGCGGGATATAAAGTAGTTGAAGGTTTATTTCCGCGATCGTCGTTAGTGACCGCAGATGGTTGGTTCATGACAAATGCGATTCAAGGGGTCGTGCCGATTACACTGTTGGAGGAGCAGCAATCACGCGCGTGTGACGAGGTGCAACAGATTCAACACCTGTATATAGAAGCACGAGCAAGAGAAATGGGGTGAGGTTTTGCAGCAATTAGAGCGGACGAGAATAATGGGTATTTTAAATATAACGCCGGATTCTTTTTCAGATGGAGGTTGTTACACGCAAGTGAGCGAGGCGATTGATCGTGCGGCGAGATTAATTCAAGAAGGAGCAGATATCCTCGATGTAGGTGGAGAGTCAACACGTCCGGGCGCAGTGGCTGTGTCGATAGAAGAAGAGCGCGAACGTGTTTTACCGGTTGTCGAGGCGTTGTCGGCTCGCTTTGACGTGCCAATTTCGATTGATACGTATAAAGCAGCAGTTGCAGAGGCCGCTGTGCAGGTAGGGGCAGCAATGATTAACGATGTTTGGGGTGCGAAAGCAGATCCTCGAATGGCGGAAGTAGCGGCGCAATATGATGTGCCAATTGTTTTAATGCACAACAAAGAAACAGCTGCGTATAAAGCGCTCTTGTCAGACATGAAAGCGGATTTGCAAGAGAGCATTCATATTTGTCGTGCAGCGGGTGTGCGTGACGATGCGATTTTACTTGATCCGGGAATCGGTTTTGCGAAAACTTATGCCGACAATATCCAAGTGATGCGGCATCTGGAGGAAATTGTTGCGCTAGGTTATCCGGTTGTATTAGGAACATCGCGAAAGTCTTTTATCGGTCAGACACTCGGTTTACCAGTAGATGAACGGGTGGAAGGAACGGGTGCCACGGTTTGTTTAGGTATAGCTAAAGGTTGTTCAATTGTGCGCGTACACGATGTGCGAGCGATGAAGCGAATGGTACAAATGATGGATGCGATGATGGGGAGGGTGTCATAAATGGATAAAATTCATATGAAGCAGTTATCTTTTTATGGTTACCACGGTGTCTTCCCGGAAGAAAGAAAGCTTGGCCAACGCTTTATGGTCGATGTGACGTTAATGCTTGATTTATCTGCAGCGGCGCTAAACGATGAGTTGACCGCGTCAATTGATTATGGTGATGTGTATGCACGTATTCGCGACATTGTTGAAGGAAAACCGCATCAGCTCGTTGAGGCATTGACAAACAAAATTATAGAAGAATTGTTTGCTGCATATGAACGGCTGCAAGGATGTACCGTTGTTGTAACGAAGCCGGATCCGCCAATTCCCGGGCATTACCAATCTGTTGCAGTAGAAATGACGAGGCAGCGCGATGACACATAACGTTTTTTTGGCGCTTGGATCAAATATTGGTGACCGGGAAGCCTATTTGAACGAGGCGATCCATGCGCTGCACGGGCATGCAGCGATCACGGTTGTGCGTATGTCAAGCATTTATGAAACAGCACCTGTAGGCTACACGGATCAAGAACCTTTTTTAAATCAAGTAGTGGAAGTGCAGACGACGCTATCACCGGATTCATTGTTACAAGCGACCCAGACGATAGAGTGTAGTTTGGGTCGTGAGCGGATGATTCGTTTCGGTCCAAGAACAATAGACCTTGACATTTTACTGTTTAATCGTGAAAATATTGAGAAGGAACAATTACAAATTCCTCATCCTCGCATGTGGGAACGCCTTTTTGTGCTTATGCCTTTGGCGGAGCTGGTGCCTGATCTTTACATTGAGTCGCGTGGCCAGACAGTACGGGCGTTATGTGAGGCATTTAGCGAGCGGGAAGGAATTAGCTTATGGCGTCCAGCTATAGAGATAGAAATGGCTATGTGTTTAGAAAAATGAACAGCGTAGATGCTGATCAATAGATCTGATAAAATGCAGCATAAATTTAAACGAAAGGGAGGTACAGGGATGCTGAAAATCGGAGACATTAAGATGAAAAACCAAGTCGTGCTTGCACCAATGGCGGGGGTATGTAACCCAGCATTTCGCTTAATTGCAAAAGAGTTTGGTGCTGGACTTGTTTGTGCAGAGATGGTGAGTGACAAGGCGATTTTACATCAAAACGAGAAGTCACTTCAAATGTTGTATGTAGATGAAAGAGAAAAGCCACTCAGCTTGCAGATTTTTGGTGGCGAAAAAGAAACGCTTGTTGAAGCGGCGCGTTTTGTTGACCAAAATACGAACGCAGATATTATTGATATTAATATGGGGTGCCCAGTCCCAAAGATTACGAAATGTGATGCTGGTGCTCGCTGGCTTCTTGATCCAACTAAAATTTACGAGATGGTTGCGGCGACGGTTGATGCAGTGAAAAAACCGGTAACAGTGAAAATGCGAATTGGTTGGGATGAAGACCACATTTTTGCGATCGAAAATGCCCAAGCAGTTGAGCGTGCTGGCGGTAGTGCAGTCGCGGTACACGGTCGGACGCGGGTCCAAATGTACGAAGGCGTTGCCAATTGGGAGATCATTCGTGATGTGAAGCAAGCGGTCAAGATTCCTGTTATTGGGAATGGTGATGTGACAACGCCGCAAGAAGCAAAGCGGATGCTTGATGAATACGGCGTGGATGGTGTGATGATTGGACGAGCGGCACTTGGGAATCCTTGGATGCTTTATCGGACGATTCGTTATCTAGAAAATGGCGAGTTGCCGCCTGAGCCGACAGCACGCGAGAAAATCAACGTGTGTTTATTGCACTTAGATCGTTTAATTGCGTTAAAAGGCGAGCGCGTGGCTGTAAGAGAAATGCGGAAGCATACAGCGTGGTACATTAAAGGCATGCGCGGCAAAGCGAAGATCCGCGACAAAGTGAACCAATTTGAAACACGCGAAGATGTCGCAAGCACGCTACACGAGTATATTGACTACTTGGAGGCGCACGAACTAGCGCAAGTGTAAGTAGTGTTATACACTGTAACGATAATATAAATGGGATAGGGTTGGGCCGATTCGCTCGGTCTCTCCCTTTTTCATCCATGAACATAAGGGGTTGAAAAAAGGGATGACAGATGAAGTAGCATTGCATGACTTGTTGGCGGTGCGTCAAGACAAGTTGCAGCAGTTATACGATCAAGGTGTGGCGCCTTTTGGCGGGAAGTTTTTACGTACGCATACGGCAGAGCAAGTGATCGAACAATTTTCTTCTTTCTCAAAGGAAGATTTAGCAACGAAAAATGATCGTGTTGTACTAGCAGGGCGATTAATGACAAAAAGGGGAAAAGGGAAAGCGGGCTTTGCTCATGTTCAGGACTTGAGTGGACAAATTCAAATTTATGTTCGTCAAGATGCGATTGGCGACGAAGCGTATGATTTATTTAAAGCGCTAGATATTGGTGATATGGTTGGCTTTACTGGTGTTCCTTTTAAAACGAAGGTTGGGGAAATGTCAGTCAAAGTAACGGAGTTAACACTGCTTAGTAAATCGCTGCGCCCACTACCGGATAAATATCACGGTTTAAAAGATGTGGAACAGCGCTATCGTCAGCGTTACTTAGATTTGATTACGAGTGAACAATCTCGAGATGTGTTTATCATGCGCAGTAAAATCATTCAAGCGATCCGGCGTTTCTTAGATCATAAAGGATTTTTGGAAGTGGAAACACCAATGATGCATAGCATCCCGGGCGGTGCGTCAGCACGTCCGTTTGTGACGCACCATAACACGCTTGATATGACATTGTATATGCGTGTCGCGCCGGAACTACATTTAAAGCGATTGATTATTGGTGGCTTGGAGAAAGTTTATGAAATCGGGCGGAACTTCCGTAATGAAGGTGTGTCGACACGGCATAACCCTGAGTTCACAATGATGGAATTGTACGAGGCATATGCCGATTTCGAAGATATGATGGCATTGACAGAGAAGCTCATTTCCCACGTTGCAGAAGAAGTATGTGGCACGACAACGCTCGTGTATGACGAGCACGAGGTCAACCTTGCTCCTGGGTGGGCACGCATCCACATGGTTGATGCAGTGAAAGAAAAAACAGGCGTTGACTTTTGGCAACAAATGAGCGATGAAGAGGCACGGAGTTTAGCGAGAGAGCACGGGGTGCCTGTGAAGGGAACAATGAAATTTGGGCACGTCGTCAACGAATTTTTCGAGCATTTCGTTGAAGAAACGCTTATTCAACCAACATTTATATACGGGCACCCGCTAGAAATTTCCCCACTTGCGAAAAAAAATGACCGTGACCCGAGATTCACCGACCGGTTTGAGTTGTTTATGGTTCGGCGTGAGCACGGAAATGCTTTTTCAGAGTTAAATGATCCAATTGACCAGAAACAGCGCTTTGAGTCACAGCTTTTAGAGCGAGAACAGGGTGATGATGAAGCCCATATGATGGATGAAGATTTTGTAGAGGCACTTGAATATGGTATGCCGCCGACCGGTGGATTGGGGATTGGAATTGACCGTCTTGTCATGCTTTTGACAAATGCATCGTCCATTCGTGATGTGTTGCTGTTCCCGCAAATGCGTGGTCGGGAAAAGAGCGACTGACAAAATGTAAATGTAGCATTTAAGTGAGCGGAGATATTAGCTATAATGGTGTGAACAGGTGTAATCCAGCACCTGTTCAATTTTTTTTTTGGAAGAAATAATAAAAAGCCCTTGCAAACATATTTGATAGATGATATAATATTTCTTGTCGCTAAGCCTTCGGTGATGTTGATACATAATTTTATTAAAAAGATATTGACAGTAGAAGGAGCAACTGGTATTATATAAAAGTTGCTAACAAGCGACACAAGCTCATTGAAAACTAAACAATAGCTAAGCGTAAAAAGAGATCAATAGATCTCAACACATGTAAGAACCACAAAGAAATTTGTGAATGAGCAATCAAACACTTTAATGGAGAGTTTGATCCTGGCTCAGGACGAACGCTGGCGGCGTGCCTAATACATGCAAGTCGAGCGCACAGAAGGGAGCTTGCTCCCGGAAGTGAGCGGCGGACGGGTGAGTAACACGTGGGCAACCTGCCCCCTAGCCTGGGATAACTTCGGGAAACCGAAGCTAATACCGGATCATATATGGACCTACCTAGGTCAATATTAAAAGATGGCTTCTGCTATCACTAAGGGATGGGCCCGCGGCGCATTAGCTAGTTGGTGAGGTAACAGCTCACCAAGGCGACGATGCGTAGCCGACCTGAGAGGGTGATCGGCCACACTGGGACTGAGACACGGCCCAGACTCCTACGGGAGGCAGCAGTAGGGAATCTTCCGCAATGGACGAAAGTCTGACGGAGCAACGCCGCGTGAGTGAGGAAGGCCTTCGGGTCGTAAAGCTCTGTTGTGAGGGAAGAACAAGTACCGTTTGAATAAGGCGGTACCGTGACGGTACCTCACCAGAAAGCCACGGCTAACTACGTGCCAGCAGCCGCGGTAATACGTAGGTGGCAAGCGTTGTCCGGAATTATTGGGCGTAAAGCGCGCGCAGGCGGCTTCTTAAGTCTGATGTGAAATCTTGCGGCTCAACCGCAAGCGGCCATTGGAAACTGGGAAGCTTGAGTACAGAAGAGGAGAGTGGAATTCCACGTGTAGCGGTGAAATGCGTAGATATGTGGAGGAACACCAGTGGCGAAGGCGACTCTCTGGTCTGTAACTGACGCTGAGGCGCGAAAGCGTGGGGAGCAAACAGGATTAGATACCCTGGTAGTCCACGCCGTAAACGATGAGTGCTAGGTGTTAGGGGTTTCGATGCCCTTAGTGCCGAAGTAAACACATTAAGCACTCCGCCTGGGGAGTACGACCGCAAGGTTGAAACTCAAAGGAATTGACGGGGACCCGCACAAGCAGTGGAGCATGTGGTTTAATTCGAAGCAACGCGAAGAACCTTACCAGGTCTTGACATCCTTTGACCACCCTAGAGATAGGGCTTTCCCTTCGGGGACAAAGTGACAGGTGGTGCATGGTTGTCGTCAGCTCGTGTCGTGAGATGTTGGGTTAAGTCCCGCAACGAGCGCAACCCTTGATCTTAGTTGCCAGCATTCAGTTGGGCACTCTAAGGTGACTGCCGGTGACAAACCGGAGGAAGGTGGGGACGACGTCAAATCATCATGCCCCTTATGACCTGGGCTACACACGTGCTACAATGGATGGTACAAAGGGAAGCGAAACCGCGAGGTGGAGCCAATCCCATAAAGCCATTCTCAGTTCGGATTGTAGGCTGCAACTCGCCTACATGAAGCCGGAATTGCTAGTAATCGCGGATCAGCATGCCGCGGTGAATACGTTCCCGGGTCTTGTACACACCGCCCGTCACACCACGAGAGTTTGTAACACCCGAAGTCGGTGAGGGAACCTTTTGGACCCAGCCGCCTAAGGTGGGACAGATGATTGGGGTGAAGTCGTAACAAGGTAGCCGTATCGGAAGGTGCGGCTGGATCACCTCCTTTCTATGGAGTCATACTCTAGTCGATACGATTGTCGTAAGACATCGTAACGCTTGCGCTATTGTTTAGTTTTGAGTGAGCAACATCACTCAAAAAATGGTTCTTTGAAAACTAAATCATGAAACAACTCAAATGAGTCATGGACGCGTGCTTCGCACGAAGAAATGACGTCTAGGATGAAAGAAAGCAAACTTTTTGCTTTAGCAAGACTGACAAAGTAGACAGTGGATGAAAATCCGCCGTTGATCTTTGAATAGTTTTTGTGAAAAAAACCGAGAAGTTCGAGGACACAAGCGTTCGAAGGAAGGAGCGTATCTTAATACGTGACTGACTGAGAAACGCGCAGTGGACGAAGAAATTCGAAGGTTATTTTTACAAAAAGGATAAGGTAGAAAGGGCGCACGGTGAATGCCTAGGCACTAGGAGCCGAAGAAGGACGCGACGAACAGCGAAATGCTTCGGGGAGCTGTAAGTAAGCAATGATCCGGAGATCTCCGAATGGGGAAACCCACCATCCGTAATGGGATGGTACCCACATCTGAACACATAGGATGTGAGGAGGCAGACCTGGGGAACTGAAACATCTAAGTACCCAGAGGAAGAGAAAGAAAAATCGATTTCCTAAGTAGCGGCGAGCGAAACGGAAAGAGCCCAAACCAAGAGGCTAGCCTCTTGGGGTTGTAGGACACGCAACATGGAGTTACAAAGAAACGGCGTAAGTGAAGCATCTGGAAAGATGCGCGGTACAAGGTAACAGCCCTGTAGCTGAAACTTCGTTTCCTCCTGCGTGGATCCTGAGTACGGCGGGACACGAGAAACCCCGTCGGAATCCGGGAGGACCATCTCCCAAGGCTAAATACTCCCTAGTGACCGATAGTGAACCAGTACCGTGAGGGAAAGGTGAAAAGCACCCCGGAAGGGGAGTGAAAGAGATCCTGAAACCGTGTGCCTACAACTAGTCAGAGCCCGTTAATGGGTGATGGCGTGCCTTTTGTAGAATGAACCGGCGAGTTACGGTGTCGTGCAAGGTTAAGCATGAAAAAGCGGAGCCGCAGCGAAAGCGAGTCTGAATAGGGCGCTATAGTACGCCGCCGTAGACCCGAAACCGTGTGATCTACCCATGTCCAGGGTGAAGGTCGGGTAACACCGACTGGAGGCCCGAACCCACGCAAGTTGAAAATTGCGGGGATGAGGTGTGGGTAGGGGTGAAATGCCAATCGAACTCGGAAATAGCTGGTTCTCCCCGAAATAGCTTTAGGGCTAGCCTCGAGTGAAGAGTATTGGAGGTAGAGCACTGATTGGACGAGGGGTCCCCACAGGATTACCGAATTCAGTCAAACTCCGAATGCCAAATACTTATGCTCGGGAGTCAGACTGCGAGTGCTAAGATCCGTAGTCAAGAGGGAAACAGCCCAGACCATCAGCTAAGGTCCCAAAGTATACGTTAAGTGGAAAAGGATGTGGCGTTGCTTAGACAACCAGGATGTTGGCTTAGAAGCAGCCATCATTGAAAGAGTGCGTAATAGCTCACTGGTCGAGTGACGCTGCGCCGAAAATGTACCGGGGCTAAACGTATCACCGAAGCTATGGCAATCCCGTAAGGGATTGGGTAGGGGAGCGTTCCAAGGACAGTGAAGGTAGACCGAGAGGACTATTGGAGTGCTTGGAAGTGAGAATGCCGGTATGAGTAGCGAAAAGAGGGGTGAGAATCCCCTCCGTCGAAAGCCCAAGGTTTCCTGAGGAAGGCTCGTCCGCTCAGGGTAAGTCGGGACCTAAGCCGAGGCCGAAAGGCGTAGGCGATGGACAACAGGTAGAAATTCCTGTACCACCTCGTATTCGTTTGAACGATGGGGGGACGCAGAAAGGTAGGGAGAGCGCGCCGCTGGCTGAGCGCGTCGAAGCAGTGAGGCTGAAACGTAGGCAAATCCGCGTTTCATAAAGGCTGAGCTGTGACCGTGAAGGACCCTAGGGTCCGAAATCCCTGATCCTCCGCTGCCAAGAAAAGCCTCTAGTGAGAAGACAGGTGCCCGTACCGCAAACCGACACAGGTAGGCGAGAAGAGAATTCTAAGACGCGCGGGATAACTCTCGTTAAGGAACTCGGCAAAATGACCCCGTAACTTCGGGAGAAGGGGTGCTCTAATAGGGTGAATAGCCCGAGAGAGCCGCAGTGAAAAGATCCAAGCGACTGTTTAGCAAAAACACAGGTCTCTGCGAAGCCGCAAGGCGAAGTATAGGGGCTGACACCTGCCCGGTGCTGGAAGGTTAAGAGGAGGGGTTATCCCTTACGGGAGAAGCTCTGAATTGAAGCCCCAGTAAACGGCGGCCGTAACTATAACGGTCCTAAGGTAGCGAAATTCCTTGTCGGGTAAGTTCCGACCCGCACGAATGGTGTAACGACTTGGATACTGTCTCAACGAGAGACCCGGTGAAATTATAGTACCTGTGAAGATGCAGGTTACCCGCGACAGGACGGAAAGACCCCATGGAGCTTTACTGTAGCTTGATAGTGAGTGTTGGTATCGTTTGTACAGGATAGGTAGGAGCCAAGGAAGCCGGAGCGCCAGCTTCGGTGGAGGCATCGGTGGGATACTACCCTGACGATACTGACATTCTAACCTCGACCCGTGATCCGGGTCAGGGACATTGTCAGGTGGGCAGTTTGACTGGGGCGGTCGCCTCCTAAACAGTAACGGAGGCGCCCAAAGGTTCCCTCAGAATGGTTGGAAATCATTCGTAGAGTGCAAAGGCATAAGGGAGCTTGACTGCGAGACCTACAAGTCGAGCAGGGACGAAAGTCGGGCTTAGTGATCCGGCGGTGCCGTATGGAAGGGCCGTCGCTCAACGGATAAAAGCTACCCTGGGGATAACAGGCTAATCTCCCCCAAGAGTCCACATCGACGGGGAGGTTTGGCACCTCGATGTCGGCTCGTCGCATCCTGGGGCTGTAGTAGGTCCCAAGGGTTGGGCTGTTCGCCCATTAAAGCGGCACGCGAGCTGGGTTCAGAACGTCGTGAGACAGTTCGGTCCCTATCCGTCGCGGGCGTAGGAAATTTGAGAGGAGCTGTCCTTAGTACGAGAGGACCGGGATGGACATACCGCTGGTGTACCAGTTGTTCCGCCAGGAGCATCGCTGGGTAGCTACGTATGGTCGGGATAAGTGCTGAAAGCATCTAAGCACGAAGCCCCCCTCAAGATGAGATTTCCCATGACGCAAGTCAGTAAGACCCCTTAGAGATGATGAGGTTGATAGGTCTGGAGTGGAAGTGTGGCGACACATGGAGCGGACAGATACTAATCGGTCGAGGTCTTATCCTAAATATTCATCCTTACATTTGAGTCCCATGGTTTAGTTTTGAGAGAATCGTTCTCTCATTATCCGGTGCTTATGGCAAAGAGGTCACACCCGTTCCCATGCCGAACACGGTCGTTAAGCTCTTTTGCGTCGATAGTAGTTGGGGGCTTCCCCCTGCGAGCGTAGATCAGTGCCGGGTGATAGTTGGAGGATTAGCTCAGCTGGGAGAGCACCTGCCTTACAAGCAGGGGGTCGGCGGTTCGATCCCGTCATCCTCCATTAATTATGCCGGTCTAGCTCAATTGGTAGAGCAACTGACTTGTAATCAGTAGGTTGGGGGTTCAAGTCCTCTGGCCGGCACCATTATATAAATTTATTTTATTTATGATAAATGTAAGAGCCATTAGCTCAGTTGGTAGAGCATCTGACTTTTAATCAGAGGGTCGAAGGTTCGAATCCTTCATGGCTCACCATGTTTGCGGGTGTGGCGGAATTGGCAGACGCGCTAGACTTAGGATCTAGTGTCTTTATGACGTGGGGGTTCAAGTCCCTTCACCCGCATTTACTTGCGGGAGTAGTTCAGTGGTAGAACACCACCTTGCCAAGGTGGGGGTCGCGAGTTCGAATCTCGTCTTCCGCTTGATAATAGTATTAGTAAGTCCTAGCCGGGGTGGTGGAATTGGCAGACACACAGGACTTAAAATCCTGCGGTAGGTGACTACCGTGCCGGTTCAAGTCCGGCCCTCGGCACCAGTAATTTCATAATGCGCCCGTAGCTCAATTGGATAGAGTGTCTGACTACGGATCAGAAGGTTAGGGGTTCGACTCCTCTCGGGCGCGCCATTTGATAAATCGGGAAGTAGCTCAGCTTGGTAGAGCACTTGGTTTGGGACCAAGGGGTCGCAGGTTCAAATCCTGTCTTCCCGACCATTAGAAATGGGGCCTTAGCTCAGCTGGGAGAGCGCCTGCTTTGCACGCAGGAGGTCAGCGGTTCGATCCCGCTAGGCTCCACCAATTCAACAAAGCTATTGACAAGGAACAAAATTAGTAGTAAACTTTTTAAGTCGCCAACAAACAGCGACACAAGCTCATTGAAAACTAAACAATAGCCAAGCGTAAAGAGAGATCAATAGATCTCAACATGTAAGCCACAAAGAAATTTGTGCAAAATGAGCAAATCAAACACTTTAATGGAGAGTTTGATCCTGGCTCAGGACGAACGCTGGCGGCGTGCCTAATACATGCAAGTCGAGCGCACAGAAGGGAGCTTGCTCCCGGAAGTGAGCGGCGGACGGGTGAGTAACACGTGGGCAACCTGCCCCCTAGCCTGGGATAACTTCGGGAAACCGAAGCTAATACCGGATCATATATGGACCTACCTAGGTCAATATTAAAAGATGGCTTTTGCTATCACTAAGGGATGGGCCCGCGGCGCATTAGCTAGTTGGTGAGGTAACAGCTCACCAAGGCGACGATGCGTAGCCGACCTGAGAGGGTGATCGGCCACACTGGGACTGAGACACGGCCCAGACTCCTACGGGAGGCAGCAGTAGGGAATCTTCCGCAATGGACGAAAGTCTGACGGAGCAACGCCGCGTGAGTGAGGAAGGCCTTCGGGTCGTAAAGCTCTGTTGTGAGGGAAGAACAAGTACCGTTTGAATAAGGCGGTACCGTGACGGTACCTCACCAGAAAGCCACGGCTAACTACGTGCCAGCAGCCGCGGTAATACGTAGGTGGCAAGCGTTGTCCGGAATTATTGGGCGTAAAGCGCGCGCAGGCGGCTTCTTAAGTCTGATGTGAAATCTTGCGGCTCAACCGCAAGCGGCCATTGGAAACTGGGAAGCTTGAGTACAGAAGAGGAGAGTGGAATTCCACGTGTAGCGGTGAAATGCGTAGATATGTGGAGGAACACCAGTGGCGAAGGCGACTCTCTGGTCTGTAACTGACGCTGAGGCGCGAAAGCGTGGGGAGCAAACAGGATTAGATACCCTGGTAGTCCACGCCGTAAACGATGAGTGCTAGGTGTTAGGGGTTTCGATGCCCTTAGTGCCGAAGTAAACACATTAAGCACTCCGCCTGGGGAGTACGACCGCAAGGTTGAAACTCAAAGGAATTGACGGGGACCCGCACAAGCAGTGGAGCATGTGGTTTAATTCGAAGCAACGCGAAGAACCTTACCAGGTCTTGACATCCTTTGACCACCCTAGAGATAGGGCTTTCCCTTCGGGGACAAAGTGACAGGTGGTGCATGGTTGTCGTCAGCTCGTGTCGTGAGATGTTGGGTTAAGTCCCGCAACGAGCGCAACCCTTGATCTTAGTTGCCAGCATTCAGTTGGGCACTCTAAGGTGACTGCCGGTGACAAACCGGAGGAAGGTGGGGACGACGTCAAATCATCATGCCCCTTATGACCTGGGCTACACACGTGCTACAATGGATGGTACAAAGGGAAGCGAAACCGCGAGGTGGAGCCAATCCCATAAAGCCATTCTCAGTTCGGATTGTAGGCTGCAACTCGCCTACATGAAGCCGGAATTGCTAGTAATCGCGGATCAGCATGCCGCGGTGAATACGTTCCCGGGTCTTGTACACACCGCCCGTCACACCACGAGAGTTTGTAACACCCGAAGTCGGTGAGGGAACCTTTTGGACCCAGCCGCCTAAGGTGGGACAGATGATTGGGGTGAAGTCGTAACAAGGTAGCCGTATCGGAAGGTGCGGCTGGATCACCTCCTTTCTATGGAGTCATACTCTAGTCGATACGATTGTCGTAAGACATCGTAACGCTTGCGCTATTGTTTAGTTTTGAGTGAGCAACATCACTCAAAAAATGGTTCTTTGAAAACTAAATCATGAAACGACTCAAATGAGTCATGGACGCGTGCTTCGCACGAAGAAATGACGTCTAGGATGAAAGAAAGCAAACTTTTTGCTTTAGCAAGACTGACAAAGTAGACAGTGGATGAAAATCCGCCGTTGATCTTTGAATAGTTTTTGTGAAAAAAACCGAGAAGTTCGAGGACACAAGCGTTCGAAGGAAGGAGCGTATCTTAATACGTGACTGACTGAGAAACGCGCAGTGGACGAAGAAATTCGAAGGTTATTTTTACAAAAAGGATAAGGTAGAAAGGGCGCACGGTGAATGCCTAGGCACTAGGAGCCGAAGAAGGACGCGACGAACAGCGAAATGCTTCGGGGAGCTGTAAGTAAGCAATGATCCGGAGATCTCCGAATGGGGAAACCCACCATCCGTAATGGGATGGTACCCACATCTGAACACATAGGATGTGAGGAGGCAGACCTGGGGAACTGAAACATCTAAGTACCCAGAGGAAGAGAAAGAAAAATCGATTTCCTAAGTAGCGGCGAGCGAAACGGAAAGAGCCCAAACCAAGAGGCTAGCCTCTTGGGGTTGTAGGACACGCAACATGGAGTTACAAAGAAACGGCGTAAGTGAAGCATCTGGAAAGATGCGCGGTACAAGGTAACAGCCCTGTAGCTGAAACTTCGTTTCCTCCTGCGTGGATCCTGAGTACGGCGGGACACGAGAAACCCCGTCGGAATCCGGGAGGACCATCTCCCAAGGCTAAATACTCCCTAGTGACCGATAGTGAACCAGTACCGTGAGGGAAAGGTGAAAAGCACCCCGGAAGGGGAGTGAAAGAGATCCTGAAACCGTGTGCCTACAACTAGTCAGAGCCCGTTAATGGGTGATGGCGTGCCTTTTGTAGAATGAACCGGCGAGTTACGGTGTCGTGCAAGGTTAAGCATGAAAAAGCGGAGCCGCAGCGAAAGCGAGTCTGAATAGGGCGCTATAGTACGCCGCCGTAGACCCGAAACCGTGTGATCTACCCATGTCCAGGGTGAAGGTCGGGTAACACCGACTGGAGGCCCGAACCCACGCAAGTTGAAAATTGCGGGGATGAGGTGTGGGTAGGGGTGAAATGCCAATCGAACTCGGAAATAGCTGGTTCTCCCCGAAATAGCTTTAGGGCTAGCCTCGAGTGAAGAGTATTGGAGGTAGAGCACTGATTGGACGAGGGGTCCCCACAGGATTACCGAATTCAGTCAAACTCCGAATGCCAAATACTTATGCTCGGGAGTCAGACTGCGAGTGCTAAGATCCGTAGTCAAGAGGGAAACAGCCCAGACCATCAGCTAAGGTCCCAAAGTATACGTTAAGTGGAAAAGGATGTGGCGTTGCTTAGACAACCAGGATGTTGGCTTAGAAGCAGCCATCATTGAAAGAGTGCGTAATAGCTCACTGGTCGAGTGACGCTGCGCCGAAAATGTACCGGGGCTAAACGTATCACCGAAGCTATGGCAATCCCGTAAGGGATTGGGTAGGGGAGCGTTCCAAGGACAGTGAAGGTAGACCGAGAGGACTATTGGAGTGCTTGGAAGTGAGAATGCCGGTATGAGTAGCGAAAAGAGGGGTGAGAATCCCCTCCGTCGAAAGCCCAAGGTTTCCTGAGGAAGGCTCGTCCGCTCAGGGTAAGTCGGGACCTAAGCCGAGGCCGAAAGGCGTAGGCGATGGACAACAGGTAGAAATTCCTGTACCACCTCGTATTCGTTTGAACGATGGGGGGACGCAGAAAGGTAGGGAGAGCGCGCCGCTGGCTGAGCGCGTCGAAGCAGTGAGGCTGAAACGTAGGCAAATCCGCGTTTCATAAAGGCTGAGCTGTGACCGTGAAGGACCCTAGGGTCCGAAATCCCTGATCCTCCGCTGCCAAGAAAAGCCTCTAGTGAGAAGACAGGTGCCCGTACCGCAAACCGACACAGGTAGGCGAGAAGAGAATTCTAAGACGCGCGGGATAACTCTCGTTAAGGAACTCGGCAAAATGACCCCGTAACTTCGGGAGAAGGGGTGCTCTAATAGGGTGAATAGCCCGAGAGAGCCGCAGTGAAAAGATCCAAGCGACTGTTTAGCAAAAACACAGGTCTCTGCGAAGCCGCAAGGCGAAGTATAGGGGCTGACACCTGCCCGGTGCTGGAAGGTTAAGAGGAGGGGTTATCCCTTACGGGAGAAGCTCTGAATTGAAGCCCCAGTAAACGGCGGCCGTAACTATAACGGTCCTAAGGTAGCGAAATTCCTTGTCGGGTAAGTTCCGACCCGCACGAATGGTGTAACGACTTGGATACTGTCTCAACGAGAGACCCGGTGAAATTATAGTACCTGTGAAGATGCAGGTTACCCGCGACAGGACGGAAAGACCCCATGGAGCTTTACTGTAGCTTGATAGTGAGTGTTGGTATCGTTTGTACAGGATAGGTAGGAGCCAAGGAAGCCGGAGCGCCAGCTTCGGTGGAGGCATCGGTGGGATACTACCCTGACGATACTGACATTCTAACCTCGACCCGTGATCCGGGTCAGGGACATTGTCAGGTGGGCAGTTTGACTGGGGCGGTCGCCTCCTAAACAGTAACGGAGGCGCCCAAAGGTTCCCTCAGAATGGTTGGAAATCATTCGTAGAGTGCAAAGGCATAAGGGAGCTTGACTGCGAGACCTACAAGTCGAGCAGGGACGAAAGTCGGGCTTAGTGATCCGGCGGTGCCGTATGGAAGGGCCGTCGCTCAACGGATAAAAGCTACCCTGGGGATAACAGGCTAATCTCCCCCAAGAGTCCACATCGACGGGGAGGTTTGGCACCTCGATGTCGGCTCGTCGCATCCTGGGGCTGTAGTAGGTCCCAAGGGTTGGGCTGTTCGCCCATTAAAGCGGCACGCGAGCTGGGTTCAGAACGTCGTGAGACAGTTCGGTCCCTATCCGTCGCGGGCGTAGGAAATTTGAGAGGAGCTGTCCTTAGTACGAGAGGACCGGGATGGACATACCGCTGGTGTACCAGTTGTTCCGCCAGGAGCATCGCTGGGTAGCTACGTATGGTCGGGATAAGTGCTGAAAGCATCTAAGCACGAAGCCCCCCTCAAGATGAGATTTCCCATGACGCAAGTCAGTAAGACCCCTTAGAGATGATGAGGTTGATAGGTCTGGAGTGGAAGTGTGGCGACACATGGAGCGGACAGATACTAATCGGTCGAGGTCTTATCCTAAATATTCATCCTTACATTTGAGTCCCATGGTTTAGTTTTGAGAGAATCGTTCTCTCATTATCCGGTGCTTATGGCAAAGAGGTCACACCCGTTCCCATGCCGAACACGGTCGTTAAGCTCTTTTGCGTCGATAGTAGTTGGGGGCTTCCCCCTGCGAGCGTAGATCAGTGCCGGGTTGATATTTAGTTTAAAAAGCACATCCCACTGGGTGTGCTTTTTTGGATTTTTTATGCCAACTACATCAAAAAATAAACATCCCGTTCACGTTACGGGATGTTTTATATGTGTTTAGGTCACGTAGCGTATCAATTATTTTATATATGCTGCACCAATGATGACAAGGAGGATAAATAAAACTACAATTAGTGCAAACCCGCTTCCGATACCGCTATCACAACCACCGCTTACTGGGCCGCATCCTTGATAATAACTCATTTGTACACACCGCCTTTACATTAAGGATACTATACCTTATGCAAATGTACCTGTTTGGCGACAAATCTGGGCGAATACTTAATCTTTTAACATGTGTCGAGGTAAAAATATTAGCAAGCAAAAGCAAAAAAAACTTGCATTTTAGTTCTGTATTTGATATTATATAATACGTCAGTAGGCATGGCCCGTTGGTCAAGCGGTTAAGACACCGCCCTTTCACGGCGGTAACACGGGTTCGAATCCCGTACGGGTCATTTTTTTTTTGGAGGATTAGCTCAGCTGGGAGAGCACCTGCCTTACAAGCAGGGGGTCGGCGGTTCGATCCCGTCATCCTCCACCATTTTATGCACACTTTTAACGGAGGGGTAGCGAAGTGGCTAAACGCGGCGGACTGTAAATCCGCTCCCTCAGGGTTCGGCGGTTCGAATCCGTCCCCCTCCACCATTAAGGTGGGCTATCGCCAAGCGGTAAGGCAACGGATTTTGATTCCGTCATGCCCTGGTTCGAATCCAGGTAGCCCAGCCATAGAGCCATTAGCTCAGTTGGTAGAGCATCTGACTTTTAATCAGAGGGTCGAAGGTTCGAATCCTTCATGGCTCATACAAGTAGGACCGTCACCCTGTGTCGGTTCTTTTATTTTTCCGATGAGAAAATATTTTTCATTATAGATTAGATGAGCTGATTTTTCTTGGGGAATCACCACATTGTTCATTTTCTTTTCTTGTTTTCATGGTATGATATTTGTGAAACCATCGGTCTGGAAAATCCGTATAACAATGTAGGTAGGGGATCAAATGGATATATTAACAGCTCGCTTAATAAGGGAGACAAAAAAAGGTAATGAGCAAGCATTTGCAGAACTAGTTGAGTTATATAAAGATAGTGTGTACCAAGTAATTTATCGGCTCGTAGGACATGCTCAAGAGGCGCAAGATATTTCTCAAGAGACTTTTTTGCGTGTTTATATGAATTTAGATAAGTATGATCTGACAAAGAAGTTCTCAACATGGCTTTTTCGTGTGGCGACGAATGCAGCAATTGATCGCTTACGAAGGCGTAAACCGGATATTTATTTACAAGATAAGATTAAAGGGACGGATGATCTCACTTATGAATCACAGTTAACTTCAAGCGAGGACTTACCTGAGCAGCAAGTTGTAAAAATGGAGCAACAAGCTTGGATACAAGCTGAGATTAATCAGTTACCGGTCAAGTACCGTACAATTATTGTATTAAAATATTTAGAGGATTTATCACTAAAGGAAATTAGCGAGATCATGGATATGCCTATAGCGACAGTGAAAACAAGGGTTCATCGTGGACGTGAAGCACTGAGAAAACGTATGCGTCATTTGTGACGACAGAAAGGAGGGGGTATGTGTGTCTACTTGTCAATTCTATAATGAAGTCATTCATAGATATTTGGATGGCGAGGCAACAAAAGAAGAAACTGCTGCAATGTACCAGCATATGTCCTCTTGCGCTGCTTGTGAACAGCATTTGAAGGAGTTAAAAAAGTCGATAGCGTTTATTCAAAGTTCTTCTCATATAGAGGCCCCGGCCAATCTCACGGCATGTGTGATGTCGCAATTACCAAAGCAAAAGAAGGTGTCACGTTTCAAACGGAAGTTACAACGTCATCCAATCCTCGTTGCAGTAGCGGTGTTTTTATTAATGATGTCGACATCTGTCTTTGCATCATGGGATTACAGCGGTCAGGATATTGTTGTATCGGGAAACGGTCCTTTTGTTATTGACAAAGAAAAAGGGATTGTAACTGTGCCAAAAGGGGCAGTGATTGAAGGCGATTTAATGGTTCGTAATGGAGAGCTTCAGCTTGAAGGGGAGGTAAAAGGCGATGTCCTTTTGTTAAATAGTGAGCTCAATGAATCATTGATGGCTTCTGTCAGTCATGTTACTGGTGAAATTGAGGAGATTGACCAAGCGCTTGCGTGGACTTGGTATAATATAAAGCAATTCTTTATCGACGTGGTATCTATTTTTAATAAAGACGACTAAGTTCTTGATTTTCCAATCACTTGATGGTTGAAAGTCAGCAACAATGTCGATGCTAAGGATGAACAAATTTTTTTGGTTGTTAAAGTTGAGATATGGAGGCGGGCATATGCTTTCATTAAACTATGATGTGTGGCCATGGCTGACGTATGTACGTCAAATTGTTGATATTTTGCTTGTAACGTATGTCGTATATAAATTAATTATGATTATTCGTGGAACGAGGGCAGTCCAATTGGTAAAGGGGATTGCTGTGATTTTTATTGTTTGGTTTGTGAGCAATCTTTTAGGTTTAAGCACACTGGAATTTATTACGAAGCAAACGGCGACTTTTGGTCTTTTAGCTATTATTATTATTTTCCAACCTGAATTGCGGCGAGGGTTGGAGCAACTTGGGCGTAGTCGGTGGTTTACAGGTCGACCTACACCAAAAGATGAACGAATACATTCGACAGTGGACGCAATTGTGAAAGCGTCAATGTATATGAGTAAGAGACGGATCGGCGCACTTGTGTCAGTTGAAAGAGAGACGGGTTTAAATGATTATGTTGAGACTGGTATTCCAATCCATGCTGTTTTGACTTCAGAGTTGTTAATTAATATATTCGTTCCTAATACGCCGTTGCATGATGGTGCTGTCGTCGTGAAAGGAGACAAAATTTTAGCGGCAGGTTGTTATCTGCCTTTGTCAGAGGACGTGACGATTTCAAAAGAGCTTGGCACACGTCATCGCGCTGCGCTAGGGATTAGTGAGATGACTGATTGTTTGACAGTTGTCGTCTCAGAAGAGACAGGCAGTATTTCTGTATCTAAAAATGGGACGCTGTATCGTGAATTGACAGAGAAACAGTTAGAAGAAATGCTCAAGCAGTCGCTAGTGCGTGCAACCACAGCAGCTGATGTTCGTTGGCAGTGGGGAGGGAAAAAGGATGGATAAATTATTTAACAGTATTTGGTTTGTCCGTATCCTTGCTTTTTTTATTGCGCTCATGCTTTTTGCGATGGTGAATCAAGACTACTTAGGTAAACCATCGCTTGTGCCAGAAGCGTCTCAATCTTCTTATACACTGGAAAATGTCCCATTAAAAGTTTTGTATGATGAAGCACGGTATGAGTTAGTCAATCAACAGGAGACCGTGAGTGTGGAATTGCAAGGATCTCAAGTGTCTATTACGTTGTTTCAATTAACAAATGGTCGTTCGACAGAAGTGTTTGTTGATGCGACGGAAGTGATGACAGAAGGAGAACAAACGTTGGTTGTACAGACCCGTAATTTTCCAAGTGATTTGTCTGTCACTGTTCAACCACAAGTTGCGACGGTAACATTAAAGGAAAAACAGGTTTCTTCTGTTCCGGTGCACGCGGAACTTAAGAATGTGGAGACATTAGATGATGAATACACGGTCGGTTCACCCATTGTGACGCCGGTCAATGTCGAAGTCATTGGGGCTGTAGATATATTGCAACAAATTTCTGAGGCAAAAGTATTTGTGGATGTGACAGGTGCAATGGAGAGTATTGAAGATGAATTCCAGGTCTACCTCTATGATGAGGACGGTAACGAGCTTGATTTAAATGTAGAGCCAAAGTTTGTGTCCGTGTCAGTCCCAATTACAAGTCCAACAAAACTTGTTCCAGTGAAGTTGACAACAGAAAATGATTTTCCTGAAGGGATGGGCATTGATGAGATAGAAATCGAACCAAATGAGGTGACGATTTACGGATCAAACGATATACTAGAGGAGATTGAATTTGTTGAGAGTGAACCAATTGACTTAGCGGGTATGTCTAATGAAGAAAAATTTTCTGCAAAAGTGCGCATGCCTAAAGGGATCGAAAGAGTTGAACCGAAAGAAGTGACTGCCTCATTTCAATTAGCGGAGGAGCAGTCGAAAACATTTGTGTCGCGTCCGATCAAAGTGACAGGTAAAAATGACGACCAGCAAGTGGTTTTTATGGAGGGGTCTGAGGAGACAGTGGATGTAACTGTCTTTGGTACTGCGTCGCGCTTGAAGCAAATTTCAGCTGAAGATATACATGTAACAGTGGATGTGAGCCAGTTAGATCACGGCGAGCATACGTTACCTTTAAAGGTAACAGGTCCTTTTTATGTACAATTTGAAACAGAGAAAGAAGTACGCGTTTACGTGCAGTCGTAGTTGATGGAAGGGGATTTTGAATGATGGCAAAGTATTTTGGTACAGATGGTGTGCGTGGCGTCGCTAACACAGAGTTGACACCAGAATTGGCATTTAAGTTAGGTCGTGCAGGAGGATATGTTTTAACAAAAGAGGTGCAGTGTCCAAAAGTACTAATTGGGCGTGATACACGTATTTCGGGTGAAATGTTAGAAGCGGCGTTGACGGCGGGTTTTCTCTCTATAGGGGTTGAAGTCATGCGTGTAGGAGTGATTTCTACTCCTGGTGTCGCTTATTTGACAAAACAGTTAAACGCTACCGCCGGAGCGATGATTTCTGCTTCTCACAACCCAGTAGCGGATAACGGCATTAAATTTTTTGGATCAGATGGATTTAAGTTACTGGATAAACAAGAAATCGAGATCGAAAATTACATGGATGCAGAAGATAAGATGCCGCGACCTACTGGTGGTGGTGTGGGTCAAGTGAATGATTACTTTGAAGGCGCACAAAAGTATATGCAATTTTTAAAGCACACAATTGAAGGAGATCTGGCGGGATTACGTATTGCTATAGATTGTGCCAATGGGGCAGCTTCTTCTCTAGCGACACACCTTTTTGCGGATTTAAATGCGGATATTTTAACGATGGGATCGTCACCGAACGGTGTGAATATTAATGAAGGTTGTGGTTCAACTCATCCTGAAGCACTCGCTTCATTTGTTGTAGAGGAAGGTGCCGATATTGGTCTAGCATTTGATGGTGATGCTGATCGGCTCATTGCGGTTGATGAGAAAGGGAATATTGTAGATGGCGATGAAATGATGTTTATCATTGGGTCTTATTTGAAGGATCAAGGAAGACTGCAACATGACACGGTGGTGTCAACCGTGATGAGCAATCTAGGCTTTTATAAAACACTAGCATCTAGAGAAATCCATTCTGAGCAAACCGCAGTTGGGGACCGTTATGTAATGGAAGCGATGCGTAAAGGTGGCTTTAATCTTGGGGGAGAGCAATCAGGGCATATTATTTTCTTGGATTACAACACGACTGGAGATGGTTTGCTATCAGGATTGCAGTTGGCGAGCATTTTAAAGCAATCTGAGCAGTCGCTGTCAGCACTCGCGGGAGAAATGGCAAAGTTTCCACAAACGCTTGTAAATGTCAAAGTCACTGACCGTAATGCAGTGAAGGAAAATGAGCGTGTGAAACAAGTGATTGCAAAGGTTGAAGACGAAATGGCAGGAAATGGGCGTGTTCTTGTACGGCCATCCGGGACAGAACCGCTCGTGCGCGTCATGGTAGAAGCAGAGACAGATGAGCAATGTGCGGTGTATGTAAAACAGATTGTCACGGTTGTTGAAGAAGAGCTGGGTGCATAACTTTACACATAAAGAAGCGGACACGGTTTTGGGTGTTCGCTTCTTGTGATAAAGATGTATGCACGACGGATGGCTGTAGTGAATATACTGCTTGAGAGAAAAGGTGTTGACTTTCTCTTTAACTTTGTTATAAGATGGAGAGCGTATGAATGATCTATTCATACATTTAAAGCGCCAGGACTGATGACAGATCAGTTGACGAGGAGAGGGCTAATCGAACTTCGGCGGATTCCCTCCGGTTGCTGCATGACAGCCGTAAGCTTCTGTAAAAACAACAAGGTGACTTGTTGCACAAAGACAGAGGTCGCATGCACCAATACAAAGAGTGGGGGCACGTCTGCCCCTGTAGGTGTGCTCCCACTACGGGAGGAAAAGAATTATGTGTGGAATTGTAGGTTATATCGGAACCGATGATGCAAAGGAACCATTGCTTTCTGGTTTAGAGAAGCTGGAGTATCGGGGTTATGACTCAGCGGGTATTGCTTTACGGAATGAGCAGGGCACGTATGTATTTAAAGAGCAGGGACGAATTGCCACGTTGCGTACCGCGATAGATCAAGATGTGATGGCATCAGTTGGCATTGGTCATACCCGTTGGGCGACACATGGTGTGCCGAGCAAACGGAATGCGCATCCACATCAAAGTGAAAGTGGTCGGTTCACGCTCGTGCATAATGGTGTGATTGAAAATGCCGATTCACTCAAACAGGCGTACTTAGTAGGTGTGCCATTTGCTAGTGATACCGACACCGAAGTGATTGTTCAGTTGATTGCCCGTCTTGTGGAAGAAGACGGACTTCAGACAGAAGAAGCAGTACGCCAGGCACTCTCACTTATGAAGGGTTCTTATGCGATTGCGCTTCTCGATGAAGAAGATAAAGAAACAATCTTTGTGGCAAAAAATAAAAGCCCACTTTTAATTGGCGTCGGTGAAGGCGTGAACGTCATTTCTTCAGATGCAATGGCGATGCTACAAGTGACGGATCAATTTTTAGAAATTGAAGATGGTGAGCTTGTGCTTGTTCACCGTGATGCAGTGACGATTAAGTCTCCTGATGGTGTGATCCAAGAACGTGCACCTTATCAGGCTGAGCTTGATGCAAGCGACATCGAAAAGGGTATGTATGATCACTTCATGTTAAAGGAGATTGATGAACAATCGATTGCATTGCGTAACATCATTCAGAAGTACCAACATGAGGATGGTGAGACGCGCCTTGATAGTGATATTCGTACTGTGGTGCAAGAAAGTGACCGGGTTTACATCGTTGCTGCTGGAACAAGCTATCATGCAGGCCTTGTTGGAAAACAACTGATGGAAAAGATTGCACATAAACCGGTTGAGGTGCATATTGCAAGTGAGTTTGTTTATAATATGCCATTGTTGTCCAAAAAACCACTCTTTGTGTTTATTTCTCAAAGTGGCGAAACAGCAGATTCACGTGCTGTGCTCGTCAAAGTAAAAGAACTTGGTCATCGTACGTTGACAATTACAAACGTGCCAGGCTCAACATTATCACGAGAAGCGGATTTCACGCTCCATACGTTTGCGGGGCCAGAGATTGCAGTGGCTTCCACGAAGGCGTATACGGCGCAAATGGCAGTGTTGACATTACTAGCAGTCGACACAGCCCGCGTATCGGGTATTGAGCTAGATTTTGATCCATTACAAGAGCTTGGGATTGTTGCCAATGCGATTGAGGCACTGTGTAGTCAAAAAGATGTATTTGAAGAGATTGCCAAAACATATTTGATGACTACCCGCAACACGTTCTTTATTGGGCGTGCGGTCGATTATTATGTAGCTTTAGAAGGCGCACTAAAACTAAAAGAGATTTCTTATATTCAAGCAGAAGGATTTGCTGGTGGTGAATTGAAGCACGGAACGATTGCTTTAATTGAAGAAGGCACACCTGTTATCGCACTTACGACACAATCGCATGTCAATCTAAATATCCGTGCCAATGTTCAGGAAGTGGTTGCACGGGGGGCATCGCCAATCATTTTGTCGATGGAAGGATTAGAACAACCGGGTGATACGTTTGTGTTGCCGCGTGTACACGAATGGTTAGCGCCACTCGTTGCAGTTGTGCCACTGCAACTGATTTCTTATTATGCTGCGCTACACCGAGGTTGTGACGTTGATAAGCCACGCAACTTGGCTAAAAGTGTGACAGTGGAATAACGTGTCAAATTTGCAAGAAGCTTGTTATGGTGGTAACATCATGACAAGCTTTTTTATTGTAAATAAGGAGGAGACGGGTTGATGAGAAGTGAACAAGAGATGTACGAGTTGATTCTTGGTGTGGCGCAAGAAGATGAACGTATTCGCGCGGTGTATATGAATGGATCGAGAACAAATCCAAAGGCGCGTAAGGACATGTTTCAAGATTATGATATTGTGTATGTAGTGACAGATGTTACTCCATTTGTAAAAGATCAACAATGGTTAAGTGTGTTTGGTGAGCAACTTATGATGCAAGAACCTGATAAAAATGATCAAGTATGTGCGCATATATCAGGAATGAACGTCGATACAAACGAGTCCTATGCGTTTTTAATGTTGTTTGCTGACGGGAATCGGATTGACTTGCGATTGCAAACAAAAGAAGCAATGCTGCAAGAATACGGAAAAGAGAGTTTAACGAAGTCTTTATTAGATAAGGATCGTTGTTTACCAGCGATTCCTGCTCCGACGGATCGAGATTATGTTGTGAAGCAACCAACAACGGAACAATTTTTTAGTTGTTGTAACAACTTTTGGTGGTGTTCACAAAACATCGCGAAAGGGTTATGGCGCGATGAAGTTCCTTATGCAAAGTATATATTTGAACAAGTTGTCAGGGTTGATTTAGATGAAGTTGTGTCGTGGTGGATTGGTTGGAAGCATGGTTTTTCCATTTCTACTGGGAAGCTGAACAAAGATTTTAAGAAACATTTACCGGATTCCTATTGGGAGATGTATCAACAAACCTATGCTGATGGAGATATAGATCGGATGTGGGAGGCGCTTTTTTGTGCTTGTGACCTTTTTCGTACGCTGGCAAAAGAGGTGGCCGCCGCATTCAAGTTTGTATATGAGACCGCAGATGATGAGCGGATGACTAAATATTTACAAGGTGTTCGGGCACTGCCGGTAAGGACAGCGACAGGGTATTAAAAAATGCTTCTCTCCGCACGATGGGAGAGAAGCATGGAGCTTATGCTAAATGAGCATACCAGCAATGACAGCGTTCATTAAGTTTACAAGTGTGGCCGCTAGTAGCGCCTTGAAACCGTATTTTGCGATGATTGCACGGCGATCAGGAACAAGGGCGCCAAGCCCACCAATTAAAATGGCCACAGAACTGATATTTGCAAAACCACAAAGTGCAAAACTTGTGATCGCAAACGTCCGATCGGACAGTCCAGCTTGCGCGTCCATTAAGGATGCGAAACCGATGAACTCATTCATAATTGTTTTTTTGACCGATAAAAGATCCAGCTTGAACTGCTTCTGCCCACGGGACACCAGCAATAAAAGCAAACGGCGCAAAAACCCATCCTAGGATTTGTTCAAGCGTAATGGTACCAATCCCAACACCATTAGTAATGGTTCCCAAAATTAAGTTGATAAGCGCGACCAATGAAACGAAAGCAATTAACATAGCAGCAACGTTAAGAGCAAGTTTTAATCCGTCAATTGCCCCACCTGCAGCAGCGTCGACAACATTTTCCGACCCAGTGACGTTTTCTAATTTAATCTTATCCTTTGTTTCGCTGACGTCTGTTTCTGGAATGAGCATTTTGGCCATTAGTAAGCCACCCGGTGCAGACATAAAGGTAGCGGCTAGCAAATATTCGAGAGGGATGCCTAATGCAGCAATCCCCGCCATAACAGAGCCGGCAACAGTTGCCATACCACCCGTCATTACAGCAAATAACTCAGAGGTCGTCATTTTGTTTAAGTAAGGCTTTACAAGTAGAGGTGCCTCTGTTTGTCCGACAAAAATATTTCCAGCAGCGGAAATGGACTCGGCTTGACTCGTACCAAGTAAGCGAGAAATCCCACCACCAATATAGCGAACGATGAACTGCATGATCCCGAAGTGATAAAGGATACTAATCACAGCAGAGAAGAAGATAATGATCGGCAGTACTTGGAAAGCAAAAATAAATCCAATGCCGTCAAGCCCAAGAAGGCCTCCAAATAGGAATTCAATACCGTCTCCGGAAGTACCAATGGCCTCTTGAACACCATTTGAAACCTTTTCTAATAAAAATTTACCAGGACCGGTCCAAAGCACGATGACTGCGAACAAAAATTGCAGTGCCAAAGCGCCGAGGATGGTCCGCCAGTTGATGGATTTTCGGTTGTTGGAGAATAAGTAGGCGATACCTAAAATCACGAGCATGCCGCCTAATCCCCATAGAACGTTCAACATTGAGAACGCCTCCTATTCTTGTTTAATAACGTGTGACGCACGTAGTGGGAAAGACCGTCTTTGTTACATTCCCCTAAAAATGGTTTTTCTTACATGATTATTTAAAAGTTTTGACGGATCCTGATCAAAGCTTTTAAATTAAAGCGGATACAAACGGTAACGTATTTCTATATAAGTGTATTATTTCCAATGTTAATCATTTCAATATCCACTTTACTTCAGTATAAAAAATATCAGGATATTTGTCAATGACGGTGGGAATACGTGAAATTATGACAAAAATCGTGACAGTCCCGATGTGTGTTGATACACTGTGACTAAGGAGATGGTGAATAATGAATGAAGCAGCAAAACAATATTGGGAAATGTTTTGGGACAGGAACAGAGAAGAGGAAGGTAAGGGGCAAGAGCTAATTGTGAAAGAGTGTCAATTTGGGGACGATCCAAAAGGTTTAGCGCAGAAAGTGATTGATGGGGTGAAGACGGCAACGTGTTCAGCACACATATTTTATGAAGTCGAAAATGAGCCGTTACCAGTAGTAGGTCAGTACGATGTGATTTTAAATGAACGTGAGGAACCGGTTGCGATCGTTCAAAATGTCGATGTCCAGCTCGTACCATTTAACGAGGTGTCAGAGGCATTTGCGCTGGCTGAAGGAGAAGGCACGTATGAAGAGTGGCGTAATATTCATGTTGCCTTTTTCACAGAGGAATTGTCAAAAATTGATCGCGTGTTTTCTGAGGACATGCTACTTGTGTGTGAAACCTTTAAACTCGTCGATGTGAAGAAGGAGCAATAGAATCACTCTTTCTTCACATCCCTAGCTTGAGCACAACTGTTTTAAGCGTGGGATATCATCCCATCTAAGCGCAACCTCTGTCAGCGTTTGACCGCTAAGTTGAAAGGTTACTTCATGATCGTCAACGGCTCCTAGTTTGCGGTAGAAAGCGCCGTGGCGATTGTCTGGGATGACACGTACAAGCATATTTTTCAGTGAGTTTCCGCATTTTTCTAGTTCAGTAATGAGGCTGGAGAGTAAGCGTTGACCGATGCCTTGGCGCTGATATGTGTCGCGCAAGTAAATGGCGTATAATTCTGCATCAATGCCAGCTTTTTTTCTCTCGGGGCCTCCGGTCACAAAACCCACCACTTCGTTATCGCAAGTTGCAACGATGAGGGCTGTGTCATTGCGGATAGGCAGTCCCGTATCTTTATGAAAATACGCACGCCATATCTTTTCTTTTTCTTCGTAACAGAGTTGATCTAAATAAGATTGGTTGATAATGCCTTTGTACGTTGTGCGCCAACTGTCGACGTGAACTCGGGCGATACTAGCTGCGTCTTTAACTGTCGCTTTGCGGATCGTAGTCATGATCATTCTTCTCTCTTGTCCGGTGCAACGAGTTCGACTTTTATCCGATCGGGGTCTTCGAAAAAGACTGCATAATAATTAGATCCACCAGCGAATGGATGGCGGTCTTTGTAAAGAATATCTATCCCTTTTTCTTCAAGGGCACGAGTCATGTCATCAACCTGTTTGCGAGAAGTGGCATGAAAAGCGAGATGATTTAGGCCAGTTCGTCTCCGGTGGTAAGGTGGATGCTGATATTTTTCTTCTGTTTGTGTAAAGACAAGGTAGGTATCGCCGCTTTTCCAACTACACCCTTTGTCCCATGATTGGAAGAGTGTATAACCGAGCTCACTTAGCAGTGGACTCCAAAATTGCTTGGAGGCAGTAAGGTTTGATACATTCAATTCAACGTGATGAAGCATGATGGACCCCCATTTTGTGTCTGGTTTTTGTTATCATAATATAGATATAAAGAATGGGTCAACAAATATGTAAGGAGAGGGACGCTCAATGCGGTTGAACAGATGATTTGTCATTCGTATGCGTGCGTGGTGGCAGGGTGCCGAAGAAGGTGAGAGGATCGCTTGTATTGTAAGGAAAGCGGGTGGCGATTGCAGTTGAACGGGCGATAAGGAGGTCTTAAAAATGAATATTAACATTACACCACTACAAGAAAGTGACATGGAAGATTTGTTTCAATTTGAAAAGAGACATCGTGAATATTTTCGGCAGTCCGTACCGGATAGAGGTGACGACTACTATGAGCCGGCTACATTTTTGGAGCGACAACAGTCATTACTCGCAGAACAGCGAGACGGAACTTCTTATTTTTACTTAATTAAAACGAAAACAGATGAGATTGCGGGCAGAATCAACCTTGTTGACGTAAACAAAGCAAAACGTTCAGCGGAACTGGGTTATCGTGTCGGTGAAACGTATGTAGGAAAAGGG
Source organism: Bacillus sp. FSL W7-1360 (assembly GCF_038592975.1). Taxonomy (NCBI): domain Bacteria; kingdom Bacillati; phylum Bacillota; class Bacilli; order Caryophanales; family Bacillaceae; genus Bacillus; species Bacillus sp. FSL W7-1360. Next base: position 2,041,676 of record NZ_CP151950.1, on the reverse strand, counting down.
GTGGCAAGTGCGGCACTGTCGCACTTGCTCCGGGATTTACCGGCTGAGATTGACATCATTCAGGCAAAAACAACGCCAGACAATCGCGGTTCGCAAAAAGTAATGGAACGAAATGGATTTCGTGCTTGTGGCCATACGACCGAGGGTGGCCTGACGTTTGTGCATTATGAGTGGCGGCGGTGAGTGGAGGGGGTTAGGTGGGTGTCATGCGTGTTTTAGCTTACGTTGTGCTTAGTGTCACTGGCGTGGTGAAGTTGGTGCATATTCTCTTTGATTTAAGAAGAGAGGATAATGATATGCTTGTGTTTCTTCTCAATCTGTCTGGACTTCTGTTTTGGGTAACGTTACTATTACTTGTCCTTTCTTCAGATACGAAGGAAAAGAAATCACATTAAATAACTGACAAAAATGTGTGTGGGAGTCCTAGGCGCTTTCCTCACTCCTCTGGCAAAAACGCGGTCACCGTACCAAGCTCATTTTTTAAATACGTGCGAATGGCTTGTGGGAAACGGGCGACACTGGCAGCGCTGTCTTTCATCCGTGTGATAAGTTTGGTGTGGTCAATTGTTGTGTAATCGTAAGCAAGCGTTTTGCGGTAGCGGATGAGCTGCTTTAACGCGTTTGCGTCTGTTTTTTCAAGAACGCGCTCGTCTAGGAGGATGTCGATGATGTCTTCATAGCTGCCTGGATCACGCATAATGAAGCCATCAATCATTTGGTTGCCAACATCAATGATTGCTTCAATTGTCACCATTGCTGCACGTTCTAAAGCGAGACGAGTAATGAGATCGCTCGGGAGGGGTGGCTCATTTAACATTGGTTGTAATGTTTTAATATAAGTGAGTGTCGCTTCAATTCGTTTTTGATCAACAAAGTACATAATCACGAAGGCTCCTTCTTTTTATGTAAGCGGTCGTTTGTTTTTACGCGTTTTAACACAAAGTAAGCACAGCCGAAGTTGCAGTATTCATATAAATAGTCGGGTAAGGTGCTAATTTTTTTGTCGAAAGTGGCGCGTCTGTTTTGGTCGTCAAAAAAGCCACGTAGCCGGAGTTGGTTATAACCCCAGTCGCCAACAATGTAGTCATATTTATTTAATACATCACTATAACGTTCTTGAAAAGCGACTTCGTCCCAGCCGTTTTTTTCATCGTGAACGAGTTCAAAAGAGACACCTGATATGACAACCATCACGTGCACCTCCTATTTGTTTGTTTCTTTCAATAGTTTACCATACAATTTCAATCTTTGCTGTAATGGTGTATGTTTTATATGTAGGGTGAAAGAATTGAAAGAAGTTCGTTCTTATTTCACATTTATTTTGTAAGCTAAAGATAGTTGCTTGGGGGTGAGAGGATGCGGCGTGTGAGCTTGATGTTACTTGTCGTGGTTTTGATTAGTGCGTGCGTCAAGGAAGCGAGAGTGACTTTACCAGAAGAAGGGAGTCCTTTTTTAGTTGTATCTCATTTGAAAGATCCTGCGCTAACATTTGTCGATCCACATACATATGAAGTTGTGCAGACAGTCCCATTAGAAGTGGCATGGCAAAAAATGATCCAAGTCAATGACACGTATTTATGGGCGTTACAAAAACAGTCCGGGGCATTACAGCAGCTTGCAAAAACAGAAGGTGTTCTTACCTCATTAACAGATGTAGGGTCGGGATTCAGTGATGTTGCCTTTTCTGAAGAACGGAATCGTGTTTACGTTGCTGATCCTAAGACCGGGCAAGTACATCGGATTGATCCTCAAGCAAAGTCTTTGGAAGTATCGATTGAGGTTGCAGGTGTGCCCGATGAACTGCTACTTTCTGGCGACGATCGTTTGTTTGTACTTGATGTATCTGCTTGTAAAGTGAGTGAGATTGACTTGAACAAGGAGGCTGTTACGCGCACTTTTGCGGTAGAAGACCGGGCAACTGGACTGTTTTTCGACGGACAATGGTTATGGGTTGGTGGACACGGAGCGATGGGTGAGTTGAATAAGTCGGTGTATGCGTATGATGTGCGTACAGGCGAACAAGTTGCTGAAGTAGAGGTAGGCTTGATGCCGATTGCCACGATATCCAGTGTGGACGGGCGCTCTCTTTATGTTGTTTCGCACGGGGATGATCATTTGTATGAAATAGACCGAGAAGCACAACAAGTGACACGCACGGTACGTGTCGGTCAAAACCCGAATTATATTTATCGTCGAGACGGGGTGTTGTACGTAAGTAATGTGGATAGCGATTCAATCTCGATCATTGATGAGGCGACATTCACGGTTAAAAAAGAAGTGCCAGTTGCTGGAGGACCTCATGCAATGTTGATGGAGGAATGGCATGAATAACACAATGAAAACAGTGCTTGTCGTTGATGATGAGCGTGAATTACGGGAGCTCGTTTCTCTCTATTTGAAAAAAGAAGCGTACCATGTGTTATGTGCGGCGGATGGGAATCACGCGTTGCAGATGCTCGCATCTTCGTCGGTTGATCTTGTGATTTTAGATGTGATGATGGACGGGCTAGATGGGTTTTCCGTTTGTGAAACGATTCGCAAGACGCATGTGCTGCCAGTGATCATGCTGACAGCACGTAGTCACGAAGAAGATAAAATTAAAGCGTTAAAGCTTGGTGCAGATGATTATGTGGTGAAGCCGTTTAGTCCGAAAGAATTGCTTGCCCGCGTTGAAGCGGTACTGCGCCGGTCGTATGATGTACCGCGGATGGCGGATACAATTGTTGCTGGTGAGCTTTTGATTGACCGCGGGGGGCGGGAAGTTTATATCGCCGGAGACGTGGTGCGTCTCACTCGTAGAGAGTACGAACTTTTACTGTTTTTAGCTGAGCATAGGGGACAAGCATTTTCGCGCGAACAATTGTTTCGACAAGTATGGGATGAATACCGGGACCATAGTACATTACGGACGGTGGACACGCATATTAAGACGTTGCGCTTAAAGCTTGGTGAAGCAGGGAGATTCGTTCAGACGGTATGGGGTATTGGTTATAAATTTGAGGGTGTACGATGAGGCAATGGTCGACTCGAACGAAAGTGTGGACAGGCATCGTTGTCGTCATGTTGTTGCTCGTTGTTGCGGTGCTTGCGCTACTATTTTTTTTATACGAACGGCTTTATGTTGATAAACAATTGGAAATGATGTTGTTAGAGGGTGAGGCACTTGTTCATATTTATGAAACGGAGGGCGCACAAGCGTATTTCCAAGATCGTGTCACATGGGCGAATGGCAGCTCGGAAGCAACGTTCACGTATAGTGAGGATCCAATGGTGTTGGCAAGTGGTGCGTTATTTGAAGAAGATACCGATTATCATCTCATTACACTAGCAGAGCGTGAGCAACTACTACAAGGAGAAACGGTTGTTGTGCGGCGGGCGCATCCTCGTTTTAACCAAGAATTGCTTGGGGTAGTCTTACCGCTTATCGTCGACGAGCGGCTTGAGGGGGTTGTATTCAGTTCCTTGCCATTAGCTGATGTGTACGAAGCGTTTTCTGAAGTGCAGCCCTTACTTTATGGAATGATTATACTTGTGATTGTAGCGATTGCCTTTGTTGGTCATCGTGTGAGCCGCCGTTTGGTCGATCCATTATTACAAGTAAAAGAACAGGCAAAAAAAATGGCTCTGGGCGATTTGCAGGCACGCTTGCCAACAAAGCAGTCTACAGTGGAATTTTCTGAGTTGGCTCATGCAATCAATCGTCTCGCACAAGCGTTAGGCGAGACTGAGCAAAATCGGCGTGCTTTTTTAGCAGATGTTGCACATGAGCTTAGGACACCGCTTAGTTACATGAAGGGCTACGCCGAGGCTGTAACCGAAGGCGTCGTTGAGACAGAAAAAGGGATGGCAATTGTCACAAAAGAAGTAGCCCGAATGGAACGGTTGGTTCATGATTTGCTTGATTTAGCGCAACTCGAAGGTGATACGTATAAGATGCGTGAACAGGTGCTTGTTTTTGCCGAATTGATCCGCGAAGTGACAGCAACGTTCGCGTTGCGGGCACAGCAAAAAGAAGTGGCGCTTGTACTCGATTTGGATGAGACGGTAATTGTGGAAGGTGATAGCGACCGACTCCAGCAAGTAATCGGTAACTTACTCGATAACGCGCTGACGTATTCTTCTGTAAATCAAACGATCACACTTACATTGTATCGTGAAGGTTCATCCTGCCAGTTTGTGTTGGCAGACCAAGGAAGTGGCATCCCTATTGTTGATTTGCAGGCAGTGACGGAACGATTTTACCGGGTGCACAAAGGACGGAGTCGAAGCGATGGCGGCACAGGGTTAGGACTGTCAATCGTGTCACAAATTGTTGCCAAGCATCAAGGGAAGTTTCAGTTAAAATCAGAAGAAGGCAAAGGAACGACGGCCATTGTGACGTTACCAATGTTAAAATAATGGAGGTAGAAGAAGATGAAATGGATTGGAAAAACGATGTGTGTTGCTGGATTAATGGTGCTTGTTGCGTGTGGCAACGATGCGGCTGAAAAAGAGAAAGAACCCCAAAAAGAAGAGGCGGTTGAAATGGTGGAAGTAGAAATCCCGATGAAGGACGAAGCGCCACTGAATGAAGAAGTAGATTTAAAAGCTGAAGTGACTTATAAAGGTGAGACAGTTGCTGATGCAGATGAAGTGCGATTTGAAGTGTGGAAACAAGATAAAAAAGATGACGCTGTTTTCTATGACGGGAAACTTGAGGGAGACGGTTTATATCATGCTACGCATACATTTGAAGAGGACGGCATTTACATCGTACAAGCCCATGTCACAGCAAAAGATATGCACGTAATGCCGAAAGAATCAATTTTTGTGGGTGACGTGTCTGAGGAAGAAAAAGCCGCTTTTGAAGAAGATGAGGATGAGAAAGACGATGAGAGCGGTGGACATGGCGGGCATTAATATGGGAGAGAGGCTGCAGCTTGGGGCTGTGGCTTTTTTCGTGTTGTAGTGGAATAAATGTTTGAGCATTTCATTGTACAGTGATTTCTCTGTTATGTTAAACTGCGAATACGCTTTCGTCAATGTTGCGGAACACAGACTTTTAGAGAAAGAAGGATTAATATGCCCTACTGCAAAGTGCGACAAGCTGATATTTATTATGAGGATATAGGGGAAGGGAAACCGATTGTGATGCTACACGGCTATACACCGGACCATCGCTTAATGAGTGGTTGTATGGAACCGATAGTTGCTGAAAGGGACGGATGGCGCCGTATTTATATTGATTTACCAGGAATGGGCATGACAAAAAATTATCACGAAATCAGCTCGTCTGATGAGATGTTGGGTGCTGTTTCAGATTTTGTCCAAGCGATTCTGCCTGGTGAATCCTATATCGTTGCTGGTGAATCTTACGGTGGCTACATTGCAAGGGGACTTATTCATCAGCAAAAAGAGCGCATACTCGGCGCAGCCTTTATTTGTCCGGTCATCCTTCCTTTAAACGAAGATAGAACGGTAGAGAAACATAAAATCATGAAGATAGACGAAGCCTTTATAAAGCGTTTATCAAAAGAAGAGTTAGAACAGTTCAAAAGTGACCAAGTGGTGCTTGATGAGTACAATTGGTTACGGTATAAAAATGAAATTATGTCCGGATGCAATATTGCTGACCAATTATTTTTGAACAAAGTGAAGGAGCAATATCAATTTTCATTTGAAGTGGACGATGTACCATTTGAGAAGCCGAGTGTATTCCTTTTAGGAAAGCAAGATTCGGTTGTTGGCTACCAAGATGCGCTCAACATCATGGACAAGTACCCGCGCAGCACATTTGCTGTACTCGATATAGCGGGCCATAACTTACAAATTGAGCAACCACAAGTGTTTCATGCGCTTATCAATGAATGGTTGGATAGAATAGAAACCTAGTGTAAAGGTTTACAAAGGAGGCGTTTGTGAATGATAGAAACAAAACGACTATGCTTACGTCCGTTTACAGAAGATGATATTCCGCGGCTGCATGAGATTTTCTCTGATCGTGAAACGATGGCGCATTATCCATCCCCGTTTAGCTATGAGAAGACAGAAGCTTGGGTGAGATGGAATCAGGAAAGCTATGAAGAAAATGGCTTTGGGCTCTGGGCAGTTTGCTTACGGGAGAGTCAAACATTGATCGGTGATTGTGGATTGGTTAAGCAAACAGTCGATGGCTGTACCGAAGTGGAAGTGGGTTATCATATTGATAAAAATCACTGGTCACAAGGCTTTGGTTCTGAAGCTGCGTTCGCTTGTAAAAACTATGCGTTTGAAACGTTAGGATTGAACCGAATCATTAGTATCATTGTACCGGACAATATGCCGTCGCGTCGTGTCGCCGAGAAAATTGGTTTGCGCGAGGAAAAGAAATCATTTGTGTTTGGGAAAAATCATGTTATCTATTCAGGTGAACGTTAAATATTATATTCGGGGGGATACCTATGCAACATTATATTTGTGAAACGTGCGGTGTGTGTTGCTAACGGGGGATGTCATTCAAGTCGTCCCCGATCAAAATTGGGTCAGCTTTATGTACAGTTATCCAAATTTGATCCCATTGCCTGCAGAGAAAGTGCGAGACATTGCGAGTAAGGTCGGGGCGTTGCCGTTTAACCGCATTTACAACGCCTTCCATCGGATAGTAAAAGAGGATGCGCGCGCGGCTGTACAAAAGTCAGCTGAGCGGTATATTGCGGCACTTGATGGGACGTTGTTTCAGGCTTGAATTGTTGTGAGGGGGATTTATTGCTACTAGAAATAGCGACTTTTTAGATGTCTCCCTCCGTAAAATTGTCGAAAGGGAAGTTGACAAATGATCAATAATAAAAAACAATCTTTCTATCTGATGTTAAATATTGCGCGGAACATCCTTGTTATCGCGTTATGTTTTATCGCAATCATTACAGCACCGTGGATCATTATTTATCTTGGATCTACGACTTCTTTCATTTCCTTTCAAGGCAATAATATGATGTGGCGTGATATTTTGTTTTTTTGGGACTTTATGCTCCTGGGAACACTCGCCTTAGGTTTATTTTTGCTCATCACATTTTCTTTTCTAGCCAAAATCGTTCGGGAACGCTCAATTGTTTTAGGGAGTATATATGGGGCGTCTCTACTGCTATATTTGGGGTTATATGTTTACATATATCAAGCGATTTCTCCGAAGTTAGAAACAAACTTAGCAGGTTCATTGTTGATTGCACTTGTTTGGATGGTGACAGCTGTTTTGTTCGGTTGGGTTATTGAGAAAATGACAAGGGAAAAGTAAGTAGAGGTTTTCAAGGTGAAAATTGAGTATATGACAACCTATACAAATGTAGAGGGGGACATTAACACGATGTTCGTGTTTTTAATACGCACAATTCTTCCCGGGGTTCTAATCTTCTTTCTAAGTTCCATATTGTTGTACTCTATATACAAAAAATTGTCTTCTCTAGTAAAACATCTGTTTTTGAATGCAATGATACCCGCTATCATTGTTGCTAGTTATTTATTGTTTCTGTATGATTTCACAAAAATAGGTATGTTGTTTTTCGCATACTTTCCGGTCGCATTTCTCTGCTTCGTCATTTTCGGTTCCATACCACAAATACTTTGCGTGCGCTTGCAATCTTCCCGTGTACAACGCGGGTTTATCTATATGATGACAGGTGCAGTTGGTTTTCTCTGTTTACTTTTGATTTTTAGAGAAGGAAGAAGTTTGGTCGACACGATCGACGTCAACATCATCATTCTTTATGTACTTTCTTGGGGCACATTTTTTTTCATGGATGTATGGTTAGATAGAATGGGTGATTCCGATAAGTAGGGCATATGATTACTCATTCGAAAAATGGTTAATGTGTGGGTTGCGGTAAAAAGATAGAACTCTTAGGGAAGAAAGAAGGTAGGCATGTGACAGTGACAGCATGCTACCTTCTTTCTTCGTGTGTCTACTTAGGTTTACTTAGAACTCAAATCCAACCGGAACGAGTAGCAAAACTTTTCAAAGCCTATTCTTTCGTAAAACCGGTGGGCATCGAGTCTTTGCAGTCCCGATTCTAATGCGATGTACTGACACCCTTGTTCTCGCGCGTAATCAGAGAGGTAAGTGATCAATTTTGCACCGTATCCTTTTGAGCGTGCTGTTTCTTTTGTCACGAGATCATAGATGTACAAGTGCTTTTTGTTGTAAAAATTCGTCTGAATCGCGACGCCTGCGATCGCTGTTAGTTCTTGCCCTTCCATGTAGCCAAATATCGCATAACCACTCTGTTGCATGTCTTCAAATAAGTGGGTGAATGCTTCGTGTGAAAGGTCTGGTCGTAATGTGTGTAATAAATCATAAGCAAGTTTGATGTCAGTTTCTTTTTTGAGTGGCTTGATCATGGGATTTCTCTTTTGTATGTCGGCGTTTACCCTCAATCTCCCACTCTCTTTACTTTCCATTATCAAATCACCACCTTGGATTGTTCCAATGCCATCCACGATCCAACCATGTTGCTGTTTTTGTGGGACTTGGGAGAGGACGAGCTGTGCTTGCGGAGCGTACTTGAGTCCTTCGCCTGTGTAAAGAATAATCGGTTGTTTGATCATGTAAGTTTGCCCGTTGATGTTCAGTTCTACAAATGACTGGTGCAATGTTTTTCCATCGTATTTTAATATGTTCATTGGATCGAACTGAGTGAGGGTTATGTCTCCTTCTATTGTAAGGGTAAATCCTGATTTGTTCATTACATGGGCAAAAGTGTTTGCCATCTCTTTTTGAAAGGTAGAGGCAAGTGCCTTCGTTTCTGGACCGATGTGAATAGTGTCTGGATACGTGATATTAGCGCTTACATTGCTTTTCAATTGTTCATACAACGACAGTTCATTCTCAAAGAATGATTTTCGCCAATTCGGTTTTTGTATGTCTAATAATAGACAAAGAAGGAGTCCGCTGTAGTAGCAGCTTTCACGTAGTTTTAGTAGTGTTCTTTTTTTATCTAGTAATTTTTCAGCATACGGTATAATCGCTGTTTTAGGTGTACAATCTCGTTTCATCGCGTACGCATGAAGTTCTGTATACAGTGCAGGTCCCTCGATTGTTTCAACTTGTAATTCGTAATGAACAAAATCATTCATGAGCGTGGTGCGTTGTTCACGGCAAGCGATGAAATGTTGTAAATGCTCATTTTTCTTTGCTGGAGATGCCGCCATGTATGCTTGATGGAGATGATGGCGCTCTTGATTTCGTAGCTCAATGTTTTCTTTTGAGAGTGGATATAATACGCCTTGGCATTCATCTGGGAAGCGTGCTTCTCCTTTCATATATTGATAGCCGTGAAAAAGTTCGTGTATCAGGATGGCATATTGTGATGCGCCGTCATTATACCGTGTAACATCAATGATGGCAGTTGGGTAATCTTTATATACGATAAGCGTGTCTGCACAAAACTGAGCTGTTTTTTTGCAGAGGGTCGGTTGTCGCTCAAATTTTGGATGATTGTACAAAAGGACTTTCTCTTCATCATAGAGGGCATAAGCGACTGCGCTAAAGCCAGGGAAGTACGTCGTTAAGTCTGTATTTGCGAGCGGATCAGTCAGTACGTTAGGAAAAGTCATGGTTGTGTCCCCCTTCTTCATTGTTCTTCTCTGACTAGTATAGCTTAATTCTAAGATGCGGGAAATACAAATGCCCGGCGAATCGCATCATGATTCACCGGGCTTATTTCATGTCTCTAACGCCCTCAACCGCGCCTTCAACTCCTTAATCTCCGTCTCTTGTTCAGCTGACAGCATTTCTGTCGTTGCACTAATGAGTGTTGTGAGCTGAAATTGCAGTTGCTCGCGCTCATTAGCACGTAGCTGTGCGGCTGTGTCGAGCCGAGGATGGGCGCGTTTTTCTCGGTAAGCGCTGTAGTTACTATCATACATATCAACGCGCCCTTTTTCTACATGCAGAACGCGGGTGGCGATTTTCTCTAAAAAGTACCGGTCGTGTGAGACAACAACGAGAGCGCCGTCGTATCCCTGCAACAAATCCTCAATAATTTCGCGCGTATCAATGTCGAGAAAATTGGTCGGTTCGTCCAGCACAAGTAAGTTTGCCCCGCGTAAATAAAGCTTCAAAAACGCAACCCGACATTTCTCACCCATACTAAGCGCGCGCACTTGCTTATACACATCATCTCTAGAGAAGAGAAAACAACCAAGTAATGTGCGAACATCCGCTTCAACAGTGCCTGGAATCGTTAAAAAAGAGTCGAGGATTGTTTGCTTGGCAGACAAGTCATCAAGTTCTTGTGAGAAATAGCCAATTTTCGTTTGTGGACTCATCGAGACTTTCCCAGTAACAGGTGTAAGTGTGCCAATCATACATTTGAGCAACGTCGTTTTGCCAGCGCCATTCGGACCGGTGACGGCAATTTTGTCGCCGCGGTTGACAGAAAAGGTGACATTTGTAAAAAGGTTTTTGTGCCCGTAGGCAAAAGAGACATCTGTCGCTTGTAGCAATGTGCGACCGGCAAAAGAAGTTGCTTGTAAATGCATATGGAGACGGTCACTTTGTTGTGGTTTACGAATGCGCGACTCATCAAGACGTTTCAGCGCCGATTCTTTGGCGTGTAGACGGGAGACATTTTTCTTTGCCTTGGCGCGGGCAAAATCATTTTGTCCAGCTTGTTTATGAGCGGCTTGAAACCATTGTTGGTAATTACGAATGGCTGCCAGTAACGCTTGGCGTTCTTGTTCTTGTTTTTTTGCTTCAGCTGCTTGTGTTTTCTGTTCGATGTCTTTTTGGTGTCTGTAAGCTGTATAACCGCCTTCGTAACGGGTGCAACTTGTTTCGGTTAATTCATAGATCGCATCGGACGTTTCATCAAGGAAGTAGCGGTCGTGTGATACGTACATGACAGCACCTTCATATTGTTTGAGCCATTTGGCAAGCCACGTAATCGTTTCTTCGTCTAAATGATTGGTCGGTTCGTCCATCACTATACAATGAGGTTGTTGCAATAAAATACGAGCAATTTGCGCGCGCGTTTTTTGTCCGCCGCTTAACTGAGAGACAGATGTGTGCCAAGTGTCTGGTGGTAGTCCGACGGTGTGCAAACATTTTTCTACATCCGTATCGAGGTTGTAACCATCCATTTGCAAAAAACGTTCATATAATACTTCGTAACGTTTGAATGAATCGGGGTCTGCCAGCTTTTGTGTCAATGTCTCTAATTGTTGTTTTATGAGTGCGCGCTCATGGTCTCCGGTTGCAACATAGTCTTGCAACTTTGCTGTTGCATGGACTTCTTGGTGCAAGAAAGCCCATTGCGAGACGGGAACCATGTGGGTCACCGACCCATGATCGAACGTGGTGTCTCCGCATAATCCGCGTAGTAGCGTCGTTTTGCCAACGCCATTTTGTCCGTATACGGCGATGTGCTCTCCGTTCTTTAATTCGATGTTGATATTTTCAAAAAGCGTGTGTCCACACCATTCTTTTTTTAAACAAGTTGCTTGAAAAATAAACATATCCATACCTCCCATGAATGTCGCGAAAAGTGTGAGGAAACGCGCACGTAAAAATGATGGGTAATATGGATACACAAATAAACGCTTAGCCGCTATGTACGGTATAAGCTTGTTTCTATTGTTTGTGGTCAACATCGCCCTAAAAAAGTGCATACGAATCCCGTCTTTTCACGCTAAAACTGTGCGTATTTGTCGGGTTATGAAAGAAACAGTTCGTATGATTACTTTTTAAGCTCGATGTCGTCCACCTCCAGTACATGTTTTCCATATGAATTTTACATTGCTACAGGAACCATGTCAATAAATCAGTAGAAAAATGATTGACAGCGTGGGTGGATCACGGTAAAGTGGAGCACGAAGGATGTTTGAGATGAGAAAGATACGTTGGAGTTGAACAGTCTAGAGTGCACAAGCAGTTGTGCAATGTACTTTTGCGATAAGTATGGAACTGTTTTGACACCTCCATTTAAACGAGGTGTTTTTTGTGCGTACCTAAAATGAATGATAAAGGGGGTGGTGTGGGATGGATAGTTTACCCAATCCGAGGATAGGCTGTAGAAAACGAGATCAGTTTGAGGAGCAATTCATCCTACATCAGCCTGTAGGAATGAAGCGCCTCTCTTTTTAAAAGGAGGGGATCGATTTGGAGTTGTTGAAAAGTAAGTGGAAACGGAATGATTATGAAAAAGAAGTGATCAAACATTTATCTGAGCGTAATTTACGTCTTTTTAGAGAGTCATTTTTAGCCTTGCATCCAACCGATCAGATGGAATTATTTTTGCGGCTAGAAAAGGCGTTACAAAAACAAGTACTATTATTTTTGAGCCCACAAGAGTTTGCCGATTTGTTTCAAGGGTTTGAGTTAGAAGATCAACTCACGCTTTTCCCTGAGCTCAGTTACCAATATGCTGTGTCGATGTTTAACCATATGTCTGCTGATGATGTGGCTGACTTTTTAGCTGAAATTGATAAGAATAAAGCAGACGACATGCTTAGTGCGATGGATTTAGAAGAGTCTAAGCGTGTAGAAGAGCTCATGGCTTACGCACCAAAAACAGCCGGTGCGATTATGACAAAGGAATTTATTCGTCTTGCCGTTACTTCTACAGCGAAAGAAGTGATTGAGGCATTAAGGCAAACAGCGCCCGAAGCGGAAACCATTTATTATTTATACGTTGTGGATGCAAATCAACATTTGGTTGGCGTTGTCTCATTACGTGACCTCATCGTTGCAGCACCATCTCGGACAGTAGAAGAAATGATGAGTACGAAAGTTGTATCTGTATTTGAAAATGATGATCAAGAAGACGTCGCCCATTTAATCAAAGAATACGATTTCTTAGCGGTACCAGTTGTAACGCCGGATAAGCGGCTAGTTGGTATTATTACGGTTGATGATGTCATTGATGTTTTGGAGGAAGAAGCCACGGAGGACTTTGATGATTTTGCTGCATCACGCGGGGCGACTGACTTATCATTAACAGCATTTGCGGCGGCGAGGAAACGAGCACCGTGGTTAATTTTGTTGATGTTTTTCGGTTTGTTAACAGCTAATATTATTGGTCGGTTTGAGGAGACATTAGAACAAGTGGTGTTATTGGCAGCGTTTATGCCACTGATCATGGGGACAGCGGGAAATACAGGGACGCAGTCGCTAGCAGTGGCTGTGCGTGGACTTGCAACAGGGTCATTTGAACGGAGCGGTGTATGGAAACCAATTAGACGTGAACTTGGGACAGGTTTGTTGCTTGGTTTAATATGTATGGTTGTGTTAATGGTCATTATTAGCGTGTTTTATCAAGGGAATTGGACGCTTGCCTTTATTGTTGGTATCTCACTATTTGTAGCGTTAAGCATTGCAGCTGTCATTGGTACCATTATTCCGTTGATCATTGATAAATTCAAAATTGATCCGGCAGTGGCATCAGGGCCATTTATTACCACCTTAAATGATATTATTGGCTTACTCGTTTACTTTACAGTGGCGACCGTTTTGCTAGGAAATATCGTGATGTAAAAATGTCACAGGAAAACATAGTGTGTAACGAGCAGATCCTTCTCTGTTACACACCTATGTTTATTTTTTTATTGCCCGTAATACGGCACTGGTTACAAGTACTAAAATAATCGCCCCAACAAGCGCGGGAATTAAAGCAAAGCCGCCGAGACGAGGTCCCCACGCGCCAAAGATCCACATGCCTAAATTTGCGCCGACAATCCCAGCAATAATGTTGCCCAGAATGCCATATGGAATATCTCGTTTTGTGATGGCACCAGCAGCCCAACCAATTAAACCACCAATTAGAATGCTCCAAAGAATACCCATGATTTCCTCCTTTTCTTTTATCAGTGTTTACGTGATAAAAAACGATGTACCTTTTGTTTTCCCTATTTAAATAAAAGTAAACAGGAGAAATTTGGTATGCTATTCAAACCCTTTTATCAAGCGGTTTTGAACACGGGGTGGCAACTTTTTTAAGAATTTAAGGGCTTTAAGCTGAGATTTTTGAATAAAACCGCTATAATGGAGGAGTACACGTAGGATCAGTCCATGGTTCTCCTCGATTTTGTGTAACATGCATGAAAGGGTGAATGATCAATGAGAGACGTAACAATTGTGAAGCAGCAACGGAATGTGTTGCGAGAAGAGCTGGGTAAGTGCATTAATAAAGTGAAAGAGATGAAGGTGGATGAGGCAAGTTTCAAACAAATGTCACAGCACGAGCAACAAGTGTATATTTATTTAGACCGAACGATGCAACGGTTACGCACACAAATTAATGCGCTTGAGTTTGTGTTGAATGAAGATACGCAGTTGGCTGATCCGTATTTTGATCGGGCTGCAGAAAAGTTGGAGATTAGCCGAGAGACGATTTTTGGTGGCGCGAAGAAACCAGTGCCAGCTGGTGAAGGTGATTACAACCTTGATATGAGTAAAGTAGACAAGCATTAAAATAAGATTGACAGACCACAGCTTCTGCGTGCCAATACGCACGTAGAAGCTCGTGGTGATGCAAGGGAGGAGCCACATATGGACACGTTACATACAATGAATAAGACTGGATTACAGGAACATTATCATATGTTAAAAGGGCAATTTGATCATTTTTGTGCCCAAAATATCTCCTTAAACATGGCACGCGGAAAGCCGAGTCCTGCACAACTTGATTTATCGATGGATTTATTAAATGTACTCACTCCGAAAGATTGTCTGCAAGTAGAAAACGGCATCGATCCACGAAATTATGGTGGGCTAGATGGTATTCCTGAAGCAAAAGGATTATTTGCCAAAATGTTTGGGGTACGCAGTTCGCAAGTGTTTGTTGGTGGCAATTCAAGCTTAACATTAATGCACGATCGTGTTGCGCGGGCGATGACACATGGTGTAGAAGATGGATGCTTGCCGTGGTCCAAGCTTCCTAAAGTGAAATTTCTATGTCCTGTCCCAAGCTATGACCGTCACTTCGAGATTTGTGCATTGTTCGGCATAGAAATGATTCCCATTGCAATGACAGAAGAAGGGCCGGACATAGATGAAATAGAGCGACTTGTACGTGAAGATGATGCGATCAAAGGGATGTGGTGTGTCCCGAAGTACAGTAACCCAACTGGTATTACTTATAGTGACGAGGTGGTTCGTCGATTAGCAAGGATGCAAACAAAGGCACGAGATTTTCGTCTTTTCTGGGACAATGCGTATGCTGTTCACCATTTGACGAACACACCTGATGAGTTACGCAACATTTTTGAGGATGTTGCGGGTACAGAAAATGAAAACCGTGTTTACATGTTTGCTTCTACATCAAAAATGACATTTCCTGGCGCAGGTATTTCAGCATTTATCTCAAGTGAAGCGAATATTACGGCAGCAAAAAAAAGGTTTTTTTCGGTGCAAACAATAGGTGCCGATAAAATAAATCAATTGCGGCATGTCCGCTTTTTTGAGAAAGTCGGTGGGATTCCCGCATTGATGAAAAAGCATGCTGAAATTTTAAAGCCGAAATTTGCGGAAGTGGATCGCGCATTCACAGCGTCATTATCTGGGAAAGGCATTGCCACGTGGACGAAACCAAAAGGTGGCTATTTTGTTAGCTTAAATGTGCTTGATGGTTGTGCAAAACGGGTTGTGGCGCTTGCTAAGCAAGCTGGCGTGACGTTAACGACTGCTGGTGCGACATTTCCATATGGCGTTGACCCGCGAGACAGAAATATTCGTATTGCACCAACATATCCGAGCATGAGTGAGCTAGAGCAAGCGATGAAAATTATTTGTGTTTGTGTAGAGCTAGCTGCTGTAGAAAAATTGCTGGCGGTATGAGCATGCATCTATGACGTCGTTACGTAGAGATGGAAGTCGTCCTACTAATATGTAGGGCGCGCTTCCCCTTGGTCTGTTAAGATGAGCGGTCCATTTTTTGTGATGGCTATCGTATGTTCGTACTGAGCAGAGAGTGAGCCATTAATTGTGCGTGCGGTCCAACCGTTATGATCAAGTTTGCTTTCATAGCGACCAATATTAATCATTGGTTCAATGGTGATCACCATGCCTTCACGCAAGCGTAGTCCTTTGTTTCGTTCCCCAAAATGTAATATTTGTGGGGGCTCATGGAGTGTGGGGCCCACGCCATGCCCTGTAAAACCGCGGACCACGGCATAGCCGGCTGTCTCAGCATGAGTTTGAATTGCATGCCCAATGTCGCCAATACGATGACCGATTTGAGCTTGTGAGATGCCTTTGTATAGAGACTCATGAGTGACCTTCATCAAATCACGTGCTTCTTTGGAAACGTTGCCAACAGCATATGTCCAAGCGGAATCGGCCAAGGCACCATTCAAATTAAATACAGAATCAATCGTGACAATGTCGCCGTTTTTCAGTGGTGTACGACGCGGGAACCCGTGACAAATTTCGTCATTGATCGAGGCGCATGTTGCGTATTGATAGCCTTTATACCCTTTTTGTTCGGCTGTGGCGTGATGTTTTTTTAAAAACTGCTCAACAAATAAATCAATTTCAGCTGTTGTGATACCCGGCTTGATGAAGGACGAGAGTGCTTTGTGGCAAGACGCCAGTAATGCTCCCGCTTTTTGCATCAGTGCGATTTCACGGTTTGATTTTAATGTGATCAAGATGATTACCTACTTTCTTATGGTCAGATTAATATATATAATGTGTAAAGAGAATAACGGTTCATTTTTTTATGTATGTTATTTTAGCATATTGTTTTGTAAGACAGAAGCGGCTGAGTCAATTTCAACTTTTATTTATGATTATGATGTTTTTATCTAGGGAGGGGAATGACAATGGATGATCGATTATTTAAAACGGCAATGAGTAAATTTGCAACAGGCGTAACTGTGCTATTAACCGAAGTGGAAGGCAATTACCATGGGATGACAGCAAATGCATTTATGTCAGTTTCTCTTACCCCAAAGCTGATTGCGGTTTCCATTGCAAATCATGCAAAGTTTAAACCGATGGTAGAAGAAACGGGGACGTTTTCTGTTAATATTTTGTCAGAAGATCGTGCTGACTTGTCTATGCATTTTGCAGGACAAAAAGAGTCAGAAAATGTTTCTTTTTCGTTTCTAAACGGGTTGCCTGTTGTAGAAGGAGCAATTGCGACCATTGCTTGTGATGTGCACGATGTCAGTGTTCAAGGTGATCACTCAATTTTTATTGGGAAAGTAAGAAATGTGGTTGTGACGAATGAATCGCCGCTTGTTTATTATGAAGGTGGTTATAAAAGGATGGTTTAGAACTAACGTGTAACGGAGTGATGCAGTATCGCTGTTGTAAACAAGGCAGGTGTCGTGATGAAGCAACACATTATATCCGTAATAAAATTGTTAGGTATAGGGATCTTTTCATTTTTATTTTTTGTAGTCATTTTATTTGTTCTCCAAGGAAAAGACGAATATGGGAGAGGGCCCACTTTGTTTGGATGGTCTTCTTATACCATATTGTCAAATAGCATGCAGCCATCTTTTAGTAGTGGAGATGTGGTGGTGATGAAGCCAGTAGAGGACATTGAAGTCACTGTGGATGATATCATTACTTTTATGATGCCAGAACGCCGATTTGTTACCCATCGCGTCACGGATCAATATGTTGAAGAAGGTGTCACTTATTATGTAACAAAAGGAGACAATAATAATGTCACAGACGAAGATCCTGTTGTGAAGGAACAGATTGTTGGTGTCCACGTGTTCACGATTCCTAAATTAGGTTCACTTGCGCAGTCTATTCGACAACCGATCGGTTATGTACTACTGATTGCTTTGCCACTTGCAATTTATTTATTGCTCACGCTCTATGAAATCATCAGAAAACGTTCTAACGAGAAGTCTTAGAAAGTTGCATTCAAAAGGAATGTCCACTTTAATGCATCCATGCTCTCTAAAGCATTTTTAAAGAGAGGTGGATGCTTTGATTGTTCATGTGCTTTTTTGTGTGAAATTAATGATGATGAGGTCATCGCATAAGTCAAATGGTCCATGGAGTTTCCTGATTTATGGGATTATAATATATAAATAGAACTATATTTCGTATGAGTAAAAAGGATCATTTTCAGACAGATGTTTAAAAAGGAACGGTTTGAAGAAAGAACAAAAGGTTCATAAATCCTAGTTACAAGGGGGGATTTACGTATTAAAAGTGTTCTATCTTCACAATAGACAAATCATATGTGAAGATAGAAGTGTGAGAAAAGGGCATCCTGTATGTTTATATTTTTGCTATAATTCGATTAGAATCACACACTTACACACGGGGAGAGGATGCTTTCATGAAAAAAGCAACATCAAGATATGCGAAGGTAGCTTGTGCAGCGACATTGGCACTAGGTATGGTCGCAAGTTCGTTTACATTTCCGTCGCAACCGTCTTTGGCAGAAAATGGAGAAAAGAAGCATTTGTACATTCAGGATGATATTGATTTAGAGAGTGAAGAGACAGTATCAGTCATTGTGGAATTAACGGAAATGCCTGAAAAAGTAGCTGTTGCTACAGCTGAAAAGCTCGGAAAGAAATTGTCAGAGAAAGAGGCAAAAGAGAAGGTCGAAGTGTCACATGTCGCGTTTGAAGAGGCGCTAGAAGAAGTTTCTAGTGAAGAATCAGAATATGTTATTGAGAAAACATATGAAACCGTATTCAACGGCGCGGCGTTAAGTTTACCGGCCAATCAAGTTGAGGATTTGTTAGAAGTCGAAGGAGTAAAGGCCATTTATAGCAATGATACAGTTGAGTTAATTGCTCCCGTTGAAGAGACAAGCCTAGACGATGTTGTGGAGCCATTGATGGCGAATAGTTTACCGCATTTAGGAATTACAGACATGCATGTCGATGGTGTGACGGGTGCGGGAATAAAAGTAGGTGTTTTAGATACAGGCATTGATTATCACCACCCAGATCTTACGAATGCTTATAAAGGTGGCTATGATTTTGTTGATGGTGATGATGATCCAATGGAAGCGACTTATGATGATTGGCTCGAGTCGGGTCTACCAGAATTTAGCGCTTCAGGTCGACCGTATTATACGAATCACGGGACACATGTAGCCGGAACAATTGGTGGACAAGCAGACAATGATGTAGACATGGCTGTGCTTGGTGTTGCACCAGATGCAGATCTTTATGCGTATCGTGTACTTGGTCCATATGGTAGTGGGTTAACATCAAATGTCATTGCGGCAATTGATCAATCAGTACGTGACGGTATGGATGTCATCAATCTTTCTCTTGGTGCGAGCGTTAATGACCCAATTTATCCAACAAGTATCGCAACGAATAATGCGTCGCTAGCCGGTGTAACCGTTGTCAATTCAGCAGGGAATGCTGGGAGTGGACTAGGCACAGTCGGTTCTCCAGGGACAGCGGCATTGCCAATTGGTGTGGGTGCAAGTGATCTACCAGCAACAATAACAGAGTTTTCAAGTTCGTATGTTTTAGGAGAAGCAACATTGACAGGAGACTTACGTGTTTTAGCGACCTCTTTTGGCGCTGATTTAGCGGCATTTGCGCATGAATCATATGAACTGGTTGGCGCAGGTCTTGGATACGCATCAGACTTTGAAACGATCGATGTAGAAGGAAAGATTGCAGTCATTTCTCGTGGTGAAATTACTTTTAACGAGAAGATTGCTAATGCGAAGGCAAATGGTGCGATAGCAACAATCATTTATAATCATGAGCCGGGTCAAGGGCACATTCCATTTTATCTTGGTGAAAGCCATAGCTATATTCCGAGCTTTTCACTAACGTATGAGCAAGGAAGTGCGATTGCAGAGAAATTAGAGGAAGGAAGTCAAGTAACGTTTGGTGACATGTCAGAAATGGTTGCTGGCGGCGACCGGTTGGCAGACTTTAGCTCTCGTGGACCAATTAACGTCACGGCCGCAATTAAACCAGAGATTGTCGCACCAGGCGTCTCAATTTTATCGACAGTACCATCGTACACAGCAGGCTCTGAGCACGTCGGGAATTATGATATTGCGTACGCTCGGATGTCTGGAACATCGATGTCGGCGCCGCACGTAACGGGTGTGGTTGCACTTATGCTACAAGCAAATCCTGATTGGACACCGGCTGATGTGAAAACACGGTTAATGAATACAGCTGTTCCCCTTTCTCAAGAATACAATGTGTTTGAAGTTGGTGCAGGTCTCATCCAACCAAAAGACGCGGTAGCTACAGATATGATGATTCAAACAACGATTGATGGCTTGCATCTGGAAAACGATCGTTTACAGCTTGTCGACGACTTAACGGGTGCTATCAGTTATGGATTTGTGAGCACAAATGATGGGAATATTCGTGAACGGGAGAGCTTACGCTTTACGAATAGCGGTGAAACAGCGAAGACCTTTAACGTGGATGTTGATTTTCATACTGTCAACGGCACACAAGAAGCTTCTGCAAATGGGATTGTGGCACAAACAAATACGGTTGTTTCCGTGCCAGCAGGTAAAACGGTGACAAACAATGTGTTCTTCCTCGGTCCAAAGACAGCAAAGCAAGGGTTATATGGTGGTTACATTACGTACACGAATCAAGACGATGATGATGAGGTGTACCGTGTACCATTTGGTGCATATGTAACACCGGAAGCAGTAGAACCATATCCTGTTGGTCGCTCTTTTAAAGAATAATCATGCAATGATAGTGGGGCTCATGTAGCCCTGCTATGTAGATGAAATTTATCACTCCAAGGGGGAATTCGGACATGAAGAAATTAAAAATAGCAATGATTGGTACGGCGTTTGCGGGAGCGATTGTTTTGATGGTAGGAAATAATGGATCTTTTTCATGGTTTACATCAGAAACATCAGCTTCTGGCCAGCTCACAAACGGTACGTTGGAATTAAATGACGGCAATAACATTTCAGGAAACATTGTTCAGGCAACAAACTTTGCACCGTCACAGCTCATTTTCGGCGACTGGTTGGAGGTCGGAAATACAGGAACGCTTGATGCACATTTACGTACCACATACTCCCATAGCATCGACGTAGCGGCACCAATTGATGCATATAAAGTGGGTTACATTGCAATTAAATATACAGTGGCGCCAGACAAGGACGTATACGAAGGCGCGCAGTATGATTTGCAGAAATTGTTTGATGGTGTTACCAATGAGCGCCAGTCTGCTTCTGTCTCGATGACGCAGGAGAAAAAACTAAACGGCGTTGAAATTTTGACGGGCATTGTGGATGAGGATGCGTATACGGATAATGCAACTTCATTTATTTTTGGTGATGGCGCCTTAGATGGAGATAAAAATAAGTTTTGGCAACTTAAGCAAGGGCAGTACATTGATATAAATATTGGCGTGAAATTAGACGCAGAAGCGGGTAATGAATATCAAGGTGCTACGTATGAGGCAGTGCTAGATGTTTTAGGGAAACAAACAGATGAGGGAGCATTGTATACAGAAAAATAGCATGTTTTCATGGACCAGCAACCTATTGCTGGTCTGTTTTTTATATGTCCGATTAGTGAATAGGTAGTATGGCCTACATTTGTCTAATATATGTAAGTTTCATAGTGTGATGGAAACATCTATTTATAGTCATATAAGCTCATTTTTAGTGTGTAAATGTGAAATATGGTAAAAAAGGATGAGATAACTGAATGGAAATGTTTTTGTACAGGGAGAAATTACCGCGGTGAAAATGAAACGTTGAAGTAAGTGATCTTTTGGAGCGGGAAATAGAAGAGGTTCAGATAGACGATTCTATGATCGTTGTTGTTATAATTTGATTGATAGCACAAAATTAAACAAGAAAGAGGCCACGAATTTATGAAGAAAACAAGATTAAGATATGTAAAGATTGCATGCGCAGCGACACTATCGGTCAGTATGATTACTGCGACTTCTCCAGCACTAATTGTGTCGGCCGAAACTAAAAGCAAAGAAGAGACCCTGTATATTGATGACAAAATTGATTTAAATAGCGAAGAAGATGTATCAGTCATTGTTGAACTTAAAGAGGTGCCTGAACAAGTGGCTTTAGTCGAGGCAGAAGCAGAAGGTGAAAAACTGACAGAAAAGGAAGCAAAAAACCACATTGAAGTATCACAAGAGGCATTTATTGATGCACTAGATGAGGTCGTAGAGACTAAATCTGAGTATGAGGTTGAACGAACATACAGCAAGATATTTAATGGTGCAGCGCTGACGTTGCCAGCGAATAAGGTTGAAAAACTATTAGACTATGAAGGAATTAAAGCGATTTATAAAAATGATAAGGTTGAACTTGTTCGACCTCTCAATCAAAAGACATCAACGGAAACGGTGACCAAAGAAACGACGGGTAGTACACCTCGTTTAGGTGTGGCAGAGATGCATACAGAAGGTTTCACCGGTAAAGGGATTAAAGTCGGTGTGATTGATACAGGTATTGATTACAATCATCCTGACTTGAAGTCTGCGTATAAAGGCGGCTATGACTTTGTCGATGATGACGATGATCCAATGGAGACAACGTATGACGATTGGCTTGAGGTGCGTGATTCTGATGATCCTGACGAGTTTTTTGAAGAATATTACACAGCTCATGGTACACACGTTGCTGGAATTATTGCTGGTCAAGCAGAAAACAATGTTGATCATGCAGTGCTAGGTGTGGCACCGGATGTTGATTTGTATGCTTATCGTGTGCTCGGTCCAGGAGGCTGGGGAGAAACAGCGGATATCATCGCTGCGATTGAACAATCAGTGTTGGACGAGATGGATGTCATTAACTTATCACTCGGATCACCAGAAAATACGCCACTGACACCAGAAAGCATTGCAGTGAACAACGCGGTACTTTCTGGTGTGACAGTGGTGGTTGCCGCCGGCAATGACGCGTTATATGCGCTATATGATGAAGATCATAGTTTATACACAGTGGGAGAACCAGCAACAGCTTCACTGCCAATCGCGGTGGGGGCAAGTTCAATGCCACTAGATATCCTGCAATTTGAGAGCACGTATACATCCGAAAACGAGATGTTGACAGGACAAGTACGTTTGGATCCTACTTTTGATGAAGATGTTGACGGAGAATCGCTAAGTGGACAAGAGTTTGAGTTGGTTAATATAGCAGAATCGGACCTTGATCATATTGACCTAGAGGGAAAGGCAGTAGTGATCTCAGCAAAAGAGCTTTTTAGAGATGAGGAAGGAAGACTGTTACGTGCAGGTGAGGAAGGTGCCGCTGCAGTGTTCATTTATAACGATTTTGTAGGTTTAGAACTCGATTCTTCATCTTTCTGGAACTTTTATGGTACTGGACTTGATATCCCAACATTCTATCTTTCAGATGAACAAGGCAGTGACATTGCAGCGTTAGCAGAGAAGGAAGTTTCAGTGAAGCTGGGGGCAAGTGAATGGATTGCAACGGGTGACCTCATTGCATCGTTTAGCTCTCGTGGTCCGGTTAACCAGACAGGTGCAATCAAACCTGAAATTGTGGCACCTGGGGAGGAAATCTTCTCTACAGTTCCTGATTTTATGCTTGGACCGGAGCATATTGGAAATTATGATGAGGCTTATGACCATTATTCAGGGACTTCAATGGCAGCGCCATACGTCGCTGGTGTTGCGGCACTCATGTTACAAGCTGATCACGACCTAACACCTGGAGAAGTGAAGACACGTGTCATGAACACAGCACGCCCATTAGCAAAAGAATACAATGTTTTCGAAGTGGGTGCGGGTTTAATTGATCCACGATCAGCAGTGACAGCCGATGTAACCATTCAAACGACAGTTGAAGGCGTGCATGTACAAGATCATATCTTGACAAATGTACCAGACCAGACAGGGGCACTAAGTTATGGCCTTCTCAGTACACATGACGGGAATATACGTGAACGAAATAGTGTGCGGTTGCAAAATCGTTCTTCTGAGGCGAAGACGTTTTTAGTTGACGTACAATTCCAAGATATAAATGGGACATTGCCAGCCGCTGAGAGCGGGGTTGTGTTGCAAACAAACAAAAAAGTCACCATTCCAGCAGGGAAAGCAGTGACAAATAATGTGTTTCTGATTTCACCAAAGACAGCTAAG
The DNA here is from genome assembly GCF_038592975.1 of Bacillus sp. FSL W7-1360. Lineage (NCBI taxonomy): Bacteria > Bacillati > Bacillota > Bacilli > Caryophanales > Bacillaceae > Bacillus > Bacillus sp. FSL W7-1360. Next base: position 2,017,654 of record NZ_CP151950.1, on the reverse strand, counting down.
AGTGGTGTGTATGGGGGTTATATGACGTACACAAATGAAAAAGACAAAAATGAGGTATATCGTATCCCATTCGGGGCATGTATTACTGCTGAAATGGTGGCGCCGTTTCCTATCGGAATTGAAATAAAAGATTCTTTGGCTTCGTAAATGACTTCAAGACCGGCATTGTTCTTGCCGGTCTTACATTATTTATCGTTTATTTACATAAGTTGCGATAGAATGGAATGAAAAACAAGACTTTTAGATCATCTTAAGTCCATTATATGTAAAATATATAGTCTGAAAGAACCTTTCTGTCTATGGGTATAAAGATTCATTTTTCTGATCAAATGATGTTAATAATGATTGAAAATAGTGACCATTGTTCATGCAAATGACCTTTGTGCAGGGACAAAATGGATAAGGGTAAATTTTTTAGGGGGCGTAGCACTCGTTCATAACTTTATAAACAAAAAACGCATCATGACAATTTTGTCGATAGTTTTGCTATAATTCAATTTAGAATGCTGGATTCATACACCAAAGAGAGGATGTTTCGATGAGAAAAACAACATCAAGATACGCTAAAATTGCATTTGCAGCGACGGTGTCACTCGGAATGGTAGCAAGTGCTGTGCCGACGTCCATGCAAACAGCATTGGCCGAAAGCGATGAAAAGAAAATGCTTCATGTCGATGGAAAGGTTGATTTAAAAAGTGATGAAGCAGTATCTGTCATCGTAGAGCTAGAGGAAGTCCCAGAGAAAGTGGCTTTAGCTGAAGCGGCAGCATTGGGTGAGAAATTAACAGAAAAAGAAGCAAAAGACAATGTAGAAGCATCACATTCAGCTTTTGAAGAGGTGCTTGATCATGTGGCCTCGCCAACTGAGTATGAAGTCGAACGTACATATGATGCCGTTTTTAATGGTGTTACGTTGACGTTACCAGCGAATAAAGTTGAAAAACTATTAGACTATGAAGGCGTTAAAGCCGTTTATAGTAATGATACGATTGAATTGGTTCATCCAATTGAGGAGAAAGGTGCAGATGAGCCAGTTGAAGCATTGATGGCTGAGAGTGTGCCACACCTCGGCGTTACAGATATGCATGTAGACGGTCTAACTGGTAAAGGGATTAAAGTGGCGGTCATTGATACAGGTATTGACTACAACCATCCAGATTTAAAGGCTGCTTATCAAGGTGGCTATGATTTTGTTGATAACGATGATGATCCAATGGAAGCAACGTATGAGGATTGGCTTGAATCTGGACAACCAGAAAAAAACCTAGATGGTCGATCATATTATACAAATCACGGTACACATGTTGCTGGTACAATTGCGGGACAAGCTGAGAATGATTCAGAATACGCTGTTTTAGGCGTGGCGCCTGATGTGGATTTGTATGCGTATCGTGTTTTAGGCCCGTATGGATCAGGTTTTACATCTGACGTCATTGCGTCAATTGAACAGTCAGTGGAAGATGGAATGGATGTCATTAATTTATCTCTTGGCGCTAGTGAAAATAACCCGACTTATCCGACGAGTATTGCTTCAAATAATGCGGCATTAGCCGGAGTGACAGTCGTGACATCTGCGGGTAATGCTGGTCTGGATGGTTTGGAGTCAGTTGGATCACCGGCGACATCGGCTTTGGCAATTTCTGTCGGATCAAGCAGTGTACCAACTACCTTGCCGGAGTTCGTAAGTTCGTATGATGTCGGAGAAGAAACACTGACTGGAGATTTACGGGTATTGGCTACTTCGTTTGATACAGACTACACAACATTGGCAAAAGAGACATTTGAAGTAGTAGGAGCAGGGCTGGGATATGAAGCAGACTTTAAAGATATAGATGTGGACGGAAAAATTGCATTTATCTCACGAGGAGAAATTACATTTGTTGAGAAGATTGAGAATGCAAAAGCAAATGGTGCAGTAGCTGTCATCATTTATAATCATGTCCCAGAAGATGGACATATTCCAACGTATCTTGGTGAAAGCCCTCGCTATATCCCGAGCTTTTCTTTGACATATGAGCAAGGCAGTGAAATTGCTGCATTACTAGCCGAGGGTTCAACAATGACGTTTGGTGAGATGAGCGAGCTCGTAGTGGCAGGTGATGTACTAGCCGACACAAGTTCTCGCGGTCCAGTTAAAATGACAGCGGCAATTAAACCTGAAGTGGTTGCACCAGGGGTAAACATTTTGTCAACTGTGCCATCGTATATGGCGGGACCGGAGTATATCGATCGCTATGAGTTTGCTTATCAGCGTGCGTCTGGGACGTCAATGGCTTCACCGCATGTTGCAGGCGTTGCAGCTTTAATGTTGCAAGCGGATGGAGATTTAACACCAGCAGAAATTAAGACACGTTTAATGAATACGGCGGTACCGTTGTCTGAAGAGTACAATGTCTTTGAGATTGGTGCGGGTTTAATTAATCCAAAGGCTGCCGTTGCAACAGACATGACGGTTCAAACAACAATGAATGGATTGCATGTGGTTGATGGTGTGCTTGAATTTGTTTCTGACCATACGGGGGCAATTAGTTATGGGATGCTTAGCACAAATAAAGGAAACATTCGTGAACGTCATAGCTTACGTTTAACTAATCGTTCTTCTGAGGAGAAAACATTCACTGTTGATGTGAAATTTCATGCAGTGAACGGAACGTTGCCGGCGGCTGCGAGTGGGGTTGTATTACAAACAAACAAAAAGGTCACTGTACCGGCAGGTCAAATGGTTACAAATAATGCATTTTTGATCGCACCAAAAACAACGACAACAGGTTTATATGGCGGTTATATCACATATACAAACCAAGCGGATGAAAATGAAGTGTATCGTGTGCCATTTGGTACCTATATTACTTCGGAAGTGGTTGAACCGTTTCCAATTGGTCATGTATTCCAAGACGAAGTAGCTTCGTAAGGCGAAAAACTGAATAGAGGGAGTGAGAAAAACTCCTTCTATACGTTTTTTATCGACATGATAAATATTTAGGGGGAATGATGATAATGAAAACGAAAAAGTTAAAGGTAGCGATGATTGGAACAGCGTTTGCAGGAGCTTTGGCACTCGTTGTAGGAACAAATGGTTCATTTTCTTGGTTTACTTCTCAAACATCAGCAAATGGAGAGCTTAAAAACGGTACGTTAGAATTGAACAATGGCAATGACATTTCTGGTGACATCGTCCAAGCTTCATCGTTTGCGCCGTCGCAATTAATTTTCGGTGACTGGTTGAAAATAGAGAACACAGGGACGCTAGATGCACATCTGCAAGCTACGTATGAGCACGAAATAAACGTGAATGCCTCAATTGACCCTTATAAGGTTGGTTATATTGCAATCAAGTATAAGAAAACACCTGATACGGATGTGTTTAAAGATGCCCAGTACGAGCTAGAAAAATTGTTTGACGGGATCACAAATGAGATTGGGGCGCTTAACAAGTCAACGAAGCGCACACACGTAACTGAAGACGTGGAAATTGAAGTTAATTTGATTGATGAGGACGAGGTGAACAACGCAGGCTCCTTTGTCTTAGGTGATGGTGCTTTAGATGGAGAGAAGAATGAGTTTTGGAAGTTGGAGGAAGACCAATATATTGATTTGAATTTCGGTGTGAAACTGGATGAGAAAGCTGGGAACGAGTACCAAGGAGCGGTATATGAAGCGACCCTTAATGTATTAGGGAAACAAACAGATAATGGGGCGTTGTATACGGAAAGATAAGCGAAAAAAGTTTGCCAGTGATCCTGGCAAACTTTTTCTTACGGGGAGGACTTGTTAAAGAGAAAACAATCGATCTGATGCCCATTAATCAGACCAGAGGATTGCATGAAGGAGTGGCATGTAGTTGGTCCAACGAAAGACATCCCGTGTTTTTTGAGGGCACGACTCATCTTTTTTGCCTGGTCCATGGAGGATGTATTCATGTTACTGCTGATGAAAGTGGAGATGTAATTGAACAGAGATTCGTGCGCTTCCTGTATGTTTCTTACTACATGTGCATTGTTTAGGACGGCACGGATTTTTCCTTCATGTCGGATGATGTTTTTGTTCTGCAACAACTGGGAAACATGACAATCCGTGTAGCGGGTTAACGTGTCGATGTTAAACTGAGCAAATGCCTCACGGATACCCTCTCGTTTTTTTAAAATGGTCAGCCAGCTAAGTCCAGATTGCATCGCCTCTAGCATGAGTTGTTCAAATAAAAGGCGGTCATCTGTTGTCTTTTTGCCCCATTCATGGTCATGGTAATGTTTGTATAACGGATCATGAGTGACCCAGCTACATCTTGTGCACATGTCTCTCCTTCTTTCTTGTGTCAGTTTATTGATCTAGTGGCGTATGCTGTGACTGCCCCTCTTCTTCTACTTTTGAGCAGAACCATCCAAACAGTACGATCACGACAAGTGTACAATAGAAAAACACCTTCCAAATTGTGCTGTGCGGGAAATGTTCATGGATAAGATTGACTGACGGATGGGCCAGTACTTGGACGACTAATTTTATCCCGACCCAACCAACAATAACAAAAGCAGCAGTCTCCAGCCCAGGTCGTTTTTGCAGTAAGCGAACAAATTTTACTGCTGCAAATCGCATAATGAGAAGACCGAAAAAGCCACCTAAGAAGACAACGACAAATTGTCCCACGTCCATGCTACCGACTGTCCCTAAGTTTGTTGGTGTGAGTGCACTAGCGAGTGCAACGGCAGCTAAAATTGAGTCAACAGCAAAGGCGATATCGGCAATTTCTACTTTTAGGACGGTCCACCAAAACCCGCTCCCTTTTTTGGCGACATCCATTCCGGCAGCCACCTCACTATTACGCACAATATATTTTCGCAATAAATGATTGGCAGCAATAAAGAGGAGGTACAGTGCTCCGATCGCTTGTACTTGCCAGATGTTAACGAGAAAAGAGATGACAAATAAAGATAATAACCGAAAGACAAAGGCACCAGCCAATCCATAAAACAAAGCTTTTTTGCGTTCTTTCTCTGGTAAGTGCTTTACCATGATCGCTAAGACAAGCGCGTTATCTGCAGCAAGAATGCCTTCCAATGCAACGAGGACGATGAGCACCCAGCTGTACTCCAACAATAAAGTCATTTCCATTTCATATTCTCTCCTTAAAAGGTTGTGCAATAGCAGTGTGCAATTGCCTGCTCAATGTATCCCGCCTGTAGCCAATCAAATAAACGAGACAGAAGACATAAAAAGACCTCTGCCACAGTCATTTAACTGAACATGGCAAAGGTCTTGCAAAGCATAGTCATTATGCCATCAAAGCCGGTGAACAGTTGTTCACGTCATGACGACTTTGATTCGAGTAAATACTACTCGATCGCTACTCCCCTTTGAAGGAATCCGATTGAATTTAATATGAGTATATCGCGGTTGTGTGATCGATGTCAAACATTTTTTGAACAGCTGTGCATGATGATGTATTGAAAAAGGTGTTATACTAGTGGCAGCGTGTATCTACATGGATTTCGAAACGTCTGAGGGAGGAAATGGATGGGAGACAATCAAAAACAAAGCGCAATCATTGTCGGGATAGATTTACCTGGAACAAATGATTTAGTGTATGAAATGCAAGAGTTAGAACACCTTACAGAAGCGCTTGACCTAGAGACGATTGGACAGCTAACCCAAAAGTTGTCGGTGCCAAATCGTGCAACCTATATTGGTAAAGGCAAAGTGAGGGAGTTACAGGCGATGTGCGAAGTAGGTGAAGCGACAATCGTTGTCTTTAATGATGAATTATCTCCGTCGCAAATAAGAAATCTGGAAAGTCTGCTAGAAGTGACTGTGTATGATCGAACGATGCTTGTGGTGGATATTTTTGCAAAAAGAGCGCAGACAAAAGAAGCACAAATGCAAGTATTACTTGCCCAATCACAGTATTTATTGCCGCGGCTTGTTGGCATGCGGGCCTCGTTAAGCCGTCAAGGTGGGAGTGGCGTAGGGTTAGCGACACGAGGTGGGGGAGAGACGAAACTAGAACTTGATCGTCGTAAAATTGAAACACGTATGCAAAGTTTAAAACGAGATCTTGCAAAAGTGGATGAACAGCGTGAAGAACAACGTAAGAAGCGCAAAAAACAGATGACGCCACTTGTAGCACTTGTAGGCTATACAAACGCCGGAAAGTCTTCATTAATGAATGCCATCTTACGTTATACACAACAATCTATTGAGAAGGCAGTGTTAGAAAAAGACATGTTGTTTGCGACACTTGATACATCCGTACGGCAAGTATCGTTAAATCAGCAGCACGCCTTTTTTCTGGCGGATACAGTAGGTTTTGTATCTAAATTACCTCATCATTTAGTGAAAGCTTTCCGGTCCACGTTGTCTGAGGCAAAAGATGCAGATTTGCTGCTGCATGTCGTTGATTACACCCATGAGCATTATTTAGAGATGATAAAGACAACGGATGAAACGCTTGCTTCACTTGGGATTGACCAGCCACGGCTGCACATCTTTAATAAAATTGACCAAGTTCCTAAGGAAGTGCCACGTATACATGAAAATGAACTATTTTTATCGGCAAAAACGGGGGAAGGATTGCCACATTTATTTAAGAGGATAGAAGAACTACTGTACGGATGTGATGTGACAAAAACATTTTTAATACCATACAATAAGCCGGACATATTTGCTGAGGTTCATCAACAGACAGTTGTACAGTCGGTGTTAAAAGAAGATGACGGATGGCGTGTTCAAGCGCTCGTGCGTCATTCTGAAGTGGACAAATGGAAAGATTATCAATCAAAAACATGATGCGCTTTTTTTAGCGTGCATCATGTTTTTTTTCGTAAATTTTCTTTTGCTTTTTGGATCGTGTCATCATCATACCAGTGACTGTACGTTAAAATATGACGTGACAGTCGGCGGTTAGCGATTTCTGTATGTGTTTGGTATTGTGTTGTGTTAAGGCGTGCTAAGTTCATAAGAGAGACGCTCCTTTTTACTGTTATCATTGCCAAAAGGAGGATTTTTAAACAAAATTAAATGTGATTTTTCATACGTTAATACTTTTTTAGCAAATACCGTAGTGGAATGAGTGAAACAAGAATGATGAGTAGTGCTGTAGGCGCGGCCTGTGCATACATTGCTTCACTTGTATCTACCCATATTCGTACGGAGAGTGTATCAAATCCAGGTGGTCGGAGTAAGAGAGTGGCTGGTAACTCCTTCATCGCACTGACAAATACGAGTGCACCGCCGGCAAGGATTCCCGGCAATACAGATGGAATAATCACAGTCAACATCACTTTCCATGGTGGTTGCCCAAGACTACGTGCAGCTTCATCTATTCGTGGTGAAATAAGCCGTAACGAAGCATCGGTGGCTTGCATCGATTGAGGTAAGAATCGAATAATGAAGGCAAAGGCAATTAAATAAAAGGTGTTATATAAAACTGGCACATATTGATTAAATAAAAAGATCACACCGATTGCAACAATGACACCCGGTAAAGCATAACCAGCATAGCTCAGCTTCGCAATAAAATAAGAAATGGTTGTTGGGTAGCGGGACCGTAAATAAACAACTGGTAAAGACAAAAACATACACGACAAAGCAGCTAGCGCCGAAACTTTGAGGCTGTTGAATCCGTATGTCCAAAATTTTGTATCAAGCACCCCATCACCAATGCCAATCATTGTCCAGTAAAGTAGGACTGCAATGGGCAACAGAACAGAGAGCGAAAAGATCAGAAAAACAAAAACAAAAGCAATCCATGTCCACTTTCCTAAAGAAAGCCGCTTAGGAGGTTGAAAGCTGTTTGTTGTTTGATAATAATGGCGATTTTTCCGAGTGCGTGTTTCAATCCACAGGATGATTAATGTAAGGATGATCAGCACGAGACTGAGTACGGTTGCTGAGAGGTGATCGTAGCTGCTCATCTGATAATAAATAGCGGCAGTAAATGTTGTGTATCGCAACATGGCAATCGCCCCGAAATCAGATAAGACATATAAAGCAATGAGAATCGCCCCAGCACCGATCGCAGGTCGTAAAAACGGTAAATTCACTTTAAAGAAAATATGTTTTGTTGACATGCCTTGTGCACGGGCGACTTCTTCAAAGTTGCGATTCATCTTGCGTAACGCTGCACTTGTAATTAAGTAGACATATGGATACGTAAACAACGTTAAAATAAAACAGACGCCCCAAAAGGTGTACAAATCAATTGGATATTCGCCGAATCGTTCAGAAAGCCATGCAGAATCACGCCAATACCGCCAAAGCCAGCCTCGGGGTCCGAAAATAATGATGTATGCGACGGCACCGACATAAGGTGGAATGACTAAAGGTAAAGCGAGCAGCCACTGCCACGTTTTATACCCGGGTAAATGTGTACGATGTACAAACCAAGCAAGGGAAACGCCAATTAAACAGGCGAAGAATGTTACAAGCAATGTGAGCGACAGTGTATTCCAAAGGAGGTGGGGTACACGTGTGTCCAGTAAACGTAACCAATTATCTGTACCTGCAAGTAATGCTTCTAGCGTGACGTACACGATAGGGATCGCCATAATAAGTGCTGTGATCATAGCAAGACCAAATAAGACAGGCCCAGGTGGCGCACCATGCCACAAGTTCAGCCAATACTTTTTCACGAAAACAAGCGAGGTTGACAGGCGTTGCCTGCATACCTCGCTTGTTGTGTGTTTTTTGTTATGATTTTTTTTATTCATGTGCAACTCTCTCCTACATATAAGGAATGATTAGACGGCATCACAACGGTACGTACGCCTCCATTGTACACTCCTGTAAGAAATGCTACAAATCGAGATCAAGACCAGCTTTCTCAATTAATTGGCGTGTGTCTTCCCAAACTTCACCAAGTTGATTGAGCGGCATATCATGGGTTTTGTAATCTTTAATAGATGCTGCGCCTTCAGGTGCTTCAACGTCTGGGTTAATTGGTACTTCTAAAGAGTCGTATGAGAATGCCTGTTGATTTTCTGGAAGAAGAATCCACTCTAAAAACTTCTGGGCGTTATTATGATTGGGTGCACCTTTAACGAGGCCAACACCGGCGGCGTTAACAACCGCTCCCATCTCGTCATCGCCTTGGTCTGGATAAATGACCCCAACGTTGTTATCTGTTGTTTCGCGAAGTTGTTGGTGGTAATAATAGTTGTTCACAAGTCCAAATGTAAATTCTCCTGCACCAACGGCGCGGCGAATGTCGCCGTGTCCTTCTAAGATGACGCCGGCATTGTCTTTCACTGCGGCAATCCACTCGGTTGTCTTGTCATCGCCCCACTCTTTACGTAGCGCAGAAACATGACCGACCATCCCGCTGTTTCCACCGCGAGTAATAGCGAATTGGCCTTTCCATTTTTCATCGGTCAAGTCTTCAATTTTTTTCGGCATATCTTCTTCTGTGATTAAGTCTTTATTATACATTAAAACGCGGGTCCGTGCAGACAGGGCAAACCAAGCGTTATCATCAGCGCGATAGCGTTCATCAATGGTATCAATTCCCTTTGGATTCGCGCCCTCAAGTAAACCTTCTAAATGTAAATGTTCAAGTGCACCAATGTCATTAGAAATGAAAATATCTCCTTGTACATTACCGGCTTCTGCTTTAATCCGGTTTAACGCATTGTCACCTGCATGTAACGCCTGAACTTCTATGCCGGTGTCTTTCTCGAACTTCTCCAGCAAGCTGTCAACAAACGTTTCATTACGTGAAGAATAAACAACGAGCGAGCTTGTTTCTTCTTTGTTTGCTTCCTTAGGCGTTTCTTTACCTTCTTCTTTATTTTCATCACCAGCGCCACATGCTGCTAACATCAGTGCAATTGCACCTGTGAAGCATAGTGATACCGGCTTCATTTTTTTCAACATAAATGATTTCCCCTTTGTTTATGTATTGCAGGTCAAAAAACGTTCCGACCGTACGCTTGTTAGTATAACGATAATGATAATCATTGTCAATTGAAATGAAGAAAAACTTGAAAATGTCAATTTACGGAAGTTTTTGGGCATGAAAAAGCTTGTCAGCCCAATTTTACGACAAAATGTAGGTCTTTTTATTCAACGAGTGCAACAAGTTCTGGTTGAATATCAAAAGAAACGGTCGAGCCAATATTGACATCTTGTTCCATAGGTGCGTAGAGTACAATCGGTTCAGTGAAGTCTGTTGTATCGCCAAGCGTCACTAAGACTTCTTGGTATTCACCACTATAAGTAACGCGGGTGACTTTGCCCGTGTAACGACCTCGTTCAGCTAACCTACATCCTTCTGGTCGAATAGAGACATTTACATCTTCAAGCATGACTTCAGATTGTGATGGTAGACAAACACGTCCAATGTTTGTATCGACATGCCGCATATCTGCACACAATTTACCGGAGAGTAGGTTGGTTTTTCCAACAAATTGAGCAACAAAACAATTTTTAGGACAACGATACATTTCGCGAGGGGTGTCAATTTGCTGTATTTCTCCTTCGTTCATGACAACGACACGATCGGCAACGGCAAAGGCATCTTTTTGATCATGTGTTACAATGAGGGCAGTTGCTGCTGCTTTTTGGAGAATGGTCATAATGTCATAACGCATCTTCTCCCGTAAACCGGCGTCTAAGTTACTGAACGGTTCATCCATTAATATGACATGAGGTCTGGGTGCAAGGGCGCGCGCTAAAGCAACGCGCTGTTGTTGCCCACCAGAAAGTTCGTGTGGATAACGATCAGCGTAATCGGTTAAACCAACAAGTGCAAGCACTTCTTTGACACGGGATTGTTTGTCCCTTGTTCGCCACTTTGTCAAACCAAACATAATATTTTTAGCAATTGATAAATGAGGAAACAGCGCATAGTCTTGAAAAACCATGCCGATCCCGCGTTTTTCTGGAGGGGTTGTTTGAAACTGGTCGTAAACAATTTGTCCACCAATCGTAATTTTCCCGTGTGTTGGCTGTTCAAATCCAGCAATCATGCGAAGTGTCGTTGTTTTACCGCACCCGCTCGGTCCAAGAAGTGCGATAATTTCCCCACGCTCAATCATTAAATCAATGGCGGTGACGGCAGGTCGGACAGCACGTGGAAATGTTTTCGATACTTGATGTAAGTGTATAAAGCTCATAAGGAACCTCCGAAGTGACGATCAATGTTGGTGCTGTGTATGTATAAGAAGATGAGAATGATTTTCATTCTGAATGGATTATAGCACATGAAAGCAGTTGCTGCAAACGCTACAATATGGAAAGCGTGATCAAAAACATGGTGTTAGTTGGACGAGCCAGCATGTTTTAGTAAGGCGGTCATTATTTGGTACAGTACGCAGTTTTTACTGCATGATGTGGTGTATGTCTCTAACGTGCTTCCTCATACTAAACAAAAAGGAGGGGGAATGCATGACTGTCATCACGACATTACCGGCAAAGAGAAAAGAAAAGCAACAGTTGTTTGAGCGAAAGATGCTAAGGCAACTATCACTTGACGAATTAGAGCGTGATATTCATCAATGTTTTCGACCATTGCTATCTTTGCAATGCACCAGTCGAAAGATGAATGCTGGTGCTGTTTCAAAAAATCAGTCGGTTCAAGCGTATCCATTTTTATTAGATCAGTGTTTAGACACGGTGATTGATGCATACTTATTAGGCGCTACGCATGGACGATTTGGTTTTTACGGGGAAACAGTGTGTGAGGCAAAAGAGCGATGTGATATTGAACGAGAAGTATTTGTTCATGGTCTATGTGCTGCATTAATGGGATGGGCAGATGAACCAAAAGAACGCTATGAACTTTTCTTAGGAGCAACGGAACCTTTAATTGACCGCTGGTGGAATAAAGGGTTTCAAGAAGGTAAAAAAGCTTATCGTTTACGGTTGTATTAGTAAAGAATAATTTGTCCCACTTCCTCGTATATATGAGTGAGGACAAGGGGGACAATGGTGTGACAAAATATAAATGGTTTATATTTGTGAGTGCAATGGCAGTCGCGATCGTATTGTTTTGGTTTCAAGCTGATCGGTCATCAAATGGGTCGCCTACCACTTGGCACATGCCATTATCAGGAAAAGTCATTGTGCTTGATCCGGGGCATGGCGGGATAGATGGTGGTGCTACTTCAAAATCTGGGTTGATCGAGAAAGAAGTGACGCTTGCTGTTGCTTTAAAACTTCGTGATTATTTGCAGGAAGCAGGCGCGCTTGTTTTTATGACAAGAGAAGAGGATGTCGATTTAGCCGATGAAGATGTAGTGAAAGTGCGGCGTCGTAAAGTGCAGGATTTGAAACGTCGTGTTCAAGTTGTCAATGAATCGAGCGCTGACTTGTTTGTTTCTATTCATATGAACGCGATTCCATCGCCTAAGTGGCGTGGTGCACAAACTTTTTATCATTTAAAAGAACACAAAAATGCGGAGCTCGCAACGTTGATCCAAGACGAATTGAGGAACCAGTTAGAAAATACGAAACGACACGCAAAGCCCATCCACCATGTATACTTACTGAAAGAAGCCAAAATCCCCGGTGTATTAGTAGAGGCTGGATTTTTATCGAATCCTGATGAGGCAAGGCTTTTGGAGACAGAAGAATATCAACGCAAATTGGCTGCTTCAATTTATACAGGCATGTTACGGTTTGTATCAGGGGAGGTTGTTGAGGAGCAAACGAAGGGTATGGAAACGAAGTAAGTGAAAAATAAGTTGTAGTGAGTGATTTCTGCTTAAGGAATATGCTATACTTGGTCACGATAGCAGTGTATAGACAAAGCTCTTTTAAAGAGAACAGCTGCAATTTGTATAGGGTGGTGGCTCTCGTGACCGAGAAAGAAATTTTGGCAGCGCTTAAGCGTATAAAAGACCGTGATTTAAATAAAAGCATTGTTGATACAGGCGGTGTACGACAGGTAAAGAATAAAGATGGCAACGTTAGCTTGAAAATTGCATTAGCGAAAACAGGTACAGCAGAGCAAATGCAAGTACAACAAGAGATTGTGAATGTGTTAAAGAGCGAAGGGGCAAAATCGGTTGGTTTACGATTTGAAACATTATCTGAGGAAGAATTAGAAAAATTTGGTGGCGCGACGGCGTCGCCGTATAGTGGACCGTCATTGCTCGCGCCAACAAGTAAGACGACATTTATTACAGTGGCGAGTGGAAAAGGCGGCGTAGGCAAGTCCACAGTCTCTGTGAATGTAGCAGTAGCACTTGCGCGACAAGGGAAAAAAGTGGGTATAATTGATGCAGATATTTATGGTTTTAGTGTACCTGACATGATGGGAATTGAAACGCGCCCTAAAGTGGTTGGGAAGCGGATATATCCTGTGGAACGTTTTGGGGTCAAAGTGATTTCAATGGGCTTTTTTGTTGAAGATAATGCCCCGGTCATTTGGCGTGGTCCGATGCTCGGAAAGATGATTAACCAATTCTTTTCTGAGTGTGAGTGGGGCGATCTCGATTATTTAGTGCTTGACCTGCCACCTGGCACAGGCGATGTCGCATTAGATTTACATGCAATGTTACCGGAATCTAAAGAATTACTTGTTACAACGCCCCATGCAACCGCTGCATTTGTTGCTGCACGCGCTGGCGCAATGGCAATTAAGACGCATCATGAAATGTTAGGTGTTGTCGAGAATATGTCTTATTTCCAAAGCGAGAAAACAGGTGAGAAGGAATATGTGTTTGGCAAAGGTGGCGGTGAACGACTGGCTGAGGAGTTGAAAACGGAGTTGTTGGCGAAAATTCCACTCGGACAACCTAAAGTGAATGAAGAAGATTTTGCGCCCTCCATTTACGACATCGCTCATCCAATTGGGCAAATTTATAATGACTTAGCAATCCGCATGATAGAAAAGACGCGTCATGTTTAAATGTCATAAATATTTATAGTAAAGAAATCCCCATTGTATGTAAATCATGGGGATTTCTTTCGGTAAATGAATTATTTGTCCTTCTTATCAGCTTTTTTGTCTTCTTCTTTTTGTTTTTTATTTGCTTCTTTCATTAAGTCAACCATCTTTGCAGCGAAGTTGGGACTTTCTAATGCCTCTTCCATAATTTCCATCACTTGTTCACGATATTCTTTTGACTTCATGAGAGACAGTGCTTGTTTCTCCATTTCAGGATCAGTTAAAATATCCATCATCATTTGTTGATATTCTGGATCTTTCATAAGGTCTTTTAATAACTTTTCGTGTTGTTCCTGCATACTTTCAGAAAATGCTTTGGCAAATTCATGATCTTCAAATGCTTTTTGCCAAAATTCCTTTCCTTCTTTAGATGTAAGTGTTTCTTGAATCGTCTTTTGGACAAATTCACTATCCATAACAAGTTCTTCACGCATATCTTCTTCAGCAATGACTTGTTGTAACGCCTTTTTTCCTTCATCGGTTTTTAGCAAATCAATGACCATTTTTTTCGTTCCTTCGTAATCAGCGCCTTGCTGTCCTTCAGCTGGCGCGCAGCTAGTAATGAGAAAGATGCTCACGATCGCCATCGTCCATAGTGGTGTAAATCTACTCCGTATCACGCCGGGTGTCAACCTCCGTTTCTTTTTTAAGAATGATGGAGATAGTGTTTACCAGCTACCGTAAAATATGCGTAAGCGCACTGGTATTTCAATACCAAGGTTGCTACAATGGAGACATGTGAGTGAATTGGAGGAAGTAGTTGTGAATAGCAGAAAAGTGGTTTTTATCTTTTGGTCGACCTTGTTTATAAGCAGTGTATGTGGAGGCATCGTAGGCGTCTTTTTAAATTGGGATGTGTATGTTGGGAACGGTATGACCAATTTTATTGTCGGTGTCATTTGGATGATCGGATTGGGCGCGGCGATTAGTGTTGTGGCACAAATGGGTTTCTTCGCTTATTTATTTTTACACCGGTTTGGATTAGGTTTATCAAAGACACACACACTGTGGAATCGAATTCAATGGATACTGATTGTGTTTGTGTATTTTGATCTTGTTTATTTTCGGTACGTGGCTTATGCAAAAGAGGGAGAAAGTTTTTTCGGTTATATGATTGTACCGACACTGTTGTTCGTGTATGGTGTACTCATTGCATGGGTGAAAGCACGTGAGACAAATCAAGTGGCTTTTGTACCTGCATTGTTTTTTATGTTTGTGATTACGACAATTGAGTGGATTCCGGCTTTAGTTGCAAATGATGCCAAGTGGTTAGCAATTTATATCACCCCACTACTTGTCGCAAATACATGGCAACTGTTATTGTTGCACCGTTTAATCAAGAAGCGAGCATAAATAAAACGCCCCGTCTATTTGTGAAGTGACCCCAAAAGCTAGTTTACGCTAACTTTGGGGCCTTCATTTTAGAAGGGGTGTTTTTTTGAGTGGCGTTATTCGACGATTTCACTGTCAGCACTGCTACCATCCATTAGTGTATGAATTGTTACAAAGGTATATCCTTGTTTCTTAAGTGCAGTTAAAATCGTCGGCAATGCCTGTTCTGTTTGTTTGACGGAGTCTGAAGCGTGGAAGAGCAGAACGTCTCCTGCTTGTGTATGTGAGAGGGTGTTTTCAATAATTGCCTCTGTGCCAGGGTTTTTATAATCATAAGAGTTGACACTCCAATGAACAACGTCAAATGATTGTTCGTCTGCAAGAGCCAATGTTTGTTTCGTGAAAGCGCCATTTGGTGGACGCAGTAAAGTTGGAGCCGTATCAGTTAGTTGTTGTAACACTTCTTTGCTGCGCCTCATATCGCGGATGACTTCTTCGTCATCTAGCATGGTGTAGTCTTTATAACGGTAACCGTGGCTGCCAATTTGATAACCAGCTTCCTGGATCACTTCGACTAAATCAGGGTATTTCTCAGCCCATGAAGCAAGCAAAAAAAATGTCGCATGCTCGACGTCATGATCTTGTAGCAACTTGACAATGGGTGCCACACGCTTTTCGCCCCAGCTAATATTAAAAGTAAGGGCGATCGATTGTTTCGCGTCGTTGGCCCGATAAAAAGCTTGTGGTCCTTCTGAAGTTGAAAATACAGACACATGCTCTTTGGCAATGAATAGCCAACTCGCGACAAACATTGCGGCAACACAAATAAAAATAAGGGGCTTCCGACGCCTAATGTTTAGCACCCAAATCCCTTTCATGATAACAGCTCCTTCACAGTAGGTCTTATGTACAATTTATGAACGCTTGGACGAGATATGAATAAAATATGTAAGAGAAGAGGAGAATGGTTAGTCATGAAGGCGATGAACTTGAGGAAGGATGGTGGGACTGATGTTAGGTGTGATGTTAACGGAAAAAGAAGTGGAGGAGATTGCATATTTACTGAAAAGGGAGTTGGAAGAGATTTTAAGTGACTTATCAGATAATCGATTAGAGCCAATTGTGCAAGTAGCAATGAAAGAAAAATATGGACTTGTATATGGCTTGTATAAGCGCTTTACTCGACCAGAAGAATGGTCGCAATACGCACTATCATCGAATTTATTAAATAAAACGCCTTTTGATAAAAAGGGTTGACGATTAATTTTGATGTGTGATATATTAATTAGCGTCGCTTTGAAGTGTGAGCGATTTTTATGAAGTGCAGTTAAAAAATCTTCTTAAAAAAAGAAGTTGACAGATCAAGTTAACTTCTGTATAGTATTAAAAGTCGTCAACAAACAGCGACACAAGCTCATTGAAAACTAAACAATAGCCAAGCGTAAAAAGAGATCAATAGATCTCAACATGTAAGCCACAAAGAAATTTGTGCAAAATGAGCAAATCAAACATTTTAATGGAGAGTTTGATCCTGGCTCAGGACGAACGCTGGCGGCGTGCCTAATACATGCAAGTCGAGCGCACAGAAGGGAGCTTGCTCCCGGAAGTGAGCGGCGGACGGGTGAGTAACACGTGGGCAACCTGCCCCCTAGCCTGGGATAACTTCGGGAAACCGAAGCTAATACCGGATAATATATGGATCTACCTAGGTCGATATTAAAAGATGGCTTCTGCTATCACTAAGGGATGGGCCCGCGGCGCATTAGCTAGTTGGTGAGGTAACAGCTCACCAAGGCGACGATGCGTAGCCGACCTGAGAGGGTGATCGGCCACACTGGGACTGAGACACGGCCCAGACTCCTACGGGAGGCAGCAGTAGGGAATCTTCCGCAATGGACGAAAGTCTGACGGAGCAACGCCGCGTGAGTGAGGAAGGCCTTCGGGTCGTAAAGCTCTGTTGTGAGGGAAGAACAAGTACCGTTTGAATAAGGCGGTACCGTGACGGTACCTCACCAGAAAGCCACGGCTAACTACGTGCCAGCAGCCGCGGTAATACGTAGGTGGCAAGCGTTGTCCGGAATTATTGGGCGTAAAGCGCGCGCAGGCGGCTTCTTAAGTCTGATGTGAAATCTTGCGGCTCAACCGCAAGCGGCCATTGGAAACTGGGAAGCTTGAGTACAGAAGAGGAGAGTGGAATTCCACGTGTAGCGGTGAAATGCGTAGATATGTGGAGGAACACCAGTGGCGAAGGCGACTCTCTGGTCTGTAACTGACGCTGAGGCGCGAAAGCGTGGGGAGCAAACAGGATTAGATACCCTGGTAGTCCACGCCGTAAACGATGAGTGCTAGGTGTTAGGGGTTTCGATGCCCTTAGTGCCGAAGTAAACACATTAAGCACTCCGCCTGGGGAGTACGACCGCAAGGTTGAAACTCAAAGGAATTGACGGGGACCCGCACAAGCAGTGGAGCATGTGGTTTAATTCGAAGCAACGCGAAGAACCTTACCAGGTCTTGACATCCTTTGACCACCCTAGAGATAGGGCTTTCCCTTCGGGGACAAAGTGACAGGTGGTGCATGGTTGTCGTCAGCTCGTGTCGTGAGATGTTGGGTTAAGTCCCGCAACGAGCGCAACCCTTGATCTTAGTTGCCAGCATTCAGTTGGGCACTCTAAGGTGACTGCCGGTGACAAACCGGAGGAAGGTGGGGACGACGTCAAATCATCATGCCCCTTATGACCTGGGCTACACACGTGCTACAATGGATGGTACAAAGGGAAGCGAAACCGCGAGGTGGAGCCAATCCCATAAAGCCATTCTCAGTTCGGATTGTAGGCTGCAACTCGCCTACATGAAGCCGGAATTGCTAGTAATCGCGGATCAGCATGCCGCGGTGAATACGTTCCCGGGTCTTGTACACACCGCCCGTCACACCACGAGAGTTTGTAACACCCGAAGTCGGTGAGGGAACCTTTTGGACCCAGCCGCCTAAGGTGGGACAGATGATTGGGGTGAAGTCGTAACAAGGTAGCCGTATCGGAAGGTGCGGCTGGATCACCTCCTTTCTATGGAGTCATACTCTAGTCGATACGATTGTCGTAAGACATCGTAACGCTTGCGCTATTGTTTAGTTTTGAGTGAGCAACATCACTCAATAAATGGTTCTTTGAAAACTAAATCATGAAACAACTCAAATGAGTCATGGACACGTGCTTCGCACGAAGAAATGACGTCTAGGATGAAAGAAAGCAAACTTTTTGCTTTAGCAAGACTGACAAAGTAGACAGTGGATGGAAATCCGCCGTTGTAGTCAGTTTTCGTGGATAGAAGCGAGTAGTTCGAGGACGCAAGCGTCGGAAGGAATGCAGAGCTTATATACGCGATTGTTTTGTGAAAAGAACCGAGAAGTTCGAGGACACAAGCGTTCGAAGGAAGGAGCGTATCTTAATACGTGACTGACTGAGAAACGCGCAGTGGACGAAGAAATTCGAAGGTTATTTTTACAAAAAGGATAAGGTAGAAAGGGCGCACGGTGAATGCCTAGGCACTAGGAGCCGAAGAAGGACGCGACGAACAGCGAAATGCTTCGGGGAGCTGTAAGTAAGCAATGATCCGGAGATCTCCGAATGGGGAAACCCACCATCCGTAATGGGATGGTACCCACATCTGAACACATAGGATGTGAGGAGGCAGACCTGGGGAACTGAAACATCTAAGTACCCAGAGGAAGAGAAAGAAAAATCGATTTCCTAAGTAGCGGCGAGCGAAACGGAAAGAGCCCAAACCAAGAGGCTAGCCTCTTGGGGTTGTAGGACACGCAACATGGAGTTACAAAGAAACGGCGTAAGTGAAGCATCTGGAAAGATGCGCGGTACAAGGTAACAGCCCTGTAGCTGAAACTTCGTTTCCTCCTGCGTGGATCCTGAGTACGGCGGGACACGAGAAACCCCGTCGGAATCCGGGAGGACCATCTCCCAAGGCTAAATACTCCCTAGTGACCGATAGTGAACCAGTACCGTGAGGGAAAGGTGAAAAGCACCCCGGAAGGGGAGTGAAAGAGATCCTGAAACCGTGTGCCTACAACTAGTCAGAGCCCGTTAATGGGTGATGGCGTGCCTTTTGTAGAATGAACCGGCGAGTTACGGTGTCGTGCAAGGTTAAGCATGAAAAAGCGGAGCCGCAGCGAAAGCGAGTCTGAATAGGGCGCTATAGTACGCCGCCGTAGACCCGAAACCGTGTGATCTACCCATGTCCAGGGTGAAGGTCGGGTAACACCGACTGGAGGCCCGAACCCACGCAAGTTGAAAATTGCGGGGATGAGGTGTGGGTAGGGGTGAAATGCCAATCGAACTCGGAAATAGCTGGTTCTCCCCGAAATAGCTTTAGGGCTAGCCTCGAGTGAAGAGTATTGGAGGTAGAGCACTGATTGGACGAGGGGTCCCCACAGGATTACCGAATTCAGTCAAACTCCGAATGCCAAATACTTATGCTCGGGAGTCAGACTGCGAGTGCTAAGATCCGTAGTCAAGAGGGAAACAGCCCAGACCATCAGCTAAGGTCCCAAAGTATACGTTAAGTGGAAAAGGATGTGGCGTTGCTTAGACAACCAGGATGTTGGCTTAGAAGCAGCCATCATTGAAAGAGTGCGTAATAGCTCACTGGTCGAGTGACGCTGCGCCGAAAATGTACCGGGGCTAAACGTATCACCGAAGCTATGGCAATCCCGTAAGGGATTGGGTAGGGGAGCGTTCCAAGGACAGTGAAGGTAGACCGAGAGGACTATTGGAGTGCTTGGAAGTGAGAATGCCGGTATGAGTAGCGAAAAGAGGGGTGAGAATCCCCTCCGTCGAAAGCCCAAGGTTTCCTGAGGAAGGCTCGTCCGCTCAGGGTAAGTCGGGACCTAAGCCGAGGCCGAAAGGCGTAGGCGATGGACAACAGGTAGAAATTCCTGTACCACCTCGTATTCGTTTGAACGATGGGGGGACGCAGAAAGGTAGGGAGAGCGCGCCGCTGGCTGAGCGCGTCGAAGCAGTGAGGCTGAAACGTAGGCAAATCCGCGTTTCATAAAGGCTGAGCTGTGACCGTGAAGGACCCTAGGGTCCGAAATCCCTGATCCTCCGCTGCCAAGAAAAGCCTCTAGTGAGAAGACAGGTGCCCGTACCGCAAACCGACACAGGTAGGCGAGAAGAGAATTCTAAGACGCGCGGGATAACTCTCGTTAAGGAACTCGGCAAAATGACCCCGTAACTTCGGGAGAAGGGGTGCTCTAATAGGGTGAATAGCCCGAGAGAGCCGCAGTGAAAAGATCCAAGCGACTGTTTAGCAAAAACACAGGTCTCTGCGAAGCCGCAAGGCGAAGTATAGGGGCTGACACCTGCCCGGTGCTGGAAGGTTAAGAGGAGGGGTTATCCCTTACGGGAGAAGCTCTGAATTGAAGCCCCAGTAAACGGCGGCCGTAACTATAACGGTCCTAAGGTAGCGAAATTCCTTGTCGGGTAAGTTCCGACCCGCACGAATGGTGTAACGACTTGGATACTGTCTCAACGAGAGACCCGGTGAAATTATAGTACCTGTGAAGATGCAGGTTACCCGCGACAGGACGGAAAGACCCCATGGAGCTTTACTGTAGCTTGATAGTGAGTGTTGGTATCGTTTGTACAGGATAGGTAGGAGCCTAGGAAGCCGGAGCGCCAGCTTCGGTGGAGGCATCGGTGGGATACTACCCTGACGGTACTGACATTCTAACCTCGACCCGTGATCCGGGTCAGGGACATTGTCAGGTGGGCAGTTTGACTGGGGCGGTCGCCTCCTAAACAGTAACGGAGGCGCCCAAAGGTTCCCTCAGAATGGTTGGAAATCATTCGTAGAGTGCAAAGGCATAAGGGAGCTTGACTGCGAGACCTACAAGTCGAGCAGGGACGAAAGTCGGGCTTAGTGATCCGGCGGTGCCGTATGGAAGGGCCGTCGCTCAACGGATAAAAGCTACCCTGGGGATAACAGGCTAATCTCCCCCAAGAGTCCACATCGACGGGGAGGTTTGGCACCTCGATGTCGGCTCGTCGCATCCTGGGGCTGTAGTAGGTCCCAAGGGTTGGGCTGTTCGCCCATTAAAGCGGCACGCGAGCTGGGTTCAGAACGTCGTGAGACAGTTCGGTCCCTATCCGTCGCGGGCGTAGGAAATTTGAGAGGAGCTGTCCTTAGTACGAGAGGACCGGGATGGACATACCGCTGGTGTACCAGTTGTTCCGCCAGGAGCATCGCTGGGTAGCTACGTATGGTCGGGATAAGTGCTGAAAGCATCTAAGCACGAAGCCCCCCTCAAGATGAGATTTCCCATGACGCAAGTCAGTAAGACCCCTTAGAGATGATGAGGTTGATAGGTCTGGAGTGGAAGTGTGGCGACACATGGAGCGGACAGATACTAATCGGTCGAGGTCTTATCCTAAATATTCATCCTTACATTTGAGTCCCATGATTTAGTTTTGAGAGAATCGTTCTCTCATTATCCGGTGCTTATGGCAAAGAGGTCACACCCGTTCCCATGCCGAACACGGTCGTTAAGCTCTTTTGCGTCGATAGTAGTTGGGGGCTTCCCCCTGCGAGCGTAGATCGGTGCCGGGTCATATTATAAAAAAGTACATCTCGCTTCAAATGAGATGTACTTTTTTGTGTTTGGTCTTGGTTGTTGTTAGTTCACGGCAAATATTTTTACAACAAGAGTCCGATAATCCCTGCAATTCCTGCGTAAATGACCATGGCAATGAGCGTAATCCGTATGATTGGACCTTCTTTTCCGACCAGACCAACGACGGATGCAGCAGCTACCACATTGACGACACAAATCATATTTCCTGCATTTGAACCAATGACTTGTAATGCAACAATTTGCGTCGGGTCTGCACCTATTTGATCAGCAACAGTAAATTGGAACAATGAGAACATCATATTACTAAATGTCGCACTTCCAGAGATGAAGGAGCCGAGCGCACCAATAAAGGGAGCAACGAATGGCCAACCGTGCCCGAGAACTTCTGCCGCTCGATTGGCAAGCTCTACCGGCATGCTTTCAAGTCCGCTCTGATTAAACCCAGAATTTATAAATAACCTTACCATCGGGACGGCTGTAAAGAGCGTGACGGCTGTCCCGATTAATGTTTTTAGTGAATTAGAAACGGCGTGGGTGAACGCATCTTTACGTATTTTATGAAGGAATAGTGTGAGAAACACAACGACAATAAATATGGTCCCTGGTAAATATAACGGTTGGAACGTTGCAGAGATGGAAGTGCCTAAAATATTTTCCCATCCTACATGGACTTGCATGAGCCATTGTTTAAGTGGAATGACATCTATCCGTGTTAAGACTAACAAAAGCCCTAGCAGTAAATAAGGCACCCATGCCAATAATAGTGACATTACTTTTGGTTTTTCTTCCGGTTTAGCTGTCATGTTTCCAAGCCAATCAGGTGACCATTGGTCTTTCTCGGCAAAGTCCCATGTTTCTTTTGGCATAAACCAGCGATTTTTGATGGCGACGAGTACGAGAAGTAGTCCAACAGCGCCACCAACAATAGACGGGAATTCTGGCCCTAGCAAATAAGCAACAATTAGTGCCGGAACGGTGAAACTGAATCCAGCAAAGAGGGCAAATTTCCATATTTCAAGTCCTTTTTTCCAGGACTTTTCTGCACCGAAAAAGCGCGTCAAAATAGCGACTAAAATGAGTGGAATGAGCGTTCCGGTAATGATATCAATTTGCATGACTTGTGCAGCTAGTTGGCGTAAATAATCAGTCATCTCCATGCCAGATAAATAAGGAGCGGTAATCGCGGCTAATTGACCGCCTTCTTCTAATCCCTGCTGTACACCAACGATAATGGGCGTGCCGACAGCGCCGAAAGAAACAGGGCTGCTATCAGCAATTAAGGCCACAACAACTGCGGCCAGAGGTGGGAATCCCACAGCCACTAGTAAAGGGGCCGCAATTGCTGCGGGTGTGCCGAATCCTGCTGCGCCTTCAATAAAAGCGCCAAACAACCACGCAATTAAAATGGCTTGAATTCTTCGGTCAGGTGTGACACTAATTAAATAGGAGCGGATGGCATAAATGGCTCCTGTCGCCTGAAGGGTATTTAGTAAAAGAATGGCACCAAAGACGATATACAAAATGGAACACCCGATTAAAATCCCCTCTATAATAGAAGCGCCAATATAGGGGAGTGGGATTTTCCAATAGATTAACGCAAGGATGGCAGTGACAACCAAGCTAATGGGCATGGCTTTCATGGCTGGCATCCGCATAAGCACAAGAAAAACCATGACAGATAAAATAGGTGTGAGTGCAACAATGGTTACCATGAAACGTCCTCCTTAACGTTAGTATGAACACACTGCTGTACTTAGTATACCATCCATTGCTCAATATTTCACAATCATATGTGTCTGACTTCGTAAAGTTTCTAATATTAATTATGTCAATTGAATAAGTCTTTGGTTGCGACTCCCCCGATAAAGTAAGGTTAGATCACGTTTGTCTCGTTCAAATTTACCGTCGACCAATACATCACAATAAAGAAGCAAGTGGCGATAATGTGCGTTTGGGTGAGACAAAATTTGTTCATGTGTGTAACCACTATATAACCAAATGTTTTTGTTAGAAGACTGCTTAATCAGGATGGAGAGTTGTATCAACTCTTTTGCATGTATGAGTGGTTCTCCGCCAGAGTAGGTGATGTTTGTCAGTGGATTGCTCATTATTTCTTGAAATACTTCTTCCACACTCATTGTCGTACCGTTAGAAATGTGCCAGCTCTCCTCGTTATGGCATCCTTTACATGCGTGAGGACAGCCAGCAAGAAATAGCACGGTTCGAAGCCCTTCACCATCAACAACACTGTCGTGAATAATGTTCATCACTTTCATATATGTGTCACCCGATCTTGTTCTTCTTGTCTTTTAGCTGTATTCCATCTTCTGACGTCACCAACTAAGTAGCCTGTAATTCGACGTATGCGTTCAATCGCCTCTTCTAGGTTGTTGTTACACTTTGGACAAGCATTGTCGATGACACCAATGTAGCCACAAGTTTTGCACCTGTCTAAAGGGTGATTGATTGAGACGAAGCCCATTCCTGCTGTTCGCATGGCTTGTATGAGTGTGTCAATGGCTGCGATGTTTCTTGAAGCATGCCCATCAAGCTCAATGTAGCTAATGTGCCCACCATTGCACATGGTGTGGAAGGGCGCTTCTCTCCTTATTTTATCTGCTGCCTTGATGGTGTAATGGACAGGGATATGAAAAGAATTTGTATAGTATGCTCGGTCGGTGATGTCAGACAATACGCCAAACTCATCTCGATCTTTCTGTACAAATTTTCCTGATAGTCCTTCTGCGGGTGTAGCGACCAACGAAATGTTTAAATGATGTGTCACTGTGGATTGATCGGCCTTTTCCCTCATGAATTGAATGATGCGTTTTCCTAAGAAAAATGCTTGTTCGCATTCACCGTGATGTTTTCCTGTTAATGCGACTAGCGCCTCGGCCAAACCAATGAACCCAATACTTAACGTTCCATGTTTCAACACGTCTTGTAGTGTGTCCTTCTCTGTAAGGTGGTCGCTTTCGTGCCAAATTCCTTGCGAGTAAAGGAACAAAAAGTTTTTTACGTGTTTTTTGCATTGTAAGTAGTACCGCTCAAGTAGTTGCTGGGTGGTTAAGTCGATATAATGTTCGAGTAAGGCAAAAAAAGAATTGGTGTTAGCACTTAATAACGCAATTCTTACAAGGTTAATTGAGGTAAAGGATAAATTTCCCCGGCCAACACTATTTTGTTTGCCGTGAACATTAGACATAACCCTCGTCCTGCAGCCCATATAGGCGACCTCACTTTCGGGTGTGCCATCATAAAAGGGTTTGTTCACCGGTGAGTCAATAAAGCTAAAGTTTGGGAACAGTCGCTTGGCGGTTGTTTCTAAAGCAAGTTGGTATAAGTCGTAGTTAGGATCACACTCATAAACGTTGATCCCTTCTTTCATTTTGAAGACTTGAATAGGGAAAATCGGTGTTTCTCCGTGTCCTAAACCAGCTTGTGTTGCTTTCAACATATTTTTGATGAGCATCCGACCTTCTTTTGACGTATCTGTCCCGTAGTTAATGGAGACGAAAGGGACTTGTCCACCCCCCCGGGAGTGCATACTGTTTGCGTTGTGTATGAAGGCTTCGCACGCTTGGTATGTGGTTCGTTCGGTTTCTGTCCAAGCAAGATCAGCGAGCTCGTTTGCAGTCATTGGTAGGGGGTATGTTTTTAACCGCTTGAGATGTTTGAGGTAAGTTTTATGCACATAGGGAGCTAAGTCGTAGTCAAACATCGGGAATGATTGTCCTCCGTGTTGCATGTTTTGGTTTGCTTGAAAAATGATGGAGGCAAGCGACATCGCACTCATAATGTCTTGTGGCTCGCGAATAAAGCCATGACCAGTATGAAATCCATTTTTCAATAAACGCCCTAATGGAATTTGGCAACAAGTCGTCGTGCCACTCGCTAAAAAGTCTAAGTCATGAGGATAAATAAAATTCTCGTCAATGGCTTTTTTTACGTTTGCTGATAGTAAAAATTGGTGCGCGTAATAGCGCGCGCTTTCTGAGGAAAATCGACTCATCTGACCCATAGGAGAATTGCCATCGACATTGGCGTTTTCTTGGAGTAAATCGTGATTATTTAATTGGGCAATAGTATGAAATGTGTCTTGTAATTGACTAATAGGTGTTGTGTTCATTTTGATTCCTCCATATCAATATATAGATATTTAAAAGGGATTGAAAACTATATATTGATGTTAACACGTTTTTCCGGTGATGTTTGTGACAGTTCCAGGTAAAAAAAGTAGCGAAGGTGTGTAGACGTAATGTTGAAGCAATATGTGGTATGTAGAAGGGAGAGGTGGCATATGGTTATTAAAAAATGTATGCGCTATTTTAGCCCATACACTTAATAGTGATCATACCATCGTCTCCTTTTTGAACACTCGCGATTATTATGGTGACAACAATGCTGATACTCACTGCAATGGTCAAAATACAAAGGAATTTCTTTATCTTCTCCATTACCTACCCAGCTCCTTTCTTGTTTTAAACGCGAAAGTCATTGACGTATAGGTGTTTCTTCAGTATAATCTTATGTAGACGTTTTGTCATATTCTTTATTCCACAGTAGCTCAGTGGTAGAGCTATCGGCTGTTAACCGATCGGTCGCAGGTTCGAATCCTGCCTGTGGAGCCATTTATTATGCTTCCATAGCTCAGCAGGTAGAGCACCACCATGGTAAGGTGGGGGTTCGGCGGTTCGAGTCCGCCTGGGAGCTTCCCCCAAACCCTTGATATATAGCCGTTTTTAGGGGTTTGGATACGTAATGAAAATATTGATATCAGGATCCGCGTGGCGAATACGTGGCGAACTCAGTTAAAACTTTCTCGAAGCTCCTTCTTAGGAGTTTTTTTTGTGAAATTCTTCGAAGACATCCGCCGCAGCTTTGTTGGCTTCTTTCAAGGTGTGCCCATATACGTTCATGGTTGTGGCGATGTTTGAGTGCCCGAGGATAGACGATATGACTTTGGCATGAATGCCTCGGTTGATTAAAATGGTTGCTGACGTATGCCGTAATGAATGAAAGGGGATGTATTTAAACCCGTTTCGTTTCACAAACTTTCTCCACCAATTTCCTACGGAGTAGGGATTAAACGGTTTTCCGTTTTGATCAGAGAATAAAAACACGGATTCAGCACGCCAGTTTGTCCCTGTGGCACGACGCTCTTCTTGTTTGTATTTATCGAGTTTGCCTAAAAGTTCAAGCAAAAAAGAAGAAACATGAAGGTTTCTCGTGCTACCGCGTGTTTTAACGCCTCCCACGACTAGGCCTTCTTTCTTTGAGTGAGTTACTGCTTGTCTGATCATAAGAACGCTTTTATCGTAGTCGATATGTTTGCTCTCTAACCCTAAAATTTCTTCTCTCCTTAACCCTGATGAGACGGCTAAAAGGATCGTGCAGCGCCATCTAATATCTTCTTTGTCGAGCGCGTCGAATAGTTTATGCACCGTGTCGCTGTCATACACATCTTTTTCTTTCGTTTTGACTTTTGGCTTCATGACTCTGTCCATTGGATTCTCGTCTTCTTTGATAAATTCCCATAAAACTGCTTGTTTGAAAATGCTTTTGAGTACACGGTGATGTAATTCAATCGTGCTATCAGATAATTTTCCCTTTTTACCATCTTTGCGCATTCCTTCAGATGATAATTCGTTAAAGTATTCAACAATGTGCATTGTGGTAACTTGATCTAGCCAGAGTTCACTGAATGATGGGAGAATACGCGCGTTTAAGATTTCAGTGTAGTTCTGCAAGGTTGTATGCGCATAATAATCCTCCGCAAAGTTTTTCAACCACTTCTCTTGCACGAATGTAACGAAGGGGAGTCTTGCTTGTTTCTTTTCGGCGGCCGCAAATTCCCGTTCCTTTTCTAGTTTGAATTCCTGCAGTGCTTTTTTTGCGGCGCGTGGACCTGATGCCTGTATGGTTTTTGTTCTCCGGTTGCGCTTCTTCTTCCCATTGACGTCGACGGTTGTAGGTAATTCTACAACCAGTCTATATCTTCCATTACCCTCTTCGAGGATTGATCCATCAGCCATGGAAATGAACCCCTTTCTGTAATTTATAAGCTGACTAAAACTTTGGCCACTTTTCCAATCACATATAGGTTGTCTTCGGTTGTTATAATGGGCTCGTATATGTCATTGGCTGGAAATAGTAACGCTGCACATTCTGGAAACAGTAACGCTGTACTTTCCTCTGCTAACCTTACTTTCCTTATCAGGAGCGGGCTTTCATTTTTGTGAAGCATGACCATAATGTCTCCGTCTGATATTTCGTCGGTGAGTTCCACAATCAATAAGTCACCGTCGTTGATGCGGGCATCTTTCATTGAGCTGTCTGGCATATGAATGGCAATCGTTTTCCCTTCTTTTAGGTGACCCTTTTTGGGAAGTTGTAGATAATCAATCACATGATCTTCATGAATGATGTCCTTGTCTGCTGAAATACCTGAAAGCAAAGGAATTTTAATGGTCTTCTTTTGAAGGTTGTTTAAGATAGCAGGATGGATGGCGTTCATTTCTTCCAGTAATCCTGCGCGTATTAGCATTTCTACATAGTCAACGTCGAGCGCTTCTGCGAGCTTTTTGATCGTATTTGCACTAGGGGTTTTCTTTTGGTTTTCAATGAGAGAGAGATATCCGCCAGAGACTGTTGATTTCTTCTCTAACTCTGTAATGGTCATTTTTTTTTCTGTTCTGGTGTTAAATAGGTATTCGCCAAAGCTAATGTCGCCCATATGAAACACCTCCCTTCTATATAGCTTGCATACATTATAATATAATACCATACAAAAATAAAGCTTATTTTATTAAATAATTGTATACAATGATATGTTTATTTAAATAAATTGTTGACGGCACCTATACCTCTTGGTATTATTACCTTATAAATATTCACCAATAAAACCGAAGGTTTCTTCGACGAGAAAGAGGGTTTGAAATGAAAGTACATGTTAGAGATGGAGACGCCATCAGGAAAAAAGCCATTGAGAATGGAATGGGTGTGAAAGAACTTGCTGAAAAAATCAATGTTACTGGGGGGCATCTTAGTAATATATTAAACGGAAGAGCACACCCAAGACCGGTTGTAGCAAAGAAAATGGTGGAATGCTTGCGGTGTGATTTTGAGGAGATTTTTTTTGTGAAGTAATATTAATAAATGTATATTGCTAAATAAAACATTATTGGGTTGGGTGATATCGTTGGAAAAAACTACTTTGAATGTACATGAGGCTGCAGAATATTTAGGGGTATCGGTATCAACGGTACGTAGGTGGATTGAGTCGCACAACTTGCCCGTTCTTAAATTGAAGCTTGGTGGTCGCCTGTTATTCAAGAAAGATGCCTTAGACGAATGGCTTGATATGCATATGGGCTACATACCAGAGCCAGGGACTGAATACAGCAAGTTTAAACAGATGAAAGTTTTACGTCCCTAGATTTATCGGGGTAAAGAAAGAGCCCACAGGGATTTGCTGAGGCACTACGGGTAACGGCAGATGTTGGGGAAGAAAATGAAAGGGGGCGGGAGTATTGAGCCTTGAAATCGTTGAATCAGCATTATTTAACGGCGTTGCTTGTAATTTCTATACCAATGAGGAAAACGATCTGTTCATGACACGCGACCAAATTGGAAAAGCGCTGGAGCACACAAATCCACGAGAAGCGATTAAAAATATTCACCGTCGGAACAGTGAACGATTGGATCAATTTTCAAGGGGGGCTCAAATTGAGGCCCCCTCTGGAGGAACGTAGGTGGATGAAATCGGGGGTAGTCAAAATGAGTACACCTCAAAATGAAGGGGGAAAAATGAATTGAAATGGATTCAGAAAAACGGTCAATTGTTGGTCGATAGTCGGGACCTGGCGGAGATGATTGGGAAAAGGCATGATCACTTGTTACGTGATATCGACCGTTACAAAGAGGTTTTAGGAAAAAGCACAGCCCTATCTTCTGATAGCTTCTTTCAAGCAAGTACCTATCAAGCAGGTGCGGGAAAGAACTATAAGCATTACTTATTGACTCGTAAGGGCTGTGATATGGTCGTACACAAGTTGACGGGGAAAAAAGGTATTGAGTTTAGTGCGGTTTATGTTGCTCAGTTGGAAGAGATGGAAAAACAACTGCAAACAAAGACGTCTTATAAAAACCCGCAGAAACTTGTTGAGGCGCTACGATCAGCAGCAGATGCTGCTGAAGAAAACAACTTGTTCATGACGCGTGAGTAAATTTGAAAAGAGTTAGGCACACAAATCCACGAGAAGCGATTAAAATTATCCACCATCGGAACCGTGAACGATTGGATCAATTTTCAAGGGGGGCTCAAATTGAGGCCCCACCGAGAGGGGAAAGTAGGTAGGTGAAACCAGGAGGGAATGATCATGGTGAATGAATTGATCACAACAAAGGAAAACGAGAACGGGCAGCTACTTGTAAGCGGGCGGGAACTACATGAATTTTTGGAGGTGAAAACAGCGTACAAAGATTGGTTTCCACGCATGATTCAATACGGTTTTGAAGAAGGAAATGACTTCTGCTCTTTTTTGAGCGAAAGTCGAGGAGGCCGCCCTGCGCAAGATCACCACATCACCATTGATATGGCGAAAGAAATCTCAATGCTACAACGGAATGAAAAGGGCAAACAGGCTCGCCACTACTTTTTGGACTTAGAGCGCAAATGGAATAGCCCAGAGATGATCATGAAAAGAGCCATGGACTATGCAAATGCGCAAGTTGCTAAACTGGAAACGAAGAATTTCTTGTTGACACAACAAAATCAAGAAATGGAACCGAAAGCATTTTACTTTGATAAAGTGATGCAAAGCGACTCTCTTTTAACGGTCTCTCAGATTGCAAAAGACTATGGGATGAGTGCTAGGCTGCTAAATAGCATTCTCAGAGAACTAGGCGTTCAATACAAGCAGAATGGTTGCTGGTTGCTTTACTCCAAATACCAAAATAAGGGTTACACGCAAACCAAGACGGAAGTGCTTTATGGTCAGGTCGTGCTGTACACCAGTTGGACACAAGAAGGACGATGGTTTATTTATAACTTACTAAAGCAAAAGAAACAATTGGTGCCTCTGATGGAGCGAGAAGAAACTGAAGGAATTGGAGGGATGAAGAATGAAGGTGACGATTGAAGCACCTGAGCTTGTAAGTGCGATCAAGGAATTGGTGGGCGAGTTGAAAAAAGAAGGTACGTCTTCATTAGTAGAAGCAGAAAAACAAGCGTTACCCGTAGAGGAGAAAACTGAAACTTCCTCGGTCAGCTTAGACGATGACATCCGCCCGCTATTAGGACAAGCGGTGGCGAACGGAAAAAAGGAACAGGTAAAAGCACTGCTAGCGGAATTCGGCATTAACAAGGCGTCAGAACTACCCGCCGATCAGCTTGAAGCCTTCTATAAAGAAGCGAGCAACAAGCTATGACTGAACATGCCAACCGAGCGCATGCCCGACTTAGCGCATCTAGCGCTCATCGCTGGATGACGTGCACCCCTTCGGTCCAATTGGAAGATGGGATCGAGGAGAAAGTAAGCAAGTATGCATTAGAAGGAACTGCAGCGCATGAATTGGCTGAAATTTATCTGCAACGAAAGTTTGAAAAGATCAGCGGCTATCAACTTGCCCATAGACACTATGATTTTACGGAGAATAGTTCCTTTTACAATCAGGACATGGAAACTTACGTGAAATCATATGTGGACTTTGTGGTAAGCCGGTATAACAAAATGGACAAACCCCGCGTCTTGCTTGAAGAACGTCTTGATTTTAGCCGTTGGGTGCCAGAAGGATTCGGAACTGGCGACGTGGTGTTAATCGCTGATGGGCTAATAGAAGTAATCGACTTGAAGTACGGTAAAGGCGTGCGGGTTGATGCGCTAAAAAACACGCAGATGATGCTCTACGCACTTGGTGCGCTCGATACATATGACATCGTCTATGATATTGAGACAGTACGGATGACGATTGTGCAGCCAAGGTTAGATCATATTAGCGTCTATACATTAAAACCGAGAGAGTTATACAGCTGGGCGGATCATATGGTCAAACCCCTTGCAAAAAAAGCACATGCCGGTGAGGGAGAGTACGTGCCCGGCAAGCACTGTCGCTTTTGCAAAGCAAAGTCGATGTGCGCGGCATGGGGTGCCTACCGCCGTAAATCGGCAATAGAGGAATTTAGTGTTATTACAAATTGAGAGAGGATGTTTACACATGAAAAATACAAAAGTGATCACAGGGAAAGTACGTTTGAGCTATGCGCATTTGTTTGAACCACACGCGATGGAAGAGGGGCAGAAAGCAAAATACAGCGTGACCTTGCTCATTCCAAAATCGGATAAAAAGACGCTTAAGATGATTGAGGAAGCCATCGAGGCGGCAAAAGAAAATGGAAAGGACGGAGTGTTTAGTGGCAAAGTTCCTCCGCTTCTAAAAACACCCCTCCGTGATGGAGACGAGGAGCGACCAGAAAAGAAGGAATATGCAGGTTGTTATTTTATCAATGCCAACAGCACGTCGCGACCGCAGGTTGTCGACCGTAATTTGGACCCGATCACGGATAGAGAAGAAGTGTATAGTGGCTGTTACGCTCGCGCATCTGTGAACTTTTATGCGTATAACGTTAGCGGAAACCGGGGTATTGCGGCAGGTTTGAATAATATCCAGAAGTGGGCAGACGGAGAACGTCTCGGGGGCCGATCAAGCGCATTTGAAGACTTCAACGAGCTAGCAGACGAGCTAGACGACTTGTTGTAACAATGAAAAGAGGCTAGAGCACTACATAGCCTCTTTTTCAATCAAATGGAGGAACAACAACATGACAATCTTAAGCATTGACATTGAAACTTACTCAAGTACCAATCTACGAACACAAGGTGTGTACAAGTACGCTGAAGCTATAGACTTTGAGGTATTACTTCTAGCTTATGCGTTTAATGACGAGGATGTGACAATCGTTGATCTGGCACAGGGAGAAGAGCTACCAAGCAATGTACTTGCATCCCTTCAAGACGAAACCGTCATTAAAACCGCCTTTAACGCGCAGTTTGAACGTGTCTGTTTGCAGGCGCATTTAAATATTAACCTACCAATCCATCAATGGCGCTGTACGCAAGTTCATGCGCTAACGCTTGGGCTACCAATCAGCCTAGCTAATGTCGCAAGTGTACTAAAAATGGGTGCGCAAAAAGATCGTGCGGGCACAGCGTTGATTTCTTATTTCTCGATCCCGTGTAAAGCCACCAAAGTAAATGGTGGACGCACAAGAAACCTGCCTAAACACGCCCCAGAGAAGTGGGAACAATTCAGATCGTACTGTGTGCAAGACGTTGTGGTGGAGCGAGCGATAAGAAAAAAGCTTGCGCCATTTCCTATGACAGATTTTGAACAACAACTTTACGCGCTTGATCAGCGCATCAACGACAAAGGCGTGTTGGTAGATACATCCATCATGCAACATGCGATTGAACTGGATGAACGATACTCACAAAAGATGCTAGATGAACTCCAAGCGCTCACTGGAGTTGAAAATCCTAATAGTTTACCGCAGTTAAAAGAATGGATGAACAAACAAGGGGTGCGGGTAGATAAGTTAGGTAAAGACGATGCCATAGCGCTATTTAAAGAGACAAACAATCCTGATGTAAAGCGTGCGCTACAATTACGTGCGCTAACAGCAAAAACGTCCACTGCTAAATACAGTGCTATGCAACGGGGGCAGTGTAAGGATGGTAGGTTGCGAGGTATTTTGCAGTTTTACGGCGCAAGCAGGACTGGTAGATGGGCGGGACGGCTCGTGCAGGTACAAAATTTGCCGCGCGGAAACATGAGCGGAAGAAATGCCGATATAGCTCGCAAGATTCTTAAAATGGGCGAGTTAGAAGGGTTGGAAAGGGTCTATGATAATGTCCCTGACGTACTGTCCTCCTTGATTCGTACCGCGTTCGTCCCTGCCCCTGGTAGACGTCTATTAGTCTCTGACTTCTCCGCAATTGAAGCTCGTGTGATTGCATGGCTCGCTGGGGAACAGTGGCGATTAGACGTGTTTAAGACGCATGGGAAAATTTATGAAGCATCCGCCTCGGAAATGTTCAACGTCCCACTTGACAATGTTGATAAATCCTTACGGCAGAAAGGGAAAGTCGCGGAACTGGCGCTCGGGTATCAGGGTAGTGTCGGGGCATTGAAAGCGATGGGGGCGGTCAAGATGGGACTTCCGGAAGAAGAGTTACAACCACTGGTAGACGCTTGGCGCGCATCCAATCCGGCGATTAAACGGTTCTGGTTTGATGTTGAACGGGCTGCTATTAAAGCGGTACAAACAAAAGAAGTTGTGTGCATGAAACATGGGTTAACATTTGTCGTGAAGAACGGTATCATGTTTATCCGTTTGCCTTCGGGACGTCAGCTTGCTTACGTGAGACCGCGAATTGAAGTTGATGAGAAGTTTAACAAGCAGGGATTGACATACGAGGGACCAGGTACTGGTGGCAAGACGGTAAGACTTCGGACGTATGGAGGCAAACTCACGGAAAACATTGTTCAAGCAGTGGCGAGGGATTGTTTAGCGGAATCGCTTATGCGGTTAAAAGACTATGACATCGTGATGCACGTGCACGATGAAGTCGTCATTGAAGCGTCAGAAGAAACGAGCTTAGAAGAAATAGAGGAACTCATGGGCCGACCAATTGATTGGGCGCCGGGCTTGCCGTTAGCCGCAGATGGCTTTGTGGCTGATTATTATCGAAAGGATTAGGGGTGGTAAGAAGTGGAGCTCAAACATGATGGGCAGCTTACGCTGGCAGTGGGCCAAAGCCGATTCGAAACAAAATGGCAGAACAAGACGCTTACGTGGTTAGAGCTGGTAACGCGTTTATCACATACAAACCGTACGGCTGAGACGGTAAATGAATATAAGAAAATGTCCAGAAAAGAGCAAGGCCAGACAAAAGACATTGGCGGTTTTGTCGGTGGATCGTTGAAGTCCTCAGGTCGTAGAAAAGCTGACAACGTACAAGAGCGGCATGTCATTACGCTGGATGCTGATCATTTGGTGCAAAACGACCCGATTCTAAGCCTGATAAACGACTTTTTTAATCACGCTATTGCTGTTTATAGCACGCACTCACATGTGACTGAAAAACCGCGCTTGCGCTTAATCGTCCCGTTGTTACGCCCAGTGACGCCTGATGAGTACGTCCCGATTGCGCGACGTGTAGCGGCTGATCTGGGGATCGATAAATTTGACGACACGACATATGAGCCGCACCGCCTGATGTACTGGCCGAGTACACCGCAAGACGGAGAATATTTTTTTGAATATAAGGATGAACCTTTTCTAGATCCTGATGCGGTGTTGGCACGGTATAACAATTGGCGCGATCCGGCTGAATGGCCCGAGTCAAGCCGGAAACAAGTTGCGGTGAAACGAATGGCAGCGAAGCAAGGTGACCCGCATACTAAGCCTGGACTCATTGGCGCATTTTGCCGCACGTATACGATAACGGAAGTCCTTTATACGATGCTGGCAGATGTCTATGAATCAGCTGGAAGCAATCGATACACGTACAAAAATGGGAGCACGACGGGCGGTCTGATTGTGTATGACAACAATACATTTGCGTATTCTCATCATGGCACTGATCCGGTGAGCGGAAAGTTGGTAAACGCGTTTGACCTTGTCCGTATTCATAAATTTGGATCCCAGGATGATAGTGTGGAGCCTGGTACACCTGTTGTGCGTTTTCCGTCGTTTGCGGCGATGATCGAATTAGCTCAGCAAGATGAGAACGTGAAGCGGCAGATGATAGAGGAAAAGCTGGTGGAAGCCAAAGAGGATTTTAAAGGCGTTGAAAAGGATGCAAGATGGACGAAGAAGTTAACCCTAAACCAGAATGGGAAATTTGCTAGTACGGCACCGAATATTCAGCTCATATTGCAGAATCATCCAGAGCTGAAAGGGAAGGTTGGATACAACCAATTTTCTAATAGACATATGGTGCTGGGCGATTTACCATGGAGGAAACTTGATGCGGGTGACACATGGCAAGACCGCGACGATGCAAGCCTGCAAAATTTCATGGAGCGTTACTATAGCATCACCGGGGCGCTTAAAATCCATAACGCTTTCTCAGAAACGAGCCATGAAAACGGATTTCACCCGATTAAAGACTACCTCTCATCGTTCGAATGGGATGGCAACCCTCGCCTAGACACACTTCTGATTGATTACTTAGGTGCAGAAGATACGCTATATGTACGTTCAGTGACGCGTAAGGCTTTTACTGCGGCCGTAGCACGCGTGTATGAGCCTGGTTGCAAATTTGACAACGTCTTGGTGACGGTGGGACCACAAGGTGTTGGTAAGAGTTATTTGGTCAAAAAGATGGGAAAAGATTGGCACAGTGATTCTCTAAGCACAGTTTTAGGGAAAGAAGCAATGGAACAGATTCAGGGCGCGTGGTTGATCGAGCTGGCAGAGCTAAGCGCGATGCGCAAAGCTGATGTAGAACCAATCAAGCAGTTTATCACCAAGCAAGAGGACGCATTCCGTGTGGCGTATGGACGGCAAGTATCGATCTTTAAAAGACAGTGCGTGTTCTTTGGAACGACGAATGATAGGAGTTTTTTGAGAGATAAAACAGGAAATCGTCGCTTTTGGCCAGTGGTGGTAAGTAAGGATCAAGCGAAGAAAAATTTGTTTACAGACCTTACCGAAGACGAGATCGGTCAAGTATGGGCGGAAGCAGTACAACGCTATAAAGACAAAGAGCAGTTGATTTTAGAAGGGGAAGTGGCTGATCAGGCGCAAGAAGTGCAAGAAATGCACATGGAAGAGAGCGATCTCTTTGGTTGGATACAAGAGTTTTTGGAACGCCCCGTGCCAGATGACTGGTATGAGAGAGACATTCAAAAGCGTAGGGATTATTTTCATGGCGGAGATTTTGGTGAGGAAGAGAACAGCGGCCAACCACGAGATCGGATTTGCGCAATGGAGATATGGGTAGAGCAGTTTCAAGGTGATCCTAAGCAGCTTACTCCAATGAAAAGTCGTGAGCTCAATGACATTTTGCGCCGCATGCCTGGCTGGGAGCCGTACGGCAAGAATCGCGGACGTTTGAAATTTGGCACGAACTACGGACAACAAAAAGCGTTTATTCGTGAGAAGTAAGGCGCCTAGGAGTGATGACCATGGCGACTTGTAGAATCAGGATTAAATATGTATTTTTTAGTAAAATATGGTAATTGTGTTTTGCGGTAGCCATGACCATGGACACTTTTCTTCCCATGTCTACCAGGCATGGACCCTTCATCAGCGTATACGTATCAAGGGTTTATCCTATATAGTCCCCATAGTATCCATATTTTATATATAGAGTATATATATAAGTAGTATATAGAGTATATAGATATATATGTATACTCTATATACTCTATGATTTATATATATTAGTGGTATAAGGGAATTCATGTCTTATGGACTCCTTGGGTACTCACCGAGAAGCGGAGGTCAGAACATGAGAGAATCGCAACTAGAAAAAAGACTGAAACACAGAGTGGAAGCATGGGGCGGGAAGTCACTGAAATTCGTTTCGCCAGGCATGTCGGGTGTGCCCGACCGACTGATTATATTCCCGATGGGACGGATTGTTTTCGCCGAGGTGAAAACTCCGGGGCAGAAGCTTAGAGCTTTGCAGTTCAAGCGCAAACAACAACTCGAGCAGTTAGGATGCCAGGTATATGTGATTGACTCTTTGGCATCGATTGATCAGTTGTTGAGGGAGGTGGGACCATGAAGTTTACACCTCATCCCTATCAGGAATATGCTATCCAGCACGTCATTGAGAACAGGGCATCCGCGCTCCTGCTCGATATGGGGCTAGGCAAAACGGTTGCAACACTCACAGCCATTGTTGACCTGATGCATGACTATTACGATGTGGCACGTGTGCTAGTGATAGCTCCCAAAAGAGTCGCAGAAGATACATGGTCAAGAGAATCCGATAAATGGGATCACACTAAGTATCTCAAGATAAGCAAAGTCCTAGGAAGTCAAAAGGAGCGCGTGCAGGCGTTAGAACAAGACGCGCACATCTATGTCATCAATCGCGAAAACGTAGAGTGGTTGGTCGATCATTACAAAGCAGGCTGGGCGTTTGACATGGTGATCGTAGATGAATTGTCCAGTTTCAAGTCCAGTAAAGCCAAGAGGTTCCGAGCGTTACGAAAAGTATTGCCGTACATTGACCGGATTGTAGGGTTGACAGGTACGCCAGCACCAAATAGTCTGCTAGATCTCTGGCCGCAAATGTATCTGCTGGATCAAGGTAAGCGGTTGGGGCGTACAATGACTGCCTACCGAGACACCTACTTCTTGCCAGGCGCAAGAAAAGGGCATATCGTCTATAACTGGATATTGAAAACTGGCGCGGAGAAGTTGATTTATAAGCGTATAGGTGATATTGCCATTTCAATGGCCGCAAAAGATTATTTGCAATTGCCGGAGCGAGTTGATAATGTCGTGTCTGTACGTATGAGCGGAAAGCCCTGGGAGATGTACAAGCGATTGGAGCGTGATTTCCTGCTTTCTTTTGCAGACGCGGCAGACGTTGTCGCCGATACGGCAGCCGTATTGGCGGGCAAGCTCGTGCAGCTGGCAAACGGGGCCGTCTATGACGAAGATGACGAAGTGCAAGAGCTACATAGTGCGAAGATCGATGCGCTACAAGAGATACACGAACAGGCACAAGGCAATCCTATCCTTGTTTTTTATAAATACCGACACGACTTAGAACGCATTAAGGCACGATTTAAACAAGCGCGTACGCTGGACAAGCCTGCGGACATTGAGGACTGGAATGCGGGAAAGACTGAGATGATGCTAGCGCATCCGGCAAGCGCTGGTCACGGACTAAACTTGCAGGACGGTGGGCATATGATTGTCTGGTTTGGATTGACCTGGTCTCTCGAAGAGTATCAACAAGCCAATGCACGACTGCATCGCCAAGGACAGACGCGCACCGTGGTTGTGCACCATTTGGTGGCACAAGGCACGCTAGACGAAGACATCATGGCTGCACTCAAGAGAAAAGCGACCGGACAAAATCAACTGCTTACTGCGGTAAAAGCGAGACTAGAGAACATACACACGGAGGTATGACAACATGAGCACAACACGAGCGGTGATTCGAACGTATAACGAGTTAGTCAAGCAAGTGAGTATCCTCAAGGATCTGATCGAGGTGACGACAGCTGAGAGGGATAACTGGTGGACCGGTGGGAAGTTTTTTGACAAGGTGCCGCTTGATAATGCGGCAGCACGAGTGGATAGGCTGAATGAGCGTTTGAGCGAGATGCATAAAGGGCTGGAAGAATTGGAGTATCAGAAAAAAGAGATCGAGTACAAGCTAAGCCAGCTGGACGGTTTGGAGTATCAAGTGGCTTACAAACGCTACGTGGAAGGCAAGCCACTAAAGGACGTTGCAAGAGAAACAGGGTATTCTCTTGATCGAATCAAACAGGTGAGCGCAAAAATAAAGTAAAACATTACACCCACATTACACCTCTGATGTGCTATAGTGGTAATATCAAAGAAATCCGAGCACCCGACGTTTGATATAGATAAAGGCATCTGTCCTATTTTGGGCGGGTGCTTTTTGGTTTTGAAGAAGGACAAAAAACTTGATACTTTTATGATACCCACGTATTGATTTGAATGTGCTACAGTATTAGTGACAAAGAAATCCAAGCACCAGAGGGATTAGGTGAGATGATACCAAGGGCTTGACTGGCATGCTATAGTGTCAGTGACAAAGAAATCCGAGCGCCAGAGGGATTAGGCGAGATGATACCAAGAACTTGACTCGGATGGTATAGTGTTTGTGTCAAAGAATTTCGCGCATCTGGCGCTTAACATAGAGATGAGCATCTGCCTTAAAAAATGGGTCGGATGATTTTGAAGGAGAGAAGATATGGATTTGAATAAGATTTACCACGATGACTGCTTACATGGGATGCGACAAATACCAGACGCGTCAGTCGACATGATCTTGTGCGACCCACCTTACGGGATCACAGGTAATGACTGGGATACACAGCTACCGCTTGGTTTTTTGTGGCAACAGTACAAGCGCATCATAAAAGACCACGGTGCGATTGTTCTGACGGCCACGCAACCGTTTGCGACTGCACTTATTTCATACGCGCCGGACATTTTTCGCTATTCGTTGGTCTGGGATAAGAAGATCGCAACGAATTTTTTAAACGCTAGACGAATGCCGATGAGGCGTCACGAGGACATTCTCGTGTTTTACAAAAAGCTGCCGACATATAACCCACAAAAAACACCAGGGAAGCCTTATAAATCTAAGACGAATAGCGTCAGTACCAATTACGGTGAGATGAAACCTATGCCAATCGAGAATCCTACGGGCGAGCGCAACCCTACGACAATCGTAGAAATCCCAAACAAGCGTGTGAAAGGCGGGCACGCGACACAAAAGCCGGTCGAATTGTTTGAGTGGTTGATCAAAACGTACACGAACGAAGGTGACCTTGTATTAGACAGCTGCATGGGAAGCGGCACGACAGCTGTCGCCGCAAAGCAGCTAGGAAGAAACTTTATCGGATTCGAGATGGAAAAAGACTACGTGAAGATGGCAAACGACCGAATAGAGAATACGGTGCAGGGGGCGTCATTACAGAAAGATGAACGAGTCCCAACGGTACTATGACAAGTACAAGCGTGATCAAGAATCAAGACGTTTTTATAACAGCAAGGCATGGCAAAAAGCAAGAAGACTAACCTTGAATAGAGATGATCACCTGTGTCGTCATTGCTTTGACAATGGCACAATTACCAGCGCACAAACGGTGCATCACATTAAATATTTGAAAGATCACCCAGAATTAGCGCTTGATTTAACAAACTTGGTGAGCCTTTGCTTTAGCTGTCATAATCAAATACATTCAAACAAGATGAAGCCGCTGGAAAAACGACATGTGCGTATGATTACAGAAAAAAGCAATCCAGAAAGGTTCTGAAAAGCCCGCCCCTACGCCTAAAAGTTATGGGTGGGACGTAAAATGACCGATGGGGGCCTTCGCTTCCACCGCTGGAAGTTTTTCCACGAGAGGGGGAACGATGCACAATGGTAACGGCAGAAAAATTACGGGAATATCTTGGAGAGATTTACGAAGAAAGCGAT
The DNA here is from genome assembly GCF_038592975.1 of Bacillus sp. FSL W7-1360. NCBI lineage: Bacteria > Bacillati > Bacillota > Bacilli > Caryophanales > Bacillaceae > Bacillus > Bacillus sp. FSL W7-1360. Next base: position 1,976,589 of record NZ_CP151950.1, on the reverse strand, counting down.
GAGGAGTTAATTGGTTTGTACGTAGAGACACATGCTTTTTACGCACGTCTCCAAAAGGAGCTGAAAGAAACGCAACTCATGATGTCTTATACCAACAAGGCAGGTGCGACAAATCTTGTGAAGAATCCCCTCTCGATTGAACTCACAAAAACCGTACAAACGCTGAATAATCTACTGAAATCACTTGGTTTGACACCTGCACAGCGAAAGAAGTTACGCGCGGCAAGTAGTGAAGCAGATGAATTTGACAAATTTGATTGAAGCATCGCCCGAACTTCTAACGACGCATTATGCCGAGCAAGTGGTGAGTGGAGAAATTATCGCGAGTAAGAAAAACATTTTGGCTGCTAGACGTCACTTAAATGATCTTGAAAAGCAAGGGACGTCAGATTTTCCGTGGGTGTTTTTAGAGGAAAAGGCACACAAGCCGATCCGCTTTATCGAGCAATTTTGTCGACCATCAAAAGGGGAGACGCGCAAACTAGTGCTTCAAGCGTGGCAACACTTTATTATTGGCTCATTATACGGGTGGGTACACAAAGACACAGGTATTCGGCGCTTCCGTGAAGGGCTTATTTTTGTTGGACGTAAAAATGGTAAATCGACCATGATTTCTGGGTTAGCTAATTATGCGCTAGGAAAAGACGGGGAGAGCGGGGCAGATATTTACTTACTCGCAAACAGTAAGCAACAAGCCAGCATCATCTTTGAAGAAGCAAAAGCGATGGTGAAGACATCCCCACAACTACGTAGACATTACACCCCATTACGATTTGAGATTTTGTATAAAAAGGCGTTTGCCAAGATGGAACCCAGGGCCTCAGATAGTGACAAGTTGGACGGTTTAAATACGCACCTGGGCATTTTTGATGAAATCCATGAGTTTAAAGACTACAAGTTGATTAATATTATCAAGAAATCACGGGGATCCAGAAAGCAACCGTTAATCTTGTATATCACGACGGCCGGTTATCAGCTAGATGGGCCGCTCGTCAACTACTACGAACAAGCCGCAGATGTACTAGAAGGCGCACTTGCCGATGAGCGAACGTTTTACTATATGGCAGAGCTCGACGATGAGAAAGAATTTGATCAGCCGGAAACGTGGATTAAAGCCAATCCGAATATGGGCGTGTCGCTTGATCTTGATATCTTACAGGAAGACTGGCAAAAAGATAAGCGCACGCCAGAGGAACGGACAGACTTCATTACGAAACAATTCAATTGGTTTGTTCATGCAAGTAAGCTGTCTTTTTTGGACTTCGACACCTTGAAACGCAATCACAAACAGCTTGATCCCTCTTTATTTTACGGGAAGCCGTGCATCGCGTCTTATGATTTATCGGAAACAGAAGATTTTACAAGTGCGGTGCTCGAATTTCCAGTGGTGGAAACTGGCGAAGTGTTTGTGATTTCTCATTCGTGGATTCCACGGAAGAAGGTTGACCAAGGAAATGAGAAAATCCCGTATCGCGAATGGGCTGAACAAGGATTGCTTACAATTTGTGAGGGCGACTATATCGACGAGGAAACCGTTTTACAGTGGTTATTAGAACAGAGGAATCAGTTTCAAATTGAGAAAATCGCCTACGATCCTGCAAAAGCCTTTCGCTTGAATAAAGCACTTGAGGCAAACGGCTTTGAAACAGAAGTGGTGCGCCAAGGTTTTGCCACACTAGGGCCAGCGATGCAAGACTTGAAGCATTTGTTTCTCGATGGAAAAGTGATTTTTAACAACAACCCTCTGTTACGCTGGTATATCAACAATGTTGAACTTGTAAGGGATCGAAACAACAATGTCATGCCGACAAAATCAAACCGCTACCGTAAAATAGACGGATTTGCGGCGTTGTTAAATGCCCATATGCATGTGATGGGGCAATTTGTATCTCCGGCGGGGGCAGGTGAGATTGATGTGTTATCCATCAAAGATATTATGGGTAGGTGAGTGAAGTGGAGAAGGTGATTGTTTGAAGCCGTGGTTAAAGTTAAAAAACATACTTAGAGGGAGAAAGAAAACGGACGTGAAGCAACGAACGAGAACGCGCATCGGGAGTGGCTTTCATGTAGAGAACCGTACGCTCGCCACAAATGAAACGATCTTTGCGGCAGTCAATCGCCTAGCCAATTCCATGTCTGTATTACCGTTAAAGCTCTATCAAGATTATCGAGCCAGCCCCGATCACCCGATGCATGAATTAGTCGCAAATAGCCCGAATCCGAATCAGACCTCTTTTGATTTTATCCGACTGCTTGAGACGCACCGGAATGTAAAAGGAAATGGGTATGCAATTAAAATTCCTGGTGTTTACGGGCAAATTGAACAGCTTGTGGTATTGAATCCAGATCATGTCCGTCCGATCGTTCACGCTGAAACAGGTGAACTATGGTATGAGGTAAGAGGTGTAGATATGTATTACGTTCATCATCTGGACATGATCCACGTAAAACATATCCATACAAACGGATGGTTGGGGATTAACCCAATCCGAGTGCTTGATAACACGATCACGTATGACGCTGAAGTACGACAGTTTTCAATGAAACAAATGAATGGTGCGATTGAATCCTTTATCTTGAAATACGGTGCACAAGTGGATTTAGCAAAGAAACAGCACGTAGTCGAGAATTTTCGCAGGTTTTACGAAGAGAACGGCGGCATCTTATTTCAGGAACCAGGCGTCGAGATTGAACCGATCAAGAAAGAATTTATCAAGCCAGAAGTGTTTGAAGTTGAGAAAATCACCCGTTCACGCGTCGCACTCGTTTTTAACGTTCCTGAGCATATGTTAGGGGTTTCAGACGGTGTGAGCTATAGCAGCATGGAACAGTCCAATCTAGACTATGTCCAAAATACATTGATGCCGATTGTCCGGCAGTACGAACAAGAATTTGATCGGAAACTGTTGTCGGTGGAAGAGCGGAAAGCGGGTTATTATCACAAGTTTAATGTAGCAGGGTTGTTAAGAGGTGACATCAAGACACGCGGCGAGTTTTACCAAAAAGGCGTGCGGAATTCATGGCTGCGGCCGAATGAAATTCGCGGCTATGAAGACTTGCCACCGGTGCCCGAAGGAGATATTTTACTCGTTAGTAAAGACCTGATGCCTTTGGCGCAAATACAAAAAACATATGAAGACCATCCAACAAAGCACACTCAAGAAGAGTAGTGTTTTTAATTTGGCAAAGGAGGTGAGGGGCAACGTGACAGGAAAGAAATACTGGCAATTCAAAGCCAAGGCTGACAGCGCGGCCGATTTATATCTCTATGAAGAGATTGCTTCATGGGGCGGCGGATACGAAGCACATTCCGCAAAAAGTTTTAAAAACGAGCTGGATCAGCTTGGAGACATTCAAACATTGAATGTGTTTATTAACTCCCCAGGCGGTGATGTGTTTGAAGGCGTGGCTATTTATAACATGCTTAAACGTCACCAAGCTCATGTGCACGTGCATGTAGATGGCATTGCGGCAAGCGTCGCATCGGTCATTGCCATGGCGGCAGATACGATTCATATGCCTTCCAATGCAATGATGATGATCCATAATGCTTGGATGATCACAGCGGGCGACTTCAACGAATTAAGAGAAACTGCCAATAGACTTGAGAAAATCAATGAATCCTTGATCCAGTGTTATGTAGATCGCGCTGGGGGAGCGTTATCGGAAGATGAACTTAAGCAGCTTCTAAATGAAGAAAGCTGGCTCAGTGCTACAGAGTGTGTGGACTATGGATTTTGTGACACGATTGAAAAAGCTGTGGATATGGCTGCTTTTTCGAAACAATCTCTAGTTGGCAGGTATGACAAGACACCAAAAGAACTATTTAACCAGAAACCTTTGCCAGAGGATCGGTCATTCCGTGAAAAGCTCATGAAAAACGCTTTGGAAAATGCACAAGCAGTGAAAACATACTTAGGGGGACTGTAGATGAAGACCTTATTTGAACTCAAGAACAATGTAAAAACCGTGGGCGATCACTTGGCTGCGTTAGACACTCAAATTACAGAAAAGGCTGTTGATCCGGAGACGACGCGAGAAGACTTAGAACGATTAAAAACCTCTCGTGATGATATGCAAGCACGATTCAACTTATTAAAAGAAAAGCATGATGAGATGGAAAAAGCACAAAAAGCATCTTTTCAAGCAGTACAACGGCAAGTCATTGCCCATGAGCACGATCCAAAAGCAAGAATGAAAGCCGCAAAAGCGGAATTATACCGTGCAACGGCACGTCAACGACCATTATCTGAAGAAGCAAAAGCGATCTTAGGGGATCAAAACAACACGGGCGGTGAAAAAATCCTGCCTACGACGATGACGACAGAATTGTTGCATGAACCGTTTGTGAAGAACCCGTTACGGAACGTATCCACGTTTACAAATGTGACGAATTTAGAGATTCCGAAAGTCAGTTTCCAGCTTGATGACGATGACTTTATTGCCGATACCGAAACCGCAAAAGAGTTGAAGACAGAAGGGAATGTGCTCACGTTTGGTCGTCACAAGTTTAAAGTGATGGCACCTTTATCGGAGACGATTCTTGCCGCAACGGACACGAATTTAGTACAGATGGTCGATCAGGCGCTTGAATCTGGTGTGGCGGCAAAAGAAAAGAAAGTAGCGTTTGAACAAAAACCGAAAGCAAGCGAAGAGCACATGTCTTTTTACGCGACGGGGATTAAAGAAGTCACTGGGAGTGACAAATATAAAGCGATTAAAGCGGCGATTGCCGACTTGCATGAGGACTACCGTGACAATGCCAAGGTCGTCATGCGCTACCAAGATTACTCCGATATCATCGAGGTGCTCGCAAATCAAAATGCGACTTTATATGGTGCGCCGCCAGAAACGGTGCTAGGCAAGCCGGTTGAGTTTTCCGATTCCGCTGTCGATCCTATCGTAGGAGACTTTACGTATAGCCATTACAATTATGATCCGCAGGTGCTCTATGATCGTGATAAAGACGTGAAGACAGGTATCGAATTGTTTGTGATCACGGCTTGGTTTGACCACCAAATCAAGTTAAAATCAGCATTTCGGATTGCAAAAGTCAATGCAACGCCCTAAACCACCCCAGCGATTGACAGCAACTAAAGTCAACACGAAAGAAGTTGCATTAGAGTGGTCATAGGGGAGAGGGGGACAAGAACAATGGAAGAAACGTATCATGTGTATCGCGATGGAAAAAAGATCGCGAGCAACGTAATAGAACAAACGTATACAGACACAGGCTTAAAGCCTGACACAGCATATCATTATCAGGTGAGTAGCGAGAATGAACACGGTGAGTCAGCGCTGTCGGATGAATTGATTGTACGTACAAAAGCGATTGCCGTATCGGGAGTGACAATTAAGCCCGAGACGGTATCGGTTGAAGAAGGCAAGACTGTGCAGTTACAAGCGACAGTGGCACCTCCTGATGCTACAAATCAACAAGTGTCCTACACTTCGTCGGATGAGAAAGTGGCTGCGGTCAATACCTCTGGTTTGGTAACAGCGGTGAAGCAAGGTGAAGTTACAGTGACAGTGAAAACAGCGGATGGCAACCACACAGCAACATCAAAAATCACGGTTACACCAAAACCAGTACCAGTCGCAAGTGTTAGCGTCACGCCTACGACAATGGAACTTGAAGTAGAAAAGACCGTGCAGTTACAAACGACAGTGGCTCCGAATGATGCAACGAACAAACAGGTGTTTTACACATCATCAGATGATAAAGTCGCAGTGGTAAATAAAGACGGTTTAATCACGGCAGTGAAACCAGGAGAAGCGCAAATCACTGTAAAAACCCAAGACGGAAACAAAACAGCGACATCAAAAATCACGGTGAAGGCAAAACCAGTACCAGTCGCAAGTGTTAGCGTCACGCCCACGACAATGGAACTTGAAGAAGGAAAAACACAGTCGTTAAAGGCAACCGTGAAACCAGATAACGCCGATGATAAGACGGTGACATTTAAAAGCGCTGATACTTCTATTGCAACGGTCGATGCAAATGGTTTAGTAAAAGCAGTCAAAGCAGGGAAAACAACGGTGACGGCTACTGCTAAAGGTGATACAAGCAAAACAGCCACTTGCGCCGTGACAGTGACAGCACCACCAGCGCCACCACCGGATGACGGTAAAGAAAAAGAAGGTAAGTAAGATGCAGCTTGAAGCGATTAAGAACTATCTGCGCATTGATCATGATGCAGATGATGAACACTTACTTTTCCTTCAAGAGGTAGCTGAGCACTACATTATTGATGCTGTTGATAGGCGTTTGACAAAGGATCAACTGTCAGAATGCAAGCCGTTCACATTAGCAGTGTTACTTTTGATCAGCCATTGGTACAAAACGCGTTCTGCCACGTCAGAAAAGCCATTTCATGACATTCCGCACGGTGTTGTGCCTCTTGTTTTAAAGGTTCGGGGGTGGCGTGATGCCCATTACCAATCCAGGAGAGATGAATGAACGTATTGTTTTTCTCAAGAAAATAGCGAGAAAAGACCAGCATGGGACACCTCAATTGGCTTATGAAGAGGTGTTTTCGTGTTGGGCTATGATGATGACGCAGTATTTAAGGGAAGTCACGGCAACGGTTGGTACAAAGCTCGAGAACACTGTCACATTTGTGGTTCGCCATCAACAACGGCAAGCAATCACAAATGACATGGTGATCAAACATCAAGGGATACAATACGAGATTATCCAGATCAACCCAGACTTACGACATAAAGCATTCATGACCGTTATTGCGAGGGAGGTCACATAAATGAGTGTAGAGGTTCGCGGCGGGGATAAGATCGATCGTCATTTGCGACAGTTGGCCGCGCGAGAAAAGCGCGTAAGAAACAAAGCGTTACGCGCCGCGGCGGTCGCAGTGGCGGATCGCTTAGAAAAAAACACGCCGGAAGATAAAAAGAGCCGTGGCAAGCACTTAAAAGACGACGTGAAAATTTCTGGCGTCAAACAAGATGGAAGCGTTGTGATCGGTTATGGCAAAGACACTTACTGGCGTGCACATTTTGTGGAGATGGGTACGATTAAAATGAATCCGCAGCACTTTATCCTTCAAACGGAGCGAGAAATGTCCACTCAAGTCATCCACATTATGGAGACAGAAATCAAGAGAGGACTAGGCTTGTGATGGAGAAAGAAAAGTTGCCGGCGGAGCGTGTGTATGATCTTTTAATGGGAAGTAAGGCGATCATCAATCTGGTCAATGTGGAGCATATTTACACCTTAGGTGTGCCAGAAGACTATCAAAAGGTAGAAAACGCACCGATGATCCGAATAAACGAGATAGGTGAGTACCAATCGGGCTTCGCCACAAATGAAGCGATTCAGTTAAGACAAACGGTGCAAATAGACGTATGGGGAACAGACATTCAAATGTTGAAGCCGATTCGGAATGCACTAGATGCAGTCATGTCAGGGCATCAATGGGCGCTTAGTACCTCTGCACTCGATAAAGACCCTGATATTTCGCTGCTAAGATTAGCAAGAAGATATACAACGACGTTACAAACATGAAAACAAAGGGGTGATGAACGATGGCAAGTGTCGGATTTGACGGCATTAAAATTGGCATCCACGACGGAGACACCGAACAGATCAAAGAAGTGATTGATATTACCGCAGATGCGGGCGCGATTGAAGCGGGAATTTCTGGTTTAGGAGCTCCTGTCAACACAACGTACGCCAATAACGCGCCGTTCTATGTCTCGGCGATTGGGACAGGAACGCCTGAATTGACCCTTCAAGTGGTCGATTTAGGGACAGAGGTGGTAAACAAAATTCTAGGCGTGACAGTAGAAAACGGAGTTGAAAAGCTCGGCGCAAAGACGGTTGCGCCATACATTTCAATTATTCTTTCTGCCGCTACACGTACTGGCTCGGATTTATATTTGGCGCTCTTAAAAGGAAAGATGTCTTATCCTGATCAATCTTTGGCGACAAGTACGGATAAAGGCGCAGAACTTAATACGGATGAAATTAGTGGAACCTTTGTGGCGCGACGAAGTGATGGCTATGCCTTTTGGAAAGCGCGGTCTGATACAGAAGGCTTTACGCTGGAAGCATTTGAAAAAGATGTGTTTCAAGGTTACGTCGAGACACCCTAATCCGCCCCGAGGATTGACCGAAAAGAGCGTGAGTGCAGATCAAGTCACGCTTACATGGTCATAGGGGGAGACAAGAGAGGAGTTTTAAAATGTTGACAATGACATTAAGACCCGCGGTACGCAATGACGAAGGAAAAGTCGTCTTAGATGAACACGGAGATGTAAAGCGCGAAGAACATACGTATGTGCAGCAACATATAGAGGCAAGTGTACTTCGGAGGCTTTTACAAATCCAAGCAGAAGCATCAGAAACAAGCGAAGCCATGATGTTCGAGAAGATGGTGCAGTTTGTGGCCAGTTGCTTTGATGGCGGTGTTGTGACTGCCGAGATGATCTGGCGTGGGTTTACATCAAGTGAAATTGCGGATGAAATAGCGGAGGCTGTTACGCAGATCATGGGCGGCGAAAAAAAAGTTCAGAATCAGAAAACGATCCACCAGACACCACACCGCTGACGTATGCACAATACCTCGAGCAGTTAGATCTCTTGTACCTTGACTTAATGGAAAGTGGCTACAAATACGATGAAATTGATCGGATGGACATCAACGGCTTTATGCGATTGATGGAGACAAAAGCTGCGTCAAGAAGTAGCCGAACAAGAAGATCAAAAGGAAAGCTCATGAGCGCGGAAGATTTTTTCAACACTATATAATAGGAAACTCGTGCAAGGTAGGTGAGGAACGTTGGCGATGGTAGGCAGACCACTGGGAAATATGATCATTGAGCTCGATATGAGTGGTACAAAATTTCAACGGTCACTTGATGGGATCAGAAGACAATTAAAAACCGCTCAAAATGAGCTTAAAGCAAAAATGTCGGTGATCAGCCAAGCTGGGGACGGCTATAAAACAATGGAAGCCAAAGTGGCTGGTCTCACCAAAGTCATGGCAGCCAACGAACAACAACTCGCCATCCTGCATGAGCGATATGAACAAGCCAAAAATGACTATGGCGAAAACTCAAAAGAAGCACAGCGCTACGCCGCACAGATCAACGACGCAGTCGCAAAGCAGTCAGCGATGCAGAAACGACTTGAAGACGCAGAGATTGCGATGCGTGATTACAAGCGAGGAACGCAAGACACACGGACACAACTTGATCAAGCCGGAAGGTCCATGCAAGCGCAAGTCTCTGTATTGCAGATGCAAGGTAGACAGTATGCCGCATCAAAAGCTACTCTTGAAGGATTGTCAGAACAACACCGCCTGCAAGGAGAACTCGTTGATAAAGAAAAAGAGAAACTAAACGATCTCATTGCAGTAAAAGGTGAAGATGCACGCGAAACGAGAGAGCAACAAGTTGTCGTGAAAGAAGCCATTGCAAACCACAAGATCATGGAAGCACAATTGGGCGATCTTGAAAAGCAAATTGGCGGTGTTGGCGATGCCTACGTTAATGCGGCCGACCGACTTACGAACTTTAGTGATAAGATGCGTGGGGTGGCGGATCAACTCAAACATGTAGGGCGCGAGCTAACGACAAAAGTGACGATGCCGATTGTGGCAGGAGTGGGCGCAGCCGTTGCCGCGGCGATTGAGTTTGAAGACAGTTTTGCCGGATTTAAGAAGGTCACAGATGCGACAGCACAGGAATTTACAGTGTTTAAGCAGGCGTTTCGAGACCTATCAAAAGAAATCCCCGTCGCGACAAGTGAAATTAATGAAGTTGCCGCAGCAGCATCTCAACTCGGCATCAAAAAAGAAAATGTTTTAGGTTTTACGGAAACGATGCTTGCGATGGGGGTTGCGTCAGACTTAACCAGCGAACAAGCATCTTTTGCGTTTGCGCGATTAGCCAATATCACGAAAATGCCGCAACAAAACTTTGACCGCCTTGGATCAAGTATCGTAGAGCTGGGTAATAACTTCGCCGCAACGGAGTCTGAAATTAGCGAGATGGCACTCCGTGTAGCCGGCGCAGGGACGCAAGTTGGCATGACCGAAGCGGATATTTTAGGGTTCTCCACTGCGTTAACCGCGGTTGGAATCAATGCAGAAGCCGGTGGAACCGCGATTTCCAAGTTGATCATTGAAACCGCCGCCGCTGTGGATGAGGGAGGTGCGTCGCTCAAACAATTTTCCGATGTAGCTGGTATGTCAACATCGGAATTTAAACAAGCCTTCGAAGAAGATGCCGCAAGCGCGGTGTTTATGTTTCTTGGCGGTTTAGGTGAGCTTTCAGAACAGGGAGAATCCGCATTCAAGATTATCGATGAAATGGGACTATCTGAAATCCGACTGCGAGATACAATTTTACGTACATCCAATGCGCGTGAGTTAGCAAACGATGCGCTAGAAACCGCAAACCGCGGCTGGGAAGAGAATACCGCGCTTGAAAAAGAAGCGGCTGAACGTTATGAAACGACGGCTTCGAAACTGAAAATTTTATGGAACCATCTGAAAGACCTTGGGCTGCAAATTGGTGATTTGTTGTTGCCTATGGTAAACGAATTGATCGTGCATATCACAAATGTGATCACCGTGTTTAGTGGCATGTCAGATGGCATGAAACTAGGAACGGTGATTGTGGCAGGACTAGCCGCGGCAGTTGGTCCGCTTGTTTTAACGCTCGGTCTATTTGCGGCGTCGATTTCATCCATTGCTGGGGTGATGGCAAAAGCGTCCATCGTGATGGGGAAATGGGGCGGTGTCGCCGGCATCCTTCGCAATATTTTTAGCGGCTTACGTGTGGCGTTTTTGGCTTTTACGGGACCAATTGGACTTATTGTCGCTGGGGTAGCAGCTGTAGCGGCAGGGTTTGTGCTCGCCTATAAAAAGATTGAACCATTTCGTGCGTTCATTAATCAAATTGGTGCAGCCATCATGCGAGCTTTTGGCAATATTAAAGCGTTTTTCAGCGGAGATATCCTCGGAAATGTGAAAAATATCCTGCCGCCTGAGCTGTTAACGAGATTACAGGTTTTTGGAGATGGTGTGAAAACTGTATTTCAAACACTAAAGCAACTTGTCTTACAGGCAGTATCAGTCATGACCGATTTTGCTAGAGAGAAGTTTGGACAGTTGAGCGCTTTCTGGGATCAAAACGGGAACCAAATTCTCCAAGCGCTACAAAATGCATTTCAAGGGATCAAAACAGTTGTCACAGCGGTATTTAGTGCGGTGATGACTGTCGCAAAGCCATTACTTTCTTTCCTATTTGATATAGGAAAAACCGTCTTACCCTATGTTGTGGAAGCCTTTAAATTCGGATTCAATGTCATATTATCTGTTGTCAAAATGGTATGGGAGAACATCAAGGGAGTAATCAACGGAGCGCTCAACGTCATTATGGGGACCATCAAGATCTTCACTGGGCTGTTTACGGGGGATTTCCGCGCGATGTGGGAAGGCGTTAAACAACTGTTTTTTGGCGCTGTTGAAGCCATTTGGAACGTGATACAACTGATGTTTTGGGGGCGGTTATTAAAAGGTGTCGTTGGTTTTGCACAAATGTTCACGGGGTTCTTTCGGGGCATGTGGAATGGCATTAAAGCCATTTTTACTACAGTCATTCAGTTTGTCGTGAACTTTGTCAAGAACAGTTTTACCGGCATGGTCAATGTCACGAAAAGCATCTTCAACGCATTCAAGAATGTGATCCACACTGTCATTAAAGCAGTAAACAATATTATTTCAAGCATCATTCGTGCTGTCGTAGGTTTTGTGACAAGACATTTCACTAAGATGAAGGACCAGACGACTGCCGTATTTACAGCTTTAAGAGACACCGTCAAACGTATTTGGGATGCAATACGATCCCGTATTGTGGATCCTGTAAAACGAACAGTAGACAACGTACGTAGTTATTTTGGGAGTATGCGGCAGCGCGTCATCGACATTTTTAATGGGATGCGCAATAAAGTTGGAGAGATCATCTCAAAAATGATTGATACGGTTAAAGCCATGCCAAAAAAGATGGGAGACGGATTGAAAAGAGCCGCAAAAAACATCGGTGGCGGAATCAAAGAAGTCAGCAAGCTACTACTAGAAGGACTTGCAAAAGGCGTAAATGGTGTCATCGGTGGTGTGAACTGGATTTTAGATAAAGTCGGTGTGGACTCAAAAATACCGAAGTGGAAGCTGCCCGAGTACGCCAAAGGAACAAAGGGACACCCTGGCGGTTTAGCCGTGGTGGGAGACGGCGGTGAGCCTGAGCTGATCCGTTATCCGGACGGTCAATTTTCATTGTCCCCAGCGACAGACACGCTTTTGAATTTGCCAAAAGGCACGCAAGTTTTAAGTGGTCGTGATACAGCCACGCTCTTGCATGCTTTACCTGCCTATAAGGATGGCACTGGTGCATGGGATTGGATTAAAAATGCAGGAAGTAACATTGCTAATACTGTAAAAGGTGGCGTATCAGCATTGAAGGATAGTGCCATCGACGTATGGGATTGGGTTACGGATGGTGCAAAAAAACTTCTCGACAAGGTGCTTGAAACCATGGGCGTGGAAGTGCCGGATATGAACGGTAGCTTCGGGAAAATCGCACGTGGCTCATTTGGGTTCATAAAGAACAAGATGGTGTCGTTTGTGGATGGGGAAATGAATGAGGGAATGCCAGAAGGCGGTGGTGGTCATGGATTTCCACCTCCCTTTCGTAAATCATCATCGTTTAACCCGCGCCGGAAACACCCGATTACAGGGAAAATTCAGGCCCACAACGGGGATGACTGGGCCGCACCTCCTGGCACGCGCATCCCGTCTCAATCAGGCGGACGCGTTTCGTACAGTGGGCGAATGGGTGGATATGGAAATATTGTCATCGTCAAAGGTGGCGGTGGACTAGAGTATCGCTATGCACACAATAGTCGTAACTTGGTGCGTCTGGGCGATGCCGTAAAACCAGGACAAACTGTTGCTTTGGTTGGTTCGACTGGCGATTCAACCGGTCCGCACCTTCATTTTGAAGTCCGTCGCGGTGGCAAACCACTGAACCCGTCAAAATATGAAAATGGTGGTTTCAGCCTGAAACATAAACTCGCTGAGATCAGTGAGGGAAACAAGCCAGAGGCGATTATCCCACTCCACCGATCGAAAAGAAGCAGAGCGATGCAGCTTCTGGCGAAAGCGAACGAGATTGTTGGGTTTGATCATGGTGGTCAAGTGCACGTGCAAAACGACAACACGGACATTATCGCAGAACTCGTAAAAGGTCAGGCGATGATGCAACAGCAGATTGACTTATTACAACAGTTGTTGTTAAAAGATCAACATGTCTACTTAGATGGTCAGAAGATCACAGATGATGTGAGCCGTCGTCAAGGCAAGCAATATCAGCGCTTAGCATGGCAGGGAGGGGTGTAGACTTGTCACTTACACAAACGTTGCGTTTAGACTTTGAAAATGGCACACGAAAAGAAGTTGGTAGCGGACAAGACTATTATTTAGTGGATTTTGACACGGGCAGTCCTCAACCCTCAACAAATTACCAAACGTTTGAAGGTGTGGACGGTGCACTAGACATGGGGACGACCTTTGGCCCTCGAACCCTTACCGCCACTTTTTTGATTACTGCTAGAGATGATGTTGACTATGTATTGTTACAGCGGGAGATTTGGCAACTATTTTTTCAACGGGAAGCTTATTACATCACATGGTCGGAGATGCCAGGCATGCGATGGCTTGTGCACTTGAAGCCGTTTGAATATACAAGGATCAATCTGCTAGATGCCACAATTACAATTGAATTTAATGCTTTTCAAGGTTATGCCGAGTCGGTTGGTACGACACAAGACGCGTTTACGTTTGATTCGGCATTATGGCAGACGGGACAAGGTTTGATTGGAGACGATTTTACGTACACCTTCTACACAAATAAATTTTCTGTTTACAATGCTGGGGGTATACCTGTTGATCCGAGAGAACATGAACTTGTCATCATCATTAAAGGCGAGAGCGAAGGACAGATGCGAGTAGTCAACCATGATACATCAGACGTATTTGTATATGAGCCGGCCTTTAATAAAGCAGATGAAATTAAGATTGACGGCGTGTATCCAAAAAGAAACGGAATTCACTCAGGAAGGGATACCAACCATGGGCTTATCAGTCTCTGTCCTGGTTGGAACAAAGTAGAGATTCAAGGCGTAAGGGAAGTCTATGCACGCTTCTTGTTTCGCTTTTTGTATCAGTAGGTGAGCGCAATGAAAACAGTCGTGATCACCAATTTCCAACAAACATATGCAGAAATATTAACCGATTTTGATCCTGCTTCCTTTACGGAAGAATGGTCACTGAATAATCAGTGGCAAATACAATTTTCGGTGATTAAGACACCTAAAAACGCTTTTGCCTTTGATTTAATTTCCCATGAGTCAACAATGTCATTTAACGAGCAAATTTTTGTGATCAAGCAAATGACAACAAAAGCAATCGGGGGTACGATTCAAAAGGACGTGACCGCATTGCATATTTATTTTACGATGCAGGACGTTTTCAAGCATGAAACTCGTTCGGGGAAATTGTCTATATCCGCGTGTTTAAGCCATTTGCTAGATGCCAATGACAGCGGATTTACATGGGGGACGGTAGGCGAGTTTACGTCAGTTGAACAAGAAAATTTCGGTGCAAAGAACTTGCTTGATGGGTGTATGGAGGTCATGAAAGATTATGATGCCGTCATGGTGGCAGACAACAAACATCTCACATTTTATGCACGTGATCAGTATGGAGCGAAGACAGGAAAATACATTCGCTATCGCTACAACACCGATGATATGCAAGCCCAGGTGGACACGACGCAACTTAAAACGCGTATAAAAGGTTTTGGGAAGCAAAAAGAAAACGGCAGTTACTATTTTGCGCCTGTCACGTACACAAGCGAGCAAGCAAAAAAATGGGGGATTCGCGAAGCAACCCCAATTACAGATGAACGGATGACGAATCAAGCAAGTATGAGCGCGAAACTTGCTCGGGAATTACAAGACTATCCCACAATTTCATTGAGTACATCGCTAAAGAGAGATCAGCCTGTTAAAAAAGGCGAGTACTGGGTGATTGTGTATGAACCGATGGGGCTTAAAATAGATACGCAATTGGTTGGTTACAAACAGTATCCCTTTACATCAACACCGCCTGAAATCACGCTGTCCAATGAAAAGGCTACGATCCTTGATATACAAGTTCAGCTAGCAAAAGATATAAAACGATGGAGAGGAGCGAAGCCATGAGGTTAAAGAGGTGGCAGAACCTATTAAGTCGTGATTTACGCAACGACACCAATGACAACTGGAGTGTGTTGGAAGAAACGATTGCACGGCTATATCACGAGGACGCAAATATTCGTGCACGACTGGACAACCTGGTTTTAAATAGTGGCGGTGATAGTCCGTTAGAAGTGGTAGATGCCCGTGTAGGAAGTGACCAACAATTGTATGCGACATTACAGGCGCGTTTGCGGGCGGAGTTTGCGAGGGTTAGGGGCAATACAGAGGATACAAATACGAGATTATTGCAATTTGCGGCGACCGCTTCTGATTTACAAAAGCAACTTAGGCGACTATACGGCGCGGATGAGTCCGATTTGTATATTTATATTGATGGTGATAAGGGTAGTGACAGCGCTGGGGATGGATCGTATGAAAAACCGTTTCGGACGATTTCGAAAGGCGTATCCATTATCCCTATGGTGGTCGCGAACAAAGTGTATGTCGTGTGCACGCCCGCCGTCTATGATGAAGACGTGGTGATTGCCAATACTAATGCGCCATCAATCGAGGTATTACCGACAAACTTAGAAACGCTTGAGGTCGGTAAACCAACAGGGTTTTATGTGCGATCGATTATGGCGATTGATTGCGCCGGTTATGTCCGCATCAACGGGATTGATCAAATGAATACAGCGAATTCTGGTCTAAAGTTGGAAGAAGAACGACCTGTGACTTTGTTTTTTGAGCGTGTAAAATATTATGCAGTGAATCTGTGCCATTTTGCGGATAGGGCACAATCAACAGACAATATTACCATATATGCGAGTGCGTCAAATGGGCGGGTATATTATAGTCACTTCGCAAATCAGTTTGAATGCGTACGTGTAAACTTTGCAGGGATGACGACTTTTAGTCCAAACAATACAGGGCAAAATAACAACCGTGTACTGGTATGCGCGCGATCTATTGTCATGGGCGCAGATCACCCCGTCAAGGCCGACAATCCAGATCGTACTTATGCAGGCGGGCAGATTTTTTAATGGGCTGAGAAGGCCTTTTTTTTTAATGCTTATAAACTAAGAGAGGATTTGATTAAATGGAACACGCATCATTCTTGATTAACATGGAGCATTTGGAAGTAGCCAAGCTGTATTTATTTGGGTCGGTGAAGTTTTTAGATCTGTTATTGCTTTTGATGGTTATCGATGTAGTGACAGGTATTTTAAAAGCTATTCAAAATAAAGAATTGCGCAGCCGTGTCTCGCTGATCGGCTATGCCCGTAAGATTGGCATTTTTGGGATCATCATTCTGGCCAATGTGATTGACGTTGCACTCGAACTAAACGGCATGGTTGTAACAGCAACAGTGGTTTTCTATTTGCTTAACGAAGCGTTGAGCATCGTAGAGAATGCGGCACAGATTGGATTACCAATTCCAACGATCATTAAGGATAAACTACGAGACTTTGAAAAAGAAGAAGAGGAGCGTGAACAATAATGGTCGCAATCAAAAAGGATTTTATTTCATCAAGGTCGAGCAATCGACCAGGACAGAAGATTAAAGCAACGCACATCACAGTACATGAAACAGCAAACACTGGAAAAGGTGCAAATGCTAAGAGCCATGCCCGTTACGTAAAAGGTGCAGATGCACGTCGTCGTTCAGTTTCGTGGCATTTTACAGTTGATGATAGTGAGATCATTCAACACTTGCCAACAGACGAACTGGCTTGGCATGCGGGGACGACTGGTAATCGCCAAAGTATTGGCGTAGAGTTGTGCGTTAATAAAGACGGCAACTTTGAACAGACGAAGAAAAATGCGGCATGGTTGATTAAGAAACTAATGAAGGAACATGGCGTTTCCTTAGGGAATGTCGTGACGCACAAGTATTGGACCGGCAAACAGTGTCCAGCGCGTTTGTTGAAAGAATGGTCAGCTTTTAAAAAATTAATTAAAGGCGGCTCATCATCAAGTGGTTCAGGTTCAAAAAGCAAGAAGACAAAGGAATATGTGCATTTACCGAAAACGGCTAAAACTTGGCGGACTTATAAATTGAACGTAGCGCCTGTGAAAAAGAACTCAGATTGGTCTTTGACACCTGCTCGTTACAGCGGTCTGACATATGAAGTCTTAGGAAAACCATATCCACACGTGGTGACGATAAAAACCGGGCGCGGTAAACGTAATATTTATGTGGCACCTAGCACAGGGGCAAAGGTTTTTCGGAAGTAGCTCATCATCAGGTTTAACTAAATAAGGGATAAAGCCTCTCGGGCTGTTGTTTTTATTATGCGGCAACCTGAGGTTTTGCCTTCTTAGGTCTTTGATTGTCTATTTCTGAAAAGAGGATCTACTTAATTCGCTAACCAAAAATGGTACTCATTGTGGGTTAATTAACAAGTTATGCACACCTTATCAACAAATTTATGCACATATAGGAGGTGATTCAATTCATCCCCATAGCAATAAAAAAGCGCTCACGCACTACTGCGAATATTGTCGTACGAAAAGTCAATTTATTAGCAGGAATGCCAGTTGATAACGTCGAATGACTCAACTGCAGGAAAGTAATTTAGCCGAAACTGGAGAATTATGCAGAAGTAAGCAGAGGAAAGTTGGAAAAAGGAGTTGTGCATACTTACAACGCTTATTCGTCGAGAACTGGAGTTTCCTAGAACTGATTTAGGAGGAGAAGCATAATGGAAATGATAAAAAGTACTTTTTCCGCGGTTTTAATTGCGTCTAGTCTAGTTTTCGCCAGTGGCGCACAAGCTACAGAAGTCGAGCTCAATGGAGGGGGATCACCAGGTCATCCAGCTGCTACGAGCCAAGCAGAGGCTGCACTTGCTGGTCCCGGGATCCCAACTGCTAAGTGGAATGGCGCGATCGAACCCACTGGAGGAGGAAAACCAGATATTGATAGGCAACAAGTCGAGCTTAATGGAGGGGGATCCCCAGGTCATCCAGCGGCTACGAGTCAAACAGAGGTTGCACTTGCCGGTCCTGGAATCCCAACTGCTGAGTCTAATGCAGAGGTCGAACCTACAGGAGGCGGTACGCCAAGGACTGAGTCACATACTTAAGCAATTAATTAGTGTATCGTTCATACAAGTAAGACCTCACTTCACATTTGAGCGGGGTCTTTTTTATGTGTGCCCGGCATGTTTAACGGTTGGAATGACGAACAGAGATGTACATGTGACCGGAGGAGGAGTTCCCGTCACGACAAATTAAAGCAAAAAGCTGTTCCGTTTGGGGCAGCTTTTTAATATGAAAACCACCTGCCACGGACGACAGGTGGTTCGCAAATTTTATTGTTCAGTCATACTAAACCCTTTAGGCAAGATATATACAAACAATGTCACGAGGAGTCCGGCCACAACAGTACCTAACACCCAAGGGAGCCAAGCGACAGACGATCCCTCATCATCAATTACTTTTTGTGGAAAAGTGATTGCTTTGTTAAACAACCCAATATGACTCGCCACAATTTCTGTTGTGATGGCATCTTCGCCGTTGAGAGAGAGGGCACCAACCATTTCATTATATTCTTGTTCTAGCGATTGATTGAACTTTAGTTGATTCACTTCTTCTGGTACGGGTTCTTGTTTCTCATCTTTAGCGGTGTTGTCTTTTAAATCTGGTTGAATATCGCGCGTTTGGTATTCGGCTGGATTTGTTCGCGTGGATTCTTCTGCCCCGAAAGAGAGGGGCGAGAGTCCTGCTAGAACCATCGCCATGGCACCGAAACAAACAATCAAACGTTTAAGCTTCATATTCTTCATCCTCTGCACGTAGCTTTTGTTTCTCACGAATATGCTTGACTACGGGGATTGCAACCGCAAGACACGTGATCGCGGCGAGTATCACCGTACCTGGCACAAATAGCTTTTGCTCTTTATGCTGAATCGACATGAATAGTTCAGCTATAGGGTTGGCAGAATTAAAGTTTGGCAGTGCCATGTCGAGTAGCGGTGCCGTGAATAAGAAGATCACCACTACGCTACCAAGTGCGCCCATCCACGGTCCGACCATATGCAATAAGCGTATTACCCCTGTCGTCGCAAGGACAAGCAGTACGGTAATAATTGTCCATTGAATGGATTGTGCATCAGTCATTGTGTAAATGCTTAAACCGTAGATGCTGATGATGAGTCCAAGTGCGATAGACAAAATCCCGTAAAGTGAGAGATGCACCGGAATAGGCAAGTGTCCGTAGTGATGTGCCAAGTAACCTATTAAGAGACTTACAAGCAAGATCACGACGAGCATCACCACTGGTGGTGTAAATGGTTCAGACGGCCCTTCTACTTGTGTATCTCCAGCAACATTGACTGGATTAGACAAGTGTTTGTATACACTGTCATTGTAATAGCCGTCGTTGATGGCGTTACCGAGGATGGCATTCATATCACCGTGGACAAGTTTTGTCGTGTCAACGCTATTCTTCCAACGCTCGTTGAGATCATCTGATTTGTTTTGCACGGAGGAGACTTGCTTAAACATATCTTCCGTTGATCCGATCAAGTCATCTTGATATTCGCCGAGTGATTGCACCGATTGGCCTAGTTGCTCGATCTCACTTAGGGAGGATTGTTGGCTTGCCTGTACTAAGTTGCCATCTAATCCTTCAATTGGCCCCGCTTCGACTTCGAGTGCGACGCGGCCGTTTCGCAATGTGTCGTCTACATTCCGTGCGCTTTCTAACGTGTTACTCAGCTCTGTACGCACAAATTGTTGTTGTTCGGCGATGTCTTGTTCCAGCGTTCGGAGCACTTCGTTGGTGTCTTGCATCAATTGATTAAATTCAGCTTGTGTTCCCTCTGAAAACTCCTTCATCTTTTCAATATCTTGGTATCGCTCCATGAAAGAAGATGTGTTCTCTTTGGATGCAGTGATCTTCTCGCGTAAATCTTGTGCTGTTAAATGTTTCTCAACGCTTTCTTGTGCCTTCTCGTTGTTGATCTGGTCTGACAAATATAAACCTAACCAGAGATCAAGGCGGGCAAGAGAGGCGTGGTATTGTGTCAACTCGCGCACATTGCGGCTTTTAATTGGTTCATCAATCGGTAGTGGCGCAAGTGATCGATGCGGGTCTCTTTCAACAATTCTCTTCTCAAGGTTATAAATCTCGTTAAGCAATGCATGAACATCTTGTCCAACATGCGCTTCAAGATAAGTGATGTAGCCGGAGATTTGTTCCATGTACGCGACATACTTTGGTACGATTTCTTCTATATTCGTTTGACGTGCCGTCAACTCTGTTTCCAGTTCTCCTAACAAGCCCGTCGCTTCTCTCCACGCATCACGCGGCGCGTCATTCTCATTGTTTACCTCATCGGAGCGATTGCTTTCATCCGTCTCAGATTCGGTTTCGTCAGTTGTTGAATCTTCATCTTCATCTATTGGCGGCGGCGAGGGATCAACTTTTTCTTCGGGTTTCAGTGTCTCTAGCAACGGTTTTAAAGATTGTACGTGAGCTTGGGCCTTCGCTAGGAAATCATCATCTAGGGATTCCAAGCCTTCTGGTTCTTCTGGACGTGTCCGTCCGTTGTTCCCTTGTTCTTGGATCAATCCTTCACGCATTGCTTTAGCTTCAGCGCGCGCATCTACAAAATTGATTGAATTGACGTTCCGATTATACATTGCAATGGCCTGTCGTCCATAAGTAGGCAAGTTATCGACTTCGGTATCAATTGCCAAGAAATGTGTGTTTGAGCTTGCACTAAATTCATTCATACGCCGTCCAAATTCATGCGTGTTTTCATTCCAAGTCTGGAGGTAGTCAAGGACATTTTCTCCTGTATTGTCCAGCTTAGGTTGAAAAGGTTCCTGCCCTTCTCTGATATTCTGTTCTCCTTGTTGTAGTAGCGCTTGAAATTCTGTTGCTGCATCGTTTACAAGTTTTTCGTTTTCGCTATCTGTCGCAAGCAATGTTGTGGTGAGTTCATCTTGATATTTGAGGTAGGTGTCAATGTTTTCAGTTAATGTTTCAAAGGATTTTTGCGCTTCTTCAAGATTGTTTTGGGAGTTACCAGCAATGCCTGTTGCTTCGTCGGAATTCACAAAGAGTCGGCTGATACGTTCACGCTGGCGGTCAATTTCTTCACCAAGTTCTTTTGAGCTTGGCGCGTAAAAGGCATGCATTTCATTTAAAAAATTAACCTCTTTGTCTACGATTTCATCAAAGTTTGTTTGCACCCCGTGCACTTCTTCACTGACATAGCGCCAGTACATTGCTGTTACTCGTCCATTTAACTGTTGTTGCGCGGCTTCCAATTCTTTCTGGACACGTTCCTGATTCTTTGCGTTTAGGTGAGGTGACATTTCGTACCGAATATTCGTGACACTTGGTGCAGTATCTTTGAATGACATAATGTCGGCTGAAAAAGTAGAGGGGATGTAAATAACCGCATCATACTCTTTGTTTTCAATTCCTTCTTGTGCACGATTTCTAATGACAGTGGGCCATTCGTACCCAGATTCCCCGTCCTGAATCATTTTCACTAAGTCTTCTCCTAACGTGACGGGGTCAGAAGTATCATCTTGCTCGTATCCAGCATCTTCATTGACAATGGCAATTTGATCGGTCGTGTTTTTAGGCTGGAACGTCGGCTCTGATCCGATATAGTTAAAAAATACAAACGACAACGCAACAATGACCAAAATGCCGATGAGCAATGTGATCATGCTTTTTCTTATCATAGTATGTACCCTCCTTCGAAAATGATAGATACGTCTATTATGGGGGAAACGTCAGGGATTTTGCAAGCGCTTACGAAAATCCATTGAAATAAATGTAGAAAATAGTAGAAAAAAGAAATAGACATAAGTAAGTTATAAAGTTTTTGTAACATTTCTTATATATCGCTTAAAGGGGGTTGGCAGAGCTGCCAGCATCATGTTATATTTGGTAATGTAAGCGTTGTTGTTACATTTTCATTACATGATCCAATTAGAGGAGGAGATTTACATGGCAGGACATATTGATGCGAAACCGGAAGAGCTACGTGAACAAGCACTTAAAATTCAAAATTTGGCTGAGGACATTGGCCGCATGATCAGTGATTATGATGGGATTATTGGTTTCCTTGGCAGTAGCTGGAAAGGTGCGTCTAACAGCGCGTACATCGAAAAATACGAAGAGCGGAAACCATTCTTGTTGAACATGCAAGAAGAAACAGAAGGCTTTTCTAACATGTTGAAGCAATATGCAAACAACGTCGAAGAAAACGACAACACAATGGCAAGTCAAATCCGCGGATAATCTACATTAGGTCAAAGGCGCAATTTTTATAGAGTTGCGCCTTTGTGCTTACATAATAATGAATGGGGAATGAGGAACGATGTATATTCAAGTAACGATCAATTTACACCATTATAAAAAGAAAACGCTGGATTTAAGAATATCAGATCAACATACCGCGAAAAAATTAATTGATATTGTATGGAAGCTGGAACGATTACCACAAATAGATCGACGCGAGGGCGGCTGGGTGCGTATTCAAAATAAGAAACGTATGCTGTCGGGCAGTGAAGTGCTCGCAGACAGTGGCGTCAGTAGTGGCGATCATTTAGAGATTTTATAGGGGGAAGCAAATATGGAAGAGAAAGAAAAAAAGAAGCGGCTTTATTTAGAAGAAGAAACAGCCGCACGGTTTGAGCGCGACAAAGAACAAGATACATATACATTACGGTTTCAAGCATCAAAGTTACGCTTAACTGATGAAGAAGAACTAGGCGTATACAAGGATTATGACCCACGAATCACAAGAGAATGGTCACGTGTGGAACATGAATTATGTATGACGGTCCGACCGCAAAAAGGGATGAAGCCTTACGGCGCGATGAGAACAGAAACAGACTACAATAAGCTACTCATTGCCCACTCGATCATTCAAGCGGTGATGCAACACACAAGCCCGCGCCTACATTTAATCATCTGCCCTGAAAATTTACTCATAGATGACGGATTACATATATCCTTTATTCATTACGGTGTAGAAGAGAGCTTGCCGCCTTATAAAAAGCAGACGGATGAAAAGTTGTTGGGAGAACTTCGCGCAACGTTACTCGTGATACTGGACGGGGCGCATCGCTTTGAAGAATATCTAAATTACACGGGCACGATCAACCTATCCGAAAAAGCGAAGAAGTTCATGGAACAAACGACTGCCGAAGAATATCTCGAACTCGTACAGGGCTGGATTAAGAAGCATAAATCCGCAGAAAAAGAATTGCAGCGTGTGCCAATCAAGAAGTGGAAAGCACAAAAATGGTCGCTATGGAGCGGGGGCGTCGTGCTTGGACTTGCTTTGGTGTATGTCGTCTATTCCCTCGCGTTTGTTAATCCTAGACAAGAAGCATTTATCGAGAGTGGTGCAGCGTTTGTGGAGGATAATTATAGCAAGGTTATTGACACGTTAGAGCCTTATAGTGTGAATCAAATGCCAGGCCCAGTCAAATATCAGTTGGCGCAATCGTACGTGGCAGTAGAAATGCTAAAGGATGACCAGCGAGAAAATTTAAGAAACGTGCTTGTGACAAGAGCGCCAGAAGAGACATTTGACTACTGGATTGCGATTGGCCGCGGTCAAAACGAAGAGGCAATTGACCTTGCACGTTCCTTGAGTATGCAAGAATGGATCGCTTATGCAAACATCAAATGGCGTGAACAAATCCGCAATGATAAAAGTCTATCCGGCAAAGAGCGCGAGGAAAAGATCAAAGAAATTGATGCGGAGATTGCCGAGTACCAAAAAGTGCGTGATGAAATGGCAGAAGAAGAGAAGTCTATTCCTGCATCTGTAGAAGAAGCGCCTGCTGTGGAAGAAGAACCAGAAGTTGAAGAAGAAGCGCCGGATGGGGAAGAAAAGGAAGATAAAAAGAAAGACAAAAAAGATGATGGTGATGAGTCATGACCGAACAAGCATTATGGGTGTTTTACGACCAAACCTTTCAAAAGATCATCGTCGGTGAAAAATCCGTTTCGATTGGTACGGGTGATGCTGTCGATATGCTCATCTCGTCTGTAGGGGAGACAACACTGCATGCGCAAATGACCGACGACAAAGGTGCGTGTGTACTCACAAATGGCAAGGAAACAATGACACTTGCTCCAAATGAACCGCACGAATACCACGATCTAACCTTTGTCTTGACGAATGCCGCTGTTCAAAAGCAACTGTATTACATTGGTCAACGAAAGACGATCACAATTGCCACCGGATCAGTTGAACAGGCAGATGTGATTTTCCAAGGTGACGAGACAGGAGAGATCGGCACACTCTTTCACAAGTTAAGCGGTGAATGGGCGTTTCAACCGAAGAAAGATGCACCTGTTTCTTCCTATATAAATGGCAAACAAATTGACAAGCAAACGGTCATGCAAGACGGGGATGTTTTGTCTGTTGGTTTTCATTCCTTCGTCATTGAAGAGGGAGACTTACTCAACATCGAAGCACGTACGCCATATGAAACAGACTTGTCCACCGTCGCCAAACCAACATCACCAACGAAAAAGCATTACCCGGTATATCGCCGAACACCTAGGATGGTGTATGAAGAGCCGGAAGAACAAGTGAAGTTCTCCTTTCCAACACAAGAAATAGAAGACAACAGGCCGTCATTGTGGATTACAATTGCGCCACCAGCGGTGATGCTTTTAGTCATGATCTTAGTCATGACACTCATTCCGCGCGGGATTTTTATTATCATTTCAATCACGATGTTCACGACGACGATTATTGTTTCGATCGTGCGTCACTTCAACGGAAAGAAACAACATAAAAAACAAGTCGAGAAACGCGAACGGGTATACAAGCGCTATATGGATGAAAAGCGCGATGAATTGCACGAGATGACGAAAAAACAATCCCATGCGCTACATTACCATTTTCCCGATTTTGAGGAAATCAAGCATATGACGCACCATTTGAACCGCCGCATTTGGGAGAAGACGAGCGCTGATGACGACTTCTTGCATGTGAGAGTCGGGCGGTCTGATATTCCAATCAGCTTTAAACTGTCTGAACCAGGCGGCGATTTATCGAATCGTGATCGCGATGACCTTCTGGAACGAGCCGATCAGCTCTATAAAGCCTATTCACATGTGAAAAATGCACCACTACGCTTAAACTTATCTCGTGGCGCGACCGGATACATTGGTTATCGCCATATTGTGCAACGGGAAGTCGCACAAATTGTTGGACAGCTCGCGTTTGCGCATAGCTACCACGACTTACGGTTTGTGGCAGTGTTGGACGAAGAAGAATACGACACGTGGGCGTGGATGCGTTGGCTCCCGCATTTTCAGTTGCCAGGCAAACATGCACGAGGATTTATTTACAATGAAGTAACACGTGATCAGTTGTTAAACTCACTCTATGAAATGCTTCGGGAGCGCGACCTCCAACAAGAGGACACCGGTAATTTTAGTTCAAACAGATTAAAGCAATTTTCACCGCATGTGATTTTCCTTGTCGCAAACCGCTCGTTAATTGGTGAGCATGCGATCATGGAGTATTTAGAAGGGCCTGATAAGCACTTGAGCTTTTCTGTTCTCTTCTTGACCGAAGAAGCGGAAAACTTGTCGGAGCACGTGCATACGATTGTACAGGCGGTGAATGACAGCGAAGGAGAGATCGTTTTACAAGAGAAAAAGGCAAAGCACCAACCTTTTCACTTTGATACCCAAACGCCTGAAACCAATACCACATTTGCGCGCACACTCTTTGCGTTGGATCATAAGCTGGGCATGATGCGCTCGATCCCAGACATGGTGTCGTTTATGCAAATGTTTGACGTAGATAAAGTGGAAGACTTGCAAATTGGTCACCGCTGGAAAAACAACAACAGTTCAGAGTCGATGTCGGTGCCGATCGGCTACAAGACGAAAGATGACCTTTTAGAGTTGAATATCCACGAGAAAGCGCATGGTCCACACGGATTGCTTGCAGGTACAACGGGTTCCGGTAAGTCTGAATTCCTACAAACGTACATCTTATCGTTAGCGGTCAATTATCATCCCCATGAAGTGGCATTTTTACTCATCGACTATAAAGGTGGCGGGATGGCGCAACCATTTAAAAACATCCCTCACTTATTAGGTGTCATCACCAATATCAATGAAAGCCAAAACTTCACGCTTCGTGCGCTTATGTCGATTAAGAGTGAGCTAAAAAAGCGCCAGCGGTTGTTTGATCAACATACCGTCAGCCACATTAACGATTACATGGACTTGTATAACCGGAAAGTTGCTTATGTACCGATGCCGCACCTCTTTATCATTAGTGACGAGTTTGCGGAACTAAAAGCAGAGGAACCAGACTTTATTAAAGAGCTTGTCTCGACAGCGCGAATTGGCCGAAGCCTTGGGGTGCACTTAATCCTTGCGACGCAAAAACCAAAAGGCGTTGTGGATGGTCAAATTTGGAGTAACTCACGTTTCAAGGTTGCACTCAAAGTACAAGACGAAGAAGATTCAAGAGAAATTTTAAAGAACAACGATGCTGCAAGCATCACTGAAACTGGTCGCGGTTATCTCCAGATCGGAAACAACGAACAATACGACTTGTTCCAGAGTGCTTGGTCTGGTGCACCTTACATGAAAGAAATGCGCCAAGGCGAAGATGACATTGCGATTGTAACGGATTTAGGGTTAAAGATGATTTCGGGCACCCAACCAAAGAAAAAAGAAGAAAAAGGTGTGACCGAGATTGAAGCGGTTGTAAAAGAAATTGCCGCGACAACAGAAAAGCTGGACATTACAAAAGCCGATAGCCCGTGGATTGATCCGCTGGAAGACCATATCTTACAGCCGGAATACAAGTTAGAAGATGGGCACATCAGAGTGCCTATTGCATTAGCAGATGATCCAGAGCGGCAACAACAATATCCTGTTTATTATGAGTGGATGCAGGACACAAACGTGGCCGTATTCGGTTCGGGCGGTTACGGGAAGTCGATGTCAGTCATGACATTGATGTTGTCTATGGCACAAGTCATTAGTCCTCGCGAATTGCATTACTACATCTTTGACTTTGGAAATGGCTCACTCTTACCATTCATGCAGTTAGCGCACACGGGCGACTATACGAAAATGGATGACGACCAAAAAATTGCGAAGATGATGGACTTCATCGAAGAAGAGATTGACCGTCGCCGTGACTTGTTCTTTAAAAATGAAATGAGTAACATCCGCATGTATAACGAGATGGCGGAGGAGCCTTTACCAGCGATTTATGTTGTACTTGATAACTATGACCTTGTCAAAGAAGAATTTGAACCACTCGACGCGCGTTTTGTCCAAATTGCACGTGATGGCCAAGCGCACGGTGTGTTCCTCATCTTTACGGCGACACAAGTGTCTGGTGTCGTGAAATCTTCCCTACGAAACAACATGCCGATGAAGATTGTGCACTACATGGTTAATGAAAGCGATATGCAAACGATACTCGATCAAACAAAGTTTGAAATCGAACCAGTTCCAGGACGGGTGATGATCAAACGAAAAGCAACCGAATTTGCGCAAATGTACTTGCCGATAGAAGGCAAGACAGAGACGGAACTTTGGGCAGCGGTGAAAGCCAAAGTGGCGGCTATCAATAAGCAGTACAAAAAAGAAGACCGCCCACAAGGCATGGCGATGTTGCCAGCAGAATTGACGCTCGAAGACTTCCGTACCACGTGGGCGAAGTTACAAGATGGGCAAATCCCGGTAGGACTAGACGAGATCACGGTCAAGCCAATTTACACACACGAATATTGTATGGTTGTCGGAAGTCCAGGCACCGGAAAGACAAACACGCTCAAAGTGCTATTATCATATGCGCAAGAGATGGAAGAACTCGAAGAAATTGTGCTATGCGACAATCCACAGTTCACGCTGAAGAAATTTATCACACACGACAATGTGCGTTTGATCGCAACAGAAGAAGAGACACTGGCATGGTTAGAGGATTTCTTCACCGAATTCAAAGCGCGCGAACAACTGTATAAAGAAGCGCTTAGCAATGGAGGCGCATTGCCAACGTTTAAACCGATCCTAGTTGTGATTGACGACCTACCGAAGATGTCGCGAAACATCACGGGCGATTTGGATAAACATAGTAACTCTGAAACAGCGAATGCGCTTGCTGAGATAGTCAAGTCCGGCAGACATTTAGGATTGAGGTTGCTTGTGGCAGGGACCTCGGGAGAATTTGCGGCAGGCAACGAGTTTACATCTGAATTAAAAATGACACGGCACGGCGTTGTGTTAGTCAACCCAACGGATCAAACGGTATTCAAAGGACTAAAAAATGACCGCGAAGCGCTGAAACCAGGTATGGGCTACTACGTAAATGGTACAGAGCGCACAAGAATGAAAATTCCAGAGCACGTATAAAAAGCTGTCTCCCGTCTAGTCAGGTAGACGGGAGAACATCCCAAAGGGGGCGAGGATCATGTATGCAGGACGAATCAGAATGAGAGAACGAGAAGTACAACAGTTTAAAGACCAAAAAGAAATGCTTGAAGGAAGAAAAGCACGGCTTGAGAAGGCAAGAACACAATTGTCAAGCAGTGAAGGGACGCTCGACGGGCATGCACCTTTAATCAAAGACCCAGCAATCAACTCTGCCCAGTGGAAAGGAAGAAAGGCAGACAAACACGAAGAATACCGGGAATCGATGAAAGAAGGACAATCAAAAGGAAGACAGCGTATTGCGGATTTAAGAGAACTGATTCAAGACGCAATCGCCAATGCGGATTCAGGCATTCGGTATTGCTCGGCTCAGGCAGGATGGCGAGAGCGAGAATTGAAGACGCTAAACCGCCAGCAACGCCGGTTTGAAGCGGCGAAAGCGAGTGAGTCAAGTTGATTTCGTGGTTGAATCTTTCTGCCATTATGTACATAATGAATACATAGGTGCAGGAGATGAAGAGAGGTGGAGTGTACATTGTTTTGGAAAACATGGTGGAAGACAATCGTCTTGATTGTAGGAATCATTGTATTAGCAGTGGGAGGGATTGTGTTGGCAAACCAACAGAGCAAAACAGGAGATATTGCATTGGACGATGAGTTCACAAGCAAATTTATTGATCGTGATGTAAAGGTGGATGACGGGTTTCATTTCTTTGAATCGGAGAATGGGCATTATACGATGTGGTTTCCTGAGGGGTATTATTTATCTGATGATGCTCAAATGTATGTGAGCACAGATCATTATGAGTGGTTAAGCATGTATGAAAGAGAAAATGAAGAGAAAAGCGATGATGTGTTTTCAGGAATGATCTACGTGATGTATAGGGGTTCGATGACCCAAAGCAATATTGATTCAAAACTACGTCGTTTATTGAAGGATGTCAGTTATAACGATCGACATAAAAAGGTTGAAACCGAAGATGTCATCATATACTACGGTGCCTCCAACTACGATTTAAAAGATAAACAGGCAGTTATTACTGATCCTGAGGACAGTTACGCTAATCAGTATTTTGCCTTGGTTCAAAACAAGAAGGGGGACAAATTTTTAACTGTAGATTATAGGTTATATTGTCCAAACGAAGACGAATCAGCATGTGGTAACAACGGCGAGGAAGAAGCCAGCTTTTTTTATACATTTATTCGTAACATCAAATTTCGCTAACAGGAGGAAATAATATGGCACTTCCAGAGTCATTCCGCAACGCGCTTGTACAGAAACAATATGGTGATATTGATGAAAAAACAATTGAGAAGTTATTGAAAGAGCATAACATTAAGGGTGTGAATCCTAAGGACATTACGGTTTACACGAGTGGTGGCAAAAACATTGATGGAAAAATTGGTGATAAGTCTGGATTTGATGGCGCCGCTGTACACATCTACAACAAGGAATCGGGACGAAATGAGGTTTATTACGTTGCTCGTGGGACCCAACTAGATAGTTGGCACGATATTACTTATGATGGATTGGGAGTAACTGCTGGTGAAGACGACGCTCAAATTGAAGATGCCTTAGAATTTTATGAAAAAGTAGAAGCGAAGATTGCCGCAAAAGTTTCGTCTAAAGATGTAGACAATATTGAACGCTATGGTGATGGGCACTCGCTAGGTGGTCATGTGATTGTGACGTTGGCGTTGCTAGAAAAGGGTTTTACAGATGTTCGTGGTTTAAATGCAGCCCCAGTGCATTTAAAACAACTGGCAAAATTGGATAGGGGCTTTGGCGATCATATCGTTCGTGTAACTGGAAAAAAGGACATCGACTCCCTATCCGAGCAAGAACTCACCGAGCTAGCCAAAAGCTATTATCAAAAAGAAATCAGTAACATTAAACATCTTCGCGTCAAAGGTGAACCTTTGTACGCACAAACGATCCCGTTCACGCAGTATTTTGGGAGGATCACAATGCTTGGTGACTATGGGGGCGTGTCTGAGTTTCCAAACTTGCTGGAAACATACGCAACAGGGAAATATGGTATAGATAAATACCTCTACCACCAAGTATTGGAAGCGGTTTTTGCTTGGCTTGAGAGAACGGGGCGTAACAGCTCCACTGATGAGATTGCTAATGCTATCGAGAATTTGACGATTTTCGATTTGATTGGACTCGGAGTCAGCAATATGCAATATATACCCGCCTTGGCGTTATTGCTAGAAGACCCACATATCAAGCAAACAATTCGTGAAATGTATGCTTATATGGATCAAATGGACTTACACGACATGAAAGTGGTCATTGCGGAATTTTACGTAGCTGAAGCTATATCATACATGACCCCTGATCGCGTAGGCGAATCCTTTTCATTTATCGAGTCCGTAATGCGAACAGACCGTACAGGATTGTTTTATTCTCTATTAAGAGGTGCCCTCTCGGCGAGCGGTGCCGGTAAACGAGTGCTGTTAGCAGTAGATACATTGAATGGCTTCCAGCAGTATCAATTTGCAGCGGAAGATTTTCTAGGTCTAGTTCAAACAGATCACGGCGCGGAGATTACTGTTACTAAGATGAACATGACGAGCCAGATGTTAGCGATCAAAGAAGAGTTTGAAGATGCAGTAAAAATGTGGATGGAAAAGATCATCGAAGAGGTAGAGAAGCAGAAGAAAATCATACAGGAGTATTGGGATCAGGACGAGGAAATGGCAAGCAGCATTAGCGCGATGGGGTAGAAAGGGGAGAAACGTAACATGAAGGTATTGGATTTTGGGGAAGTACATAGCTTCCTTGAAGCTGAAATCAAACGACACGGGGCGATTTTAGAAGCCGCTGCCCGTCTGGAAACCACGGCGGAAAATCTGAAGAACTTTAAGGGCTTGTGGGAAGGACAAGGGGCGACTGCTTTAACGGAACGTTATAACGAGATTCACGTCCCGTCCATCAAAAAACAAAAGGCGTTCAGCGAGATATACGTAGCGGCGCTGAACAAGGTCGCGACATACCTTGAGCGCATGGACAATAAGACCGCGCTTTGGCGTGACTCCTTTTTTACAGATGATATTCCTGATGGCCTGAATACACTCGAAGATGCGACAGAAGAGCTTGTAGAAGAAGTAAAGGGGATTGCGAATTCTATAAGTGATTTGATTGATGCCAAGTCGTATCACATGAATGAACTGCTTGAAGCGACAGCCAGCGCGCGTTGTCAGGTTGATAATTTGTCGGAGCAGTTATTGTTTTGCGATGGTTCGAACCGGACGACGGTACGAGAAACGCGCGACCAGTTATCCGAGTTTGTATCAGCAATAGGGAAGCTGGCGTAGCCGTTAGGAGAGGATATGCGCGTGATAGACGTAGAAGAATTCCGTGCATATCTGGATCGTCATATTGATAAGAAGATGGAGTTGATAGCGCGGCTTCGGGCTTTAGAGCATAAAGAGAGGAATGATTGTCATGAAGAGAAAAAAGTACTCGCCTAAGGATCCTTGCTTTTGTGGGAGCGGCCGCAAAATCAAGAAGTGTCATTCAGATGTACACCCCGATTCAAGGGCGGCGCATTTACTTCGAAACTATTTATCTTTGGATAAGAAGAAGGAAGAGTATCGCACAAAAATAGAGCAAAATAGTCCTTGTCAAAAAGGATGCTTTATATGTTGCCACGATGATTTCGCAATATCAGAAGTGGAGTTTGAATGGATAATGAGAGCAATGAAAAAATGGCCTGCTGAAAAAGTAGAGAGGGTGTACGATATTGCATTGCAGCAGTGCCAGCATGTGATGGAGTACAGCCCTGATGTGTGGAGCCGTTTAGAGGGGGATGCTAATACTGATGTAGAGGTATTAGAAAAAGACGCGTATTACTACGCAAATAGTAGGAAAAGAAATGTTTTTCCGTGTCCATTGCTAGATGTAGAGAATCAGTCTTGTTCAGTTTATAAAGAGCGCCCTTTCATTTGCCGCACGCATGGATCATTCCATTATGGAGAGGCGGAAAATGGAAAAAGATATATTTGTGATTTTATCACTGTTAATGGCCGTTTCATAGAAACGCATCCAGATGCTATTGAAGAGAATATAAATATAGAGAGAATCAGCAACCTTGAGGACCCTTATACGAAAGAAGTGCATTCAAGAAGGCCATACCCTATTTTTTATTGGTTTTATCTTTTTTATAAGCAAACAGGAAAGAAGATAGCCCGGTATAATCATGATAAGCCGTTAAATTTTGATAGGGCTATTGAAGAGTTAAATGGTAGAATATTCTTGGATGCACGTATTGATAGGTTATTAGGTAATCTTGGAAAGCGATAGCTTTGGAAAAAGTGAGGTCTTATAATATGAACGACGTACTACCAGCGGTTATATCTGGTGTAGGCAGTGAAGTTGCTGCAACGATAGAGGCGGTTGAAGAGGTCGTGGAGAGAAAAGAGAACCATGATGCCGCGCCTCATGGTTTATCAGAGACTAGCCTGTTAGGGACTTATCGAGGGGGTGTTTTGAGCAAACGACTGAAGAAGATTGCCGACTTTTTAGAGGATGAAGGGAATCAGTTTGAGATTCGACTCACGTTGAAGGAGATTCCGAATTCTGCTGATGTTGATGAGAAAGAAGAAATCTTGAAGAAGGTTCTGGGATTGTTGATGGATAAGTAGGCACAATCGCTGGTCTTTTATAAGGACTAAAAGAAAGATTAGCGATTGAACTGAAGTTGAGAGAGCGAAAAGGAGATGAAGTACATGGGTGAGCAGAGAATGACATCTGAAGTGCTGGAAATAGTGAATTTGTACTATCGATATTTTTCTACTGCGTGCAAGAAAGCATTTCATACAGCTTGGCTGTATATTTGGGCTTGTGTAGGATTTCTGCTTACGGTGGGGATGTTCGGAATAGGAATATTGAAAGTGTCGGTGGGGAAATTAGGAAATAACTACAGTTTGATACAAGAAATTCTCTTTTGGTTTGGTCCTTTTGTTATCGCAGCAGGGTTTTATTTTTACTTAGTAAAGAGTAAACATTTTGCCAAGATGAATTCAAAGATTATTGGCGTGATAAAAACAATATTTTCCTTCTTACTTTTGATTCTAGCAGGTTTATACTCACTCCTTGTGGCATTTGGGGTAGAAGGTTTAGGGACGGTGATGAAAACAATTTTTATTATTGCTTCACTTGTAGCAGCCGTTATCTATGGTCATAAAAGCCGAATGGCTGGACTTGGCGAGTTATATTGTAATTATTCGTATCAATTTATGTTGAAAGCGTTTAAAAAGATTTCATCCAATCGTAACTGGCAGCTTTCTACGATAGAGAATCGCTTGTTGCCACGGGTGAGAGCTCAGAGAGCAGATGCAGAGAAGCGTTCCTTACCCTCTTTTTTTAGAAATGTAGTTATTGCGATAGTAGCGGCCGCTGTTGTCACTGCGCCAGTTTTTCTTTTTACCGCGGCATTAAATGATCCAGAATCATGGGAGAAATACGGCGTAGAAGGTGTGATGAATATGATTAAAGATTTATCGCTTCAGATGACTATAGTGTTCCTTTATGCAGGGTCCGTCATATATTCATCTCTGCGTGTATTTGAACGCTTCACAGAAGCTGCAAAATTAAAGCGGTTAGAAGAAGTCATAGAAAAACATTTGGATGACGAAAAGATTGAACAAAAAAGCTCATGAAAATGACGGTAGCCAGAGGTATGATAAGACAATATTTACTGGGGGAAATTGAATGAATAAAACATTGAGAGGCACAGTCCAACGCCTTTTGTCAAAAGGTAAGGAAGGTGAGTACTGGGATTTTAAGCAAGAGTGGTATGAAAAAGAAAAGAAGGCAGATTTGATTAAGGATATTATATGTTTTTCCAACACACCGCACGATAAAGATTGTTACATTATATTTGGTGTGGACGATAATTGTAATGTTGTTGGGATGAAAGAGATAGAAAAGCGAAGGAAGCAGGCTGATATACTAGATACGCTTTCTAACATTCATTTTGCAGGAGATAATGTGCCAAAAATTTCGGTAGAGAGTATCGAAGTTCAAAGAGTAGAGCTTGATGTTCTTATTGTAGAAAACATGGAAAAGACGCCGGTCTATTTAAAACAACCATATCCTAACAAGAAGGGGGAAAAGCATAAGATAGAGCAAGGGTGCATTTACACTAGAACTGGTGATAAAAACACCCCTAATGGCGCAAATGCTGACATTCAGGACATTGAGAAGTTGTGGAAAAAGAGGTTAGGTTTATTGAAAGCTCCACTTGAATACATATACGATCGGCTGCAATATCGTGAGGAGTGGAATAAACAAGATAGTGAGGCGGGTTCCTATTATTATAATATCTATAGGCCGGAGTTAGTGCTCGATCGAACTCTCGGTAAGTATGATCCGAATGAGCATCAATGCTATTCTTATGTGATGATCAATCCAGACACATTTTTCTCAATGTTAAAGGTAAAATGTCAAGGAACTGTGTTAACTAAATATGAATTTGTTGGCCTTGATGGTGATAGATATAGTACTCCTGTTCCCGAGTGGAGGTTTAAGTGTGTTAGTGAGGACGGGCTAGAAGCATCATTTGATTACCGATATTTTATTTTCGACAGCAATCTTTATCGGCTGCACCTTTTCTTTTATGATGAAACCAATCATCAAGCAAGGGCAGCACGAGATAAATTCATGGAAGTGGTCCTCGTGTATGATTCGGTTCAAGAGAAAGATGAATTCGAAAAATACGTCAAAAGAAATTACAGCGCTATTGAGGATGGAATAGCTTCTAGCAATTATTATGCTACCATTGGGACTGGTGACAAGTCACTAAACGAATTATATAAAGAACGTCTTCGTACAGGCTATGTTCTGAATAAATGGTTAGAGAAATTTCGTAAGGGACAGTAAATAAAAGGAGACTAGGGTTATAGTTATATTTCCTGTCGCCTTTTACCTCGGCATCCACATGATTTGCTTTTTCCATTATTAAGTGTTCTTTGTGCCACGTCTCTTTCTGTACCGCAAACGCATCGACAACGCCAGTAGCGCACGGTTCGTCGCGGTGGTGCTTCTTCGAGGACTGTCCAATGGTTGATTTGTTGCCCAGTTAAGTATGCTCCACGTCTTGCTCGGTGTATATCTTTGAGTAAGCACCCACAAGATGTTGTACTCTTGCTCCTCAGATTGGGTTGAGAGATTTCTTTTTTGTGTCCACAAGTGCACTGACAAAGCCAATATCTATGTTTATTACGCTGCTTTGCTTCTTTCAAGACGGTTAATCGGCCAAAAGTCTGCCCGGTGAGATCGAGTAGACAGCCGCCGCACGACTTACTGAGTCCACTTCGAAGCGATGTTTGAGGAATTTCTTTCTTTTTCCCACAAGTGCATCGGCAAAGCCAGTATCTTAGGTTATTGCGTCTGTCAACTTCTTTCAAGACGGTAAGTTTACCATACTGATGTCCGGTAAGATCCATTAGTTTTCGATTATGATACATCTCTATTCTTAAACACCCACACGATCGTGTCTTCCCATTTCTTAGAGAATACCCAAGAATCTCTTTTTCTCGTCCACAGCTACACCGACAAAGCCAGTATCGTCTCCCATTTCGTGGCTCTATTCCTTTCAGCACTGTTAATCTGCCGAATTTTT
The DNA here is from genome assembly GCF_038592975.1 of Bacillus sp. FSL W7-1360. Taxonomy (NCBI): domain Bacteria; kingdom Bacillati; phylum Bacillota; class Bacilli; order Caryophanales; family Bacillaceae; genus Bacillus; species Bacillus sp. FSL W7-1360. The sequence goes on along the minus strand of NZ_CP151950.1, from coordinate 1,940,282 downwards.
CACCGGCAAGGTCGGTGTATCTCCTGCTTTCTGCGTTCTTTGTTGTCTCCTCAGCTTTATTAGTTGGCGCTTGTCCTGTTAATGGGTCGATTAGTTTTTTAGTCATTTATTTATACGCACCTCTAATGTGTTCATATAAAATTATATTTTGAGCCTAATTTATAGTACGAGGTCTATTTTGTTTGCATCCGCAAGACGTTGTTGTTCCTCGCCTTAGAGAGTTTGCAGTTACGTGAGTGACGTTTCCGCAATCACATTTGCATTCCCAGTATGTGTGATTTGTTGTTTCTCTATTGGGAGCCCTTTTAATGATTGTTAGTTTGCCAAACCTTGCGCCTGTTAAATCTTTGAATTTTCTCTTTGCTGCATCTCCTCGTAAGCATCCACATGCCTTCGTTTCTCCAGATCGTAATGATCCCATATAAATTATTTTTTCATTGCCGCAGGAGCACTTGCAGTGCCAGTAACGGTTATTCCCTCGTGGTTCTGCTTCATTTAAGACGGTCAATCTTCCATATACCTTTCCTGTTAAGTCTATCCTTGACAATATGTCTCCCTCCTTAATAGTTTTAGTATATAAAGACATCTTGACGTTGGGATCTGCACGATTAACGTCGCAGGTCAGATTTATTTATCTCTCATCTACAAGAAGCTCATATGGTTTAATTGGTGCATGGCTGCTCTATTTTAGTCGGTGCTTTTCCTGTTAATGGTTCTATATTAACATAGATCCGGGATTTGTCGGATAAAAAAGCAAACAAAAAAACACGCCAGGATTATTGCTTCCTGGCGTGAAAAGTAACAGGAGATGTACCACACAATACCAACGCTACTAGGGCATAGGCCTATAAACCTTTGTCGGACGAGCAGCAGGGGGGCAGAGCCCCTCTGGCGTGCGCTATTTTTTCGCGATCTTGTGTAGATGCGCTTCAGCCGCTTCGTAGGTTTCAAAGTCTAGCTCGTCCACACGGTCGCCAGCGGAGGTGTCAAGGTTGTAGCGTCGTACGTAGAAGCGCCCGTCGTCATTTCCGCAGTGTTCTTGAACAATGAAATACCCTTCCCGTCCGGCTGCCGTTTCGACGATGGCGAGGAATAAGTCCATGGTCCTTTTGCTAAATTCGCGTTGTTTCATGTGATTCATCTCCGGGGTTTAATTTAACTTACACACTAATTATATCATGATAATAATAGTATGTAAAGTCTTTTTATACCTTTCCGGAGAATTACTTATAGCGTTTTCTGCGCTCCTTTACTTGCACGGCGTACGCTTCAACCTCTTCTTTTAGATAGAGTTTAATCGTACCTGGGCCGGTCCCTGTCTTAAAAAAAGGCGTTAATTTATGTGTTTCCACCGACTGTCTAAAGCCGTCTGCCGATTGGCCTGTTATCGCTCTTGCCTCGTGTTTATTTAACAGGTTTTCCTTCAGATATTCCCTTAGTTCTTCTTTATCAATCATAAATATCACGCTCCCTTTCATCCTGAATTTTACATGACTAATTAGGGAGTGTAAAGTTTGTTCTTACGTTTACGGGAAGGGCTGTCCTAATAACAGCCCGCGATCTCGTTTTGTCTATCTAACTTAAGTTGCTTTCCCCGTCGCAGAATCGTAGTAGTGTTTCAGTCATGTTACCGTCTCTTTATTACCGAATAAATAAAGCGGGGGCATTAAGCCCCCCCATGGTTGGTATTTTTTAACTAGTTCCCATAGTGCGTGCCGGGTATGGGCGTGTTCGCCGAAATTTGGTACCGGTATGTCTAGTACCTCTGACATGGTTTCTAGTAGCCCGCAAAATTCTTCGGCGTCAATCGCGGCGACTATGTCCGGGTATTCCGCTATGTCTTTTCCGTTCGTAGCAACTCCGCCGAATTTACCGCGTAGGATTTTTATATCTATTCCGCCGTTAGGCCAGAAGTACTCCCTATCTATTAGGTACTCGTATAGGTTTAAAATCCCGAAGCCTTCGTTTAGTCGGAAGCAGCCCAGGGCCCCGTTCCAGCCTGTTACGTCTTTTTTGTCTACTGCTACGAACGTTGTATACGTTATTTTTGGGGTGTAGTTGCTTACTGCTTCCGTATTCGTTGCTGCTGATGGGTAGTTCATGTTTACCGCCTCCGTATGTTTTACTTTAACTTACATACTTATTATATCATGATAATAATAGTATGTAAAGGTTTTTTGGAGATTTTTCTGATATTTATTTTGGCGTTTCTCCAAAAATATCGCCATGGCTGATGTGCCATTGTGGTAATGTTTTACATAAATAAAGCAGGGCACTAGGCCCCACTTTATCATTGGTATTCTTGAATCAGTTTAGTTATCTCGTTGAAGAATAAAACTTAGTTCGTGGGGGTTGTTTGGGTCTTGTCTTGTTAGTACGGATATAGTTCCCTTACTGTCCTGTAGCCCCTTAGTAGGGTTTAAGTTGAATCCCCATTCCAGGATGATCTTTTTTAGGTGGTCTTTACCCTCTTTTAGTTCCTTGATTTCTTCTCGTTTATACGGGATGTCCTTTGTTGTGCTCTCTAACCAGGCGAGGGAATCAATCATTTCTGTCCAGGTATAGTACATTTCCGCAAGTTCTTGTTGCTTTTCAGGGGTAAGATCCTCTAACACAGCGGTTGTTTCCTTTGTTTTCGAGATTTCTTGAGATATTTGTTCTTTCGCGATCAGTCTAATTTTGTGTGTAGTTTGTTCGTTTTCACTTAGCCGATCTGCCGCGCGTATCGCTGCCATAAAAAGATCATCTTCGCGCGGGATGGTTACCGCTTTAGCTAAGTAATTTCGTAAGTAATTGGGGTTTTTTAGTGAACTCATGAAGACGTTTTCCCCTTCTAGTATGATTCCCGATATAATATCGCCCAGGATATCGTCTGAGAAGTGGAGGTCTCTTTTTCCCACCGCCTCGTCACGTATAATTCGAGATAATGTATCGTTGGAGAACATTTTTGATCTCAGTTTTACTATTGCCGCCTCAGCGTATACCGCGTCTTCAAGACCTCGATTGAGTAATTCATTTTCCAACCATTTGGTTCTGGTTTCTGACCCAAGGCCATCGTATTTCGGTTTAGTCTTTGATTGTTCGATGAGTTTCCAGAATGTCTGCATATTCATTTGTTTACCGCCTCCGTATGTTTTACTTTAACTTACATACTTATTATATCATGATAATGATAGTATGTAAAGGTTTTTTGGAGATTTTTCTGATATTTATTTGCGGGTTTCCCAAAATAATAAAGAAGGGGCGCTAGGCACAGTCTGTCACAAGGCAAGAAAACCCACAGTTAGGAAAGGAAGCGCAGCTGAAATTTTGAAATGTTGAGGAAAAAATTTATTTGTTGGTTTATTTTCAAATGGATTATAATTTATCAATAGGTACCTTATATGATTACTGTTATATGATCACAAAATTAACCGAACGAACAAAAAACTTTACGACTTTATACGATTAAGAAAAACAATTAACACCTATAAAATGCTTTATTCGCTAAAAAACACTACTTTATCTTAGGTTATTATGTAATTTAAAGTCGCAAAAAGAAGATAACTTATTGTAGACACTGATCAATATTGTGTTAAACTTGCATTATAGAGTAACTTATCGTTAACAAAGAAATTCCTATTCGTTATGCTTTAGGTTAACTACATACTTTGTTTAGGGGGTGGTCAAAATGGTGTAGATTGAAGAAGTTCATGTGCATGCATTTGTTGACGTTGTGATTCTTGTTGTGGTATTATTTTGATACCATGACAAACATATAATAAGGGGGAAATTTTGGTCATGGTTATGAAATCGTTTTTAGCTTCTTTGTCAGTTTTGGTAATGTTTATGTTGGTTGCGCCTTCTTTTGCATCCGCTTCCACGGACGGTGTCCCGAACATGGAGTTAAAAAGGGACTTTGATGATCTCGGGAAATATGATGATGATATTATTGAAGAGCAAGGATGGAAACTTTGGACGATTAAACAGGCGTTAAGGCATGGAGGAGATATTCTAAGTAAAATCATCAAACCATTGAGTAAAAAGAATGCTAACCTGGTAAAAAAGTATTCTAAAAAAATGGCTGATGGTCTGGATAAATTCTCGACGAAATCTGAAAAAGCGATAGCTACAGGATTCGAGAAGGTGGGAATCCCTAAAAAAGCTGCAAAAACCTTGGCAAAGATTGTAGCTGGGTGGATCTTGTAAACGGTTAATAAAGAGCGTCCTGTTCTAAAGGGCGCTTTCTTCTAACATATAATACATAGTAAACGGAAGGGGAGAACAAAAAAATGTATAAAAAGGTACTTGGATATACGGCGGTACTCGCGGCAATCATATTGATGTATGTTGCAGCTATTTTTCTCGCGGGAACGTTTTTCACCTTTATTCCGTTTCTTGCAATTGAAGTAGACTCGTTTTTCTCACTGTTCTTTTTCAGTATTTTTATTGTCTTGTACGTTGTTGTTGCTGAGATTGTAAATATTTTTGTGCGTGTTTTTGATTCTTTTGGTATAGATTGGTTGTCAAAAGCATTCAGTAAAAATGGAACGGGTATATATATTCATGGGGGACTATCCTTCATATATATATATATCATCGAAATAAATTTTGAAGGCGTAAGAATTCCTGTCTATTCTCTTGTGCTCTTACACTTATGTTTGATGTTAGGAGTTTATTTCTTTTTTAGGAGGAAAATAAATGATGATATTGAATCAGATGACATGGAAGAAGAAAGGCATCAGATGAACAAATAGGAGCACTCCCCCTTGCAAAAGATATTTTCTAGCAGGGGGATTCTTTGTTAATGGCTAAAATATTTCTATTTGTAGCGTAGAAACGCTAAATATTCACGTAACAATCTGTTTTCTTCGTCTGAAAGACTGGAATGGCAACACTAAATTGGACAAATTTTTAGAGGGCTATCTTGTACTCAATCGGACTGTTATATCCAAGTGTACTGTGTAAACGTTTTGTGTTAAACCAATGGACATAATCTCGCTGCTCTCTATCGAGGTCACCCAGCGTCTCAAACACATATTGCCTGACAAATTCGGTCTTAATCGTCTTGAATGTCGCTTCTGCAACGGCATTATCATATGGACATCCTTTCATGCTCAAAGAGCGCTCGATGCCGAACGTATGAAGCGTTTGATCGATTAGTTTGTTCTTAAACTCTGATCCCCGATCTGTATGAAATAATCGTAGTTTGCGTAAGTCACCTGAAATAGATGCAAATGCTTTTGCCACAAGTGCTGCGTCTTTCTTGCGTCCACAACTTGACCCAATGATTTCACGATTGAATAGATCGACTAACACGCACATGTAATGAAACTGATTCCCGACACGTACATAGGTTAAATCGCTGACAATGACTTTCTTTTCTTCTTGTTGATCAAACTCACGATTCAACTCATTTGCCACGTTATCTTCATTACAAGGAGTACGCTGTGGCTTGTAGTTGGTGATTGTGTAAATGGAAACCAACCCCTGTTCACGCATCATTCGTGCGATGCGACGGCGTGAGACTCGAATGCCTTCTTTTTGTAAGGCGGCCTTCATCCTTCTTGTACCATAAGTACGACGATTATCGTGAAAAATATCGACGACACGAGCGGTGATTGGGTCTTCAGCTGGTCGTTCTTTTGACACATAGTAGTATGTGCTTCTTGGGAGTTGTAGGACGCGACACATTGCTGAAACTGAATATTTGTGACAATTTTGCTTGATCACATCTACTTGCGTCCTAGTATCAGCGCGGCTTGCTTTAAAATGTCATTCTCCATCTCAAGATACTTATTTCTCTTACGTAACTCAATCAGCTCGACTTCTTCAGGGCTGCGATTATCCTTTTCTTTGAAGGAACCTGATGTCTTGCTTTGTTTAATCCATTTATCTAGGGAAGATGGTGTGAGTTCATAGTCTCGAACAATTTCTGCTCGTGGTTTCCCATTGTGATATAGCTGGACCATTTGTGCCTTAAATTCAGCAGTAAACTGTCTTCTTGGACGTTTTTCCATCCATGATCATCTCCTTAACTGGTAGGGTTTGAGAAAGTGCGAGACCGGCGCAACTTGACATTGAGCCTCCACGGGCATGTTTTTCTCGCCAAGTGCCAAGCTATGGTGAAGCATTGGCTACACCACTAGCCTAACATGCCCGAACTCAATGTAAAGTCGCTTCGTTTGAAGTTTCCTAGTTTTTTGGATGATATCCCCTAAAACTGGATTCCTATCTCGCTACCCCTCATCATTATTGTCCAGTTAAGTGTAACCCATCCAGACTTGCGTCTGCCAAAGGAAGGGTGGCATTAACAGTACGACCCAATAAATAATCGGCTGACACGTTAAATGTATCACAAATTTTTATTAATGTAGATGTATCAGGGTTTCGGTTACCTGTCTCGTAACCCGACACAGACACCTTTGTTACTCCTAGCATTTGCCCAAGTTGTTCTTGTGTCAGTTTCCGTTGTTTTCTCAGTGAACGCAAGTGATCTGGTTTTATAGACATATGCAACTTCCTTTCCTTGAATCATCTTTTCTCCTTATTCTACTATATATTACTATGTATTACACTACCTGTTTACTATTTTACACAACATGGTTTGAATTTTCTTTTTGTTAAACCGAAATTCGAATCTAATCGACAAAAGTATATAAATTTTTTGCAAGGATTTATGCTTTTGATGACGAAAGTATAAACAAGCAGGGATCTCTGTGAGATTTTTGTAAAAATTACTAAGGAGGATGGGTATGTCCAAACATGTTTCACCCTTAGAATTGGATGTAGTACGCACAATAACACCACAGACCCAACAAGTGTTGCAAGACATGGGGTTATGGGAGAATGGAGATGTGTGGACGCCATCCATCATGTGGGAGTTGGCTAGAGGCGAAGACTCTGATGGCGTTAAGATGTATGAAAAAATCTGCTTTGAACAAGTAATTCTTTCTGTTCGAAAGATGGCGAAAGGCCGCATTGTACCACTGATGAACGAATATGTGCTTGCTTTGGAAGGTGAAGGAGAAAGCCGAGAGTATGTAAAAGACGCTTTTGAATACGCAATGTTATTCGAACAAAAAACTGTATTGAAAAAACTTGTTGAGAGATTCCGCAAAAGCATGGATTTGGAAGAGTGGGGGACTGTCTATGATTTGATGTTGGAAGTATTAGAAGGCTCGTTATCGGAAAAAGGCATCATCCGTAAATCCCGTGATGCGGTGGGACATGTTTATGAAACTGTTTTGAAGACGCGTCTGGAGCTGTTGGAAATGTTCGCATATGAACGACTTGGTTATCCCGAAAAATCCGTGTCGCTCATTGACCATCTTCCAGAACAGTTTTTACGTATTAAGCCAGGATTCACAAAGAGTGTATTGGCTAGTCGTGCTATGCTCTGCATAGCAAATTCACTGCTCTATGTAAAGGGTAATATAGGGCAGGCTGAGAAATATTACTCAAATGTGTTGGATAATAGTATGACTCCTGAAGCGGTTCGTGCGTATGCTCACCATGGCTTGGCGTTGGCAACTTTGTATAAAGAAGGTGGTGGATTGCCACACCTAGAAAAAGCAATTGACTACGCAGAGCGGTTAGGATTGAATGATTATCGAGATCGCCTAAAGAAAAACGACTACCCGTTTTTACGAAATGTCTCCGGCGAACAGTTTGATGTAGAGGGCGTGGACGTTGAAGAACAGATCCATCAGTATGTTGTACGCGGGGAATGTGAACGAGCACTTGTGATGATTAAGGAATTGGAGTCACAAGGTAGAGATACAGCTTTGTTGGAATACTACAAGGGTAAGGCGACTAAAGATAAGAATGTGCTAGCATATGCTTTGAAACGGTTGGAGGTTGAGAATCAAGCTTTCTTACTTCCGCTTATCAAGGAAGAAATGGGGATTCCAGTTTAAAACACAAGGAGGGGTATTATGAAAGCGATTAAGGGTGTTTGTGTTATTATGGTTGTGGCAAGTCTTGCTTTTGTGAGTGCTGGATCCAATGGAGTATCAGAGGCATCTAATCCCGGCTTTTCAGTAGATGCTTCTGCAGGAGATGTTATGCCTTTAGGTCCTACTGTGCCCGGGCAAGCCTAAGATTTTTTGCGCTTATAGTCACAAGCTGGTCAGGGGGCTTCTCGCCCTCTTTTTAATGTGCTATAATACAAGTGTCACCGCCTAGGTGATTTACGGTATAGGGAGGGCTTTTGCCCTTCTCTTTTTGTTTTAATAGGAAGCTTGTTGCGCTAGTAATTTCATTGTGATATATTAAATGCACATCACATTTACCTTTATATATATGAATGATGTATTCATCCAGTGGGCTGCTCCTTGTTGCAAGGGGTGGTTTTTTGGTTATAATACCCAGCTAATAACCATATATATCCATTGAATAGAACAAAAGACATCCGCCTAATGTAAATATATGGAAATAAAATGATTCCATATGTAGAAATATGTCCTTATTTGACAGAAAAAATAGAAAAGTTATTGTTTACAATAGGTCAAAAGTCCTATACTATAGAAACTGTAATACTATCACAATGTTAAAGGATGTGTTGCATAACGAATAGTCGCAAAGTCGTATGGTTTTATGTGTAGAGGTTGCATTGGGTATAAAAAACAGAAAGGGTGACTGAAAGAATGAAAAAGGTAATACTGGCAAGCTTGTCCTCTCTTTTGCTTTTTAGCGCGGTTGTTCCCACTTTAGCAGATGCTAAAAATAATGCACAAAATCAAGATGTGGTGGCGATTCAACGTACTTATGATATCAACTTGGCACAAACACAAAAAGGGTACGAGCTTTCTCGAGATGAAGCGCGGGTAAATGCTAAGCTCAAAATTATTGCGGCACTTCTTCGGGCTGGTGGATGGGCGTTGGAAAAGGCTTTACGTCCATTTAGCAAGAAAAACGCCGACCTTGTTTTAAAATATCGGCACAAAATTGCTGATGTTTTGGAAGAGATCGAGACAGTTTCAGAGATGGCTTTAACACAGGCATTACGAAAAGCAGGAATTGCTAAGAAAGACGCAGAAGCCATTGCTAAGGTTATTATCTGGATTGTTCTTTAGAGTATAGTTTGGAAGAATACACCACTCATTTATTACATAGTATAATAGTGAGTGGTGTACTTTATCTTTGGAGGTTATTATATTGAACAAAGAGCGTCTTCTTATGTTTTTGGTTCTTGTTTCTATTGTAGTTTTTATTGGGATTGTTTGTGCTGCAGTGGTGTATTTTTTAAGTATGGTCTTTGGCGTCAAATTGATTAGTCTGCCCTATTTTTTGTTAGCATTTTTTATTTCGTTTTTAATTTTAGTGCCATTGAGCGTTGTTCTTGAAACTTATCTAAAAGTAAACAAGAACTACACTCATTTTTTTATTGTCTGGTCGGAAATTATACAATTCCTGCTTTTTGTTGTCGTGTTACATATTATAAATGACCACTTCCATTTAAGTGTGCATAAATCTTTTTTTATGGAGGTGCTTTTTTATTTTACATTGTATGTACTACTATGGGGAGGGGCGCTATTCGGGAAACACGTTGACAATAAAGACAAAATAATTAGTTGATCATCCAGAAAATTACATATTTTTCAATGATGTATAAGTGCATGACAAAACATGACGGCATCCCCTAAGAATTACGCGCAATGTGAAATAAATTGTCGCACGAAAAATGGGAAACAAGGAAGGAAAAGGGGGTTTTACAGTCGAAAACGTAAAGGAAAGACAAAATTAGGGGAGGTCAAATGTTTTGGCAATAGAATATGCTGGATTGTTTGGTGGCGATACTCTTCGTAGGATCACGAAGGAAACAGAAGAGCGGCTAAAGCAGATGAATTTATGGGGCAACGGTAAGGAATGGACACCAGCACTAATGCGCCAGCTTGCGCGTGAAGAAGTGAATGCGTTTTCTTTTGAGCAAGTAGCGTATTCTGTGAAAAAGATGGCAAAGCCACGAATGATAGAATTGATGAATGAATACACGTTATCTCTGCATTCCCTGCCACATGTCAAGGATTCATTTGAATACGCGGCGGTTTTTCAGCAACGGGACATTTTACATCAACTTATTGAACGTTATCAAGATGACGAACGTTTGACGGAATGGATAGATGTGCACCGTTTAGTGTTGTTGGTCCTTGAGGATCAATTCACTTACGAGGAGATCATTGATGAGGCGCGGAACCTTGATGTTAGTGTGAAAGAATCTGTTTTGAAGGTGCGTTTGAAGATATTAGTTACAAATGCATACGCCCAATTGGGTAAATTTGAAAAGATGTTTTTATTGCTTCAAGGCTTGGTAGATGACTTCGGGGAGATTGAAACAAGCTATACAAAAAGTTCGTTGGCGAGTCGCACATTGTTATTGGTAGGTAACTACTATCTGTACGGCAAGGGAGATGTGGACAACGCAGAAAATAATTATTTAGCGGTGACAGTAAACGAAGCAACACCAGAAGCGGCAAAGGTTGCCCCGAATCATGGATTAGGATTGATCATGATGTGCAAAGGGGATCGTAAGCAGTGTTCATATTATTTTGGTGAAGCAATCCGGATTGCAAAAGAGACGGGGCAGCACGTTTATCAAGAGTGTTTAAAGCGTGAATATTATCCGTTTGCGCGAAATATACTTGGAGAAACATTTGATGTGGTAGGAATTAACCCAGAAGAGCAGGCGCATCAACTCATTGTTCGCGGTGAGTATGAGAAAGCGCTGCGCGTGATAGAAGAAATGGAAGGATCAGGAAAGCGCGACCCTTTGCTCGTTTGGTATAAAGGGAAGGCTACAAGGAAGAAAGAACTCTTGTTATCCGCAATAGAACAACTTGAACAAAGCCGCTATGTGTTTTTAGCGTCACTTGTTCGAAAAGACTGGTAGAGGGGGAGATTTTAATGAGGACAACGAAACGCTTCTTGTGTATTACTGTGATTGTTCTTGGGTTGGCTTCTTTGGGTGGTCAAGTAAGTGCGGAGGTTCAGCAATCGGGACCAGGAATGCCAGAAATCAAGTCACATGCCAATTATAAATAGTATATTGCTTTTTCCGATAAGGGGGCTTCGAGCCCTTTTTTTAATTGTCTATTTACCCACTACTTATGTAAATTAATGGTAAATATGCTACACTAATGGTAATTCAGTGTAGCTCATTGATCTTGTACCTCGATCATGATATATTTTTGTTGCAATGTTATTTAATTCATTTTTAAGCAACAACAAAAGGGGGGGGAGGGCTATTGGAATTAGCTGATAAAGTGATAGACGCCATAGAGAAGAAGGGCATGACACAAGCAAAGGTTTCTGCTGCGTTAGGGTGGCATAGGTCTGTTTTGTGGAGATTTTTAAATGGGGGATCTCTCTATTTCCATAATGCTGTTCATTTATCCAAACACCTATTTGGAGAGAATTGGCTAGAAGTTATAGATGAATATTGTTTGACGCTAGATACGGATATGGGTATATTAAGTGCTTTTGAATATGCGTCTACCCACGATAGGCAACCTCTCATTGCGAGTTTGAGTAAACTTCATAAGAACAAAAAAGCGGAAATCCAGCGTTGGGTCTCTGTATATAAAGTACATGGAGAGGGTGCGTCTGAAGAAGCATTAGATATATTACGTGATATATATGGGAAAATCTTGTCAAAAGAAGTTAGAATAAAAGTGTTGTTGACAAAAGCTAAAATTTACTATGAAGACGGAGAATTGACTACGGCGGAAGCGCTCGTAAAAGCAGCTATACCTAAGATCAAGGATTTGAAAGTGAAGAATTCCTTTGTAAAACAATCATTGATGGTTGCAGCTAATGCTTTTTATGAGGATATTAAACTTTTGATTAGCTATGATACTGCTGGTGCGATTGAATGTGCAGATGAAGTAATAGCCAGTTGTGCATCAAGTGGGAAAATGGTAGCTAAGGCGTGGCGTGTCAAAGGTTTGGCATGTATGTATGATGATTTCGATGAAAGTATTAGTTGTTTGGAAAAGGCAGCTAATATTTATGGGGAAAATGAATTATTCGATATCAGGGATGAAATCATACGTGTTGATATACCTTTTGTGAAAAATGTCAACAAGAAAGTATTTTACGATGATAATGATATAGTTAAGGAAGAACTAGCACACCAGTACATTGTTCGTGGTGAACATGAAGAAGCATTGCGAGTGCTTGATTCTCTTGGGGAACCGAATGCAATTTCAGATTTTTACCGTTCCATGGCTACAAGAGATTTTAAAGGTATTATAAGTGCTTATCAACAACTCTTAATTTCAGGTAAAGCATATTATGTACATTTGGGCAAACGGGAAATAGTAGCAATTTATGATGAAAAGCTAATGAGCTGTTAAAGGGGATGAAATTGCATTGGATAAATCAGAGAAAAAGACACCGGTGGAAGGTGTTTTTTTAGGAAGAGTAAATCGAGAAGGAGACGTTGTGGTTTCCGATGTATTGACATCAAGCGATGTTGCAAAACATTACGATAATTTTTTGAAGTGTGAGTTTCGTCATAAGGTGCGTGCAGTAAATGATTTACCAGATAAGCATATAAAGGAAGGCGACACTCTTTACTTTGATAAAGGGAAGGAACCGCTTATCGAAAGTACTGTTATCGTAAAAATACGCAACGATGGGGAAGGGTACGTTGATAATTATACAGGTCAGAAATACGAGGCTTGTGTTTGTTATATAGAAAAAAGAAAGAGGTAAAAAACTCGCCACGTATTCTGCCACCTGTCGCCACTTAGGTGGCGGATAGGTGGCGAACTTTTGCCCAATCCTGATTTCAGAGGGAGATACGAGGTTTTTACGTGTAAAAAAAGTGCCTTAAAATAAGGGATGAGCGGAGATGATTACGGAGTTTCCTTCTCTGGCAGCGTGGAGGTCAGGGGTTCGATCCCCCTAGGCTCCATATTGGGAAACCCTTGTGTGACGGGGGTTTTTATGTTTTTTAAGGAGCATTCAGGGGAGCGAGAAAGGATCATTGATACGAATTTGATACGAATGCACTTTGATTTTTAAGCCGTTTCATGCATCTCTTTTGTTTTGATACGAATTGATACGAAGCTAATCTTCTTGGTAGAAGCTATCGCCAAACGCCTCGGCAGTGTCTTTCTGCATATTAGGTAACAAATGACTATAACAATCGAGGGTGATTCGGATATTAGCATGTCCTAATCGCTCGGAAACGATCTTGGGATTCACACCTTGCTTTAAAAGCATGCTTGCATGTGTGTGACGAAGATCATGGTATTTTATCCTTTTGACGTCTGCTTTTTTGATAGCCTTATAAAAGTCACGTAGTAAATTTCTCGGTGACAGAAAGGTTCCTATGCTAGTTCGAATAACAAGACCTGAATCTTTGTAAGTTTTCCCGCTTGCTTTTTTCTCCGCCTCATACTTTTCTTTCAATGCCAGAACTTTTCTCATAGTTCGTTTGTCTACGGATACCGAGCGGTTCCCTGCTTGTGTTTTCGCTCCTTTTTTAAAAGCCTTTCCGGTGTTCTCTAAAGTTTGTACTATACGGAAGGTCGAGTTTTTTTCATCGACATCGATAAAACGTAATCCTAAAACCTCTCCTTTACGCATGCCAGTTGTAAGTGAGATAAGGAAAGCCTCATAGTATCGTGATTCTTTTGCTGCTTCTAAGAACTTTTTTACCTCTGTTTCGTCCCACACCTTTACTTCGTTTTTAGTAACTTTTGGTGTTTCCACTACGTTTGCGGGATTTTTTAGGAGCATCTCCCATTGTACCGCTTTATTCAATGAGCTTTTAATAAGTGTGTGTAGGCGCCGAATGTTTCCCTCACTAAGTCGATTCTCGGCTTTTAGCTCATTGTATAAGGATTGTATATCTCTTGGTGATAGTTCCGCAAGCTCCATATGTCCTAGGTGTGGGATTACGAACTTCTCAATAAAGTACGTATATTGTTCAAACGTGCTGTTTTGGATATTCATTTTCTTATCTTCTAACCACGATGTGATGAAATCTTTATATGATGTTTTGCTAGGTTGAACATACACCCCTTTGTTCATAGCATTTTGTGCTTCCATCATCGCTGCTTCCGCTTCTTTTTTAGTTTTAAATCCACGTTTCAGCTTTTTCTTGTACTTCCCGTTTTCCTTGTAATTAAATGAGTAGTACCACTTGTTTTTCTTTGCTGTTTCATCTTTGTAAGCTGGCACTGTCATCACCTCTGTGAAGTAGTTATTTTTAATGGTATCGCACCAAGTCAATAATGACAATAAAAAAGGTAACAAAAAAGATCAAGATAAGTAATAAAAAGGTAACGATTTGGATGATCTGCCCGTTTATAACCGTGCTACAATTGTATCATCGCGACAGATAGCGGTCGAATACGTTACAGCATCCGTTAACCGCATCCGTGGTTTAGCGGGTGCTTTTTGGCGTACACAATCATCAAGGAGACACAACAACATGAGAAAACAACTAGAGCTAAACAACATCTACCACAATGACTGCATCGAGGGCATGCGCATGATAGCTGATGGGTCTATTGACATGATTTTATGTGACTTACCGTACGGGGTGACTGGTAATGATTGGGACTCGAAGGTTCCTCTGTTCAAACTGTGGGATCAATACCGGAGGGTTATTAAAGACAACGGGGCAATCATATTGACGGCTATAGAACCGTTTACAAGCGAATTAATTATGAGCAATGCTAAAATGTTTAGATATTGTTTGATATGGGACAAAAAGTTAAAAACAGGATTCTTGAATGCGAAAAAAATACCACTACGACAACATGAGAATATACTAGTTTTTTACAGGGCTTTACCCACATACAACCCACAAATGACACAGGGCAAGACTTACAAGACGCATGGTCCGTCTCAAACGGCGGGAAATTATGGAGGTATCAAGGGTACGTTGACAGATAATGAAACAGGCGAGCGTTACCCAACAACAATTTTGGAGATACCGCAAGTGCGAGTAAAGGGTGGTCATCCCAATCAAAAGCCGATTGCTTTATTTGAGTACTTAATCAAGACGTACACAAACGAGGGTGATACGGTGCTAGATAACTGCATGGGGTCAGGCACTACAGCGGTAGCCGCTAAGCAATTAAACCGTAACTATATTGGCTTTGATACTAATAGTGAGTATGTCGATATGGCACAACAGCGTGTGGAGTCGGCAGTGTGGGGATCGTCATTGTAAGTAAGACATCGAATCAAGCAGCATCCGCTTATGTGGGTGTTTTTGACGTACAAAACTGTGTATTACAGAGAGGTGGCAATGACAGTGGAGATCAAAGCAAATAAAGTGATCGAGCTAAGCGAGATAAAGATAGACAAGCGATATGGCAAACGCAGAGCAATGTACAAGGCTTTAAGTATTATAGCTAATTGCACGCTGTGGATTGTCATGTTACTGTGCGCATACAAGGTATCTGTCTGGCTAGGTGGTGCACTGTCCATAGTGTTAGCTACTCTCATAGTAACTGCTTTGTGGATTGAGCGACAAGATCGTAAGGTGAGAGAGTATGAGCTACATGACCAAGGAAGATAAGCGGCGCTTTTATAAGTCCACGCCATGGAAGCATAAGAGACTCGAAGCACTAGAGCGTGACAACTACGAGTGCCAAGAGTGCAAGCGTCAAGGGAGATACCACAAGGGTGAGCAAGTACATCACATTAAAGAGATTTATCACCATCCAGAGATGGCACTGGAACTAGATAATCTTGAGACGTTATGTATTAGATGCCACAACGCGGAGCACGGACGTACAACAGACAAATTTGTGGAGCGTAAAGGAGAAAAATGGGATCACGATGAAAAATGGTAATCGACTGAAACCCTTGGTATAACTGGATTTCCTTACATACTCCCCCGGTCAAAAGTTTTGGTTAATTGTCAGACAATTAGGGACCGAGGAGGGTGGTCGATTCCGTAGATTTTTGAGGTTTTTTCACGTTAGGGGGTGGTTATTTTGACTGTAGATATTAAAAAATTACAAGAACAACTCATGAATAAGATTGATGAAGCTGATTTAGTGCAAGTTGAAAAAGTTGAACGCTATATTGATTTGGTTGACTCTTTAAAAAGGGTGACTGAAACTATAAAGCGTGAAGGGGAATCAGTAACGACTAAGAACGGAGCGCAAGAATTTACTAAAGCGCATCCGCTAATCAGCGAGCGCAATAAGATTAACGCATCTTTGTTAAGCATTGAAAAGTCATTCGGATTTGTGGTCGGGGGGGATGACGATGAAGACAGTGGTATCCTATGATTTCGCATCCGTATGTTGATGATTATATAAGTCTTTACGAAACAGGAAAAATCAAATTTAACAAAGAGCGTCGGCAATTAATCAATTATTTGCGTGAGCATGTTTTTGTCAGAAATGACCTTTACTTTGATGACCAACAAATAGATCAGTGTGTGAGATACATCGAAAAATGGTACTTTCCGTTACAGCCATTTCAAAAGTTCATCATCGCTTTTTTCTTTTTGGTGAACAAAAAGACAGGACGCTTACACTACCGCCGCTATCTAATAATGATGGGGCGCGGTGGCGGTAAGAATGGTCTGATATCAGGTCTTACTAACTACTTAAACAGCGAGCTACACGGCATAAGAGAATATCATATCTCTATTGTGGCGAACAGCGAAGAACAAGCAAAAACATCATTTGAAGAAATATACAATGTGATCGACGCAAACAAGGCTTTGCAAAAGTCATTTTACTTAACAAAGTTAAAAATAACAAATAAGAAAACGCAGAGCACGCTTAGGTTTCGGACGTCTAATGCTAATACAAAAGATGGCGGTCGTGAAGGTGCTGTTGTTTTTGACGAGATACACGAGTATGCAGATCGTAAGACTGTGAACGTTTTTAAAAGTGGTCTAGGAAAGAAGAAATATCCACGTGAAATCTATATCGGGACAGATGGATTTTTACGGGAAGGTTTTTTGGATACCATGAAAGAGCGAGCAAGGGAAGTTTTAAAGGGAGAAAAACCAAACTCTAATCTATTTCCATTTATTTGTAAATTGGACAAGAAAGAGCAAGTGCATGATGTGGAGAGCTGGGAACTGGCTAATCCGATGTTTTGCCATCCGCGCGGGGAGTATGCACAAAACTTACTCGAAACGGTTTTAGAAGAGTACGAAGAAATCGGAGAAGATGCATCTGCTCGCGAAGAGTTTATGACTAAGCGCATGAACATGCCGGAGGTCAACCTTGAAAGGTCAGTTGCATTGTGGGAAGACGTACAGGCTACAGACCGCCCTTTCCCTGTATTGGCGCATCGTGAGTGTATTGGTGGTCTGGATTTCGCGGAGATCAAGGACTTTGCCGCTGTGGGATTGCTTTTTAAAGTTGGGGATGAATACATTTGGAAAACTCATTCCTTTGTTCGCCGGGGATTTTTAGAAGCAAAAACATTGAAGGTGCCTATATATGAATGGGAAGAAAAAGGGTTACTAACAATTGTGGAAGGTCCCGTCATTGAAGTATCCCACGTCGTTGAATGGTTCGTGAAAATGCGCGAAAGTTACGGACTCAGAAAGATCATTGTGGATACATTCCGTTTAAGTCTTGTAAAATCGGCGCTTGAAGCGGAAGGTTTCGAGATAGAGTATATACGCAATCCGAAAGCAATACACTCGTGGGTTGCACCTAAAGTGGATACGATATTCGCTAAAAGACAGCTTGTTTTTGGTGACAATCCGTTGATGAGATGGTACACCAATAATGTTTATGTGCACACGAGAAAGGACGGGAACAAGGAATATTTAAAGAAGGACGAGTACCGACGAAAGACAGACGGTTTTCAAGCGCTCATCCATGCGCTTTGGAAAGCTGATGAGCTGGAGGAAGCCACAGAATTTATGCTAGGAAGCATCGACTTTTAAGGAGGTGAGCGCGATTGAATGGTTAACAAAGCTTTTTAACCGCAACAAAGAATTAGCCATTATGTACGATGAAGAGCTGTTAGGGGATCAATCGAAAAAGGTGCACCTGAAACGTCTGGCATTGCAAACGTGTGCGGATTTTATTGGGCGTACCGTTAGTCAATCGGAATTTGTAATCATTAACGGAAAAGATCGCAAGAAAAACGAGATGTACTATCGTCTCAATATACGCCCTAACCAAAATATGTCGGCGGCAATGTTCTGGCAAACCGTAGTGCATAAGCTCATAAATGATAACGAGTGTTTAATCGTGCAAACGGATGCGGGCGATCTGGTGATTGCGGATAGCTTTAGCCGTAACCATTTTACATTGTACGAGGATACATTTAATCATGTTGTTGTGGGGAATTACACGTTTAAACGTACTTTTGTGATGTCGGATGTGATCTATATTGAGTATTCCAACGACAAATTGGCACGGTTGATTGATGATCTTTACAGTGACTATGGTGAGTTATTTGCTCGTGTGCTGTCTTTTCAAAAACGCAAAAATCAGATACGAGCAACGGTTAACGCAGAGACCGTAGGTGCCATGACTGACAAAGACATAAAAGGGCTACAAACGTTTGTCAATAAGTTATATCGAGCAATAGAAGATAAAGACGTTGCTGTTGTGCCGCAACAAAAAGGCTTCGAGTACAAAGAGCATCAATCATCATCGGCGGGCGCGGGTGTAGAAGAAATAAACAAGGTAACAGATGGATTTTTGGACAAAGTCGCGACGGCGCTTGGTATTCCAATCAGTTTACTCAGAGGCGATATGGCTGATGTAGAGAAGCAGACGCGTAACTACACAATCTTTTGCGTTAAGCCGCTGCTAAAAAAAATTAGCGATGAGCTGAATGCTAAGTTGTTTAGTAAAAGTGCTTACTTATCCGGCAACAAAATAGAAATTCAGACGGTATCATACCAAAATATCTTTGACTTAGCGACGAGCATTGATAAGTTGATTTCATCAGGTGCGTTCTCTCCTAACAAAGTGCTCAGAGAGTTAGGTTTTGACACAGTAGACGATCCGAAAATGGACGAGCACTACATCACTAAGAACTATGAAAAAATGAAAGGCGGTGAAGACGATGAAACACAAGATTAACGGAGAGATCAGCCTTGAAAACCCCGCAGTGGCGGCTTTTGTTGATAAGATGTCAAAGGTTGATCCTGATGAACCTATAATTCTAGAGATCAATTCTTATGGTGGTGATACGTTTCTTGGCATTGATATCTGCAATACTTTAAGCGCTCACCAAGGATATACGACGGCTGTTGTGACAGGAATTGCCGCGAGTGCTGGGTCTATTATCTGTATGGGGGCGGATAAGATAAAAGCATTTAGCAACACGCAAATGATGCTCCACAACGCGTGGACTGTTGCGATAGGCGAGTCGAAAGACTTAAAAAAGACAGCATCTTTTCTTGATCTTGTCGGGGAGTCTGTGATTGATACTTACGCTAAGCGCTTGGAAGATAAAGAAATGGTCAAAAAAATGCTCGATGAAGAAACATACTTGACCGCAGAACAGGCAAAAGAATATGGCTTTGTTGATGAAGTGATTACAAATGCACAACAGGCAGTACAATCAGAGCAAAAAGCGGAAGCGAAGGCTGAAACACCTAGTCCACAAGCACAAAACAAAACACTAGCAAATTTATTTGCAAAACTATAAGGGGAGAGGTTATATAATGGGGATTAAATTTGAAACTTTTAACGAAAAGAAACAAGAGTTTGCAGAAGCGATGCAAAACGGGGACGAGCAACAACAAACACGGGCGCTAGTTGATATGATTGATGCGCTATCTACTGATGTACGATCAGACATTTTAAATCGTGTGGAACACACTACGGCTGATATGTCGGTACTACAACAGCGTGGAATCAACGCCTTAACGAGCGAAGAGACACGCTATTTTAGTGAAGTGATTGAGAATGGCGGTTTTAAAGATCATGACACGCTGCTGAAAACAACGCAAGAACGCATCTTTAACGAGGTTACAGAGTCACATCCGCTTTTATCACATTTAGGAATTCAAAATCTTGGTGCGGTAACGGAGTATATTTATAGTGATCCAACAGGTGCCGCAGTGTGGGGTCCAATCTTTGGAGATATCCAAGGAACAGTAAACACGTCATTTCGTAAAGAATCCATTTCACAGCTAAAGTTAACCGCGTTTATGGCCGTAAGCAATGATATGTTGAAACTAGGTCCAGTGTGGGTAGAGCGTTATGTACGCACGATGTTGGTAGAGGTAATGAAAGTAGGTTTAGAGCGTGGATACGTTGCTGGTACTGGTAAAAACGAGCCAATCGGCTTACTAAAAGACATTGCAGGCGGCACCAACGAAGCAGGAGAGTACAGCGACAAGAAAGCCGCTGGAACACTTACATTTGAGCCTGGACGCACAGCCATTAATGAGATGCGCGACGTGATCAAAAACTTATCAATTCGCAAGTTTGGAGACGAAGAAAAGGTACGCAATGTAAGCGGCAAGGTTGTAATGGTCGTCAATCCTTTTGATGCTTTTGATATTAAGGCAAATGCAACAATCCAGACGCCTACAGGTGCGTATGTCACAAACATGCCTTTTAATCCGACAATCACAGAGTCTACTTTCGTGCCGCAAGGCAAAGTCCTGTTTTTTGTAAAAGGTGAGTATATCGCCGCTACAGGCGGTGCATTGCAGTTGTCTAAGTTTGATCAAACGCTTGCGATGGAGGATGCCACGCTTTATATCGCTAAGCAACATGCCACAGGTAAGCCCGTCGATAAATTCGCGGCGCAGGTCTACGACCTTGCACTCAATAGCGGGCTAGAAAAATGATCTCGAATGAGATTGTAAAAGACTTTAAAGATAGGATGCGCATTACTCACACAAGCGAAGATGCGTACCTATCTTCTTTGTTGCGGACTTCATACGTTGATATACAGGGAAAGTGCGGCGAATTTGATATAAGTAATGATGCAATCGGCAAAGAGTTAGTATTTGAGCGGTCACGCTATGTCTACAATGATGCGCTGGAGTTTTTTAATGACAACTTTTTGAGTCAAATTAATAGCTTTGCTCTCATGAATAGAGGTGCAGACGATGAAGCCTTATGAGTATAAGCCACCACGTGTCGGTAACGGCGATTTGCGTACTCCAGTGCATTTTTACGAGTACGAGAGCGAGGGTCCAATGCCTAATCCACAGCGCAAGCGCCACCTATACACCGCGTGGGCTAAGATTGATCAAGTTTGGCTTAAAGACTTGGAGCTTGCAAAAGCAAATGGTACCACATCAGATGTCACAATTATGATCCGTTGCGCTGGCAGTGATTATGCACCGTCCAACCATCACCACGTGGAGATTGACGCAGACGAGTATAGAGGGCGCACTTACAATATCAAGATGGTGCGCCCTGATTTGCAGCGTAATGACTTTATAACGATTGTGGCAGGTGTTGCAGTGTGAGTGTGGAGGTAAAAGGCACGAAAGCGGTTATTGCAGAGTTAGAAAAGCGATTAGGGAGACAAATGCAAAGTAAGATTGATCAAGCGCTAAAGAAAGCCGCAGGTGCATTTGTAGATGAACTAAAAAAGCAATTTGAAACGTTTAAGGACGAGGGCTACTCTATTGACGAGATCACGGTGACTGGTCCGGTGGTTGTTAGCGGCGTGAGAACTATGAAAGTCCACTGGAAAGGTCCACACAACCGCTATCGGATTATACATTTAAACGAATTCGGAACAACCAGAAACCCTAATCCACGCGGGAAGGGTGCTATTGCACGCGCAATGCGAAACAGCGAAAAGACTTATAAAGACGTGTTAGCCCGCGAGTTGAAGGGGTTGTGAGTATGTTAGATGTTATTTATAGAGCGCTAAAAAGTGATGATCTGATTAGTGCTGTTGTTGGTGATCGCATCAAGTTTTACAAGTTTCCACAGCCGGAAACGTTGGCGCAACCATGTATCATTATTGATCCATTAGACGTTGACAAGCCGTGTGATTTTGCGTCAAACAAATGGACGGCGCGCGATTATCTATATCAGATTGACGTGTGGTCACAAGATCACACAAAGACAAAAGAGGTCTCACAACGTGTGGAATACATGATGTGGGGCTTAAATTTTGCGCAAATTGGTGGCATTGATGAACACGATGAAGATTTTAACATATACCGAGACGCTAGACGTTATCGGGGAAAAGTGGAGGTAGTATAGATGTCTAAAAAATATCGGTCGGCAACGGGCGTGGAAGAACTTTACTATGCGGTATTGAGCGAAGAAGGTTCCGAACTCACTAAAGGTGACATTCAGATGGTGGATTATCTACAAACAATTGAGATCGAGATGCCGCAAGAGCCAGTACGGGCATTCGGATCGAACAGAACGGCTGAGATCGCGATTGCGAACGGTAATATCTCCGTATCGTCAGCATTCCACCGTATCCCGCAGGAGGACAAAGCTACATTGTTTGGCTTGGAGATGCGGAACGGTCTGTATGCATATGGTCCAGACGACATTCCACCCTACGTTGCAGTAATTTTCGCTAAAACATTTGAAGATGGATCGAAAGAATGGGTCGGGTTGGTAAAAGGAATCTTTATGCGTCCAAACATTGCTGGAAAAACAAAAGAAGACGGGGTGGAATTCTCGACAGATGAAGTAACAGCGGAGTTTATGGAACGCCGTGTGGATAGCTTCGGTAACGAATATAAAACATTGCTAATGGGTACGGATGAACGAGGTAAGACAGATGTGCGTGATCAGTTGTTTATGGATATTTTCGGAAAAGAATTTCCGGGCATTACAAACGGGGGGCTGAAACGATGAGCTTTAGTGTGAAAGTAGTACAAGGTATCAAGATTGGACGACTAGTAACATTGTCTTACGGCGATGATGGCAAACCAACTGCCGCACCAACCGAAGCAGGGGGATCACCAGATTTTTATACCACACGAGAGTTAAAAAATGGCGAATCTGTAAACGCAACATTTACGGGACGTAACACGTGGCGCATTGAAGCAGGCGAGGACTTAAAAGCTGGACAACGTGTACAGGCTGGACAAGGTGGCACGATCGTAAGTGTAGATGCTGGTGGGCTTGGATACGTGTTAGGTGATGCAAAATCAGGTGAGTTGGTAGAGTTTTATCTTGCTGCTAGCGGCAGTGGTGGAGCTGGCGAAAAGGGACCACGCGGAGATAAGGGTCCGGTAGGAGATAAAGGTGCTAAAGGTGACGCAGGAGATAAGGGTCCAACGGGAGACAAGGGTCCTAATGGTGATAAAGGACCAGCAGGAGATAAGGGACCAACTGGAGATAAAGGACCGCAAGGAGATAAGGGGCCGCGTGGAGATAAAGGAGAACCAGGAGACGCAGGAGGGGGAGAATAAAAATGGCAGACTTAAAACGTAACTCAATTACTTTGGTGACAGATGTAAAAGAAGGGGAAGTAGTAACAAAAACGTATCGCACGCCGCCTTTTATCCCGTTAACAGTTGTGTACCAAGCTATTGATTTGATCGCTAAGTTTCAAAAAGGAGACTCGAACGAACGTGAGCAAATTGAAGAGTTAGCTGAGTTTGTGTCTGGGGACATTTACAAAGATCAGTTTACAAAAGAGGAACTAGAAAACGGACTCCACGCGCCGGATGCGATGTCAACACTTACAGATCAACTTGTATTTGTCGCGCAAGGTAAGGAGACAGGAACCGAAAAAAAGTAGATGGTGAGGAACTGCTGAATGATGAAGACTTTACTTGGGCGAAGCAAAAAGAGTACCTAGACAAGTTTATTATTAATATGGTAGAAAACGGAAAAGACATAAACGAAGTATTAAATATGCCATATGATTTTGTCTTGCAATTGATGCTCGAAAAGAATAAACCACGCTACACAGAGTCCCTTATTGCTGCTTTTGGTGGCTAGGGGGCTTTATACATAACAAAAAGTTGACTATGAGGGGAGGGAGAACAAATGAGCAGAATAGAAGGTCTGTCGATTGCGCTTGATCTCGACTCTATAAAGGTAGAGCGTGGACTCACGGGGTTAAAGGATAAGCTTAAAACCGTCAATAGTGAGATGAAGTCAAACATGTCCGCATTTGACAGAAGTGATAAGTCAATAGGCAAATACGAAACACGGTTGAACGGATTAAATAAAAAACTAGAAGTACAAAAGCAAGTGACCAACGAAGCGAAAGCCGAATATGAAAAAATGGTGGCTGAACACGGTGAAGGCTCCAAACAAGCGGAAAAAGCGGCACGTGAATATAACAATCAAGCTGCTGCTTTAAACAACCTTGAAAGGTATGTAGGTGGCGTAAAAAAAGAACTGGAACAACTCGTAGAAGAACAACGTATTGCACAAAGCGGATGGACTAAACTTGGCAATGGACTGGACAAAGTAGGTACAAAACTAACCAATATCGGTGCTGGCATGCAGGAAGCCGGGAAAAGAATGACGATGGCTATTACTGCTCCAGTTGTTGCGTTATCGGGTGCTCTGGTTGCAACCGGTGTGGGATACAAGGCATTTAAGCAGGAGAGCCAGCAAGCATTTAGTGTACTTTTGGGTAGTGCAAAAGAAGCAGAAAAACATATGGACCGGATCATGGATTTTGCCAAGACAACCCCGTTTGCATTTCCTGATTTAGTGAGCGCCAATCGAAAATTAGTATCATTTGGTATGGAGGCAGAAAAAACAGGCGCAGTCATGGAAGCTATGGCAAATAGCACCGCTGCAATGGGTGGAAGTGGACAAGACATTGTGGAGATGGCGGACATATTCGCTAAAATTACCGCTAATGGAAAAATCACTGGAGAGGAACTAAACCGACTAGGTGATCGTGGCGTAAATGCATTACAGATTTTGGCTAACCAAGCAGGCGTGTCGATGGACAGCATGCGTAACCAAATCTCAAATGGAGCCATAAAGAGTGAAAAAGCAATAAACTGGTTGGTTGACGGGATGATGAATGGTACCAAAGGCGTTAACGGAGCGACTGTTGCAATGGGTGGATCACTTGACGCATTAAAAGGTACATGGGCAGGAGCTGTGGACAGTTTTAAAGGTGCATGGCGACGCGCAGGGGATGCGGTTGTGAGTGATAAGTTATTTAACAATATGACAGGTGCAGTAAACAAAGCAACAGATGTAATCGGTAGGTTGCCAGACTTGGTAGGACCTATCGCAGATCGACTAGGTAATATATTTATCTCAATAATAGACGTGATCAGCAATCTTGTTGATCGCTTTTTCGCTCTTGATCCAGCTTTGCAACAAGTGGTTGTTAATATGGGTGCGTTGTTAGTTGCGGCGGGTCCAGCGCTGTTTTTGTTTGGTGGTATAGCAAAGGTTGTGGGGCATGCAACAAAGTTTTTTGCGCCATTTGCACATTTGATCGCAAAAACAGGTGGTTTCTTTAAATTTATGTTAAATCCTGTTGGGCTGACTGTAGGGGCGATAGCCGGACTGGCGATAGGGGCAGTTGTCGCTTACCGAAAATTTGAGCCGTTTAGGCAAGTAGTCCACAGTGTGGGTAACGCTTTTATTAGTGCTTATAACAGCGTAAAAGAGTTTTTGACGACAAATGAGACAGTTTTAATGTTTGTAGAGATGATTAAAGCGGCGTTTAATGACGTTGTGGCGTTTTTTGGTCAAGTGTTTGTACGCATTAAAGCTTTTTGGGATCAAAACGGCACGCAGATGTTAGATGCAATTAAAAATGGATTTACGCTTATTTGGATGATCGTTAAACCGATAATAGATGGTATCGTTATGGCGATACAAGTAGCATGGCCGACAATATCAGCAATCATTACCAGTACAATGACTATCATATCTGGTGTAATCTCTAGTGTCTGGGGCGGGATAAAAGCAATCATCAGCGGTGCGCTAGATGTGATCATGGGTGTTGTCAAAGTCTTTACAGGTTTACTGACGCTTGACTTTGCGATGATGTGGGATGGTGTAAAACAAATATTCGGCGGCGCATTAACGATGATTGGCGGCGTGTGGAATACGATAAAAGGGATATTTATGTCCGTTGTAGGTGCTATAGTCGGGTTTGTTAAAACGCACTTTAGTGGTATGTGGGGCAATATCAAAGGGGTATTTAACGCGATAAGTAGTTTTACAGGGCAAGTGTGGAATGGGATAAAAAGTAAAGTGGTTGATCCGGTTGTTAGTCTTGCGGCTACTGTATGGGGCAAGTTTAAACAGGTAAAGGACCGTGTTGTACAGATATTTAATGATATAAAAACGAGTGTCGCGGATAGAGTATCGGACATGATCGAGGGTGTTAAGGCGATGCCTGGAAAAATGGGCGATGGTCTTAAAAAGATGGCAAAAAAAATCGGCGGTGGCGTTATCGCTGTAATTAATTTCATGGTCAGAAAACTTGGTGACGGTGTAAACGGCATTATCGGTGGCATCAACTGGGTGTTAGATAAAGTAGGCATTAAGGATGCTATTAGTAAATGGGATGTGCCACAGTGGGCACACGGTACGCGTGGTAGTGGTCATCCAGGCGGTCCCGCGGTTGTCGGAGATGGTAAAGGCACCAATGCTGGACAAGAGCTAATCGAGACACCAGACGGCAAACAGTTTTTGTCTCCTGCAACGCCTACGCTGCTAAATTTGCCAAAAGGCACGCATGTACTGTCTGCTAGAGATACACGCAAGCTAATTGGCATGCCTAAATATGCAAAAGGCACATGGGAGCTGGAAGATGAGCCGATGGAGGATGTAGAGGGCGACAAAGGGATACTGTCCAAGATTTGGGATGCCATTACAGACCCTGTTAGCTTGTTAAAGTCGGGATTGGCTATGCTTGGCGTTAAGATCCCAAAAGGCGTGACTGTTGCAGGTAAAGCTGCATTAGGTGGATTTAACAAAGTCTTTGACGCTGGTAAAGGATGGATTAAAAGCAAGATAGATGGATTTTTTGGCGGCGATGATGGTAACGGTGGAGGAGGTAGCGGTCGTGCAGGCTGGGGCGCACCTTTTAGGTTAACATCTGCTTTTAATCCAGGGCGGCGGCATCCCATCACGGGTCGCATACAAGCGCACCGCGGGGATGATTGGGCGGCACCACAAGGCACACCTATTCCGGCGCAAGCGGGAGGACGCGTATCTTTTTCGGGTCGTGCTGGTGGTTTTGGAAACTTAATCCGCATTGTATCCGGTGAGCTTGAGCGTTACTATGCACACAACATGCGTAACTTTGTTAGAGTTGGACAAATTGTGCAACCTGGTCAGACGATTGGATTAGTTGGATCGACAGGCGATAGCACGGGACCACACGTGCACTATGAGGTGCGTCGTAGGGGTGTACCAATCAACCCACGTGGATTTGCGACAGGTGGTTTGATCAACAAAGATGGTTTTTATCGTCTTGCGGAAGGTGGTTATCCAGAATTTGTAATCCCCACTGATCCGAGTCGTAGGACAGACGCAATGAAATTACTTGCTTTGGCAGGCAAGCAGATTGCAGGAAATAAGAGCGGCAATAAACGTCCACATCAATTATCCCACACGGGAGCAAGTAGCGGCGACACGGATGACTCACTTTTAAAAGAGTTGATCAAAAAAATTGATGCGCTTTTGTCTCAAAGTGGGTCGAATCAGCCGATTAACATACACATCGCAGGGCATAAAGTTGCAAGCATCTTAGGGAAAGATATGTCTCGTTATCTTGGTAATCGTACACGTAGTGATGAGGTTTGGGGGTGATGAGTGTGGTATACATTGAGGATAAGGCAACAGGTGAGGTCTTTGATTGTGAGAAATTCGGGATAACCACAGAAGAGTTTGACCCCCACTCATTAGAGCAAAAACAAACAATAAAAGAAGTACCTGGATCGCATGGGTATATATATGTTCCAGATGCCACAACTTACGCAGGACGCACCATTGATTGGAACATTTTTATAAAAGCGATAAATAGCACCCACTTGTTGTTAAAAAGAAAAGAACTTTTTTCACTCCTTTCGAAACGAGAGGAGTTTTTTGTTTACACACGAGACGAACCAAACAAATTGTATAGCGTTACGGCTCCCGATGGATGGAAGTTGGAAAAAGTGGCGCATTACGCAGGTAGGGCACCTATACAACTAAAGTCATCATCTCCGTTTTCGGTTAGTCGCGGCACGTTAGAGGATAAATTTCATTTTAGTGGTATCTGGAGTTTTGGCATGAATATCCCTATCCAGTTAGATGAGATCACATATCGTCACTATACGGACGAGTTCACAATTTGGAATTTAGGTGATAAAGAGATTGATCCGCGGCGGCTAAATGAACCGCTAAAAATCCTAATCGAAGGGAAAACGGAGAATCTGGCAATTGAAAATCAAACGACAAGCGATGTCTGGCAGTACCGCGGAAAAACAAACTCAGATGATGTGATTGTGATTGAAGATGTGTTTGCGTACAAAAACAGTCGCTCAATCATCGCAGACACAAATAAAGCAACCATGCGTCTTGCGTCCGGCGCAAACCACTTTAAGTTGCATGGTGTAACGGGAGCTATTGAGATTCGTTTTGATTTTCGGTTTTTATTTATATAGGAAAGGGGTTGAGGATATGGGCATCAATACAGCCATCATCGGCAGCGAAGTTTATAAGATGATACAAGGGCATAAAGAAGCACAAGCAAAGTCGATCGCATCTTATCAGCATGCACTCAGCGCAAAAGAAAAGGCGAGAATAGCATTAGAAGCATTCGAACTAATAAAAAAACAAATGAAAGAAGCATTAGATAGCGGCAACCAACTGGAAGAAGTTTTAATGCTACGAGTTGATCCGGTCACGGGTGAGACATACGACACTGCCGCGGATATGTTTGCGGCGAGCCAAACAAGAACGACTCAACAATTAGAGCACTTACGTGCACAGATGGAAGAAGGACTCAAGGCGATTGATCGAGTGGTGCACATAGATGATTTTATCCCCGCAGACGATGACGGTACCGACCAAACGCAGTATTTTGAGCAGGCGCTTGGAGAGGGTAATGTACACCTAAAATGCGGTAGTAAAAAGTATCGTGCTGCTATAAAAGCGCCGAGCAATACGATTATCGAGGGCGAGGGCAAAGGGCTAACCACGATCCAATTGCCGGATAACGCAAGTGCTGGTGAGTGGGTTATAACCAACAATGATTATAAAAATGGTAATAGTAACATTGTTATCAAGGGAATGACGCTCGATTGGAACAAAGTTAGATTAAGTGTTAGTGGCGATAGCGTACCATCTGGACAAGTATCATCTTGTCTGGCACTTGCTAAGGTGCATTTTGGGTGGATAAAAGATGTTGAAGCAATCGGAGCAGGATTACATGCTATTGACATAACATGTCCGATATATCCCACACATCCGGTGAATGCCGATAGCGACTACACAGCAGATGGATCACGCTTTATCTGGGTAGACAATTGTCATGCGCGCGGCTACGGTGATGATGGTATCTCCACACACTACAGCGAGTACATCTGGATATCTAATTGCACGGCAACTGATCCCGATGGCGGCAGACATAGAGAGGGCGCGGCAAATACAAACGGCATTGAGATTGACGATGGGTCAAAAAACGTGTGGGTTAGAGACTGTTACACATCTGGTAACGTGCGCGGTGTAGAGGTAAAAGCGCACGCAGAGTATCCAGCAGCGCAGCATGTCACAATTAGCAACCACGTGTCATATCGCGACTGTCGGTCATATGACTTGCGCCATATCGGGCACCATCTCAAAGGCGATCCTAACTCCACTACCGCATTTGATGTAAGCCTAGTAAACTGTACGGCAATTGAGCCGCGGTGGAATGACCTATATGATAGGCTATCGCCTGCAACGCTGGTTATATCAGCTTACCGCAACGTCAAAGTAAACAACTTTACGCAGATCGGTGACCCCGAGTATGACTATGGCGGTCATGCGATGGCGCGCATGCAGTATAAGTCGGCTAACGTAAGTATCAACGGCTTTAAAAGTCGCGGCTTTAAGTCCGCGGAATTCGACATAGCCGTAGTGGGTGGAGACCAGCACGCGGACAGAGTCAAGGTTGCTGATTTTGACATATTGGATTCCGCTCCCGTTGGTGTGCAGGCAGGCGGCGGTGTCATGCATGTGTCTATCTCAAGCGGAGACATCGTTAGCACAGACGGTACGGGTGTTACTGGGATCGTAACGGCTAACAACCAAGCACATATCAATGCGGTAAATGTAGAGGGATTTGCTAAAAAAGCGGACATTGCCGGACGTGTATACGTCGATCAGACACCTACCATTTTGCGGGGTGGGTCAGTGATCAGCTCAAGCACGGGCGCAGCCTATACGCCAACTGGTGCAATTGCAGCAAGTACAGGTAGTTGTGAGGCAAAGGGCGATCGTAACTTTATCGCGGCTTGCTCAGGAGGATCAAGCACAGAGGGGTCGCGGTCGGCGGTTATCGCATCCAACAACTGTCATGTGCGCGGTCGGGGCAATCGAGAGCCATTGGCGCGAGTCATTTTAGCGTCAGGGGAGATCGAGTCTAGCAAAGGTTATACAGTTACCGGAGGATATGAAGATAGGAAATGGGAGCTAGACTCGATGTCTGGTGATATTACCGCCGCGGGCGCACTCAATCAGGGTGGCGCGGTGGGTGACTACGCAGAGTGGTTTGAGAGTGTGGACGGCTCAGCGATTGAAGCGGGGCACATCGTTACGCTGCAAGGAGATATGGAATGGCAACACTAAATTGGACAAATTTTTAGAGGGCTATCTTGTACTCAATCGGACTGTTATATCCAAGTGTACTGTGTAAACGTTTTGTGTTAAACCAATGGACATAATCTCGCTGCTCTCTATCGAGGTCACCCAGCGTCTCAAACACATATTGCCTGACAAATTCGGTCTTAATCGTCTTGAATGTCGCTTCTGCAACGGCATTATCATATGGACATCCTTTCATGCTCAAAGAGCGCTCGATGCCGAACGTATGAAGCGTTTGATCGATTAGTTTGTTCTTAAACTCTGATCCCCGATCTGTATGAAATAATCGTAGTTTGCGTAAGTCACCTGAAATAGATGCAAATGCTTTTGCCACAAGTGCTGCGTCTTTCTTGCGTCCACAACTTGACCCAATGATTTCACGATTGAATAGATCGACTAACACGCACATGTAATGAAACTGATTCCCGACACGTACATAGGTTAAATCGCTGACAATGACTTTCTTTTCTTCTTGTTGATCAAACTCACGATTCAACTCATTTGCCACGTTATCTTCATTACAAGGAGTACGCTGTGGCTTGTAGTTGGTGATTGTGTAAATGGAAACCAACCCCTGTTCACGCATCATTCGTGCGATGCGACGGCGTGAGACTCGAATGCCTTCTTTTTGTAAGGCGGCCTTCATCCTTCTTGTACCATAAGTACGACGATTATCGTGAAAAATATCGACGACACGAGCGGTGATTGGGTCTTCAGCTGGTCGTTCTTTTGACACATAGTAGTATGTGCTTCTTGGGAGTTGTAGGACGCGACACATTGCTGAAACTGAATATTTGTGACAATTTTGCTTGATCACATCTACTTGCGTCCTAGTATCAGCGCGGCTTGCTTTAAAATGTCATTCTCCATCTCAAGATACTTATTTCTCTTACGTAACTCAATCAGCTCGACTTCTTCAGGGCTGCGATTATCCTTTTCTTTGAAGGAACCTGATGTCTTGCTTTGTTTAATCCATTTATCTAGGGAAGATGGTGTGAGTTCATAGTCTCGAACAATTTCTGCTCGTGGTTTCCCATTGTGATATAGCTGGACCATTTGTGCCTTAAATTCAGCAGTAAACTGTCTTCTTGGACGTTTTTCCATCCATGATCATCTCCTTAACTGGTAGGGTTTGAGAAAGTGCGAGACCGGCGCAACTTGACATTGAGCCTCCACGGGCATGTTTTTCTCGCCAAGTGCCAAGCTATGGTGAAGCATTGGCTACACCACTAGCCTAACATGCCCGAACTCAATGTAAAGTCGCTTCGTTTGAAGTTTCCTAGTTTTTTGGATGATATCCCCTAAAACTGGATTCCTATCTCGCTACCCCTCATCATTATTGTCCAGTTAAGTGTAACCCATCCAATAAGATAAAAATTGCAGATGAGGGAGATGATCCGCTGGGTGTTATCTCTGAGACTGCCGCGGCTATACTTGGTGGCGCTACTTTTTATTGGCAAGATAAGTACCTAAAATCAGAATTTGGCGGCTATATATATGAAGAAAGAGAAATAGAAGAAAAAGAAATTTGCGTAGGAGATGACGGCGAAGAGTACACACGAACTGTAAAAAAGATCATGAAACTGCCAGTATTAAACCCTGCTTATGATGAGTCAATGGATGAGGATTATAAGACAAGAGCGGAACGCGATGAGTGGAATATTGTTGGTCTACTGGGTCAAGTGTACGTGCGTGTGGATGAGGATGTTGAAATTGGCGACAAAGTTGCGCCTAAAAATGGCGGGATCGGCACTAAATCAGATACAGGATATAAAGTCATGAAAATCACAACGCCGCACGACGCTGATAAGGGTTACGGTGTAGCGCTATGTCTCGTAAGGTAGGGGATCATATGAATGTGAGTTTGCCAATCCTGATGACAGATAAGTTAATAGAGCCGATTGTGGACTTTGATACAGATAGTTTTACGATAAAGGAGGTCGCAAGCGGGGAGCGCTCGATCTCTTTTAGTATTTTTAAAACATACCGCAATGGACGCGCATTTGACGCTTTAACCCCTAAGGCATCGTTTGAGGTATTAGAAAATGTTTATGTGATTGATACGGTCGAACAATCAGGGGGCGCGGTGGTCGAAAAAAGCATCACGGCGCACCATGAGATCGTAGACCGCATGCGCTCACAGTTTTGCAAAGAAGAGCACACAGCCACGCTTAAATTTGATTTTTGTCTAGCAAGGTGCTTTGCGAACACTGGAATGACATATGAGATACGCGGTAAGTTTGATAGTCGGGAGTTTGAAAACTTTGGTAAGAGCAATCAGTGGGACTTGTTTAAGCAGGTGCTTAGCCGTTTTAATGCCGAGTATGATGTTAAAGGTAAACATGTCATTATTGCGCCGCATAACACACTAGGTGTGGTAACAGATGCACAATTCCGGCACAACCATAACACGCAAACCATTAGTGAGAGCTTTGATACTAATGAGCTGGCGACATATGGAGAGGCATACGCTGATTGGGATGATGAGAAGAAAAAGTATAACTTGCATGTGACATATACATCGCCCAGCGCTGATAACTACCGAGACGCAGAAGGTAACATAAAATACTACCACAAGGTAGTGTATGACGATAAGATCAAACACAAAAATGTCTTGCTAAATAAGCTAAAAAATGAAATGCAAGATGTGCCCGATTACTCCATTAGCATCACGCTTGCAGAATTGTATAAAAATGGGTTGAGGATGCATCCGTATGAACTATTTGACTACGTGTGGGTGATCTATGAACCCCTAAATATGGAGTTACAAGCACGCATTACAAGTCGCACGCGCTATCCCTATGCCCCCGGAAAGTCTGAGGAAGTGGAAATTGGCAACTACCGTAAGGATATAACAAAGCAAATGGCAAGGTTTGTGAAAGCGGAACGAAAAATTGAAGCGGTGGAAAGCAAGGTAGTGAGAACGGAAGAGACAGTCCACAGGGCTGAACGAGCGTCTCAGGAAGCACGGGAGTTGGTGAGCGGCGCAGATGGCGCAATACGAACCCACACGACTAACAACCAAGTACATCTAAGGGCGGGCGAGCGCGAACGCTGGGATGGCAAAATAGATGTGCGCAAGGCAGAGGAAGTGGTTGAAAATAAAACAACCCCGATTGTGGATCAACTCAAGGAGGTGAAAGAGGTTGCGGACAATTTAGCGATGCGAGTGCTGGAATTGGAAAAGAAACTGGAGACCGAATAGGTCTTTTTATTTTGCATGAAAACAAATAAGAAAAGGACGTGGACAATTTGGATCAGATAACAGTTGAGGCGGCGCATATGTACTTATTTGGCGGTGTTAAGTTTTTGGATTTACTCGTAGTATTAATGTTAGTGGACATCGTAACGGGCATCTTTAAAGCGATAAAAAATAAAAACTTGCGTAGCGCAACGGCGTGGATCGGATATGCGCGCAAGATTGCGGTATTTGGGATCATTATTGTAGCAAGTGTGGCGGACCGTATGCTCGATCTTAACGGCATGGTTGTAACAGCAACGGTATTGTTTTATATCGCAAATGAGGCACTCAGTATCACCGAAAACGCCGCTCAGATCGGATTAAAAGTGCCGGAGATCATCACAGATAAACTAAAAAATCTTGATGAAAAGGAGTAGATAACTAATGCAGATTAAACAAGACTTAATCCCTGCAAGCGCAAGTAACCGACCGCAAGCACCTATAAAGGCTACCCACATCACAATCCACGAGACAGCTAATACATCGCGTGGCGCAAACGCCGCAACACACGCGCGCTACCTAAAAGGTGCAGATGCTCAACGCCGCAATGTGAGCTGGCACTACACCGTGGACGATAAAGAGATTTATCAACACTTACCTGATCGCGAAATGGGCTGGCATGCAGGCGCAAATGGCAATCGTCAAAGCATTGGTATAGAGTTATGCGTTAACAGTGATGGAGATTTTAACCAAACAAAACAAAATGCGGCATGGTTAGTGCGTAAATTAATGTCAGATCACAAGATCAATATAAACAATGTTGTCACTCATAAGCATTGGACAAACAAAAATTGTCCAGCTAATCTGTTGCGCGAGTGGGGCGCGTTTAAACAACTTATCGCCGGACATAGTAATCTACAACCACCAGCAAATGGCAGAAGACAACAATATCCCCCAGCAAAACGGGGAGAGGGCATTGTAGATTATCTAAAGCGTATCGGTGTGGACTCTAGTTTTTCTAATCGCAGACGTTTAGCAGAGCAACACGGCATCCGTAACTATACAGGGACTGCCGCACAAAATACGCAGCTTTTACGGTTATTGTCCGGCGCGAGTACAAACGCGGCTAAAGTTAGCAAGACGGCTACCAAAGCAGCGCCTAAGCCACAGGTAACGCCTGTACGCAAAAAAGTAAACTTGCCTAACGCGGTCTATCGCGCTAAACGACCGTACCCACGCGGCACTGGAGTGCGACAAGTGCAAGAGGCATTGGCAAAGTTGCATTACTATCCAGATAAAGGCGCAAAAAACAACGGCATTGACGGCGTGTATGGTCCAAAGACAGCGGACGCGGTGCGGAGATTTCAGAGTATGCACGGGTTGGGGCAAGATGGTGTATATGGTCCCAAAACACGTGCGCAAATGCTAAAACTGTTGTAACGGCGTTTAGATAGTCCATATTGCATTTTGGTTTACACGAATATAAAACCCTTTGGATTGTCCGCGCGGTGCAT
The DNA here is from genome assembly GCF_038592975.1 of Bacillus sp. FSL W7-1360. NCBI lineage: Bacteria > Bacillati > Bacillota > Bacilli > Caryophanales > Bacillaceae > Bacillus > Bacillus sp. FSL W7-1360. The sequence goes on along the minus strand of NZ_CP151950.1, from coordinate 1,904,925 downwards.
TGTGGGGCAATCTGGAGGATTCTTTTCTGTGTATAACAAAATTAAAAGAGGATCAGACGCATCCAATCCCCTTGAACGCACGCCGAAGCAATACGCCGCAATTAGTTATAGTTTATCATATACAATGAATTCATAGCTAGTGCCTTAATTGGTGCTGGCTCTTTTTGTTTTGAGAAGTTTTTTATGGATTGACAACGGTTACGCGCTACTTTAGCATAATAGGTGTATGTAAAATTGCAATTGATGAATTGATAAATATTGCAAGTTAGCAAAAAGGCATGGGAAATAGGGAGTGATAAAAAGTGGAAATTAAAATCCACGTGGAGGAAGCCATTGTGATTCTCCAGGCTATCGGAGAACTTGCAGGGAGTTTTGAAAAAGAAGTCATCGGTTCGAATGAGGACCTGGACATGTTGCTTGAAGAAACAAATGCGGTAGAAGATATACAGGAACAAGCAGCCATGTATTTGCAAGCTTTAAGTCAAATGGAGAAGCAATTTCAAACAATGGTACAAGAATACGATACCGTGGATCGTGCGTTAGCAGGGAAAATCAACGCTCAATAGGAGGAGAGAGCCATTGAAAATACTAGATGTAAATAAAGCTGTTACCAAATTGGATGAAGACATGGCAGTATTGCAAAGGATGCTCGACTTTTTTTCATTGGTGGAATCTGGTATGGATAGTGCCGTGAATATGGAAGGTTCAATGACTGGCGAAGGTGGCGAAGCGATTATCCGTAACCATTCGGAGTTGCAACTTCCAACTGTTCGCGCTTTTCGCGCTCATATCTCCAGTACGATTGAAAAAATTAACAAGATGAAGGGGTATATTCTTGACTTCGAACCATCCGAGAACGGCGTGGTGACTGAAGATTATTGGGATACGCAAATGAATCGAAACTTAGATAAAGTCGAGGAGTCCACAGAGCAATCAAAAAGCAATGTAGATGCTCTTACGAATTCGGTTAGTCATATTATTAACCTTGGTAAGTTGAACGTGGATAACGTATTGAATCGCGTTGAAAGCTCTCGGAAATTCGCTGGTGAAACTGTGGATGGTTTACATACGCTTGATGCGGATGGCGTGGACTTAATGAGTGAAGTGCAAGCAGACAGTACCGAGTTGAAAGCAACAGTGAAGAATGCGGTTGAATGGATGAACACAGGCGGTTTGACGATGTCAGGTGTGAATATTCAGGATGTACGAGGGTATTTTGCGGATGCTACGTTGCATACACAGGCACCTGCGGTTGACTGGAGTAACGATATGTTTCTTAATCTGAAATCATCATCAGATCCGACGTTAAGACAACATGTGTCGGTATTGTATACACTTGCAGCAATAGGAGCACATCCAGATGTAGTAGCTGCTGCTGCAAAAAGGTTAGATACTTACCTAGGTCGCCCAGTATCGCAAAGTATTATTCAAAAGGCTGTCTTGACACAACATTCAACCACAGAGGTATATGCGATGGCATTTCCGTTAACTGCACAGGCAACTTATTTACGACAAGTTCGAGAAGCGATGTCAAATACAGGTACTGGGGCAATTGGTGAGGGGAAAGTGATATATAAGTGGGAAGGGCATGGAGACAAGATGACCGCTAGAGGGGCGCCTGTGGATTATGAGGCGCTGGGGATTAGACCATCCGTTGAACCTGTTGGGGACTACGATATTCGGTTTACAGTAGTAGATGGTCAGTTTATTTTGTTCCGTGACGATCCTGATTTGGTGTATTATACGCAGGGGGCGAGAACAGGCACTTGGGGAATAAGTACGACAGCGGCCAAGTTAACGAAGAAAGCTGCATATGCTTATGGTCTATATGCAACAGGAGCTGTAGCAAACCGCATCCCTGGATTGGGGAAAGTGAATGGTAAAGCAAATGAAATTTTGAGTGAGGATGTAGCTAACTTTGGTAGAGGTTTTTTGGTGGACGAGGTACAAAATCATGTTCCAGTTTGGAAAGAGATTGTCGGAACCCCTGTGCCTAAATCAGGAACAGAACAAGTATTGGTTTATATTAGTAGTGATGACGGCAAAACATGGGACGAGAAAATTCTCTTTACTTTAGAGCCGAATAGTAAACGTCCTAAACTAGAAACGGATTTTGGCGAAGGATTCGAGGACTCCTTCAAAGGATTATTTGGCTTGGAGGATAAATAAATGTGGGATTCATGGGATACATTTATATATAATTTTATCCTGCTTGGGGCATTGATGTCTTTAGCAAAAATCCTTAGCAAGAACGGACACAAAGCAAGTTGGCGTAATGTATTTTTGGGCTGGCTCATTGTAGGAGTCTTATATCTGCTGTTAGCTTGGGCGTTTAGCTTTTTTGGCATACAGTTTAAAGGAGCTCCGAAATTTTAATGTTGAAGCGCAAAATTTGGAAAGAGGTCGTCGGAACCCCTGTGCCGGAATCAGGAACAGAGCAAGTGTTGGTATATATCAGTGACGATGACGGCGAAACCTGGAATGGAAAAATTTTATTTACTATAGAACCAGACAGCATAGACCCTGATACTGAAAGGCAATTTGGTGAAGATTTCTGGGATTCTGCTAAAGGACTGTTTAAATGGTAATGGTAAATTATTTTATCTTGTCTTGGTTATTCGCGGTTATCGCAAAGTTGATGAGCAAGGAGCCATATAAATCTAAATTTAGGTGGCGATGGGTATTCATCTCAGGTATTATTGGCGGAACTATTCTTGTCTCTCTTGACTTACTCTTGGGCCTTTTTGGTATAGATTTTCATGTCGGTCCAAAATTTAATTGATGTTAATCGCTCCTGTTGTCATCGTATGATCATGACAATGGGAGCGTACATATTTGTGTTTGGAAAGAAATTGTTGGTACTCCTGTACCTGAAGCAGGAACAGAACAAGTATTGGTTTATATCAGCGATGATGACGGCGAGAACTGGAACGGAAAGATTATGTTTACAGTAACCCCGGATGGAAATGTGTCTTATGATACAAATTTCGGTTCAGATGATTTCCTAGACAACGTGAAAGATTTATTTGGATTGGGAGACAAATAGTATGTGGGCAGGATTAGTCTATTACGTTTTATTTGGTTGGGCTTTAGCCCTTGTTGGGAAATTACTAAGCAAAAAAAAGAATGAAATAAGCTGGAAATGGGTGTTTTTAGCGGGAATTATAGGAGGGATAGGTCTCTTTTTCATTGAATGGGTACTTACCTTATACGGTATAGACCTTGGCATAAGACCTCGATAGAGTGAGGGGTGATTTGTCATGCGTATCTTAGGCTACTTAGTCATCATAATCGTTTTAGCTATTGCACTACCCTATATTTTGTTTGATATCGGTAATAGCCATGTAGTCAGATTGGCTAGTGCTGTATTTTGGGTGACAGTGCTCCTAATGTGGGCCACCAGAAAAAGCAAAAAAGAAAAAACATCAAAGTAAGTCAACACTGGTAAAGACCTGCAATTCATGCTATGATTTAAGCTCGATAAAGTAATCTTCTTTATTCTCTGCGTCGATGCAGCGATCCCACCATTTTATATTGGTGGGCTTTTTTAAATCCTATATTCCATTGACTTTAACACGATTCTCTTTAAGCTATCCGCGCCATACCTACGATCTTCACGGTCTATGTGTCCACCTTTGGCGACTAGACACACAACTGTATCACTGTCATAGTCGGGACAATCTCCAATTACTGTCCAAGCAGTACCCTCGTCTAAATCAGCCATGATCCACGTATGACCGCGATGCTTATTAAACTTTTGACGTGCTTCTTCTAATCCTTCAAATATTTCTTTCATTTGATCCCATCCCATAACTTTTTTATTATTCTAGTCTGATCAGGGCAAGTTTAACCAAAAAAATAAGCCTAGCCCACAGTGGACGCAGGCTATAGCTCGTCTCGTTTTTGTTTTATTAGCTTTTCCAACTCGTCCAAGTCGTTGTTCGTTGCGTGCTTACGAATAAATGTCCGCGCCTGAGATCGGTACCGCAGGTATCGTTTGTGATCCTTGTTTTTCTCTGCCCATCGTTTGTTATACTCAACCTGATCATACTGTTTTGTCACGTTTTAACGCCCCTAACTCGACTAGCACAAAAAGTGTTACGCCCATGTATGCGGCTGTTTGTAAGATTGTGCTGTTTGTAAAGTACGATACCCACAACAGCACGAGCAGCAGTATATACAGCAGTTTTTTTGTCATAAGTTTTGTGCTATGATAGTATAGAGGGTGTAGAGGGCGCAAGCCCTCCTTAACACCGTCAGTCGCGCGTGTCCGTCTTTCGCGTTAGCGCCCAGACGATGCCAACCGTTGACGCTACGTGAAACAAGATGCGTGCGACTTGCTCTATGTTATCCAGCATTTTTTCACCTCCTTGTTATGATCTATCTTAATTATAATACGCGTATTAGATAAATGCAAGAAGAATCGTTCGACATTTGACGGCATGAGTAAAAACCCCAAAACGTCTATTGGATAAGGGGTTTCACGAATTGAGTATTGCTTTTTTTCATACGTTTCCTTGTTAAGATATAATTGATAAAGTTGCTTTTGCGCGCCACCTATCTTTATCTAGCCATTTTTCATACTTCAACAAAGCGTGAGATTGATTTTCGTTGTCGTGTAATTCTGCCGTTCGTATTTCTTTTTCACCAATAAGGTCTGGAAAAGGATCAGGACTTTTGTAGTAGTCAAATTTGATATTACGACGAAGACTTTTGTTGTACTTATATATTTCCCCCACTGCCCAAGATTCGATGTCTTTTATTAGCCAGCCGTGAGCTTCTTTTTCTGTAAGTGGATTTTTTACCTTCTTATATTGAGATGTACCCTTGTCATTTTCATAAGGTAGGAATGCTATTTTGTTCTCTCCATTAACACTGAAATCAATTTCGAAGTTTTCAACGAGTTTTCTGGCATTACCCATTCCTTCACCCCTTTCACACAGCAGTCCACACTTTTTCAAAATGCTCTCTGTATAGCTCCAACATGTAAAAATTATAGCACATAAAAAATAAGTGTGGAATACTTACGTTTTGACAGCGCTTACGAGGAGTAATATACTTATAAAGTGCATAATAAATACAAAATTTTGGAGGTAGTTTATACATGAGGAAATTATTGATTTTACCAATCGCGGCAAGCGTGATTGCATTAGGTGCGTGCTCCACAACTGAGACAACAAAGACAGAGACGGAAAAGAAAGAAGAGAAGACGGAAGCGGTTGAGAAGAAAGAAGACAGTAATAATGAAGAAACTGGATCAGGGGAAGAAGAGGACGGTGAACTAACTGAGGTTGGCGACACGATCACTGATAAGCTTGGCACACAGACGTTGAAAGCTGTGGCGACAAGTCCCGTAACCGTGGGAAGTGGTGACTTAGATTTTACAATAGATCGTGTGGAATACATCGAGGTAGAAAATGCAGATCAAACGGAGTGGGAAATGATCGGGATTAATCTTGATGATTACAACAAGATCGGAGTTTTACACCTGGATATGAGTATCAAAAACAACACGGAAAAGAGATTAAGTGTTGGTTTCGCGGAAAAACTATTGACGTCAACATCCCAGACGCTCGATCAATTTAATAAGCCAGGAATCATCACAGACACATCCGAAATTTTAGACCAAGATATGCTTAGAGGCACAGAACAACAAGGACGAGAGACATATGTTTTTGAAATAGATGATGCGGATGAAGTTTTAGAGTGGATTGAGCTTTATTTTTATGCCACTTTGGATGATGAGTCAATGGAGTCAATTGACGGAATAGAGGACGTTGTGAAAGTCGAGTTTGATTCTTGATGTCTCGACATAGTGCAAAGATATGATATATAATAAAACAAGCTGAATACTCATGATCGGGCTTAGGCAAAACCTCCTAGAGGGGAGGTGGCGCCATGTCGGTATACGAAGCATTATCGCTTGCAATTGCGACAAATGTGCTTTTGCTGACGTTGTTAACGTTTGTTGTAGTGCTGACTAAACGCGACAAAAAATAGCCCCCATGAGTCTTTAGCGGGACCAAATGGGGACTATCTTCATCACCTTATTTTACCTGCCTAAGCCCGAAAAGGGATTCAGCACACCGTCTTGAGTAGTAGCTCAGGGCGGTTTTTTAATTATATGACTTGTACAGTTATATTATACGTTAATTGTGGGATTGTATGCAAGTGGTTTTGTTTTTAAGGTAGTGGTGTATGTAGTCCACACGTTGACACCGCTTCAAAAGCAGCATAATAATCCACAGTTGAGCTTGCTGATGCAGGCTCTTTGTGCTTGGTTAAATTCGTGCGGAAAAACAACAAAATAATAACGGATAAAACAGCCCGATTTCACCAATTGCGCTTAACCAGTATACTATAGTAAAATAACCATAAGTGATTTTTCTGATCTTTGTTTTATTATTGATTAGCGCAACACAAACTCATACGACAAAACTTTACATATAGATGTCGGGAATTGGCGTACGAATGTATGTTCTTTTTTCTTTACTTAGGCGGTGCCGTGTTGTATAATAGTATTATGTGAATCGGGGTTCATTTATCCACGGAAGATAATGTAGTACCAGTCAGCTTTATTTGTTTTAATTTTTTAATCAATTATATCAAAGTTCCTTAATTAATAAAAAGTGACATAGGGGAGGGCTTGAGATTGGATTTAAGAGGGGAAGCAAAAAAAGCCGTGTGGTCTAAAGGGACAACGCAACATGATTTAGCGTATCAAATGGGGATGAGCGAACAAGCATTGTCGCGGCTCATGCAAGGCAGATCGCTCGATTTCAAAAACACATTTATAGCTGCAAAATATTTTTATAAAGATTCTTGGGCTGAAAAAATGGATGAATATTGCTTAGGTATGACAACAACGGCAGGTGTTATTTCAGCATTTGAATATGCGTACTCTAACGATCGTGACAAATTAACAAAAAAACTCCTGGAGAAGCACAGTAAATCAGAGCAGGAGATCAGGGATTGCCACGCAATCTATAAATCATTTTTTGGATACACAAGCAGCAAAGAAAATGGCGAAGATCGCAAAGAAATTTACTCGAAGTCATTGGAAGAACTGCGATTGTTGTACGGGCATGTAAGCGATCCGGTTTTAAACACTCGTATATTCCTTTTTTTGGGACTTCTGCATTTCGACAACAAAGCACTAGGGGTAATACCGACTTACCGCGGGATGTTTTCACAAAAAATAAACGCGCTAAGGGATACATATGTACGTGACTCGTTGTTTGCGCAATACCACACATTGGAGGCGTCCTATTGTCTATACGCTGACGGAGACGTGGAATTAGCCCGACTTCACGCGGGTGAGGTTATTAAGAATTACACATCTTCTTTTCTTCGGAAAGGAGCCGCTATGCACATCAAAAGTTTGTCTTACCTCTATAAAGATAAACAAAAAAGTATATCCTGCATGAAAGAATCTGCAGAACAGTACAGACGCGGCGGATACCGCAATTATGCCGACGAAAGAGAAAAAGAAAATACTTTTTTTATAAGGAACGTGCATAAAGAAGAATTTTATGACGAGGATCTGCAAGGGGAAGAATTGGCTCACCAATTGATTGTTCGAGGGAAAAACAAAGAAGCCTTGGAAGTTATTGATTGTGCCGTTGGAGGAGACGAAGCGTGTATACAACTTTATAAATCTATGGCGAAAAGAGATGTGCGTGGAATCATGAAGGCGTATAAGTTTTTTTTGAAGCAAGGGTATACATACTTTCTTGAGTTGTGCGAAAATGAACTTGAAGCATTAGTGCACCACAATTTGAAGGAGGAATTAACATGAGAGTATTAAAAAAATGTATGTTGATTGGAGTTGCCGTTGTGGTAATGTCGACGGTTTGGTTATCCGTATCAGGGGAAAGTTTAGCAGGGCCTGGACACCCCACGGTGACCCGCGCTTATTTTGCACCTTACGACTCAGGGCTTTGGAAATAAAAACACTTGTTCGCGTATCGTTTTTATGTATAACTCACATTTCGCATCCTTCCTATCACCCTAGGAAGGATTTTTTCATCCAATGTCGAATGATGTATAAGCAGGTATAAAGCTACCCGAAATACATAGCCAGATGAGGGATGGACATGAACATACAGATTGATGCAGTTTACCAAGCCACGTATTTGAATATGATTAGCGAGCTCATAAAACAATTGAAACTCCCAAGTAAAATCACGAACTTTGTCAATGCCAACGACCAATGTCAGGTGTCGCCAGGAGATGCTGTTCATCTATTATTGCTCGATATTCTTAGTGGCCGTCAAGCCTTGGTACATGTAGAAGAATGGGCAAAAGAGATCGATCTCCATAAACTGTTACATGAAAAAGTCGCTCCTAGCTTTTTTAATGATGACGCATTAGGAAGACATTTAGATCGCTTACATGATGCAGGCATTCACCAACTTTTATCATCGATTTTGCTGGATGTATACAAACACGAGGAGATCCCCTTGAGCGTATTTCACGGCGATACAACAAGCCTGTCCTTGTACGGCGCATACGATCGCCCAAGCCGAACACTGAACATCACAGAAGGATACAGTCGAGATAAACCCGGTTATAAGCAAATTCAATTTGGTGTTGTCGCTAATGAAGATGGCATCCCTATTTATGCGGATGTTCATGACGGAAATGAATCTGATAAAAGCTGGAATCCTCAAGTGTTAGACCAACTCCATGATCAATTCTCACAAGTCGATCTGGATGGGTTCATTTATGTAGCGGACTCAGCTGCAATGAGCGCAAAAACGTTAAAACAAGCGAAAGCTGCGGGCGCAGCGATCCTTACCCGAGGGCCGAATCATTTAAAAATCGTGAAAGCTGCACTTGAGAAAGCAGATGAGACAGACACACCATGGTCCGAGGAAATCTCCTTTGTTTCAAGCAAAAAAGGTGCCACGTACCGCTTATTTGAATGCGCTGATACATATGAGGGACATGACGTGCGACTCATCGTTGCCGAATCCAGCGCATTAGACAAGAAAAAAGAAAAGACACTAACAAAAAAACGAGAACAAGAACACGCGATGATCGAGAAGCAACAACAAAGCTGGATAAAATCACCGTTTCATTGCGAAGAGGATGCAATAAAAGCCTTTAGCGAGTGGGAAAAAGAAGCAGGTCTCTGTTTTCATACGGTTCAACCAAACATTCGCGCCACCGAGGTAACGAAGCGGAAGCGCGGCCGCCCGAAAAAAGGTGTAGAACCTGAAGTCCAAACGCACTACATCCTTGAAGTAGAGAAGACGTTTGATGAAACAGCTTTTGCACACGCAAGAAGAAAGGCTTCACGTTTTGTACTTGTCACAACAGTGCCAACCGAGTGGCAAGGAGAACCTGCGTGCCCGAAGCGTTTGCTTGAGCTTTACAAAGGACAGATCAACGTGGAGATGAACTTTCGCTTTCTCAAAAACCCTTTTTATATCGATGATGTCTATGTCCATAAACCAGAGCGTGTTCAAGTACTTGGTTACTTATTTCTTCTCGCCCTTGTCATTTATCGAGTCTTCCAACGACGTATCCGGCAACATATTACCACAGCGCATCCAATGAAAGGAGCCGGTGGTCGAACGCTAACAAAGCCTACAGGAGAGGCGATTTTTCAGCTATTTAAATACATTCAAGTGGTTGCCTTTACGCTACCAGACAACACAAAACAAAGGAGTTTTTCACGACCGCTTACGTATGAACAACAAAGGGTGTTAACCGCGCTGGGCATGGATGAATCGATTTACCTGTAATCAATTCCATATGAATGAGCCATGGAAAAAAATTTGCCTCTTCCATGGCTTTTCGGGTAGCGTTAAATCTATAGGTAAAAAAAGGAATTTAATTCTTGGTTATTCCACCTCGGAGAGGTGCGAAATGTGAGGTATAATTGAAAGTGCGGTAAGAAACTGAACGGAGAATTTTGACTCACGTACTACTCCAAACAAGTCAAAAAAAGAGCACCCATGCGCGGGTACTCTCGGAGTGGCTGGCGTGATGTCAAATTACATATATGTATGTAAAAAATAAGGGGGAAAATATGCGAGATGTTATAAATCTTGAACACCTGATACTTCAAACAACAGATAGTACCGATGAATTGAAAAAACTAATAGCTATCCTTGAAAATCGCGAAAGGTGCGAAGGGTTTGAACAACGTACTTAGCTTCATCAGAGGTTAATTCTTTCCCGTCGACTTTAAGAGTGTATCTATCCAACACGTCCCTGTCCGATAAATCAGGGAATTCATTCATAAACCTTTGGGCACTATGCGCAGAGGTTTTTTCTTCTTCTTCCGTAATTCTTCCGCATAGATAATCTAATGAAACGTGAAACATATCCGCTAACGCTTCTGCTATGTCCGTCCCCAGCTTGTTTTTGCCCTTTTCTAAGTCATAAAGATATGTCGGAGTGATCCCGAGACGTTTTGCCACCTCTGGACCCGACATTTTTTTTTCGTTTCTTATCTTCCTGATATTGTTGTTTTTTTCATGCACTTCAAGTCATCCCTCTCAAGTTTGTTCTAAATTCTGTTGCGTTAAGAATGTCAAAACCTAAGCGGCTGTAACAAACGTCCGGTTTGCGTATATAATTCTGTTGCGTTAAAAAGCTATTTGCTTAATAATAACATGTTTGCAACAAAGGTCAAAATGAGTATATAGCTCAAAAATGGAGATATTCAGAGTAAAATATAGATATACATTCATTTTTGTGCAATAATAAGCTAATAAAGAGTTATTTACTATATTTTAAGGGTTGATATATTGAGCAAATAGCTATATAGTAAAAAGTGTGAAGGGGGCGCAAGAAAAAAATGAACTTTACACCGACAGTTAAAACGGCGATGAAAAATGCAGGGTTGAAAAAATCCGATCTTGCCAGGATGACAGGTTACAGCTATCAATATATACGCGATTTATTGCGAGGGGATCGAAGGTGGAATGAAGATACTATAGAAAGAGTATCAGGTGCATTAGGGATAAAAGTTGATTACAAACTTTGTGAAGAGGTGAGTGACGTTGATAAAACGCGCGTTTGAGAAAAACGGTATAACATTAGCTGCATTATTGGTATCAATGTCAATGGTAGCAACAATCGTAATAATGCCTGATCCTCCTAATCCCACGGTTGAGGAGCAACAAGAGCGGCAGGATCTAGCAGACGCAATTAAAAAGGCGAGGGAGGGAAAATAACATGCTATCAGCCGAAAAGATGCGTGAGAAATCACAAACGATGCTCGATATTGAGCGAGAAAAAACCTTGCATGAAATCTTTAATAGGATGAGTAACGCCGTCTACGCAGGTAAAACACAAATGGTCGCAACGCTCGATAACGTGTTATGCGGATGGGAAGATGTTAACTACTACACCGCTAACTTGGGGATGTTTGGATACCAGGTGTTAAAAACAGAGACGCAAGGCGAGCAATTAATACTACATATTAGCTGGGAGGGATAACGATGAATGAATTGCAGGCAAGAGAATTGAAAGAACTTGAAAGCATTGACTTTATCCACACAGAGGAAGAAAAAGAACGGTTTAAGATTACCGATCAGGCGCAATTGAATTGGGCGTTTAGAAAGTTGGCAGCGTTAAATGATAAAAAGCGCGGCGTGGAAGAGCTAGCAAAGCAGGAAACAGAACGCATCAACGAGTGGAAACAGGCAGAGCTTGCGCCCGTTGATAAATCAATAGAAGACTTTACAGCCTTGGTGCAAGACTACCACAGTCGAACATTACGAGACGATCCAAAAGCCAAGACCCTTGCTACTCCACACGGTAAGTGCAAGAGCACAACCCGTAAACCAACACCAGTTGCAGCAGATAAGGACAAGCTGTTGGAGCATGTTAAGGCATCCGGCATGACAGATTTTGTGAAAATTAAAGAAGAAGTCAAGTGGGCTGATCTAAAAAAGGAATTGAATGTGGTCAAGCTAGGCGACAAAGAAACCGTCATCGACTCAAACGGGCAAGAGGTTGCAGGTGTGGTAATCCAGCCAGAAACAACGACTTACAAAATTGATCTGGGGTGATTAGATGCAAAAATATACTGTTTATGCAGATGTTGATATACGGTTTTGCACTAACGTCGTGGTCGAGGGAAACTACAAAAAGCGCAATGACCCGCGTATAAGGATTGACGCGAGGAAAAAAGCGCAAGAAATGGCGTTTGACGAACTGACTGTGACAGGAAAAGAGTACAGCATTAACTTTGTGCACGAAGGTGAAAGAGGGTGATGAAACATGTTTGAAGTCCACACGGCAAGGAGAGAGAAACAAAAGGCGGTTGTCGGGTTAATTGGACCGTCTGGCGCAGGTAAGACAGTAGGCGCGCTAATGATTGCTAAGGGAATGATGCAAGCTGCTTACCCCGATGCAGACGACTCCACATTGTGGTCTAAAATCGGCGTGGCTGATACGGAGCATAAGCGGTCGATGTTATATGCCAATGTTGATTTTGGTAATGACAACAAGATAGGTGAGTTTCTCCATATAAATTTTGACCCACCGTATAGTACAGACCGTTATCAAGCGGCAGTTGAAGCACTAAAGCAAGCAGGCGCGGAAGTAGTGGTCATTGACAGCCTATCCCACAACTGGCAAGGCGAGGGCGGCATAGTCGATCAACATGCAGGTATGTCGGGTAACTCGTTTCAAAATTGGGGCAAATTGTCATCAGAGACTACAAAACTTGTAAAAACACTCACGCGTAACAATGTACACATCATCGCGACATTGCGCACCAAGCAAGAGTATGCCGTTGAGACAAACGACCACGGGCGCATGCAACCAGTCAAGATTGGCACAAAACCCGTGCAAAAAGATGAGATGGAATACGAGTTTATGCTCAATTTTAGTCTTGACATGAGTAACAAGGCGGTAGCAACAAAGGACAACACGCTACTGTTTAAAGATCAAGAAATCAAGCTCACGCCTGATATCGGCAAAAATCTATATAACTGGCTGGAGTTGGGCGCAGATGTGAAAGCAGAGGAAGACCGTGAGCGGCAACATTTGTTGGATGATATAAAAATAGCAATTGCCAACGATGCCGAAAAGAAAAAACTGGTAGAGCAATTCGAGTTTAAAACAGGCATGAAAATTGAAGATTTTGACTACAAGTACACGAAAGCAGCACACGAAAAACTAAAACTTAACTAGGAGTGATTTGAATGTCAGTTTTGAAGATGGATTATAGCAATGTAGAAGGATTCGAAGCGGTTAAACCGGGCAAATACGAGGTAATTGTACACAACTACGCGGAAAAGCAATCTGCATCAGGGAGCAACATGTTTGTTGTGGATTATGAGATTCGCAACGATGTTGATCAACCTTATGGAGGGCGTAAAATTATGTTTGATAATTTTGTTGCCACAGAAAACAGCCAATGGCGTTTTGCGGCACTGGGTAAAGCAGTAGGATTGCCGGAAGGTACGGAATTCAATAGCTACAAAGAATGGGCAGATATGGTTTTAAATAAACCATTGCAAGTGATTACAGGTTACCGAGAGCATAACGGTCAAAAATATGCGCAAGTCAAAGGCTTTGAAAAATCTCAAGTTGCACCACCGGAAGCTGTCAAAATTGATGATTCGGATGTGCCTTTTTAGCAGATAGACGATTGAGGGGCTTCGGCTCCTCTCCATACATAGACGAGGGAGGAGGTAAGGAATGGCATACGATTTTAATAACATACCGGACGAGTTACAAGAGTGTCCACAGTGGGTGTTATGGCGTAAAGAAACGCGTGGAGATAAAGCAACAAAGGTGCCATATCGGGCAGACGGGATACACGCAAAGTCAAATGATCCAAGCGACTGGATGCAGTTTGATAGGGCAGTGCAGTCGTATAACGACGGCAAATATGACGGTATCGGTTTTATGTTTACGCAAAATGATCCGTTTATAGGCGTGGACATAGACCATTGCATAGATGGCAAGAGTTATAGCGAGATGGCACAAGATATAATTCTTAGTCTTGACAGTTATACAGAGAGATCACCGAGTGGCGAAGGACTGCACATCATTATAAAAGGTGAGTTGCCTGAGCGTGTCAAAAATACAGGTGCAAAAAATCCTGAGAAAGGATTAGAGATATACAGGCATGGACGTTACTTTACATTTACCGGCGATGCAGTGCATCCAACAAGCGTGCAGGAGCGCACAGACGAGATTAAAGCGATATTTGATGCTTATATACCAGACAAGCGGGCAGGGCGTAGACAGCGAGAGAGCAGCCCACAGGGGGATGGCTTTACTGCATTAAAAAGCGACAGCGAGTTACTGGATGAGATGTTTAATGGTAAGAACGGTGCAGCGATAAAAAAACTGTGGGAGGGACATTTTGAGGGAAATGACCATAGTGGGGCTGATTTGTCCCTTTGCAATCACCTAGCGTGTTATACAGATCGCGACACCGCGCGTATGGATGCACTATTTAGGCAATCGGGATTGATGCGTGATAAATGGGACAGCGCCCGTGGTGACAGCACATACGGAGCCGACACCATACAAAAAGCCGCAGATGAGTGCGTTATAACTATATCGGAGTATAAGGAGCAAAAAAGGCAAGAGAGACAAGCGGCGCAGCAACAAAAGAGCGATGCAGGGGCTGCACAGGGTGCACAAGAGCAACCGCGATTTAACTTGACGGAGCTTGGCAATGCAGAGCGTATAAAACATTATGAGGGGCATCGTTTAAAGTACTGCAAAGGTATAGGCTGGCTTGTGTGGGACGGTAAAAAGTGGGCAAATGACGAGATGGAGCGGCTGGACAACATAGTGTCGGAAACCCTCAGGAAAATTTACGCGGAGGCGCACGCCGAACAGGACGAAGACTTAAAAAAAGAGATGCTGAAATGGGCAAAGAAAAGCGAGTCGCTAACAACGACAGATAACAGCATAGAGAGACTACGCCGGAAATCACCTATCTTAAAATCAAAACTAGACAGCCACGAGATGCTTTTTAATTGCAGTAATGGAGTTATAAATTTGAAGACGGGGGAGCTAATGCCGCATGACAAGGAGTTATATCTCACGCAGATCACGGACGTTGAGTATAACCCACACGTTGAGTGCCCGACATGGTTAAAGTTTTTAAATGACATTATCGTAGACAAATCAGGCAAAACGGATGCAGATACAATAAATTATTTGCAAAAGGCGTTCGGGTACTCGTTGACAGGGAGCACAAAAGAGCAATGTATGTTTTTTCTGCACGGCGGAGGTAAGAACGGTAAAAGTACCCTTGTGTCTACTCTACGAAATGTTTTAGGTGATTATGGCAGGCAGTCAGACGCAAAGACATTTATAGAGCAAAAAAATGAAGGTGTACGAAATGACATTGCCGCGCTTGACGGATCACGGTTCGTCGCCGCAGTCGAGTCAAAAAAGGGACAGCAATTAGACGAATCGCTTGTAAAACAATTAACGGGCGGCGACAGCATTAGAACACGTTTTTTATACAAGGAATCATTTGAGTTCACGCCGGACTTTAAAATATTTTTCACGACCAATCATAAGCCGATCATAAAAAATGATGATGAGGGTATATGGCGACGGGTGCATTTAATCCCATTTAACGCGCACATCCCACCAGAAGATCGAGACCCAGACTTACTGGACAAGCTACGGGCAGAAGCGCAAGGCATCCTCAATTGGCTGGTACAAGGAGCCATAAAATGGCAAAAGGAAGGACTTGAAAAGTCGGAAATGGTGGAGCAGTCCACACGTTTTTACAGGGAAGAAATGGACATATTAGCACCATTTTTGGATGAAATTTGCATCAAGCATACTGAAGCAAAAGTAGAAGCGAAGGTACTTTATAGCCAATACAAAGACTGGTGCTTCAAAAACGATGAAGATTTACAGGTTACTTCTAGTCGGAATTTTTACCGGATGATGGAAGAGCGGGGTTTCAAAAAAGATCGAGGGGCGAAGAATAAGATGTTTATTTTTGGCACGGGACTAAAAAAAGACTATTTCAAGCCCGTTCATGGAAAGAAAGGCGCTACGGTTGCTTTAAAAAGTAACCCAGAAAAAGCGGAAAGTAACCCGATTAGTAACCCAGACAGCACATTCATCAGTGTTGAGTTAGATTAATCAGAAAATCTTTTATCCTAGTTGCATCAAGGGTTCTGAGATGAAAAAGAATATTGTTTTTATTCTGATGGGTTACTTAGGTTACTTAGGTTACTTTTATATAAAAAAGTACCTATAAAGAATATATACATATAGACAGTGTGTGTGTATATATGAACCCAGTTTATTTCTGAAAAGGTAACCTAAGTAACCCAAACGGCGAAAACCCTTGCTACATCAACATTCCGTGGGTTATTAAAGGGGTTACCTAAGGTTACTAAACGGGTTATGGGGTTACTTTTTGAAAGTCACAGGGTTGATAAACAGTTTTTTACAATAGAAGAGGGGGCTGATTTACATGCATCCTATGAAAATAATAAAGTCAGTCAAAATTGAGGGCGGATCAATAAGGTTAGTGGATGGCGGTTTGAAAATTGAAGATTCCAGCCACGTAAGCGAAGCACTGCAATCTTTTGTGGGAGAAAACAAGGTCCGCATTGCTAAATACTTGCGTGGTGATTATGACGAAAAGAAAGGCAAGATAGACGACGCCAACGACAAACTTGTGGATTTCATGACGGGCTACGATGTTGACACTCATAAGGCTATAGACGAGTTTTTGCGAGCAGATGCCGTTGCGATTGATCTAGTAGTAAAGCGGATGCAAATACTCTGGCATCAAGGTTGGCAAGGTGTGGAATCAACGAGCAACTACGAGGACGCAGAGACGGACAAGCTAGCGGAGGAAATTTACAACCGTGCTGTCGACTACGGCAAAAGAAAAAAGGGGGCGGCGTGATGGGGTTGGCGTTTAAATATACTAAAGCGGAGATTGAGCGGATACTGAAAACGCTCGTCATCACCGTGGACACAAGAGAGCAACAGAATCAACATGTGCTGGAGTATTTCCGGCACAAAGAAATCCAGTTTGACAACTGCACAATGTCAACAGGCGACTACGGTTGCTACATACCAAAAAACGAGGACATGGGCATCATGCGAGACTTACACATCAGCGGATGCATCGAGCGTAAAAACGGTGTGGATGAGTTAGTGGGTAGCATAAAAGATCGCACACGCTTTGAAAACGAGCTAATACGAGCATCAAAAGCACCATTTGTCTTGTTGGTCGAGGATGTCGGGGGCTATCGCAAGATTTTAGAGGGTAACTATAGGAGCCAATACACGCCGCAAGCGCTGTTAGGTAGCTTAAAAACCTTTGAAGCTCGTTACAACTTTAGCACGGTGTACATCGAGCCAGCGCACACGGGTAATTACATTTATCATCATTTTAAATATTTGGCAAAGGAGTTGCTAAAAGCATGAACTATGTAACTGGTGTTAAATTCAAAGTTTTTACTGTGGTTGACAGTGGACTTTTAGAATACAAGTTGAACAGTTTTTTAATCACAAACCCAAATGTAGAGATAGTAGACGTGAAGTTGTCTACATCTAAGAATAAGTATGATGCGCACTGTGTCACAGTGTTGATTGTATATAAGGAGTCGTTAAAAGAATGAGTGCTATAAGATCGAGCACCTCAAAGAGTATACGCGAGAAAATAACAGCAACAAAGGTAGATGACGAGATTTTACGAGAGCGCAGATCATCATGTTATAAGACGGGCACAGACTTGGTGTTAGTAATCTCCCATAAAAGCAAAATCAAGCTAGTTAAAGAGGTGCAAGCAAAAGAGTCACGCGGATGGGAGTGTGCGGAGCCTATCAAAGAGCAGGGTGGGCATTATGTTGCGAAAATGACATTTAAGCAGCGATAAAAATAAAAGGGGTTGAGTAGTATGACATTTGACGAGTACCAAGAGCTTGCGCATAAAGAGTATGTAGATCATCCAGAGATTGATACAGTGACCTATCATCATTTGCAAATGGTTGAGTCGATAGGCAGGTTAGCGCTAGGCATCAAACAAGAGACGTACCACAGAGTGGACATGTCGCGACAGCAGGCTTATCTACTGCTAGGACATATATTGCGAGATTACGCCAACTTGCATCGTGTTTTAAAGTGTGACTGGGTCGACTTACCTAAGATTGATCTAAGCATCGTGTGTAACTTAGGCGGGATAAGCGTTGAACGCGAGTGTTTAGACTTATCTACGGCGGAGCTACAAGATGTCGGTAAGCACTTACGGGCAATAGCTTATCACTACGGCATCAGCTTATCAGATGCAGCGGAATATTGTGTAATTCGGGACGAACTAGAGGTATATGTTGCCTTTTAAAATAGGAGGGATTGAATATGTCAATCGGCGAAAACTACGGTTTTAAACGCATCGAAGCAAGCAACTACCGCGATCTAAATAAGAAAATCTGGTCGTTTATGGCAGATAGCCGCATCAACATTGTGGAGTTAGATATAAAAATGCCAGACGGAGCAGCGACAGCGGAGATTATATATAAGGAGATGATGTGAAATGAGTTATGGCGAACCTGAAGGGCTATACGTAGAGATAATTTACAGGCTTGATGGGGCGAGTATGCAGTTAACTGTTAACATGTGGCTAGAGCAATGTGGAGCAGTTGAAGTGATGGATATACAGTTTTTAAGCCAAGAAAGTGCGGCTATTATATATCGGTGACGAAGATGGCGATAGAGTATGACCGGAGCAATTTAAAGAAAAGGAGATGGAATAAACATGAGTTACACAAAAATAAACCTCAGCCCGAGCGCTTACGTTAATGTGTTGGAATATGCAGGGGCAGAAATCTTGTTTTTTATGCCGATCGGCAACAACAAAAAAGGCTGGTGGTTTGCTAAGGTTAAGCATTTGAACCGCCAGGGGTGGGTGCTGGATAGATACGGAAAAGAAAGTAAAGAGTTTTGGGAAAAGACACCCTGTAGAAATATCGGATTAGGCTATTTGAAAGTTATGAGGGAAGCTGATTGTTTACGAGGTGAAGTGAGACACCTTGCGTATAGCGGCTATATTACCCTGGATGAATTGAATCAGGTTTTGGATTTTATTGATAAAGCGGAAAATGATAGGTTGGATAGCGGCGTAAAAGATGACAAAGTTCGGCCGTCATACTACGCCGGCAAGATTGAGACGTTTGAGTACATGCGAGACAAAATGACGAGTGAATCATACGAGGGCTTCTTGGCTGGTAATGTGATTAAGTATATCAGCCGCTATCATAACAAAAATGGTGTTGAGGATTTGAAAAAATGTCGGGTGTATCTTGATAAATTGATTGAGCATAAAGGGGAGAAGGGAAATGGATAAAAAAAAGCTTGTGGAACACATCAATAATATCGTCAAAGAGGAAACGCGGAAGCTAAGTGAGGTTAAGATCAAAATCCAAGAAATCGATGACATGGGTATGATTCCTGATTCTGGCATTGGATGGCGCGGGGGTTACTCTGAGGGGCAGTTGGTTTTGGCGCTGAAAATTCAGAAACATTTAGAAGGAGAAGAAAATGATTGAGCATAAGGAGGGGCAGGGATGACAACAAAAGAGGGATCGCTTGAAGAATTAAAATGGGAAATGCTGCATTTACGGGATGACTTGAAGGTGATCACAAAGAATGTCAATAACGAGATTTACGAATATGACAGGCTAGGTGTTGACGACCCACGCCGTGAACGTGACTATGCTTTTTATCAGGGGCAGTTACTGATTGTTGAAGAGGTCTTAGACATGATTGGAGTTGGCGAGGATGATTAAGTCCAAAATCGTTTATGAAGAATGGGAAGAAAGCGGTTTTGATACATCGTGGAAGTCAGAAAAGAACGGTCTGGATAGGGCTACTTATTTTGAATTAAAAGCGGACGGTTATAGTGACATGCAGATTTGCAAGAAATACGGTTTGCCTAATAAAAAATTGATTGTGTTACGTGCAGAGTGGGGTTTAAGCGGGATATTGACTCAGCGTTGGATGAGCAATCTGGATCGAGCAAGAGAACAAGAAACGCAAACATTTAAAACGGGGTGATTGGATGATTGAACTGCAAAATATTGATAAGCGCAAAACACAACAAGCTGTGGAGTCACTCTTTGATAAGTACCGTCTTTATAAATATGTTGGATTTGATAAGCGATCAACGCAACTTGTGCAGGTGCTTAGCGACATGCCACGTGGTGGTGGGACAAGTGATCAAACGGCAGATGTCGCAATGCACAATGCGGATGCGGAGACTTTATGTAAGATGTTTTGCGACAGGATAGAGCAAACTGTGGAGTCACTGCCGGAAGTGGAACAATTTTTAATCAAACATCGCTACATGTCACGAGACGCGTCATACATGACGGACTTAAAAATGTATACCGTGGTGTTTGATCCACCTGTGAGCAATAAGTTTTATTATAAGGTGCGCGGGGAAGCGTTTTACAAATTGTCACTTATGTTATTAGGAAATGGAGAGGGGAATAATAAAGATGAAAAGATTGGTTGATTATCCCGAGGTTATGGAGCCGAAACACGTAAAGCAATTTCTAGGTATCAGCGAAACGAAGACATACGAACTTTTAAATCAACAGCCGCCGCCGTTTCGTTTTGTGCGAGTTGGGCGTTATATCAAAATTTCGAAAGAAGCATTTAGAAAATGGTTTGAGGGTGCCTGAGTTTCAGGTACTCTTTTTTTGACCCTTAATGCACCAAGAATAAAATTGATACGAATTTTGATACGAAAATTTATAGTGTCGGGTGGTGTTAGGCGTGTAGACTTTTCATATCCGCTCAATAAATCCCTTTAAAATGAAGGTTTTTAATGGTTTAATGGTGTCGTGTTGAGTTAGAACAAGTAAGGAGCTTTGTTCTGGCAGCGTGGAGGTCAGGGGTTCGATCCCCCTAGACTCCATATTGGGAAACCCTTGTGTGACGGGGGTGAGATCAGCGTAAAACAAAAGAGCAAACACCATCTGAAAGATCGGTTGAAGCACTCCAAGCAGAGTTAGAACACTTACGTATTATTGTGGGGGCACCACTATTACAAACATTATACCACACACTTGATAGCGTTTGCGAAAAATAGTTTCATTGTGCTACACTGAACTATACTGAACAGGCAATAACATACGGGTCTTTAAGGGTGGCGGCACTTCCCATAGAAGGGAGGTGTTGCGGATGACGACATTTCAAGTGCTGATGCTTATGATTGCATTTGCAGGTTTGATGGTGTCGGTTACATCACGAGACAACAAATAAACCGCCCTTAGAGCGTGCCAGCTTGTTAGGGGCGGTTTTTACCTTACCAGAGTTAGGCTGTCCCTCTTAAAGGGAACCC
Source organism: Bacillus sp. FSL W7-1360 (assembly GCF_038592975.1). Lineage (NCBI taxonomy): Bacteria > Bacillati > Bacillota > Bacilli > Caryophanales > Bacillaceae > Bacillus > Bacillus sp. FSL W7-1360. Next base: position 1,883,603 of record NZ_CP151950.1, on the reverse strand, counting down.
AGTTATTGCAGACCATGGGTGTTACCAGCACCTGTGGTCATTTTTAGTTTATGCATCTCTTGAGCTCAGTATACATGCAGTGTGTGGGATGCGTCAAGTGTATTTTTGATGTGCAAAAATACGGTTCTGGGTCCAAATATTGAATCTGAGTCTATGTTTTAAGCGAAAGATAATGATCAAATGAAGTTGCAAACGTCGTTAAAAATTATAGCGTTGAGTATTCACAGTGGAGGGCACTATTTGGATAGGACAATATTTTGCTCTAAAATGTCTTTAAAGTAAAGAAACAGCAATAAAAATGTAAAAATGGCGCATGCCATTGGGGTGCTTTTTTTTTTTGGTATTTTCCCAACGTGGCATGTTTTATTTCTTATGAATGTATCTCTATTTACTCACAATTAAGACATATAAACCGACAAAAAAATTTAAATTTAGACATGATCCTTGTGGTCTTATGATCGACCTTTCCCAATCATTGAATCTCTTAAGTTGTGATATATTGAAGTCTATCACATTAAAAATGGGATGGTGAAAATGTACTTCTTTAGGCGTATCCTTTAGAAAAAGGGATCATGTATATTTTCATTGAATTCCAATAAAAAGAGGAGTGAGGTTTTTTGTTTAATAAAAAGAGAATGTCAGTGTCGTTTTTGTCTACGGTGTTATTTGTCAGTGGTGCTACGATGATTGCTTCTGCGGAAACATTGGAGAATGAGAAGGAAAGGTATTTAATTGGCTTTCAAAGTCAACAAGTGTTAGAGTCGTACTTAGATTCGTCTCAAAGTATGAGTACATCGGTGTCTGATGAATTGTTTAACTTTTCTGTGGAACACACATATAAAGAGATCGAAGCGGTGTCAGCAAATTTAACGATGGAAGAAGCAGCGCGTTTGGAGGAAGCACATGGTGTTGCTTATGTGGAAAAAGATGAGGTCATGACCATTTCGAGTCAGACTGTTCCGGATAATATCGAACAAGTGAAAGCACCGGTTGCCCATCAACGTGGTTTAACAGGTGCAGGTGTAAAGGTGGCTGTGCTCGATACAGGGATTGCCCCACATCCGGATTTACACATTGCTGGTGGTGTGAGTTTTGTTTCTGGAGAAGATTATGAAGATGAAAATGGGCATGGCACCCATGTGGCGGGAACGATTGCTGCACTTGACAATGGCATAGGTGTCGTCGGTGTGGCGCCAGAAGCTGATTTGTATGCAGTGAATGTACTTGGCAAAGAAGGTGCAGCATTGACAAGTGTTGTGATCGAAGGGATTGAATGGGCAATAGAAAATGACATGGATGTTGTTAATTTAAGTCTTGGTGGCGGTGCACCTTCTCAAGCACTGGAAGAAACAGTTGATGCAGCAAGAGAAAAAGGGATTCTCGTGGTTGCGGCTAGTGGAAATGCAGGGACATCGTCCATTGATTATCCTGCTCGATACGAGTCAGTAATTGCTGTCGGGAGTGTTGACAGTGACAATAAAAGAGACGCTACTTCCCAATACGGTGATGGTTTAAGTCTTGTTGCGCCGGGTGTTGATGTTTTGAGTACATTTTTAGACGGGGAGTATGTAGAGGCTTCAGGTACATCAATGGCTACACCGGCTGTGGCTGGGGCAGCAGCGCTTTTGAAAGAACAATACCCTCACTGGACGGCCAATGAAATTGAGCAACGTCTCTTATCGGAAACAACAGCAATTGGGCCAACGTTTGAATATGGGCAAGGCTTGTTAAATCTTGACTTGGCAACGAAATAATGAAAGAAAAAGAACTGGACCTTTGTCGTTACAACCTAATTGTAGCGGCAAAGGTCCTCTTATGCATGAAGGCAAATTAATCAATTTTTTTGCAAAAAGACAGAATGCGTGTAATACGCCGGGGCATGATTGCTGCTTGGACATATGATGTAGGGAGCTGTCGGTTGGGACAGCAATATGGATAAAGGGGGCGTCTATCTTGAAAAATTGTCGTAAGTGCAAGAAGTTCCAAAAGCAAGAGCAGTGCTTTGATCAAGTACAATACTTTGAGCGGAGTGCAACAAATGGATGTGGATTATTAACTGGTCGGTGTCCAGAAGTCAATGTGATTGTCAATGGCAATGGCAACGGCAATGGTAACGGCAATGGCAATGGACTATTAAATTTCTTGTAGTTGTTTGAATGTGATACAACGTATTGTGTAATGATGATCGTGCTTGCCTTTGCATGCCTTATGCAGAGGCATTTTTTGTGTTTGTTTTCTGAAACAACAAATCTGACACAGACTAATCATGTATCTAAATTTTCAGACCTAATATAGAGGAATTTATTTCTTTGTGTCGAAGAGTAGAAAGGAGCGTAAAAATAAGCAAAGGGGCGATGAGGTGATGGTCATCATCGAAAAAATGGTAATCAATATCTTTGTAATGTTAGTCCCAATACTTTTATACATTTTGCGATCAAATGGAGGGTTCAAGGAAAAGAAGTCCTTCGTCATGGTGATTTCTATGAGTGTTGCTGCCTACCTTTGTTTTCAAGCATCAATTCAGGATGTATTGTCTTTTTTAGCAGTATGTAGTTTACCGATTTTGCTGGCATTTTTTTATGGAGGAAGGTGGGCCGGTTGGATTGTTGGCATGGTTTCAACAGTGACATGTCTATTTTCATATGGGATCGGTTGTTGGTCCATGTTCACACAAATTTTGTTTGTTTGTTTTCTTTGTACAACGGTCATTTCTCGTTTTGAGCAGTTACAATCAAAATGGTTAAGAGTTCGATTTGCTTTTTTTATTGCTTTTGCTGCACTCGTAAGTCAAATTGCAATCATGTTTTTTTCGATGACCGCAGGTGGAGAACAAGTGCAATTAGATGGAAAAGTCCTATCAGAGGTGTTGCTCATGTTGGCCGTGACCAGTGGCATTGCGTTTTTGTTAATATTATTGTATGAATCCATGCGACAAAGGGAGCAATTGGTTGCACATATACTTGATGTTGAGAGATGTTTGACATTAGGAGAGTTGGCGTCTTCCATTGCACATGAGATTCGCAACCCACTGACAGTTGTAAAGGGGTGTTTAGAGCTGTTAGATGAAAAGAGAAAAAGAAGTGAATATCATGATGTAATTGTAAATGAAATTACACGTGCAGAAGAAATTATAGGGGATTACGTTAGTGTTGCCAGCCCTACAATTGAACCACGAGGAGCGGTACTGGTAGATGAAAATGTCCGTAGTGTTGTGTCTTTGTTTGAAGCGTATGCACGCAGAAGAGGGTTAAGTCTTACTTACCAATGTGAACATGGGTTATATGTTGAAGCAATCGGTGCAAAGTTAAAGCTCGCTTTGGCAAGTGTAATTAAAAATGCCATTGAGGCGACAGAATCTGGTGGGGTTGTCACAATTACAACGTATTTAAAAGAAAATAAACAGGTTGTGTATGAAATTAAAGACAATGGCGTGGGCATGACGGCACAGCAACTTGACAAGATCGGTACAACTTATTTTACAACAAAAGAATCTGGAACGGGGTTTGGGACGATGATTTCAATTAAGCTGATTCAAGAGATGGGGGGACAAGTGACATACGAAAGTCATTATGCAGAAGGAACAAAAGTACATATTGTGTTTCCTTTACTTAAAAAGGGTGAAGTGTCTCAACAACGTGAAGAAGAATAATAAAGGTAAAAAAAGGAATTTTAACAGCGCATGTATATGCCTTCGTTGCAAGTTTGATCAGCTTTATAGGGCAAAGTGTCTGTTCTCATTTCACAAACAATTTCATTTGCACATATGAAAAGGTTTACAAAGTAACAGCTTTCTTTTACAATGCATAGAAGCAGGAATGCCGACGTTTGAAGTATTTTGTCAGCAAGAATGACGCAGCAACAAAAAAAGATGTTGTGAAAGCGTCACCTGAAAAGGAAAGGAGTTTTAAAATGCAAGCATTGTTAGGAGAGCTCATGGGTACGATGGTGTTAATCATCTTTGGCGCAGGTGTTGTTGCTGGTCATGTGCTGAAAAAAACGAAGTCTGAAAATGCTGGTTGGCTGTCAATTACAGTTGGCTGGGGATTTGCGGTAACAATGGGGGTGTATGTGGCTGGAACAGCGAGTGACGCGCATCTAAATCCGGCTGTTTCGTTAGCGCTTGCAACGATTGGTGAGTTTGCATGGGCGGATGTGCCGTTTTATGTGATCGGTCAATTACTTGGTGCATTTATTGGCGCAGCGATTGTTTTTGTACACTATTATCCACATTGGGAGAAGACAGAAGATACAGGGGCTAAATTGGCTGTTTTTTCAACTGGCCCAGCAATTCGCCATTATCCATCAAATTTTATAAGCGAATTTATTGGTACAGCTGTGTTGTTATTTGGCTTGCTAGCAATTGGTGCGAATCAGTTTGCAGAAGGGCTCAATCCGTTAGTCGTTGGTGTGCTAATTGTAGCCATCGGTCTGTCTTTAGGTGGGACAACCGGTTATGCTATTAACCCCGCGCGTGATTTTGGACCACGGCTGGCGCACGCGATATTGCCAATTAAAGGAAAAGGTACGTCTGACTTTCGTTATGCATTGGTGCCAATTTTAGGACCAATTGCAGGTGGGATTGTTGGTGCACTTGTGTTTGTCTGGTTGTTAAAATAGAAATAAAGGGGAGCTATAAAAATGACACAGCAATATATTCTGGCAATTGATCAAGGAACAACAAGCACACGGGTCATCTTATTTGACCAAGCAGGGAATATGGTCCACACGGTTCAACGTGAATTTACGCAACATTTTCCACACCCTGGCTGGGTAGAGCATGATGCCAATGAAATTTGGGGTTCAACGCTTGCCGTGATGGCAGGACTTTTCACGGAAACAGACATTTCTCCTAAGCAAATTGCAGCTATTGGCATTACAAATCAGCGTGAGACAACGGTGGTTTGGGACAAAAAAACAGGTAAACCCATTTATCATGCGCTCGTTTGGCAATCGAGACAGACGCAACACATTTGTGATGAACTTAGAGCAGCAGGACACAATGAGACGTTCAGACAAAAAACAGGGTTGTTGCTTGATCCGTATTTCTCTGGAACAAAGGTAAAGTGGATTCTCGATCATGTGGATGACGCACGGGAACGAGCAGAAAATGGGGAGTTGTTATTTGGTACAATTGACTCATGGCTTATTTGGAAGTTAAGTGGTGGTGCAGCTCATGTGACCGATTACACAAATGCGTCGCGTACATTGATGTTTAACATTCATGAATTGAAGTGGGATGACGAGTTGCTGTCATTGTTAGATGTACCAAAAGCGATGCTACCTGAAGTAAAATCATCTTCTGAAGTGTATGCGCACACTATTGACTACCATTTCTTTGGACAAAAAGTCCCGATTGCTGGTGTTGCTGGAGACCAGCAGGCGGCGTTGTTTGGCCAAGCGTGTTTTGAAAAAGGAATGGTGAAGAACACATATGGCACGGGCTGTTTTATGTTAATGAATACAGGAGAAGAAGCAGTCATCTCGGAAAAAGGCTTGCTTACGACCATTGCGTGGGGGCTAGATGGAAAAGTAGAATACGCACTAGAGGGCAGCGTATTTGTCGCAGGTTCAGCAATCCAGTGGTTGCGTGATGGACTACGCATGTTCAAAGATGCAAAGGAAAGTGAAGTGTATGCGACACGCGTGACATCAGCCGATGGTGTGTATGTTGTGCCAGCATTTGTCGGTCTGGGGACACCTTATTGGGACAGTGAAGCACGTGGTGCTATGTTTGGTTTGACTCGGGGGACATCAAAAGAACATATGATTCGTGCAACATTGGAGTCACTTGCTTATCAGACGAAAGATGTGATGGAAGCAATGGGGGCAGATTCAGGTATTACGCCGAAAAAGTTGCGCGCAGATGGCGGGGCAGTGAGTAACAACTTCTTGATGCAATTTCAAAGTGATTTATTAGATGCACCAGTAGAACTCCCAACCGTAAAAGAAACGACAGCGCTTGGTGCTGCGTATTTGGCTGGTTTGGCGGTCGGTGTGTGGAAAGACAAAGAAGAAATTGCGAATAAATGGAAGTTAGAGCGTGCTTTTGAAGCAGAAATGGATGAAGAAACGCGTCATGATCTTTATACAGGTTGGCAGAAGGCGGTTGAAGCTACGATGACGTTTAAACCAAAGTCTTAAGTAAAACCTTTACAACAGTTGAAGATACGGTTATACTAAACGTAAGTTAATGAGATGGTCTTGAGTATATGAGGGGATCACAGTAATCAAGAGGCGGGAGACGTCTTATTTGATGATGCTGTGGTCCCTTTTTGCATGATTGGATATGCTAGGAAAGAACGGGATAAATAGAGCTGGAGGATGAGGGATGACGTTTTCTTATAAGGATAGGCAAGACGCGTTAGAACAGATGGGAAAGGAACAACTGGATTTGCTCGTAATTGGTGGTGGCATTACTGGTGTAGGCATTGCGCTTGATGCAACGACGAGAGGGATTTCAACTGGGCTATTGGAAATGCAAGACTTTGCAGCAGGCACGTCGAGTCGTTCAACGAAACTTATTCATGGTGGCTTGCGTTATTTAAAGCAATTTGAAGTGAAGCTTGTTGCAGAGGTTGGAAAAGAGCGGGCTGTGGTATATGAAAATGCACCACATGTGACGACACCCGTGCGAATGATGCTGCCTTTTTATCAAGGAGGGACATTTAACGCATTGACGACGTCGGTTGGTTTGGCTGTGTATGATCGGTTAGCCGGGGTAAAGAAATCAGAGCGGAGAACGATGTTGAAAGCGAAAGCAGCAGGAGCACAAGAGTCATTGTTGCGACAGGAAGGATTAAAAGGAGCGGGAATGTATGTCGAGTATCGGACCGATGATGCGCGCTTAACGTTAGAAGTAGCAAAGACGGCTGCTGATCGTGGTGCTAAATTAGCGAACTATGTAGAAGTCACATCATTTTTGTATGAGGAATCGCGTCTTGTTGGTGTTGTTGCCACAGATCGGATCAAGAAAAAACAAATGCACATTTACGCAAAGAAAATTGTCAATGCAACAGGACCGTGGGTCGATCGTTTACGAGAATGGGACCATTCGAAAAAAGACAAAACGATTCACTTAACAAAAGGTGTACATCTTGTGTTTTCCAGACGTCATTTCCCGTTGAATCAGGCGCTGTACTTTGATACACCTTTTCAAGATGGACGGATGATGTTTGCAATTCCACGTGGAGAGAAAGTGTATATTGGCACAACGGATACGAACTATGATGGCGATCAACAAGAGCCGGGTGTCACAAAAGAAGATGTTGATTATATTTTGCGGGCAACAAATGGGATGTTTCCAGGTCAGCAACTTACCATTGCTCATATTGAATCCAGCTGGGCTGGTTTACGACCGCTTATTCATGAAGAAGGAAAAGACCCATCCGATATTTCTCGCAAAGATGAGATTTTCCATTCGAAAAGTGGACTGATGACAATCGCAGGTGGGAAATTAACAGGGTACCGCAAAATGGCAGATACAATTGTAACGATCGTTGCTGATGCGTTATCAAAAGAAACAGGTCACTCTTATGGTCCATGTCAAACGAAATCGTTGGCATTATCAGGAGGAGAAGTTGGTGGTGCCGATGCTTTTAACACGTTTAAAGAAAAGCAAATCGCCCTAGGGAAGACACATGGTTTAGACGAAAAAACAGCACGTACTCTCGTAGAACGCTATGGATCGAATGTACCCGCTGTGTATGCATATTTGAATGAAAAGGAAAGGGAATTATACGGACTTGATAAACAAGTGTGGGCTGCACTACGTTATGCAATTGCGCATGAATTGGCTTTAACACCAGTCGACTTTTTGTTGCGAAGAACAGCTTATATGCTATTTGATATTGGCATGGCACGCACATGTAAAGCTGGTGTTGTCAAGGCAATGAGCGTACTGCTTCATTGGACGGCAGAAGAGCAGAAGCATTACGAAAAGGAACTGGATGCCAAGTGGCAGTTGTTGACACTAGAACAGATAAGGTAGGGATGAGACATGTTTAAGGGTCAATCTGTCTTGCCTGCAGTAAAAGGGATGAAAGAATTTGAACGCGTACTTTCGACATCACATCATTATTTTGTTGTCCTTGAGATTCATTTATCAAACATTGCAGCGATGAAAAAGAAGGCGCGTCACTCAGAGAAGAAGATGATCCTCCACGCAGACTTGATTCAAGGCTTGAAAGGTGACCGTGCGGCAGCAGAGTTTTTATGCCAAGTCATTAAACCAGCAGGTCTCATATCTACGCGAGGAGATGTCTTGCGAGTGGCAAAAAAGAATGGTGTCCTGGCAATTCAACGTGTGTTTTTACTAGACACATTAGCGATTGAAACGAGTAATCAACTTGCAAAAACGATCAAACCAGATGTCATTGAGCTTTTGCCAGGTGTCATTCCGCCATATATTACACGTGTAAAGGATAAAATCGGTAAGCCTGTAATCGCTGGAGGACTGATTGAAACAAGTGATGACGTGCAAGCCGCCTTAAAAGCAGGCGCAGAAGCGGTGACAACGTCGAAAAGTGAGCTTTGGTAAGAGAAGGAATCCTTTCACTCCAACGCAAGGGTTCTTTTTTCTTTTATAGAAAAAGGTGTAAAAAAGAGCTATACTAGGAAAGGGTTTGTGAGGTTATGATAACTAAAGATGTAATGGAGGGATGAGTTTGGAGACGATGGATCGTATGACCATACAAATGGAGAAGGTTGTAGGACAAATCAATGATTTTATTACACCAATATTGGTCACTGTACTTATCGCAGTTGGTTTATACTTAACGTGGCGGACGAAGTTTGTTCAACTGCGTTTGTTTCCGCAAATGTTTACAGCGTTAAGAGAAGGTAGCACACGTAAAGGAGAGGTCTCTGCTTTTCAAGCATTTTGCATTAGTGCTGCATCTCGCGTTGGTGCCGCGAATATTGGTGGGGTTGCTGTCGCGATTGTCGTCGGTGGACCGGGTGCGATTTTTTGGATGTGGGTCGTTGCTTTTATCGGGATGGCGACGGGATTTGTAGAAAGTATGCTAGCACAAGTATATAAAGTCCGTCAAGATGGCCAATTTCGAGGCGGTCCTGCTTACTACATTGAGCGAGCGTTAGGAAAGCGCTGGTTAGGTGTCATTTTTGCAGTGCTTGTGTCATTGACATTTGGTTTTGTGTTTAACTCTTTTCAGTCAAATACAATTGCGCATGCACTAGATGAAGCATTTGCTTTTGATCCGTTGGCAGTAGGCGTTGTCATCGCGATTGCAACAGGCATTATTATTTTTGGTGGTGTGCGCTGGATTTCAACGTTTTCATCAATCATCGTCCCAGTCATGGCGACACTTTATTTGCTCATTGTTGCTTATGTACTTGCGATCAACGTAACAGCCATACCGGAGATGTTTATGTTAATTGTTGGTGATGCGTTTGGCTTGCGGGAAGCAGGGGTCGGCATTGCGACAGGTTTACTCGTCGGTGCAAAACGCGGACTGTTTTCCAATGAAGCGGGGATGGGGAGTGTGCCGAATGCGGCAGCGGCGGCAGATGTTTCTCACCCGGTTAAACAAGGGTTGGTGCAGTCACTAGGCGTATTTTTTGACACAATGATGATTTGCTCTGCGACCGCATTTATCATTTTGCTGACGGATGTGTATCAAACAACGAACTTAGAAAGTGTTGCACTAACGCAAGCCTCACTCAGTCACTTTGTCGGTGATTGGGCGACAGTCTTTATTGCAATTGCGATTTTCTTTTTCGCTTTCTCCTCCATCATCGGGAATTATTATTACGGCGAGACGAACCTAGCGTTTATGACGAAAAGTAAAATCATGTTGCTCATTTATCGTTTTTGTGTCGTGATCATGATCGTACTTGGTTCTGTCATGGGATTAAACCTTGTATGGAGTATGGCTGACATCTTTATGGCATTTACAGCGATCGTCAACTTAGTGGCGTTGTTGCTGCTCGCCCAAGTTGCTGTTTCGGTACTTAATGATTATCAGAAACAAAAAAAGCAAGGTGTGCGTCCTGTTTTTCGGTCAAAACAAGTACCTGGAGTAAAGCGAACGGATTGTTGGGAAGAGTAATGTTTAAGGAGGGTACTTCTTCGGGGGTACGCTCTTTTTTTATATTACTCGCTTCCGATGAATGTATGAATCAAGACTAAACAGTCGCGAACAATGTCATCTGGCGCTTTTCCTTTTACTTTAAGGTGGCGACTACGCCAATCCAAACTTTTGATTTGGTCGGTCAAAATGACGCCTTCGACAGCTAGTCCATTTGGTAAGGGTACTTCAAATGGGTAATGTTTTTGCTGGCGTGTGATTGGACAAACAACAGCAAAACCGGTGATTTGATTAAAGGGGGCTGGCGATAAAACAATGGCGGGGCGTGTTCCTGTTTGTTCATGTCCCGACTGGGGTTGAAAATTTAAGTAGACGAGGTCGCCCCGGTTTGGTACAGTCATTACAACATTTCATTCCCTTCTGTGCCAAAATCTATTTCGGCATGGCGGTTTTCTGGGGTAACATCAGCGAGTAGGTCTTGTAAAGTAGGTTTTGGCTTGTTTGGTTTTAAGGTGAGCACTTGTTCCTCTACAGTTAGCGTCACCTCTGATCCAGGTTGAAGTGCAAGTTGATCAGCAAAATGACTTGGGATCCGGATAGCGAGGCTATTTCCCCACTTTTGAACTTTTGTTGACATCGCCATCACACCTTGTTCATTTTTTTCTTTCATTTTTATGGTACCACTCCAATCGGGCTTTGTCTATACATAGTATATACATCTATCCAGAAATCAGAAGTCGGAAGCCAAACTTTTTCGCTACTAACAATCGATTTCTCTGTTCTTTCTCCCCCGCTTGTCTCATAAATTGATGAAGAGGACAAAGGGGAGATGGGCGTGCGGACATTTTTTCGAGGGGTGCTGTTGTTAAGTGGCGCCGCTTTTGTCGGTGAATGTTTAGAGTTTTTCATTAATGTTATATTAGCGCGCGAGCTAGGTGATGAAGCGTTTGGTTTATATATGGCGATTTTGCCGACGATGTTGTTTGTCGTTGTTTTAGCGAGTATGGAATTACCTGTTTCCATTTCAAAATTAGTAGCGGAAAGAGAAACGGTCTATCATTGGAAAATATTAATGAGTGCTCTACAACTCGCATTCATCTGTGCGGCTGTCGTAATGGCACTTGCCTTGCTTGTATTGCCGCACTTGTCTGTGCTTGATGCATATCATGACGGCGTGCGATGGTTGTTATTGTTGCTCGTACCAGTTGTGACGTTTTCTTCGGTTGCGAGAGGCTATTTAATTGGTGCACGTCATACGGCTAAAATTGCGATTGCCAATATCATTCGTCGCGCTGCACAATTAGGGAGTTTGTTACTCGTTTTTCAGCTGTTCTCTTTTGATAGTACGGTGGCGATTTTCATGGCGCTGTTAGCCCTAAAATTAAGTGAAGTGCTCGTGCTTATTTACTTGCTCGTTGTATTTATAAATAAAATAAGAGAGACGAAAGCAACTAAAGAAGTGAAACCCGTTTCGGCCCGGGAAGTGCGGCAAAAGTTGTTAGCAGTGTCGATTCCAACAACAGGCTTACGTATTTTTCATTCTGCGACGTTTGCAATCAAGCCGTTTTTTATTACGAAAACATTGGTCATGGCGGGGATGTTGGAGAGTGCGGCGCTTGTACAATACGGCAAGTTGTCTGGGATTGCTTTTACAATCGGTTTTTTCCCCTCTTTTATTGCGCACGCATTGCTTGTTGTGCTCATCCCGATTGTTTCTGATGGATACGCGAAAAGAGACTTTCCACTTCTGCACCGGTACTTACGCATATCACTACTTGTCACGGTCGTTTACGGGACACCGGTAGTGCTCATGTTTTATTTCTTTGCGGAACCAATCACGAATTTGTTTTTTGCGCCATCAGAGGCAGCCTCGTATTTAAAGATTCTGATACCTTACTTTTTGTTTCATTATTTTGCGACGCCATTGCAAGCGTATTTAATTGGTATAGGTCTAGTGAAAGATGCATTTTTACATTCGTTATACGCAACAACCGTTGCCTTTTGCGTGATGCTGGGCCTTGGTTCTATGCCAAGTTTACAAATGGATGGCATTATTTTAGGAATGAATGTGGGAGCGGTATTGTTGACGTTGCTTCATTATATAACGATTTGTAAGCGGCTATCGTTGAATGCGTGGTTAGGAGAGAGAACGATCTATAATTAATAATGTGCTAGATAAAAAGGCATCCAAAGGGGTGTTTTTTTATTTGTGTAGCGTGTGTAGTATTTGGTGAATGAAGGAGCGAGCATTGTGAAAGCCTAAGTCAGACAAGCTTTTAATATAGAGGGAATAAAAGGTAATGAACAGGAACAGTTGACAAATTTGTATATACAAGATAAGATTAAATCGTTATTATTTGTATATACAAGTTATAGATTGAACGATGAAAACGCTCACAGAGGAGGAAAAATGATGTCAAAGTATCGTCAAGCCGCTGAGCAAATTTTGGTTGCGATTGGTGGCGTGGAAAATATCTCATCCGCGACGCACTGTGTGACACGCTTACGTCTTGTACTTCACGATGAGAACGTAGTTGACACAAAAGCGCTTGAAGTAGTGCCAGAAGTGAAAGGAGCATTTGCGACGAGTGGTCAGTTTCAAGTCATTTTAGGGAATGGCATTGTCGAGAAAGTGTATCAAGAATTGATGGCGCTCACAGGACGGTCGGAACAGTCAAAAGAAGAAGTGAAGGAAGAAGCTGCGAAAAAAGGCAACCCATTGCAGCGCGCGATTAAAGTGCTAGCAGATGTATTTATCCCGATTTTACCAGCGATCGTGACAGCGGGTTTGTTAATGGGGTTAAATAATGTCTTAACTGGTGGCGGGATTTTCTTTGCAGAAGGTTCGATCATTGATCATTATCCGCAATGGGCTGACTTTGCCGATATTATTCATGTCATTGCCAATACTGCCTTTACCTTTTTGCCAGCGTTAATTGGTTGGTCGGCAGTGAAGCGGTTTGGTGGGAATCCACTGCTTGGGATTGTGATCGGATTGATTCTCGTTCATCCGGCATTATTAAATGCATGGGATTACGGGAAAGCGCAAGCAGCTGGTGAGATTCCGACGTGGAATTTGTTTGGTTTTGAAATTAACAAACTTGGCTATCAAGGACAAGTTTTACCAGTGTTTGTTGCATCAATCATTTTGGCTAAGCTCGAAGTTTTCTTAAAGAAACGGATTCCAGATGCAATTCATTTGTTGACAGTTGCCCCAGTTGCATTATTGGTAACCAGTTTTTTAACATTTGCTTTCATCGGCCCTGCGACGTTTGCAATTGGAAATGGCATTGCCGATGGATTCATTTGGTTGTTTGATACGATTCCGTGGGTTGCGGGTTTCTTATACGGGATCATTTATGGTCCACTCGTGATTACCGGCATGCACCATACATTTTTAGCGATTGATTTACAGTTAACAGCAGGGACTACATCGGGAGGTACATTCCTCTGGCCAATTTTAGCGTTATCAAATATTGCCCAAGGATCAGCAGCGTTTGCAATGTATTTCTTAGTGCGAAATGCGAACTTAAAAGGGTTGTCAACAACAGCCGGTTTATCGGCATGGCTCGGGATTACAGAACCGGCGTTGTTCGGGGTGAACTTACGTTTCCGTTTCCCGTTTTTCATGGCAATTGTTAGTGCCGGGATTGCCGGGATGTTCATTACAATGTTTGGGGTGCTGGCCAATTCCGTTGGGGTTGGTGGTGTGCCAGGGATTGTGTCGATCCGCCCAGGTGATTGGTTCCCATTCTTTATTGGCATGTTAATTGTTATTATCGTCCCATTCTTGCTGACAGTGCTTTACGGGAAGGTGCTTAAGCCGAAGAGCTTGCAGGAGTAGATGATTTTTAAGGCCAGGATTGAGGAGGAAAAGGAGGATGACCAATGTGTCGCCCTCCTGTTTCCGATTGGAAAGGATGAAAGTTGACATGAACGAATGGTGGAGAAAAAGTACGGTTTATCAAATTTACCCTAAGAGTTTCAATGACACGACGGGCAATGGTGTCGGTGATTTGCAAGGGATTATTGAAAAGCTTGATTACTTAAAAGAACTCGGGATTGACGTCATTTGGCTTACGCCAGTGTATACGTCCCCGCAAAAAGATAATGGTTATGATATTGCCGATTACTATGACATTCACGAAGAGTATGGGACGATGGCTGATTTTGAGCAGCTGCTCGGAGAAACACATGCCCGTGGGATGAAATTGATTATGGATTTGGTTGTCAATCATACATCGACAGATCACGAGTGGTTTCAAAATGCGAAGATGGGTAAAGACGCGCGTTACCGCGATTTCTATATTTGGAAAGAAGCGCGTGGAGATGGTCCACCAACGAATTGGCAGTCTAAGTTTGGTGGCAGTGCCTGGGCATATAATGAAGCGACGAATGACTATTATGTACATTTATTTGACGTGTCGCAAGCGGATTTAAACTGGGAAAATGAAGACGTCCGCCGCCACGTATACGATATGATGCATTTTTGGTTTGACAAAGGCATTGATGGTTTCCGTTTAGATGTCATCAATTTAATCTCAAAAGATCAGCGCTTTCCAAATGATGATGGCTCTGTCGCGCCCGGGGATGGGCGGAAGTTTTATACAGACGGTCCCCGGGTGCACGAGTTTTTGCATGAAATGAACCAGGAAGTGTTAACAAAATACGATAGCATGACGGTCGGAGAAATGTCATCAACAACGATCGAAGACTGCATTTTGTATACGCGTCCGGATCGACAAGAACTGTCAATGACGTTCAATTTTCATCATTTGAAAGTTGACTATCCAAACGGTGAAAAGTGGACGGTGGCTAATTTTGATTTTCGGCAGCTAAAGGAAATTTTATCTGAATGGCAGGTGCGGATGCACGCGGGTGGTGGTTGGAATGCGCTCTTTTGGTGTAATCACGATCAACCGCGTGTCGTGAGTCGATACGGAAATGATACGACGTACCATAAACAATCGGCTAAAATGCTTGCTGCGACGATGCACATGATGCAAGGGACGCCGTACATTTATCAAGGTGAAGAGTTTGGGATGACGAACCCGCATTTTGAAGACATCTCTTCGTATCGTGATGTCGAGACATTAAATATATATGCGCAGTTGAAGCGAGACGGTGTTGCTGAAGCAGATATTCTTGCGATTTTAAAGCAAAAATCTCGTGACAATTCACGGACGCCGGTGCAGTGGAATGACGAGCGCCATGCTGGTTTTACAACAGGCACACCGTGGATTGATGTGAGTCGTAACTATGCGGAAATCAATGCTGAACGAGCACTTCAGGATCCGGATTCGATCTTTTATTTCTATCAAAAGTTGATTGCGTTGCGGAAGCAATATGACGTGATCACAACCGGCGATTATGAGCTACTTTCTCTTGATCATCCACACGTGTTTGCGTACACGCGCCGAGCCGAGAATGAGCTGCTCCTCGTTATATCCAATTTCTATGAGGAGAAAACGGATTTCATTTGTCCATCACATATGGTATCGTTAAAGGAAACGGTGCTCATTAGCAATTATGATGAGCCATGTGGACTAAAAGAAACAGTTTCGCTTAGGCCATATGAAACGGTTGTATTTCATTTAATAAAGTAGGCGATTGGACGTGAAAAGTAAGTTTCGGTTTGTATATCAACAGTTAGCTGATGAGATACGGGCTAGTCGATATGAGCCGGGCAGTTTACTGCCATCTGAGCATGAGCTGACAGATCGGTTTCAAGTGTCGCGTGAAACGATTCGGAAAGCATTAAAGCTCCTTTCTGAACACGGCTATATTCAGAAAGTACAAGGGAAAGGCTCCGTTGTGTTGGATTTTGCTCGCCTTGAGTTTCCTTTTTCAGGTGTGATGAGTTTTCAAGAGTTGAATGAGAAGCTCGCGCTCAGTGCATTGACAGACGTGATTCGCTTTGAACAGCAGCCAGCCACGTCGACAGCGGCAACGCGTCTGGATTTAATAGAAGGCGACCCCGTTTGGGCGGTGGAGCGGGTGCGCACGATTGAAGGCGAGCGGGTCATTTTAGATCAGGAGTTATTTTCGGTTGCGGTGATCCCGGGTTTGACACAAGACATTTGCCAAGGCAGTATTTATGCGTATATTGAAGGGACACTCGGGCTTACGATTAGTTTTGCCAAGAAGGAAATCGTTGTTGAAGAAGCGACTCAGGCAGATCAAGCCCATTTAGATTTGCATGGCGCAACACATGTCGTCGTCGTGCGTAGTTATACGTACTTAGACGACGCGACCCTGTTCCAATATACAGCATCACGTCACCGACCGGACAAGTTTCGTTTTGTCGACTTTGCCCGGCGTGTGCTACAGTAGAGGTAGGTTTTCCTACCTCTTAATTTTTTTACTTTCAAAAACGAAGGGTGATCGTGATGGAAGCGGCAGCGCGGACATTTATTACACAATATTATGATGAACTGAATCGATTCGAGGAAGAAAAAAGGCAACGTTTAGAAGAAGTGTTGGTTGAGATTCGCGCGACAGGAACGTACACACATACATATGATGAACTTGTTTTTGGGGCAAAAGTAGCTTGGCGCAACAGTAATCGTTGTATTGGGCGCTTATTTTGGGAGCGACTGCATGTACATGACGCCCGTCATTTAAACCGGATGGAAGATGTTGTTCAAGCGTTATATCATCACATTGCTTATGCGACGAATGGTGGGAAGGTGATCCCAACGATTACGGTTTTTCAGCAAGGGTCACGGATGCGTATTTGGAATCATCAACTTGTGCGCTATGCCGGATATGAGCGGAATGGACAAGTCATCGGGGATCCGGCGTCGCTCGCACTGACGCGTATTTGCGAACAACTTGGCTGGCGTGGGGCAGGTACGCCGTATGATGTGTTGCCCCTTGTTGTGTCCATTGACGACAGCAAGCCGCAATGGTTCCCCATCCCTGCTGAGATCGTACAAGAAGTGTCCATCACTCATCCAACGCTGCCAGCATTTGCGACGCTCAATTTACAATGGTATGCGGTGCCAATTATTTCTGATATGAGATTAGAAATTGGTGGGATTTCCTACTTTGCAGCGCCATTTAATGGTTGGTACATGGGGACTGAAATTGGTGCCCGCAATTTAGCCGATGATTTTCGCTATAATTGTTTGCCGCATATTGCGCATCTCTTAGGGTTGAATATGGCCCACGAGTCAACGTTATGGCGTGATGAGGCACTTGTTGAGTTAAACCGCGCGGTGCTTTATTCGTATCAAAAAGCAGGTGTCAGCATTGTTGATCACCATACCGCGGCGAAACAGTTCGAGCAATTTTGCAAGCGAGAGCACAGACAAAGTCGTGAAGTAACAGGTGATTGGACATGGCTCATTCCGCCCGTTTCGCCAGCACAAACGAACATTTTCCATCAAGCATATCGCAATGAGGTGAAGACACCAAACTTTTTTTATGAGCAGGCGCCGTATGGGTAAGCGGCTCTTTTTTTTGTTGAAACCAAATTTAAGTATAAACGTACATGTAAGTTAGGTAGCGCTTGAAAGGGGAGAGATGTGATGACGGCACAATGGATGACAAACGTGAATGTATTAAATGTACGGACAGGACAGTATGACTTGTACAATGTGAAAATTGACGCAGGTCGCTTTGCGGCGTTACAAACGGCACCACCATCCGAAGATGCAGGTGTATTTTTAGATGGAAAAGGTTATTTTATGTTACCTGGACTGATTGATAGCCATTGCCACATCATGCCGAGTTACGCGCCTTTATTTACAGCGGCGGGTGTGACAACGGTGCGGAACACAGCCGGTAGTTTCTTTTTGTTGTCATCGTTATTAGAAGCAGAGGAAACCGCACCGTCCCCACGGTTATACACGACTGACCGGTTGATTGACGGTGTGCCAGGTTTGTGGGGAGAAACAAGCATTGGCACGCTGTCGACGGAAGACGAAGCTTTAGCAGTACGAGAAGTACGGCGTCAAGCGTCACTTGGGGCGCGGTTTATTAAAGTATATGGACGCTTGAAAAAAGAAGTGATGGCGGCGGTGGTGCGTGAGGCACAAGCGTGTGGGCTAGATGTGAGCGCTGATATTATGGTGTCGACAGAAGTAGATGCGCGGTCAGCGGCAGGTATGGGTGTGAAGTTTTTAGAACATAATTCTGGCATGATGCAAGCGTTGTTTCCCGACTGGCGTTATCTCGGGGATGCGCATCAATATGAGCGTGTACGTCAGTGTGATATGCCGTGGGCTAAGATAGAGGCACTATGTGAGCACTTGTTATCACGTAATGTCGTGCTTGTGCCGACGACTGTGTTGTTTGATCAGATGGCACGCAAAGAGGATCATTGGCAGCCAAGTCGTGTTGAGGACTCATGCTTTGCTAGTTTCCAAGAACAGTGGCATCAAACAGCAAGTCATGTTGAACCTAGTAAATATCAACTCATCACTGAATATACAAAGGCTTTCACCGAAACGTATGTCCGCCTTGGGGGCACGATCCTTGCCGGGACAGATGCACCAATCGTCTATATTCATCCAGGGTATGCCCTTCATCGTGAATTGGCATTGCTTGTCGAAAGTGGGTTAAGTCCACTTGCGGCACTACAATCTGCAACGATTGTGCCGGCTCAAGTACTTGGAGAGACGGAAATTGGTGCAATTGAAGTAGGCAAGAAAGCAGACTTTATATTACTACGGGAAGATCCACTAGAAAATATCACTGCAATTGACACGATTGAGAAAGTCGCCAAATCAGGGAAATTGTATGATCCTCAGGAGTTACAAGAAGTGGCTAAAGCAAAAGAAAATCAAGTGACAGAAGCGTGGTACCATGAGCGAATTCAGGAATTTGAAGCATATATGAAAGAATACGAGCAGTCATGTGAGTGAGAGGGGAACAGCGTGAAGGAAATAGATAAGAGCATACAGCACGGGAGCACCGTAGAGGACAAACAATTAGAAGAGGCGCTTGCGCGAATTGGTGATACGGACCCGCATGTACGTGATAATGTCATTTACCCGCAATTTCAGCAATGGTTGTCGGCAGGCGCGCTTTCGTCAGTGCAAGTTGCGCGTGTACTGACTCAATGTGTGTTAAATCTTCAGCGCGGGATTGGCGAAGTTAATACGGATACAGTGTTTACGAGGTCTTTTTCGGCACTTGTCGCTGCGGAAGCTGTCAATGGACCGGTGGCGATTGAACGCACGTTGTATGAGCGTACGATCGCCTCTTGCCATCATTATTTAGAACACGAAAAAGATGTGCGTGGCTATGTAGAGGGAAAAGGTTGGGCCCATGCGATTGCCCACGGCGCAGATTTATTAGCCGCGCTTGTTTGTCACCCTTACTATGAGCGGGCGCATATTGAACGGACACTTGTAAGTAGTTACATGCCGTTGTTCCATGCACATGTGTTCATTGACGACGAAAGTGAGCGGCTCGTACAACCAATCGTTTGCTTGCAAAAGAAGTTTGATGCGGATATGATCATACCATTTGTGCAAACAGGGCTAGTAAGTATGCAAGAAAGGCTGGTGGCTTTACAGCAAGATTATAAAAGAAAGCCAAACTTATCATTCTTTTATGGTCGCACAAATGTTGTTTCATATGTCATGTTTCTCTATTTTTCTGTAGAGGACCGCAAGGTGAGAGACATGCTTGAGCAAGCGGTGCGTCAGTTTCGGGGGTTGTAGGTGTGGATAGGATCATTTTGCTTTACTGCTCCAAACGAAAGAGACTCTTTTGGGGCAGTAAAGCACTGGTACTTCAATAATGATAACGCTTTCTAAAGTGGGTCGTGGTGTGCTATACTCGTAGTGAAGTAACATGAAGGGTCTTTAAGGGTGGACGCCACTTCCTCTGAGAGGAGGTGTTGCGGGATGACGACATTTCAAGCGCTCGTGCTCATGATTGCATTTGGCGGGTTGATTGTATCGATCATCGGGCTATCGCAAAAGCAAGATGGCGATAAAACCAAGAAATAACCACCCTTAAGCGTTCCAGGCAGTAGGGTGGCAGGTTGTCACTATACGAACGGGCGTCCCTCTTAAAGGGAACCCTGTTATTTCAGGCCATAGATGCGGTTGGGCATCTGTGGTCTTTTATATAATATGCAATTAATTACTTTGAGTATACATGTTCTATGTGATACACGTCAACCCTGCCTTAAAAATGTATGTGTCAAGAATTTCTCGAGCGCCTTAAAAGACCAATGATTTCACCACTCTACAATTGTGCACTGATAATTGCCGTGTATTATTTCGAAATTTAGCTCCGTGAGGCTTGGCAGAGGGCAAGGGCCGGGTTGTATTTTTGAGAAAACCACTCAAAAATCTCCACCCTTCCCCCCTTGCCCTCTGCCATTTTGCGTGTGACTAAAAACGCCACTGATCGAGCGATAGACCGATGACATTTCAAGTTATATGGCTCGGTCATTTAGTTAGTTTAACACGCAAAAACGCTCGTACACCCGTCCTTCATTTGTGCTGCTCCATCAGGTTGAGACGCAAAACCGCGGGGATCACCCCGCACGCGAACTTCTCTCGCTCATCCCGATGACAAAAAGTCAGCCTACCAAATAGCCTTTCATTCCTTTCACAAATTTGCCCATTGGAGAAGAATGAGGACCGTTCAGGGCAAATGTTCCTTGGCGCACACTTGGGGTCACGGCTTGTTCATGATTTTTCTTGGCACGAGTCACTATTTGTTGGAACACGCGCTGCTGTCTCGTTGTTCGCCCTCTAAAGTGTAAGTATACGCTACGTAATGTGTTGTTAAGGATCCCTTGTTTGACCTTGACCATTGCTTCACACCCAGCTTTACTCCAATGCATGCCTCTCTTTTTCATCCGAAATGAGATGTGTCGCTGGTTTGATTCTATCGCACCTAGGGAGCGCGCATTCTCGGGTGGGTCAGCCACTTTCTCGCGCCAATCAAATATTCTCTCCCATTGGGATAAAAGATATTTTTTACATTGCTCAATTCTCTTGAGATGCTTCTCGTCTGTGATCGTACTTTCGTACGTGTCTATCCATTTTGTGAAAGTCTCTTTGTCACGGTCCTTTAAGGCTTGTTTTGCTTTGGTTTTATATTCATGGCTTTTTACCCCAAATGCGGCGCTTAAAGACTGTTGTACATGATAGCCATCGATTTGATTCAAAACAGGCTTGTTTGATTGAGAAAAGGCTTCTTGAAAACGATCTGGTGTATAACCTGCGCCACCATCACTTCCAGTGACGACTTGTGTCTCCGAAAGAGCATATCGGTGAGCAGTGACAGCTTGGACTTCTTGCCAAAAACGATTGATTTCTTTCGTTGTCATGATGGCATAAGGAGACGTTAGCTTCACACGCTTCCCATTTAGATCCCAGCCCTCGTACGTGATCGCGTGGCGCACTTCAATTTGTTTTTTCTTCTGAGTGCTTCTCACAAATACACCATCAGCTTCTCCGTAAAGATAGTCTACTTTCTTCCCTTCAGGAAGCTCTGCGGCTTCCTCTAGCTCTTGGACAAGAGCTTCATCTGCTTTCTGTTGGACCTCACCAACTTCTTTTACAATCTTTCCTACGGTCTGATGACTCATCGTCACTGCGGTCCATTCAGATAACGTTTTGGCTGTGCCTCGGTATGTTTGTTCGCTCGCTAATTCTGCCGTTTTCACTTCCACAAGTGGACTATATCTTTGGTATTTCACAAAACAGAGGTATTCGTCTAATGGATAGCTTCTCTTTCCTTTTCGGTCTTTCATTAACGCACGCTCATACGTAACGGATCCAAACATAAATTGGATTGTACGCTCATCTTTCCGCTCCATAGTCCAGCCTTCATTTTTCTTGTTTTGCGTGAGCTCTTGATCGATTTGTGATAAAACTTCTCCAGTTATACGAGCAAAGGTCGTTTCCATTAACTGTTTTAGGGTTTCTTCAGCTTCTATCATGTTGTTTTTGGTCTTTATTATGTTGTATATTTCGTGTACAATAGAAAGCATGAAAAGACTCCTCTCTCCAGATGTATTTGCTTTGGTCAGCACACATCTATTGTAGAGGGTCTTTTCTTTTTTGCCCAGTCTTTTGCACCCAATATTCCACAATGTGGAATATTACGTGTTTCAGTCCTCGAGAACTATTTTACACATACTTAAAAATAGATACATCCACAGCATCAACCACTTTTTAAACACATACAAATGTGGTAAAATAAAGACAGGTATATTGAAGCAAGAACAGGAGGAAGATAGGCATGCCAAAAAGAATTTTACTGTTTATATTGACCAATATCTTGGTGTTAACAACAATTGGCATCGTTTGGTCGCTCATTACCCGATTTACTGGTATGAATAGCTCGTATCATACTGGTGGTCCTGGTCTAGGAATTGACTTTGGGACATTGCTCGTATTTAGTGCCGTAATTGGTTTCTCAGGCGCGTTCGTTTCTTTAGCCATTTCCCGCTGGGTCGCAAAGAAAATGATGGGCGTAAAAGTCATCGATCCAGGCGGTTCGCTCACGTCACGCGAGCGTATGGTTGTTGAAAAAGTACACCGACTATCACGTGCTGCAGGTTTAATGCACATGCCAGAAGTGGGGATTTACAACTCACCTGAAGTCAATGCATTTGCGACCGGTCCATCGAAGAAAAAGTCGCTTGTGGCGGTTTCATCCGGTTTACTTGATGTCATGGATGATGATGCGATTGAAGGGGTCATCGCCCATGAAGTCGCGCACGTTGCCAACGGTGATATGGTGACGATGACGTTATTACAAGGAATTGTCAACACGTTTGTTGTGTTCTTATCTCGTGTGGCGGCAATTATTGTATCACGATTTGTGCGTGAGGAAATGCAGTTTATCGTTCAGTTTATTGCAGTAATTGTGTTTCAAATTTTGTTTTCGATTCTTGGTAGTATGGTTGTCATGGCATTCTCGCGGTACCGTGAGTTTCATGCAGACCGCGGCGGCGCCGACTTGGCAGGCAGAGACAAAATGGCACACGCACTCCGCTCGTTGAAGGCGTACATTGATAGAGCACATGTTGATCATGGTACAAATGATGCAGCCATACAAACAATGAAAATTAGTGGTCCAGGTGGGATTGCGCGATTGTTCTCATCTCACCCAGAATTAGATGAAAGAATTGCTCGTTTAGAGCGCATGTAAGAGAGGACTGCTTCCGATGAGGGGGCAGTTTTTTTAGCGCAGAAACGGATGATATAGCGGTAAATATAAATGATATATTTTTAAAATAAAAAAATCAAATGTTAATAAGTCATTATACTGGAAAAGTAAGCGTTCTCATGTTTTAATAAATATGGGTAGTACTTGAAATAGAAGTGAATTGTCACTTTTCTGGTGACATTTGATTTCTGGATATATAGATATAAGGGGGTAAATAAATTGAAGGCTACTGGTATTGTTAGAAAGATTGATCAACTAGGCCGGATTGTGATACCAAAGGAACTCCGGAATGTCATGGGGCTTGAAATTGGCACACCGATGGAGATTTATGTTGAAGAAGAGCGGATTATTGTGCAAAAATATGAACCATCTATTAAAGCATGTATGGTAACAGGCGAATCGTCACATGAGCATTTGTTGTTAGCGGATGGGAATATTGTAATAAGTAAACGAGCTGCAACGCAGTTGTTAGAGGAACTCCAGAAACAAATGAGCGCACCTCAAGATGAACAAGAAGAAAAAGAGGTTGTCGCATTATCATAAAAGCAAGTGTCTAAAACACTCGTGCAAACAAACTCGTTTGCACGAGTACATCTCAAGATACGCTTAGCCGTGCATCCTCTTGTTTATAAATTGCTTCAATTTCTTCCGCGATGTCTTCTTCTAACTCTTTCCACGTCGGTAACGAATCATAGTTTTGAATGACTGTAAATGTCTGTAAACAAACAAGCAAAAATGGATAAGACTCCCCTTTGTCTTCAATGATGATATACATATGGTTATCCTTCGTATAAATCATATCACCAGGCTTTCGGGCAGCAAGGGGTTCATTGACGTGAATATCCATGTACGAAACCTCCTTTTTCATTATCATTGTCAACCGAGGCAAAGTGTATACAGGCAAGTGATTGAGGCTGGTAAATCATACGCATTTCCGTTAAAGTACTAAGTGAGGAGGAATGTGTGTGGCAAAGAAGAAGTATTACGTCGTTTGGCAGGGAAGAAAGCAAGGCGTTTTTGATCATTGGTCAGCGTGCGAAGAACAAGTAAAAGGATTTACTGGTGCAAGATTTAAATCATACAATACGAAGAAAGAAGCAGATGAGGCATTTAAGGCTGGCCCACAAAATACAGCTTCAGTAGCAAAACAATCACCTAAAGAAGTAAAGGATCAATCCGGGATCATTTGGGATAGCATTAGTGTTGATGTAGGTAGCCGCGGAAACCCTGGTCCTGTTGAATATAAAGGGGTTGACACAAAAACGGGTGCGATTTTATTTGAAAAAAAGCCGATGAAGATGGGCACAAACAACATGGGTGAATTTTTAGCGATTGTGCACGGGCTGGCCTACGTGAAAAAGTTAGGGGTACAAAAGCCAGTCTATTCTGATTCAACAACAGCAATCGGGTGGGTTCAAAAGAAAAAAGCGAACGCAACGTTAAAGCGGACAGCAGATACCGCCGAAATTTGGGCGCTTGTCGATCGAGCAGAAAAATGGTTAAAGGAAAACCGCGACCATGCCCCGGTATTAAAATGGCATACGAAGCAATGGGGTGAAATTAAGGCGGACTACGGGCGAAAAGGTTAGCAGTACATTTGCGTGGAAGGGTGGATTTGTATGAACATGGATATGAGAGAGCGCCAACAAGCATACGTACGCTCCGGTATAACCAAACCGGCGACATTTCGAGAGCAGCAATTGCGTAAGTTAAAGGAGATGTTGGAGCGTTATGAGTCAACATTACTCACCGCGGTACAGCGTGATTTAAATAAACAGTCCTCGGAAGCGTATATGACTGAATTTGGCTTTGTTTATCAAGAGATTACCCACGCGCTTGAATCTTTAACCGCGTGGATGAAACCAGTCAAAATAAAGACACCTCCCTCACATGTCGGTTCTCGCAGTTGGGTGCAGCCTGAACCATATGGTAGTGTGCTCGTCATTGCGCCGTGGAACTATCCAATTCAATTAACGCTCACGCCGTTAGTTGGCGCGCTTGCGGCTGGTAATAGCGTTGTATTGAAGCCGTCGGAGTTAACACCACATACTTCTCGTGCCCTGGCAGAAGCGATCACAGCGACGTTTTCACCCGAGGTGGTCTCTGTCGTTGAGGGAGACGCAAAGGTAGCTTCAGCACTTTTAGATCAACCATTTGACTATATTTTCTTTACGGGCAGCGTTGCGGTTGGAAAGATTGTCATGGAAAAAGCTGCCCGCCATTTAACGCCGCACACATTGGAGCTTGGTGGAAAAAGCCCGGCAATTGTAGATAAAACAGCGAAACTTACAATGGCAGCGAAAAGGATTGCGTGGGGAAAGTTTTCGAACGCAGGGCAAACATGTATTGCCCCAGACTATGTACTCGTTCATCAACATGTGTATGAGCCGTTTCTTGAGCAATTAAAAAAACAAACATTAAAGTTGTTCTCTGAACGAACCGCCGACGGGACGTACACACAAATTGTAAATGAACGACATTTTAAGCGGTTGTGTGCGTATTTTGATGATGGAACGATCGCGCTTGGCGGACAACACGATATGTCAACGCGTATGATTGCCCCGACCATTTTAACGGATGTGTCATGGGAATCTGCGGTGATGCAAGAAGAGATTTTTGGTCCGATTTTGCCAGTCATCCCTTATGACAATGAGGATCACGTGCTTGCGCGCTTGCACGCGCTGCCTAATCCACTCGCACTCTATGTATTTGCAGAAGATGTAGCGATACAAGAGCTGTTTACCGCGCAAGTCTCATTTGGCGGTGGCTGTATTAATGACACGTTGATGCATGTAGCAAATGTCCATTTACCGTTTGGAGGGAAAGGGCCTAGTGGCATTGGTGCCTATCATGGTGATGAGAGTTTCCGCACGTTCTCGCATCAAAAAAGTTTACTGAAACAGTCAACAACAGTCGATATTCCGTTCCGTTATCAAACAGGTAAGCTGGGAGAAAAAGTCATTCGGAGATTGATGAAATAAACGTCATAATGTTGTTCGCCCCCTCATAGGATGTGACGAAGAGGGGGCGAACGCATTGTTAAAAAAGTGGACAAGCGAAGAAAAGTATTGGGTCATCGCTGGTGTTGTGACATTGGTCGTGATGATCAGTAGTGCTCATTATGGCTTACAATAGAAATTTTATGGTAGGATAGAAGTCATTCGTATAACGAAATAGAGAGAGAAAGTGGGCGAGAGAGATGAGTTATCCAATGAAATGGGATTTAGACTCTTTATTTAAAGGAGGAAGTCAGTCAGAGGAATTGGCTGCATTTTTACAGGAGACAGATACGTTGTTTCAAACATGGTTAGATCGTCCTGAAACTGATGTAACCATTTCCGAGTTAACACACGCCGTTGACATGCTGTTTGGACGGATCAATGAGATGTTTTCGTTTGTGTCGTGTTTAATTGCACAGGACGTGAACGACAATCAGGCCTTGTTGTTAGAAGAAAAGTTGCAAACACAAGGTGTGAAATTTGAGTCATTGCGCTTGCGTTTGGCAGCACGTTTAAGAGAACTAGAAGATGATGCGTTTGCGACATTACTCACGGAAGAAGCATTAAAACCATTTGCTTTTTCGCTTTCTGAGTTGCGCCAGCACGCGAAGGATGAAATGGATCCAGCACGCGAGCACTTGGCAGCAAGCCTCGCGAAAGATGGCTATCATGCTTGGCAGTCTGTATATAATGAAGCAGTCGGTCGGATGGAAATCCCGTTTGAAGAAGATGGCGAGACAAAAATATTGTCGGCAGGACAGCTGTCTAATCGTCTGGATAGTCCAAACACGGCAGTGCGCGAGCGTGCTTCTTTAGCATATCAAAAAGCATGGAGCAAAGAAGCACCACTATTTGCCCAAACATTAAATCGTTTAGCTGGTTTCCGCTTAAGTTTGTATGAGGCGCGCGGTTGGGATGATGTGTTGAAAGAACCACACGCCCTTAATCGTATGCAAGAAAAAACATTACAGACGATGTGGGAGACAATCACAAAAAATAAGTCGCGTTTTTACAGATACATGGATGAAAAAGCGAAGTTACTTGGTGTTGAGAAGCTGAGCTTTCGTGATGTTCATGCTCCTTTACCAGTGGAAAATAAAGAACAAAGCGATATACCATATGATGACGCGTGTGATCTCATCATTCGGCATTTCCGTAAGTTCAGTCCGAAGATGGCTGATTTTGCTGAGATGGCGCTCCGCGATGGGTGGATAGAGGCTGAAAATCGGGCCGGAAAACGTCCTGGTGGTTTTTGTACGACCTTTTTGTTGTCTGGAGAATCGCGTATCTTTATGACGTACGATGGGTCGATGGCAAATGTAGCGACATTGGCGCATGAGCTTGGTCATGCATACCATAGCTGGTGTTTAAAAAATAAACCCGTTCAATTAGCGAAAGAGTACCCAATGAGTATTGCCGAGATGGCGTCAACTTTTGCAGAGATCATTGTTGCGGATGCGCTATTGGCAGAGACAGAGGACGAAGCGACGAAGAAAATGTTAGTTGAAAATCACCTTTCTCGTTCGTTATCATTTTTTATGAATATCCATGCGCGCTTTCTGTTTGAAATGCGCTTTTATGAAGAACGTAAAAACGGCATGGTGTCACAGGAACGCTTAAATGAAATGATGGTTGCAGCACAGAAAGAAGCATATGGCGACCAATTGTCGGAATATGATCCGTATTTCTGGGCGTCGAAACTACACTTTCATATTACGATGCGGCCATTTTACAACTTTCCGTACACATTCGGATATTTATTTAGCCTTGGTGTTTACGCGCAGGCGTTAAAGTCGGGGGCATCATTTGAAGATCAATATATTGCACTGCTCGAAGATAGCGGCAGTATGACGATGGAAGATTTGGCAATGAAGCATCTAGGTGTTGATTTAACAACGCCTCAGTTTTGGCAAGAGGCCCTCGATGTTGTGTTGGCTGATGTGGACAAGTTTTTAGCGCTTTAATACGAACAAAAATGGCATGATCCTGCGCGAGGGTCATGCTGTTGTTCTTTTTAACAATTTTTTTAGAATATAAATGGACAAGTAAAAAATGGCGTGCTACGATAAGAATCAATTTATTTTCAAAGAGAGAAAGAAGGGGAGCGCATGACGGATACGAACATGACAAGTTATCGAATGAAGTGGGACTTAGATTCATTTTTTGAAGGAGGAAGTCATTCAAAAACATTTTCAGTCTTTTTGCAGGAGACAGAAGAATTGTTGCAAACATGGTTGGACCGTTCGATATGTGATGTAACGATTGCTGAATGGACGCTTGCGCTTAATATGTTGAGTGATCGTTTAGATCATGCGGACTCATTTGTAGAATGCTTGGTTTCACAAGATGTCAACGATGAGCAAGCATTGTTGTTAGAGGAACGTTTACAAGCACAAAGTGTGAAGTATGATATCTTACGTCTGCGATTGTCGACCCGTTTAAGAGAGCTAAAGGACAATGAATTTGCGGTTTTGTTAGAAGAAGAGGCATTAAAACCACTTGCTTTTGTCCTTTCTGAGATGCGGCAGCAAGCGAAGGACGAAATGGATTTAGAGAGAGAGAGCTTAGTCAAACGTTTAGCAAAAGACGGTTATCATGCGTGGCAATCTGTATATGATGAAGCCATCAGCCGAATGGAAATCCCCTTTGAAGAAGACAGCAAGACAAACATGCTATCAGCAGAGCAATTATTAAGAAAGCTTGACGGGCCAGACCGGACAGTGCGATTGCGCGCGTTTAAAGCGTATGAAAAGGCATGGGGACAAGAAGCGCCGTTATTTGCGCAAACATTAAATCGTTTAGCAGGCTTTCGTTTAAATTTATATGAGGCACGAGGTTGGTCCGATGTGTTGCAGGAGCCACTTGCGCTAAATCGGATGCAAGGAAAAACATTACAGACGATGTGGGAGACAATTACAAAAAATCAGTCGCGATTTTACCGTTATATGGATGCAAAAGCGACATTACTTGGCGTTGAGAAGCTTCATTTTCATGACGTTCACGCGCCTTTACCATCAAAAAATAAAGGAGACAATGAAGTTTCCTATAACGAGGCATGTGACTTGATCATTCGGCATTTCCGTAAGTTCAGTCCGAAGATGGCCGATTTCGCTGAGATGGCACTCCGTGACGGTTGGGTAGAGGCCGAAAATCGTACTGGCAAACGCCCTGGTGGGTTTTGTACGGGCTTTCCTTTATTAGGCGAATCACGTATTTTCATGACGTATGAGGGATCAATGACAGGTGTGGCCTTTCTGGCGCATGAACTTGGCCATGCGTACCATAGCTGGTGTTTAAAAAATGAACCATATGCTATGACGCGAGAATACCCATTAAGCATTGCGGAAACGGCATCGACGTTGGCCGAGATGATGGTTGCGGATGCGCTTGTCGAAGAAGCAGAAGATAATCATGCGAAGAAAATGATGATCGAGAATAAGCTTGCTCGTGCGCTCGTTTATCTCAAGCACGTCCATGCGACCTTCTTGTTTGAGACACGTTTTTATGAGGAGCGTAAAAACGGGATGGTGTCACAGGAGCGCTTAAATGAATTGATGGTTGCAGCACAGCAAGAGGCGTATGGCGATCGGCTTGCGACGTACGACCCGTATTTATGGGCTTCTGTCGAGCATTTTCATATTACGTCAGCGCCATTTTACAACTTCCCATACACATTTGGATATTTATTTAGTCTTGGCGTTTACGCGCAGGCGTTAAAGTCGGGGGCATCATTTGAAGATCAATATATTGCACTGCTCGAAGATAGCGGCAGTATGACGATGGAAGATTTGGCAATGAAGCATTTAGGTGTTGATTTAACAACGCCTCAGTTTTGGCAAGAGGCCCTCGATGTTGTGTTGGTGGATGTGGAGAAGTTTTTGTCGCTATAAATATAAAAACGGCATGATCCGAAGAGCATAAGGATCATGCCTATTTAGTCTTTTCGAACAAAACGTTCCAAAATGATCATGATAAGGTTATGTGCCATGATGTATGAAAGAAACGGTTTGAACTTACTGGAACCGTTTTCGTTTTTTCTCTAAACGATCTTTCTTCTGCGCACGCTCGTATAATTTGTCGTCAATTTGTGTGAGCGCCTCTTCGTCGTTCAATAAATCACGACGATTTTGATCAACCAACTCTTCGAAACGAATCAAATGTCTTTTTCGCATAATTTCCACCTTTATTTAGAATATTTCTTAACATAAATTATACCATGGCCTACTTAGATTACAACAGCAATTTTGTTACAAACATTTTATAAATTGATTTCTTAGTGAATGAAAGCAGAAGTTTTGTTGAAATATAGGAGCACGAAAGGTTGAGAGGAGGAAAGTCAAATGAGTGAACATCGTTTAAGTATACTTGAACAACAAATTGCTCAATTAGCAGAAGAGATCGCACAAATAAAGAGAAATCAAGGGATGCAGTTTTCTCAGTCAACAACAGACGAATATTTATTAGGTGTATACAATTGTGAAAGCTGCACAAACAAGTAAAATGTTTTACAATAAAGGAGCGTGGTAAGGAGGGAGAAGATATGACGAAAAAACGTGTTGTGTTTGTGGTAGCAACAGCTGTCGTTATTGGGTCAATTTTAACAAAAAAAGAATGGCGTACAAATGCATGTAAAGGCATGCGGCAAGCGAAACAAAAAGTGAGTGAAGCAGTGACTTTTATGAAGGACAATCGTGCACATATTATCGAAGAAACAAAAGAAGCGCTTCAAGAGATGCGGGGTTTGGGACAAGAGATCGTCACTGATGTGACAACCGTTGTGGAAGCAGTTAGCCATTTACGCACGTCCTCGAAAGAAGCGTTACACGTGGCGAAAGAAGCGCTAGGAGAGATAAAAGAGCCGACAGATGTATAGAAAAAAGAAAGTCGGAAATATTACGATATAAGGACGGCGGCATACGCTGCAGTCCTTCCTAATTGACATTATTGACATTGCAAGGCGTGTGGGCAAGATGTTGTTTGTCTTACACTTTTTTCTTTTAAAGAATGAGGTGGTTGCGTTGAGCAAAGGAACGAATCATTCAACCGTGTCCGATGAACATGATTGAAATGAGGTGTTTCCAAAAGACAACAATCGATTTTATCCCAGAAGCAGAAGTATATGTCATTAGGTAGAGAGGTAGCAACGTTTTCGTTGCTGCCTCTTCTTTTTGGCATTTTGTGGGAGTATGATTTCACGGATAAAATGAAAAAAAAGTCAAACACTACGGTTACACTATTTCAATGAAGAACATGAGGAGGAAGCATGATGAAACGAATGACGTGGATGATCTTAATTTGTATACTGCTCCAATCTTTTTGGTTGCCACAGTCGTTTGCAGAAGGCGTAGACGATAAAACAAAAGAAAGCTCATTTGCTGTGCCCCAATCTGTGTTATCTATTTCAAAAGAAAACACATATAAAAATGCTACGCAAGACTTGCCTTATTTACAACCGAGTGAATTAGCTCAGAAGTTACTCGATTCTACAGAAGAAGAGATAGAAAATCCTGATTTAATCCGACTTATGAATGAATCGACTGTACAGTTTGCTCGCCTTGGTTTTGCGACAAAATTATCCATTTATTTGGGAGCTTGGCCGTTATCTTATGAGTCAGAGGGAACAGAAGTAAATTGGGAATACCAAAAAGTAAACACCAATTTTATTGATAATCGTGGTGGAAACGCACCGCGGAAGATGTCGTATTATCAAGAACAGCAGAAGAAAATTTCAGGTGGATTGACAGCGAAAATCCCCAACGCTGAAGCTGTTGAAAAGATGATGATGATTTATGCAGCAGAAAAAACAAATTTGCCGCTTGCGTTTGATACAGTCATTGGTCAAGGAACGCGTAAAAGTCAAACGTACAATGTACCTCCTCAACAAGCGGGCTATTTGTATGGATATGTGCCAGCTGTTCATGAGAAGGGCAATGTCACTTACGGAGAAGTCTATTTTACATTACGTGGTGGCAAACCGATTTTAGAAGTAAAAAACATTACCGATCAAGGAATTGGTGCGTGGATACCTGTTCAAGATCATTTATCTTTTACATTTATTGCTTCAACCAACTTACGTTAAACATAAAATGATGCCTTATTTTGGCATCATTTTATGTTTAACTGAGATGTTCGTTTGAGAAAATCAACATCTTTATAGTAGGCGTCTTTCACTAATAAGTTTGGTCCAAGACACTTCACTGTCGGACAGTGACAAGAAATGGATTGCTGCAACTTAGATGATTGCCAGCGCTGAAAAGCATTTAAAAAGCTTGTATGTTGAATATTCCCGAGTTCAGGAACGTCACCAAAGTCTGTAACGATGATGTCACCACTAAATAGGTTGACATTTAAACGTGAGCGTCCATCTGGGTCATTGCGTACGGTCACAAGTGTTTCACTGTACAACCTTTCTTGAAGCGCCAAATCATCAGGGTTTTCGCTGCATGGATAAAAAGGCAGTGTACCAAATAACATCCATATGTTTTTGTTGCGACAATCAAGTAAACGATGGATACCGGCACGAATGTCATGTAAGCTTGCGACTTCCAAACTGCTTGCAAAGTCACTTGGATACATTGGATGAATTTCATGACGTTTACAGCCCATGTGAATGATTTGTTCATGAATACGTTCAAGATATGGGAGGGTTCGTTTATTTAACATTGTTTCAGCAGAAATGAATACACCTTCCGCAGAAAGTGCTTGTGCATTTTCAACCATACGGTGAAATAAAGCCTTGCGCTGCGCGGTAGATGGTTGATGTTTTGCGTTTGCAAAACCTATTTCAACAAAGTCATCGCTGCTTCCGTAATTATGAGAAATATGGAGGACATCCAAATAAGGAAGAATGCGTGTATACCGTTCAAGTGGCATGGTCAAATTAGAATTGATTTGTGTCTTTGCCCCACGTTCGTGTGCGTATCGCAATAACGGTTCAACGTAGTTCTTTACTGATTTGAGCGACATCATCGGTTCTCCACCTGTAATACTAAATGCGCGTAAATGGGGAATTTCGTCAAGGCGGCGAATGAGCAAGCTAAGCGGCAAAGGGTCGGGATCTTTTGGTGATAATGTATAACCAACAGCACAATGCTCACAACGCATATTACATAATGTTGTCGTGGTGATTTCAATGTTTGATAGTGTCAGTTTTCCAAAAGACTCTATATCTCGATAAGCTTCCCATGGATCATCATTTGTCTGTGTCGTATACATATCAATCATGTTTTTCTCTCCTTTACATTCAAACTTTATCTTAGCGTATTCAAACAAAAAATAAAAGCGTATGAAGGAAAGTAAAATGAGGTGAACGGATGGGCTCTTCCACCGTTCACCTCAAGTTGCTTTCGTTATGGTTTGTTTTTGTGTGAAGGAATGTTTTTCTTTGTAGGCAATACTTCAATTTGCTTGATCTGATTCCCGTCAAACATTTTAACGATGAAATCAAAGCCATCAAAGGAAATACACTCGTCAACGACAATGTCGTATTTCTCAGTAAGCATCCAACCGCCAATGGTATCGGCATCATCTTCGTCAATGGAAATGTGAAGCAAGTCGTTCACGTCTGTAATCAATGTTTTCCCGTCAATGATATAATGATGGTCTGCCAATTTTTTAATTAATGGATCCTCTTCAACGTCAAACTCGTCACGAATGTCGCCAACAATTTCTTCAATAATGTCTTCAACAGTAATGAGGCCTGCAGTGCCACCATATTCATCAAATAAAATGGCCATGTGTGTTTGTTGTTTTTGCATTTCAATGAGTAGATCATTAATCGGAATGGATTCGATGACAGAAATGACAGGGCGAATGTAGTCATCGAGCTTAATCTCCGGTTTTCCTTCAGCATGGGGAGAGACCATATCCATCAATACTTCGCGAACGTTAACAATCCCAAGAATATGGTCTTTGTCTCCATTGACAATCGGATATCGCGTATATTTCTCCATCCTGATAATATCTAAATTGACATCAAAAGGATCTTCAATGGAAAGCGCGCAAATTTCAGTACGTGGTACCATGATTTCTTTTGCAATGCGATTGTCAAACTCAAAAATTTTGCTGACGTATTTAAACTCTGCTTGGTTAATTTCGCCACCTTTGTAGCTATCAGAAATAATTAAACGAAGCTCTTCTTCAGAATGAGCTTGCTCATGCTCTGACATCGGCTTAAAACCGAGGAGTCGAATTAGTACGCGAGCTGAGCCGTTTAAAACCCATATAAAGGGGTAAAGAAGCCGATAAAACCAAATAAGGGGACGTGCAATGAGTAAGGTTACTTGTTCTGCTCGTTGAATTGCAATTGTTTTAGGAGCAAGCTCACCAATGACTACGTGCAAAAATGTAGCGAAGGTGAATGACACAAAAATAGCAAGTGTCGTCACAAGCGTAGGCGGAACAAACCCAGCAAAAAGTGGATGAAGCATATGTTCAAATGTTGGTTCGGCTAGACGACCGATTCCAAGTGCTGTAATTGTAATTCCGAGCTGACATGCGGATAAATATTCATCCAGATGACTAACAACCTTTTTTGCGAAAATAGCTGATTTTTTCCCAGTGTCAATATGTGGTTCAAGTTGTGTACTCCTGATTTTTACAATCGCAAATTCAGATGCGACAAAAAAAGCAGTGAGCAAAATTAAAACGGCTACGCCCATTAAACTAAGCATTTGTTGAATTTCCAAATAGTCCCCTCGAAGAATGAGGGAGTCACCTCCTGTGTGTTTAAGTCAAATGACAATTGTCAGTTTGACTTGCGAGTGTCTCAAAGATTTTTGCAGTTAAACGTACAAATCGAGACAGAACACACCCACACATACAACTAAGAGTGAGTGACTTTTAGTCAGTAAAGGGGTGGTTCAATGCATCTCGTACCATTTTCATTACATTGTACTCTCCACCATCGAACCACCCCTTTCACATTTATTCCTTTCTATCATATGCAAAAAGACAGAGAAAGTCAATCATTTTCTGGAATAATTAACAATTTATTTTATTAAATTAGAATTGTCGTTTGAAAGGTCGGCCTTTTGTGCCAGACCTTTCTCTGCTATTTATATTGCACGTTCTGCTTTCCCAAATGTGATAGCGGTCATAAATCCAGCAAAGAGCGCCAAGACACAAATGAGGCCATATAAAAATGAATGCGGCATGCCAATAGGGAAAATCACGATAATTGAACCAGCTACGAGACCAAACATGACAGCATATGTTGCTTGTGTGTATGTGTCAAAAAAGAAGCGGATCACCCGGCTTGTAATAAGAATGCCAGCACAAACGCCAAGACCAATGGCAGTAATGACAGGCACATTGAATGTTGTTAGTGAGGAAATGGCTGTATGGTATACACCGAGCACCATGAGCATTAATGAGCCACTCACGCCTGGAAGGACAAGCGCAGTACTTGCAATCCAGCCAGAAGCAAATAAAAATAAGTAGGTGCCGGTATCTAGGTTGGTGATGACAGTTGTCGTCGGTTCACTAACGAAGCGCATCAGTGCCACGAGTGCGAAAGAGACGACCATAAGTATGAGGTGAGTGAGTCGGAATGATTTTTTTGAATGGGTGCGACCAGACCGCCATAAAAACGGCAAAATGCCGATAATTAGTCCAACAAAGAGATAAAATAACGGTGCTTCGTGATGTTTCAATAAATACTTAATCAAGTGACTGAACAATAGCAAAGCACAAACCATCCCGATCCCAAGCGGGACTAGAAATCCAAACGCACGCTGCCAATTTCCTTTTGTTAAGTCGCTTAAAGATTGTAGTAAACGTTCGTATATGCCCATTAACATTGCAATGGTACTTCCGCTAATGCCAGGCATAATCTCAGTGATCCCCATCGCAGCACCGCGAAAAATATTCGACCAAATAACCATGATGTAGCCTCCAGTATAATAACGTGTGAAAAGTGTCATGCTAATCAAACCATAGTCGAGAGAAACATGCAAGTCCAACGCTTGAAAGATCGATATATCATTTGATGGGAGGAAGAAAGATGAGGCGATACAGGAATGTTGTTGCTTTTTTATGTATCATCATGATGTTTCTACATGTACAAACAGTGAACGCGTATCATAATCAGACATATAACTGGAGTTATAAGCCGGCGCCACAACATACACCAGCAACGACTGAGGAAATGTATGAGCAAATGCTGACACAAGCAGATGGATACTATATTGGCGATACAAATGAAAAAGTTTTGTACTTAACATTTGATAATGGCTATGAGAATGGCTATACAGAAAGCATCCTCGATACATTAAAGGAGAAAGAAGTGCCAGGAGCATTTTTCGTGACCGGTCACTATTTAAAGTCGGCATCTGATTTGGTGAAGCGGATGGTAGAAGAAGGTCATATTGTTGGAAATCACTCTTTTCATCACCCAAGTTTGCCAGCAGTGAGCGATGAACGGCTTGCCGCTGAGTTAGAAGGTGTGAAAGAATTGTTTACAAAACTGACAGGTGAGCAGGAGATGCGTTATTTACGCCCACCACGAGGAGAATTTAGTGAGCGAACATTGATGAAAACAAAAGAACTTGGCTATACAAATGTCTTTTGGTCACTCGCGTATAAAGATTGGGATCCAGACCGGCAAAAGGGTGGCGATTATGCTTATGAACAAGTAATGAAACGTATTCACCCAGGGGCCATTATGCTTGTGCACGCCGTTTCTTCTGACAATGCGGAGGCACTGCCGCGCATCATTGATGAATGCCACAAGCTTGGCTACACGTTCAGGAGCTTAGATGATTTGTCATTTTCGCACGTAATGCCATAAAAGAGTAAAAGCAGCGCGGATGAAACCACGCTGCTTTTGCACATGCTCATAGTGGAAGCAGTCATAAAGAAGAGAGTGTGACATCATGACCGATGGCTGCTGCAATGGTTTCTAATGTCGTCCTATCGGTTGGATCAAACGCGTCTACTTGTTTTGTGCGAACGATCATGAGGCCAATCTTTTGATCGTCACGATTATGAATTGGACATATCAATTCATTCGTATGTGATTCTTGCAAATCATGTTGAAAAGAAGATGCGGCCACAAGTTTTGTTTCGGTCCCTTCGCATATGTAAATGCCTGTCCAATCAATATACGGAACGGTTTGAACTAAACTGTGTGCGGTTTTTGTAAAGATCGCTGTCGTGTCCTCTGTTTGAAAGACATCAGCCATAATTTTTAATGATGCGATATCAGTAGCGATTGACAAGATTGTTCCCTCCCAATGTGTTGTTTCCCTTTTCATTTTAACAGAACTCTTTCTTGTTCCGGATTAGCAAGTTTAGGAAATGAGCCCGGTTTGTTATAATAGAGGGATGAATTGGATGTACGGGGGTTTATGAGATGAATGGAAAGAACATGAGACCGGAAAAAGGACAGACGATCCCGCTTAAAGTGAAACGATTGGGCATTAATGGGGAAGGAATGGGCTATTATAAGCGTCATGTTGTATTTGTAAAAGGGGCATTACCAGGAGAAGACATTATTTGTGAAATAACGAAAGCGCATGAGAAGTTTTTCGAGGCAAAGGTAGAAAAGATCCGCAAACATTCACGTGAGCGCGTCAAGCCGCCGTGCCCGATTTATGAAAAGTGCGGGGGCTGCCAACTGCAACATATGACATATGCGGCTTCGCTTAGAGCGAAGAAAGAGATTGTCAGACAAGCGTTTGCACGGTACACCAAGATGGATGCCCGTACGTTGCCCCTTCACGACACAATCGGGATGGAAGATCCGTGGTATTACCGGAATAAAAGTCAACTGCAAGCACGAACAGAAAAAGGGAAGGTTGTTGCTGGATTATATAAGGAAAATAGTCACCAGTTGGTTGATTTGTCTGCTTGCATGGTGCAACACCGCACACTAAACGAGGTCACCCAAGTAGTAAAAGACATTTTAACGACATTAAAGATTCCCACGTACGATGAAAAAAAGCATCGCGGGGATGTGCGCACGATTGTGACGCGAATTGGATTTGAAACGGGACAAGTGCAACTTGTGCTCGTGACGACACGGGAGGCATTTTCGAAAAAAACAGCGTTCATCGAAGAAGTAAGGCGACGATTACCGGAAGTGACTTCACTCGTACAAAATGTGAATCATAAACGAACGTCACTTATTTTTGGTGAGGAGATGATTCACTTAGAAGGAGAAAAAACGATTGAGGAGAGACTCGGTGAGCATGCTTTTTCTCTATCGGCACAAGCTTTTTTCCAACTGAATCCAGTGCAGACAGTCCATTTATATAATGCGGCGAAAAAGTGCGCGCGCTTAACAGGCGAAGAAAAAATCGTTGACGCGTATTGTGGTGTCGGCACGATTGGGCAGTGGTTGGCAAGTGACGCAGCTGAAGTACGCGGGATGGATGTGACAAAAGCGGCGATTGTAGATGCACGGAAAAAAGCGGCGCAGATGCATATCAATGCCCGCTATGAGGTCGGGACAGCAGAGACGTGGTTGCCGCGTTGGGTAAAAGAAGGATTTCGACCGGACGTCATTGTTGTTGACCCGCCGCGGACAGGTTGTGATGAGAAATTGTTAAAAGCGGTGTTGCAAGTGAAACCGGAGCGATTTGTATATGTATCGTGTAACCCATCGACATTAGCAAAAGATGTGGCGAAACTTACTGCGCGGGGGCATTATGAAGTGACGTCGATTCAGCCTGTCGATATGTTTCCGTGGACGGCGCATGTTGAGACGGTTGTATTGATGTCAAGGGTAGAAAAATAAGAGTGTAAAAGTGCTTGATATAAAGGGATTTCCGAGATTCCCAATAAAAATAAGAAATTCATAAATCCCGTAGAATTGCCTAAAACCAAACATATCCACGGTCAAAATGCCACAGGGTTGAGTTGACAGGATTAAAACAGGTAGGTTGGGTTGATAGAAATGTTGTAGAAATAGGCTAATCAACATTGCTGAAATGAATCCCAATGATGATTAGCCTGACAACAATTATAGCCTGTGCACCATTGAATGTTATAGGAGCTATCACTTTCCTTTAATGGGGTAAGTGATATCAGCAACCAATTCTCTGTTCCGGTATTTGGATTTTTTTCATACAAGCGTTGTATAGTTAATTCGGCTAGTGTGATGATGACATGGTGAAATTGATCTGTACTTTTTAATGGTTTTACAAAGATGTTAGTCAGTACACTGTGGTATGATAATTCCAGAAGAACTTGTTTTTCTTCTTGCGTGTCTAAGGTATCAATTCTTATATCCACAAGAGGGTTGCAAGGGTCCTCAACTAGTCGCTTAGAATATGCTGATATTTTTTTGAGAAGTGCATTTTGGATTTGTGAATTGCCTTGATAATAAATTGATATATGCAATATAGGTCTTCTGTTATTCATGATAATACCTCCTTAGGTAGTATCACATATTAACTCTAAAGGGCGGTATTATCAAGTTGTAAAATGAACAATAAGGTTGAATTTGTTATACTTTTGATTATGCTCATATCCTGTATATGAATAACAAGACCCATGCCGTTTATTAATTACTTCAATAAACGACATCGGGTCTAAATTAAGACAAAGGTGTATCAGTTTTGGTCGACAGACGGTAAAGTCTGCATTAGGGCAAAGAAATGTTCAGGCTTACCGGTACTAAAATAGTTATACCAAGCTTCCAATGTGTCTGATTGAAACACGCCTAAATGTTCAATGATTTGCTTTGCCCATAATAAGCCTCCGGTAGAACTTGCAGTAATAAGGTTGTGATCCGTCACAGATGGCTTGTCTATATAAAAACTTTGTCCTTTATAATTGGGAGAAACCATTTCAAGGAATCCCGCTCCATTACTGGTGTGCGGACGATTATCTAACACCCCAATATTGGCAAGTGCAACAGTAGCACCACAGATTGCACACACCGTACCGCCGGAAGAAAGCAATTCTTTTGCCTTTTCGATAATCGCGCCATGCTTTGGGTCGCTCCACGTATTTGCACCCGGTAAAATTAACACGCTTGTTTCACTCACAATAATATCCTCAATTTGACAATCCGGCACGATTGTCATTCCGCCCATTGTCTTAATCGGATCGTTAGAGTTGCTTACCGTTTTGAGCGATACTTTCTCCGCATCCTTCTTAAAAAATCTGCTCGAATGCAGCTCAGCAGTAACATATCCCGTTTCCCAGTCGGCTAAAGTGTCAAGAATATAAACATAGATTGTAAACATAAATTACCTCCATTTTTATTGTTTTATTGATTTGTTCGCTTTTTTATTGTATCATATAATTATTGACAACAGTATGGCAACAATTATAAACAGGAGGATGTCAGATGAAAATAGACAGGCTTGTTAGCATGATTATGATACTCCTTGACAAAGATCGGATTGGCGCACAGGAGTTAGCGGATATGTTTGAAGTTTCACCTCGCACAATCTATCGTGACATAGATACAATAAATATGTCGGGAATTCCTGTCCACTCCACATCGGGAGTAGGTGGCGGCTTTGAAATTATGCGAAATTATAAGCTTGATAAAAAGGTTTTTTCGACTGCTGATCTTTCTGCTATCTTGATGGGGCTTTCCAGCCTTTCAAACACGGTACGAGGTGATGAACTGGTAAATGCCCTTGCAAAAGTCAAGAGCTTTATCCCCGCCGAAAAAACAAAAGATATTGAAATAAAAGCCAATCAAATCTATATAGATTTAAGACCGTGGATGGGTAACAGTAACATACAACCGTACTTGGAAATTATCAAAACAGCCTTACAGGAAAGTAGGCTACTTTCGTTTCAATATTCTGCTCACCATGGAAATAAAACTGCACGAATAGTCGAGCCGTATCAGCTTGTATTGAAAAATAGTCATTGGTACTTACAAGGTTACTGCTATATGAGAAGTGATTATCGCTTATTTAAACTATCTCGTATATCAAATTTACAAATGCAAGTAGAAACTTTTATACCACGAGATTATGAGAAACCCATTTTAGAATTTCCGGATTTTTTAGAAACAATACAAACAAAAATTAAAATCCGTGTTCATAAATCTGTGATGGATAGAGTACTTGATTATTGTGCTTATGAACAATTTGCTCCAGATGGCGATGAGCATTACATTGTTGATTTCCCCTTTATAGAGAACGATTACTATTTTGATATTCTTCTTAGCTTTGGAAATAAATGCGAGTGTTTAGAGCCGTTACACATTCGTGCAGAAATGAAACGTAAAATACATGATATAGCTGTCTTATACAAAAACTAAAACATGAATACTTTCATAGCAAAATAGAATGGTGGCTATTCTGAGTTGATTTTAGCATCGCTACTGCGTAGGAAATATAAATAATCTCTCTACAACTTCCAATTTGCCTTGGGTTAGAATCATCTAAAGAAAGTAGGAATTACTGGTTGGACTGCAGATATTATTTCGGGAACAATTGTGACTTTACTTCTCTAAATTTAATAGAATGGGTGAATTATCATGCGCATTGTAGCCTATTTAGTGATCGTAGTCGTTTCGATTGTGATGCTAACATATATTTTCTTTGATGTCGGGAATAGACATTTAGTAAGATTGTCTAGCGCTATCTTTTGGATAACATTGATTTTAATGTGGGTAAAAAGAAAAGAAAAAAGGAAGAATCTTTAAGGGGATATACTTGGTTT
Organism: Bacillus sp. FSL W7-1360; assembly: GCF_038592975.1. NCBI lineage: Bacteria > Bacillati > Bacillota > Bacilli > Caryophanales > Bacillaceae > Bacillus > Bacillus sp. FSL W7-1360. The sequence goes on along the minus strand of NZ_CP151950.1, from coordinate 1,841,770 downwards.
TTCGTATGACAATGGATCACCCTGCCTATGTTTGTCATTTTGGTTCTGTAGACATCACGGCAAAAAAAGTAAAGGCGATTGCGACTGCCACAGCCAGTGCCTTAATCGATGCTGGCTATTTTTTGTATTATGGGTTGGCAGCGCTTATTTTGCACGATATAGTTAGATATAACGTTTGTATTCTCCATGACAGTAGAAAGGTGTAAAAGAAAATGAACAAAAAAACTATCCCATTAATATTGTTTTTAATGTTTGCTTCGCACTGGCTTTTAAAGATTTTTCTTCCTCTCTATGAGGACAGTTTAATTGGAAACATCATTTCTATATCCTTGATTATCGTTGGGGTCTTCTTGCTGGTCCTGTATTTTAAGAAGGATGGAGATTCTTAAGTTAAAATAGAATGGGTGATTTGTATGCGTATGGTAGGATATGCATTAATAGTAATTACTTTGATGATAGTACTAGCGTATATTATCTTTGGTGTGGGAAATACACATATAATTAGGTTGGCTAAGGTAGTCCTTGTTGTAACAGTGATTTTCATGATAGCGAGTAGAAAGACGAGAAAGCGTACACCTTAGGCTTCTCACCCGTTACCAGTACCGATAACAATAAAATGGACCGCCTTTTCACTGAACTATATCCTAAATACTGGACACTTTAAAAAGTGCTTGATTCAGGGATACCTTGGGGCGTGTGCTGTCTTCCTTCCGTGAAAAAAAGCGACCAAGAATGGCGCAGGTGGAGTGTGTGGTGGGGTTAGAGTTGAAATAATAAAAAGTACGCCCGCGGGCGTACTTTTTATTATTTATTTCTTATCTGTGGTCCCAGTCGCATGGTAGTTTTCCTTGTTTTTTTCTTCCCAGAAGTCGGCGTTTTTAATGCCAAGTTTCTTTGGGTCAAAAGTTGGATCAAGCCCTTGCTTCCTCTGTGAATCATAATCGCGCAATGCTTTCAGTGCAGGACGGGCGAGGAACACAATGGCAATGATGTTCAACCAAACCATAATACCGAGCCCGATGTCACCAAAGAGCCACGCATTTTTTGACTCATTCGTTGTACCGAAATAGACAGCAGCTAGAAGAATGAGTTTCGTAATAAACATGACCCAAGTCACTTTTTTATTACGGAATAAGTACGCAACGTTTGTCTCTGCGATGTAATAGTAGGCCATAATGGTCGTAAAGGCAAAGAAAAGCAAAGCAATCGCGACAAAAGATGTACCAAAACCTGAGAATGAACTGTTAATTGCGGCTTGTGTATACTCTACGCCTGGTTCAGCTACTTCAGGGAGGTTGTGCACGAGCATCTCTTCATTGGGCGCTTGTGTATTGAACATTCCAGTAAATAAAATCATAAATGCCGTGGCTGAGCAAACGAGCAATGTATCAATGTACACAGAAGCAGACTGCACGAGACCTTGTTTTACGGGGTGTGACACTTCAGCTGCCGCAGCGGTATGTGCGCCTGATCCTTGTCCGGCTTCGTTTGAATAAACACCACGTTTGACACCCCATGCGATGGCGCTACCGAACATGCCACCGAAAACAGAGTCAACGCCAAAAGCACTGCGTATAATGAGCATAAACGTCTCTGGAACCGCAGTAATATTTAAAGCGATAATGACACCTGCCATAAGCATGTAGCCGAGTGCCATAAACGGGACAACATAAGAAGAAAAAGCAGCAATACGTTTGACCCCGCCGAAAATAATGAGGGCGAGACATGCAATAATAAAGAGTCCCGTTGCCCACGCCGGGATCGAAAATGCATGTTTCATTGCAGCACCAATGGCGTTCGATTGTGCACCAGGCATAAACAGAGCCATTGCGAGTAGCGCGGCAATGGCAAACAACACTGCAAACCATTTAATGCCAAGTCCTTTTTCAATGTAGTAGGCAGGTCCACCCCGGTATTCTCCACCTAACTTTGTTTTATAAATTTGTCCCAATGTGGATTCAATAAAAGCACTGGAGGCCCCTAACAGGGCAATTGTCCACATCCAAAAGACGGCGCCAGGACCACCATAAAAGATCGCGGTGGCGACCCCGGCAATATTCCCGGTTCCAACGCGAATGGACAGTGACATCGATAATGCTTGGAAAGAGGAAATTCCTGCATCAGAACTTTTCCCACTAAACATTAATTTGAACATTTCTTTAATATGTCTTATTTGTACAAAGCGAGTGAGTAGCGTAAAGATGAGTCCAACGGCAAGTAAGATGTAAACGATGGGACCTTCCCATAAGAGATGATTTAATTTGTTTGCCATTTCCATGGTGAAACTTTGCAACGTTTCCCATAATTCGAGCATATTCCTCTCCTCCTTTTCGTGTAGATTTGTTTTTGGGTATACATAGGCTATTTTAATTTTATTTGTAAGTTTTAAAATGAGCAATGGTACATTTAGCCTATATTTTTGGGAGTAAAAGGGATTATAAATAGGGAATGGCCTGCAGTGACTTGAAAAATTGGATGTAAAAAGAGATTGAAAGCAGTAATTACTGTCGAATTGTGCTAAGATAGTGTTCCAGAGGATCGCAACGCACGTTTGAATTCTCTTGGTATTGATGTCTAGCGACTACTCCTGTATTCTGGAAAAGGATGGAGAACATAATGACGGATTCCAACTTAATACAAAAAACAAAAATATTAACCGCAGCGACACTCATTTCAAAAATCATTGGTTTCCTTTATGTGGTACCGTTAACGGCAATGGTATCAACAGATGGAATGGGTTTGTATTCGGAAGGATATCAACCGTATCAAGTGTTATTGAGCTTAGCAACACTAGGTGTGCCGCTCGCGATGTCGAAGTTCGTATCTAAGTACCATACGTTAGGTGATTACGAGACAGCGCACCGTTTGTTTCGATCGGGTATTATTTTTATGCTTGTTACTGGCTTTGTTGGCTTTTTATTATTGTTTTCGGCTGCGCCGATTTTAGCAGAGATATTTTTATCGCTAGGTGATAAGAAAAGTATTTATACTGTAGGCGATACAACGCTCGTCATTCGAATGGTTAGTGTCGCTCTCATCATTGTTCCTGCAATGGCCATTATTCGAGGATATTTCCAAGGGTTTGGTCAAATGGTGCCGACGGCTATTTCTCAAGTCATTGAGCAGCTTGTACGTGTGTCGTTTATTTTAGCGATCGTTTTCTATATTATGAAAACAAGTGGTGATGTCGTACTTGCCGTCGGGTTTGCAACGTTTGGCGCATTTATTGGCGCAATTGGCGGAGGGTTCGTGTTAATTTGGTATTACATGAAAGAAAGACCGACAATTGCGCATAAAGTTTCAACCAGTGCAGTTCGTCATCGATTGCCACTCGTTGGCATGTATAAGGAAATTATTCGCTATGCGTTGCCAATTTCTTTTGTGGGGCTATCTATCCCATTGTTCCAGTTCATTGATGTTGCGACGATTGAAAACGCACTGGGCAGTGGTGCAGGTAAAGAGTACAAAGGAATTTTGGTTATGATGGTACATAAGCTTGTCCTCATTCCAATGGCGCTCGCAACCGCGTTGTCTATTACCCTTGTGCCTACCATTACGCAGGCGTATACCTCTGGGGAAAAGACACTGCTGCAGCGAAATGTGTTCCAATCTTATCAAATGATCTTGTTCATTTGTATTCCAGCCGCATTTGGTTTGGTTGTTTTAGCAGAGCCTATTTATGGTGCTATTTACGGCGTAAAAGAACAATTCCACATCGGCGTTGAGACACTCATGTTGTACGGACCGATCACATTAATTTTTTCTCTTTATGCAGTGACAGGCGCGATTTTACAAGGGTTGAATCGGCAAAAGTATGCAATGATTTCACTTGCTATTGGTCTTCTGGCAAAAGTCATTCTCGCGTTCCCACTCTTATGGTTACTTGGACGTACGGGTGCAATTTGGACAAGTTATATTGGCTTTGGTCTTGCGTTGGCGATGAACGTGTGGGCAATAGGGAAATTTGCTCAGTTTCGTTATAATGTCTTATTGAAAAGAGCGCTACTCATATTCATGATATCATTAATTATGACAGCGGCGACGTGGATCATTAGTCGTGGGTTGATGGTATGGCTACCAATTGATTCTCGTTTAAGTGGTGTCATTGTGACAGCAATCTCTATTTCAAGTGCGATTGTTTGTTACTTTTTCTTGACCGTGCGCGTGCATTTGGCTGGGGAAGTGTTAGGGGAACGGTTCCGCTTTCTCAATCGGAGAGGGTATTGAGAAGAGCTCGTTCATTAATTTCCTGGGAAATTAGACAATCTTAGACATTTGTTTAAGAGAAAATCTCTTTATGTATGGGCTTTGCTTTTGGTATAATAGAGCCAGTTTAAAAATGTAGTGATAAAATGACGGTGGATGAGTGAGCGTCCGGTAAATAAGGGAGGGAACCGATTGGCAGATCAGGTGACAAAAGCGACACGTGGACGGAATGATTGGGTGTTAATTGGTACAACGCTTGGTTTGACAATATTTGGTTTGCTCATGGTGTATAGTTCTAGTTATGTTGAAGGGTTTTTGCTGGAACCAGAGAACCCAACATATTACTTAACGCGGCAACTGATTTGGTTTGCGCTCGCTATTCCTATTCTCGTGTTTATGATGTACTTTCGGTACGAGCATTATCAGAAAATGACCCCCGTCTTGCTCGGTGTTTCAATTGTGTTATTGCTGCTTGTTGTACTTATTGGAACGGGTCGAGAGACGACAGGCGCCGACCGCTGGATTCGAATGGGCTCCTTAAACATGCAGCCATCGGAGTTTGTTAAAGTGGCAATGGCCATTTATTTAGCACATGTTTATTCGCGCAAACAAGCATACATTGCACATTTTAAAACAGGGGTCTTGCCACCACTTGTTGTTGTAGGTGTCATTTTCTCATTAATTATGTTGCAGCCAGATTTTGGGACAGGCACATTAATTATGTTAACAGCGATCATGCTTGTCTTTTTTTCTGGGGCGAAATGGCGCCATTTGTTTGGATTAGCGGCAGTGGGTATCGTTGGATTTCTCGTCTTGGCGTTGCTCAGGCCATATCGGATCGCGCGCTTGACATCATTTTTAGACCCGTTTGCGGATGCAACAAACAGCGGTTTTCAATTAATTAACGGTTATTTAGCTATTGCTAATGGCGGCGTGACAGGTATGGGAATTGGACAAAGCTTACAAAAGATGCGGCATTTGCCTGAAGCACATACTGATTTCATTTTAGCTGTGATTTCCGAAGAGCTTGGTTTTCTTGGTGTCCTAATTGTGTTAATTGGTTATGGCATCATTTTATTTCGCGGTGTTGCAATTGGGACAAAATGCAAAAATCCATTTGGAAGTTTGCTTGCATTTGCGATTGTGTTTCAAATGGCAGCGCAAGTCGTTTTTAATGTGGGGGCAGTAACAGGATTGCTACCGATTACAGGGATGACACTACCGCTTATTTCTTATGGGGGAACGTCATTATTAGTGACATTCATTTCAATTGGAATTTTGGCAAGCATTCACCGTCATAATGGACGACAAGTGCTATAAAGATCAGTACAACAAGTATAATCTCGGAAAATATAGGTTTGAAATGAAGATTTAATAACCCCGGATGACTACACACTTGTTTGTGATAGGCAAACTAGGGGACCTCGAAACAAAAGTGACCGGAGAAAGTGGGATTTGATGGAAAAGAGACAATCTCAAATTGATTATACATTGTTATTTTTGTTGTTCTTACTTATGTGTATTAGTTTTATTGCCATTTATAGTGGCTCAGGTCAATACTATTCGGATGATCCAACATTTTTCTTGAAGCGACAAGTTGTTTGGTATGTCGTTGGGATCATGGTGATGGTTGCTGTTATGGTCATTGATTTTGATTACTTCAAGTATCTTTCAATTCCAGCCTACGGATTTGGGATGTTGTTGCTTATTTTAGTACCGATTTTGGGAAAGGAAGAGAATGGTGCGAAAAGATGGCTGTTTGGAGTCCAGCCATCTGAGTTTATGAAAATATTTCTTGTGCTTGCGTTGGCACACTTACTCTATAAAATCGTGACGAAGGAGCGTTATCGTTCTGTTAGGGAGGATATATGGCTGTTAATAAAAATAGCGGCCCTTAGTGTACCTCCGTTTTTACTTATTTTGATGCAGCCGGATTTAGGCACTTCCCTTGTTATTGTTGCTATAGTAGGGACGATGGTGTTGGTGTCAGGTGTGCGTTGGCGCTTATTGTTTGCACTTGCAGGTGCAGCGGTAGCAGGGCTTGCGTTGTTAGTGTACCTACATGAGGCTCACTTTGAAATATTTAAACTGATCGTTAAAGATCATCAACTACAGCGTATTTATGGTTGGCTCGATCCAATGGGGAACACAGGTGGTTTTGGTTATCAGCTGTATCAGGCGATGCTTGGGATTGGTTCAGGACAATTATCTGGGATGGGCCTTTTTGAAGGTGTGCAGACGCAAGGACATGCGGTCCCTGAAATTCATACCGATTTTATTTTTACAGTTATTGGTGAAGAGTCTGGTTTTCTTGGAGCCATGATACTTTTGTTTGTATATTTCTTGTTGTTCTATCGGATGATCACGATTGCGATGAATTGTAATAATTTGTATGGAACATATTTGGTTGCAGGAATCGTCGGACTGCTTGTGTTTCAAGTGTTTCAAAATGTGGCGATGACAATTGGCTTAATGCCAATTACCGGTCTTGCTCTTCCTTTTATTAGTTACGGTGGAAGCGCCCTTCTAACAAATATGGTTGCAATTGGGATTGTCATGAACGTTCGTTATCGTACGAAAGACTATATGTTTAGAAGTGAGGAAGGGGACGGCGTCTAAATAGGAGAAGAGAGAGGGAGACAGGCAATGAGACTGGATAAACTATTGTCTGAGAGCGGATATGGCTCAAGGAAAGATGTGAAAAAGGTGCTTAAGAAAGGGAGGATCACTGTAGATGGTCATGTGGTAAAAGATGGGAAGGTGAAGGTTGACCCATCTAGGCAGACCATTTTCAATGGAAATACGTGTGTGAAATACCAGCAACATGTATATTTAATGTTAAATAAACCGTCTGGTGTCATCTCAGCGACCGAAGATCCTAAACAGCAAACAGTTATTGACCTAATTGCAGCCGAGTGGGGACATAAGAAAATGTTCCCAATTGGACGATTAGATAAAGATACAACGGGTTTATTGCTACTCACAACAGACGGGACGTATGCACATGCACTCATGGCACCTAAAAGGCATGTAGCAAAACGTTATCGGGCGGTGATAGCGGGAGAAGTTGGTGAGAACGAGCGGAAACAGTTTGCAGAAGGAATATTGCTTGGAGATGGGTATATGACACGTCCGTCATCTTTATCTATCATCGAGTCGGGTCCGAAATCGGTCATAGAATTGGTGTTGACAGAAGGGAAGTTTCATCAAGTAAAGCGAATGTTTGCGGCCTGTGGAAAACAAGTCATCGCGCTTGAGCGGACACATATCGGTGAACTTGCGCTTGATCTAGCACTTGCCAGTGGCGCATATCGTGAGTTGACTGAGGAAGAGAAACATCTTGCTGTTTCAAGTGCGAAGACATAAAAAAGCAACGGTTATCGTAAGATGTCGTCACCGTTGCAATGTTATGTGATATTAAGATGCGTTTGTTTTTTTGTTCGTAACTTGCCATTTACCACGGGCGGCACTTGTGACAAGACCATTGTATTCGAGCACATTTAAGTCTCGTTGGATGGTGCGCTGGGTGATACCGAATTCTTCAACCAAATCACTCGTCGTCACGGTTCCCTCCTGTTTCATGTACAAGTAGATGGACTTAATGCGAGTCAACATACGATCAGTTGAAGTTTTCAAAAAACCACTCCTTCTTCGTCTTTGTCTTCGCTATGTGCCAAAGCTTATGAAGGCACCTAAGGAGAGTATATCACATTGTAAGGTGAAACGTAAGGACAAATTTGTGTAAAATTGTGTACAAAGACGGAACGGATTTAGCTTATCGTGTTGCAGACTTTCTCACTTGCCGTTATAATTAAGGATACTGAATGAATGGTAGTCATTTTTGGAGATAGATTGAGGCACGGACTATAGAAGGGGGGATCAGGTATGAATCAATGCGAATTCCGGGCACGGGATCACATGGTTGCAACTGACTATCATTGGCGTGTGCGAAAAGTGTTCAACTGGTGTGGTGGCATAGAGTATATGATTGAGTTGCTAGGCAGAGAAGAATGTATCGGTTTTGGCAACACGATGCGAGAAGCCCGACGTGACTTAGAGGAAGCGATGGGTCTATATGAGTTACGCAATGGGACAGCATCCTTGCCAGAGGTAGCGAAACAGGCGCAAATTATTGTGCTCGAACCATCAATGACGCTTGAAGAAATGTCAAATGTGAACGAGAATTTGCTGCAATTTAAGGAAATGTAAGCGACCATTTTCTATGAAAAAAGCGTGTCGAAAGATACAAAACAAATTACGATCATGTTTTTTATATACACGTAAGAACGAGGGCGCCATGGTAGATGCCGAAGCTTTGGTGCGCCATTTTTCATGAGGATTTTATATTTTTATACATAGGAAGCAGCGAACAAAGCACAAAGAAGATGTAAAGGAAATTGAGGGTGAATTGGGTGGAACTGTTTTTAGGAGAAGGCTGGGATGTTTTTCCTGCGGGTGGCGCGACGGGTGAAGCATATGTGGCGAAGTGCGGAGATTACCAGTTATTCATAAAGCGAAATTCATCCCCTTTTCTTGCGGTCCTATCAGCGGAGGGGATAGTGCCAAAGCTACTCTGGACGAAACGACTGGAAAGTGGCGATGTCATCACTGCACAACGGTGGATTCAAGGGAGAAAGTTAAAGGCGCAAGAAATGATGGGTAGTCGAACGGCGCGTCTGCTTGGTCATATTCATAGGTCAAAAGAATTGTTGGATTTATGCCAACGTATGGGCAACCAGCCGCTTACTCCAGAAATAATGATAAGAAATTTACGTGAACAACTGCAGTCTCAGCCTAGACGAGACGTGGTTCTTTCACGTGCCCTTACTTTCTTAACGAGAACGGTTACGGAGGTCACATCAAAATCGTATGCTGTTTGTCATGGTGATATTAATCATAACAATTGGTTATGCGATGAAGAAGACAATTTATATTTAATTGACTGGGACGGAACAACGGTCGCAGATCCAGCGCTCGATTTGGGTTTAATGCTCTATACGTACATTCCTCAGTCCAAGTGGAGAGCATGGCTTGCGGATTATGGGGTGACATTGGATGCATCGTTACATGTACGTATGCATTGGTATGTTGTGGCACATACAGTGTCTGAAGTGTTATGGCATACATGTCGTGCACAACATATAGATGCAAGTAAGTTACGGGAAAAACTCACAACATTGTTAGTGTGAAGTCGTGCAGTCAACTGTATTCTGTGTTGTCTAATGTTGAGAGCCATTGTTGCACAGCAGTATCTTCGACGTTTTCGCTTCCGGTTGTGCTTGCAATTGTTTGCAATGTTTGTGATAAAGAGGAATTGAGTGTTGGCTCGTGCATAAGTATGGTTGCAAGCTGTTGTAATTGTATTTGCTCATTTGCGGTAAAATACTGTTCACTTTGCCGGTTTTGTAACAGGTCACGTAGTAAACCGAGTTTTTGTTCGACTGATATAGGCATGTAGCACCTCCTGTTTTACAATAGTGTTTTGTCATTTAAGCATTTTTATACCCATCCGTATGTAGACCAATGGTTTCCGTCTAGTCAGACCTGTTCTACATGCGGTTATAAAGGCGGCAAGAAGTCACTTGACGTTCAAATGTGGACTTGCCAGGTGTGTCACGTGCACCATGATCGCGATATCAATGCGAGCATAAATATTTTAAATGAAGGACTACGCTTACAGACCTTATCCTAATCACTAAAATATGAGAACCGTAGGGACTACGGGGATAGCTTGGTAAATAAGAGAAACCGCTGTTAGTAAAGACATACGCTAACAAGTATGCTCTGTTCCCAAGAATCTCCCACTTCAAACACCCGTAGGGGGTGTTAAGTGGTGAGCAGTTCAAAAGAGAAGGAGTGTGTAACGATGCGATTAAGACATAAACCATGGGCGCGAGAGACCTTAGCTGCTCATCCGGATATCGTGGTCGCGGAGCCAGAGCGATATAGAGGAAAGTGGCACATGGCTTTTGATCAAGCACAACCACTTTACGTTGAAGTTGGAACCGGAAAAGGAAAATTTTTAACTGAAATGGCGCAAAAGTACCCGGACATTCATTTTATTGGGATTGAAAAATATGAAAGTGTATTGCTGACAGCGTTGGAGCGTGTAAAAAAAGCGGGTATTTCTAATGTGAGATTGCTTGCACAAGATGTAGCGAAGCTCGATCATTTTTTTGCTGAGGATGAGCTGGATCGTTTGTTTATTAATTTCACTGATCCATGGCCAAAAAATCGTCATGAGCGTCGGCGTTTGACATATCAATCCTTTTTGATGCAATATCAATATGTACTAAATCCTGATGGAGAGGTACATTTTAAAACCGACAACCGGGGATTGTTTGAGTATTCATTACAAAGCATGTCAACATACGGGATGGCTTTCCACGATGTAAGTCTTGACTTGCATAAAAGCGGATTGGAAGGGAACGTCATGACGGAGTATGAAGAGCGGTTTGTGCAGAAGGGGTTACCGATTTATCGGTTAGAAGCTCGTTTTACACGCGGTAAAGTTGGGGCTCTCTATAAAGATTATAAAAATTGACCTTTAGGGTAGCTTTTTCCTGTTTCAAGTAAAAATTACAAAATAACTGATCTGGTGTCAAGGCATGGATCAGTTATTTTGTGTTTCAGCGGTTTTTGGGAGCAACCTGGTTTATTAAGTATCGGTCTTATGAAACTTGCTCAAATTCTAGCAAAGCACCATTTTCTCTGTCTGCTAAGAACTCGTAATGTATTGGCCCGTCAACAGTTGCTTTTGTGATGCCGCCGCGGTAAACATCATATGTAAGTCCGGACCGCTCGACTGTTTCGGGTTCCATTTGAATCCAAGAATCACTCACGATGCAATCTTTTTTTGCGCGTGCTTTCACTTTTTTTAGAATTTGTTCAGGTGATAAGGACGTTTTCTTACACGCTTTGGCAGTGATGTAACCAAGAAGAATACCAACACTTAATCCAAGAGAAAAATGTTTCATCCCCTCATCCTTTCGTTAATAACAATGTGATATGACTAGTATAACGTAAAATGATTGGAGACGCTATGTGAAAAACTTTTAGGTGGCGCGCTTCTTGTTTTTTCGTTAAAATGAAAGGGGATGTGTTGCTAGCAGTGCCAAATCAATCAATGTCATATATATAATAGTTAATGGGGTGTAAAGATGAATGAACAAACAAAATCGTTATTTAAAACGCTTACAGAATTGCCAGGACCTTCGGGGTTTGAGCATGACGTCCGGGCATTTGTACGAAAAGAAATCTTAAAACATACGAATGAAGTGATGCAGGACAAACTAGGCGGGATCTTTGGCGTACTTCGTGGCGATCCTTCGGGTCCAAAGGTAATGGTCGCTGGCCACATGGATGAGGTTGGCTTCATGGTCACAAAGATCAATGAACAAGGGTTGGTCAAATTCCAAACACTTGGCGGTTGGTGGTCGCAAGTGCTCCTTGCGCAGCGTGTGCAAATTATGACGGATAACGGACCTGTCATCGGTGTCATTGGCTCGACCCCGCCACATTTGTTACAAGAGTCACAGCGTTCAAAGCCGATGCCGATAGAAGAAATGTACATAGATGTCGGGGCCGATGATAAAGATAATTGTATCGCGCTAGGCATTAAACCGGGACAAGCGATTGTGCCAGAGTGCCCATTTACACCAATGGCGAATGAAAAGAAAATTCTTGCCAAGGCATGGGATAACCGCTATGGTGTAGGTCTAGCGCTTGAATTATTGGCGCATTTAAAAGACACGCAGTTACCAAATACTGTCTTCGCTGGTGCGACTGTACAAGAGGAAGTTGGTTTACGTGGGGCGGCGACAGCGAGCAATCTGATTGAACCAGATCTTTGCTACGTATTAGATGCAAGCCCGGCAAATGATGCGACCGGTGGAAAAGATGCATTTGGTCATTTAGGAAAAGGGGCTCTCGTCCGTATTTTCGACCGGACGATGATTACGCATAAAGGGATGCGCGATTTCGTCTTAGATACAGCAGAAACGCATAATATCCCTTATCAATTTTTCTTGTCTCCAGGTGGGACAGATGCTGGGCGGATTCATACGTCAGGGGCAGGGGTACCATCGGTGGTCGTTGGGGTTTGTGCGCGTTACATTCATACATCTTCTTCAATTTTACATGTTGATGATTATGCTGCTGCAAAGGAATTGTTGATTAAACTTGTGCAAACATCCGATCGTGCAATGTTTGAAGCCATTTCATCGTTTTCCTAAGTGAAAAAAGTCTCATGGGTTAAGGTGTTGATTTGTTGTGAAAGATTTTCTAAGGCGAAAAGAGGTCAATCCTTCTTTACACTTGTATTTCATTGAGGCAATGGGGAAAATGACTTTCGGTTTGTTTGCGACACTCATTATTGGTTTAATGATCCGGACATTTGGTGAACAAAGCGGTTTTGATGTGCTGATTGAAATTGGCCAGTTTTCGATGGATTTGTATGGTGCGGCAATCGGCGCGGCAGTGGCGTTGGCATTGCGGGCTCCGACGTTTGTATTGTTGTCGGCAATTGTGTGTGGCGCTGCTGGTGCGATGTACGGAGGACCTGCGGGCAGTTTATTTGCTGCAATTGCAGGTGTAGAAGTAGGCAAACTTGTAAGTGGTGAGACAAAACTCGATATTTTAGTGACACCAATTGTCACGATTTTTAGCGGCTTTCTCGTCGCCGCAACTGTCGGACGACTTGTCTCATATATGATGACATCACTTGGAACAGCGATCATGTGGGCGGCAGAGCAGCAGCCACTTTTTATGAGTATCATTGTTGCGGCATTAATGGGGTTGGCGTTAACTGCGCCGATTTCCAGTGCGGCGATTGCGCTAATGCTGGATCTAGAAGGCAGTGTCGCAGCGGCTGCGGCAATTGGTTGCGCTGGACAAATGATTGGTTTTGCCATTGCGAGCTTTCGCGATAATCGTTGGTCGGGGCTTGTTTCACTTGGATTAGGGACGTCGATGTTACAAATGCCAAATATTATTCGAAATCCGCGCATTTTAATTGCGCCAGTCGTTGCTGGTATGATCAGCGCACCCATTGGCACATTGGGATTCGGATTAGTGAACAATGCAGCTGGCGCTGGCATGGGGACAAGCGGTTTTGTTGGTCCGTTAATGACATTTGCAGAAATGGGTTTCTCGTGGGCGACATTTATGCCAGTGATGTTGTGCTATGTGTTGATTCCAGCGGTTGTAAGTGGGTTGACGACGATGTGGCTCAAACATCGTGGTCATGTTCAACTGGGAGATATGAAAATATCCGTTTAATAAGATGAATGCAAAGTTCCATGGATCATCAGGCCCATGGGACTTTTTGTGCTTCTCACTTTGGTTTCAGGCGCATTCGTGATACACTAACAAGATAGAGATGGAAAAGGGATGACGATATGGATTTGCAAGCACTCAGACATAAAATTATTAGTACATTAGAGAGAGATGACTGGACTTTCTCTTATGATCATAAAGAAGCGACGTTACGGATAGAAGACACGACGTCGAAAAAAGGTGTCACGCTGTCTTTAAAACCACTTTTAGCGAAGTGGGAAAGAAAAGAATACGCAGCACTTGATGAAGCAATTCGTTACGTTCGTGTTGGACTTCAGGCAATGGTGGAGAAGGTGACACTGATTGAAAATGAGAAGCATATTTTTCCTGTCATTCGTGCTGCATCTTTTCCAACAGAGACAAAGGATGGAAAGAAATTAGTGACCGCGCCTCATACAGCAGAAACACAAATCTTTTATGCGCTTGATTGCGGTCAAACGTATACCCTTATAGATGAAGACCAGTTGAAGGAAAGCGAATTGAGCGCCGCTGCATTAAAGGAGATGGCTTTATTCAATGTGCGTACATTGCCGCAACCAGTGCGAGAAGACCGTGTAGCTGGCAATACATTTTACTTCTTATCAGCAAATGACGGTTATGATGCGAGCCGGATTTTAGACCAGTCATTCGTGCAAAAGATGACCGAGCAAGTAGAAGGGGAATTGGCAGTAGCTATACCACATCAAGATGCGCTCATTTTCGCCGATATAAAAAATGACACCGGGTATGACGTGTTAGCGCAAATGACGTTACAATTTTTCATGCAGGGCCGTGTACCGGTAACTGCATTGCCATTCATGGTCACTGCTGGCGAACTCGAACCAGTTTTTATTATGGCGCGAAAGAAGCAGTAAAAAATGAACCTGGTAACAACAAGGGGTCTTTTTTTGTTTCGGATGAGGAGGAAGATGAATGGCGATTTGGGACAAGTGGTTGCATTGGCTAAAGAGCTTAAAAGAAGACGAAAAAAAGGTTGAAGAAGTTTCGATTAAACGTACGCAAAGAGTGGAACTGGAAGAAGCACGAATGACATATCATTATGCGCGTTCGGATGTAAAACGGACATCGGCCACGGTTAGGAGTGAAGTAGGGAACGATGAAATGCCTAAACGATCAGCCGTTTCTTTAGAAAAGAATAAAGATTGGTTTCAAGGTCATTTTGTGCCATCAGACAGCCCCTCGCCAATTCACGGATTGCAAAAAAAAATTAAAACAACGACACACGAAACAACATCTCTTTTGAAAGAACGAGAAAAGCATGTGGATAAACGACAGCATGAAAGTGTGCATACGGCTAATCTCGAACAACAGGTGAAAGATACGTTTTATGAGAGGAACGCAGTTGATGTTACGCTAAGTGAGAGTGCAACATCTGTAGAGGCGCCTTCCCCTGTACTCCCCCCTCATCAAACGCTTTCTTCACCTAATGAGAATGAATTGCGTGGTCAAAAGCGGAATCAAGAAAAAGAAGTATGTACAGAAAAAAATGTGTCGAATAAGACGGAAAGGAAACGAGACACTGAACGGCATGACCGACAGAAGATGATACATGCAAGCGAGCGTGTGAAAAAAGAGTCTTCAAAAGAAAAATCGTTGAAGATCCCTTATAATGTGTTGATGCTTCCAGAAGACCGCCGTCAACAAGCGGACACATATGATGCGCCACCTATGCATTTATTGCATGTCCCGTCTCAACGTGTAGAAGAGAATCCAGATGAGATCAACGAACAAGCCGTGTTGTTAGAGGAGACTTTAACGAGTTTTCATGTTGATGCAAAAGTGGTTGCGAGTACAAAAGGACCGGCTGTGACGCGTTTTGATGTCCAACCCGCAAAAGGTGTGAAAGTCAATAAAGTTACGAATTTAATTGATGACATGAAACTGGCGCTAGCGGCACAAGATATTCGTATTGAAGCGCCAATTCCCGGTAAAAATGCCATTGGTATCGAAGTGCCGAATCGTGTTTCTGCCCCGGTCATGTTGCGGGAAATTTTACGGCAGGGTGTGTTTAGACAAGCAACCTCACCACTTTCGGTAGCGCTTGGTTTAGACATTGCTGGTCAACCTGTAGTCACAGACTTATGCAACATGCCACATGGTTTGGTAGCGGGAGCAACTGGATCTGGAAAAAGTGTATGCATTAATTCTGTACTAATTAGTTTACTTTACAAGGCATCACCAAAAGATGTGAAGTTGTTACTCATCGATCCAAAAATGGTTGAGCTTTCTCCTTATCAAGATATTCCTCATTTACTTGCGCCTGTATTGACCGATCCAAAACATGCCACGACGGCATTGAAATGGGTTGTACAGGAGATGGAAAGGAGGTACGAGCAATTTCGTGCGGAAGGTGTGCGCCATATTGCTGGCTACAATCAAAAACATCCGTCTGCTGTGTTGCCGTACATTCTAGTTGTCATTGATGAGCTGGCTGATTTAATGATGGTCGCACCTCAAGAAGTTGAAGAGGCGATTTGTCGTATCGCGCAAAAGGCACGGGCGTGTGGAATTCACCTTTTACTTGCGACGCAACGTCCATCCGTTGATGTGATTACAGGGTTAATTAAAGCGAACATCCCCACTCGGATTGCCTTTGCAGTGGCCTCCCAAACTGATTCACGCACAATCCTTGATATGGGCGGTGCGGAACGTTTACTTGGGAAAGGGGATATGCTTTTCCATGAAAATGGTCAAGCAAAGCCAGTCCGTGTGCAAGGAACATTTGTTTCTGATGAAGAAATTGCCGCGGTGGTGTCGCATGTAAAGCGCCACGGAAAGCCACAATATATGCTAGATACATCATCGATCGCAAAAGCTCAAGCAAGTAGTGAAGAAGAACAAACAGACCCTTTATTTTCTGAAGTGGCTCATTTTGTTGTGTCGCATGGGAACACGTCTGCTTCTAGTATTCAACGTCGCTTTCGTGTCGGTTATAATCGGGCTGCGCGCTTGGTTGAGATGCTGGAAATGCGGGGGATTGTGTCAGAAGCGATGGGCAGTAAACCACGCACAGTGCTGATCACAGAGGAGCAATTACACGAAGAGTTAGGAGAGGACTTTCATAAGAATAACAAGGTGTAACTTCCATGTTATTGGTTGCGACTTGAGAAAAACCGCAAAGTTCTATATGATATGAAAGGGTAAGCGATGTATGCTTGTTAAGAGGAAAGTGTTGGACCTTTTTTTGATTGCTACATATACTATTGTAAAAAGGTACGCGCGGTATATGTCCGTGTAGTGTCCAGCCGTCCTAGCAGCATCACAAAGCTTATTTTTAGATGAATACTTTGACTAGTTGTTAAGATTGGAGGCTTCACCTTTGAAAACCTACCATTTCACAGGGATAAAAGGCGCAGGTATGAGTGCATTGGCGCAAATATTGGATGACTTAAACGAGAATGTCCAAGGATCAGATATTGAAAAGACGTTTTTTACGCAAAAACCACTTGAGAAAAAAGGGATTCCTTTGTTACCCTTTTCTAAGGATAATATTAAAACAGGACAGCAAGTTATTTTCTCCGCTGCTTATGGTGAAGATCATGATGAACTCGTACGAGCGCGTGAGTTAAATGTAAAGGCACAAGTTTATCCTCACTTTTTAGGGGAATTTATACAGCAGTTTACAAGTATTGCTGTTACTGGATCGCACGGGAAAACATCTACGACCGGACTATTGTCTCATGTGCTTGGCGCAGTGAAGCCAACATCATTTTTAATTGGAGACGGTACTGGAAAAGGAACAAAGCAATCCACTTATTTTGTATTTGAAGCTTGTGAATATCGACGTCACTTTCTACACTATTCACCTGACTATTGCATCATGACAAACATTGACTTTGATCATCCCGATTATTTTAAGAGCATTGATGATGTCGTATGTGCATTTCAAACAATGGCGATGCAAATAAAAAAAGCGATTGTTGCTTGTGGCGATGATCCACATTTGCTGCAACTACAAGCAAATGTCCCAACGCTCTATTATGGCATCGGTGACGGAAACGATTATCAAGCAAGAAATGTACAAAGCACATCAAAAGGAACAACATTTGATGTCTATGTACGTGGTGACTTATATGGTGCGTTTACGATTCCAGGTTACGGTGAACATAATGTAAGAAATGCGATGGCAGTCATTGCGTTGTGTCATTATGAACAAATATCATACGACGAAATTGTGGCACATTTAATGACATTCTCTGGCGTCAAGCGTCGCTTTAGCGAAAAAAATCACGGATCACAGATTTTGATTGATGATTATGCACATCACCCAACGGAAATCGCAGTAACAATTGATGCTGTAAAGAAGAAATATGCGAACCGTGGAGTGACAGCTATTTTTCAACCGCATACGTATACACGAACCAAAACGTTTTTGCATGAATTTGCCGCAGTGTTAGGTCAAGCAGACCGCGTATATTTATGTGATATTTTCGGGTCAGCGAGGGAGTGTACCGGTTCTCTTTCGATTGAACAATTACAAGAATTAATTAGAGGCGCAGAGTTGTTGGGCGAAGATAACATACAATTATTAAAGAGACACGAAAATGATGTCCTTCTTTTCATGGGAGCAGGAGATATACAAAGATACCAGCAGGCATATGAAAAACTTTCATCATGAGAATAACAGTAGCGCATCGTGCAAATGATTTCTCCTTGTTTTTTTAAACAGGGAGGAAACGATACGCACGATCGCGAAGTATTATAATTAAGGAGATTTGCTCCTTTTTATTTTTTTAGGAAAACGATTGTTGACCGAGAAGCGTGTAGCAAAAGGGGAGAAGTTAGGTGGAATGGATCTTATATGGAAGCACAGCGGTTGTTGCATTGAGTTTTGCGTTGCTATGCATATATTTAATTCAAGCAACGCGTAAAGCGACAAAAACGCTGGAGCACACATCAGCAACTGTGGAAGCATTAAAACAGCAGCTGGAAGGTGTCTCATCTGAAACGGAGCAGTTATTAAAGAAAACAAATGTGCTTGCTGACGATGTGAAGCGCAAATCTGATGCAATACATCATTTATTTGAGTCAGCGCAAGAGCTCGGTGATGCGGTGAAGACAGTCAATCAGTCTGTTCGGCAAGCATCAGTGACAATTAGTGAGCAAACGAGTAAAAATGCTAAAACAGTTTCACAAGCTGTACAGTGGGGACAAGCTGTTTTAGATTTTTATACAAAGTTGAAAGCACGAAAAGCACAAAAAGAGGCAAAAGAGAAAGGAGAAGGTCAGCATGGGTGAGATGAATACGAAAGATTTTTTGATCGGGACATTAATTGGGGGGATTGTTGGAGCAACGACGGCACTTTTCCTTGCACCGAAGTCCGGAAAAGAGTTGCGTGGGGACCTGACGGAACAAGCGCAATTTGTTAAGGATAAAACGATAAAATTGTCTTCTGATGTACGAGATAAGAGCGGTGCCTGGATTGATGTTGCAAAGGAGAAGTCATCAGCGCTTGCCAAAACAGTATCAGATCAATCGCAACAAGTGGCAGAGATTGTGAAAAACGTCAGTGCTGCAGCGAAGGAATCTGCGCATAAGCAACGTGAGGAAACAGTCAGTCTTGTGAGTGATATGAAAGAAACAGTTGACGATGCAGGGGAAGAGATGGGTGATGTCATGAGAGAGACCGGCGAGAAGGTTGCGCAAGAAGTCGGTGGGAGAGCAAAATAATTTCATAAAAATGAGGAGGGTGTGTCGTCTTATTACGAGATGACACGCCTTTTTTGTGTGGTTATTCACGATTTTGTCATTTAAATACCGTATTTTGGTATCGTGGCGTCCCTTTTCTATCCATTTTGTGATATGATAACGTAAAAACAAGATGTAGGTGACGAATGGATGAATCATGAGCAGCTAGAAGAATTAAGGGAATCGCTGGATCGTGTCAATTTAGCGATTTTGGAACAAATTAATATGCGTGCTGAGATCGTCCAGCAAATTGGGGAAATAAAACGTGAACAAGGCATGACACGATATGATCCTATTCGTGAGCGGGTCATGCTTGATCTTATTGCGACGCACAATCGTGGTCCATTTCCGACAACGACCATGCAACATTTATTTAAACAAATTTTTAAAGCGAGCCTCGATCTGCAAGAGGATGACCATAGTAAGGCATTACTTGTCTCTCGAAAACGGCAGCCAGAAGATACAATGGTTGAAATTAAAGGAGAAAAAATAGGTGACGGGGAACAAAGATTTGTTTTCGGTCCGTGTGCAGTAGAAAGTTATGAGCAAGTATTTGAAGTTGCGAAGGCAATGCGCGCACGTGGCGAACGTCTGCTGCGTGGAGGCGCGTTCAAACCGCGAACGTCACCATATGATTTTCAAGGGCTGGGTGTAGACGGTTTAAAGATTTTAAAACGTGTAGCTGATGAATTGGATATGGCGGTGATTAGTGAGATTGTCACACCTGCACATATGGAGATTGCGTGTGAGTATGTGGACATGATTCAAATTGGTGCCCGTAATATGCAAAACTTTGCTTTATTGAAAGAAGCTGGTGCGATGAAGAAGCCAGTGCTATTGAAACGGGGTTTAGCAGCGACAATCGAAGAATTTATCCACGCAGCAGAGTATATTGTTACGCAAGGAAATGAACAGTTGGTTTTATGTGAACGAGGCATTCGCACGTATGAAAAGGCAACGAGAAATACGTTAGATATTTCAGCTGTATCGATTTTGAAACAAGAGACGCACTTACCTGTGATGGTAGATGTGACCCATTCAGGTGGGCGACGTGATCTCGTGTTGCCACTTGCGAAAGCGGCGCTTGCAATTGGGGCTGATGCGGTGATGGTAGAAGTTCACCCAGATCCAGCGGTGGCACTTTCTGATGCTGCACAGCAGCTAGATATTGCACAGTTCCATCAGTTCTTAGATGCATTAATTGCATCAGGTCTTTATCGTGAGAGAGATACGAATGCTGATGCATGTGATCGCTATGTTTAAAAATAATAGAAGTGGATAAAATAATGCGTAAATAAAAGGCATTCATATTTTGATTGCTACAAACATTTGTTGCCTTATGATAGAATGAATCATTTTTTATGGATATAAGAAGAGTGGACTGATTTTTTAAGAGAAAGTGAGGATAGCGCTGCATGGCAGCATAATGATATGAACCCAACCATTTATGATGTAGCAAGAGAAGCTGGCGTTTCAATGGCCACTGTTTCCCGTGTGGTAAACGGTAACCCGAATGTGAAACCGACAACACGAAAAAAGGTATTAGCAGCAATTGAGCGGTTAGGATACCGACCAAATGCAGTTGCACGTGGTTTGGCAAGTAAAAAATCAACGACTGTAGGTGTCATTATCCCTGACATTTCCAGCATTTTTTTCGCCGAGTTGGCGCGAGGAATTGAAGATATTGCCACGATGTATAAGTACAATATTATTTTATGTAACTCTGATCAAAATAAGGAAAAAGAGATCCATTTGATCAATACATTGCTTGAAAAACAAGTGGATGGCATTGTTTTTATGGGTGGAGAAATTACAGATGAGCATGCAGAACAGTTGCGTCGCTCTCCTGTCCCTGTTGTATTGGCGGCGACAATTGATCCGAAAGAAGAATTTCCTTCCGTGAATATTGACTATAAGCAAGCTGTCAATGACGCCATTTCCTTTTTAACTGAACAGGGGCATAAGCGTATCGGGATGTTAAGTGGACCATTAGAAGATCCAATTAATGGTTATCAAAAATTTGCAGGTTATCGGGAAGCGCTTGAACAGGCAGGTATTGCCTTTTCTGAGGACCTTGTAATCATTGGTGATTATACGCATGATTCCGGGGTGGAGGCAGTGGGGACATTTATGTCGCTTGCACAACCACCAACGGCGATCTTTACTTCAAACGATGAAATGGCACTTGGTGTCATTCACGGTGCACAAGATAGCGGTCGCAGCGTGCCAGAAGACTTGGAAGTGGTCGGATTTGATGATACGCGTTTAGCGACAATGGTGCGTCCGACATTATCAACCGTTGTCCAGCCGTTATACGATATTGGCGCAGTGTCCATGCGATTGCTAACAAAGTATATGAACAAAGAAGAGGTAAGTGAGCACACGGTTTGCTTGCCGCATCGGCTAGAAAGCCGAGGTTCTACAAAATCTTTATCTTAAAGTGATCTGTACATACAAATCCTACCCCGAAATTTTTAAGGGTAGGATTTGTGTTGTAAGTTCGACAGGTTATCTTTGTGTTTGATTTTCTATATGACTCGTTTTTCTCCGAATCAATGACAACGCTTTTTCTAAAGTGGCTTCATTTATCGCGGTGACCTCTTTTTGACGTGCGATGGTCGGGAAAGGTTCATCATCCCAACAAGTCGGAAGTGCTGTTATTGCCATAGTTCGAAAACGTTGGATCCATTTTTCTGGTAACGGACCTTTCGTAAGCGCTGTTTGATTTGTCATTTCAAGCCAAATGAGCGACCATGCGCGAGGAACGACGCGCCAATGATCATAACCACCACCACAGAGCGCAACCCAGCGTCCGTCACAATATTGGTGAGCCAATTCATGAGCTAGTTTAGGTATTGCTTTATACGTTTTCATTGATACACGTAAATGCGATAAAGGATCATAGTAGTGGGCATCAACGCCATTTTGGGTCAAGATGATGTCAGGTTTAAAAACGGAAACCACCTCTTGGAAAGCGGTTTCATATATTGACAAAAAAGAATCATCGTCTGTATAGGCATCAAGTGGGATGTTAATGGTTGTGCCATAGCCTTGTCCGACGCCTTTTTCAATGACGTGACCTGTTCCAGGGAACAAATAGCGACCTGTTTCGTGAATACTAATGGTACATACGTTTGGATCATTATAAAAAGCCCATTGCACACCGTCTCCATGATGAGCATCCGTATCGACATAGAGGATACGGACGTCATATTGTTGTCGCATATGAGCAATAGCAATTGCGGCGTCGTTGTAGATGCAAAAGCCAGAAGCCCGTCCACGCAAGCCGTGGTGTAAACCACCACCGAGATGAAAGGCATGCTCATATTCGTCACGTAGTACCGCATCACAAGCGCGTAATGTGCCGCCAACAAGATAACTTGCCGCCTCGTGCATATGTGGGAATATTTGGGTATCCTCTGTGTTGAGTCCGTATATTGCTGCATCTTTTTCTGATAAAATTCCTTTTCCTCCTTTTTGAACAGCAGCGATATAATCGCGGTCATGAACAAGGGAAAGGGTGTCTTCACTGGCATGATAAGGACTAAATATTGGTGTATATGGGTGAACAGCACCTAGTGCGCATAAGAGTGCATAGGTCACTTCTAGTCGAATAGGGTGAAAGGGGTGTTGGTCATGAAACGCATAACGGGGACCGTGCCCACTATAAATGAGGGCTGCTTCTTTTTTCATCGTTGATCACCTGCAGATAGACAGAACTTGTATAATGGATGCATGATGTTGATCTGCTGCAAGGATGAGCAGACCGCCCACCTCCTTCGTCCTGCAAAGATTCATTTATTCGTTCATGAAGCGGTTTGAAAACCGAAGACGATGAAAAGATTCAATCGAGTCTGAAGGTACATTTTCCCCAATCCTTGCCATCAAGCAATTGGCTTGGTGTGAGTTAATTTCGGGGTCGTCGGTTGTAAAACAAACGAGTCCGCCAGCATTCATCATTTTTTCCATCATTGTACGGTACTGCCAAACATCCAAACCGCTTCCTTTTAAATCCCAATGCCAATAGTATTCTGTCGTGATGACAATATAATTCTCCATCGCTTCATCTGCCATTGAAAGGCGTAACAGTGCTTTGCCTAACCCATAACCTCGATAATCAGGGGCAATTTCAATGCCACCCAGTTCCAACAAGTCCACCATATTTCCTTTTGACCAGTGTTCTAGTGGATCAGGATAAACAAATGTCACATAGCCAACAATTGTGTCTTGATCACGTACGACAATGACCCGTCCTTCAGGTAAAGTAGTGATTTTGAGTAACGCATCTTTTTGTGCAGGTGCTGGACGAAAAGAAGTTAAACGAGCATGAAAACGATAGCTAGCCAATGTTTGTTGTGTAAGTGGTCCTTCAATGATGAGTGTACCATTTGGATAAACATAAGACTCTTGAAATGTTTTCTTCGGATGGTTCAAGCGCTCACCTCATTGTAAAAGCATGCTTTTTTGCCCAAGCAAAGATGAAAGCGTTCTTCTTTATTTAGTATACACGTATTCAGACGAAATAAGAAGTGTATACATTCTATTTGAAACAAAGTTGGACGTGTACTATAATGAATGCACGGGAATGTAGCCAGTTTAAATCGAAAAGAAGGGTAGGGATAGAAAAATATGAAAGCGCTTCCTAAGAGTGTCCTTAACCATAACATGGTGGATTATGATCATTTTGTGAAAACGTTTGATTGGAAACAAGTAGAAAAGCAGTTTTCCTGGTATAAGACTGGAAAGGTAAATATGGCTTACGAGGCAGTTGACCGACATGTAGCAGGACTGAAAGCAGATCAAGTGGCACTTCATTACAGTGATGAGACGAGAAAAGTGTCTTATACGTTTCGTGATCTACGTTGCGAATCAAATAGAGCGGCAAATGTGTTAAAAGAGGTCGGTGTGACAAAAGGAGATCGTGTGTTTGTATTTATGCCGCGCACACCAGAGTTATATACAGGGATACTTGGTGCGCTGAAATTAGGCGCCATTGTTGGTCCGCTATTTGAAGCATTTATGGAGAGTGCTGTATACGATCGTTTGCAAGATAGTGGTGCAAAAGTGTTATTAACGACCCCCGATTTATTGGAGCGCGTCCCATTTGACGACTTACCGGCGTTAGAAACGGTACTTGTCGTTGCCGATTCATACGAAGACAACGGTTCTTTTTTGGATTATAAGACACGTCTATCCGCAGCGAGTAATGAATTAGAGATTACGTGGGTCGATAAAGAAGATGGCTTGATTTTACATTATACATCGGGATCAACAGACAAACCAAAAGGTGTCTTACATGCTCATGGTGCGATGGTTCAGCACCTTCATACGGCGGAAACAGTGCTAGACTTGCAAGAAGGCGATGTTTATTGGTGTACCGCTGACCCCGGTTGGGTAACAGGTACGTCATATGGGATTTTTGCGCCGTGGTTAGCTGGAGCGACAACGGTTGTCCGGGGCGGGCGCTTTTCACCACGAGATTGGTATGAAGTGGTTGAGCGCTATGGGGTGACGGTATGGTATAGCGCGCCAACGGCATTTCGCATGCTGATGGGATCAGGGGATGCGCTTGTAGCACAGCATAACTTGTCATCTTTGCGTCATGTGTTAAGTGTAGGGGAGCCATTAAACCCAGAAGTCATTCGCTGGGGTATGGATGTATTTGGTAAGCGTATTCACGATACGTGGTGGATGACTGAAACCGGGGCACAAATGATTTGTAATTATCCTACGATGGATATTCGCCTCGGCTCAATGGGGAAACCGATACCTGGGGTGGAAGCGGCGATTGTCGATGATGCAGGAAAAAAATTACCACCGAACCGCATGGGGAATTTAGCACTCAAAGCCGGATGGCCATCGATGATGCGGGCAATTTGGAATAACAAGGAGAAATATGAGAGTTATTTTATACCGGGTGATTGGTATGTATCCGGTGACTCTGCTTACATGGATGAAGATGGCTACTTTTGGTTTCAAGGGCGAGTGGATGACGTCATTATGACGGCTGGTGAAAGAGTCGGTCCGTTTGAAGTAGAAAGTAAATTGATTGAGCATCCTGCCGTCGCAGAAGCAGGTGTGATTGGAAAACCGGATCCCGTGCGTGGTGAGATCATCAAAGCGTTTATTGCTTTACGCGCTGGTTACACAATGACAGATGAACTAGACGAAGAGATCCGGGTGTTTGTGAGAAACAATTTAGCTGCACATGCCGCGCCACGTGAAATTGAATGTCGCGCGTCTTTGCCGAAAACGCGGAGTGGCAAGATTATGCGACGCGTGTTAAAAGCGTGGGAGTTAAACTTGCCAACTGGGGATTTGTCGACGATGGATGATTGAAGATGGGGGGGCGGAGAGCCCTCCATTTTTAAGGCTTGGAATTAAAAGATGTAGAAGAGAAAGGATGTATGAGGTTTGGAGAAATTATTATCATTCTTTGCCGCGGAAAATTTTGAGGTGGCACAACTGTACCTTTTTGGAGGGGTAAAATTTTTAGATTTACTGTTGCTTGTAATGGTATTGGATATTGTGACAGGTGTTATTAAGGCAATTAAAAAGGGCGAACTGCAAAGTAAGCAGAGCCTACTTGGCTATTCACGTAAGTTGCTCGTACTAGTCGTGATCGTACTTGCAAATGTGATTGATCAAGTTTTAGATATGGGCGGAGCGATTACATATGCAACAGTCGTGTTCTACATTTGTACAGAGGGACTTTCGATTTTAGAAAATCTAGCTGAGATGGGGGTAGCTATACCAACAAAACTAGCTAAAAAACTGAAGGTCATGCAGCCTGGTAGCAAGGATGAAGGAATGGGTTGATGATACATATGGGTAAGGGAAGCAATTGCTAAATGTGAAAAGAGGAGTGGACTTACTTAGTTCCCCCTCTTTTTTAGATGGTAATATAATTTAGCGATTAATTATTAATTGTTACCATAGTGAAACACGAGATGTATATAACAGTAAGATGATCGTATGTGAAATGCTAGGCAGAATAATGGTACGAATGAAGTCCCCACACAAAAACCATGGAAAGAAATTCATCTTTTCCATGGTTTTTCTTATAAGAGGATGGTCTATACGTCTATCCTAGTCATTGTCAGACGCAGAATCGTTTACATCACTGTCGACTTCTCCATCCTCTTGGTTATCTTCATTTTCCTCAGTTGCCGCATTATCCGATGTATCTCCATCGTTTTCTTCTTCTTCGCGTCTTTTCTTCTTTTCCTCCTCTTTCTTTTCCTTCTCTTCTTCTTCCTTTTGCTTTTTCTCGATCTTTTCTAATTCATTCTGTTGCTTTAACTGTGCTTGGAACGGACTAAGTCCATCAATTTTTCCAACCATATGACTAGCATACAAGTCGGAGGTGACAAGTTCTAATGCTTCGCATGCTTTACTTGGTGGTCCCCCAGTAATGGCACAGACGCTTCTGCGTGTCAAACCACCAGGTTGAGTGAAACGCTTGCCATTCGCAGACATTAAGGATGGATTGACGTTGTAGGCGGCGTTGGCTAGTCTTGTCCATATGGTTTGTGTGCGCTGCCCTGTGCCGCCACCATAAGTGGGACTTAAAGAAAGCTCTTTTCCCGAAAATCCATTCCAAAGTGCTAAAGTAATATTTGGATTTGTGGCGACAAAGAGAGAATCGCGGTTTGCATTCGTTGTTCCTGTTTTACTCGCCCAATCAGCAGAAAATTTAGGACGAGCATGTGTACCTGTCCCATTCCACATCACGTCACGCAACATATCTGTGACAAGGTAGCTTGTTTGTGGACTAAAGACAGTATATTGCTTGTCTTCATGTTCATAAACGACTTCTCCTGTACTCGTTTCGATTCGTTCAATCATGTATGGTTCGTGGCGAACACCATTATTAGCAAACGTGCTAAAGGCGCTGGCATTTTGTTCGACAGTAATTTCAACAGATCCGAGAGGTGCAGATTCAAACCCAGTAATGGTGGCAGCGTTAAAAGATGGTGTTTCCAGTCCTGCATTTTTAATGACGGATTCTCTCATACTAATTGGTGTTGCCCGATACGCTCTAACAGCAGGGGTGTTTCGAGATTTTACCAGGGATTCACGTACAGAAATATTTTTCTTGTAACCTAAGTCGAAATTTCGCACCGGGTCACCGTTACTGTAGCTTAGCGGAGTATCCGGGATAACTAATCCTGGCTGTGTCACCCCTGCTTCAATCGCCGGTCCATAAGCAAGTATCGGCTTCATTGTTGATCCTGCTTGTCTGTAAGACTGGGTGGCACGATTGAGTACGTCACCTTCAATAGACTCTTCACGCCCACCAACAAACGAAAGAATTGCGCCAGTTTGGTTGTGCAACAATACAGCACCAAGCTCTTCTCTAATACCGCCACGATCAGGCTCAAACAAATGATCTGCACTTGCCGCAGCTTCATTCATGGCTTTGTATAAATCGTGGTCAATTGTGGTGTAGACTTTATAACCTTGATTGACAAGCTCATTTTTGGCTTCTTCAGCAAACTTGTCTCGTTCAATCTTTTTAAGTGAGTCACTTAAATCGTCCCAACCTTTTCGCGCTGCGATTTTTTGTTTTACAAGAACATCGGTTGCTCGCTCTGTAATTTCTGTTGTTAAACGTGGATACTCTTGCATCGAGTCCGGTGCTTTCTTAGCAAAGTCTGCTGTCAAGTCATATTTGCTTGCCTCTGCATACTGCTCATCTGTAATGTATCCTTTTTCATGCAGTCGCTCTAACACTGTTTCCAGACGTTTAAAACCTGGCTTCATGCCGTTCTTGTCTTTTAGTTGACCATCTTTTGTGAACGGAGTATAACCAAAGGGGCTTTGCGGCATGCCAGCTAAGTAAGCAGCTTGCGGTAAGTTTAGTTCTTTTGCAGAAACCCCAAACACCCCTTGTGCAGCGGTCTCGATCCCGGCAATATTTGTTCCATTGGCGTTACGTCCGAACGGCACAACGTTTAAATACGCCTCTAAAATTTCATCCTTTGACATAAAATGTTCTAACCGTAAAGATAGGAAGACTTCACTTGCTTTGCGATCAAAAGAAACTTCACTAGATAAAATTTGTTGTTTTACTAATTGTTGTGTGAGCGTACTTCCGCCTGTTTGCACAGATGAATTGCTTAATTCTTGTAATGTTGCCCGTAATAACGCTTTAGGCACAATGCCGTCATGTTCATAAAAATGTTCGTCTTCTGTAGCGATAATGGCCCATTTGACTTCTTCGGCAATGTTATCAAGTGAGACGCGCTCACGTTGTAAATCGCTACGTAAGTTTCCTAAAAATTGTTCTCCTGCCCAATATATTTTACTTGTCTCGGTTAAGTTTTCTACTAAGGCAACCATATCATTTTCGTTGTAATCAATTTCATCTTTTACAAGTGAAGCAAAATACCCTGCAGCAACTGCACCGGCAAAGACGAGTGAAAGAAAACCAGTAATGATGGTAATGAGACATAAGTTCCAAAGTACTTGATAAGTAATTTCGACTTTGCGGAAGAATTGAATGCGCGCTAATTTGCGCATAAATGTGTGCCAGTAATGTCGACATTTTGCGAGCATTTCTTTCATTGTTTTCCCCCTAAAGGATGTTTTAATGTAACACTTATTTTTAGTATAAAAGCAACGTGAGGATAAATGATCTTTTTATTATACCTATGAACCATACGACGAAGCAAGAATCGACTCAGTTCTAGACATTTTGCATCGATTTCAGTATAACATAATGGGAAAGGAGGTGTATGGCATATGCTTTGAAAGATTGACACCACAAAATGAATATGTTAACAATAAAAGAAAACTTTGTTGATCAATCATGCGATGGAAGATCGTGTCGGTAGAGATAAAGGGAGAGATCAAGGTGACAGAAGAACGAGCATTGACAAGGGCAGAACAAGAGGCTGTAGATGAACAAATTGCTGCACTTATGCGTGGTGTGGTCGAGGTTGTACCCAAAGAAGATTTTCGTAAAAAAATTGAGGAAAGTGTGCGAACAGGTAGACCGTTAAAAATCAAGTTGGGTATGGACCCAACTGCACCTGATGTCCACCTCGGTCATACGGTCGTGATGCAAAAGTTACGTCAGTTTCAATCATATGGGCATCATATTCAATTAGTGATTGGTGATTTTACAGGAAAAGTTGGTGATCCTACAGGAAAATCAGAAACGCGTAAACCATTGACAGATGAGCAAGTGATGGAAAATGCTCGTACATACGTAGCGCAGTATGGCAAAGTGCTTGATATAGATAAAACGGAGGTTTTGTATAATTCCTCTTGGCTAAGTGAATTGAAGTTTGATGATGTCTTGAAATTAGCTGGTCAAATCACCGTTGCGCGCATGTTGGAGCGGGAAGATTTCAGTCAGCGTTACAAAAACGAGCAGCCGATTTCTGTGCATGAGTTCTTTTATCCATTGATGCAAGGCTATGATTCCGTAGCAATGGGAACGGATATCGAACTTGGCGGAACCGATCAGACGTTTAATTTGTTGATGGGCAGGCAGTTGCAAGAGACATATGGCAAAGAAAAACAAGTCATCATGACACTACCATTAATTGAAGGTTTAGATGGTGTTCGGAAAATGTCTAAGTCACTTGGAAATTACATTGGTATTGATGAAGCCCCAAATGAAATGTTCGGTAAAGCGATGTCGATTCCCGATGAATTGATGGTGAAATATTATCAGTTAGTGACTGACGTACCAATGGCAGATGTGGAAGCACTTGAACGAGGCTTGGCAGATGGCACGGTGCACCCGCGCGATGCAAAAATGGCGCTTGGGGCAAAGTTGGTTGAGATGTATCACAGCGAAGCAGCTGCAAAAGAGGCAAAAGATTATTTCACGACCGTATTTCAAAAACGGGCACTCCCAGATGATATGCCCGAGGTACAGTGGACAGGAGAGAAAGAAGTTCCTGTCATCGACTTGCTTGTTCAATTAAAGATGCAAGCATCTAAAGGAGAAGCCCGCCGCATGATTCAAGGTGGCGGTGTGAAGATTAA
The DNA here is from genome assembly GCF_038592975.1 of Bacillus sp. FSL W7-1360. NCBI lineage: Bacteria > Bacillati > Bacillota > Bacilli > Caryophanales > Bacillaceae > Bacillus > Bacillus sp. FSL W7-1360. The sequence continues at coordinate 1,811,535 of NZ_CP151950.1, read as the reverse complement.
TGAGGAAAAAGTGACCGACATTCATATGACTGTCTCGATGACGGATGGGATGATCGTTCAAGTTGGAAAGCGTAAGTTTATGAGGGTTTTAGAAGGATAGAATGAGCGAGCGCGCACTGTTACTACAGTGTGCGCTTTCCAATGTTAGGGGGATCAGGGACTCCGTACACGAAAATTACTCGTCTAGCTGTTTGTTTTTACGGATGGAGCGGGTGAGAGAGACGTATCCTATTATGTACCAAAACAGAGAGACCAGGATAGGAACCATGATCACATCTAACCAGCTATCATCTCCAAGTGGTTTAGTTAAAATGTTGAAGAGTAAAAAGATAAGGAAAAAGCCAATTGTAGACTTTAATAATGTTTTTTTCTTCGTTTTCTTGTCCTTTTCATCTTCAACATTGGCATATTCAATCCCGGATAAAGTATAACGTATCGTCACATACACTGGGAAAATCATGCTGGATAAAAAGGAGGTAGCAAGCCACGTGTCGTCACTGGCATTAAATAAGATTAGGAAAATACCCACAGCAAAAAATATGCTACAAGACAAAAACGCCCCTTCCGCGATAAAATAAAGCACTTTCTGCCGCTTATATTCGTCTTCAGGTAATAGCCATCCAATCCAAGAACGTATCACTGTAAATCATCCTCCCAAAATAAGTCATTTAAAGTTTTTTGTAATGCGCGCGCGATCGCTGTGCAAAGTTGTAGTGTGGGGTTGTACTGTCCTTTTTCAATCAGTCCAATCGTTTGTCGGGTGACGCCGACGGCTTTTGCTAAATCCATTTGTGTCATGCCTTGTTCGAGGCGGGCGAGTTTAACTTTGTTCATGAGTCTCCCTTTCGTGCAATTTATATATGACATATGTAAATTATATATGTCGTGATAAGTGATGTCAAGCAAAACAAAAACAAGCCTTCCGAATGGGAAAGGCTTGTTAATCCTACATTTAATCCTCCGTTTCCACCTCTTTTTTCAATTCGCGCACTTTTTCCAGTGGTAATTGCGTTACTTTCGCAATAAAAGTAATTTCAACTCCTTCACCAATCATGCGTTTTGCTGTTTCGATGATACCTTCTTCCCGTCCCTTTTTCCAGCCCCATTGCTCATATGAATTCATAAAATCATCAAGCATGACGCTTTCTTCTGGATGTAATTGATTGATTTCCTCTCGCAATGTTGATTCCTCCTTCTCGTTTAATGTGAGATAAGAATCGAAAAACTTCACGACATGATCGCGGTGTTCTTCTTTCAACTTTAACTTCAATAGAAGTCGCAAAAATGCTTTTTTACATGCGACTTTCTCTTCTTCAGTATACCCCATGAGTGCCAATAATGCAGCAGCGGCAGGATTTTTTGTCTCAATGAAATTTCGCCAAGAAAGCTTTTTTAAAAACAAGCTTTCATACGTAAAAGCGAAATAAGTTTTCCCATTAATTGTATGAAGGACCTTGGTTTCAGGTTCCTTATCTGGTGTTCTGTAGCTAAAGATGGCAATCGGTAAAATAGGGCATTGGTAACGATCGAGTAGGCGTGCATAATAGCCGCTCATGCGCTGATGAAATTTTGGGTCATAGCTCGATTGTGACTCGACGTGAACCAGGATGACGACATCTTCAGATTTCAACCGTGTTTTCACAACAAAATCAGGTCGCTGTGGTGCTTTTTGTTCTCCGGAAAACCAAGCGTCGGTTGATATAGGCTCGAGAGCGTGCAAATCAATATTCTCAGTGATGTCTGGAAAAAATGCCTGCATAAAATCAGCAAAAAAGTAGTCGAGTAGTTGACGGAAAAGTTGGTCGTGTGGCGGGTGTTGCGGGGGCATAAGAGGGGCTCCTTTCAGGTAGGTATAAGATTTGCGTATCGATGACACCTGTCTCATACTTTGACAAAGAACCATTCAATTCCTGCTAAAAATATTCATTTTGATAAGGTTTATTTACATATTCCTACGTTGAACAATGGATAAGAGATAAAAGAACAAGCCCTTCCGAATAGGAAAGGCTTGTTCTCGGTCATTAACGAGAATACCACTCAACGATGAGTGCTTCTGTAATTTCAGCAGGAAGCTCAGTACGATCAGGGTAACGATCGAATGTGCCTTCAAGCTTGTCAGCATCGAATGTAACAAATGCTGGCGTGAAGTTGTTTACGTCAAGAGACTCTTTTACAGCTGTTAAGTTGCGAGAGCGTTCACGCAAGCTGATCTTTTGACCTGGCTTCATGCGGTAAGATGGAATGTCAACACGTTTGCCATCGACAAGTACGTGACCGTGGTTGACAAGTTGACGTGCACCACGACGTGTGCGGGCAAGACCCATACGGTAAACGAGGTTGTCAAGACGTGATTCGAGTAGAACCATGAAGTTTTCCCCGTGGATACCAGCCATTTTACCAGCATCGTTGAAGATGCGCACGAATTGACGCTCATTGACACCATACATGTGACGAAGCTTTTGCTTCTCTTGTAGTTGCAATGCGTATTCAGATAGTTTTTTACGTTGATTTGGACCATGTTGACCTGGCGCATAAGGGCGCTTTGCCAACTCTTTTCCAGTGCCGCTTAGTGAAACACCAAGACGACGAGACAGTTTCCATGATGGACCTGTATAACGAGCCATAGTAGACTCCTCCTTGTTATTTTGATGTTGCAAAATAACAACCTCGTTGACAATCCCAATATACTGCGATTCCATCTTCATGTATCTTCGCTTCGACAGCTAGAAGTTACGCGATACACCTCAAATTTTACACAGCCGCTGAGGAATGGAATCGAACAAGCAATCGTTTGTCCCGGCTGTCACTCACACCGACCAATTATAGCTAACTTCGTAGATATTGTCAAGAGGTTTTCAACTCGTTTTCATTGTCGACATACACCTCTCTACAGTGGCATCCTTCGTCAGAAAGGGCGTGAGCGAGCATAATTTGTCTAAAAGTTTTCTCGCCATGCATGTATGTAAACAGAGGAAGGAAGCTGCCTGGCGCGAATATATACGTTAAGGGACGAGCATGTAAGTCGGGAGGCGAAGTGTATGAGAGAAGATACACGTGCATCGATTAAAGAAGCTGCGGTCAGGTTGTTTCACAAAAATGGATTTCATGGTACATCAGTACGCGATATTGCCAAAGAAGCACGTGTGAATGTTTCACTCATTTCCTATTATTTTGGCGGGAAGCGTGCATTATTTGAGTTACTGGTCACAGATTTCTTTGAGGGGTATATTGCAACCATTGAGCAAAGTATTCATCTAGACAATAACGATGCTGCGGCAGCCATTGAATCTGTTTTTTGGAATGTGCTCCAGTATCAACAGTCATGCCATCTACTTGCACGTATGGTTCATCGGGAAATGACACTTGATTCGGTTCTTGTACGAGAAGTCATGAGCACATATTTACAAAAAGAAAAGTATTTCTTAGAGAGGTTATTAAAAAAAGGGATGGCAGAAGGTCATTTCAAAAGGCAACCACTCGATTTACTCATTGTGCAAGTGCGGAATATGATGATTTTGCCGTTTACATCGCCACAATATTTACGAGAATTATTTCAGCTATTGCCGTCTGACGCAAATTTTATGTTACGGTATATGAAGCATGTAACTGTTTGGTTAAAAACGTTATTAGGAATGTCCGCAAATCAAAAGGAACCTGTCGGGTTATCTTTGTTTTAGGATGAGAAATGAAAAAAGGTGAGATCAGCTTAACATCCCTATTCTCTAGGGGTGTTTTTAGCTTCTCTCTATGATATAAGCAGGAAATCTACATTAGGATGAAAAAGATTTGTCGAACGTCAGTTAAGCGAATATGCCCACAAAATCATGCGTTCATGGTATGATAGAGTACACATATGTTAAGATATTAAGAGACACTTTTGGATATAAGCGAAATCTTTAGATAAAAGAGAGCATAGAGGGGCGTTTCGAGTGAAAGATATCACGGTCATGATCATCGGTTTATTAATTGTCGTATGTGTAGGGACAGTTGTTGGTGTTTTATTGAAAAGGCGCGTACATAAAATGGTTGACCGCGTTGATCAACGAAGATTAGAAATATACCACCGGAATATTCCTGAAGAAATCGCTAAAGTAAAGAAGTTGACAATGTCTGGGCAAACAGAAAAACAATTTGAAAGTTGGCGTGCTTTGTGGGATCAGCTTGTTGACGTACGTTTGCCCAACCTGGAAGAAGCGCTTGTTGAAGTAGAGTCATTAACTGCAAGGTATAAAATGAAGGCAGCAAAAGTCGCTCTTGCGGAAGTGGAGCAAGAACTGACTGAAATAAACGTGCAACTGGATAAGATGGTTGCTGAAATTGGTCAGTTCGTTGAAGCCGAGAAGGAAAATCGTGCCGATATTGAAGGGGTGCGCGCCTCCTATAGGAAATTATCGGCTTTGCTTATTCAAAAGCGGGTGGCTTTTGGTGAGAGTTTGTCAGCACTTGATGCCGAAATGGCTGATATGAAGCAACAACTCGCATTGTTTGAGCAATTGACCGAAAACGGGGATTATTTGCAAGCAAGAACGCTTTTAATTGCGTTGATTGAACGCCTCTCTCAACTAGAAGGACAGGCGGCGGTCATTCCAACGTTACTTGTGAAAGCAAAAACGACATTTCCGCATGAACTGAGTCAATTAATTGTTGGGATCCGCCAGATGGAAGATAGTGGTTACCACTTAGCTTCGTTTCGGTTAGATGAAAAAGTAGCCGCATTACAGTCTGTTGTTGAAGTGGCGTATAACGAGATTGGTGCGTTGCAAGTGGATGAGGCTTCAGCACGTTTGACAGCAGTCGAGCGAGAGATTGAAGACTTGTATGAGGTTTTAGAAAAAGAAGTGCAATCGCAAAAACAGCTACAAGCAATGTTACCTTCTTTCAAAGAAATTGTAGCGAATGTGAAAGGACAACTAGACGCACTTTTAAATGAGACAATCCATGTAAAGAAAAGTTATTTGTTGTCTGAAGCTGAAGCAAATTTGCACGAATTACTCCGAAAAGAATTGATGCAACATCAACAGCAGTTACAAGTGATTGTAGATATGACTGAAGCAGAAAACGAGACGTTCACCGCGACAAATGAAAAAGCCGTATTGTGGCGGCAGCAAATGCAATCTCTTTCTGATAAAGTTGCCCAAGGACTTGAGCGGCTACGGTGTTTGCGGAAAGAGGAGTTGCAAGCAAAAGAGGTCGTGACGCGTTTACGGACAGTCATGCTGGAGACGAAGCGAAAGTTGCATAAAAGTAATATTCCTGGTGTGCCAGTCATATTAATTGAAGCACTCGATGAAGCTGAACAGAAGGTGAATACAGCAAAGGAAGCGTTGACGCATACACCACTAGAAATGGATAAGATTGAGCAATGGTTAAATGAAGCCATTGCGCTAGTCGAGGACAATGCAACGCAGGCTGAGACGCTGATTAATGACGCAAGATTAGCGGAACAAGTCATTCAATATAGCAACCGCTATCGTGGTAAAAGCACAGAAGTACGGGAACGGCTTTTGCATGCGGAACAGGCTTTTCTTGCCTATGAATACCAGCAAGCGATTGAGGTTGCACAAGAAGCGGTTGCTTCTTACGATGGAGATGTTGTACAGAAAGTCACTCAGTTATTGAATACAAAATGATCTTTTTGGATGAACAGCCATGTTTTTTTCGATTCAGCCCCTTTCCATTTCATGCGTAAGGGGTTTTCGGTTATAATGGATGAACACAATACACGTTCGTTTAATGAAGAGAGCAGGGGTGTCTGTGATTTTCTTTTTACTTGTTTTACTCGGTTTTGTGAGTGCTACCTTTGGGAGTTTGCTCGGTTTAGGTGGTGGTGTACTGCTAGTTCCTGTGTTACTTTTTTTGACTACTGCTATCCCATCTGTGCCGGTCATTTCGCCGCAAGAAGCGGCGGGCACTTCGTTATTTGTTATGATTTTTACTGGTTTGTCTGCAGTGCGCGCATATTGGAAGCAAAAACAGCTTGATATTCGTCGTGCATTGCTGTTTTTAACAGGTATCATACCAGGTACCCTTATCGGCACATCAACAAGTAGCATCGTTCAAACAAATGACTTTATGCTTTATTTTGGTTTCCTCATGCTTGTGATTACAGGTTGTTTATGGTTGCGCCAGAACACCAAGCCAATGGAGACAGAGAAAAAAAACAAACGTGTTTTGATGATCAGTACGGCTGTTTTAGTCGGGATGGTGGTCGGTTTTTTATCGGGTTTGTTTGGCATCGGTGGAGGCTCATTAATGATTCCAATTTTGCTTGTCTGGTTTCGTTTTCCAGTCAAAGTTGTTGTGCCAATGGCGATGTTCATCGTATTGTTCTCGTCTCTTGTCGGGGCCTCAGCTCATTTTGTGGCCGGACATATTCACTGGTGGTACGCGCTTGCGCTCATTCCTGGTGCGTGGTTTGGGGGCAAATGTGGTGCGTGGTTAAACCATCGTGTCAAAAGTCGTTTTTTACTTGTCATTATGAAGATAGTCTTTGTTTTACTCGCGCTAATGTTAATTTACCAAGGACTTTTTTAGTCAATTTCTTGGAAAGGAGCCCAATGGATGCAAAAAAGTTTGACGTTGTTGCACACCAATGATTTACATAGTCATTTTACAAACTGGGCGCGCATTGTTCATTATATTCAAACCTATCGCGATGCACAGACACGCTATGTTGATATCGGTGACCATGCAGACAGGGCCCATCCGTTAACAGAAGCCACTTTGGGGCTAGGAAATATTCAGTTGTTAAATGAGGCAAAGGTTGATTTTGTTACGATTGGCAATAACGAGGGGATTACTTTTTCAAGAGACGCACTTCATGATATGTATTTTCACGCGAAGTTTCCCGTAATTGTAGCGAATATACAAGATAACGAGATAGGGCATCGTCCTGATTGGGCGATTCCTTATTACATTGATACAATGGATCATGGTGTATCTGTGGCATATGTTGGTTATACAGCGGCAATGACAGACTTTTATCACGAGATTGGTTTTTCTGTGGCGTGCCCTTTGTCTACACTGCCAACAGCGGTGGAAAAGTTGAGGGGAGAAGTTGACGCAATTGTGTTGCTGTCGCATCTAGGTTTGCCAATGGACGAAAAAATCGCTGCCCAAGTCGAGGGGATTGATGTGATCCTAGGTGCACATACGCATCACGCACTACAAGAAGGGAAACGAGTCAAAAACACATTAATTGCACAGGCGGGCAAGTGTGGACAATACATTGGAGAAGTCACGCTACAATTTGACGGTAAAACCCATCAAGTGATCGAGAAGCATGCGCGTTTAATTGATCCGGCGCCATTTCCGGAGGATGAAAAAATCGTGAGGCAACTGCAAGAATTAGCGAGACAATCTATAGAGGTACTCGAAAAGCCGATTACAAACCTTCCTCGTGTATTGCCTGTGGCGTGGTTTCGTCCTTCCGTCGCTTGCCAACAATTATGTGATGAACTAGTATTGTGGTGTGGCACGCAACTTGGTATGATGAATGCAGGTGTACTGCTAGAAGACATTCCAAAAGGGGTAGTGACGTATGGCGACATTCACCGTATTTGTCCACACCCGATTAATCCGTGCGTCGTTGAAGTGTCTGGGGCAGATTTACGGGAGACGGTCGCGCGCGCTGAAACGGCTGATTTGATGAATTTAGAGCTAAAAGGCTTTGGTTTCCGCGGAAAAGTGTTGGGGAAAATGGTTTACACAGGTATAACCGTGTCAGAAAACGGATTGTTTCTGCTCGGATCGCCGGTGATAGATGAGGAAATATACAAACTGGCGACACTAGACATGTACACTTTTGGTTTTTTATTCCCTAAACTTGCGCATGCACAAACAAAAACATATTTTATGCCGGAGATGTTGCGAGATGTATTATGTCAGATGTTAAAAAAGCAACATTAAACCAATGTTTCATACATAAGGTGCTTTATAATCGTTTGAATGGGGGAAAGACAAATGATTGATATGCATCCGGTGACAATTCAAGGAGAAACATTTATTGCCGTTACACTCAAGTTGCCGAAGACAAACTTTATGGCAGTGACATGTGGTCAAGGTTACATTATGTGTGGCGCGCTTGATGTTGGGCTATTAAACGAGAAGTTAAAAGCGCGTGGAATTGTCGCAGGTCGTGCCGTTGGTGTTCGAACAATTGAGCAATTATTAGCAGCACCTTTGGAGTCAGTGACGTGCGCTTGTGAACAAATGGGCATCCACGCTGGTATGAGTGGGCGCGAGGCTTTACTCAAGATGAAACAACCATCTGTATAAAAGGATAAACGGTCAGGAAATGGAGGAACACTACTATGCAGCAATATTTACAGCTATGCGAGCACGTATTAAAAGATGGCGCACAGAAGTCGGATCGGACAGGTACAGGAACAATCAGTACATTTGGTTATCAAATGCGATTCGACTTACAAAAGGGATTTCCTTTAGTGACAACGAAAAAAATGCACTTACGCTCAATTATCCACGAGCTCATCTGGTTTTTAAAAGGAGACACCAATGTACGTTATTTGCAAGAAAACAACGTCCGTATATGGAATGAATGGGCTGATGAAAATGGTGATTTAGGTCCTGTTTATGGGAAACAATGGCGTTCTTGGCAAGGTGCTGGTGGTGAAACGATTGACCAGATCTCGCAAGTGATGAAGGAGATCCAAGCGAATCCTGACTCACGTCGTTTAGTCGTGAGTGCATGGAATGTTGCTGAGATTGAGGACATGGCACTAGCGCCTTGTCACACACTGTTCCAGTTTTATGTGAATCATGGTCGGTTGTCTTGCCAATTGTATCAGCGAAGTGCTGATGTTTTCCTAGGGGTCCCGTTTAATATTGCTTCTTATGCACTTCTGACGATGATGATGGCTCAAGTATGTGATTTAGAACCTGGGGAGTTTATTCATACAATCGGTGATGCACATTTGTATCAAAACCATCTCGACCAAGTAAAATTGCAGCTCTCACGAACACCAAAGCAGTTACCCGTGATGAAGTTGAATCCAGATGTACGAGATATTTTTTCGTTTACATATGACGACTTTACACTAGAAGGGTATGAATCTTATCCGACGATTAAAGCAGAGATTGCAATATGATTAGTTTCATCTATGCGCGTGATAAAAAGGGTATAATTGGAAATGACAATCAATTGCCATGGCATTTACCGGCTGATTTGCGCCATTTTAAACTGACCACGGTTGGAAAGACCATTTTAATGGGGCGTAAGACGTTTACTTCTATTGGTGCAAAGCCGTTACCACAGCGGCGTAATGTCGTATTAACACGAGATCGCTCATTTTCAGCAGACGGCATAGATGTGGTGCATACCGTGGCAGAGATACGGGCGTTGGCCAAAGAAGAAACGTTATATGTCATTGGTGGCGCAGAAGTTTTTGCGCTGTTATGGGACGATTGTGACCAGCACATTGTTACAGTCATTGATCATGAATTTGTTGGGGATACGTTTGTGCCAATGTTGGATGAGAATGAATGGCATGTCACTGACGTTGTTCATGGAGTGACAGACGAAAAAAACCTTTATTCCTATGAGTTTCGCACGTATATGCGTAGACAACGCGCGGACGTGAGGATATAAGGAGATAATTGGAAGAAAATAAATGAAAAAAGATGATTGATTGTAGAACAATCATGTGATATTATGAAAAGCAATTATATAGAGAACACCTCATCTGCCAGATGGGGTAGAGGCGCAAAAATGATGAGTACATGTTTCGGAGCGAGGACAGCGATGATGAATGTGGAAAGGTATTTTTGCCGAAGCTAAAAAGGGTGTCCGTCCTTTTTAAGCTGGGTCGACATTGAATAAGTGTCGGACTGTCACAGGAAACTGTGGAGAACTACTATTGGATGGGACTGTTTTGTTTGCATTTGAGACAATGATGGGCTACCCGTGATTGTCTTTTTATGTTGATAGACAGGACCTAAAAAAGGAGAGGTTTTTCTTGTGGTATTCACTCATTCCCCCACTTGTTGCACTTGTATTGGTTATTCTTACGCGGCGAGTATTGTTATCATTAGGCGCTGCAATTGTTGTCGGGGCGTTCATTGTATTTCAGTTTGATGTTTTCATGGTATTGGCAGGAATTTTTCAAACAGCGATTGGGTTTATCTTTTCTTTTGATTCTATGGAATCTCCTACATTCTCTGGTGTGTTCCAGGCAATTTCTGCCGGTGGTTTTCACTTAAACACATGGGAGCTTTACATCATTTTATTTTTGTTGCTACTTGGTATGATGGCAAGTTTAATTCGTTTCTCTGGTGGTGATCAGGCATTTAGCCGTTTTGCAGCTAAGCGAATTGAAACAAAAAGAGGCGCGTTGTTGTTACCTTTTTGTCTTGGTTTATTAATTTTTATTGATGATTATTTTAATACACTCACCGTTGGAAATGTCAGCCGCCCACTCACGGACCGTTATCGTGTATCGCGGGCGAAGCTGGCCTATGCGATTGATTCAACTGCTGCACCTGTTTGTGTGATGATGCCTTTATCAAGCTGGGGAGCATTTATTATGGGAACGATGGCAACCATTTTAGCACCAACAGCCTTCTCTGTGCATAGTGGATTTGAAGCATTTTTATACACAATCCCGATCAACTTTTATGCAATTGTGACACTGTCGATGTTATTTTTGGTGATTTGGTTTCAAATTGATATTGGTTCCATGAAGCAGCATGAAAAACGTGCGCAACAAACCGGGGAGTTATTTGATCCAAAAAAAGGTTTACCGGCGGGAGACGATGGGTCTACCGAAGTCGTTGAGAGTGGGCATGTGACGCAATTACTGTATCCAATTATTGCGCTTGTCATGGGCACAAGTGCATGTCTCTTCGGAGCTGGAGCGATTGCGTTGCATGAGGCAGGGATGCCGCTCACATGGCTCGGCATGCTCGAACATACCGATATAGGTTTGTCGTTATTTCTCGGTGGTGTGATTGGATTTAGTGTTGCGGTTGTTATCACTATGCAGACAAGACCGGCATGGGGGGCATTTATTGAGGCATTGAAAAAGGGGCTTGCGACGATGGTGCCCGTTATCGTCATCTTGCTGTTAGCGTGGATTACAATTGAGATGATTACGCGATTAGGCACAGGTACGTACTTGGCTTCTTTAATTGATGGGGCAATCGATGTTCGCTTATTGCCACTATGCATATTTTTGCTGGCATGTGGGCTTAGTTTAGCGACAGGTACATCATGGGGCACATTTGGTATGTTATTGCCAATTGCCGGAGAAATGGCTTTAGTGTTAGATCCAGCGATGGTTATCCCAATGTTTGCGGCAGTATTGTCAGGCTCACTTTTTGGAGATCATATCTCGCCAATTTCTGATTCGACCATTTTATCATCGGCGGGTGCAGGAAGTCATCATATTGATCATGTGATGACACAATTACCATACGCACTGATAAGTGCAGGGATTGCCGCATTATCCTTTCTTGTGCTTGGTTTCGTTGGTGTCGCTGCTTCTTGGACTGTGCTCATCGTCATGCTTGGTTTGTTTGTAAGTTATCATACTGTACTGAAACGAAGAATGACGGAAAACCGAAAACTTGCGGAAAAACGAGGCTAGCACAGTCTCGTTTTTTCAACTTACTTGGATGACCATATCCAACTTTTTGCAATGAAAAATTGGGCGCTGTAGTAAGTAGACATGATGAAGATAGATGAATATGGGATCGGCGTCGCAAAATGATGCCAAGCAAGAATGCTATCGGAGAGGACAAATAATATTGCTCCAATAATGGCGTATTTGTTTTTTGTAAACAAAGCCATTGCTGCCATTGTGCCAATGACAATCATATATAGAACGACGGGAAAGATCATATGTGACTGGTCATCCAACATATAACTAATGAGCGATATGCCAAAGACGAGTGCATATCCTGCAATAAGTAGTGTTGAAAAAAGTCGGTAAGGTACAGGGGAGGCTGCACGGTAAAAACCAAATGCACTTGGTGGTGACGAGTGGGTGATTTGGGTTGTTTTCGGAAGCGCTTGATAAAAACCGATGATGTAACAAATATGTCCGAGTAGGAAAACAATGAGCCCACCAAGAAATGAAAAAATAATCACGGCATCTGCAATGAGACAAATGGATAAGCCGATAAGCATGGTCATTCCTTTTTTCTTGCCACGTTGCCATCGAGCATAAAGGATAATCAATAGAATGGGTACAACTTTAAATAAAACGAGTAGTGCTACGATGTTTTCAAGCGTGGGGATGAATGAAATATAAAATAAACTCATGAAAATAATGGCGGCGGGAAAAATCCTATTCACACATAGCAACCCCTTATCAGCATATTTAATAAATATTGTACATTTTTGTGTAAGCGCTGTCAAAATAAAATAATGACAATGAGACCTCCCATTGATCTAGGTAGGTCTCGTTGTCATTATGAATTGTAGCGTGCTTTTTTGGCAGCGCGCTCCCATACTTTTAAAGATGGATAAGGGTCAAATGACCACTCTGTTATCCCGTTATCTCGGTACATGCCGTAATGAAGATGGGGTGGAAATTTTCCTTGCGTACCTGGTTTGCCATAACCAGAGCTACCGCAATAACCAATAACTTGACCAGCTTTTAGAATGCTGCCTTTCTCAAGACCTTTTTCATAACCACTTAAATGGGCGTAGTAGTGATAAATGTTATCCAAATCACGGATACCAATACGCCAACCACCATAAGGATTCCATCCAATCGTTTCTACGATGCCGTAAGATGCAGATTGAATAGGCACACCATAGCTTGCGAAAATATCGGTTCCTTCATGAATACGTCTTCCCCCCCAGCCCCGTCGATCTCCCCAAGTACTGCGGTAGCTGTAATTATGATGAAGAGGCATGACAAAGGCATGCTCATGTAAATGTAGTTGGTCAAAATGTGCGTAGACTTGTGCATGGCCATAAACAATGTTTACACTTTGTTCACGTTGATAAAAATGCCATAGGGCAATTCGAAAATCATCTTCACTATAACCGTAAGACTCTAAATAACGTGCCAATGTATAGAGCACATCCTCGTCATCATCTAAGCGCGCATACCCGTCGTCGTTTCCGTCCAAGCCAATTCCTTCAAACAATTGAATCGTGTGGGGGTTTTGATCTTCTTTGTTAGGGTTTAATACGCCGACCCAGTCTTCTTTAGCATAGTAAATGGAAATCATACCTTCAGCTTCTTCACGATCTCGCAATGCCTTCCGTAAGCCGCGTTCATATGTATCGACAGCAGCTAAGTAAAACCAAGGCACGTGGGTAATGGTTTCCATTTTTTTATACAAAGCGAGTCGTTCAGCATAGACATCTTTTTCTGATTGTGCCTTTGCTTGCATACATGGTGAACAAATGAAAAGACAAATGAGTAAGCCAAGTATTATCCGTCGTAGTGTCATAAAAAATCTCCTTTCTTCTAGGTAATTCCAGTTTATTATGTGTTAGAGACGAAGAAGGATCACTGAAAAACGTTTCCATTTTTCCCATTTGAGCTTCTTAGGTGGAAGAAGAAGCGCGTTCATGGTACGATGGGAATAGAAAGTAGTAATTGGAAGAAGGGTGGAGCAACGATGGCACCAAAAGATGTATCAAAACCAAAAGAAGTGCATGTTCGAAAGCCAGACTGGCTTAAAATTAAACTAAATACGAATTCATCTTATACAGGTTTAAAAAAGATGATGCGTGAAAAAAAATTACATACTGTATGTGAAGAAGCCCGTTGTCCAAACATCCATGAGTGTTGGGCCGTGCGAAAAACAGCAACGTTTATGATTCTTGGTGATATTTGTACACGCGGTTGCCGCTTCTGTGCAGTCAAAACAGGCTTGCCAACAGAACTGGATTTACAAGAGCCAGAACGTGTGGCCGAGTCAGTAGAACAGATGGGGTTAAAGCATGTCGTTATTACAGCTGTTGCACGGGATGATTTAAAAGATGGGGGTGCATCCGTTTTTGCGGAAACGGTTCGCGCGGTTCGGCGCAAAAACCCGTTTTGTACGATTGAAGTCCTACCGTCTGACATGCGTGGTGATGAAGAGAGTTTGCGCATTTTAATGGACGCGCGACCGAACATTATGAACCATAACATTGAGACGGTACGCCGCTTAACACCGAAAGTCCGCGCTCGAGCTAAATATGAGCGTACGCTTGAATTTTTACGTCGGGCGAAAGAAATGCATGAGGATATTCCAACAAAATCAAGTTTAATGATTGGTCTTGGAGAAACAAAAGAAGAGATCATTGAGACGATGGATGATTTGCGGGCGCATGATGTTGATATCGTTACGATTGGTCAATATTTGCAACCAACGAAAAAGCATTTAAAAGTGATAAAATATTATCATCCAGATGAGTTTGCTGAGTTAAAAGAGATCGCACTAAGCAAAGGTTTTAGTCATTGTGAAGCTGGTCCCCTTGTACGTTCCTCTTACCATGCAGATGAGCAAGTGAACCAAGCACAAGTAAATATGGAAGCGAAAAAAGCTGCGGATCTTTCTTAGGAGAAGCTGCTAAAAGCACCGGTTATACCGGTGCTTTTTTGATCGTGTAAGGACGTTACTGTGCTAAAGTAAAATGACCTTGTTGTCAAAACGAAAAAATTAAATCGGTGTGAAAAGGGCTCAAATTAACAGTATTTCATACAATCAAAGGGCTTAATTGTCCTGATGGCGTGAGGGTCGCATTCAGCAGAGTTTATCGCGCTTAAGCTAGGTTGCGTATTTTTTTCAAGACCGTTATGATAAAAAGGAGTCAACAGGCAAGAAAAACGTTGTAACATAGCCATTGTTAACGTTTGCAATTGTAATGAGTTTTCTAGAGGCATATAAGTTCGAGCACAATCATTTCAAGAAGTAAAAACGGAATATTGTTAATAAAAAGAGGAGTGAGTCAATGAATCCGTCTTTAACACCAGTTTTGACAATTACTCGCCCGACAGTTGAAGAAGCTGCATCTATGTGGGAGCTTGTGCAACAATCAACACTCGACAAAAACTCTGCATATAAGTATGTCATGATGTGTACGTACTTTGCAGAGACCTGCGTTGTAGCAAAAGAGAACGATCATGTTGTTGGATTTATCACAGGTTTTATTCCACCTGAAAAAAGAGATGTTGTGTTTGTTTGGCAAATCGGCGTCGCTTCATCACAACGTGGAAAAGGTGTTGGTTCAAAAATGTTGCACGCACTCATCGAGCACGAGGCTTGCAAAGATGTGAACTATGTGGAGGCAACCGTGACGCCATCAAATAAAGCGTCGCAAGCGTTGTTTCGAAGACTTGCTCGAGATTATATGACGAACTGCTTTATTGGAACAGGGTTTAAGTCATCCTTATTTCCAGAGGATGGTCATGAAGAAGAACGCTGTTTCCGGATTGGTCCGCTCAAATAAAAAGTGATTACGACAAGGAGGATTTTTTTAACATGAGTCAAACAGACATGGAAGTCTTTCAAGAGTTAGAGTCGGAGGTTCGCAGTTATTGTCGCAGCTTTCCTGCTGTATTTACAAAAGCGAAAGGGTATAAAGTATGGGATATAGAGGGAAATGAGTACATTGATTTTTTTTCCGGTGCGGGTGCTCTTAATTACGGTCACAATGATGAAGAGATGAAACAAGCACTTGTTGATTATATTTTAAATGACGGTATTACCCATTCATTAGACATGGCGACTGACGCAAAAGGGACATTTTTGAGAAAATTTCATGAGGTCATCTTACAACCGCGTGCGCTCAATTATAAAGTGATGTTTCCTGGACCGACAGGAACAAATACTGTTGAAAGTGCGTTAAAATTGGCGCGAAAAGTGACTGGACGGACAGACATTATGAGTTTCACAAACGGGTTTCATGGGATGACGATTGGTTCGCTGTCTGTGACAGGAAACTTGGCGAAACGCAAAGGAGCAGGGATTCCGCTCACAAATGTAGTGACAATGCCGTATGACGATTATGTGAGTGAGGTAGACACGTTAGACTATGTAGAGCGGTTTTTATGTGATCGTGGATCTGGCATGGAGTTACCTGCAGCAGCAATTGTTGAAACGGTGCAAGGAGAGGGTGGCATAAATGTTGCCCGTACAGAATGGCTACAGCGTTTAGCAAGCATATGCAAAGAGCACGAGATCTTACTTATTATTGATGATGTGCAAGCTGGTGTTGGACGAACTGGCACATTTTTTAGTTTTGAAGAAGCAAAAATCGTTCCTGACATCGTTTGCTTATCAAAGTCCATCGGCGGTTACGGTCTACCCCTCGCATTGACATTAATTCGTCCTGATCTAGATGTTTGGTCCCCAGGCGAACATAACGGGACGTTTCGTGGTAATAACCATGCGTTTGTGACAGCAACAGCAGCATTAACGTATTGGGAGAATGAGGAATTTATGTCGACAGTGAAAGAGAAGGCAACTCACATTGAAAACTTCTTGAAAAAGTTGGTTGTTCATTATCCGACAATCGAAGGAGAAGTGCGCGGGCGAGGATTTATGGTTGGGATTCGCTCTAATGTAGCTGGTTTATCTAGCCGTGTGGCTGCTGCAGCATTTAAACGAGGTCTAATTATGGAGACATCGGGTGCAGAAGATGAAGTCTTCAAATTGTTTCCACCTTTAACGATAGATGAAGAAGGTTTAGAAAAAGGTTTAGCGCTTCTTGAAGAAAGTGTGCAAGAAGTAACAAAAGAAAAAGAAATGATTGTAAATTAGGAGGAACAGCGAGATGAAAGTAGTCAAATTACAAGATGTCATCGGAACAGCGCGCGATGTGAGTGGAGAAAACTGGACGAGTCGACGGTTGCTTGTAAAAGGTGACGGCATGGGCTATTCGGTTCACGATACGATCATTAAAGCAGGGACAGAGACACACTTATGGTATCAGCATCATTTAGAAGCCGTGTATTGTATTGAAGGCGAAGGAGAGGTAGAAACGTTAAAAGACGGGAAAGTGTGGCCCATTAAAAAAAACGAATTGTATGCACTTGATGAAAATGATGAACATTTACTGCGTGCGCATACGGAGATGCGGATGGTATGTGTGTTTAACCCACCGATTACAGGGCAAGAAGTTCATGATGAAAGTGGTGCTTACCCACTTGTCAAATAACCTTGTCACAGAAACAGCTTTAGGTATCCATCTAGAGCTGTTTTTTGGTCGTTGAGAAGTGATATCCACTATGTAAGACAAAAACTTTTGACGCAGTTATTTATTTTTTCCTTGCATGTTTGCAGTAAATTAAGTATTAATTAAAGGGAAGTATTTTTTTATATACGGAGAAGATAAGTATTGGAGGTGTATTTGGTGAGTAAAAATGAGGATCGTGTGTATGTTGATACACGAGTGAATGAGTTAAATGATGAACAAAGACAAATTTTTTGGAAGGTGGAAAAAGAAGTATATGCACAAGTGTCATCACAAAAGAAAGTAGATATGATTTTGCGATACATGATTAATGACTGGCTTGTTGCAAAAAAAGGACAGTGCATCGTTCATGAGAATTCAGCGTCCTTGCAACGTTATTGCACAACATTTATTTCTGACTTAAGAAAAAAGATGTCTCTTTTTAAAGTCGTACAGGTGGCGCGCATCGGTGCGTTGGTGCTGAGTGTTGCGTTTGCACTACAAATGTTTATCCATTCTTTCGGTTTTTTTGTGTCGTCCATTGAAGCAACGCGCTTCTCTTTGTTTCCATTTTTACTGCTTAGTTTATTTGGGTTTCTAGGAATTTACCTTGTCCAACGATCGGCATTACAAAAACATATACGGATGTGGAAAGTGGCTGGGTATATCAGTCAAGCATGTGCGATCATATTATTCTTTGCGGGGATGAAGTGGTGGGACAATATTTTGACGTTTAAATTAACATTTGTATCGAGTGCAGTATTTTTGGTTTTGGCTACAATGTGTTATATGATCCTTTCTCGTTGGCAGCAAAAGTTAGAGCACGAAACGCAAGAAAAGCAACCACTTGAAGTCACAATGGCACAAAAGTCGTAACGAAATTAGAAGCTCATCTCGACAATTGTGACACCAAGCAGTGCACATAAGTCTAATGTATTTGGTAAAAGAGACAGCTGGTTAAACGAGAAAGTAACACGTTGCAGGAGGAGATGTGTGTAAGGATGGCGAGGCATCTTCTGACAATTCGTCACGGTAAGCCCCCCTTTGTGGAAATAATATATAGTATATGTGTATAGATCGTTATATGTGAGTATTTTTTGGGGCGTCATCGAACAAGGGATAAAAGCGCCTATTTTTGGCTAAAATGATTGCACCAATAGAGAGTTATGTTATAATAAGTCTACTAACAAGTCGATATCGATATGTGTTGAGCAGGAGGAGTAGCATGTATGCGCACGTACAGAAAGAGGAGCCCATTGGCTGAGAGGTTCCTTCGTTTGCCCCATGTGAAGGTCGCCTAGGAGCTGTTATGCTGAAACGTTGAGTAAGCATAGCCGGTGAGAGCCGTTATTTTACTTAAGTTGTGTAACAAGCCCCAAGTGGCTTGCTGCAAACAAAGGTGGTACCGCGAGTCCCTTCGTCCTTTGAGATGGAGGGCTTTTTTTATTTTTTGAAGGAGGCGAATGAGATGGCAGAAGAAGTGACAATGAGCGGAAAGTACGATCCGAAAGAAACAGAAGCAAAGTGGTATGATTTTTGGGTGAAGGGGAAGTTTTTTGAAGCAACGGGCGATCCAGAGAAAACACCTTACTCAATTGTGATTCCGCCCCCAAACGTGACAGGAAAGCTACATCTGGGGCATGCATGGGATGCGACGTTACAAGATATTTTAGCACGCACAAAGCGGATGCAAGGCTTTGATACGCTATGGCTTCCGGGAATGGACCATGCTGGGATTGCGACGCAAGCGAAAGTTGAAGGGAAGCTGAGAGAAGAAGGGAAGTCACGCCATGATCTTGGTCGCGAAGCGTTTTTAGAGAAGTCTTGGGAGTGGAAAGAGGACTATGCATCATTTATCCGCCAACAATGGGCAAAAGTGGGGATTTCCGTTGACTATTCGCGCGAGCGGTTCACGTTGGATGAAGGGTTGTCAAACGCGGTGCGTGACGTGTTTGTGGCGTTATACGAAAAAGGCTTGATCTATCGCGGCGAATACATTATTAACTGGGACCCACAAACGAAAACAGCGTTATCAGACATTGAAGTCATTCATCAAGACGTTCAAGGTGCGTTTTATCATATGAAATACCCACTTGTGGACGGAAGTGGCACGATTGAAATTGCAACAACGCGTCCAGAAACGATGCTTGGAGATACGGCGGTCGCGGTACATCCAAAAGATGATCGTTACAAACATTTGATTGGAAAAATGGTGCGCTTACCAATTGTAGGGCGTGAAATTCCGATCGTGGCCGATGAGTATGTTGACCAAGAATTTGGTTCTGGTGCAGTTAAAATTACACCGGCACATGACCCGAACGATTTTGAAATTGGCAACCGCCATGACTTGCCCCGCATTCTCGTTATGAATGAAGACGGGACGATGAATGAGAACGCTGGAAAATACGAAGGGCTAGACCGGTTCGTGTGCCGGAAACAAATAGTGAAAGACTTACAAGAGATGGATGTGCTGTTCAAGATTGAGGATCACATACATTCTGTTGGTCATTCAGAACGTAGTGGTGCAGTGGTTGAACCGTATTTGTCGACACAATGGTTTGTGAAGATGTCACCACTAGCGGATGCAGCGCTTGAATTACAACAAGATGAAGCAACAAAAGTGACGTTCGTCCCAGATCGATTCGAAAAAACGTACGTCCGCTGGATGGAAAACATTCGAGATTGGTGTATTTCGCGCCAACTATGGTGGGGACACCGCATTCCGGCGTGGTACCATAATGAAACAGGCGAAGTGTATGTCGGTCACACCGCACCAGAAAATGAATCGGAATGGACACAAGATGAAGATGTGCTTGATACATGGTTTAGCTCGGCGCTCTGGCCATTTTCAACGATGGGCTGGCCCGACGAATCAGCAAGTGACTATCAGCGTTATTATCCAACCAATGTGCTTGTCACGGGCTATGACATTCTCCAGTTTTGGGTGTCCCGGATGATTTTCCAAGGCAAAGAATTTACAAATACACGGCCATTCAAAGATGTGCTCATACACGGGTTAATTCGTGATTCAGAAGGGCGCAAAATGAGTAAATCGCTTGGCAACGGGGTTGACCCGCAAGATGTGATTGAGAAGTACGGGAGCGACGCTCTTCGATTCTTCTTATCAACAGGGAGCTCTCCAGGCCATGATTTACGTTTCCACTGGGAAAAAGTTGAGGCCGCTTGGAATTTCGGTAATAAAATTTGGAATGCCGCTCGATTTGCGCTCATGAACATGGAAGGACTAAAGCATGACGAGATTGATCTTTCCGGTGAAAAAACGATTGCCGATCGTTGGATTTTAACACGTTTGCAAGAAGTGACAGCTGACGTGACCCGCTTAATTGACACATATGAATTCGGTGAAGTCGGGCGCTCATTGTACAACTTCATTTGGGATGACGTATGTGATTGGTACATCGAGATGGCGAAGTTGCCACTATACGGAGAAGATGAACAAGCGAAGAACATGACGCGTTCGGTGCTCGCCCATGTACTCGATCATACGATGCGTTTGCTTCACCCGGTCATGCCATTTATTACAGAAGAAATTTGGCAGCACTTGCCGCATAAAGGGGATTCAATTACGGTTGCTGCATGGCCGACGTATGATGAAACACTCATTGACGATGAGGCTGTCAAAGATATGACGTCATTAAAAGAAGTGATTCGTCAAGTGCGTAACACGCGTGCCGAAAGCAATGTGCCAATGAGCAAACAAATTGCACTCCACATTCGCCCAACGGATGACGAGACAGCAGCATGCTTGGCACGCGGAAAGGCATACATTGAAAAATTTGCGAACCCAAGTGAACTGCAGATTGCGGTGGACTTGCCAACACCAGCAAAAGCAATGTCGCACGCATTAACGGGAATGGAGCTGTTCCTCCCGCTGGCAGGGTTGTTAAACTTGGAAGAAGAAGTGGCGCGGTTGAAAAAAGAAGTTGAAAAGCTTGATAAAGAAGTGAAGCGGATCGACGGCAAACTGGCAAACAAAGGCTTTGTCGAGAAAGCACCAGCCCATGTCGTAGAAGAAGAAAAAGCGAAGCGCGCCGATTACGTTGCGAAGAAAGAAGCAGTGGAAGCGCGGATCGCCGAATTTGAAGCGTGATAAACAGAAAGGGGGCAGCGAGATGAAGACAGCAGAAGAAGCAATCGCATGGATTCATTCGCTGCTGCCGTTTGGCATCAAACCAGGGCTAGCGCGAATGGAAGCGATGCTTGCCGCACTCGATCATCCAGAAGAAAAGCTGCAAGCCATTCATGTGGCGGGCACGAACGGAAAAGGATCGACGGTCAGCTTTTTGCGTCATATGTTCCAAGCGGACGGCTGGTCAGTCGGCACGTTCACCTCGCCTTACATTGAACAATTTGCTGAACGCATTTCTATGAACGGGGTACCGATTAGTGAAGCTGATCTACTAGCCGCAGCACAAAAAATCCGTCCACTTGTAGAAGAGATCGCGAAAACACCTCTTGGGTCACCGACCGAATTTGAGGTGCTTACGGCAATGATGTTGTGGCATTTTGGTGAGGTGGTGCGCCCTGATATTTGCTTAGTTGAAGTCGGGCTCGGCGGGCGTATGGATTCAACGAATGTCATTTCCCCACTGGTTTCGGTCATTACGACGATCGGCTACGACCATATGCATATTTTAGGTGATACACTGTCTGAAATTGCGTATGAAAAAGCAGGAATCATTAAGCCGGGCACACCCGTCGTTGTTGGCAATGTTCCTGAGGAAGCGCTGGCGGTTATTGGTGAGGTGGCGGTTGATAAACAAGCACCACTGACGGTGTTTGGTGCAGATTTCGGGGTGGAAACGGATGTTGTGCAGCCTGAACCTGGTGTAGAAGCATTCGAGTGGAAATGGCAGAGAAAGCCTGCTTCTACATATAAGTTGGCCATGATTGGACCGCACCAACGAGAAAACGCGGCGGTGGCATTGGCGACGCTTTCTGTTTTAGAGAAACAAACAGCCTGTATGATTCGTGAGGAGACACGGCGCGAAGGTTTAAAGCAGGCGTCGTGGCCAGGACGGTTTGAATATATGCAACAAAAACCCGACATTATTCTTGATGGTGCCCATAACAAAGAAGGCTACGAAGCGTTGGCGGCGGTGCTCGAAGCGCGTTATCCAGGGAAGAAAATGATCATGTTGCTTGCGGCAACGAGAGAAAAAGACATTTGTGATTTACTCGCCCCATTTCGTGAGCTGGACATCGATTTCATGTTTACAACGTTTGACTTTCCGCGCGCGCAAGCAGCGGAAGTGTTGTATGAACGTGCCGATGTTGCAAGCAAACGGTGCGTACCTGATTGGCGAGCTGCACTTGCGGAGGTGCGCGAGCAGATGACAGAAGAAGATGTGCTTGTGGTGACAGGTTCGTTGTATTTTGTGTCGGATGTGCGGCGGGGGTTTGTGGGGTGAAATAGGTAACAGCGATTGCGCAGTCGTAAAATGCCATAATTGCTGTTTTTTACCTTTTTGAATGGAAAATAACGAAAAGAGACAACTTGAGTTATGTATCAGTTAATTTATTAAATGATAGGATTTGGCAGTCTCTCAGATCATAGATGTATCGCACATTGGAAAGAAAGGGGGTTTTGAAACATGGATTATAAGGTGGTTAATATTCAAACGTATTTTTTACAGGAAGAATCGGCTGATCAGGTGATAGATTTCAACCAACCTGAAAGCTATTTTGTCCAAATTAGCGATCCAAAAGTGTCGGACATCTTACGTTCAGAATAAAAGAAGTGAATGATGCGACTGTGTGAAGCATCATTCACTTCTTTTTTAGGATACATTGATAATTTTACTAATTAAAGGGAATTGAAGACTCTAATGGACTTGATAAAACCAGCGATGGAACATGGAATTGCGAAAATTTGTCGTTTTTTATTGGCGTGAAGGTGGAAACCATGTATGATTGTAGGCGTACACAAGAGGAATGAAGTACAGTCCTCTCCAAAATATTACATAGCCCCTCATCCTCCTAAGGGGTGGTTTGAGTAAAAAAGGAGTGGTATAAGTGCCTTTTGCTGGTGTTGTTACAATAGCAGTGTTTGCAAGTATGCAGTTGTTTATAGTAAGTTGGCTCATTTGGAAAAAGAAGATGCTATCTTTGGTGGCCGGATATGATGAGGACACTTTTAAAGGGGACAAAAATAAACTTGCCAGAGAAACAGGACTTGTTGCAACCATTACTGGATTATTAGTTTTGATGCTGCCTTTTGCTGATGAATATGTTGGTGAATGGGCTGGGAACATGGTAGGTATTGTGATGGCAGTTATGATTCTAGGATGGGTTATTTTCCGAAAGATACGTCCGTTTTGAGGAGGAGTGTTTCGAATAGATTCGTGATTATTTAACTTACAGTTACTATCAACATATGCTAGAATAAAAGGAAGCTGAATCACTCATGTGCGGGCTTGGCACACCTTCTAGGAAAGGAGGTGGTGCCGGATGTCGGTTTACGAAGCATTGTCGTTGACAGTTGCAACGAACGTATTGTTATTGTCATTGCTTACTGTGGTGCTTGTACTGACAAAGCGCAACGAAAAATAGCCCTCTCATGAGTGTCGTGGCAGACGCGAGAGGGCTATGACCTTTTTATCTGCCAAGCCCGTGACAGGGTTCAGCAATACCGTCTAAAGCTTTCGCTTTAGACGGTGTTTTATTAGTATTGCCTATACAACTATATTATACGACATAGAAGTGACTATTTTCAATGAAAAAGTTCCCTCCTAGTGCTTTCACTCAGAACGAAAAAAATAGCGTCCCTTATGGTGATACTTTATTGTAAATAACAGGCATTTTCCCTTTCCAATTGTGCCACTGCTCATCATTAACAATTAGATCAGCCATGAAATGGGCGACATTGATTCTAGTTGTTACACCGGGATTAAAGATGGCGCTTCGAGTTGGCGAATCGTACACATTGTATGCAGTGGTCTGATCTTCATCTTTCAAGCTATCGGGACGAACGACTGCCCATTCGATTGTGTTGTGGTCTTGTCTGATCTCTGTTCGCAAATAGTCAGCGGCGCGCTCATTATCTAAGTGCGGGGGTAACAACAGACGGATAACGCTCGTTATACATCTTTGTGCAAAAGAAACTCGTTCAGGGATGTCACGATTGCTATTACCAGCTGTGTTCATGAGTACAAATTTCACACGGTGTTCAGGGTTGTTTTCTTTAATAGCGTCACACAACTTGCGAGTAGCATCAGTGACGAGCATACGTGGATGCCCAAAAATTCCTTTTAAAGTCATATTGTGGCCTAAGCATGAAGCGACAGCATTACATCCATGAACATGATGAGCCATCTCAGTCTCGCAAAGTTCTAATATATTTGCGCGGATAATAGATAAGTGGGGGTGATTTTTCACATCCTCTTGCATTTTCTCAAGTGATCGAATAATTATTGTAACGTGGACACCGCGATTTAGCAGCTCTTTTACAAGCAACCGACCAGTGTTTCCGCTCGCACCTACGACAAGAGCTGTCACGGGTTTTTCTTTGTTTTTGGCATCCATCATTGCGTCTCCTCTCTGTGGCGGTGTATTTTTATCGTGTTCTATAGCATTCAAATGTTAATTTATATGATCCATAAACTCGAAAAATAATTCAAGTGTCATTTTCCCTCTAAAAAAGCAGGAACGACACAATTTTCATCGAATATGTCGTATAACGAAAAAAGAAAGGGGATGTGTCATGATGTTCTTGTTTGCAGCCGTATTAGGTGCGGTATGTGGGTCGTTTTTCCACGTAGTCGGGACGCGGGTACCGCTTTCGTCTGCGTTGTGGACACGATCCCGTTGTGATGCTTGTTTGCGCACATTACGTCCATTTGAATTAATGCCACTGATATCGTATGCGATTCAATTAGGGCGATGTCGTACATGTTACGCTAAGATCCCGCGCTTATCTCCAACTATTGAAGCTGTTACAGCAGGGTTATTTCTGTTAGCGTTCTGGAAGCACGGCGTCCAACTGGCGTTATTGTGGGTGCTACTTTTCATATCGCTCCTTGCCATTGTGACGGTAACCGATCTTTCACGAATGATTATTCCAAATGTAATATTACTTGTATTTGCGGTGCCACTCATTGGTATTCGCTTATTTTTTATTCCTACATTTACATGGATAGATGCACTTCTGGGCTTATGTGTGGTGGTGTCGTTGTTGTTTGTCGTATTCATATACCGACGTGACCAACTGGGGGGTGGAGATGTGAAATTACTTATCTTACTTGGTTTTGTGATGGGTGTCCCAGCTATTTTATATGTCATTGCAGTTGCTTCCTTTTTAGGATTGGTTTATATCGGAGGCGCGGTGTTAAGTAAGCGAATATCTGGAAGAGAGCGGATTCCTTTCGCGCCTTTTATTAGTATGGCAGCTGTGCTCGTTTATTTCTTATTTGATATGTAAAGAAGCCCGTTCTACTCATCCCATCTGTGTCATACAGATATATTAAGTACAGAGAAAGGAGGGGCTTTGATGCAGCGTGGTAAACGTACAATGTCATTTCATTTTGGACAAGCGGAAAAAGAGCAGTCACAGGTAAGTGTAGAAGCACGAGGAGATACAGAAGATCACAAAGAAACAGCACCAGCTGTACCAAAAATATTGACGTGGGATGCCGCCCCTTTTGCAAACGAGCGATCGTCAGGTGAACAAGCAAGTGAAGATGATGATTTTATTCCTGAGCCAAGTATGACAACTCATGATGATAAAGTGATCGACTTTACTCAAAAACAGGAAGAGAAACGAGAAGGTGAAGCGCCTTTCTGGGATGATGGCAATCGCGTCAATCCGCCAAAATTACCACCTAAAGGACGGAAACGGGTAATAAAAGATGTGATCGGGGTGGTGCCTTGGAACTTGGTGACAGCCATCGTCTCAGCCATTGTGGTCGGTCTCGGACTCGGTTTTGTTGTATATAAAATGGTTGTAACGGAATCTATCGGTACGGCAAGTGAGGGTGGTGAAAATTTGGATGCGGCATTGGCAGCAGCGGTCGAAGCTGGTTTGCCAACATGGCATGTAGATGTTGTTCAAGGTGCGGCGTTTGACACAGTAGAACAAGGACAACCTGTGGTTGATAAAGTAAAGCAAGGTGGTTTGCCCGCTACATTGTTTTCAAAGTCAGGTGAGTCGTCCTTTTTATTCGTTGGTGTGGCACCAGATAAGGCAGGGGCACGTTCTTTAAGCGCAATGATTGAGGAAAAGGGACAAGATACGTATGTAAAAACGTATACAATTGAAGGTGGACGGTCAAATACACTTGACACCGAAGCAATCACGTGGTTTTTACAAGCGCACGGGCTTTATAAAGAGCTTTTACAAGAGACATCGCGACGGCTTGTGGATGAAGAAGGTGCGTCTGTACAAGCTGATGATGTAATTAAGAAGATGGAAGGGACGCTGAAGGATTTGACTGCAGCACGTGACCGTTCTTTGAGTAAACTCCCAGAAAAGGCAAGCGAGCAAGCGTTAAATATGCATAACGGTTTGGTCAAAGGGTTACATGCTTTTGCTTCTTTTGAAAGTGGACAAGAGAAACAAGCTATGTGGCAAGCCCAGCAATCGTTGCTCGATGCACTCTATGCATATGCGTCAATGGTTGAAGTGTTAGCTGAAGCATGAAAGCGCTCATAATGGGCGTTTTCCTTTTTTTAGTGATGCGTTTTGTATATAATAGGAACATTCATGGGGGAGGGATTTTAATTGGGGGAAAAACAGATTTGCATTGATACATTATGTGACTTGGAAACAGTGACGAGTCCAAGTCTATCACCTGATGGAAAAACGGTTCTTGCGGTAGTAACATCGATCGATCATGTCAAAAATGACTATATTTCCAATGTTTATTCCTTTAAAGTGCAAGAAAAGAACGTGCCTTTGCAGCTTACATTTGGGACAAACAAACACATCTCACCAAAGTGGTCACCAACTGGTCATGCATTTGCTTTCTTGTCAGACCGTTCAGGGCGGATGCAGTTATTTGTAAAAGTCGGTTTAGCGGATGCTCGTCAATTAACGGATGTGGATGGTGCAGTGACAAAGTTTTCTTGGGCTCCAGACGGGAGACATATTGTGTTTTCAACGCGCGTAAAGGCAAGAGGCTCGATAGAAGAAGCAGCGCAGGATCATCTTCCGCAGCCGCATGTCGTGGAGAAGATGAAGTATAAATCAGATAGCCGTGGGATGTTTGACGATTCAGTGCAGCAAATGGCCCTGGTCTCTACGGATAAGGCAGAGGTGACGTGGCTAACAAACGATCATTATGACATACAGCTACATGGGTTTTCTCCAGACGGATCGGCGCTATTGATGTCAGGGGATGAACGCGATCATCACGATTTTTCGTTTTTGGCAGATCTTTGGTTGTTGTCTCTTGAAGACGGGAAAAGGGAAAAGCTCACTTCAGCGTCGCTTGTGATTCTAGATGCTTGTTTTTCACCGGATGGTGCATATGTGGCGATTCTTGGTCACCAACGTGAGTTTGAAAATGCGACGCAGCCCAAATTGTTTTTATATAAACGTGCAACGAAAACCGTTCAAATGCTTGCGGAAGACAAAGATGTCTATATCGGTGATGTGATGATTGGCGACTTTTTGCAACAAGTGGTTGACCAAGGGATAAAATGGACGGATGATAGTCAAGCGATTGACGCACTTGTCTCTCAGAAAGGTGCCGTTCATCTATGGCGTTTTCATTTGAATGGAGATGTTACAACGCTCATAGAGGGTGCGCAACATATTCATGGCTACGATATACAAAGTGATTGTGTGGTTGCGACAATGAGTACAGTAGAACGTCCGAGTGCTGTGTACTCAGTTAATTTACGCACAGACGATTTGGTGTTAATCCATGATGGGAACGAACAGTTATCTTTAGAAAAGAGTTACCCAGAACCGGTTTACTATGAACGAGACGATGGTACTTTTGTTGCGGGTTGGCTCATGAAACCGACCCATTTTGAAGAAGGGAAGAAATATCCGCTTATTTTAGAAGTTCACGGTGGTCCACACGCAATGTATGGTGTGACATATTTTCATGAGTTTCAAGTTCTATGCGCACAAGGGTATGGTGTATTATTCACAAACCCACGAGGCGGCCACGGTTATGGTCAAACGTTTGTGGACGCTGTGCGGAGTGACTATGGTGGTGGAGATTTTCGCGACTTAATGGATGTGCTTGATTTTACGTTAGCACAGCATGATTGGATTGATAGAAGTCGCCTTGGACTCACTGGTGGTAGCTATGGTGGCTTTATGACAAATTGGGTGATTGGTCATACGAATCGTTTTAAAGCAGCGGTAACGCAGCGATCGATCTCCAATTGGATCAGCTTCTATGGTGTAAGTGACATCGGTTATTATTTCACGGAATGGCAAATTGGGGCGGATTTAAGTGATATTGCGACGTTGTGGCATCACTCGCCATTAAAATATGTTGAAAAAGTGGAGACGCCTTTGCTCATTTTGCATAGCGAAAATGATTTGCGTTGTCCAATTGAGCAAGCAGAGCAATTATTTATTGCGCTAAAACGTTTAGGGAAAGAGGCGACATTCATGCGTTTCCCAGAAGCGAACCACGAACTATCGCGAAGTGGGAAACCGAATTTACGTTTTGCTCGTTTACAAGCGATTGTTGACTGGTTTGAGAAATATTTGTAAGCAACTTGAGAAGCAACCATGCGGATGGTTGCTTCTTCTAGGTGTGCCCGGCATGTCTAACGGCTAGGCGGTGAAAGTCCGCTACAGGCTTGGCAATAGGAACTGTTAGCGAAAGGCAAGGGTGTCTGGGGTGACCCAGAATCTGAAGGAAGCCGGACGCAAAATCCCGAGGTGACGAATAGAAACTGGATACAAGGCTGACTGGAGATGGATGAGTTTGCCTAACAAAACAAAGTCCGATACTGCCCGAGTCTCCTACAGTAAATCCAGCACCTACATGGGAGGAAAGTGGTTAGACTTACCCGGGGAGATCTTACAAGGGTCTCTTGAGAAGAGACAATCACATCAGTGATGATGAGATGAATTGTAAGAAGTCAGCAGAAGCCATAGTAGCTCTACGGAGTGAAGGGCTGAACAATGATAATCTTGGAAACAGTGGAGGTGTGAGGCATGCAGAGACCACAGATAACATCAAAAGATGGATCCCTGTCGGAGAATAGGATGGAATCCGAAGATAAGACAGGATCGTACAGGATGTCTTGCGGTGAACCTGAAGGAAAAGATGGTGTGAGCGAACTAATGATGGAGATCATCGACTCTGAAAACCTGAACCGAGCGTATCAGAAAGTAAAAGCGAACAAAGGTGCAGCAGGAGTCGATGATATGACAGTGGAAGAACTATTCGTGTATCTCCTGAAACACAAGCGGACGCTGGTGAAACAAATCAAAGAAGGAACGTACAGGCCTCAGCCGGTAAAGCGAGTGGAAATCCCAAAGCCGGATGGATCTAAACGCAAACTCGGCATACCAACAGTGTGCGATCGACTTGTGCAACAGGCAATTCTCCAGGTCATCAATAAATGGATCGATCCTAAGTTCTCAGACAATAGCTTTGGCTTTAGACCAAATCGAAGTGCACACGACGCGATGAAAAGAGCGAAGGGATACTTCGAAGAGGGATATCGCTATGTCGTTGACATTGACATGAAGCAATACTTCGACACGGTCAACCATGACAAACTGATGTATCACGTAGAAGAGCACATCCAAGATAAAACGGTATTAAAGCTCATCCGCAAATTTCTGAGAAGCGGTGTCTCGATCAATGGACAAATTGAAGCAACAGAAATTGGGACTCCGCAAGGAGGAAATCTTTCGCCACTCCTCAGCAATATCTACCTAGACCAGCTGGATAAAGAACTGGAGAAACGAGGGCACAGATTCGTCCGCTATGCGGACGACTGCAATATCTATGTGAAAAGCCAAAAAGCAGGGGAACGAGTCATGAACAGTGTGACCACCTTCCTAGAGAAGAGCCTAAAGCTGACAGTTAATCGGGAGAAAAGCGAAGTGGGTCGACCAACCAAACGAAAATTCCTAGGCGTATGTATACATGTCAGAAAAGATGAGGTAGGGTTTCGTCCGCACCCAAAGTCCCTAAGGAACTTCAAACGAAAATTGAGACAAGTCACGAGCAGGAAACGTAGTGGAAACATCCGGGATATCATTAAAGAAATCAACACGATTACAATCGGATGGATCAACTACTTCGGCATTACCTATATGAAAAGGCGAATCGAAAGTATATGCCAATGGCTGAGACGAAGGATCAGGCAAATCATATGGAAACGCTGGAAGAAGGTAAGTACGAAGTACAAAAGTCTCATGAAACTTGGAGTTCCAAAATCAAAAGCATGGCAATGGGCGAACACACGAAAAAGCTACTGGCGTATTGCCGGCAGCTTCATTCTGAGTAAATCCATCACAAACGCGATTCTTAGCAAGGTAGGTTTAAAAGATCTGAACCAACTTTATGAGAAAGCACACTCAAATCATTGAATCGCCGTATACGGATCCGTACGTACGGTGGTGTGAGAGGTCGGGAGCTAAAGCTCCCTCCTACTCGATGTGTAACTGTCTTTCATAAGCACGCCAGCTATTACTTGCGCACTGTGTAACAATTATATATACTATGCTTAACACCTCTTTTTCTTCTGTGAAAACCCCTTATCATACCCATGACACACCATGATATGCTCTTCCTTCCGTAGCAGAGATCCCTTAAAAAAACAATAAAAGAATTATAACCACATCATCCAAAGGAGAGGATTCGTTTGGCCATATTGATCCGTGATGTCCCAGAGAAAGAACGACCACGTGAGCGACTACTTCGTGAAGGGGCGCGTGCGCTGTCCAATCAAGAGATTATTGCTATATTACTCCGTTCTGGAACGAAAGCGCAGTCTGTTGT
This sequence comes from Bacillus sp. FSL W7-1360, assembly GCF_038592975.1. NCBI lineage: Bacteria > Bacillati > Bacillota > Bacilli > Caryophanales > Bacillaceae > Bacillus > Bacillus sp. FSL W7-1360. The sequence continues at coordinate 1,780,449 of NZ_CP151950.1, read as the reverse complement.
TCATCTTGCTAGTCAACTGTTGAGTCGGTTTCCAACATTAACTGCGTTAAAGGAGGCTGCAATTGAGGAGCTTTGTACCGTAAATGGGATTGGCGCAGCAAAGGCAGTTGAGTTAACGGCAGCCATTGAACTGGGAAGACGTATTCATATGGAAGAGAAAGGAGATCGCCATATTATTTCTACACCAGATGATGCTGCTCATATTATGATGGAAGAGCTACGTGAACTAAAGCAGGAGCACTTTGTTGCGCTATATTTGAATAGCAAAAACCATGTCATGAAAAAACAAACCTTGTTTGTTGGGAGTTTAAATGCAAGCATCGTTCATCCTCGAGAAGTATTTAAAGAAGCACTGCGTTACTCGTCTGCAGCAGTGATATGTTTACATAATCACCCAAGCGGTGACCCTGAGCCAAGTCGTGAAGACGTGTATGCAACAGAACGTTTAAGTGATGCAGGAAGGTTACTTGGCATTCCTTTACTTGACCATATTATTATTGGAGATGGTTGTTTTGTTAGTTTGAAAGAGAGAGGATTGTTAGCGGAGGGGAGAGAAAGTGGACAATTATTGGGTATGCGGGACTCTATGTGAATGAGAGAATAATTATGTGAAAATAAGGGGCGTTTCATTTAATAAAACCTTGCCTTTAGGCTATTCTTTTTGGCTGTTATTCGTTATAATAAAGGGTATGAATTTCACTTGAGTGAGTTTGTGAATTTACGATCACTTCAATTACGCACGAACCTACGTGTTTCTAAAAAGGAGGAAGAACCACTGAAATGATTAGGTTGACGTTTTTTTGGTGTTTTCAAATCATCGTCGTTCATTCAGTGGTGTTATAAATGTTTGGAAGTAGAGATATTGGGATTGATTTAGGAACAGCAAATACACTTGTTTATGCAAAAGGAAAAGGGATTATTCTGAGAGAGCCGTCAGTCGTGGCTTTACGTACAGATACGAAAGCAATTCAAGCAGTTGGAAATGACGCAAAGAATATGATTGGCCGTACGCCAGGAAATATTGTCGCGGTACGTCCGATGAAAGACGGTGTGATCGCTGACTTTGATACGACTGCAACAATGATTAAACATTTTATCAAGCAATCGATGAAGAACGGTTCTATTTTTAGTCGCAAGCCATCGGTCATGGTTTGTGTGCCGTCAGGAATTACAGCTGTTGAACAGCGTGCGGTTGAAGATGCAACAAAACAAGCAGGTGCAAAGGAAGCTTTTACAATTGAAGAGCCATTTGCTGCAGCAATTGGTGCTAATTTGCCAGTATGGGAGCCGACCGGGAGCATGGTCGTTGACATCGGTGGTGGAACAACAGAGGTAGCAATCATTTCTCTTGGTGGGATTGTGACGAAGCAATCTATTCGTGTTGCCGGTGATGAAATGGATGATGCAATCATTCAATATGTGAAGAAGACGTACAACCTCATGATTGGCGAAAGAACAGCAGAAATGCTGAAGTTAGAAATTGGTTCAGCAAGTACTGATGAAGAGCAACCTGAGGAAATGGATATTCGTGGACGTGATTTGCTTACTGGATTACCAAAAACCATTACGGTTACTGCAAAGGAAATTGTGGAGGCACTTAAAGACACAGTTGATACAATTATTGAGGCAGTTAAAAATACATTAGAGCAGTCTCCACCAGAATTGGCAGCGGATATTATGGACCGGGGCATCGTGCTTACAGGTGGCGGGGCATTGCTGCATAATTTGGACAAGGTATTGAGTGAAGAGACAAACATGCCGGTTATTGTTGCAGAAGATCCACTGGACTGTGTTGCAATTGGGACGGGGCGTTCGCTAGAGAACATTCATTTATTCCGTGCAAAAGCAGGAAATGCCCACCGCTCAAGTCAAAAGTAAGGGTGGCTAGCTAATGCATTCCTTTTTCTCTAATAAGAAACTCATCGTTTTGCTTGTGAGTATCATTATTCTTGTTGCGCTCATTGGTTTTTCAGTCAGAAGTGAGCGCTCGCTTTCAATGCCTGAAAAGGCAATCCGTGATGCTTTTGGTTGGGTACAAAATGTGGTTGCTCACCCAGCTCACTTTTTTACTGGCGTCGTGAATAATGTTCAGGAGATGTTCGATGTATATGAAGAGAATCAACGGTTAAAAGCACGTCTAGAAGAGTATGACCAAGTGTCAGTTGAACGTGATTTGTTGTTGGATAAGCAGGAAAGATTACTAGAGATGCTTGAGTTAGAAAAAACATTGCACCAGTATGATGTTTCGGCAGCAGCAGTGATTCATCGTGCTCCCGATGCTTGGGAGCAATACATCGGCTTAAATAGGGGAGAGCGAGACGGTGTGACTGACAATATGGCTGTCATTGATGTGAAAGGTGGACTTGTTGGCAAGGTAAGCAAAACAAGCAAATCAACCTCTTATGTACAGCTATTAAGTGACAATGACCGAGCAAACCGTGTATCTGCAACAGTCAAGTGGGATGACGGGGAAGCAGTCGGTTTTGTCGAAGGATATGACGCAAAAGAATCTCTTTTAATTATGCGTAAAGTTGACATGGAAAAAGACATTCCGAAAGATACAACCGTAACGACTTCTGGATTAGGAGGCATATACCCTCCTGGACTGACAATTGGTGAAGTGGTACGTACCGAAGTAGATGAGTATGGATTAACACAAGACGTTTATATTCGTCCGAAAGCAGATTTCTCCGTCTTAGATTATGTGTACATTGTGAAGCGAATGGATGAATCTCTTGACCCGTCTTTGTTAGAAGAAGAAGGTGAGGACGAATGAGCCGAACGTATTTTTCATTCGTCATTGTAGGCTTGTTTGTCCTTGAGGGGGCGTTGGTGTCGCATGTATTGCAAGCACATACGACACCAGATCAAATCGTTGTTCCGCGTTTTGTATTAATCATTGTAGTGATGATTGGACTATTTACAAATGGACGCACCGGCTTACTATATGGGCTTGCTTTTGGTTTGATGTATGACATTGTGTATACAAATTTGCTTGGGGTATATGCATTTGGTTTCGCTTGTTTAGGATATGTGTTTGGTTTATACCAATATGCATTTCGAGCATCGTCCTTTTGGGTGGTGTTGTTATCTATCGCTGGTGTTGTGCTCTTTGAATATTATCAATACGGTATTTTTTCAATGCTTGGAAAGGCTGATCTATCTGGAAGTACCTTTTTAACATCGCGTTTGTTCCCAACAGTGGTTTTTAATGGTGCATTTGCTATGCTTGTTGTATTGCCTTTCCGAAAATTGGCGCTGCATGTCTTGACACAAGCAAGTATTCGTGAACGTTAGGGAGGAGTTTGCTATGCTGAAGTCGAAAGAAGTAGTAGGGAAGAAGATTGAATTGTATTTCCCCGTTTTTTACAGCACGATGACAACGGCAGTGAACAGAGGTGAACGCTCCTATGAGCCAAACGAAAACGAGTGTCACAATTAAAGGGACAAAAGAAGGTTTAATATTTTTACTTGATGACCGGTGTTCCTTTGAACAGTTAATCTGTGAATTAAAGGAAAAACTATCAGTGAACTACTATCAGAGTGATGGAGATGAGCGAGGCGTCTCTGTTAGCGTTGACCTTGGCAATCGGTACCTTTCAAAAGAGGACAAGGCGCTTCTCGAAAAAGTGATTACTGAAGATCGTCATTTACAAGTAGAGCGATTTCATACAGGTGTGATTTCTTTAACAGAAGCGAAAAAAATGTGGGAGCAACAACAAACGACAACGCTGACGCGAATGATTCGCTCTGGGCAAGTGGTCCATGTTGAAGGAAACGCACTGTTAATCGGAGATGTTAATCCTGGTGGCGCGCTCGTTGCGACAGGAAATATTTATGTGATGGGCGCTTTAAAAGGAAAAGCACACGCTGGATCGACAGGACAAAAAAATGCACTTATTGTAGCATCTTTTTTAGCACCTTCTTTCTTGCAAATTGCAGAGACATGGATGACGTTTGCGGATTGTCCGGATGATGAGATATGGATGGGTGCTGCTTTTTTAGAGGAAAAAACCAGCCTTTTACGTATAACACGTATTCAGCGGTTGCTCGATCTGGTGCCAATCGATCGAGAAAGTGAATATGTTGCGCCTGTATGATTTTAGGCGGCGTGTAGGTACCTTGGATCTTGGAACGAGAAAGGAGACATGGACGTGGGCGAAGCAATTGTAATTACAAGTGGAAAGGGTGGTGTTGGTAAGACAACGACATCAGCCAACATTGGAACAGCCCTAGCACTATCCGGGAAAAAAGTTTGTCTCGTTGATGCAGATATTGGATTGCGAAACCTCGATGTAATGATGGGTCTAGAGAATCGTATCATTTATGATTTAGTCGATGTTGTTGAAGAGCGATGTAAGCTAAAGCAAGCACTGATAAAAGATAAGCGTTTTGATTGTTTGTATTTATTACCCGCAGCACAAACAAAAGATAAAACGGATATTTTGCCAACACAGATGAAACAACTAATTGATGAACTAAAGTCAGATTATGACTATGTGTTAATTGATTGCCCAGCTGGAATTGAGCATGGATTTCGAAATGCTGTTGCTGGTGCAGACAAGGCGATTGTCGTGACGACACCTGAGTTGTCGGCTGTTCGTGATGCTGACCGCATTATTGGTTTGCTAGAGCACGAGAATATCGACAGACCACGACTCGTCGTGAATCGAATTAGAAACCATATGATGAAAAATGGTGACATGCTTGATGTCGAGGAGATTACCTCTATTTTAGCAATAGACTTACTGGGTATAGTTGTTGATGATGATGATGTCATTAAGCATGCGAATAAAGGAGAACCGATTGCACTACATACAACAAGCAGAGCTTCTATCGCTTATCGGAATATCGCGAGGCGCATATTAGGAGAGACTGTCCCATTGATGGTGCTTGAAGAACGACGGACGATGTTCTCAAAATTAAAGCGTCTGTTTGGGGTACGTTAAAAACCTGCTTAAGCAGGTTTTTTTACTAGCCTCAGGATAATTTGTAAACTATGTATAGATAAATATTGACAATGGTTGTGCGGTCTTTTATAGTGTAAAAGAACGCTAAGAGATGAATGACAACATTCTTTTAGGTAACAGCAGCATAGATGAAAGGTTGAATAAATGATAATGAGCGTAAAAGATATGATGATGATAGGGATGATGACGGCGGTTGCCGGGGCAATTGGCTTCATTCCGGCTATTCCAATACCTGGTATTATCCCACCGATTACATTGCAGTCTATTGCACCGATATTAGCTGGAGGCATTCTCGGCGCACGACGCGGTGCATTATCGATGATTGTTTTTGTTGTGCTTGTGGCATGTTCTGTTCCAATGCTGGCAGGGATGCGAGGTGGGCTTGGTCACTTACTTGGTCCGACAGGTGGTTATATATTTAGTTGGATTCTCGTTGCCTTTTTTATCGGTTTATTTGTTTCTTATGTTCCAAAGTTAAAAGTATGGTCACTTGTCCTTGTCAGTGCCGTTTTAAGTATGGTGATACAATATCTTTTTGGTGCAGTATCTGTTTCTTTCACGAGTGACATGTCGTATACGGCAGCGCTTCAAATGAATGTCATATTTATGCCAGGAGATGTGCTGAAGGCAATTGTAGCAAGTATGGTCATTGTGCGCGTTCGGCATGCGTTGTATGGACTACGTCACGAAGAAGACATTGTATTAAATAAGGTATCATAGAGAGAGCTGCCTCAAAAGTTGTATATTCACTTTTGAGGCAGCGTTTTGTTTACGGTCGATGTTTATCATACAAAGTAGGTGTCGTTAGTTTAGCAAGTTCTTCATAGACAACTTTATTAATAGAAGTGTGAGACACAGCTGCGACATTCTGGCGCAGCTGGTCAACCGTACTTGCACCGACAACAACAGAAGAGACCGGAGGATGGGCTAAGCAATACTGTAGTGCAAGTACAGAACGTGTGAGACCATTTGTGGAAAGGGTGTCTAAGCCCCGCCGAATTTGTGCTAGTTCTTCAGGTGAATAATGTAAATAACCCTTTTTAGCGGCGGTAACAGTTTCTAACGGGCGTGGGCTTAAAATCCCTTTTGCTAACGAACCACGAGCGACAACACTCACACCATGCTCAGCTAAAAACGAAAACCACTCTTCTGGACGACGGTCAAGTAAACTATATTGCATCATGACTGTCGCCATGTTCGCATGCTTGACGTAGTGTGAGATGGTGTTTGGGCGAATGGAGGATAGACCGTAAGCACGGATGAGCCCTTCTTTTTTTAGAGATTCAAAAGTGTCAATGACTTCATCCATGTCATCGTCAATTGTCCCACCGTGCAGTTGATATAAGTCGATATAATCAGTTTGCAGACGCGACAAACTTTCCTTTACGGCTGCTAGCAAATGTTTACGAGATGGATCCCATGTCCAGCCACTTTCCCCTTGTTGAAAACGATTCCCTCCTTTTGTTGCAAGAATAACGTCTGGGCGCCTCTTCTTTAGCGCTTCTCCAATAAGACGCTCGTTTTCTCCGTAGTCATACAAGTCAGCTGTGTCAATATAATTTATTCCTAAATGTAATGCCTCGTCGATGATACGTGTGACATTTTTTTTGTTCGTGCCAATCGACATCGCTCCGAGACCTAGCTCACTAACATATAAATCGGATTTTCCTAAGCGTCTTTTTTTCATACATATCTCTCCTCACAATGTTCTTTCCTCTATTATTAACTTGAATATGATGCGAGGACAAGTCATAACATGTATTAAATGGACGAGGGGAGCGGCAAAGATGGATCATAATCGAAAAAATTTTGTGCGGAAAGCAGCAGAACGGCGAAAGAATGAGATGAAAACCGAAGCACCTGAGACGGGAAAAGAACAAATATCCCCCCCGCTAGAGGTGCATCAGAAGGAGAGAAAGACGTATAGACATCGTTGGTTCATGCAAGCACTGATTGCCGGTTGTTTATTTTTTGCGCTTGGAATTGTGTATGAGCGTGAGGAGGAACCATTTCAAACGGTTCAAGCGTTTGTGGATCAATCATTTGAGCACCAATTCCAGTTTGCTGCAGTTGCCGATTGGTATGAGAAGCAATTTGGTGGTCCACTTCATTTGCTACCAGACCAACGTGCCAGCGAGGAAGAGATATATGATTATGCGATTCCTGCTTCAGGCATTATTGGTGAGTCCTCAGCAGAAGATGGGAAAGGAATTTTATTAGAGACGGATGCGGAAGCAATAGTGAAGGCAGTAAAAGGGGGACAAGTGGTCCTTTTATCTAATGATAAAAAAGCGCTCGGTAAAATGATTGAAGTACAGCATCCAGATAAAACGACATCTATTTACGGTATGCTTGATGAAGTGTCTGTAAGTTTATATGATATGATTCCTGCTGGCACGACATTAGGCAAGGTGATGCCAATAGAAGGTGAGCAGACAGGAAAGTTTTACTTCGCATTGCGGCGTGGGGAAGCGTATGTAGACCCAAGTGATGTGATGTCTTTTGAGTAATATGTTAAAAAATATCCGGCTTCATCCGTTGTTCTGGCTTGTGCTTGGAGCGGGTGTCTTTACAGGTCATTTCAAAGAAGTGCTCATGTTATTTATCATTGTTTTTATTCACGAGATGGGGCATGCGTTGACAGCTGTTTATTTAGGGTGGAAAGTGAATAGAATTGAATTATTACCGTTTGGAGGCGTGGCTGAGACAGAAGACAGTGGTGTAAAGCCAATTCGCGAAGAAATGTACATTGTCCTTGCCGGTCCGTTGCAACACATATGGTTGTGCGGGCTTTCTTATATGTTTGTAGGCCAGCCTTTTTGGAGTCAATATGATCATCAGTTATTTTTAATGTATAATCTGATGATTGTTGGCTTTAATTTGTTGCCAATATATCCGTTAGACGGAGGGCGTCTTGTGCAGCTTGCCTGCCTAGTTATTTGGCCGTATAAGAGGGCATTAATTGTTTCGTTGCATGTGTCATTTTTGTTGTTGATTGTTATGGTCGTTGGGTTACTATTTGTGCCATTTCATTTGAACTTATACGTCGTCGTACTATTCTTGTTCGTCATACATTACTTGGAGTTTAAGCAACGCCATTACCGCTTTGTCCGATTTTTGATGGCTAAAAAGCAAGACGGAAAACACCGAAACGTTCATTGGATCTGCGTAAATCGACATGTTCATGTGCGAGAAGCAGTGGCTTTATTAAAACGGGGGCGAACAAATCGCTTTCGAATCGTTGGACAGCATGGATGTTCAGAGGTGGATGAGCAAATGGTGTTGGCTGCTTATTTTGAACCTGGTAAACGTTCCGCAACATTTGGGGGCTTATTTACATGAACGCATTGCGTTGCGCTCTTTTTTTCACGTACAATAGAGATGCGAGAAAAAAGGAGCGTTTATGTGTATGGAAAAAAAGATTGTTGTTACAAAAGGGAGAAATGGACGAGAGGCGGTCGTACTTGAAGACGGTGAAGTGGTTGAATGGTTTATCGAACAAGCCCATGCACCTGAACTCGTTGGCAGTGTCTTTCTAGGAAAAGTGCAACGTGTATTGCCGGGAATGCAAGCGGCATTTGTCGATATAGGAATCGGGAAGAATGGCTTTTTGTATCGAGATGAGCTGCTTCGTTTTCATTTAGATCCTGATCCAGTAGAAGTGAAACAACAACGAAAGATTACGCACTATGTGCAACAACATGAGATGGTGCTTGTACAAGTGACGAAAGCAAGCAACGGTGAAAAAGGGCCTCGTTTAAGTGGCGTCATTGCGATTCCGGGGCGTTACCTTGTCTATATGCCAGAAGCAAACTACGTCGCTGTATCTCGTCGAATTAAAGATGAGTCTGTACGGGAACATTTATCGGAGAAGATGACCAATGAGTTGCAACAGCCAGAAGGGCTCATTGTACGGACTGCAGCGGCAGCATGTGAACCGGATATGTTAGCGCAAGAGCTGCATGTATTGCGTACACTATGGTCTCAAACGGTGAAGCCTGTGAATGGAAAAGGAAAGCCAGCGCTTGTGTACCAGGCAGCTTCTATCATAGAAACGCTTGTTACCAATTACGTTGAGGAAACAATTGATGAAGTGGTGCTCGATGATTTGTCCGATTACCGGCTTGTGCAAAAGCTGCTCGGCACCGCACCGCTTATTCAAAAGGTGCGTCTGTATCGTACGCAAGGCTCAACGTTTGCATTGAACGATATTGATCGGCAGTTAGAAAAAGCTCGCCGTCGTCGCATTTGGCTAAAAAATGGGGCATTCATCGTCATTGATGAGACAGAAGCGATGGTGGTCATTGATGTTAACACTGGAAAATTTACAGGAAGTAACGGGTTGGAACAAACTGTATTAGCAGTCAATTGCCTTGCCGCCAAAGAAGTGGCAAAGCAAATTAGGTTACGCAATTTAAGTGGCATGATTGCGATTGATTTTATTGATATGAAAACAGATGAGGAACGAGAAAAGGTACAACAGACATTACTTTCGTACTTGAAAAAAGATCGGGTGCAGACAAGTGTTAAAGGCTTTACGCCGGTCGGTGTGTTGTTCATGACCCGAAAAAAAACACGTCTTCCTATGCGAGTGAGTGTATCTATGGACTGTCCATCATGTGCTGGGACAGGTGTTGTTTTAACAATGGAAGCGCAAGCGTCACAATTTGAGCGTATGCTGTTGATGTACATGAATCAAGAAGTGGAAGCACTCGTCATTGCGGCCACTTCTGAAGCAGTGATGGTTCTACTCGGAGCGAGTGAGTCGGATAAGACGCTTCTTGAACAGCGGATCGGCGCGCATATTTTTGTTGTATATGACGATACGCTGCCAGTTGCGGCGTGTTATACGCTCGTTTATGCCGGGTCTTTCATTGAGGCTGAGAAGCAGTGGGCGAGTAGGCAAATCACTGATTGACGACAATAAAGATTTATGCTATGATGGGGAATGTTAGTGAATTGGATCAGCACCCAATGAACTTACAACCGCGCATCGTAGGTTTACAAATGAGTAATAACGCTCTACCTACATAGATGGCGAGTCTGATGTTATGAGGAGGTGCAAGTGATGTACGCAATCATTGAAACAGGTGGAAAACAAGTCAAGGTTCAAGAAGGTCAAGAAATTTACGTTGAGAAGTTAGACGCAGAAGCTGGCGCTGAGGTGAGCTTTGACAAAGTACTTTTCGTTGGTGGAGATGCTGTGAAAGTAGGTGCGCCATACGTAGAAGGTGCAACAGTAACTGGAACAGTTGAAAAACATGGTCGTGATAAAAAGATCATCGTTTATAAAATGAAGCCAAAGAAAAATTACCGTCGTAAACAAGGTCACCGTCAGCCGTATACAAAAGTTGTCATCGGCAAAATTAACGGGTAATTAAAATGATACGCGTGTGCGTGCAATATAATGAGTATGATGCAATCGCCAGTTTTGACATGCAAGGTCATGCCGAGGCTGGCCCCCATGGACAAGACATCGTTTGTGCTGGTGTTTCAGCTGTCTCAATCGGAACGGTCAATGCAATTCATACTTTGTGTGATGTTGATATTGTCACTGATATGACAGATGCGGGTGGACATTTAATGTGTCGTGTGCCTGAAGGATTAGCGCCACGAACATATGAAGATGTGCAGCTGTTGTTAAAAAGCATGGTCCTTTCTTTACAAGCAATTGCTGATGTGCATCAAGCATATATGACAGTGGAAATAGATAGGAGGTGACTTTTCATGTTGAGAATGGATCTTCAATTTTTCGCATCGAAAAAGGGAGTAGGGAGCACGAAGAATGGACGTGACTCTCGTTCAAAGCGCCTTGGCGCAAAGCGTGCGGACGGTCAAACGGTCACTGGTGGATCAATCTTGGTTCGTCAACGTGGCACACGAATTTACCCAGGGAACAACGTAGGTAAAGGTGGCGACGACACATTGTTTGCAAAAACAGATGGTGTTGTGAAATACGAGCGTGTTGGACGTGACCGGAAGCAAGTGAGTGTGTATCCGGCGTAAATAGAAAAGGAAAAGCAGTCTCCTGATGATTGATTTTGGGAGGTTGCTTTTTTGTTGTCAGCAAGTTTCTTTTATTGAATCCAAATACGAATCTTATATACACAGCTAACTTTAACAGTGCAAATGTTTCGGTTATTTCAGCAGCGACACAATAAGTGATTGGAACAATTCTTGTAGGAACTAACCCAAAAGAGGTGGCATGAATAAAAATGAAAATTTGTTGCTTGCTTATGTAATTCGTTTGTATATGTGATTAATGGAAAACGCAGACTGTGACAACAACAATTACAGGAATGAATCTAACAAAAAACAACTGTAATTAACTGTGATTTATGTAGCAAACCAGGATTCAATAGTCTCAATCATTGATAGTGACATAAATGAACTATTATTACAACTACTGAACTTCTTGGTGCACGATGAGTAGTTGTGAATAAACATACAAATCTCACATATTGCAAATTTTAATGGCGAAACATCTCGGGTGATTTTGAAATGATTGTGAACGTCTCAACAGGCACACAGCCAACAAAATCATGCTTATACAAACCATCAAGACGTCTGCCTTTTGGCCTCTTTGTAGGTGCAAATAAAAAATACACACAAAAAGATAACGATCACTAAAGTTCTTCCACACAGGTACCCCTTACTTTTTATACCATAATACCCAATCAAAAAAAAAAAAATAATAAAATATACAGAATGCTATTTTGTTTTTTAAATAGTATTACAAATCATGCGGGAAAGGATGATTAAAGTGTCTCAACCCAACATGCCAAATTTTACGCCCAATATTACCCTTGATCGAGACGATGTGGTCAATTTATTGCTCGCATCAATAGCGATGGAGGAAATGGGTTTGGCGCACATTATTAATGCGGAAGGAGAGAAGATTCAATACGCTCTAGGAACATTGTCTGGCCTGACAGGACCTCCAGCTACACTACAGGAAATTCTGTCGATTAATGAAAGTGCTGCAGACATGCTTGACACGATTTTCAAGAAAGAAATTATTCTTGAGTCAAAAATGAAAGCAGCGACAAACATTCCTACGTTGATCGGACCGACAGGCGCGACTGGAGCGACAGGACCTGCCGGCGGGGTTGTTGCAATTAACAATATCCTACCTGATGTTGACGGGAACGTCGTCTTAACCATCGGGGACATCACGGGTGGTATTGCAAACATCAACGGCATTACTGCCGCACCAGATGGTAGTGTGACGTTAAATGCCGAGGACGTTGGTGCTTTTTCTTACGGAGAAGTGCCATCTGATAGTGACCTAGATTCCTTTATTACCGAGGGGGTATACAGTTCTGAAGGAAATGCAGGCGGACCTGTGAACGGTCCACTCGGATTTACAAGCCCAATCTGGACATTGTATGTTTCTGTCATTACCCCAGGACCGACAACATCGATTTTACAACTACTCATTGGCAATCCAACCATTTATGTACGAAGTGCGACTGATGACACAGGCACGACTTGGAATTCTTGGGAGGAGTTCGGTACACAAGGACCGACCGGACCGACGGGTGCTGGGGCTACAGGTGCTACTGGCGTCACCGGGGTTACTGGAGCCACTGGTGTGACTGGTTCTATAGGACCTACTGGTGCTACAGGACCAACCGGAGCCACCGGTGCAACAGGAGCCACAGGCATCACAGGCGTGACCGGAGCCACCGGTGCAACAGGAGCCACAGGCATCACAGGCGTGACCGGAGCCACCGGTGCAACAGGAGCCACAGGCATTACGGGCGTGACCGGAGCCACCGGTGCAACAGGAGCCACAGGCATCACAGGCGTGACCGGAGCCACCGGTGCAACAGGAGCCACAGGCATCACGGGCGTGACCGGAGCCACCGGTGCAACAGGAGCCACAGGCATCACAGGCGTGACCGGAGCCACCGGTGCAACAGGAGCCACAGGCATCACGGGCGTGACCGGAGCCACTGGTGCAACAGGAGCCACAGGCATCACGGGCATGACAGGAACCACCGGTGTAACAGGAGCCACGGGCGTCACAGGCGTGACCGGAGCCACCGGTGCAACAGGAGCCACAGGCATCACGGGCGTGACCGGAGCCACCGGTGCAACAGGAGCCACAGGCATCACAGGCGTGACCGGAGCCACCGGTGCAACAGGAGCCACAGGCATCACGGGCGTGACCGGAGCCACCGGTGCAACAGGAGCCACAGGTATTACGGGCGTGACCGGAGCCACCGGTGCAACAGGAGCCACAGGAATCACGGGCGTGACCGGAGCCACCGGTGCAACAGGAGCCACGGGCATTACGGGTATTACAGGACCAACTGGAGAAGACGCATTCATGAATGTGATTTATGCAGTTAACCAAGGTGACAATACAGTATCTGTGGTTGACGGCAATACATGGACGGTCATTGCTACGGTGAGTGTAGGGACTCAGCCATATGACGTTGCTGTTAATCAAAACACGAACCTCATTTATGTCGCCAATGTAAATTCGACCAACGTGTCTATTATTGATGGAGTTAACTACACTGTGATCGCGACAGTGACGGTTGGATCTGGAGACTTTGGTGTAACTGTAAATGAAAATACAAACCTTATTTATGTAGCAAATGAAACGAACAACAATGTTTCTGTGATTAATGGGCTAGATCACACAATTTTGACAACGATTGCAGTTGGTCAAAATCCTATAGGAGGTGCGGTAGACCCTAATACAGGTGTTGTTTATATCACGAATCAAGATGACGGGACTGTATCTGTGATTGATGGCTATGCCCAACAAGTGATCGACACCATCACAGTTGGTGCGCTCGCGTGGAACGCTGTATTTAACCCCAATATGAATCGGGTGTATGTAACGAATGCTAACAGTAGCAATGTCTCTGTGATTGATACTGCAAACAACACTGTCATTGCTACCATCACAGTGGGTGCCGGTAGCCGCGAAATTGCTATAAATGAAAAGACCAACTTGATTTATGTAACCAATCGAAATGGTGCATCTGTCTCTGTTATTTTTGCAACGACAAATACTGTGATTGCAACGATCACTACCACTGGCGCAGGCAGTCAACCTCAGGGCATTGGTGTTAACCCGAATCAAAATTTAATTTATGTTGGTTACTTTAACGCAGGCAATACGAATTTGTCTGTGATTGATGGTATCACGCAAACCATTATCACGACCATTACAAAAGGTCCCCGCACCACTGGAGTAGCTGTTTCATCAGGGTTTCGGTTGACAGGACCATTATATAGTTAGTCGTTTTTCTGCTATGTTATTTTGTGTTAAATGTATTGTTTATTGGAAATGACAAGAAATAACCCTAAAAAAGGAATGTTCCAAAATCCTCTGAAACACAGAAGACTGGTCGTCACGTTTGATCAGTCTTCTGGTTTTCTGGTGTATTTTATCGAAAAAAATGTTTGGAGTTATAGTGCCTTTCCAATGTTTCAAAAATAGAAAAAGCTATCCTAAAGGTCAGTTTTTATCTACCTTTAGGACAGACTCTTTAGGACAGCTCCTGCTTTTTGGACGATGTTACGAAATTACACCGTCTGCGGCACTAAATTAAAGCAACGCTTATAAAGCCATTTGTAGTCTTCTAATGATAAATCGCGCGGGTTTCCGATCGTTTGTGGATCTTTAAATGCTTCTGTTGCCCAGCGATCAACTTGATTAGGATCCACGCCTTGTGCTTCGAGGGACGGGATTTCGAGTTCCTCAACTAAGTCATACATATAACGGACCGCTGCTTTTGCTGCTTCTTCCGTTGTCATGTGATCGGTGCGAATGCCAAATGCTTGCGCAATACGGGCGAAGCGCTCTGGTGCGCCTTTCCAGTTAAATTCCATGACCGGTCCCATCATCGCGGCCACACATTGCCCGTGGGCGACTGGTACCATGCCACCGAGTGATTGACTCATCGCATGTGCAGCGCCAGCAGACTCACTGCCGTAAGAAAGACCAGCAAGCATTGCCGATTGTGCCATGCCGTAACGTGCTTCAAGGTCAGTCCCATCTGCGAATGCGCGGCGAATGTAAGTAGCTGCATATTCAATCGCAAGTAACGCAACGGCATCTGTCACCGGTTGAGCATATTTCATTGTATAACATTCGACTGCGTGCGCAATCGCGTCAATCCCTGTCATTGCCGTGACGTGTGGGGGCATGGACGTGTGTAATTTTGGATCAATGATCGTTAAGTGTGCAGCGATCAGTGGTCCACCTGTATTGAACTTGTATTCACGCGCTTCATCCGTGATGACCGCCCACTGTGTCACTTCAGAACCTGTCCCGGCTGTTGTTGGGATCGTCACAAGTGTTGGAATCCGGTTTTCAAGCGGCTTCTTTCCTTCAGCTGCTTCGTAATCTAAGACAGTGCCTTCATGTGTGACTTCAACGCCAATCGCTTTCGCTGTATCCATTGATGAACCACCACCAACGGCAACAAGACCATCACAACCTGTTTCTTTATAGAGCGCAGAACCTTTTGCGACAAGGCGGGTAGGTGGGTTTGGTTCGACTTCGTTGAATAGAACGATCTCGATGCCTGCTTCTTTTAGGCTTGCTTCAACGGGTGCAGTAACACCGGCGTTGTAAATGCCAGGATCGGTTACGAGTAACACTTTCGTAGATTGTAATGCCTTCACTTCTGCACCTAAATGACGGATGGAATCAATTCCGTGTTTAATTGCCGTTGGTACTTCAAATGTATGATAACCTAACATTGACTCTACTTTCATATGCATTGCCATTTGTATCTCTCCCTTATTTATGTGTATATTAGCCGAACCAGCCAACTGGTTGTGGGTTCGTATTACGGAAAACGTGTTTCACTTCGGTATACTCTTCAAGGCCAATCTTGCCAAGCTCGCGACCGAATCCAGATTGTTTGTAGCCACCCCATGGCGCTTGCGCGAAATAAGGATGGAAATCGTTAATCCACACTGTGCCCATACGTAGACGGCTTGCGACAAACTCCGCTTTCTCAATATTTGTTGAGAAGACCGCTCCAGCGAGACCGTAAATCGTGTCATTAGCTTTTGCAATTGCTTCTTCTGTTGTTTCGAATGTCTCAATCGTTAACACGGGGCCAAAAATTTCTTCTTGGACAATCCGCATGTCATTTGTACATCCTGTAAAAATGGTTGGTTCTAAGAAGAAACCATCTTGTAAAGCCGGATCGTCTGGGCGTTTACCACCGAGTACAACGGTTGCGCCTTCTTGTTTGCCGATCGCAATGTAAGATTCAACTTTTGCGCGGTGTTCAGCAGAAATAAGTGGACCTGATTGCGTGCCTTCGTCAAAGCCATTGCCAAGTTTAATGTTTTTCGCGCGTTCCACGAGTGCGGTCACAAATTTGTCGTGCAATGACGCTTCCACAAGCAAACGAGAACCAGCAGAACACACTTGTCCGGCATGGAAGAAGACAGCGTTTAATGCTTGATCAACAGCGGTGTCAAAGTCACTGTCAGCAAAAATGATATTTGGGTTTTTACCACCGAGTTCGAGTGCGATTTTCTTCACATTACTGCTTGCCGCTTGCATGATCGTTTTTCCAGTCTCAATCCCACCTGTGAAGGAGACAAGGTCGACATCAGTGCTTTCAGCAAGTGGGGCACCAACATCTTTTCCGTTTCCAAGAACGAGATTGACGACTCCTTTTGGAAACCCGATTTCATCGAAAAATTCGAAGATCTTCACCGTCGTCAGTGGTGTGATTTCACTTGGTTTAATGACAAGTGTGTTTCCTGCGGCAAGGGCCGGTGCAAGTTTCCATGCGGCTTGTAAGAGTGGATAGTTCCACGGTGTAATTAATGAACAAACACCGATCGGCTCACGCACTACTTGACTTGTTGAGTCTGGAATCGGACTTGGAATGAGCTCTCCACCATCTTTATCGGCAAGGCCAGCAAAATAAAAGAAGACGTTCGCAATATCAGCCATATCGGCACGACTTTCTTCAATTGTTTTTCCTGTGTCTAACGTTTCAAGACGCGCAAGTTCCTCGGCATGTTCTTTAATTTTTTCGCCGATGAGCCGGACTTTTTCGCCCCGTTCGTTCGCAGGCTTATTTGCCCACTCACCATCGTCGAATGCTTTTCTTGCTGCGGCAATCGCTTTATCACTATCCATTTTAGCTCCTTCGGCAGCAGTGGCGATTGGCGATTGGTCAAATGGGTTGATGATTGTGCGTGTGGCACGGTTGCTTGCTTCAACCCATGCGCCATTAATGTACATAGAAAGTTGCATAAACTCCACCCTTTCGATATGTTTAATACATATTAAACAAATAGTATGTAAATCATCTTAACACGGCAAGGGGGATGTGTCAAATCCCCTTTTTTGAGAAGCGTGAAAGCAATTCCTCAGCTAATTGACCGTGACGAAATTGCTCAACAAGTAGGTCGAGGAATTCATAATAAGCAAGAGAAGCAGTGATCGTTTTTAATGTGCGTTCAGCTTCTTGTTGTACGTCAAGCGGGGTGTTTGAATCAGTCATTAAGGCTTCGTACTCAGGAATTGCTGCATGAATTGCTTCAACATTGACAGCGCGTTCGCGTTCCCACCGCCGGGTAAAGAATGTCGTAAAAAAGTGGAAAAAATCTTTTTCTGCTTCGTATAAGTCTTTTCGTTCGCCTTTTCGATAAACACGATGAATCAACTTTTCTTCCAACAGTTTGCGGACACCAAGGCTCATGCTGCCTTTGCTCATGCCTAATTCGTCTCGTAATTGATCAAGTGTCATTGGTCCATTATGTAAATAAAGGGTAGCATACAACTGACCAATGGAGCGGTTTACACCGTAAATATCCATCGTATCAGCAATCCCGTCTTTAATATGTGCGTGTGCTTTTGCTAGTGATTGTTGTGCTATTTCCTTGTTATTCACCAATATTCCTCCTGCCCGTCATATTAGCGTTAGTATAGCGTGTCTATCAAGGAAGCGCAATAGTTGACATTGTGGATCAGTATGTTAGGATGGGTGCTGCATAGATTTAACTTGTTTAAAATTATTTGCATATACGGAGGGGAAACAATGAATAAAAAGTGGACAGCGATCATTGCTGCAAGCAGTGTGCTATTTGTTGCTGGTTGCAATGCGGCAGAAAAAACGGACGGAGAGGAAAAAGAAGCGATTGAGCTTGTGTATGTAGCATGGGAGTCAGAGGTCGCCTCAAATCATGTTATAAAAGAAGCACTTGAACAAGCAGGTGTGGATGTCACTTTAACAACCGTGGAACAAGGCATCATGTGGTCGAGTGTAGCTGAAGGGAAAGCAGATGGGTTTGTGGCAGCTTGGTTGCCCAATGATATGAAGAGTGATTATGAGACGTATGGGGATAAAGTGGAGGATTTAGGTGCAAATCTTGAAGGAGCAAAGACAGGATTAGCTGTCCCAGCATATATGGATATCGAAAGCATCGCAGATTTACACCCGGATGTTGTTACTGAAATTACCGGCATTGACGCCGGCGCGGGAATTATGACGACAACAGAAGAAGTGATGGAGGCATATGGGTTAGAAGGATTAACGCTCGTTGCAAGTACAGATGCGATGATGACAGCACAACTTGATAGCGATTATCAAAAAGAAGAACCAATTGTCATTACGGCTTGGCAGCCGCACTGGAAATTCCAGTCGTATGACTTGAAATTTTTAGAGGATCCAAAAGGTATTTATGAAGCAAATGGGGAAATTCGCACGATGGTGCGTCACGGGTTGAAAGAAGATGCCCCGATTAGCTACAAAGTGCTTGATCAGTTTTATTGGACACCGGAAGAAATGAATGAAGTGATGTTGCTCATGGAAGAAGACGGACTCACGCCGGAAGAAGCAGCAAAGAAATGGGTGAACGACAATCAAGCGCGTGTTGATGAATGGTTGGTAGGTATAAAAGAAAGCGCATCATAATTCTTTAAACGCTCTTTTACAGGGCGTTTTTTCGTGCTCAGTTGGATCTTTTTGACATGAAACCGTATTTTCACTAAGTGCGCAAATATGCTATGATAGGCAAGATGAGTTTGCATGAAAGAAGGATCGCAATGGAACAGATGATTTATTTAGATAATAGCGCGACGACACGTCCTTACGAGGAAGTGCTCTCTTTATATACGAAAATTGCGAGGGAATACTTTGGCAATCCCTCTTCATTGCATACGTTAGGGATGGAGGCGGAGCGTGTACTGACACATGCGCGTGAGCGAGTAGCCGCGTATTTGCTCTGTCAGCCGGATGAACTATTATTTACATCAGGAGGGACCGAGGCAAACGGTCTCGTTATTCATGGTGTCGTTCAGGCGAAGCAGCAAGAACAGGCTCATATCATTGCGACAACGATGGAACATGCGTCTGTTTATGAGTCATTAAAGCAATTAGAAGCGACAGGTGTGCACGTCACGTACATTGCACCAAATGCCGATGGGCACATGACAGTTGAGGCGATTGAACAAGCAATTCGACCGGAAACCGTACTTGTGACGATCGGCCATGTGCAAGGTGAGCTTGGTTTCGTGCAACCCATTGCTGAGATCGGGGCAATGTTGGCGCGTTATCCAACGATTCGGTACCATGTTGATGCCGTACAAAGTTTGACCAAAGTTGCGTTCTCGTTAGTAAATATTGATTTCCTTACGATTTCCGCTCATAAAGTGCACGGATTAAAAGGGACAGGCGCATTATTTGTCCGTAATCGCAAATGGTTGCGTGCCCTATATTATGGCGGATCGCAAGAACAGCGCTTGCGTCCAGGTACAGAAAATGTCGCCGGTGCAGCAGCATTTGCCAAAGCAATTTGGCAAACAGAAGCACGTCGTCGCGTCGAAGAAGGGCATTTGCAAATGCTTCAGCAAATGTTATGGGAAGGGTTAGAAACCATTTCTGGTATTGTGCGTAATACCCCGATGACTGGGGCTGCACCGCACATTTTGAATGTTTCTGTACCGGGCATCAAAGCGGAAGTGCTCGTTCAAGCGCTAGGTCAGGAAGGTATTTATGTGTCGACACAATCGGCGTGCTCCACGAAGACAGGGAAACCGAGTCGCGTTTTGTTAGGGGCTGGCTTTCCACTTGACCGTGCGAATAGTGCGATCCGATTCAGTTTCTCATATGAAACGACGACAGAAGACATCCAGACGTGTATAGCGGTTTGTAAAAGAGTCATTCCGCAATTAATAGAGGTGATTTCATGAATATAGATCATATTTTAATTCGTTACGGTGAGCTTGCGTTAAAAGGAAAAAATCGCGGTTCATTTGAAAAATTGTTATTAGCCAACATTCGCCGAGCGTTGGCTCACTGCGAAGGCGTCAAAGCGCGCCGAACGTTTGGACGTATTGTCGTCGAACTGAACGGTGTTGCGCACGAGCCTGTAGTTGAAGCGTTAGCACCTGTATTCGGGATTCATTCCTACAGTTTGGCGCTTCGCGTAGAAAATGACGTAGAAGCGATGCAACGTGGTGCGCTCTTTATGTTAAATCAGCATCCCGAAGCAAAGACATTTAAAATTAGTGCGCGCCGAGCGTACAAGCCTTTTCCGACTGATTCGCAAACGCTCAATCATCTTGTTGGTGGCTATGTGCTAAAAGCAAAGGATGGGGCGATTGCGGTCAATGTTCATACCCCGGATGCAAATATTAACGTTGAAGTACGGGAATCGGGCACATACATTACGTCAGGTGCATTTGCAGGAGCGAAAGGGTTACCTCTTGGTTCAAGTGGGAAGGTTTTGCATATGCTCTCAGGTGGGATTGATTCGCCAGTTGCCGCACATTTACTGATGCAGCGCGGTGCGGAGCTGGAGATGATTCATTTTCACAGCCCGCCATACACGAATGAACGAGCCAAGCAAAAGGTACTTGACCTCGTCCGGATTTTAACGAAATACGGGGGTGAAATGACCGTCCATCTTGTCCCTTTTACCGATATCCAAACGCATATTCACCAAAAAGTCCCAAGTAGTTATGAAATGACGATCATGCGACGAATGATGCTACGTATTGCCGAGAAAATTGCCATTGAGCGTGGGATTTTAGCGATCTCAAATGGAGAAAGTTTAGGACAAGTTGCTTCTCAAACATTGGCAAGCATGCACACGATTAATGAAGTGACAAATATACCTGTTCTTCGCCCACTTTTAGCAATGGATAAAGAAGTTGTCATCGGGAAAGCAAAACAAATAGGTACGTATGAAACATCTATCTTGCCGTTTGAAGATTGTTGCACAATCTTTCTCCCTTCTGATTCAAAAACAAAGCCAAAGCGTACGAACGCTGCAAGATATGAACAACATGTCGAGGTTGAAGAAAAGTGTAACGCAGCAGTGGCAGAAACTGAGCGACTAACGATTGCGACTCGTACAGCTAAAAATGAAATTGAACAGTTATTTTAAGTCTCTATAAATACGTCCGGCATGTTTCGTTTTTTATAAAAATTTACCAAGTTTTTTTTGTGTATGTTCTTCTCACTTTCGCGCATTCTAGTAGTACCGAAGGAGGTGAGACACATGGCAAACAGCTTAGTAACACCTGGTGCGCAACAAGCTATTGATCAAATGAAGTATGAAATCGCTTCTGAATTCGGTGTAACACTTGGTCCTGATTCAACTTCTCGTGCGAACGGGTCTGTAGGTGGAGAAATCACGAAGCGCCTTGTTGCAGCAGCAGAGCAGCAACTTGGTGGGTATCACAAATAATGATATAAAGCATGACTGAAGGACAAGGTCTCCCTTGTCCTTTTGTATGTTCATTTGGGGGAATGGTTTCATACATAGAGATGTTTGTGGTACGATAATGGATGAAGTGATTAATGGAGAAAGGTTGTGTTGTCATGCAAGCAAGACGTTGGGTCGCTCTTGGTTTGGGCGTATTTATTTTACTCATTTCGCTCATAACAAAATTTGCTTTCTCATCTACAGATGAGGCAGGAGGGGGTCTGCTTGATGAGTATGAAAAAGAGGTTGTACGTGACGGGAAGATGACGGGGCATATTGCTTTACTTGAAGTAAAGGGAACTATTCTCGATACAGAAGAGACTTTTTTTGGTGGAACAACGTATGACCATAAGATGTTTTTAAACATGTTAGAGGATGCGATGGAAGACAATGACGTGAAGGGCATTTTGGTCTCTGTTGATACACCAGGTGGCGGTGTGTTAGAAAGTGCTGAGATCCATACCGCGATCACAAAGGCACAGGAACAATATGATAAGCCAGTTTACATATCTATGGGGAATACGGCTGCTTCTGGCGGATATTACTTAGCTGCATCAGCGGATAAAATTTTTGCCTATCCACAAACAATTACTGGGTCAATCGGTGTTATTATGAGCACGATGAATGTAAGTGGCTTGCTAGATGAACTTGGCATTGAGGAAAAAGTTTATAAGAGTGGCGAGCATAAAGATATCATGTCACCAACACGCCCTGCTACAGAAGCAGATGATGACATTTTACAGACAATTGTGGACGAGTACTATGAGGAATTTGTTCGTGTTGTTGCAGAAGGACGCGACTTCTCTGTGGAGCAGGCGCGATCGCTTAGTGACGGTCGAATATATACTGGCAAGCAAGCAGTGGAAGTAGGGCTTGTAGACGAATTGGGTTCACTTGATGATACCATTGAGCAAATGCGAGAAGATGTCGGTGCATACCAAGTATTTGCTTATAACCAAACTTATGGGTTTGGTAGCTTATTTGGCGTCAAAGCACCGCGTATTTTTAATAACAATTTAGACCAACAAGTGTTAGAAGGCGTTTTTGATGATCGTTATCCGCGTGCTTTTTATCTTTTGCATCATCCAGAGGTAACACGTTAGCATGAAGGGGAAAATAGGTATGGACCATAGTGTACAAAAACTCTCTCATCGACGTTTAGCGACGCATCGACGTTTGCGGGGGCATACGGTACCTGCATCGTATGATCAGGAGCAAGGTACTGTAGAGGTTATGCAAACAGTGCGTTACGCTGGTTTTTGGATGCGTCTATGGGCGTTCTTATTTGATACAATGATTTTATCCGCATTGAGTGGTGCGATAATAGGAACGTGGTTGACGCCAGCTGCTTTTGTTTCTAATGGCTGGGGGATGTACTCATTTATAGCAGCGATCGTCTATGGACTGGTCACTTTTGCTTATTTTGCGCTGATGACAAAGTGGTGCGGTCAGACGTTAGGAAAGATGTTGTTCGGTTTACGCGTCATTCGTACAAATGGACACGCACTAACATGGGGAGACGTATTTTTTCGTGAAGGAATGGGGCGTCTCATTCAACAATCGTTTGCGTTGCTCTATATCATGTATTTGGTTGTCGCTTTTACACCGAAAAAGCAAGGGATTCACGACTTCTTTGCAGATACATGTGTTGTTTTTTGCGATTCTCTAAGATGTTGATTAAGAAGTGTTTAGAGAGATAAACGAACCAATTGTTCATGGTTCGTTTATTTTTTTTTATAAATGCATACGCTACATGTGGAGTAGGAAGGGTGATACGGCGTGAATGCATGGTATTGGACTGTACTTATTGTGGGGATCGTGACCATATTCATCGTGATGCTTTGTTTGTCTCGCATCGTGATTACTTGTACATATCGGCATGTGGCCAAAGATGATTTATTACAGTTAAAAGTGCAGTTATGGCGCTTCACAATATATAAATTCGAGACACCAATGATTCATTTTAACGAGGTACAGCAGTCAGTCACGTTTACAGAAGAATCCGAGTCTGCTGGTGCAGATAAGACAGAGAAGAAAAAGTGGACATGGCATACAATGATTCATTTTTGGCGCGATAGCCGTAGGATGCTTAAGCAAGTAGTTGATTTAAAAGGAAAAGTATATGCTTTTTTAGCTCATGTGACAGTCCAATCATTTTCATGGCGTACAGAATTAGGCACAGGTGATGCAGCTAGCGCGGCGAAGATTGCTGGTTTACTTTGGGGAGTGAAGGGAAGTTTATGTGGTTATCTCGGGACAAAATTAAAATGGCAAAAACCACCGAATTTGATCGTCGTTCCCCATTATCAGGCGGCAGGGTGGGCTGTATCATTTTCATGCATAGTCTCCTTTCGCCTCGGACACGCTATACGTACAGGAATCAAATTGATACGTGCACGAAAGGCGCATGCACAGTCATCAAATGATTCATATCAAACCGGATAGATCGTCGGCAGAAGTAGGGGGTTATCTCTACTTCCTGTATTGATGTGAAAATCAGAAGGAGAGATCATGATGTCTAATCATCCAATTGAAGGACTAATGAGAACGGCGATGGAAAATATTAAAGCAATGGTCGACGTCAATACGATTGTTGGCGACCCAGTGGAGACACCAGATGGCAGTGTAATTATGCCAGTCTCAAAAGTAGGATTCGGTTTTGCAGCAGGAGGAAGTGAATTTTATATAGAAGGAAAAGAGGGAGAAGAAGGTCAACATCACCCGTTTGGTGGTGGAAGTGGCGGCGGGGTGTCAATTACGCCTATTGCTTTTTTGGTCGTAAACAGTCACGGGGTGAAGATGGTACATTTAGATGGATCCACCCATTTGTATGAAAAGTTACTGGACTTAGCGCCACAAGCATGTGAGAAAATCCAACGCATGCTAAAGTGTGATCATGATGCATGTGAAACAAAACAAGAAAGTGGACAGCCCCCAATTTAATCGTATGAGGAAAGAAAGCAATTAGAAAAAATGGTTGACGTGCGCCTTAAGGCATGATATATTTATTCATGTCGAAAGTGCTCTTTGCGAGTACAGTAAGGCGTACAGTGCCGGTGTGGCGGAATTGGCAGACGCGCACGACTCAAAATCGTGTTCCTTTGGAGTGTCGGTTCGACCCCGACCACCGGTATAACTAAACGAGCAGAAACTCAGTAAAGTCAGGGCTTTGAGCGATTAAAGGGCTGGCTTTTTTGTGCTTTAGTGGGGTGAAGTGAGGGGCTAATCTGTCCAAAAAATAACTTGGGCTACTCCGCGCAGCCCAAGTTACCCCTTTCAACGATCTATTCCCCTGATAAAATTGATGCACTACAAGACGGAGCTGCTGGCCCATCTACACCTGTGTAGACGAAGGCATCACTGATCCATTGACCGTTTGTTAGTCGGTTCCAAATGTTTGTTGTACCCCATCTTCCAGTGAAGGAGGAACCCGTAGCGGTACAATCAATGCTAATAATGGCACCATCATTTCTCGATCCAACAATAGGATAGTTACTCCCAGGTCCAGAACGAAGGTTGATGCTGCTCCATCCGTATGAATCAACAATGCCTTGGTTTGTAGTGAGTCGTCCGTAATTATAAAGTGAATGTCCTCTATATCTGACAGCACTGCCATGCATCGCATAACCACCGTATGCGGAACCTTCAAAAAAGATCCAACCACCAATTTCTTTATTTTGTAATGCGGCACGGTTCCCATCTTTCAAAATGCCAAAATGCACATGACGACCGCTTGCATACCCGCCACAAGACACGTCTGTCCCCGTGTAGCCTAAAAAAGTACCTTCTGACACAAAATTTCCTGAAGGAACAATGTTGTTCCATAAATGATAGTAATCGGTTGCGTAACCGTTATCGTGATAGATCCGGATCCATCCTCTATTGTTATTGCACATTGTGTACGCATAGCCCTCTCTTGCTGCAAGCACACGTTGGTCCCCGCCGTGTAAATCAAGAGAGCTGTACGGCCTATCATACCCCGACCATCCGTGAGGGCCACCAGACATCATCCATGATTGACCAACAGCATAAGGCAAGCGTAGACCTGTTCGTGTGTTGATTGACTGAGTCGTTGCATTGGAAGAAAAGACCTTCTTCTCATCACGACTGATTACCTCGTCGGGGGCTTTTTGTGTTAGTTCACTGAAAGTGTGATCTCCTTCTAAAGCAACTTGCCAGCCTTCATCTGTGTCCCTTGCAATAAAAAGCCACCCTTCAGGAAAGGTGTGTTCTACTTTAGGCGCCTCAATGACTGCAGCACCGAAAGCCCATGTTTCATCCTTTGTCACACGCTTAAGATGAATTTGCTTTCTCTCCAGAATAGGAGCGGATTTCTCTTTGTCACCCCCAGTCCGCGCGATTAAGCTTTGTACAATCGCTTGTTCAAGCTCTGGATTTGGAGCGGGCATTTGCTTGTCATCTTGCAAAAAAAAGTGAGAAATACAAGTAAAAAGGATGACGACGAATAGCGAGATGAGTCCAATAAAGATGAGTTGCATACGACGATTCTTCATGTTTTCTCCTCCTGTATAATTTTCATAATATTATATTTATATAGGTACGTAAATGTGCGGGCGATTGCATTTTTAGGCGAAACATGTATGATGGCGTCTCGTGAGAAAACGTAACACTGCACGTTGACAGTTATCAATGGTCGTAGTATAGTGTACTTTGTTGGAATTTTTCCTGTTTTAACTATACGTTGCTTAAACACATCGCTTGCTATCACGATTTATGGTGAAGGGTATGGAAGTGAATATGGGAAAGAGTGCATTTAAATGAGATTTATGGAAGCGCTGTCATGTAGGTAGCTAAAAACCGACAAAATCATACATTTACAAACTCTTTATATTTGCGTATTGCTCGTTTAATTAACCTTAACAATTGCGTGATAGTGTGGAAGCAGCGAGAACAAGAGGTCATTGGGGGGGTTCGATGAAAAAGGTAGCATTATGTCATATGAAAAAATCATATGACCAAAAAACAACGGTACTCAATGATATTTCCGTAACGATTGAGCCGGGGGAGTTTTTCGTATTAGTTGGTCCATCGGGGTGTGGAAAAAGTACGATGTTACGTATGATTGCTGGTTTGGAGCCGATTACATCTGGGGAACTTCGGTTAGACGGAGAACTAGCAAATGATTGGAGTCCAAGTGCACGTGATCTATCGATGGTGTTTCAAAATTATGCACTGTTGCCTCATTTAACCGTTGAAAAGAACATTACATTTGGGTTGCATACAAAAAAACGCTCAAAAAGAGAACAAGAAAAACAGTGCCTTGAAGTATGTGAAATGTTAGGTTTGAGTGCGTACCGTCATAAGAAGCCGCGCGAGCTTTCTGGTGGACAGCGTCAACGTGTGGCATTGGCTCGGGCAATTGTGACGCAAGCACCGTTATGTTTAATGGATGAACCTTTATCGAATTTAGATGCGAAACTACGCGCAAAAATGCGTTCAGAAATCCGACAGTTACAAAGAAAACTTGGGTTAACGATGATCTATGTGACGCATGATCAAACGGAAGCAATGACAATGGCTGATCGAATGATGATTTTGCATAATGGTGACGTGCAGCAAATTGGACGTCCACTTGATGTGTACAATGAGCCAGCAAATCGCTTTGTCGCCTCGTTTATTGGTGCACCGCCAATGAATTTGATTACGGTCGATTGTACAGGAGCACAACTTACAATTGCGGGGCATACCGTCATGAATCTTAATACCACGACACGTGCGAAGATCGGTGAAGAGATGGTGACGTTAGGTATACGGCCGGAGCATATTCGCATTGCAGGGGAATCAGAAGAGGGTCTTTTGTGTGATGTCGCGAATGTAGAAATTCTTGGAACAGAAACATTGGTTACATTAAATGTGACAGAAGACACACAGTGGATTGCTCGTTTCATTGGACAATGGTCGATAGATATGGACAAGCCGATGAAGGTTGCGATGGATACGAACAAGGTGTGTTTGTTTTCACATGAGACCGGAGAACGCTTGTCTATGCCACACCAGGAAGTCGCAGCAACAGAGGTGCGCTCATGACAGAGCTAGCAACAAAGCCGCTTCCGCCGCGAAAAAAGCGGCTGCGTGCAAAAGGACTTGCTTCTTTTGGGTACGGAATGTTGTATGTGTTGCCATCGCTACTATTGTTTGGATTGTTTTTATTTTATCCGATGATCCGAACGATTTATTTAAGTTTTTTCCGTAGTGATACACAAGGGAATCCCATTGAATTTGTTGGTTGGGAAAACTTTAGTCATTTGTTGCAATCGTCCATCTTTCATGAGAGTGCAAAGGCGACATTTTTATTTGTGTTGTATACGGTGCCGCCTGGTGTGTTGCTTGCGCTCACACTTGCTTTGCTTGCAAACCAAAAGTTAAAAGGAATTAATATGTTTCGAACAATGTTTGCATCAACGATGGGCGTGAGTGTGGCGGCTGCATCGGTCATTTGGTTGTTTATGTTTAATCCGGCCATCGGTGTGTTTAACAAGATGCTATCCACAGTTGGCTTGTCAGGTGTACAGTGGTTACTCGATCCCGATTATGCGCTTTTGTCGGTCGCTTTGACGACGATATGGATGAATACAGGGTTTGCATTTTTGATCTTGCTTGGCGGTTTGCAAAATATTGATCGCTCGTTGTATGAGAGTGCACGGATCGCTGGGGTGAGTGATTTTTATCAGCTGCGGAAAATTACGCTGCCGCTTTTGTCACCGACGTTGTTTTTTATAACAACGGTGACGCTCATTAACGCATTTCAAACGTTTGGGCAAATTGACATTTTAACAAGTGGCGGTCCGATGGATTCGACGAATGTCATTGTGTATTCCATTTATAAAGATGCGTTTAGAAACTTTAATGTCGGCTCAGCAAGTGCACAAGCGGTACTGCTCTTCTTAGCCGTGTTTATTGTGACGATGCTCCAGTTTAAACTTTTGGAGAGGAAGGTGCATTATCAATGAATACGAGTATAGGAAAAAAAGTGCTTGGATATAGTGCTCTTCTACTAGGCGCAGTGATCATCATGTTTCCAATTGTGTACGCGCTATTGATCAGTTTTATGGAAGCTGGGGAAGTGATGCGTGGCAATCTATGGCCAGAATCATTTTCTTTTGCCAATTACATCGCCGCATTTGAGCGGGTTGATTTATTTGGGTATTTGTTAAATAGTTTTCTTGTGTCTTTCATCATTATGATAGGGCAATTAACATTGTCGAGTTTAGCCGCGTATGCGTTTGTGTTCCTAAAGTTTAAGGGACGTGACTTCCTATTTTACTTATTTATTTCAACAATGTTGATTCCGTGGGAAGCGACGATGGTTGCGAACTTTCAAACCGTTCAGTTCTTTGGTTGGATTGACAATTATGCAGGTTTGACCGTTCCGTTTTTTGCGTTAGCTTTTGGCACGTTTTTATTGCGTCAACAATTTAAAACGATTCCAACAGAGCTACATGAGGCGGCGCAAGTGGCTGGGATTAGTCGATTCTCTTTTTTCATAAAGGTGGTGTTGCCGATCTCAAAGACGAGCATGATCACGCTGGGTATTTACACGTTTTTAACGGCATGGAACATGTATTTATGGCCGTTGTTAGTGACAAATAGTGAACGTTTTCGTACGGTTCAAATTGGTTTGAAGCAAATGCAGTCGCAAGAAACGGGGACAGAATGGGGTGTCATTATGGCAGGCGCTATCATGATTATCTTGCCAACCTTGTTGTTATTGTTCTTTGGACAGAAACGATTACAAGAAGGCTTAACACGTGGAGCGATTAAATAAGGGGGAGAATGTAGCGATGAAAAAAGCAGCACTGAGTATTTTATTAGCGGCGACAGTGCTTGGCGCTTGTGCATCAGAGTCAAGCAAAGAAGGGAAGACAGAACAGAAAAAAGGTGGGGAAAGTGCACCAGCTGGAAAAGTGGAAGTTGATTTTTGGCACTCAATGAACGGTGAACTTGAAAAAGCACTTGTGAAGTTGACGGAGCAATTTAATGAAAGTCAAGACGATGTTCATGTGAAGTTAATGTACCAAGGGGAATATGAGGATGCGTTAACAAAGCTGAACACAGCGGCAGGGACGGCAGAAGCCCCTGCATTAATGCAGACGTATGAAATTGGCACAAAGTACATGATTGATTCTGGTCACTTCCAACCAATTCAAGATTTGATTGACAAAGAAGAATATGATACGTCAAATTGGGAAGAAGCCATTACCAAGTATTACAGCTTAGATGGGGTTCAATATTCGATGCCGTTTAATTCATCGACGCCTGTGTTGATTTATAATAAAGATGCGTTTAAAGAAGCAGGGCTTGACCCAGAGAAAGCGCCTGAGACGTATAGTGAGCTAAAAGAAGCTGCTGCCGCTTTAGCAGATAAAGATTATGGTGGTTTTTCAATGCTGAATTACGGTTGGTTTATTGAGCAAATGATTGCTGTGCAAGGTGGGCTCTTTATCAATGAAGACAATGGACGCGCAGGTGCAGCAACAGAAGCTGTCTTTAATGGGGACGAAGGTTTACGTGTGTTTCAATTGATGTCGGAAATGATTCAAGATGAAACCATGGTGAATGTCGGTGATGATTGGGATAGTATGCGTGCAGTTTTCCAAGCGGGGAAAACGGCAATGATTTTAGACTCTTCTGCCGGCGTACGTGGATTAACAGACCAGGCAACGTTTGATGTTGGTGTCGCATATTTACCTGTGCCAGACGATGTTGAACGCCAAGGTGTCATCATTGGTGGCGCGTCACTTTGGATGTCAGAAGGATTAGAAGAGGATGTCCAAACAGGTGCATGGGAGTTTATGAAATATGTTTCCTCTCCTGAAGCACAAGCGCAGTGGCATGTGGATACAGGTTATTTTGCAATTGATCCTCGTGCATACGACGAAGAAATTGTAAAAGAAGAGTGGGAGAAATATCCTGGTCTCAAAGTGACGGTTGATCAATTGAGTGAAACGAAACCATCTCCAGCGACACAGGGAGCGATTATGCCTGTTTTCCCAGAAACACGTGAGCACGTAGTTCGGGCGATGCAGAGCTTGTATCAAGGAACTGATCCACAAGAAGCCTTGGATCAAGCAGCTGAAGCGACGAACCAAGCATTACAACGCGGACAATAATTGGATATGGATGAAAAAGAGCGCGTTACGCGCTCTTTTTGGTGATTGCAAGTATAACCATTAAGGGGTGATGAGTGTCGAGAAATTATATTTTAATGGCGAGACGCTTAGAAACTGCATGATGAATTTGTCATACAGCACATTCATTTTTCTCTATAATATGGTACGATAACAGAAACAAGTGTAGGATGTTTTTAAATTAGGAAGGGTAGGATCAATGAAATGGAAGAAAACGTATGTGTGGTGACACGGAAGAAAGGCTCTCCGTTGTTGCGGATTGCGCGCCTTTTGTTTGTGCTTATCGGGATAACAGGAATTTTTGGCGGTATTTCTCTTGCGGCGCTTCAAAATAATGTATTCATGGCGGTTTTAGTACTAGGTGTGTCGATTGTTTGTATCGGTTTAGCGTTTGTTCGTCTTGCGCAAGTCACGTGTCCCAAATGTCAGTCTACAGCAACAGTACATACATTCACAGCTGACTTTGAATGCCGTGCATGCTTGACACCGACTGTGATTAAATGGGAAAAAGAATAACAAGAGCCGGCGATGAGCGAAAGTTGCTCATCGCCGGCTTTTTTTTGTCTGATTACCCAGAGACGATGGTAATCTGCTTTAACATGTCCTGGAATTGTCCAAGCACACCCATTACTCGAACCGTATCTCCGTTTTCATATGGGAAATAGGCAAACGTTGTACCTGAGCGGCTACCTAGGTGCACCCCGTTTTAGACGGCTGGAACACCAGCAATATCTAGTGCTTTGCTGGAGCTGGTGTTTCTGGTGCGTCAAGGAAAGCATAGTCACTCGAATTGCACATGCCTGGAGTTGAAAAATACGTCTCTAGTGAACCAGTAATCCGCACATATTTTCCAAAGTGTTCAGGATGGCTAGCAAGGTTTAACCCCGTCCGTACAGGTGTACCATTCACGAGTTGTACTGGTAACATTTTTGCCCGATCCGTCTCAGCTGGATCGTCAGCGAGTAGTAAGTTTGAAGGTGCATGTGTTCCTTCGCCAATGACAGGTTGGCTATTCACAATGGAACCGACAATATAGCCTTTCACTGGCTTTACACCTGACTGTTGTTGAATCGCCTCAGCAACTGTCAATGTACCGCTTGGATCAGAAGGAGAACCATCTTCTCCTTCAATGGTGATGCGGCTGCCTTCTGTTGTATTCATTGGACCTTCAGATTCGGTGACAAAATCCACGACTGCCTGCCAAACAGGTCCAAGGTTATCGTTTACAAGTGTGCCAATTTGGTAGAAAGAAGCACCATGCATGTAGTCGTTGTAAGCAACAGTGTAAGTTGTGTCCATGTCTAGCGGTGTGCCATCTGCAAGAAAAATCTTAACATCGCTAAACTTGTTATCACCTGGCACAAGTGTGTACGTGAGACCCGATACTTGCAAGTCAACACCGTTGTGGTGGCGAGACTGTGACAAGATCATTTCTTTTAGTTCGGATCCCGTCGCTTCTACAACAACAATCTTATTACCAAAGCGATCAAGTGCTTCAATTTGTTGGTCAGTGATCGGTCCTGGCGGAATTTCTCCAGTGATTGAAGAACCATTTAGAATTGCAATATCACTATTGACTTTGGCGCGCATTGCATCTGTATATAAGTTGCCGATGCCGACGTCGTGCTTATTTTTGTTAGCCGAATACAGTCCGGTTTCAGTGGACCCAATGATTTCACCTGGCAATGGACCTGATGGATCAACACTAATCTTAATCCGTCCTTCGCTCGTATAATCAAGGGCTTTTCCTTCGGCTGTTAACTTTAATCCATATTCTTTCATGGCTGTTGTCATTAGACCGACATTTCTTTCTAAAACGGTTCCTACAAAATTGTAGCCAGAGCCGCCAGTACCGATATAATCTGCCACTGCGACGTTGTATGTTTGCTCAAGGTCAACAGGTTCACCATTGAGCGTCATGTTGACATCAAGGAAGTTTCCAGTCATGCCAGTGACGATTTCATAATGTAACCCTGACGTTTGTAAGTCAATTTGGTTGCGACCATTGCGCGTATAAGAAAATTGAAGCACGTCTTTTAACGCTTGCCCTGTCATTTCGATGGACATGATTTGATTAGCAAATGGCTCAACTTTGTAAATGTCACGCATCGTTACAGGACCGCTTGCGATGCCATCACGAAGTCCCCCATTATTTGTTAACGCGATGTCTGCGCCTGCCAAATCTTTCATGGCGTCTGTCCAGAAGTTTCCGAGTGGGGCGTCACGATGTGTGCGTCCATCGCGTGGTAATCCTGTATGGGAGTGGCCAACGACTTCACCAAGGATGTCTTCCATCTCATCAGTGTAATGGTCAATGACAGCTTGTACTTCTGTATCAACTTCTGTAAATGATGAAACAGGTACCAATTGTCCATCGACCGCGGTCACTTTATCTGTGTCCGCATTGTAGGTGAGAGAAAGCTTACCAAGTTGTTGTAAGCTAGAACCAGCTTGCGTGATGGGTGTGCCGTTAATGACAACAGGCTTTTGCAATGGTGTATGTGAATGCCCACCGATAATTACATCAAAATAATCGACTTCTTCAGCAAGTTTACGATCATTAGGATGACCAATATGAGTTAAAGCAACAATGACATCAGCATTGGCTTCAAGCTCTTCTTGATAAGCGAGTGCCGTAGCGACATAGTCTTCTTCTAATGT
The DNA here is from genome assembly GCF_038592975.1 of Bacillus sp. FSL W7-1360. Lineage (NCBI taxonomy): Bacteria > Bacillati > Bacillota > Bacilli > Caryophanales > Bacillaceae > Bacillus > Bacillus sp. FSL W7-1360. Next base: position 1,746,953 of record NZ_CP151950.1, on the reverse strand, counting down.
CATTCCCTCAACATTATCAGGAGCTGTTGATGGTGGGGCTTCTGTTAGACCGAGGACGCCAACGGAGAGACCGTTTACATCTAAGATCACATAAGGATCGGGATTAGGAACGCCTGTATCACCTGTATCAATATTGGCGCCGAGCCATGGGAATGAAGAGGCTTCCATATTTTCCTGCAAATAGGTTGGACCATAGTCAAATTCATGATTACCAATTGCAACAGCGTCAAGTCCAACTAGATTGAAGATATCAATCATCGGTTTTCCATGATTTAAATCAACAATTGGATCGCCGCTAACGAAGTCACCTGCATCTAAGTATAAAAAGTGATCTGCAGCAGCACGTTCAGATTTGATGTAAGCGGATACTTTTCCAAAATCAGTTAACGCGGAATGAATGTCATTCGTATGGATAATATCGAGGGTAACGTCTCCTTCTAGAGATGGTGGTTGTTCTGGTGTTGGATCAACGGGTGGTGTTGGCTTAGGTACAGTAATAATAATCCAGCCAAGAAACACCACAAAAATTTTCTTAAGAATCATAGCTAACATCGTTGTTATGTTCCCCCTTTAGGTGATTGGTTTGTAGGTCTATGCCAGCACCCTTGTATAGAATAGCAGAAAAATAGATCTGTGTGTGAGGTATTATGTGAAATCATGTAAAGATTTCATGAAATTTAGAACGGAAACAGACGGTTTTCTGAAATCTATGTAAAAGATCTGTAAACAAATATACATAGAAAGAGAAAAGACCGGCTTAAGCCCGTCTAACAAAGTAAATGATTCTATGCCTTGAGAAGTGTTTTAGGTGTGTTTTTTCACGCTGCGAAAGGCTTCAATTGCTAAAAAGATGCACATTGAAAATAAAATAAACGCAATGATCGCTAGAAAGTAATTGCTATGGATCAAAACATTCATATAAATCATTACAAGTAGTGCCGAGGTTGTCACAAGAAACATAAAGATCATTGGGATGACCACAAATGTTGATTTCACTTTCATCTGAACAAGCCATAGTGTAATAGCAAGTAATGCTAGTGCACCAAGCATTTGGTTGGCTGCACCGAACAGCGGCCACACGGTTTGCCACGTACCTGTTAGTGCAAGCAATGTGGCACCACTGAGACCAATGACTGTCGCCGTATGTTTTCCTGTGAGGAAACGAATGTGCTGTCCTTCTCCAAGTTCGGAAATGGTATAGCGCATTAAGCGTGTCGCTGAGTCAAGTGTTGTCATGAGAAAGGCTGAGGCAGTAAGCGCCGCAAATGTTGTTCCAGCTGCAATCGGTAAACCCCAAGCCCCCATAAATGCACCCATACCAGCAGAGAAGACACTAATAGGATCGCCAAGTTCGGCTAAACGTGCAGAAAACTCGTTCATCGTCAAATAAGCGACTGAGCCAATCGCGATAATCGCAATGAACGCTTCTAATAACATGGATCCATAAGTGATGAGGCGACCACTTTTCTCATTTTGTAATTGTTTTGATGTTGTTCCAGAAGACACAAGAGAATGGAAGCCGGATATCGCTCCGCAGGCAATGGTAATGAATAAGATGGGGAATAAAAATCCTAATGTTTCATTGTAAAATCCTGTAAAGGCAGGCATTTCAATTGTCGGTCTTGCAACGAGTATGCCGATAAAAGCGCCACCAATAAGGGCATACAAAAGGAAAGAGTTTAAATAGTCTCGAGGCTGTAATAAAAACCAAACAGGTAATACTGAAGCAGCATACGCGTAGGCAATTAGCAAAAACGACCATGTTGTTGCACTCAATTCGAGAGGGAAACGCAAGCCGATCCAAATAGAACAAGCCATCATTGTGACACCGATCATTGTTGCAATCACTAAATTTAGGCGTAGTTGGTTAATAAGAATCCCAAAAATGATTGCCGCGGTAATGAATAACAATGATGCAGTTGCTGCACCCGGGAACGAGACAAATGTGTTGGCGACTAAAATAATGAAGACACCAACGATCAAAATAAGCGTGGCAATGGCAAATGATAAAAACAACAACTGTCCGCGCGCGCCCATATATTGATGAATCAATCCGCCAATAGACCTCGCTTTATGACGAACAGAAGCTTGTAAAGACGCATAGTCATGCACACCGCCGATAAATATACTACCAATGATAATCCATACGACAGCAGGTACCCACCCGAACACAATCGCAGCAATTGGTCCGGTGATCGGTCCTCCACCGGCAATCGTTGTAAAATGGTGCCCGAATAGTACAGGTGTTTTTGTGGCAACAAATTCTTTCCCATCCCCCATCGTATGTGCGGGAGTCGGTCTCTCGGGATCAATCCGCAATCGACGCTCCAAAAATCTTCCATACGAAAAGTAAGCGATAAGTAAAATGATTGCAGCAAGTAACATGAGTGTGACAAAATTCAATGGTCATCATCCTTTCTCATTGTAGATGTAGGTAGTAAGTGGGAGAACAAAGTCTTTCCCTTTGCGATGAACGTAAAGTTTTTGTTCCGTCATAGAGAAGATGGCGATATATCGTTCACACCAACCATGGAAGCCCCACTTTAACCAAGTGAACTTCCGTAACTTTTGAACTTGTTTTTTTATAGCATGAGGAATGTCGCAATCGGTGATCATTAGCCCGATATAAATAGATGACATATGCGCATCAGAGGATAAATGTGTCGTGTTTATATGTTGATCGAGTGCCGCTTTCAGATGTATAATGGTATCTTCACAGAGGCGATTTTCTGTGCAAATAAAGAGGTGTTGCGCACTTTCTGCATGCCAGATAGGGAGGTTTTTCGTGGCAAGATAGCGCATATCACGCCGGTGATGGTGAGCAGATAGCGGGATTGTCAAAGAACCAAGTGAGAGATTTGTTTTAATATTGTAGGAATGAGCAAGTGCATGGTGCAATTTTTGTAATGAAATCATGGTGAGAGCCTCCTCTATGATAACGCTTACATGATTATTTAGTATAAATGAAGATAGAGAGGGGCGCAATCTTATATTGTGTGAGTGAGTGCATTTTTCTAGTTTAGGGGGGTATAAATATGGATAAAAATGTCCCGCACAATTTGTTCTTGCAGGGGACGCGTACTGCGATCCCAATTATAATTGGTTACATTCCAATCGCGATGACATTTGGTATGCTTGGTGTACAAGCGGGCATTTCATTTTGGCACGTTGTCATGATGTCTGTGCTTGTTTTTGCTGGTGCTAGCCAATTTGTAGGTTTAAATTTAATTGCGGCAGGGACTGGGAGTATTACAATTATTTTAACGACATTTATTTTAAATTTGAGGCACTTTATAATGAGTATGTCTTTTATGCACAAACAAACAGCTTTATCTACTGGAGTAAAAGCGCTGTTGTCATTTGGGCTGACGGATGAGACGTTTGCAGTAGCGTCGATGGAAAATAGGCAATCAGGTGCTTTTTTTATTGGTTTATTTTTTTCTTCCTATGCAGCTTGGGTTGGTGGAACAATGATAGGTGGATTGTTAGCTCATTACATCCCACCATCTGTTAGTGAAGTAATGGCAATTACCTTATATGCACTATTTATTGGTTTGCTTATTCCAGCGATCCGTCAGCATAAAAAAGTGTTGATCATTGTTATTCCAACTGCTGCGATATGCTATATGTTCCATTTGATTCTCCCAATCGGCTGGGCAATTGTTTTGGCGACAGTGTTAGGAAGCTCATTAGGAATCTTTATCGATATAGAAAAAGAGGGATAGCATGTATATATTTTTGATTATTGTTGCAATGGCAATCGTTACGTATCTACCTAGATTTTTACCTGTGATTGCTTTAGGGTATATCACGCTTCCTACTTGGGCGGAAAAATGGTTACTGTGTGTACCCTATGCAGCATTAGCGGCACTCATTTTCCCGGGGATCTTGAGTGTGCATGAGAACCCGCTTGTCGGGATTGTGGCAGGTGGTGTGGCGGTCATTTGTGCATATTTCCGTGCGCCTGTCCTGATTATCCTCACGAGTGCGGTTGTGATGGCTTTTATGTTATCGTGAAGTGCCTTTATAATTAATTAACCTATCATTGCGCAAATTTATAGGTTAATTAGCTTGCATATTTATAAACAATAGTGTACTATTAATCTATAACACAGAAACGCAGGAGGGAAAAAAGTAATGAAGCATCCGCTCATAGTTGAAAGATTAAACAAAACAATGGGGAATACGCATATCATTAAAGATATGTCATTTGCACTAGAACGCGGACAAATTTATGGTTTTTTAGGACCAAATGGCTCAGGGAAGACGACAACGATTAGAATGATTGTATCTTTAATTGCGGCAGATTCAGGAGAAGTAAAGATTGAAGGGAAGTCAATCCGTACGGAGCGTGAAGAGGCACTTCCTCATATTGGTGCAATTGTGGAAGATCCAGATCTATATTTATATTTAACGGGAAAACAAAATTTAATCCACTATGCGAATATGAGTGTAAAACCAATTTCTAGGGAAAGGATCAATGAAGTTGCAAAACTTGTAGAGCTTGACGATGCAATCAATAAAAAAGTGAAAACGTATTCTCTTGGGATGAAACAACGGCTTGGCATAGCTGTGTCACTATTACACGAACCATCTGTGCTCATACTAGATGAACCAACGAATGGTTTGGATCCAAAAGGCATGCGAGATTTGCGGGATTATTTACGACGTTTGGCAAGAGAGAATGGGGTGACACTTTTTATCTCAAGTCATCAATTAAGTGAGGTAGAAATGTTATGTGACCGCGCAATCATTATAAAAGACGGTCACGTCGTGGATGAAGTAGACATGTCTCGTTCCCGGTCGGAGGAGGAATTGTATACAATACGATTGGAAGTAGCGCCTCATGCGGTTGCAAAAAAGGTTCTTGAAGCATTTGGTCATGTGAAATCGCGTGATGGAGAGTTAGTGATAGAGAAGCAACGCCACACAAACATCCCATCAATGATTCAAGCACTAATAGAGGCTGGGGTAGATGTGTTTGCAACGAATTACCAACAGCGCTTAGAAGACGCGTATTTCGATTTAACAGAAGAGAAAAAGGAGCGAGTCTCATGATGGGTCTTTGGAAAAATGAATGGATGAAGGCTTGGTATGGACGGAAAATTAGTATATTTCTAATGGTGATGGCGGGGTTGATTGTACTTGGAATCGGTCTTTCGCTTTTGGTTGATACAAGTGAAGATAAAATGACAGCAATGGAATTTTCTTTTCAAAGTACCTCTTTGTTTACGACTTTAGGCATTTTATATGGTGTGATTTTGATGACAGGAGCGATTGCAAGCGAGTTTTCAACAGGGACAGTGAAGCAACTATGCATTCGCCCAATGTCACGATTTCAAGTTTTAATAGCGAAATGGACGGGGAATATGGTTTTTAGTTTGGCAATCATTGTTTTTGTCTATATGATAACGATTATTGCAGGTGTCATCTTCTTTCCGCTGGAAGGAGAATCGATGGGTCATGTCTTTTATGATATGGGAAAACAATTGCTTTATTATGTGCCAACTTTATTTTTTTACATTGGACTCGCGACAATGATGGCGATTTTAACGAAGAATACAGCCGTGACACTAGTAGTGACATTGTTACCATTCTTTTTTAGCACCATCGTGTCAATTTTAGCCGCAACGGTTGATTGGTCAAAGTGGCTTTTCTTTACACATATTCATGTTTGGAATAACTATCATCCAGATGGGATGCAGTTAGCTCCTTTTGACAGCATGTGGGCCTCTATTACGTTTCTTACGCTCCATGCATTGCTGTTTTTATTCATCGCTCATGTTGTCTTTAAACGGAGAGATGTGGTTTAATAAGAGACAGAGCGAATGTACATGTCTAGATCATGATTTTTTAGGACGTACCAGGCTTTTAATCATGTCGGGTACGTTATTTGTTTCTACATAGTAAAGGGGGAAGTTGTTTGTCATGAGTGTCCAATTTGATCCGACGAAAGCGATCTATGCGCAAATTGCAGATTACTATTATCAACAAATTTGTAGTTGCGCGCTTGCCCCAGGGGAGAAACTACCTTCTGTGCGTGAGACTGCACAAAAGTTGCAAGTGAATCCGAATACGGTATCGCGTTCTTATTTGGAAATGGATCGCGATGGGGTGACGTTTTCAAAACGAGGACAAGGCACGTTTGTGACAACCGATTTAACTGTCATTGCGAATTTGAAAAAAACACTTGCAAAAAAACAAATGGAGGATTGTGTGGCCTATTTACGCAAGCTTGGTTACAACAATGAAGACATGGTTCATGCGCTAAAACAGTTGTTGCAGGAGGAAAAGGGCACATGAATACGATGATCTTGAATGGTGTGAAAAAAAGATATGGAAAGAAAGCAGTGTTGGCTGATATATCGGTTGTATTAAAGAACCATCAATTTGTCGTTTTACTTGGTGAGAATGGGATTGGGAAGACGACACTTCTAAAATTGTGCGCAGGGTTGATTCCGTATGATTCAGGAGAGGTGTTATTAAATGAAGCGCGTACGCGACAAGCGCGCGCACAAACGAGTGTATATGTTTCTGATGAAGTAAATATGGATCCTTTTTTAACGTTGAAAAAAGCGATCGAAGTCCATAAGCGAATGGAGTCAAGCTTTGATCAAGATCAAGCAATCGAATGGTGCAATCAGCTTGCATTGCCACTTGCAGAGAAAGTAACCACGCTTTCCACTGGGCAAAGACATTTATTTTCACTTGTGTTAGCCGCAGCAAGTTCACGCCCGATCATATTTATTGATGAGTTACTTGCTAATCTTGACTCGGCAAAGAAGGAAGCGATGATTGCGCTGCTTACAGATGTTGTCACAGATCAATCTCGCCTTGTTGTGATGGCATCACATGCATATGAAGAAGTGGAGTTACTAGCTGATGGTGCGATTTTTCTTCATGCAAATGGCGTAGAAGTGATTAAGGACATTGAGGAATGGCGGCAAGAGCACGGCGTGTCGCTAAAGGCATTATTTTCGAAAGTGGGGCGGTCGTAATGGCTTTTTGGCAGTTGTTAAAACGAGACTTGCGTCTGCTCGTGCCGGTGTCGGTGGTGTTTTTTGCGTTGGCATTGACTTTTTATGTATTTGTCATATGGTTTCGATTAGGGGTAAGGCCTTTTTCCGAGGAAGAGCACGTTGTTGTGGTGATTGGCCTGTATTGGTGGCTTATGTTTATCTACATGATTGCTGTTTGTGTGGAAGTTGTTTGGAGGGAGTGGCGTCAACGGACGCACGCGTATTGGTATGCGTTCTCTCAAGCTCTTCATGCCAAGATAATTAGTAAAGTACTGGCAGTGGGCATCGTGTCTTCGATTGTCTGGTCCGTATTAGACACAGTATTTAGGGTGTTGTTAAAGTATGTAACTGTTCCTGAAGTATATGCAGAAGTGTTTCCAATGTGGTTCTATGCTGACATATGGAGTATGTTGTGGACGGCGACAATTGTTTGCGCTCATTTCATATTAGTAACGATGTTAATCGTTTTTGTTTTCTTGGGAATAAAAGGGTGGTTGCGTTTTATATTTGCACCAGTGACTTTTATCATTGGATCGATCGGGTATTTAATGATGTTTTCGTATGTCAGCCCAAAAAATGAGCAAGAATTTCCGGCCGAAATTGCGGTGAATGGCTCGTTAATGGTTCTTGATATCATTTACCTTATTTTTTCCTACATCGCCCTCTATTACTTCCTATCAAGAAAAATTTCATTGTAATGGATTTGTTTTTCCTGTACGATCGCGCTATGATAGGAAAAAAGATGATGAGAGTGGATGTGATGTGATGGAAAGGCTTGTGCTATATGAACTCATTGATATATTAGAGGACTTGGTCAATACCCCGAGTCCATCCGGTTTTACTGAAGGCGCGATTCGCTATGCAGAGCAACATTTGCAACGTGCAGGCATTTTAACAACACGCACGCATAAAGGCGCATTACTGGCAACATTACGCGGGAAAGATGAGACGAAACAGCGTTTGTTAACGGCTCATGTCGATACGCTTGGCGCCATGGTGAAGGAAATAAAGAAAAAAGGACGATTGAAAATTGCGCTCGTCGGTGGTTTTAGTCACCACGCAATTGAAGGAGAGTATTGCCTCATTCATAAAGCCGACGGGACAACGATTTCTGGAACAATTGTGATGCATCAATCGTCTGTTCATGTGTACAAAGATGCGCGTACTGCGGAAAGAAATGAAGAAAATATTGAGGTACGTCTAGATGCACGAACAAGCTCACGAGCAGAGACGCAAAGTTTAGGAATTGAAGTCGGTGATTTTATTAGTTTTGCCCCACGGTTTGAACGGACGAACAGCGGCTTTATTAAATCGCGTCATCTCGATGATAAGGCGAGTGTTGCGATTGTTTTACAACTTTTAAAAGAGGTCGCTATGACTGGTGTTTCATTGCCTTATACCACACATGTACTGATTTCTAATAACGAAGAGATTGGTTATGGTGGAAATGCAAGCATCCCTCCTAAAGTGGTCGAATATGTTGCTGTGGACATGGGTGCGATTGGCGATGGGCAAACAACAGACGAATATAGCGTTTCGATTTGTGCCAAAGACAGTAGTGGACCATATCATTACGGGTTACGAAAGCATCTCGTCCATCTTTGCCAGCAACAAGGAATTGATTATAAAGTCGACATTTATCCATACTATGGCTCTGATGCGTCAGCAGCAATGAAGGCGGGGCACGATCTTGTGCACGCGTTAATTGGTCCTGGAATTGAAGGGTCACATTCTATGGAACGCACACATGAGCAATCTTTATGTGAAACATATCGGTTACTCGATGCGTATATACAGTCAGAGATGGTACATGAAAAAAAGGACTCTTGAAAAAGAGTCCTTTCAAATCATTGTGATGCATGCGTATCTTTTACAAAAGCGCGTAGCATCCATGTATGTTTTTCTATCGTTCCTTTTAAAGAGATGAACAAGTCTTCTGTACCAGGATCGTCAAGGGAATCACAAATGGTAATGCCATCTTGTAACTCGCTAGCAATTTGGTCGTAGTCAGAAATGAGATCACGCACCATGTCGTGTGCGCACATCGTTTTGTCTCCTTCTTTCAGTGTCGTCAGCTGCATGTATTCTTTTATCGTGGCAACTGGGAAACCTTGAATGGTTAATAATCGTTCTGCTAGTTCGTCAATGGTCGCGGCAGCTTCGTTGTACAGTTCTTCAAATTTCTCATGCAGGGTAAAGAAGTGTGGACCTTTTACATACCAATGGTAGTTGTGTAGCTTCACATAGAGGGTGTGCCAGTTTGCGATTTGTGTGTTTAAAGCGAGTTGAATCTTTTCTTGTGCCATGGTTGTTTTCCTCCTTTATTCTTTACTATACCCTGATGTTAACAACTTAACCGTACCATAGATTTTGTGCGTGAATGTAGATTGATTGTGGCAAAAAGGAGTTTTTTATGCGTTATGACGAGTTGAAACAAGACTTAATTGAATATAGCAACAAAATTGGAATCGATAAGATTGGTTTTACGACGGGAGACCCTTTTTTATTGTTAAAAGAGCGCTTAATTGCGCAGCAAGAGAAGGGGTATGCTTCAGGTTTTGAACATGCTGATATTGACGAGCGGGTGTTTCCTGAATTGAGTATGGACAATGTGCAATCAATTATCTCTATTGCCGTTGCTTATCCGACAAAGCTTCGGGATGCACCGAAAAATGTTCCAGGAGCACGAAGGGGCATGTTTTCTCGTTCTTCATGGGGGAACGATTACCATGTTGCGTTAAAGGCGCGTGCTCAGAAGCTCGTATCCTTCCTACATGAGCGTGTGCCGGAAGCAGCGTCATTAACGATGGTTGATACAGGGGCACTCGCTGACCGAGCGGTGGCGGAGCGAGCTGGAGTGGGATGGAGCGCAAAAAATACATTCATCATTACGGAGGAGTTTGGAAGCTTTGTATTTTTAGGCAATGTGTTAACATCGATTCCCTTTGAACCGGATGAACCATTGGAAGATTTATGTGGAGAATGTACAAAATGTTTGGATGCATGTCCGACAGGCGCACTTGTTGAGCCAGGTGTGTTAAATGCGCAAGCTTGTTTATCATATCAGACACAAACAAAAGGCTTTATGCCAGATGAATACCGAGAAAAAACCGGTCATTTTTTATACGGGTGGGACACCTGTCAAGTTGTATGCCCATATAATAAAGGGATCAATTACGATCACCATGCTGATATGTTGCCCGACCCAGAAACAGTCAAGCCTTTGCTATTGCCTATCTTAACGATGTCAAATAAGGAATTTAAGGAGAAGTTTGGTTATTTAGCAGGTGCGTGGCGCGGAAAAAAACCGATTCAACGGAATGCCATTTTAGCGTTGGCGCATTTTCGAGAAAAAAGTGCTTTACCGACATTAAAAACGTTGCTTTACGAAGACACACGCCCTGTCATTCGTGGCACAGCTGCTTGGGCGATCGGAAAAATTGGTCAATTAGTAACAGAGGAAAACACATTGCTCGAGGCGAAAAAGAGAGAAAAAGATATTGAGGTGATTGCCGAGATTGATAAAGGACTGAACATGCTACGAGCTAAATAAATTTCATTGCAATTGTGCAGATGAAATAGGAAAAGGAGGCGATTGACATGATCACGCCTGAACATTTTTTTGTGAAGGAAATGGCAAGCCCTTTAGGGACACTAACAATTATTGCAACCGAACGTGGCGTTTGTCAAATTCATTTTGGTGCGCTCCATGAACTGAATGGTCAATCAAAACTGCTAAAAACAGGTGTGAGAGAGGAGTGGGAGCGGTGTGAATCACGCACATCAGCTGTATGTGAACAATTACAAGCTTACTTCAACGGAACAAGGAAGTCATTTGATGTAGATATTGATTTAGTTGGCACACCGTTCCAAAAAAAAGTTTGGCGAGCACTTATGGATATTAACTATGGGGAAACAAGATCCTATAAAGAAATTGCTAAGCAAATAGGAGCGCCTAAAGCTGTTCGAGCGATTGGGGGTGCGAACAATCGTAACCCTTTACCAATTATCGTTCCTTGTCACCGTGTGATAGGCAGTAATGGTGCGATGGTTGGCTATGGTGGTGGATTAAACAAAAAAGAGCTGCTACTTCATCTCGAGGGAGCACTTACCATTTCATAAGAGCATTTAACAGTGTGATACACGCGCACGGTTGAGTGCTTTTTTTTATGGTTATGCATACTCATATATATGAGGAGGTGATGAGAATGGAGAAACAAGTGGTTCAACAAATTCATGCGCGTGCACAAATGTTTATGAAGGCGTGGATGTACGGCGATGAACGAATGTTGATTGGGAAAGAGGAAAGGCTAATACCAACGGAAAAAGAAGTACTCTCTCGTCGACAAGCATCTGTCGTTCATGCAAAAGTGTCTGGTGAGATCACGTCAGTTTGTACGTACGAGGCGCGTGTACAAGTCGATTATGTGCTTTTATTGGAGCGTTTTATCATACAACAAGAGGGAAATTACATAGAAGAGCGTCTATGTCAGAGGAGAGCGTTGTTTGTAGATGGTGAATGGCAATCAGATGATTTAATGAACGTGGAAAAAACGAGTAAGTATTGCCAAGCAGAAAAAACACCGCAAATCGTGATAGATGCTTTTAAAACGGTAGATAAATCATACGATCGGCGGGAAGCGGTGCGATATGCGGAACGATGGTGGCAGGGAGATACATCATCAAGCTGTGCACATTTTGTTTCACAATGTTTGTACGCAGGTGGTGCGCCTATGACGGATACAACTGAACGACATGGGTGGTGGTCCACAGGTGTTTCATATGGTGAAACTTGGTCTAACCCTCATTTATTACGTTGGTATTTGAGTGGTGCAACAAAAGGGCTCTGTGGCGAAATGCGCACCCAAGCAAAAGATCTACTGCCGGGTGATGTAATATGTTATGATTTTAACGGAGATGGTGTATGGGATCATGTTGCGCTTGTTGTCGCAAAAGATGTTTACGGGGAACCACTTGTCAATGCGCATCACATGAATAGTCGCATGCGCTACTGGACCTATGAAGACGCAGCTGTGTATACAAATGACACAAAATATGTGTTTTTTCATATTGTGGTCAACTAATCGTTGTTTCAACGCTAGGAACGATCACGAATGAATGATATAATGAAGTGATGTTCAATGAATAATGGGGTGTATGCATGGGTTTACATATTGTGTTATATCAGCCAGAAATCCCGGCCAATACCGGAAATATTGCGCGGACTTGTGCTGGAACAGGGGCGACGCTTCATTTAATTCGTCCACTTGGTTTTTCTACAGACGATAAAATGTTAAAGCGCGCTGGTTGTGATTATTGGCCGCAAGTAAAAATTCATTATTACGATGCGATGAAAGAGTTGTGGGAGACATTTCCGGAAGGGCAGTTTTATTATATTGAGACAAGCGGCACAAAAAACTATACGGAATTTACATATGCGGATGCGACCAAAGATGTGTTCTTTGTGTTTGGGAAAGAAACGACAGGGTTACCAGCTGAACTTGTAAGTGACGATACGGATCATTGTTTACGTATCCCACAAACAGATGCGATTCGCTCATTAAATTTGTCAAATACAGCAGCAATCGTCTTGTATGAAGCCCTTCGTCAACAAGGATTTCCGCATTTGACGTAAATATTTGTCGTTTAGTCCCTCCCTAATGGCGATGCCCTCTTTTCAAGTAAGACAATATTGGCTATAATAGGGGAAGAGGTATGTACTCGGTACAAAGATGGATGTGAGGAGGAATAGGCTCGATGAGAACGTTTTTAATGATGAGCGTCATTGTTGTATTTTTAATTTCAATGTTTGCAGGAGGCTATGAAGGCAACCCACATAAATCATAGAGGTGAAAACCGGGTGCGCCCGGTTTTTCTACGTTGCAAGTAACAAAGAGTGAGAGGAGGAAGAACAGATGCCATTTCAGACAGATATGATCATTCTTTTTGTTGCGATTTTGTTTATTGCAGGTGTATTGACAGCAAAGTTTTCAACACGGCTCGGCGTCCCTGCACTTGTACTGTTTATCCTCGTTGGTATGGTGATAGGTAGTGATGGGTTTAATATTGTAAATGTTGATTTTGAACAAGCAAAATATGCCCAGTTTGTTGGTATGTTTGCACTGGTCGTCATTTTATTTGAAGGTGGTTTACAAACAAAGTGGGCAACTGTAAAGTCGGTTGCGCTCCCGTCCTTGTCATTAGCCACATTGGGGGTTTTATTAACATCAACAATTGTAGCTGTGGCAGCAAAATATGTGTTAGGTGTTGGTTTGGCTGCAAGCGCTTTTATTTGGTGCAATTGTTGGATCAACGGACGCAGCAGCAGTATTTGCTGTCTTAAAAGAGCAAAATATAAAAACACGTTTAGGTGCGACGTTAGAAGCCGAATCTGGAACGAACGATCCAATGGCTGTTTTTTTGACACTATCATTCATCCAGCTCATTACAATTAGCCATACAAATATATTTTCACTACTTGGGTCATTCGTCTGGCAAATGGGACTAGGGTTGTTACTCGGTTTTATTTTTGGAAAGCTAGCCTCTTATGCTATTAATCAGATTAACTTAGATTCAAGTGGACTGTATCCAGTTTTTGCTTTGGCTTTTGCATTGCTTACCTATGGCGTCACTGCGTTAATAGGTGCAAGTGGTTTACTTGCTGTATACGTGGCAGCGCTTATTATTGGCAATCAAGATTTGACGTATCGTCATTCTATTTTCCGTTTTAATGAGGGATTTGCGTGGATGATGCAAATGCTTATGTTTATCATCCTCGGGCTACTTGTGTTTCCAACCCAATTATTTGAGCTTAATATATTTATTAAAGGGATGGTTTTATCACTTATTTTAATGGTTGTTGCACGTCCAATCGCTGTATTCTTGTCCATGGCGGGGATGAAATTCCGCTGGAAAGAAAAGCTCTTTTTATCATGGGCCGGACTCAGAGGTGCCGTACCAATTGTATTGGCAACGTTTCCGGTCATTGCAGAGCTTGAACATAGTCAATTGTTTTTTAATGTCGTGTTCTTCGTCGTGCTGACATCAACGCTCATTCAAGGTTCAACGATTTCATATGTTGCAAAAAAGCTGCAGTTAACGGAGCCGCAAAAGCCCACACCGCTACATTCGTTAGAGCTTGTTTCAATTGGAAAAACCAATGTTGAGATTGTGGAATTAGAGATGAAAGAAGATACACCAGTCATTGGTAAAACATTAGAGGAGATTACGTTACCAAAAGGAGCACTTGTCAATGCAATTATTCGATCCGAACAGTTAATTGCACCTTATGGACAGACAACCATTCAAGAAAAGGATATTTTATATGTGCTTGTACCGAAAAAGCGGAAAAAGCAGTTGAAACAAGTGTTTCGAGCAGTAGAAAAGGGTGAAGATGTTTAACTGAATATGAACATGACGTCGTTTCAAGTGAACAAATGTTTGTCTATTGGAATTCACATTTTCTTGGGGCGACGTCTTTTTTTGTGTGAGTAAAATGAGGAACATTGGCTGTATCAGATCACACGCATGCTCGTTGCTTTTCGTGCATATCGTTAAGTAATCTCGCTTATACGAGGACGGAGGTACGCGCAATGGATATTTTAAAAAAAATTGAGGACTATCGTGCTGAGGAAGAGAGCCTGCAATGGGAAGGAACATTTTCTGACTACTTACAATTAGTGAAGGAAAAGCCATGGGTTGCGCAGACGGCGCATTCACGCGTGTACAACATGATCAAAGACGCTGGCGTGACAGAAGAAAATGGGCACAAGACATATCACTTTTTTAAGGATGCGATTTATGGTTTAGAGGACGCACTTGAAAAATTGGTTGAGGAGTACTTTCATTCTGCTGCCAAACGGTTAGATGTGCGTAAACGTATTTTATTGTTGATGGGTCCAGTAAGTGGTGGGAAGTCAACGCTTGTGACGATGTTAAAGCGGGGGTTAGAGCGTTACTCTCGTACTGATGAAGGTGCGGTATATGCAATTAAAGATTGCCCAATGAACGAAGACCCGCTTCATTTGATCCCTCTTCATTTGCGTAAAGATTTTCAGGAAGAGTACGGGATTCGCATCGAAGGAAATTTGTCGCCACTGAACATGATGCGCTTGGAAACAGAGTATGGGGGGCGTATTGAAGATGTAATGGTGAAGCGAATATTTTTCTCTGAAGATAAAAGAACTGGGATTGGTACGTTTTCACCATCTGATCCAAAATCACAAGACATTGCCGATCTGACTGGGAGTATTGATTTTTCAACAATTGCTGAGTTCGGATCAGAATCAGATCCACGCGCATATCGTTTTGATGGGGAACTAAATAAAGCGAACCGTGGGATGATGGAGTTTCAAGAGATGTTAAAATGCGATGAGAAGTTTTTGTGGCATCTACTATCCTTGACGCAGGAAGGAAACTTTAAAGCCGGAAGATTCGCGCTAATTTCGGCGGATGAAATGATTCTTGCCCACACAAACGAATCGGAGTATCAGTCATTCATTGCGAATAAAAAGAACGAGGCACTTCATTCGCGCATTATTGTAATGAAGGTGCCGTACAACTTACGTGTGTGTGAAGAAGAGCGCATTTATCAGAAAATGATTGCCGATAGCGATTTGGCTCATGTCCATATTGCACCTCACGCGTTACGAATTGCGGCAATTTTTACGGTGTTAACGCGTCTGAAGGAGTCCCATCGGTCTGGAATGGACTTAGTGAAAAAGATGAAGTTGTACGACGGTGAAGAAGTAGAAGGGTTTAATAGCCAAGATGTAAAAGAATTGAAAGAAGAATTTAATGATGAAGGAATGAGCGGAATAGACCCACGTTATGTCATTAACCGCATTTCATCAGCAATTATTCGCAAGCAAATGACGTCCATTAATGCGCTAGATGTGTTGCGTTCAATAAAGGAGGGGCTGGATGCGCATGCATCTATCTCAAAAGAAGATAAAGAGCGTTATATGGATTATATTACAATTGCCCGTAAAGAGTATGATTTAATTGCGAAAGAAGAAGTTCAAAAAGCATTTGTGTATTCTTACGACGAGTCAGCGAAGACGTTGATGGAAAATTATTTGGATAATGTGGAGGCTTATTGTAACAAAAATAAATTACGTGACCCATTGACAGGGGAAGAGATGCTACCAGATGAGAAATTAATGCGGTCGATTGAGGAACAAATTGGCATCTCAGAAAATGCGAAGAAAGCTTTCAGAGAAGAAATCTTGATTCGAATTTCTGCTTATGCACGGAAAGGGAAGAAATTTGACTATCATTCTCATGAACGATTACGAGAAGCGATTCAAAAGAAATTGTTTGCCGATTTAAAAGATGTTGTCAAAATTACCACATCAGTCCAAACCCCAGATGAATCACAATTAAAGAAAATGAACGATGTGATTGCTCGCTTAATAGATGAGCATGGTTACAACTCTGTGTCAGCAAATGAATTATTACGGTATGTGGGCTCGTTACTAAATCGCTAATGAAGTACGCGGTCTCATTGTTTGGGATCGCTTCTTCTTGTTCTTTTCTAGAAAAAGTGATACGTTATATAGGACATTGTTGTTATAAAAATAAGAGATATATAGGAAAGCGAGGAACACTTGTGGCAGAGAAAAAATCAGAGTTTTGGGGCTGGATAAGAGCAATTATTGTTGCAGTCATTGTCACACTTGTCATTCAAACATTTGTGATCACAAGTTTTGTGGTAAGTGGTGAGTCAATGGAACCGACGACTTACAATGGTGAGCGATTTATTGTGAATAAATTAAGCTATCGACTTGGCGAGCCTGAGCGGTTTGACTTAATTGTTTTTAAAGCAGACGAAAACGCAGATTATATTAAACGCGTGATTGGACTGCCAGGTGATACGATTCGCTATGAAGATGATGTGCTGTATGTAAATGACGAAGCAGTACCGGAGCCTTTTTTAGAAGAAGTTGTTGCGGCAAATGGATCAGATTGGGCGTACACCGAAGACTATGAACTAAGCGGAGAAGTTCCAGAAGGATATGTATTTGTCCTTGGTGATAATCGAAATAATAGTTTAGATAGCCGGAGGATTGGTCCGGTAAAAATGGACGACATTATTGGCAAAGTTGGTTTACGTTTTTGGCCGTTGAATAAAATGGGGTTCATGGAATAGATAAGAGAAAGTAGGGGTTGCTGTGGCAACAGTGAAGGCAGAATTATGGAGTTGGCTAAAGGTTATTATGGTTGCGCTCCTCTTGACGTTTGTCATTCGCACATTTATTATGACGAGCACAACGGTAAAAGGAGTATCAATGGAGCCGACTGCGTCAACCGGAGACCGCATCTTTGTCAATCAAGCGACGTATTATTTCGGTGAACCTGAACGTTTTGATGTGATCGTCTTTAAAGCAAGTGAAGACGCAGATTATATTAAGAGAGTCATTGGCCTCCCTGGTGACATCATTCGTTATGAAGATGACGTATTGTATGTAAATGATGAAGCGATACCGGAACCTTTTTTAGCGGAGGCACGTGCATCGATGGTGCATGGGCGTTTGTATACAACTGATTATGTATCACATACAGTCGTACCAGAAGGGTATGTATTTGTCCTCGGAGACAATCGTCGGAAAAGCTCTGACAGTCGACAGCTTGGATTTATTGATATGAACGATATTATTGGTAAAGCTGGCTTGCGCTTTTGGCCACTAGACAAAATGGGATTTATGGAATAAAGATGTTGATCGAAAGTCTGTCGCCTATGTAGACAGGCTTTTTTTTCATGTCAATAGGCTTGTCCTCGAGAAACTTTTTGGCAACTATTACTCTTGTCTTACATAGGATAAGGAAAACAGGACTACATGTTTTTTATAGCCAATGTAGTGTATGAAAGGTGCGCAAAAAGGGTGACTTAAATTTCTCAAATCCAAGTCTTTGGGAGGGAAAAGCGTGGAAGAAACGAACAGTCGGCAATATGTCGTGTCACAGGAAAACTGGTCCCTCCATCGTAAGGGGTATCAAGATCAGCGCCGTCATCAAGATAAAGTTCAAGAAGCGATTAAGAAAAATTTGCCTGACTTAGTGAGTGAAGAAAATATTGTGATGTCAAATGGACGGGATGTGGTTCGTATCCCCATTCGTTCTTTAGATGAATACAAAATTCGGTACAATTATGATAAAAATAAACATGCTGGACAAGGACAAGGTGACAGCAAGGTTGGAGACGTCGTTGCGCGTGATCCAAATGGTGCCAAGCAACCTGGCGCTGGAAAAGGAAGTGGCGCAGGAGATCAAGCGGGTGAGGAGTATTATGAAGCCGTTGTATCGATTGTGGAGTTAGAAGAGATGTTGTTCTCAGAGTTAGAATTACCGAATCTACAAAAAAAGGAAGAAGATGCATTCATTGTAGAAGATATTTCCTTTAATGATATTCGTAAAAAAGGATTAATGGGCAATGTCGACAAACGGAGAACAATTTTAGCAGCAATCAAACGAAATGCATTAGCAGGAAATGCAGGAATTATGCCTATTTATAATGATGACTTACGTTTTAAGACGTGGACAGAAACGATTCGACCGGAGTCTAAAGCAGTGGTCATTGCAATGATGGACACAAGCGGCTCAATGGGGCGATTTGAGAAATATATGGCACGCAGCTTCTTTTTTTGGATGACCCGTTTTTTACGTACGAAATATGAGACAGTTGACATCGAATTTATCGCACATCATACAGAGGCAAAAGTAGTTAGTGAGGAAGACTTCTTTTCAAAAGGAGAAAGTGGCGGGACGATTTGTTCCTCTGCCTATCGGCGGGCGCTGGAATTAATTGATGAAAAATATCATCCTAATGCTTATAATATTTATCCATTCCATTTTTCAGACGGTGACAACTTGACGTCAGATAACGGTCGTTGCCTAGATCTTGTAGGAAAGCTGATGGACCGATCAAACTTGTTTGGCTACGGGGAAGTTAACCGGTATTCGCGTCATTCCACCTTAATGGGTGCTTATAAAAACATTAGCGATTCTCGCTTCATGCACTATATTTTGAAAGAAAAAGGCGATGTGTACCATGCGATGCGTCATTTTTTCAGAAAAGGAGCGATGGAGGAGCAAATAGTGGAGAAATAAACAAAAGGGGCTCTCGGAGCCCCTTTACTAATGAACGGTAATCGTTAAAATTAGTGTAAACCAGCTTTCTCCTCTTCGTGTCCAGTTTACGACATAGTCATATGTGCCATCGTTTTTCATATCCACCTGGATAAAGTGATCAGACTCTGTAATTTTGTATTTATTGAGGAAATCATAGTTGTAGTAAGATGCATAGGCATTTACACGTAATTTTGTGTTCTCTTCATAAGCGTAAGGCGCTCTCTTTTGATGCTCACGTACATACCAGTGTGTGCCAAGAGGCGTAGGATGGGCTGCCCATGTATGAAGAGAAGAGTCTTTATGACTGATCGTTGTACCGTGATCGTACCATGAAAAATTTAAGGTAGAACGCGCTAAATTGATGCCGATAAGGTCTCTCGTGGTCGCACTCACCCAACCGGTGTGGTAAGGAGCATGAATATGTGGTGGTTCCGTGTGACTTGCTTCTTGTGGTTCAACAGTGTAGGTGCCAGCTGTCCGATCAATATGAACTTGATAAGAGGCTGTCACGTCGTTTGCTTTTTTTGATCCGCGTACGATCAGTCGGTCACCTTCAGGGTGAGGCTCTAACACCACTTCTGTGAACGGGCTTACAGTGTGCGGTTGTAATGTGAGCCGTTCTTTTGCGTCTGCGTGCGCTTTCATAAAGAGAAACATAAAAAACATCAAGAAAACGGTACGAGCGAGCGGTTTCAAATGCATATGGAGCCTCCTGTGTCATTTGATTTGCTTTTTTATTTTAAATTAAACGAATATAAAAATCAATGAAATTGTTTCAGGGGAAACAAGAAAAGGGCTATTCCAAAGGTTATTTATAACCTTTGGGACAGCCCTTATAAAAGTTTACAGTTGTAAATTTGATTGGAGGGAGTTATGATGGTGTGTGTGAATATGGAACTGGTTCAGCCCCAGGACCTCCAGAAGGTTCAACCTCTGATGACGCTTGCGCTTGTACAGGAACAGCTAGTAATAACATAACAATGATGCCACACAAAGATTTCTTCATAAGCGCTCTTCCTCCCTTTAAATTAATTATCTAACGCCTGAATCTCACGTTCAACGATTGGCAACATGTAAGCGAGGTTTTCTTCCTGAAATTGTTGCTTAACCCGAGACATTAATTCTTTATTCGTCAATGCTTTTGCTTTATAAAAAGATATAAACACACCTCCTTTTCCACGCGCCTCTAAGTCTTCAATGAGATATAGCGCTTTCTTATGCTCACCACGAACAATGTGCTGATGTGCCACCTCCTCTTGAACAATATCTGTAGCATCAAATTGTTCACCGTGTAAGTTCTGTACAAGGGGATAGTATTCCTTTGTTAGTCTCTCGTACTCACGCATTAATCCGAACTCCTTTGCACGAGAAATTGCGATTTCAAAGCATCGTAAGCACTTGTTGGATTTTTCCAATAGCGCCTCGTTTAACAAAGAAAGACCACGATCTCGGTAAGATGCAACAATTAATGCGCTTGGTGTGGCATTGTTCATTATCACGCGGGAAAATCTCTTTTCGGCTCCAGAAAAGTCTCTTGCTATGAAAAGCAAAAATCTTGCCTCCGCTAATTCTATTCGGCTCTTTAAAGCGCTTTTTACAAAGTTTGGTTCCAATTGGTCCAAATGCTTTGAAAAGTAATCGAGCAGAGAGCCTACTTTGTGATAATCACCAAGGTGCGTATAAGCAGAAACATCTACTAGTTCTAATCGAAGTTGCAAGCTCTGGTCATACACTCCACTTTTCAACAGGTGAGACTGTTCCAGTACCTCTTCATGTGTGAACTTCCCTTCTATGACAGAAAGCAAAAAGCGATACACCTTCTCCCACTCTTCCCAAAACCTGTTCCCCTCATATCGATCAAGTATTTCCCTTAACAAGTCAATCTGCTGAAACAAAACAGCGTACTCCAGAGAATCCTGAACTTGCACACCATCCTTTAATCCTCTTACATACATATTCATGAACGTTACGAGTTGTTCTGGTGCTGCATTTCTCACCGTATACATCACTTGCTCAAAATAAAGTCGGCTCTGTTCCGCTCCCCCACTAGCCGCTAATCCGTGCATGACTTCCTCTGTAAATTTTTGTTCCCGTCGCCAACATTCTAACCTTTGCAGGTGAGTCTTCATTTCTGGCGTTATCATTTGAGTAGTCGTGGTGTGAGTGTTCATAGCTGTGATTGTTCTTTGACTTTCGTTTTGCATCATGCCACCCCACAATGATTTGACGTAATGAAATGATTTAAATTTAACAACGTTGTTCTGAGCCATCATTTTGACAAATTAACTACAAAGAAACAAATGGTGAATCGCTTTAATTGTAACATCATGCAGAAACGGGTTCAATAAGAGGTTTTGCCTAATTGTGTCTTTGATTGTCTTTTTATGTAAACACGGATTGAATGTTGATATAACAAAGGTTTTCACTCAAAGTAAAGCAATGCGTGAATATTGTTGTGAAAAAAATTGAATTTTGAGAAGGAATGAGAAGGAAAGGGAACTAATCGCGTCGAATTTTCTCTTAAGAGAAATAAATGAAAAATGGAGGGATGATAGTAATGTCAAAAAAAGAGGTTCCTGATTTTGTGGTAATGAGTTTGCATATGGTATATCCGAAGTGGAAGAAGTAGAAGAAGTAGAAGTAGAAGTTGTGTGTCCGTATTGTGATGGCACAATGCGTGAGGCGAGAATGGGCCCAAATGATTAATATACACTGGAGCGGTGCTTGTGTGAGTATTTTTGAGGTGATTTGATGCACAAAATTTTGGCGATCTTAATTTTAGGAATGGGTTTAACTGGTGCCGTTTTAATTATCTCGGTCGCACTGTTATTTGAGTCTCCAATAGAAAATATGCTGAAGGTGGTGACTGCAGCTTCAGGGACAGCTTTTGTTATATTCGCTTTCTTAGCTTTAGTATTTCGTCGGCGGTTAGATAGAAAAAGAGAGTAGTATATCTATTTTTTGGTTTCGAGTGACCCTATTTAAGGGAAAATCAAACAAGGAAGCGAGGCATCGCACACATGAACAAAACCATTGCCGCACTCATCACTTCTGAAAGCGCTCAATCGTTTCAACAAAGGATGATGTATTTAGTGATGACGTGGTATTTTATTAATATTGTCGATTCACCGGCAGTATTAGGGACGTTGCTCGCTTTTACTTATGCCCCAGCCATCATTGTGCCAATGCTTGCTGGAATGGCTGTTGACCGATTCAATAAGGCGGCTTTAGGGTTGAGCGCGACTGTGTGGGATTTTTTCGCTGTGTTTGGTTTGTTTATCTTATTTTTGCTAGAAGTACCTGCAAGTGGGATCGGCTTTTGGCTGTATGTTATTATGTTGGTATTTATGGGGATTACTGGAGGCATCTTAGACCCTTTAGAAAGAACGCTCATTCCTACTTTGGTAGAACCAAAGAAATTAAAAGAAGTCAACAGTCTTTTAAGTGCTCTCAAAAACTTAGCGGGCTTGTTCGGTCCAGTCGTAGCAGGGGCATTGTTGGCATTATCTGGATATCATGTGGCATTTATCGCAGTACTAGTTGTGGCACTGATCCCTATTTGTTGTTATCTATTTTTAGTGTTGCGTGTGCGTTTGCCGCGCACAAAGGTGGAAAGTAGAGGAGTGGTAGGTTCGTTCAAGAAAACATTTTCCCATTTTCGAACAGAGCGTTGGCTGTTGATAGCAGCAGCAACGGCAATGTTTACAAATATGGCTTTTGTCATGATGACAGCTGTGACTTTACCTTACCTCTATGCTGATTTAAAAATAAACGGTGCAGCAGCGCTCGGAACATGCATGATGGTGCTGGGGATTGGGAATTTACTTGGGACAGCACTCACGTATCGCTGGAAGCGTTTAAATTTGGATCGGGCAATGGTGCTTTTCTTTGCGTCTATGTTTGTGATGGTCGCGGCGGGTTTCTTCATTGAACCAGTCATTGTTGGGATCACATTATTTGGGATCATGGGTTTTTTATCATCGCCAATGACGATCATTTATATGACCGAGCTGCAGCAAGCCATACCGAAACATATGCTTGGAAGTGCAATGGGAATGTTGGGATCGGCTGCAATGATGGCGCAACCACTCGGGCCATTATTAGCAGGTGTGCTATTGCTCACTTTTCATGGAAGTATCGTCATGACTTTCGCGGCAACGATTTCATTGACTGCTGCTGTGATTGGTTGGGTGTTTTTGAAAAGAGAACAGGCGAGAAAAAGACAACAGGAAGTTGTCTCGGAGCAAGCGTGATCCAATTCGTCATGCGCCAAGTATACGATGATATAGGAAGTAGGCTGTTCAAAAGATCAGGACAGCTTTTCCTGTTTTTCAAACGACACATCATCCACTCAAATCTGATACCAAAGTTGATCGTAGCGCAAGCGGTTATATCTGTTAATCTCAACGCCTTGAAGGCGGTGATCGGCTTCAATATGGACATGGGTTTTCCGATCATACAAAAGGATAATGTCGTAGTGATCGAGTAAAAAGCGCTCTAGTAGGCGCATTTTTTGGTACGCTTCTTTCGTAGAGGCGCTCATGAAAATATCATTAAGTAGTGCATCAACGTGCAGGCGTGTGGTGGTTGGTAATGTCGTGTAAATGAAACTCGTTTTGTCAGTAACAAAGTTTAACATCGAGGCGAGGCGATCTTCTCCTAGTCCAATTCCAGCAATAATTAAATCTGCTTGAGACATATAGGAAGGGTGTGTGAGCTCGTTAATATCGACAATGTCGGTATGTAAGTCGATTCCCAAAGTCTCTAACGCTTCTTTCAATACACTTAATTCATATCCTAAGTGGGCGTTGTGACTCAAGCATGTGGATATAAGCGTCAGTGACTTCCCAACAAAGCCTTGATCTGAAAACCATTTCCGCGCTTTCTCGATGTGACTTTTTTGCCGTAATGGACCGGTGGCAGGAGAGCGCTCAAAGAAGCTATCGGGAAACCAAACATTGTAATGCGGGTGATCCGCAAATAGTGCTTCACGGTCTAAGGCATAGGATAGCATTTTCGGAAATTCTGGATGTGTGTGCCAGCCTTGTTTTTGGCGATTGACAACAAGGTATGTACCCCCAATTTCTGTATCGTGCCAATCATAATGTTTCATGTGCTTTGTGTCCTCTCGAACAATCCGATAATCGACTTGGCGATGACCACGCTTGTGATTTGGGATGTGATACAACTCAATTTGGTCTAGTTGTGGCCTTAAACCGAAATAGTGATCAAAAGCAGATAGTTGTATATAGCCATCGTGATGAGCATCAACTTGATAAGGACCTGTACCAATTGGATGCTGTTGAAATCGATCAGGGTCTTTTCCATAAGAGGTAGTAGAAATGATTCGCGCTCGGTTTCCGGTAAATACGTGCGGGAACAATCGATTTGTTTGGCATAGGTGAATCGTCATTATGTAGTCAGAATGGATTTCAATGGTTGAAATCATCTGCAGCATATCGTTTAACCAGCCAGTGGTAAAGGTTTTTTGCCAAAGGGTGATATTTTCCTTTACAATATGCGTGGTAAGACGGCTCCCGTCATGAAAAAGTACACCTTTACGTAAATAAAAGTGCCACACCCGACCGTTTTCTTTCTCTGTGAAATGGTGTAGTAGTTCGTAATCGAAAGTGTGGGTATCATGATTATAACGCAAGAGGCGATTAAAAATGTGTTCCCCTAAATGTCCTTCGTGTCGGGTGATCGTGTACATCGGATTCAATGTGTCGATCGGAAAGTAATAAGGATAACAGAGTTTGTCAATGCCATCGCTCTCTGTATTTGCTGTTCGCCAATGAAATTGTTTTTCTAGCCACTGAATAAATGATTGTTGTAAAGGGGCTTCCTCCATGAGTTGTAGCGCATGTTTAATGTTGCCTTGTTCAATGTATTGGCGAATGATCGTTTCATAGAGTGCTTCTTTAGAAAGGTTTAAGGAAAGTTTCGAAGGGTTGCCTCTCCCTGATCCAGGAAGCCATGTAATCCACTGTGCTTGTTGTAGTTGTTTCAAAATCATTTTGGTGTGTCGGATCGAACGTTTCATGGTTGTTGCGATGTCGCGTATGTAAACGTCGTGAGAGGATGGGCCCCATTTGTTTAATAAGGTGAGATAATGATCATGCAATTTCATCGTGATCGGCCTCCTTTGGATAAAAGGTGTGTATTTTAATATGAAAAAATAAGTTCTTTTTCTCTCCTTTTTTCTTTTGTATCATAAAATGACAAGAAATGCGAGTTTATGAGACAAAAGGAGACAAAAAATGGGACAACGTCAATATGTACAAACAGAAGAGAAAGTGCCATCTTTATGGAAAAACCGTTCTTTTTTGCTTCTATGGGGGAGCGGAGCAAGTGCAGCGATTGGTTTACAAATTTACACGATTGTCATTCCTTTACTTGTGTATGAGATGTCTCAAAGCGCACTGGCGATGAGTAGTATGCGGGTGATGGAGTTTTTGCCAAATGTATTACTCGGTATGGTTGCAGGAGTGATCGTCGATCGGTTGCGGCGGAAGCGGGTCATGATCGTGATGATCGGTGTTCAGTGGTTCGTATTATGTGTGTTATTGTCACTGTTGTGGACAGATTCACTTGGATTATGGATGTTATTTATACTCGGGTTCCTCTTTTCAAGTTCTGGCTATTTTATTGGTAATGCCTCTCATTCTGCATTGCCACAAATGATTGACAGGACGCAATTAACAGAAGCAAATGCAAAAAGGAGCTTTATAGATACGCTTATTCGCATGATTGGTCCTGGTATCGCGGGCGTCGTTTTAGCAGCAACGTCGTTTTTGGGCACATTGTCGATCCAATTTGTGTTCGTGACGTTGTCGTTTGTGGCGGTTTTATTGATGCATTTTCCTGAAGTAAAACATGTGCAAAAAAAGCAAAGTTTTTGGGCAGATATGAAGGAAGGGGTACGCGAATTATTTGGGAATCGTACATTGTTGACTCCTACAGTGGCGGTGATTTTTCAAAACTTTGCTTCGAGTATGGTGTTAGGTGTGCTCATCTTTTTTGCGGTCGATGTCCTGGGTTCGTCAGAGACAGAGGTTGGACTCATGTTTAGCGTTAGTGCGATCGGTGGCCTATTAGGCGCACTTGTCGTGAAACGGATGACAGATAAGTTTCCTCGGGGGAAAGTGTATACGTATGTAATGTTAGGAGAAGTAATTGGATATGTTGTCCTTCTCGTGGCAGGTACATGGTGGGTCATTGGTATCTCACTTGCAATCCGAACTTTTTTTATTACGATTTCCAACGTCGTTTATTTCTCAATTAGACAAGAATTCACCCCTAATCATTTGCTTGGACGGGTGTCTGGTACATCTTCTATGTTAATGAAACTGATGCTGCCAGCCGGATTGCTTGCGGCCGGACTTTGGGCAGAATATTTTTCTGTGCGCATTTTGTTTGTGGTGACGCTGGTGTTATGCTTGGTCATTTTTCTTGTGATGTTGAGAACAAATTTTTATCGGACAGTACGTTAAATTAAAAGGTGCCACTCCAACTCATGTGGAGTAGCACCTTTTTTATATTGTTATTTCCGGTTAGGAAACATCCGTTGAATCATCTTGTCAAATTCATCAAAAAAGCCTTCAATCGGTTCCCCTTGTTCAATCTTTTCAGCGTAACTGCCGAAATGATCTAACACATCTGGGTTGGCAGAGACATAGACATTTTCAATTGTCGTGTCTACTTCTCTTACTTGGTCAGCGACTGCTTGTTCGATCTCTTCAGTGACTTCTTGATCTTTTTCACCTTTTAGCATGACGCCAACGTAAGCGTTATTTTCAGTAACGAAAACGCTAGCGCGCTCAACGGTTTCAAGGTCAGTGACTTTGTCGGCAATCGCATCTGCAAATCTTAAATCATGCGTTGTTGTGTCATCTGTATCATCTGTGGCATTTTGATTATTGCCGCACCCAGTTAACGTAAGAAGGATGACCGCCAATAGCGCGCCGATATATCGTGAAAGTTTCATTTTACATTCCCTCCAAAGTGTAGTGATGATTTACACTATTAACGTGACCTTCCTCGTTCCAAATTATACATTTATTGCTAAAAACACCCCGAAATGAGAGATGCTCATTTTGGGGTGTAGGCAACTTAATTTCTTTTTGCGACAGGACGATGCTCTTTTTGTTCTAAAGTGGATGAAGAAATTTTATTTGCGATGTACATGTCATACCACATGATAAAGCATAGGGCAGTCCATAATTTTCGGCTATAATCGGCTTTGCCGTCTCGGTGGTCTGCTAGCATGCGTAGTAAAAATGGTTTATGGAATACGTCATCTTCACTCGATTGGATTAGCTGCTTGGCCCAATCGTATAGTTCATTTTTCAACCAGACCCGAATTGGAACAGGGAAGCCTAGTTTTTTACGAGGGACGATGGATGCAGGGATGCTCTCTTTTACTGCTTCACGAAGGACGTATTTCGTCGTTTTATTGGCTAGTTTCACATCGCGTTCAAGTGTGCTTGCAAGTGCAAACACTTCTTTATCAAGAAATGGCACACGGAGCTCGAGTGAATGCGCCATTGTCATACGGTCAGCTTTGACGAGAATGTCACCAGATAGCCACGTATGCATATCAACAAACTGCATCTTTGTTGAGTCGTTGTAGTTGCGCGCTAAGTGATACAATGGTGCTGTCGCATGTGTGTAAGAGATAGACGGATCATAATGCTTGAATAATGCTTCTTTCTCTTCTTCTGAGAAGATGAAGGCATTACCGATATACCGTTCTTCAATAGGTGTGGTGCCACGAATAAAATAGTTACGCCCCTTTACCGAAGGAGGTAGCTTGCGTGCCAACCGATTGATCATTGGCTGTAGGCGAGTCGGGATCTTTTTAAACCAAGCTAAGTCCAGTGGCTCACGGTAAATGTTGTAACCACCAAAAAGTTCATCTGCCCCTTCGCCTGAAAGAACGACGGTGACATGTTTTTTTGCTTCTCTTGCCACAAAATACAACGGCACAGCAGCGGGGTCGGCGACGGGTTCATCCATATGCCAAATGATGTTTGGTAATTCAGCAACGAACTCATCGGCAGTAATGACTTTATGGAAGTGATTGACACCGAGCGATGCAGCTGTTTGTTTTGCAATATCAATTTCACTATACCCTTCTGTTTCAAAGCCGACAGTAAAGGTTTTCAAGTCGGGATGAAGCTCCTTGGCGAGCGCAACAATTGTTGTGGAATCAATGCCACTTGATAAAAATGCACCGACAGGTACATCGGCCCTCATATGCTTTTCCACTGAGTCACGCAAAACATCGACGGTTTTTTTTGCAAGCGATTCAATTGATTGCCCTTGTTGCTCTGAAAAAGCATGTTTGCTGTAAGGGGTGATGGTCATAGAGAGATCGCGTTTCATCGTCAATGTGTGTCCTGGTAAGAGCTTATGTATGTGCTCAGTCAATGTGTTTGGTTCAGGCACAAATTGAAATGTTGCGTAATGTTGCAATGATGTTTGATTCAACTTTTTATGCGCAACGATGGGCATAATTGACTTTTGTTCAGAGGCGAAGTAAAAGCGTTCATCTGTGTGAAGATAATAAAATGGTTTAATGCCAAATCTGTCCCGAGCACAAAACAATGTTTCTGTTTCTGTATCCCAAATAGCAAACGCAAACATGCCGCGTAATTTTTCAACGGCTGCTTCTCCATATGCAGCATAGAGCGCCAGTAAAACTTCAGTATCTGAATCAGTGGCAAATGTATAGCCATCTGCAGTTAATTCTTCTCTCAATTCGATGTAGTTATAAATTTCGCCATTAAAGATAATATGATAGCGCGCTTGCGCATAAGACAACGGTTGTTTTCCTTGTTCCAAGTCAATGATACTTAAACGCTTGAAGCCGAGTCTCACACGCCCATCGATATATTCTCCTGTATCGTCTGGACCACGATGATGAATGGATTCAAGCGATTGCGTCCACAATTCTTCTGGGACATGGGTGCCGACTGTTTTCAGCATTTCTCCTACAAAACCACACATAAAAAGGTAACCTCCACTTAAGGTGAAATAATTTGTGAGTTTATCGTACCGAAACGAAAGGTTATTGTCAACAAATGACACTTTGTCGATTTGTATGTAAAAAAACATGAAAAATTCAATGATATTAAGGACGATGAATTTAGGGCATTGTACATTTAAGTAGTTGATGAAGTGTGTAGGAGGAACAGATGGATAACCATTTCAAAAATAAATTGCTACATAAGAAAAATGAGGAACTATTACAAGGCGGAGGACAGGCACGTCAACAGAAACAACGTGCTTCTGGAAAAGCGCTTGCTCGCGCGCGTATTGATGCGTTGGTTGATAAAGATAGTTTTACCGAGTGTTTACGGTTTGCAACGGGTGAGGCAGCGATATTAGGTGATGGGGTAATAATTGGGTATGCGACAATCATGGGGCGCCTTGTTTGCTTATATGCACAAGATTTCACAGTATGTGGCGGGACAGTTGGAAAAAAACATGCAGAAAAGATTGTGACCATTCTTGAGATGGCTGTGAAGTTAAAAGCGCCGCTCATTGGTTTGATTGATTCAGGGGGTGCCCGTATTCAAGAAGGGGTTGAAGCGCTTCACGGTTACGGACAAATTTTTCGAAAGCAAGTTCAATACTCCGGTGTGATTCCGCAATTGTCGGTCATACTTGGTCCATGTGCAGGTGGTGCAGTGTACTCACCAGCGTTAACGGACGTCATTTTTATGGTCGAAAAAATAAGTCACATGTTTGTGACAGGTCCAAAAGTGTTGGCAGCTGTGACAGGAAGTGATGTTGACATGGAATCCCTTGGCGGTGCGCGTATGCATGCAACACAAAGTGGCAATGTTCACGTAACGGCGAAAAGTGAAGCAGCATTGTTTAAGGAAGTCCGAGCCTTCCTTTCCTATATGCCAACGGGAAAAGAAATACCTTGTCATAAGCATATGGACAAAGTAGCCTCATTAGCACATGTTTTGCCTATCAACGAAATGTCCGTGTATGACGTGAGAGAAGTGATTCAATTGTTAGCCGATCGGCAATCATTTATGGAATTATCGTCTTGCTTTGCTAGAAATTTAGTGACAGGGCTTATCCGTCTTAACGAACAGACGGTTGGGGTGGTTGCGAATAACCCAAAGCATTTGGCAGGGGGAATTGATGTGGATGCAAGCGACAAATGCGCCCGTTTTGTTCGCTTCTGTGACTGTTACCGAATTCCATTGTTAGTTTTAGAGGATGTATGTGGGTTTATTCCAGGGACGGAACAGGAACAGCGGGGACTCATTCGCCACGGGGCAAAGGTTATTTACGCGTTTGCAGAAGCGACTGTGCCAAAGATTACAGTCATTTTGAGAAAAGCATACGGTGGCGCATTTGTGGCACTAAATAGTAAGGCGCTAGGTGCAGATTTTGTTTTCTCGTGGCCGACAGCAGAAATGGCTGTAATGGGTGCAGATGGGGCTAAGTCAGTCATTAACACTGAGTCGGCAGAAACAGAGGATACGCCAGTGCCAACCGCTTTTTTAGCAGCAGAGAAGGGCATCATTGATGATATTATTGAGCCAGAAACGACGAGGGCGCGCCTCATTGATGCATATGCCGTGTTGGCATGTAAAAAAATTGCTGCGTATCCTCACGGAAACATGCCACTTTAAAATAAGAAAAGATAACTTTTTCCTCATTGAAAAGCAATCTACTTTCATCCTTGTTTAAACCTGTGATACGATAAAGAGGAGATTGAATGAAAGCAGGTTGGTATCGATGATCATTGTGTCAGAAGGGTGGTTTCAAACGGGTCTTATTCTACTCATGTGTTTGCTGCTTGCAGGAAGTTTGATCATCGTGAGGCGAAAACTGCGACGTTCAAAAAAACAAGTTGCAGGGAAGACAGAAGCAGCGGCGACATTTCTCACGTGTGTCATGGTTGTCACACTATATTTTGCGATTTCCCTCTCTTTCCCGCGTGCTTTTTACGCTGATTTGTTGCTTTCAGAGTCAAAAACACAATTAATTACGCGTGAATCAATGAGGTACATGAGTTTTTCACCTGTATTCAAGTTGTATGTGATTGAGCGCGGACCAATCATTAGACCAGCTCAAGAAATGTCAGTGAGTATTGAAACAAACGATTATACACCGCTGTATACATATGCGAAAAAATATGAACATATTGTTCGAAGTGACCAATCGATCGATATGCAAGCGTATGTGGATGCAGTTATCGTTCCTGAATTGGCAAAATTAGATGATGAGTCGCTCACATTGACAGAATTAAAGACGGCGTTGCCACACCACACGTTTACATTTATTGAAAATATGGATGTAGAAGGAGGAGACGGAGATGAGTAAGTCTAAAGATGGGATTGTGCAAGTATCTACTGATGGATTAAAGGAATTAATGCAAAACCCGGATCGAGACATTGTATTGATCGATGTACGTGAGGTTGACGAGTATGAAGAAGGGCACATTCCTGGGGTACCTTTGATCCCCATGAGTGTCATCGAGCATCATGTTGCTCATATGGAACAAGAAAAGAGTTATGTGCTCATTTGTCGGAGTGGTGGTCGCAGCCAACGAACGGCACAGTTTATGAAAGAAAAAGGGTTTGCTGATGTGCGGAATTATGATGGGGGCATGCTTGCGTGGGATGGAGAGCAAGCTATCGGCGCTGAACGTGTTATTGTGGAAACAGAAGAGTTGTATCAGTAGTTTGTTCTTAATAAATTCGGATATAATGGGAGGAGTGTATGCACTTGAATAAGAAGTGTATAGTCATAGCAGCAACTGTCGCTGGTATGGTAGCCGGGACGATCGGCGTGTATTTAAAAAATGGAAAGTTATGTGCACCATGTGCACGTACAAGTAAACAGCAAAGCTTCACGTTAGGACACCCAGTTGGTTCCTATGAAGACAAGAAGTGATCTCGTAAACGATTGATGAGTGAGGTCATATTATTTGAGGTGTAAGATGAAAAGGGAATTAGGGAAAATCATTATTCTGGTCATCGGATCGTTTTTACTCGCATGCGCATTAAACTTTTTCCTGATTCCAGCAGATGTTTTTGCAAGTGGTTTTACAGGTGTCGCCCAGTTGCTGTCGCTTGTATTACCGATGTCAACAGGCGTGTTGCTTTTTTTACTAAACATTCCTGTTGCCATTTTAGGCTGGTTTAAAGTCGGAAAAAGTTTTACAATATATAGCTTTGTGAGCGTAATGCTTACATCGTTATTTTTAGAGATATTGCCGGTTTATCCGCTGTCTAATGAAATTATGTTAAATGCAGTATTTGGCGGGGTAGTCGGTGCGGCAGGCGCTGGATTGTTATTAAAATGGGGTGCTTCTTCAGGAGGGCTAGACATTGTGGCACTCGTCTTAGCGAGATATACGGATCGTTCAATTGGGAGCTTTTTCTTCTTGTTGAATTCCATCATTGTCATTGCTGCGGGTTTATTGTTAGACCCAGAAAAAGCATTGTTCACATTAATTTCAATTT
The DNA here is from genome assembly GCF_038592975.1 of Bacillus sp. FSL W7-1360. Taxonomy (NCBI): domain Bacteria; kingdom Bacillati; phylum Bacillota; class Bacilli; order Caryophanales; family Bacillaceae; genus Bacillus; species Bacillus sp. FSL W7-1360. The sequence goes on along the minus strand of NZ_CP151950.1, from coordinate 1,714,306 downwards.
ATGTGACATCACGTTTTATTGACACGATTCACACACGTTATGTAAAGTTGACTGCGATGGTTGTTACTGAGAAAGCCGACTTATTAAACGCGGCGATTCATGAGCGATTGACAAGGGGAATTACGCGTATTCCAGCAAAAGGTGGTTATACGTTTTCAGAAAAAGAAATGCTCATTATTGTCATTACGCGGTATGAATTGTATGCTTTGAAGAATATTATTGACGAAGTGGATCCTGATGCGTTTACGAATATTGTGGAGACAGCAAGTGTGTTTGGGTTGTTTCGCAAAGATTAGAAAGGTGGCTTTCACTTGAAATTTGTTCATGGCTGTATTGCGGTGTTGGCTGTATTTTTGATGGTGGCGTGTAACGGGCAAAAGAAAAATGATGATGCAATTCCGACGGGGGGAGCGGAGAATATGGATAACATTTGGGCGTTTGAGGTAGATGTAGAGCAAAAAGATGACATGTTACATGTTGAGATGAGCCTTGAGAATGTTTCGGGCAAAGGGCAAACGTTAGTGTTTCCAACGTCACAAGTATATGATATCACCCTCTCAAATGCGCAAGGGGAGATGATTTATCGTCACTCGGATGGTTATATGTACACACAACAAATTGTTGAGGTGCACTATAAAGCAGATGAGAAAAAAGCATTTACAGAGACTGTACCATTAAAAAGCATTCCGGCAGGTACGTACACAATGTCGGTTTATTTGACGCCTTCACAACAGGAATTAAAGAAACTAGGCGATGAAAACGTGTTAACAGATACGTTTGAAATTGAAATTAAAGATATGTCATCTGCATCATAGCATCGGTTGACTTAAAGTCGAGTTTTGTCGTAGGAATAATCGGCTTTTTTCGTGAAAACGGTTGACAATGCTAGACTGTTATCGTATAGTAAACGTATCATCTCATTAGTCGTAGTATGGATGGGGTTGTAATGAAGCAACTGACATGAGTGACTGTTAAGATGGGCAGTTGCTGTATACATGAATGAGCCTCAGTCATTTCGAGTGCGTTTTCGATAGCTGAGGGCTTTCGTGTACTTTCCTGTCTGCTGTGGGACAAGCTGTACTAATTGAAAGCACTTTCATAGGGAGGAGAAGCAATGGACAAAGAACGGGTTTTATCAGAGATAAGAGAAGATATTAAGCGGATGGCAAATAATATTGATGATTACAGTGGGGAACAGTTACAAAAGTTTTTAGAGGGATATGGAAACCTAGTAAAATGTTTATGCTCAGCTATTATTGAAGAGACGGTATGTATACCAGAACGAGATACGACACCAACGCAACCAGAGAGGCGTGGCGAAAGTGTAGCATTGCCATCTGAACAACAACAATATGCAAGTGATGATGGCGCCGTGTTACCATTGTCACGTAAATTGCGCGGAGGAATGCTCGGGGGTGTTGTGTACATGCCAGAACATATTATTCGTGCGACCGGTGCTGAACACGGTGACCTGATTAGAGCATTAAAAATGGATGGATCAACGTCGGTAGGTATGCCAAGATACCACTTTGAGCTTGTTGAAAAAAGAGACCTAGCCGCGGAGTCTGATGTGGTAGAGTTTACATTTGGGATTGTTCGCTATCGCGAAGACTTGAAAGAGTTTGTTGTGGAAGAGAATGCGCTAGGGGAAATGTATCGTGTTGACGGGACACCCGCGACATTGCGCATACCTGCCGAAGATGTACAGGACATGTCCATCAAAGAAGGCGATGCGGTTGACATATCTTGGTACAAAAATAATCCGACAAATGTGAAAGTCCGTTGGGTTCACCAAATGGATAGTGTTGAAGCGAGTCAATCGATGAAAATGAAATTATATGCAGAAAACGATAAAAAGAGCAGCCGGACAAGCGCTGAATATGGACAAGAAGTTGAACAAACATTGGATGGAAAGGCCATTTTACTTGTTGGATTAGAACCTAAATATGCAGATTTACGTTTAGAGGTGGAACGACTTGGTGGTTCACTTGAATTTACAAACGGCAAATTAGGCGTACAAGAAATGGCAAAAAAAGTGCGCAAGAAAGACTTAATTGTGATTGGCATTGCTCATATTTCCCACAGAGCGAGTATCGATACAGTAAAGGCCGCGAAGCAAGAAGAAGTTCCTTTTATTACATTTAGCGGATACGGTAAAGACGGATTTTTACGTGAAGTACATCAAGGGCTCGCAAGCATTGATGCAAATTCGTAAGTGACCAGCGTTTTATATGAACAGTTTTATTGTGGGGTTTTTGTATGTGATGGATAAATGTTAGTGAGGCAGTATGACTGAAGAAGTGGTCGGATGTATGCAATTTCTACACAAGCGTTGGGATAGACTTTTGCATAGAAAAACGGAGTCCTAGGACTCCGTTTTTTAGCGGTCTGTTGCCGCTTCGAGTACGAGGACGATGGCTGTAATGACATGTAACAGCCAGCCAAGGAACGGAATCCACCCGAGCAATGCCGTAACAATGCCACAAATGTGTCCTGCCTTTTGCCGATAGTGAATCGCTGCGAAGATTAAACCAACGATGTGTAAAACAAGCATAAACGGAAGCGCAGAGTAACCAGAGAAAATAACGATGCTTCCACCGAGAATAGGGATTGCAAGGATTGCCTCAAAACTTCCACATAGTGTCTTTAATGTACGACTTACCATGTAATATTCCTCTTTTCTAGAATTAAAATATATCTTTGTTATGTTACGTGGTTAAGGTCAGAAAGGTTTCATATAGACTGAAAAAAATAGTAGGAAAGTAGTGTTGAATTAATAAACGTGTAATTTAATGTATGCTACTTGACGACAAAAGAAGACAAAAAATGCATCACTGCGGTGTTACACTTAAATAAACAATTACACTTGTGACATTGGGGGATATTATGCAAAACACAAATGAGCCAGTGATCACGCTAACCAACACAGACACCACGACAGCAGAAATGTTGACACCAGAGATGATCATACAATTACAACAGTTAGAATGTTGGAGACGAGATCAGCAGTGGACAGAAGAAGTGATGCACGGATTGGCGGCAAACGCAGGAGCAAATCAAAGTCGTTTATTTTTCGATCAAATGATGTACACCGTCAAAAAAAGAGCACCTAAGCAGCTTGTCAAGTTCATGAATGTTTATATACGTGGTTTGAAATACGGCGTCCATGTAAGAGACTCGTTTGAATACGCAGCGCTCTTTGAGCAAATGTCATTATTGAAAGAGTTATTGGCGCGTTATGCAGATGAGGAATCATTAAAAGAATGGGTTGAGGTATACCAGTTTTTATCGGATGCCGTTGAATTCTCTTGGGAATCCGAAAAAATTTTTCAAACTGTTAGTGACTTAATTCATCGTATAAGTGACAAAGAATTACAAGTACGGTTGTTTACTGTCCAATTAATTGCATGCGCATACTTAGGCTATAAAGAGAAACTGGTGGCGGTTTTTAATATGGCGGAAAGAGAAGTTGAAGGATTAGAACAAAGTTTTATGAAAAATTCTTTAGTAAGTCGTATTGCCTTAGAAGCGGCATACATATCCTTTTATGTAAAAGGTGAATTTGATGCGGCCGAGAAATTGTATATGCAAGTGATCGCAAACAATGCAACCCCTTATGCATGGCTTGCTCGTGCCTCACATGGTCTATCTTTAGTAACATTATTTAAATCAAGGACGTTTTGTATGCGACAACTAAAAAAAGCAATGACTTACGCTAAAGAAGCGAATATGCTTGATTTCTATGACATGCTTGTGAACGAGGTTCATCCGTTTATACTAAATATGTATGGTGAGTACTTTGATGTAGAAGGTGTCGTACCAGAAGAGCAAGTTCATCAATACGTTGTTCGTGGTGATAAAGAAAGGGCGTTGCAATTGGCACAGGAAATGGAAGACAGTGGGAAAGGCAGCTCATTCTTAGTTTTCTATCGTGCAAAAGCATTGAAGAGCCTCACGTTATTGCAAGAAGCAAAGCGCCAATTTGAAAACGGACGTTTTTCCTACATGATTTTTTTTGTTAATCGAGAGATTGCTAAAATGAAGGGGGAAATGACATAGACAATATTTAATCTACCCAAAATAAATGTTGTTGTCGCGGTGATGTTGCTGCGGCTTTTTTTATGCATTCTTTCTTGCTAAAATGGTATACATGTACATGACATTTGCAAATGAAAGAAAATCTTTGTAGTAGGGAGAGAAACGGAATGTACGGTCAACCATTGAGACAATCATTTTACCAACAACCTACACTTGAAGTAGCGAAAAGTTTGCTAGGTAAGGTTTTAGTAAAAGAGACGAGCGAGGGTATTGCGGCAGGGACCATTGTGGAAACGGAAGCTTATCTCGGACCTGAAGATCGCGCCGCTCATAGTTATGGAAATCGTCGGACGAAAAGAACAGAAGTGATGTTTGGTCCAGCTGGTCATGTATATACATATGAAATGCATACGCATTGTTTAGTGAATGTAGTCTGTGGCGCGCTTGATATGCCACATGCGGTATTGATTCGTGCCGTTGAACCTTGTGTAGGAGAAGACTTGATGCGCAAACGGCGGGGAGACAACCAAAAGCGTGCAGCGTTAACAAGTGGACCAGGGAAGTTAACACGGGCACTTGGAATTACAAAGGTTGACTATGGACATCGTCTTGATCAGCCCCCGCTATATATTTCAGAAGGGATACGAATCAATGATGAACAAATGATGGCTGGACCTCGAATTGGGATTGATGGGGCGAAAGAAGCGCGCACGTATCCGTGGCGTTTCTGGGTGAAGGGAAACCCGTTTGTTTCAAGATGATGTAATTATTATTCACTTTGTGTAATACAAATAAGACGAGCAGCGGCGCACCTGCTCGTCTCCATATGAAGGGGAAGTACGTAAATAGCACCGTTCGCTGATCTTTCCAAAAATAGAGTGGATGACAGTGATAAGAACTGTTCAGGCTCGTTGATTTTGTTTTTGTGCAAAAAGTGCTTGCATTGTTGTCCGGTCTTGTATGAGATCAGCTAGCGTATATTGATCTAGCACATGTAAATATGCTTGGAGTGCACTTGCTAAGATGTTCTTTAAGCCACACGCTGGAGAGATAATACATTGATTATTCTCTTTGTCGAAACATTCGACAAGATGAAAGTCTTCTTCTGTCTGACGAACAACCTCGCCAATATTAATCTTCTCTGGTTGTTGTGCGAGACGGATGCCACCGTTGCGCCCTCGTATAGTTTGGATATAACCCATTTTTCCGAGTTCAAAAATGACTTTCATTAAATGATTTTTAGAAATGCCATACGCCTCAGCGATTTCTTGAATGTTTGCAAGTTTTCCTTGATTGTGCGTGTGTAAGTAGATTAACACTCTTAACGTGTAGTCAGAGTAAAGTGTGAGCCTCACTGGTTAGCCTCCTCTATCATCATTGATATCTATTATACTGATTTTTTAAAGATCTGTCTAAAGATGTGTCTAATTTTTTAAACATGTATTATACATATATATTTAAATTGATAAATAAACTACAATAAAGATGTATTTAAAATTCATTTTAAAGAGGTGGATAGACATGGTGTCAGCGAAAACGGTGGAGATTGTTAAAGCGACAGCGCCAGTGTTAGCGGAAAAAGGAGAAGAAATTACCGCATGCTTTTATCAAAATATGTTTGCCGATCATCCAGAGCTATTAAATATGTTCAATCATGCGAATCAAAAGCAAGGACGGCAGCAAGCAGCCCTGGCGCGAACAGTTTATGCAGCAGCGCTACATATTGATCAATTGGAAGAGTTGTTGCCGGTCGTCAAACAAATTGCGCACAAGCACCGTAGTCTCGGTGTGAAGCGAGCCGATTACCCGATTGTCGGTGCCCATTTACTACGGGCGATGAAAGAAGTGCTCGGCGTGGCGGCAACGCCTAATGTTTTGTCAGCATGGGAAGAGGCGTATGGTGTCATTGCACAAGTATTTATTGATGTTGAAGCAGATATGTATGAACAGGCAGCAACAGAAAAAGGGGGCTGGCATGACTTCAAGGATTTTACGGTTGTGCGTAAGGAAGAGGAGAGTACAAATATCACCTCCTTTTATTTAAAGCCACGGGATGGCGGGGAATTGCCACGCTATTTACCGGGACAATATGTCACTGTGCGTGTCCGAATTCCTGATGAGACATACATGCACAACCGTCAATATAGTTTATCTGCCGCGCCAGGAAAAGGATACATGCGCATTTCAGTGAAGCGGGAGGATGAGTGCGAGCCAAAAGGGGCCGTGTCCCTTTTTCTACATGAACAAGTGAAAGCCGGAGATGTTTTATCAATCAGTGCACCTGCCGGTTCATTTACGCTCAATGCCTCACATGATCAGCCAATTGTATTCATCAGTGGCGGTGTTGGTGTGACGCCACTATTATCGATGTTACAGACCGTCGCCGTAGAAAATCCAACCCGTCCTGTCACGTTCATTCAAGTAGCACAAGACATGACAGTGTGTGCGTTCCGTTCAGAGATAGAGGCTTGCTTGCGCGCGTTGCCTGCGGGGAGAGGGCACCTTTGTTTAGGTGAACCACGAATCATTGCGCGCCAAATCAAAGAAATTTTATCGCAAATGTCTATAGAAGACAGTGATGCCTATGTATGTGGTCCCATTGGGTTCATGAAAATGGTCATTGACTTACTGCAACGAAGCGGGATGGATGGAGAAAATATTCATTATGAATGCTTTGGTCCTGACATGCCGCTGAAATAAAACAAGAAGTCGCGTTCCTTTACTCAAAATGGAGGAGCGCGACTTCTTTACTTATTGTACAGTTTGTTTAATGTCCGCAATGATGTCACTTTGGTCAAGCTCGAGTCCATTGTAGCGCCGCACGACTTCGTGATCACCATTGATAAGGAAAAAGCTTGTCGAGTGGACGACTTCTTCTGGTGTATCACCATGTGCGACCGGAGAACGAAATCCTTCCGCTGAAAAGTCGACAATGGTTTCGACGTCATAGCCAGTTAAAAAGGACCATTGATCGGTGGCAGCGTTAATGTTGTCAGTGTATTGCTTCAGGTGAGCGGGTGTGTCTTTCTCCGGATCGACTGAGAAAGTGACAAAATGGATGTTAACGTTGTCCTTTTGTAACTGTGTCTGCAAATACCTCATGTTAGGGATCATTGTTAAACACACCGTTGTACAACTAGTGAAGGCAAAGCTTGCCAGCCAATATTGTCCGTCCAAGTCTGCTCGTGAGAATGGTTCATTCTCTTGGTTTGTATAGGAAAAATCAGGAACAGTCAGCCCCGCCTCAGTCGCATCGAATTCAGATGAATGCCCAACCTCATACATCCAACTGCAGCCACTGAAAATGATAAGTAAAGCACAACTTGCTATGATGAAAATGTGTGTGCGTCCTTTCATGAAAATACCCTCTTTATCGTAAATTTAATGACGAGGAATATCACTAATCGTCATTTCACCGTCTTGGAGTTTTTCCTTTTTAAGCCATTGTTTAAACACATAGCCAATCATTGTCCCGTACACAATTTCTTGAAATACTTTCATTAACACACCAGCCAATTGTTGGTCTGTTCGTGCATCAAAGAAAGTCATGGATGTCGGTCCTCCGAACAGTGATAAAAGTGCGTCAGGTCCAACGTTTCCTGGCAAGCAAAAAGCCATTACTTTTGACCAAATAAGTGGATCAGTATACGTAGCATACATCGCTTCTGGTGCAAAAATAATGAGTGCGCATGCTGGGGTAATGAGGAGACCATTTGCAAAAATATAGAAAATACGTCGCAAATCTGGTAGTTTATACCCATTAGGTAACGGTGCAAGCATAAACCACCACATGAGGGCACTTGCTCCAAGTAATAGCCATTGATAGCCGCTATGTAGAAAGGGTGCTTGCATCAGCGTATCAAATATCATTGGAACATGGTAAAATGAAAACAGCCCATTAAAAAGTAATAGCGCGACAATGGGATGCCAAAAAAAATGACGAATCTTTTTTGCAGGTAATTTTGCATCGAGAAACATGTACCATGATTTGGGTATCCCAAGCAAAAGCAAAGGAACGGCAATAAAATAAGTAAAGACCATTTGCAACATATGAAATGTCATCATGACATGCCCAGCGACGAAAAACGGACTGCCCCAGCCAATATAAAGGGCACATAATCCTAATAGGAACAGGATCGGTCGCCCTTTTTTTCGTGCAAACCATATATATAATAGCGCAATGCTCAGGAGAGCAAATGCGAGTTCAGGTGTCCAGAGGGCGCGAAAACTGAGTTGTGATAACAACATTTCCACGGGATATCCTCCTCCTTTATGGGTCGACAAACGTAGGACCGTGCTATTGCAAGACTATACCATTTTACTATAGCATAAAACAAGGAGAGAGAGAAATGACGTTTGCGGCATTTTTGTTACTTTTATTCTAGAGAGGAAGTTAATTTATGAGTGTAAGACATTTGATCGCGCTTGATTTGGATGGCACGTTGTTGCCTCGCAATCAGCAAATATCTCCCCGAACAAAGCGCGTATTACAAGAAGCAAGAGATGAAGGGCATGTCATTGTGATTGCAACAGGTCGCCCGTATCGTGCAAGTAGCAAATATTATCATGAGTTAGCGTTAACGACACCGATTGTAAACTTTAATGGGGCTGAGGTGCATCACCCGAGCAATCCGCAATATCCGAGAACAACTGCTTCTGTCAGTTTAGAAACGACGCATCATTTATTAGAAATATGCGATACGATTGGTGTAGAAAATGTGATGGTAGAAATGTCGAATGAATTTTACGTAGCACGAAACCATGGTTTTTTCATAGAACATTTACCAGGTTATACAGAACCCGCAGGCGTTGGATCATTACGTTCGCTCGTCCAAGCACCCCCGACGACGATGATGATTCAGTTAGAGAAAACACATGTACCAAGGATTCAAGTAGCATTAAATGAGTTGGGAGAATCGGATATTTTACATCGGTGGTGGACTGGCGACACGCATGTTTTGGAAGTCGCACCAAAGCACGTTTCAAAAGCAAGTGGTTTAAGCACAATCGCAGAAGAATACGGTGTGGAGCAGGCGCGTGTCATTGCCTTCGGTGACCAAGTAAATGATATGGAAATGATTGATTATGCGGGGCATGGCGTAGCGATGGGGAATGCAATTGATTCATTGAAGGAAATCGCGACAGCGGTGACGAAAACAAATGAGGAAGATGGGATTGCGCATTACTTAGAAAAGATATTATAACTAGTATTTTACTTGGATACAACATGCCCATGTCAGGCTGATGAGGGAGGGGAAATTTTGACGGCAACAGATATGATTGAAGTAATTGAATTGACATCCACATCGCCATTACAGACGAGGCAACAGCTCATCGCGCTATTTCAAAAGCAGCTCCATGAGATTACAACGCCGCAAGCTTTGGCGCAAGTGGAGGAAATGCTGGAGAGTGTGCTTGTACCTCAGTCTCAAGCACACTTGTTTGTAGCGCAGCTTGGGGGAGAAACGATTGCATTTGCCTTTTTTAACGTCCTTGTGAGTTTCCAAAAAGGAGGATCTTATATTTGGCTAAATGAGTTATATGTAGAGGATGCATACCGCAACCGAGGCATCGCTAGAAAATTGTTGTTAAAAATTGTTTACTGGGCTGAACATCGGAAAATGAAAGGGATTGAACTGGAGACGGGTTTGAATAATGAGGCAACAAAGGCATTGTATAACTCCCTTGGCTTTTACGAGGTTGTCTCAAAGCGATACAGTTTCCGCTTTTAAAGTAAGTTTTTGCATAAAAAAGGAGAAAAAGACGGCCATAATGAGCGTCTTTCCTCCTTTTTTGTGTATTCATGACAAATCTAGACATTCGTTTGAAGAATGCCCAATTTCTTTAAAACTGGGCGTTTGGCTTCTTTTTTTTGGTGCTGGTACATAGGATAAAGCAAGCTAACAAAAACGCGAGACAGGTTGGTTCATCTCATCTAAAGGAGGCTAGGGCATGCAGGAGGCTGATATCTTAATTGAATTTAAAGAAATTTCAATTAATCTATCGAAGCCAGCGCTTCATCGTTTCATTAAACAGATGATACGAGATCATTATCATCTTCATTGGCGCTATGACGCAAGTACCATATATTTGATGCTCCAGTTGGATGATGAGATGAACGAATTACCGTTTGAGCGAAATAAAGATTTTTTAACATTACGCGCAAACAAACTATGTATGGATGATCAGATTTTGGCAGAAGCTGTCGAGCAGTTATTACGAACAGAAAAAGGAGATGGCATTGTTAAGCGTATGGGTAGGGGCCCGATATCTATGACGTCTTATCAAAGTGGAGATATTGAGCTAATGATTGAAATAGATAGGAGTGAGAAAGGCATGACGAATAAACATGGGTCCATGACGCGTTACAAAGACAGTGGGGAAACGCTGAGGCCAGAGACGATTTATAATGTAACAATGATGGAGATTGATTACGCATTAATGGAGTTATTTGAGGCATTGGAGCTAAAAGACAAAGAAAAAATTGCATTGCAGAAACAGCGATTAAAAAAACTGGTATCAAAGAGAAAAGAGGTGGAACAACTGTTGTGATGAAATTGAAAGTCTGTTGCTGGCAAGCACACAACTGACGTGCTTGCTTTTTTCGGGGGAACAAAAGGGATAAAACGATACATATTAATAAATCCGTGCCGCATAAACAATGAGGGCACCTTTTAATTTAGAGCGAAAAGCATTACAATGAAAGGATACGGTGTAAGCGGGAGGTGCAGTGAATGAGAGTAGACAAGGATGATGTGTATGCGCGCATGGTTAAGGGAGTCGAAAGAGAAGCGCACAAGATTTATCGAAAACTTGTCTCTACGTTATATACAGCACCTATACATATTGAGTCACTTGTAATGGAGTGGAAGAGAAATCAGGCGCAACTTCTTGAAGAAGCACCTTTATTTATTTATATAGCTTGTATTGAACAAGTTTTTTCTTTTGCGACAGCAGAAGAATTGGTGCGATATGAACGGCGTTTTACTGATTTTGTACGTGGCATCATCGCAAACGTGAAGCAATTGATAGGAGAACAAGGCTCTTTTGAGTCAAGCGAACAATTTATGACGCAAATGATTGTGAGAAAATATAGTCGACATGCACGAGAGGAATTGTCACCGTGGACAATGTTATTCTATATGTGGCAAGAAATTGCGCCGGAGGAAGAGCTGCAAAAGATAAAATTGCAACTGGAGGAGCTGTATCCGTTTACGGAGGCGGCAAAATCCGCACAACTTGTCTGTGCCTATTTTTTTGTGCGGCTTCAAGAAGAAGAGCGCGCGCTATCTAGTTTGCAAATACGTCCGTATGATATCGAAACACAAGATGTGGCAATTCATATTGAACAATTGTCTAAGAGAGCACAATATATTGCTGTGAAGCGGTGGTTACAGGCGTTGTTTCCTGGGCAATCGATACATTTTGGCGCGCTGCAAGTATATGCTGATCAAGCGGAAGTGGCGCTTGCTCTACACCCAGAGGAAACATGTGTACAAGTATGGAATAGGTTTGTACAAAATCCAAGTGAGCGCACGTTTATGATGTTGGTAGCGCCGTTAAATGAGACACAAACGGAGATCATATTACAAGATGTGCTGCCACGTTTACGCGCACGCTTGTTTTCTGATGGCGTAAGGTTATCATATGTGCAATTGTTGTATCGCTATCGCCGTTATGAGGAAGCAATGACATATTTTCTTGTGGATGAAGATCAGCCTTTCATGCTTTCCTCAGTGAAACGTGCGCTGTTACAGGCAGCAGCCGAAATTTACCCAGAGCAAGCAAAACCTATCTATCACCAATTTATTGTTCGTTTTGTGGAGAAAAGATCTCGTAAGCACTATATTGAAGCCGTGAATTATACAGTACAATTGCGTAAATTGTATGAAGCAACAAGTGATATGGAGCGATATGAGCATTTTCTTGAAAAATTAAAAGTGATGTACCGGACATCGCGAGTGTTTATAGAGGAGTTGAAGCGACGTGCCTGAGGAAAAAGTCATATTGCATGCTGGATGGTTAGCAAATGATGTGTTTATTTGGGGTGAACAAATGACAAATAAGCGTTCAGTGCAAACGGGCTTTGTGTATCCTTTTTTATTTGAGGCCTTTGAGTTGCGTTTGCGGCTTTACCGAGAAGATCCATCATCGTTCTATGGTACATTTATCCATACTACGCGCGCCCTAGTAGAAACGCCATTACATGGGCGCTTATTTCAGTCATTAGTTGGTGAATCGACCGTATATCAGGCAGATAACGATTGGAAAACGTATACATTTCCGGTTGAGGGCATTCGCTTATCAGTAGACGATCTTGCACAGCAATATGCTTTTTTGAAGACACGTGTGCACGATACACAATTTATTTTAGGAGACGATTTTACAGCTTTGCTTGTGTTTATTGATCAAGTACTGGATTTGATTGGGCGTGGGGCTGTTTGCCCGACAAATGAAGGGGCATGGGTACTTACGGTAGATGATGCATGGTACGAACAAATGAAACAACAATTTCCACTCGTATCTTATGCATTACGCTTAGAACAGTCAGCGGGGGTAAAGCCAGTTCAATTTTCAGTGGAGCGAGAAGAAACGGTTTTAAAAAGATTAGCAGATGCGGTTGTCCGTATGCTGATTGACAAGCCTCGTGTAAAGCCCGCATTTGTAAAGTGGCAATCATCTGTAGACGAAGTTTGGCAACCGTTTGTCGACCAATTAGGACACGGGCATAGGGGCAAGAAAGGACAAAAGAAGGCAAGGCAATCGATGCTTTCATCGCTAGGAATCACAGATGCAGTGCCATTTCAAACAGCGCTTACGCTTGTTGCGCCAAAGCAACCTGAAGAGGGTTGGTCAGTCTCATTGTCTGTCATTGATGTCAATCGTCCGGACATGATTGTGCCACTTGCACAAGTAAAAAAAGGTGCCCATCCGTGGCCAGTGGATCCGATGCCGAACATTCACATACACGTACAGACCATCTGTGTCGAAGTGCCTCTATTACAAGGGCTATCAGTTTCATCCCCGCAAGTATGTTTATCGGCTGACGAAGCATATACATTGTTTACAGTATATAGTGAACGCTTAAATGCACTTGGCGTTGAGCTCATTGTTCCAAAATGGGTGAAGAATCGATCACCACTTCAGGTTAAGATAAAAACACCTATGCAACTTCATGAGCGTTCTGTCGATCCTTTACTTAATTGGCAGACTGTCGCGCATTTTGAATATGAAATTGCGCTTGGCGATCAGAAGATGGACCAGGAACAATTTCAAGCTTATGTAAATGAAAAACGCCCATTTATTCATGTCAACGGGCAATGGATTGCTTGGGATCCGATATTGGCATCGCGGTTACAGCAATATATGACTGAAATTCAGCAAAAGTTTTCATATATGGATGGATGGAAATGGTTTCATGAAGAAGATCCTGTGCAAATATGGGACGATGTCCATTTTGGTCTGGAATGGTCAGGAGAAATGAAAGAAAAGTTGATGATGCTGTATCGTGGCCAACCTGATGCTGTCGTGTTGCCACCAACCGTCGCTGACTCATTACGTCCGTATCAAAAACGAGGTGTCGAGTGGCTCGTTCATTTACGGCGTATTGGATTTGGCGGTTGTCTAGCGGATGATATGGGGTTAGGAAAATCATTACAAACGATTGTGTATATGCAATATGTGTTAAAGGCGCAACGAAAAGAAGGAAAGGAAGTAGCCCCATTTTTACTCATCGTGCCGACATCGTTACTATATCACTGGGCAGAAGAATGTCAGCGCTTTGCCCCAGAGCTACGCGTGTTTATCCATCACGGAAATGAAAGAATGGCTTTGGATGATGAACAACCTTTGAGAGTTGATGTTGTGTTAACATCGTATATGCTTGCGTGGCGTGATCAGTCCCTTTTTACGTCCGTTTGTTGGAATGGGCTCATATTAGACGAGGCGCAGCATATGAAAAATAAAGATACAAAACAACGGAGAGCGATACGTCGGATCGAAGCAACCCATCGCCTCGCATTAACGGGGACACCGATCGAAAATCGGTTGCAAGAACTATGGTCATTAATGGATCTTCTAAATCCATCTTTGCTCGGTTCGTATGCTTCATTTCAGAAGAAATACATTCGACCGATTGAACGTGATGGCAGTACAGTGCAACAGGAAACATTAAAAACATTCATTCGTCCATTTTTATTGCGACGGACAAAAGCAGATCAAGAAGTCGATATTCATTTGCCTGAGAAGCGGGAGGTAACAGAATACGTAACACTATCACAAGAGCAAGCGGCCCTATATCAGGCAGTTGTCGATGATATCCGAACGCGTATCAAAGTGGTCTCGCGTGGAGAACGACGCGCTGTTGTGTTACGGGCAATGACACGATTAAAGCAAATTTGTAATCATCCAGCGCAATTTTACAAGCGTTCTCAGACAGAGGCGCATGAGTCACGGAAATGGGATGCTGTCCTTGAAAAAGTTGCTGCGATTGCGGCGAAAAAAGAAAAAGTGCTCATTTTTACACAGTATAAGGAAATGGGCAAATTGCTTTGTAAGGCATTGCAGCAGCAATTAAATCAACCTGTGCCATTTTTACATGGCGGGTTATCTCGAAAAAGACGGCAAGAGGAAGTGAGGCAGTTCCAAGAGGAAGAGGACATTTGTGCGTTTGTTTTGTCACTTAAAGCAGGGGGAACGGGCTTGAATTTGACAGCGGCGACAAATGTGATTCACTATGATCGATGGTGGAACCCGGCAGTAGAAAATCAAGCAACCGATCGGGTGCATCGCATAGGTCAAACGAAGAACGTGTCTGTTTATAAATTTGTTACGACAGGGACGTTAGAAGAACGTATTGATCAACTGATTTTACGAAAACAGACACTGGTGGAAGGGATGCTAGCGCCATTGTCTGTTCCTTTAACAGAATGGAGCGATGAGGCGTTGTTGGCACTCATTCAGCTGTCTAACGAGGCGGGAGGAGGATCATGAGTGAAAGGCGTGTTTGTGTCATTTTGGGAGAAAGCGGCAACAACAGCAATCCCAACAGTAGAAGTGGAGAAGAACATGACAGAGTCAGGAACAAAAGAATGGCGGGCATTCATTTCTGCGCTGCAAGCGGAGGCGAAACGTGTAAGAGAAGATCGTTGTAAGTGATTGTCTAGATGAGTTGAGAAGTTTTTTTGAAAAGTGTATATTTGCCCTGTCTTTTTTAGGGGTGGGCGCATAAGGTAAGCATGAGGTCATATCAACCTTGTGAAAACCTGTCATGTAGGAGCGATTAGTCATGTCTGTGTATGTGCGGTATGTCGATCTTGATGGCTGTACGAACCGTTGCCTCTTACCAGAGCGCCCAAATGGATTTGCAATTTTTTTCTTTGCGGATCATGGCATTGATCGTGAGCTGCCCTTGAATCGATGCGAACCCTTGTTAAAGTGTTTATTGAAAGCGGGCTACACTGTGTTTACGTCTTCTTTGTATGGTGCTCATTGGGGGTCCAAGAGAGCGGTCCTTCATACAAAGAGACTGTTACACATGTTTTTAAAGCAAGAAACGGTGAATCGACGCATTTTTCTTTTGGCAGAAGGAGCCGGTGCGCTTGTTGCAAAACAATTACTATATGAGTCAGGGATTGAATTACGGGCTGTTGCTTTACTCAATCCAACCTTAAGTTTAAAATCTTACTTTGAACAAGAAGTAATGAATGATATAGATAGAAAACGTTATGAACGTGCATTGTCAGTGGCACATGGTGTTGCATTGCCAATTACAATGGCATGGTTGAAGAAACAAGACAATCTTTATCATCAAAAAGGGTTGCTAGCGCCAGTACGTATTTTTCGTCGACTTGTAAACAAAACACAAACATTGGCACCTTTACCAGAATCTGAACAAGTTGATGTTCACTTCTTGCCGACAGCTATTTCTAGTGAAGCGCTCGCAAAGCAACTTGTCGTTTTTTTTAAACAGTTTCAATAAAAAGAGTAGCAAACGAGGGGGAATCGATAATGGAAACAGTGGCAGTGGTCGGTGGATTAGGGTTCCTCGGTTTTCATCTATGTCGACGGTTGTTAGACGAAGGATACAAGGTGATTGCCGTGGATCCTTTACATACAGATCGAGCAAAAGGGCAGTTGGAATTAGAAATGTACTTGGGGCGGCATGCGGAATTTCAATTTGAACGAGTGGCGATTGAAGACTATCGATTGCCAGAAAGTGTGACAGCGGTTATTTACGTAGCAAACTTTGTAGATGAACATACGTCTTCACTTGAGGCAACGTTTCTTCAATGTAATGAAGAACGGCGCGTAATCATTGCTATGTCAGTTAACGAAGTATGTGCAAAGCAAGTAGAGGTACATGCAGAAGCGCGAGGGTTTGACTATATGCTTTTACAGTTGCCACTCATATACGGCTTACATCAATCGCAAAAGACAGAGGAAATGCTTTTGGGTGCGCGTGAGGCAGCGGATACACCTGACTGGTTATATATTGAAGATGCAATAAGTGTGTTGTTGTGTGCCTTGACGTTGACAGGGAGTCACGTCTGTAAAGTCGGTAATTGTGAGCAAGCACGAGAGGATGAAGAGGAAGAATCACTGTGCCCATTGGTGTTTGAGCCTGCATACACATTTGACGAAGGATTTGTGGCGTGGCAAGAGGAGAAAAAAGAATGGGCGCGGCAGCAAGCGTTGGAAGATGAGCAGTAAGGGAGTGAGACTTTATTGATGATCATGTTTACACGATGTATATATGATAAAGTGAATACTCATGATTGGGCTTTGGTACATCTCCTACGAGAGGAGATGGCGCCATGCCGTATATGAATCGCTGTCATTCACGGTTGCGACGAATAATGTCGAGAAACGTTTAAGCGGCCTCAGTCCTGTAGAATGTAGGACTCAAGCCGCTTAGCTCAATTTTGTTACTTGATAGGGGGAATTCAGCATTTACCGTCTGGGGCGTTTCTCTAGGCGATTTCTTAGTGATATGACTTATACGTCATTCCAGTTCGAATACGCAAATGTTGTTTTTGTACCTATTTCGTACTACTCTACTTGAAAGAAAGAGTTCTCATGGAATGTCATATCCGGATACTTCTCTACCGCTGTCCGCATTTGGTAGTCATTTTCAAATAACGCAACGAGTCGTCCTTCACGATCAGTGACGAGGTTACGTTGTTTGTTTGCGAAGTTTGCCATGTCGGTTTCCGTCCCTGTGACCCAACGAGCGAGTGAGAACGGCTGTCGTGTTAACGTAATGTCAACGTGATATTCGGACTTTAGTCGATGTTCTAGTACTTCAAATTGCAAGACGCCGACAACACCGACAATTTGCTTTTCGAGGTGGCTGTTGTACGTACGGAACAGCTGAATCGCGCCTTCTTCTGTTAATTGTTGTAACCCTTTTTCATACGATTTATGTTTCAATGCTTCTTTCACGTGAATTTCAGAAAAATGCTCTGGTGAAAAGTGTGGCATTTCATTAAAGGTAAACGATGTGCCTTCGACGAGCGTGTCCCCAATCCGAAAGGAGCCGGAATCAAATAATCCGATAATGTCGCCAGCATAAGCGGTATCGACTGTGCTACGTTGGTGTGCTAAAAATTGCGTTGGTTGTGCAAGCTTGAGCGTTTTGTTCGTGCGCGCGTGCTTGACGCTCATGCCACGTTTAAAAGTACCGGATGTAATGCGTAAAAATGCAACGCGATCACGGTGTTTGGCGTTCATGTTTGCTTGAATTTTAAAGACAAAGCCAGAAAATTGATTGTGCGTCATCGGATCAATTAGTCCAATGGAACTTTCTCTTGGGGTCGGTGCAGGTGCTAGTTTTAGGAAATGGTTTAAAAATGTTTGTACACCAAAGTTAGAGATGGCACTTCCGAAAAAAACGGGTGTCAATGTACCAGCAGCGATTTGCGTGACATCATAAGCATCCCCAGCTATATCTAATAAGGAAAGCTCTTCGCGAAATTGTTCAACAAGCGCTTCGTCGCCAATGACGTTATCAATGGTTGGATCATTAGGTCCATCGACAGAGATGATATCAATGTCTTTTGGGTTTTCCGGATTAAAGCATTCGAGTTGTTTTTCATGACGATTGTAGACGCCTTTAAAAGACTGCCCCATCCCGATTGGCCAAACCATTGGATACGCGCGAATGCCGAGTAATTGTTCAAGCTCTTCAAGTAAGTCAAATGGATCGCGCCCTTGACGGTCAAGTTTATTAATAAACGTAAAGATCGGGATCTCTCTCATTCTACATACTTTAAATAATTTTTTCGTCTGAGCCTCGACCCCTTTGGCGGCGTCAATGAGCATTGTTGCCGAGTCAGCAGCGGTAAGCGTCCGGTACGTATCTTCTGAGAAATCTTCATGCCCAGGTGTGTCAAGGATGTTGACATGAAAGCCGTCATAGAGAAACTCTAATACGGAGCTCGTAACAGAAATTCCCCGTTGTTTTTCAATTTCCATCCAATCACTCATCGCATGTTTGGATTGTTTGCGTCCTTTTACCGTTCCGGCCTCACGAATCGCACCGCCAAAAAGAAGGAGTTTCTCTGTTAAAGTTGTTTTCCCGGCATCGGGGTGCGAAATAATCGCAAATGTGCGTCGGTTGGCTATTTCTTGTTGTGTATTTGTCCCCATGAAAAGTTGGACCTCATTTCTACTGATTAGATGAGTTCATTATAACAATCTTTCGTGGATCCAACAAACTGGACTAGACAGTGACATAGATTGTTTGCTAATATTAGGATGAGGTACTAATTCCAAGTACTTGTTTATATATCAAGGAATGGAAAGGTGTGCTCATTCATTCCTCATATATAGGAGAGGGAGCGAGGCGGATGGCAAAAGCAGGGATTCTAAGTATGGGGCGTTATGTGCCGGAAAAACGTGTGACAAATGAAGCGTTAGAGCAAATGCTAGATACAACAGATGAATGGATTAGAACACGAACTGGAATAGAAGAGCGCCGAATTGCTGAAGGGATCGAAACATCGGAAATGGCTTATGAGGCAGCATGTCATGCGTTGCAGACAGCAGAAATGGCAGCTGAAGCGTTAGATCTCATTTTGGTGGCGACAGTGACACCAGATATGCCTTTTCCAACCGTAGCAACGATGATTCAAGAGCGCTTAGGTGCGAAAAATGCGGCGGCGATGGATATTAGTGCAGCGTGTGCTGGCTTTATTTATGGTGTTGCAACAGCGGCACAATTTGTAGAGACAGGTGCGTATCGCCATGTCCTCGTCATTGGTGTTGAAAAATTATCAAAAATTACCGATATGGATAATCGTAATACCGCTGTGTTATTTGGCGACGGTGCGGGTGCATGTATTGTCGGCCCTGTTGCCGATGATAAGGGGATTCTTGCTTTTGATTTAGGTGCAGACGGCAGTGGCGGGATGCATATTAACCAACAAGGCAAGTATATTGAAATGAATGGGCGCGAAGTATTTAAGTTTGCCGTGAGACAAATGGGGGATGCATCTATCCGTGTACTCGAGAAAGCCGGATTAACGAAGGAAGATGTTGATTTTCTTATCCCACATCAGGCTAACATTCGGATTATGGAAGCGGCACGAGAACGGCTTGATTTACCATTAGAGAAAATGTCGGTGACAGTAAACAAATATGGTAACACTTCCTCAGCATCTATTCCAATGGCACTTGTAGAAGAACTAGAAAATGGTAAAATTAACGATGGAGATGTCATTGTTTTAGTTGGTTTTGGCGCAGGACTTGTATGGGGTTCTCTTGTTATGCGCTGGGGGCGCTAATTGATTGATGTAGAAATGATCATAGAAAGGGCGAATCAAAGTGAACAAAAGACGTGTAGTTGTAACAGGACTTGGCGCGGTAACACCGCTCGGGCTAGATGTAGAAACTTCTTGGAAACAAGCGGTCGCAGGTGTGTCTGGGATCGGGCCACTGACGCGTCTTGACAAAGATGCGTTCCCGATGAAGATCGCAGCAGAAATAAAAGACTTTGACCCATCGGAATATATTGATCGTAAGGAAGCACGTAGAATGGATCGCTTTACCCAGTATGCGGTTGTAGCAGCAAAACAAGCATTAGAGGACGCGAAGTTTGAGATTACAGATGAAAATGCGGATCGTATTGGTGTATGGATTGGTTCAGGAATTGGCGGGATGGAAACGTATGAGTCCCAATTCCGGACTTTTTTGGAGAAAGGGCATCGCCGCGTCAGCCCGTTTTTCGTGCCGATGATGATTCCTGATATGGCGAGTGGGCAAGTGTCCATTTCGACGGGCGCAAAGGGACCTAATTCATGTTCTGTGACAGCATGTGCATCAGGAACAAACTCTCTTGGTGATGCATTTAAAGTGATCGAGCGTGGTGATGCAGATGCGATGCTCGCTGGTGGCAGTGAAGCACCTATCACAAGTATGTCGGTCGCCGGTTTCTGCTCAGCGAAAGCAGTCACAACAAGTGAAGACCCAACAACAGCTTCGCGTCCATTTGATCGGGATCGTAGTGGTTTTGTAATGGGAGAAGGTGCAGGTGTACTCCTCTTAGAAAGTTTAGATGCTGCCAAAGCACGAGGCGCGCACATTTATGCAGAAATTGTTGGTTATGGCTCAACGGGTGATGCTTATCATGTGACGAGTCCAGCCCCAGAAGGAGAAGGTGGCGCACGCTGTATGCAAATGGCATTAGATGATGCAAACATTGCACCTGAAGAGATTCATTATATAAATGCACATGGAACAAGTACGGAATTAAATGATCGTTTTGAGACGAAGGCAATTAAAACCGTTTTTGGTAAGCATGCATATGATTTGGCAGTGAGTTCAACGAAATCGGTGACTGGTCATTTACTCGGGGCAGCGGGTGCGGTTGAAGCGATCTTTACTATAAAAGCGTTAGAAGATGGCATCATGCCACCGACGATGAATTTAGAAAACCCCGATTCGGATTGTGACTTAGATTATGTGCCGAATGAAGCGCGGAAAGCGGATCTACAGGTTGCGATGAGCAATTCATTAGGGTTTGGTGGGCATAACGCGACGCTCGTGTTTAGAAAGTGGGTAGAGTAAGCAAAAAGCAGGGAATTTCCTGCTTTTTTACGTCCTGCGACCGTTCCCCCAAAGCTCCTCCTAAAAAATATGAACGAGCGCTCAATCACATGTATCTCTTTTGCGAAAAATGTCGTATAATAGACAATAATGACTCGTGGTGGAGGGATATAGATGAGATGGCAAGCGTTATATGAACAAAAAAAGAGGGGTACAGCATTAGAGGCATTGTCAAGCATCGAGGCTGGTGTGGACATTGTTTTGCCACTTGCTGTTGGGGAGCCGCGCGTGCTCGTTGAAGCACTTCCGCAGCATGAAAAGCTTGCAGGAAATCGTTTATTCCAAATGTTATCGCTTGGTCCCGTCATTGACGTCGATCCAGCGCGATTAAAAATTATTTCCATGTTTCTTGCCGGAGATGAGCGAAAAGCATTTTACAATAAGAAGATTGATCTGCTTCCAAACCACTTTTCTGATTTACCAGCGCTTTTGCAAGACATCACACACCAACCTGTTGTATTAGCAACGGTTTCAAAAATGGATGATGATGGTTATTTTTCGCTCGGGACAAACTGTGATTATGTCATGTCTTTAGTTGAATCAGGCGCCAAAGTAATTTTAGAAGTGAACGAGCATATGCCTTATACGTATGGGAAAAACCATATTCATATTGAAGCGGTAGAGGCGTTCGTGGAAAGTACACGACCACTTCCGGTGACACCTGAAATCCCACTTCGACAAGAGGATGAGCAAATTGGGAAGCGCATTGCAGCACTCATTCATGATGGTGCGACGTTGCAAATTGGTTTTGGGGCGATTCCTAATGCAATTATGAATGATTTACGTGAGCATAAAGACTTGACGATTCACACGGAGATGATTCCTGATAAAGTCGTCGATTTAATGGAAAGTGGTGCAGTGACAAATGTGAATAATTTGCTTGCGCCAGGCACAATGACCGCTGCGTTTGCTTATGGAAGTCAGCGGCTATATGACTTCATGGATCACAATGAGTCGATCCGAATGATGCCGGTTGACGAAACGAATAATAGTTGTCTCATGCGTGAAATGAGCCACCTATTTACGATTAATGCAGCAGTCGAAGTCGATTTGCTCGGTCAATGTAATGCGGAAACCGTTGCTGGTTCGTATTACTCTTCGACAGGGGGACAGGGTGATTTTGGTATCGGTGCCCGTATGTCGCGCGAAGCAACAGGTGTCATTTGTTTGCATGCGAGCGCAAAACAAGGTGCGATCTCCAAAATTGTCTCGCGTCTATCACCAGGGGCAATCGTGACAACATCAAAAAATGATGTAGACATTGTCGTGACAGAGTACGGCATCGCGAAGTTACGCGGCAAAACGATTCGTGAGCGGGCAGCAGCGCTCATTGCGATTGCGCATCCAAACTTCCGTGAAAAGCTGACGCAGGAAGCACGGGAGATGGGATATTTGGATTAACAAAAAGAGGAGGTGCATGGAAAAAACCATGTACCTTTTTCCATTTAGGTGAAACTTTTATAAAGTTTGATTCGTAAATAAAGAAAAGTGAAAAAAGGAGGGCTTTTATGTCAGCGCTTTCAAAATGGACGCTAGTGTTGCTTGCTTTATTGATGCTCGGTGCTTGTAAACAAGGTGCCCAGGTAGACATTGAAGAGGAAGTAGAGAAGATGGTTGATTCCATGCTGGAACAGGATTTTAGTCACATTCACAGCAATTTCTTTGGAGAAATAGCTCAAGGAGAATATTCGATTGCTGACCTGGAAGAGTTGTGGGAGACTTATATTGCAGACGCAGGTGCTCATGTGGATACGAAGGTGGAAGTGGAAGAGCAAGAGGAATCGATTGTGGTGCATGTCGTACTTACATTTGAAAACGTGGTCGTCAAGTTCGAACTTACTTTTTCTAATCAAGGGAAATTACGTGACATTCAGGTAACAGAAATGAGTTTAGCGTTACCTAGTCATGCGGTGGAAGAAGACATTACCATTGGTGAGGGGACAAATTACCCATTGTCAGGGAAATTAACGATTCCAGGGAATGTGGAAGGACCAGTGCCGGCAGTTGTGATTGTGCATGGTTCGGGCGGTAATGATATGGATGGCGTACCAATGTTTCCATCACAGACGTACCGAGACATTGCTTACGGGCTAGCTGAACAAGGGATCGCCTCCATTCGGTATGATAAGCGCACATTCGTTCATTTGCCAGAGCTGGTTGCTGAGTTTGGTGCGCGCTTTACTGTATGGGAAGAAACGATTGAAGATGCGCTATTTGCGACCGCGCTTTTAAAAGAAGACGCGCGTATAGATGCAGATGCTGTCTATCTTGTCGGCCATAGTTTAGGGGGCATGTTAGCGCCGAGAATGGATGTCGAAGGTGGAGATTTTGCGGGATTAGTCTCTCTTGGTGGGAGTCCGCGGACGTTTTGGGAAATATATTATGACCAACTGTTAGAGTTTGGGGCGGAAAAAGATGAAGAAGAACGAGTAGAATGGGAAGCATGGCTCATGTCGGAGCGAGAAAAAGCAGAGAAACTACTTGATTGGACAGAAGAGGAAGCTGAAGCAGAAACAGTGTTTGAAATGCCAGCATTTTACCTTCGCGACATGTTGACATTTGATATGGAAGAGTATATGCATACACTTTCTAAGCCGTTGCTTGTATTACACGGTGATAAAGACGCACAAGTTCGGACGGAAACAGACTTTGTTGTGTGGCAACAGCTGCTTGCGGGGCAGGAAAAAGCAACATTAAAAAATTATCCGCAGTTGAACCATTTGTTCGTGCGAGAGGCGCCGAATAAAGAAAAATTTGCTGGTTATCAAGTACCGGCTTATGTTGCAGAAGAAGTCATTGTGGATATGGCGGAATGGATGAAACATTGATAGGGTGGAGGAAAGAGACGATGAAAGACTGGATTGGAAAATTGGTAATGATCAGTCTTAGAAAAGGGTGTTGAAACTTTCAATTCATCGTGAGCATAGGATATAATGAAGATGGAGTCTTAGTCCCTGACTATGTCACAAGTTGGAGATGAGCGTGATGGCTACAGAAAAAGTTATTGTGTTTTACGATGGTTGGTGTTCTTTTTGCAAAAAAAGTGTTGCGCATTTGCGGAAGTGGGATCGACGTGGGCGGTTACAGTTTCTTTCTTTTCGTGAGGAGGGAATCACGGAGCGATATGGGTTAAATGTCGAGCGGTTGGAGCAGCGCATGCATACGTATGAATTAGACAAAAATCGGGTGAGAGAAGGCATTCATAGCATCCGTGTCATTGCGCGCCAAGTGCCTCGCTTACGTGCATTTGTACCACTCTTATGGGTGGCATCTGTGATAGGGCTTGGTCAATTTGTGTATGACCAGATTGCCGCCAGGCGCACAATTCTGCCGACAGGCGGATGCGAGGATGGTGTATGTCAAGTACCGTCCCTACAGCAACAAAAAGAGGAAGACGGGTGAGCTACTGGTTTGCGATATAATCGCTGAGCCATGTTGTCGCCTCTTTTTTTGTCGTCACTTCACCATTGAGTTGTGCACATGTGAGCGCAAACAACCAGTGGGAAAAGTGAGGACCGGGTGTGTGTCCTAATGTTTGTAAGTCTTTTCCCGATAAAAGAGGTGTGCATGTGACTTCTTTTCGCTGTTGTACGTAAGTAAGCAAGCGCGTTTGATCTTGATGAGAAAGTGCATAAGCTGCAAATATGATACTTTTATCAGAGATAAATGCAAGTAGTTGATGAAGCTCTCCTTGGGTTGTTGTCTTATTCACCTTATCCCACGAGACTGTGCGCCATTCTCGTTGGCGCCTTTTTTCTATCTTTGTACGTTCATACTTTTCAAGTGGCGCACCGCATGATAGTGCGAGCAGTAATTCAAACGGTTGTAGCTTCCCTGCCTCATTAAGCTTGTAAACATGGTTCCAGGCGTCTGACGTTGGTTTTTTCCCAAAAAGCGTATGCCATACATGAAGTGCGTCAAGCATACGGCTCCCGTTATATAAACCGCGTTCTTCGGCTAGTCGTTCAAGCTCGGTGTAAAGCCTATCAGCGCTAATCATATGTAACGCATCACCAACATTTTTAGCGTATGAGACGGTCGCTGGATCAAGTTGGAAATCAAGTCGTAAAGCGAAGCGCACAGCACGGAAAATGCGTGTTGGATCATCTTGAAAGCTTTTTGGATGGAGGACGCGAATGGTTTTTGTTTGTAAATCATTGTGTCCATGATACAAATCTATGAGTTCACCAAAGCGCGCGCAATTTAAACAAACAGCGAGTGCATTAATGGAAAAATCGCGCCGAGCCAAATCTTCCGTAAGAGAGGAACGAGTGACGCGTGGGAGTGCGCCAGGGTGGTCGTAATATTCTTTTCTACAAGAAGCAATATCAATGATTTTTTCGTTGTTTATCCATGTCGCTGTTTGGAAATGATCGTGTGTATGTACGTGCCCACCATATGTTTGTGCAAGATGGTTGGCAAATTGCGGTGCGTCTCCTTCGACAGCAATGTCGATGTCTGTATGTGGACGCGAAAGTAGTAAGTCCCGCACACTCCCACCGATAAGAAAGACCGGGAGTGTCATTTCATCTGCTTGCTGAGCAATCTGTTCTAAATAAGATACACGTGATGTGCCAAAAGAAGTGATAAATGTGTTGTGTGTGATATGTGTCAACGGTGTATGTACTCCTCTCTAAACAGCAGTTATGATTAAGTATAACAAAAAAGCCATGATCCTAGTCTACTAGAATGATGGCTTTTTACTTTTATCGCGCAAAAACATGGTTGCCAATGACGATGGTCCGTTCTCGTGTGGCAACCCAACTGCTTGTGGCTGTAGCAGGATTGTAAAAATAAAGAGAACCTTGCCCTTGTCCACGATAAGCAAGTGCTTCATTGACAGCCCGTCGTGCTTCTTCATTTGGGGTTTGATGAATCGCACCATCCAGTACAGGAGAGAACGCGTAATGCCCAGATGGCATGACTTGATAAATGACATCATGGACGTTGTTTGGATAGGATGGATGATCAACGCGGTTTAATACGACAGCAGCGACAGCGACTTTTCCTGCATAAGGTTCGCCCTGCGCTTCAGCATGAACAAGTTTAGCCAACAATTCCCGCTCTGCGTGAGAAACGGCAGCAGGGATCGTGATCGTTCTCCCAGTGTAAAGTGTTGGTTCTTTCATGTTGTTAATCCGCATAATTGCAGCTTGTGGAATTCCGTACCGCTTACTTAAAAGGTAGATCGTATCCCCTGACTGAACGGGATGTGTTAAAGTCTTTGCTTTTACTTCAGTGATGGATAAACAGTGAATGCTGATGAATCCGATCAATACATATAAAATCTTTTTTAACATCGTAGTGTCACCTCTTAATTTAAAACGATCAGATAAAATGCACATAGTTAATCACTATTTTAACAGAAATGAGTATAGAAAAAGAGAGGTAAAGTTGTCCATTTTTTTATGAATCACAGTTGTAAATAAAGAGGCATGTGGGCGCAAACCCTTTTGTTACAACGATGTAACAAGAAAAGCGCGTCATTACAGTTGTGTAACAGTTCAAAGAAATTTCCAGCTGTATTTTTTATTCCCATTTGTAATGGAAGTTTTCATACCAAGGTTCATTCCACTGTCATAAATGAGACTCAGTTGGTATTACATGAATCTTTTACCATAGAAACAGGTGATTTTCCTATGCTACGATGCACTCAAGAACAAATCAATGACGGCGCTGTGAGAAAGAAATGCGTGCGAACTTATAGGAGGACGTTAAGATGAAAAAATTATTGATTGCTGGAATTGCAGCAGCAACGTTGGCGGGGTTCTCGTCTACAAATATGGCAGAGGCTAAGGCAGGTGTTTATGTATCTGTCGATGGTCCTTATGTTTACAAAGTGAAGAAAGGCAACAGCTGGAACAACTGTTATTCACTAGGAAGCATGTTGCGTGATATGAAAGTGACGTATAAGCGTTTGGATCGAGGCACGATGAACTTGCAAGCTTTGTTAGAAGAATTGACTGCTGGTGAATGGTCAAAATACTTAACTGTCACACCAACACAACATAAGCCTGAACAAAAAGAACAGTCACCAACAGAAGAAAAGGCGCCTGAGAAGAAAGAAGAAAAGGAACCATCCACAACACCTGAACCAAAACAAGAAGAAAAAGCACCAAAAGAAGAGGTACCAGTAGAAACCAAAGAACCTGAGAAAAAAGAAGAAGTGCCAACAGAAACAAAGACACCGGAGCAGGAAGTTGAAACACCTGCACCAGAAGAAGTAAAAGAAGACAAAAAAGAAGAAGTGGAAACGCCAAGTGAACTGACGCAAGAAGAACAACAAATGGCAGACTTAGTGAATGAAGCGCGGACGCAAGCGGGATTAGCGCCATTAAAAGTCAATATCGATTTGACAAAAGTGGCACGTGTGAAATCGCAAGACATGATTACAGGAAATTATTTTTCACATAATTCCCCAACATACGGTTCGCCGTTTGATATGATGAGCAGCTTTGGTATCCAATATCGTTCTGCAGCTGAAAATATTGCAGGAAATCAAACGGTAGAAGCAGCGCATCGCGCACTGATGAATTCTTCTGGTCACTACGCGAATATTATGGGAGATTTCACAGAGGTTGGAATTGGCATTGTCGACGGTGGTCCTTACGGAAAGATGTTTACACAAATGTTTAAAAAGTAATTTTAAAAAGGCTGACTGGATCGTATCCATGTCAGCCTTTTTACCGTTTATTCATCTTTTTAAATGAACTTGTTCAATATAATGCCCAGCACCTTTTGTTAAAATAAGGTCTGCCCGTTCCCGTGTTGGATAAATGTTTTTCTCCAAGTTGACACCATTGATCGTTTTCCAAATCGATGTAGCAATATTTGTCGCTTCCTCGTCGCTGAGATCACGATAGCGATAAAAGTAAGAAGAAGGTTGTTGAAAAGCGGTATTTCGAAGCAGATGAAAGCGCTCAATGTACCAAGATAAAATCATTTCCTCATCTGCATCAACATAAATGCTGAAGTCAAAGAAATCAGAGACGAACATATGTGGCAACCGTTTCCCTTTTTTATTCACTTGGAGGACGTTAATGCCTTCTACAATGACAACATCTGGGTCTTTTAATGTTTGTACTTTATTTGGTTCAATATCGTAAAATAAATGTGAGTATACGGGTGCAGAAGTTTCAGGCGCACCGGCTTTTAAATCCGTTAAAAAGGAGAGTAGTCGACGAATATCATAGCTCTCGGGAAAGCCTTTCCGCTTCATGATCCCACGTTTTTCAAGGATCGCATTAGGATATAAAAAGCCATCTGTTGTGACAAGCTCGACTTTAGGATTTCCGGGCCAGCGAGACGCAAGTGCCTGAATGAGTCTAGCTGTCGTGCTTTTTCCGACAGAGACACTCCCGGCGATACCAATGACAAATGGGACACGCTTTTTAGTGATGTTTAGAAATTGATTCATTTCGTCTTGTAAGCGTTTACTGTGACACATACGGCGATAGAGCAGTTCTGAGAGGGGCAAATAAATGTCTCTTACTTCCGCTTCAGAGATGGACTCATAAATGCCTTCTAACCGTCGGCGCTCTTGCTTTGACAATGATAGGCCTGGGCGTGTACATAAAGCGGCCCATTCATCACGGTGAAAGGTTGTAAATGTGTCTGTCGTTCTTGTTAATTCGTCTGTTGTCATCATGAAGTCTCCTTTGAGAAGTCAGCAAAGTGGACAAGGGAAAGCGGCACGACCACAAATCTACGCGAACTTCTAAGTCTATACAAAGTAAGGACGTAATGTTCAGTGAAAATGTTTTTCTGTAAAAGAAGCGTAGCATGGTTTACAGTGAGAATCAAGAAGGATGATAAATTTCAAGCGTAATGTGTGGGGAACTGATGAGGACAATATAGAAAATGAGCAAACGAAATGCTTTACCATAGTAACGATAAGGAAACCCATTACGTTACTTTCGGTAAAGCATGGAGGAAAACAAATCACCAACAGGAATGTCTTTCATTTGCTCCATCAACCTTGCGAGCTCCTGCTGGTTTTTTAATGAGCCTTCTAATAACACCTGAACTGTTTGCTCACGATCAATTAAAATTGATTGCACAGATAGGGCATTTGTTAATAATGCTGTGACGATAGCAATTTCAGTCGGTGTAATTTTTGACTGCTTTTTTGAACCAAATGGATTTTGTTGACCAGTATATGATTGTCCCTGTTTGTTTGAGGCATCGTTCCACATACGAACCCTCCCTCTACGAATTGAAGACAACCAATGGGCTTGGCGGGATGGTATCAGCCCCAGGATCAGGGAATAAGTCAAACAAAAAGCTAAAAACGACAAATAGTGTCACGACAATAAGAATGACGACGGATATGCCAGATGGTACATTCATCGGAGTGATCACCTACTTTGAGGGGTTGCTATACTTTATGCACATGGGCACAATTGGTGCGTATGTGAAATCATCTTAAGAAGTAGTTTAAGAAAGGTGCTCCATGGTCATACTGAGTCCAAAGAGTGAACATGCAAGGAGGCACTTGTTAATGGTGATGATGAGAGATGTATGGGTAAATTGGTTTGAAGGGGAAGAGAACGGATATAACGTATGTCATTTTCACGAATGGCGTAGTGAAGACAGGGTGGAAGTGCTTGATCAAGTTGTATTATTACGTGGGGATGAAGCACTTGTCGATTATATTGAAAACCATTTATTGGAACTCCCGGAAGCTTTATTGGAGGATGTGTATCAAAAGAGTTATTTACGGAAAAACATGTCACGCATTGAGCTTGATTACTGCTTTATTATTTCTGATGGGTACCGGATTATAGCGGTGGATACAATGGGTTATAAAACGCCCATTCGTAAAAGTCGTTTAACGCCACGTCAAGAGCAGCTCGTATACGAGACGTTAAAAGACCAAGAAGTGGTTTTTTACACACTTGATTCGGTAGTACCAGAAAAAGAATATCATCTCCTTTCCCCTAATCCAGCTGATCTGAAAGGGTTGACGCGTAAAGAGCGTCAGTTGAAACAGTTGTTATATATGGTGCTTGACCAACTGCAATCGGCAGGCACTGATGCAGAATTAAAGTATTGGTGTACGGAGTGGTGCCCTGTTGCTTATAAAGTGCTGCAACATAAGGAAAGGGAAGAATTATGGGATTACTTAATTTCTGGTGTACGTAAAGGATGGAGCGAGTCTCATTATGAATTGTGTGAGGCCATGGTAAAAGGACAACCTTTCTTTGAAAAATTATGGGAACTTGAACACCCAGAGAGGGTAAAGTAAAGGAGTGTTTACAATCATTGATGTAGCCTCTATAATGAACATGAGTAGTTGACGAAGGAGGCACGTGTGAAATGGGAAATATGGATTCTCTTGCATATTTAATCATGCAAGTTCTCACAGTCGTTTTACTTGTAGGCCGCTCGGTTTGTCATTTTTTGTAGGTAAGGTATGGAAGAAGACAAACGGTTATTAAATAACATGTGTACTGCACGAAAAGCTGCGCACTATAGCCTGTCGATAGGCTGTGGGCGCGCTTTTTTGTTGTACATTCATAAAAAAGCTTCAATGAGCATAAAGGAATAGGGAGAGCTTGGGAAAGGAGAAATAGGGATGAAACTGTTGAAAACCTTTGGTCGTGTCGCCACATTTGTAGCGATTGGCGTTGTAGGTTGGGTGTATTTTCAGGCGGAACAGGTTTCTCCTTATGATGTTGAAGCGATTGTGAAGGAACGGGCGGAAGGGGTGCATGTTGGCAATATTGCGCCATCTTTTACACTTAAAACATTATCAGGTACGCAAGATGGCTACCTACCTCGGCCAGGAAATACAATCATTCATTTTTTTGCGACGTGGTGTTATCCGTGTCAAGAAGAAATGCCATTCATTGTGCGACTTCATGAACAGTTACGCGCACAGGGAGATACGTTTTTAGCTGTAAATTTAACACATGAAGGGGACAGGCAGTCGGACCTATCAGCCTTTTTAAATCACTTTGAGGCAACATTTGACCCCGTATTAGATGAGCGAGGAGACATACAGCAGTTATATCAAATTGTTGGCATACCAACGACCATTGTCATTGGTAGAGATGGGATCATTGAAGATAGAATTACTGGAGCATTATCACCACAAATGATCGATCAGTGGGTTTCTTTTTAAACATGTGTTATGTTAATAAGGTGTCGACTTTCGTATCTAATTCCTGTAACAATTGACGGGCAGTTGCATCATTGACTTTGTCATAATGATGTTTTCCACCAGGTGCTTCATCAGCTGCATCGGCTTCTGCGACAACTTGCTGTAAGGGGGTCAGTTGTAATGTACTTCCAGGTAAATACGAGTCAGTATGAAGTAAAACAGCTAGTGCAATTTCTTTTGCTTTCTTCGGGTGTTCGCCAAGGCGAATGAGTAATTTGTGTGCACGTTCAGCACCTTTAATGGCGTGAATATCATAGGCACGATAAAGGGAAAAGTCCCACTTACCGTTTCTGTACCAAGTATAATGTCCGATATCGTGCAAAAAAGCGGCTTTTGTAGCCAAATCTGGGCAGACATTTTTTTTATTCGCGAATGCAAAGGCGAGAGAGGCACAACGAATTGCGTGAGCCATACCCGATCGTTGAATATATTTTTGCGCAATATGATGGTGATAGATGTCAAGTAGTTTCACGTCTCGCATCACACGTCTCTCCTTTTCTACAGCGATGTGTGCTTATTTTTTAACTATCTATGATATAATAAAGGCATACGTTTGTAAAGGAGGGATATCTTTTGGGTTTAACACATGTTTTTTCCAAAGGTGAAGAAGTGGCCAATGCGATTACACACGGGATTGGTGCATTGTTTAGTGTTGTAGCATTGACATTGCTCGTCATTCAGTCAAGTTTGTATGGAACGGGCTGGCATATCGTTAGTTTCACCATTTATGGGGTAACGATGCTTCTTCTGTATATTTCCTCTACAATGGTGCATAGCTTAAGGCCTGGAAAAGCAAAAGACGTGTTTGAGATTTTCGATCATGCTGCCATCTACTTATTTATTGCAGGAACGTATACACCGATCTTACTCGTTGTTGTTGGTGGCGCATTAGGATGGACGTTGTTTGCCATTGTGTGGGGGCTAGCAGTTATCGGGGTTGTATTTAAAGTATGGTTTGCCAAACGTTTTATCATTTTGTCGACGTTGTTTTATTTACTCATGGGGTGGCTTGCTATATTTGCTTTTGGTCCTATTCGGGAGTCACTGCCATCTGTAGGATTATGGTTATTAGTAAGTGGCGGCATTGTCTATTCACTGGGTACGATTTTCTATATGTGGCGTTGGTTTCTATATCATCATGCGATATGGCATATGTTTGTCGTGGCTGGTTCTGTTTGTCACTTCTTACTAATTATTCGATATGTTTTGCCTGTATCAGTATAAAACAACAAGGATGGCACTCGTGCCATCCTTGTTGTTTTTATACATATCCTTTCGGGAAATAACTGGACCATTTTTCATCGACAGTACGTGCTGTTTTGTCATCGACAACAACTTCATCAGGATAAAAAGGTTTCATCCGAGCATCAATAATGATTGGACCTTTGTATCGAATATTATTGTGGACAATATCCGCTTTCGCATAGACATCGTGTGCCGGATCGAACCTTGTAAAGGTCGTCCATAGAAATAATTTTTGTGTGTAGGAGATGTTGGCATCATCAACAATAAAAACGAGCTGCCAGTCTTTAAAGGCTCCCTGTGCATGGTCTTTAAGCCAAGCCCCATAGTCTTCATGGTTTGTGTAACTTGGGCCTGCAACGACGAGACAGCCGCCACAGTAGGGTTTAATATCAATGGCACCGTCGACATGACCCCCTGTATACGTATGTGTCAGTGACCGAATGGGTTCTCCGAGTCCAGTCATAATGGCTTTACTACCGGCGTTGAATCGGCGACCAGTGTAGTCAAGTGTGTCCATGGATGTATCCGTTAAAATTAGCAGGTCACGTTCTGGTTTAAATCGCTCAAGGACTGCTTCTAACAATTCACTAAAGTGATTGAGATTAACCGTTTTGTTTGTGACCATCAGGAATTTTGTTAATGAAAGTTGTCCTTCTCCTAGAATACGAATGGCGTGTGTTAAACCTTCTTTATAATAAGAGTCACGTACAATCGCGCCAGTAAGAGAGTGGACACCTGTCTCACCATAAGCTTGTAAATCTTTGACACCGCTCATGACGAGTGGGTATAGCGGCTTGATTAAACGCTGCAAGTACTCGGCAATGTAATAATCTTCCTGATATGGTTTCCCAACGACAGTCGCAGGGTAAATGGCGTCTTTACGTCGCCACATGTGCTGAACATCAAACACTGGGAAATCGTGTTGTAAAGAATAATACCCATAATGATCACCAAATGGTCCCTCAGGTTCGCGTACATGAGGGGGGACGACACCAGTAAAGGCAAATTCTGCCTCTGCAATAAGTGGATGCGGATGGTGATCCACTTTGGCAGTTGTGAGCTTTTCTCCCATAAGTAAAGAAGTAAACATTAGTTCAGGTACCGCTTCAGGAAGCGGGGCAATTGCTGATATCATTAATGCAGGAGGTCCGCCAATAAATAAACTTGTTGGCAAAGCTTCATTCCGTTGTTCAGCGGCGTAATGGTGAAATCCGCCGCCTTTATGAATTTGCCAGTGCATACCGGTACGATTCTTTTCGCGTAATTCAATACGGTACATACCGAGGTTATGCTCATTTTTGTCTGGGTGCTCTGTATAGACGAGCGGTAATGTCACAAAAGGACCGCTATCATCTTTCCAACCAGTTAAAGCGGGTAAGATGTTCATGTCAACATCTGTGGTGTGTACCGCGGTTACTGGCGCTTTGTTTACAGAAATGTTTTTTGTGCCGAGGTTGAGGACATTGCGAAATAAGTGTCGCTCTTGCCATAATGAAGAGATGCTAGGTGGCATGAGTCGATCAAGTGCACTTGTTGCTTGCTGAACAAAAGTTTCAGGTTTTGGACCAAACGCCATATTTACACGGCGAATTGTACCAAACAAATTGGTCACAACAGGGAACTGGCTTCCTTTGACATTGGTAAAGAAAAGTGCAGGGCCTTGTTCCTCAATGATTCGTCGATGAATTTCTGGGATTTCCAAGTATGGGTCGACTTCAGTTGTTACTTCAACGATCTCTTTTTCTTCTCTTAACTGATCCATAAAGGAACGTAAATGAATATGCATTTGAAAAACCTCCGTTTGGGAAGTTGGCAGTATATACGCCAATAACCCGTGTCACTCCTCTTCTATCATACGTGTATTCGCTAAAAAACTCAAAGGAAATCCTGTGAACGGAATCAGATCAGTGGAAAAAATGTGGTATGAGCGGTATAATTTTTGTAAAGGCTATCATCAATTGGCGAAATGGACGAAAGGAGAGGAAAAAGTGCAAGTAACCCGGAAGTATTTGATCGCTGCGTGCACAGTTGTGGGATTGGGTCTCATATTGTTGGCAAGCAATATACAAGTAAATTCAGGGAAATCACTCTTGATGCACCCCCAAAAACAGTTAGGGGAAATGTCATTTGACGTGCCAATTGGGACAACGCGCTTTCTTCATCAAACAGACGTCCAATTTTCTTACCCGAAAGAGGGGGTACGTGGGATTTACGTAAGTGGCCCTTCAGCAGGTGGAACGCGTTTTTCCTCAATGGTTGAACTGGTTGAAAACACAGGATTAAACGCAATGGTCATTGATGTAAAAGATGATTTTGGTCATGTAACGTATCAACCTGATGAGCATTCGCCTTTTTATGATATTGCTAAGCCTTATATTAAAGATCCAAAAAAATTGATGAAAGTGCTGGAAGAAAAAGAGATTTATCCAATTGCGCGGATTGTTGTGTTTAAAGACACTGTTTTAGCAGAAAAACGTCCAGATCTTTCCTTTAAGGACGGCAAGGATGTTTGGGCAAACAGTCGCGGCGAAGCATTTGTCAATCCATTTTTAGAGGAGGTTTGGCGCTACAACGTTGCGATTGCTGAAGAAGCAGCAAAAATGGGGTTTCGTGAAATCCAATTTGATTACGTTCGTTTTCCCGAAGGTTTTGAGCATCGTGATGAACAGCTGAAATATGATACGGGCAAATATGGAGAGGGGGATGACAGTCATGTTCAGCGACGTGTAACAGCTGTCACTGACTTTGTCGCTTATGCACGAGAGGCGTTATCTGCCTACAACGTGGATGTATCGGTTGATATTTTCGGCTACGCGGCAACTGTCGTAGATACCCCAGGGATCGGACAAAACTTTCTCCGGATTGCTGAAAATGTAGATATCATTTCTGCAATGATTTATCCGAGTCATTGGACGGCTCATTTTGGCTTAGATAAGCCCGATTTATACCCATACGAGTTGACTGATGCATATGCTAAGGTGGAAACGGCATTATTAAATCAGCTGAAGGAAAACAAACCGACATCAAGACCATGGATTCAGGACTTTACTGCTAGTTATTTAGGGGAAGGTAATTATATTCCTTACGGTGTCAAAGAAGTTGAAGCGCAAATAAAAGCACTGTATGATAATGACATCGAGGAGTTCTTGCTGTGGAATGCAGGCAATAACTATACAACAGGTGTTCATTATGATAATCCAAAGTAGCGTATTTTTCTTTCCCTATTACAAATGTTAATGGTAAGTGTTTAAAAAATGAATGGAGGATGAAGCGTGTCAACATGGTATGAAAAGCTAGCGGAATATTTTCCAATTGAAGAAATGAAGTCAGAAGAACATATGAAGTTGTTGTTAAAGGAGAAAGGTGACATCTATCACAAAGATGAAAGTCCAAAACATGTATTGATGTATGTCGAAACAGAGGACTTTGTTTTTGTTGACTATTTGTTTGTATCTCGCGAAGCAAGAGGAGAGGGCATGGGGAAAAACTTGCTCATGAAGCTGAAGCGCAAGGGAAAGCCGATTATACTCGAAGTTGAACCGATTGATTATAAAGATACAGATACAAAAAAACGGCAGCGTTTTTATAATCGAGAAGGGTTTAAGCATGCGAAGTCTATAGGGTATCGTCGTCGTTCTCTTGCCACGAATAAAGTAACAGAGCTGGAGATTTTATATTGGACACCAGATGATGAAGATGAGCATAGTATTTATGAAAAGATGTGCCATACGTACGAAATGATTCACACATATAAGGATGAGCATTTATATGGTGAATCTTACGAAGAGGTAGATGAAGTGTTGACATTAAATCATAATCAGTCGCAAAAATCGTAGACATTTTCTTATAAGGGTGGTGGAGCTATTGAAGCAAAAAGATAAATTGAAGCAGAAACGACGGGGTTATTTAAAGGACGTATTTAAAAAACGATTGGAGCATTGGAAAAAGCGCCGTGGTCACGTATATCCGCGTCCACAGTCTTATAAGGTGAGTGCTTAAATAGAGATGTATCAAGTATGTGGGGTGTCGCAATGTTCGCTACAGAAACATACTCTCACACATTTTTTATCTGATATTTGTCTAATTTTAACCGCATTGCACTATACAGCGATTATGCAACCTTGTATAATAGAAGGTGTGATAACGTAAACAATCGGTAGAAAAAGTAGAGAAATTAAGATTGATGAAGGAGAGGTTTCGGTATATGGTCACATTGCTAACATCCCCTAGCTGCACATCGTGTCGAAAAGCAAAAGCTTGGTTAGAAGAACATGATATTCCTTTCGAAGAGCGAAATATTTTCATGTCTCCTTTGTCTGTAGAAGAAGTAAAACAAGTAGTTCGTATGACAGAGGACGGCACTGATGAGATTATTTCTACACGTTCAAAAGTATTTCAAGATTTAGAGGTTGAATTTGAGTCTTTGCCAATACAAAAGTTATTTACCATTATTAGTGAAAACCCAGGCTTATTGCGACGCCCCATCATTTTTGATGAGAAGCGTTTACAAGTAGGGTACAACGATGCAGAAATTCGCCGGTTTTTGCCTCGGAAAGTGAGAACGTTCCAACTAAAAGAGGCGCAACGCCTTGTAAATTAATTAATCGACCCTTCTATAGGTGGCCGAAGCACCTGTAGAGGTTTTTTACATTCGGTTGTTCGCTCCAAGTAAAAAACATTTGCAGGCGCTTCGGGACAGAACCTTCTGACTATTTTGTGTGACATAGGTAAAACATCTTGACAACGGAGATAAACTGAGAGAAAATAAGGAATTACAGACAGATTAAACTGAGCTTGAAACGCGTACATGTAATTAAGAATAGGGGGGAAACGAGTATGGAAATCGAGCGAGTCAATGATTCAACGATTAAGTTCTTCATTACGTATAAGGATATAGAAGCACGTGGTTTTGAGCGAGACGAGATTTGGTATAATCGTGAACGCGGAGAAGAACTTTTTTATGACATGATGCGTGAGGCGACACACCATGATGAGTTTGAGCTTGATGGCCCCCTATGGATTCAAGTTCAAGCGTTGGATCAAGGGCTTGAAATTATTGTTACACGTGGTCAAGTCTCAAATGGGAACGTGAAGCTTGAAATCCCCCTAAATGAGGATTTACTTGAAGAAAAAAGACAGTCAGACGATATAGAAGAAGCCCAAAGCCTGCCTTTAGAAGACGTAGATACGTTGGAAATTGTCATCGGTTTTGTCGATATTGAAGACGTTATTTCGTTAAGCCACACAGTTTCTGCAAATGAAGTGATGAATGAGCTGTACCATTATGACGATCGGTATTACTTATACGTTTACTTCAGCAATGAGGTCATGAATGAAGAGGAGCAAGATAACCTTCTTAGCCGGATGCTTGAATATGGATATGAGTCCGTGTTGACCATTCACCGTTTACAGGAGTATGGAAAGAAAATTATTCCGTCAGAAGCTTTGGCAAAAGTACGGCGCACTTTTTTTAGTAATGAGTAACAGTTGAAAGATTAGCGCATGATGTTGTGAAGTCGCACATCTGTATGTAAATGATGTGCAGGTGTGCGAGCTGAACGCACGAGATTTCTGTATGGAAGAGGTGTAGAAATGCTGCAGGCAGTAAACCAAGATGGAGTAAAACGTCATTTTTTGGAAGCGCTTACAGAAATGGAGTGGCGCGAGCGTAAACGACATGAACGTTTTTTCTGTCCTGTTTGTCAAGAAGAAGTGTTAATCAAACTTGGGAAGAAGAAAAGGTGGCATTTTTCTCATAAGTCACGAGCACGTTGTCCTGCCGCTCGGCATGGAGAGACAGATGTCCATCGTTTGGGAAAAGAAAAATTATTTCGTTGGTTGCAGTCGCAAGGAGAACAAGTCTCATTGGAATACTGGATTCCTGAAAGCCGACAAAGGCCAGATTTATATATATGCGGTGAACGACAAGTTGTGATTGAATATCAATGTGCAGAGATGACCGTCGATCAGACAATGAAAAGAACAAAAGCTTATCGTGCTCAGCGTATGAATGATATGTGGATTTTATCGGGTGCACGTGTACGCCGACGAATGACACAATTGTTTCGATTTCGATTATTTGAATGGTATATGTCACAAAACAGACATTACGAGCGCTATTTCGTTTATTTTGACCCGCAGTCAGACACATTTTGTTTTCTTCGTCATGTCATTCCCCTGGATGTTTCCTCATGTTTTGCTACGTATACATTGTTTCCATCATCAGAAGTGACGCTTTCCCAATTGTCTCATCCACCACCAATGGTGCCATCTTATGAAGCATCAATACTATCCTATCGACA
Organism: Bacillus sp. FSL W7-1360; assembly: GCF_038592975.1. Taxonomy (NCBI): domain Bacteria; kingdom Bacillati; phylum Bacillota; class Bacilli; order Caryophanales; family Bacillaceae; genus Bacillus; species Bacillus sp. FSL W7-1360. The sequence goes on along the minus strand of NZ_CP151950.1, from coordinate 1,675,450 downwards.
GAAAAGAAGGAAGAGCCCAGTTTATCGTTATCAATATCGAACTTTTTTATCATATTTATCTTCTTATCATTGTCATACTCCCCCACTTGAGGCCGGTTGGCCACTACCTTCCCAATGTTATATCCAAATCCCTTGTGATATTTGGCAAACTCATTTTTTGTTCTCCTTTGTAGCGACGCAACAAAATGGTGTCATTTTATTTGATCAAGCCTGTTCTTTCTTGAAGCGCCTATTTGCTACTTTTCCACATGCGATTGTACCCTATTGCCGTCGACGCGATGTGATAGAACGAATTGTGAGTGAATATTTACAGTTACTATGTGTATTTTCTTCACTATTACCGCGCTCTGCAAGTACCTTCGTTTGTTGTTCCCCTCCACATAGTGAATGGACAGAAGAAACAGAACGCCATCATATAAAATATTGGGAAAGTCTATTTGTAAACCGCACTTCAACAGCTATGTTGGAAGGAGGAAAAAGTAGCAAAAAAGATGGGTATACAAAAGAGAGAGGCGGTGGCGGTAGGAGCGAAAAGGGATAGGAAATCGGGAAATAGAAAAAAGGAGTTGCCAAGGCGGAGGTTTTCCGTTAAAATATGGTTAATTGCAATTCACATTTTCTTCTTCGATAAAAAGAGGCTGTTCCAAGTGGTTGATGACTTGGGACAGCCTCTTTGTGTTTGATGAGAGTAGCGCTATCGAATCCAGCGCCAAAAGGTGCCATACCTAAAAGGAACAGCTTCAATTTTTTGTTGTAAAAGAAGCATTTTGAGCTGCCGCTCGGCTTCATCCAGGCTAAGATCCAATACAACGGCTACTTCAAGCGTAGCAACAAAATCAAACTGTTGTAAGAAAATTTCTAATGACAGCGAGTTCGATTTCCGAGGTGTAAATCCAAGCATGTCTGCTAACACTTGTACGTAAACCGAAAAAGGATACTCACCAGATATTTTAATACCAGCCTCTTCTGTATGTCCATTAAAAAAAACAAACGTAGGCACAGTTTCGACGCCCATTTCACGGGTTGTTTGCAAGTCGCACTGTAATGCTTTTACGGCGCTCGTGCTGGTTAAATCAGTGAGGAAGGCATCAACATCAAGCGAAGCCTCTTTTGCGCAGGTAATTAAAACTGTTTGGTCAGTAATGCATCGTTGTTTTAAAAATAATGCTTCCCGTAATTTACGTAAAAAAGCATGACCTGCCCTAGGTCCCTGTAGCTCGGCTGCTTTAATTGCGAGTGACACTTTAAATGGTTCGAGGTCCATATCTTGTATAGGAATGTTACCAGCAGAAGACATACTATGCTGACGTTCAATTGTAATGGTATTTAAATGAGCGTTACGCGAGCCACGGCTATTCCAAGTTGTTAATTTCCCTGCTACTAGAATACGAATTTTCAAGTAGTGACCATATTCTACCCGCAACTTTTTTAAGATCGGTTCCATTGACCAACATTGTGAACAGAGAGGATCAATAAAGGTATAAATTTCAATTGGTTTTTTTGTTGTCAGGATACGATCGTTGGATGTAATGCCGCAGACACCAAGTTGTTCATCGCACGTATTGTGTGAGTAATGCTTGATGTTCATTGGTCAACTCCTTCCTTTTCATCATCATGGTGTTGGATGGTTAATCATATGGTGTGCAGTCAAAGTGAAACGATGCATCATGTGCTCGCGTAAAGGACCCGAGAGTCCGATGTCATCCATGGCATGTGCCATACATGAAAGCCATGCTTCTGCTTGGACAGGCGTGATGATAAAAGGCATGTGGCGTGCTCGGAGTCGAGGATGTCCGAATGTCTCTGTGTAAAGGGGGGGACCCCCAAGAAATTGAGTTAAAAATTTTTTTTGTTTCGCTGCTGTTTCTGTTAAGTCTGTCGGGAATAAATGTCGTACTTCTTCATGAGATGATATATGTTGATAAAAGGTATCGACAAGACGAGAGAGAACCTCTTCTCCTCCAAGTGCGTCAAAGGCGCTTTGTTGTTGTTCAGGAACGGGCTTATTTCGATTGTTCGTCATGAACCGTCTCTCCTTATTGTGGTGCATATGAATGGCATAGTTTTGTGCTACTTATTCCATTTTATCAATCGCTTACGAAGACAGCAACTTTGCTGATCGATCTTAAGGTATGTCATTGCGTGACTGGTAGGAGTGAAAAAGACGCCCAATCTTACTCACGGTTGGAATTGGTTGTGTACCGACTTTGTCGAGAAGATTGTTTAAAACTTCTTGCGCATGTGTCATGGAAGAGCCTTCAAATTCCACTTCGTAATCCTCTGTTTGTAAATAAAAGCTATGATCAAGACAGAGCAACCCATTTTCATAAGAAATGACTCTTCTCTCGGTACGTATATGACCAAGGGGTGTCACATTTATGGGAGAACCTACTAACGAGGTGACGGCAATCTTAACAGGTCCCTCTGGGATTTCACCAGATTGTAGGAGCGCAGACATATCGGGTGTGAACGGTTGGTGTGTTTCTAATAGCCCATCCTGAAACGGTTGTTTGAATGTAAGTACGGTGTCCGTCTCTTTTGTTCGTACACGAAGTGCAGCCCCATGCTGTTTAAGCGTGAGTGTCTCTGTATCATAGTAAGTATTTTCTTGTGAAATCGCGGTGTAAGTGGGGAATAATTGTTGCAGACGTATAAATGTTTGCTTTTTTACGAGGGACTTCGCTTCAAATTCAACTTCTTTTGTCATTTTTGTGCTCCTTTTATTCATGCTCTGTCCGTTATTATACGGCGAAAGTGTGGTTTGTGCAAAGGATGTGCAGCATTTGTATAACAGTTGTGGTAAAATAGAGGCAGTTAAGTGGATCATGTTTGGGAGGACGATGAAGTGATAGAGCAATGGAAAGTAGCATCGATTCAAACGAACTATGAGGATGGTGTGGCGACCGCAATATTAGCTTCTCCAATGCGATCTCTACCTGTTCATTTACTTCAAGCAAAAGATCATGTGCTTGTTGATTCTCATGGTTTTGCTTTTCTATATATGTTAGAGGCAGAGGAAATGTACCATGTGCTTCGTTTTGAAGAAGATACATGGGCACAATTAAAAGATGCTTATGAGAAAGAAATGTCACTGTATGTGCAATTAGACAAGGAAACAATACTGCAATTAACGGGATTAAATGAAGAGATGGCATTCCTTCTAGAAAACATTTCTGGTAATAGCAACTATGGAGCGGATTTTGAGCAAGCAGTCCGGTGCATATTTTTTCAAGAAACAACATAATACATAGATGCTTCCAGAGCGACAGTAGGTGACTCGATGAATTGGCACTCGTTTTTAACGCCGTACCAACAAGCAGTGGACGAGCTAAAAGTGAAATTTAAAGGAATACGAGAACAATATGAGCAAACGTCAAAGCATACACCGATTGAATTTGTGACTGGCCGTGTGAAGCCTGTATCAAGTATATTAAATAAAGCCATGCGAAAAAAAATTGCATTAAATGAGTTGGCGGAGAAGATGCAAGATGTTGCTGGTGTGCGGATTGTCACGCAATTCGTGGAAGACATTGATACGGTACTACAACTCGTTCGTTCGAGAAAAGACTTTGAGATTATTTCTGAGCGTAATTACATTCAACAGAAAAAGCCTAGTGGTTATCGCTCCTATCACTTAGTATTGCGCTATCCAGTGCAAACAATTGAAGGAGAGGAACGAATTCTTGTTGAGTTACAAGTCCGGACGCTGTCAATGAACTTTTGGGCAACAATTGAACATTCACTCCGCTACAAGTATAGCGGGGAAATCCCTGAAGATATTAATATTCGATTGCAACGTGCATCAGAAGCGGCGTTTCGATTGGATGAGGAGATGTCTATTATTCGTGATGAAGTGCGTGAGGCACAACGTACGTTAACGACAAAAGAGGAACAAAGCCGACTTGGTAACTAGCAGAGAGGAGGGTATGTTTGAAATTTATTGTTGCTTCTCGCGGAGACACATTATCAAATGAATTGCAGCAGGTAATCGAAAACCGGCTATGTCAAGCTGAATTAATAAAAGACACGCGATCGCCTGATATGGTCATTACGGTTGGTGGGGACGGCACGTTTTTACAAGCGTTTCATGACTATAATGATCGATTAGATCAAACGGCTTTTGTAGGCATACATACAGGCCACTTAGGTTTTTATGCAGATTGGTCACCAAGTGAAGTGGATGCACTTTTGACACACATTATTAAAACGCCGTATCAAGTCATCGCGTATCCGTTGCTTGAAGTTGTGATTCGTTATGCTAATAATAGAGAACCAGCGCGTTATTTAGCCGTCAATGAATGTACAGTCAAGAGTATGGAAGGTTCTCTTGTGTGCCATGTAGAAATTAAAGGAGAGACCTTTGAAACGTTTCGTGGTGACGGACTCTGTATGTCGACCCCTTCAGGGAGTACAGCTTATAATAAAGCATTAGGAGGAGCGATTCTTCACCCGTCGCTTGCATCTATTCAGTTGTCAGAGATGGCCTCCATTAACAATCGCGTGTATCGGACGTTAGGTTCTCCACTTGTATTGCCACAGCACCATACTTGTCTACTTAAGTTAATCAATGGAGAAAAGGCACAAGTAACGATCGATCACTTCACATTGCCTGTTCATCAGGAAAAAGTTGAGACGATCCAGTGTCGTGTTGCGGAGGAAAAAGTCCGTTTTGCTCGTTTTCGTCCATTCCCATTTTGGAAACGTGTGAAGGAGTCGTTTATTAGTGACTAATGCGATGTCCTGGGTTGTGCAAAAAGAAGAAGCGCCCATGCTTTTGCGAACGTTTTTACGAGAGAAAAAGTCAGTCTCTAAGCGACTGTTGGCGGCAGTGAAATTTAAAGGTGGTCAACTGGAAGTGAACGGACAAGAGGTGACAGTGCGTCATTTATTGCAGCCTGGTGACACAGTACGGATGGTGCTACCCCCGGAGTATCCAACGCTTCAACCAGAACCTACCCCGTTTATGATTCATTTTGAAGATGACCATATACTTGTGGCAGAAAAAAAGGCAGGCATGTCAACGATTCCCTCTAGGGAACACCCGTATGGGTCATTGGCGCAAGCAGTGTTACATTATTATCAGGAACATCAAATTCAGGCAACGTTTCATGCGGTCAATCGTTTAGATAAAGGTACAAGTGGTCTGTTGCTTATCGCAAAACATGGTTATGCACATGAACGGATGTCTCAGTTACAAAAGCAAGGGCAATTAAAGCGGTGTTACCAAGCACTGATTCAAGGCCAATTGCCCCCTACACTGGATGTCATTGATGCACCAATTGGTCGGCAAGATACGAGCATCATCACGCGTGAAGTACGTGCAGATGGGAAGTGCGCACGAACGCATGTGAAGACAGGGGCATCTTCTCCAGATTATAGCTTAATCGAGCTGCAACTTGAGACTGGGAGAACACATCAAATCCGTGTGCACTTAGCATATATAGGGTATCCTTTAGTGGGGGACGAACTATACGGGGGACAGCCAGCTACTTTTGCTCATCAAGCGTTGCATTGTCACAAACTTGCGTTTAAACACCCTTTTTCTGGAGAGTGGTTATCTTTTCAACTTGCGTTGCCTTTTTCATGGTTTCCTTATATGAAGGGGATGGCCTGCACTTGTGAGTAGTGTTGGATGAACGGTTAAAAAAATTAAATATATTCATGTGGAGGGACAAAAAATGAGACAATTAAATTTATCAGACCGCACATATGTTGTGATGGGCGTAGCAAATAAGCGTAGTATTGCATGGGGCATTGCGCAAGCGCTAGCTGGAGCAGGGGCGAACTTGATTTTTACGTATGCAGGAGAGCGGTTAGGGGAAAATGTTCGAACCCTTTCAGAGACGTTGCCTGGAGCGCATCATGTATTCCCGTGCGATATTACGAACGATGAGCAAATTGAACAGGCATTTGCACATATGAAAGAGGCTGTGGGTACAATACATGGCCTTGTTCACTGTATTGCATTTGCAAATAAAGAAGAATTAGAAGGCGAATACTTAAACGTGACCCGTGAAGGTTATTTACTGGCCCAAAATGTAAGTGCCTATTCTTTTACAGCTGTAGCAAAAGCTGCGCGACCACTCATGACAGAGGGCGGCAGCATGACAACATTAACCTATCTTGGTGGGGAGCGTGTTGTGCGTAATTATAATGTGATGGGTGTCGCCAAGGCTGCACTGGATGCGAGTGTGAAGTATTTGGCCAACGATTTAGGGAAGGATGGAATTCGTGTCAATGCCATTTCTGCAGGTCCAATTCGGACGCTTGCGGCTAAAGGAATTAGCGGCTTTAACGATGTCTTAAAAGAGATTGAAGAAAAAGCGCCTCTACGGAAAACGACAACACAAGAAGAAGTGGGAGACACAGCGCTGTTTTTAGCGAGTGATTTGGCTCGAGGGATCACTGGCGAAGTTATTCATGTGGACGGTGGGTATAACATTTTGTCCTTATCATAAGAAATAAGACTGATACAAAGAAAAAGGCGTGCACTGGTAATGGCAGCACGTCTTTTTTTTATCAGTCTCAGAAATCCTGCAATGATAAGCATTATCCGCCATTAGGTGGTCCAGTTGGTACAGGAAGATCTAATATTTTAACGACATTCTTTAGTTTAGATTCTAAAATCATTTCTTTTTTAAAGATGGCGTCTAGCATGGATGCTACACTTTCATTAATCTCTATAATTTGTTCTACAGTGGCAGGAGGCCCAGTAATACCTGGTAGTGTACCAAGTACATATTGGATTTTCTCACCTTCCGCATTAATGATATGGGCGAGCCCCATTTCTTCCATGGCAATGGAGGCTAACAACAAATTTACGACAGCATCACGATCAATGGTAATCGTTGGTGTGAAATTGGGCATGCTTGCTTGAGACATTGGATTCCCTTCTTTCTATAGGCGGTTATTCAATCATATGCACCATTTCATTTATCTTGCTTGTATGATAATAAAAAATAGATCAACATGCGATTCCGTCATTTTTACTAATTGTATTCATACATATGCAATAGGAACGTTTTTTAGAAAGGGTGTGAAGGAATGAGTGAAGAATCTTTACGACCATTACGATTGACAGGCATACAGTTACAGCAACGGTTGATTCACGTACAGTCAGAAAATAATCGCTTGAAACGAGAGTTGGCACGTTATAAAAATGAATACCACTATGATATGATTGATCAATTAAAGAAGGAAAATGAGCAATTGAAACAACGCATTTCATTAATTGAGGAGGAAAAACAAATCAATGAAGAACCAGTAATTGTTGGTCAGCATTTTGTGCAGGAGCAGCCGGAGGAAAGTTTACATCGTAAAGAAAGTGCCGAAAGTAATTTTTTCGTTTCTCACCAAGAGAGGGAAACAGATTTAGAAGAAAAAAAGGAGCATAACTTAAAACATTCAGGTGAAGAGGATTGGTTTTCTCATAGTGTAAAAAGCCGTTCACGTTAAGAGAATAAGGAAAAAACCGTTGCGTGATTTTACAGCAACGGTTTTTTGTGGGAACTGTTTTACAATCGCTCTATCGGTTTCTCTGAAGCAATTGGACAGTTACGTGTGTCAAATAACATGTTGCTATGTTCGGTAATTATATTGTAGTCAAGACAAGAATGATCAGCGGTAATGAGTACAAGTGTGTGACGAGCAAGTGTTTCAGGTGTTAGTGGGATAGACGTAAGCGTTTCTTGATCAATCGTCATATGTTCGATGTAAGGATCATGAAAAGAGACGCTCATTCCTTTTAAACGTAATTGGCGAGCGATAAGGGGAACAATAGATTGTCTTAAATCATTGACATCTTTTTTGTAAGAAATGCCAACAAGTAGAACGGAAGCATCCTTTTGATTAATGTTGTGTAACAACGACTGGACACGAGAAGCAATGTAATATGGTTGCGCATCATTAATTCTTTTGGCTAAGTCGATGAAGTCTGTTTGGATATTAGACTGATTGGCTTTCCACTTTAAATAAAGTGGATCGACAGGGATGCAATGCCCACCAATACCAGGGCCAGGCTCATAGTGGCTATAACCATAGGGTTTTGTTTTTGCGGCATCTAAAACTTCCCATACATCAATATCAAGGTCATGACAAATACGTGCCATTTCATTAATGAAGGAAATATTGATAAAACGCTGTGTGTTTTCTAATAGTTTTGTCATTTCTGCGACTCTTGGCGATGAGACAGGGACGAGTTGATCAAAAACAGGTGTGTATAATTGAGTAATTTCTTCAAGACATTGAGGGGTCACACCGCTTATGACTTTTGGAATTGTTTTAAAAAGATAAGATGAATCACCTGGATTGATTCGCTCAGGGGAATATGCAATATATACATCTTCTCCAACAATAAGATTTTCCTGTTCACACAAAGGAATGAGGACTTCCTCAGTTGTTCCTGGAAAGGTTGAACTTTCTAATACAATGAGTGTGCCTTTTTTAATGTACGGAAGTAATGACTTCATTGCTGTTTGGACATAGCTTAAATCAGGAGACTGGTCCATAATGAGTGGCGTGGGCACACATAAAATAATGGTGTCGACTTCTTTAACGCGTTTAAAGGAAGAAGTGGCAGTAAAACCTCTTCCTTTTAATGATGTGATCGCCTCGTTTGAGACATCTGATAAGTAAGAAATACTTTCAGATAATTTCTTTATTTTATTTGTGTCAATGTCGATACCTAGTACTTGATCGTGATGTTCAGATAATGAAATGGCTAATGGTAAACCGACATAACCTAGTCCGACAACGGCTATACGTTTTCTCACAGGTTTATTCACTCCTTTACGCACTGCTAATAGGTGTACCAAAAACTAGGCGAGTGTCTATACATTAATTTACTGTATTCATGAATGACTTAAATGTGAATCAAATAAATTGTTTTTAGCAGGATTTAAAATAACAAGGCTAGTCACTAGCCTTGTTTGCACGCTTATTTTTTTGACAGCAACACTTGAGTTGGTGTTTAGCCCCCTTCTTTTTTTTGTTCTTTTTAAATGATTGAAAGGTATATTGATCAGTAGACGCTTTTTTATGTGTCATTGTATTCTCCCCTAATGGTTCATTTGATGCCATAATGTATGCATTGATCTTTATTTTCGTCCGTTTTTAAAAAATAAATATGCGAATGCCGCACATATTGGCGCGAAAGTCATACTATACAGTAGTCCGAACACCTAGAAACAAGGTTCAGAAAGAGATAGCTTTTCGCTAAAAAATTCAAAGGAGGTCCCTCCATGAGTCACGATCAGGAAAAACACAGCGTGTGTATCAGCGTGCCTAAAGTATTTGACTGGGTCACACGTCAAGTCGACTTACCTACAATTAGTTTTAGGGAGCCGGAGCTGACGGATATATTCCCTTGTGATGAAACGCCTGGGGAATCATTGTGTGATTTTCTTGAGGATTTTCCAGGATACACCACTCGGTGTAGAGTATTAGAAGAATCCTTATTAACGAGGGAAGTCACCGATCCTGCATGTCGGGTACAAGTAAATGTGTGCCTGCCAAATGGCAAAGAGGTTTGCTTGGAGAAAGTAAAGGTGTTGGCAAAAGGGTTGCTAGAAGTTGACATTTTGGATAGCACAGGTGATGTCATTTGTACATCTGATCCGATTGAATTCGCCACGATCCAGACGTTCTATTTATGCGCACCAAAAGATACATTGGTTGATGCATTTATCTCTGCTGGTCAATGTGACGCTGAAATTGTGTGTGACGATACGTTTGCACAATTAGATATTTCTTTCTCCTTCTGCTTAGACATCCATGTATACGCAGATGTTCGACTTGAAGTAGAGGCAGCGTATTGCAAACCACGAAATGAATTCCCAGTTACAGACATTGTTTGCCGCGATAACAAGTTCCCACCTCAATGCCCGGTTGTATTTCCAGGCAGTGATCAATGCCCACAACCAAGTGTGAAACAATCATCGGACTGTTAAATAATCCGAGCCGTCTTCTAGGGGACGGCTCGGTTCTTCTTATTTTCAAATGTCCTACATAAGAATATGTATACACGAATGAATGAGGAGGTTGTTACAATGAGTCAGCACGAACAATGTATGTTAGATCCATCCGTAATTCAAATGAAACAGCAGTTATTACACTTTCGTTCAGAAATGGTCCGTCAAGACCGTCTACTTAAGCAAGTGGAAAAAAAATTACATGAAAGAGAAAGGGCCATAGCCGAATTGACTGAACGACTAGCAGAGTTGACAGAACATTCTACAGTCATAGATGAAGGTGAGAATAAGGAGCATGCCTCTATTCAAACAACACCGCTGATTCATCCTTTTTTTACGTATTCAGTTATTATGCCTACTCTTCCTGAGGAATCACTTTTAATCAAAGGACATTTTGTTATTAAAAATGAAGGATCGGTTCCTTTAACAGAGCCAATTATTTGTTTGTCATTTAATCACGCTGAAGATGCCAACTTATCGGGAAAGATTAAAAGGGATCATTCAAATAAGAAAAAGGACTATCAAATTTCTCGTGAAGGGGTCATGGATGCTTGGCACTATGTAGAAGAGAATGCTGAAAAGATTGCGAAAGAAACCGGAGAGTATTGGTTAAGGCCGCCAGTGAACACACTCTCTCCAGGTGAAGAACTTGTTTTTTCTGACTTTGAGATTACAGTCCCTACTAAAACAAACATATCACACACGGTACAAGTATATGGATTTGTTTACAGTTCAGAGTTACCATCAGGACAACAAGCAGCGAACGTCGTTACACTTACACGCGTATGAAGATGTTGTTCATTTCCTCGGGCTATCGACGTGTATATCCATATTTTGAACAGGCGCTTTGTCGTGCGTTTGCACAAGTAGGTGTGAAGGTGGTTGGAGAGAAACCGTGTCCAGTTCAGAGGGTTGCAGCGTTAAAGAAATTGTGTGCTACCCACCAAGTGGATTGGTTGTTTATGTTTTTAGGTAATCATTTGCCAGAGGACTTTCGGCAAGCGTTACAAGCACGTGACTTGCCCCCACTCGCCGTCTGGTTTACAGAAGATCCTTATCATATCGAACGATCAATTAACGTTTTGCCGGTTGTAAAACGTGGCTTTACTGTTGAAGAGGGTGCTGTGAAGTTTTATCAAAAACTCGGTGGGAATGTCTCATTTTTACCGTTAGGGTATGATGAAGATACGTTTTATCCACAGGAGAAAAAGCAAGTTTATGATGTGTGTTTTGTCGGCCATCCTTATCCTGAACGTGTCACGTTGTTAAAATCACTCGCATCAGCACTGCGCATTCAAATTGAAGTTGTTGGTCCATGGAGAGTTGATCAGCTTCCAAAAAAAGTGATACATCGATCGCGGTGGTTGCACCCTCGTGATGTTGCGCATTGTTATCATCGGGCAAAAGTGGTGTTAAATACATTTAGACCTTATGAAAAAGGAGGTAGAGAGATTTTTGCAAAAAGTGTCAACAATAGGTCGTTTGAGATTGCCGCTTGTGCTGGATTTCAATTGAGTGAACATCGTCCAGGCATTGCCCGCTTTTTTTCGAAACAAGAGATTGAGACATTTACAGACACAAAAAATTGTATTCAAGCAGTTCGGTTTTATCTCGAAAACAAAAAGAAAAGAGACGAGAAAAGAAAAAAAGCGGCAGAAGAAGTACGACGCGCACATACCTTTTTCCACCGTGCATCTCATATTGTGTCTCAATTACAAAAAGTTAATTGAACTGGAGTTGTTGTTTCAGAAGAGACACTTCATCAAGATGTTGGCACAAATAGTCCAATTGCTTGTAAAGCCCTTTGCCATTGTGCGTTTTGACGACCCATCCTCCCTGTTTTTTGAGGACGGTTTCTGCTTGCGCGCCGAGGTGGAAGCACAAGACAGGGTATCCGAGTGTCAGTGCTTCGTGGGTAGTGTGTGAAAATGCTTCTGGGCAAATAGAGGGAATACACACGATGTCAATCTCATCAGCGAGCAATTTTTTTTCTATATTTGCCGTTGTGTATGTTCCGCGTTGAATAAGCAAAGGCGATGCTCGTAAAACACGGGCAACTTGTCCATAACTATACAATTGAACAGGCAAAGGGTTAGACTTTAAGTACGTAAGTAATTCTTTCACCGGTTGCTCCCCTTTATGCCGAAATAAGTGACCGAGTAACGCTACACGTAATGGTAGGTGTGGCGTTTTTTTTGGTAGGGAATGTCTTTTGAGCGCAACCACATTAGGAACGACGTCTATAGAGACGTCCGGAAAAAAAGAAGCATAAATTTGTTTGACGGTGTGGCTTGGCGCAATGATTCGTGTAGCCTTTTTAAATAAAGTATAAAAAGTGTTGCGCCATTTCGTGATAGAAGGGGTGTGAGGACGTAACATCATTTTCATCTGTTTTATTTTATCAGGATGTATACACGCATCGCAGGTGCTGCTACTCGTGGGAATATGACAATAGTCACCATTTTTTCGCACGAAAAAGAGACGTGGACAAATTGCAAAGAAGTCATGTAAGTAAATTGTTAGCGGCGATTTGATTTGCTGGACAAGCCATAGGCAGTCTTGGAGTGGAATATTGGCCAAATGTCGGATAACAATACCTTTAATTGGGAATTTTTGCAGCTTTTGTGCAACCCGCTTCATAGTGGGCAAGTACTCTTTTTTTCCTGTTGGGTTAGTGAAAATGTATTGTGCACCACGTTTATAGCAAAAAATCATAGGAGACGACATTGCACGCATAGATTGGGCAATGCCGCCACCTCCATTATGATGGATGACAAACGTATAACTGGTCACCATTTACGCAACCCCGTTTCAATGATTGCTGCAACCCATGCGGCGCTTAAGATGATGATGATGGGAATGAAGATGGTTGGGAACAGCACAAATCCAAAATATAAGAAAATTGCTGCCCAAATGCTTGAACACCAGTAACAAGCAAGTAAAGCACCAATCCAATATTGTATCCCAGTTCCTTTAGGGTGTGGATAGAGGACAGTTTCTCCTTCCTCTTCTTCTTCCTTCCACGTTAAAAACTGTTCCCGAATTGGTGCGGTGATTTCGTCTTCCACCATGAGACGTGTAAATCTTCCAACCGCTAAAGCAAGTAGTAACCATTCAAATCCACCAAGCATGCTTATCCCCCCTCGTTTCATATTATGAAGGGGGGCAAGCATATATAACGGTCCACAAATGAAATATGAACAAACGATCATTGTCTACGTCCAGTAAAAGTGCGCAAAAAACGTGAAGGGTATACACGTTTTTTGCGATAGTATGTTGGCACAGAAATCGTAAGGTGTGTTTTCGCTCGCGTCATTGCCACGTACATGAGACGGCGTTCTTCTTCTAATGGTGCTTCATCTCTGCCTCGTAAAGCATCTAATGCATATTCGTGCGGAAGGCTGTTTTCTACAGCCCCAAGGATATAGACATGGTCAAACTCAAGCCCTTTTGCGCGATGGATGGTGAGTAAATGAACACCATCTATATGGGTGTTTAGTTGTTGTTTCTCTCGGTGCATCGAGGTCATTTGCTCGATATAGCTTAAAAATTCGGGTACTGTATCAAATTGGGCGGCGATCACTTGGAGTTGACGAAAATCATCGCTTCCTTTATCCATTTTATGTCCCTCATGCCCTTGTTTTTTTAATGTGTCTTTAAAGTCAAGTGTATGTTCAACTTTGTTGAGCGCTGCGGTTGGTGTAAGTGCTTGAAGAGAACGACATTGTTCGGGCAGTGTTTGCAGCCTTTTTTGCTGGAAGGTAGGCAAGTTCTCTAAAAATGAGAGCGCTTCGAGTGAACTGCACTGATGTGTTGTTTGCAATAAATGGATGTCTGAGATGGTTGTACGTTTCAAGAATAATGCTTGTAAAAGATCACTTAGTACAGTGATGTTTTCTTCATCTTGCCCGATACGTAAAAAGGCGAGGGCGCAACGGACCATGTTTCTTTCATAAAAACTGGAAAAGTCTTGTTCAATTGTAAAAGGAATACCGGTACTCATAAGCCGTTCAATGATTGCGCGGGCAGCGACATTGGTCCGGTAAATGATTGCAATCTCCAATGGTGACACACCGTCATTTAGTGTTTGCTGGATGTCTTCCGTAATCATTGTTGCTTCCTCTTCTTCATTGTAAGGATAAAACAAGTGTGGAGATATGTCCGTTGTATACTGGGCCGTTAACGTTTTTTTAGTTCGACGTCTATTTTTAGCAATGACTTCATTTGCGCAAGAAATAATGGGGTGTGAGGACCGGTAGTTTTCTGTTAAATAAATGGTTGTTGCTTCTTGATAGATATCTTGGAAGGATTGGATATAATTTGGGTCACTTCCGCGAAAGGCATAGATGGATTGATCGTCATCACCGACCACACATAAGTTGTGGGTAGGTTGAGCGAGTAATTGAATGATGTCAAACTGGATTTTATTAATGTCTTGGAATTCATCTATTGCAATATAAGCAAATCGTTGTTGGTAACGTTGCAAAAGCGACTCATTATCTTGGAGTAAGTGCAAACAACCAATTAACATGTCATCAAAGTCAAATCGTTGCGCAGTGATGCGTGTCTGTTCGTAGCGTTCGTAAAGGTGGCGGCAACGTTCTTCAAATATGTCTGACGGTTCCACTTCATTTGGGGCAAGCAGATGGTTTTTCCAGTAGCTAATTTGCGTAAGTGCTTGGTCAAAAGCAAACGAGTCGTCTGTTAATCCGAGTTCGTTTCCAACTTCTTTTAAAAGTTGCACCCTTTGCCATTCTGGTTGTAACAACTTTGCTGGCTGCCACTGATTGGGCGCTGCATGTTGTAACATCGTATAAAATAAGCTATGAAAGGTACGAATGACAAGTGTCTGCACACTTTTTGGATCAACTCCTGGGTATGTGCGCATGCGGACGCGCATTTCTTGCGCTGCTTTGGCAGTAAAGGTGATGAGCACCATTTCTTTTGGCGAAATGTCTGCACATGCGATCATGTAAGCTGCTCGACTGGTTAATACGCGGGTTTTCCCGCTACCTGCACCTGCTAGTAGACACAAAGGGCCGTGGACATGTTGAATCGCTCTCCATTGATTGTTATCGACAATAATATTTTTTTCAGCGAGTATATTGCGGTAACGATGGCTAGCAACAGATTGCTCAGTGATTGGTGGCCTAAAGTCTGACATTTTTGTCATGGCTGTTGGCGACCGCCATTTTGAAGGAGTAGGGTTAGTTAAGATTGCTCGGCGTTGTGGCAGGGAAAAAGATCCGATTGTTGTCGCCGCAGTTTCCTCTTTTGCCGCTTGTATGCGTTCATAAGCGGCTATTTCCTCAGCACATCTCATATCTGAGTCAGGATGGACAAACGTTGGCGCTTCATGAATAGGAAAACGCATGTCGAGTGGAGCCCCGCAATGCAAGCAGGAAACCGCATCTTTTTTACTCGCTAAATATAGTGCGTGCCACTTTTCACGCGGATATGTAGAAAAGGAGACCGGTTGATTTTTATAGAGAGCTGTTTTTATCGCATCATGTTGCACGATGTGACCTCCTCAAATGGTTATGTAATAAGTATCGTATCAAATTGTGCCGGGAAAGCACAATAAAATGTGTCAAAAAAGCAGGAAACATAGATGACGTGCGCGAATAGTACTGTAATGAGAGGAGTGATGTATGGAGATGGATGACGTTTTTAGCGCCAGTCAGGCGTTAATAAAGGAAGCGATAAATAGACAGGCGAGTGATATTCACTTTACCCCGCAAGAAGATGGCTACCGGATTGCTTACCGGATTCATGGGCAAATGAACGATGAAACCCTTTTGCCTTGGATGGAAGCAGCGCGATTGCTTAGCCACTTTAAGTATACCGCTGGAATGGATATTGGAGAACGGCGAAAACCACAAAGCACGTCGATGACATTTACGCACGAACAGCAAACATACCATCTACGCCTTTCCACCTTACCAGCGAAAAAAGCCGAAAGTTTAGCGATTCGGCTCACCCCCAGATTTGCTTCGTACACTTTAGATCAACTTCCAGTATTAAAATCCCATAGCAAACGACTAAAAAGTTTCCTAACATATGAAAGTGGTTTATTACTCTTTACTGGCGCCACCGGCTCTGGTAAGACGACAACGTTGTATGCGTGCATCAAAGCATTGCTTGCCCAAAAACAGCGGGCAATTGTGTCAATTGAAGATCCGGTTGAGCATGAAATTGATGGTATTGTGCAAGTAGAGACGAATGAACGGGCGGGGATTACGTTTTCTTCGGCATTAAAGGCAGTATTGCGTCACGACCCTGATATCATTGTAATTGGTGAGATACGTGACCAAACGACGGCCCAGCTTGCTTTTCGAGCAGCCTTAACAGGACATTTAGTGTTGGCGACGTTGCACACCGGGAGCGCACGTATGGCGCGTCACAGGCTCGAACAATTTGAAATTGCCCAGTGCGATTGGATGGAAGCAATACGAGCAATTATCCATCAAAAACTTGTGCCCCTAAAAGATGGGGACAGACGAATGGCATTATATGAATGGTTGACATGTATAGAAGAGGACATAAGTCAGGCAACAAATACGACGGTAACCATCCCTCATGCTGCGCGGCGGGCTTGGAGTATTGGTACAATTGATGATGCGACGTTGCAAAGTTTGTGCGGAAAAAAGGAGGGAGGTAGGTGAGGAGAAGGCGAGAGAAAGATATGCTTGAGACGATTCGATTTTTAGAGCGATTAGGACGGTTACTATCACAAGGATATGCGATGGATGCAGCGCTTGCCTTTCTTGTTGTGCACAGTTCCGCGCGCCTAAAAGCGTGTATTGCCACAATTCGAGCGGGACTTCAAGATGGGCAGTCCTTTCATGATAGTGTTGAAGTGCTGGCGTTACCAAAAGAAATTTGGTCGTTTATTTACTTCTATGAACAACAAGGAACCCTTGATGAAGGGCTGCTCAAAACGTCGCAGTTGGCGTTAAAAAGACAACAAACAACAAAACAATTACAAAAGTTGTTGCGTTACCCACTACTGCTTGTTTGGGGCACAGTGCTCGTCATCCTCGTTTTAAACCAGTTAATTGTGCCGCACTTTTCCTCTTTGTTTGCGACAATGAATACGGACCCACCTATGATGACCCAATTATTCTTCGCATTTATGCGGTATCTCCCAGTTGCATTGCTTTGTTTTGTGCTTGTTGTTGGCGTTGTGGTGCTTTGTTTTTTTCTACATTTTAAAAAGCGTTCTCCTCACGATCAGATGTCTTTCCTGTTAAAAAGAAAAAGCTTGCGTCCAATTTTACAAAGAGTCATCACGTATTACTTTGCTTTACAAATGGGACGCTTGTTACAAGCTGGCATGACGATAAAAGATGCGTTACAATTGTTTGAAGGACAACGTCAACTCCAGTTTTTACGAGAAGAAGCGACGTACATCAGAGAGCGATTAGCGCAAGGCGAGGCCATCGAGGCAATTATTTTTGAACGGGATTGTTTTATGAATGAGTTGGCACTTGTCGTTGAGAATGGGACGAGAACAGGTTCTGTTGCGCGTGACTTGCAACATTATAGTGACTGGTTGTATGAGGAAATGGATGATCGCATGCAAAAGGGTGCAACGTGGTTACAACCATTATTGCTCATATTCATTGGTGGTTTTGTGTTTACATTGTTTCTTGTTGTGATGTTGCCGATGTTTGAAATGATTGGTGCGATTGAATGAGGAAGACTTTTCCACTTTACGCAAGCGGGCTTTTTGAATGCGCCAAATATTTTTTTCAAAAAGCCCTTGCGTACGCTCACAACGTGTGATATATTATTAATTGTCGCTGTTACTTAACGGAATGCGGCATACATACAAAATCATTTGGGGCCTTAGCTCAGCTGGGAGAGCGCCTGCTTTGCACGCAGGAGGTCAGCGGTTCGATCCCGCTAGGCTCCACCATGTTATTTTTAAATGTTTAATGGAGGAATACCCAAGTCTGGCTGAAGGGATCGGTCTTGAAAACCGACAGGCGGGTTAAACCGCGCGGGGGTTCGAATCCCTCTTCCTCCGCCATTTAAAATGATATTTTTTCGACGCGGGGTGGAGCAGTCTGGTAGCTCGTCGGGCTCATAACCCGAAGGTCGGTGGTTCAAATCCGCCCCCCGCAACCAAACTTATAATTGGGCCATAGCCAAGCGGTAAGGCAACGGATTTTGATTCCGTCACGCCCTGGTTCGAATCCAGGTGGCCCAGCCATATTTGCGGGAGTAGTTCAGTGGTAGAACACCACCTTGCCAAGGTGGGGGTCGCGAGTTCGAATCTCGTCTTCCGCTTATTTATTTTATGACAGAAGTGCTCCAAAGCGCGGGTGTAGTTTAGTGGTAAAACCTCAGCCTTCCAAGCTGATGTCGTGGGTTCGATTCCCATCACCCGCTCCAATTAAAGCAAGGTCTTTTTTTATGCCTACATAAGGGCCTGTAGCTCAGCTGGTTAGAGCGCACGCCTGATAAGCGTGAGGTCGGTGGTTCGAGTCCACTCAGGCCCATTATTTTAGCAAAGCGTTGTTCAATTATGAGCGACTCTTTGCTTTTTTTTGCGGTACCGGGTCAAAACCGCCGGGGTGGAAAGGATGACATTTTAAGATGCGCTTACATGTCAAATAACCACCTTTTAGTGCGCCGTGCAGTTTAATTGCTTCGATCCCGTAGTGAGAGCATGTGGGATAAAATCGGCATGAAGGTGGTTTAAGTGGTGAGATGCATCGTTGATATAAGCGAATGAGTTTAATCATGAGTGTGCGCATGCAAAGCTCCCTTTCTGGGCAAACGATCCGGAAAAAATGAGTGTGTGATTAGTATACCAGAGACTTAAGTGGGAAGCGACGGATGCGCAAAAAAATAAAAAAAGAAGCAGGAAAATAAAGAGCGGTGTCTAATTGTATAGTAACGGGTCGTATGATCCCGTATTTTTTAGAAAGGTGGGTTGTCCTCTGTTTCATCCCCGTAAAAATTCCTCGAGGTGATAAAATTTGAAGCGTATATGTAAAGACGAGCGTGGCTTTACGTTAGTAGAGATGCTCGTTGTGTTGATGATCATTTCCTTATTACTCCTCATTGCACTGCCAAACTTATCCAAAAATACCGATGTTGCCGGTGAGCAAGGTTGCCAAGCGACACAGAAATTATTGCAAACACAAGTTGCTGCTTATGAAATCGAGCATGGTACGCTCCCAACAAACTTACAAGCGCTTGTCGATGAAGGATATGTAGATACTGTCACCTGTCCGAATGGCAAAACGCTTTTGTTAGACGGTCGTAATGTTGTTATTTCTCCGTAATGAAGATGGTTTTACGTTAGTAGAGTTGCTGATTTCCCTCCTCATTTTGTCACTCGTTTTGCTCATCCCTCTCTCTTTTTTTCCAAACACAATAAAAACAAAAGAAGCGTTCTTAGCTGCAGACAAACTAAGAGATGATGTGCGTTTAGCACAACATATTGCCATGTCAAATGGAGCGCGTATCGACTTATCCTTCTCTGATCAGCAACTGACATTAACGAGTGAAGGTGAGGTTATTGCGCAATTTTCTTACCCTATTCCTATAGTGATAGAAGCGGTAACAATGGACTTCAACGAAATTGCGTTTTTAGAAAATGGTCACCCCCGTCAATCAGGCACATGGACTGTGGTGATCCACGGACAGACATTTGTCTATACGCTTCAACTGGGGAAAGGACGTGTGGCATATCGTGAACAATGAAGGATTTGCGTTAATGGAGGCGTTAATCGGTCTACTTTTATTAAGTTTAGTTGCAACCATTGTGCTTCCGTTACTGGTGACGATTTATGAAGACAAACGCGCTTTACAGCAAGAACAAGACCTCTTACTTCACTTAGAGGAGAAGCGGTATGCCTATGATATGGCAAGCGACCAAGACGGGTGGCACGCCTCTGAAGTAACAGGTGTGTTGAAATATTGCAAGCAAAGTCCATTACACAAAAGGGTGCATTGTGTCTATGTTAAAGAGCAGTGAAGCAGGATTTACGTTGTTAGAGCAGCTCATTGCTTTATTTGTGGTCTCTATTGTTGTACTTCTAGGCGCTGCTTTCTTTTCGTTTTTTATGACACAGTCATCCTCATTTAGCCAATTTCAAGAAACACAATTGTTTTTCAATCATTTGGCAACGGAAGCAAAAGAGGCAGATACGCTTGTGTGGCATGAAGAAGAATTGCAATTGCAATTCCCAGATTTCACATTGAGTTATCGTGTACAAAGAGAAACGGTGTTGCAACGTTTTCGGAATGGACGTGGGTTTGTCAGTATGGTTGAAGGTGTAGACGATTTTCATTGTAAAGTTGAGGAGGTATCCGCGGTGTGCCGCGTGCAATTAGATAATGGCAGCGTGTTTGAACGGCGTGTTTGGACAATGAAAGGAGTGATAAAAAACGTTGTGGAAAAATGAACAAGGAGCGGTACTTCCGCTGACATTATGTGTGCTACTACTTGTAAGCGTGTTTTTTAGTTATCAACTGTATACGTATGAGCGGAAGTCCACCTTTGTTGCGCACCAAAGCGATCAACTTATGTTAGATAATTTGTTACAACTTGGGCTTTCGTTTGCATTAGAAGAAGAGAACATGTCTCCGCTTATCGTTTCACATGGTGAAGTTTATTATGAATTTGCAGATGACGAGATTCTTATTAGTGCCCAATTACAAAACGGCGCAAAACGTGTTGCAACTGCTGTCGTTGATGAAGGCGGGAAACTGCTGCGATACCGTCAAGGAGAAGGTAAAGATTAAATATGCCAATAGGAGGGTAGGCTAATGATGAGGTGGAAGAGATGAAATTCCAAGATTTACTTAAATTTGCGACAGAAGAGATGGTAAAAAAGATTGAAGAACCGCAAGAAGTGCGGAAGAAAGCACGTGCTGAAAAGAAGGCTCAACGAGAGCCTCTTTCTACATGGGCGTTTGGTGTGCTGCCAATGGCGTTTTCGATGTTCAAAAGACGGAGACAGTCCGAATAAATAAAAGTGCTTTGTATGTGTGGGAGAAAGCATTTACAAGGCACACATTCATCGTATATAATGGTGGAGAGAATGTTTTGTGAAAGGGAGGAAGAAGATGGATCGCATGTTTCGTGTGTTAGCGTTCTGGACAGGAATCTTTTCAGTGCTCTTTTTTATTGGGCATATGGAAACAATGTCCCTATTGTTTTTTGCACAGACAGTCATCTTGCTAGGGCTTAGTTACTTGAAATTGTCCGAACGCGTGTATATGTATATTTTTGCAGGGTATTGTACGTTGTTTTTTGTTGGGTTCACGTACTACTCAATCTTTTTATACGTGCCAGGCTTTCATTAAAACCGATACATAGGGCATATCGTCGGCAGTTTCAGCGGCGTGATGTTTCTTAGCTGAACTGCCGACTTGCTCAAAAGCGAACGGTTTTAAGAGGGGAATCCGTGTAAAAAGGGATTGTTTGCCATTTCAGCGCCGATGGTTGTAAGCGCGCCATGCCCTGAGGCGACAACCGTTTCTTCAGGACAAGTGAGTAGCTGGTTGTGAATGCTTTCTAGCAGTTGTGTGTGGTTACCACCGGGTAAATCAGTGCGTCCGATGCCTTGTTGGAATAACGCATCACCAGAGAAAACAACAGATTCTGGTTTGTAGTAATAAGAAGTGCTGCCGGGTGAATGCCCTGGTGTGTAGCGTAACGTAAAAGTAAATGGACCAATATCAAGTTTTTTCTCGTTCCCCAATAAGATGTTTGCCTGCTTCGCTGTTACATTTTCACCAGGAAAAAAGGCAGAGCCGTTAAGAGTAGGATTTTCCAGCCAATTCGCTTCTTTTTGGTGAATATATACTGGACAATCAAAAGCGTCTCTCACGTCATCTACCGCACCAATGTGATCAAAATGGGCATGGGTAAGTAAAATAGCTAGCGGCTTTAATTGCTGTTGTTTAAGCCAAGAAATCAGTGCTGGACCATCACCACCGGGGTCAAAAATAACGGCTTCCTTCTGATCGTTATAAAGCACATAAGCATTTGTTTGTAATGGCCCTAAAGGGATTTGTTTAAACATTTGTTGTCAGCTCCTTTAAAAAGTTTACAGAGGTTTATCTAGGACAAACTTATCATATCGTGCAGTGATATACGATGCAAATGAGCCGACTCGCAAAAAATAAAAGTGCGTTACATGAAAAAGCCACAGAGCGTTTTTTACATAAATTGATTTTGTATAAATGGAGGGTGAAAGCAATGGTTTTAGCAATAATGTTTTTGGTCGTAGCGATCTTATCAGCAATTGGTGGGATTTCTAGTTTGAAAAAGAAAAATTTCTTTGCATTTGGTTTCAGTGGTGTAGCAGTGCTTGTATTTGGCTTCTTTTCGATTGCAACAATTATGAGTTACATTTTCTAGCTAAAAATAAAGTGAAAACCAACCATCGCGCTTAAATGCTATGGTTGGTTTTTTCGTGTTGATATTAGGAAAACACTTGTTGCTTTAAGTAGAGTAGCCCGCCGTTAATGAAGGATACACGAATATTTGGCTCATATTGTTCTTTTAACGCTTCTTTTTCAGCGAGGTAACTTTCTGGTTTTTCATCGTAGTCCCGGTAAAATGATTCGAGTAAGTCTAAGTCGTCATCCCAACGCTTTTTCGCAGCCACGGCCCAGTCGTTGGGCTCGTTTTCTGCAAATGTGCGGATCATTTGTTTGATCCTGTTAATGCCACTCTCAACGCGAATGAGCGGAGAAAGGGTGAAACAGTAGTCAGGGATTTTCGGTGTGAGTGTTTTTGACATTGCTTTATCATAAAAATCAGGGACAATCTGCCCATGAACCAGGTTGAGACCGAGTGACAGTAAAATGTCTTTTTTTCGGTCACATTGAAACGAAATTTGGGCATTGAGACAGAGCCAAGGGTGGAGTGGCTGAGCCTGTTGCCCTTGTGGTGGTGTTTGTTCATATAAGCGGATGAACGCGCCGAGTGACTTACTCGATTCAAAGATTTGTCTAAGGCGAGGAGAACCGAAATGCACCGCTTCTCCTTTCATATCGTCCGCGCATCGTGCCTGATCGGTGACGACCGTAAGTGTCATTGGATTAGGTACGCCACCTGTTTTTTCAAGGTAGTGCCAGTAGAAAGGACGATTCATGAGCGCCTTGTCTAATTCAATCGACAATTGTACCTCTAAATGGGCGTCACTTTCTGTTAAGATAGGGCTGTCATTGACAGTAAAGTAGCGCCGTAAATATTGGTGTACTTCAGGCTGTTTCATTGTTCTCGTCTCCTTTTTCGTCGTTGGCATCACGTTGTGCGTCATTCATGACAGCCGCTAAGTGGGCAAACTTTAGACGGATTTCTCCTTCAGATGTGGCGTTTGATACAATAGATTGTACGTGTTCCTCGATGTCTGGTAAATCAATCCGCGCCAAAATATCGTCTAGTTGTCCAATGACTGCTTCAAATAGATTGATCTTTTCATAAAGAAGCGACAAAATATGTTGTTCAACAGTATTTTGGACGGCAAAGTTGTAAATGTGGACATCTTGTTCTTGTCCTAAACGATGGAGCCGACCAATGCGTTGTTCGATCCGCATCGGATTCCAAGGCAAGTCATAGTTAATGACATGGTGACAAAATTGGAGATTAATGCCTTCTCCCCCAGCTTCGGTGGCAATCAGCACTTGGGCGTGGTTTTCAAAGAGCTGTCGCATCCAATCTTTTTTGCCTCGTTTAAAGCCGCCGCGGAACGGAACAGACGTAATCCCGTGTTGTTTGAGAAACCATTGTAAATACATTTGGGTGGCACGGTATTCCGTGAATATGACGACTTTATCATTGATTTGCTGAATAATTTCAAGCGCCTTTTCTGCTTTGGCATGTCCAGTAACGGTGATGACTTCATTGAGCAATTCAGCAATGAAACGTGGGTCGCCGCCTTCTTGTTCTGTTTTTTCAAATGTGTTTTTTAGCGTCATGAGCACAGCTTCACGGCTCGAGCAGAGTTCGCGCTTTAACGTGAGTAACGTAAAAGGATTGATCCGACCTTGCGCTGCGTCTAGTTTTTCGTAGTATCGTTGTTCATTGTCACTAAAAGTAATCGGCACGGTTTTTACGACCCGTTTTGTCCATTCTATTCCTGTTTCTTCTCTGCGGTTGCGCACCATTACTTTTTGGAGGAGCATCCTTAGTTGTTCGTCGTTTTTGGCAGATCGCTTGGCGGAGCGGAACTGGTGTGCAAACGATGTTGCATCGCCTAAATAACCCGGCTTCAGGAGTGAAACGAGATTAAAAATCTCCTCCAATTTATTTTGTACCGGTGTAGCAGTGAGTAAAATACAAAATTTCTTTTTCAATAGCTGGATAAACGCATAGTTTTTTGTTTTGGCGTTTTTCAGCTTGTGTGCCTCATCAATAATGACCATGTCGTACGGTTGCTGCAACACAATCTCACGGTGAGGGGCACGCTTCGCTGTATCAATAGAAGCGACAACGATGTCACACTTCTCCCATACATACGACTTTTTTTGTGGTATGGCTGGGATGTGGAATTTGCTGTTTAGTTCGTATGTCCATTGAGAAACAAGCGATGCGGGTACGAGAATAAGCGCTTTTTTCACGAGACCACGAATCATGTATTCTTTTAAAATGAGCCCTGCCTCAATTGTTTTCCCAAGCCCAACTTCATCTGCAAGAATGGCTTTTCCGTTCATTCTTTCAATGACGGTTTGCGCTGCTTCCAATTGATGTTCATATGGCTTAAGATCGGGCAAATGATTTGGTGCGACGAGCCCATGAAAATCAGGAATTTGTTCGTGCTTTACGGCTTCATAAGCTAATTTAAATGCGTCCAGCTGCGCCCACGGTCCATCGTGTGTTAATCGTTCTAAAAAGGTGGTTTGCCAACTGTCATCAAAATGAATATTTACGTGCAAAGTGTCTCGCTCCTTTCTTATGTAGAGGACGGTTAATTGATTTATAAAAAAGATGTTGCACAAAGAGAGAACCATTGATAGGATAAGAAGTATCAGAAGTCCATAACTTTTGTTAGTATGGACGAAAGTAGGCTTGTTTATCCTGAGACTTCTGACCACATGTTTTGTTCGATCAACAATCATATATTGGCGGATGATGGTAAAGGGAGAGACTGTGCATTTTTGTGCGCAGCGCCGAAGGAGCAAGCACAATCGCGAATCTCTCAGGCAAAGCAGACTTTTACCGGACGCACCTCTGGAGAGCGTCTGTTTACACAAAGACCACCTACGAAGACACTCTAGCCTAGTGCTAGAGGAAACTTTCTGGTTCAAGGACAGAGCACACAAGTGATTCATTTGTTGTGCTCTTTTTTGCGCGACAGGAAATAAAAGGGGGATGAAAAGATGACAGCAACATTGAAACAAACACCTTTGTATGAGGAATCGTTAAAAGCTGGCGCTAAAATGATTGATTTTGGTGGCTGGGCATTGCCAGTGTCTTATTCAAGTATTACTGCCGAGCATGAAGCAGTACGAAATGATGTAGGTTTGTTTGATGTTTCTCATATGGGAGAGGTACGTGTCGAAGGGAAAGATGCAACGAATTATTTACAAAAATTACTCACAAATGATGTAACAAAGCTCACAGACGGACGTGCGCAATATCATGCGATGTGCACGGAAACAGGTGGGACGGTTGATGATTTAATTGTTTATCGACGTGCAGAAGGTCGTTATTTACTTGTGTTAAATGCGGCAAATATCGATAGCGATCTCGAATGGATGACGCGTCATTTAGAAGGCGATGTGTGTTTGACGAATGTATCAGCAGAAACAGCATTACTTGCCGTACAAGGACCACAAGCAGAAGCGTTATTGCAAACGCTCACATCGACCGATTTAACGACAATTCGCCCGTTCCGCTTTCAAGAAGATGTAAATATCGGTGGGGTCTCTGTTTTGGCTGCCCGCACCGGTTACACCGGAGAAGATGGGTTTGAATTATATGTGTCAGCAACTGATGCAAGTCGGTTGTGGACAGTGATCATGGAAGCGGGCGCACCATTTAAGTTGTTGCCGTGTGGATTAGGTGCACGCGACACATTGCGATTTGAAGCATCCCTCCCATTATATGGGCAGGAGCTGACAACGGAAATTAGTCCCATTGAGGCTGGCATTGGCTTTGCGGTAAAAACAGACAAAGATACACCGTTTATTGGGCAAGAAGTATTGCGACGACAGAAAGACGGTGCACTCACTCGTCAGCTTGTAGGGATTGAAATGATTGAGAGAGGGATTCCGCGTACGGGTTATGCAGTGTTTGCTGGAGAAGAAGAGATCGGATTTGTCACAACCGGCACGCGTTCACCGACGTTAGGAAAAAACATTGGTTTGGCGTTACTAGACATTCGCTTTACTACAGTTGACACAGAAGTGATGGTCGCTGTCCGTAACAAGCATGTGAAAGCGCGCGTTGTCGCAACACCTTTTTATAAACGTAAAAAATAGGAGGGGCTTTTATGACTGCAATCCATCGTTATTTGCCAATGACAGAAAAAGATAAACAACACATGCTTGATGAAATTGGTGTTTCTAACATTGAGGAACTATTTACGGATATTCCAGCGTCGATTCGTTATGAAAAAGAGCTTGCTGTTGGCCGTGCGTTAAAAGAACCAGAGTTACTACGTTGCTTTCAACAGTTGGCGAATAAAAATGTATCTTTAAAAGACTATCCATCATTTTTAGGTGCGGGTGTGTATGAGCACTATGTGCCATCTGTTGTCGACCACGTCATTTCCCGGTCTGAGTTTTATACCGCATATACGCCGTACCAACCGGAAATTTCGCAAGGGGAGTTACAGGCGATCTTCGAATTTCAAACGATGATTTGTGAGCTCACCGGAATGGATTTAGCGAATTCATCTATGTATGATGGGCCAACGGCATTAGCAGAAGCGGCGATGATGTCATGCGGACATACAAAAAAGAAAAAGGTGCTCGTCTCAAAAGCCGTTCATCCAGAGGCACGAGCTGTGCTAGCAACGAATGCGTACGGGCAAGGTGTAGAAGTCATTGAAATTGATACAGAAGATGGGGTAACAAATATCGCTGCATTACGTGCCCACCATGATGAAGACGTCGCTTGTGTCATCGTCCAGCATCCAAACTTCTTTGGTAGCTTAGAGCCACTTGCTGAGATTGAGAAAGTTGCTCACGAAGGAAAAGGACACTTTGTCGTATCAAGCAATCCACTTGCGCTAGGCATTTTAGAGCCACCAGGCGCCTTTGGTGCCGACATTGTCGTCGGTGATGCACAACCCTTTGGGATCGCGACGCAGTTTGGCGGACCACATTGTGGTTATTTTGCTACAACGAAAAAATTAATGCGCAAAATTCCTGGTCGTCTTGTTGGGCAAACGGTCGACGAAAATGGGCAGCGTGGCTTTGTGTTGACACTGCAAGCACGTGAGCAACATATTCGTCGGGAACAAGCAACATCTAACATTTGTTCGAACCAAGCATTAAATGCCCTTGCGGCATCTGTTGCCATGTCAGCACTCGGTAAAGAAGGTGTGCAGGAAATGGCCGCGCAAAACGTGCAGAAAGCGGCATACCTTAAAAGGCGCCTCCAAGCAGCAGGGATAAAAGTGGTCCATTCGACACCGACGTTTAATGAGTTTGTCATCGATGTCGGTGAAGCTGTAGCGGATGTAAATGAAAAGTTATTAACGGCGGGTTTCATTGGCGGTTTTGATTTGACCCAAGTGGACGAAGAACGTAACGGTCAAATGCTCATTGCAGTGACAGAGTTGCGCACAAAAGAAGAGCTAGATACATTTGCGGAAAGTTTGGAGGCGATCGTATGCGGCAAGTAAAGGATACTGCATTCATTTTCGAGCAAAGTCAGCCAGGGAGAATCGGTCACAGTTTACCAGAATTAGACGTGGAGGAACAAGCGCTGTCTACGCTCATTCCATCTGAGTATGTGCGGAAGGAAAAAGCAGCCTTACCAGAAGTATCTGAACTGGATTTGATGCGGCATTACACAGCTTTGTCGGAACGTAATCATGGCGTGGACTCAGGCTTTTATCCGCTTGGTTCTTGTACGATGAAATACAATCCGAAAGTGAATGAAGATGTGGCACGGATACCTGGACTTGCGCACGTACACCCGTACCAGCCGGAAACGCAAGTACAAGGCTCACTCCAATTAATGTACGAGTTACAAGAAGCGTTAGCAGCAATTACAGGGATGGATGAAGTAACGTTACAACCAGCGGCGGGTGCACACGGGGAATGGACGGGATTAATGATGATTCGGGCTTTCCATGAGGCAAACGGTGATGATCAGAGAACGAAAGTCATCGTACCCGATTCTGCTCACGGAACAAACCCTGCTTCAGCTTCAGTGGCTGGTTTTGACACAATTACAGTCAGAACGAATGCGCATGGACTCGTCGATTTAGATCATTTACGTGAAGTTGTTGGTGCAGATACAGCAGCGTTAATGTTAACAAACCCTAACACACTTGGGTTGTTTGAAAGTGACATTGTTGAAATGGCGGCGATTATTCATGAAGCTGGCGGAAAACTGTATTATGATGGCGCCAATTCGAATGCAATTTTAGGGATCACCCGTCCAGGTGATATGGGTTTTGATGTCGTTCATTTAAACTTGCATAAAACATTTACCGGCCCACATGGGGGCGGTGGTCCTGGTTCAGGTCCTGTTGGTGTCAAAAAGGAGCTCATCCCATTTTTACCGAAGCCGGTTCTGCGTAAAAAAGATGATCGTTTTTATTTTGATGACCACCGCCCACAGTCAATTGGTCGGGTAAAACCTTACTATGGCAATTATGGGATCAACGTTCGGGCATATACGTACATTCGCACGATGGGACCTGCTGGGTTAAGGCATGTCTCAGAATTTGCGGTGTTAAACGCAAACTATATGATGCGCAAACTAGCACCTTACTTTGACTTACCATATACACAGCATTGCAAGCATGAATTTGTGTTATCTGGAAAACGGCAAAAGAATTTAGGGGTGCGTACGCTTGACATGGCGAAGCGGTTGCTTGATTTCGGTTACCATCCCCCAACAATTTATTTTCCACTAAATGTTGAAGAGTGTATGATGATTGAACCGACAGAAACGGAATCAAAAGAAACGTTAGATGCGTTCATAGATGCGATGATTCAAATTGCCAAAGAAGTAGAAGAGACGCCGGAAGTGGTGCAAGACGCACCACATCATACAGTGATCAGTCGTCTGGATGAGGCACGAGCGGCACGTAAACCGGTGTTACGGTACGAGAAAGAGAAAGATACGTTATCGGTGTAATGTATGTAACATGCAATCGATCCTGCTAACGAGCATTTTGGCAGGATCGAAATGATGAGGAGGGCTTTAGATGACCCCTTTATATGATCAAATTGGCACAACGTATGATGTGACAAGGAAAGCAGATCCTGAAATTGTTAGACGTTTGCGACATCATTTGAATGTTGCAGATGGGAATCGTGTGCTTGATGTTGCGTGTGGGACAGGAAATTATACCGTTGCCTTAGCAGGTACAGGTTTACAAATGACAGGTTATGATATCTCAACTGTTATGATTGAGAACGCACGAGAAAAATTTGAGCAAGTCGACTGGCACGAAGGGGATGTTCATCAACTACCGTATGAAAGTGGTGTGTTCCAAGGGGCTGTCTGTACATTATCTATTCACCATTTTGAACAGTTAGCAGGCGCGTTTCGTGAAGTGTATAGAACGTTAGATCGTGGGCGGTTCGTTATTTTCACGTCTTCTCCAGAGCAGATGAAGCATTATTGGTTAAATGAATACTTCCCGGAGGCACTAGAGAAGTCAATCACACAAATGCCGAGCATTGAAACGGTGAATGAAGCGCTCAAACAAGCGGGGTTTACATTGATTGGCGCTGAGTCATTCTTACTTGATCCACATATTCAAGACTTATTTTTATATAGCGGCAAGTTTGCGCCAGAACTGTACTTAGATGAGCGGATTCGCTCCGGAATGTCGACATTCGCTCATTTAGCATCGGTTGAAGAAGTGAGAGCGGGTTGTGCTAAACTGAAATTAGACATAGAAACAAATAAAATTAAAGACGTTTTGGAGCGTTATCACAGTCGATTTGGTGATTATATGTATGTTGTGGCGGAGAAGAAGTAGAAGAAAGGAGGACAAATAAAAAAGGCGCCCGAAGGTGCCTCTTTTTAGGTTACTCGTTACTTCTTCTTTACTTTCCCCGTCCACGTGCGGAATCCGCCTTTTAAATGGTTGAGATCTGTTGCGCCCCGCTTCTTTTTAATTATTTTAGCGGCTTGACGACTGCGCATACCTGATTGGCAATATAGATACACTGTTTGATCGGAACGAACTTCGTTTGCGCGTTGTCGTAGTTGGGACATCGGGATATTGCGCGCACCTAAAATGTGTCCACCCTCATATTCCCTCGGCTCACGCACGTCAATCAATTGTGCTTTACGGTAACCTTGAATAAATTCCTCTTGTGACAATACTTTTAAATATTTTGGGGTGTAAAGTCGGCGTATAATAAATACAGCAAGCAAAACAGCAAGTACGATGATTAAAATGATTTGAATGTCCATGAGACCTTTTAACGCTCCTTTTACAATATCAGCTATCGTTCATTATAGCGTTGTTATGAGGATTTTTCAATGAGTATGACCGTTCATTTATTGCTAGGGAGATAAAAATATACAGGTAATGTGGTTTGCAAAGGTGGGTCAGTCTTCCCTGTAGAGGGGAGGTGTCACGAATGACAGAATGGCGGTCATGCTGATGTGGTTCGCACCAGGCTGTATTTTAAAATTTATTCTTTATTACATTTTAATATACGTGTTGGTGTCCGCATAAGTCAAGGGGAGGTCTGAATCTGTATATGTAGATCTTTGGTGTATTGTTTGCTACACTGAGGAGGATGAAAATAGGAAAGAAGCGATGAATATGACTGAAACATGGCGTTTTATTGCGTTTGAAAAACATGATCCAGCTTACAATATGGCACTAGATGAAGCGTTACTTAACTGGCATAGTGAAGGGAAAATCCCACCGACAATCCGTTTTTACGGCTGGAATCCCCCGACGTTATCAATTGGTTACTTTCAACAATTGGAGAAGGAAATTGATATGGAGGCGGTGCGGCGCCATCAGCTAGGTTTTGTTCGTCGTCCGACCGGTGGACGAGGTGTGTTACATGAGCATGAATTAACGTATAGTGTCATTGTATCTGAGGCCCACCCTGATATGCCGCAAACGGTGACCGAAGCATACCGAGTCATTTCAGAAGGGTTATTGGAAGGGTTTAAAAAACTCGGATTAGACGCGTATTTTGCTGTACCGAAAACGGCAGATGAAACAGCGGCGTTAAAAAATCCACGCTCGTCTGTATGCTTTGATGCACCGTCGTGGTATGAGCTCGTTGTTGAAGGACGGAAAGTGGCTGGGAGCGCGCAAACAAGACAAAAAGGTGTCATTTTACAGCACGGATCTATCTTACTTGATATTGAGGAAGATAAATTATTTGATTTGTTCCGTTATCCAAGCGAGCGGGTACGTGAACGGTTGCAAAAGCAATTTGCGAAGAAGGCGGTTGCGATTAACGCGTTGCGCGAAACGCCTGTGACATTGGAAGAAGCAAGTCAGGCGTTTCACTATGGTTTTGAAAAAGGGCTTGGTATCAAACTTGCGCCATACACATTAACAAGAGAAGAAGATGCATATGTTGCGCAGCTAGCGAAAACGCGCTACGCAACCGCAGAATGGAATGAACGGCGATAAACGTGCGGTTGTGACAGAGAATTTTAAACAAGGGGTGAGAGGCTTGCAAGAGCAATTGGATTGGGAGCGACAGCGGGCCGTTTATATTCACGCATTTATTCGCACGAAGCAGGCGCTATTAAAAAGTAAAGTAGAAGGTGTCCACGCGGATGAACGTGAACTAAAAGAAACGTTTTGGAACGATGTGACGGTCAACTTTTCCACTGCGGATGATACAGCAGAAACCATTTCAAGCATTAAACAGCAAGCCGAGCTTTTAAATGAACGGGAGCGAAGCGCGGCGCTGATTAAAAAGCAGATGAAGACGTTGCGCCGGTTGGCAGAGTCGCCCTATTTTGGCCGGATTGATGTAAAAGAAGATGGACAGTCAGAGATAGAGGCCGTCTACATCGGTATTGCGTCGCTTATGGACGAGCAAGAATTCGATTTTTTAATTTATGACTGGCGCGCGCCGATTTGTAGCCTCTACTATGATTCAGAACCGGGTCAAGTTTCATATACGGCACCAGCAGGAGAGGTTCACGGAGAATTATTACAAAAGCGTCAGTACCTTTTTCATCGCGGCGAACTTGAAGCGATGTTTGATACGACGATTGCTATTGGTGATGATCGGTTACGGGCAGCGCTTGCTGCTGGCGCATCGACACAAATGAAAACAATCATTTCCACGATCCAAAAAGAGCAAAATGAGGCGATTCGTGATGAGAAGAGTGCTGCATTAATTGTGCAAGGTGTTGCGGGTAGTGGCAAAACGTCAGTGGCGATGCAACGTGCTGCTTATTTATTGTACCGGCAGCGGAAACACTTGGATGCGAGCCAGCTCATCTTGTTTTCGCCGAATCGGTTATTCTCAAGTTATGTGTCAACCGTGTTGCCAGAGCTCGGTGAAGAAAATATGACGCAAAAGACATTTGGCTCGTATGTGTATGAACGTCTCGGAAAGGTATATGATGTCGAGGATGGCTTCTCGCAGTTAGAGTATGCGCTTGGCGCCCAACATGACAAAGCATATGCGATGCGGATGATGAGCATGCGGTATAAGGCAAGTGCGCGCTATAAACAAAGAATGGATGACTATATTGCTTTATTACATGTGAGCGGCCTACCGTTTTGTGACCTCCTTTTTCGTAAGGAAGTGCTCATTTCAAAAGAGGAGATGAAACATTTCTTTGACCAGTTAAATAAGAAAATCCCATTGACAAACCGTGTGCATTTGCTGGCAGAGTGGCTACTAAAGCAAATTATCCAAAAGGAGAAGCAGGAACATCTTAATGATTGGGTAGAGGCAGAGAGAGAACTGTTGGATGAAGAAACGTTATTTTATATGCATCGCGAATTCCAAAGGCAGAATCCGAATGAAGATGTGTTTAACGAGAATGAAGCTGTTGACCATGTGGCAGCACGTCATTTAGTGAAAAAAGCTTTTCAACCACTCAGAAACTGGGTAAAGTCATTTCAATTTATTCATATGCCGTTGTTGTATAGCCATTTTCTGCGTTCTGATGTGCATCGAGATATAACGGATTTTGCGATGATTGCCGATTGGACAGAAAGTGAGTTAGCAGAAAAACGCATCCCGTTTGAGGATACGACGCCGTTCTTGTACTTGCAAGATGCGGTGCAAGGATTCCGAGTTGACCGGACAGTGAAACATGTGTTTATAGATGAGGCACAAGACTACGCTAGTTTTCAATTTGCTTATTTGCGGATGATGTATCCGAAAGCGAATTTTACAATTGTTGGGGATAGTAGTCAAGCGTTATTTCCGCATGTAGAAGTGGGAGAAGGTTTTCAAGCACTTTCGTCTTGGGCAGGCTCCAAGCAGTTGTCGTTCCATAAAAGTTATCGAGCGACAAAGCCGCTCATGTCTTTTGCACGAGAATTGTTGCCACATCCGGAAGTGATTGAGCCATTTGAGCGAGTGGGAGAAACACCATTGCTCATTGTTGCCTCAAATAGTGATGCACATATGAAGGCAGTGCGCACGCAAATTGAAGCGCTCAGTACACAAGGGATAAAAACGGTTGCTGTTGTAACAAAGACAGTGGCTGAGGCTGTACGAGTTCACGCACAGCTTAGTGAGTGGCACGACATTCAACTTGTTGCAAGAGATGACCAAACGTATCAAAATGGGGCGGTTGTCTTACCTGTCTACTTAGCAAAAGGGCTGGAGTTTGATGCGGTGCTCGTCTTTGATGCTTCAAAAGAAATGTATGTCAGTGAGTATGAGCGTTATCATTTATACACGGCGTGTACGAGGGCAATGAACCAATTGTTTATATTTGCAACTGTTGCACCGTGCCATTGGATAGCAAAAGTACCGTCTCATTTCTACCGACGAAAAGAAGCAACAACACCTCCTCTCGATTAAGAGGAGGTGTTTGTCGTGGCGATACCGATACGTGCGGTAAAGGCTTCTTGAATGCGCTTGGTTACTGGGCCGATTGGCAGTGTGACATGGACGTCGCCAGTAAAAGAGTGAATCGGCATAATTTCAATGGTTGTACCGGTAAGGAACGCTTCATCCGCATGCGCAAGAACTTCTTTTGGGAAGGGCTCTTGAACAACATTGATATGGCGCTCTTCTGCGATGTCAATGACTTCTTGTCTGGTGATGCCATCTAGAATAAAATTGTTTGCTGGATGTGTATATAATGTCCCGTTATTGACAAGAAAAATATTTGTTGAGGCACCTTCTGTGATCATACCATCGCGGTGCAAAACAGCCTCAGCACATTGATGATCAGCAGCTTGTCGTTTCGCCATTACGTTACCAAGCAAGTTGAGACTTTTAATATCACAGCGTAACCAGCGAATATCTTCGGTGACATAAGCGGCAATCCCGCTCGTATGTGCTTGACGATGGTCTTTTTGTGGAAGGAGGTATGCGCTTAAGATGGGTGTTTCAGTACGTGAATAAAGATGGTCTCTCGTTGAAGTTCCCCGGGTTACTTGCACATAGACATTGCCGTTGTCAGCGTGATCTTTTTGGATGAGTTGATAGAGTAAATGGGTAAGTTCTGCCGATGTATAAGGCAGTGTCATATCAAGCTTCTCCGCACTTTTATTGAGGCGCTCAAGGTGTTTCTGTAAAGCGAAAAACTGACCATCATATAACCGAACCATCTCATAAATACCATCGCCAAATTGATAGCCACGGTCAAAAAGGGATGCTTGTGCAGTGGCTTCTTTCATGATTTGCCCCTGCCATAGAATGTAAGCCATATTCATCTCACTCCTCTTTGCCCTTATTTTGCACAGGGTCTGTTCACTGACTTCTATTTTCACGAAAGAAATAGGCATTTGTCAATACTTAATGTGACCCTTCATTTTTATGATGATCGGGACGGAAAAAGAAGCAACATTGTTGAGGTATATCACTCGGCAGTGTCATTTTTTGTTATACGATTGTTGCACCTGTGAGTGGGCATGGATAAAATTTTATAGTAAGATGAGGTTGTAACATTGATTTGTGTTTGTAATGGGAGGTTATTATGCCAACACCAAGTATGGAAGATTATTTAGAGCGTATTTATGTGTTGATAGATGAAAAAGGCTATGCGCGTGTCTCTGATATTGCTGAGGCATTGGCGGTGCATCCATCGTCTGTAACGAAGATGGTTCAAAAGCTTGATAAAAGTAAGTATCTTGTATACGAGCGTTACCGGGGACTTGTATTGACTGCGAAAGGAAACAAGATTGGGAAAAGGCTTGTATATCGTCATGAGTTATTAGAGACGTTTCTTACGATGATTGGCGTTGACGAAGCGCATATTTACCGGGATGTGGAAGGAATTGAGCATCATTTAAGCTGGGATGCGATTGATCGGATTGGTGATGTGGTTCAATATTTTCAAGAAGATGAGGAGCGTATTCAGGCATTAGGTGCTGTGCAAAAAAGAAATGAAGAGACGGTCGCTGATGAAGAGGAGTAAGTGATTTTTTTTTCTCTTATGCATATGATGAGCGTAGGAGGTGGAACGCCATGGATGTGGATGCGGTTTTTGCAGGAGGCGGTGTGAGAGCGTTTGCTTTCATTGGTGCGCTTGAAGTGACAGAACAAAAGGGATTGAAGTTTCATCGTATTGCTGGGACAAGCGCTGGCGCAATTGTAGCAGCGCTTGTCATGGCCGGCTATCGAAGTGACGAGCTACTGGAGACATTATCAACGTTAGATGTTAAGACGTTACAAGACGAGCGTTTCCCATATTTGCCTTTTCCATTTGTAAAGTGGCTTAATTTATACTTTCGGCTCGGTTTGTATAAAGGGGATCGTCTAGAGCAATGGTTGCAAGATTGTTTAGAGAAAAAAGGGGTTCGGTCTTTTGAAGATTTGCCTCAAGGCGCACTTAAAATTGTTGTGTCAGACGTGACGCGTGGACGGATTGTTGTTTTACCTGATGATCTAAAAGATTATGGCATTATCCCTGAAAAATATAGCGTTGCCCGTGCAGTGCGAATGAGCTGCAGCATTCCTTATTTTTTCGAACCCGTGAAGTTGCATCATAAAACAGTTGATCGCGGTGTGTCATATATTGTTGATGGTGGCTTGTTAAGCAATTTCCCAATGTGGATCTTTCATGATAGAAAAAAAACCCCTCGTCGTCCTGTAGTTGGTTTCCAATTGTCCCCACAGTTAGAAGAGGAACCGCCTCATCAAATTTATAATGCATTTGATATGTATAAGGCGGTGTTTGACACAATGATGAGTGCGCATGATAAGCGTTACATTAGCAAGGAGCACGCGAAAAATATTGTATTCATTCCCGTGGATACGGTGAAAGTGACTGACTTTTCAGTTACAGATGTGGAGAAAGAGGCCATGATTGCAGTGGGGCACGAAAAAACAGCAGCATTTCTAGAAAATTGGCCTTCTTCTTAATGATGACGATAAAAATGGTGATTAAGCTTTCCACTTTCGTGTCTTATTGCTTTTCTTTCCTTCTATAACTGTGAGGTGAGGCTGGTCACGACGTGCAAGCTTAGACTTACGTGCGATTTGACGCTTACTTTGTTGTTGATTCGGTTTCACGGTACTTGTGCGTTGTGCTTTTTTAATTTGTGCACGTGTAGGGCCTGGTTTCTTTTTCGGAAACAAAGATGTTTTTTGTTGTTGTGAGACGATGAGGCGATACACGATGTACATGACAGCACAAATCCCAGCGATAAAGATGATGTGTTGAACGAACCCAAGAATATTTGTAGCGATGCCAATCACGGCAAGAATGAGGATGGTCATGAGAATAAAGCGCATCGTCCGTGTCATGAGGGCACTGCTACTAATGATCATTAGTAGCAGATTCACCTCCCTTCTGTATGCATGGTCTGTTTATGCGAGCGTATAGAGCTGTCAGCATTTATTTATACAAAGTATACGCTTAGTTGGTCATTGTTTCAACAAGTGTCACCGTAATTGGAAAATAGGTTCAGATATATCTTTTTCTACAAACATAATAAAAAATCCTTTCTCTAATAAGAAGAATGATAAGTGGTTGGTTTTTTTATGTATGGGCATACTTCAGTGTAGGAGGTGTGGACCAATGGGTAAAAAGAAATATACAGATCACGAAATGAAGCAACAAAAACAAATGAGTTTTGCCGCAAAGACGGTTTGGATTGGTTTTATAGGTGGGCTTTTATGGTCCTCACTAGGGTATTTTTCTCACTATTTCAATTTCATGCAGATTGGACCTGCGTTCATTTTGCAGCCATGGGCGCTAGGAGAATGGAAAAATGGGCACCTAGGTCAAGTTGTAGGGATTTTTACCATTTCAATTGGCTCAATTGGTGTAGCTTTTTTGTACAAATGGACGTTACAAAAAATTAGTCGTGTCTGGCCTGGTTTGTTATTAGGGGCATTTATTTGGGTACTCATCTTCTATTTGTTAAATCCTTTTGTCCCACAGTGGAAACCAGTCCAGTCATATACACTCACGACATTAATTACGTCACTTTGTTTATGTTTAGTGTATGGCTTATTTATTGGTTATTCTATTGCCTATGAGTATGCTGAGCAAAAAGCAGGACAAAAAGATTTCGGCTAAACCCTTTTCAGCGCGCCTGAAATTGTGCTACAATTCTTTTATCCACGCAAGGAAAAGAGGGGTTGCACATGGGTGCCATTGTCGAGATACAACGTGATTTAGCTGCACACAATATTGATGGTTTATTAATTGAAACTGGGATTAATCTTCGCTATGTAAGTGGTTTTACAGGAACATCTGGTGCCCTCTTACTTACGAAAACAGCTGCGTTTTTTGTAACTGATTTTCGTTATACAGAACAAGCAAAGGCAGAAGTGAGTGGCTGTGAGTTTGTTTGGCAAAAGGGCGCACTCGCAAGTGAAGTGGCAAACCTTGTGAAGAAGTTAGCGATTAAACGGCTTGGATTTGAAAAAGCGCGACTTACATATGAAACATATGAAACATATCAACAATTATTACCAGAGGTCACGCTTGTACCTGTAGCAGATGTAGTGGAAACACACCGCCTTGTGAAAACAGACGCTGAGCTTGCAATTATGCAGAAGGCAGCGGATATTGCAGATGCAGCTTTTACGCACATACAAAGCTTTATTCGCCCTGGTGTGACGGAGCTATCTGTTGCGAATGAATTAGAATTCTTTATGCGTAAACAAGGAGCGACTTCATCTTCGTTTGATATGATTGTCGCCTCAGGTGTACGTGGCGCTTTACCGCATGGCGTGGCGAGTGAAAAAGAAATTCAAGCTGGGGAATTGGTGACGCTTGACTACGGAGCGTACTACCAAGGATATTGTTCAGATATGACGCGAACGTTGGCTGTGGGACCGGTATCTGATCAATTACGTAATATTTATGAAACGGTACGTGTGGCGCAACAGTTAGGCATGGATGGTACAAAAGCAGGTATAACTGGACAAGAAGCAGATCGCTTGACGCGCGATTACATTGTGGAAAAAGGGTATGGTGCATATTTTGGGCATTCCACGGGTCACGGATTAGGAATGGAAGTGCATGAAGCGCCTGCGCTGTCATCCAAGTCAACGGATGTTGTATTGCGTCCAGGCATGGTTGTGACAATTGAACCAGGGATTTATGTGCCGAATGTTGGTGGCGTACGAATCGAAGATGACATCGTGATTACAGATGAAGGCAATCGATCACTGACAAAATCACCGAAAACGTTGATTGAGCTAGATGTATAAAGACATTGGCGGCAAGCTATGGTATAGTAAACATGGTTGTGGTTGGTAAAGTGCAAAGCAATAGTCCAAAAGTCGGAGGGAAAACATGATTTCAGTAAATGATTTTAAAACAGGTTTAACAATTGAAGTAGATAACGGCATTTGGCAAGTCATAGACTTTCAGCATGTTAAACCGGGTAAAGGCGCTGCTTTTGTCCGCTCTAAACTACGTAACTTGCGAACGGGAGCAATCCAAGAAAAGACGTTCCGCGCCGGGGAAAAAGTAGCGAAAGCACATATTGAAAATCGCCGTATGCAGTATTTATACGCAAGTGGTGATACACATACATTTATGGATAGTGAGACATACGAACAACTGGAACTTCAAAGTGGACAAATCGAATACGAGCTAAAGTTTTTGAAAGAAAATATGGATGTACACATTATGACGTATCAAGGCGAAACGATTGGTGTAGAAGTACCAAACACGGTGACGCTCGTTGTTACTGAAACGGAGCCAGGCATTAAAGGTGACACAGCATCTGGTGGCACGAAACCAGCAACAGTTGAAACGGGTTTAACTGTTCAAGTACCATTTTTCGTGAATGAAGGGGACAAGCTCATTATTGACACACGAAATGCTTCTTACATTTCGCGAGGGTAGAGAGTAAAAGACAGCGCACATCGACGTGGGCTGTTTTTACATTTAGTAGAGGGGGAATTTAGGTGGAACCATCGGTGTATTTGTACCAAATATTAGATGAACAAGCAGAAAGACTAGAACAAGCTACGTCATTCACTTATTTAGAAGCGATTGCGAAAGTAGGTAATGGTTTGTTTACAGGAGAGGCTCCTCGTCAGCTTGACGCAACGGCATTTCTTAAGGTATATGAACAATTCAAGCAGCAACAATGGTTACCAGAAGATGTGCGCAAAGCGTTCAGGCTTGCTTGTTTAAAAGGGATGAAAGGTCAGGTGCAAGCACATCATGAAATGACACCTGATAGCGTCGGCTTTTATATGAGCTACCTGGTGAATAAATGTATGAGTAATCGGAAGGAAGCGTATGAATTGTTGGACATCGCTGCTGGAGCGGGCAATTTATTATTTACGATTTGCAATCATGCAGCATCCCCTGTTCACGCATCGGGAATCGAAGTCGATGAAACGTTGCTCCATATCGCTTACGCAAGTGCAAATTTGCAACAACGTGAAGTATCACTGTTACATCAAGATAGTTTAAAAGTGACGATGCCTCCTGTCGATATGGTTGTGAGTGATGTGCCAGTTGGTTATTATCCAGACAATGATCACGCAAAAAGCTATCGTTTGGCAGCTGAAGAAGGACGTTCCTATGTACACCATTTGTGTATTGAGCAAAGCATGCGTATGCTGAAACCAGCTGGTTATGCTGTTTTGTTAGTGCCAAATCATCTATTTACAAGTGAGCAAGCACCCAAGTTGCATCGTTTCTTAAAAGAAGAGGCACTCGTTTTAGCGTTATTACAATTGCCAACGTCCATGTTTCAAAGTGAACAGCATGGCAAAAGTATTTTATTACTGCAAAAGAAAACCACGGGGACGCGCATCCCGCGCCAAGCGTTGTTAGCAGAGCTGCCTTCTTTTACAAACGAAGAAGCATTAAAACAAATGACGCAACGGATGAATGTGTGGTTTGCGGAGCAGTTGGGGATAGAGTAGTCTGTTCTTTGTAATATCCACGGACGCGAGTAACTGGGCTCCCTTTAAGTGGGGCAACCTAAATTTGACCGCCCTACCTTCAAGGTTAAGTTGTAAGGGGCGGTTTCGTCATGTCTGAAGAAATTTGGAAAAAGAAATTGTCGCTGTATGCTTGAAACGAGCGAAGGGGCATGCTTAAATAGAGAAGGAGTATAAAAAAGGGAGTGCAAATAAATAATGGGAAAAGTTATCGCGATTAACGCGGGCAGCTCATCGCTAAAGTTTCAATTGCTGTCGATGCCAGAAGAAATGATTTTAACAAAAGGGCTTGTCGAGCGGATTGGATCGAATGAAGGTGTATTTACGATTGAAGTCAATGATCAATCATATACAGTTACTGAACCAATTTTAAATCATGGGGTTGCAGTGAAGAAATTATTGGAACAGTTAACATTACAAAATATTATTGATTCGTTAGATGAGATTGAAGCAATTGGACATCGCGTCGTACACGGGGGCGAAAAGTTTAATGACTCCGTCGTCATTACTGATGAGGTACTTGCAGGAATTGAGGAAGTGAGTGAACTTGCACCACTTCATAATCCGGCAAATATAACGGGGATTAAAGCTTTTAAAGAAGTATTACCGAACGTGCCAGCAGTAGCGGTATTTGATACAGCTTTTCATCAAACGATGCCAGAAAGTGCGTATTTATACAGCTTGCCTTATGAGTATTATGAGAAGTACGGCATTCGTAAATATGGATTTCATGGTACGTCACATAAATATGTGTCACAGCGAGCAGCAGAATTATTAGAAAGACCAATAGAAGACTTACGTATTTTATCATGTCACTTAGGCAATGGCGCAAGCATTGCGGCGATTAAAGGGGGTAAATCGATTGACACGTCGATGGGATTTACGCCACTTGCAGGTGTAACGATGGGGACGCGATCTGGCAACATTGATCCAGCGCTCATTCCATTTATTATGGAAAAAACGGGACAATCTGTCGATGAAGTGTTAGCGATGCTTAATAAAGAAAGTGGTTTGCTTGGTATTACAGGCACATCGAGTGATTTACGTGATATTGAAGCAGCTGCAAGTAAAGGGGACGAACGGGCGCAAATTGCACTTGAAGTGTTTACGTCTCGAATCCATAAATATATTGGCTCGTATTCGGCACGTATGGGTGGTGTTGATGCGATCGTGTTCACGGCCGGCATCGGTGAAAATAGTTCCGTCATTCGTGAGCGTGTGTTAAAAGGATTGGAATTTATGGGTGTATGTGCGGACTTAACGAAGAACAATGTTCGTGGTAAAGAAGCATTCATTCAAACGGAAACGTCACCTGTGAAAATTATGATCATCCCGACAAACGAAGAAGTAATGATTGCGCGGGATACGGTGAGGTTGACGTCGAAATAAGTTGTTGTTTACCTAAAAGGGTCAGATAAAAGGTCTGGTCCTTTTTGTGTATGCAGGATTTGACGATTAGAAGCGCGAATGAAAGAGAGAGCAGTACAGGAAGTGAGGAGGAAAAGGAAAATGGATGTTCAGCGAGAAGTTATGATGAGTGTGGCGCAATTTGAAGACTCCCTTTATAAGATAGCACGCGAGGATAACAAGAAAATAACACAACAGTCACTTTTACCGATTGAAAAACACTTTTACGGGAAAGTTGATGCGCTGATGATTCAATTGCAAAATATATTTTTGGAATGGCATAGAGTAAGCGAAAAATGTACCGTTGTATCACTCTCAGATGAAGCAACGTTATCCGTGTGGAAATCACATGCCTCATCTGTTCGCGTACATGAAGCAGCATGGCGGTTGCTATCTCTTGCACAAGGCGCATATGCAAATGCGAATCGGCTAGGGGCGGCGCTTGATATTCCAGCACAAGCATGGCTCCATATCCAGGCGGTTGCTTGCCTTGCGCATGCATATGGTTTTTCTATTAAGTCCCCGTTGGAGTCATTTTACGCGATACGTTTGATGTATATTGGCTATTTGCCGAAACAGGACCAGTGGCGTGAATGGTCGGTATTGTTAGATGAGTTGCGTGAACATGAGAAAGGTCAATTATTGTATCGCGCAGAAAA
Organism: Bacillus sp. FSL W7-1360; assembly: GCF_038592975.1. Classification (NCBI taxonomy): domain Bacteria; kingdom Bacillati; phylum Bacillota; class Bacilli; order Caryophanales; family Bacillaceae; genus Bacillus; species Bacillus sp. FSL W7-1360. Next base: position 1,632,750 of record NZ_CP151950.1, on the reverse strand, counting down.
AGAGATTTCCCGCCGCGAAATTACATCAGCCCTTTGCTTGCAACTGTTAAAGATTGGCTTATGTATGCGTGGTAAACGAACGCGGTGGGTCGCAGTAAGTGTAGGTGGCGTGATAAACTACCAGTATGCGAGAAATGTGATTGCTTTAGCGAAAGCTTTTTATCAAAAGCGGTGGCTAATGCGGCAAAAAAACATGCAAGTTACTGGATAGTGGAAAAGGAGTGGTTGCGATGAGGCATGTATTCATTACAGCAGGAACGAAAGGGCTTGGCTTAAAAGTAACAGAAACATTTTTACAAAAAGGATATCAAGTTACAGCAACATATTATCAAGATCATGCACGCGCAAAAGAATTGGTCGCAAGGTGGCCAGCGACTCAACTCCAGCTCATTCAAGCGGATATGGCAAAGAAAGCGGATGTAAAGCGGGCCGTGGCAGCAGCGATGACATTTGTAGATAAAATTGACATTTGCATACATAATGCAGGACCGTACATTTTTGACCGGAAAAAGTTGATTGATTATAGTGATGAAGAATGGGTGAAGATGATAGACGGAAATTTAAGTTCTGCTTTTTATTTATTAAAAGAAGTTGTCCCATTCATGAGAGCACGGCAGTTTGGGCGGATCGTGTTTTACGGTTTCCAAGGGGCGAATCATGCCCCCGGGTGGACGTATCGCGCTGCTTATGCAGCAGCAAAAGTTGGGCTCGTTTCGTTAATGAAAACAGTGTCGATCGAAGAAGCAAACGCGGGAATTACCGCGAATATGGTTTGCCCGGGAAATATTATTGGCGAAATGAAAGAAGCATCCATTGAAGAGGCGCGGACACGTCCAGATAAAGAGACACCGATCGGTCGTTCGGGAACAGGAGAAGACATTGCCCGGACTGTCTTGTTTCTTTGTGAAGATGATGCAGATATGGTGACGGGGACGGTAGTCGAAGTGACCGGTGGTGTAGATGTGATTAATCGCTATCGTTAAGCATAAATAACACTTTGGGGGAAATATTACAGGAGATGACATGCCGTCGTCTCCTTAACTGTGTGTGAAGTAATATATGGAGGTGTAAAAGAATGACGAAGCAAGTGACAAAGGTATGCGTGCTTGTAGGGTGTATGTGGCTGCTTGTATATGGACATATGCACGCTGTATCAGGAACTGACTTGATGCAAGCTTTTTCTATGCGGGTGACGGTCTTTTCAGAAGGGACGACCTATGAATGGGAATATGATAATCCAAACCATTTTGAGTATGAAATAGGTGAAAAAGTGATGAAAGGTGCAGACGCCAAACCCGAGGTAGAACGCATTATGGAGCGTTTACGTTTGTCGGAGCATACGAGTAAAGAAGTGTACGCAAAGCGGATGAAGAAAATATTTCCTGAAATGAAAAAGTTAGAGATACGATGGGTGAATGCCAAAAGCGAACGTTACACATGGTTGTGGGAGAATGGTGCATAGTATCGATAAAAAGCCATCTACGAGTGAAGCACAGTTCACTCGTAGACGGCTTTTAGTTTCTTTCATACTCGTCATGTCCGGGCAGGGACAATCACGAGTTCTTTTGGGTAGGTTGTCAAACATTCCGCACCGTTCTTGGTTAAAAGGACATCATCTTCAATTCGAACACCAGCAACGCCGGGCATATAGATACCCGGTTCAATTGTATACGTCATACCGACTTGCAATTTTTCGGAGTTGGCACTGCTCATTGAAGGTGCTTCGTGCACATCAATGCCGAGCCCGTGCCCAAGTCGGTGAGGAAAATAGTCACCGTAGCTGGCACGTTCAATTACTTCTCGCGCTACACGGTCTAGCGTGCCAATAATTTCTCCAGGTTTAGAAGCGTTGCATGCGGCAATGTTTGCTTGTAAAACGATGTTGTAGATCGTTTTTACCTCATCACTGATGTGCCCATAAGCAATTGTGCGGGTAATGTCTGAGCAATAACCGTCAAACACGACACCGAGGTCTAAAAGCACAATATCACCTTCTTTCAAAGTGCGTTCCCCTGGCACACCATGGGGTTGAGCGGCATTTTCTCCAAATAAGACAATTGGTTGAAAAGACATTTCACGAATGCCACGTTGCTTGAGGGCATATTCAATTTGACCAACAAGTTCGATTTCAGTTATCCCCGTTCTTAACGAGGCAACAGCTGTTTCCACACCGAAATCAGCAAAGGCCGCCGCTTGGCGCAGGATTTGTTGTTCAGCTTCATTTTTGATGAGACGCTGCTTCATTAGTAAGGGCTCGCAGTCATCTAATAAAAAGGTATCATCACTTAATGTTTGTAAGGCGAGGACTCGTTCATAACATAAAGATCGATACTCAATAAAGGCTTTCGGATTTTTTGAGAGTTGATGCGATACTTTTTGTTTAATGAGTGCCCAAACGTCTTCATGATCGCTATATGTGAGTAATTCCCCTGTAAAGCCGGCAGCGCGGATTAAATCGGTTTCCATTTTTGGTGCGACTAAAAATAGTTCTTCTGGCAAAATGAATAAGGCAATGAGTCGTTCATGCGGATCAGCGCGGAAACCTGTTAAATAAAATAAATTTTCTTTTCCTTGGATCATAGCAAAATCAGCATTCATATTAGTGAGATCTTGTTTGAGCGTTTCAATTCTAACTTTGTGCATGAGAAAATCACTCCTTTTGTCCATTATAAGCGACAATTAAGACGGTGAATAGCAGGAAAAACGTCGTTTAAGCACGAAGAAACAAGAGAGAGGTTATTTTTATTACGGAGGAGATGTTTCAACAATGAAAGTCAGTTACCACGGACATTCTGTCGTTCAGATTGAGACAAACGGGTATCATATTTTGATAGACCCATTTATTACAGGAAATGGCTTGACGCAGTTAAATGCTGATACGATTGCACCTGATGTCATTTTATTGACGCACGGACATAATGACCATGTTGGTGATACAGTCGCCATTGCGAAGAGAACTGGTGCGCTTGTTGTTGCTGTTTTTGAGCTAGCAACTTACTTACGCTTTCAAGGAGTGGAAAATGTTCATGAAATGTCTATTGGCGGTGCACATCAGTTTGATTTTGGGCATGTGAAGTTTACCCAAGCGTTTCACGGCTCTAGTTTTATTGAAGAAGAATCAGGGAAGATCGTATATACAGGTATGCCAGGTGGTATTTTATTTACAGCAGAAGAGAAAACGGTGTACCATGCAGGAGATACGGCGTTATTTAGTGATTTAAAGCTCATTGGGGATCGTGAGAAAATTGATGTAGCGTTTATTCCAATTGGTGATAACTTTACAATGGGACCAGGCGATGCCAAAATTGCCGCCTCCTGGTTACAAGCAAAAAAAGTTGTGCCTATTCACTACAATACTTTTCCGGTTATTCATCAAGATGCAGCTGCCTTCGTTGACAGTTTACCAAAAGGTCAAGGAGTCATGCTTCATTCAGGAGAAGGGTTACGCGTGTGACAACGAAGGGAGGAGAACGTTGTTTAAAATGGCAGCGTTCTTTTTTATCGTTTTGTGCATAATGTATAGGACGAGGAGGGGATGAAACGTATGAAAATAAGGGCATTGATGTGTTTGTTTTTTGCGATCGTCATGGTTGTGTATGCATGGGATCGCTTACCGCTTAATGGACAAGGGTTAGAAAAAGTTTTTGCACTGTCTTGGCTCTCCTTTGCGGGTCTAGTCATTGGTGGCAACATTGTCGCCATAGCGAGACGAGGAAGAAAAAGTACGCAGGCAAAACAGGAAGTTGATAACGCGCGCGCCGTAAAACGCGCACGTCAATTTGGTTGAGGTATTGCTTCTGGGTGTGTTTCGGTCGTATACTGTAGAGAAGAAACATTGAAATCATGAAAGTGTGGTGCCAACGTGGCGACGAAACATGAACAAATTTTGACATATATCGAGCGTCTCGAAGTAGGTGGGAAAATCTCCGTACGTCAAATTGCGAAGGCGTTAGCGGTGAGTGAAGGGACTGCGTACCGGGCGATTAAAGAAGCGGAGATGCAAGGACTCGTGTCAACGATTGAACGTGTTGGGACAGTGCGAATTGAGAAGAAAGAAAAAGATAACATCGAAAAGTTGACGTATGCGGAAGTCGTTAACATTGTTGATGGACAAGTATTAGGTGGGCGAACGGGCTTGCATAAAACATTAAATCGTTTCGTCATTGGTGCGATGAAGATGGAAGCGATGATGCGCTATGTTACAGCTGGCAATTTGCTTATCGTTGGTAACCGTGATCAAATTCATCAAATGGCACTTGAGGCAGGTGCGGCCGTGCTTATTACAGGCGGGTTTGAGGCGAGCACGGATTGTGTAGCACTTGCGGATGAGCTAAACTTGCCGGTCATTTCTACTTCTTATGATACATTTACAGTGGCGGCAATGATTAATCGGGCGATCTATGACCAATTGATAAAAAAAGACATTGTGCTGGTGGATGATATTTTAATCCCGTTACAGGATACGTATTATATGACAACAACAAATACGGTTGAGAAATGGCATGAGTTAAACGAACGGACAGGCCATGGGCGCTACCCTGTGGTCAATGAGCAGCTGAAAGTGCAAGGAATGGTTGTAGCAAAAGATGTATTATCTGTGCCAAAACATATATTGATTGAAAAAGCCATGACAAAAGATCCAATTACTGTATGCGAACGTACTTCAGTCGCAGCAGTCGCTCATATTATGGTTTGGCAGCGGATTGAATTGTTACCTGTTGTGGATAGCCATCGTAAATTGGTTGGGGTTGTAAGTCGGCAAGATGTATTAAAAGCATTGCAAACAACACAGCGTCAACCACATGTTGGCGAGACGATCGAGGAAATTGTGACGAGGCGGATGGAGGAAAAGAACGACGGGTATATATGTGAAGTTATCCCACAAATGACCAATCATGTTGGGACCATTTCATATGGTGTTGTCACGACGATGATGGTCGAAGCAGCCCGTCGTTTTATGCAAAAGCACCGGCGTGGAAATATCGTTGTAGAAAATATTAATTTGTATTTTTTGAAGCCGGTGCAAATCGAAAGTTTATTGATGGTCATTCCCCAAACGCTAGAGATCGGGCGTAAACATGGGAAATTCGAGGTTGCGTTGTATCGAGAGCAAGAGCTTGTAGCGAAAGGGATGTTAACCGCGCAACTGATTGAATAACGAGTGAGACGTCTAGTCCAACTGTTTCATGTAATGTTTGTGTGCTTTGAAATGGTAGATCGTATGAATGCTGCCGATCAGGAGGAAGACAGCGCCGACAAAAAGTTCGGTTTTCCCATAGGACGCAAAAAATAGGAAATTGATACCGAGAAATAATAGTGCCGCTCCTAATGCGAGTCGCGCACGTACTTCGACGATCCGTTTTTGTAAGGAATCCGTCATACATAGTGAGCGGACACGTCCAATGACATAAAACAAGCATGAACCAATGACAAAAATGATAAGTAAACGAGCCAAAAGAATATACCTCCTTAAAAACTGTATCTCTATGTATTGTAGCGTTCGTGTGTAAAAAAAGAAAGAGGCGATGAAATGTTTGAACAAATGATTTCAGCGATTAAAGCGTATACGACGATTGTGATTCATCGTCATGTTCGTCCTGACCCTGATGCACTTGGATCGCAGTTAGGATTAAAATCGCTCATCCAGGCTGCTTACCCTGAAAAGAATGTGTATGCGGTTGGCGAGGAAGAAGTGTCATTACACTTTTTAGGACGTATGGATGTTATTACAGATGATGTATATAAAGATGCGCTCGTCATTGTGTGCGATACAGCAAATACAGCGCGTATTAGTGATGAACGATTCCGTTTGGGAGCACGTCTGGTCAAATTTGACCACCATCCAAATGAAGAACCATATGGAGACGTCCTGTGTGTTGACACGTCGGTCAGTTCGACGAGTGAACTTGTCGTCGCTTTAGCCGAGCATATGCCAGAACTCACGATGACGAAAGAAGCGAGTTTGTTACTGTATGGCGGGATTGTTGGTGACACGGGACGTTTTCGTTTTCGGAATACGACAGCAGGAACGATGCGTCGCACTGCGTTATTGCTAGAAACAGGTTTTGATAGTCAACGATTTTATCGGCGGTTGTACGAGCGGAGCATCCATATGATCCGCTTAGAAGGGTATGTGCTGCAACACTTTGAGGTAATCGATGGGAAGGTTGGTTTCATGCGCTTATCCGCTGAGATATTAAAACGCTTTGAAGTAACCGCTAATGAATCGTCGTTATTGGTGAACTGTTTTGCTGACTTGTCGGGTTTACAAGTGTGGGTGTTTTTTGTGGAAGAAGCAAATGGGACAATTCGTTGTAGGTTACGCTCCCAAGGTGTCGTTATTAATAATGTTGCGCAAGCATATGGCGGGGGAGGACATCCTGTTGCAGCAGGTGCAAGTGTAAACTCATGGGAAGAAACAGAAGAGATGGTTGCAGCGCTTATTGCTGCATGTTCTTAATATCATACGCAACTATGGAAATGCCTTACAAACGTTTGAATATTTCGCATTCTTATTTTAGCTATAGATGCATATATAGAAGGGAGCCCAGTAAAAAGCGTGTACTTATGACACGCTTTTTACTTAAAAATGGGCGTTTTTTTGGAAAGAGAGGTGTAAGTAGCAGAAAAGACATGAAGAAAGGCATCATTTGTTGTTCATTTTTTGTTCTCGCCCACACGATTTTTGTATCTATGTATAAGATGTAGAGCAGTCCAAAAAAGGAGGTGCAGATAGGGTGGATACATCATAAAACGCGTGTATGTGAGGGAGCAATAAAAGAAAAGCGGCAAATTAATATCTGATTTATTTATTTTTTAAAAATAATAAATAAAGGGGTTTTTGATGTTGGGATTAAATAAACATGTAAAGAGATTTGTCGGTGTTGCACTTGCATGTATACTCATTCTTAGTGGTGGTCAAAGCTTTGCAGCGACAACTTCAGCAAAAGGTGAATATTTGATAGGCTTTAAGAATGGTGAGCGTGCTCAAACATTGCAATTACTTGCTGATGAAGGTGTGAAAGTGCATCATCAGTTTAAATTTGCTGAAATTGCCCATGTTACTTTACCAAATAATGTAGCGCTTAGTCTTGAAGAACATGAGTCGATTGCTTTCGTGGAGGAAAATGCGGAAATGGTCGCTTATGCGCAACAAGTACCATATGGCGTTACAAATATTCGGGCGCAAGAAGTGCAACAAAGCGATGGCAACAAAGGTGCAGGTGTCCGCGTTGCTGTACTTGATACCGGCATTCAACATCATGAAGATTTGGCAGTAGCTGGTGGTGTGAGTTTTGTGCCATCAGAATCTAATTACCAAGACGGTAACGGTCATGGGACACATGTTGCTGGCACAATTGCGGCATTAGACAATCAAATAGGTGTGCTTGGAGTGAGCCCAGACGTTGAATTATATGCAGTAAAAGTTTTGTCCTCAAGTGGAAGTGGCACATTAGCTGGGATTGCTAGAGGCATTGAATGGGCTGCGGATCATGATATGGACATTGTCAATATGAGTTTAGGAGGAAGTTCTGGTTCGCAAACTTTGGAACAAGCAGTCAATTATGCACACGGTGAAGGCGTGACGCTAGTAGCTGCTGCTGGAAACTCAGGATCATTTTTATGGTTTAATACCATCGGCTATCCTGCCAAATATGAGAACGTTATTGCTGTAGGGGCAGTCAATGAAAGTAATGCTCGGGCTTCTTTTTCTAGCGTTGGTGATGAGTTAGATGTTATGGCACCAGGTGTCGATGTACTCAGTTCTCATTTAAATAACGCATACCAGTCATTTAGCGGCACTTCGATGGCTTCCCCACATGTTGCTGGTGCAGCAGCGCTGTTGCTAGCAGATGATCCATCCTTGTCAAATGAGGATATTCGCGGGTTGTTACGTGATACCGCAATTCCATTAGGTAGTCATTTTTATTACGGCAAAGGTGTGATTGATGTACGGGCAGCAATTGATGCAAATTAAGATGGTCACGTATCTTTTACAGAAATAATTTCCATATCTATTTGCAAGGTTGTATAAACGTAAACGCTACGCATGACAAGGGTGTACTTTGTTCCATTCACTTCATACGTCTTGTTTTCAATTGCGCCGCGTAGTACATCCTTGACATGTTCAATGGTTTCGATGTTCACACCTTGTAATTCAACGAGCTCTTGCAGCACTTGCTGCTTGAGCTCATACAAATGAAGTTGACTCAGTCGGTGCTTGTCACTATTAATAATAGAGACAGACACCTTTTGTATAACCAACTTGTTAGCATTTTCTTCATTTTGAAGGCGAATATCTTCAATCAGCCTCGTATTTTCCTGCTTAAGAAAAGAAATTTCACTTTCTTGGCGGGAAAGATCAGTAGAAAATTGGTCATAAGACGCACCATATTCAGTAACAAAAAATCCCCAGCCTATAAAAATGCCAAGTGCAATCCCCGCAAAGAAGCGGAGCCAACCGCGGTGTTTCTTATAACGTGGGACAAGCATTATACAGGATCTCCAATGATCCAACGTAGCAAAATGGTTCCTGATTGTGCACCGCAAAAAGCGACAAGTAACATCGCTAACGTTTTATAAATATCTTCATGTACCCCACTAAAGAGCCCATTTTCAATTCGGGTGATGGCATCGAACGACCCACCGATTGCTGCAACAATCGCCCAAATTTTTAAACTGCCAGCAATTTTATCTATTTCCATTAAAATAGGTTTGCCAATTAAAAATGCGCCAATTCCACCAATCAATGCGCCCCCAATCATGACACCGAAAGCAATAAAGAAATTCATAACAAGTGTCGCGAGCATCTCTTTTGTTAATAGCACAAACGCCACCCCCATGTGACAAATCGGACGTTTCTATCTTATGGTCTACTATATGGACGACTTGATTGAAATATGATTGTTGATCATCAGGACTTTCATCTTTAGGAAATTCATACTACACTAAGGAGAGAAGAAGTGAGGAAGTGATAAGATATGCGTGCGCTTGTAACCAATATTTATAGTGAATACAGTTTATTGCAGTCGACTAATCGGATTGACGAGCTTGTGTCACGGGCAGCGCATTTAGGATACGAGGCGCTTGCATTAACAGATAAACATGTACTGTATGGAAGTGTCCCTTTTTTTCAAGCATGTCAGCGCGCTGGTGTCAAGCCGCTTCTCGGGTTGGAAGTATCCGTTTCCTATGGAGAAGCGGTTGTCCCAGTGCAATTAGTTGCGAAAAATGAGATAGGTTATGCGCAGTTACGAAAATTCGCCACAGAGCTCGGCTGTACAAGTGGGGTACAAGCATTATCATTGGATCATTTTCAGCAAGGAAGTGACGCTTGCTTTATTTTTATTGGTGAGAGAGCATTAGGGCGAGACCCATCACAATGGTGGCAGCGTTGGTGTAGTCTCGCTCAAACCGGTCATGCTTTTTTTGCAGCTCGCGGAGCCGAAATTGATCAGGAAGGGATTGCTTTTGCGAAAAAAAAGAGGTTACCAATCATTGCCGCGCCATCCGTTCGGTTTTTATGTGAACAAGATGAACCTGTGTATCAACTGATTCGTGAAATGGCTCATGATAAAGGGGAAAATAAAGACGAACTATCTTCTTGTATGCCTTCACAGACACAATTAACAGCGCTATTTCCAGAGGAGCTTGGTGTGCTAGCTCATATGAAAGAAATTGCCGTCAATGCAAACGTCACATTGAAGCTAGGTGTCCCACATTTACCGACATATGACAACTTAAGTACGACCGAAGCAATGACGTACTTAAAACAGCAGTGTGCACGTGGTGTCAACGTGCGTTATGGGCAACTGACAAAAATAGTGCACAAACGCCTGGCGCAAGAGTTACGTGTCATTGAAGAGATGGGTTATGCATCTTATTTTCTCATTGTTGCGGACTTTGTCGGATACGCACGGCAAAAAGGGATGCTTGTTGGACCGGGACGTGGTTCAGCGGCAGGTTCGCTTGTAGCTTATGTGTTAATGATTACCGATGTTGATCCGCTTGCACATGGCTTAATGTTTGAACGCTTTTTAAACCGAGCGCGGGCGACATTGCCGGATATTGATATTGATTTTCCTGATTATCGTCGAGAAGAAATTATTGCGTATGTGCGTCGTCGTTTTGGGAAAGAAAAAACGGCTCAAATTGTCACCTTTGGCACGTTTGCAGCGAGGGCGGCAATTCGTGCTGTAGGAAAAGCCCAGAAGCTTCCTGATGAGTGGGTTGGAAAAATAGCAAAAGCAATTGTCCCAGCGTCGTTAACCATACAGGAAGCGGTCGAGAAAGGTATTTTTCGTCAATATGAGTGTCGTGCGTTAGATGAGCTGCTGTACTTTGCGCGCCAAATTGAAGGTTTACCGCGGCACGTATCTGTCCATGCTGCGGGGGTGATTATTGATGACCGTCCCCTCGTTCAGACGGTAGCACTCCAGAAAACGGAGGATGGACAACTTATTACGCAAGCAGACATGTATAGTTTAAATGAATTAGGGTTAATGAAGTTTGATTTGCTCGGTTTGCGCAATTTAACGTTGCTTGAGCAAGTATGTAGAAATATTGAGGCAATGACAGCGAAAAAGATGCGTGTCACAACGATCCCCCTGAACGATCAAAAGACTTTTGCAATGTTGCGAGAGGGTCGCTCAACGGGTGTGTTCCAACTAGAATCTACAGGGATGCGTCAAACATTAAAACAACTTGGTCCAACTGAATTTGCAGACATTGTGGCGACAAGCGCGCTTTATCGTCCTGGACCGATGGAAGTAATTCCAACATATATTGCGGGGAAGAAAAATCCGGCTGCAGTCACTTATATACATGAAGATATTGCCCCAATCTTATCGTCTACATATGGGGTGATTGTTTATCAAGAACAAATTATGCAGCTTGTGCAGGTGATTGGACGCTATACGCTTGCGGAAGCAGATATTTTCAGGCGAGCAGTCAGTAAAAAGCAGCAAAAAGTGATGGAAGAACAACGTGGGGAATTTATTCGCCGTGCGCAAGAAAATGGATACAGCGAAGCCGTCAGTTGTGAAGTCTTTGCCTTTATTGAGCGTTTTGCTCGCTATGGTTTTGTAAAAAGCCATGCGGTTGCCTATAGTTTTATTAGTTACTGGCTTGCTTATTTAAAGGTTCATTACACACCTGCTTTTTACGCAGCGTTGTTGTCGTCTGTATGGCAAAACCATGCTAAATTATATGCATATATAAATGAAGCAAAACGTGATGGGTTGAAAATTTTACCGCCGTCAGTACATGAGAGTGATGCGTTCTTCACTGTCCAAGGGAGTGCGATTCGTTTTGGGCTTTTACCGATTGCAGGCGTGAGCAAGCCGGTTGTCAGTGAGATCATTTCATGTCGCAAAAAAAAGCGTTTTGAAGACCTGTTTGATTTTTATGCACGCATGCCCACGAAAGTTGCCACAACCCGAGTGGTTGAAGCGCTAATTAAATCAGGAGCGTTCGATGAATTTGAGCAACCACGAGAAGTGTTGCTCGCGAATATGGAGAAAGCGGAGACTTTTGTTAAGCAACTACGATCATTTGAAAAGTCTTCAGCAGGATTGTTCACATTAAGACCGATGTCACCGGGTTATACAACAGATGTGGAATTGGATGATCGGGATTATTTAAGCGATGAGCGAGAAGTACTAGGATTTTATTTATCAGGACATCCACTAGAAAATGAGCAAGAAAAGCTGGAACGTTTTGATCGCGTGATGCTCCGCAGTTGCCGACCATCACGGGAAACCGTTCGAATTGCTGCCTGGATTCGTTTGGTGCGTCAAATTACGACGAAGTCTCATACAAAAATGGCATTTGTCCAAATGAGTGATGAGTCAGATGAGGGAGAAGCAGTTATTTTTCCAACCGAGTGGGAAAAGTTTCGACATTTGTTTGTTCCTCATGCCTTGCTATTTATGGAGGGGGTATTGGAGGAGCGTAAAGGAAAAAAACAATTTGTTGTCCAAAAGGCGCTTGACATTACCTTAATAGAAGCTGTTCGACCGACACATACGTTATATATTCGCCTCCCACAAGCGCTGGACACGCCAACACGTTTTAGCGATATGACGTATATTTTGCAACGAGATCAAGGGACAACACCGGTTATTTTATACCGGGAACAAGAGGGAAAACCACGTCAATTGGAAGATATTTATCGTGTGGCACCAAAAGAAGGGACATTGCGCCTCTTAAAACAAATGCTTGGGGAGAAAAATGTGGTACTCCAGAAGTCGGAGTGAAGGTAGATTTCAGGAAGGAAGGTATGAGTGGAAAGCCTTTGTGTACTTCTGGAGACGCCATGTTGATCTCTGAATGGAGGTTGGCTTTTGTGGTAAATTTGTTTATAATAGAAACCGTACATTTTTTAGTGGTCTGACCAGTGTGGTCGAAAATAAAGGAGAGAACAACGTGCCAACGACAAGAGAAGAAGCACTGCATATGCATCGCACAAATCAAGGAAAACTAGCAACAGTCGCAAAAGTGCCAGTGAAGGATGCCAATGATTTAAGCTTGGCATATTCACCAGGTGTCGCTGAACCATGCAAAGAAATTTTTGAAGACGTGGAATCGGTATATGAGTACACGATGAAAGGGAATATGGTTGCTGTTGTTAGTAATGGGACAGCGGTACTTGGGCTAGGAAATATTGGTCCTGAAGCTTCTTTGCCGGTGATGGAAGGAAAAGCAGTTTTGTTTAAATCATTTGCAGGCGTGGATGCTTTCCCGATTTGCTTACGTTCAAATGACGTCGAAGAAATAATTCAGACCGTCAAGATGCTTGAACCGACATTTGGTGGAATTAACTTAGAGGATATTGCAGCACCAGACTGCTTTGTCATTGAGGAACGGTTGAAAAAAGAGACAAACATCCCTGTGTTTCATGATGACCAGCATGGTACAGCAATTGTGACATTAGCAGGGCTTATTAATGCTTTAAAGTTAAATGGGAAAAAATTGTCCGAAATTAAAGTGGTTGCAAACGGTGCGGGAGCGGCTGGGATTGCGATTATTAAACTCATGTTGCGTATGGGTGTACGTGATGTGATTATGTGTGACACGAAAGGTGCAATTTTTGAGGGACGGACGTATGGAATGAACGCTGTGAAAGACGCCGTTGCTCGGCGCACAAATCGTGATAAGGTTGAAGGAACACTCACAGATGTCATGAAAGGTGCAGATGTTTTTATTGGCGTGTCAGTTGCTGGAGCAGTCACCCCAGAAATGATTGCAAATATGAATGAGCACCCAATTATCTTTGCAATGGCGAATCCTGTGCCAGAAATTATGCCAGAGGATGCAAAGGCAGCAGGCGCTTTAGTCATTGGTACGGGACGCTCTGACTTCCCTAACCAAGTGAACAACGTGCTAGCCTTTCCTGGAATTTTTCGTGGGGCGCTTGATGTGCGGGCAACACATATCAATGAAGAAATGAAAATCGCGGCGGTGTATGCGATTGCCAACCTTGTGTCTAAACAGGATTTGTCAGTCGATTATGTGATTCCCGCGCCGTTTGATTCTCGCGTTGCCCCAGCTGTGGCAAGTGCAGTTGCCACAGCTGCAATGGAAACTGGGGTGGCCCGGTTGCGCGTCGATCCAGAAGCAGTTGCTGAAAAGACAAGAAGGTTAACGATGATCGATGAGTGAGCGCAGGTGATAAAAGCGAATGTCAACAAAACAACCAAAACGATATGTTGAAATTATTCAAGCGCTTAGCGAAATGATTCAACAAGACGATTTAAAAACAGGTGATCGCTTGCCTTCAGAGAGAGAACTTAGCGACAGGTTGTCTGTTGGTCGTTCTTCTATTCGTGAAGCACTGCGAGGGCTCGAACTATTGGACATTATTGAAACCCGCCGTGGTGAAGGTACGTTTATGAAGGCGCCCTCTAGTTACCGTCTTGTTGACTTACTACTGTCGTTTCTGTTAAAAGATGAAAAAGCGATGCAGGATTTAACAGAGACAAGGCGAATCATAGAGTTACAGGCACTACAACTTGTATGTAAGCGGATAACAGCGGCTGATTTGGATAAATTAATATTACTGACCTCTTCACGCAGAGAGGTTTCTCTTGAAGAGGATTACCTGTTTCATGAAACGATTGTAGCAGCGTGTGGGAATACATTGTTACAACACTTGTGGAAATCGCTCGTTGCTTTTCACCGAGAGGCATTAAAGCATGCCACGCCAAATAGAGAAGTGCGTACGCTATGTGCGCGAACGCATGAAAAAATTGTTGAGGCAATAGCAGGTCGTGATGCGCCTCGTGCATTGCGTATCATGGCAACACATTTAGAAGAAAGCCCTTTTTAAGAGCAATTTGGTTGATTGCGCACGCATCAAGATGATTGAAGTGAGGAGCGATACATGTGTTGAAGGATATATTTACAAAGAAAAAGAAAAAGCGCCGGTACGCGACAATCCCCTCAGAAAGAGCGAAGCAAGAAGTGCCAGAAGGGCTCATGACAAAGTGCCCATCATGCCGTACGATCATGTATACGAAAGATTTGAAAAAGAACTTAGCGGTGTGTCGGACATGCGGTCATCATCATCGTATGACAGCAAAGGAGCGTATTGCTGTTTTAGTCGATGCGGGAACATTTAAAGAGTACGACCAAGACTTAATTGGGAAAAATCCACTCGATTTTCCTGGATATGAAGAGAAGTTGGCAAGTGATCAAAAGAAAACGGGTCTAAATGAGGCAGTTGTCTATGGTACAGGTAAGATCAATGATTACCCAATTGTCATTGCAGTCATGGATGCGAACTTTCGAATGGGAAGCATGGGTGCTGCTGTTGGCGAAAAGCTTACCCGTGCAGTGGAAAAAGCGATTGAAACGAAGTTCCCACTGTTAATTTTCTCTGCCTCAGGCGGTGCACGTATGCAAGAAGGCATATTAAGCTTAATGCAGATGGCGAAAACAAGTGTTGCATTAGAGCGTTTAAATCGTGCTGGAGGACTGTTTATTTCTGTCATGACCCATCCGACAACCGGTGGTGTGTCCGCAAGCTTTGCTTCACTTGGTGATTATAATTTCGCAGAACCAAAAGCATTAATTGGCTTTGCCGGGAGACGTATTATTGAACAGACGATACGTCAAGAATTGCCTGATGACTTTCAGACAGCTGAATTTTTATTAGAACATGGGCAGCTTGATCGCGTTGTTCCTCGATTGGAAATGAAATCTTTATTAACAGATGTACTTGCCATACATAGTGTAGCAGGTAGGAGGGGTTCACCGTCTCATGTTAGCGGTTAAATATGCCAAAATGATAAGGGGGAAGTGGAGTGTCCTCAGAGCAACCATTTGAACAACCAGTAATCGATTTACAAAAGAAAATTGCAGATTTGCGCGCATTTGCCACGGAGCGTGATCTAGATTTGAGCCGTGAGATTGAAAAGATGGAGCAGCGACTTGCTGTGCTAGAGGAAGATGTATATGAAAATTTGCAGCCGTGGGATCGGGTGCAAATTGCGCGTCACCATCACCGACCAACAACACTTGATTATGTCGCAGAATTATTTGATTCATTTTTAGAAATGCATGGTGACCGTCTTTTTGGTGATGATCAAGCAATCGTTGGTGGGATTGCACTGTATAAAGGTCAGCCTGTCACGGTCATTGGTCATCAGCGCGGAAAAGATACAAAAGAAAACATTCGTCGTTTTTTTGGCTCGCCTCATCCCGAAGGGTATCGGAAAGCGCTCCGGTTAATGAAGCAAGCTGAAAAATTTGGTCGCCCCATCATTTGCTTAATTGATACAAAAGGCGCATATCCGGGTAAGTCTGCAGAGGAACGTGGACAAAGTGAGGCGATTGCGAGGAATTTGTTAGAAATGGCGGGATTGCATGTGCCGACAATTAGTATTGTAATTGGCGAAGGAGGTAGCGGTGGTGCGCTTGCTTTAGGTGTTGCCGATCGCATTTACATGCTAGAGAATGCAACATACTCGGTTATTTCTCCAGAAGGTGCGGCAGCGTTGTTATGGAAGGATGCGACACAGGCAAGGAGAGCGGCAGAAACGATGCGCATTACAGCCCCTGATTTGTTTGATTTAGGTATTATTGATGCCATTATTCCAGAGCCACGCGGTGGCGCACAAAAAGACATTGTGAAGCAAGCAAAAGCCATTGCTGATGTGTTAGACACTTCTTTAGCAGAATTACAAGAAAAGCAAGTGGAGACATTATTGAATGAGCGCTATGATAAATTCAAAAAAATGGGTGAGATTGCTCAGAAAGTGAGCACAATAGCAACAAAGTGAACATTGTAAGCTTAGAGTGAGACAGCAACGGAGGGAAAAACTTTCGTTGCTGTTTTTATGTTTGTGCGCAAAGTAGGTATTTAATAGATTTTTAGAAATGAGAGGACAAGCGCCGCCTCATGAGAGAGGGTCTTGACATAGTGTATCTTATTCTCGAAAAAGGAGGTGTTTTTAAGATGATAGACAAGAATTTTTTATCTCTTCCAATAGAGGTGGAAATCATTCCATTAGGAGGGAGTAAAGAAATCTCTTGCGGTCCAGACAATGTGACACAAACATGGAACTTGACACCAGGAACAACGTATATTTATACGTGTCTTGATCCTAACAACGTTGAAACCATCTTAGGCGCATATGCGTGTGGTGTCATTGGTGGCGCAATTGTCATTCAACGTGTACCACCAGGTCTAAAGGCGGTATTGAAATGTGGCGGTGGTGCATAAGGGAAATGGAGAGCAATGTAAAGTTATGCCGTAATTATGATGATCACTGTGGCGGCATATCCTCTTCAGTATGGCTATCAGGTGCTGGCATGCTTTACTTGTCAGTACCTCTTTTTTATTGCACATAGAAAATGTAAGTAAAAAATATCCAGCCCTTGTGTTCCTTTAGGCAAAATGGTATGTTTATGGCAGAGGTATATCGTTATAAGACGTTTCACCAGTGGTTACATAAAGAAAGTGTGAGGAGGTTAAAAATTTGAAACGGATAGGCGTATTGACAAGTGGTGGTGACTCCCCTGGAATGAATGCCGCGATACGAGCAGTTGTGCGAAAAGCAATTTACCATAATATGGAAGTATTTGGAATCTCCTATGGCTACCATGGGTTAATGAATGGAGAGATACGTAAATTAGAAATTGGCTCTGTAGGTGATATTATTCATCGCGGTGGAACAATTCTGTACACAGCTCGCTCAGAAGAATTTAAAACGTTGGCAGGACAAGAAAAAGCAATTGCACAATTAAAACGTCTTGGCATTGAAGGACTGGTTGTCATTGGTGGGGACGGGTCTTATCGTGGTGCAGAGAAATTAACATCACATGGATTCCCTACGATTGGTGTACCTGGCACGATTGACAACGATATCCCTGGCACGGATTTCACAATTGGGTTTGATACAGCGTTAAATACTGTCATTGATGCGATTGACAAAATTCGTGATACAGCAACCTCTCATGAGCGGACATGTGTCATTGAAGTGATGGGACGTCATGCGGGTGACCTTGCGCTCTGGTCAGGCTTGGCAGATGGGGCGGAGACAATTATGATTCCTGAAGCTGACTATGATATGGAACAAATTGTGACGCGCTTGAAACGAGGAGAAGAACGGGGTAAAAAACATAGCATTATTGTCGTTGCTGAAGGTGTAGGTAGTGGATATGATATGGCTGAGCGTTTGAAAAAAGAAACAAATACGGAAATACGTGTGACGGTGCTAGGTCATGTTCAACGAGGCGGTTCGCCAACGGGGGCAGATCGCGTACTTGCAAGCCGATTGGGTGCCAAGGCGGTTGATTTGTTGTTAGACGGTGTTGCTGGTGTTGCGGTAGGGATTGAGCGTAACGAACTTGTACATCATCCAATTGCAGATGTATTAAACAAGCCACATTGCCCCAATTTACAAATGTATCAATTGTCACAAGAACTTTCTATATAAGACGAGAAAGATCATAGAAACAGGAGGAAAACATGCGGAAAACAAAAATTGTTTGTACCATCGGTCCAGCAAGTGAAAGTGTTGAAAAATTAACATCTTTAATTGAGTCAGGAATGAATGTGGCGAGGTTAAACTTCTCGCACGGTGATTTTACTGAACATGGACAGCGCATTAAAAATATTCGTCAAGCGGCAGCAGAAACTGGGAAAACGATTGCGATTTTACTTGACACAAAAGGTCCTGAAATTCGTACCCAAACAGTAAAAGGTGGTGCAGTTCCACTTGAAAAAGGGTCTCAACTTGTCATTTCAATGACAGAGGTGGAAGGAACAAGTGAAAAGATTTCAATCACGTATCCAGGGCTAGTAGACGACGTAAAAATTGGTGACTCGATTTTACTTGATGATGGTCTCATTGGTCTAGAAGTGACAGATATTCGCGCAAATGAGATTGTAACAACCGTTCGTAATAGTGGTGTGTTAAAAAATAAGAAAGGGTGTAATGTGCCAGGTGTACGGGTCAAATTACCAGGGATGACCGAAAAAGATGCGGCTGACATCGCTTTTGGTGTTGAACAAGGTGTTGACTTTGTCGCGGCCTCTTTTGTTCGGCGTGCATCAGATGTGCTCGAAATCCGCGAATTGCTTGAGCGTAAAGGTGCTGCGCATATTAATATCATCCCGAAGATTGAGAATCAAGAAGGGGTCAACAATATTGACGAAATTTTAGCTGTATCGGACGGTTTAATGATTGCACGCGGTGATCTAGGGGTAGAGATTCCAGCCGAGGAAGTCCCGCTTGTTCAAAAACAATTAATCAAGAAATGTAACGAACAAGCAAAACCGGTTATCACAGCGACACAAATGCTTGACTCGATGCAACGAAACCCGCGTCCAACACGGGCTGAGGCGAGTGATGTTGCAAACGCGATTTTTGACGGGACAGATGCAATTATGCTTTCAGGTGAAACAGCAGCAGGTGATTACCCTGTTGAAGCTGTACAAACAATGCATACAATTGCAAGTCGAACAGAGCAAGCATTGAACTATGAAAACATGCTCCGCAAAAAAATGCGCGAACAAAAAGTGACGATTACAACATCAATTGGACAGGCTGTTGCATACACTGCTTCAACATTGCAAGCAGCAGCAATTTTAACTGCGACAGAAAGTGGTCATACGGCGCGAATTACTTCGAAATTTCGTCCAAAATCACCCATTATTGCTGTGACAGGAAATGACCATGTTTCGCGGAAATTGGCGCTTGTATGGGGTGTTGTGCCGCTTCTTGGTCGTGCAGCAAAGACAACGGACGAGATGCTCGAGTGTACGGTTGAAACGGCTGTTGCGTCCGGTCATGTGAAGCAAGGGGAACTGGTCGTCATTACTGCAGGCGTACCTGTCGGTGAATCAGGGACGACAAACCTCATGAAAGTTCATATGTTGGGTGAAGTCGCTGCAAAGGGTCAAGGGATTGGTCAGTGCTCTGCCGCGGGTAAAATTGTCGTTGCAAGATCAGCCGAGGAAGCAAATGAAAAAGTGAACAATGGTGATATTTTAGTCATGGGTGCAACGGACAAAGAGATGATTCCGGCGTTTGAAAAGGCAGGTGCCGTCATTACAGCTGCTGGTGGTCTGACTTCTCATGCAGCCGTTGTTGGGCTTAACTTGAGTACGCCTGTGGTTGTTGGTGTGGAACATGCATTAACGTTGTTTAAAGACGGGGATGAAGTGACCGTGGATGCCGTCAGTGGTAATATTTATAGTGGACATGCCAGTGTGCTATAATTAAAAATCGATGAGGGCGCAACCTTGGATGGCGTTTTTATAGGAGATAAGCCAAAATGCTGGTGAGGATGGGGAGGAGACAGCGCCTCCCTTGCACTCTTCGAATGAGTAAACAGAAAAGTAGGGATGGATGATGAGGAGAATCATATTTGCTTGTGCCATCGGCTTCCCGTTGTTGGAGTTAGTGCTCATCGTTTTATTGAGTAACTGGCTTGGCGTTTTTTCAGTGATTGCACTCATGTTTTTGACGGGGACAATAGGCGTGATATTTGCAAAGCGCCAAGGGCTACAAACATTGCGATTAGCACAGTTACAAATACAACAAGGACAGCTTCCGAGTGGTGCACTTTTAGACGGGGTTTTCTTATTTATGGGTGCGCTGCTACTTATTGTTCCGGGTTTCTTAACCGATTTAATAGGATTATGTTGTTTATTACCTTATGTGCGAGGATGGCTGAAAGCTTTTGTTGTGACAATTTTTCAACGGATGGTTGCGCGCGGTCAGTGGATTGTCGTAAAGAGAAGATAAGGAAAAAAATATGGAAGATGTAGCTGAATGTTTGTATCTATGATATGATAGTACATGTTTGAATTGCTAGGAGGAAAAACAGTGTTATCACAAGGTTCATGGTTTCTGTTGTTGCTTATGGCAATAGCGATTGTCGCAAAAAATCAATCGTTACTCATTGCGGTTGTCATTTTGCTGGTCATCAAATGGACACAACTTGGTGATAAGTTATTCCCTCTTTTGCAAACAAAAGGCATCCATCTAGGCGTCTTAATCATCACGATTGCTGTACTCACGCCAATTGCGACTGGAGAGATCGGTTTTAAGCAACTCATTGAAGCAACAAAATCGCTGTATGCGTGGATTGCGCTTGGGAGCGGGATTGCTGTCGCCCTAATTGCGGCGAGCGGATTGGACTTATTAAAACAAGATCCTCATATTACCACGGCATTAGTACTTGGTACAATTATTGCTGTTTCTGTCTTCCACGGTGTTGCCGTTGGACCGCTGATTGGAGCTGGCATTGCTTATTTAACAATGAGAGTGATCCAGTTTTTTGCACAATGGGGTGGATAAATGTATCGTGAGGATAGGCGTGAATCAAGGGGTGGACAATCTTATATAGGCATAAAGGAGCGAGGAAGATGACGACAACGCGCGGTTTAGAAGGGATTGTAGCAACACAGTCAAGTGTGAGCTCAATTATTGATGATGAATTAACATACCAAGGCTATGGCATTGATGATTTGGCTAACCATGCTCGTTTTGAAGAGGTTGTGTACCTGCTTTGGAACGGCGTACTTCCAGCGAAAGAACAATTGCAATCGTTTTCAGACGAGTTACAAAAAGCAGCATTTGTTCCGAAAGAAATTTTTGAGCAAATGAAAGCCTATCCAATCACAACAGTGCACCCAATGGCAGCGCTAAGAACAGCCATCTCTACATTAGGTCTTTATGATGAAGAAGCTGAGGAGATGAATGGGGAAGCGAACTATCGCAAGGCGATCAAACTCCAAGCCAAAATCCCAACCATTGTTGCTGGATTTGAGCGCATTCGTTCGGGGAAAGAACCTGTTGAACCTAATCCAAATTTATCATTTGCAGCCAATTTCTTATACATGTTAAACGGTACAGTGCCAGATGAGCTATCCGTACGTGCATTTGATAAGGCACTTGTCTTACATGCCGACCATGAATTAAATGCATCGACATTTACGGCGCGCGTATGTGTTGCGACATTGTCAGATGTATATTCTGGTCTCACAGCAGCGATTGGTGCACTAAAAGGACCATTACATGGCGGTGCCAACGAAGCTGTGATGAAAATGCTCGTTGAAATTGATGAGCTAGAAAATGTAGAACCATATATTCGCGCAGCGCTCGATCGTAAAGAAAAAATTATGGGCTTTGGACACCGTGTATATAAAAATGGTGATCCACGTGCGAAGCATCTGCGTCAAATGTCAAAGGAACTCACAGATGTCATAAAAGAATCAAAATGGTACGAGATGTCATTAAAGATCGAGGAAATGGTTACGAAAGAAAAAGGACTATTGCCAAATGTTGATTTTTACTCGGCAACAGTCTACCATAGTTTAGGGATCAAACATGATTTGTTCACACCAATTTTTGCAATTAGCCGAACGTCTGGTTGGCTCGCACATATTTTAGAGCAGTATGAAAACAACCGTTTGATTCGTCCACGTGCAGAGTATATCGGTCCTGACAAGCGGTCTTTCCCGAAAAAGTAATTATTGGTATGAACGAATGTTAAATCGTATTTGTAACGGAGGAGGTTTTTTTCATGACAGCAGGAGAAAAGATTCAGACAAAAAATGGTGTTTTACAAGTGCCAAATGAGCCGATTGTTCCCTTTATCGAGGGAGATGGGACAGGTCCAGACATTTGGGCAGCAGCTTCACGTGTATTAGATGCAGCGGTAGAAAAAGCGTATAATGGTGAGCGTCAAATTCATTGGAAAGAAATTTTAGCGGGTGAAAAAGCGTATAATGCAACCGGAGAATGGTTGCCAGCGGAGACGCTTGAAGCAGTACGCGAATATTTGATCGCGATTAAAGGCCCTCTTACAACACCAATTGGTGGGGGAATTCGGTCGCTAAACGTTGCGCTCCGTCAAGAACTCGATTTATACACATGCTTGCGTCCAGTGCGTTATTTTACGGGCGTGCCATCGCCAGTAAAACGTCCAGAAGATACAAATATGGTCATTTTCCGCGAAAATACAGAGGACATTTACGCTGGGATTGAGTTTCAAGAAGGGTCCGCAGAAGTTCAGAAAGTGATTGACTTCTTAAAAACGGAGATGGGTATTCAAAAAATCCGTTTCCCAGAAACATCAGGAATCGGTATTAAACCTGTATCAAAAGAAGGAACAGAACGTATCGTCCGTTCAGCGATCCAATATGCGCTAGATGAAGGCCGTAAGAGTGTAACGCTTGTTCATAAAGGGAACATCATGAAATTTACAGAAGGTGCCTTTAAAAACTGGGGTTATGAGCTAGCTGAACGTGAATTTGGCGCGAAAGTATTCACGTGGGCACAATATGACAAGATTGCTGAGGAGCAAGGAAGAGAAGCTGCCGACCAAGCACAAAAAGAAGCAGAAGCAGCGGGCAAGATCATCGTAAAAGATGCAATTGCAGACATCTTCCTCCAGCAAATTTTGACGCGTCCAAAAGAGTTTGATGTTGTGGTGACGATGAACTTAAACGGCGACTATATTTCTGATGCACTTGCTGCGCAAGTAGGCGGTATCGGGATTGCACCAGGAGCAAATATTAACTACGATACAGGGCACGCAATTTTTGAAGCGACGCACGGCACAGCGCCGAAATATGCGGGCTTAGATAAAGTGAATCCTTCTTCTGTGTTGCTTTCTGGAGAGCTGCTCCTTCGCCATCTTGGTTGGACAGAAGCAGCAGAACTGATTATGGCTGCAATGGATAAAACGATTGAAAGCAAAGTTGTCACATATGATTTCGCTCGTTTAATGGATGGTGCAACCGAAGTATCATGTTCTGGGTTTGCAGACGAACTCATTAAAAATTTGTAGTCAAATTTTGATATAGAGAGTGGGCTTGGACTAGTCAGGCTCTCTCTTCTCTTATAAAAAATAGAAAACGTTATGGGAGTGTGTGAAATGGCCATTAAACGGAGAAAAGTGTCAGTAATTGGTGGCGGATTTACTGGAGCAACAACGGCGCTAATGATTGCCCAAAAGGAATTAGGCGATGTTGTTCTTGTAGATATCCCGCAGATGGAAGGCCCTACAAAAGGGAAAGCACTTGATATGCTTGAAGCAACACCTGTACATGGCGCGGATGCAAATGTGATTGGTACATCTGATTATGCAGATACGAAAGACTCTGATGTTGTCGTCATTACAGCTGGTATCGCCCGTAAACCAGGCATGAGCCGCGATGATTTAGTGGCAACAAATGCCGGGATTATGAAAGCCGTTACAAAAGAAGTTGTAAAGTATTCGCCAAATGCGTACATTATCGTGTTAACAAATCCAGCAGATGCAATGACATATACTGTGTATAAAGAATCAGGATTTCCGAAGAACCGTGTCATCGGTCAATCGGGTGTCCTTGATACCGCCCGTTTCCGCACATTTGTGGCTCAAGAATTAAACGTATCTGTAGAAGATATTACCGGCTTCGTACTTGGTGGTCACGGTGATGATATGGTGCCACTCATTCGTTATTCTGCTGCAGGTGGGGTACCGCTTACTTCTCTTGTCTCACCAAAGCGCTTAGATGCTATCGTAGACCGCACGCGTAAAGGTGGCGGCGAGGTCGTCGCTTACCTTGGAAATGGTAGTGCATACTACGCACCGGCTGCATCATTAACGCAAATGGTCGAAGCGATTTTAAAAGATAAAAAGCGGATCATCCCAACAATTGCTTACTTAGAAGGTGAATATGGATTTGATGATATTTATCTTGGTGTCCCTACAATCCTTGGTGGCGACGGGATTGAAAAAGTGATTGAACTAGATTTAACAGAAGAAGAGCAAGCACAGTTAAACCAATCAGCAGAATCAGTCCGGAATGTAATGGCGGCATTGCCAAAAGAATAGTAGAAAGCACACCGATTTGTTAAGGAGTCGATCCGAGTGCGAATCGGTGTTGTTATTTTTTAGCTATTTTGATGGTTGCTTTTACAACTGGGATAAACGTAGATGAAAAGACCGCAAGTGATCATAATCACTCACGGTGCTAGCTAGAGGACAGCCTCATAAGGAAAAGAAGTAACTCCTCGAAAAGAGGGGGTTACTTCTTTTTTGTTGCTTAAAGAAAGAGAGATTGTCACATCATTATGAATGGCTTTCTCTTACCCGTAACAGAGGGGAATGGGTATCGGTTATCACCTCTTTCTTAATAAAGTAGCTGCGGAAGTAACTAATCACTTTCGATGTAATGACAATCGACAAAATGGAACCGAGCACCGGGATCAACCCAATGGTAAAAAGGCTTAATAAAGCAACGGCCAAATCAAAAAGAAAGTTCGTTTTGCCTGGATCAATCCCGTATCGTTTTTGCAAAAACAATGCGACAATATTTGCGCCACCGAGAGAAGCTTGTTGCGAAAATAAAAGCGACAGTCCGCAACCGATGAGCGCACCGCCAACAATCGCTCCTGTCAGTAACGGAACAGAGAAAGCAGGTAGCCATAGATCAATGGCGATAATGCCGCTCAATACCGATACAGACAACATGGTGACTACGGTAAAAGAAACGCCCATTTTTACAAACGAAAAAATGTAGAAAGGGATATTAATAAGGAAAAATAATAAAGCGAGTGGTAGCGGTGTAATATGGGTTAAATTTAAAGAAAGTCCAGCGATGCCACCAGTAACTAGTCCGGCATGGCGCAATAACAAAAGTCCACTCGCAGCTAATAAACAGCCAATAAAAATAAAGATACTTTTTTTCAATGTAATCGTCTCACCTATTCTTTTAATCATATTTTCATTATATAAGAATCACCCGGGTTTTTATATATCAACTAGCAGGATGATCGAATATATGATTTAATAAATGAAGGTATTTCTAATAAGGTATCTTCATTTTGAAGGAGTGATACAATGGATAAAATGGATCGTGAAATTTTGCGTTTGCTACAAGAAGATGGAAGAATGACAGTGAGTGATTTATCAAAAGCCTTGTCACTTAGCCGACCGAGCATGTCGGAGCGATTGCATCGGTTACGAGAGAGGGGTGTGATCGAAAAATTCTCTGCTCGAGTGTCATTAGACAAGATCGGAAAAGCGATGCTTGTGGTCATTCAAGTAGGCGGCTTGAAAGTGTCTCTACAGGCGTTCGAAGAGGTGATTCAGACTGAGGAAGCAGTAATTGAATGTCATCGGGTAACGGGAGAGGTAAGCT
This sequence comes from Bacillus sp. FSL W7-1360, assembly GCF_038592975.1. Lineage (NCBI taxonomy): Bacteria > Bacillati > Bacillota > Bacilli > Caryophanales > Bacillaceae > Bacillus > Bacillus sp. FSL W7-1360. The sequence continues at coordinate 1,607,099 of NZ_CP151950.1, read as the reverse complement.
ATTTCTTGAAAGCAGCTGTAGCGAATGTGCATGAGTTAAGAGAACTAATTGATCGACTTGTTCCTTTTGGGACGATTAACACGTCAACCGTGCTTCATTCTCCAGTGCATGAGCGAATGCTTTTGCCGGAAGTGTAAAAGAGAGGAAAGGAAAATGGGCAGGGCAATCGCATTAGAACTTTCTAAATGTCGCCCCTATGGGGCGATAAACAAAAAAATAGAGAGAGGAAGTTTACTCCCAGCTTAAAAAGAATTTTTCTCCAACACACAACTAGAAGAAAAGAAGCGATGGAAGCGACTATCAAAGCATAGCAAACGTTCGGGGAAGAGATGGGCGGTGTTTTTATCTAGATTTTACGATAGGCAATAAATGTGCAAAGAGGAGAGGATCATTTGAAGCATAGCTCAAAGGGTCCTCTCTTTATATTACGATAAAAAAATAGTTTTCAAAATGCGTTCATGATCATAGTGAAAACGATAAACAAACGTGTATAATAGAGAGAGCTACGCATGACATAAAACGGATCGGGAGTGTGAGACAAGCATGGCAAAGCGCATTTTGGTCGTTGATGATGAACCGTCGATTGTCACACTATTAACATATAACCTAGAACAAGCTGGTTATAAAGTTGTCTCAGAGAATGATGGTCTCGCAGGATTTGAGCGAGCGAAAAGTGAGACGTTTGATATGATGGTGCTTGACTTAATGCTGCCGAATATGGATGGGATTGATGTTTGCAAGCAATTGCGGCAGGAAAAAGTCTTTACACCCATTTTAATGTTGACGGCGAAGGATGAGGATTTTGATAAAGTGCTAGGGTTAGAGCTTGGCGCAGATGATTATATGACAAAACCTTTTTCTCCGCGTGAGGTCGTTGCCAGGGTGCGCGCGATTTTACGGCGCGTAGATCATGAGCAAGCAGGAGAACGTAGCGAAGAGGAAGATGAGAAGAAGCACTTTGCAATCGGTCAATTAATGATTTATCCAGACCATTATGAGGTGTATCAAAGAGATAAAAGGCTCACGTTCACACCGAAAGAGTTTGAATTGCTCACCTTTTTAGCTTCAAATAAAGGACGGGTACTCACACGCGATCAATTGTTAAATGCGGTGTGGGATTATGAATTTGTTGGCGATACGCGTATCGTTGATGTACATATTAGTCATTTGCGGGAAAAGATTGAGCGTGATTCGAAAAAACCGGTGTACATTAAAACGATCCGCGGGTTAGGTTATAAATTAGAGGAACCACGCACGGATGAATAAACTGCGTAATCGTTTAATTTGGGCATTGATGCCAGTCATTGTTGTCGTGTTGCTCGCACTTGGATTATTGCTCGGTTATTGGCTGAATGACCGCTATACGGAGTTGCTATCAGAGCGAATTGAACAGGAAGCGACGCTTGCAGCCCATATGATTACGGAGGTGGGATTCCCAACCGCAGCGGATGCAGGTGAAGTGGCACGTGAACTGGGTGAGGTGTTAAGTGCGCGTGTGCGATTGTTCACCGCTGATGACGATGTAATAGCAGACTCATGGGAAGGAGAGCAACCTCCACTTGAAGCAGAAATGCGGTACGGGGTCTCATCCATTTATGAAGGGGAGCAACGCGTAGGTTATGTGCAAGTTGGGGTATTGTCATCATCGTTGTCAGCGCTGAACCAGGCTGGCTGGTGGGCCATTGGGGGGAGCTTCTTTTTTGCGATTGTCATTATGACGATGTTAATTATTAAAATTACCCGGCAGATGGTTCAGCCGATTGAAGACGCAACGAAGGCGGCCATTCGCTTAGCAGAAGGTGATTACAAAATTCGTACGTACGAAGTCGGTAATCACGAGCTTGGACTGCTAGGTCGTTCAATTAATGTGCTTGCCTACAATTTGCAACAACTATCACGGCGGCACCAAGCACAACAAGAACAAATGGCGACACTCATTGATCACATGGGGAGCGCCCTGTTATTTATGGATGTCCGTGGTGATATCGTCATGCTAAATCAAACGGCAGAACACGTTTTTGATGTGCGCAGTAGTGACTGGCTCGGACAACCTTATCATAAAGTGGTAGATAGCGAGTCGCTTGTGCAATTTATTCAATCGATTTATTCAAGTGAGGAAAAAAGCAGGGAACAAATTGAATGGACAAAACATTTTTACACACGCACATACGACGTATATGGTGCACCGGTGTTGACGAAATCTGCGCGTTTGCGAGGAGTAACAATTGTCCTTCATGATGTGACAGAACAAAAGAAATTAGAACAAGTGCGCAAAGACTTTGTGGCAAATGTGTCGCATGAATTAAAAACACCAGTAACGTCTATTAAGGGATTTGCGGAGACGTTGCTAGATGGTGCGCTACAAGAGGCTCAGTTGGCGGAACAATTTACCGAGATTATTTGGAAGGAAAGTGACCGTTTACAAACACTAATTGCAGATTTACTTGAGTTATCGCATATCGAGCATGCGCATTTTGCGTTAAAACTTACGCCAGTTGTGTTAGCAGACATTGTTGATGAGGTGAAGACGCTACTTTTAGCAAAAGCAGAAGAAAAAGACATTCACCTATCCGTCGTAACGGACGGGGATACGACGATCGAAGCGGACCCGCAACGCGTGAAACAAATTTTGCTAAACTTAACAAGCAATGCGATTGCGTATACACAACCAGGTGGACAAGTGACCATGACGATACAAGAAAAAGAGGATCATGTATTGTTGCAAGTAGCAGATACCGGGATTGGCATTGCAGCAGAAAATCTCGCACGCGTATTCGAGCGCTTTTATCGTGTTGATCGCGATCGGAGTCGTCATTCTGGTGGAACGGGTCTTGGCTTAGCGATTGTGAAACATTTGGCTGAAGCGCATCAGGCGAAGATTGCCGTTGAAAGTATGTTAGGGAAAGGTTCGACATTTACGGTGACATTTTTGAAAAAGCACCGGTAGCACAGCTTGTTTTCACTTGTCAGTCAGTGTATAATGAGTGTGTAAGGGCATATACTAAAAAGACCAGTCGACGTTTGCCGTCAACTGGCATGTGTTGCATATCCGTAGAGCTGGCGCCAAAGGTTGTATGAATAAGCCTCAAGAGCCGTGAACTCATGTAGAGGGCTTATTCGTCTTTTTCTTTATCGACGAACGACAACATCCGGATGACTAGCATCGCAAACAAAATCATTAGCGACAGCGTCTCGTATGCTGACATGCGCATCACCTCCTTTCAAAGGAGATGGCGCCAGCCCTCATGTGGGTATGCAACTTGTTATATTATAACTCAACTTTCGCACCTCAAATCCGGCATGTAAGCCTTGATATAAGTGGGTAACCCAGCAATCCAATGTGAGAGTTGACTTTTGATCAATCGCTGCGCGCGCTTACCGATCTTATCAAGAGCGTCATGAAAAAGCTCGAGTAACTGTTGCAACGCAACAGCCCAATCAAGCGCCTGCATCTCATCACAGAGATCATAAAATACACCACCCAGTGTCCGATTGTCATTGTGGCAACGATTCTGCCAAGATAACACGATATATCTAGTAAAAACAATGGTTGTGTGGCTAATAAGAGAGTCGTACGAACGCCCTTGAAACTCCTTTTGCAAACGTAGGAGCGACTTCGTCGTCTTGAAGAATACTTCTATATCCCAACGGATCCCGTAAGTCTGGATAATTTCCTGTTCAGAAAGGCTGTGGTCTGTACTCAAAATAGCCAGCCATTCGCGCTTGTTATTTCGATTGCGCACAAAAACAACTTTAACAGCGACACCGTTTGCCATCGTTGTTGTAATGACGCGTAAAACGCCCTTCTTCTCTGGAAGTGGCGTTGCACGGTGATAAAGCTCCTTCAAGGATAGCATTTTACCGTTTACTTGATAACGCTGTTGTGAATTCTTCACCATACCGATGACATCAATTCCTTGATCTACAATTGCTTTGATCAATGGCTGTTGAGTAAACCACGAGTCCATTAAAACATAGGAAGCCTGAATTCCTTTCGATAATGACCGTGCAATCATGCCAGGGAGTTGTTCAGGGGCAGATTGAAGAGCTTCTTTCCGTCGATTATAACCAGCACTACGTTTATCAATATCTTTGTTGATGCCATTGATGATAGATTTTTTTGAACTCAGTAGTGAAAAATCAATAGGTATAAAAGTGTTCCCATCGGACCAACCGAGTGTAAGCATACGAAATCCTTTATAAAAGCGATTTTTAGTGGAAGAATGATCAAAACAACGGGCAAGCAGTTCGACCCTTTTACTGCGATTGCGGTCATATGAAGAATCGTCCACAATCAAGACCTTGGGACGATCATTTGATGTCAATGCGCTGACTTTTTGAATGACAGCTGTACTGAGCGATAAAAGAAACTTTCTCCAAGCAAACTTTGGATAGTTTAAAAAGCGATATATAGCGTCTTTTCCAGGAAAATCTTCACGCTTCTTTGAAGTGAAAAGCGCAAACCAATTTTTTTGGTGGAAAATGAGCGCGAATACAAGGCGAAATAAAACATTACAGCTAAACCCAAAGTTCTTCCGAATACCTGATTGACGCAAATGCTTTGTCATTTCTAGCTCCGATAATACAACATTAATTTCATTTGGGAGTTGCTCATTTACATGCCTTTCAGTTATCATAGAGAAAGCACCTCTTCTTTTTGGTATTGGGTTTAGTCAACTCTATTATACCTAAAAGAAGTGGTGCTTTTCATGTTTCAAGTACTGATGTCAAGGTGCATATTTCATAGGCCGGCAGGCCTTGGTATAACTGAAACTCAAAGCATTTTTTGTCTGCGAAAGTTGAGTTATAACATAAAGATCGCGCAATTGCGGTCTTTTTTTTGCTTTGGCACAAACTTCTTCCATTCTTTTTTCTGAGTGAACTATGGTACAATAGGAAAGTAGAAAGAGGTGGAAGTCGTGAAAAAAATCGTATTAGTCGATGGGAACAGTATTGCCTATCGCGCCTTTTTTGCTTTGCCATTATTAAATAACCAAAAGGGTGAGTATACAAACGCTGTATATGGCTTTACAACGATGCTTTTAAAAGTGTTAGAGATGGAAAACCCAACGCATATGCTTGTGGCGTTTGATGCAGGAAAAGAGACGTTTCGTCACCAAACGTACGCGGCGTATAAAGGAACACGACAAAAGACACCTTCAGAATTGTCAGGACAAATCCCGCTTATTCATGATATATTAAAAGCATTCTCTATCCCCCGCTACGAAGCCAAGTCTTACGAAGCGGATGACATTATTGGGACGGTTGCCCGTCGTGCTGCTAAAGAGGACTATAAAGTTGTTGTCGTTACTGGCGATAAAGATTTATTACAACTCGTTGATCAGAACATAGAAGTTGTTTTAACGAAAAAAGGAATGAGCGAAGTCGATCGTTATGACGAGGCAGCGATTCATGAACGATACGGACTCACACCAACACAAATTATTGATTTAAAAGGACTAATGGGCGATTCATCCGATAATATTCCAGGTGTACCTGGTGTGGGTGAAAAGACAGCTTTAAAATTACTTGCGCAGTTTGAAGATGTCGAAACGGTGCTCGCCTCGATTGATCAAGTATCAGGAAAGAAATTGAAAGAGAGATTGACAGAAAACCAGGAGCAAGCCCGTTTAAGTAAAAAACTCGCAACAATTTGCACCGATATGCCGCTAGAAGAAACATTGGACGCTTTTACGTATACGGGTTACGACGAGGAGCAGGTAAGAGCGGTATTCCGTGAACTCTCTTTCCACTCGCTATTAGAGCGAATTGGACAAGGTGAAGCGCCTGAAGAAAGTTCCGACTTTGCACCGCTACCTTATGAAGTCGTAAAGAAACCGGAAGAGAAACACTTTGCCAGTCCGTCTGCGCTCGTGGTCGAAATGTTTGCGGAACATGAGCTGCAAGGCGACCTCATTGGAATGGGCGTGGCAAATGAAAATGGCCGCTTTTTCTTTCCGGTAGATGTTGCGCTCTCATCCTCGTTGTTTCAAGATTTCATTACATCGGCAACGGTGGAAAAATGGTTGTTTTCGGCTAAGCAGTCGATTGTGGCCCTTGAAAAAAGAGGATTATCTCTGCAAGGGGTGACATTTGATTTACAAATGGCTTCTTACTTACTCGATCCATCTGTTAGCGCCGAGGAAGTTGGCGATGTCGCTCACCGAAAAGAGATGAAGGTCGTTCGCTCAGATGAAGCTGTTTATGGAAAAGGAGCAAAACGCCACATCCCTGATGAAGACGAGCTTTCAGAACATGTGTGTCGCAAAGCAAGTGCGCTGTATGAGTTGAAGCCACTACTTGCAAACGAACTGGCTGAAAACAAGCAGGACGAATTATTTTATGAGTTGGAAATGCCGCTTTCACTAGTGCTTGCAAAAATGGAGTGTACAGGAATTAAAGTCGACATTGCGCAGTTAAAAGCAATGGGTAAAGATTTATCAGCGCGGATTGCTGTGCTTGAAAGGGAGATTCACGCCGAAGCAGGTGTTTCATTTAACATCAACTCTCCAAAACAAATGGGCACAATTTTATTTGAAACACTCGCCTTACCGCCAGTGAAGAAAACAAAAACGGGCTACTCAACGAGTGCGGATGTATTAGAAAAGTTACGTGATGCGCATCCGATCATTGAATTAATTTTGCATTACCGTCAACTTGTGAAATTACATTCAACATACATTGAAGGTTTACTTAAAGTAGTCGATGCAACGACGCATAAAGTGCATACGCGCTTTAATCAAGCATTGACGCAAACAGGGCGGTTGTCATCGGCAGATCCAAATTTGCAAAACATCCCGATTCGTTTAGAAGAAGGAAGAAAGATCCGTAAAGCTTTTATAGCTTCGAAACCAGGATGGAAAATTGTCGCTGCAGACTATTCACAAATTGAATTGCGTGTCCTTGCCCACATATGTGGGGATGAAAACATGAAGCGCGCCTTTCTTGAAGATATGGATATCCATACAAAAACAGCAATGGATGTATTTGGTGTGTCAGAGCAAGATGTCACTTCAGCAATGCGCCGGACAGCAAAGGCAGTAAACTTTGGAATTGTTTATGGCATCAGTGACTATGGTTTGTCGCAAAACTTGGGGATCTCTCGGAAAGAGGCCAAAGATTTTATTGACCGTTACTTGGTCAGTTACCCTAAAGTAAAAGAATACATGGAAGATGTCGTTACCAAAGCACGGAAAAAAGGTTACGTTGAAACATTGCTTGCAAGAAGACGTTACTTGCCGGAGTTAAATAGCCGCAACTTTAATCAACGGAGTTTTGCGGAAAGAACTGCACTCAATACGCCAATTCAAGGGACAGCTGCCGATATTATTAAGATGTCGATGGTTCAGATGGATAAACGCTTGCAAACCTCCCCACTAGCCGCAACCTTGCTTTTACAAGTACACGATGAGCTGATTTTTGAAGTAGCTGAAGACGATGTAGCGTCGTTAAAAGCACTTGTACTAGAAGTGATGGAGCATGCATTGCCGCTAGACGTACCGTTGAAGGTAGATGTATCCAGCGGTGCCTCATGGTATGATGCGAAGTAGGTCATGAATATGAATGGGAATTAAGGAGTAAAGAAGATGCCAGAGTTACCAGAAGTAGAAACGGTTCGTCGGACATTGACCGACCTAGTCGTTGGCAAATGTATTGCAACGGTCGATGTTTATTGGCCGAAAATGATTAAAGCGCCTGATGATGTACGTGCATTTACAGTGCAGCTTAGCGGGCAGACGATTGAAGCAATCCGGCGGCGAGGAAAGTTTTTATTGTTTGATTTAACGGATGATGTGTTGTTGTCACACTTGCGGATGGAAGGGCGCTACCGGCTCGCTCTTGATGGTGAAGAGCGGACAAAGCATACACACGTCGTATTGACGTTTACGGATGGTAGTGCACTTCACTATGCGGATGTACGAAAATTTGGGACGATGCACTTACGAAAGAAAGGAACAGAAGAAAGTTTGCCACCATTAGCCGACCTAGGGGTGGAGCCATTTTCACCTTCATTTACTGCGGTGCTATTACAAAACGCATATATAAAAACGAACAGAGCGATTAAAACAGCGTTGCTGGATCAAAAGACGGTCGTTGGATTAGGCAATATTTATGTGGATGAAGCATTGCATCGCGCGCGCATCCATCCTGAGAGGCAGGCGTCGTCTTTGACAGCAACAGAATTTAATGTGTTGCATAAACACATTGTCGCAACGCTCACAGAAGCAGTAGAAGCCGGTGGGAGTTCAATCAAGTCATACGTAAATGGTCAAGGAGAGATGGGCTTCTTTCAACAGCAGCTTGCTGTATATGGGCGCAAAGGTGAACCTTGTCATACGTGTGCGACCCCACTTACGAAGACAGTGGTCGGTGGACGCGGCACACACTTTTGTACGCATTGCCAACAGTAACGTTGACAACACCCTCCCCGTATACTATGGGCAACGACCAAATAGGTAGGAGGGTTTCCCTTGATACCACTTATGATGCTCGCAGTTGCAGTGAGCTTGGATAGTTTTGGGGTTGGGTTAACGTACGGGCTACGGCGGATTAAAATTCCTCTCGTGTCATTGTTTTTCATCGGTTTATGTTCGGCTGTGTCTGTATTATTGGCAATGGCCATGGGCAGTGGGGTTGCGGTGTGGCTCTCTCCTCATGTCGCAGAAATGCTCGGTGCACTCATTTTGATTGGGCTTGGCGTATGGGCGCTCGTACAAACGTATCGTCCGAAGTGTGAGACGGAATCTGTAGACTTAAATGCCATTTTAAAAGACCCAGCGCGAGCTGATATGGATCGTTCGGGTACGGTCATTGGAAAGGAAGCTTTTTTACTCGGGTTTGCTCTTGCCCTTGATGCGTTTGCTGCTGGCGTGGGCGCAGCGCTTATCGGTTTTTCTCCGCTCGGTTTAGCAGGAAGTGTCGCAGTGATGGGGGCGTTATTTGTCTTTTTAGGTATGAAGTGCGGCTACCTCTCTTCCAAAGTGGTTTGGCTACAACGATTATCTTTCGTACCCGGTATCATGCTCATTTTGTTAGGAATTGCCCGGCTATAGCTTGAGTAAGAGGAGTGGAATTTGGTTTATGAGAATTGGATTGACTGGTGGGATTGCGAGTGGAAAATCGTTGGTTTCACGCATGCTTGTGGAACTAGGAATACCAGTTGTTGATGCGGATGTTGTTGCGCGGCAAGTCGTTGTTCCTGGTGAACCCGCGTATAAAAAAATTGTGGATGCATTTGGTGCCGATATTTTACAGGCAGACGAGAAAATTGATCGCAAAAAGCTTGGCGAAATTATCTTTTCAAATAAATTGCAACGGGAAACATTAAACAAAATTGTTCACCCAATTGTGAGGGAGACGATGCAAAAAGAGGCACAGCAATATGAGCAAGAAGGTCATTCAATTGTTGTGCTCGATATCCCGCTACTATATGAGAATAAACTTTTTTACTTAGTAGATACAGTCTGGCTTGTGTTTGTATCTGAACAAACACAGCTAGCACGCTTAATGAAACGAGATGGGCTCACCGAAGTGGCGGCACGCGCGCGTATGACTGCGCAATGTCCGTTGGCGCAAAAGCGTGAACGAGCAAATGTCGTGATTGACAATGAAGGACCAAGAGAAAAAACCTATGCGCAAGTCGAGCAAGCATTGGCGACGATCCGAAAAAAAACGGATTAGCGCCCTTTTTTTGTTCACTTCTAAAATGATGCACACTAAATAGGTTATTTGTGTTATACTATTAAAGAAGAACAACATAAAATGAAGGTACAATGATTACACGGTAAAGGAGTTTTGTTGATGAAAGCTACAGTGGCGATAAATGGGTTCGGTCGGATTGGTCGTATGGTATTTCGCAGAGCGATTTTAGAGGGGAAGACAAAAATCGTCGCCATCAATGCATCTTATCCTGCTGAAACACTGGCGCATATGATCAAATATGATTCAATTCACGGACCTTTCGTAGGCGATGTGCAGGCGGAGGAAGGCGCGCTGTACGTAAATGGACAAAAGATACAGTTGCTTGCTGAACGTGACCCACGCAAGCTCCCGTGGCGAGCGCTTGGTGTAGACATTGTCATTGAAGCGACAGGAAAATTTAAAACGCGTGAGACTGCAAGTTACCATTTAGAATCAGGTGCGAAAAAAGTGATTATAACAGCACCAGCAAAAGGTGAGGATGCCACAATTGTAATGGGTGTAAACGAAAGCGATTACAACCCACAAACAGACGCAATCTTGTCGAATGCATCGTGTACAACCAATTGCTTGGCACCAGTTGCGAAAGTACTTGAGCAGACGTTTGGTATTGAAAGTGGTATGATGACGACTGTGCATGCCTATACAAACGATCAAAAAAATATTGATAATCCACATAAAGATTTACGCCGCGCACGTGCCTGCGGACAATCAATCATTCCAACTTCTACAGGTGCCGCAAAAGCGATATCAAAAGTGTTACCACAACTAGAAGGAAAACTAACAGGGATGGCATTGCGTGTACCAACGCCGAATGTGTCACTTGTCGATCTTGTTGTGACGCTCAAGAAATCAGTGACAGTAGCGGACGTGAATCGGGCATTCGTGCAAGCGTCATCACGTGAGCTTGCTGGTATTCTTGGTTATACGGATGAACCGCTCGTTTCCATTGATTTCAATGGAGAAGCACAATCAGCCGTGATTGATGGGGCTTCAACGGCTGTAATTAATGACCGTCAAGTAAAAGTGCTTGCCTGGTATGATAATGAATGGGGCTATTCTTGTCGTGTCGTTGATTTAATGCATTATGTTGCAGCACAGATGCAACCGACAAGTGAAGTTCACTCTGCGTCTTAAGTCATAAAAATTAACGTGACCGCTTTCGTCTCTCCTTAATAAAGAGAATGAGAGCGGTAATCGTTTATGTGAGCATATACGTTTTTAAATTAAATAAAATCCTTCAATTAACTATTGTCATGGCGAAAGAAAACAAGTATACTGAATTCCGGTGAGTTTGTTCGGAACATGTGGATTCTCTTGAATCCATATCATCGGAATAAGCTTCCTATTATTTTAAAGCGGTTGTCGTTAAGTAAGTGCGCATGTTTGAGAACGCTTTAATTGCATGTGACCACGTGGCGATTAACCGCGAAAGTGAGGGGAAGAACAGTGGATACAATGGGTCGCCATGTCATTGCTGAACTTTGGGGTTGTAACACGGAGCAATTAAACGATCGACCAGGCTTGGAGCGGATCTTTGTTTCTGCTGCGTTGAAAGCGGGAGCGGAAGTGCGGGAGGTTGCGTTTCATGCATTTGCACCACAAGGTGTCAGTGGTGTCGTTATCATTTCTGAATCGCATTTAACGATTCATAGTTTTCCAGAGCATGGCTATGCAAGTATTGATGTATATACGTGCGGGACAGTCATTGATCCACATGTCGCAGTTGCCTATATTGCGGAATCGCTTGGGGTGACATCACAAGAAGTATTGGAGATTCCGCGCGGCAGAGGTCTTTCAGAGGCAGACGTAGGACGTGTAGGGCTAGGTGTCTAGCTTTGAAAACTTCATAAGCCCTCCCTCCCTCTATCTTGCAAATGCTGGAGGGCTTATAATGTTGACCAACGATACACAATCATATGCCTCACAATCTTTCATACCCACCCTTGCCAAGAGGGTGTTTTTTTATTATGATGAAAAGAGAAGTTTTTCGTCTTTCAATACGAGAAAATTGATATGTTATAGCATGGAGATGATGAGATGCGCTGCCCGAAATGTCAATACAACGGCACACGTGTGCTCGATTCCCGCCCAAGTGATGAAGGGCGTTCTATCCGCCGTCGTCGTGAATGCGAGCAATGTACAGAACGGTTTACAACTTTTGAAATTGTAGAAGAACCGCCCCTTGTTGTTGTAAAAAAAGACGGTATGCGTGAAGCATTTAGCAAAGAGAAAATGTTGCGTGGGTTAATCCGTGCATGTGAGAAACGCCCTGTACCGTTAGAAGCATTAGAAGAAGTGGTCACAGATGTTGAAAGAGCACTTCGCAACGAAGGAAAAAACGAAATTCAAAGCGATGTGATTGGCGAGCATGTTATGGAGAGACTCGCTCATATTGATGATGTGGCTTATGTACGTTTCGCATCAGTGTATCGGCAATTTAAAGACATCAATGTATTTATAAAAGAATTGACTGAGTTAATGAACAAAAGTGAGAGGAGCTAAAAGCGCGCTTACGGTGCTTGAAGCTCTTTTTTACACGAAGGAGGTGAGTCTCTTGTGTCCTATCATTGGAAAGAACTGTTGCCGGTTGATCATTTTATCGTAAGGCTTTCTAACTATGAAACAACGATTGACCAGCAAGTGTTGACACTATTGTATCAACCATTAATTGGAGCGGACGCCGTCGGTCTATATCATGGGCTGCGTGCTCAGTTGTCTGTTGGCGCGTGGATGTCAGAACGAATGACACATCATCAACTAGCCTTGTCACTAGCGCTCGATTTACCTTCCTTGCTTCAAGCACGGAAAAAGCTAGAAGGGATCGATTTATTGCGGACATTTCACAAGAAATCAACGGATGGAGATACATTTATTTATGTACTGCACCCACCACAAAGACCGAATCAGTTTTTTTCTGATGATGTCCTAAGTGTCTTTTTATATAATCGGCTTGGCAAAACGCAATTTCGCTCGTTACGAGATCGTTTTACATTGCCAACTTTGCAAGAAGATGAGTACGAAGAAGTTACAAGGGCATTTTCTGATGTATTCACTTCTTTAAGGCATTCAGAAATGCAACCGAAACTACAATCTGATGCGGAAAATGTGTTGCAACTTCCAGAAGGTGAGGCATTTGCAGGGGATGAAGGAACGAACCTGAAATTACAGGGATTTGATTTGGCACTCATGAAGCAATCGCTCTCTAGTTTTGTTGTCCCCGATCAAGTGCTAACAGGGGAAATTGAAACGTTGATAAAGAAGCTTGCCTTTGTTTACCAAGTCACACCGCTTGTCATGGCTGATTTGGTTGGTCGGGCAATGCATCATGATACCCTTCATGCGAGTGATTTACGTAAAACGGTCCAAGACTGGTATCGCCTTGAACATGGAGACAAGCCGCCTGCGCTCGCGGAAAAAGCACAACCTCTCAATCAGCGTACGATACATGGCGAACCAGAAACAGAGGAAGAGAAGGTAATGCAATTTTATGAGCAGACCCCGCCGCTGACGTTGCTAGAAGAACGGCAAGAAGGGGCAAGGGTTTCACCAGCAGATGCGCGTTTAATTGAAGAGCTACTTGTTGATTACAAGTTATATCCAGGGGTGACAAATGTGCTTATTGATTTTGTCCTCTACCAATATGATATGAAGTTGTCAAGAAATCTGCTATTAAAAATTGCTGCCGAATGGGCACGTCATAAATTGAAAACAGTTCCCGAAGCGATGGCACTTGTGAAAGCAGAGAAACAAAAGCAAAAGCAGGCGCAACAGAAGCCACGCGGAAAAACGCGACGACATGTACGTGAAGATAAACTGCCACAATGGTTACTAGAAAAAGAGCAAGTGGCTTTAGAGAAGTCTTCGTCATTAGAAGAAGACAACACGTTGACAGAGCGCAACGAAGAATTAGCCGTATTGATGGCTGCAAGGAAACGTCGAAAGCAAGAAGGAGGGCAAGGTCATGGAGTCAATTAAACATGCGCTCTCAAGCTGGGATCGTGACGGGACACTGGCAAAGCGTTTAGAAGAACAACAACAGCGCTTATTGCAACATAAAGGCATTCAATCGTTTTTGAAACAACACCCCGATGTGACGCGATCTATGATTGAACGTGGGTTAAGCAAATTATATGAATATGAAAAAGAACAAGCGCATTGTGATGCATGTCCTGGGTTAGAAGCGTGCCCGAATATGATGACAGGTTACACGCCACATCTTTATGTTGAACGTGGTCACATCGCGCTTTCTTATACGCAATGTCCACTTAAAGGCGCCCAAGTTGAGGCACAAGCGCAGCAGGCACTCATCCAGTCGTTGTACATTCCAAAAGATGTGCTAAAAGCAACATTTGATAACATTGACCAAGATGGTGCAAGACAGCAAGCGCTCACAGCAGCGTTACGTTTTGTCACTGAGGCACAGCCAGGGAAAAACGGACGTGGGCTTTATTTATGTGGTCCCTTTGGCGTAGGAAAAACGTATTTACTAGGCGCGATTGCGAATGATTTAAAGGATAAACACATCAAAACATGTTTGATTTATACCCCTGACTTTTTCCGGGAAATGAAGCAAGCAATCGGCGATGGGAGTGTGCAAGAAAAGCTAGAGAACATTCGGAAGGTGCCTGTATTAATGTTTGATGATATTGGTGCTGAAACGACAACAGCATGGACACGTGACGAAGTGCTTGGACCCATTTTGCAATATCGCATGTCCGAAAACTTACCGACACTATTTACATCAAACTACAACTACAATGAGCTTGAAGAAGCGCTTTCTTACTCAGACAAAGGTGGTATTGAACGCTTAAAGGCGAAGCGTTTAATGGAACGGATCAAGCATTTCACGACGTTTGTTGAAGTGCGAGGGAGGAACCGACGCACTTCGTTGTAGCACTGGATGTTTTTTGATGGCTATGTTACGATTGAAGGAAAATGGAGTGTATTTGGAGGTTTCATCATGACAATAGCGCACATTTTAGCGCGCGCTGTAAACGGAGATCGTATCTCCATGGCTGACGCTGTAAAATTATATGAGAGTAACGACATCGATGCGCTTGGACAAGCAGCCGATGCGATTATGAAAAAGTGGCACCGAGATCCAATCACAACGTTTGTAATTGGAAGAAATGTAAACTACACAAACTTCTGTGACACGTATTGTTCGTTTTGTGCGTTTTATCGCCCGCCGGGTCATAAAGATGGTTACGTGCTTGATAACGAGCTCATTTACAAAAAGATTGCTGAAACCGTCGCAGTGGGCGGAACGGAAATCTTGATGCAAGGTGGAACTAACCCGAACTTAAAGCTTGATTACTATACAAATTTACTCACTGGCATTAAAGAACGATTCCCAAGCATTTGGATGCACTCTTTCTCTCCGGCAGAAATTTGGAAAATTGCTGAGGTCATGAATATGACTGTTGAAGACGTTTTACGTGCACTACATGAAGCGGGTCTTGATAGCATGCCTGGTGGTGGTGCAGAGATTTTAACTGAGGAAACGCGCTTGCGGGTCAGTCGCTTAAAAGTCACAGCAGATGAATGGTTAGAGGCGATGAAAGCAACGAAGAAAGTTGGGATGTTTGGGACAGCGACAATGGTTATCGGTTTTGGTGAATCATTTGAAGAACGCGCGCTACACTTGCAGCGAATTCGAGATGCACAAGATGAGACTGGCTGCTTCACTGCTTTTATTTCTTGGTTGTTGCAGCCAGAGAATACCGGCTTAAAGCGATTGAAGAAGCTTTCATCAGAAGATTACTTGAAAAATGTTGCGATTTCCCGGATTTTCCTCGATAATATTGAGAACTTCCAATCGTCCTGGGTGACAATGGGTCCAGAAATCGGGAAAAAGTCACTTCACTTTGGCTGCAACGACTTTGGCAGCACGATGATGGAAGAGAATGTTGTTTCCGCAGCGAATACAACACATAAAGTGAACACGAATCTAACATTGCAACTCATTCGAGAAGCTGGCAAAGTCCCAGCTCAGCGCAATACAAAGTATGAGACATTACGTGTTTTTGACGGTGATACGAAAGCAGAAAAAGATTTTGTCATGCAAAATTAACGACGACCTCAAGGATCAAAATCTCCTTGAGGTTTTTTCTTGTCATTTGGCATGTTTCAGTCATCATGACATAGATTGAAAGTAGGGTGAACTTGTCTTATTCCGGAACATGGGGGTTTATTTTAATTTCAGTTCAATTAAGATGTGTCAAATGTTAGGGGGAGTCGTGTTTGATTGCTATTCATTTTGAGGAGCACGCGACTTGTTCACGTCTGTTACACAAACTAAGGACATACATCAATCGTTATGCAGCATATGGTTTGGGAGCGACGGTAACAAAGTGTGCAGATCGTAATATCATTGAAGTAGAATATGGACGTGATGAATTTTATTTTTTCGAATCATTTCAGCCACTGCTCGTGTCTATTTTAATTGAAGAGGTAATTGAAACAAAAGAAGACGAGTGGTTAATGGATATTGCTGAAACGGTGTTTTGCTTTACCGATGCTGAGGAGAAAAGACAGATTGCCGCAATCGCGCATGCGATTTTGCATGGAGAACGCACAGATATTCCAATCATTCATGCTCATTCAAGGAGAAGGAACTACTTATATGAAGCATTTTCAACATATATAGACCCACACACTTCCTTTTATTACGAAGCTTTTTTAACTTTTCGATTGAAGAAGTATGGGGATGTGCTAGTTGACATTGTCGGGAAAGCGATTGATGAATATTTGCTTGAACAAGAGTATCAAGCAATGATAGAAGGGTGCCGTCAATATTTAAAGCAGACAACACCAAAAAGAAAGCTCATTTACGTTGTACATGATCGGCAAACGAATCTTTATAATGAGCATTGGGAGCGGTTGACGAACGGCGCAGTACCTGCTGATTTGGAAAAAATATTTACGTTTGAAAAAGATGTGGATGAGGACAAAAGGCTGATTAGCCCACTTGTGAGTAGGGTGCCTGCCCATGTGCACATCTTTTCTGACGAGCCGGACCATGCCATAGTACTAACGATTCAAGCCATCTTTCAAGAGCGACTAACGATTACCCCACTTACAACATGTGTGGAAAAAGTAAAAAAATAAGCTTGCAATGAAGTGTGTATGTTTTGTATAATGGTTGTGAAAAGTAAAAGTGATGATGAGGACACCGCAATTTTTGGTCGTTGTTTTAAAGAGAAAGGAGTCGCCGGCTGAGAGCTCCTAAACAGCAGAGAATTGTGACCACCTCTGAACTGCACAACGGAACCGATAGTATGTTGTGCCGGCCCGCAACCGTTATTTGTATGTAGAGTTTTCATTAGGGTGGAACCACGAGACCACACTCGTCCCTTCGCATGCGGAGGAATGGGTGTTTTTTATTTTTTTCTAAAAGGAAAGGAAGATGATGATGGCAGAAATACAAGTGAAATTTCCAGATGGCACAATGAAAGCATTTCCGGATGGCACAACAACAGAAGCCGTTGCTGCTTCAATCAGTCCAGGTTTAAAGAAAAAAGCATTGGCAGGAAAATTTAATGGTGAGTTGCTTGACTTGCGTACACCGATTCCGGGGGACGGAGAGATTGAGATTATTACACCTGACGCGGAAGAAGGGCTTGAAGTCATCCGCCATAGTGCCGCACATTTGCTTGCGCAAGCAGTAAAACGGCTTTTTCCTGACGCGAAATTTGGTGTCGGTCCGGTCATTGAAAATGGCTTTTACTATGATATTGATACAAGTGAGTCTATTACAGCAGAGGATTTACCACGAATTGAAAAGGAAATGAAAAAAATTATTAGTGAGAATGTCGAGGTTATCCGTAAAGAGGTCAGCCGGGCCGAGGCGATTGCTTATTTTCAAGAAATTGGCGATCCGTATAAGCTAGAACTCATTGAAGCAATTCCAGAAGGAGAAACAGTGACACTGTATGAGCAAGGAGACTTTACCGATCTTTGCCGAGGCGTTCACGTCCCGTCAACAAATAAAATTAAAGTGTTTAAACTCCTTTCCACGGCCGGCGCATATTGGCGTGGAGATGCGAAAAATAAGATGTTACAACGTATTTATGGGACCGCATTTTTTACGAAAGAAGCGTTAGCTGAACATTTACGTTTACTAGAAGAAGCAAAAGAGCGCGATCACCGCAAACTCGGTAAGGAACTTGGGATCTTTGCGCTGTCGCAAAAAGTTGGACAAGGCTTGCCGCTCTGGCTACCAAAAGGCGCGACAATTCGCCGGACAATTGAACGCTATATTGTCGACAAAGAAGAACGGCTTGGTTACCAACATGTATATACGCCAATTCTTGGTTCATCCGAGCTGTACAAAACATCGGGTCATTGGGACCACTATCAAGATGACATGTTCCCACCGATGGAGATGGATAATGAAACGCTCGTGTTGCGCCCGATGAACTGCCCTCACCATATGATGGTGTATAAGCAAGAAATGCGTAGTTACCGTGAATTACCATTACGAATTGCAGAACTTGGAATGATGCATCGCTATGAAATGTCGGGTGCACTTTCCGGCTTACAACGCGTGCGAGGCATGACATTAAATGATGCGCATCTTTTTTGTCGACCAGATCAAATTAAGGAAGAATTTGTTCGTGCTGTGCGCTTGATTCAAGAAGTATACAAAGATTTTGGTCTAGAAAACTATGCTTTCCGCTTATCTTATCGTGACCCAGAAGATAAGGAAAAGTATTTTGATGACGATGCGATGTGGGAAAAAGCGCAAAGTATGTTAAAAGAAGCGATGGATTCTTTAGATACATCATATGTTGAAGCGATCGGGGAGGCAGCGTTTTACGGTCCGAAGCTCGATGTCCAAGTAAAAACTGCGTTAGGAAAAGAAGAGACTCTGGCCACTGTGCAGCTCGATTTCCTTTTACCGGAACGCTTTGATTTAACCTATGTTGGTGAAGACGGAAAGCCTCATCGTCCGGTTGTCATTCACCGTGGCGTCGTTTCAACGATGGAGCGATTTGTTGCTTTCTTATTGGAAGAATATAAAGGCGCGCTTCCAACATGGTTATCGCCTGTCCAAGTACAAATCATTCCGGTTGCAAATGAGGTGCACTTGTCTTACGCAAAACACGTACAAGAAACACTTCAAGCAGCAGGGATGCGGGTCGAAATTGATGCACGTGATGAGAAACTAGGTTATAAAATTCGTGAAGCGCAGATGCAAAAGATCCCGTACATGCTGGTGCTTGGTGACAACGAAGTCGAAGCGGGTGCGGTGAATATTCGGAAATACGGGGAGAAAGCATCGAATAGTAAATCACTGTCTGACTTCACTGCAGAGTTGGTTATGGAAACGAAGAAGTGAGGGGTTGTTGTAGTAAGAAGTTAGTCGATAGGAATATCGACTAACAATGTTGAATTGACGTCGAAGGGGAAATAAGGAATAAACTGGGGAATTAATTCTCTTCATTTGGACGACAACAAATGGGTGATGTGTTTCATACGCTTTTTATATTGCATCACCTCCTTTCATGGCGTGACACCAGTTCATAGGTTTATTTAACTTATGGATAACAATATAAACTCAACAAAAAAGAATGCGCATTCGTATTCTTTTTTGTTTGTACATTTTTTTATCACAAATCGACTTTATTTTTGTCCTGATTGACAAAAGTAGACATTGTTCGTGCCTTAAATTCAGATGTAAACTGTCTTCTTGGACGTTTCTCCATCCATGATCATCTCCTTAACCGGTAGGTTTTGGGAGAGAGCGAGACCGGCGCGCTTTGACATGGAGCCTCTGCGGGCATGTGTTCCCCGCCAAGAGCCAAGCTAAGAGAAGAGGCTTGGCTACACCAAACAAGGTTAACATGCCCGCCACTCCATGTAAAATCGCTTTGTTTGGTGATCCTTAGTCTTTTGCTGGTTATCCTTTGAGATCGGATTCCTATCCCACTCCCCCCTCATCATTCTTGTCCAGTTAAGTGTAACCTATCCAACATGGGAGGAAAGTGGTTAGACTTACCCGGGGAGATCTTACAAGGGTCTCTTGAGAAGAGACAATCACGTCAGTGATGGTGTGATGAATTGTAAGAAGTCAGCAGAAGCCATAGTAGCTCTACGGAGTGAAGGGCGGAACAATGATAATCTTGGAAACGGTGGAGGTGTGAGACATCTACAACTACAGACAACATCTAAAAGATGGATGCCTGCCCGATAATAGGATGGAATCTGAAGGTAAGGCAGGATCGTATAGGATGTTTTGCGGTGAAGCTGAAGGAAAAGATGGTGTGAGCGAACTGGTGATGGAAATCATCGACACTGATAATCTGAACCGCGCGTACAAAAATGTAAAAGCGAACAAAGGCGCAGCTGGAGTCGATGGTATGACAGTGGAAGAACTATTCGTGTATCTCCTGAAACACAAACGGACACTGGTGAAACAAATCAAAGAGGGAACGTACAAGCCACAACCGGTAAAACGAGTAGAGATACCAAAACCGGATGGTACGAAACGTAAACTTGGCATACCAACAGTGTGCGATCGACTTGTGCAACAGGCAATCTTACAGGTCATCAATAAATGGATTGACCCTAAGTTCTCAGACAATAGCTTTGGATTTAGACCAAATCGAAGTGCTCACGACGCGATGAAAAGAGCGAAGGAATACTTCGAAGAAGGCTACCGGTTTGTGGTCGATATTGATATGAAACAATATTTCGATACAGTGAACCATGACAAGCTGATGTACCACGTAGAAGAGCACATACAAGATAAAACTGTATTAAAGCTCATTCGTAAATTCCTAAGAAGCGGCGTCTCAATAAATGGCAACATTGAACCAACAGAAATTGGGACTCCGCAAGGAGGCAACCTCTCGCCACTACTCAGCAATATCTATCTAGATCAGCTGGATAAAGAGCTTGAGAAACGAGGGCATAAATTCGTCCGCTATGCGGACGACAGCAATATTTACGTGAAGAGCCGGAAAGCCGGCGAACGCGTCATGAAAAGTGTGACCACCTTCCTTGAGAAGAACCTAAAGTTGACTGTTAATCGGGAGAAAAGCGAAGTGGGACGACCAACCAAACGAAAATTTCTAGGCGTGTGCATACACGTCAGAAAAGGTGAGGTAGGTTTTCGTCCGCACCCAAAGTCCCTCAGGAACTTCAAACAAAAACTGAGACAAGCCACGATTAGGAAACGTAATGGCAACATCCGGGATGTCATCAAGGAAATTAACACGATTACAGTTGGATGGATCAATTATTTCGGCATTACCTATATGAAAGGTCACATTGAAAGTATATTTCAATGGCTGAGACGAAGGATCAGACAAATCATATGGAAACGCTGGAAGAAAGTTCGTACGAGGTACAAAAGTCTCATGAAGCTTGGAGTTCCAAAGTCAAAAGCATGGGAATGGGCAAATACACGAAAAGGCTACTGGCGAATCGCCAGTAGCTTCATCTTACACAGGTCCATCACGAACGCGATTCTTGACAAAGTAGGTTTGAAGGATTTAAATCAACTGTATGAGAAAACACACTCAAGTCATTGAACCGCCGTATACGGATCCGTACGTACGGTGGTGTGAGAGGTCGGGAGCGAAGCTCCCTCCTACTCGATCATGACAAAACAGCACCTACTCACATCCACGCTAACCCCATTCCTCCAGCAATACCAAGCCCAACAATCACCCACGCAGGCCATTTCCAGTAAACAAGCAAGCCAAAGAGTATCGCTGCAAACACAAAGTCACGCGTTTGTAAAATGGTGCTCGTCCAAATTGGGTTGTACAAAGCAGCAATCAAGATCCCGACAACAGCTGCATTGACACCGAGTAGAGCACCTTTTATTTTTGGGTGTTTCCGCAATACTGTCCAAAAAGGTAGTACACCTAAGATAAGTAAAAACGCAGGTAAGAAAATCGCTAACGTCGCAAGCAATCCGCCTGCCCAGCCGTTCATCACAGCACCTAAATAAGCTGCAAATGTAAACAACGGCCCTGGTACAGCTTGGGTCGCGCCATACCCGGAGAGGAATGTTGCTTCGTCGATGGCGCCAGTTGGGACGAATGATTGTTCCAGTAGCGGCAAGACGACATGGCCGCCACCAAATACAAGCGCGCCGGCGCGATAAAAGCGTTCAAAGAAAGCAATCACTTCGAGTGAAGTGAGCTGATGTAATAAAGGCAATCCAAATAATAAGCCGAAAAACACCGACAAACAAACCGTACCAAAACGACGAGAAATCGGGAACTTGAGTGATGACGCTTCGGTAGTAATTTTTGATGTGAAAAAGAGTGCCCCGTATATGCCAGCAATGGCCATCAATACAATTTGCGTAACAGGTGTCATCCACAATAATGTCACCGCAAGCGCAATGAGCGCCACTGCTTTTCGATGCAAATCAGGCGTCAATTTTTCTGCCATCCCAATTACTGCATGTGCAACAACTACCACCGCAACAATCTTTAACCCATGAATAAACGCTGCTTCCTGTAAATTGAACGTCTTTGTCGCCGAAGCAAATAAGAGTAGGACAATTACAGATGGAAATGTAAACCCAAGGAACGAAATGATTCCCCCAAGCAGCCCACCGCGCAATACACCAATCCCAATCCCCACTTGACTGCTCGCTGGTCCAGGAAGGAACTGACAGAGAGCAACAAGCTCTGCGTAGCTTTGTTCATTAAGCCATTTACGTTTCCGTACATACTCTGCATGAAAATAAGCAAGATGAGCAACTGGACCGCCAAAAGAAGTGAATCCAAGTCGTGTAGCAATGAAAAAGACCTCCAGCAATCGCTGCAAATAAGTCATGAAACCGCTCCTTCTCTACAAAGGTTATTCGTGTTTAGTATAGCATAGTGCGTACCCGCGTGATTTGAGGCGGAAAAATTAGGTGTTTATCGTTGACCGCTCGTCATCTTTTTCATATGATACAAAAGGATGAGCTTGAAGGGAGCCTGACGATGAACTTATATAAAACGCATATTATCCACCCTCATACGCACGTGCCACTCATCGTCTATTACAATGAAACGGAAGGCTTTATGAGTTTTGAGCGTGATGAAGCGATTTTAGAAGCGATGTATCACGTTGAGCGAGGCCTCGTATTAGACGATACATTCCAGGAAGGGTTACGCCGTGTGAATCATTTATGTGAAACGCAATACCCACTCGATACATTGAAAGAAGCGAAGAAATTTTTACGGAAGATCGGGATCGACGAACGAGACGTTTATTTTGAACCAGTGTATGTGCATTAAAAATTGATGTGGGTGTGCCCCTACCTCTCTGTGGATATAAGCGAGAGGTGGGGGTTTTGTGTGCAGGTGATTAGGAATAGCTATATTAACGAGAGTGAAATTTAGGGGTTTATGAAGAAAAACAACGGCAATGTGAAAAAAATAAGAATTTGTGAAGGATACTGCGTGTAAATGGCGAATAATGAATGTAAGAATAAAGAATAAGTAATGTATAGTTTCGATTATTTAAATTTAAAAATAAATGGGAGGGACGATCAATGTATGTTGCACTGAGTAAGGAAGAAAGAAAAGAAGTTGTTAGTAATTTACAGAAATATCAATGGTGTGTGCACTCTTTAAAAGAAGAAGATATGCCACAGGTAGATGCCTCTTTTAAGTTAGTATGGCCAGAACATGTGAATAAAGAACAGTGGGATCAAGGCACTAGCGTTGCATAAAACCGCAAACTGCAAACCGCAAACCGCAAACCGCAATTATACTTATTAAAAAGAATAAAAAGATATTTTTATTTTGAGCTGAAAAGAAAAAAAGACAACCCTGAACAAAAGGTGGCACTGACCATTTGGCGAAATTATTTAATTAAGGAAATATAATAACAACGACAAACCTTACGTCATGGTTCCGAAACAGTTCAAGCACAACTTTTGTTTTGAATTCTGCGGTATATGATATTATTTTTGTCATAAATCCACCTTAACATGGATTTCGTGTCTGGAATACTGGGTCCAATATATCTCTCTGCTGGATGAAGCGGAGGGGTGGGGGTTTTTTTAGTGCGATGAAGAAAAAAATAAATTTTAAGGAGGAAACCCGAATCTCACATTTCGCACCTCTCCGAGGTGGAATAACCAAGAATTAAATTCCTCTTTTTACCTATAGATTTAACGCTACCCGAAAAGCCATGGATAAGATGCATTTTTTTCCATGGCTCATTCATATGGAATTGATTACAGGTAAATCGATTCATCCATGCCCAGTGCGGTTAATACCCTTTGTTGTTCATACGTAAGCGGTCGCGAAAAACTCCTTTGTTTTGTGTTGTCTGGTAGCGTAAAGGCAACCACTTGAACGTATTTAAATAGCTGAAAAATCGCCTCTCCTGTAGGCTTTGTTAGCGTTCGACCACCGGCTCCTTTCATTGGATGCGCTGTGGTAATATGTTGCCGGATACGTCGTTGGAAGACTCGATAAATGACAAGGGCGAGAAGAAATAAGTAACCAAGTACTTGAACACGCTCTGGTTTATGGACGTAGACATCATCGATATAAAAAGGGTTTTTGAGAAAACGAAAGTTCATTTCTACGTTGATCTGCCCTTTGTAAAGCTCAAGCAAACGCTTTGGACAAGCAGGTTCTCCTTGCCATTCGTTCGGCACTGTTGTAACGAGCACAAAACGTGAAGCTTTTCTTCTTGCGTGTGCAAAAGCTGCTTCATCAAACGTCGTTTCTACTTCAAGAA
This sequence comes from Bacillus sp. FSL W7-1360, assembly GCF_038592975.1. Taxonomy (NCBI): domain Bacteria; kingdom Bacillati; phylum Bacillota; class Bacilli; order Caryophanales; family Bacillaceae; genus Bacillus; species Bacillus sp. FSL W7-1360. The sequence continues at coordinate 1,582,685 of NZ_CP151950.1, read as the reverse complement.
TGTAGTGCGTTTGGACTTCGGGTTCTACACCTTTTTTAGGGCGTCCGCGCTTCCGCTTTGTTACCTCGATGGCGCGGATGGTGGGTTGAACCGTATGAAAACAGAGACCTGCTTCCTTTTCCCACTCGCTAAAGGCTTTCATTGCATCCTCTTCGCAATGAAACGGTGATTTTGTCCAGCTTTGTTGTTGCTTCTCGATCATCGCGTGTTCTTGTTCTCGTTTTTTGGTTAGTGTCTTTTCTTTTTTCTTGTCTAATGCGCTGGATTCGGCAACGATGAGTCGCACGTCGTGTCCCTCATATGTATCAGCGCATTCAAATAAGCGGTACGTCGCACCTTTTTTGCTTGAAACAAAGGAGATTTCCTCGGACCATGGTGTGTCTGTCTCATCTGCTTTCTCAAGTGCAGCTTTCACGATTTTTAAATGATTCGGCCCTCGGGTAAGGATCGCTGCGCCCGCAGCTTTCGCTTGTTTTAACGTTTTTGCGCTCATTGCAGCTGAGTCCGCTACATAAATGAACCCATCCAGATCGACTTGTGAGAATTGATCATGGAGTTGGTCTAACACTTGAGGATTCCAGCTTTTATCAGATTCATTTCCGTCATGAACATCCGCATAAATAGGGATGCCATCTTCATTAGCGACAACACCAAATTGAATTTGCTTATAACCGGGTTTATCTCGACTGTATCCTTCTGTGATGTTCAGTGTTCGGCTTGGGCGATCGTATGCGCCGTACAAGGACAGGCTTGTTGTATCGCCGTGAAATACGCTCAAGGGGATCTCCTCGTGTTTGTATACATCCAGCAAAATCGATGATAAAAGTTGGTGAATGCCTGCATCATGTAAGCGATCTAAATGTCTTCCTAATGCGTCATCATTAAAAAAGCTAGGAGCGACTTTTTCATGTAACAGTTTATGGAGATCGATCTCTTTTGCCCATTCTTCTACATGTACCAAGGCTTGACGGCCACTAAGAATATCGAGCAATAATAGATGAACAGCATCTCCTGGCGACACCTGACATTGGTCGTTGGCATTGACAAAGTTCGTGATTTTACTTGGGAGTTTCAATTGTTTTATGAGCTCGCTAATCATATTCAAATACGTGGCTTGGTAAACTGCATCAATCTGTATGTTCATGTCCATCCCTCATCTGGCTATGTATTTCGGGTAGCTTTATACCTGCTTATACATCATTCGACATTGGATGAAAAAATCCTTCCTAGGGTGATAGGAAGGATGCGAAATGTGAGCCGAATACAAATGTCGTATTAAAAAGATATGGGGAACTTTTTGTAGGAATAAGATGGTATTTTAGTAAATATATAGGTTTTATGACTTCAATTATGCTGTAATTTAGCATAACTGAATGGAAATATGAGAAAAAAACAAGGTTGATGCAGGATGTTGTGAACAAGTGACGAATATCAAAAAAGAACAGGCGATGTACGATGATATCAATGAATGGGGGAATTAGCGTGTGTGGTGATTGAATATGGAAGCAACAAAAGAAGTAGTCAAAGAGATGTTGTTGAGTAGGTCTGCTTATTATCTCGATCTTTGCATTCTCCTAGTGCCCTCTTAAAAAAGTGCAGACAAGTTGTACGTAAGGATCTGTCATTTTTAAGCAAATAATTTTTTGGGATTGACAGAATAAGTGACGAATAGCATAATGTAAGGATAATAAAACACTATGTAATTGTAAGTCTTTAAAATTTTTAAATGGGAGGAATAAGAATGTATGTTGATTTGAATTGGGAAGTGAGAAAAGAGGTTGTTGATAACTTACAGAAATATCAATGGTGTGTACACTCTTTAAAAGAGGAAGATATGCCACGAGTTGAGCCTTCTTTTAAACTAGTGTGGCCAGCACATGTGAGCAAAGTGAAGCGGGACGAAGGGGATCCTTATATCCAGCATGTTGATCGTATTGTCACAGCGGTGAATAGACTTTTTGAATTAGAGCGTGAATTGGTTGTTAAGCGTTATTTATTAGAAGAAGAGCTAGATGATCGTAGTGTTTATGAGGAAATGATTCTAAGTAGGTCTGCTTATTATGAGTTTAAAAAGAAAGCGCTTTCTAAACTAGCTTTTGCGTTCAGGATATGTGTACAGTAACTACTATATAATTTGGATACTAGTATAAGATTTTATACAGATAATTGTTGGACTGTTAATACCCCACATTCAGCACCCTTCTGGTGAAGAGCACCCCATTTTCATGAGGTGCTCTTTTAAAATCTTTCATGAGCACTAAGAACTAATGGATAGGTTACACTTAACTGGACAAGAATGATGAGGGGGGAACGGGATAGAAATCCGATCTCAAAGGATAACGAGCAAAAGACTAAGGATCACCAAACAAAGCGATTTTACATGGAGTGGCGGGCATGTTAACCTTGTTTGGTGTAGCCAAGCCTCTTCTCTTAGCTTGGCTCTTGGCGGGGAACACATGCCCGCAGAGGCTCCATGTCAAAGCGCGCCGGTCTCGCTCTCTCCCAAAACCTACCGGTTAAGGAGATGATCATGGATGGAGAAACGTCCAAGAAGACAGTTTACATCTGAATTTAAGGAACAAATGGTCCAACTATATCACAATGGGAAACCAAGAGCAGAAATTGCTCGAGACTATGAACTGACACCCTCTTCCCTAGATAAATGGATAAAACAAAGCAAGACATCAGGTTCATTCAAAGAAAAGGATAATCGCAGCGCTGAAGAAATCGAGCTGATTGAGTAGAAAAATAAGCACCTTGAAATGGAAAACGACATTTTAAAGCAAGCCGCGCTGATATTAGGACGCAAGTAGATGTGATCAAGCAAAACCGTCACAAATACTCAGTATCAGCAATGTGTCGCGTCCTACAACTCCCAAGAAGCACATACTACTATGTGGATGGGTTACACTTAACTGGACAATAATGATGACCCTCTCTGTTAGCATAGTAGTCGTACACCTGTGCGGGTTCCCTGGCGTAATACGAGTGCTTTTCTTCTTGACGGCACTTTCATTGTTACTCGGCGATATTCCTGCCCACGATGCAAGATGTTTCGATGCTTTCACACAGTCATCTTGAAACGGGCACTCCGCACAACCTTAATACTCATAAACCCATTCCGTCAGCCGATTTTCATTCTCTTCGTGCCGAATTTTCACCACTTCCAATCATTTCCTGCGGGGCAAGTGTATGTATTTGTCGCTGCATTATAGACGAAATTCGTTTTGTCGTACTGTTTTGTGGATGATTTTTTTCTTTCGTTGCCGCTATGTATGAGTCAGTTTGATGTTTTTCGGCGCACTCAATATTTGACGCACTGAAATAACCCGCATCTGCGGTTACTTTTTCTGGGCTTTGTCCCATATTGTCTTCTACAGACTGAAGAACGCCATCAAATTGTTTTTGATCGCTACGACTGTTGCTCATTTTTGTGCCTACTATAAAGTGGTGATCTTCATCCACAGCATTTGCGGGTTATACCCTTGAATGACCCTTGATTTTTCGTGTTCATAATGCGTGATTCTGCGTCTGTAAAATTGATTTGATCTTTATCCGCCGTTTTAAGGGTGGCCGTATGGTGGTAATGTCTCTCTTCACGGATTTTTAGTAGACGTTTAAGAAACTTTGTGTGGATAATTAGTGGACTTTTGTGGTTGCTGGTGAGAGGGAGGTGAAGTAGACTAATATTAAACCTAGATTAGTTCAGTGCTTATTTCTAACGCGAACATAAGGTTGGTATATAACAGTAATATCTGCGGATTTAGATTGTTAATGTAAGCGTTTAATAGTAGTGAGATCACTGATAGAATAATAATCTAGTGTTAAAATGATGCAGAAAGGAGGTGTGAAATAATGATCAAGCAGAGATATTCAGCACCAACGATAGTTGAATTCGGAAATGCTTCTGATATCGTGAAAGGATGTGGAGGCTGGGGTTGTGAGGTCTGGCTTCGAAACTGGTCTTACCGTATGCAAGGTGGAAGATGTGTCGATGTATACAAAGGAGAATCTGGAGAGTGCTAATTTAGTTGTTTATTTGTGAAGCTGAACAGCAACAGGATACCGCTGTTTCCAAAATTAATATGTGGTGAGCAGCTCTGTTGTTGTTCGGTTTTTAATAGAAAATGCCCCGTCTACTTTTCAGGATGAAAATAGGTTACTTTGCGCAGCGTGTGTTGATTGTTTGAAAGTGAGTTATTTGGATGGTTAGAATAAGTCTTTAAAGGAGGGGTTGTGTTGTTTGACTACCAGTTTTATGGGTTAACTATTTCTAGCAGTGTTCCACTACCTGTTGGTGATACAAAAAGTAATAAAAGCAGTACGGTATCAGATATAGTGTTTGAAGTAGACATCAATAACATATTGAATTCAACGTATAGGGAATTTGATGACTATGTCACAATTAACGACGATGGTAGGCATATATATACCAACTTTTTAACAGGTAATTATGAAATTTCTTCAAATAGGTCATATGTTACCTGTAAACGTTTTGTGTATTGTGATTCACTGGAAGATATAGCTGCATGCTTTGTGGGTATTGTTCTACCTTATATCTTACAATTGAAAGGGTTAATTCCTCTACATGCCAGCGGTGTTGTGGCAGGAGAAGATGTTTGGGGATTTATGGCTGGTCCGGGCGCTGGTAAGTCTACCATTCAGACGGTGCTAATTAAAAGAGGATTAAAATTCTTTACAGATGATGTTCTTCCTCTCTCTATTAGTAATAGTGTTATGGCTTATCCTGGCTATGCTGCTTTAAAAATAGACAAAAGTTCAATTATACAGTCCGAATTATCTTTTGACAATATTACTAAACTAGTTGATGGCGCTACCAAATATATATGTTCTTTAAGTAAGGATGAAATCCGTAGTAAACGCAGTAATCTTAAAGGGTTATTTGTTTTAAAACCATACGTTGAACAAGACAAGGGAGTATGTATGGTTAAGTTACAGGGGCAGGAGAAGTTAGTCAGTATTATGGCAAATACATTTACTTTAGGAATTGTAAATGCAAGTACTATGGTTAGTAATATGAATAAGTTTTCCACCGATATTTTTCAAAACGTTACTGTGTATTCTATGGAATATCCAAGAGGTTTAGTACACTTGAACGATGTATGTGACCGAATATTAGAAGTAATAAATTACACAAAGTGTGGTGATGGCAGTGTGGCAAGAGTTTATCGATAGATTAAGCAATATAAATATAATGCCCTTTGTTTTAGTTTTTTTGACAGTATTTGCTACACTAGTATTTAAATATAATAGGTACCAGAAAGTAATCGTTCAACTTGAGAGTTACGAAAACATAAAGGTTAGGATTAATAAAGGTGATAAGTTTTTCTTATTTATTATTGACTCTTTCAAATGTACCTCATGTATGAAGATTTTCTCGCCAGTAAAACAAATAGTAGAGGAAGCGGGAGGCACCTTTATAGCGCTGGACTCAAGAACAAAGCAAAATTTTGTTTCTCATTCAGGTGTGCCAACCCTCATCTTCTTTGACAATGGAAAAAAGCTAAAGCAGTTAGAAATATCTAATCAAACACTAAAACACGATTTAGTACCGTATAAAAACTTTGTTGAGGAAGTGAGAATGGAATGGAAGAATTCCTAGTTTATGTTCTGCACTATTTCATTCGGGTGTTAAGCATTCTTTGCGGCATAATTTATTTCAGAAGTTCGATTGGAAAGTTGAAGGATATATATGCTTTTAAAGTAGTAATTCAAGATTATAAGATATTTCCTAAATCAACGGTTCCGTTGATAACAGCAATGATTCCTGCTGTGGAAATTGGGACAGCTGTAGGGCTATTTCTTGGGGGATCTAATATATTTTCGGTGGCATTGGTAGGAGTAATAATGCAAGTTTGTTTTGCTATATTGATGTTAATAAAGCTCAATCAAGTTCAGCCTAATGGTTGTGGTTGTTTCGGATTACATTCAGCTGAAAAAATTACGATGAGACATGTAGGTAGAAACATAGCGATGCTTACTATGTTTTTTATTCTTGTTGTCTTTCCAGAAACGTATTTAATATGAGGGGATATGTATGTTGAGTATGTTGAAAAAATTGAAGCCTAACCAGGAAAATATAAATGCTGTTAAATGGCTTGTCAACAGTATAAAAAAGGAGCGGCGAACAGCTTTAATAGTTCTTGTGTGTATAGGTATTACGAGTGTAATAGGACCGTTGTCTCCCCTAATTTTAAAAGAAATTATCGATCACGGATTGCAGGGGACAAGTAGATTTTCTTTACACTTACTTCTAATTTTTTATGCCTTGTTACCACTATTATTTGGGATTTTCAATTTGCTATTGCGGTATTTTTCTACTTCCTTATCAGAAAGGACAAGTAATATTATTCAGCTTCAGATGTATAATCGTGTAATGGATAAATCTATGAATTTTTTCATCGAGAATAAAAGCGGTCAGGTTATGCAACGCATTTTACAAGAGCCTGGAGAAGTGAATCAGCATTTGAACACCATTACAATACAATTTGCATCTAAAATTTTTTTGCTAGGAACCACAGTATTTACGATGATGATGCTTGATCCTAACCTGACATTGGTGGCTTTATTGTTTGTACCTTTGGTATTATTGCCACCACCCTTTTTCTCACGTTGGACAGTCCCTATAAATGTTAAGGCGTTGAACTACAGAGCTGATTCCCTATCTAAAACTCAAGAAACCATGAATGCAAACGGGGTTTTCTTAATAAAAACACAGGGTACTCAAGATGTAGAGAGAGAGAGCTTTAAGAAGATAATAAAGTCAATATCCAAGTACAACATATTTAATGCTACTTTTATGGAAGGAATTGGAATTTTAACCAATTTCCTGGCAGTTCTTGCCCCTGTAGCTGTTTTTTGGGTAGCAAGTAGCAAAGTAATGCAAGGAGAAGTTAGTATAGGGACTATTGTGGCGTTTTCAACATATTTAGTTCTACTATCAGACATAGCTCAATCTTTGTCCGGAGTTTGGACTAGAATCCCTATTTTTTTAGAGTCTTTGAAAAGGCTATTGGAGTTCAGAAATAATGAGGACGAAATTGTATACGGAGAAAAAACGTATGAGAACTCCCATGCGAAAGGAGAAATTACTTTTAAAAAAGTTTCATTTTCGTATACGGAAGAGCATCCGGTTTTACATGATATATCATTTAGCATAGCTCCAGGGAAGAAGATAGCTCTCGTTGGGGAAAGTGGTGGTGGTAAGACGACTGTAGCCAATCTTTTGAGCAGACTCATTGAACCCGATTCTGGAGAAATATTTATCGATGCGATTAAAGTTAATGATTTTGATAGAAAAACATTAGCAAGCATTATTGGTTATGTGCCCCAAGAGCCATTCTTATTTCACATGTCAGTTCGAGATAATATCTCTTACGGTTGTAGGAATGTTTCAGAAGAAGACATTATTAGTGCCGCGAAAAAAGCTTGCATTCATGATTCTATAATGGAGATGGAGAATCAATATGATACTATCGTCGGTGAGAAAGGGTTTAGGTTATCAACAGGTCAGAAACAACGTATGGCAATAGCTCGCATCTTTTTGAAAGATAGCAGAATCGTTATTTTAGATGAGATAACGTCTTCATTAGATGCTTTATCAGAGAAAGTTGTTAAAGACGCTATTTTTAATTTGATGGTTGATCGAACAGCATTAATAATAGCACATCGTTTTTCGACAATTATTGATTGCGATGAAATCCTAGTGTTGGAACATGGAAAATTGGCAGAGCACGGTAATTTTAGCTCGCTAATGTCTAATGATGGTACGTTTAAGGAGCTTTATTTGTGTCAAACTCAAGGAACTAGGGGTGGAAATGGTGAGTAAATACAAAAAGAATGAAAATGTGAATTTTACACAAGTTGACGGAGAAGCGGTTTTATTAGATGTGAGAAGTGGAAAGTTTTTTGGTTTAGATAAAATGGGTGTAGATGTTTGGCAATTGATCGATGAGAATAAAAGTTTCAATCAATTAGTAGAATCAATAGTTAGAGATTATGAGATCAGCTTAGAAAATGAAAAGAAAGTGGGAGCGGACATAACCTCTTTTTTAAAGGAATTAGAAAGTAGTTCTTTAATTTTGAAGGTGGATGAAAAATGATAAGTTATATTCGGGTAATTTATGAAACATTGGTGGTGAGCTATATCCTTAGGAAATATTCGTTTGGTTATGTAGCTGATTTATATAGTTCTAAGTATGGCAATATGAGTTCCATTAATACTCTAGAAAAGCATAAACATAACTGTGACACTATGTTGAAAGTAGTGGATAAGGTATGTTTTTGGTTTTTTGGAAATGCCCAATGCCTACACCGTTCACTAATAGGATTCAAATTGGCGCGTAAGAAGGGAATAAAAGTTCAGATGGTCATAGGTGTAAAAAAATTCCCTTTTAGTTCCCATGCTTGGTTGGAGTATAATAATAGTGTAATTAATGATGGTCAATCTGTGAGAGAGAATTATAGGGAAGTTTTGAGAATAGGGGGATAGCATATGAGTGGGATTTCGGGGGTTTATCTAAAAGAAGCGGTTATTCCGGATAGATTATCAGTTTTAAAAATGCTAGATATTAATTCATCGAGAGGGAAAGATTATGTTCAAATACATGTTGAACCACATATTGGGTTAGGATTTACTGCTCTTAATTTAACACCTGAGTCGAAAGCTGAACAGCAACCATTCTCACATGAGGGAATTACGGTTGTTGCTGATGTTAGATTAGATCGTCGGGAACGGTTAATTAACAAATTAAACAAACTAGGGGTACGTGCTTCGATTTCCGAGTCAGATGTTAGTTTTATTTGGAAATCTTATAAGGCATGGGGGATTGAATTTCCGAAACATATCGTTGGAGAATTTTCATTTGTCATATGGGATTCAAAGCTGAATCGTTTATTTTGCGGTAGAGACTATCTAGGTTTCAGGCCCTTTTTCTACAAATTTAATGGTGCACAATTCGAATTCTCTAGTATGCTTGAAGGGTTGTTGAAGACAAAAAATAACCCAGTTAAGTGGAATAGGGACTATTTCGTTGAATATATTAGAGATCAAGGGTTTGTTAGATCGGAAAAAACCCCATATAAAGGGATTTTCAGATTACCGGCAGCACACACGCTTATTTTTCAGGGAGATAAACTAAGTGTAAGTAAATACTGGGATATCGATGAAGTTAAAGATATCAAGTATACTAATCATGGAGATTACATCGAAGAATTTCGGCATTTATTTTTCGAATCTGTAAGAGACTGTATGCGATCTAATTCACCTGTTTCAGTTTCTATGAGCGGAGGGCTCGATTCAACTAGTATTTTTTCTTCCGGATGCATTTTAAATCAAAGTGTAGCCGTTGACAATTTCTTTCCAGTTTCTCTGGTCTTTGATAAATATCCAGCAGATGATGAAAGAGAGTATATTAGATTAATCAACGAAAAGTACCAAATCCCTTCCCGTGAGGTTGTAGCAGATAATCTTTGGAGTTTTAAAAATTTCCCCAAAGACTCTCCTATTACAGCTGAACCATCTGTAAATGCCTCTACCTTCTGTGTGCAAGAAAGTGTATACTTGAAAGCGAAGGAACATGGAGCGAAAGTTGTACTAACGGGAGCAGGAGGGGATGAGGTTCTTTCAGGTAGCAATTTAGTCATTGCAGATTATATATGGAACCTCAAATGGGGTAGAGCTATGAAGAACGTTAAAAAATTGTCTCATGTTAGAGATGAACCATTCTTCACAAACCTTTTGAAATATGGAGTAAATCCACTGTTAGGCGGGACAAATACAAATACAAGTACATGGCTAGCAAAAGATATTCAGCAAGCTATTATTGATAAGAGAATAAGACGTGGTAAATTAGCTAGGGATAAGCAGGAATCTCAGATTATAACTAATATTACCCCGTACATTGATCAATATATAGCAGCACCAATGGGTATGGAAGCGAGACATCCGTTTCTTGATAAGGAACTAGTGGAATTTTTAATTGCGATTCCAATGGAGCAAAAAGTAGAAGGATCAATTAAAAAATTGATTTTAAAAAATGCAATGCAAGATATTTTACCCGAGCCTATTAGGAATCGTATAGACAAGACAGCGCACTACTCTGTGATTTACTCGGGTTTGCAAAAGGAGTGGTCTGAAATGACTAGAGCTTATGATAAAGGTTACTTGGCTGACCTTGGTATATTAGACCATGAAGATTTCAAGAAAGACATTAATCGGTGGCGGCAAGGGGATACAAGGGATATTGATCATCTGTGGACTGTTGCTACATTAGAATTATGGTTTTATCGATTAGATAAATAAGGTAACTTGGTTAGTTTGTATGCTGCTCCATCACTAACATTCATAGGGGGTAGGTTTAACAATGGATAAATTTATGAATGAGAACGATGAGTGTGATGATATTTGGGGTTCTTTTTTCAAGGATTATTCAAAGAGGTATGAATTGACTTATAGTAATTCACGGTTCATAATGTTAGCAGGGCTCTAAGGGAAAGGGGATATGGTTATATGAACATGATTCAGGTTCACAAAGTTTCTAAATCGTACGATCTAGGGGGCAACAAACTGAGTGTGTTGAAAGACATCAATTTAGAAGTGAAGCGAGGGGAATTTGTTAGCATCATGGGCCCGAGTGGATCAGGGAAGACAACCCTTTTGCAGTTGCTAGGGGGATTAGATACATCTACTGAGGGTAGTATTCGAATTGATGATCAGGAGTTGTCTGGTTTAAAAGAAAAAAATCTAGCTTTCTTTCGTCGAAAAAAGGTTGGGTTTATCTTTCAGCAGTTTAACTTGATTCCTGTTTTTAATGCAGAGGAAAATATAGCGTTACCGTTGATGTTAGATCATGTTCCTCAGAAAAAGGCGGTTTGCCAGGCAACTAAACTATTGCAGCTCGTTGGTCTGGAAGGGAAGGAGCAACATCTTCCAGCACAGTTATCTGGGGGACAACAACAAAGGGTTGCGATCGCTCGTGCTTTTGCTAATGAACCTGCGGTGATTTTGGCAGATGAACCTACAGGAGCACTCGACTCTGAGAACAGTAAAAACATTATCTATGCTTTAAGAAATGCATGTGATGAGTTGGGTCAGGCAGCTGTGGTGGTTACTCATGATCCGTTTGTCGCCGCACATGCAGACAAAGTGATTTTTTTGTTTGATGGAGAAGTGGCTTATGAGCATATAGAGCAAAAAGATTGGAAATCACGGGATGTTGGTCAGCAAGTTATGCAGATTCAATCGATTATGAATCGGCATTTTGCTGCAGGAGGGCAAAGTAATGAGCTGGACGATTAAGTATGCGATCAAATCGATTCGTCAAAACTTACTACGCACTTTCTTGATTGCATTAGGAGCTGCGTTAGGAGTTATGTTGGTAACGATGTTGTTGTTGGGAAATGATGCTGTAGAGGAAACCACTCACCAACAAGTTACAAGCCGCTATGGCGATTATGACTTGCAATTTGGTTATCATAAAAACAACCAGTATCTAAACGATCAGCAATTGCATCAGATAGAAGGTTTAGATGTGGCTGGAGATGTATCGAAAGTATTGATTCCCTATCCTCAAGCTAATCAACCTGAATTGGATGGGAAACCATCTTATTGGGGTGTGGAACCTGACTCACCCGATATGGCGTCTTTTGAGATCTCCAGCGGGCGATATCCAAAATCAGGTGCGGAGATGGCGATTACAGAATCTTATGCTGACAAGGAAAATATTGCGATTGACGATTCGATTCGTATGCCATTTCCTCCTTTTGGTGAGAAAAATGTAAAGGTGGTCGGCATCTTACAACCACCCGCCAGCGCTGCTATGGGCCACAGCGCCTATTTTCCTCTGGAATGGTTGCAAAATGAATTAAACTTACAAGATCAATTTAATCTAGTTCAAGTGAAATTATTTGATAGCAGCACGAAAGGGCTTATCGCTCATAATATTCATCAATCGATGGAAGAGGTAAAGATTGATCAACGTTCTTATATGGATAAAGAGTTTGGGCGTTTAAATGCCATGAAACCGTTGATTTTTAGTCTTGGTGGAATAGCGTTACTGGTGGTAGGTCTGTTAATCATGGGAAGTTTCTTTTTGTCGGTTCGTGCCCGTTATAAACAGTGGGCGGTACTACGAGCATTGGGAACTCGTTCGCGTCAAATCATGAGTGTAGTGTTAGTGGAGGCTTTCCTAGTGGGGGTTATTGGGTCACTTTTAGGGGTTGTACTCGGGATGGTAACACATCAAGTATCGATCCATTTTATCAGTGATTGGATGAACGTGGAAAGTACAAATCAAGGAATGTACACGATCTCTTGGAAATTGGTTCCCCTCATTTTCTTATTAGGGGTTTCTATGTCGATCTTAGGATCTATCATTCCAGCATTTATTATAAGAAAGATTCCTCCCGTACAAGCGCTCCGAACAGGAGTTTCTGTAAATCAACGAAAGGAAAAAACTGGGCGTATAGTAGGAATGTTCCTAACTGTTTTCGGGTTGATAATGGGGATGGGGGGATCACAGATTGAGAAAGTAGCAAATTTTAACCCTGGAATGATCGGGGCTACTTTGTTTGCTTTAGGACTGTTATTTGTTATTCCCAGTATGATCTGTTGGATCGTTCCGATAATGGATAGACTGTTTCGTCTCCTATTTCCGACTGAATCTTTTGTTAGCAGCCGAAATGTGATTCGTTATCGCTATAAAGCGAGTGTTTCTGTGGCAATTCTCGTCTTTGGTTTCATTTTGGCCGTTGCAGGAAATATTTATATGAACTCTATGGACGAAGGAATAAAGACAGGACTCCAAAAGAGCTTGCCTTCTGATTTAGTCATGCGTGTCCCAACTGAATCAAGGGAGATCGATTCCTTACCGTTTCAGTGGTTAGAGAAAATTAAAATGATAGATGGTGTCCAAGAAAGTTTAGCGGTCACTTCTGACTACGACTCCAAACTAGTCAATTATGACTTTACCAAAGCAGATCAAGAGTGGCTTCGGTATACTGAGAATCTCGGTGGTTCGCCCGAACAATTTGAGGTGGTTGGAACAGATCTCTCTATATTTGGGGAAATTTTCAATATTGAGGTGGTTACTGGAAGCCCACTATCTGCTTCCTTGAAAGATGGAAAGGGAGTCATCACAAAAGAGGTGTCTGACAGTCTCGGATTAAAAGTGAATGACACGGTTGTGATTCAATCTAAGAATAAGCCGGCTATGCCGGTGAAAGTAGTTTCAATTGTGAATCAAGATATGTTGCTAAAAAATAATTACATCCTCGTAGATGAAACATGGGCGAAAAAGCACTTTGCGATGAAAGGATATGAGTCGATCCAACTAAATACGGATTCTGAGGCCTCATTTGATAAAATTGAGAAACAAGTCAAATCGATCACTAAAGGGAATGACAATGTAGAAGTGATCAACAGTCATGATTTGTTGAAAGAACAACAACAATTAATTTCTCAGATGTTGGGGTTGATCTATATATTAGTAGGGATTGTTGTGATAATTTCAGGGATTGGACTGGTGAATGCGATCGTAGCTAGTTTACATGAGCGCCGTGCTGAAATCACCATGATTCGCGCTTTAGGAGCTAGCCCGGGGCAAATGATGAAAATCATATGGTTAGAAGGGGCATTCCTTGGTTTTATCGCAGGAGTGATCGGTAGTATTGGAGGTCTCCTGTTCAGTTATATGGTGATACCCAATCTTGATCTGACAATACAGTACATCCCGTATATGCAACTGCTTTTTCTTGTCTTCGTAGGTGCCGGTTTAGGAACGATCGCGTCATGTGTCGCTTCTGTGCAGCTTAGACATTTCCAAGTAAGTGATACTTTAAAAGAGTTAAGTTAGAATTCTACAGTGGACCCAGGATTTCGTGTCTGAGATCCTGGGTCCACTGTAGAAAATTGAAGATCGCCGCTGTTTCCGGATAGACGTCCCATTTTCGTTCATATAGTTGATTACATCAAGTTTATACTGAACCGGGTAATTTGTATAGCTCTTTGTAAACGCTTATTCACCGTGATATTGGTATTTCCTTACCCAGTATCGAAGCTGCCTGTTATCCATATCCACTTTTTCTGCGAGTGTTTTATTATACTGGATCCAGGATTTCAGACACGAAATTGGATGTATCTGGTTGCGATTATCGATTGGTATTCCCGCTATATCATCAGCTGGGAGCTTGATCAAGTGCTCGAGATGCCCTTTGTGCTGGAAGTAACAAAACGCGTTTTAGCCAAGACAACGCCCGAAATCATGAATAGTGATCAAGGCAGCCATTTCACCAGCCCACAGTTCACACAAATGCTTCTAGACCAGCAGATACAGATTAGCATGGACGGCAAGGGGCGCGCCTTGGATAATGTCATTATTGAACGATTTTGGCGCAATATCAAGTACGAGAAAATTTATTTGAATGAGTATGAATCTCCTCGATCTGTACGGCAGGGAGTACGAGAATATTGCCAGTACTACAATGAGGAGAGACCTCACCAGTCCCTGGGTGACGTGCCGCCAGAAAGATTATACTACCAAGAGTGACTGCATGTTCCTTTTGGAGAGGGGAAAGTGCGATCCTGTCGCGACTTGACATCGAGCCTCCTGCGGGCATGTTTCCTCCGCCAAGCGCCAAGCTATGGTGAAGTATTGGCTATACCAATTAGGCTAACAATGCCCGCCTCTCAATGTAAAGTCGCTTGAGTTGATTTTTATGAGATTTATGGGCGTTCCATACAAGCATCTGCCATTTCCCTGCCGGAATGAGAATTGATTCTCCCACGGCTATGCACGTTCAGTGGTGTTTCCACTCTTGGACGAACAACCTTATGAATTCAAAAATCGTGTCTTGACAATGGGGTCCATTTTATATATCCTTCATTCCCATTTAAATATTGATTGACTGCTTTCATTTTGTCATCACTTGTAAACTTAACCAATGAAAAAGCACCTCCAAATTTTAGACTTTGTCTAAGATTTGGGGTGCAGTTCCGTTTCCATACGGTTCAACCAAGCATCCGTCTACTGAGGTAACAAAGAAAAAACGCGGACGCCCGAAAAAAGGGGTAGAACCACTAGCGTTGCATAAAACTGCAAGTAGCAATTAAACTTACTAAATAGAATAAAAAGATATTTATTTTTTAAGCTGTAACGAAAAAAAGACAACCCTGAACAAAAGGTGGCGCTGTCCATTTGGTGATATTATGCAATTAACGAATTTGAGCAATATCAACAACGACAAAACTTACGTCATGGTTCTGACGACCGTCCTGCCTGTCCCTTTGTTAATGCCTGTGTCAATGTCGTCGCACATTGCCACAACGTCGCTTTTAACAAGTTACGAATTCGTTTTAGGCTCGCTTCACTGTTCGTTTTAAGCTGCAGAATCACATGCAAACACAAGCAATCAGTACACAGTAAATCTGATTTTGTACAGCTTCTTCAGTTTTTCCGTAGAAATGTTTAATCGTGACATTTTGCTTGATCCATTTGAAAAAAAGCTCGATCTTCCAGCGTGAGCGGTACATTTGACTAATCTCTTCGGCACTTACGTCAAAACGATTTGTGATGAGACGGAGGTCATTTCCTTGGGTATCCTGGACTTCAATCAACCGAAACTGATGTTTTGTTTTTGCTTTCTCGTGACCGACATACACCACTTTGTCACTTTGAACATCGGTTTCTTTCGCCAGAGGCAACGACTTAATTTCATGAATAACAGTATTCTTTTTCACCTTTGAAACAAACGTGTAACTGTCATCTGTCATTTGATCAAACATTTTGAAGTCCATGTACCCGCGATCAAACACATACGTTGCTTCATGGTCGTCTATCAGGACCTCCAATTGTCCGCGATCGTGGTCTTTTGCCGGGGTCATCGTCATTTTGTCAGGATAAACTTGGCCATTTTCCATGAACACGAGCCGTAAGTGCAGCTTCACACCAGATTTCGTTTTAGTGAATGTCGCCCACTTGAAGTCCTTTGCGTTCAGTGTGATGGTACTAGAATCAATGAGTTTCAAGGATTCACAGTGTCCTTTTTGGCGATGAAACCCTCGGATTTGCGCGACCAGGTCTGCGAATATCGTAGCCAATATTTCAGGATCTAGTTCACGATTCTTTCGAGACAATTGCGCAGCACTAATTGATTCAAGGCCGACTTTCTTTTGAAGGTCCTCGCTACAAAAGGCATCACTGATGGAGCGAAGTCCGTCAAATTTGTGCAATAGCGCATACAACATTGTTCGAATAAACTTCTCGGTCGTTAACTTTTTTGTGTAGTAATCTATCTTGTTTCCTTGTACCGGCTCATCTATCCCCATCTGGGAGAAGATTTTTTTCATATTAATCGGTGCAATCCATTTACCAAATGATGAAAGTGGTTTATAATTGTCCATGTTGTATCCTTTGTAGTTGGATTTGGACAGGAGACCACCTGTACTTCCAATTATAAAGGTTTTTTGTTTGATGTACAATATAAACTTATCATTTTGTACTCGTCACAACAGTACCAAACGAGTGGCAAGGAGAACCAGCTTGTCCTAAGCGTTTGCTTGAGCTTTACAAAGAGCAGATCAACATAGAGATGAACTTCCGTTTTCTCAAAAACCCTTTTTATATCGATGGTGTCTATGTCCATAAACCCGAGCGTGTTCAAGTACTGGACTACTTATTTCTTCTTGCGCTTGTCATTTATCGTGTCTTTCAACGACGCATTCGTCAACATATTACCACAGCGCGTCCAATGAAAGGAGCCGGTGGCCGAACGTTGAAAAACCTACAGAAGAAGCGATTTTTCAGCTATTTAAATACGTCCCAAGTGGTCGTCTTGACGTTACCAGACAATACAAAACGAAAGAATTTTTCGCGACCGCTTACCTATGAACAACAATGGGTGTTAAACGCGCTGGGCATGGACGAATCAATTTACCTATAAACAATTTGATACAGGACGGCCATGGAAAAAAATGTATTTATTCCATGGCTTTTCGAGCATAGTTAAACAAGATGGTAAAAAAAGGGATTTAATTTTTGGCTATTGTACCTCTTAACCCACATTCAGTACCCCTTGACCGCATAATAAATCATTTTAAAATCTCTATACATCAAGGGTTTGATGATTTTTACATCCTGTGTAAAAGATCCGAAATCCCTTAGAAACAGTTCATAACCTATGATTTGAGCTAAAAACCTACATTATTCATAGTTACCGCCCCAACAGGATTCAACCCACTGCCACATAAGTGTTTTTTAGCGCATAGATTTTCACCCAGTGGGTGAAAATCTATGCGCTAAAAAGTATACAAAAAGGGATTCCTCTGGTATGTTTAAGTTGCCACAAAAACCCACTAGGAGGAATCCCTTATGACAATCTTAACCGAAACCAGAACAACATTCAATCCTAAATTAAAAATCAGCGTATCCGATGAACACATCACGTCCGATGCAGGTATCCTTCTATATAAAGAGGCCGCACATCACCTTGAATACTTCACTCATTTACACGAAACTGTACACATTCCGGATCACCGCATGGATCCCGATCATACACATGAATCTGTGATGGAACAACTGATTTTCCAAGCCTTTGGCGGTTATCACACAGAATCTGCCGCAAAACAACTTGTTCATGATCCAGCCATGACGCAAGTGTTAGAAAAAGAAGCATTGGCAAGCCAATCGACCCTCACAAGAATGTATCAAGCCATCACACATGTATATGTTACTCTAAAAGTGAACCACAATCGCACTTTAAAAGTGAACCACCTCGGGAAAAATAATCCTACATGAAAATGTAGGGAGGACACAGGAGTGGTCACATTGGAAAGCAAGCAAGAGATCATCAAAATGCATATGGAGGGATTAAGTGAAAGAGAAATCACACGGCGAGTCAAGAAATCAAGAAACACGGTTCGAAAGTACATCAGTCAGTTCAAACAAAGCAAACAAGAAGACGTTCGAGACTTACCAATTCCAGAAGAAGTCTTAAGCACGCCAACGTACAAAAAACGCCGCAGCCCTAAACGAGTGCTGACAGAAAAAATAGCCCAGACGATCAGGGGTTACATCCAGGAAAACGAGTGGAAATGCGCGCACCGCATGCATAAACAACAAATGAAAGTCGTTGATATGCATGAATTGTTGCTCGAAGCGGGACATCAGATTGGCTATTCCACAGTCCGACAGTTTGTGAATAAAGAAATCACCAAGTCAAAAGAAGTGTTCATACGTAAGCACTGCAAACCCGGTGCTGAGATTGAATTTGATTGGGGAGAAGTGAAGCTTATGATCAATGGGGAACTAAAAAAGTACGCAATGGCTGTCTTCACCCTCGCCTACAGCAATTACCGCTACGCCCGATTGTACGAATCGGAGACGCAAATATGCGTCATGGACAGCCATGTGCGAATGATTGAGGAGATCCGCTTCATCCCGTCTGTCTTTACGTATGACAACATGAGAACCGTTGTGAAATCCTTTATTGGACAAGATCGCGCCATCACAGACAAGATGCAAGGCTTGGCCAATTACTATGGTTTTCACATCCGCTTATGCGCGCCGGGAAAAGGGAATGAGAAAGGGCATGTAGAACGGAGTGTTGAGTTCATTCGCCGAAAAGCCTTTTCCTCTGCATATACGTTCCTCACATTAGAAGAAGCGGGACGCCATTTAACGGCAACGTTGCAAAAATTAAATCAGCGCCAACATCATGAACATGGACAAGCGCATGAAACATTATGCGAGGAAGAAGCCAATGCCGCCAAGCCAGCCCCAACGCTCTTTGACATATCAGAATTAGGTGAATATCGCGTCGATAAATATAGCACGATCACGATTCGCAAAAACCACTACTCTGTTCCAGAAGGACATGTTGGCACATACATCAAAGCCAAAGTCGGCGCAGAAGACATTCGGCTGTTTGCGAACGGCGCATGTATAGCCAAACACAAACGAAACTGGGGATTGCATCAATGGGAAATGGACATCTATCACTATGTAAACACGCTGAAACAAAAACAAGGCGCCTTGCCACAGAGTGAATGTCTCAGGCAGGCACCACACAAAATCAAAAAGCTCTATAGCGATCATTATACAGGAAGAGAAAAAGAATTTCTAGTGCTTTTGACCCACGCACAAACGCAACACAATCTTGACCGTATCCTGGACGCTGTCAAGCAACTAGAAAAGATCTCACTTGCACTGAAAAGATTCTCTTCCTGTGTGGACAAACACAATTTGAAACCATATTGCCACAGGCATCTGATCATGATGAAACACTCATCCAAGCCCAAGAAAATATCGCAGCCTACGCAAACATCTTTAACCAGAACGAACAAAGGAGCCACATTTCATGAAGGACAAACAAACATTACTCGACCTATGCAAGGAACTACGACTACCAAGCATCGGCAAGATGGTACAAGAAGAAAGCTTCAACCATCAAGAACAAGCATTTGAGGCCCTTTCCCAAGCGCTTACACAAGAGAAAGCAGACCGCGCAGTGCGCGCCAAACAAGCACGCATACGCACAGCAAATTTCCCACAAAAGAAACTGCTAGAAGAACTGACAGAATCCGCCTTACCCGATCAAGCAAGGCAAAAGCTCAATTTTATTAAGTCAGGTCAGAATGTGATTCTAACAGGGTCGCCTGGAACAGGAAAAACGCATATTGCGACAGGGCTTGGGATTGAAGCATGTTTAGCGGGGTACAAAGTATTTTTCGCTACTGTCCCCTCTTTTATCAATCAGCTAAAAGAGCACCGTTCTGAGCGCACACTTCGTTCTTTCGAATTGAAATTCGAAAAATATGACCTCGTCATTATCGATGAACTCGGGTACATTTCTTTTGACAAAGAAGGCGCGGAACTATTGTTTACACACCTCTCTCTACGCGCCGGTAGAAAATCGACGATCATCACGAGCAATTTACCGTTTGTCAAATGGCAAGAAGTCTTTCATGACCCAGTGCTAACCGCCGCCTTGACTGATCGCCTCACCCATAAGTCTCACGTTGTGAATATGGTTGGTTCCTCGTACCGGATGTTAGAAACGCGTGACTGGATGCAAGAGAATCAGCAACAAGTGGTTCAGAATAACGCCGCCTTATAAAACAATTGTTGTAAATAAACCAAATTACATCGTAAGCGAAGAGATACAAAGACAAGCCTGTGTCCGCACCTCGTTAGGCTCCATCAGGCGAGTTGACGGGTGTGGGCGGGGTGCGCTGGCGGCAGCGCGATCTTGACTGACGTCTCTGATGACAAAAGCAGCTGTCCCTTCGCTCGAAAGCACTGGCAGTTTTGCGTGTTACACTGGTCATCCGCTCGAGACGCGTTTCAGTGTGTCATCAGGCGCTGTCGCTCGGTCGGTCCATTTGTAAGAACACGCAAAATGGCTTTGTGCAAGGGAAAAGGGTAGGGGTTTTTTGAGTGGGTTTCTCAAAAAAACACAACCCGGCCCTTGCACAAAGCCAAGCCCCTTTGCGGTCGTGAGCTGGGTCAAAAATTTACTGAAGGTGGTTCACTTTTAAATTGCGAAATGGTTCACTTTTAAGTTGCGAAATACAATCACACCTGAAAACATTGAGGAGATGGGCGAATTCCTGCTCCAATCAAGCCTCAATGTCATGAAAGACCGAAATCAAGAACAAATGACGATTGACCTTGATTCTACATACTTTGAAACATACGGAAATCAAGAAAATCGCGGCTTCAGCGGTCATTACAAAATAATGGGCTACCATCCATTACTTGCTTTTGATGGAGAAACAGGCCTTTGTCTTGGTGCGATAAACCGTTCCGGAGAAAAATACACGTCAAACGGCGCACCCGCCATGTGTGCACATATCATTGATCAAGCAAAAAAAGCCCTCCCGGATTTGCGCATGCTTGTACGTGGAGACAGCGGTTTTGCCATTCCTGAATTGTATGATGTCTGTGAAGAAAAGGGTGTAGACTATGTCATTCGCTTAAAATCCAACAGCACCTTACACGATAAAGCAGAAGCGCTTCGTCCAACTCCTGACCAAAGTAAAAGTCACGAAGTGCGCTATAAAGAGTGTGTCTACAAAGCCCGGTCTTGGCCCTATGCTCGCCGTGTGATCATTCGTTATGAGCGCGTTCCCAGCGAATTGCTTTTCAAGCATACGTTCCTCGTGACAAATATCAAAGCTGAACCGACAGACGTGTTCTCTTTATATAAGCAACGCGGTGAAATG
Source organism: Bacillus sp. FSL W7-1360 (assembly GCF_038592975.1). Classification (NCBI taxonomy): domain Bacteria; kingdom Bacillati; phylum Bacillota; class Bacilli; order Caryophanales; family Bacillaceae; genus Bacillus; species Bacillus sp. FSL W7-1360. Next base: position 1,561,444 of record NZ_CP151950.1, on the reverse strand, counting down.
GAACTCTTTATCAAAGAAGCAAAGAACGATTTCGGTTGTAAATATATGCGGAGCCATTATTTCATCTCAAACTGCGCACGTATGATGATTTCACTTATCGCTTATAACTTACATGTCTCAGTAAAAGTGTTACTCGCTCCTCCATCCGTCAAACCTTACCGAATGGGGACCTTTCGTTCGCTCTTTCTCAAGGTTGGCGCAAAGCTCACAAAATCTGGACGTTATCTTCATCTGAAGCTATCTGCGTCTTTCGTCCACCAAAAAGCCTTTTTTGAAATGCTCAGAAACATCCAATCATGGCGCCACCGCCACCGAGTGGCTTAATGTGCCATTAAGTAAATATTTTATCATATTGTTCATATATCAAGGGAGGAGTCTGACCTTTTTTAGGTGCTCCAAGTGATAGATCTAATCACAAAGTTAACATCCGCTTGCCTTATTCAGTTTTTGAACGATTACCGGGCTTTTTAATTTAGCTTAATGCTAATTGAGGGGGACTAGTAGGGCTATCTCATGATCCTTGCGTTGTGCAGGTGACTCTATGAATAATGTAGGAAAAAGTTACCATTTCATTTTGCTTTACAAATTCACCTATGACAAGAAAACGTTGATTCACCAAAGGTTTTAAAATAAATTAATTTTAAATGGGAGGGTGCTGAATGTGGGTCTTAAGGGTGCGAAATGTGAGTATTAACAAGCGACTTCTTGTCGCACTACAAAAAGAGATCCCTCTGGTATGTTTAAGTTGAGACAAAAACCAACCAGGAGGAATCCATTTTGACAATTTTAACCGAAATGAGAACAACATTCAATCCTAATTTAAAAATCAGCGTATCCGTTGAACACATTACATCCGATGCAGGTATACTTTTATATAAAGAGGCGGCAAATCAATTGGATTACTTCCCCCATTTACATGATGCTGTACATATCCCAGATGATTGCATTGATCCAGATCATACACATGAATCTGTGATGGAACAACTCATTTTCCAAGCCTTTGGTGGGTATCACACGGAATCTGCTATGAAACAGCTTGTTTGTGACCCTGCCATGACGCAAGTATTCAACAAAGAGGCATTAGCAAGTCAATCAACGCTCACCAGGTTTTATCAAGCCATCACGATAGAAAATATCGAGGAAATGGATGCATTCCTTCTCTACTCTCTTGCTTCCCGGAGGAATCGCCTATTTATTTCCAAATGTTAGTTGCTTAATGCCGAGAGGCTATTTAGGGATGCACGGAAAAAATACAAGGATCGAGACAATTAGCTAAAATCTGCGTGCGGGGTGCATGGGGCCACAGAAAAGTAAAATTTTACTGCATAAGCGGTGGCTTTTTCTAAAAAACCCATTTTACTCGCATAACGATCAATATGATCAATCAGTGCTTCATCACAAGTACAATCTAAATACCCTTTTTTATCATAGCATAGATCATGCTGCATACACCCTTGATCTAATAAATTTTGTGGTTCACCACCACCGTAACCAGGGCCACACCAATTCCCCCAGATTGGTAATGAAATTTTCAACGCGCTCACTTTCGTTTCATCTTTCGTTCCGTATGCATTATTTAATTTATTTAATGTCTCGCCCACGAGCAGAGGCTCTTCTCCCAAATCGTCTGCTAATGCACGTTCACGATCAAAAAAGACCTCATCATCTGTCACAGTCACATATGGTCGTAATGTCTCTTCTACCTGTTCGTACGCGAGAGACTGCTTGTTTTTTCCGTACGCAATGGCTGGTGAAAAATGCCCCAAGATCACGCTCACCATAAGTATCGCAGTTAATATGAGCTTTATAGATACATAATATTTCAATCTTAATTTCCCCTCTCCATTAAATTTATGAAACCTTCTCAAAAACTATCTTTACTTTATATCAACAATCATAAAGTCAAATTAGACTGTTTATATTTAAAAGAAAGCAACTAAGAATACTAAGTTCTAGCAATATAAATCTTTCTGAAGTAAATACAGATGCACCTATTTCTTATAACAACATGAATGACTATACTTTGATCGATAGACTTTCTGGTCGCTGATTCATTTTTTCACCCCCATTTCTTATTCTTATTCTATCTCACAACCATTCCTCGAAACAACACCAAAAGTCCAACAATTATCTCTATAAAGTTTTATACTCCTACATTATTCATAGCTTCCGTCAAAATAAGTTCCGCCAGCGATTGAGAAACAAGAAAACTCACAAAACCTTAGAGAGGCGCTCAAAACATATGGATATGATTTAAAAGAAGGAATGTTTTTCGTGAAAAGTCCGCTAGCGAGAGGTCTTTTCCTTGGTGTTATTCTGGTTAACTTCGCATTTGCAGCAATGTTACCGGTATTGCCAGCATTCTCATCTTCCTTAGGAGGACTAGAAATATATGGAACATTGATGGCAGTGATTGGTTTAGGCGCCGTCGTTGGCGCTGCTATGGCATTATGTTCAAATTGGAACAACATCCGCTTGGCTTCGTGTACATTGTTTGTTTTGCTGGATGCGGGCTGGCTTGGATATTGGCTGCTTTGGCGCCGGTTGCGTGGTTGTCCGTGTTGTTTTTAGGTGTGGCGGCTGTGTTTGCAGGGATGACGAATGTGGTTATCTTTGCGTTTTTACAAGCGCTAGTCCCTGCTCGAATGTTAGGGCGGGTAATGGCTTTTGTCATGAGTGCGAGTGAACTTGCCTCACGTTTGGAGCGTTAGCCGGGGGGATGATGGGAACGCATATTGGGAGTGAGCAAGTCATTCTCTTTTCAGGTGTGCTTACGCTTATCGTTGTTGTGTGCTGGTTACTTGATCCGGTGACGCGTAATATTCCGGCTACAGTGAACATAAGCGAAGAGATGTTTATGGAAAAGTCAGTGGGGAAGAGGAGCAGTTAACATTTTGTATGTTCACTAGACTCGATGGCAGTGTTTGCATTATATTGGCTTTTCTTCCCACGTGCGCTGGTTAGCCGTGATTGATAATGTTTTATTAGAACCAGCTGAAGTAGGCTCTGCGTCATGAAAAGGCTTGTGGGTGTGATGGCAGGCTGATTCTAAATGCAAATGTATTGTCGTCGCTCTTGGAGCTTTGCTATAATTGAAGGAAATGTCGGAAAGGGGGGACAATTTTTTTGAGAACGCTTATGATAATGAGAGAGAATCAAAGTAGGAGGTAAAAAATGAACCATAAAAAGCGTGCAGTAACACTAACAACGATCATATCTGCGTTATTTTGTTGTGGCATCATTGTCGCAGCATCACTTTCCCCAATGTCTGATATAGGTCCTGCAGCAAATCAATTTGGTGACGTTGGTATGTGGATCGCTATCGGGATAATGCTTATACCCTATGTCATTTGTTTAGTGCCGTATATGTTAGGTGTTGATGCAATGAAGTATGTGATGGCTGTTTGTAATGTGATTGGATTGCTGATGGCATTGACGATGGTGGCAACGGTGCCCGTGATTCAAGGGGTGACAACAACCAACATCATCACAGCAGGTACAATCGGGGAGATTGTCGCTGCCATTGGTCTTATGGTCACAAATATTATTTGGTTTGTAGTAGCTTTCAGGAGCGAATCAAAAAAGAGGGCTGCTTATCAATCATGACAGCGGTTTCTAAATAAAATGGGGGGAGGAGAAAAAAGTGAATTCAAAACGAACGATCATAACGACAACAGTAATTTCAGGGCTATTTATGTGTGCGGTGCTCATTTCGATCTCTCTTTCTCCGGATGCAGTTTTAGGACCAAATGGTCAAAGGTTCGGCAGCCCGGGTATGTTACTTTTACTTGGAAAGGTGATCCTTCTTTATGCCGTTTCGCTTGTGCCTTACATGCTGGGGCTAAAAGCGATGAAGTATGTGATGGCAATTTTTAATGTGCTTGGTCTGTTTATGACGCTGATCGTAGTGGCTGCTCTGCCTATTGTTCAGTTCTTTTCGGCGAGTAATATTGTGACGCCGGCAACGATTAGTTTGATCGTCTTTACAATCGCTTTTGTCGTAACGAACATAATTTGGTTTACCATTGCTTTTCAGAAGCAACATCGAAATGTTGCAGTATAATAAAACATGTATGTAGCAAAGGGCGCTCGTTTGGCGCCCGTATTTGTTTCATCTTTAACTGTTTTTTAAGGGTTATAGACCCCCACCTCAACGCGGTAGCGTAGGTGGGAACTTTTAATCAGGTGGCGTCTCGACGCCACCTGATTTCTCGATGTTTCAGCTTGCTGAAACAAGTTCGCTTGTTCGTGCTATTTTGTATATAATCAGTTGAAAAAGGTGAGCAGAATATGAACATAGGATGTCACGATTATCACTGGACTCATCCCCCCTTTTCGTGAGAGAATTGCGGCAGATAAAAAATTTAGAGACATGATAAGGGAGACATATTTATGAGCACACTCGTATTAGCAGCTGTTCATATTGATGAGGAGAAGCAATGGGGTCATTATGAACCATGGTTAAAAAAAGTGTCGCCAGAACGGCAAGCGCGCATCTTGCGGATGCGTCGACCGGCGGACCGTATTCGCTCGTTAGTTAGTGAGTTGCTCGCACGAAAATACATATCGGAAGCGCGGCATATCGCGTTTGCTGAGATAGAATTTTTATCAAATGAATATGGAAAGCCACTTGTTTCAGAAGCATTATCCTTGTCATTTAATCTTTCGCACTCGGGAAATTGGGTTTTATTTGCGCTTGATGAGACAACTGTTGGGGTGGACGTAGAACAGATCCATTCAATAGAAGAGCTGAGTTTGGCAAAACGTTTTTTTGATCCAGCAGAAGCAGCGCAATTAAGCGAGCTCTCTGAAAAACAACGTCAAGAGCGTTTCTTTCAGTTGTGGTCCTTAAAAGAAAGCTATATTAAATGGAAAGGGACGGGTCTTGGTACGCCACTTCACTCATTTCGTTTCATGAAAGAAAAGGGAGAATGGTCGTTTTCGAATGATCACGGCGATGAGTGCTTTTTTCATTCGATACGGTTGGATGACAGTCATTATATGGCAGTGTGTACATCGAAGCGCTACGATGCGGTACCACAAGTGACAGTGTGCGAAGCAGAGGACTTTTTAACATCACTTTCGTAGTAAATGAAATTAAAGAGGAGTGAAAAAGATATCTGCAAGTTTACTATAGAAAATGACGGATAAGCAGGATTTTTGATGTTTTTGGCGAATAGATAGGGTATGGGAGAAGCTTGCTTACGGTTGATTGGCAAATGATGGAGAGTGATGCGCTTCTTGAATGAAGTGTTGTACAATAAAGAAGGTGAGAAGGGGGGAAAACTTTTCATGAAACAAGAAATTAATTTAGAAATGGTGTTGCAAGCAGTGATGGAGTTGTCGGATCAGGTGGCAACACAATCCAAACAGGTGATGTTGTTGACGGAGAGAGTGGATGAGAATGGTAAACAAATCACCGCATTGACGGAGAGAGTGGATGAGAATGGTAAACAAATCACCGCATTGACGGAGAGAGTGGATGAGAATGGTAAGCAAATCGCCTCATTGACCGAGAAGACAGATGCGAACAATGAGCAAATTGTCTCATTAACCGAGAAAGTAGAAGACATGAACCAAACATTTACAGCTCGCTTCATGGATATGGAAGACCGGTTTGATCGCATGGAGGAGAAAATTGATCATGTGGATACGAAAATGATGTTCACACGCGATGAGATCTTGCAGACGAAAGCGGATCTTCTTATTGTGAAAAGGAAGTGTGGTCTTCTCGCGTAGTAAAAGACCCTGTCGAGAGGCAATCATTTCTAAAAAAGGAGCGTATCAGCCGTGAGACAAAAGGGCGTCCGGCTTTACAAGTAAGTATTACAGGGTGATAAACAGCAAGTTATGATCAATATTTCCATAAAGTATACGATAGTTCATGTTATTTAATGATGTAGGATCCATATCCAAGCGATAGCGTATGATGCGTTAGCGCTTATTTTATTTTCCTGCAAGACAATTTCTTTTGCCTCTATAGATGATACACGTTAAAATAAGAATAGATAGCGTTGGATCTAAGGGAGGCAATGTAATGGCAATCATTGCGAAAATTACCGCGCAACAAAAACGACGCGGGCGCTATAATATTTTTTTACAAGAAGGATCAATAGAGCGTTATGCATTCAGCGTTACAGAAGACGTTTTAATTAAGTATGATTTAAAAAAAGGTCGTGAATTAGATGAAGACCATATGCGGGCAGTACTTTCAGCGGAGGCTTACAAGCAAGCAGAACGATTAGCATTACGCTACTTATCATACCGAATGCGCTCAGAAAAAGAGTTATGTACATATTTACAGCAAAAAGCTTGTGAAGCGACACATATTGAAGAGGTCGTTACCCGTTTTAAGCAAGAGAAGTGGCTCGATGATGTGGCGTTTGCGAAGGCGTTTGTCCAGACGAAGATAAACACAACATTAATCGGACCAAATAAATTGCGGCACGCATTAATGGAAAAAGGTGTTGCTGAAAGTGCCCAAGAAGTGGCGTTAGCCATCTATGATCGGACGCAGCAGAAGCAATGTGTGTCGGCGTGGCTAGAGAAGCAATTGGTGCAAGCAGCGAATGTGCGCGAGTCAAAGCAGATGCGCAAGCAAAAATGGACAAATCGCTTGCTTGCAAAAGGATTCACTTTTGAGCTAGTGCAAACGGTTTTAGAAGAAGTAACAAGTGAGGACGAGGCAAATGATTGGGCGTCTCTTTGTTATCAAGCAGAGAAAGTGACACGGACATATGCACGTCGTTTTGACGGTTTTACGCTACAGCAAAAAGTGAAACAAGCGTTGTACAGAAAAGGGTTTTCATTCAGTGAGATAGACCGATATATAGATGAAGAATGGCAGGAGAGAGGATAATGGATAAGCGTTTTAGTGAGATGGATGAACATGAGTTAAAGTTAGAGATTGCGATGTTGAATGAAAAGGCGAGAAAAGCAGAGCAGTTAGGTCACGCCAATGAGTACGCGGTGTATGAGCGTCGAAAAGCGATTGCAGAATCATATTTGCTTGACCCTGCAGCCTTTGAGTCGGGGTGTGCGTACGCCATGACAGATGGGACGTCTATTTTTGAAGTATCATATATGAATGGACGTTTTGCATGGGGATACCGTTCTGGAGAGCGAGAACTCGTCGGTGTGCCTATTTCGTTATTGGCTTATAAAGTGACACCAGAAAATTAAAGCCACCGCCACAGCGCCGGTGCATGTGGCGGTCACTCATCATGCTAGTTACGTTTGCGCATTTCTGTCCCGAGCACGATATTGTGTAGGCTTTGTTGAGTCTCCCCATTTACTTGGTGGAAAGCACGCTTTGGGTTCGCGCGCGGTGACATGAACGGATCGCGATACAAATTGTTTTGCGTCTGGAAGTTCCCTTTTCCCACAAGTCATTCCTCCCTCAATTAAGGTGTCTTAAAATGGTTGGACGAATGTGCTCGTTCTTGGTGATGTGTGTTGATTGAGCCATCAGCACGTTTGGTTGGATGCCGATGGGTTTGCTCAGCTTTTAACCGAGAAAACGAGATATGGTTAGGAAATCCTTTTGCTTTGTTTCGCATCTAGGAACCTCCCTGTCTTACCGGCTTGTCTATAGTATCGTCAAGCGTGGCTTGTTTGATCGGAGGGAATCCTACCCATCTTCGGGAGAAAAATTAAGTTTTTTTTGCAACGTTTTTTCTTTGTAGATCCATCCTGTATAGGAGGTTGTTACTTGTAGCGAGTCATCAAGGTGTACGATGGCTATGAACGGATAGTGTCCTTTGCTACGGTAGCGCAAGTCAATAAAGCGTACTTCATAACCGCCTTGATTCGTGTGGGAAATTTCCCATCGATACGTTGGTGAGAAAGATAAGAAAGCGGCCAAGTTTTTATCGGTGCGGGCAGCGTTCATAATTGGATCGTCTGGGATTGGATCAAAGGTATAACTTTCAAAAAATGTGAGCTGTCTTTTGTATGATTCAGCAACGTACAGGCGCGTCTTTGTGCGAATAACTAAGTGCCAGCGACTTGGATGTAAGGAGGGCGAAACAAACACGTGCGTGGCATTTGGATGATGTATGCGTGCCCGACGAACGACGGTGTTTTTTTGCTTCATGCGCAAAACATAGTAACCAACTAAGCCAATATAAATGAGTAAAAATGTTGGACCTGGTGACACGCCAAGTATCCACAATAAAATGCCAACAGCGTGCGCACCGAATATGAATGGGTCAAAAATGTTAATGACGCCAAAGGCAATCCAACGATTTGAAAATGGTTTGAGTGCTTGGGTACCGTACGAATTAAAGACATCTACACCAACGTGCAAAATAACAGAAATGAGAGCCCACAAAAAGATGGTTCCCATGTGAGCGGCTGGGAAAAACAACATCATGCCAGATGTGATGAGAAATGGCCAAGTGATCACTGCGGGTAAGGAGTGTGTCATGCCACGGTGATGACGAATATATGTCGCATTATTGCGGAGTTTTAACACGGTATCAAAATCTGGTGCATTTGAAGCAATTAAAGTCGTTGCCATGATGGCCGATTGCATATAAGGAGAAGCTGCTATAGCTGGATCAAGTGTCGCAAGTCCAGCTAAGCCAACGCCCATGACAACATGTGTCGATGTATCCATGTTTGGGACACCCTCTTTCCAGAAGTCGGAGTTCAGCGAAAGAATGCAGAAGTTAGCTGGAGATGGACCTCTGTATTCCCAGGGTAATATGCTATAGTTATGTCCAGAAATATGTTGTTTCAAGCGATATAAACAAAAAATGGAGTACAAAAGTGAATTGTGGTGACAAAAGTGGAAAAAAATTTCAAGACAGTACAGTTTCAAACAGATTTGCTTAACTGGTACCGCGAGAACAAGAGAGATTTACCGTGGCGAAAACAGGCAGCGCCCTATCATGTATGGGTATCAGAAATTATGTTACAACAAACGCGGGTTGACACCGTCATCCCTTATTATGAACAGTTTATGCGCTTATTCCCTAACATGGAACATCTTGCTTATGCGAAGGAAGAAGCCATTTTAAAAGCGTGGGAAGGGCTTGGTTACTATTCGCGTGTGCGTAACTTACAAGTTGCTGTGCGTGAAGTGGTGGAACAGTATGGAGGTGTTGTCCCCCGTACACGTAAAGAAATTAGCACATTAAAAGGCATTGGTCCGTACACAGCTGGTGCAATTTTAAGCATTGCTTACGGGCAAAGAGAGCCAGCCGTCGATGGCAATGTGATGCGTGTCCTTTCTCGTATTTTACATATAAGTGATGACATTCGTAAAGCAGCTACAAGGAAAAAGTTTGAAGAATGTTTGTACGAATTAATTGATCCTGATGATCCGGGTAGTTTTAATCAAGGGCTTATGGAGCTTGGGGCGCTCATTTGCACGCCAACTTCACCGTTATGCGGCGTGTGTCCAGTGCAATCACATTGTCAAGCATTCGCTTTAGGTATCCAAACATCGTTACCGGTGAAAACGAAAAAGAAAAAGCCAAAAAAAGTGGCAATTGCTTCGTTTTTATTGCAGGATGAAGATGGTCATGTGTTGATTGAGAAACGTCCTGATCAAGGGTTACTCGCAGGATTATGGCAGTTGCCGTTGGTGGAATCGGCAAGTGATGTGAAGGCCGCTTGTGTAGAACGTTACGGAGAAGTGATTGCATTTGAAAAAACAGCAGGGTATGTCAAACATGTGTTTACGCACCTTGTTTGGGAAATTGATTTGTATAAAGGCATGTTACGTAAACAAGATGCGCACATGCAGGAATCGCATCGGTTTGTACCAGTGGCAGATTTGGAGCAGTATACATTCCCAGTTTCACAACAAAAATTATTGTCCTATGCATTTGAGGAGGGATGGTTATGAATTTACAACTACAAAACAAAGCGGTATTTGTGACAGGTGGTACGAAAGGAATTGGTCGAGCAATTGCGGAAGCTTTTTATAAGGAGGGTGCGCGTGTTGTCGTGAGCGCACGGACAAAGGAAGGATTGGAAAGCTGGTACGAAGAGATCAGCATTGTGACAGGTGATTTAACGAAAGAGGCGGAGCGAGAGCGGGTTTTTGCTGAAGTAACGAGTCATTTTGGTGCAATCGATATTTTAATTAACAATGTGGGAGGAAGCAATGGTGCTGCGATCGCGGAGACACCGCTAGCGCTTTTCCATGAGGCGTTTGAACTGAACTTTTTCTCTGCAGTCCACTTTTCGAAACTTGTTTTGCCGCAAATGAAGAAAGTAGGTGCTGGTGTCATTGTCAACATCTCCTCTATTTTTGGGCGCGAGTCTGGTGGAAAGGCGACATATAACAGTGCAAAAGCGGCGCTTATCAGTTTTACTAAATCGCTTGCCGATGAGGTCGCACGTGATGGGATTCGTGTAAATGGGGTTGCCCCGGGAGCAATTTTACACCCAACAGGCAATTGGCAAAAACGACTTGAGGAAGATCCTGAGAAGATCAATACGTTTGTGGATGAGCAAATTCCTGGAGGGCGTTTTGGCACACCGGAGGAAATCGCCAACGTGGTGCTTTTTCTCACATCACCACAAGCAAGCTGGTTTATGGGGGCGACGGTGAATGTGGATGGTGGACAGTCAAAAGGGAATTTTTGAGGGCAAGTAAGCCCTTTTTTTGTTGGTATGCTACTCCCCTGTCCCCAATCCTGCCCTTTTGAATAACATAACAGCAAATCATGGATTGCATTGTAGGTGGATAACCGTGACAGAGAACGGCGTACTAATGACAGGAGCATGGATTGTGGCGATTGGCACCATTGTTTCTGCTGGTGCAGATATACGTGAATTAGAAAGCTCTAGCCCGATAAACGCCCGGAAAATGGCGGTTGGTGAAGCGTTACAAGCATTTGGTGCGATGTTGATCGGTACAGTACCGACAGATAATATGATGGAATTTTATGGGACGTGGATTGATGGTGCTGGTGCAGCAACGAGTTCTTATTCTGCTTATTTGCAATCAATTGACCCAGAAAATAGCACACGTTATTCGCGAATTGAAGTGGTCGGTGATACATTGCAATCACTTGGCGCTTCTATGGGGGCAATTGCTGCATATGAGGAAGGAGATCCAGCCTTTGTTGGTGATACTTTTCAAAGTGTAGGTGCAGGTTTGGAGGCGATCGGTGCGGTGCTTGAAATAAAGGAAAGGGAACGACAAGGATTGTTAATTGGGACAGTAGGTGCGATATTTCAAATGCTTGGAGCGAATTTAAATGCCATATTGATCACAACTGAAGATAACGAAGAAGAGGCGTATGAAGAGGTAGAAGATATTGTTTAAACCCACCGATATGGTGGGTTTAGTTTTGATTAGTGCGATGAAAAGAGCTGTGTTTGATTAGGCCATCCAAATAACCACCCCTTATGAATTAAATGACCATTGTCTATCATGTCGTTCAGTTGTTAAACTAAGGTGAAGTATGGTGTTTGATGCAAAATAGACACAATTGGCAGAGACGATAAGCAAATGAATTCCTTTATGGAATAGCGCCGTGCTACACTGGAAAAGTACGATATCTTAGAGGAGGCGATGAGAATGCAATTTAGTAAACCATCGGTTGAACAATTTTTTGAAGTCTTTAACTTGACGTGTTTTGCCGTTGATCCAGAAGAAAAACAACTTATTTTTGAAATTGATTTTGCCGGAAAGCCAGAAATATGGGCAATGGACTTAGACACACGCTTTCCGTATAAGTTACATGCTTCTGGACAACAAACGCATGATCTGCGTTACAGTAAAGACGGCTCTTACATCGTCGTGAGCTTTGATCATGATGGTGATGAGAACGCGCAAGTGTATGCGCTTCCGCGTGAAGGTGGAGAGGTAAAGCCGCTTATTTGTGCGGAAGGGGAACGCCATATGGTGGAAGGGTTTTCAAAAGATGGCCAGTCTCTTTACTATACGACGACAAATGGAAATAAGATGTATTTGAATGTCATGCGCTATGATGTGGAGAAAGGGATTGCTGAACTGATACACGAAGGAGAAGGGACAGGAACATATTTAGCGGGCAAGAGTGACGATGAACGGACACTAGTGATTGGGAAGCATTTTGCCAACACATATATACCAGTGTATGTATTGCGTGATGGTACATTGACCCCCATCGTTACGGATGGAAATGAAGTTTACAGTACGTCTGCAGGAGAATTTATGAGCGAGAATGACCTATATATGGCGATAAATCATGAATCAGATTTCCACTATTTGTCTCACTATGATGTAGAAAATAACAAATTGACGAAAGTACATGCATTCACCAATGAATCGATTAATGGATTATATGGATCAGCGGATAAAAAAGGATTATATATTAGCACGAGCGCTGGTGTTGACGATCGTTTGTATTATTATGATATTGCAACGAACACATGTGAACCAATGTCACTACCGGTGAATGTCATTACGCAGTTTGTTGTTTCAAAAAAAGGAACATTATTTCTCCTAGGACAAACAGCGACGTCGCCGAATAACTTGTATCGTTATGACGGGAATGCGTGGGAGAAGCTGACTACTGTTCAAGTGCCTGGCATTGCAGAAGAGACATTGGTGGAGCCGGAGTTATTGCGCTACCCTTCATTTGATGGACTAGAAATTGAAGCGCTTTATTTCCGTCCACGTCCTGAAGTCGATAATGGTCACGTTATTTTATGGCCGCATGGGGGACCGCAAGCGGCAGAACGGAAAACGTATCGTGCGTGGTTCCATTATTTGGTGTATGCTGGCTATCGCATTGTCGCACCAAACTTTCGTGGTTCAACGGAATATGGCGCAGCATTTATGAAAATGGTTCAAGGTGATTGGGGGCACGGTCCGCGTTTAGATAACATTGCCTGTTTAGATTACTTAATTGAAAATGGCTACGTAGAAAGTGACAAGATTTTTTTAATGGGTGGTAGTTACGGTGGGTACATGGCCTTGCTACTTCACGGCCGTCATGCGTCTTATTTCAAAGGGGTTGTTGATATTTTCGGAGTGTCGAATTTGCTTAGCTTTTATAAAAGTGCTCCTGATCATTGGAAACCGATGTTGAAAACATGGATTGGTGACCCGGAGAAAGATCATGATCGTTTCGTTCGGGACTCTCCGATCACCTATTTAGAAGACATGACAAAACCAATGCTCGTTATTCAAGGCGCCAACGACCCGCGTGTTGTGAAGTCTGAGTCAGATCGGGTGGTGGAAGCATTACGAGAAAAAGGGCGTGAGGTTGAGTATATTGTCTTTGATGATGAAGGTCACGGATTTACGAAGAAGGAGAACCGAATCGTTACGTTTAAGCGGATTTTAGCGTTTTTTGATCAGTATTTGTAAGGAGATATTGGCAGCCTCGTTTAAGCGGGGCTGCTTGGCATTTTATTAATCAAGAGTACTTGCTCGTTCTTCTATGAGATGATACAATTACAGTATCTATATGGTAATGCAAGGTAGCAATAACCTAGTGCCTTGCATTGCAAGTTACTATTAGTTTAATGAATATGATATGAAGAGGAGTTTTCTTCTCTCGCTACATTGCAAAACAAGGTAGGTGAAAGGTTTGTCCACGCAAACACAATTGTTAAAAGGGGTGCTTGAAGGCTGTATTTTAGCAATGGTTGCTCGCCGTTCTATATATGGCTATGAACTTGCGGTGTTGTTGCAGCAGAACGGTTTAGAGGTGAGTGAAGGATCAATTTATCCAGTGTTGTTGCGGTTGCAACGGGAAAAATTGATTAAAGGGGACATGAAAAAATCTCCGAGTGGTCCAAACCGTAAGTATTATGAGTTAACAAAGGAAGGCAAGTGCGCGTTAGCAGCATTTAAGGAGAGTTGGTCGATGTTGAAAGCGCCTGTTGATCATTTATTAGAAACGGAGGAATCACGATGAATGCGGACCAATTAGTCGAAGAAAACAACCGGAAACGTGAGCAGCTAACCGAGGAGAATAAAAAGTATTATGAGGACATGCTTGTGTATATTCGTTTGTCATTTAATAAGTGTGAACAAGAGAAAGAAGAAACACTATTGGAACTACTGGACCATTTACTTGATGCCCAAGCACACGGGCGTTCAGCCGAAGATGTATTTGGTAACAATCCAAAACAGTACATGAATGAACTAATTGGAGAATTACCGAAAACGTGGACGAGACGAAACGTGAGTGCCGTGTTGTGGATTGCCTCAATATTTCTAACTGCTTATCTCATTGGTGGCCAGGCACTTAATGGGATAATCTTTCTCACTTTTGGTATCAGTAGTGGGGTGAAAGAAGTATTTGTAGGTTCAGCGCTGTTAATAACGGTGTTTGCGTTTGTTGTTAGTATGATACAAATGTCTTTTATAATTAAGACGATACGTTGGGCCTGTTTTCGTCGATTGAAGAAGTGGAAAGAATTTTTGCTTTACTGGCTGTTTGGCGTGTTAGGTATCGGGATCATCGTGTTGTTTACGTACTTACTCCCTGATATCGGACCAGCAATATCTATCCCATACTATGTAAATATTGCTGCGGGGCTACTTTTTTTCCTCCTTTCTTTTTTGCTTCGTAGACAAGTGGGCTGAGGGGGCATGCTCCCTACAACCCCGGCATATGATCATCTTCGTTCTGTAAGTGAATTTCTTTAACTTTTGCTTTTGTTTCGGCTGTACCAAGTTCATATAAGCGATCATATACATCGTTTAATCCAGCTTGATACTCGTTTTTGTCTGTGTCACTGGCGGTTTCATCAAAGTGTCGGAAAGAAAAAAGATTGCCAAGCTCGACATCATGTCGGTTCACTTCATGGAGCAGTTTTTCAAAGTCTTTTTTCTCCTCTTCAGTCGCTTCAATCTCGTATTCGATTAGCTGTCCGTCATTCACACGCACGTTGCTAATGGTGTCCATGCTAATAGGGTTTAAGTTGACATAGTACAATTGCTTTTCCATTGTCGTGTCTCCTTCCTTTTTCTATTTATAGCTTGGCTGTTCGCTCGCTTCAGTATGCGTTATAATAAAAGAAAATAAAAAGGAAGTGAATGTATGACTGAAAAAGTTGCACTCGTGACGGGGAGTAGTCGCGGGATAGGCAAAGAGATTGCGCTTGGACTTGCTGATAAGGGGTATCATCTTGTCATTAATTATGCGCGTAGTCGGACGCAAGCAGAGGAAACAGCGGAAGAAATACGCGCACGTGGTGTAAAAGCGATGACGGTGAAAGCGCATGTGGGTAAACAAGATAAAATACAAGCGTTATTTGAAGAGATAGATGCGACATTTGGGCGGCTGGATGTGTTCGTCAATAATGCCGCATCAGGAGTGTTGCGGCCGTTGATGGAACTAGAAGAAAGCCATTGGAATTGGACGATGGATATTAATGCAAAAGCACTTCTTTTTTGTGCACAAGAAGCGGCCAAGCGGATGGAGAAAAACGGTGGTGGGAGAATCGTGAGCTTAAGCTCACTCGGTGCCATTCGTTATTTGGAAAATTATACGACTGTCGGAGTCTCTAAAGCAGCAGTCGAAGCATTGACACGTTATTTGGCAGTGGAATTGGCACCGAAAGGGATTGTTGTAAATGCTGTGTCTGGCGGTGCGGTTGATACAGCTGCACTCACGCATTTTCCTAATCGGGAGGAATTGCTTGCTGACGCGGCAGCGCGTACGCCAGCAGGACGAATGGTTGAGGCAACCGATTTAGCAAACGCGGTATTATTTTTATTGTCGGATGAGGCGAGCATGATTCGGGGACAGACATTGATTGTTGATGGTGGGATCTCGTTGTTAGCTTAAAAGTGTGGATGATAAAGAGAAATGTTAAATTTGTATAGAAAAAGGTAACACCGGACATGTTATATAGCGTGGAGGTGATACCATGAACAAGGAATCGAAAGCCCATAAAAATCAGGCCAAGAAACAAGGTCAAGCTGCAAATAATAGTTACAACGCTGAATTTGCTAGTGAGACGGATGTGCAGGAAGTGAAACAGCAAAATGCACAATCTGAAGCAAAAGAAAACAAGTAAAATCTCCTGTTAACTGTGAATGAAGACATTCTCTGCCCTCCGGTCGAGAGTGTCTTTTTCTATTTAAAGGGACGATTTCAACGAAGATTCTCCTCAATCGTATGAAGGTCTGTCTCCTCATTGGACGGGTGTTACATCGTGAGTCGTTCAAAATAAAATCCACAAACGTTTAAAAAAAGGTAAGAACCTAGTATAATATAAGATGTAAACACATACGTGAATAGAGCAGAGGCATGTGGGATGTAGAAGTTAGAGGTCAACAGACGATCGTGGAGGTGTTTCGATCTCTTTACTTGTGAATGTTCTTGATGAAAGATGCCTGGAAGGAGAAGGAGAATAGGCGATGAGCTTTCCAAAGGAGGGCAGCGTCATCCAGATACAAAGTTACAAGCATAACGGTACACTTCATCGCATTTGGGAAGATACAACCGTGTTAAAAGGAACGTCTAAAATGGTTGTCGCAGGAAATGATCGAATCATTGTTCGAGAGTCTAACGGTCGCAATTGGCGAACAAGGGAGCCAGCGATTTGCTACTTTGATTCAGACCATTGGTTTAATACAATTGGGATGATTCGCTCAGACGGGATTTATTACTATTGCAATTTAGGCACGCCATTCACATGGGATGAAGAAGCATTGAAGTATATCGATTATGACTTGGATATTAAAGTGTATCCGGACATGACAATGAAGCTGCTGGATGAAGATGAGTATGAATTACATCGGAAATCGATGAATTATCCACCGCAGTTGGACGCAATTTTGAAGCGAAGTGTACATGAGTTAAAATCATGGATTCATCAAAGAAAAGGGCCGTTTGCGCCCCACTTTGTGGAGAATTGGTATGAGCGGTATTTGCAGTGTCGTTAAAAGGAGCCTTTCAACAAGGTCTCACTTTTGGCTGGGTGTAAAGGGGTTATATTTTGAAAATCATTAAGCGCTATTTAATGTTTGTGAAGCCTTATCGGAAACAAATTGTGTTCACCATTTTTATTGGGTTGTTGAAGTTTTCAATTCCTTTATTGTTTCCGCTGGCAATGATGTATGTGATTGACGATATTTTGCTCAATGAGCAGTTGATTCAAGATGAGAAAATGACACAGCTTTACTGGATAATGGCGGGGTTATTTTTATTGTTTGTCGTATTAAGGCCACCGATAGAATACTACCGGCAATATTTCGCACAATGGATTGGCAGTAAAGTATTGTACGATATCCGCGACCATTTGTTTGCGCATATTCAGCGTTTAAGCTTACGTTTTTATGCAAATAGAAAAGTCGGTGAAATTATTTCACGTGTGATCCATGACGTGGAGCAAACGAAAAACTTTGTGATCACAGGATTGATGAACATTTGGCTTGATTTAGCGACCGTTGTGATTGCTATTATCATTATGCTTTCTTTGAATGTGTGGTTAACCGTTGTGGCAATATGTATGTTTCCTTTTTATATGTTTTCAATCAAATTTTTTTATCAGCGGTTACGGCAGTTAACTCGCCAACGTTCACAAGCATTGGCTGAGGTACAAGGGCATTTGCATGAGCGTATTCAGGGAATGAATGTGATTCGTAGTTTTGCCAATGAGCCATATGAACAAGAACAATTCGCCAAAAGGAATCAGCATTTCCTAGGGAAAGCACTTGATCATACACGTTGGAATGCAAAAACTTTTGCGGTCGTGAATACAGTGACAGATATTGCCCCGCTACTCGTCTTGTTTGTTTCTGCCATGTTTGTATTGCAAGGTCAAGTAGAAATTGGCGTCATGAGTGCATTTGTTTTATATATGGAGCGCTTGTACGGACCTCTGAGGCGGCTTGTCAATTCGTCGACCACATTGACACAATCCATTGCATCCATGGATCGGGTATTTGAATTTCTTGATGAATCTTATGATATTGTTGATCGAGAAGATGCAGAAGGACTCACATCTGTAAAGGGAGATGTCACGTTTGAAAAAGTGTCATTTGCCTATGATACAGCAACAGAACCGGTGCTAAAAGATGTATCGATCGACATTCAAGCAGGTCAAACTGTTGCCCTTGTTGGCATGAGTGGCGGTGGAAAAAGTACACTTATTAGTTTGTTACCAAGATTTTATGATGTAACAGCAGGGAAAATTTTGTTAGATGGCAGTGATATTCGGAAGTGGACGGTTCGAAGTTTACGTGACAAGATTGGTATGGTGTTGCAAGATCCTATTTTGTTCAGTGACAGTATTGCCGAGAATATTCGGGTGGGTCAACCATATGCCTCAGAGGAGGAAGTCATTAGTGCAGCAAAAGCAGCAAACGCGCATGATTTTATTTGTGAACTTCCTTATGGCTACGAGACTGAGGTGGGTGAGCGTGGCGTGAAGTTATCTGGCGGACAAAAACAACGTATCGCCATTGCACGTGTCTTTCTAAAAAATCCGCCGTTGCTTGTGTTTGATGAGGCAACGTCAGCGCTTGATTTGGAAAGTGAGCAATTAATTCGTATGACGCTAGACGAATTAGCCAAAAACCGCACGACATTTATTGTTGCTCATCGCCTGTCAACGATTACACACGTAGATCAGATTGTCGTCGTCGAGCATGGTCAAATCGTTGAACAAGGGACGCATGAACAATTGATGGCAAGTAAAGGTGCATATTACAATCTTTACAGTGTGCAAATGTTGGATAATTAAAAAGGTCGCAATTACCTGTGGGTGATTGTGACCTTTTTATTTTGAGTCATCATTTACTGTGGTTCGTGGTCATGCGCTTGTTGGTTTTTAACGAGTGCATCTAAATGCGCAAGGGCCTGCTGATATTCAATGATCGCTGCAATAGCAGGGAGAAAAGCATGCCATTGAGATAGATCGAACGCGGTTTCCTCATATAAGGTAACAAATAAATTTGTTAAGGAAGTTTGCCCAGCTTCGATTTCAGACATATATTTATCAGGAGCATGTGCATTAACTTTCCCGTTATAGTGAAGCAAAATACGATGGTGGTAATCTGTCAGCGCAGCAACATGTTCTTCTACGCTGTTTTGGATACCACTTGGTAAATGTGCATAATCTTCAGCGCGCATTTCAAGCCCTTCCACAACATTGTATGCTTTCTCGCATGCGACAATCATATTTCGAAAAACAACTACTTTTCTGCGTTGCCCAAATGTCTTTGCACGAAAGTAGTTGCGCTCTTCCCGAAAAAGCGCAAACAAGTCTTGCGTTTTATGAAGGTTGTCTTTTTGAACCCTCATGTCTGATCTGAGTGCGACCGTATCAGCATCTCGTCGTGCTAGTAGGTTCATCCACTCTAGTAACGTATCAGTTGTTGTAGACATTTGTTCATACACTTTCTTTTCATATCTAGGAGGAATAAAAGCTAGGTTAACGAGAGAAGCAGACACAATGCCGATGAGAACAAGAAGGAAGCGCTCTGAAGCAAATTGGAGAAACTGTTCTTCAGGGGCTTCCATAATAATGATAATGGTTACAATTGCTGTAGGAATAATAGCAGCTTCGAGTTTTAAGCGAATAAAGATGGCAATCGCCAACATGACAACGACGCCGACAACAACAGGTTCATGCCCAAACGTCATTACAAAAATAACCCCAATGATTGCACCAATTAAATTTGCCTGCACTTGGTGACCGAATGTACGCATCGTCCGGAACAGGGAAGGCTGAATGGCAAAGGCAGCCGCGATGGCAGCAAAGGTTGGCGGTGTAATCCCGCACCAGTTTGCCAAATAGAGGGCAAGCACGATAGCGAGGCCGGTTTTTAAAATACGGGCACCTAGTCTCATGTGACGTCGTTTCCTTTCTTAGGCGGCAGTGGCCGTTCTTTGTTTAGTATAGTGTAAAAGACAAGGTTTCATGCGTTTGTTAACGGTAAAATTGTTCCGCGACACATCGGAAAGCATGTTGTGCAGCGGTGATGGTTTTGTCAATATGTGCTTTTGTGTGAGCAATTGTTAAAAACCACGCTTCATATTTTGACGGGGCTAAATGAATGCCACGTGTGAGCATCTCTTTAAAAAAGACACTGAATTGGTCACCATTTGTACGAGAGGCGCCTTCATAATTGCGAATTTTTTCGTCCGTAAAAAAGACAGTGAGTGCGCCTTTTAGGCGATTGATTGTCATTGGCACCCCTGCTTCTTTCGCTGCTTGATGAAGCCCTTGTTCAAGCAATGCACCGAGCTGATCAAGTTGTTCATAAACACCGTTTTCGCGTAAAACTTGTAAACAGGCAAGTCCTGCACTCATAGAAGCTGGATTGCCAGCCATCGTTCCTGCTTGATAAGCGGGACCGAGTGGTGCTACTTGTTCCATAATATCCATCCGACCACCGTAAGCGCCGATAGGGAGGCCGCCGCCAATGATTTTTCCAAGTGCAGTCATATCAGGCTTTACTTGTAAGAGGTCTTGCGCACCACCATACATAAAACGAAAAGCTGTAATCACTTCATCATAAATGACGAGTGCACCAGCAGCGTGTGCAAGCTCGTTTACTTTCTCTAAAAATTGCGGTTCAGGTTCCACAATACCAAAATTCCCAACGATGGGCTCAACTAATACAGCAGCGGTCTCATTGCCCCAATGGGAAAGCGCTTCTTCAAAGGCCGCAATATTATTGAAAGGAACGGTGATCACTTCTGCGGCAGTGGCTTTTGTTACGCCAGCAGAATCAGGTGTTCCGAGGGTGGACGGCCCTGATCCGGCGGCAACTAGGACAAGATCAGTGTGCCCATGATAGCAACCAGCAAATTTAATAATTTTCTCTCGGCCTGTGTATGCGCGGGCAACGCGAATCGTGGTCATCACTGCTTCTGTACCAGAATTAACGAAACGAACTTTTTCAAGAGATGGGATCGCTGTTGTCAATTGTTTGGCAAACTCATTTTCCAAACGTGTCGGTGTGCCAAATAAAATACCGTTAGAGGCTTGTTCTTGGATTGCCTTTGTAATCGTAGGGTGAGCATGTCCTGTAATAATAGGTCCATATGCAGCTAAGTAATCAATGTAGCGGTTGCCATCAACGTCATATAAATAAGCACCTGCGCCTTTTTCCATAAAGACAGGAGTTCCCCCGCCCACACCTTTATATGCGCGTGAAGGACTGTTTACACCGCCAACAATGACAGATTGTGCTTCTTCATAATAAAAATCTGATGTTTGTCGATTCATCTTTTTTCTCCTTTTCCGAGAGCTATGTGCTCGGTCTCTTCCATTATTCAATCATAGCTGACAAAAAACAGCAAGCGATGTAAGATGAAGCCGCTCTTCCTTGAAGGGAAAGCTTAATTGAGCTATCCTTAAATAAGTGATGAAAAAAGGAGAGATGTAGACATGGTTGAAGTCGGACAAACAGCACCAGATTTTACGTTACTGGCTAACGGTGGAAAAGAGATCACATTGTCGCATGCAAAAGGGAAATATATCGTGCTTTATTTTTATCCGAAAGATATGACGCCGGGTTGTACGACAGAAGCATGTGACTTCCGAGACCAAGTTTCGGCTTTTGCCGAGGTTGGTGCGGTTGTCTTCGGAGTAAGTCCAGATTCTGTTAATAAACATGATCGTTTTGTAGAGAAATATTCTTTACCCTTCCCATTGTTGGCAGACGAAAACATTGAAGTAGCAAAAAAGTACGGCGTATGGCAACAGAAAAAGACGTTTGGAAAAGAATATATGGGCATTGTACGGACGACGTTTGTCATTGACCCTAATTTACAGGTTATAAAGGTTTGGGAAAATGTTAAGGTGAAAAATCATGTTGATGAGGTACTTGCGTTTATCGCGGATCATCGTCAATCACAGTCATGAGAAGATGAGCGCTTGAAGTGATTCAGGCGCTGTCTGTTTGTCATCATGGGCGTTGTGGACTTGTTATTTTTGGAATAACATATTATAATAACTATAAATAAAGAATTGTTTTCCGAAAGAGAGGCGCAAATGATGGCAAATCATAGCTTAGCTGAAGCGATCGACGCGCTGAAGCGTACGCATATACGTATGACACCCCAGCGCCATGCCATATTATCATTTTTATACGAATCGCGAACGCATCCAACTGCAGATGAAATTTATAGAGCATTAGAAGCCAGATTTCCAAACATGAGCGTAGCGACTGTATACAATAATTTACGTGTTTTCAAAGAGGCTGGCATTGTAAAAGAGTTGACTTATGGAGACGCATCGAGCCGATTCGATGCAGTGACAAGTGATCATTATCATGCTATTTGTGAAGAATGTGGAAAAATTGTTGACTTTGAGTCCCCATGCTTAAGCGAAGCAGAAAAGGTAGCAGCAAAAATTACAGGATTTAAAGTACACGCACACCGGATGGAGATTTATGGGGCGTGCCCCGAATGCCTAGCGAATGAAAAATAAAAAAGACACCGAATGGGATGTCTTTTTTATTTATTTGTGGAAGTCATCTAGCGGCTTTCCTTCTAAGGATTTGTCCATTGTTAGTGGCTGGTCACAATGCATACAAGCATCGGCGCGTCCAAGTAACTTTGTACGCTTTTCGCAATTGGGGCATGCTACGATGACTGCCTTTGTTGATAATAACCCGATAAAGAAGTACACAACTGTACTAGAAAGAACAGCAAGTAAGCCTACGCTCATAGAGATGATCATGATCACCGTGTTTTCTTTGAAAAAAATCCCTATGTACATAATTAGAATACCAATAAAAACGAGGCCAAGGGCAAAGGTTCGGATTTTATTTATTTTATTTGAGCGATTTCTTTTCATGTAAGCAATCCTCCTTGTTCTATACTATCATATCATGTGGCAACTGTTGTTAAGTATATCATAAATCATGACGAATTGTTTCATGGTGGAGAGTGATAATTTAAGAAGAAGGAGACGTGACCAATATACTTCACATAAAAAATTTCAAAAAAGGATTGACTCCAATATTGATAGCATGATATATTATTACTTGTCGCCGCAAACGTGGAAATAAGTAGCAAAGTTCGACAATACTTATTGACTAAGGTGAAAACAAGATGTTATACTAGTGAAGTAACCTGAATCTAGCTCATTGAAAACTAAACAATAGCCAAGCGTTAAAAGAGATCAATAGATCTCAACATGTAAGCCACAAAGAAATTTGTGCATAATGAGCAAATCAAACACTTTAATGGAGAGTTTGATCCTGGCTCAGGACGAACGCTGGCGGCGTGCCTAATACATGCAAGTCGAGCGCACAGAAGGGAGCTTGCTCCCGGAAGTGAGCGGCGGACGGGTGAGTAACACGTGGGCAACCTGCCCCCTAGCCTGGGATAACTTCGGGAAACCGAAGCTAATACCGGATCATATATGGACCTACCTAGGTCAATATTAAAAGATGGCTTCTGCTATCACTAAGGGATGGGCCCGCGGCGCATTAGCTAGTTGGTGAGGTAACAGCTCACCAAGGCGACGATGCGTAGCCGACCTGAGAGGGTGATCGGCCACACTGGGACTGAGACACGGCCCAGACTCCTACGGGAGGCAGCAGTAGGGAATCTTCCGCAATGGACGAAAGTCTGACGGAGCAACGCCGCGTGAGTGAGGAAGGCCTTCGGGTCGTAAAGCTCTGTTGTGAGGGAAGAACAAGTACCGTTTGAATAAGGCGGTACCGTGACGGTACCTCACCAGAAAGCCACGGCTAACTACGTGCCAGCAGCCGCGGTAATACGTAGGTGGCAAGCGTTGTCCGGAATTATTGGGCGTAAAGCGCGCGCAGGCGGCTTCTTAAGTCTGATGTGAAATCTTGCGGCTCAACCGCAAGCGGCCATTGGAAACTGGGAAGCTTGAGTACAGAAGAGGAGAGTGGAATTCCACGTGTAGCGGTGAAATGCGTAGATATGTGGAGGAACACCAGTGGCGAAGGCGACTCTCTGGTCTGTAACTGACGCTGAGGCGCGAAAGCGTGGGGAGCAAACAGGATTAGATACCCTGGTAGTCCACGCCGTAAACGATGAGTGCTAGGTGTTAGGGGTTTCGATGCCCTTAGTGCCGAAGTAAACACATTAAGCACTCCGCCTGGGGAGTACGACCGCAAGGTTGAAACTCAAAGGAATTGACGGGGACCCGCACAAGCAGTGGAGCATGTGGTTTAATTCGAAGCAACGCGAAGAACCTTACCAGGTCTTGACATCCTTTGACCACCCTAGAGATAGGGCTTTCCCTTCGGGGACAAAGTGACAGGTGGTGCATGGTTGTCGTCAGCTCGTGTCGTGAGATGTTGGGTTAAGTCCCGCAACGAGCGCAACCCTTGATCTTAGTTGCCAGCATTCAGTTGGGCACTCTAAGGTGACTGCCGGTGACAAACCGGAGGAAGGTGGGGACGACGTCAAATCATCATGCCCCTTATGACCTGGGCTACACACGTGCTACAATGGATGGTACAAAGGGAAGCGAAACCGCGAGGTGGAGCCAATCCCATAAAGCCATTCTCAGTTCGGATTGTAGGCTGCAACTCGCCTACATGAAGCCGGAATTGCTAGTAATCGCGGATCAGCATGCCGCGGTGAATACGTTCCCGGGTCTTGTACACACCGCCCGTCACACCACGAGAGTTTGTAACACCCGAAGTCGGTGAGGGAACCTTTTGGACCCAGCCGCCTAAGGTGGGACAGATGATTGGGGTGAAGTCGTAACAAGGTAGCCGTATCGGAAGGTGCGGCTGGATCACCTCCTTTCTATGGAGTCATACTCTAGTCGATACGATTGTCGTAAGACATCGTAACGCTTGCGCTATTGTTTAGTTTTGAGTGAGCAACATCACTCAATAAATGGTTCTTTGAAAACTAAATCATGAAACAACTCAAATGAGTCATGGACACGTGCTTCGCACGAAGAAATGACGTCTAGGATGAAAGAAAGCAAACTTTTTGCTTTAGCAAGACTGACAAAGTAGACAGTGGATGGAAATCCGCCGTTGGAGTCAGTTTTCGTGGATAGAAGCGAGTAGTTCGAGGACGCAAGCGTCCGAAGGAATGCAGAGCTTATATACGCGATTGTTTTGTGAAAAGAACCGAGAAGTTCGAGGACACAAGCGTTCGAAGGAAGGAGCGTATTTTAATACGTGACTGACTGAGAAACGCGCAGTGGACGAAGAAATTCGAAGGTTATTTTTACAAAAGAAACTGACAAAGAACAACAAGGAGTTCGAGGAGATGAGTGTCTGAAGGAAGGAGCGTATTTTCAATACGTGACTGACTGAAGAACGCGAAATCGACGAAGAAATCCGCCGTTGAGTCTTTCGTCAGAGGATAAGGTAGAAAGGGCGCACGGTGAATGCCTAGGCACTAGGAGCCGAAGAAGGACGCGACGAACAGCGAAATGCTTCGGGGAGCTGTAAGTAAGCAATGATCCGGAGATCTCCGAATGGGGAAACCCACCATCCGTAATGGGATGGTACCCACATCTGAACACATAGGATGTGAGGAGGCAGACCTGGGGAACTGAAACATCTAAGTACCCAGAGGAAGAGAAAGAAAAATCGATTTCCTAAGTAGCGGCGAGCGAAACGGAAAGAGCCCAAACCAAGAGGCTAGCCTCTTGGGGTTGTAGGACACGCAACATGGAGTTACAAAGAAACGGCGTAAGTGAAGCATCTGGAAAGATGCGCGGTACAAGGTAACAGCCCTGTAGCTGAAACTTCGTTTCCTCCTGCGTGGATCCTGAGTACGGCGGGACACGAGAAACCCCGTCGGAATCCGGGAGGACCATCTCCCAAGGCTAAATACTCCCTAGTGACCGATAGTGAACCAGTACCGTGAGGGAAAGGTGAAAAGCACCCCGGAAGGGGAGTGAAAGAGATCCTGAAACCGTGTGCCTACAACTAGTCAGAGCCCGTTAATGGGTGATGGCGTGCCTTTTGTAGAATGAACCGGCGAGTTACGGTGTCGTGCAAGGTTAAGCATGAAAAAGCGGAGCCGCAGCGAAAGCGAGTCTGAATAGGGCGCTATAGTACGCCGCCGTAGACCCGAAACCGTGTGATCTACCCATGTCCAGGGTGAAGGTCGGGTAACACCGACTGGAGGCCCGAACCCACGCAAGTTGAAAATTGCGGGGATGAGGTGTGGGTAGGGGTGAAATGCCAATCGAACTCGGAAATAGCTGGTTCTCCCCGAAATAGCTTTAGGGCTAGCCTCGAGTGAAGAGTATTGGAGGTAGAGCACTGATTGGACGAGGGGTCCCCACAGGATTACCGAATTCAGTCAAACTCCGAATGCCAAATACTTATGCTCGGGAGTCAGACTGCGAGTGCTAAGATCCGTAGTCAAGAGGGAAACAGCCCAGACCATCAGCTAAGGTCCCAAAGTATACGTTAAGTGGAAAAGGATGTGGCGTTGCTTAGACAACCAGGATGTTGGCTTAGAAGCAGCCATCATTGAAAGAGTGCGTAATAGCTCACTGGTCGAGTGACGCTGCGCCGAAAATGTACCGGGGCTAAACGTATCACCGAAGCTATGGCAATCCCGTAAGGGATTGGGTAGGGGAGCGTTCCAAGGACAGTGAAGGTAGACCGAGAGGACTATTGGAGTGCTTGGAAGTGAGAATGCCGGTATGAGTAGCGAAAAGAGGGGTGAGAATCCCCTCCGTCGAAAGCCCAAGGTTTCCTGAGGAAGGCTCGTCCGCTCAGGGTAAGTCGGGACCTAAGCCGAGGCCGAAAGGCGTAGGCGATGGACAACAGGTAGAAATTCCTGTACCACCTCGTATTCGTTTGAACGATGGGGGGACGCAGAAAGGTAGGGAGAGCGCGCCGCTGGCTGAGCGCGTCGAAGCAGTGAGGCTGAAACGTAGGCAAATCCGCGTTTCATAAAGGCTGAGCTGTGACCGTGAAGGACCCTAGGGTCCGAAATCCCTGATCCTCCGCTGCCAAGAAAAGCCTCTAGTGAGAAGACAGGTGCCCGTACCGCAAACCGACACAGGTAGGCGAGAAGAGAATTCTAAGACGCGCGGGATAACTCTCGTTAAGGAACTCGGCAAAATGACCCCGTAACTTCGGGAGAAGGGGTGCTCTAATAGGGTGAATAGCCCGAGAGAGCCGCAGTGAAAAGATCCAAGCGACTGTTTAGCAAAAACACAGGTCTCTGCGAAGCCGCAAGGCGAAGTATAGGGGCTGACACCTGCCCGGTGCTGGAAGGTTAAGAGGAGGGGTTATCCCTTACGGGAGAAGCTCTGAATTGAAGCCCCAGTAAACGGCGGCCGTAACTATAACGGTCCTAAGGTAGCGAAATTCCTTGTCGGGTAAGTTCCGACCCGCACGAATGGTGTAACGACTTGGATACTGTCTCAACGAGAGACCCGGTGAAATTATAGTACCTGTGAAGATGCAGGTTACCCGCGACAGGACGGAAAGACCCCATGGAGCTTTACTGTAGCTTGATAGTGAGTGTTGGTATCGTTTGTACAGGATAGGTAGGAGCCTAGGAAGCCGGAGCGCCAGCTTCGGTGGAGGCATCGGTGGGATACTACCCTGACGGTACTGACATTCTAACCTCGACCCGTGATCCGGGTCAGGGACATTGTCAGGTGGGCAGTTTGACTGGGGCGGTCGCCTCCTAAACAGTAACGGAGGCGCCCAAAGGTTCCCTCAGAATGGTTGGAAATCATTCGTAGAGTGCAAAGGCATAAGGGAGCTTGACTGCGAGACCTACAAGTCGAGCAGGGACGAAAGTCGGGCTTAGTGATCCGGCGGTGCCGTATGGAAGGGCCGTCGCTCAACGGATAAAAGCTACCCTGGGGATAACAGGCTAATCTCCCCCAAGAGTCCACATCGACGGGGAGGTTTGGCACCTCGATGTCGGCTCGTCGCATCCTGGGGCTGTAGTAGGTCCCAAGGGTTGGGCTGTTCGCCCATTAAAGCGGCACGCGAGCTGGGTTCAGAACGTCGTGAGACAGTTCGGTCCCTATCCGTCGCGGGCGTAGGAAATTTGAGAGGAGCTGTCCTTAGTACGAGAGGACCGGGATGGACATACCGCTGGTGTACCAGTTGTTCCGCCAGGAGCATCGCTGGGTAGCTACGTATGGTCGGGATAAGTGCTGAAAGCATCTAAGCACGAAGCCCCCCTCAAGATGAGATTTCCCATGACGCAAGTCAGTAAGACCCCTTAGAGATGATGAGGTTGATAGGTCTGGAGTGGAAGTGTGGCGACACATGGAGCGGACAGATACTAATCGGTCGAGGTCTTATCCTAATATTCATCCTTACATTTGAGTCCCATGATTTAGTTTTGAGAGAATCGTTCTCTCATTATCCGGTGCTTATGGCAAAGAGGTCACACCCGTTCCCATGCCGAACACGGTCGTTAAGCTCTTTTGCGTCGATAGTAGTTGGGGGCTTCCCCCTGTGAGCGTAGATCGGTGCCGGGTCATATTTATGGAGAGCTGTCCGAGCTGGCCGAAGGAGCACGATTGGAAATCGTGTAGGCGGTTTGAAACCGTCTCGAGGGTTCGAATCCCTCGCTCTCCGCTCGTAGTATAAAGAAGAATGTATCAAAACCTTGAAAGTGTTGATAAATCAACGTTTTTGAGGTTTTTATTTTTGGGGTTTATACCAGAATGAAGTAGAATTTTTGCCCGTTTTGGTACGACTTTGGTACGGATTTGGTACCAAAGTCAGGCATGAGTCTTGTGTAGCCCGTCCATTAAATTGTTTACTTCTTGTGAATCTCTCTGCTCCATTTCGTCAATGATATGCGCGTAAACTCGAAGTGTGGTGATGACATCGGTATGTCCGAGTCGGCGAGAAACGTACTTAATATTACACTGTTTATATAAAAGAAGGGAGGCATGGGTATGGCGTAATGCATGGCAAGTGACCGGATGCACTCCTATTTTGGTACAAAACTTTTTAAGCGTTTTATTAACTGCTTCATTGCTGATCAATCTCATTTCGGAATTTATGAAAACGAGGTTCCGGTAGTTTTGTACTCGTTTTGTTTTCATCAGTTTTTGCTGATGTTTCCACAGATCCATCAGTAAGATGCCGGTGTGCTTGTCTAGAGTAATCGTGCGCTTAGAAAAATAGTTCTTGGTATTATCGAAGTCCTTTGTGTGTTTGTAGTCCCATGTTTTTTCGATTTTTACAGTTGCCATGGAGTCATTCAAAGGATCCCATTTAACGCATTCCCAGGTAAGACCCATAATTTCAGAGAAGCGGGCGCCTGTCGCGAGCGCGAATAGTAAGACGTATCTTGATATATACGATGGTTTCAGATTGTGTTTTAATTCATCGATCAGCATTTGCGCTTCCCCATAACTTAAATACTTTAAATTCTCATCTTTAGGAGCAATTTTTCCCACGACCTGCGCTTTGTAGGTAGGGTTTTTTGTGATGATTCCCTCTTCGAGAGCATCGGATAAACTACGAGACTTTGAAAAAGAAAAGGAGCGTGAACAATAATGGTCGCGATCAAAAAGGATTTCATTCCATCGAAGGCACATATCCGTCCAGGAACAAAAATCAAAGCGTCTTACATTACGGTACACGAAACGGCCAACACTGGCCGCGGCGCTGATGCGGCAAACCATGCGCGATACTTGAAGGGTGGTGCCGGCGGCAGGGATGTCAGTTGGCATTTCACGGTCGACGATCATACGATCATCCAGCACCTTCCCACAAACGAGAAGGGTTGGCATGCAGGAGGAACGGCAAATAACAAAAGCATCGGAGTGGAATTGTGTGTAAACAGCGACGGTGACTTTGGAAAGACGAAGAAAAACGCCGCTTGGCTCATTAAAAAGTTAATGAAGGAACATCGCATTTCTATTGATCGTGTTGTGACGCACAAGCACTGGACTGGCAAGCAGTGCCCAGCACGCTTGCTTAACGAATGGACTTCTTTTAAAAGATTAATTGAAGGCGGCTCATCATCAAGTGGTTCAGGTTCAACAGGCAAGAAAACAACGGAATATGTCCACTTACCCAAAACAGCAAAAACATGGCGAACGTACAAATTGAGCTTAGCGCCGGTGAAAAAGAACTCTGATTGGTCTTTGACACCTGCTCGTTATGGTGGCTTGACGTATGAAGTCCTGGGCAAACCCTACCCACATGTTGTGACGGTAAAAACAGGACGTGGTAAGCGTAATATTTATGTGGCACCAAGCACAGGGGCAAAGATTTCTCGTAAGTAAGTAGTGCTCGCGTATGTCGTCTCTCCTTAACCGCGGTTAGGGAGAGACTTTTTTTGGTTATGCAAATGAGGTTGCTCGTCATATATCAATTATTTTCCAATGATGATATGTTGAAGTTCCACGGAGTATGTCGTATGATTTGTTTTATTAGAGAGAAGAAAAGGTGGACAAATCAATACAAAGGGGAGTTTGTATGGGCTTTCTGGAACAATTTGTCATGATAGCAATCGAAGAACAAGGTCTTAGCGCTGTTGCCCTTGCTGGAGTGTTAGGGTGGCCTGTTCATGTTTTGATGCGTTTTTTTACCAAAGGGGAAATTGAATTTGAAAAAGCAGTGACCCTTTTTCGTCACGTGCACTGCGATAAATGGTATGAACTCATGGATGAGTACTGTCTTTCCGTAACGAATTCAGCCGACATCCTCCATGCGTTTGAGTATGCGTCTGCGTACAATAGACCTCATGTGACAGATAGGCTGTTGCAGATTCATAGTGATCGCAATGATATTAGCCATTGGCGCTATTTATACAGAGTGGAGCGAATGCGGCATGCCTACACATTAGATGACGCGCTGGATGTTGTTCGTGAACTTACTGGAAAAGAAGAAATGAAAGTGAAGGTATTACTCTTAAAAACACAATTGTATGCTGAAAATGGAGACCTCACAACAGCTGGCGCTATCGCAAAAAAAGCTGTCATTAAGATGAATAAGCTATCAGACTCTTTCATGAGGAAATCTTTGAAGATGAGAGCAAATTGTCTTTTAGCCGAGTCAAAGTTATTCGTAGAGGATGAGACAGAAGAAGCGCTTGCTTATGCAAATAAAGTTATTGATTCTCCTTTTGCGCCTGTTCGTATGGTAGCTGCTTCAATGCGTGTAAAAGGGTTATCATATATGTACACTTCATATAACAAAAGCATCAGCTACATAGAAGAAGCTGTCAGGTTATATGAATACGCGGGAGAAATGCACATGGCTGAAAAAATGATGAAAGAAGATTTAGCACGGGTGAAGAATGTGCACCAGCAAATCTTTGAGGAAGCAGGATTAGAAGGAGAAGAACTTGCACATCAGTATATCGTGCGTGGTGAAAAAGATAGGGCGTTAAATATCATTAGGACGCTCCGTACACAAAGTCCTTACGCTCGATTGTATCGTTCATGGATAGAAAACAATATTGATGGTGTGATACAATCCCAGCATTATTTTGCCAAACACCAGCGCGCGTTTGATTCACGACTATGCACAAAAGTATTAAGGGGTTTATGCGATAAAAGCAGCACTGCACAATAATTATTCCAGATCGTCTAATAGGTCTACTAAAAAATAAAGGTGTTTTAAAAGGACTTTTTCTTGTGTTTTGTTTAGCACTTTTCCTCTATTTATACGTTTGAAATGTTCAAGAACTTCTTCAGGTGGCATTTTTCGTAAGTCTCGATCAAACCTCTGCACAATATCTGCAGGGGTTTCTTTTTTTTCTTCTGTCTTCCCTAAGAGGTAATCAATGGAAACGTTAAATAAATGCGCTAACTTTTTAGCTAAATAATCAGGAATTGGTCGATCTCCGTTCTCGATTTTGTAGTAATGGGGGACAGATGTTCCAATTTTTTCAGCAACGGCAAGTCCGCTTAACTTTTTCCCGTCTATCACTGTTGCTTCTCGTAATTCCTTTAGTCTAGTCACAATGCTTCCCTCCTTAGGCCATACGTTTATGCGTATGTTAATAAGTGATGTGGGCTGTACAAAACAAGTTATTACCCAAAAAAAGTAAAGATATGCTTTAAAAAATTGAGCTAATAGCTGGAAAAAATAACTGAATAACTGTAAGAATCACCGTTTAAATGTAACAATGACGCACCATCAGTGTATCATACGTGCTTATGTTGCGTAAATGGATTTTTATGCTATTAGCTTACAGCCTTCACGATAAAAAAGATAAAAATATTTATTGTTTTATTTATCCTTTAGGTGTAGAATATTTGTAGACAAGTGAGCTAGGGGAGTGCGCGATGAAAAAGAGAAAAAGTAAACTCGACAGAATCCGTTTTTATATTAAGAAAGTCAATGCCTTGTATGAAACAGTTGACGCGGAACGTTTCCAGCGTCGCTATGATCGATTGAAACAATATCGACGGAAGGTATGGGAGATGTGTACGTGAAGGGGCTGTTTCAGTAGCCTCTCTTTTACTATCAATTGATTATTACGTAGGAAGCAAACGGCTGTTTTGGATCGCGATATGTTTCATTTCAGTCCAACTGCGAATATTGTCGTACGAAAAGTCAATTTATTACTCACATTTCGCATCCTTCCTATCACCCTAGGAAGGATTTTTTCATCCAATGTCGAATGATGTATAAGCAGGTATAAAGCTACCCGAAATACATAGCCAGATGAGGGATGGACATGAACATACAGATTGATGCAGTTTACCAAGCCACGTATTTGAATATGATTAGCGAGCTCATAAAACAATTGAAACTCCCAAGTAAAATCACGAACTTTGTCAATGCCAACGACCAATGTCAGGTGTCGCCAGGAGATGCTGTTCATCTATTATTGCTCGATATTCTTAGTGGCCGTCAAGCCTTGGTACATGTAGAAGAATGGGCAAAAGAGATCGATCTCCATA
Source organism: Bacillus sp. FSL W7-1360 (assembly GCF_038592975.1). Lineage (NCBI taxonomy): Bacteria > Bacillati > Bacillota > Bacilli > Caryophanales > Bacillaceae > Bacillus > Bacillus sp. FSL W7-1360. The sequence continues at coordinate 1,528,699 of NZ_CP151950.1, read as the reverse complement.
AACTGTTACATGAAAAAGTCGCTCCTAGCTTTTTTAATGATGACGCATTAGGAAGACATTTAGATCGCTTACATGATGCAGGCATTCACCAACTTTTATCATCGATTTTGCTGGATGTATACAAACACGAGGAGATCCCCTTGAGCGTATTTCACGGCGATACAACAAGCCTGTCCTTGTACGGCGCATACGATCGCCCAAGCCGAACACTGAACATCACAGAAGGATACAGTCGAGATAAACCCGGTTATAAGCAAATTCAATTTGGTGTTGTCGCTAATGAAGATGGCATCCCTATTTATGCGGATGTTCATGACGGAAATGAATCTGATAAAAGCTGGAATCCTCAAGTGTTAGACCAACTCCATGATCAATTCTCACAAGTCGATCTGGATGGGTTCATTTATGTAGCGGACTCAGCTGCAATGAGCGCAAAAACGTTAAAACAAGCGAAAGCTGCGGGCGCAGCGATCCTTACCCGAGGGCCGAATCATTTAAAAATCGTGAAAGCTGCACTTGAGAAAGCAGATGAGACAGACACACCATGGTCCGAGGAAATCTCCTTTGTTTCAAGCAAAAAAGGTGCCACGTACCGCTTATTTGAATGCGCTGATACATATGAGGGACATGACGTGCGACTCATCGTTGCCGAATCCAGCGCATTAGACAAGAAAAAAGAAAAGACACTAACAAAAAAACGAGAACAAGAACACGCGATGATCGAGAAGCAACAACAAAGCTGGATAAAATCACCGTTTCATTGCGAAGAGGATGCAATAAAAGCCTTTAGCGAGTGGGAAAAAGAAGCAGGTCTCTGTTTTCATACGGTTCAACCAAACATTCGCGCCACCGAGGTAACGAAGCGGAAGCGCGGCCGCCCGAAAAAAGGTGTAGAACCTGAAGTCCAAACGCACTACATCCTTGAAGTAGAGAAGACGTTTGATGAAACAGCTTTTGCACACGCAAGAAGAAAGGCTTCACGTTTTGTACTTGTCACAACAGTGCCAACCGAGTGGCAAGGAGAACCTGCGTGCCCGAAGCGTTTGCTTGAGCTTTACAAAGGACAGATCAACGTGGAGATGAACTTTCGCTTTCTCAAAAACCCTTTTTATATCGATGATGTCTATGTCCATAAACCAGAGCGTGTTCAAGTACTTGGTTACTTATTTCTTCTCGCCCTTGTCATTTATCGAGTCTTCCAACGACGTATCCGGCAACATATTACCACAGCGCATCCAATGAAAGGAGCCGGTGGTCGAACGCTAACAAAGCCTACAGGAGAGGCGATTTTTCAGCTATTTAAATACATTCAAGTGGTTGCCTTTACGCTACCAGACAACACAAAACAAAGGAGTTTTTCACGACCGCTTACGTATGAACAACAAAGGGTGTTAACCGCGCTGGGCATGGATGAATCGATTTACCTGTAATCAATTCCATATGAATGAGCCATGGAAAAAAATTTGCCTCTTCCATGGCTTTTCGGGTAGCGTTAAATCTATAGGTAAAAAAAGGAATTTAATTCTTGGTTATTCCACCTCGGAGAGGTGCGAAATGTGAGTTATTAGCAGGAATGCCAGTTGATAACGTCGAATGACTCAACTGCAGGAAAGTAATTTAGCCGAAACTGGAGAATCATGCAGAAGTAAGCAGAAGAAAGAGGTGATGTACTGACGATATTTAAATGAAAAACGGTAAATATTTTTCTGAGAAGGCTTCGTTTGTTTATTGATCGATTGTGCTACGGGTAAAGGAGGCCTTTTTACGGTGGTATTCTGTGAAGAGTACTTGTCCCCCAACCCCTGCGTAATATTGATCTAGCGCAAAGATTTTGGAAAGGGGGGAAAGGATGGAGCCCTTGTGGTACGCACTATATGTGCGATCTGGACAAGAAGAGCAGGTACGACAGCTGGTCAACAAGAATTCAGAAATATCTATTGAACGAACGCTCATACCAAAGCGAAAAATATGGGAAAAACGCCAAGGTGACTGGCATGAAGTGAGTAAAATAATGTTCCCCGGCTATATACTGCTTTGTGCTCATATGAACGTTGCTTTGTATCATCAGTTACAGTCCATACCGGGCTGTCTTAGGCTGTTGAATGCATATCGTTATCTCTTTGATTACAGTGCAGACGATGCATCAGATGTGTGGAAACAAAGTGAATGTTTTAGTGAAATCCCAGTGGAAGATATGCGTTTGTTGTTGAAGTTAACAGAACAAGGTGAAGAGATTGGCGTTTCTGAGGTTTACATTGAAAATACACGAGTTGTTGTTCATTCAGGCCCTTTGAAAGGATTTGAAGGTTGGATTAAGAAAGTAGATAAACGACAAAGGAGAGTAAAGGTGGCATTGCCTTTCATGAATGAGGTAAAAGACATGGACATGAGCGTAAAATTTATTTCAAAGAAAACTGAAACAATTCATTAACATTATGTGTTGTCGTGTGAAGAAGAGATCTTGTGACCAACGTCATATTGGTTTCCAGTTGTTTCTCAGTAAGCATATATTACACTTATAACTATTCGTTACATAATTATTATACATTATATAGGAGATGCTGCGAAATGTCTGATGATGATACTTTGCAGCATTTTCCCTCTTTGGATAGGTGTTTTTTAGACGAATTGTGATTAATTATTCAGGTACTCACGATAAATATGCCATGAAGAATAAATTTATTTGATTTTTTCGTTGACAGAACAAATATCATCGTTTATTATGTATAAGTAATAGGATCTTTGGAGAATCCAGACGATGTTTCGACTCGCTGGGGGATGTGAGGGGATATAAAACATTTACGTAGCGCAAGAAAGTCTTGGGTGAAAGGGCGAAGCCATATCCATTAATAGTCAGACTATTTTTTCTTTTGTTTGTGATAGAAAGCGCTTAAGGCATTCTATCATTTTCCCTTTCATGGAGAATAAAACTACATGTCGAAGTGTAACTAGTTTTTATTGTTGACAGAATAAACTTTGCAGTTTATTCTTTATAAGTAACAAGAGCTTTGGAGAGTTCAGGCGCCGTTCCGACTCACTGAAGGAACTTGAGGCAATATAAAATATCGATGTAGCGCAAGAAAATCTTGGGTGAAAGGGCGAAGCTGTATCTTGTAAGGCTTATTTATTTACAAGCTGAGATAACAGTCACGCTTTTTTTATTGCAACTTATTATTTTCGGTATTATTGCAATGAAAAACTGTTTTATGAAAGGAATTTTTGTTATGGAAAACGACTCGATTGTAGTGAAGGGATTTACGAAAAAATATGACAAAGTAGCTGTGGTTGATCACGTTTCTTTTGCCGTGGCAAAAAATGAAGTGTTTGGATTATTGGGTCCTAATGGTGCAGGAAAAACAACAATTATAGAATCCATCGTCGGGTTGCGCACTCCTACCTCTGGAATGATACGGATCTTAAATGAGGATCCTTTGACGAACAAATCTAAAATATTGGGAAGAATGGCGATTCAGCCTCAAGAAGCTAGCTTGTTTCCCAATCTAAAGGTAAGGGAATTACTAGAGTTGTTTTCTTCACTGTATGAAAAATCAAAACCGATCTCTGAAGTGCTTGAACTAGTAGGTCTTTCTGATAAGCAGAAAGTGGTTGTAAAGAAACTTTCAGGTGGGCAGAAACAACGTTTACTTATCGCTGTCTCACTTATTTCCGATCCAGAAGTTTTATTTTTGGATGAGCCCACTAGTTCACTTGATCCCCAGGCGCGCCGATATATCTGGGAAGTAATTCAAGAAATGAAAAGTAGAGGGCGTAGTGTACTGCTTACAACACATTCAATGGAAGAAGCAGAATCACTCTGTGATCAGGTAGCCATTTTAGATCACGGAAAGATCATTGCTCAAGGGAAACCGCAAGAATTAGTTTACAAGCACTTCCCCAAACAGCGGCTGATTTTTGAAGTGGAATCGATCCCAACCCAGGAGCAGTTGCGCCAATTAGGCATCGAAGAGTTGACTGTTTCATCAACGATCGGTAAAAAGAAAGAAGTGTGTGTCACGGCTACACCGATCACACGGCAATTGATAGACTCCCTTGTAAGTAGCGAGATTTTTGGCTCGGTGGAATGGGAAAAAATACGGATCGAAAATGGGACGTTAGAAGATGTGTTTATTGAACTGACTGGAAAATCGATCAGGGAGGGAGCATGATGAGCCAATTTAACAATGGAAAAGCTTTCTACCAACTTTTTTTAATGAATTTACGGGAGCTTATGCGCGATCCACTTACTTTTTTTATGGCTCTAGCTTTTCCATTTCTTTTTGTTCTTATCTTTGGTCTAACATCCACGATCACGGGTCAGTCCAATCAATTGAATTATACTATTGGTATTATGATGCCTGACCAGTCCACCTCTAGTATGAAGCATATTGAAGATGGATTAGGAAATCTTGAAGGGATTAAAACGAAAAGAGTTGAAGTTGGTCAAGAGAAACAAGCCATTGAAGATGAAGAAGTCAGTTCAGTAGTAGACTTATCTTTTTTTGATCAAGGGGAAATGAAGATTTATTATTCAACATCCGCTGCGATGGAAGGAAAGTTAACAAAAGAGGCTTTGTATGAACTGACTCGTGTAGAAGGATCACCTGTTATTATAGAAGAACCTTTTGGGCAAGGAGGTCCTGATATGCTGCAATACTCTCTACCAGGGATCATTGTGATGGCTTTCTTTTCCCTTGCTTTTTTTGGAACAGCCACCCCAACTATTCAATTGAGGACAGCAGGTGTACTCCGGTTAATTGGACTTACCCAGGTTTCAAAATTGATCTTTATTCTTTCACAACTTGCAGCACGTTTTTTGATCGCTGCTATTCAACTTTCCATATTATTAGTGTTGGCAGGGATGAATAACATGCTACCTATGGAAAATTTGCTCCCGATCCTACTTGTTTCCTTGCTAGGATTGTTTATGTTGTTTGCTTTAGGATACTGGGTTGGAGGAGTAGCAAACTCTATAGAAGCAGTCAGCGGCGTAGCTGGAGGGCTATTTGGTCCGCTTTTGATATTAACAGGATTATTCATGCCTTTAAAAATGTTTCCTGACTGGCTACAAACGATTTCTCTTGCTATTCCGTTAACACATTTTGGAGAGCTATTGCGTTATTACATGATCGATGAGGCGTTAAGTGTACCGATTGTCATGAGTTATTTGATTCTAGTGGTGACGATGCTGTTACTAGGATTTTTTGCTGTTCGGACGTTTAGGTGGGATCAATTAAAATAAGAGATGAGGGATGATTGTAATGCAGAGAAATTCATTGGAAAGTTTGGTTCAACCGATCGGTGGACTGATTAATCGTGTGGACCGGCTCCCTACGCACCCTGGGGAGCCTCATTTTCCTATAGATGCGGGCTCACTAGGAGATATAGCTCAAGTTCTTCCTGAGGTAGCAAAAGTAACGTGGGGGCGCTCTCTAACTGGAGAATTAGATGGTGCAGGTGGATCAATTGATCCCGAAGAGAGTCGGGTAAAAGCAATCGCGGAGACTTTAGAACGTTATGCTTGTTGCGTTTATGATGAGCGTCAATTTATTTGGGCAACAGCTAAGGAATTAGGGGGTGAGGCACTGCCTTTGGATAAAATCCCAGTATGTTCAGAAAAAGAGTTACAACACCCTAGATGCCCTGTTGTAAAACCGTCTTTTGATGCACCATTACGCTGGGTGAAAGGAATCTCTTTACATGATCAGCGCACGGTGTGGATTCCAGCGGTTATGACATATCTGAACTTGCCAGCAATCAGTATTGGGGAACGATTTTGGTTACCCATCTCTACTGGTTGTGCAGCACATACTACCATTGAAGAAGCTTTGACTAACGCGATTTGTGAAGTTGTGGAAAGAGATGCCATTTCTCTTACGTGGTATCAGAAGCTGTCACTTCCTCGAATCGAGTTTGATCAAATCCAGTCAGACATGGAGCCATATTTTTATCAAACATTTAAAGGGGGGAATATTACGCAGTACTTGTTTGATGGAACGACAGATTTAGGAATTCCTACAGTTTATTCTCTACAACTCACTCCTGAGAATAGCAAACTAGCTTCACTTATTATGTGTGCAACGGATTTAAACCCTAATCGTGCCATCACAAAGGTTATGCGGGAAGCTGCATCCTCACGAATTGCGATGCTAGCTGAACGCTCAGTTCCTGAAAACATTGATGATTTTACTAATGTGTTCCATGGCGCTACTTATATGGGAAATCCTGAGCGATTACACGCATATGATTTCCTTGTAAAATCGCCGGGGCGAAGGTTTGTTTCTGAAATGAGCAGCCTTGATACAGGTGATCGTATGAAAAATCTGACGCTCCTATTAGATCGTTTAGCGGAAAAAAATCTTGATGTGTATGCCGTTGATCTGACTACGGATGAAGCGGTACGGGCAGGTATGAGAGTAGTTCGGGTGATTATTCCTGGATTACAGCCTTTGTCATTTAGTTATCGGTGTCGGTTTTTGGGTCATCCCCGCCTTTATGAGGGGCCAAAAGCCATGGGTTATGCTGTTAAAGGAGAAGAGGAGATTAATCCATGGCCACAACCTTTTGCGTAAATTGAGAAATGTCTAAATTGAAGGGGATGGTATCGGTGTTTGATCGGTTACAGATTCAAATTGATCATGAGAGCCGTATTCCCATTTACGACCAAATCGAGTTGCAAATTAAGTCACTCATTATTGGTGGACATCTTCCCTCCGGATGCGCGTTGCCATCGCTCCGGGAGTTGGCGGCACAGGCGCCGTGTAGTGTGATTACAACTCGGCGGGTATATCAAAATTTGGAGCAGAATGGATATATCGAGACCCTGCAAGGGAAAGGGACTTTTGTGAAAGCAATGTCGGAACAAGAGCAAGAAACGCAAAAGTATATGTTGGTGAACGAAGCAGTGAAAAGAGCAATTGATATTGGGCGGAGGTGTGGTTACGCTGATTCTGCGATTAAAGAAATGTTTGTGAGAGCGTTGCGATAAATATAGGAAGATTTCTCTTTAAAAAATGTAATGAGGAAATGCTATCAGAAAATGAGGAGGAAGGTTATGAAACCTATTCATATTATAGCGGTTGGTAAATTTGGATTGGAAGTAGCGACTCAGATAGAAAAGAGAGTGGGTCATACGGTTGTTACGGAAATGCCAGAGCGTCTCCCACTTTTACCATCTGATCGATTTCCAGTTGCGCGATTACACATCCTTGCTTCGTGGAAACCCGTTTCAAGTCTATCGAAAATGATGGACAATCTGTCTTTTGCTTGGAATGTTCCCTGGATTCCTATTGTATTAAATCATCCTCAACTCCAGATTGGGCCTGTTGTAACACCAAAAGAAGGGCCTTGCTTTCATTGTTATGAAAAACGCGTCCTTCAACATTCTCCTTTTCCTGGACATATCCATGCTATGCATCATTACTATGATCAAACTCCTACAGCTGGACCGAAGGGGTACGTGAGAGCTTTTGCGGGATGGTCTGCTTCTCATATTCTTTATATTGATAGTATTTTGACTATAGGGGATGAAGACGTGTCTGGTTGCTTGTGGCAAATGGATGTGTTAACTCGTGAATCATGTCGATCTCTAGTGGTGGGAGTCCATGGTTGTCCCCGTTGTGGATTAGGTAGATCGGAAAAAGATCGGAGCGTGGATCAACTCATGATTGATATGGAGAGGGTTTCTGAGTATGCCCGTGTAAAAGAGGAGGTCTTAAACTGATGAGAAATATACCCTTAGTTTCATCTGAAGAGATGGGAAGAGCCACCCAGTTAGATCCACAGCTACGATTACCGGAAAAGCCATGTATGTCTGATGCTTTTCAGGTCATTCCTCTGCCTGATGGAATGATGGTTCATGGGGGAGAAAATTTGCAAGTTTTACGTGGAAAAGCAGCAACTCAGTTTCTCCCGCAACTGGTGCCATTATTAAATGGACAGAAGACCATTGAGGAATTATCTTATTTATTTCCGCAATATTCCTTAGAAGCGATTCGGGATGTAATCTCCCTTTTATATGTACGTGGTTTGCTGGAAGATGGTGAGGGAGATGCGGGGATCGACCTGGAGGAATACGAGCCCGAGGGATTAGCATTTTTTCGGCGTCATACTGATTCAACACGGGTGAATCGCAGTGCTGGTGAAGGACTGAACCGTTTAAAAAATACGAGTATATTGGTGTTAACTGATTCTCAGCATGGAGAAGGGATACAATCTGAGCTCCGTCATACGGGTGTTTCAAAAGTATGGCTAGGATCATTAGATGAAGAAGCAGATGTAGAAGATGCTGATTTTGTAATGGTATTTATCACGGGATGTCCCAATCATGATGTATTAAGTAGGATAGACCAGATGTGTGCGAAAAAAGGTATTCCGTGGATGTTTAGTTGTGTGAATGGAGAAAAGGGAGTTCTTGGTCCTTATTTCGAACAAGGAGAAACAGCTTGTTATCAGTGTTTCCAGAACGATTACTTTGGTAGGGAAACTGAAGATAAAAATGTTGCTGAAACACCAGCTGAATTCATTGACATGTGGGAGCAGTATATCTCAATTGAGCTAGCTTATTTTTTGTCTCGGATCGTTCCGGCAGCAACTGATTTAAATTATATCACTTTTCATTTTGCGGATTGGTTAAAAGAAGATCAACGTGTTACGCGTCGTCCCGGCTGTCCGCGATGTTTTCCGGTAGCAGGGATGTCCTCACAACCGCCTGATTTGGTTACTCGATTTGAACATGCGATCGCTTTTCCTTCCAAGCATTTAATTAATCCGAAAAGCCATCAAGTTCATTATAAAACGAGTAATATCACACTCACGCATGAATCGAAGACTTATCCAAGTGCGCTCAATACAGTTTTACCTGATGAGGCTAATCTGCCAAATGTGAAAGGAAACTTCTTAGATCAGTTGTATAACTCGGATAAACAAAAATCCGTGGAATCCTCACTTACACTCCAATCCTTGTCTCGTGTGCTGTTAAGCGGCGCGGGACAACGTGGAGCGGGCGATGGGAAAATGTCAACCAATCAGAAAAATCAACGCTGGGCGCCGACAGGAGGAAATCTCGGATCTGTACAAATCTATGTATGGGTGAGGTCTGTAGCAGACATTCCAGCCAACCTATATTACTACCAACCAAACGGTCATATGTTGAGTCGCGTTGGAGCAAAATTAAGCACAGCTGATGTAGAGGAAACGATAAAGAGAAGCATTTTTCTTCCTGGTGAAAACCTACCAGGAGCGCTCGTTGTGTTAACAGGCGCTTATCGTCGAGTGGCCAGTAAATATCATGCGTTTGCTTATCGTGTTATTCATCTGGATGCAGGTGTTGCGCTGGCACAGATGCGCGCTGTGTCGATGGGATTAGGTTTGGAAATGAGAGTACAGCATCACTGGAATGAACAAGTGATTGCAAACGATTTAGATGTTAATCTACTGGATGAACCAATCACGGCTGCTTTTGTATTGAGTGGGAAGGAGGAGAAGTAGGTGGCGGATTATAGACAGTTTGAATTGGTTGAGCGTTTAATCGAAGCGAGTGGACAGTTTCATCTTACAGGAAAGGACGATATACAGTCTTTAGGATGGAAACATGCCCATGATGGAGAGAACATCTTTCTACCTACTATAAAAAAGGGTGGTTTTGGGCTACAAGAGGCCCTCGAGAAGAGGATGGCTATAAGAATGTATGACTTTGCGCCGGTTGATCTTGAGGATATAGGAACGGTCTTATCGGCATCCGTGGAAGGCGATATGTTAGATTGGTCTGAGCAGAGAGAGGTAGGAATCGATCTATCTGTGTTCGTCATTTCTTGGCGTGTCGATGGATTGGACTGTCCAGCTGTGTATCGTTATCAGAAAGATCATCATGCACTTATCAAAGTAGGAGAAGCGCCGTCGCAAGAGGAAGGGGGGAAATTGTTTTTGCAAAAGGAATTTTCCTGGGCTCCGGCAGTTGTAGTGATCTCAGGTTCCCTTCGGACATCTGTTGACTATTATGGGAGTCATGGGTATCGCCATTTGCTAATTCGTGGTGGTGCAGCAGGATATCGAGCCTGGCTAGCCGCTTTAACTTTAGGGTACGAGGGGAGTGTATTTGCAGGAATGTTGCCAGTATCTGCAAGGGAGCTCCTAAAAATAGATGGGCACAATGAGGCGCAGCTATTCGCCTTTTCGTTTGGAAGACCGGTCCGTTTTGCATGACGGAGATTTTGTACTGAAAGGAGGTGGTATCTTTGCAGCAGGCGCATGAATTAGAGTTGTTTGCAGAAGAATTGCCAAGTCAAATCGACTTAGCCGTTCCAGCAGGTACATGGACAAGCGCTACTACAGCTACTAGTGCGTCTTGTCCAGCGTCGAGTGCGAGTTCACTTTCGACTGCATCCTCAGCGGGATAACTTGTGCTGGGTGAAATGAAAGGAGGTGATAGATATGGAGCAGAAGCATGAATTAGAGTTGTTTGCAGAAGAACTACCTGTTCAACTTGATTTAGCTGTCTCAGATGCTGGTGTAGGAACTATGAGTTCAGCTGCTACTGTCGGAGGGACCTGTGTAAGTTCACTCGGTACTCTATCGTGGCCGGGGTAACTTGTGTTCTTGAATGAAAGGAGGAGAAAAATGGGCTTGAATGATTCGACACAGAAGTTAGAATTATTTGCTGAAGAATTGCCAGAGCAACACTCACTTGGAGGTTTCCAAACAGCTGCTAGCGCTTCAAGTGCAGGGACTTTTTCTTGCCCGGGTTGTGTCATGTGTGCTGGGTGTTTTTCGTCTGTGGGAGGCTAATTCGTCTATAAAAAATGAAAGGGGTAATATCCATGCAACAGACCCATGAATTAGAGTTGTTTGCTGAAGAACTGCCTGAACAAGTTGATTTAGCAGCCGTAGCTGCTTCTTTAAGCAGTGCTTCCTCAGTCTCTACCGCGTCTTGTCCATTGACAACAGCTTCTTCATCAACTTCCGTTAGCACGGTAGGCTAGGTTCAAAGGCATACACCAACCGCCATTGGTGTATGCCTTCATTATAAAAGGTTAGGAAACATTAGTCAAAAGCAAGGCTTGATAAAGAAAAAAAGGAGGGCCAAGTATATGCTTCAAGCGGAACAGAATTGTGGGACTGAGGCTTCTTTTCTTATGTCTTCTCCTCTTCAATTGATCGATGAGGTAGAGCTCATTCAAGGAGCTAACGATCAATACATGCTTTTTCATGCAGTTAAGCAGAATTATGTTCGGATTCCAGTCGTGGGGGTAATGGTAATTAATATGCTTGACGGTCACACGACAGGACACGATGTAGTAAAAAGGCTGGAAGAAAAGTACCCGACACAGCAGAACATATACGATGTTGTCCATCACTTTTTTTCTGTTTTACGTAGATCCGGTGTTTTAAACTTGGAGCCAGAAGAAGAATATGGTTTGGGACGATTTGTTAGAAACAAGGTGAATCGGCCGATCTATCGGCTTCCACTTGTTAAATCTCTGGACCTTTTAAATAGATCCCTTGAGTATATTGTAGGGTATGTTCGAACGGTACCAAAAACGATTTTGCATGCTGTTGTTGTTGTATTATTATTAAGTTCTTTGCTCAGTATTGTGCTTAGTATATATCATACCGATATGGTCTCGAAAATTCATTGGGTGTCTTGGCCATTACTTATCGTTGCTATTATCTTACATCTTGTTGTTCACGAGCTGTCTCATGCTTTTGCTTGTGCATACTATGGAACTAGAATCCGCGAGGCGGGGGTAGGTCTTTTATACTATTTTATACCAGTGGCATACGTAGATCGTACGGATTCGTATCGAATCAAAAAGAAAAAAGGTAGAGCAATGATTGCGTTAGCAGGCCCAGGGTGGGATCTATTTGCAGCAGGCATTTGGGCGATGCTAGCGATGTGGTTGGGCGGTTCACCGTGGGGGGCAACTGCCTACATGATTGCGATGATGTTGTTGCTTTTGTTTATAAGTAATCTTAATTTGCTTTTGCCAACAGATGGATATCATGCGTTTGAAGCAGCAACGGGAGAATTATCTTTGCGCAATCGCTCGTTAAAATATTTATATTTGAAAATGACACGGAAGCCACTCTCGAATTTATTTCAAAATGTAAGTAAGTCTCGACGCTTTATTTATTTATTGTATGCGGTTCTCTCTTTCTGTTATGTGTTTTTTCTGCTTTCAATGTTTATATACGCTGGATATAGTGTTTACCAACATATGAGGTGATGAGATGTCTGATTATAAACACGTTGAAATAGCTCCGTTTCTGTTAGCTCGTGTGGCTGGAGGAGATTCTAGCAAGGTAGACGGGATTTTATTGACCAAAACAGTAGATGTAATTCACAAAATTATTCAGCAAGAGGTGTATATGGAGTCGGTAAAAGAATCGATCGAAGGTATGATATTCGAACTGGTTCCTACTTTGACCGATGAGGAGAAACCCTTGCTGCGATTCATTTTAAAATTTAAACGAGATGTGCACAATCAACGTTTGCCTAAGATGAATCGGGGCCACTTTGATCAGCTTCTTCGTAAGTTAGGAAATCAAAAATCGGAGGAGATAAAGGGCTGGTATCAAGCAGCTTTCGATAGAGATAAGTGTGTGCGTGAAGTCAGTGATCTGTTTGAACAAGAAGTCTCAAAAGCAAGTGTCCAGTTGGCAAAGTTAATGGGAAATCCAGAGTGGCAAAAAGGATTGATATTGGCTAATACGGAATATATACGTTCCTATAAGGCAGATCGTTTGAAAAAATGGATGCCGAGAAATCAATATGCGCGCTCAAGTATGTCATATCTAAGCCGGATCGTAACGAAGACAAGTCCGTTTAGCACGCTGACTCCGTTGGGACTAACAACTTTTGATGATAAGCAATCAGATTCTCTTCGAACAGGTGGGATCCGTTCGAAGAGTAAAATTACACAGGCGTTGGCTACAAGTATTGTTTTTGGTCTTGTGAAAGACCAAGTATTTTCTACACTCTTTAATTATGAGTGTAATCTTTCTATCCGGCAATCAAATGAAAAGATAAGTTATTTCAAATCGAATTATACGGTATTAAATGGATTTTCTTGGCGACAGGACCATCTCCGTACACAAGAGATGGATCAAGACCTTGTTCAGGTCTTGAAATATCTTTGTGGACGGCGGGTCCTTACATACGATCAAATTCAGGAGGTCGTATCGATTTCCGATTCCGATTGGACTTTTCAAAGATTATTAGACGAGCAGTGGATTCGTCCAATTCTTCCTTTTTCGCGTCGAGATCAACATACACTTCTGTCCATTGCAGAAGTGTTAGAAGGGAAAACGGATAGAATGACGGGTCAAGTGGCCTGTTGTCTCCAACAGATTGATGCTTGTGTTGAAAAAATAAGCACAAGTGATGCGGCGGAACGGTTACGTTTATTAGGATGCGTGGAAAAGCTTATTCAAAAAGTGGGGGATTTGTTATCGATTGATTTAGAGGCATATTTCAAGAAAAGCAACTATATCTATGAAGATGTTTGTACGGACAAGAGACTTCCTCCACTGGGATGCCATATACAAGAAGACTTACACAAGATAGGCAGAATGATGCGCCCCTACATGTTTCGCACACACGTGTATGATCTTCTTGTCAAACATTTCGTTGAACGATATGGTGATGGCGGCACTTGTTACGACATAGAAGATTTTCTGATTAGTTTTGATCAACGAAAAGATACTGCGCGGTTGATTAAAAAAGCTTTTATGCAGGATAGGAAAACGGCTCTGGATGTAGAAGAGGGAAGGGCTATTTCTCCTATTAGTGATAGCTCAGCTCCTCCTAGTGCAACCGTTTTTTTTCAAATTTCTTCTTCAAGCATTGATAGTGTTCGGGACGGAGATTATACATTGGTTATCAATCAAGTGAACCCCGGGCTAGGCGGATTATTGTCACGTTTTGTATCATTATTTGATTCGGGCGGTGGGAATTTTTCGTATCATCTGAGAACATGGCTAGAGAAGATGTACCCGCATGCCCACATTTTAGACCTCCCGATAGTGGCTGATTTCAGTAGCTTACAGATAGATTCAGGTGTGACAGAGCAATCGCTAAGGTGGTCTGGAGAAAACCCTACTAATGAGATTGTTCCAGATCTTTTACTTAAAGATTTACGCTTAGTACATTTGGAGGATAATACGCTTGTTCTAATTGACAAGAATGATGAGGTCGTTGCTCCACAGTACCTCGGGGCGATCCCGCATTATTTATTGAACAGCGTTATGGGTCACTTTATGACAATTATAAATCCCTGGATCAATGCTTTCCAAACCAATTGGTCGGTAAGCCCATTGTTTTCCTCCCCTCAACCTGTTGAGGAGGTTCAATTCTATCCTCGAATTCAAGAGGGACGGATCGTGTTAAGACGTGCTCGGTGGAGGATTCCTCTATATCTATTTCCTTTGCAAGAGGCAGGCGAGAAAGACGAGATGTACTTCTTACGATTGAAAAAATGGCAGCATGAACACCAAATTCCTGATGAGGTATTTATTGCTGGAGAGCGAACGAGTATTTCATTTGAGGCTAAGAAGAGGAAACCAATGTGGTTTAATTTTAATAGTTATCATGCGATTGAAGCGGCTATAAAATCAATTGTTACAGACGACCTACTGGTTATTACATTCACCGAGGCTCACCCGACCCGCGCTGATTATTGGGTGGGTGGAAACAATGGTCGATATGCTTCAGAGTTTTTATCGTTGATGCGCTGGTCAAGGCGATAAGTTTGCTAAACACAGGAGGGATAATTTTGACAAATACAGAGTGGGTTTTTTATAGTGTTTATCCAGGTAGGGTTGAATATCTAGATGATCTGGTTGCAGAGGTTGTTGCGCCTTGCGCTGAGAGGTTGTCTGCACGTGAAGATGTTCACCGGTGGTTCTATATCCGCTACATTGACGAACAAGGGCCGCATATTCGCTTACGGTTTCAGGTGAATATTGATTCTGTACACTTTATTGAAAAAGGTATTGAAGAACTACTTGAACGAGAACTTTTCCGTATTACATCTGAGCCGATTCCCAAAATGACTCGGTTAATACCTTTCCACCCAGATCAACTGGCAAAATCGGAAGCAGAAGTTATTTTTCAACAGGAAATATATGAGCCGGAATATGAAAAGTATGGTGGTAAAAAAGGAGTGGACATCGCTGAAAGATGTTTTGAAAGTTCAAGCATGCTAGCTTTGGTTGCACTTAAATTAGAGCGAGCCAGGGTTATTGATCGATTTAATCTTTCGCTGTGTATTATGGATCAGGCCACAAAAGAGCTGTCGTTTTCCGAGAGAGAATGTGATGATCTTTGGGAGGAAATGCTTCACCATTGGAGTGGATCTAGTTTTCCTGGTGGAGAGGAATATAAAGAAAAGCTCGTAGATGGTGCGAAAAAGAGAAGGCAGATAGTAGACGAGATGCTGAAAGGTTATGAATCCAATAGTGAGGTAAAGGAGGCAGTCTCTGCATATTGCCATTGCTTAAAAGAAGCTTTCGATGAAGTAGAGGCTTCACCCCAAATTAGGTTGTCTAAAGGACATCTGATGTTTCACTACACGCACATGATGAATAATCGTTTAGGTGTGTGGCCGATCGAGGAAGCGTATCTTGCGGCTATTTTGCAGGAGGTGTAGATTAGATATTAAAAAATATTCACATTTCCCGAGGTGCTTTCCTGGATATTTTTCTTAAGGGAGGCACCTTTTTTGTTTAGAAATGCTGGTTTGATCCGATGATCGACACAACGCGACTGATTAAGCGCGCATTTTGCACAAAAGATAAGAAATTGTCGTACGATAATTGGGAAACAAAGCAGGAAAAGCAGTTTTTTGTGCCGAAAATGGTGAAAGTGGGAAATAAAAAAGGGGGATAATTTCAGTGGCGAGTAATTATGGTTTGTTGTTTGGCACGGATACGATTCGTAGGATTACTGCGGAAACGGAAGCGCAATTGAAACAAATGAAATTGTGGAAGAACAATGAGGACTGGTCACCTGCAATTATGCGCCAACTGGCCCTTGGAGACTTTCACATACTTGACTTTGAGCAAGTGGCGTATTCTGTAAAACAAATGGCAAAATCGCGTATGGTAGAGTTAATGAATGAATACACGCTATCGCTAAAGCATGTGCCACACATCAAGGATGCTCTTGAGTATGCGTCTATCTTCCGGCAAACAGCCATTCTTAAACAGCTTCTTGAACGGCATCAAAATGACGAGAAATTGACGGACTGGATGCCGACCTATCGTCTATTGCTACAGGTGCTTGAAGGAAAACTATCTCATGGTGAAATTGTTGATGAGGCATGCAATTTGGATGCGTATGTTCAAGATCCGGTTTTGAAGTTGCGTCTTAAATTGTTAGCGGCAGGTGCTTATAGCCAGCTTGATCAATTCAAAGAGACATCTCCTTTGCTTGAAAGCATCATAGATGAGTTTGATGGAATTAAAACAGGTTACACACGAAGTGCATTAGCAAGTCGCACACTGTTACTTGTAGGAAATTACTTCTTATACGGAGACGGTGACATAGAGAAAGCCGAGAAGAATTATTTAGCAGTTGATATAAATTTGGCGACACCCCCTTCAATGAAGTCCGCTGCTAATCATGGGTTAGGTTTAATAATGATGCGTCATAACAATCGTGTTCAGTGTAGGTATTATTTCGAAGAAGCGATTCGAGAAGCGAAGGAAAGTGGACAACACGATTATTACGCGTGCCTCATGAATGAATATTATCCGTTTGCTCGCAATATAATGGGAGAAACGTTTGATTTAAAAGGAGTTGTCTCAGAAGAACGAGTGCACCAGCATATTGTTCGTGGTGAACGTGAGAAAGCCATTCGCGTGATTGAGGAATTAGAAGCGGCAGGGAAAGATAGTCCGTTTTTAACATGGTACAAAGGAAAAGCTACAGGTAATATCGAGTTTTTGAATGCTTCGTTAAAGGTATTTGAAGCACAGAATCGAGCCTATTTAGTACCAATTATTCACCAAGAGCGTAGTCGTATCTCTAGTTTGGGAGGGGGAGTTTGATGAGAGTTATGAAGCGCTTTCTGCTTGTTTCCATGATGGTAGTCGGTTTTATTTCTGTGAGTCAAGCTGATGCAGAAATAGGACCAGCAGGGGATGGAGTACCAAGGACTGAGTCATACTTAAGCAGTTAATTATTGTATCGGTCATACAAGTAAGATCTCACTCTTTATTGGGCGAGGTCTTTTTTAGTGTGCTCGGCATGTCTAACAGCTAGGCGGTGAAAGTCCGTGTGAGTCCATTAAGGTATTGAAAGGAGGTGAGGAAATGGAACATAGGAAAAAAGAAGCATTGGCACTGTTTGCTGAGGAGTTGCCGGAGCAGGTTGATCTAGCAGCGTTCAATTGTGTGGGAACTGCAGGTACTGCAGGTACTGTGGGATCGTGCTATGGATCTGTAGGCACGTATGCTTGTCTATCGTCAAATTAAATCAAGATTTTTAGATAAGAATTCTTAAATGTTGCTATGGGGGCTGTCCTAAAAGGTCATAAAAAATGGTCTTTAGGACAGTCCTTTTTTGTTGATAGCGCTTGTATCGTGCGTTACAATGATATTACAGGTTGCGTAAAGATATGTCCCACACGTGATGAAGGAGGTTCCCATGGACGCGAATAAGAAGAAATTAGCTCAGATTAAAGCGAAAGAATCAGTAATAACAGACACTGTGGGATCACTTAGGGAATCGGTGGTTGAGCTTGGCATGCATTCGCATGCGAATACGCATCTTATTCGTGATGCGGCTAAATCGGTTGAAGCAGGCGAGTTTGAAGAGACGTTGAAAGAGTTAATTGAGTCTGACGCTGAATTCAACTCAATTTTGGTGGAGTATTTGGACAGCTTTTATAAGGTAACCCTGCTTGCTGAAGAGGTAATGAAAGAAGACTTTGAAAAGCAGTGTCGTGATCTCAATAGGAATGAAGGTGATTGATGAAGTTAGAACGTGTCCAGCTAATAGGGTAAGTGGCATCTAATATTAGGGGTGATCAGAATGAGCCAAAGAATAACGGTAGAAACGTCCCTAGTTACGGGAACGTTGAAAGAAGTATCCAGTGTTGCAAGCGGTGCCAAAATGAAGAAGCGATATGCAGTTTCTGGCTACAACTTAGAGATGTTAGATGTGATGGTGGACGATTATGCAGCATTTGACAACCACATTACTTCGTATATGACCGCTTTAGAGCAAAAAAGCAAGAAGTGTCAAGAGTTGGTGAAGTCATACGAGGAAGTAGACCGTCAACTTGCCGGAAAAATCAAAAGCGGATGAAGGAGGTTGTCACTCGTGAAGGTGCTTGATGTAAAAGCAGTAATAGGCGTCTTTGACACGATTAAGAGGAGACTCAAGGACGCGGATACGACTTTGGAGATGTGCGAACACAAAATACATCGCTTTGTACGTGTCAGTGGGTTTGAAGGAGCAGGGGCGGAAGCAATGCGGAATCATTCTAAATATGTGGATGTGCCAACCTTGCACGCGTTTAGGCAATATATTGCGCATGAAACCAAGGTCATTGAGAAGTGCAAGCAAAACATCCGCAGCTTCGAGAGTGAAAACGCATTGGTGCGTGAAGACTTTTGGCGTATCGAGGTACCTAGAGGGATTAATAAACTGGAAGCGTCAACAGAAAACATCGTTTCAAATGTAAACAAAATCGCTGCATCAATCAGCGACATTGCAAATATTGGCAAGCTTGATATTACTGATTTTAAAAATGCTGCTGGCGAAGAAAGGAAACACGCAAATAGCGTTGTGCACAAGCTGGATAGTTTAGATCGAACCAACGCAAATATGTTGCGCAGTACGCGACCACAATTGAATAAGGTTGGCGCGATGTCAAAGAAAGCAGCGGAATTTTCAACTGGCAATGTGCTATCATATGCCAATATCAATGCAGCCAAAAAGTATTTTGAAGAACAAGGATTGAATGCGGATACGATTGTGGCGGACAAGCTGAAAGAGTTAAAACCAGGTGCAGAGATGTACGCACACGCTTTTCCATTCGATTATAATTACAACGCAAGACCGACTAGTTTCATGGCTATAAAAGACTACGATGACTACCAGTTGTATTATAATGTGTCCAGTGCGCTACCGCTCACGTCATATTATAATGGGTTACAGATGTCATATGGCGCTCATATGGGGGCTGTCGCAGATGTGAAAGAAGGTCGTCCGGTTGATGTGAGCAAAGCGTCATCCGCGTATGAAGCATCCCACATGGTTAATCAACCAAAGGGACAAACAAAATATCACTCGGATGAATGGGGAAAATCAACATCACAATTTGAGTGGTCATGGTCGCTTGATGATACGTCAATGGCGGCAGACTTTACCCCAATCGTAGCAAATATCAAGTCTGGAATTGAAGCATTTACAGGCAGAGACCCAATCACGGGACGGAAATTAGAACCGTGGGAGCGAAGTCTTGCGATGGCAGCAATTATTGGTGGGCCTGCTGTTAAGGGCGTATCCAGAGTTGCTAAAGGCGCGAAGAACGCTGATAAGGTTGGGGATGTGTCTAGTAAAATACCTCAAAATGGTACACTGTCAGCGCTTGAGTCTAGAAAGTGGTATCTTGATCAAGAAAAAGCTATTCCAAGCAGGATTGACCCTAATGCCCCGCTTGAACAACAAGCAAGACAATCTTTTGCGCTTCGTAATTCAGCTAGAACCAAGGCTCGTGACCTGATGGAAGATCGTGAGCTAGCAAAGAAAATTACAGCAGAGAATCCTAATTTAACTTGGGAACAAGTTTTAAGTAAGGCAAAAAATAACTTAATTGATCAGGGAAATAAAAATTTTACTCTTGAAGATGTGTTTACGGAGATCATCGGCAGCTCCCAACGATCCAGAAAGAGTGTGAATGAGAGGTTCAAACTATGAGCAAATTAAACCCTAATAACGTAATCTCATGCAGGAAAACAGACAAAGGAACATATGAATACCACGTTTTAGGAGTTGGAACATGGGATCATTTTGACTCACTTGCAGAGTTTTTCGTAGAGAAATACGGTGCCAGTGTTCAATCAAGTGAAGATGTCATTTATATTCGCAAATGGCAGTTTAAGATTGATGATGAAATCTTCACTTTATATCACCATGAAGATATAGGGAACTGTTTTTTTTCATCTAATGGAGATGGAAGAAGTCCTTTGATGGAGAAAATATCCAAGGATATTGATAATCGCCTAAGGGACGTTGATTATGAGTAACGAGGTCGTTCATTGCGATTTAATCAAACCGTGAAGGTTGAAAAGCTGATTGATAAAGCAATACAGGAAATTGAAGACGCCTTGAAGAAAACAAGTTCGTCTCATGCGCCAATGCAGTTGGAGAAAATCAAGGGTGAGATAAAGAATATGAAGAGTGCTATGTCCCCAAATAACTATCAGCCGTCTTTCCCTAGAATGATTGTTGATTCTTGGGATCATAACGATCAGCTTGGAATTTTATTACTTGGTATGAGCCAAGAGTACAAGAAACTTGATAAGTGATATGAACAACCCCCGTTGTCACGCACGTTGTTGCTGATAGTGGGGGTTTGTTTTTGGTTTACACGAAAAAAAGCGCCAACAGGCGCTAGGCATCATGTTCCGTCCTTTTGTCCTCTGTAGCGGTCCCGTCGCCATTTACATTTGGCACAGGGTCGCTTTAGCGTTGCAGGAAATATACAGGATAGCAAAGAAGATTTGATGGGTAATATTAGTTGTATGTTTAGATAATACAAACTTATGGAAAGTGCTTATGAAAGCAACATAACAAATAAAAGTCGATTGGGATATATTTCCTATCGCCTTCAATTATTTTTATTGTATAACCCCATCTTTAAACACCCACACGATTTTGTACCCTCATTTTTCAACGACGAACCAAGAATTTCTTTTTCCCGCCCACATGAGCATTTGCACAGCCAATATCTCTTACCACCTCGTGGTTCTACTTCTCTGAGTGCGGTTAATCTGCCAAAGGTTTGACCGGATAAGTCTTTAATGGCGCGTTTCTCATGAAATTCTTTCCGTAGACATCCGCATGACCTGGTAGACCCGTTTTTCAAAGAGCAAGGGTTAATGTCTTTAAAGTTGCCGCATTCGCACTGGCAGCGCCATGTTCTTTGTCCAAGGTGCTTCTTTCCTTCCTCAATTACGGTGAGTCTGCCATATTTTTGACCAACAAGATTGGCTAGAGGTTTCTTTGGTGGTGGCGGTAATTTGTCTTTAATTGGAGGAGTTGGTTGTACTTTGGAATGTTTGACTTCTTCTTGGTTGCGAGCTTTAATCGCTTCCTGAAACGTTGGAAACCGTCCTAAATATACCCGTTCTTTGTCTATTAAGGCACATACATCCCATTCACCAGTTTGTTGATGCAAATACACGCCCCTGATCCCTGTATGAATTGACGCGTACGGCTGTCTTCTTTTAATTGGTGCTTTACCTGTTAGCGGATCGATGTACTTTAGCTTCTTTGCCATAGAAGAGCACCCTTTCACATAGTTTTACATATAGATTTATAATATGTTATCATATACTTATGAGCGCTTTCACACTCCTTGGACAGTTTGGTTAGCGCTAGAGGAGCCTTGCCAGTAATGGTAGGGCTTTTTTACATAGTAACATAATTAGCGATATTTGTCGGACGAAAAACGCAAAACGAGGGAGGAATTCACGTTTTCTTGCCGAAAATTCTTAATGACATCAAGGTTGAGGGAGGTTATCATGGTCGCCACGAAGGAAATAGAAAAACTACTACGAGATGCGGAGTTTTCGTTGAGCTTTGAAGAAGTTATGTTAGCTGTTAAAAAAGCATCCCCAGAACAAATGGTATTATTAATGAACGGATACGCGCTTTCGGTGGAAAGTCAGGGCCATATTGAAGATGCATTTGAGTATAGCGTAGCATTTCAACAAATAGATGTGTTAAAGCGATTGCTTGATAGACACGATCATTTAACGGAATGGTCATCCGTATATGAACTATTTCTAGATATTCTCCAAAGGAAAATACAATATAAAGATATTATAAGTAAGGCGCGTGATTTGGTCGGTCAGGTAGAGTCGCCAAAGTTAAAAGTACGTTTAGAATTGTTGGAAGTTCATGCGCATGAACAGTTAGGCCATGTAGAAAGAACACTCGCTCTTGTAGATCATATGCCAGAAAAGCTGTCAAAGATTAAGCCAAGTTTCATGAAGAGTGTTTTGTTAAGTCGTGCGTCCCTTTCGATGGCGACAGGATTACTTCGGGTTAAAGGAGATTTTACAAAAGCACGAGAGATGTTTTCAAGTGTTGTTGAAAACCCTATCACACCAGAAGCAATGCTTGCGCCAGCATACCACGGTTGGGGTTTAGCAACATTGTGTGGATCAGACAAAAAAGAAGCGTTGGTGTACTATAAAAAGGCGATGTTTCATGCGAAGCGAGCGGGTTTGACGAACTATTTTGAGCGATTGGAAAGTGAATACTATCCCTTTGCTCGTAACATTTGTGGTGAATACTTTGATTTAACAGACGTCGCTCCTATTGAGCAAGTACATCAGAATATCGTGCGTTGTGAGGTGCAAAAAGCAACTGAAATGATAGAGGAATTAGAAGCCGAAGGGGGCGAGAGCGCTTGTTTAACATGGTATAAGGGTATAGCGACAGGAAAAGACGTGTTTTTATGGGATGCTTTAGAACGTTTCGAAGTGGAGAACCAGGCATATTTGTTGCCTTTCGTGAAACATGAAATTCAGTTCCCAAGGTTTAAGTGAAAGGGTGAGCAGGATGAAATGTATTTTTGTATTGATGGTGGTTGTAATAGGGATTGTTGCAGCGGATACAACTACAATATTAGACCCAGGAAATCCAGGGCTCCCGCAGATTGTACTCGCTGACGAATAATTACATATGAAAGCAGGGGCTTGACGCCCCATGGTTCAATCCCCCTGTATAGTTAATGATAATATCTGGTTACACACATCGTATTTACTTGACATGAAGCAGTGGAGTAGAAAGCATGGGGATGGATCTTTTTTTAAACGGTGGAAATGGTTCAGTGAGTTGCGCCGAATCAGAAGCTCCTTTGATTTAACTTATATACTTATTATGCCGCGTACGACAATTTGCGGACAAAAAAGGCGCCAGGACACAACAACCCTGACGCGAATGGTTCAAGCCTTTCGCGAGAAATCGACCATCTTGTCCAATGAGTCAAAGTGAAGATGCTCATATTGTGGTGCACCAAAAATATCTTGAAATACAGTAAGTATGCAACTCTCTTCGTAAGGAGAAGTTTCATAGACAAAATGTTTTGTATCATTGGTTATGTTGAAGGAGGTATGTTTATTGATCATGCGACAAACCTCTTTCCTTTTGAGCAACGGATCGTTGTAGCCCACTCTCGTATGTTCGATATGTTCAGACTCGTCATCTAAAGTGAAAATCCTATCGTCCCAATAGCAGCCTAATAACTGTATTTTCTCGGTTTTTGTATGCGCAGCTCCTTCGCACTCGTGATGAGTCCAGTAAAGTTTTTCGACAAACATGTGTAACAGCTCCTTTGATTTAACTTATATACTTATTATGCCGCGTCCAAAAGGGTATGTAAGCGGCAGGAAGGCGGACAAATTGTGGACAAAATTTCCGTGCCTGGGTGTAACCTCCATCTGGTTACACCCGTGCATATGCCTACTGACCAAGCTGGAGCCACGGAATAATTCGTGTTTTAAACGGTGGAACCTGCTCACTAAGTTGCACAATGTTTGAGTTGATCATTTTGCTAATGTGGCTCATTTGATCTTGGCTCAACCCTTTCGATACACCTTTGCCGTTGTGGCTAGAGAAAAATACTGGTCCACATATCGTGGTAGGTTTGTTGTTTCCGTGAGAGACAACAATTGTTGGTGACATTTTTAATAGTAGAAACTCGTCATTATACCAAAGATCAATGTTTGGGGTGATTGGCATGGCTGCGAGCATTCCTCCAACAAAATTTCTTTTTGCTTTGAGCGTGAATCGGTTGTCAGGCTTGATCTCTAATTCCGTCTTGTGTTCTCCAGGCGTAAGCAATAACATTTTTCTTTCCATGTGTAACGCTCCTTTGATTTAACTTATATACTTATTATGCCGCGTCCAAAAGGCGATGTACGCGGCGATACGGCGGACAAATTGCGGACATTTAAAAAGGACGTCTGCAAGTCGAGATTCCAACTTGTAGACGTCCTTTTTTATTTTATCTGCCATCCTCCAACCCGTACAAGATCATTTCCATCTTCTCCACTTAGTATCTCTACATGTAATTGAGTGTCTTCATCTTTATGGTCGATGATATATGAAATGACGTCGAACCCCATATCATGTACTTGTTGACCTGGCCAAATGCGATCACGTATAGATCGGTCTGCAACGTGCGCTAAAATTGTATTGTCTAATAGAGAAAGCGGGATGTCTCCAAGACTTTTTAGATGCTCTAGTTCTTTGAAGAGTTTTCCTTTGTTGTGCCCATGTTCAGCAACTCCTTTGTTTAATTTATATCTTTATTATGTCATGTTCCAAAGGGTATGTACGCGGCGAAAAGGCGGACGATTTATGGACAAAGTTGTCCGCAAAACTGCCGCTGCAACGCCGCGTACATCGCCTTTCAGGAGCGCCATAATAAATAAAGAAAGGAGTGCTTCACATGGCAAAAATCACAAACTATATAGACACGCAAACAATCCATAAAGAAACAGAAGTAATCAACAAATTATTAGGCGTCGACGATGCGTATAAAGCGCCGAGCGTATTAATGGGTATACTGTACGACCGCCCACGACGTGAAGCGCTGTTTAAAAAGTTTTTGAACGCGGCCGATTATAACGTTGCGTTTGACTGGTTTCATAAATATTATCAGAATGAGCACTCAGACAGAAAGAAGAAGCAAGACTTCACGCCTGATTCAGTGGCTGAGCTGCTAACAAAATTAGTTGCTCCATCCGCAGGAGGCACATTTTACGAGCCTTGCGCTGGAACGGGTGGAATCATGATCAAGGCTTGGACTCACAATAAAAAACAGCATGATCACTACCGCCCATCGTCGTACCTGTATCACGCAGAGGAATTGTCAGATCGTGCGATGCCATTTTTGCTGTTTAATGCCTTAATAAGAGGCATGAATGCGGTGATCGTCCACGTTGATGTGCTGAAACGAACAGACGCAAAGGGAGTATTTTTTGTTCAGAACGACAGTGACGATCCTTTACAGTTTTCGTCGCTTAACCTCATGCCCTACACGCAAGATATAGCTGATTACTTTCAGGTGACATGGATTGACGAAGTAGAGCGATACAAGCCGCTTGTAGAGTCTAAGGACATTCCCGAGCACTTACGCGCCGTAGTAAAGCAGATGTTGACGGATTCGTGATTCTAGTAGTACAGACCGCAAATCGTGGTTTGTGCTATTTTTTTGTCCGCAGAATGTCCGCAGTATCGCCGCGTGCATCCCCTTTTGGACGCGTTATGATATATATGTAAGGCAAATTAAATCAAGGGAGATGTTTCATTATGAAAGCATTGCGTTTGTTTCCAGGTGAGAAAAATACGGAATTTGAAATTGTTGAGTATGAAGACACGGATTTGAAAGAAAAAAGGTGACGGAAGATTTATGGCATGAAGTTTTTGATGGGGCTGCTGGGTCGTTGTCAATCACGGAGGATGTAGAGGTGTGGTTCAATATTGCACCAGACACTGACAATCCACCGCCAACATTGGGTATCTATGGGAGTTGGGGCTCCTTTATACATTTCGGTGACTTGTATTTTGCGGATAAAGATAGCAAAGGTCTTAGCGAAGATCAAATCGATCAAATCAAAAACTTAATAGGAAGGAAAGTGATTTGCCGTGAAAATCGGTTGATTCCATGTCTTCCGACAGAGTATATAGAGTAGTGGGGTGTCTACGGACACCCTTTAGGTCGTCTTTTATCAGCACGTTTGCAGTATGCTTCGGCATCTTCTTTTAAATAAAGATTCACTTGGCTTCTTCCATTACCTTTTCGGAAAAAAGGATTTAAACGCTTATCTCTCACGGCTTGCTTAAATGTAGAGTTTTTTTGCCTAGTAACTTTCATTGCTTCCCGTTTAGTGAGCAGGTTCTCCATCAAAAATTGTTGTAGTTCTTCTCTATCCATGGCAATGTACGCCCCTTTCGTGAAGAAAACCCCGACCTTGCCCGATGCTTTCATTCAGCTTTTTCATCTCTGCAAACGTTAATGTTGCCATAGTTACCAGCTCCCGTTGAATTAATTTATATATTTATTATGCCGCGTATGATAGGGGATGTAAGCGGCAGAACAGTGGACAATTCGCCGCGGAATTGCCTACAAAGAATCCGCCCCACTTGGGACGGATTCTTAATCAGATTGAACGGTGGGTTTTGAGAAGTTCCTTCAATGCAACTTGTGCATCTTCCAGCGTTTCATATCCTCGAAATTCTCCGATCTCATGTACATCACGTGAAGCAAAGTCGAACAGTCGAATGGTGTAACGACGAACCTCGTCATCCTCACGGCACTCACTGCTGATAAACAAGCCCTTATCTTCGTGAACCATGGTTAATTTTTGTGTTTCGATTTCTCGGTTGTAAAAATTCATTACCCATTCGTCAAAAAAGCGATATCCTGTTGCTTCGTGTTGTTGCTTCATTTCTGCGATTGTTAACATGTGTAACATCTCCTTTGTTTGGTTGGTATATATTTATTATGACGCGTCCCAAAAGGGATGTACGCGGCAGAAAGGCGGACGATTTGCGGACGAAAAGGGCTAAAAAATCCGCCCCAGGTGGGGCAGACGCTTAATCATGAACAACGAGCGACTTCTATCATTGCATCGATTGCATCCTCTAAGGTTTCAAATTCCTGAAATTCTTCTACCGTATGCACGTCGGATGTCTCCAGGTCGAAGAGTCGAATGGTGAATCGGCGAACTTCGTCTCCAGGGTGTTCACTAGTGATGAAATAGCCTTCCCGGGTTGGTTGTGTCTCGATTTTGGAGTTGAAGAAACGCATTGCCCCTGGGCTAAAAAAGTAAAACCCTGCCTCTTCATTCAGTTCTTTCATTTCTGCGATTGTTAACATGTGTAACAGCTCCTTTGTTTGGTTGGTATATCTTAATTATGCCGCGCTCCAAAGGGTACGCACGCGGCGAAAAGGCGGACGATTTTCCGCGTATTTGCGGACGAATTCGTCTGCAATTTGTCCGTTGTTTTGCCGCGTACAACTCCTTTTGGACGCGTTATGATAGATATATAAATTAATTCAAGGAGATGTTGAACATGGGAAATACAAAACGTATTACTTTCATTGGAGGTAAACTGGAGGCTGATCTACCTTGGCCACCAAAATGGTTTGGAGAAAAGGTACAGACGTTTGAATCGGAGCAAGAAGCGCATGATTATGCTAAAAGTGTGGTAGATGTTTTGAAAGCTATCCACGGGCATCCATATTTTAAGTATTTAATGGACAGGAAACAATGGCATTTTCCTCTTTCATTTGATACGATATTAAAAACAAATTAAGGGAGCATGACACATGAAAACCATTGGCCTCATCGGTGGACTAAGTTGGGAATCTACCGCTCACTATTACCGACGTCTAAATGAATCCGTGAAACAACAATTCGGCGGACTGCATTCAGCCAAATGCCTCATTTATTCATTTGATTTTCAGGAAATTGCTGACTTGCAAAAAGCAGAAAAATGGAAAGTAGCGACTGAAAAAATGGTAACCGCCGGACTATGTCTAAAAGCTGGTGGCGCTGAACTGCTTGTCATTTGCACAAATACGATGCATCTAATGGCCGATGATGTCTCACGCGCTACCGGGTTACCACTCATTCATATTGTCGATGCGTTAGCAAATGACATTAAAACCCACGGTTTCACTAAAGTTGGTTTGCTGGGCACTTCTTTTACAATGGAGAAGCCATTTTATAAAGAGAGAATGGTACAACATGGCATCGAACTGCTAACACCAGCAGAGCAGGAGCGCACCCTCGTACACGATGTTATTTTTTCAGAGCTATGCCTAGGAAAAATCACACCCAAATCCAAAGCAGCATATTTAAACGTGATTGATCATCTTGTCGCTAGAGGTGCAGAAGGGGTCATTTTAGGTTGTACTGAGATTCCGCTACTCATTAAACAATGCGATACACCTGTGCCGCTATTTGATTCTACAAATATACATGCCGACTATGCATTATCTATCGCTTTGAATAGATTTGTCCAAGGAAAATAACGAAGAATTTTGATGAAAGTTCGTCCGCAAATCGTCCGCCATTCTGTCGCGTACATATCCTTTCAGACGTGGTATGATATATGTAAGATGGGAAAGAGGGGGCGCAAATGCTATGGTGAGCAATGTTATAGCCGTGATTTCATTGATTGCAGGTCTGCTAACAATTGTGAACGGAATGATTTTGCTGAAGAAATCAAAAAGGAAGGCGTGGGGTGTAATTTAAGAAGCAACAGTACATTATGAGTCTAATAGGAGGGAGTGCTTATAAAAATGTTGGATTTAGTGTTGATATTCTATGGGGGGGTATGGTATAGTAATAAACGGATGATATGAATAATCATTCATTTCTCAAATATGGGTGAAAGGAGGGAAGATGGATGAAAAGAGTCAAGCAATTTATCGCAAGTACTCTTGTGATATCTCTATTAGCTTCACAAGGAAGCCATGTTTTTGCTGAAGAAAAAGTGGATTATACCACGATTGCAAAAAATATGATCGAGATGTATGATGCATCCGAGAAGGTGGATGATTCTAAAGAGGATATCGAGGAATACGATGACCGGTTTGTGAATGACATGATGTTAAAACAAGCTGAAAAACAAGAGACTTTGGAAGAGCATTTTGCTGAAAGCGAGAAACAAGGGGAAGAATTCTATTCATCTGATGAGATATTAGAGTCTGATCCAGAAGATTTCGATATTAGCGAAAAGGACATGGACTACATAAAAGATAGTGTCCGTACGCAAAAAGAAGATCTGGATAATTTGATCGAAGCTTTAAAATCTTTAGGTGAAGATGACCACCCGGTTACGAAGAGATTAGAAGAGGAGGCATCCATGGAGATTCCGGAATCTCTAATCTATGTTGATCACACTGTGAATGAATCTCGCGACGGGACTATTTCCGGTGGCGGATGGCCTAACTGTTTAGATGATAATGGGTATGGTTATAAGAACTTTATAACGTCTGATTGCTATAAGGCTATCATTGTTGCGCTTCTTTGTGCTGCCGATTCTACCATTGGTAAAATGAACTCTAAATTACGATATTGTAAACACAAGGTAAGAAATTGTTCGGGTTTGATTGGGCATAAAAAGACTTGGCACACACACAAGTGGTATCAAAAAATTCCGTAAACATTAGTATCATTTGGTGTTTTTGGAATCCTTTTAATGAGTAAACCTTTGTTGCATAGATTTCCATTTCGGTGGAGGTCTATGCATATGAAGGTTAGCGTGGCATCATTATTTGGGTGGGTTTTTTGGATGAATTTGTTAACAATTTATATCTTTATTAAATGGGGTTAAGTTCAACAATGAGAAAAACAGTTTTTATGAAGCTCATTTCTTTTTTATTTATTACAGTCGTATTAGTAGGTTGCTCTGCTGATACAGATCACTCAGACATGAATCATTCAGACATGAACCATTCGGATATGGATCATTCAGACATGGATCATTCGGATATGGATCATTCAGACATGGATCATTCGGATATGGAGAAGCCTTTACCTAAAACGAAGGATATGGTTGAAGTGGTTCAACAAGATGTAGCGAATACCTTCAGCGATTTTCATGCCAAAGGTATTAAAGGAGCTCAAGTGAAAGTCGCTGTCCTTGACACGGGAATTGACATCTCTAGCAAAGATCTAGAGTTTTCTCAAGGAACTAACTTTGTTGATTCAGCTGTAAATGATTTTGATGATGATCATGGGCATGGAACAAAAATAGCTGGTATTATTGGCGCTAGAGAAAATGACTATAATTTATTAGGATTAGCTCCGCAATCTGATTTATATGTAGCGAAAGTTGCTGATGAACATGGTAATGTAAGCATCGAGAATCTTATCAAAGGTATTGAATGGTCGATAGAAAAAAATGTTGATATTATCAACATGAGTTTAGAACTGCCGGAAGGCTCGAAAGAGTTACATTCTGCAATTAAGAAGGCCTATGATAATAACATCATAATATTGGCATCTTCGGGAAATATTAAGTACAGTGGGGATACGGACTTATCTTATCCGGGTGCTTATGAAGAGGTAATAAATGTTGGTATGTTGAACACGGATGGAAAAATCTTTGCCGATGAATTTAAAGACAAGGAAGTTGATGTTTTTGCTCCTGGAGAAGATGTGTTTTCTAGTTATTTGAATGAAAAAATGACTTTAGACACGGCAGTTTCGTTCTCAACTGCATATGCTTCAGGTTGTACAGCGCTTTTACTACAGAGCTATCAGGATGACAATGTAGAGTATAGTATGCAGATGGTTCTTTCTGATTTGAAAGAATGGCTAGAACAAAATATGTAATTCAATGATAAAGGTATTTGAGGAAGAAACCTCAACTATCTTTATCAAAAAAGGGGAAGATGTTTGTGAAAAAGTACCTTCTTGTATTAGTAATGGCCATAATCTTAAGCGGCTGTGGCACAACGAGCCAACTAAATTTTTATGACGAAACATTAAGCACAGACCTTTCCGATGAAAATCTTTTGGGCGTCTCGTTAGATATGAGTGAGGATATCTTGTTAGAGAAAGTAGGCAAACCCGATTTTGAAAACTCTGTCGAAGATCCACCAACAACGTATCTTATATATGGATCATCAGAAGATGAATATGAGTTTGAATTCATGATTGATGATCAAAATAAGCGTGTGAAGCGATATTTTATACGTCAAGAAGGATATGAAACGGCTAGAAATATTGAGGTGGGCAGTTCTGTTACTGAACTTATCGCCGCTTATGGAGATAGTTATTATGAGAGAGAAGATACAGGGTCTCAAGTGATCGGTTTTTTTGATAAAGAGAATCAAGTGAATATGGAGTTTAGTACATCAGATAATGTTGTTTTGAGCTATATTGTGATTGATACGGAGATGCTTCAGAAAAGGTGACAATAAAATTTGATATGCTCCCTCTAAAATAGATAAACAAGATGAAAATTTTTCTATTTTACAAGGAGCATTTTTATGTGACGGATTGTAATATTAAGTGCAACACCCATCAAGGGATTCAACAGCCCAACGTCTTATGGAATCAAGCATATTTTTGAGAAAGCGGAAAAAGGATTTTATATGACGAACGGAGCTTTCAAAGGGGCAATGCTGGAATGTGGGTTCCGTGTCAAAGATGAATCGGCGGTCAATTGGTGTTTTAATATTTCCAAGCGCTCAAAGATGTTCGAGCAGTGGCCGTGAATCGACTGTAGTCTAATATGGAGATCAACAACCCTTGCCCATAGGCAGGGGCTTATTATTGGTTGCGCTTTCATTTTGTGATAGAATGTTGAAAATGGTGTCTACGCACAAGAGCTGCCGTTTGATGTGTAATTATTTATGTTTCCAATCAATGAGTTTTTCCAAAAGATTTGCATTCAATATCCTGATTGCGGCTATACAGTACACTCAACTGTCAAAAAAGGACTAATTGGACCGGTGGTGACTCACGGTTCACTTAATCCGGTTATTATGTTTCATTCTTGAGGGTTTATGGAATCGAGAGGTAGGGATTTGTGTGGATGTTGAGAAAAAGGTTGATGAGTCATTAATTCGAATTCAAAATAAGATAAAGTTACCGACATTTTATATAGAATGGCCGGGGCTTGGTAAAACAGAAGAAGATAGGCAAAAGAGGATGCAATTATTAAAGAAGGAATGTTTAAAAGCGGCTTGCGCACTTGTGATATATTACCTGTTGCTTTTCTATTCTCTATGTAAATTTTTTTTGCGAGAACTTGTTTCTTTTATTGGGATTTTTACTTCGGATTTAGCATGGTCGATATTTTGGGCGATATTTATTGTTATCTTCTGGTTATCACTTATTTCGTTTTTTATAGCAAAGTCATATATCGATAAGCATGCTAGTCGAGTATATGGTTCAAGTTTGGATAGCGTGAGAGAAGGAATAGCTAAGAAAGAGCTCGATGATGAGTTGTTGAAATTGCCAGGGGTGAATGAGCAAATTATACGTGAACACGCCCTCCCATACTTAGAAAAGAAAATCGAACGAAAAGAACAACATTCTTTCGTGACAGCTATATCAAAAGCGATTTCTCCAGCTGCAATAACTTTTTCTGCTGCACTTGTTACTGCCTTTTTCAGCTTGTGGGGTGAAGAATTTGCGAACGATGATAGCTTTCGTGAGTTTGCGCCTTCTGCATTTATGATAATGTTTATGCTGATACTTATTGGAATGATGGTGTTGGGAGTAGTTATAAATGGGGTTCTGTTAATATTCCGTAATAAAGGGAGTAGAATGCGTAGCCTTATTTTATTGAGAAAGGCCATCCTTGTGTATTCAGCGAGAAAAGACGCAAATTGCAATACGCGAAATATATCTTTAGGTAATAAACGAATGAAGTCGTCTATACTTTCATCATCGCGAAGGAAGCGGCAAAAGGAGCGCAGGAATGCTCGTAGGCGTAGTAGGCGCTTAGGTCCGCGCAATAGGCATTGATGATCGACAAGAATAGACACTAACAACGGATGGAACCGTGTTATAATGTCGGTAATCACCTCGATAGACGTGATTACGGTCTGGGAGGGGCTTTGAGTCTCTCTTATTTGTATTTTAACATCTCTCCTAAATGTATTAGCATGTTGAACTCGCCATGATAAATTGAAATTAGGACACAAAATTAACATTTAAAAGGATGTGAAGAATGATGGCAACACGAAGTTACAAGCTGAAAGTGAAAGCGCATACAGGTGCTGGTGCAAAAAAGCTACGGCAAGGACTGTTGAAAACACATCAGCTACATAACGAAGGCATAAAGTATTACATGGATTGGCTCTTGTTATTGAGGCAAGAAGCAGTAGGAGAACGTACAAAAGACGAAATCCAGAGTGAGTTGAAAAAACGTCTTGATGATCTTTTTCAAAAGAGAGGAAGTACGCTAGAAAAGGAGATTTTAGATGAGATGCTTTTAGTATTGCAGCGCCTATATCAGTGGATCGTTCCTTCTTCTATAGGTGAAAAAGGCTCTGCTAACAACACTGCAAGTGCTTTATTCCCTTTAACGGATGAAAAAAGTGATATGTGGAAGGGAGTTGCAAAATCTGGCCGACCACCGGCGTGGAAAGTGAAGAAAGATAGAGGTGACGAAGATTGGGAAGCCGCCTATCAAAAATGGAAACAAAAGCAGGAGGCGGATCCTATTTATGGAATACGTCGAGATCTTGACCGTTTGGAGCTTTTACCATTGTTTTGTCTATTTACAAGCACGCAGAATGATGTGAAGTGGTTACAAGAAGGGACTGTCCGTACATGGGATAAAGATATGATGACACAAGCAATTGAGCGTTTGCTTTCGTGGGAGTCATGGAATCGTCGTGTGAAGGATGAGTATGAGAAGTTAACAAAAGATATAGAAGAACTGGAAACAAACCTCCAAGAAACAGATGAAGAACCGTGGTTGACCCGGCTACGAGAATTTGAAAAAGAGCGTCATGAAGAAATAGCAAAAGTCTCATTTGAACCAATCGATCCCTTTGTTATTCGCAAACGAGAGATTCGTGGTTGGGACAGGCTATATAATGTTTGGAAGAAGATGTCTCCGTCTCTTCCAGAGAAAGCGTTTAAAGATAAGGTTGGTGAAGCCCAACAGAAGCTGGGTTCCGCTTTTGGAGGCGCAATTCCTTTTCACTTTTTAGCTCAGAAGCGCAATCACTTTATTTGGTGCAACAATCCTGAACGCTTGTTGTATTTTGCGAAACATAATGAAATGACCCGAAAACGCCAACGTGCAAAGCGAGAAGCAACATTGACATTTCCAGATGATAGACGTCATCCCGCATGGGTGCGTTTTGAATCCCAGGACGGAAATAATCTACACAAATATCGTTTCACTGTTAGTGAAGAAAAGGGACTGACTGTGACATTAGATAAGCTCATTATGCCAGGTGAGAGTGGATGGCAGGAGACAAAAGATGTTGTGTTGCCACTTGCTGCATCAAAACAGTTTCATGATCAGATTGCTTTACAGGAGACAGAAAAGAAAAAAGAGAAACAGAAGTTTTTTTACCTTGATCAGAGTGTCTCTCGTTATAAGCAACAAGCAAAAGTATTGGAAGGAACTGCACAAGGCGCGCGCTTGCAATTTAATCGTCGTGAACTAGAGAAAAACGGCGATGCGACAGCTTTTTTTAATATGACGGTATCCATTGAATCAATGCAGAATGTTAGAAATGGCCGCTTACAGACTCCCATCGGTAAAACGTTAACCACGGTGCAAGATGATTTTATGAAAGTAGTAAACTATAAACCAAAAGAATTACAGGCGTGGATGGAAGAAAGCCCGCCGACAGTAGAGCTAGGTTGTGACGCTTTGACAACAGGAATGCGAGTGATGTCGGTTGACCTTGGGCAGCGTATGGCCGCTGCTGTGTCTATTTTTGAAGTGTCGGATGTCCCTCCAGCACGCGGGAAATTAGGTTATCCAATTGAAGGTACAGATCTTTATGCAGTTCATGCGCGAAGTCTGACAATCAAACTTCCAGGGGAAGATGTATCACCATCTATAATGGAGGTACGTCAACAACGGAAAGAGATACTGAAAATGTTACGGGGAAAAATGCGGTTTTTAGGTAATGTATTACGCTTGTCCGGAAAACGAACAGTAGAAGAACGAGACCGTGTGCTTAGTAAATATTTTTCTCCCGAGTTATTGGAAAAACAGCGCCGCGCATGGGGAGTGCGATATGTAGAAGAGTTGAATAAGGTAAAGCGTGCGATAGAAAGTGATCTGTTGGAATGGAATCGCACGGTTTGCCGGGCTCATCGAACGCTAGAGTCGTATGTGTCAGAGGACGTGCAAAAGTGGCGTCAGGAAATCGGATTAGACCGACAGGGTGCGTATGGTCTGTCTATGGCGAGCATAGAAGAACTGGAGGATACGCAACGTTTTTTACAAGCATGGAGCAAACGAGCACGCAGTCCAGAGAAGGTGAATCGGGCTCAAAAACGCGAACGATTTGGGACGGACCGACGGGAACACATCCAGCATTTAAAAGAAGACCGCCTGAAGAAACTCGCGCACGAATTAGTCATGACGGCTTTAGGGTATAAATACCAATCTATAGGAAATCAAGAAAAGCAGTGGATTGCGACGTATCCGTCTTGTCAAGTTATACTGTTTGAAGACTTATCGCAATACCGATTTAAAACGGATCGTCCCAAAAAGGAAAACTCTCGTTTAATGCAGTGGGCACATAGAGAAATTCCAAGAGTGGTCAGTATGAAGGGTGAAATGTATGGGCTTCAAGTGGGAGATGTATATTCAGCCTTCACTTCACGCTTTCACGCTAAAACGGGCGCACCGGGAATTCGTTGTCGTTCCTTAACAAAAAAGGATATAAAACGTTTGCATGAGGATCCAACCCTGTTAAATCGTTGGTGCGGCGAAGGGTTTTTATCCGAAAAAGAGGTGCCGTGGTTACGAGAAGGAGATTTAGTGCCGGATAAAGGCGGAGAAGTTTTTGTTACATTAAAGGCGCCTGATAGTCATGAACTAAGTGAGATTCATGCAGACCTAAACGCAGCACAAAACTTGCAGAAGCGATTTTGGCTCCAAAACACGGAGGTGTTTCGCGTGCAGGTAGAGAAGCAACAGGATGGTTTTATGGTTAAGACCACAGCGAAAAAAGTCAAAGCGTATCTTGGAAAAGGAAGTTTTGTCGAAAGTGAGAAAGAGAATGAAAAGGGTGTTTATTATTGGGAAAAAGCGGATAGAAAGAAGGTGAGGGGAAGTTCTAAACAAGTTGATGCCGAGAGCCTAGCGGATGTAGTTCACGAAGGTGCTGAGCTTCAAGGAAAGGCTAAGACGTTGTTTAGAGACCCGAGCGGGTACTTCTTTGAAGAAGATAAATGGCAAGACCAAAAGCAATATTGGTTTAAGGTGAACAATAGGATTAGAAAATTATTGGAGCGGCGAATAAAGACGTCGCTAAGGAGAAATTCTTATGTCTACAATTCCAATTCGGATGCTAAATGAAATTCAATACTGTGAACGGTTGTTTCATCTCATGCATGTACAAGGCATGTTTGAAGAGAGCGCTGACACGATAGAAGGCACGGCTCAACACCGAAAAGCAGAGCGTCGCCGCCGGAAGAGCGATACGGCATCACAAGACTTATGGGGAGAAATTCCCCAAAGTCTCCATTTGGGCGATCCGATCTTGGGGATTGTTGGGAAGTTAGACGCAGTAAAACATGAAGATGGTGCATGGGCTCCAGTTGAAGGAAAGCATTCAAGTGCTCCACATGGTGCTCGTGCATTTTATGAAGAACAATATGAATTAAGTGGTTATGCATGGCCAAATGATCAAATTCAGTTATGTGCGCAAGGACTGTTGTTACAAGCCAATGGCTATACATCGCGCTACGGTTATCTTTATTATAGGGGGAACCGTCAGCGTGTCCGAGTTGAGTTTACAGAATCATTAGTGAACGCAACGAAATCGTGCATTGAAAAAGCAAAAGCATTGAATAAAAAAGAAATGCCTGCCCCGTTAAAAGATGCGAATAAGTGCTTTCGCTGTTCGATGAACTATATATGTTTGCCGGACGAGACCAATTATTTGCAGCAATCAAGTTCAAATATCCGGAAGATTGTTCCGAGCCGGTCTGATGGTGGTGTGATGTATGTTTCGGAACATGGTACAAGACTTGGTAAAAGTGGGGAGACAATGACGATCACGAGTAAAGAAGGCACCCAGGATGAAATACCATTAAAAGACTTGGTACATGTAACCGTGATGGGTAATGTACAAATTTCTACGCAGTTGCTTCATATATTGATGTTTCGTGGAATTTCTATCAGTTATTTATCGTCACACGGCAAGTTTATTGGGATGTCTACACCGCCAGTGAATAAGAACATTCATTTACGAAAGCACCAGTTTATTAAAGCTCAACACCCTGATATCTCACTAAAATTAGCGCGCTCTGTTGTTCATGCTAAAATCCTCAATCAACGAACAATGATGAGGAGAAACGGATCAATTTTAAAACAAGTGTTAAAAGAAATGAAGGAGTTGGCAGAGAAATCATTAGTCGCGGATTCTTTAGATCAACTACGCGGTTTCGAGGGACGTGCTGGAAGATGCTACATGGAAGCTTTTGCGGGAATGCTGAAGCAACAAGAAGATGGTATGATTTTAATGAAAGGAAGAAACCGCCGTCCACCAAAAGATCCAGCTAATGCGTTGTTATCACTAGGCTATACACTTCTTATGCGAGATGTAATGGCCGCTTGTTATGGGGTTGGAATCGATCCAATGTTTGGGTTCTATCACTGTATGGAAGCTGGCCGTCCAGCGATGGCACTTGATATGATGGAGCCCTTCCGTCCATTAATTGTCGATAGTGTTGTTTTACGTGTGATGAACACAGCTGAAATTACCGTGAAGGATTTTTATATGGGCCCAGATTGTTGTCAGCTGAAAAAACAAGGACGACAGAAGTTTTTCGGCGCATATGAGCGGCGTATGAACAGTACATTGACGCACCCCATATTCGGTTACAAGATCAGTTATCGGCGGGTGCTTGATTTAGAGGTAAAGATGTTTGCGCGTTATTTGGAAGGCGAATTGAAGGAATATCATCCTTTAACGACGCGATGAACTGGGGGATTCCATTGAGACGTTATGTATTGGTGTGCTATGATATTTCGGATGCAAGGCGTTGGCGTGGTGTATTTAAAGTGATGAAGTCTTACGGCGAACATGTTCAGTACTCTGTCTTTTTATGCCAACTTACAGATGTGCAGGAGGCAGAGTTGGAAGCAAAACTAGGAGAGATCATTCATTCACGTCAAGATCAAGTTATGTTTGCGCGTATTGGTTCGGCAACTAGAAAGCAATTAGATAAGAAAATTACTACAATAGGGCGCCCGTACATCCCACGAGACATTGCAAAGTTGATTTATTGAGCTTGCAAGCAAGAAATGCAGATGTTATAATAAACGCAATAGTCTATAGGGCTATAAACTACCTGTGCGTGTGCAACGGGCGAAGAGGTAAGGAACCTTACTACACTTCGCACAACCACAGGCAGTCAACATTGCCGTTAAATGTTTGGACTGAACCATGTGCTTATGCGTGGTTCAGTTATTTTGTATAACAGTAATTTTTAGTCGAGCACCTACACATGTCATTAATGTCTAGAAGCACTCGAAAGTCTTGTGCTAGTTGGTGTGCAAGAAGTAAAGAGGGAAGGTAGTGCACAATATGACAGCAAAAATTCCTTTTGTATGGTTGTTACTCGAAAAGCCTTTTATGATTCGTTACACACCAACCGTTGACACGAGCAGCGGTCCAAACATTTAACGGCAAACATGTTGATTGGCACCGTGCAACTGAAATCAAACAGTCAGGACGCAGCTTGTCCAAACATTTAACGGCAAACATGTTGATTGGCACTAACACATTTAATTGCACTGACCCTGACGTTAAAACTTTATGTCCAAACATTTAACGGCAAACATGTTGATTGGCACCTTAACTGCTTATTTTCTTTTACAACGTTAACTAATTGGTCCAAACATTTAACGGCAAACATGTTGATTGGCACTTGCAGATCATAAACGATTGAAAAAGGAACATTGGGTCCAAACATTTAACGGCAAACATGTTGATTGGCACCTTGATCCCGACTTCGTTTTTTGCTCAAGCCTTTTTGCGGTCCAAACATTTAACGGCAAACATGTTGATTGGCACGAAATTCCCGAGAATGAATATGATCTCACTTCCGGGTCCAAACATTTAACGGCAAACATGTTGATTGGCACCCTTACCTTCCACCGCTTCAATTTTTCTTTCAGCTTTCGTCCAAACATTTAACGGCAAACATGTTGATTGGCACAACAAGTTTTGGGTGAAAAAAGTGTTGCTATGGTTCGTCCAAACATTTAACGGCAAACATGTTGATTGGCACTAAATCACACGCAAAATGGTTTTGTTCAAGGATTCAAGTCCAAACATTTAACGGCAAACATGTTGATTGGCACGTACGCATGGTAGAGACGTTAAATGACTATTACCCGGGCGTCCAAACATTTAACGGCAAACATGTTGATTGGCACTGATAACATACTGTGTCACTCCCAGCTTGTAGATTATTGTCCAAACATTTAACGGCAAACATGTTGATTGGCACGTTTGTGAAAGAGAAATTGAGCTATAAGAAGAAAAGTCCAAACATTTAACGGCAAACATGTTGATTGGCACCTTTGCCATCCTTTGTTACCCAAAAGGCATACCTAGTCCAAACATTTAACGGCAAACATGTTGATTGGCACCATAAGCATCTATGTAATGATCATATTTGTTGATAGGTCCAAACATTTAACGGCAAACATGTTGATTGGCACTTCTTTTGACCGTTGATTCCCTTCTTCATCGTAATGTCCAAACATTTAACGGCAAACATGTTGATTGGCACAAGGGGAAAATCTCATGAGTCAAAGAATCATATACGGTCCAAACATTTAACGGCAAACATGTTGATTGGCACTCTCTTGACATTGATTTTCGCTCTGTTAAAATCAGGGTCCAAACATTTAACGGCAAACATGTTGATTG
This sequence comes from Bacillus sp. FSL W7-1360, assembly GCF_038592975.1. NCBI lineage: Bacteria > Bacillati > Bacillota > Bacilli > Caryophanales > Bacillaceae > Bacillus > Bacillus sp. FSL W7-1360. The sequence continues at coordinate 1,488,833 of NZ_CP151950.1, read as the reverse complement.
GCACTAAAGGGAATCAAAAAATGATGCGATGTGTACGAGTCCAAACATTTAACGGCAAACATGTTGATTGGCACCCCTTCATCAATTAATTCACACATTTTTTCTTTATCGTCCAAACATTTAACGGCAAACATGTTGATTGGCACAACCATAGATCAATTTCGTTTGTAATCGCCATTGAGGGTGTCCAAACATTTAACGGCAAACATGTTGATTGGCACAAAAAACGTCGATAAAAACGCTTCCAATTCTTCGCGGTCCAAACATTTAACGGCAAACATGTTGACTGGCACTAAAGAGAACTATGAGGGATTCGAAGTTGCACAAAAACCCAAACAGAATAAGTAATTAAGATTAAACGGCTTCCGTTCTTTATGAAGTCGTTTATTGTGTGTCAAGAGAGTCTCATCTCTTAGTCACTCCTTCATTAACTAAACAGGAACAAAAAAACCCCTTTTGTGGCAGGGGATACCAGGTTTATGAAAAAAACTTTTAGAGGTGCCAAAAAAAGTTATTGACTTATCTGGTACGATTTTGGTATAGTATAGAAGTCGCAAGGGAGAACCCCTTGATAGACAAAGGGTTTGGTAGAGTTGGTTCGAATCCCTCGCTCTCCGCCAGATAGTTTATACATAATAAGTCAATTTTTTATCGTGGCCCGTTGGTCAAGCGGTTAAGACACCGCCCTTTCACGGCGGTAACACGGGTTCGAATCCCGTACGGGTCACTTTGATTGTTTTATATGAATATGGAGGATTAGCTCAGCTGGGAGAGCACCTGCCTTACAAGCAGGGGGTCGGCGGTTCGATCCCGTCATCCTCCACCATATAGCGGCGCGGGGTGGAGCAGTCTGGTAGCTCGTCGGGCTCATAACCCGAAGGTCGGTGGTTCAAATCCGCCCCCCGCAACCAATTAAATCTTTCAATAGTAGTACTAATTATGGTCCGGTAGTTCAGTTGGTTAGAATGCCTGCCTGTCACGCAGGAGGTCGCGGGTTCGAGTCCCGTCCGGACCGCCATTTTTATAAAGAATTTATTGGCTCGGTAGCTCAGTCGGTAGAGCAATGGACTGAAAATCCATGTGTCGGCGGTTCGATTCCGTCCCGAGCCACCATGTGATGCCGGCCTAGCTCAACTGGTAGAGCAACTGACTTGTAATCAGTAGGTTGGGGGTTCAAGTCCTCTGGCCGGCACCATTTGCAATTACCTAAAAACGTATTGACTTTGGCATGAAAAGCATATACAATAGGTATTGTCTTTCCAAGTGGAGGGGTAGCGAAGTGGCTAAACGCGGCGGACTGTAAATCCGCTCCCTCCGGGTTCGGCGGTTCGAATCCGTCCCCCTCCACCATATGTTAATAGGGGCATAGTTTAACGGTAGAACTGAGGTCTCCAAAACCTCCAGTGTGGGTTCGATTCCTACTGCCCCTGCCAATTTTACGTGGCGGTTGTGGCGAAGTGGTTAACGCACCGGATTGTGGTTCCGGCATTTCGTGGGTTCGATTCCCATCAGCCGCCCCATTTTTGGGCCATAGCCAAGTGGTAAGGCAACGGATTTTGATTCCGTCATTCCCCTGGTTCGAATCCAGGTGGCCCAGCCATATATGCGGAAGTAGTTCAGCGGTAGAATACCACCTTGCCAAGGTGGGGGTCGCGGGTTCGAATCCCGTCTTCCGCTTTAGGTGGCGGCATAGCCAAGTGGTAAGGCACGGGTCTGCAAAACCCTTATCACCGGTTCAAATCCGGTTGCCGCCTCCAAATATTTTTGTCCTACATATGCCGGGGTGGTGGAATTGGCAGACACACAGGACTTAAAATCCTGCGGTAGGTGACTACCGTGCCGGTTCAAGTCCGGCCCTCGGCACCAACTTTATATGCGCCCGTAGCTCAATTGGATAGAGTGTCTGACTACGGATCAGAAGGTTAGGGGTTCGACTCCTCTCGGGCGCGCTGTTAGAACACCACTTTCTGTACAAGGTAAGTGGTGTTTTTACTATCATTAAGGAGAATATATAATGAACTATGTTGACCTGCATAAACGTTTCATGGATACGAACGTAATGACATTAAATCGTGAGCAATTGGAACATGTGTTGGAAACAAAGTTTCATGCACAAGAAATTCCTTTGTATAGCATTGATGAAATAGATTATTTAAATGATGAAGAAGTCAATGAAAAAGATATTTACAAACTATATACCATTACGGATAGAGCAGTGTTGGATGAAATTTATAGTTCAGAAGAGAAGCGGATGATGGCAGAGGATCTGCTCAAAGACAAGATCGTTGCAGTGTTCAATGATGTGAAATACGCTATTCATAAGTGGCAGAAAAAAGAAGTAACGTACGATCAATTAATTGATGAACATAATCGGGGTAAACGCACTTCTATTGTGCTAGAAAGCAATGCAGAAAACGTCATTTCAAACTTCAAAGTATATGGCTTCTCGCGGTATTTGGTTGACTATTTAGTTGCACGCGTAGGTATACCAGAGATAAAATTTGGTGATTTAGATGATCGAAATTACCAATTCTACCTCGAATGCTTGAAGAAAAATAAGTTAATATAGTTTCATCAAGAAAAACCCGTATTGAATCGCGAAAAACGCTGTTCAATACGGGTTTTATATTTTTCCTCGACCCTCATATGCACGTCCAATCTCCATAACAGCTTCATTAATTGTAAGCTCATCTACACATAGTTGAAAATGACAATCACGATAAATCAGTTGCCTCTCCTCATATAAATTTCTCAACTCAAACAACGTTTTCTGTTGTAACAGGGGGCGGCTATCCATAAATGGTGTCATTCGTGCATACCATTTTTCAAACGACATATGTAAAGAGACAACAAAAGTATGCGCAAAACAATGCGCCCGCGCTTTTTCACTAAGAAATGCCCCTCCCCCGAGAGAGAGAATGGCTCGTTGCTGCTGATTGCATGCAGTAATGACTGTTTTTTCTTCTAACTCACGAAAAAAAGATTCCCCGTGTATCGAAAAAATGTCAGTAATTGGCATGATCATTTGAGACGAAATTTCCTCATCTGTATCAATAAAAGGGCGATGCATTTGCAATGCAAGCTGTTTGCCAATACTCGTTTTGCCGACGCCCATAAAACCGTTGAGTGCAATATGTTGATGTCCTTCCATCACGATGACCTCTCTTTCCCTCTTCAATAGTATACCAAATTAGATTGTTGAAAGGAGCGCTAAATGGTTCTGAACATGTCCCAAGACACATAAAGTGTAGAAAATCGGTCTTTTAGATCTCGTATACAAGGAATGAAGTATACTTCATTCACGTTTGCTTGTGCACTTCACAGCGCTACGCAAGCAAATGTGTTTCAACTCATTATACAGAAAGAAATTGAGGTGCATCTTGTTGGATACGTTTGTTGCAATCAAGTGGACATTAATCGTGATGGTATGCTTACGTTTATTATCTGGTTTCATTGAAGTGACGGCAGCTTTCCTCATGTTGCGCCTTAATAGTGTGGAAAAAGCGATTGCAATCAATGCAACACTCGCGTTAGTTGGACCGACGGTATTACTATTATCGCTTGGAATTGGACTAGCTGGGATTACTGGGAAATTGTCTTTAGCAAAATTTCTCCTCATTGGAGCAGGTGTGTTACTCATTTTCATTGGTATTCGGAAATAAAGGGGCTGACACGATGTTTAAAGATTTATTACGCATATTACCAGCACACATACATGGTCTAATTGAGACACTGTCAAAACCAGAGTTAAATTTGTTAGAAGAGATTCGTATACGTGTTCATCGTCCATTAGAGTTATTAATTGCGGGAAAGCCAGTTTATCCTAAGAAAAACAACAATCATTATGAAGTGACACTAGAAGATGCACAAATTGTGTTAAATCAGTTAAGCGAGTATTCGTTATATGCCTTTGAAGAAGAGTTAAGAAGAGGTTATATTACAATTCAAGGTGGGCATCGGGTTGGAATAACAGGAAAAGTTGTGTTAGAAAAAGGCGCGGTGCAAACGATGCGCTCAATTAGTTCATTTAACATTCGCATCGCGCGACAAAAAAAAGGGGCAGCAAAACATTTAATTTCAGATGTGTACGATCAGCGTATGGGTTGGCAAAACACATTGCTTGTGGGTCCCCCGCAAACTGGAAAAACGACGCTCTTAAGAGATCTTTCTCGGCATATTAGCGAAGGAGTGAAGGAAAGAAGAATTGCTTCGAGAAAAGTCGGAATTGTGGATGAGCGTTCAGAAATCGCCGCGTGTGTAAATGGCATTCCCCAACACGATCTTGGTTACCGGGCAGATGTGTTAGATCGTTGCCCAAAGGCAGAAGGGATGATGATGATGATTCGATCAATGTCACCAGATGTGCTAATTGTGGATGAAATTGGTCGTCAAGAAGATGTCGAAGCAATTTTGGAGGCGATGCATGCTGGTGTGGTGTTGATGGCGACTGCACACGGTGACTCTTATGAATCATTAATGAAGCGCCCGACATTTTCAGCGTTATTTCAGGCACAAGCATTCACGCGAATCATTGAATTAGGAAGAGATCCACACCCAGGTACGGTGAAGCGTGTGCGTCTACCGAAACAAGTAAAAGAGAGAATAAAACAATGAAATGGCTAGGCGCATGCTTCATTGTGCTTTGCACAACATTGTATGGTTTTCATAAAGCAAAAGCATTACGAGAACGACCGCAACAATTACGGCAATTACAAGTAGCTTTACGGTCGCTAGAAGCAGAAATTATGTTCGGACAAACACCGTTAGCTGAGGCAAGTGAACGTATTGCAGCGCAGTTATCTGAACCACTGTCTCAGTTTTTCCTCCAATTTTCATGTAAACTGCAGGAAAAGCACGTGACTGTTGCGACAGCATGGATGGAAAGTTTAGATGAAACGTTAAGAGAGACAGCGTTAAAACAAAGTGAGCGGGAGGTGTTGCGCCAATTTGGAACAACACTTGGAACAACTGATCGTACGCAACAACAAAAGCAATTAAAACTGGCACAAGTGCACTTGGAACGCGATGAGTTGGAGGCAAAAGATTTACAAGTACGTTATGAAAAAATGACAAAGATGCTCGGAATACTCGCCGGCTTATTGCTTGTTATTTTATTTTTATAGAAAGAATGGTTTGTTTATTGTGAGAGGGGGCGCAGGTGGTGATTTACGATGCAAATACGATTTTTCAAATTGCTGGAATAGGGATCGTTGTTGCCATGCTCCATACAGTCTTAAAGCAAATGGGGAAAGAGGATTGGGCTCATTGGGTCACTGTGATTGGTTTTGTTGTAGTGTTGTATATGGTAGCGACCATCGTGGATGATTTGTTTCAAAAAATACGTAGCATCTTTTTATTTCACCAATGAATACAAGTCGGGGAGGGGAGTTGCGATTGAAATTGTACAATTAGTCGGGTTAGGGCTGATCGCAACGTTCTTGGCCCTTGTTGTGAAAGAGAAACAACCAGTTTTTGCGTTAATGTTAACGATGTTTGCTGGCGCGTTGATTTTTTTATTTCTAATGGATGAAATTACGGCGATGATCGAACTGATCCAACAGTTAGCAGAAAACGCCGATATTCATATGGTTTATTTACAAACGATCTTGAAGATGATTGGCATTGCTTATATCACAGAGTTTGGTGCGCAAATTTCACGAGACGCGGGTCAAGGAGTCATTGCAACAAAAATCGAATTAGCTGGGAAAATATTCATCCTTGTGTTAGCCATTCCAATTATTAAGGCAGTCATTGAAATGATTTTAGCGCTGCTACCAACATAAGCGATGGAGAGAGGTGAAAAACAATGGAGAAACAAAAAGGTGTCATAATTGGTTTATTTCTTGCGCTCTTCTTATGTTTCTCCGGAAATGGTGTTGTTAACGCTGAGCCGTCGGTAGAAGGTGAAATTGAAGAAATGAGCCAAACAGAATTAGTAGACACACAAATCTCTCACTTGAAAATAGATGATATTCAGCAATATTGGGCAAAGGTTTCTAGTGAATATGGAGGTTTCTTACCAGAAAGCCAGAAAGGAAACTTTCTTGATTTTTTAAAAGGAGACAAGCAGTTCGAAATAAAGGCTTGGGTACTCGGGTTAGTCAAATTTTTATTGCATGAACTGGTTGTAAATGGAAAACTACTTGGAATGTTATTGTTGCTAACAGTTTTTGCTCATATTTTACAATCTTTTCAAAATGCATTTGAACGTCATACAGTGAGTAAAGCCGCTTATTTTGTGACGTTGCTCGTGCTAGCAATGCTTGCAATGAATGGTTTTCATGTTGCAATGACGTATGCAAAAGAAGCGGTGGATGCAATGGTTCATTTTACAATTGCTATGCTGCCTCTTTTACTTGCAATGATGGCTGCGCTTGGTGGATTGACTGCCTCTTCATTGTTTCACCCTGTCATCATTTTTCTCGTTCATACAAGTGGGCTACTTGTCAGTACACTCGTCCTCCCGCTCTTGTTCTTTTCCGCTGTTCTCGGTATTGTTAGCACGTTAAATGAGAGTTATAAAGTGACAAGGTTAGCAACACTTTTTCGTACAGCGGCAATTGGTTTGTTAGGGGTATTTATGACGGTATTTTTAGGTGTCGTATCTGTACAAGGGACAACGGCAGCGTCGGTTGACGGGCTCACCATTCGGACAGCCAAATTTATTGCTGGAAATTTTGTCCCTGTCATTGGTCGTATGTTTACAGATGCAACAGATACGGTCATGAGTGCATCGTTGCTCGTGAAAAATACAATTGGGATGGCGGGACTCGTCATTTTGCTAGCTATTTGTGCTTTTCCGGCAATGAAAATATTATCTATTGCACTTGTATTTAACTTTGCAGCTGCGGTGCTACAACCTTTGGGTGGTGGTGCAGTCATTGAATGTTTGTCTATTATTGGCAAGTCTATTTTATACGTGTTTGCTGCAATGGTGCTCATTGGTTTTATGTTCTTCTTGGCAGTGACATTAATGATTGCTGCGAGCAATATTGCATTTATGATGAGGTGAAAATATGGCGTTTATAAAAGAGTGGATCACCGCGATCATTTTAATTATTATGCTAGCCGCGATTTTAGAAATGATGCTTCCGAATACGGCGTTAAAAAACTATGTCAAACTTGTTGTTAGCTTAATGCTACTGTTGTTGTTGTTACAACCCGTTTTAGTGTTGTTTCAACGTGACATAGAAGAATGGCTGCCGTCTTTTATTGATGACACAGCCGAGCAACAAGCTTCTGTTGGTGAAAAAATAAATTCACAAAAAAAAGAGATAGAACAGTTTTATGATGCATATACATCTGAACAAGTGGCTGTCCAATTAAAAGAACAAGTCGCTCAAAAATTAGCCGAAACATATCAACTAGAAATTGACAATGTCATCATTGAGACAGAAGGAGAACAAGAAGAATGGAAAAGGATGGTGGTGACTGTTGGAACGGTACAAACCGAAGATGAGCCAGTAAACAAATCTTTTGTAGAACCGGTCAAAACGGTAACGATTGATGTTTCCAGTGAAAAGGATGTAACTGTAAGTGAGCGTGAAAAAGGTCTAGAAGATGAAGAAGTGAAAAAGTTTCTTGCAAAAGAATGGGACGTTCCTGAGACATTCATCACACTTGTTCAAAAAGATACCGCTCTGTCGTCGCATAGGTAAGGAGGGAAAAGATGAATGAAACATGAACGCAAAGATGATGATTGGTTCAAGAAATGGCTTGAGAAACAACCCCAGAAAAAAAAACGGACATTTTCACCTAAATATATTTTATTACTAGGGTGCGGAGGTGTATTTCTCATGATTGCTAGTCAGTTTTTTCAGCCAGAACAAGAAAAGACATTGCCAGTCATTCATGAAGAAGGAACAACTTCAAAAGAAGTTGAATCAGCACCTACGTTTGGACGTGAAGTTGAGAGCAATTCTATGACTGATTACGAGATGCGCTACGAAAATCAGTTACGAGAAATGTTAGAAGAGATGGTCGGTGTTGATGATGTCTCTGTATTTATCAATGTGGCAGATACAGAGAAACATATATATCAAAATAATGTGAATCGCAGCAGGCAAGATACGAAAGAAACCGATCGTGAAGGCGGCAGCCGTCAGGTAGAGGATGTCAAAGAAGAAGAAGCAGTTGTGATTTTAAGAGAGGGAGATAAAGAGAAACCTCTTGTGGTCGCGACAGAAAAACCAGATGTTGCGGGTGTTCTTGTTGTGGCGAATGGTGTGGAGAATGTGCAAGTAAAGGCGTGGGTGGTGGAGGCGGTAAGTCGTGTACTTGATGTCCCTGTGCATCGCGTCTCGGTTATGCCAAAAAAATTAAAGGAGGAATAAGCAATGGTGTTAAAGAAGCAAACGGTGTGGTTATTAACAATGTTAAGCTTGATGTTGGTGCTGGGGGCTTATTATGTTCTCCAAGAGCGTGGACCGAATTCTAGTTTAGTTGGTTCTTTAGAAGAGCAAAAGGAAAATGGAGAGGACACCGACGTAACCATTAATGTCGATGAAGAAGGAAACATTGCAGAGAATGATGCAGATATCATCTCGGATATTTCTGGGCACGTCAACTTTACAGAAGCAAGGTTAAAGATGGACGAGGCACGTTCCAAAAAAGCGGAGGAATACTCGCGTAAAGCCTCTGATGACCAAGCTTCTGCTGAGGAAAAAGTTGATGCTTATAACAAGTCGCTAGAGATATTGGCGATTAGTACCAACGAGGAAATGCTTGAATCACTTATTCGGGCAGAAGGATACCATGATGCGCTCGTCATGTCGCAAGAAGATAAGGTGAAAGTAATGGTGCAAGCAGAATCGCTTACACCGGCACAAGCACTTGATATTATGCAACTTGCGGAAGAACAATTACAAACGACGAGTGCAGTCTCAGTTCAATTTGAGCCGATGTCGAAGTGACGACAGGAGTCGGAGATTAGAAAGAAAGTTTCATGGGACTTTGGTGACTGAATACGATGTATAGAACCAAGCCTTTATAGTGACCGGCTTGGTTCTTCTTTGTGTTGTTAAAATCACATTAATCATCAATAGAATAGGTAGAGCAAACGAAATAACTATTCTTCGGCTTCAATCGCAATCGCTTTTGTTTCATGGATAGTACCATACGGGTGTTCGGGTGGGGCATAGATTGCATAAATTTTGAGAGGATCATCCCCCGTGTTGGTAATATTGTGCCACTTTCCGGCAGGGACCATAATTGCATAATCATCACGAGCATCCACTTGAAAATCTAAGTTTTCCTCACTGTCTCCCATTTGAACCAAACCTTGGCCTTCTTCTATACGGAGAAACTGATCCGTTGTTGGATGGACTTCTAAGCCAATGCTGTCACCAACATCAATACTCATCAGTGTGACTTGAAGGTAGGTTCCTGTCCATAATGCAGTACGATAAGTTTGATTTTTCTTTGTGGCTTCATCAATATTGACGACGAGTGGCATTTGTCCATAATCTTTGATGGTTATTCTGCCATGAAAATCACCATCACTTTGTTTTTCGTCCTGTTCAGAACCCATTCGGTACAATGAATCCCGCTGTTTGTTAAAGTATTCTTGGTACATATCTCTTCTCCTTTTAGTGTTTATTTTTACCCTATGCATCATTTTATAAAGCGTGATGATTTTAAACATTAGATCGGATGAGTCGTTTACAAAAGTGAAACACGCGTTAATGGTTGCATTATTGCTCTTTATTATTGAAAAATACTCGTTTGTTGCATATGCAATTAGACATGTTACATGGTATAATACAGCAGTGAAGATTTGAAGTGAGGAGAGATGTTTAATGAAATGGACGGATTTAACTGAAGGAGCGAAAGCAGTCCTTGAACAAACGAGAAATATTAAAAATGACCACATTCAAATCGTTGAATTTGAGGTGGGATTTGCAGAAGAAGTAGAGGATGACGATGGTGACAAAGTGCGTGTATCCATTCAAGAAGAAGACTACGCATCTTTGAAGCGATATACGCTTGAAAATGAATATGGTGAAAAGTATCATATGGCGCGTAATAAAAATATTGTTAAGATCATTTTACTTGAAGATGGGAAGATTCCTGAAAATTTATCAGAGTTCCCTGTGTTCCGCCAGTACCGCAATGTAGAACCTAAGAATGAGGCCATTGATCAGGAAATGGACGATTTAGGGATGGAAAACAAATAGGAGTGAGCTGCTAGAAGAAATCTCACTTTCACTTTTTTAACAAGAAAGTTTTAAAAGGAGTTGTCATATAACGAATGAAAATTGAAGATGTAAAGGACTTACTTACAGCGTTTGATGCCTCGTCTATAGACGAGTTGTCATTTGAGCAAGATAATATGAAGATTTCGTTGAAAAAACATGCACCAATTAGCGGACAAGCGGTGTCATCCATCATACCAATGTCGTCACAAGCAGCGCCTCCTCCTGTGGCAACGCAAGAAGCACCACTTGCCTCGTCGGTGCAAAATACAGCAGACACTTCGGCGACAGAAGAAACAGACAACCGTCATTTGTTTACGGTTACTTCTCCTATGGTAGGGACATTTTATGCAGCGCCTTCTCCTGGGGCAGACCCATATGTGAAAGTGGGAGACACGGTCGATGAGGAAACGGTCGTTTGTATCGTGGAGGCAATGAAACTAATGAACCCAATTGTAGCCGATGTAAAAGGACGTATTACAAAGATCGTCGTTGAAAACGGTGAGTTAGTTGAATATGGACAACCGTTAATGATTGTAGAACGGACATAGTTGGAGGCGGGAACCGATGATGAAACGCATTTTAATAGCTAATCGTGGAGAAATCGCCGTGCGTATCATTCGCGCATGCAAAGAACTTGGGATTGAAACGGTTGCCGTGTATTCAGAAGCAGATGCAGAAGCACTTCACGTTCAGTTAGCAGATGAGGCTTTTTGTATTGGTCCGACCCCGTCAGCTAAAAGTTACTTAAATTTCACGAATTTGATGAGTGTGGCCACATTAACCGAAACCGATGCCATCCATCCAGGGTATGGCTTTTTAGCAGAGAACGCGGATTTTGCTGAGATTTGTGGAGATTGTAACGTTACGTTCATTGGTCCAAGTCCGTCTGCAATTAATCGAATGGGTACAAAAGATGTCGCACGTGATACGATGGAAGCTGCAGGTGTTCCCATTGTACCCGGCTCTAAAGGGATCATCGGGTCTATAGAAGAAGGCGCGCGTATTGCAGTAGAAATCGGTTATCCTGTGATTATAAAAGCAACTGCAGGCGGTGGTGGAAAAGGCATTCGGGTTGCCCGGAATGAAAAAGAATTACGGGCAGGAATTGAAGTAACTCAGCAAGAAGCTGAAACGGCTTTTGGAAATCCTGGGGTATATTTAGAGAAATATATCGAGGATTTCCGTCATGTTGAAATTCAAGTATTAGCGGATAACCACGGAAACGTGATCCATTTAGGGGAACGTGATTGCACGATCCAACGTCGTTTACAGAAGTTGTTAGAAGAAACCCCTTCACCAGCGATTTCTGAAGCAAAGCGGCAAGAAATGGGCGCGGCTGCTGTAGCGGCTGCCAGGGCAGTAGAGTATTCAGGCGCAGGAACAGTTGAATTCATTTATGACCATCATACAGGCGATTTTTATTTCATGGAGATGAATACCCGTATTCAAGTTGAGCACCCTGTGACAGAAATGGTGACGGGGATTGATTTAATAAAAGAACAAATTCGCGTTGCTGCAGGAGAAGTGTTATCCTTTACACAAGAGGATGTGACTTTTTCAGGTTGGGCAATCGAATGCCGCATCAATGCAGAAAACCCACTGAAGAACTTCATGCCATCTCCAGGGAAAGTTGTTGATTATTTAGCACCAGGTGGTTTTGGTGTTCGTGTTGATTCGGCTGTTTACCCAGGCTATGTGATTTCCCCGTTTTATGATTCCATGATTGCTAAAGTGATCACACATGGTGCGACACGTGAAGAAGCGATTGCCCGTATGAAGCGAGCGTTAGCCGAATTTGGGATTGAAGGCGTAGAAACAACGATTCCTTTTCATTTAGGCTTACTGAATCATGACGTATTTGTCTCAGGTAAGTTTAATACAAAATTTGTGGAAGAGCATGATGTGATTTGATCAGAAAATCGTAGTGGAGGGATGTTGACGATGGAAGAGCAATTGCTAGGATTAGAAGAAGAAAAAAGTGGTCTTGGTAAAGTAGAGATTTCTCCAGAGGTTATTGAAGTGATTGCCGGTATTGCGGCGCAGGAAGTAGAAGGTGTAGCCGGTTTGCGCGGGAACTTTGCTGCGGATGTTGCGGAACGTTTTGGTCGCAAAAATCACGGTAAAGGTGTGAAAGTAGAACTAGGTGATGATGGGATTACAATTGATGTTGCGCTAATTATTCACTATGGTGCAATAGTTCCGGAAGTAGCAAATCTTGTGCAGCTTAATATACAGCAAGCGTTAGAAACGATGACAGCACTTGAGCTAAAGGCCATTCACATACACGTTGTAGATGTACATTTTGAGCCAAAAGAAACAGCGGGCGAGGTCTGAATCGGAAGCAGCCGGCATTTGCCGGCTTTTTTCATGATCGGTCGAGTGTACATGACGGTCGAATGGTTTTACGCTATACTGAAGATAGAATTTGTTAAAGGAGTTCATTATGAATCGACGGGTAGCCCGATTGCGGGCCGTACAAACATTATATCAAGTGAATTTAATTCAAACGGACGTAGATCGTGCGATGAAAAATACACTCAGTCCAGAAGATGAGCCAAGTGCGTTTTTTGAAGAACTTGTCAATGGCACATTGGCGCATACAACGCAACTTGATGCATGGTTGAGCAAGAATATTAAAGGATATACACTTGATCGTCTAGGCTATGTTGATCGTGCGATTGCTCGTATGGCGTTATTTGAGATGCTGTACATTGAAGACATTCCATTCAACGTGACATTAAATGAGGCGATAGAACTTGCAAAGGCGTTCGGTGGAGAGGATGCTGGACGTTTTATGAACGGTGTATTGCATCATTCATATGAAATGGCTACACAAAAAAAGAATAATTGAAAAAGGGAGCGACCTACACATGTCAGCGACAATCATTGACGGGAAACAACTTGCACAAAAAAAAGGTGAGATGATTAAGACTGCACTTGAACGCTTAAAGACACAAGGGATCACGCCGGGACTTGCTGTCATGTTAGTAGGAGAAGACCCAGCAAGCGAAACGTACGTACGCAATAAACAACGAGCATGTGAACGGATGGGTATTCATTCTCGTCTTATTCGGTTACCGACGACAGCGACTGAACAACACTTACTTGATCATGTGGTACAACTGAACGAAGATCCACATATTGATGGCATTCTTGTCCAACTACCGTTGCCAGTGCACATTTCAACAGAGACAGTCATCCGTGCGATCTCACCTGAAAAAGATGTAGACTGTTTTCATCCGCTAAATGTTGGAAAGATGATGTTGGGGGAAACAGGATTTTTGCCGTGTACGCCACATGGCATACTCGTCATGTTAAAAGAAATCGGTGTAACATTGTCTGGAAAACACGTTGTTGTTGTTGGTCGTAGTCACATTGTTGGCAAACCGGTAGGACAACTTTTATTGAATGAAGATGCAACGGTCACATATTGTCACTCACGGACGGAAAACCTGTCTTCTTTTACGAAACAAGCGGATATATTGATTGTTGCAGTCGGTCGGGCGAACTTGATTACAGAAGCAGACGTCAAAGAAGGGGCAATTGTCATTGATGTTGGCATGAATCGTGTGAATAACAAGCTTGTTGGTGACGTGGAGTTTGCATCTGTCCGTGATAAAGCCGCGTTTTTAACACCAGTACCAGGTGGCGTCGGACCGATGACGATCACAATGCTGCTCGAAAATACGGTTTATGCAGCGACGAAAGCACGCGCAGTAATGGCCTAGACAATTTGTGTGGGCGTCCTAAGGGAGAGAGGACGGGAAAAATGAATCAGACATGGACAGTAAGTGACGTGTCTCGTTATATGAAAGAGTTGATTGAAGCAGATGCGTTCTTGCCCGAATTATGGATACGAGGGGAAGTCTCTAATTTAAAGCAGCATGCACGTGGACATATGTATTTCACATTAAAAGATAAACATTCTCGTCTACAATCCGTCATGTTTGCTGGTTACAATCGTTACTTACGTTTTACCCCAGAGAATGGGATGCACGTGCTTATTCGTGGTGAAATCAATGTATACGAGCCGTATGGACAATATCAATTGTACGCAAAAGAAATGCAACCAGATGGCGTTGGTGATTTACATGTCGCTTATGAGCAACTGAAAGGTAAATTAGAAGCAGAGGGTTTATTTTCAGAAGCACGAAAACGCCCTTTACCACGTTTTCCTTGCCATATTGCGATTGTCACCTCACGGACTGGTGCAGCATTGCAAGACATGTTGACAACGTTAAAACGGCGTTTCCCCCAAGTGAAGGTGACATTGTTTCCCACGCTTGTTCAAGGAACAGGGGCGCCTGCCTCTATTTGTCGCGCGATTATGCAGGCGAGTGTAGCAAATATATTTGATTGTATGATCGTCGGTCGAGGTGGCGGATCTATCGAGGAGTTATGGGCATTTAATGACGAGACAGTTGTGCGGGCGATTGCGGAAGCGAGCATTCCGGTTATTTCTGCGGTTGGACATGAAACCGATTTTACGTTAAGTGACTTTGTTGCTGATAAACGCGCAGCAACACCAACAGCTGCAGCAACACTGGCTGTACCAGATGTTGCCGAGCTCAAAGGGCAATTAGCAAGCTTGACTGATCGGTTATGTCGGGCAATGAAAGTACATAAAGAGCAGAGACGTGCGCAGCTTGAGCGGTGCGAACGTTTTTTGAAACGAATTAATCTGCGCCGACAGTTATGGCAAAAAGAGCAGCAGTTGGAGCAATTGTATGAACGAATGTTGTTAAATGGAGCACATTATGTTACGAAACATCGCCTTCGCTATGAATCACGATATGAGGCATTGCAACGTCTTCATCCTTCTTTTCGCCTTGCTAGGTTAAAAGAGACGTTAACAGGGCAAGAGCGTGCATTAAAACGGGCAATATCCAACCAGTTAAAAGACAAACGACAATATTTTGCAGCCACTGTGCAACAGTTAGAATTGTTAAGCCCGTTGCGTGTGATGGCACGTGGTTATACACTTGTTCATAAAGGCGAACAGATCGTACGTTCCGTTGCAGATGTAGATGTGGCGGATGATCTGTGCGTGTCGGTATTAGATGGTACGCTGATGTGTAAAGTCGTCGCAAAACAAAATGATGGGGGTGAGAAATGATGAGTGAGAAGCAAGAACAAAAAACATTTGAAGCATCTATGACCGAGCTTGAGGATGTCGTTGAACAACTTGAGCGAGGCGAAGTCCCGCTTGAAGAAGCACTGCAAATGTTCAAGCGTGGTATGGCTCTTTCAAAAGATTGTCATGAAAAGTTACTAAACGTTGAGCGACAACTTGATCAAGTCATGGATGAAGATGGAGAATTAAGTGAAGTGGATTTGCAAAAGGGGGCAAACGGATGAATGTATTTGTGTCAGAAGTGAGACAACTAATAGATCGACACCTCCCTCACTATGTGCAGTCACTACAAGCGGAGCTACGTTTAAAAGAAGCAATGTGTTATTCATTGGAAGCAGGCGGTAAACGCGTGCGTCCGCTTTTATTAATGGCGGTTTTAGAAGCTTATGGAAAGCCCATTTCAATTGGGCTTGAAGCTGCCTGTGCAATTGAAATGGTGCATACATATTCATTGATCCATGATGATTTGCCAGCAATGGACGATGATGACTATCGGCGAGGCCAATTAACCAACCATAAAATGTATGATGAAGCAACAGCTATTTTGGCGGGAGATGCGCTGTTAACACATAGTTTTGGCCTCATTGCCGATGCTGAAACAACGGAGATGACAGCGGAAATAAAGGTCGCACTCATTTCAATTTTCAGTAAAGCAATTGGCGCTCCTGGAATGGTTGGGGGACAGTTGGCTGATATGTTGGCAGAAAAAAAGTCGTTAACTGTAGATGAGCTGGCTCATATTCATCGTCGCAAAACAGGTGATTTACTCACTTTTTCAATTGTCGCCGGGGCATATATTGCAGGGGTGAATAAAGAAGACCGATTGTGTCTGGAACAATTTGGACAAGAGCTCGGGCTTGTATTTCAAATTAAAGATGACATACTCGATGTTGAATCAGATAGTGAAACGTTAGGTAAACCGGTGGGGAGTGATGAGACAAATTATAAAAGCACGTATCCGGGATTATTAGGTTTGGACGGAGCAAAAAAGATGCTATCCTACCATCATGAGCAAGCAAAAGGATATTTGCACAAACTAGGGCTTTCTGACACCATTTTAGGGGAAATTGCGGATTACTTAGTTGAACGATTGCATTAACACGAAAGGTTTTGCGTTAATGCTAGTATTCGCACTGTCTTTTTTGATATACTGGAGTTTAGGAAAAAAACCAGGTAGCATAGAAAGTGTTAAATAGCGCACGCTTCCAGGTCATGAACAGACTAGGAAAATGGGGGTTTCATCGATGAACCTTGAAGAAATCCAGAATCCGATGTTTTTAAAACATTATTCGAATAAACAGCTTGAGGAACTTGCAAGCGATATTCGTCGTTTTTTAGTTGAAAAATTATCGGTGAATGGCGGTCACATTGGGCCAAACTTAGGAGTAGTAGAATTAACGCTTGTGTTACACCAATTATTTGAGAGCCCAAAAGACAAATTGATATGGGATGTCGGTCACCAATCGTATGTACACAAGATTTTAACAGGACGAGCAAACCAGTTTGATACAATGCGTCAATATGAAGGGTTATGTGGTTTCCCGAAGCGATCAGAAAGTGAGCATGACGTATGGGAAACGGGGCATAGCTCAACATCATTATCAGCAGCAATGGGAATGGCGGCTGCCCGAGATTTAAAGGGTGACAAGGAGCATATTGTTGCCATTATTGGTGATGGCGCGTTGACAGGTGGAATGGCGCTTGAAGCGTTGAATCACATTGGGCATGAGCAAACGAATTTGATCGTCGTGCTAAATGACAATGAAATGTCGATTGCCCCGAATGTGGGCGCGTTGCATGGTATTTTAGGGCGTCTCCGCACGGCTGGTAAATATCAAAAAGCAAAAGAAGAATTGGAACACCTCGTTCGGAAAATCCCTGCTTTTGGCGGAAAGCTGGCTGATACAGCGGAACGGGTTAAAGACAGTTTGAAATATATGATGGTACAAGGGATGTTTTTTGAAGAGATGGGCTTTACTTATTTAGGTCCAGTGGATGGGCATGATTTTGCCGATCTTAATGATCAATTAAATTGTGCAAAGAAAATGTCCGGACCGGTACTCGTTCATGTCTTGACAAAGAAAGGCAAAGGCTATCGCCCGGCCGAAGAAGACGAAACAGGTGCATGGCATGGGACAGGTCCTTATAAAATTGAGAGCGGTGAAATGGTGAAAAAGTCAGGTCCACCAAGTTACCCTAGTGTATTTGCCAACACGCTCAAGAAGATCGCCCGTGAGGATGAACGCGTTGTCGCGATTACGCCAGCAATGCCAGGTGGTTCAAAACTAGACTTGTTTGCAGAAGAATTCCCTCACCGTATGTTCGATGTTGGGATTGCTGAGCAACATGCCGCAACGATGGCAGCAGGGCTTGCAACGCAAGGAATGAAACCAGTGTATGCAGTGTACTCAACGTTTTTACAACGTGGTTATGATCAAGTAGTGCACGATATTTGTCGGCAAAATTTGAATGTCGTGATTGCGATTGATCGCGCAGGGTTAGTTGGTGCAGATGGAGAAACGCACCAAGGTGTATTTGACATCGCTTTTTTGCGCTCACTTCCAAATATGGTGATTTTAAACCCACAAAATGAAAATGAACTGCAGCATATGCTTTATACGGCGCTCTGTTATGATGATGGCCCAATTGCAGTTCGTTATCCGCGTGGGAATGGCACAGGTGTAAAAATGGATGAGCAATTAAAGGTGTGGCCTATTGGAAAATGGGACGTGCTGCATGAAGGAAATGATGCAACCATCATTACATTTGGCACGATGGTACCAGTTGCGATACAGGCCGTTGCTCAAATCGAACAGTCAGGCACCCGTGTTCGTTTAATTAATGCGACGTCTGTAAAACCGCTTGATGAAGCACTCTTAATGGAAGTTGCCAGCGCTAATCACCCCGTTTTGACACTGGAGGAATCTGTTTTGCAAGGTGGATTTGGTAGTGCTGTACTCGAGTTTTTCCATGATCAAGGGTGCCAGGTTGATGTGAAGCGTCTAGGCATTCCCGATCGTTTCATTGAACATGGTCGTGTTGAGGAATTATACGAGGAAATTGGTTTGACACCACGTCATGTGGCAGATGCATTGGTAAGTATGCTACCAACGAGAAAGAAACGGGCGTAGTGAAAATGAAGAAAGAACGTTTAGATGTGTTACTTGTTGAACGAGGATTAGCTGAAACCCGTGAGCGCGCAAAGCGTGCAATTATGGCTGGGCTTGTATACAGCGATTCAGAACGTTTGGATAAACCAGGATTGAAGGTGGCGTATGATGCGCCCCTTCGGATCAAAGGACAAGTACTGCCTTATGTGAGCCGCGGAGGATTAAAGCTTGAAAAAGCGTTAGAAGTGTTTGATTTAGACGTTAATGGCAAGAGTGGGCTCGATATTGGCGCCTCGACGGGTGGGTTTACAGATTGCGCTTTGCAAAATGGGGCGTCACACATGTATGCCGTTGACGTCGGTTACAACCAACTTGCTTGGAAAATTCGACAAGACGATCGTGTGACAGTGATGGAGCGCGTTAATTTTCGTTTCTCCCGTCCAGAAGATTTTCACCCGTATAAAGTAGCATTTGCAACGATTGATGTTTCATTTATTTCTTTGCGTCTCATCTTGCCTCCCCTATTTGATATTTTAATGGAAAAAGGCGATGTGTGTGCCCTTGTCAAGCCTCAATTTGAAGCAGGAAGAGCTTTTGTAGGGAAAAAAGGGATTGTGCGTGATCCAAGCGTCCATGAACAAGTATTAATTGATATTTCCACATTTGCAGCTGAAATTGGATTTGACGTTGTTTCCCTCGATTTTTCACCCATCACCGGTGGAGAAGGAAACGTCGAATTTTTACTTCATTTAAAAAAAGGATCGGGAAAAATAGCTGTGCAATTAGAGAAAATCCAATCTGTGGTGAACTTGGCTGCACAACTTAGCAAGTAAAGGTGGCGATCATGATGTTGACGGAATTGTCCATTAAAAATTTTGCCATTATCCAGCAATTGACTGTACCATTTGAGCAAGGATTAACGGTATTAACAGGAGAAACAGGTGCAGGGAAATCAATTATTATTGATGCAGTTGGTTTATTGCTCGGTGCAAGAGGCTCGTCTGATTTTATTAGACATGGTGAAAAACGAGCGGAAATTGAGGGATTGTTTCATGTAGATGCAACTCACCCGGTGCATGAGAAACTAATGAATATTGGCATTGATATAGAGGAAGACATGTTAATTATTCGACGCGATATTACATCCGTAGGAAAGAGCATTTGCCGTATCAATGGTAAATTGACAACAATTTCCCAGCTTCGTGATGTTGGACAGTCACTCATTGATGTACATGGACAACATGAACACCAAACACTCATGCGTAAGGAAGAACATTTGTCATTGCTCGATCGTTTTGGTGGAGAAGAGTTGTCCACCACATTAAAGATGTATCAAAAGGAATTTAGGCGGATGCAACAGATAGAAGAACAGTATCGGACATTGAATCAGGACACACAAGCCATCGCACAAAAAATTGACTTGTACACGTATCAATCTAATGAAATTGCCGCTGCGGCTCTGACTGAACATGAAGATGAGCGACTGTTAGAAGAGCGTTATAAATTAGCTAATAGTGAGAAATTGATTTCTACACTGACGGCAAGTTATGAACAGTTGTATGGTGAAGGTCGTGGGTTAGACGCTGTCAGTAAAACACTGTCTTCTTTAGAAGAAGCGGCGAACATTGATTTGACGTTGCAGCCATTAGTGGAACAAATTTCTACGAGTTATTATACGTTAGAAGAGGCCGCTTTTACACTAAGAGAGGCGATTGATCAAGTCGATTTTCACTCTGACCGCCTAAATTTAGTGGAGGCACGCCTTGCCGAGATTGAGACGTTAAAACGAAAATACGGGGAATCTGTGTCAGAAATTTTGGCGCATGAAGTAAAAATTAAAGAAGAGCTTATGACATTGACAGATCGAGAAGACCATGTGGCAGCATTGAACGAGAAAAGACAAGCGTGTTATGAAAAATTAGCGCCATTGGCTGCACAACTAACAGAAATTCGTGAAAAAGTGGCAGCCAAATTGTCATCTACAGTTTTTACGCAGTTGCAGCAACTATATATGGAAAAAGCGACCTTTAAAGTAAAGCTCTCTATACGTAAAGCCGAAAAAGCACTTGATCATTTTGGATTTAATGGAAAAGATCAGGTTGAATTTTTATTGTCAGCGAACCGCGGTGAACCACTTAAATCATTGGCAAAAGTTGCGTCTGGCGGAGAAATATCTCGAATGATGCTTGCTTTAAAGTCGAGTCTTTCTGCGAGCCAAGGAATAACTTCAGTCATTTTTGATGAGGTCGACAGTGGCGTGAGTGGACGTGTTGCACAAGCAATTGCTGAAAAAGTTTACCGGATCTCAATGGGTTCTCAAGTGTTGTGTATTTCGCACTTACCACAAGTCGCAGCAATGGCAGACCAACATTTATTTATTTCCAAAACGGAAATAGATGGACGGGTTGTGACCAATGTCAAGTCACTAACTGAGAAGGAAAAGATTGCAGAGCTGGCGCGGATGCTTTCAGGTACCAAGGTGACAGAAATTACACGCGAGAATGCAAAAGAGCTGTTGCAACAAGCGCAACTAAAAAAGGTTGTATGTTAGAAAAGCTATCCAGAATGGGTGGCTTTTTCTATGCTCCCCAGTTATAAATCTGATCACTGACGGCAACATTAATAGTACAGCCAGCATGGAGGTGTGGGTTGGGAGCTAGGGGAGTGAATGATTTGAAAATAAGGTATGTCATCGGTTTTATCCTTGCTGTGTGTATGATTGGACTTGCTTTTTCACCAGCGATAAAGCATTTTGTAGCGGTTCCCACTTCTATGACGGTGTTTGAAGGTAGTGAGGAATTGTTAATGCACAACTTAGAGGGGGTAGAGTCAAAAGAAACATCGTCAGCGATTGCATTTAAAAATCAAGGACATCGCACATATCTAAGTGGTGAAGAAGCAGGAAATAGTGAAGTGGTCATGACGGTCGGGAAGTGGCCAGTAAAGGCAATTGATGTATCTGTCTTACCGAAGATAGAAGTGGTCCCTGGAGGGCAATCAATTGGAGTAAAATTAAATACAGAAGGTGTGCTTGTTGTTGGTCATCATTTGATCGAGAAGAAAGGGCAACAATTATCTCCAGGTGAAGATGCTGGTATAAAAGTTGGCGATATGATCACAAAATTAGATGGTGTACCTATACATTCCATGAATGAGGTTGCTGAGCTTGTTCAGCAAGCTGGTAAAGAAGAGAAAGACCTGAAGCTGGAAGTACGACGTAATCAAAAAACATTTGAGACGACGCTCACGCCAGAAAAAGCAACAGGTGATCACTTGTATCGGATGGGTCTTTATATTCGTGACTCAGCTGCTGGTGTCGGAACACTCACATTTTATGAGCCTAAAAGTGGCAAATATGGTGCGCTTGGTCATGTCATTGCGGATACTGATACACATAAGGCAATTACTGTCCATGATGGAGAAGTTATGCGTTCGTCGGTGACGTCGATTGAGAAAGGATTAAATGGTGAACCGGGGGAGAAATTGGCCCGTATTTCACAGGAACGCGATATTTTAGGTAATATCGAGAAGAATAGCTCATTTGGTATTTTTGGTAAATTGAACAAACGTGACCTAAAAAATGATATTGCAGATAAACCTCTGCCAATTTCCAGTGCTTCTGAAGTGAAAAAAGGACCTGCTCAGATGTTGACAGTTGTTGATGGAGAAAAAGTGGAGAAGTTCGATATTGAGATTGTAAATAGTATTACACAAGCAACACCGGCGACAAAAGGGATGGTTATTAAAGTGACTGATAAGCGTCTACTGGAGGAAACAGGTGGAATTGTACAAGGAATGAGCGGAAGCCCAATTATTCAAAACGGCAAGATCATTGGCGCCGTGACTCATGTATTTGTGAATGATCCGACGTCTGGGTATGCATGTCATATAGGATGGATGTTAGAAGAAGCAGGTCTTCATACAGGTCTTGTGCAAGCCAAAGCGAGTTAATCACACGCTTTGGTTTTTTTCTGTATTCAACATAGCGAAAAAATGAAGTGGCATGTGCCGGAATGTGAGGGAGAGCGGCTATTGCAACATTTTCTTGTTGAAAAACTACTGTTTTTAAAATAAAAAGAGGATTACATGCATCGATGTCGAATCTAAACAATACACAACAATTTTTAAAAATTGGAGGAAGAAATATGGAAAATATTACGGTATGTGTGGCAGACGATAACCAAGAGCTCGTCCAACTTTTGGTCGAGTATATTGAGACGCAAAATGATATGCAAGTTGTTGGCACCGCTTTCAACGGTAAAGAATGTTTAGAGGTATTGGAAGAAAAAAAACCTGATGTGTTGTTGCTTGACGTCATCATGCCCCATCTCGATGGTCTTTCGGTATTAAAACGGTTAAGTGGAAAAGCTGTACGACCGCAAACCATTATGTTGACAGCGTTTGGACAAGAAGATATTACAAAACGTGCGGTTGATTATGGTGCATCTTACTATGTGTTGAAGCCGTTTGATATGGAAGTGTTGATGGAAAAGATCCGTGAAGTGAGTGGGGTGAAGCAGTGGGTTAGGCCGCAAATGAGAGACTGGCGCCCATCGATTACCCCAAAGGAGACGCCGAAAGAAATTAACCTGGATGCAAGCATTACGAGTGTGATTCATGAGATCGGGGTACCGGCACACATCAAAGGTTACATGTATTTACGTGAAGCAATCACGATGGTATATAAAGACATTGAGTTGCTTGGTTCGATTACAAAGGTGCTCTATCCTGATATTGCAAAAAAGTTTAACACGACCGCAAGTCGGGTTGAACGAGCGATTCGTCATGCCATTGAAGTCGCATGGAATCGCGGAAATGTTGATTCCATTGCAAATTTGTTTGGATATACCGTTAGTCAGACGAAATCAAAGCCAACAAATTCCGAGTTCATTGCCATCATTGCTGATAAATTACGGATTGAACATCGCGTAAGTTAAGTTTAAGGAGCACTCTAAGAAGGCGCACGGAGACGTGTGTCTTTTTAATGTTCAATCAAACCCAACTGTTTCCTTTTGCAAAGGTGTGTTTTTTTATCATATTAATAAATACTACACATAAGTGGAGGGGATAAAATGACAATTCTTTTCTTAACATTGCCGCTCATGGCACTTGTATTTATGTGGGGGTTTCGCGATGCGGGTTGGTGTAAAGCAGTGCGCCCGCACGAGTATTTGCCGTACAGCCTAGGGGCGCTTGTACTGTATGCGTATGCGGTATTATGTACGTATCCACCGACAGATAGTGCATTTTTCTCATATTTATCGCTAAGTATCCTTGTCACGTTGTGGTTGGTCGGTTTTTTATATGATTACTATGGAGAACGAATTGATCAGTTAAGCGGTCGTGTCCGCATATTTTATAGGGTTTCACGACTGTTAATAATGATTCTAATCGCTGCTGCTCTAATATACAGCTGGTTCGGATTCAACGAAGCTGGTTTTTTACAGATGGCGCTTGTATTTATGTTGCTTATTTGTTTACCACATGCAGTAGCTCAAATAGATACTGGCCCATTACGCTTATGGAAAGTAAGTATTTTTGTCATGATTGCTGTGTTCGCTTCCCTGCCGGTACCCGCTTTTGTAGAAGTTCTTTATGCGGTGACAGTATTTTATTTAATTTTTGTACTTGAAGGAGAGCATCAAGCTGTTTTAGGGATGAGTGGTTCATTTACGATTGGTGGTTTAATCGCATTGTGGATTGTCCATGCACTTTCTTTATTTGAACAATTTCTCGCGGGAATGCTTCTCATATTAGCGGTCGTTATTGGAAAACACATATTTTCAACGAAAGCAGTCATGAAAACATCATTCTTGCGCTTCGTTGATCATGTAGGAATTCGTAAAACTTAATCGAAAAAGGGTGATGGATCGTTTACTTTGTTCTCTTCAAAAACTTCGCAGCGACTTTCCCTCTTTTTTTGTCTCGATGGAAAATGAAACCAGCTATAAATGCAAGTCCAAGTAGAAAGAAAATGACGCCAGCGAAAAATTGTATCCAGAGAGAGGGGTACGGTGAAATAATCGTTGTAAAAAAGGCATCGCGCATGAGTTTAATACCATAACCACTTGCGATGATTGGAATTAGCAGTAAAATAAGTGCAATAACTCGCCCCATGGGAAAGTCCTCCAGTCTGGTGTCGTATTTTAGGTGATTAAATGTAAGGATCAATTTATATTTTAAACGAGTTTTTCCTCGTTGTATAGGTTTTGTGGTTGCATCATTGGCCAATTTATACGATACTTAAATAAGACATGATAGTAGCACGTAAGACCAAGTACTAAATCTGTCCTGTTCATAGTAGGAAGGAGGGAAGCACATTGAAGCGTGCATTGCTCATTGGTGAAGGGGCAGAGGTGAGAAACTTAGCTAAAAGTTTGCAAGCGACGAGTGCTGTTCATCTCAGTGGTGTTTTTACAACAGATAAAGTACTACAGAAATGGGCACAGTCTCATCAGCTTCAACTGTTCCATGACGAAAGTGCGTTACATACTTGCCCTGTTGATGTATTCATTGCAAATCAAGTGCATTCATTGGCAAAAGAGCATTGGTCATTTGAACAAGCATGGGATCTGATTTACAAGTCACTTGATTCAAGTACAATTGTGGAAGCCGCGTTGAATGCGATTCAAGATGGGATTATTACTGTAGATCGTTCGTGTCGCGTTGTGTTTATGAACGAGGCGGCGTCTAAGATGGCTGGTTTGTGTAGCAATGTGACGTATGGTGCGTCTATTCATACGCTTTTGCCTTCGAGTGGATTACCGCGCGTGATTGAAACAGCGACGCCTGAATATCATCAAATGCATACATTTGCAAATGGTACCACCATTGTCACTACCCGTGTTCCTCTATTTAAAGGAGAAGAATGTGCGGGTGCCATTGCTATTTTTAAAGATGTGACTGAAGCAAGACAATTAGGCGAGCAGTTAACGGATCTAAAAAGTATTCAAACGATGTTAGAGGCAATTATTCATTCTTCTAATGACGCGATCTCTGTTGTCGACGAAAATGGATTTGGTTTATTAATTAATCCCGCATATACGCGTATGACAGGCTTAGAAAAAGAAGATATCATTGGCAAACCGGCAACAGCAGACATTTCTGAAGGAGATAGCATGCATATGCATGTATTGAAGACAAAAAAAGCTGTGCGTGGGGCACGCTTGAAATTAGGTCCTAAGAAAAGAGATGTCATTGTAAATGTGGCACCCATTATTGTTGACGACACATTAAAAGGAAGTGTCGGCATCATACATGATGTGTCAGAGTTGACGGTGTTAACACAACAGTTGAGAAAGGCGAAGCAGCGTCTCGCCTCGTTGGAAGCAAAATATTCATTTGAAGAAATTGTTGGCGCATCACCAGAAATGCGTGTAGCAATTGAACAAGCAAAGCTTGGTGCAACGACCTCCTTACCTATACTATTGCTAGGGGAGACAGGAACTGGAAAAGAATTATTTGCGCACGCCATTCATCATGAAAGTGAGCGTTATGAGCAGCCCTTTATTCGGGTCAATTGTGCTGCTCTGTCAGAAACGTTGCTAGAAAGTGAACTCTTTGGTTATGAAGCGGGTGCTTTTTCGGGTGCACATCGACAAGGGAAGCGAGGTTTATTTGAAGAGGCGGATGGTGGCAGTTTGTTTTTAGACGAGGTGGGAGAACTGTCGCCCACGACGCAAGCAAAATTGTTACGTGTATTACAAGAAAAAGAATTTGTGCGTGTAGGGGGCACGAAGCCAATTCCCATAGATGTGCGAATCATTGCAGCAACCAATGTCAATCTTCAAAAGGCCATTGCCTGTAAGCAGTTTCGTGAAGATTTATATTACCGTTTAAGTAAACTGCCCATTCAAATTCCAGCTTTGCGCGAGCGGAAAGGGGACTTGCCTTTACTTGTACAACATTTACTTCAAAAACTAAATGCTGATTATGGTTATCAAGTACAAGCAATTGTGCCAAATATCATGAAAAAAATGGCACAATACCATTGGCCAGGAAATGTACGAGAGCTGGAGAACATTTTGGCACGATCAATGATTTATACAGAAGCGGGTGCGCGTCATCTTTCTCACGTTGATTTACCGGGTGAAGGAAAGGTGATACGCGATGCTTTGCCAGTTGACTTCGATGGAAACGGAACGAAAACGCTGAAAGAATTTTTATCAGAGAATGAAAAAAATTATATTGCGACCGTGTTAAAAGAAGTGAATGGGGTGAAGACAGAGGCAGCTAAAAAGTTAGACATCTCTGTACGCTCACTTTATTACAAAATGGAGAAGCACCATTTAGAATGATTTTGCTTGCAATAAATTGCGCGTGTGCAATTTATTGCAGTGAATATATAAAGATAAATGTGCCGTTGTTTATAAAGATCTGTCATATTGGTGACATTCAAGGTAATTGGCATTGTTTTTGCATGTGTTATGAGGAGGAGTGGCTGAGAAAGATACAGCAGCTGATTGAAGGGGGAAGTATAACGATGAATGTATTTTCAGGAATGATTGCCCATGATTATGAACAAGTCATATTTTGCCAAGACCGTACTTCAGGTTTGAAAGCGGTCATCGCGATCCACGATACAACGCTTGGACCGGCACTTGGTGGTACGCGGATGTGGAATTATGAGACAGAAGAAGCGGCAGTTGAGGATGTATTGCGTCTTTCACGCGGCATGACATATAAAAACGCAGCCGCTGGTTTAAATCTAGGCGGAGGGAAAGCGGTCATTATTGGTGATGCCCGTACAGATAAGAACCCGGAAATGTTTCGTGCATTTGGTCGCTATATTCAAGGTTTAAATGGCCGCTATATTACGGCTGAGGATGTCGGAACAACTGTTGAAGATATGGATATCATTCATCAGGAAACGGATTATGTAACTGGGATTTCCCAAGCATTTGGTGCGTCTGGAAATCCGTCCCCGGTAACAGCGTATGGCGTGTATGTTGGAATGAAAGCAGCTGCAAAAGCGGGACTTGGTACAGAGAGCTTATCTGGGAAAACGATTGCTGTTCAAGGAGTCGGCAATGTTGCTTATCATTTATGTAAACATTTGCATGAGGAAGGCGTCCAATTGATTGTGACCGATATCCATCAACCGTCAGTGAAACGAGCAGTCGACGAATTTGGTGCGCGGGCAGTTGACCCGACTGAAATTTTGCAAGTTGATTGCGACATTTTGGCCCCTTGTGCCTTAGGTGGTGTGCTAAATGAAGACACATTGCCAATGATAAAGGCGAAAGTCATTGCTGGCGCGGCCAACAATCAATTGAACACAAATGAAGATGGCGAACGCCTGCAACAAATGGGCATTGCATATGCACCGGACTATGTCATTAATGCGGGTGGGGTCATGAATGTCGCAGATGAGTTAAACGGTTATAACCGTGAGCGTGCGTTCAAAAAAGTAGAGACAATCTTTGATAATGTATCTCGTGTGTTTGAAATTGCCAAGACAGAACAAATCGCAACATATCGTGCCGCTGATCGCATGGCTGAAGAGCGAATTGAACGGATGCGCTATTCAGGCGGAAAATTTCTGCAAAATGGATATCACATTTTGTCAAAGAGGTGAAATAAATGGCTGAAAACTATGATCTTGTTATTGTCGGCGGCGGTACAGGTGGTTACGTCGCTGCCATTAAGGCTGCTCAATCAGGACTGAAGACAGCGCTTGTAGAGAAAGATGCACTTGGTGGCACATGTCTGCACCGTGGTTGTATCCCAAGCAAAGCGTTGTTGCGCAGTGCCGAAGTGTTCCGTACTGTCAAGGAAGCACAAGCGTTTGGCGTACAGACAAGTGATGCTGCCGTCGATTTTGAGGCAGTGCAGAAGCGTAAAGATGATATTGTGACGAAACTGGCAATTGGCGTACAATCATTAATGAAAAAAGGTAAAATTGATGTGTACAACGGAACAGGGCGATTACTAGGACCGTCCATTTTTTCTCCACTTCCAGGAACAGTCTCTGTTGAATCGGGGCAAGGGGAAAATGATATGCTGATCGGTAAAAATGTGCTGATTGCCACGGGTTCATCCCCACGTGCATTACCAGGGCTACCTTTTGACGGAGAATTCGTTTTAAGCTCAGATGACGCGCTTCGCTTACAAACGTTGCCATCATCGATTGTCATTGTTGGTGGAGGAGTAATCGGGATTGAATGGGCGTCGATGCTCGTTGATTTCGGTGTTGAGGTGACAGTCGTTGAATATGGCGCGCGTATTTTGCCAACTGCTGATGCGGACGTGTCAGTAGAAGTGATGCGGCAGTTGAAAGAGAGAGGCGTGAAATTTTATACGAACGCCAGTTGCGATCCAGACGCGGTCGAGAAAAAGGATGGCGGCGTTCACGTGACCATCCAAACAAAGGATGCTACGCTGCCACTAGCAGCAAGTAAATTACTCGTTTCAATTGGACGCATAGCAAATGTTACAGGTATTGGCCTCGAAAATACCGATATTGTCGTGGAAAATGGTTATATTGGTGTCAATGACTATTATCAAACGAAAGAATCGCATATTTATGCAATTGGTGACTGCATTGGTGGGCTGCAGCTTGCCCATGTTGCTTCACATGAGGGAATGATTGCCGTAGCCCATATGGTCAATGAGTCACCTCATCCATTACAACTTGAGACTGTGCCGTCATGCATTTACAGCTTTCCAGAATCAGCGCAAGTAGGGTTGACAGAAGCGCAAGCAAAAGAGGCAGGTTATGAAGTGAAAATAGGAAAGTTCCCGTTTGCGGCAATTGGCAAAGCGCTCGTACAAGGGGAAACGGAAGGATTTGTGAAAGTCGTCGCAAATGCAAGCAATCAAGATGTACTCGGCGTTCATATTGTTGGTGCCCATGCGACAGAGCTCATTTCAGAAGCAGCGCTCGCCAAAGTACTTGATGCCGCACACTTTGAGGTTGGAGAAATGATTCATGCGCATCCGACGTTGGCTGAGGCAATTGGAGAAGCGGCGCTTGCTGTAGACGGACGCGCCATTCATATGTGAGAAAAGGGGGAAACAAGGTGGTTGAAAAAAGACATGAAGCATTGCAGTTAACAGATGAGATGGTACGTGACATATATGAAACGATGTTGCTTGCACGGCGGATTGATGAGCGGATGTGGCTCTTGAATCGTGCGGGGAAAATTCCATTTGTTATTTCGTGTCAAGGACAAGAGGCTGCGCAAGTTGGAGCGGCTTTTGCGTTAAATCGCGATGAGGATTATGTTTTGCCTTATTATCGTGACATGGGTGTTGTGCTTGCTTTTGGCATGACGGCAAAAGACTTGATGTTATCGGGCTTTGCAAAAGTGGAAGATCCGAACTCAGGTGGCAGACAAATGCCCGGTCACTTTGGGCAAAAGAAAAACCGCATTGTCACAGGTTCATCACCGGTGACGACACAAGTGCCACATGCGGTTGGCATCGCCCTTGCCGCGCGTCTTGAACAAAAAAATATTGTTGCACTAACAACGTTTGGTGAAGGATCATCGAACCAAGGTGATTTCCATGAAGGCGCAAACTTCGCGAGTGTGCATAAGCTCCCTGTTATTTTCATGTGTGAAAACAATAAATACGCCATTAGTGTGCCGATCGAAAAACAACTGGCGTGCAAAAATGTCTCAGATCGGGCGATTGGTTACGGGATGCATGGCGTGACCGTTGATGGAAACGATCCACTGGCCGTTTATGAAGCAGTTAAAGCTGCTGCTGAGCGCGGGCGCAAGGGTGAGGGGCCAACTTTAGTTGAGACAGTATCGTATCGTCTCACACCGCATTCGAGTGACGATGATGACCGGGCGTATCGCACACGCGAAGAAGTCGACGCAGCAAAAGAGAAAGATGCGATCCATACATTTGCCCGCTATTTATTGGAGAGTGGCACCGCGACAGAAGCGCAGTTAAAAGAGATGGATGAGCGGATTGCTGAGCTAGTCAATGAGGCAACAGAGTATGCGGAGAACGCGGCATATGCGGCGGTCGACACGCTTCATGCTCATGTGTATGATGAGGAGGCGAAATAAATGGCGGTCATATCTTATATTGAAGCAGTGACACAAGCATTGAAACAAGAGATGGAACGCGACGAGCGCGTGTTTGTGCTCGGTGAAGATGTTGGGAAACGGGGCGGCGTTTTCCGCGCTACCGATGGACTGTATGAGCAGTTTGGCGAAGCACGGGTCATTGATACCCCGCTTGCTGAATCGGCGATTGCCGGTGTGGGCATTGGCGCCGCGATGTACGGGATGCGTCCCGTCGCAGAAATGCAGTTTGCGGACTTTATTATGCCAGCAGTCAATCAAATTGTGTCTGAAGCAGCGAAAATTCGCTACCGCTCTAACAACGATTGGACGTGTCCAATGACGATTCGTGCCCCGTACGGCGGTGGGATTCATGGCGCGTTATACCATTCGCAAAGTGTGGAAGCGATGTTTGCCAACACGCCCGGGCTAAAAATTGTGATGCCATCTACCCCTTATGATGTAAAAGGACTCCTTGCTGCGTCGATCCGTTCTAATGACCCAGTGTTATTTTTCGAACATAAACGGGCGTACCGGTTAATTAAAGGCGAGGTACCAGAAGACGCTTATACAATTCCTATTGGTGAGGCCGATGTAAAGCGTGAAGGTGCCGATGTCACGGTCATTACGTACGGGCTTGCTGTTCACTTTGCTTTACAAGCAGCTGAACGTCTAGAAAAAGATGGGATTGATACACACATTTTAGACTTAAGAACGGTTTATCCGCTTGATCAAGAAGCGATTATTGCCGCCGCGAAGAAAACAGGAAAAGTGTTGTTGGTGACAGAAGATAACAAAGAAGGTAGCATTATGAGCGAGGTCGCAGCCATTATTGCCGAGCATTGTTTATTTGATTTAGATGCACCAATTGAGCGCTTGGCCGGCCCGGATGTGCCGGCGATGCCATATGCACCAACGTTGGAAAAAGAGTTTATCATTAGTCCAGACAAAGTTGAACGCGCGATTCGCGATTTGGCGGAGTTTTAAGGGAGGAATGTATGATGGCAACAACAATGTCCATGCCGCAATTAGGAGAGAGTGTGACCGAAGGAACGATCAGCAAATGGCTCGTCCAGCCCGGCGATCATGTGAATAAATATGACCCGATTGCTGAAGTCATGACAGATAAAGTAAATGCTGAAATTCCTTCTTCTTATACAGGTGTCATTCGTGAGTTACTCGTTCAAGAAAATGATACGGTTTCCGTTGGGACCGATATTTGTTCAATTGATGAAGAAGGCGCTGGTGAAAAACAAGCGGCAACGCCGGAGAAGAAGGCAGCGCCAGTGCAGCAAGCAGCTGTGAATACAACATCTGACACATCACAAAAAGCGCGCTACTCACCGGCGGTGATGCGTCTTGCCCAAGAGCACGGGTTAGATTTACAGACAATGACGGGTACAGGGCGTGGTGGACGTATAACGCGTAAAGATGTAGAAGCAATTATCGCGACAGGTGGACAGACGGCGCCAGCAGCCGCCCCAGCATCTACAAGTGAACCGAAGGCAGCTACACCGAGTGCTGCCCCTGTTAACGCGCCAGTGTCGATGGCAGCAGGTGACATTGAGATTCCTGTTCAAGGCGTGCGTAAAGCTATCGCCGCAAATATGGTGAAAAGCAAAACAGAAGCCCCGCACGCATGGACGATGGTCGAAGTTGATGTGACCAATCTTGTCAAATTACGTGATAAATTAAAAGGGGCATTCCGCAAACAAGAAGGGTATAACTTGACGTTCTTGCCGTTCTTTATGAAAGCGACGGTCGAGGCATTAAAGCAATTCCCCCAAGTGAATGCAGCATGGCATGGCGATAAAATTATTCAAAAGAAAGATATCCATTTATCTATGGCAGTTGCAACTGATGATGCGCTGTACGTACCGGTGATCCGGCATGCAGATGAGAAAACGATTAAAGGGCTAGCGCGCCATACACATGAACTCGCACAAAAAGTACGTACCGGGAAATTAACGGGTGAAGACATGCAAGGCGGCACATTTACGATTAATAATACCGGATCTTTCGGTTCCATCATGTCACAACCCATCATTAATCAACCGCAAGCAGCGATTTTGTCAGTTGAGGCGATTGTGAAACGTCCGGTCGTGATGGAGACAGAAGCGGGCGATATGATCGCCATTCGCCACATGGTAAATTTATGTTTGTCACTTGACCATCGTGTGTTAGACGGACTTGTTTGCGGACGCTTCTTAGCAGCAATGAAAGAGCGCCTGGAAAACATGAATGAAGACAATGTGACGATTTATTAAGGGAGAGAGGCTTGTGCCTGCGATTTGCAGTGCAAGTCTTTTTTAGTGTGCCACAAAAAAGAATCTTTACGGTTTACAAGTGAGGGGAAATGCGTTATAATCAAACAGAGATAAATCGTAATGGTTACGAATAGGGAGGACGTCATGAAAAAAAGCTTATTGATAATGGGTGTGGCACTCATCTCGTTATCTGCTTGTGCGGAGAAGACAAATAACGCAATTGAAACGAGCACAGTAGAAGATCCAGAAACGTTAAAGATTTATACAACCATCTTTCCTTTGGCTGACTGGACAAAACGCATTGGTGGAGAATTTGTAGAGGTTGAAGCCATGATTCCAGCAGGAGCAGATGCACATACGTATGAACTAACGGCACAACAGATGGTTGCAGTTGCGGATGCGGATGCATTTATTTATAACGGAGCGGGACTAGAAGGTTTTGCTGAGAAGATTATTGAGGCTGTATCTTCTCATGATGTAGAGGTGGTGGCAGCAATTGAAGGGATTGATTTGCTGGCAGCTACTCATGACCATCACGATCACCATGACCATGATGAAGAGACGGACGCACATACCGATCACGATGATCAAGATCCTCACGTATGGTTGGATCCAATTTTAGCGATGGACATGGCAAAAAATATAAAAGAAAAACTGATTATGCTTATGCCAGAACAAGAAAATGTCTTTAAGAAAAATTATGAGCAGCTTGTAATTGACTTTCAAACGTTGGACCAGTCGTTTACACAGTTAATGGAAAATGCTAAGCAAGATACGATGATGGTGTCGCATGCTGGCTATGGTTATTGGGAAGAACGCTATGGAATTAAGCAGCTGGGTATTGCTGGGATTTCATCAACAAGTGAGCCATCACAACGTGAGCTTGAGCAAACCGTTCGGATGGCAAAAGAGCGTGATTTGTCATATGTTCTCTTTGAACCAAACATTTCTGATCAAGTAACGGAAGTTGTTCGAAAAGAGTTAGAATTAGAATCGTTGCCGATCTATAATTTAGAAGGGTTAACTCCTGAGCAGGAAAAAGCCGGGGAAGACTACTTTTCTTTGATGAAACAAAACATTCATACATTACGCCAAGTGTTAGGGTCAGACTAAGAAGATGCGCATACATCTTCTTTTTTCTTGACCACAAGAGGACAATTGGGTACACTAAATGTGATTTGGAAATAAAGGAGTGCACGCATCATGCTGGTACATATTCGCGGGTTGAATTCTTCTTATGAGCATGCGCTCTTTCATTTGTTTTCTCTGTTTTATGAGCAAGTACAGTTACAGTTTGTTGAGAAATTGGATGGTTTAACCCAAAATGCAACGCCATCATTAATGATGGATGTGCATATAACTGAAGACACGAAGGTGTCTCTCACACTTACAACAAGTTCTGGACATGCACGCACGATGAAAGGTACCTATCCGCAGAGTAGTGTATATGATACTTCGGACATGAAAAAGAAGGAGAAGCGGACAGTCCGTTTATTACTACTACGTTTGCTTGAAGCGTATACAGGAATTCATCAACCATGGGGCGTGCTTACAGGCATCCGACCAACCAAATTAATGCACCAAATGCGGCGGGCAGGTTTAACAAAAAAGGAGATTGAAACTGAATTGACTGAGGTATATGCTGTGTCAGAAGAGAAAATCTCCCTATTGTCACGTATTATGAAACGACAATTGTCTGTCTTACCTGATTTAGATACCCTTGACCGCGGGGTAAGTATTTATATTGGTATTCCATTTTGTCCGACAAAATGCGCCTATTGTACATTCCCTGCTTATGCAATTAACGAGACGGATGGCTCAGTTGCTTCATTTCTTGAGGGACTACATTATGAAATGTCTGAAACGGGAAAGTGGTTGCGTACCCGTAACATTGCCGTTACGACCATTTATTATGGTGGGGGCACACCGACAAGTATTACCGCAGAGGAAATGGATGCACTTTATGCCCATATGTATAAAGTTTTCCCGCATGCTAATCAGGTGCGCGAACTCACTGTAGAGGCAGGACGTCCAGATACAATTACCCCTGATAAACTTGAAGTGTTAAAAAAATACAATGTCGATCGGATGAGCATTAATCCACAATCTTTTACGAATGAAACGCTAGAAGCAATTGGTCGACATCATTCTGTAGAAGAAACGATTGAAAAGTTCCAACTCGCAAAAACACACGGGATTGAAAATATTAATATGGATCTGATCATCGGCTTGCCAGGAGAAGGCATTGCCGAAATGGCACATACACTTGGTGAGACAGAGAAGCTTCAACCGACGTCATTGACGGTGCACACCCTCTCATTCAAACGAGCTTCAGATATGACAAAAAATCGGTCAAAGTATCAGGTTGCAGGACGGGAAGAAATTAAAGAGATGATGGCGATGGCAAATGAGTGGATGACACGACACCATTACGAACCTTATTATTTGTACCGGCAAAAGAATATCCTTGGTAACTTAGAAAATGTCGGCTATGCCTGTCCAGATCGAGAAAGTTTGTATAATATTATCATCATGGAAGAATGCCAAACCATCATTGGACTTGGATGCGGCGCAGCAAGCAAATTTGTCAAGCCAGGAACAGGTAAGATCACGCGTTACGCCAATCCAAAGAACCCTCGCGCTTACCGAGAGAGTTATAAAGAATACACGATGAAAAAACTTACTTTACTCAGTGAAACTTTTGATTTACGATAGAAGGACAAGATACAACAGTAGGAGGAAAATCATATGCAACAGTTTAACTTTTATATGAATGATGTCGTTCAAGGTGCTCGTGACGAGATGGTGACAGCAGGTTACATGCAACTAGAAACACCAGAAGCGGTAGATGAAGCATTATCTAAAGCAGGTACAACTTTGGTTATGATTAACTCTGTTTGTGGCTGCGCCGGTGGGATTGCCCGTCCAGCAGCGGCGTACATGAAAAATTATGAAGTGCAACCAGACCGTTTTGCGACAGTCTTTGCAGGACAAGACAAAGAAGCGACTGCAAGAGCACGGGAGTATTTCAAAGGGTACGGTCCGTCGTCCCCATCTTTTGCACTTGTCAAGGACGGGGAAGTTCAAATGATGGTTGAACGTCATGAAATCGAAGGGCATGAACCAATTCAAGTCGTTCAAAAGCTTGAAAAAGCATTTGACACATATTGTAAGTAATCAGTCGATGAATGGCGTTGCCCTAGGGTGGTGCGCTATTAATAAAAATGGAGGAGACGTGTGGCATGCAAGCACAATACAATAAAATTCAGCAGTTTTTAAATATGGAAGAGGAAATTTCATTTAAAGACTTCCAAGCTTTTTATAAAGAGGTTGTGGACGAGCTAAGCACCATTCATCAAGGGATGGATGAAGAGACGCTCTGGAAAGCACTTTTTGTTGTTGAGAATATTATTTCCAATGCCGACGGTCGTGCAGAGGAAACGAAAGGCGCCGAGTCAAAAAAATATAGCAAAATGTCGCAACGCCTCCAGTTATATGCGAAAAACTTTGGGATTCGCCTAGGTGAAGCAGGTTATACAGAAGAAGACATTAATGAGCGGTTTAAGCAAATGT
The DNA here is from genome assembly GCF_038592975.1 of Bacillus sp. FSL W7-1360. Lineage (NCBI taxonomy): Bacteria > Bacillati > Bacillota > Bacilli > Caryophanales > Bacillaceae > Bacillus > Bacillus sp. FSL W7-1360. Next base: position 1,452,533 of record NZ_CP151950.1, on the reverse strand, counting down.
TTGCCGAGGGAGAAGAAACAATCGCTGCAAAATAGTCATTGCAAGAAAAATAAGAGGAAGTTTCAATTGACAACTTCCTCTACTTATCATATAATCATAGATGTCGCTAGAAACTGACAGTAGGCGCCTATGGTGAAACAGGATATCACACGAGATTCCGGTTCTCGCGTTGTGGGTTCGATTCCTGCTAGGCGCGTCAAAAAAGCAAGAGGTTCCTGTTGGAGCCTCTTGCTTTTTCTTTAGAGATTAAGGTAACAACCCGACCAATTTTAGACCATGTACAATGCCATCATCATTCACATGCTTTGTGACATAACGCGCTTGTTGTTTTACTTCATCTGGCGCATTTCCCATTGCGACACTGTGAGGGGAGAATGCGAGCATTTCAAGGTCGTTCAATCCATCGCCAAAAACGTAGATATCTTCTTGAGAAAACCCACTACGCTTCATATATTGTGCAATGCCGTTTGCTTTTGACCCGCCTTTAGGGAGCACATCCATTGCAAAAGGATGCCAACGCACAAACGAAAACAATGGGAAGTGTCCAGTATATAAATGTTCTTCCTCCTGCGTACAGAAAAGCAACGCTTGATAAAGGTGGTTTGTTTCAAAATAGTTAGGGTCGTGGGAGGGTAAATCAACTTTAATGGATTGTATGCTTTCAATAATGTATGGATGGTCTATTTGATTTGCAGTAAATGTCTCCCCACCCATAAAGACAAGGGGATGGTTATGGGTAGAAGCAAAACGCTCTAAGTCGCGAAATGCGGTAGCATCGAGGATATTCTCGTAAATCAACTCTCCTTTATATACTACGTATTGTCCATTGAAACAAATGTAGGAATCAATCCCAAGCTCCGCGCGTAATTCTTGGAAAAAATAGGGCGCTCTTCCAGAGGCAATAGCAACTTCATGCCCTTTTTCTTTTAAAACACGAATCGCTTGCTTAGTGGAACGCGGGAGCTGTTTGTCATCGTCTAACAATGTCCCGTCAATGTCGAAGAAAATTAATGCTTTTTTCATGGAACCACCTCTAAGTGTCTTTAATAAATGGTCGAATTCTACTCCCAAACTGTACCTTACTATAACAGATATGTCAATATTTGTTGAAACGACCATTTAGCTAAATCATACGGGCGTCCTATTTTTACAGTGACGACGGATCGTAGTATACTGGAAAGACATAAAGAACATCCAGGAGGAATGACTTGTGTCAGATGTACAAAAAACAGTAACCCACCGCAATGATGAAGCGAAAGCACAGCTCCAAAACCGCTTAAAGCGGGTGGAAGGTCAAGTACGTGGCGTGCAAAAAATGATAGAAGAAAATCGTTATTGCGTAGATGTGCTCGTACAATTAGCGGCGATTCAAGCAGCACTAAAAAAGGTGAATATGCTTTTATTGGAAGACCATGCAAAGCATTGCGTCACGCATGCCGTTAAACATGGAAACGGAGATGAAGCATTAAGTGAACTTATGAATATCATTGCCCGTTTTTCAAAATAAACACTTCACATACCTGATTGGGGTATGTTAAAATGAACATGAGTCTAATGCAGAGAGGGGGACGAAAGTATGGCTGCGACAACTGTACAAGTAGAAGGCATGTCTTGTGGCCACTGTGTAGCTGCAATTGAAAAGGCTGTAGGCGGATTGACGGGTGTGACACAAGTACATGTTTCATTAGAAGATAAAACGGTTGCTGTGACATATAACGAACAAGAAACAAACATTCAATCGATCCAAGAAATGATTGAGGATCAAGGATATGATGTACAAGACGACACAGGTTGTGGATGTTGCTAATACGTTGTGAGGGAAAGGTTATAGAGGAACATCTGTCGGTAACCTTTCCCGTAGAGAAGGAATTTAAAGAAGTTTAAAGGTCATTGCAATTTCTATTGACTTTTCAAGTGCATCCATGTAAAATAAGAGTGTCGGTTGAGTTGAATTACTGCCAGATAACATAGATACATAAAATAATAGGATCCGTTAGCTCAGTTGGGAGAGCGCCACCTTGACAGGGTGGAGGTCACTGGTTCGAGCCCAGTACGGGTCATCGTAGGAAACCCTTGGTAGAGCAGGGGTTTTTGTTTTTTCTGATCTGCATTTGAAAAGAGATTTTGGGTGTTGATGTAAATGTTGATGTAAACAGCTTAGATTTTTTTAGCAAACAAATTATCCATACTGTCAGCAGCTTTCCTGTCTGCACTTCGAAGTGCATGTCCATACACGTCCATTGTTGTATTTATTCTACTATGACCAAGACGCTCTGAGATGATTTTTGCATGTATATTTTGAGCAATTAACAAAGTTGCCGAAGTGTGTCTAAGATCGTGTAGGCGTATATGTCTTACTTCAGCACGTTGTGTAAATCGTCCCCACCAGAGGGTCGGTGTTGTGGGATAAAAGTGTTTTCCGTTTTCATTACAAAATAGCCATTCTCGTTCTTCTTCAAGCCACTTATCACCCATTCGGAAACGTTCTTTCTTCCAGTGCAATTTATATTCTTTGAGTTCTTGCACTACAAATTTAGGGAGAGATATTAAGCGGTGAGAGGATTCATTTTTGGTACACTTGATCACTGAAGTTTTACGAGAAGTAGCAGCAGGTGTTTATACCATTGAAAAGCTAGAAATAGATCGAATAAGATTTGAAGATTTTTGGGATGATATTAATTATGGTTTCGAAGTTGTTGTAAATATAATTGAATGGTTGCTTCTCCTATCGGCTCTAATATTCCCAGTGGGGTGGGCCGCAATATTGTCTAAGGGACTCAAGGAAGCTATTAAACGAGTATTGAGGCATGCACTCACTTAAAGCGGAGTTCTGGTCGTTCATTCAAAAGGTTAGCCCCCGTTTTTACGGGGGCGAAATTATCGAGGGGATAGAAGGTCAATAGTTTTTCTTCAGCTGCGCCACTTCTTCCCTCAAAGCTCTTACTTCATTAATTAGAATTTCTTGATTAGCTAGAGATTTTTCTATGGCTTTTTTTCGTTCTAGTAGAAGATGGTCTGCTTCGCGTAATGTGAGTTCATGTGATTGGTGTGTTTTTACGTTCATTTTGTGCCCTTTAAAAGCTATTATGACCGCAACAATCAAACCAGCTGTTAAAAAGAACTGATACAGTTCCATTTGGATTCCCTCCTCCAGATGTGTATGCATTAATTGTAGTTTAACATACACAATGTAAAATGTGCTACAATTAAGCTTGGTAAATGCTTTATGAGAGAAGGATGTTTGATGGAAGCATGGTTCTACATTATATTAATCGTATGTGTGGTCATTATGTGTGTAGTATTTGTAAATGCACATAAAAAGAATGCTATTAACAACGAAAAGCTAACAAAAGAGAACATGCAAGCACTAGAGGATGCAAAAAGATTCCGTGTTGCTCAGACAGAGGCATCTGAAAAGTCCATGGTCGCGCAAGAAGCCATACTCAACGAAATCAAAGCACTACGAGAAGAAGTAAAACAATTGAAGAACAACGAATAACCGTGTGGGGTAGTCCCTCGTTCTTAGGAATGGGGGTTCTTTTTGGTTAAACCAATTATCCTGATCGTGAGATAGAGAGATTCCCCACTTACATATGAAAAGCGATTTATCCCTTGGCACCACTTTCAACGTGCGCTATAATACAAAAGTAGCGACGTGTTTACCTACCATATATGAAGATAAATCAATGCTTTAGGAGAGGGTGTCATGAGCGACTATTCTTACAAAATTGATATGCTTAGCATGGACATTGCATCGCTACAAAGTGCGATTGAACTTGCCAAGGATCAGCGAGCAGATTTACTCGACATCCGAAATGAATTGATGGATGAGAAGCGCGAACTAGAATCGCAAGAGTCTTTCATCAACGAGCCAGAAACCGACAATGAAAGCTCACATGGAACCCATGCAGAAGCGCATGAAGATGAACGAGAAACAGCACGACAATTACACGAAAAAGCGATTGAAAGAGTAGAAGAAATGATTCAAGCGGTAAATGATGAACGAGATGATTTAGCTTCACAAATACAGACGGATCGCGCAAAAGTGTACGACAGAGAAGATCGAATCAGTATGTTAAAACAAAAACAACGCGCTGCACAGGAGGCCGCAAGTAGGTGAGAGTAAATGGAAATTAAAATCAATGTCCAAGAAGTGCTTTATGCGCTCAAAGGTGTAGAACAATCAGCGGGCGTGTTTGAAATTGAAGCCGTCGATATTCAAGTAGACGAACTTGATACGATGACGGTTGTAAGCGAAGAAAATGAAGGACTGGATAATTTATTGTCCGCACATGTAAACGCTGTATACGAAATGGAACGCAAGTTGGGCGAAACAGTCAAAGAATATGAAGCGTTAGACCGCGACCTTGGCACAAAACTAAGATCAACATGAGACAACAAACAGGAGGCATAATGGATGAGGTTTCTTGATGTTGAAAGAGTCATGACGGATACGACTGCACTAATAAAAAAATACCAAAGTTATCTGGACTTCTACGAGGGAATGGAACGAAAAATCACGTTTGTGGTCGACATGGAAGGATCTATCTCAGGGGAAGGCGCAAATGGACTCGTTGCGAACCATAGAGAATTACAGTTACCTGTCATTCAAGCGATTAGGGCGCACCTGCATCGTTTCATTGAAAAACTAGAGACATTTCAACCTACATTATTCATAGAGTGACTTGCACAATGGAAGTATTCAAAGATACCCCAACCAACTCCTGAAAATTAGCAATAAGCTAAAAGGAAGACGTATCAACCTGCCAGAAACCAAATAAACTAAATGAATATAAACTCATTGATCAAAATTTTCACGTGCAACACCTAAAAAAGGACAGACTGCTCCCTTGTCATTAAACAATACGTAAAGATATTTATGAAATGCACATCAAACCATGCGATGCCTTCGTCCCCATGACTGGATGTTTCTCATCATCTCAAAAAATGCTTTTTGATGGACAAAGGACGCAGACAACTTCAGATGGAGATAACGCCCAGACTTTGTGATCTTTGCGCCAACCTTGATAAACAAAGAGCGAAAGGAACTCATACGATAACGTTTGACAGAGTCAGGCGCAAATAACACTTTGGCAGTGATATGCAGGTTATAAGCGATGAGAGAGATCATCATACGTGCGCAGTTTGGAATGAAATAATGGCTGTGCATAAATTTACAGCCGAAGTCGTTCTTCGCTTCTTTGATGAAAAGCTCCATTTCCCCACGTTGTTTATAGATAGAGAACACATCTTCCGGATTTACTTCGAGATTTGTCACGAGGAAAGTATGTTGGAAGAGCAATTCTCCAGGGACACGTTCATAACGAATCATCACGCGACGAGCACGAGACCAAGAACCTGCTTTATACACACTCTCTTTATAGTGAACCTCATGATTTTTGTTCATGTCATAATCTGGTCTAAGCGCCTCTGCTTGATCATGCAGAACGCTGTTCGCTTTTAAGCGAATGACGTAGTCGACGCTTCGCGCCTCACAAAAATCATACAGATCAGGCATGGCAAACCCGCTGTCTCCACGTACAAGCATATTCACACGTGGAAGTTTCTTTCTTGCTTGATCAATAATATTTGCACACATGGCTGATGCACCATTTGAAGTGTATTCTTGTCCAGGACGATTGATCGCTCCGAGACACAATCCTGTTTCTCCATCGAACGCAAGGAGTGGATGGTATCCTGTTGTTTTGTAATGTCCACTGTAACCGCGATTTTCTTGTTTCCCATGCGTTTGAAAGTATGTAGAGTCAAGATCGATAGTGATCTGTTCCTGATTTAGAGATTTGATGGTTTTTAAACTTGAGTGGAGAAGGGATGCATCCATTTCCTTGATATTTTCTGGCGCGATCGCTTGATAAAATCTTGTGAGCGTCGATTGGCTCGCTAACGCCTCTTTGTTTAATACTTGCGTCATGGTTGGATCATGAACAAGCTGTTTTGCGGCAGATTCTGTGTGATACCCACCAAATCGTTGGAAAATGAGTTGTTCCATCACAGATTCATGTGTATGATCGGGCTCGCTTCGATGATCAGGAATGTGTACAGTTTCGTGTAGATCAATGAAATAATCAAGTTGATGCGCGACTTCTTTATACATCAACACACCAGCATCCGAAGTGATGCGTTCGTTTGATGCACTTATTTTTAAATTTGGATTGAATGTTGGTCTAATTTCGTTTAAGATGGCCATAAGGGATTCCTCCTACGTGAGTTTTTGTGGCAACTTAAACATACCAGAGGAATCCCTTTCGTGTACACTTTTTAGCTCATAGATTTTCACCCATTGGGTGAAAATCTATGAGCTAAAAAACACTTGGACGATAATGGATTGAACCTTGTTTAGACCGAGAATGTGAATAATGTAGGTTCAAGGATATGTACTAGAATTTGAGTCAAATGAAAAAGGGCTTGTATCCTACGACTTTTGGGCGAATTTGGTACCGTACAATATTGATAAATATGAACAATTGATGGAAACAAGCGAAAGAAATATTAATGCATTGGTAGCACGTGCAAGCGGCATGGTGAACCTTGGAAAGTTTGATCTAACGAACGTGTATAACCAAGCGGAAACATCAAAAAAACATGCAGAGAGCGTAGCAGAAGGTTTAAATATGCTTGATGCAGAGGGTTTTGAGCTATTTCAAGAAATCGTCGCCGGGAGAGCTGAGCTAGAAGCGATCATTAAACAGGCTGTCGAATGGTCAGGAGCAGGGCCATTTTTGAAAGGTGTAAACCTCAATGATGTGCGCAGCCACTTTAAAGAATATGACTTACATAAAGAAGCACCTAAAGTGAGCTGGAGTGACGACACGTTTTTTAACCTTGCATCATCATCGGACCCAGACACGAGGCGAATGGTATCAGTTTTGTATAACCTCGCAGCAATGGGTGTGAATCCAGCAGTGATCGCAGCGCTTGCAAAAGAGCTTGATGCTCATGTCGGACGTCCAGTGTCGCAAGGAATCATCCAAACAGCAGTGACAAACGGTGTGTATCAACCAAGTCCCGGCGCAGAAATGCATGCGGCGTTTCCAATTGATTTTATGTACAATGGTGGGCCGCGAAGCGTGATGGAAGCGCAAGGTCCGGAATGGTATTATATAGGTGAGGCGATGCCATTCACGGCGCAATCTATGTACTTGCGACAGATTCGAGCGGCGATCTCCCCGAAAGGTGATGGTGTAGATTTAAGTAACGCGTCTTCATCATATGAGGCATCCCACATGGTTAATCAACCAAAGGGGCAAACAAAATATCACTCGGATGATTGGGGCAAATCAACATCAGAATTTGAATGGGGATGGTCGCTTGATGATACGTCGATGGCGGCAGATTTTACCCCAGGCGTGAGCAATTTTAAGTCTGGAATTGAAGCATTTACGGGATACGATCCAATCACGGGACGTAAATTAGAACCGTGGGAGCGCAGTCTTGCGATGGCGGCAATTATTGGTGGGCCGGCTGTCAAGGGAGCATCTAGAGTGGTTAAAGGCGTGAAGAACGCTGATACTGTTATTGACTCAGTTCCTTCTGTAAGAAACGGGGAGTTTGACAAATGGTATAACTCTCTAAACACAAAAGAATTTGATGAAATTTGGTCAAACCCCCAATTAAGGAATGGTGTGAAAGACCGATTGCGTCATCCTGGGGGATTACACGAATGGCATTTAGTTTCTCGTGCTGATACATTTAAGTACTGGGGTGTTACTTCTCAGCAGATTAGAGAAATGAGGACATTAATATCAGAGACAAAATTTATCAATCCTCCAGGTAAGCATGGCGGCAAAGGATCGACAAAAGCCCACAATGAGTTGTTGGCTATTATTGATACGTCGACAGATTATAATATGTTTAAAAGACGGTTGCAGAATTGGGCTGACTATCGCTTTGAAGGTGGGTCAAAGGCTTTACCAAAGGGTTTGAAACCATAAAAATAGGGAGGGAAAATTATGGAAAAAAATGGATTTGTGTCTTTGTGGGTAGGTAAAGTGGAAAAATCGGAAGAAATGGATGGACTATTGCAGCCCTCCTATACCTCAGACGGTGACTTTGTGCCATCTGTATTTGCTCGTAGTTTTAAAATAGAAAGATATGATCCTGCTGTTCAAGAGTCGGATTACCTGGGTAACTCTCATAATGCTGTTGATGTGTTACTAGAGGATTTCTCTTATGATGATGTTATCATCCCAAAGTTTCAAGGTTTATGTGGTGAAGAATTAACTAATGATTATAATGCTGTTGTGCTTATGTACAATTTTGATTATAAAGGTGATCATAGGCAGGCTACAATTGGCGGATCATCTTGGGATTTTATAGGTGTAGTACAGTATTTACAGAGCTAGTGAAGAAAGAACAGTAGTTCCCAGCGCCCTTGTCGCCACTTGCATTTGGCACAGGGCGTTTTCATACATAAAACGAGCAAATAAATTAAGGAACCAGGATCTATGGTTGAATTGCCAGCTAGTATGAATGATCAATATCATAAGGTTTTGCATGGTCTAGTAGAGAATGGTGGCAGCTTTAGGAACAATCCGACGCTAAGGAAACAGTATGATAATTTCAGAGGGAAATACTGGAGATGGCGTGCGAAGCAAATTGAAACTGGCTCAATAAACAATTAGGAGGGAAAGGACATGGCATTTGCTGAATTAGAAAGGTTCATTGATGTGAATCAGGATATGGATGATTTTACGGGTGGGACAGATATATCGGAAATAAACTCTATTGAAAAAGAGCTAGGCTGTGAACTTCCTTATAGCTATAAAGAATTCTTAAAAAAGTATGGCTCTGGAGGAATATTTGGTGTTGATATTCTGGGGTGTACAAAAGCTGAAATTCCATCTGTTATAGTTCAAACGAAAAGGTATAGAGAGTTAGGAATGCCTAGCCATTTGGTAGTTGTAGAAGATGCTGGGGAGTATGTGTATTCTTTAAACACCAAATCGTTTCACGGTGAAGAATGTCCCGTTATTGTATGGGATAGATCGCTAGGGCTAGACAATGAGTCTGAAGCACAATCATTTGATGAATTTTTATTGAGAAGGTTAACAGAAGCGAAAGAAAACTGGGACGAAGACTTTTAAAGTAGTAACTACCACCCCTGTTGTCATTTTATGATGACTCAGGGGCTCTTTGCAGTGATCATTGACTTCATTGATAAAGAATTAAATCCGCAATTGAAGCAACCTTCGGCGTCGACCCGATTACGGGTAGGAAGCTAGAACCGTGGGAACGTGCATTAGCATTGCGGGTGGTCCGGCTGTTAAGGGCGTTTCTAAAGTGGCTAAAGGTGCGAAGAACGCTGATATTGTTATTGACTCAGTTCCTTCTGTAAGAAGCGGGGAGTTTGACAAATAGTATAACTCTCTAAATACAAAAGACAGATTATAATATGTTTAAAAGACAGTTGCAGAATTGGGCTGACTATCGCTTTGAAGGTGGGTCAAAGGCTTTACCAAAGGGTTTAAAACCTTAAAAATAGGGAGGTAACATCATGGAAAAAAATGGATTTGTGTCTTTGTGGTTAGGTAAAGTGGAAAAATCGGAAGAAATGGATGGACTATTGCAGCCCTCCTATACCTCAGACGGTGACTTTGTACCATCTGTATTTGCTCGTAGTTTTAAGATAGAAAGATATGAACCTGCTGTTCAAGAGTCGGATTACCTGGGTGAACTTAGAAAAGTTCCAAGTAGATGATATAAAATATAGGGAAATTATGGATCCTGAAGTAGTACAGGTAGTTGCTTTAATTGCACTTCTCATGATTGCATTAATTGTCCTTCTTGCTAAAGGCGCGGTAGTTGCTCCCATTGCAGCTGTCTTATTGTTCCTGATGAATCACTTTTTTGATGATGATGGAACTAGCTAAGAAGCAAGCAAATGTGGTGTTTTTTCTAATGTTATGTGTTAAACTTTTTGTAAAGTTTATTTTGGGAGAGGATAATTAAAATGGAGATTTTCTTATATCCTATGTTGGTGGCGGCTTTTGTTTTTGTGATTGTTCTGGCGGTAAAGGTACAAAAAAATAATGAGAAAATTGCCCAGGATAATAAACGTGCGCTTACAGGTGCGGAGCAATTCCGCATTGATCAGGGCATTGCACTCAAAAAAATTCTTGCTAACCATGAAGAGGTCTTGAAAAATCAACAATCCCTCATCCAAGAAATTAAATACTTAAGAGAAGATTTAAAGAATGATTAGATAAACAAATTTGAAATGGTCCTGCTCAGTAAGAGCAGGTTTCTTTATGCAAGAATAGACCATAAGATCTACTATTGTCTCGAGGCATGACAAAATTGATTCATAGTGTTAAAATGGGTGGAGGAGGGAATGGTATGTATCAAAAACTACTCTATGCGTTTGTATTGATTTGCTTTGTAACACTGACTTCATGTAGTGGAGAAGATACGACAACCGAAGAAGGCCGAATAGATTATTTTAAATCATCTGCAGAAATTACTGAAGAACTGGAAGAAACCAGGAGAAAAGAAACATCCAGACAAGAATCTATAAAGAAGCTTGTCAAAGTGGGTGACGTGGTAGAAAATGAATATGGAACTGTCACGCTTAAGTCCATAAAAAGTGATCTGTTTGAATTTAAGCGTGGGGGTGTGGAATACGCTGTTACTGGTATTAAACATATGGAAGTCCAAAGCACAGATGACTCCTATTGGAAAATTTTTGTCGGACCTGGAGGAAATGTAACAGATGTAGCCCTTTTTGATATGTTGCAAATAGACTTTATTGTAAAAAACACAAATAATTTTGGTGTGTCCCTTGGAACGATAAATAGAATAATGACATCAACTTTAGATCAGTTGGATTATGGTGATCAGAACGTTGTCTTCCCATCTAGGGATGGTGAAGATTTGCCTGAAGGACTTGAGGAAAGATGGAATATACAATACAGTTTTGAAAGCAGTGATCCAATTGAATGGATAGATATTGTTTTTAATTCACTTCATGATGAGGAATGGAATGAAATAGCGGATTCAGAAGTAATAAGAATTACATTTTAAATTAAATTTACAGAGTTACAACGGTAAAGCAAAAGGTGTAATTTTTATGCAGCATCTTTACCAGTGTGGAGTAGACCCTCGTTCTTTGGAATGGGGGTTCTTTTTGGTTAAACCAATTATTATTGATCGTGAGAAAGAGAGACTCCCTATTTACATATGAAAATCTACTTATCTCTTGGCACCACTTTCAACGTGCGCTATAATACAAAAGTAGCGACGTGTTTACCTACCATATATGAAGATAAATCAATGCTTTAGGAGAGGGTGTCATGAGCGGCTATTCTTACAAAATTGAAATGCTTACTATGGACATTGCATCGCTACAAAGTGCGATTGAGCTTGCCAAGGATCAGCGCGCAGATTTACTCGACATCCGAAATGAATTGATGAACGAGAAGCGCGAACTAGAATCGCAAGAGTCTTTCATAAACGAGCCAGAAACCGACAACGAAAGCTCACACGGAACCCATGCAGAAGCGCATGAAGATGAACGAGAAACAGCACGGCAATTACACGAAAAAGCGATTGAAAGAGTAGAAGAAATGATTCAAGCGGTAAATGATGAACGAGATGATTTAGCTTCACAAATACAGACGGATCGCGCAAAAGTGTATGACAGAGAAGATCGAATCAGTATGTTAAGACAAAAACAACGCGCTGCACAGGAGGCCGCAAGTAGGTGAGAGTAAATGGAAATTAAAATTAATGTCCAAGAAGTGCTATATGCGCTCAAAGCTGTAGAACAGTCAGCGGGCGTGTTTGAAATTGAAGCCGTCGATATTCAAGCAGGCGAACTTGATACGATGACGGTTGTAAGCGAAGAAAATGAAGGACTGGATAACCTATTGTCCCAACATGTAAACGCTGTATACGAAATGGAGCGCAAGTTGGACGAAACAGTCAAAGAATATGAAGCGTTAGACCGCGACCTTGGCACCAAACTAAGATCAACATGAGACAACAAACAGGAGGCATAATGGATGAGGTTTCTTGATGTTGAAAGAGTCATGACGGATACGACTGCACTAATAAAAAAATACCAAAATTATCTGGACTTCTACGAGGGAATGGAACGAAAAATCACGTTTGTCGTCGACATGGAAGGATCCATCTCAGGGGAAGGTGCAGACGGACTCGTTGCAAACCATAGAGAATTACAGTTACCAGTGATTCAAGCGATTAGGGCGCACCTGCATCGTTTCATTGAAAAATTAGAGACATTTCAAAGGTATGTACTAGAATTTGAGTCAAATGAAAAAGGGTTTGTATCTTACGACTTCTGGGCGAATTTGGTACCGTATAATATTGATAAATATGAACAATGGATGGAAACAAGCGAAAAAAATATTCAAGCACTGGTAGCACGTGCAAGCGGTATGGTGAACCTTGGAAAGTTTGATCTAACGAACGTGTACAACCAAGCGGAAACATCAAAGAAACATGCAGAGAGCGTGGCAGAAGGTTTAAATAAGCTTGATGCGGAAGGTTTTGAGCTATTTCAAGAAATTGTCACCGGGAGAGCAGAGCTAGAAGCGATCATTAAACAGGCTGTCGAATGGTCAGGAGCAGGACCATTTTTGAAAGGCGTAAACCTCAATGATGTGCGCAACCACTTCAGCGAGTATGACTTACATAAAGAAGCGCCTAAAGTGAGTTGGAGTGACGACACGTTGCTTAACCTCACATCATCGTCCGATCCAGATACGAGACGGATGGTATCAGTGTTGTATAACCTCGCAGCAATGGGCGTGAATCCAGCAGTGATCGCAGCACTTGCAAAAGAACTTGATGCGCATGTCGGACGTCCAGTGTCGCAAGGAATCATCCAAACAGCAGTGACAAACGGTGTGTATCAACCAAGTCCTGGCGCAGAAATGCATGCGGCGTTTCCAATTGATTTTATGTACAATGGCGGACCAAGAAGCGTGATGGAAGCACAAGGTCCAGAGTGGTATTATATAGGTGAGGCGATGCCGCTCACGGCGCAATCTATGTATTTGCGGCAGATTCGAGAGGCGATGAAGCTGAAAGATAATGGTGTAGATTTAAGTAACGCGTCTTCCGCGTATGAAGCATCCCACATGGTGAATCAACCAAAGGAGCAAACAAAATATCACTCAGATGATTGGGGCAAATCAACATCACAATTTGAATGGTCCTGGTCGCTTGATGATACGTCAATGGCGGCAGATTTTACCCCAGGCGTGAGCAATCTTAAGTCTGGAGTTGAAGCATTTACGGGATACGATCCAATCACAGGACGGAAATTAGAACCGTGGGAGCGAGCGCTGGCGCTGGCTGGTATTATTGGTGGTCCGGCTGTCAAAGGAGCATCAAGAGTGGTTAAAGGTGTGAAGAGTGGTTCGAAAGCGGCTGATATTAAAGCACCGAAGGAAATAATAGCTGATCGGACCAAGGGGTTAGATTTAAATCCACACCCCACCAGTAGGAAACAGATGAGTTCAAAAAAGATGAACGAGTTAAAAGGAAAAATCAATGATAGGACTATAACTAAACAAGAGTATCAAGATTATGTATGGAACAAAAAGTTTCAGTCCAAAAGAAGAAAAGGTGTGACGGAATTTTGGGACATGGAAGCTAGTCGTATCCATGGTAAAGAAACTCCTACGCGCAATTGGACAAATAAACAGTCACAAGACATTCTACAAGGCAAAACACCTACTCACAATGGGAAGCCTCTTGCTGGTCACCATACTTACAGCGCGTCTAAGTACCCACATCTAGCAGATAAAGGGGAAGTTATCTATCCTGTAACTTACAAGGAACATTTCTATGGTTGGCACGACAAAAACTGGAAAAAAAGCCTTCCAGGTGAACCCATTAATCCGATAAAAGAATTTTAACTTTTACTTTTGGGAGTTGATACAGGTGAGTGATAGCAAAATCGAGGTAACGGTCAATAAAACTACGGATTTAGTGAGATTAATCCCTGTAATTAGGGGTTATACAAAAAAGTCCATTGGTGAAATTAAGAGTAATATAGAGCAAGGTGAACCTGTGATGACATGTTTCTATGTGGATAGTCCAGAAGAGATGCCGATTCTGCTCAAAGCAATAGAGGAATTAAAAAGTAAGGGGGCGGAAATTGGGATTTACCAGAAATTTCATCAAACCCATCGAGAAATTGATTTAACAGTATTAAGGAATCTAATTACGCGTGATAGAGAAATAACTGCTCAGGTTCAAGAAATGGACGATAAAATGTTGGACAAGGATTAGAAAACAGCAGTAATTCACAGTCAGTCCCCTCTTGTCATCGCATGTATTGACGAGGGGGTTTTAGTATGCGAGGAATAAACGATCAATGTTAATGGGTAGTCCACACAGTTGTTGCATCGGTATCTGACTGTTCACGGAAAAACACAAAAAACGCCGACTAAAGCCGACGCTATCAAAGTGGGGGTAACCACTATTACAAATATTATACCACACATTTGATAGTGTTTGCAAAAAAAAGTTTCACTGTGCTATACTGAACTGGCAATAACATATGGATTCTCAAGGGTGGGCGGCAATCCCCGTAAGAAAGGGGGTGCTGCTATGAGCGTATTTCAATCACTGATGCTGATGATTGCATTTGGTGGTTTAGTCGTCTCAATTGTTACTTTGGCGCAACGTCAAAAGTAAACCCACCCTTGAGTGTGCAAACTGTGGGGTGGGCAACTATCACCTATTGATTTGCCGTCCTCCCTTGTAGAGGAGTCCAGTTATTGCAGACCATGGGTGTTACTAGCACCTGTGGTCATTTTTAGTTTATGCATCTCTTGAGTTCAGTATACATGCAGTGTGTGGGATACGTCAACTGTATTTCCGGTGTGGTATGTGTCAAGAATTTCTCGAGCGCCTTAAAAGACCAATGATTTCACCACTCTACAATTGTGCACTGATAATTGCCGTGTATTATTTCGAAATTTAGCTCCGTGAGGCTTGGCAGAGGGCAAGGGCCGGGTTGTATTTTTGAGAAAACCACTCAAAAATCTCCACCCTTCCCCCCTTGCCCTCTGCCATTTTGCGTGTGACTAAAAACGCCACTGATCGAGCGATAGACCGATGACATTTCAAGTTATATGGCTCGGTCATTTAGTTAGTTTAACACGCAAAAACGCTCGTACACCCGTCCTTCATTTGTGCTGCTCCATCAGGTTGAGACGCAAAACCGCGGGGATCACCCCGCACGCGAACTTCTCTCGCTCATCCCGATGACAAAAAGTCAGCCTACCAAATAGCCTTTCATTCCTTTCACAAATTTGCCCATTGGAGAAGAATGAGGACCGTTCAGGGCAAATGTTCCTTGGCGCACACTTGGGGTCACGGCTTGTTCATGATTTTTCTTGGCACGAGTCACTATTTGTTGGAACACGCGCTGCTGTCTCGTTGTTCGCCCTCTAAAGTGTAAGTATACGCTACGTAATGTGTTGTTAAGGATCCCTTGTTTGACCTTGACCATTGCTTCACACCCAGCTTTACTCCAATGCATGCCTCTCTTTTTCATCCGAAATGAGATGTGTCGCTGGTTTGATTCTATCGCACCTAGGGAGCGCGCATTCTCGGGTGGGTCAGCCACTTTCTCGCGCCAATCAAATATTCTCTCCCATTGGGATAAAAGATATTTTTTACATTGCTCAATTCTCTTGAGATGCTTCTCGTCTGTGATCGTACTTTCGTACGTGTCTATCCATTTTGTGAAAGTCTCTTTGTCACGGTCCTTTAAGGCTTGTTTTGCTTTGGTTTTATATTCATGGCTTTTTACCCCAAATGCGGCGCTTAAAGACTGTTGTACATGATAGCCATCGATTTGATTCAAAACAGGCTTGTTTGATTGAGAAAAGGCTTCTTGAAAACGATCTGGTGTATAACCTGCGCCACCATCACTTCCAGTGACGACTTGTGTCTCCGAAAGAGCATATCGGTGAGCAGTGACAGCTTGGACTTCTTGCCAAAAACGATTGATTTCTTTCGTTGTCATGATGGCATAAGGAGACGTTAGCTTCACACGCTTCCCATTTAGATCCCAGCCCTCGTACGTGATCGCGTGGCGCACTTCAATTTGTTTTTTCTTCTGAGTGCTTCTCACAAATACACCATCAGCTTCTCCGTAAAGATAGTCTACTTTCTTCCCTTCAGGAAGCTCTGCGGCTTCCTCTAGCTCTTGGACAAGAGCTTCATCTGCTTTCTGTTGGACCTCACCAACTTCTTTTACAATCTTTCCTACGGTCTGATGACTCATCGTCACTGCGGTCCATTCAGATAACGTTTTGGCTGTGCCTCGGTATGTTTGTTCGCTCGCTAATTCTGCCGTTTTCACTTCCACAAGTGGACTATATCTTTGGTATTTCACAAAACAGAGGTATTCGTCTAATGGATAGCTTCTCTTTCCTTTTCGGTCTTTCATTAACGCACGCTCATACGTAACGGATCCAAACATAAATTGGATTGTACGCTCATCTTTCCGCTCCATAGTCCAGCCTTCATTTTTCTTGTTTTGCGTGAGCTCTTGATCGATTTGTGATAAAACTTCTCCAGTTATACGAGCAAAGGTCGTTTCCATTAACTGTTTTAGGGTTTCTTCAGCTTCTATCATGTTGTTTTTGGTCTTTATTATGTTGTATATTTCGTGTACAATAGAAAGCATGAAAAGACTCCTCTCTCCAGATGTATTTGCTTTGGTCAGCACACATCTATTGTAGAGGGTCTTTTCTTTTTTGCCCAGTCTTTTGCACCCAATATTCCACAATGTGGAATATTACGTGTTTCAGTCCTCGAGAACTATTTTACACATACTCCGGTGTGCAAAAACTATATATTTTGATAGTGCTTACGTCATGTGTGTTATAAGTGAAAACAAAACCTTCTCAATATGCAAGCTAATGTTGTTTTTCCTTATTTAGAAAGATAGATGGATTTTCTTCTGCATCTGTACGTTTTATAAGTGCTTCTTTTAAGTTTGGGAATCTTCCTAAATAGATCTTTTGTCCCCCTATGGTTGCATAGGCGTCCCATGTGTTTGTAGGTTTGTGAAAATACACCCCTCTAATAGCAGTGGCAATGGGGGTATTTGGATCTTTTTTTCTTGTTCGTTTTTGATCTTTGTGGTGATTGGACAGTGATTTTTTTGGTCCCCTTTTTAAACAACCACAGGATTTGGTGTTGCCATTCTTCAAGCTCTCTCCTCGCACATCAACACGGTTTCCACATTGACATTCACAACGCCAGTATACGCGACCGTTGCGTCTTTCCGCTCGTTCCAACACAGTAAGCTTGCCGTATGCCCCTCCCCGTAGGTCCTTTATTCGATTACAGCCACATGATTTGCTATTTCCAGCCATAAGTCCTTTCTGGGCGACTTCTCGTTCGTTACCACATGCGCATTTACATAACCAATATCGATCTTGTTTACGTTCAAGGGCTTCTTTTAGAACAGTCCACTTCCCAAATTGTTTACCTGTCAAGTTGACTAATTGTTTTTCGTTTAGTCTCTCTTGAAGAAGACACCCACAAGACTTGGTTGTTCCTCCTCTGAGAGATGTTTGTAAGACTTCCTTTTTTTTTCCGCATATACATGTACAAATCCATACACGGGCATTCTCTCTCTGAGGTGCTTCTGTCAATACTGTGAGTCTACCAAATTGTTGTCCAGTTAGATCGATCTTTTTTCGTATCATATTACTCACCTGTCGTAATACCTCTCACTTGTTTTTGATGAACACATTGTACCATGCTGTTGTTAACGCTGTCAAAAATTGAGAAGATGTGCATAGCTAGTTCGTTTCAGCAGATTTTTTGTCATAAAGAATAATATTATATAAAATAATAAATAAAAAATTTACTTTGTGGCAGGAAAATGTTCTTTTATAGCGAAATTAATTAGTGGCGTAGTAAGTGCCAAAGAACTAATCCATATTTAGAATCTTAAAAATGGATGGGGGGATGTGGTGAAGCGTTTCATTTGGTGGCAAATTTCGTAATATTGCTTTACCTAGAATTAACAGAAAGGTGGCGGAAGAATGAAAAAGAAATTGTTAGCTGCAATCTTAGGTGTAGGTGTTGCTTTCGGTACGATGATTGGTTCTTCAGCAATGGCAGGTCCTCCTGCTGGACAAGAAGGGAAAGTATTGGCGGTGGAAGTTAGTGAGCGCGAGGTGGAGCCCGGTGCGATCCCAACAGTCATTGCGGCGCCGCTTGTTGTCAAAGCAGCAAAAGTTGCCGGAGGGGCGTTTGTAGCTGGTGTGACGGGCGCTGCAGGCGTGGACGCTTACAACTGGGCTAAAGGGAAATTGGCTGGAGAGCAACAGCCGGTTATTAATGCCCAAGCTGATTATGAGCAGGTGAAAGTGGCGTTTGATCAGTAAGAAAGTTTGGGGAAGCAGTCGCAAACTTGTAAATTTAACAGTGGAAAAGGGGACTGGTTGATCATGAAAAAGAAGCTACTTGCTTCAGTGCTAGGCGTGGGGGTTGTTTTTGGATCAATGATTGGTTCTTCGGCAATGGCAGGTCCTCCGGCGGGGCAACAAGGTGAGGTCATCACCGTAGAGGTGAGTGAGCATGAGGTAGAGCCAGGAGCTGTGCCGACATTGCTTGCAGCCCCAGTTGTTGTAAACGCAGCAAAAGTTGCTGGCGCCGCATTTGTGGCTGGTGTTACAGCAGCAGCAGGTGCTGATGCATATAACTGGGCTAAAGGAAAGCTGTTCGGTATTACACCAGGAATTGAAGGTGTCGAAGCAGATTATGAGCAAGTGAAAGTGGCGTTTGATCAGTAAAAGTCGTAGGGAGGGCCTTTTTGGCCTCCCTTGATTGATCATTGAAAGGGGAATGATCTATGGTAAAAAAGGTGATCACACTTGGAATGTTACTAGTATTTTTCTTTCATTTTGCGAACACAATTTTGTTTAATAGCCCATTAAATCCAGTGAAAGCAAAGTATAGTCAACATGTCTTTCAATATATGGACCCGTTGTTTATGCAAAATTGGCGTCTGTTTGCACCAAATCCGGCGACGAATAACAATGATTTTTATGTGCGGGCCAAGCTAAAAGATGGTGATGAGGTGCAGGTGACAGACTGGATTGATTTAACCTCACACATGATTGAACGTAATCAAGCCAACCGTTTCACCCCGTATAATCGGATTGTGCGTATCCAGCGTGGGGCTGTCACAATGATGGGTGAAGATGATGATTTGCTTGTAACACTACACCGCAAATCTGACCAAAATGAAGAAGCAAAACAAACATTAAATGATCTTGAAAATGAAGAGAGGATGACGGAGCGTCAAGCGTTCGCGGACAAATTACTGACACGCTACGCCCAAGCTTATTTAAGGAGCTTATACCCGGAAAAAGAGCTCGTTGAAACGCAAATTATGTTACTTGATACAAAGGCCGTTCCTTTTTCTAAAAAGGATGATGTTCACTTCGAGCGTGAGCAGAAGGCTTATGAATTCACATGGCAACCAGCTCAAAAGGTCACCCCGATGTTTTAATTTAACCGTGTGAGGAGTTGATGAATGTGTTTAATCGTATTGCACAATGGAATCAAACGCAACATATGTTAATGGGGGCAAGCTTGCTTCGGATTGCTTACGGGACGATTTTACTGTACATGTATTTGATGCACTATGCACAACGCGCTTTCCTTTGGGGCCCGCATGGGATTTACACATTAGAGGACTCGCGAGTGGATGCGTGGTTTAACACAAGTTTTTCTTTATACCATTTGCATGCGTCACCCTTATATTTTGAAATCATTTTTCATGCCGGGATTCTTGTGACGTTGTGGTTTATCATTGGGTATAAAGGACGCATAGCTAGTATTGTTCATTTCATTTTTGCGTGGTCTTTATTCGCGAGAAATAGCGTCATTTTAGACGGTGGCGATAACATTATGAGTTTGCTGCTTGTCTATCTTTTGTTTGCGAATATGACAGCTTATTTTTCGGTCGACAGTTATTTAAAGCAACGCCGAGGTGAGCCAATGCAAATTACAGTGCCTCCTGGTTTTGCGCATATGCGTATGCGCAACTTGTTTCATAACTTAGCTATTTTAGCGTGTATGTTGCAAGTGTGTATCATGTATTTCACATCGGGTTTGCACAAAGTCATGGGAGAGCTGTGGCAAAACGGGACAGCGATTTACTATATTTTGCAAGTGAATGAATATACCCATCCATTTTTCCAGCAACTCATCTCTTCTTCGGAGTTGCTCATTGTTGCCGCGACATACGCGACCATCGTTGTGCAAATCGCTTATCCTTTTTTGCTCGTCAACCATCGGACGCGGTATGTCGTGATGGCAGGTGTGGTTGGTATGCACGTAGGGATTGCAGTGGTCATGGGTTTATTTACTTTCTCTTTTGTCATGATCGCAAACCAGTTGTTATTTTTGCGTGACCGTGAGTACAACGCAATCTCTCAATTTACAAAACGTTGTGTAGAAAGGATCAAGCAGCGATGGCAGCGCAAAAATGAGCAAGTGTCTGATCCGGTACGAGAAGGGGTCGTATCTGCCAAAATCAGTGTTTTCTATGATGGTTGGTGTCCGGTTTGTCGCAAAAGTATGACAAGGTTACAGAAGTGGGACCGCAGCAACCAACTAGTTTTCCTTTCTTTCCGGGAAAAAGAAGTATTGACACGCTATCAGCTCGATTTTGAGCGCGCCGAAAAGCGAATGATTACGCGGGAAGAACGTAGTGGACGTATGTATGAAGGGATTGAAAGTGTATGGCTCATTGCGCGGAAACTGCCTGTTCTTTGGCTGTTTGTGCCAGTCCTATGGATCGCGATGGTGCTCGGGTTTGGTCAGCGAATCTATGATTTTCTTGCGGAACGGCGCGCGATTATTCCAGTTGGCAGTTGTGAAGAAGAAGCATGCGAATGGCAGGAATCAGAGCGCCACATACCGTAATATAACGAAACAAGAGGCTCATACTTGTAGGTAGCTGCAATGTGTGAGTCTTTTCATGCGAGTGAATCAACTCAAGAGATGAGGGAGCCGATTGAAAACATTTACATATAAATTTGTCTTTCAAAACCGTCGCAGTCATGAGATGAAATTGTGGTTGTCTGACTTGCCTATTCACCCCCATCAGACGACGAATGTTTGCCTAGAAAATAGAAAAGCGGACGAAATCGTGCCGGTCGACATCGCTGGCAATCGTCTTTCTTACTACGCGTTGGCACCAGGAGAAACAATTGAAAAGGTATATGAAATCACGGTCAAAACACGTGACGAAGGACATGATATCCCGACCTTGTCGACGGAAGAACGCAATTATTATTTGCGGTCATCTACTTTTATACAAATTAATGAAGAGATTTGTCAGTTGGCGAAAGAAGTCTGTGCAGAACTCATCGCAGATGAAGAAAAAGCGCGGGCGTTATTCGACTATGTGCGATTAAGTTTTCACTATAAGCACCCACCAAAAGAGCGGGGCAATTTGGCATTCTTACGGTTGAAGCAAGGCGATTGTGGGGAATTCTCCTTTTTGTATGCCTCGCTTTGTCGTGCTGTAAACATTCCGTGCCGGGTTGTGTTTGGCGCGTGGGCAGTTGGGAAGGGCCTTCACGCTCATGCATGGAATGAAGTTTACTTGGAAGAGAGTGGATGGGTGCCGGTCGATTTGAGCATGGCAAACTTAAGTAAGCGTGAGTGGTGGAACAAGTTCCTCTCTCCGTGGCCTTTTTTGAAACCAAAAGCGTATTTCGGTCGTATAGAAGGACAGCGGATTATTTTTTCAATTGAGACAGAACATGATCCGATGGTGCGTTATCCGGATAGTGAAGAGTGTAACAGCGTCACTTTCCCAGTTAATAATTGTCCTCTTTCTTGGGGGCGGGGGTTGCTTAATGGGAAAATTCCTTATTTACAACCGGTGTATTTTTATGAGGAAGAGCCTCTGAAGATGCCACTTGGAAAAGATTATGTTGGTTCATGGACAATTTATGAGCAAGGAAAACAAAAAGGCTTACAATTTGTAAAAAATGTTGCAAGAAAGTGTTTTCTTATTGCGGCAGTGTTGGTCGCGATCACGTACATACTTTCGTGGATCACGCCGTTGCAAACATATACGTCGCTGCCCTTTTTCGTTTGTTTGCTTGCTGCGAGTGTGTTTTCGGTGGCAGCAATTATGCGGCGCGAGAACCGCGTTCTCTATGTAGTCGTTTTAAGCATTTGTTTGCTTTTTCTACTGTTGCCTGTATTATAGCGAGTCATTATGAAGTTGGATAAAGGAGGGAGAAAAACATGCAATATAAAGTTGAGATAATCCAACCAAAATTGAGTGGCAAGAAATTGGCGATCAATATGGAAGATCTATTAAATGAACATGCGCAAAATGGGTGGACGCTTCATTCGCTTGTGCCACAAGTGTCTACCTTTGGTGGGGTAGATCATTATATTTGTGTTTTGCAAAAAGGGTGAGATGTCGTGTTATATTAACGGAAATAAGACGAGCAGTAAAATATTAAACAACAAGTGAGAAATGATTGGCGGCCAAATAGACTTCGTATGTATGAAGAGCCAACCCCAGCCAATTCCACACACAAATGCAGCGGTGGAAAGTAATACATTTCCCGAAGCGAGGTGGGCGATGGCGTACAACGCGGCAGCAATCACCACTTTTGAAGCAACCGACCATTGGTGAGGGAATTTGTTGATCACATAACCACGCCAAAACAATTCCTCCGCCGGGATAATGAGGATAAATAACAAGGAAAAATGCCAATTCTCTGTTGGACGGACGGTTGAATAAAGCCGCTCTAATGCGTCTAGTAGCGGAATGCCTGTTGTAATGATGAGCAATTTTCCAATCGCAAAGCAGATGTATAGCAGGATAGCCGTGAGACTTGCGACTGTCACATGTATCAACGTTGGTCGCCTGCGCATAGGAATATGACTAGAGCTGAGCGCAATCGTTGCAAGCAGTGTGAGTGTGAGGGGCAGTAAAAGCCAAAAGTCAAGTGGCTGCCAAACGAAGCTAATGGATAACATTGTTGTGGCGAGGATGAATATGGAGATGAATGTAAATGACATTTGTTTCCCCCCTTTTTCTAATGTCTGGTCTTATTTACTATACGAAAAAGTGGTGTAAGAAGGCAATAGGTTGGTGGAAATGAAGCAACAAGGTAAAGGAGGAGATCCTGGTGCCGAAACATTATGAGATACTAGAGAAAACAAAGGTGCCAATGACAAATTTTGAAAAGGTTGGTTATACCGTTGCGGCCCTGATACTTGTTGTCATGTGGATAGGGTTAATTGTTTGGCTGCCGTATTTACCAGAAGAAGTCCCTCGTCACGTGTCATTTACAGGGGAAGTTTCTTACGATTCAAAGAAGATGCTATTGTTTCTCCCTAGTATCGCATCATTGATGTTTATTATTATAGCGCCAATGCGGTTCGCGGTCACAATGATGAATTTTCCGGTCCGGGTGACAGAAGAGAATGCAGCGGTGCTTATTCATTATAACCGTCATTTAATGGTACATACGCTGTTATCAGTGATCACTTTATGTGTAATGATTATACTGGCGAGTATCGCTGTTGGCTATGGTTGGGGGGCATCCCTCCTTCTTCTCAGCACTTGTCCATTCTTTGTCTGGATCATCGGAGTGTTAATCTATTATTATAAGAGAATGAAACAGGTAGGTTAAGGAGAGAGAAACGAATGTCTTATCAACAAAGAGTAGCAGCAAAAGAAGCAGCAACGCAATTCGTGTCACAACATTTCCCTCATTGTTACGGCGCTATCCTTGCTGGTAGTGCTGTAACCGGACAAGCGACAGCGACATCTGATCTGGACATGGTCCTCTTTGAAGAAGATGCGCAGTCATCTTATAGAGAATCACTTGTGGCTTACGGCTGGCCGGTAGAAGTATTCGTGCATAACTTACATTCATATAAGGAGTATTTTGCGTCTGATGTTAAGCGAGCAATGCCGTCATTGCCGATGATGATCGCACACGGACTTGTGTTAAAAGGGGCAAGCGAATTAGCGCCGATTCGTGCGGAAGCACAAAATATACTGACCGGTGGTCCGGCGGCGTGGTCAGTAGAAGAGGTGCGAGCAAAACGTTATTTTATCACCGATGTGTTAGATGACTTTATTGGTTGTCATAACAAAGGTGAAGCGATATGTAGCGCGCAACTGTTATTTACGCGGTTGGCAGAGTTTGTATTAAGGACAAACCGCTGTTGGATTGGCGACGGAAAATGGTTGCTGCGCGCGCTTCGTAAGTATGACGAGCCATTTGCACATGACTTCGAAGCTGCGTTTGAGCATTTTTATAGTACGGGTGAAAAAGAAGCAGTCATTGCTTTGGCAGAGCGCGTATTGGCTCCGTATGGTGGGCGATTATTTGTGGGATTTTCGATTGGGAAGTGATGAAAAGGAGGGGGAGAATTTGAGCGATCAATGGTTGACGTGGATCAAGCAAATACAGGCGTTAGCACAATCTGGCTTGCATTTTTCAAAGGACGCTTATGATTGTGAACGTTACGAGACATTACGCGCGTTAAGCTATGAGATGATGGCAGCATATGCACATACAGAAATTGGACACATAAAGAATTTGTTCGCAAATGAAGTAGGGTATCAAACGCCTAAAGTTGATGTTCGCGCCGTTGTCTTTCAAGAAGATAAACTATTGATGGTGAGAGAGACGCATGATGGGTGTTGGGCATTGCCGGGCGGTTTTTGTGACGTTGGCTTATCGGTAGCAGAGAACGCCGTTAAAGAAGTGGGAGAAGAATCAGGTTACGAGACAGCGCCAGGAAAGTTACTCGCATTGCTAGATATGAACAAACATCATCATCCACCCCAACCATTCCATTATTATAAAATCTTCATTCAATGTCATCTCATAGGCGGAAAAGCAGTCAAAGGCATAGAAACGAGCGATATTGGCTTTTTCACCGAGGACCAACTACCGCCGCTTTCATATAGAAGAAATACGACGGCGCAACTCGCAATGTTATTCGAATTTTTACGTGATCGACATAAAGAAGTGATCGTCGACTAATCAATATGTAAAATGATTGACGGAGTAAAAATGGTAGATTAAACTTGTATGTAGTAGGATAGCGGGTAAACTCAAGGTGTCCTAAACCTCCCTGCAGAGGGAGGTGTTGCGTCATGATGGAGGAATTAAGGTCGTGGGTTGAGGTCTGCCTCAAGGTTGCGAAATTCGTTCTCGAAGTCATGAAGTCGAAGAAAGACGACAATACCCACCGTTGAGTTTGACAGGCTCCGACCGGTGGGTATTTCCAACACTTGCAGGGCGGTCGCTCTGACCGCGTCCTACGACCGCTGGTTCATCACCGGCGGTCATTCTCATTTTATGCATTGCTTGACTTCATTATACATACTGTGTATTTATCATGTCAAGGTTCACTTTTAAGTGGCATCAGGATGTCTATGAGGTTCTCATAAAATAGAATATCTATCCAATAGTATGCGGTTGCGAGAAAAACGCGCGCGCTTTTGATAGAATGGCGCTATACACATTAAAATAAAGGAAATCATACAGGTGATCCCATGAGAACATTATTAATTGACAACTATGATTCTTATACATATAACATTTATCAACTAGTTGCTGAAGTGAGCGGAACGGAGCCGGTTGTTGTCAAAAATGACGCGTGCACCTTTGAAGAACTAGCGGCACATACGTTTGATCAAATCATCATTTCCCCAGGGCCGGGGCGACCAGAGCGAGCAGTCGACATGGGTTTGTCAAAAGAGGTAATCGAAAAAGCGCGTGTACCGGTTTTAGGTATTTGTCTCGGGCATCAAGGGATTGCCTACCACTTTGGCGCAAATATTGTTCACGCACCGGAAGTGATGCACGGGCGTTTGTCGCCCATTTATCACAATGACGATCCGCTTTTTCGGGGGATTCCTCAAGGGGCAGAAGTTGTTCGTTACCATTCGCTTGTTGTGGAGCAAGAGACGATCCCTAAAGATTTAGAGGTCATCGCGTGGACAAAAGCGCACACGGTGATGGGGTTGCGTCACAAAACGCTGCCGCTATGGGCAGTACAATACCACCCAGAGTCGATTTGTACAGACAGTGGTAAACGTCTGCTCACTAACTTTTGTAATTTAACCCGGTCTTTTCACAGAAATAAAGTGGCGGCAAAGTGTCAGGTGACCAAAGTGGACCGGTCGCCACCACTCATCCAACCGTCATCGACGTTCCAAGTTACGGTGAAAGAAATGTCTTTTCACCGTTCTGAGGCCGTTTTCCAAACATTGTTCGCGAAAAGCAAGCACGCTTTTTGGCTTGATAGTAGTAAAATAGATGACGCGGCGCGTTATTCCTTTATGGGTGATGATGCGGGGCCTAATAGCCATGTTGTCACATATGATACGTCGACCGGTATATTAAAGCTCGTTTTTAAAGATAGAGAGGAAACGCGTCAAGAAAGTATTTTCTCTTATTTAAAAAGGCAACTGCAGATGTTGAAAAGTCATGATGAGTGGCCGTTCCCTTTCCATTGCGGATACGTCGGCTATTTTGGCTACGAACTAAAAAGCGAATGTAACAACGTCACCAATATTCATCAGGCCGATACACCAGATGCCGCATTTTTGTTTGCGGATCGCATGCTCGTTTTTGATCATGTTGACGAAAAAATGTATGCCGTTTGTTTTTCTGGAAAAGAGGATAGGACATTACGAGAAGCGTGGTTCTCAGAGATTGAGAATCATCTTCAAAACTTGAAAGAACCGCGTACACAAACGAAAAAGGGAGAGCCTTTGTCGACCACCTGTAACAAAAGTTATCAGCAGTATTGTGCTGATATCGAGAAGGTCCAAGCCTACTTAAAAGACGGGGAGACATATGAGTTGAATTACACAACGAGACTACGGACGAATCTTGACGTTGCGTCACTTGATTTGTATCAGCATTTACGGAGAGTTAACCCGGCTCCGTATGCGGCATATATGTCTTTTAATCGTTTGTCCGTGTTATGCTCTTCACCAGAGAAATTCATCACGATTGATCGGCGTGGGCACGTTTGTACGAAGCCAATTAAAGGGACGATGCGGCGTGGCTCGTCACCTGAAGAAGATGAACAATTGAAAAAAGCGCTGGAAACGAGTGAAAAAGACCGGGCTGAGAATTTAATGATCGTCGACTTGTTGCGAAATGATCTAGGGAAGGTATGTCAAGTCGGTCAAGTACGCGTCCCGCAACTGATGGAAGTTGAAAGTTACCAAACGGTTCACCAACTCGTATCAACTGTTACCGGGATATTGAGAGACGGCGTAACCGCAATAGATTGTATTCAAGCGACATTCCCGGGCGGATCCATGACCGGTGCGCCAAAGGTGCGGACAATGTCATTAATTGATGCATTAGAAGGAGAGTCAAGAGGAATTTATTCAGGTGCAATCGGTTATTTCAGCTTAGACGGGACAGCCGATTTCAACATCGTGATTCGGACGATTGTGCTTGAAGAAGGTCGTGCCACGATCGGCGTTGGAGGTGCGGTGACTGTCCAGTCTACCGCAGCAGGAGAGTACGAAGAAATGTGGCTAAAGGCGTCGGCGCTCGTGCAAGCAATGGAAGAAGTGTCTTGTAAGTGAAGAGACAACAAGAAGGCTGTTAATGGAAGACTTGTTGTAGCCATGTTTGTACACATAAAAAGGTCAGCCAAGTCGCGGCGCCGATCAGGATTGCAAGCCAGATTGGTGCCCCTTGCTTCATCGTGATATAAACGGCAAACAACAACGCAGCTGTTGCAGGCAAACCAATCAAGACCCCTAGTGTAAATTGATTGAGGTGCGCACGCGTCTCTGACTGGATTGTTAGCCAAAATAAGCTAAGTAAACTGACAAGGGGAAAGGCAGCAATGAACCCACCGTAAGTTGGGGAACGGCGGCTAATCTCGGTAATGACGGCAATGATGACGGCCGAGACAATGATTTTCAGGAAGAAAAACATCGTTTCGCCTCTTCACTCAGTCGCTTTAATGCATGCGCAGCCATATCTCGTTCTTCCGTACTTAAATGGGCTAAAACGATTGCGAGTTTTGTTTCGTCTAAATGTGTATGTCGCAATAATGCCTCTTCTCCTCGTGCAGTTAAAGAAAGAAGTACCGTTCTTTCATCATGAGTTGCGCGAATTTTTGCGACGTAGTCCTTTTTTACAAGCCGTTTAATGTGTTCTGATGCTGTATTATGAGAGATCTCTAAAAACGAAGCGACATCACGCACGTTTACAGCAGGTGTCTTACTAATATGTTGCATGAGTCGAATCATTTGGTGGGTAAGTTTCTCTTCTCCGTGGTGGTAATGTAGATAATAATAAATGTCTGTCCAATAATCATTAAGTGTCATGTTGATGATACTCCTTTTATGTCGCTCGGTAAGAATATATCTTATTATACGATATAATGTCTTTTATATCAAGAAAGAGGTGTGAAAAATGAAGGCGATGATTGTCGTTACGTTATTTTATTTGTTCATTGCAATAGGATTAGAAGTAAATGGTGTCCATATAATTGGGGAAAACTCCTTATTTGTTGTTGGTGTCAGTCTTGCGTATTTATGGGCGATTGTAGGCGTGGTATATGGATCTATCTATCTCAGAAAAAAGCGTGCTACATCTCGTGAAACCTTCTCGACAGAGGTTGCGGCCACAGCAGAGTCTTCTCAATCAAACAAGATGGAATATATGTTGTATGCAATCGGACTCTTTTTCTTCGGTGGGTGGTTTCTTGCATCCTTTTTAGGAGTAGAAGCATTTGTTGCCTATGAATCATGGGAAAAGCTTATGAAATGGCGGTATTATGTGCCTCTTTTTGCGCTTGGTTATTATGTGGTGATTGTGGGTTTTTATCGGATTATAAGGAAACTATTTCACAAATAGGGAGAAGAAAAATGACCCAGAAGCAAACACGGGCAGAGAGCAAGGCGTATGGAATTTATAAAGTTTATGTAACAATTTCCTGCACGTGTTGTCATGCACGAGGGGGGTATGTTACTGTAAAAGTGGATGAACACTCATTCATAAAGGACAGGGGTGAGAATATGAGGATTGCTGTGACTTATAATGTGAAAGAGTTGCCAGTGGGTTATCGGATGCTTGTGCTGAGCAGCATTAAAGAAGCTTTGAAATTAGGCGATAAAGCTTATTTTGAGCGGTTGTATGCGAGTAAGGAACGTCAAGCAAAACCTTTTTCCTTTGCAACATTTTTAAAAGAGTTTTCTTATGAGGGTGAAAAAATATCGTTATCAGAAATGACAGTTACAGTCAGTTCGCCTGATATGGAATTTTTGGTCCATTTTTTTAATGGCTTGCAACAAATGAAGTGCTACAAGATGAGAACAACGGAGTGGCATATGCGGGAGATGAAGTGGTTGAAAGAAGTTGACATCCAGCGGGAGACAGCATATTTTCGAACAATGGCACCGTTATTAGTTGAGGACCGGTTTGGGCGCCCAATTCACCCGGGAGACACAGCATATATAGAAGAATTATGTTATTACGCAATCACAAGAATTGAAGCGTTAGCGGGACGCAAGCCGTATCGCAGCATTTCAATTACACCGGGAAGGCTGAAGAAAAGGGTGATAAAAGAAAGCAACACAACATTTCGGGCACAAAGGTCAAATAAACATCTCATGTTCACTGCTTATCATGGCACATATAAAATCTCTGGTCATCCTAAGGACTTACAATTATTGTACCAAGGAGGACTAGGTCGTCGGGTTTCTCAAGGGTTTGGATTGCTAGAATATGTCGGAGAGAAAGGTGCTTGATTGAAGGTGTTGGTTTAATCCGTTTTTTATTCCATCATCCTGAAGAGGAGGACACAAAGATGCGAGTATGTGTGTGTTTATGTTCGGAACATTTACAAGAAATCTTAAAGTATTATTGTGGTTATTTATTGGAGTATGACGATGTCTCCGAACGTGCCCCGAGTCGGGTGCAGTGGGGTGATCCTTTGAGCGACTTTGTCGCTCCCAATTTTATTTGAATGTAGTGGGTTATAAGCTAAGTTTCTGAGTCTGAACATTGGCATTTGTCGTCGTTTCATTGTAAAGTATTTAGTAAAAATATAAGTGTGGTTGGCTGGTGGACAACAGGGGTGGATGCTTTATGAACCGAATTTTAATTGTGGATGATGATGCACATACACGACAGCTGCTTAGTCAGTATTTAGGTGAAGCGGGTTATGCCACCGATGACGCGTGTAATGGGGCATATGCGCTTCAGTTATTAGAAGCGCGAGATTATGCACTGGTTGTGTTAGATGTGATGATGCCGGAAATGGACGGATATGAATTGATGAGACAGATGAGGGGGCAGTTTGATTTGCCGGTGCTGATGCTGACGGCGAAGTCGGAGCTTTCAGATAAGGAAAAAGGCTATCAGCTCGGGATCGATGATTATTTGGTAAAGCCATTTGAATTAAAAGAACTGTTATTTCGCATTCAAGCGTTGTTACGGAGGAGTGGACAAGGTGGTGACAAGGTCATCAAGCTTCGTGGTTTTGTCATTAATCAAATGAACTATGAAGTGCAAGTGAACGGCAAAACGCTTTTATTACCATTAAAGGAGTTTGACTTACTATACATACTCGCTGCAAATGCGGGGCGCACGTTAACGCGTGAGCAGTTGATTCATCATGTGTGGGGTAGCGGGTATGATGGCAGTGACCGCACCGTCGATGTGCATGTAAAGCGATTGCGTGAGCGGTTTGCCCCGATGACAGATGATTTTTCAATTAAAACCGTGCGGGGGATTGGCTATATGCTTGAGGTGCAATCGTAGTGCGGTCATTATATGGAACATTTGTCGTGGTGACGCTTGTTGTGATGTTAGTGAGTGGTTTGTTTGCCTTTCTCTTGTCAAATGTATACTATCAACATGCATTAAAGCAACAAAACAACGATAAATATATTGAGACGGCAGAGGAGATTGCAAGAGAGTTAACGTCGCAAACAGAGGTAGATATTGATGCGTATTTGGCGTTTGTGGCGCGGATTGGCTATCAACTGCATCTTGTGCGTGAAGACGGAGACGCATCTTTTTATGGGGAAGACTTTCGCGACGTAAATTTAGGTGAGGACACAATTGCGCATGTGCTTGCAGGAAATGTCTATCACGGTATGGCTGAATTTCCAAAAAGAACGTTTGTGACAGGTTTTTTTGCAAATGAATTAAAAAATAGTGTTGGGGTACCGTTTACTTATGAAGGCGCGAAATATGCATTGTTTTTGCGCCCCGATTTGCCTTTTCATTTTAATGAAATGCGGCATTTATTTGCTTGGCTTATTGGTTTGACGGTGCTATTCAGTTTGGTGTTTGAATTGATCCTCGCAAAATATGTCATTCGACCGGTGTCTCAATTAAGCGAAGCAACGAAAAAAGTACAACAAGGAGATTTCACGCTACAGCTTGATGTCAACCGGAGAGATGAAATTGGCGAGTTAGCGGAAAGTTTTCAGCAAATGTCAAGTCAGTTGGCTAAGCTTGAAAACATGCGCAATGAATTTATCTCCAATATTTCTCACGATATTCGTTCACCGTTATCCAATATCAATGGTTATATGGAGTTGTTAGCTAAAGATAATGTGTCTTCATCAGACAAACGAACGTATATCGCGATTGTGCGAGAAGAATGTGAGCGTTTGTCTAATTTAACGACGCAATTATTACTGTTGTCATCACTCAATCAAATGACAGATATGTCCGTAAAAACCTTCGTTGATGTATCTGCCCAAATCAAGTCGTTAGTGAAAAAGTATCAATGGAAGTTGTTTGAACGGGAGATCACAGTGCAATATGAGCTAGCAGACGACCTTGATTACGAAGGAAAAGAGCCGTTGTTGCTCAGTGTTTGGGATAATTTGTTTAGCAATGCCGTAAAGTATAACCGGCACGGCGGCAGTATTTTTATTACGCTTGAGAAAAAAGCAGGCGCGCTTGAAGTGTCTTTTCGCGATACTGGTGTCGGATTAAGTGAGGAACAAGTGACACGGATTTTTGAGCGTTTTTATCGAGGTGATGCTTCGCGGACAAAAGAAGTGGAAGGATCAGGTTTGGGACTCGCGATTGCCGAAAAGATTGTGTCGCTACATGGTGGGGAAATTTTGGTCGAGAGTGAAATAGGGATCGGGACAACGTTTATTGTCCGGCTGCCGCTTCAGTAACAACTGTTACCGTCTATTCATCGTCTGTTCATATTTCTTGAGTAAACTATTATGTATGAATGTGATGGGGAAGGTGAGGCGTGTGAACAAGTTAACAAACATGTTGGCGAGTAAGCGTGGAGCGCTTTTGGTGCTCGTCGGCTGGCTTGTGTTGATGATGGTGCTCACGATGGTTGCACCGTCTGCGAAAAAGGAAGCAACGAGCATTTCCAGTTCGGGGTTACCGGAAGATGCGCAGTCGCTTGTAGGGGAGGCGCTCTCTTCTCGTTATTTCGATGAGCAAGAAGGCGTCCCAGCATTATTTGTTTATCATGCGGAACGTGGCTTAACAGAAACAGAGATGGCGCAAATTGCCACATTCACCGCGGATATTGGTGAGAAAGGTTGGCCGGAAGTAGCGGCGGTGCTGCCGTTTGAACATATGCCGGCCGAAATACAGGCACAATTTTTATCGGATGATCAGTCCACGCTTGTGCTCCCGCTCTTTTTACAGGAAGGGCTTGAAAGTAGTGTATTGAGTGACGTACTTACAAAGCTGGAGGGTCATTCAAAAACAGTTATTGATGCAAATGATGTGACGTTATATGTGACCGGGCCAGCTGGAATTGCGACGGATGCGACCGCGATTTTTGCAAATGCCGATTTGACATTAATTTTCACAAGCATTGCGTTAATCTTTGTATTGTTGATCGTCATTTATCGCTCACCGATTTTGGCGATACTCCCGCTTGTTGGTGCAGCAATTGTGTATCAAGTGATTGACGGCCTATTAGGCATCGTCGCTAAAACGGGAGTGGAAATTGAGACGCAGGCGCTCTCAATTATGTCCATTTTATTATTTGCTGCGTTAACGGATTATGCGCTGTTCATTGTGTCACGGTTTCGGGAAGAATTACAGAAACAAGCGGATACAGCTCGCGCGATGAAAAAAGCGCTCAACGGTGTCGGGAGTGCAATTTTCTTTAGCGGCACGACAGTTATCGCGGCGTTACTCATTTTGTTTGTTGCGACATATGGTGTGTATCGCAACTTTGCACCCGTATTTTCAGTGGCGATGGTCATGATCTTACTTGCTGGTTTGACGTTGTTGCCAGCATTGTATGTGCTTGTCGGGAAACGCGCGTTTTGGCCGTTTATCCCAAAAGTGGGCCAGTCGCCGGCTTCGGCGAGTAAAATTTGGGGACGGATTGCAACGTTTGTGACAAAGGCACCAATGTTGAAAGGGATCGTTGTGCTCGTCTTGTTTTTAGTCATGGCTGTCAATGTCACACAAATTCAGTTCTCCTTTAACTTAATGAAGTCATTCCCAGAAGAAACGCCGTCACGGATAGGGTTAGAAGTAATGGAGGAGAAGTTTCCCGCCGGCGCTTTTACCCCGACGACAGTGACAGTTGATGCACGTGAAGGAGAACGGTTAACAGAAGAACGATTGTGGGCATTACATCGTGCATTGGCATTACAACCGGGTGTGCGGGAAGTGGATGCACCGGTCATGTCGGAAGTTGAGCCGAATGTGGCGACGTTGGAAATGCGCTTTGAGAACGATCCGTATGATGTACAAACACTAGCGCAACTGGGAGAAGTCGTCGAGCAAGAACAGGAATTGCTAGCGGAAGCAGGTCTCGCTGATACGCGAATGTATTTTTCCGGTGAAACAGCTGAGCAAGTCGATATAAGGCAAGTGAATGAGCGTGACCTGTTTGTGATTTTACCGCTCGTAACACTCGTCATCATGCTGTTATTAGGTATACAAACAAAATCGCTCATCGCCCCACTTTACATGATGTTTTCGATTTTGTTATCGTACGGGGCATCGCTCGGTGCGAGCTACTTTATTTTCCAGCATATGCTCGGGTATGACATGATGAGTTACCGCATCCCACTGTATACGTTTGTTTTTTCAGTTGCACTTGGGGTGGATTACGCCATCATGCTTGTGACCCGAATTCAAGAAGAAATGCGCACGCATCCGTTGAAAAAAGCGGTACAGATCGGACTGCATACCACGGGCGGAGTCATTTCTTCAGCCGGTCTCATTCTCGCAGCCACTTTTGCGGTGTTAATGACGCAGCCGCTCCTGGAGTTGTATATGTTTGGCTTCATTGTTGCACTAGGGGTATTGCTGGATACATTTGTTGTACGGACGATTTTAGTGCCGGCATTAATGATCCAATTAGGGAAATGGAGCTTTTGGCCGCGGAAAAATGCTTGTGAACGTGTCGATGAGAAAAGTGTATAAGTAGTGAGAGAAAAAACGCTTGAGTGAGGAGGCTTGAGCGTTTTTTTTTTGGAGGAGAAAATCTAAAATCCATAGCTATCATCTAATCGTCTTTGGGAAATAAAAAAATTGACCTTTATATTTTGATTGTTTAGAATGAAAGATATATAAATGTCAATGCCTATAATCTAACGGGAAGAAAGGATAACCAAAATGAAAAAAGCGACCATCTTTGTTATGTTGATGACGATAAGTATGATCGGTTGTTCTCCGAAAGAAGCCTATGATAAGGAAGCAGCGGTTGATAGAGGGGATGTGGTGGTTGATTATTTTCAAGATCGAGTTTACAACTTTGAAACATTCGAACGATTCATCCAGAGTATATCCAGCGGAAAAGAAGATGCTATTAGATTAACTTCTTATACATTGGAAGGGGATCCAATTTTCCAAGATGTACAGTTTGATGGAAAAGGGATTAATTATAGCTACAATAACTCGTATGATCAATTTGGAGGAGATGATAGAGGTATTGAAACAGACGTGTGCGAAGGAATCATCAAAGAGGAGAATGAAAAAGGTGAGGCTGATTATTTACTAACGGGTTGCTCTGAAGAGTTAAATGAAAATCGTTCCATTATCCGTGTAGATGAAACAAGATCAAGTTTGTAAGATTAATGTACAAGAGAAGAGAGCGTTTGAGAGAGAGGGCTCAAACGCTTTTCTTCTGTTGTTGCGCGTTCTTATACATGAGAAAGCCGTCAACCCCTAATGTACCTGCATGTTTTCTTCCAAGAATGACAACAAAAGAAAGGAGCAGTAATATGGGATTGGTGGAGACAGTGCCAGCAAGTAGGAAGGACATATTCATTAGACCGCCGAAGAGAGCGGCTGTTGCGGTGAGGCAACCAATGATTAACCCTAATCCGACAAGGACTTCCCCCCACATCACAACAAAGCTAAATAGTTCGGACTGAGGAAGGGCAATATATTCTAAGAATGAGACGTACCACGGATAAGCAATATCAGGTCCTGCACCTGCCGTCACCGGTTGTGCAATCGCGCCTTGCAAATAGCCGCTCGCATCAAATGTACCACTAGTGACTTTTGTCAGTCCTGATGCGAACCATTGCCAACCCAGATAGAGTCTCACGAGTAATAAGATCGAAATGATGATGTTTATACGAGAAAAATAAGAAAAAAATGCCTGCATGAGAAGTCAGCTCCTTTCATTGTGAACAAATTCACAAATGCTATACTTATAGTGTATCTCAGACGCACTATGTTTGTGAATATATGCACAAACATAGTCGCGAGATATTCACACATTTTTACAGGAAGCTGAATATTTTTGATATGAGGATGCACCTAAAACAAAAGGAAAAAACGCTTGAGTAATAGGGCTCAAACGTTTTAGATGGCAGTTGCTTTTCGGTTATTTCCGCCAGAAAGTCGTGCAATCTGCTTTTTCTGCGATATTAAACGCGATCATTTTCTCGAGTAATGAGAAATCAACTGGACCATCCCACGGGATACGCACCAATTCTTTCGTGCGCTTATAGCCAGATTGGGTGATTTCATCATTAAAATGATCGAGTGTCACTCTCTCTGGGGAAACCGACAAATGGTGCTTTGCAACGCTAAAGCCAATAATAAAGGTACCGTGATCGGTAAACATGGGTTGGTTCCATTTGAATTCCGGCACTAACTGTGGAAATGTTTTCTTAACCCAATGTAAAACTTCTTCTATTCGCGCGCGATGTTCCGGGTTTTCAATACGCGCTAAAAATTCCGCGAAAACGTTCATGTTGTTGCCTCCTTGTCGGTGTAGATAGTGCAAAAATTGTCGGACAACACGCATTCTCTCACACATATCTTAACAACTTAAAACTGACATGACAAGCAAAGAGAAACGCTCGATTGAGAGATCGAGCGTGAAAGGTTGGAGTGCAATTCTCCACATACTCATTGATGAGGACAATGCACCCGCATGTTTGTGGCGAAGCGATAGGTGAGAAACATGGAAATAACAGTGAGTGCAATGCTCGCTCCCACGGAAAGCAAAAGAGAGGGGGTGATTTCTGGTAGGCTAAACGGCATTGACACAGGATATCCCCACGCATAGTCGAAGAGGGCGACAAACCCATGTCCGCTGACGATAAAAATGATGAAGACCCACCAGTAGTGATGAAGAAAACGGTAATAACTTGCACTAATGGTTGTGCCAAGGAAATAAAGCAAGCAACCTTTCAAGAAAAACGTGATCATGAGCGTCAAAGCTTCACCGTTTAAGTGCAGCATCGTTGCTTGTGTAACTGCTTCGTGTGTAAGATGCCAAATAGTAAAGAAGACCGTTAAAGTCGCATTAAATATGAAAAGCGCTTGGGTAATCCCGATAAAATAATCACGTCGCGCCACACCTCGGAGGACATAAGCTTGCACCGCGCTGCCCATTGTGAGTAGTCCAAGAATCAAATTGTAAATCGTCGTTGTTTGTAAGGCAGCGTGCAGGGGCACTTGTTGTGTATTATCGAGAAAAAGATAAGCGCCATAATAAACGATAACAAAAATTGGGATAGCCCAAAAGGCTGTGTATAAAAAGTAGCCAAGCATTTGTTTTCTTACTTGTTGGATCACATTCATGATGTCTCCTCCTCTGTCAAATGAATAAACAATGACTGTAGCGTCATCGGTCCGATCTCTAAGTTTTGCGCGCACGCATCTGCTTGTTCTGCTTCACTGAGTTGCGTGTAAATCATCGCTGATTTTGTATTCCCCAGTTGTTCGGTTTGTAACACGTGTTTCCCATCGATAAAACGATCGACTTCTGTACCTTTGCCAGTAATGGTTGTGCCTCGCGCTAATAAGTCTTCTGTTCGCTCATGTAGGAGGAGTGAACCTTGCTTGATAATCAGCACTTCTTCAAATAAGGTATCCATCTCGGAAATGAGGTGTGTCGACAGGATCATGGTCCGTGGATGAGCCATGTAATCTGACAGTAATTCTTTGTAAAACAAATCCCGTGTCGGTGCATCCATCCCTAAATAAGATTCATCAAAAAAGGTTACCGCGGCTCGGCTGGCTAAGCCTAGGATCGCGGTGACGACAGCGGTCATGCCGCGTGACAAATCTTTGATGCGTCCAGTTGGATCAAGTTGGAAGCGTTCGAGTAGTTGTAAGGCGTAATGATGATCGTAATGTGGCCGGAAAGAAGCTTCATGTTTGAGCCATTTTTGTAATGTGCGCTCTTCGGTTCCTGAGCTGAATACTTCTGGACGAACAAAGACCATTTTTGTCATCGTCTGCGTGTTTTCATACACGTCCTCTCCATCAATCAGGATGTGCCCTGTTGTTGGTCGTTGAAAACCGGCGAGCAATGATAGGAGAGACGTTTTTCCAGCCCCGTTTCTTCCGAGTAGTCCGTAAATCTTGCCGCCTTCTAGAGTAAAGGAAATATCTTTTAATGCTTCTTTTCCCCCGTATTGTAAGGAAAGATTTTGTACTTCGATCATGCGTCATCCCGTCCTTTCAGTGTCATCATCATGTCATGTATGTCGTCAATCGATAGGTCAAGCTTCTCTGCTTCCTTCATTAAATTTGCCACGTGTTCTTCTTTGAAAAGACGTCGGCGATGGAGAAGTAGTTTTTCACGTGCGCCAGATGTCACAAACATGCCAATCCCACGCTTCTTGTAAAGAATCCCGTCATCCACGAGTTGATTGATGCCTTTTAAAATCGTTGCGGGGTTAATTTTGTAATGAAGTGCGAGTTGATTCGT
The DNA here is from genome assembly GCF_038592975.1 of Bacillus sp. FSL W7-1360. NCBI lineage: Bacteria > Bacillati > Bacillota > Bacilli > Caryophanales > Bacillaceae > Bacillus > Bacillus sp. FSL W7-1360. The sequence goes on along the minus strand of NZ_CP151950.1, from coordinate 1,414,319 downwards.
CGACGGTGCTTGTGCTTCTTCTTGTAAGGAACCATCGATAATCGCATCAGCAATCATTTCTTTTACTTGGAGGAAAATCGGTTTTTTATCATCGAATGAAGGACGCATGTATTCACCTCCATCTGTAGGTTATATGGTTAGTTAGTTATGTAATCAACCATATAACAGGCACAGGGAATTGTCAACAACATTTTTTATTGAATGCATAAAAAAACAGCCAGCCCGTTTGAATCGGGTTGGCTGTCGTCATCTAACGAGGTGACCAGACAGGCTTTTCAATTAAAACTTCTTGTTCTTGTTGGCTGAGAAAGCGTTTTAGTTTTGGTGTTAGGCGCTTATCGTCTAAATGAATGCGCAAGTAGAGGTGAGAAAACAGTCTGCGATAGTTTAGGAGGGTGAGGAGGCGTTCTTCTGAGAGGATCGGATCAGGATGTGCTGTGCTATAGCCCGTACGTAGTCCCTCCCACAAATTGTGTGCCAGGGCATTCCGCTTCTCTACCTCTTCACGTGGGAACACATCTAATGTGTGATAAAGCGCGATTGCTAAATCGTAAAGGTACCAATGTTTTTCTCCGTCTCCGAAGTCAAAGCCGGTGATTTTCCCGTTATGCCAATGAAAATTATGGGCGTGAAGGTCACCATGGATCACACCGTAGTCTCTTTTATCGCGAGACCAAGATTGTAAGATGTCTAACATTTTCTCCCAATGAGAATAGAGCGGATCATCACGATCAGGCGTCAATGAAGGCCACCATGTATGTTCGTCAAAATTGGGGAAGTCAGGTAATTCTGTTGGCACATGAAACTGGCGCGTTTCGCGGTGAATGGCACCTAAAAATGCGCCCCATTGTGTAAATAAATCGGCGTGTGGTTCCCACTCTTGCATTATATTTGGTGGTGAGCCAGCGACTTTTTCTGCGGCGGTCACGATGAATGGTTGCTCCGCTGTTTCAATCGATTCGATCCAATGATTTGCGTGAGAACGGATGGGACAAGCGAGGGAGAGGCCACAAGATTTGAGATGTTGTATCCAAGCGATTTCTCTCTTGCTGGCAATCAGTTGTGTTACTGGAGAAAATTTGAGTACAACCCCTGGCTCAGGAAGTGGATAGAGAAAGACATTTTGATGAAATCCTCCTAAAGGCTCGATTGATTTAGGGTCAAGAGAAAAGCGTGTTGCAGCTTCGGTCAGTACAGATGTGGGAATCATAGTCTCGCACTCCTTTCCTTAGTGTTATTGCAATATAAATCGTATCGTGTAAGTGTATCACAGCAAATTAGGGTGGGGTATCGACAAGGTTTCCTCTCTTGAAACTTGCAAGATTTAAGCACTTATGGTAAAATATTTGAGTCTTATTTTCCAGTCAAAACATAGTCACAGATACATAGAAAACTCCGTGTCTCTTTTCCATCAAGAGGATACATAACAAAAATAGAGACATTTCTTTATGAAGTAGAGTGACTTTTGTGAGAGTCAAAAGTCATGGCATTTTATAAAGAAAAAGGAGTTGGAGAGAAATATGCAATTAAGTAGTACAAGTTGGAAACAACAATGGTTTGGCAATGTGCGCGGAGATGTGCTAGCAGGCATTGTTGTTGCACTCGCATTGATTCCTGAAGCGATTGCGTTTTCAATCATCGCGGGTGTTGATCCGATGGTTGGATTATATGCATCATTTTGTATCGCGGTCGTCATTGCATTTGTTGGTGGACGACCAGGAATGATTTCTGCGGCGACTGGCGCTATGGCACTAGTCATGGTGACACTCGTGGCGGATCACGGGCTAGAGTATTTACTCGCTGCAACAATTTTAACAGGGATTTTGCAAATTTTATTCGGGATCTTTAAGTTGGCACGGGTGATGAAGTTTGTCCCGCGTTCGGTCATGGTTGGCTTTGTCAATGCACTGGCGATTTTGATTTTCATGGCGCAAATTGATCATTTTATTGATGAACCATGGATGATGTACGCACTTGTGGCGTTGACACTCGCGATCATTTATTTATTCCCGCGTTTGACAAAAGCAGTGCCATCGACACTTGTAGCCATTATTGTCGTGACAGCGATTGTGTTGTTTTTTAATATTGGCATTCGTAACGTTGGTGATATGGGCGCATTAACACAATCATTGCCGATGTTTGCATTACCAAATATCCCCTTTAACTTAGAAACGTTATGGATTATTTTCCCATATTCGTTAGCTTTAGCAATTGTCGGTTTGCTAGAGTCATTACTCACAGCAAACATTGTTGATGATATGACAGATACAGATAGCAATAAAGATCAAGAGAGTCGCGGACAAGGGATTGCGAACATTGTCACTGGATTTTTTGGTGGGATGGCTGGTTGTGCGATGATTGGTCAGTCGGTCATTAATGTGAAGTCTGGTGGTAGAGGGCGTTTGTCATCACTTGTGGCAGGGGTTTTCTTGATGTTTCTTATTTTAGTCCTCGGAAACATCGTTGTTCAAATCCCGATGGTAGCATTAGCAGGTGTCATGATTATGGTGGCAATTAGTACATTTGATTGGCAGTCACTAAAGAATTTACACCGCGTGCCACGGACGGATGCATTGGTCATGGTTGTCACTGTAGCGATGGTTGTGATTTCGCATAACTTAGCTTATGGTGTGTTTGCTGGAATTTTGCTCAGTATGGTGTTTTTTGCTGTGAAAATGTCGAAGGTACGTGTGTAGTCTCGTCTGGATGAAACGAGGGGGACGCGTTATTACACGGTTCACGGACAGTTGTTCTTTGCTTCAGTGACAGACTTTATGGCGCAAATTGACGTGGCTGAGAAAATCGACGTGGTGGAGCTTGATCTAACGCATTCACACCTTTGGGATGACTCGGCGATTGGTGCGTTAGATAAGTTAGAGATGAAATTTGCACAAAACGGTGTTTCCGTCAAGTTTAAAGGATTAAATGACGAAAGCTCGAAATTGTTAAGTAAGATTGGTGGTTTATCCAATTAGTCAGGACATTAAATGTGACGAGTGAAGCGGAGGTCGAGGCACGTATGTTTAAAAAAGTGTTGGTGGCAACAGATGGTTCTGCTCATGCCAAGAGAGCATTGAAGCAGGCTGTGCAAATGGTCGGACCTTATCGTGCGCAAGTACAAATGGATTTGGTATATTGTATAGACGGTGAAACATCGAAAGCAGATATTTTACGTCACGGTGATGCGACGACAGCGGATGCCAAACGAAAAGAAATGTTTGCTGAGAGCTTATCGTACTTGGCAGCGCAGCAAATTTCTGCACAAAGTGTATTTTTACATGGTGCACCGGCAAAAACAATTTTAAATTATGTGAAGGAACATTCGTACGACTGTGTTGTTGTTGGGAGCCGGGGACGAAATGAGTGGCAGACGCTCGTGCTTGGTAGTGTCAGTCATAAGCTCGCAAAGTATGTAGAAGTACCATTGCTAATCGTGAAATAAGAAGGGGATCACCGCATGTCGGTGATTCCTTTTTTAGAAGGAAGAAAATAGAGGAGTGGCGAATATGATTTTAGATGGTTGTTCTATATCTGCAGTTGGACTTAGGTGATCGTTGACTGTCGTCTGAATGATGACATATTTGGTTAAAGGCCGTGCCGTTTATATAACGAGAGAATATAGTAATCGTGTAGGTGCTCTTTTTAAAATCAATATGGAGGAGGAGAACGTGATGTCTGTTGGTGAATCTTTTGAGATCATTCAAGATTTTATTCCTGTTGGAAGAAGTAATCGACCGGGATATGTGATGAATCCACGCTATATTACAGTTCATGAGACGGGGAATACAACTGTAGGTGCGAATGCAGAAAGGCACGCTGCATATGTGAAAGCAACGGGCCGTCTCGTTTCATGGCATTTCACGGTTGATCAAGGGCGCACAATTTATCAGCACTTGCCGTTAAATGAGACGGGTTATCATGCAGGTGATGGAAATGGACAGGGGAATCGAAACAGTATTGGAATTGAATTATGTGTCAATCGTGACGGGAATTTCTCACAAACACGCGTCAATGCAGCGAAGTTGATCGCACATTTGATGGAAACGCATAATATTCCGCTGGCAAACGTAAGAACGCATCACAGTTGGTCGAAGAAACAGTGTCCAGCAAATCTATTAAATGATTGGCCTCGTTTCTTGCAACAAATTTCTGAGGCAGACGAGCTTGATTTTGAACAACCTCATGTACCAGATCGACCTGAGGTACCTGATCAGGACGATCCGCCTGATGGTCAACGTCGTGTTTTACGTCTACAAACACCGTATATGCGAGGAGAAGATGTGCGCGAATTACAGTCAGCGCTTGTGCGAAACAATTTTTATCCGGATCGTCATGGACCAAATGGTGGTGTAGACGGCGTTTTTGGTCCAAAAACTGAGAATGCAGTTCGGCGTTATCAAATCATGAATGGATTAAAGGTTGATGGGGTGGCTGGAGCAGAAACATTTGCTTCACTTGGATTGAGTGATGCTGTCGGTGATGATCAACCGGACGGAGGAGGGAGTGAAACGCCTCGCGTATTACGTTTACAAACACCGTATATGCGAGGAGAAGATGTGCGCGAATTACAGTCAGCGCTTGTGCGAAATAATTTTTATCCGGATCGTCATGGGCCAAATGGTGGTGTAGACGGTGTTTTTGGTCCAAAGACTGAGGATGCAGTTCGGCGTTACCAAATGATGAATGGGCTGAAAGTAGACGGAATTGCAGGACCAGCAACACTTGTCTCACTGAATTTAACTAGTGCCAATGACCGTAAAGAAGATGAGGTACGACAGCCTCGTCGCGTGTTACGCTTGCAAACACCATACATGCGCGGAGAAGACGTCCGCGAATTACAGTCAGCGCTAGTAAAAAGTCACTTTTACCCAGATAGAAGTGCAGCTAGCTACGGGATAGACGGCATTTATGGTCCGAAAACATCGGGTGCGGTTCGACGTTATCAAATAATGCATGGCTTGAAAGTTGATGGGATTGCGGGTCCCGAGACGTTTAAATCGCTTCGTTTGTAACGCGCTACGATACCTAATATCATTACGAATGTGTTAATATTATGAAAACAAAATGGGTTTTTGTCCTGCGCTTCTAATAGATGATGATTGTCATGAAAAGAAAACGACAGCGGCGACACTGTCGTTTTTGTACATATTACTTTCGTTTCCGTAATATAGCAAACAAGAGCAATGCTCCAATGAAGATAAGCGCGCCAATAACAGAAGTGGTCAGAATGGTATTTGATGATGTTTCTTGTTTTTCGGTTTCAGGCTTGTTCTCTGTTTGTTGTTTTTCACTTTCTTTTTTGGCAGCTTCTTCAGCTGCGGCTTCATTTTCCACCGCGTCAGTCGCTGCGACCTCGAAAGAAAATTCACCCTCAATTGCATGAGTATCATCACCGACATTTTTCCAAGTAACATGGTAGTTCCCTGATGGAAGTGGTTTTTCAAGTGTTGCAGTCATGGAACTGCCTTCTGTTACAACAGAATTAACTGGCATCGTTTCATCTGTTTTTTCGTCTGTCACTGTGACATCTCCTGTGCCGATTGCGCCATCAAATGTAATCGTAATTTCAGTTATAGTTTCTTCAAGGACATCACCATCTGCTGGGGTGGAAGATTTGTAATGAGAATGGGCAAGCATGGTGTTCGGCAATGTTACAGCTGAACTCATAAAAATTAGCAATAGTAAAGTAAAAAAACGTTTCATGTTTTTAGCTCCTTTATTTTTATTCACGATGTAAATATAACAGAAAAATGTGTGCGCGTGGTGAAATATCGATTTGTTTATGATTTGTTCACATATTTCTTTTATGATGTTCTCCAATTTGATAAGATAACCAATATTTGCAGGATTTGAACGGTCGAAAAGTGCACAAAATAACGTTTAAAGGAGAAAAAGGAGTGCACAGGATGATGAGGAAGAAGCAAGTAGCAATTTGGAGTATAGTATGTAGCTGTATTGTTGTTTATATGTATCGAATGTTCTCGCATGTTCGATTCCAAAAACCTGTTCAGCATCTGTTTTCCAGCAAACCAACCACAACACAGCCATTATCTGATGCATCTCATATGGGGAAATGGTTGCAACTATTGTTACAATAGCTGAAAGTGGTGGTTCGTGATATGATTAAAAGGAGTGAATAACGTGTTTTAGTAAGTAAGGGGAAGGAGGGGACGACGATGGAAATGATCGATCGTGTCATTCGTTGGGGAGTGAGTATACCATGGCTCCAGTTGCTCATGGCACTCGGGATTTTTTTGTTGTTTTTATTGTTTCGGAAAATATTTACGCGTTATGTGTTCAAAGTTATCTTAGCTTTTTCTCAAAAGACGCATGTGTCGTTATTTACACAGTTATTGCTTTCGTACAAGAAGCCAATGCGACTTTTTTTTGTTATTATTGGTGTAGATGTTGCCTTGCGGTCTATGCATATCGTGGTTACAGGTCATCCGATTTATAAGGCTAGCTTGATCATTTTGTTAGGCTGGGGTCTCTATGAGTATGTGTCTACCCACGGTACGTTTATGGCATTCGCGCAACGAAAATTTAATGTTGCTAAAGAGCATATGATCATCCCATTTGTGTCAAATGTGTTGCGTTTTGCTGTGATCGCTCTCACCGTTGTTGCCGTATTAGCCAGTTTTGGTGTGGATATTAATGGGTTTGTGGCTGGTCTTGGTTTAGGTGGACTTGCGTTTGCTTTAGCTGCCCAAGAGACAGTTGCAAATTTCTTTGGTGGCATTGTCATTATTACCGAGAAGCCATTTAAAAAAGGTGATTGGATCAAAACCGCGTCAGTCGAAGGCGTTGTGGAAGATATTACGTTCCGCAGCACGCGGGTGCGAACATTTGCGGATACGCTTGTGACGGTACCAAATAAAACATTATCGAATGAAGCCATTACAAATTACTCGGAGATGGGGATGCGCCGGGTGGATATGACGATTGGTGTTGGGCAAGATGCAACGCGTGCTGCGTTAGAACAGTCAGTTAAGGCGATTCGTCAAGTGATTTTGACGCATCCAGGGGTTGTATCTGACACAGTCATGGTCCATTTTGATGCATTCGGTGAATCTAGTTACAATATTTTTGTTTATTATTTTACAAAAACCGTTGCGTGGACGGAGTGGCTCGCTATAAAAGAAGAGATTAATTTTGCTGTGCTCGATATTTTAACGGAAGAAGGCGTGTCCGTATTGCGTCCGATTGCCCTCCACCAAAAAGAACATACAGAAGAGCGGGATTCAGCTCGTTAAAAAAACGTCGATTGCAATTTAGCGCGTAACCTTTTAAGATGGATAATGAAAGTCTAAGGAGAAACTAGAGGGGGATATATAGATGATGAATGCAAATGAAATTATTTCATTTATATCGAAAGCGGAGAAAAAGACACCGGTAAAGGTACATATGAAAGGGAAGCTTGCAGGCATTGATTTTGGCTCGGATGTACAAGCTTTCTTGGAAGCAAAGACAGGTGTCGTTTTTGGTGAATGGCAGCATGTACAAGCGGTACTTGAAAAATACGCCGACCAAATTGAAGACTATGTGGTTGAAAATGATCGTCGCCATTCGGCGATCCCATTGCTTGACTTAAAAGGCATTGAAGCACGAATTGAGCCAGGTGCCATTATTCGCGACCAAGTCGAAATTGGGAAAGGCGCGGTCATCATGATGGGCGCTACTGTTAATATCGGTTCGGTTATTGGTGATGGCACGATGATTGACATGAATGCGGTACTCGGTGGTCGGGCGACAGTCGGGAAAAATTGCCATATTGGAGCCGGTGCTGTCTTAGCAGGTGTGATTGAGCCACCTTCTGCGGATCCGGTTCGAATTGAAGATGGTGTAGTTGTTGGCGCCAATGCGGTCATTTTAGAAGGTGTCAAAGTCGGTGAAGGCGCAGTCGTTGCCGCTGGTGCAATCGTGACAGAAGATGTACCTCCGCGTACAGTTGTTGCGGGAATGCCAGCGCGCGTGTTGAAAGAAATTGATGAGAAGACAAAAGGGAAAACTGAGATCCGTCAAGAATTACGGCGCTTGAATGAGGACGAATAGTATGAAAGATATCGGGCTAGCATTTACTCATTGCTAGCCCTTTGGTGTTGCAAAGGAGGGGATCGTTTGGACTGGATTAAACTGAGACGCGCTTTTCACCGTATTCCAGAGCTTGGTTTTTGTGAAGTAAAAACGCAGCAACTCATCTTGGATACGATTGCTAACATGCCACAAACTCATTTGACTGTGCAGACGTGGAAAACGGGAGTCATTGTCCGTGTTCGCGGAAAGTCAGCGTATACGGTCGCTTATCGTGCGGATATGGACGGTTTGCCGTTACCTGAGGAGACAGGCTACGAATTTGCTTCGATCCATAAAGGGACGATGCACGCATGTGGACATGATTTCCATATGACGATCGCGCTTGGGATCTTAGCGCACTTTAGTGAAGTAGAACCACCGTGTCAGCTCGTTTTTATTTTTCAACCAGCAGAAGAAGGGCCCGGTGGCGCAAAACCGATGCTCGAAGAAGGTGTGCTAAAAGACTGCTGGCCAGATGAAATGTATGCGCTGCATATTGATCCAACATTGCCAGTCGGGACGGTGTCGACGAAACCGGGTTTGCTTTTTGCGCACACGTCTGAGCTATTTATCGACTTTCATGGACAAGGCGGGCACGCGGCTTACCCGCATAAAGCAAATGACATGGTCGTCGCTGCTGCTCATTTTGTGACGCAATTACAAACAATTGTCGCGCGAAACATTGACCCACTCTCTAGCGCTGTTGTTACGATTGGCGTCATTCAAGGTGGAACGAAGCAAAATGTCATTGCCGAGACCGCGCGGATCGAGGGGACGATCCGCACACTATCAGAAGAGGCAATGGAGACGGTGAAAGCGCGGATTGAAGCATTGACAAAAGGTGTGGAAGCGGCTTTCGAATGCAAAATGATGATTGATTATGGGGCCAATTATTGCGGCGTGCACAATGATGCAACACTCGTGAGTGATTTTCGCTCCTTTACCGAATCGGCAGCGCAGATGACGTATCACGAGGCAACTGAAGCAATGACGGGTGAAGATTTTGGCTACTTTTTAAATGAAATACCAGGTTTGATGTTTTGGCTCGGCGTCGATAGCCCGTACGGTTTACATGATGTGCGACTTGCGCCAAAAGAAGAGGCGATTGAGGTGGCGATTCGGCATATGACGGGGTTCTTGGAATTGAGAGGGAAGTGAGCAGGGGGCTGTTAGAGCAGCTCCTTGAAATTTCTGTTTTCAGTATTAACTAGATGAGAAAATTTCATTAATTACTGTTGACACGGTCGTTTATATTAATTTATCATGATGATGAAGACGTGGTGTGTTGTTTATATTTTGGTTTCGGATCATATGGTAGCGCTTTCAATATTAAGCATCCCAATGCTGGGAGGAGCATATGTTTTGTAAATTGGAGATGAATCAAAAAGTACGAATTCATGCGGGTATTTTACTAGAATCATATCCAGGTCAAACCTATGCTACTATATTGAAATCATTGACGACGATGACGAGTCTTATATTGCGGTGTGTGGAATGAAACTGCGAAATCTATTTCCCTTTCATCCGCCGCTCATTATGTTATAATAAACCTATCAACAACTAGGGGAGCCCACCTTACTGGGGCTGAGATGGAAACGAATTGGTTTCTAAACCCTTTGGACCTGATCTGGATCATACCAGCGTGGGGAAGTTTACATCATGTCTACATCATCTACAAGCTCGTGTTTATCTAGCTTGTGATGTGATAAATAGACGTGTCTTCTTACATGAGTCGGGGTCCGTTTCTAGGATTGCGGCTTTTTATTGATGTTTTTTACCTCGTGGTGGTACTAGGTCTCGTCCTTTTATTTTTAGTCTAAAAGGGGAGATGTGTTGTATGAAACAAACACCAGCTGTAACGAATGACATGTTGTCAATTATGAAAAATTTTTCGGGGAGCAAGAAAGTGTATGTGGAAGGGTCGCGACCGGATATCCAAGTGCCAATGCGTGAAATTGAATTGAGTCCAACGACAGGTTCATTTGGCGACGAAGAAAATGATCCTGTTCGTGTGTATGACACAAGTGGCCCGTATACTGATCCGGAGTATGATGTGGATGTCGAGAAAGGTTTACCGGCATTAAGGCGTTCGTGGATTTTGGAGCGTGATGATGTGGAGGCGTATGAAGGACGAGGGGTCAAACCAGAAGATAATGGCTTTGGTGCACAAAAACCTGTAGAGCCCGCGGCATTTGCTGGATTGAAGCGGAAGCCATTGCGGGCGAAAAAAGGGAAGAATGTCACACAGCTCCATTATGCGCGGCACGGGATCATTACACCGGAAATGGAGTTCATTGCGATTCGCGAAAATATGGATCCTGCTTTTGTGCGTGATGAGGTTGCAGCAGGACGGGCGATAATCCCGTCCAATATCAATCATCCTGAATCGGAACCGATGATTATTGGCCGCAATTTTCATGTGAAAATCAATGCAAATATTGGTAACTCAGCGGTCACGTCGTCGATTGCTGAAGAAGTAGAAAAGATGACGTGGGCAACGCGTTGGGGTGCCGACACGATGATGGATTTGTCAACTGGAAAAAACATTCATACAACACGAGAATGGATCATTCGTAATTCCGCGGTACCGGTTGGCACAGTGCCAATTTATCAAGCGTTAGAGAAAGTAAATGGTGTTGCGGAAGACTTAACATGGGAAGTGTATCGGGACACGCTAATTGAGCAAGCAGAGCAAGGGGTCGATTATTTCACGATTCATGCGGGTGTATTGTTGCGTTATGTGCCGCTGACAGCAAAGCGATTGACAGGTATTGTGTCACGTGGTGGTTCAATTATGGCGCAATGGTGTTTGTATCATCACCAGGAAAGCTTTTTGTATACGCACTTTGAAGAGATTTGCGAGATTATGAAGCAATACGATATTGCTTTTTCGTTGGGGGATGGGCTGCGTCCAGGTTCGATTGCCGATGCGAACGACGAAGCGCAGTTTGCCGAGCTTGAAACGTTAGGGGAATTAACAAAGATTGCATGGGAACATGACGTACAAGTCATGATTGAAGGACCGGGGCATGTGCCGATGCACTTAATCAAGGAAAATATGGACAAGCAGCTAGAAATTTGCCAAGAAGCGCCGTTTTATACGCTCGGACCGCTTACGACTGATATTGCACCGGGGTACGATCATATTACATCAGCAATTGGTGCGGCAATGATCGGCTGGTATGGTACGGCGATGCTTTGTTATGTGACACCGAAGGAGCATTTAGGCTTGCCGAATAAAGATGATGTGCGTGAAGGCGTTATTACGTATAAAATTGCGGCACATGCGGCGGATTTAGCGAAAGGACATCCCGGTGCAGCAAAGAGGGATCATGCGTTATCAAAAGCACGGTTTGAATTCCGCTGGCGTGATCAATTTCGTTTGTCGCTTGATCCAGAGCGCGCAGAGTCGTTTCATGATGAAACATTGCCAGCAGAAGGGGCAAAAACGGCGCATTTTTGCTCGATGTGTGGACCGAAATTCTGTAGTATGCGTATCTCGCAAGATATTCGTAACTACGCGCGTGAGCATAAGTTGGACACGAAAGAAGCCATTGCACAAGGAATGGCGGAAAAGGCAGAGCAATTTAAACAGGCAGGTGGAAAAGTTTATATTAAGGAGTAGGAAAATAAAAACTGTCGGGGCAATAGAAGTGCGACAAAAAAAGACATGAATAGTAACGGGATGAAAGAAGCCGGAATATGAGTGGACTCAAGGAAAGCATATATATGCTTTCCTTGAGTCTGATTCCTCACAACTAAATTCTGCAGATAGAAGTATGCATATGTCTAGCGATTCTCATTTGGTTTTTGATATAATGAAAGGTGTAGGCAATGAAATATTAGAATTAGTTTAAACTAATTCTAATATAATATTGACTATAAATTAGAAACCTTATATAATGAGGGTGTACCATCATTGAAGGGAGAAATTTGACGATGACAGAAAAGCGTATGGTTGCAAAGCAAGCACCTCGATTTGAAATGGAGGCTGTTCTGCCAAATAAAGAGTTTGGTAAAGTAAGCCTCGAAGAAAATATGAAAAACGATAAGTGGACAGTGCTCTACTTTTATCCGATGGATTTCACGTTTGTATGTCCAACAGAAATTACGTCATTAAGTGACCGTTACGATGAGTTTGAGGATCTTGATGCGGAAGTGATCGGTGTTTCTACAGACACAGTTCATACGCATAAGGCTTGGATCAACACACCGCGTGATGCCAATGGTCTTGGTGAGTTGAAGTACCCACTGGCAGCGGACACAAATCATGCAGTTTCGCGCGAGTACGGTGTACTCATTGAAGAACAAGGAATTGCTCTTCGCGGTCTGTTCATTATTAGTCCTGAAGGTGAATTAATGTATGCTGTTGTGAATCATAACAACATTGGCCGTGACGTAGATGAAACGTTACGAGTGCTTCAAGCATTGCAAACAGGCGGTTTATGCCCGGCAAACTGGAAGCCTGGACAAGCAACGCTATAAATTGTATGTTTAAAGAGGGCTAACGTGAAATGTCGTTAGTCCTCTCACTTTCATTTGATAAGGGGGAAAAGACATGCCGTTAAAATTACGGTCACCGATGCCAGAACTAACAGGTGCAACGACTTGGTTAAATGGAGAAGTGAAGAGGGAAGACCTTGTCGGTAATAAACCAACATTGATTCACTTTTGGTCCATTAGTTGCGGATTGTGTAAAGAAGCAATGCCCGATGTCAATAATTTTCGCGATGAGTACAGTGACAAATTGCATGTTGTTGCAGTGCACATGCCTCGGTCTGAAAAAGATTTGGATCTTGATGAAGTGAAGCGTGTGGCTGCCGAACATGATATTACGCAGCCTATTTTTGTGGATAATGACCATAAATTGACCGATGCATTGGAGAATGAGTACGTTCCTGCATATTATGTTTTTGACCGCGAAGGGCAACTACGTCATTTTCAAGCAGGCGGTGGAGGCATGAAGATGCTGACAAAACGTGTCAATCGTGTTTTAGGTGTGAAAGAAGACAAGTAAATACTTGGAATGTACGTAAATCCTTTTGTCCTCTTTGCGGTTGGAGGAAATGATGAGACGACCGTTTGTTGTCATTGGGTTGGGTAGGTTTGGTGGAAGTGTAACACAAGAATTAATGAGGCAAGGAGCGGAAGTTTTAGCGATTGACCGAGATGATGCTAAAATTGAAGCATTTCGTGAGCATGTTACGTCTTCAGTTGTAGCTGATGCAACGGATGAGAAAGTACTGAAGGAATTAGGTGTTCACGAGTATACGCATGTGATTGTTGCGATTGGTAATGACATCGAAGCGAGTATTTTGACAACGTTGTTACTGAGCGAGTTGGGTGTTCCTGATATTTCTGTTAAAGCACAAAATGACTATCATGCAAGAGTGCTAACGAAAATAGGAGCTGACCGCGTTTTACATCCAGAGCGTGACATGGGTACACGTCTTGCTCATAATTTAATGTCAAAGAACATCATTGATTATGCTGAACTCTCAGGACAGCTTAGTGTCATGGAAATGACAGTCGATGAACACAAATGCGGAGGCACAATTGGCGCATTGGAACTACGGAGAAAGTACCATTGCGCCGTTGTAGCTGTGTGTCGTAATGGGACATTTTTTCCTTCACCACCGATGACAGAAGTTATCAAAAAAGGTGACATCCTGGTTGTCCTCGGTCTAACAAAAGATGTCTATCAGTTAGAACAAGCAATCGCACATAAAAAAGAAGGCTAACTATCGCCTTCTTTTTTATGTGTTTATACTTCCATAATGATAGGTAAAATCATTGGTTTTCGTTTGGTCCGTTCGTACAAGAAAGGACCAAGTAGGTCAGATATCTCTTGTTTAATCTCAGCCCATTGAGAAGTTCTTTGCTTCATGACCTGTTGTAAATGTTTCGCGAGTAATTTTTGCGCTTCATGAATCAGATCACCTGATTCACGCATGTATACAAAGCCGCGAGAAATAATGTCTGGTCCAGACATTATTTTAAATGCTTTCATGTTCAGGTTGACAACGACTATGACAAGACCTTCTTCAGACAAGATGCGGCGATCACGTAAGACAATGTTGCCAATATCGCCAACACCGCTGCCATCAACATAAACAGAACCAGAAGGAATCTTACTAGAGACACTGGCTTCTTCTGGGTGTACCGCTAATACATCGCCATTATCCATTACAAAGCAGTTTTCTTCTTTGACGTCACAGTCTACGGCTAATTTGACGTGGTTTTTGAGCATACGGTATTCACCGTGAATCGGCATGAAGTACTGTGGGTTCATGAGTCGAATCATTAACTTTTGCTCTTCCTGCCCCCCATGTCCCGATGTGTGAATATTGTTAAGCGAGCCGTGAATGACATTGGCTCCAAGGCGGTAGAGTTGGTTAATGGTCTTTCCGACACTCAGTGTGTTACCAGGTATAGGAGATGAAGAGAAAATCACTGTGTCGCCAGGAATGATTTGGATTTGTCTGTGTGTCCCAGAGGCGATGCGTGATAATGCAGCCATGGGCTCTCCTTGGCTGCCTGTGCAAAGAATGGTGACTTCGTTTTCAGGTACCCGTTTTAAATGTCCAGGTTCAATGAATATACTTGGTGGTGCTTGGATGTAGCCTAGTTCTTGACCAATCGAAAGCGCTTTTTCCATGCTGCGACCGAACACGCATATTTTTCTGCCGTGCTTCTTAGAGGATTCCACAACTTGTTGCAGGCGATGAATGTTTGATGAAAATGTAGCAAAAATGATTCGACCGTCCACTTTTCCAAAGATTGTATCGATGCTTTCCCCGACTTTGCGCTCCGACATTGTGAAGTCAGGGATTTCACTATTTGTGCTGTCAGAGAGTAGGCAGAGTACACCTTCTTCACCTATTTTTGCCATCTTTGTTAAGTCAGCGGGTTCGCCTACTGGGGTAAAGTCAAACTTAAAATCACCTGTATGAACGATATTTCCAGGTGGGGTCTTTACAACAATTCCGTAAGAATCAGGAATACTGTGAGTTGTCCGGAAAAAAGAGACAGATGTTTTTGTAAATTTGATGACATCATCTTCGCTTACTTCATGCAACGTTGTTTGACGTAATAATTTATGCTCTTCTAGTTTACCGCGCAATAGACCGAGCGCTAGTTTACCGCCATATACATCAATATTTAATTGACGTAATAAGTAAGGAATACCACCAATATGATCTTCATGACCATGTGTAATGAATAGTCCTTTAATTTTCTCTTGGTTTTCTTGCAAATAAGTATAGTCTGGAATAACATAGTCAATTCCGAGCAACTCATCTTCTGGGAACATAATGCCCGCATCAATTAAAATGATTTCGTCTTGGAACTGGATGCCATACGTGTTTTTCCCAATCTCACCGAGCCCACCAAGGGCAAAAATAGCCGTTTGATTATTTTTCACATGTTTCACGTTACACACTCACAATCTCATACTTTGCATGTTCCTGTTCATATGCTAAGTATGCATCAGAAAGTTTGATGATCGATTCAATGTTATACCCTTTCGGACCGAGTGCTTGTCTTACAGCAGTTTCACTTCCTGCTTCTATGTATAACGCACGTGTCTTCTCCCGAACGGGTGCTTGAATGGTATCCGGTTGATAATGAACTTTAAAGATCATGCACATTCTCTCCTTTTTAAATCATTCTTTCCTACATTATAGCGGAAAGCATATATTTTTGATACATTGTTTACTGAAAAATTAGCGGAGGACTGATACCTGAACGGTGTCAGCCCTGCATTTTTACAAGCGCGTTGCCATTATACGCGTAAGTATAACGATTTTGGTAACAATTGCTCAAATCCTTTTAAGAGACGTCGGCGCCATTTTCTTAGCATGAATGTGACCCTCCTTTTTCATCGTTCGTTATCACGTAGTGTGTGTAGTAAACGATGAAAAAAACGAGGATAATACTGGGTAAAACATTAAAGCGCATGACCCGGAAGAGGTTTTTTATGAGGGTCCGTTAAGTCCTCAATTCGATCGTAAAACATAATGCCGTCTAAATGATCCAGCTCATGTTGAAAGACAATCGAAATAAACCCACGCAGGCGTAGCGTGATTTCTTCTCCTTCATGAGTCGTGCCTTTTACTGTGATACGGGCATATCGGGGGACACGTCCTTCAATTTCACGGTCAACGGATAAACAACCTTCTCCTGTTTCAAGTTCTGTTGTTTCAACCGAATGCCGTATCACTTTTGGATTTGCGAGGCCAAAACTGTGTAATTTCCCATTCTCATCAGTAGCATGAACGGCAAATAATCGTTTTGAAATCCCGATTTGTGGTGCAGCTAAGCCGACACCTGGACGCAAGTGATATTGTTTTGCTATGTCTGGATCTTGACTGTTTTTTAGAAACGTTAACATGGATAGAAGGGTTTGTGTATCTTCTGCATCGAGCGGTAGCTCGACTGGACTGGCAACTTTTCTTAAAACAGGGTCTCCTTCACGGACGATGTGTTCCATTGTCAGCATATGTAATCACCTCTTATCTTCTCTTCCATTAGTTTAAGCATATTCATTCTTTTCTGCAAGGGAAAAGGGAGGCTAAAAAAATGCCTCCCTTTATACGAGCTTATTGGCATTTGCAGTCAGAGGATGCCGCAGGGCTGGCTGCGCCTTTTTTATCTCCGAACTGTGAAGCACCGACAATGATAAGCAGGATGAAGAGCACGACGATTAAAGCAAATCCTTTGCCACCGCCGCTGCCGTATCCAGACCCGGCACAAGGATCACAGTACTGGTACTGATCATATCCATATCCGTACATAACAATTCCTCCTTCTTTTTCTGACCGCTAAAAAATATGCGATTCAATACATACCATATGCAAGTGCCCGGATGGTGTGTGGTCTTTCGCCTATTTTTAAAATAAAAATCCTTTGGGACAAGAGAAATGATTTAAAATGGGTTGCTTGCGAAATGTTCCGTTGTTCGATATCGTAGAAGGGGAATGAATAAGTACTTAAAGGAGATGTCGCATGGCAAAGAGTCGATGGTTTATGTTGGGATTTTGTTTTCTTATACTCTTTATTAGCGGATGTGGAACGACAAAGGAGAAAGTCCAACGGTATTTAGATGATGCTGCCCGTGAAGAACAAGTTTTTCAAGAACAGCAACAATTGTTAAAAGAAGCGGAGGAGGCAGAGACGAAACTGTATGAAGAATTGTTGGCGTTAGAACAACAACAATACGATCAATCGGTTTTTTTAGCGGATCAAGCCGTTCAATCTGTCCAAAAACGCCGTGAGTTAGTTGAAAAAGAAAAAGAAAGTGTAGAAAAAGGTTATGAGGTATTTGAACAAGCAGTGCCGTTGTTTAAGGAATTAAATGAGGAACAACTTGTTGTACAGGCAGAAAAAGTACGTGAAGCAATGGAAAAACGATATGACTTATATATGTCATTGCATGAGACATATGGATCATTTTTAGATTTAACGGAGAAATTATATCATTTGCTTCAAGAAGAAGAGGTATCTCTGGAAATGTTTCAGGTGCAGGTTGAGAAGGTAGCAGGGGCATACGAAGAAGTGAGTCAGTTGACTGACCGTTTTAATGAGCAGACGGATACATACAATGAAGAGAAGAAAAATTTGTACAAAATCATGCAGTAGCAGAAAGGTCTTCTGTATTAGTCTGGGATTTTGTTATTGTATAACAGTGATTGGTTAATACATTTGTTTTATTACAGAAAAATTAATTGAAACAAAAGGATTGACGCTAACCTTCCTCATCATGTAGACTTACAAGGAAAGGTGGGTTGTATCATTTTTCGGATGAAGCAAATGGAACAGCAGAGAGGAACGAAAGTAAGCTGTTTTATGTTTTATATTTTGTGTATTCCGGAATGCTAAAATACGGCACGCTTGGACATGCTAAGGAAGATGACAACAAATATCGGCCTGTGTCACTTATTATTGAGGGAAATGTTTTACGAACTTTGTTGTATTTTTAGAAAGGATTGGTGGATAAATTGAGTACGAAAACAATCGAGCAAGTCGAAGAGCATTTTGAAACCTTCCAGATTTTAAACGAGGAAGGTACTGTCGTCAATGAATCAGCAATGCCTGATTTAAGCGATGAGCAATTACAAGAAATCATGCGTCGGATGGTATACACGCGTATTTGGGATCAACGGGCGATTTCTTTAAATCGTCAAGGACGGCTCGGTTTTTATGCGCCAACTGCAGGTCAAGAAGCCTCTATGCTCGGTTCACATTTTGCATTAGATAAAGAAGATTGGATTTTGCCTGGTTATCGCGATATTCCCCAAATTGTTTTCCACGGACTCCCGTTGTATCAAGCATTTCTTTGGTCACGTGGTCATTTTGCTGGAAGTCAGTTCCCAGAAGGCTTAAATATTGCTGTACCTCAAATCATTATTGGGGCGCAAATTGTTCAAGCAGCAGGTGTGGCACTTGGACTGAAGCGGAAAAAGAAAGATAATGTTGCGATCACTTATACAGGAGACGGCGGTGCGTCACAAGGTGATTTCTATGAAGGGATGAACTTTGCTGGTGCGTACAATGCGCCTGCCATCTTCGTTGTGCAAAATAACCGTTTTGCCATTTCCGTGCCAGTTGAAAAGCAATCAGCGGCAAAAACGATTGCCCAAAAAGCAGTTGCCGCAGGAATTGAAGGCATTCAAGTGGACGGCATGGATGTACTTGCTGTTTATAAAGCGACATCAGATGCGCGTGCGCGTGCGTTAGCTGGTGAGGGTCCAACGTTAATCGAGATGCTCACATACCGTTACGGGGCGCATACGATGGCCGGTGATGATCCGACACGTTATCGTACACAACAAGAAGATGATGAATGGGCGAAAAAAGATCCATTGATTCGTTTCCGTAAGTTCCTTGAAGGAAAAGGACTGTGGAGTGAAGAGCGTGAGAATGAGGTTGTTGAAACGGCAAAAGAAGAAATTAAGCAAGCGATTAAAGAGGCGGATAAGACGCCAAAACAAAAGGTGACCGATTTGCTTGGCTTTATGTTTGAAAAGCCGCCGGTAAACATTCGCGAGCAATTAGAAGAGTATACGGCAAAGGAGTCGAAGTAACCGATGGGTAATTGGACAATGGCACAAGCGATTACAGATGCAATGCGTAATGAGCTTAAAAATAATGAAGACGTGCTTGTTTTTGGGGAAGACGTCGGGCAAAACGGCGGGGTATTCCGGGTAACGGAAAACTTGCAAAAAGAATTTGGGGAAGATCGCGTGTTTGATACGCCACTTGCAGAGTCAGGTATCGGTGGTCTAGCGATTGGTCTTGCATTGACGCAGCACCGTCCAGTGATGGAGATCCAGTTTTTTGGTTTTGTGTTTGAAGTGTTTGATTCAATTGCAGGACAAATGTCGCGTTGGCGCTTTCGTTCAGGAAATAAACAAACAATGCCCGTGACGATCCGTTCGCCTTTTGGTGGGGGTGTAAAAACACCAGAAATGCATGCTGATTCATTAGAGGGACTCATGGCACAAACACCAGGTTTGAAAGTCGTCATTCCGTCTAATCCATATGACGCAAAAGGACTACTCATTTCCGCAATCCGTGACAATGATCCAGTTGTTTTCCTTGAGCATATGAAATTATATCGTTCTTTCCGCCAAGAAGTACCAGAGGAAGAATATACGATTGAACTTGGAAAAGCAGATATTAAGCGCGAAGGAAAAGATGTAACAATCGTTGCCTATGGGGCGATGGTACAAGCATCGTTAAAAGCTGCTGAGCAACTAGCAGAAGAGGGCATCGACGCAGAGGTCATTGATTTAATGACGATTAGCCCATTTGATGTGGAAACTGTTGTGAAATCGGTGGAGAAAACGAACCGAGCGATTGTTGTCCAAGAAGCTCAAAAACAAGCAGGTATTGCTGCCAATGTTGTGGCTGAAATTACGGAGCGAGCAATTTTGTCGCTAGAAGCACCGGTATTACGTATTGCTTCTCCAGATACAGTGTATCCATTTGCAGCGGTTGAAGACGACTGGTTGCCAAACCCGGGTATTATCGTTGACAAAGTGAAAGAGGTTGTAAATTTCTAAGTGAGATTCTTTTAGGAGAATCGCTCAGCTTACCCATCCCGATCTTTATTGGGGTGGGTGCAGTATCTAGTCTGGAAAGGTAAGTGAGTTAGCGTTATAATAAAGGAGGCGTCTTAGCTTTGGCATATGAATATAAATTGCCTGAAGTGGGTGAGGGTATCCACGAAGGTGAAATTGTAAAGTGGTTTGTAAAAGCAGGCGATGAAGTAAAAGAGGACGACATTTTACTTGAAGTACAAAATGATAAATCGGTTGTCGAGTTGCCATCCCCTGTTGATGGAAAAGTGCTTGAAGTAAAAGTTCCTGAGGGGACAGTGAGTTATGTTGGTGACGTCATTTTAACGATTGATGATGGCACAGGTGAAGCGGTAGCAGAAGAGACTACGCCTGCGGCAGAGTCAGCGCCGGTAGAAACAAAAGAAACACCTGCGTCTGCACCAACAGAAGCACCTGCTAGTGAGGACGGTGGACGGGCGATTGCGATGCCGTCTGTGCGTAAATATGCCCGTGAAAAAGGTGTGGCATTGTCGGCAGTGACAGGGTCTGGTAAAAACGGTCGCGTGCTAAAAGCAGACGTTGATGCGTACTTGTCTGGCGACCAAGAAAGTACACCAGTTGCATCAGAACAACCGGTCGAAACACAAACCGAACAGCCAGAATCAGGCACCAAAGCTACGATTCCTGCGGGTGAAGGTGCATTACAAGAGGAACGCGTACCGCTGAAAGGGATTCGTAAAGCGATTGCGAAAGCGATGGTCAAATCGAAGCAAACAGCACCTCATGTGACGCACCTAGATGAAGTCGATGTGACGGCGCTTGTTGCTCATCGTAAGCAATATAAACAAATTGGAGCGGACCAAGGGACAAAGCTTACTTACTTACCTTATGTAGTAAAAGCTTTAACATCGGCCATCCGTAAATACCCAGCTTTAAATGCGTCGATTGATGATGAAGCAGGGGAAATTGTTTATAAAAAGTACTTTAACATTGGGATTGCTGCCGATACAGACCAAGGACTTGTTGTGCCGGTCGTCAAAGAAGCAGACCGGAAGTCGATCTTTACACTAGCCGATGACATCAATGCTTTAGCAACAAAAGCACGCAATGGAAAGCTCACTAGTGCAGATATGAGTGGCGGGTCAGCAACGATTTCCAATCTTGGTTCTGCCAGCGGACAATGGTTCACACCAGTCATCAACCATCCAGAAGTGATGATTCTTGGGATTGGCCGGATTGAGGAGAAGCCAGTTGTGCGCGATGGCGAGATTGTTGTTGGCACAATGATGGCCCTTTCACTCAGCTATGATCACCGTCTAATTGATGGTGTGACTGCACAAAATGCGCTCAATCATATTAAGCGTTTGCTAAATGACCCACAATTACTGTTGATGGAGGGGTAAGAAAATGGTTGTTGGAGATTTCGCTCAAGAAGTAGACACGCTCGTCATTGGTGCGGGCCCAGGTGGTTATGTCGCTGCCATTCGTGCAGCACAACTTGGACAAAAAGTAACACTTGTAGAAAAAGGAAATGTCGGTGGCGTATGTTTAAATGTCGGGTGTATCCCGTCAAAAGCATTGATTCAAGCTGGTCACCGTGCTCACCTTGCTAAATCATCAGCGGATATGGGGATTGAGACGTCTGATGTAAAGATTAACTTTGAAAAAGTACAAACTTGGAAAGATTCGATTGTACAGAAGCTTACTGGCGGCGTTAGCGCATTGCTTAAAGGAAACAAAGTTGAAGTTATCCAAGGAGAAGCGTATTTCTCGGGAGAAGACTCCGTAAAAATTATGGATGAGAAAAACTCAAGCACATACAAATTTAAACATTGTATCATTGCGACGGGTTCAACACCGATTGAAATCCCGACGTTTAAGTTCAAAGGACGCGTCATTGATTCTACAGGCGCACTTGCACTAAAGGAAATCCCGAAGAAAATGATCGTCATCGGTGGCGGTTATATCGGGATTGAACTGACAGGTGTTTATGCAAATTTAGGTACAGAAGTCGTTGTGTTAGAAGGCTCAAAACAAATTTTGCCAGGCTTTGAGAAGCAAATGGCGAAACTTGTCGAGAAGAAACTTAAGAAAAATGGTGTTTCTTTCCATACTGAAGCGATGGCGAAAGGTGTGGAACAGACCGACGAGGGTGTGAAAGTGACCGTCGATGTGAAAGGTGAAACGAAAGAAATTGAGGCAGACTATGTGCTTGTCACGGTCGGTCGTAAACCTAACACAGAAGAGATTGGTCTTGAAGGCATTGGCGTGGAAATGGATGAGCGTGGACTCGTTAAAGTTGATAAGCAATGCCGAACGAGCGTCAAAAATATTTTTGCGATCGGTGACATCGTTGCAGGCCCTGCACTGGCCCATAAAGCTTCTTATGAAGCAAAAGTTGCGGCAGAAGCAATTAGTGGTGAGCCATCTGAAGTCGACTATTTAGCAATCCCAGCTGTCTGCTTCTCGGAGCCAGAAATTGCGACAGTTGGTTACACTGAGAAAGAAGCGAAAGAAGCTGGCTATGATGTGAAAGCAGCGAAGTTCCCATTCGCCGCCAACGGCCGTGCCCTCTCTTTAAATGATGCAGAAGGCTTTATGAAGCTTGTGACACGCAAGTCAGATGGACTCATTGTTGGTGCGCAAATCGTTGGCCCAAGTGCTTCTGATATGATTGCTGAATTAGGTCTTGCCATTGAAGCAGGGATGACAGCAGAAGATGTTGCGCTAACCATTCATGCGCATCCATCACTTGGAGAAATTACGATGGAAGCGGCAGAAGTAGCAATGGGTACGCCGATTCATACGATGTAAAAGTAATCAACGAACCTCTTTTGCCTGTTGGCAGAAGAGGTTTTTTGCGTTTTCTTGTTTTAAGAGAAGGGGGGAATGCGACCTATCTTGACGAATGTATACATCAGTGTTCACAGTCTGCATAAAAAAAGTAGGAAGAGCAACCATGTTAAAATAGGGAAGCTGCGACAGTGACACCGGAGCAATTTCAACTTGTACCGGGTAAAATGAATGCTTTTTAAAAGTTTGGCGTGGGGGTTGGGTTGGGAATATGTTTTCATTTATATCGAAATATCGAAAAATGTCGAAAGAAACTCTAAGTAAATCGCTAAAAATTCTTGACAACCATTCTGCTATGCATGATATAATTAGAAAAATCGTTTTTTTGTTAGTGTTGCAAAGGAGGAAGAGGAGTGACGCCGTTACTGGAAGTGACAGATGTAAAAACCTATTTTCACATAAACAAAGACAAGGTTGTTAAAGCTGTAGATGGTGTTAGTTTTGAAGTGCGTGAAGGAGAAGTTGTAGCGCTAGTTGGAGAGTCTGGTAGCGGAAAAAGTATGACATCTTTATCAATTATGGGTTTGGTTGATGACGCGGGGGAAGTTAATGGATCTATTCGTTTAGATGGTGAAGAATTAACCGACCTTTCAGAAAGGCAATTATCAAAAGTACGTGGACAGAAAATGGCGATGATTTTTCAAGAGCCAATGACGTCGCTGAACCCGGTCTATACAATTGGTAATCAGATTATGGAAACGTTGCGAAAACACAAAAAAATGTCAAAGAAGGAAGCGGAAGTGCGGGCAATAGAGTTGCTGCAACTTGTCGGTTTTGGACGGGCAGAGGAAAATTTGAAATCATACCCGCATGAACTGTCAGGTGGCATGCGACAACGGGTCATGATTGCGATTGCAATGTCGTGTGATCCGAAATTGCTTATCGCTGATGAACCGACAACAGCGCTGGATGTAACAATACAGCAACAAATTTTAGATTTAATGTTACGTGTACGGGATGAAATTCAATCTTCTATTTTACTCATTACGCATGACCTAGGTGTAGTAGCTGAAACAGCAGAACGGGTGCTTGTGATGTATGGCGGACAAATTGTTGAAGAGTCTCCGGTGTATGACTTATTTACAAAACCACTGCACCCATATACGCAAGGGCTGTTAAGTAGTATGCCCAAGATTGAAGAGGACAAAGAGCGATTGGAAGCAATTAGTGGAATGGTTCCAGCGGCACATAATTTTCCGGGAGGTTGCCGTTTTGCTCCGCGTTGTCAACTGGCCACAGAGCGGTGTCGTCACGAGGCGCCTGAACTTGTGCAAGTTTCATCAACACGAGCGGTGCGTTGTTTTCTCTATAAAGAAGCAAGTTTGAAAGCGGATTTATCTTTGTTAGAGCCGGGGGTGGGCGTATGACAAAAAAAGTATTAGTGGAAGCAAATCATTTAAAAATGTATTTTCCGATTAAAAGTGGGATTGTGAAACGTACAGTTGGATATGTAAAGGCTGTTGACGATGTTTCTTTGAATGTATACGAAGGTGAGTGCCTTGGTATTGTTGGTGAATCTGGCTCGGGAAAATCAACACTTGGACGGATGCTTTTACAATTGCAAACACCGACAGAAGGTGACGTGCATTTTGACGGAAACAATTTATCAGCGCTCTCAAAAAGAAAGTTTCGTCCTTATCGACGCGAGATGCAAATGGTGTTTCAAGACCCTTATGCGTCGCTCAATCCGCGCATGAGTATTGGTGAATTGTTAGAAGAGCCGATGCTTGTGCATAGAACAGTGACAAATAAGGCTGAACGACGTAAACGGGCTGAAGAGTTGTTAGAAACGGTTGGCTTGCCAGTGCAATCATACAACAAATATCCGCATGAATTTTCCGGGGGTCAACGGCAACGCATCGGTATTGCACGGGCGTTAAGTACGAATCCACGCTTCATTATTGGTGATGAACCAGTATCGGCACTAGATGTTTCTATTCAGTCACAAGTATTAAATTTAATGAAAGATTTGCAAGAGCAATTTAAGCTGACATATATGTTTATTGCTCACGACTTAAGTGTTGTCAAACATATTAGTGACCGAGTCGCTGTCATGTATTTAGGTCGTATCGTTGAGATTGCACGGAAAAAGGACATGTACGAACAACCACTTCATCCATACACAACAGCTTTAATTCAAGCAGTGCCGTCGACAGATGTGACTAGAAAGCGTGAAAAGGTCGCATTAGAAGGAGAGTTACCAAGCGCAGCAAGCCCACCTAAAGGGTGCGCTTTTCATACGCGTTGTCCACATGCGTATGAACGCTGTAAAGAAGAACGACCACAAATGGTCGAGGTGAAACCGGAACATTTTACGGCTTGTCATTTGTATACGAATGTGGATGGAACTGTGAAAACGGAAGAAGTAAGTTAAGCGTTTTCATCACTTAAAGGAGGTGGTCGCTGGATCCTTACACGAATCGTTTTCAATGACATGATTTTTCCAAAATATAGGGGGGTTGCAAGTTGAAGAAAAAGCCATTGTATTCTTTTTTAATATCAGCTGCATGTTTAAGTGTTTTGTTGGTCGGATGTTCTTCAGATGATGCTGCAAGTGATAACACGGGAAAGAATGATGATAAAGGGAAAGAGGTTGAAGGAGGGAATGTGAACCTCGGGATGACCTCTAAACCTGAGAACCAGTTCAATCCGCTTTTCTCAACATCATCGTATGATAGTCGGATTCACGAAAGGATGTTTGAGGGTTTACTAGAGCAAAATGAAGAGTTGGAATTCGAACCACATCTCGCAACAGAATGGGAATTCAGCGATGATAATCGTTCGATCACATTGTCGTTACGCGACGATGTGTACTGGCATGACGGTGAGCAATTCACGGCTGATGATGTCGTGTTTACGTATGAAGTGCTTGCTCATCCGGATTATACGGCTGCCGGTGGGGCGTACGGGTACTATACTGCTGAACTAGTTGGGTATGAGGCATATAATAGCGGGCAATCTGACGAATTAGCTGGGGTAGAAAAAATTGATGATTTTACAGTCAAGTTTACTTATGAAGAGCCAAACGTAAAAGTTTTACGTGATGTGAACTTTCCGATTGTCCCAGAGCATGTGTTTGGGGATGTGGAAGTTGCCGATATGTCAAAACATGACGCTTCAATTCGACCAGGAGAAATTGTTGGTACAGGACCATTCCAGTTATCTGAGATGATTGCTGATGAACAATATGTATTAAAAGCCAATAAAGATTATTGGCAAGGGGCACCAAAACTTGATTCAGTGACATGGAAAGTGGTAACGGCAGATTTAGTTGCCGGGATGTTAGAACAAGGGGAGTTAGACTTTTTCCCTGAGCAATTTCCAGCAGCTGATGCGGAAGTAATGGAACAAAATAAAGATTTTGTTGTTACGACGGAGCCAGGGTTTGGCTATCAGCACTTAACGTTCAAAATCAATCATGGTCCAGAAGAAGGTTTGAATGACCCGAGTACATGGAAGCCTAATAAAAAAGTTCAAGATGTAAAGCTACGTCAAGCCGTAATGCATGCAATTGATCGTCAAGGGCTTGTAGACGGTTTGTTGCGTGGTTATGGAACCGTACTAGATGCGCCTTTTCCTGAAAAATCATGGGCGTATAACCCGGATGCCGTTCAAGGTCTAGACTATGATCCTGAGAAAGCAAAACAATTGCTTGCCGATGCAGGGTATAAAGACACCAATGGGGACGGCTTTGTTGAAGATCTGGATGGGAATGAGTTTGCATTGAATTTAGATTACCCAACAGGAAATCCTGTTAGGGAAAAGTCGGCGCCGATTATTCAAGAACAAATTCAAGCAATCGGAATTAAGGTGGATTTACAAGCGCCGCAAGACACAAAAGTATACTTTGATCGCGTTGAAAAGAATGGTGCGGACTTGGATATGTTTTTAGCGGGGTGGAGTCTTGGCACAGGTGATCCTGATCCAGCTTCACTGTATGGTGGAACAGCAGCGTACAACTATGCGCGTTTCATGAATGAAGATCATGAACAACTGTTAAAAGATGGTGTTGATCCAGAAAAAGCGTTCAACAATCAAGAATACCGGGCCGAAGTGTATATGAAATGGGCGCAGTTGTTCATTGATAGCGCTTATGCGAGTCCATTGTATTCTGAAAGTGATATTCATGTGTACACGAAGAAGCTGCAAGGAATTAAAGTGATGCCGGGAAGTGCTTTGGAAGATATGCATGAATGGTATTTCATGAAATAAGAATGATTGTACGAGACGAAGAAAGTGGCGCCGTGAATAGGTGCGGCACTGCTTTCTTTTTAGTATTGTAGAAAGGTCGGTGCTACCATTGCTAAAGTATATCATAAGACGTGTGTTGCAATTTATTCCACTTGTGTTTGTGGTGACGGTGATTGTCTTTTTATTTTCATACTTAGCGCCTGGAGATGTACTGAGTGGGGAAATTCCTGATCCAAATATTTCTCCCGAAGCACTCGAAGAGCGACGTGATGCGTTAGGTTTGAATGATCCAGTTCATGTACAATATTGGAACTGGTTGAGCCATATGGTGGTTGGAGACTTAGGGATGTCGATGCATTTTAAAGGTCTTTCTGTTAGTGAGTTAATACTGGAACGTGTAGATAATACATTGTACTTAGCGCTTTTTGCACTAGTGATAACGCTAGTTGTCTCTATTCCTATCGGGATGTATTCAGCACGGAATAAATACTCTATGTTTGATTATGGTGGGACAGCGTTTGCTTTTCTTGGGCTAGCCACACCGAATTTCTTTGCAGCATTATTAGGAATTTATGTGTTTTCATTCAGTCTCGGTTGGTTACCAACACAAGGATCGATGGGTTCAATTGATTTAACAGGCGTGGAAGCGTTCATAAGCCGTATCCAGCATTTAATTTTACCTGGTATAACACTTGGTTTATCAGGAACAGCGACTTATATGCGTTACATGCGTTCGGAAATGCTAGATGTACTGGGTAGTGACTATATTCGAACCGCACGAGCAAAAGGTCTTAGTGAGAAAACGGTATTGTACAAGCATACGTTACGTAATGCAATCATTCCAATTGTAACTTTGCTTGGTTTTGAGTTTGGGACATTGTTAGGCGGTGCAATTATTACGGAGACGGTGTTTAACTATCCGGGGTTAGGTACATTGTTTATGTCGTCAATTCAAAATCGCGATTATCCCGTCATTATGGCGATAAATTTAATCGCTGCACTATCAATTTTAGTAGGTAATTTATTAGCAGATATTTCGTATGCAGCCATTGATCCACGCATTCGATTGAATTGAGGTGAATAAATCATGGAACCACAACAAACAGGAACAGAGCAATTGTTAAATTCTTTCCCTGTAGTGACTGAAAAAAATTTAAGTCCAACAAGGATTGCGTGGCAAAGATTTTGTAAAAACAAATTGGCGCTTGTGGGCATTTCTTTTCTTTCTTTTATTATACTAGTCGCATTGTTTGCGGATGTAATTGCGACACATGATCCAACCGCTGCAAATTTGACAAAAATCGAAGCAGCACCGGATAGTCAAAATTGGCTTGGTACTGATGGATCTGGACGAGATAATTTTTCACGACTTGTGTATGGTTCACGTATTTCATTGACAGTTGGTTTTACGGCAATGTTGTGTACGCTACTAATTGGCGGGACGCTCGGTTCGATTGCAGGGTTTTATGGTGGAAAAATCGATGGAGTAATTATGCGTCTGGTTGATGTGATGTTGATTTTTCCGTTCTTATTACTATATTTAACTGTAGTCGCGCTTTTACAAGATATTACAGTTGCCATCTTTATTATGGTAATTGCGATTACAACGTGGCCAAGTATGTGTCGAATTTTACGAGGGAAGTTTTTAAGTATTCGTGAACAAGAATACATTTTAAGTGCACGTAGCATAGGGTGTTCCGATTGGCGTATTATTCGTAAACACTTTTTACCGAATGCGGTTGGCCCTATTATTGTCGCAGCGACATTATTAATGGCTAGCTTAATTGTGGCAGAATCTGCCTTAAGTTTTATCGGCTTTGGTATTCCTCAACCTACACCAACTTGGGGGAATATGTTGACAGAGGCGCAGAGCATCCGTATTTTAAGAAACAACCCAGAAGCGTGGATGCCGCCAGGATTGTGTATTTTACTAACGGTCTTGTCGATCAACTTTATTGGTGATGGCTTACGTGATGCTTTTGACTCGAAGTCATAATATATGTGACGATTGTCTAAAAAAGTCCTACCTTGTAAGGACTTTTTTGCTGTTTTCCAATGTCTTATTCCCCTCCCTCTCTCAAGCTGGTATAATAGAGATGGATCAGGGTCTGCACTTAGCTTCTGACAACTGTTTTCTGCATTCTCAAGTATGAGGTGAACTATTTGAAGACATTTTTTGATGTCCAGCAATTATTAAAACAGTATGGTATTGTCATTTACACAAGAGACAAGCAAACGGACGTTGCGCTCATACAAATGGAATTAAGAACTTTATATGAATATGGATTAGTGAACGCTACAGACTATAAGCAAGCGCTTTTCCTTGTAAAGAGGGAGGAAGCAACACATGAGTGAGCAAGTTTTTGTCGGAATTGACATCGGTGGAACGACGGTAAAGCTATCTTTAATGACGACAGCAGGTGAAATGAAAAAAAAGTGGGAAATCCCAACAAATCTCACACATCATGGTCGTTACATTGTTTCTGAGATCGCAGAAAGTGTGCAAGCCGAGCTAACGAATTTGGTGTTACGAGGTGTCGGGGTTGGTGCGCCAGCATTTATTGAAATGGAGACTGGTGTGGTGACACAGGCGGTGAACCTCGGTTGGCGTGATTATCCGCTAAAGGAAGCGTTCACAAAAGCACTAAATGTACCAGTATTTGTCGACAATGATGCAAATTTGGCAGCACTTGGAGAGATGTGGCGTGGTGCAGGGGATGGTTCAAATGAAGTATTATTTGTTACACTAGGGACAGGTGTTGGTGGCGGGATAATTACTCGTGGACAAATTTTACATGGTGTGCATGGCTTAGGTGGAGAAATTGGTCACATTACGGTCATGCCAGATAATGGTGCGCCGTGTAATTGTGGTAAGCGTGGCTGCTTAGAGACAGTATCGTCAGCGACAGGGATGGCACGGCTAGCGACAGAACAACTGGCAGCAGGGAAGAACAGTATGTTGGAAAAAGAAACGGTGACGACACGACATATTTTTGAGGCGGTTGAAGCAGGAGATGCACTGGCACTAAATGTGGTGGAGCAGAGTACGTATTACCTTGGACTTGCTCTGGCGAATTTGGCGAACAGTTTAAACCCAGAAAAAATCGTTATTGGTGGCGGGGTCTCAAAAGCAGGGGAGCAGTTGCTCGGACCGTTACGAAAAGTCTTTTCTCAATATGCCATCCCACAAGTTGCCACACATACAGAAATAAAGTTAGCGACACTTGGGAATGATGCGGGGATGTATGGCGCTGTTTGGCTGGCGCAGTCCAACACCGCAAAACAGGAAGTGGAACAATAAAAGGAGCTTAAAACGTACATGAGTGAATATCGGATTGAACGAGATTTACTAGGTGAAAAACAAGTGTCAAAAGAAGCGTATTATGGCATCCAGTCACTACGGGCGCAGGATAATTTCCCGATTACTGGTTATCCGCCTCATCCAGCGTTGATTCATGCTTTTGGTTATGTGAAGAAAGCGGCAGCCTTAGCAAATCGTGATGTTGGGGTATTACGTCCAAATATTGCAGATGCAATTGTTCGGGCAAGCGAGGAAGTGATTGCTGGGAAGTTAGATGATCATTTTATCGTTGATGCGATTCAAGGTGGGGCGGGTACATCTTTTAACATGAATGCCAACGAAGTCATTGCGAATCGTGCGATTGAATTACTTGGTGGCGTAAAAGGTGACTACATGCAAGTGAGCCCGAATACGCATGTCAATATGGCACAATCGACAAATGATGCTTTTCCGACAGCAATTCACATTGCTGCGCTAACGTTAACTGGGGCGCTTACAAAAGAGTTAAAGGCACTTATTGAAGCCATTAAGAAAAAAGAAATTGAATTTGCTGGCGTGCTGAAGATGGGACGAACCCATTTGCAAGATGCGGTGCCGATTCGTCTCGGTCAAGAATTTGGTGCGTATCGCCGTGTGTTGTCGCGTGATGTGAAGCGAATTGAGCGGGCGTGTGCACATTTGTATGAGATCAATATGGGTGCAACAGCGGTAGGTACGGGCTTAAATGCAGCTCCTGCGTACATTGAAAAGGTTGCGACATATTTAGCAGAACTGACTGGTTTCCCATTAAAGACAGCAGAAGACCTTGTTGATGGGACACAAAATACGGATGCATATACAGAGCTGTCAAGTGCATTAAAGATTTTGGCAATCAATTTGTCAAAAATAGCAAATGATTTACGGTTAATGAGCTCAGGTCCATTAACAGGGTTGAATGAAATTAATTTACCGCCACGTCAACCAGGCTCATCGATTATGCCGGGGAAAGTGAACCCTGTCATGTGTGAAGTGGTCAATCAGCTGGCGTTCCAAGTCATTGGCAATGACCATACGATTAGTTTAGCGTCAGAAGCAGGGCAACTGGAGTTAAATGTGATGGAGCCAGTGCTCGTATTTAACTTATTGCAATCACTATCGGTGCTACAAAACGGGATGCGTGTGTTTAAAGAATATGCGATTTTTGGGATGACTGCAAATGTCGAACGATGCCGTGAACTTGTGGAGCGCAGCATTGGTATCGTGACCGCGATTAATCCGCATGTTGGTTATGAAGTGGCAACGCGGATTGCGATTGAAGCAATGGAAACCGGACGTTCTGTGCGCGATGTTTGTATTGAGCGTGGGGTGCTGACAGAAGAAGAGTTAAACGTCATTCTCGACCCACAAGAAATGACGGAGCCTGGCATTGCTGGGGCAGATTTTTTATCTTCATAAAGAAAGACTAGGGGAGCCAAGAGAAGCTTGGCTGAGAATAAGAACGTGTTTCTTTTACCCTTATACCTGATCTGGTTCATGCCAGCGTAGGGAAGTCACGTAATACGTTTTTTGACGTGGCTATTTGTGTAGCCACGTCTTTTCTACTTTGAGAGGAGCGTGTAAATATGAGAGATTTTTCATTGTATGCGATTACTGGGGAAGCATTTCATCCAGGCCGTGACATTGCCGAGGTCATGGAAGAAGCGATTTGTGGTGGGGTTGACATGGTTCAATTGCGTGACAAAACGAGTAGTAAGCAGCAAGTGTTGGAAAAGGCATATGCTTTGAAAAAAGTGACAGACGCATATGGTGTGCCGCTCATTATTAATGACCATATTGATGTAGCACTCGCTGTTGATGCGGATGGGGTGCATGTGGGGCAAAATGATTTGCCGCTAGCGGACGTGCGCCACATTGTTGGTTCAGAAAAGATTATTGGTGTGTCTACACATGCGCTGTCTGAAGCAATTGCGGCAGAAAAAGGAGGCGCAAATTACATTGGTGTCGGACCAATTTTTCCGACGAATAGCAAAGTAGATGTCTTTGCACCGGTGACGACGGCGTACATTCGTGAAGTGGTGCAACATGTGAACATTCCGTTCGTCGCGATCGGTGGAATCAAAGTCGAGAATGTCGCAGAAGTCGTTTCTGCAGGTGCGAAGAGAATTAGTGTCATTAGTGCGATTGCAGGAGCCAAAGATGTGAAGGCAGCAACTAGCGCATTAAAAGCGGCATTAAAAGGAGCGCGTACATCATGAAGCAGATCACTGTAAACGGAAAAGGGTATACACTAGACGTGCCGAGTGTTGCCGCACTTGTGGCTCATTTTTCACTTGTTGCTGAGCATGTCGTTGCGGAAGTAGATGGTGCAATTGTTGCGCGGGAGTCATGGGATGATACAACAATTGAAGACGGCATGCGTATTGAACTTGTTCATTTTGTTGGAGGGGGATAAATATGAAACAGAAGCAGTTGGTCATTGGTGGGGTAGCGTTATCTTCACGGTTTTTTATTGGGACAGGTCGTTATCCGAATCCATTTGTACAGCGTGAGGCAATAAAAGCAGCTGGATCAGATGTGCTGACCTTTGCAATCCGACGTATTCATTTAGATGAGCCGGAGGATGATGCGATTTTACAGCATTTAGAAGGAGGATCATTCCAATATCTGCCCAACACGTCAGGCGCAACGAACGCCGAGGAGGCGATTCGGATTGCGCGGTTAGCGAGAGCAGCAGAACTCAGTGATTGGATCAAAGTAGAAATTAGTGCGTCAACTCGAACATTGCTTCCAGATCCAATTGAGACATTAAAAGCAACAGAAGTACTTGTGAAAGAAGGTTTTACCGTTCTCCCGTATACTTCGGATGATCCGGTGACATGTAAAAGACTTGCAGAAGTAGGTGCGGCAGCGGTAATGCCGGGTGCTTCTCCAATTGGAACAGGGCTTGGGATTTTAAATCCATACCATTTAGGAATCATTGTCGAGGAAGCAACCGTTCCAATCATTGTTGATGCGGGGCTTGGATCAGCCAGTGATGTTGTGTATGCGATGGAGCTTGGGGTTGATGGTATCCTTGCGAATACAGCTGTGGCAAAAGCGAAAGACCCAGTGAAAATGGCACGTGCGTTTGCGGCGGCAGTAGAGGTCGGGCGTCTGTCTTATGAAGCAGGGAGAATCGCGAAAAAGCGTTATGCAACTGCAAGCAGCCCTATCGGAGAGGCGGAACGATTGTGAACGTGATCGTCTTAGGGGGAGGTGTCATTGGTTTAGCAAGCGCTTTAGCACTTGCAGAGGCGGGGATGAAAGTGACATTGCTTGAAAAAGCGCAATGTGGGGGACAAGCATCCGGCGCGGCAGCAGGCATGTTGGCGCCTTATTCAGAGATTGGTGAAGATCCAGATGACTTTTTTCATCTCTGTCAGGCGAGCTTACGTTTATTTCCGCAATGGCAAGCGTATGTGAAGGAATGCACCGGACGTGATTTTGCTTATACGCGCTCGGGCAGTTTATACTTGGTGTATCATGAAGCTGATTTGTTGGCATTATCAACGCGTCAAGCATGGCAATCAATGTTCGGTGTCAAAAGCACGGTGCTTACACAAGCAGAAGTGTGCGAGCGCGTGCCATCAATTGCTCCTGATGTAGTTGGCGCGCTGTATTATCCAGAGGAAGCACATATATATGCGCCAGATTATGTGTTGGCACTGGAGGGAGCTTGTCGAAAAAAAGGGGTTATTATTCGAGAAGAACTCGGTTTCATCGCTTTACACGATGTGCGTGAAAGTGGTGTGTCTGTTAAAATAGGTGCTCGGGAAGTATTACACGCCGATCGGGTCGTTGTCGCAACGGGTGCTTGGACCGAATGTTTCGCTGAAAAGCTCAATCTATCGTTGCCGATTTACCCGATCCGAGGACAAATTTGTGCTTATCATGCAAACCCTTTACCAACTGAACATATGTTATACACAAGTCAAGGTTACCTCGTGCCTAAAATGAATGGGACGATGGTAAGTGGCGCATCAGAAGATATTGCTGGATTCAACACGGAGATAACAGAAAAAGGTATTACTCGTTTAAAAAGATGGAATAAGAAAATTCTCCCGTATTTAGCCGCAGAAGAGCCGTTTCATACGTGGGCAGGATTGCGGCCAGCGACACAAGATGGCTATCCGTTTATCGGACCGCTTGAAAATTATCCATCGATTTATATGGCGTGTGGTCATTATCGCAATGGGATTCTACTTAGTGCAATTACAGCGAAAGTGATAACGGAACAGATGCAGGGAAAAAAGCCTACTATTAAGTTGGATGCTTTTTGCCTGGAGCGATTTTCATACGTTTAGAGAGTGAGGATGAGGTGTATGCAGAAGGTTTTAACGATTGCAGGATCAGATTCAGGTGGGGGAGCCGGCATCCAAGCGGATATAAAAACATGTCAAGCATTAGGGGTGTACAGTGCCTCAGTGATTACAGCTTTGACAGCACAAAATACGCGTGAGATTACTGCCGTGGCACCGGTCGAACGTGCGATGATACGGGCGCAATTAGACGCGGTTTTTAATGATATTCATATCGATGTCGTAAAAACGGGTATGCTTGCTAATAAGGGAACGATCCAGCTTGTAGTGAATCGGTTACGTGCGTATGAAGTAGAGAATCTAGTCGTTGATCCAGTGATTACTTCTACAAGTGGCACCGTCTTGTTGACGGAAGAAGGGCTAGATTGTTTGCGGACAGAATTACTGCCATTAGCCTCTGTGTTAACACCAAACATAGACGAGGCTGCGCTTTTACTAGGAGAAAGTCCAACGTTTGATATAAAATGGATGAAACAAGCAGCGAAACGGCTCCAGCGATTTGGTCCTCAAATTGTTATTGTGAAAGGGGGTCATTTAGAAGGCTCTGAGGCAGTGGATGTTGTTTATGATGGGACAACATTTACAATGTTACAATCATCACGTATTCACACATCTTCCACACATGGAACAGGATGTACGTTTGCGGCTGCGGTTGCAGCATCACTTGCAAAAGGTATGGTTTACAAAGAAGCATTTCAAAATGCAAAATTGTTCACGCACACAGCGATAGCACATGCTTTCCCAGTTGGCACTGGCAAGGGGCCACTCAATCATTATGCGCATATGCAAACAGACAACAAGGGAGTTCGTTAAGGTGAGAAAACATTTTATTGTATTGATTTTACCAGTGATCTTAATGCTTATCATTGCCGTTAGTGGCTTGTATTACTTGAAACAAGAAAAGGTTTTTTCTAATGAATTGTTACAAAGAGAAATTGAGATTACAGCTGAAGTGAGAGGGGATGAGCTTACTTTGTCATGGCGCTGGCCACAGATGCCGAGCGATGGGATGTATGGGACAGATTATATAGGCATTGCTTTTGACAAAGCTGCTGAGGTATCAGTAGGAGAAGTGATACTCCCACTGGAGGAGGAACAAGTTTTCAGAGGCACACGCATTGAGAACGGCGTCGTTTTTAGTTATCCTACAGAGATGATCGAGCATGAAAGTGTTGGGGCCAGAGGACAACTACGGCAAGTGTTACCAGCCAATGTAGACTTAGATGAAGTGCATGTGACAATGTTACATACGTGGACCAATCATGAAGACTTACGTATAAAGGACGCATTATTTGAAGAGCCTCGTTTTGGTGAGGCGAAGGCGGTGCAACATTGGGTAAAGACAATGACTTTAAGTGAGTTAATTGCTGAGAAAAAGTCTTGATGAAAAGCAGGCGGCAGGGTGATTTAATCTCCCTGCCGCCTGTAGTTTGTCATCCTTCTAGTAAGAATGTTTCATATACGGTCCACGAACCGTTCTCTAATTGATATAGCAACTGCATGCGATCAATCTCTTCACGATGTGAGACCTCTGTCATTGTGAGTTGTCCAATGATGTCTGCATGTTCTGCTTTTGAAAGTCCCTGTGCAATGGTGACATGGGGGACAAAGACAGAGTGCTCTTTTTCAGTAGGAAAAGGTTCTGTGTACAATGCGTCGTTCAAAGACTGTAGTGTTTCATTTTCTTTGATCTTGTAAAATATGGTTGTTGACTGAGGATAAAATGTGTCAACTTTATATATATCAATGACCACAGGTGGGTGCTTTTTCGCAATCGTTCGCAGTGCCCGTGTGATGAGAGGTAAGTTTTCTTCATCAAAGTTAAAGCTTTCTTTCAGCGTAACATGTGGTGGAATGTTTGCATAGTGCGCATCATAGCGACGACGATACGCATTGGCTGTGTCTTGAAATTTCTTTGATGGAAATAATACAATACCATAGTTCATAAACATTGACCTCCTTGAGTAGTCAGGTGGATAAAACGTTTTTTAAAGCATGAGGTAAATCCTTTTGCCAATGTGTCCATGTATGGTCACCTGAAAATTCTTTGTACGTATAAGAAAAGGGAGTGCGTGTTAGCAGTTGGTGAAGTACACGGTTTGGGGTAAGGAAATCTGCTTTTTCTCCAGTTGTTAATGTTACATTCGTTTCTTCTGTGCCTATCGCATGATAAATGGTTAGCGGGACAGTCTTGTTATATGCTTCTACAGTATTCAACAGTGGTTGATTCACATAAGGCGAATGCAGGATGACACGTCCGAATAAGGATGGGTAGGCTAATGCACATTGCAATGAGGCGGTTGCTGCAAGTGAGTCACCAGCAAGTGTTCGCGCATGAGCCATGATCTCTGTTGAAAATGTTTGTTCAATAAATGGTAACAATTCGCATGCAAGGAATCGGCTATAATGAGTGGAAATGGGACTTTCTGGATGATACCATGCTCTGCGTGTCGCAATATCTGGATAGGGCACGCCGACAATAATCGTCTCTTCTATCTCCATATCCTCCATTAATTCTTCTGCTTGCCTTGCAATCCGCCCTAAGCGAAAGTAGTCATGACCATCTTGACAAATGAGCAATCCATAGCTCTTCAAAGGTGTATAGTTTGCTGGTCTGTACACAGGGAGGGACAGGACATGATTTAAATATGTACTCTCTATTGTAAGTTGTAGAAGGGTACCTTGTAAACTACTCATTGATGATTTCCTCTCTTTTTAACAAATAATCAGTTGGAGCGTCATGAAAATGGATATGAATACCATAAATTGGGCATGAAATACTTATGTAAATAGTGTAACATGGTTTGTGAACAAGATGTAAGGGGAAGAGGTCGATTTTTATGTAAATCATAAAAATCGACAGGACAACCTTTGTTTTTTTAACGTTTTGATCATATAATATGACAATGATGGGCAAGATACAAGGAGAGATTTCTTTATGAAATCTTTATCTGCGAACAGGAGGAGAAGGTGAATGGGACGCCGGAAACCGCGCTGGGTATATTATAAAGGCGTGTTTCGATCACAGTTTCAAGCTGGCTGTATGAAGGCAAGGCTAGAAGATAATTGGCAGCAAGGATATGAACCCGGTCCATTTATTGAAGTACGAAAACTTCGTACGGATAAGTATGTTATTCGTTATACGTATGATGAAATGATGTGATTGCTTGTTTTAACGGTACTTCCGGTAAAGATTCAATGCATCCTGAAGAAATTGTTGTTCTTTTTCCGATAGTGTCGTTGGATGAAAAAGCATTTCAGTCTGCTCGTCTGTACGTCCGAGGAGAAAATCGCAACTAACATTGTAAAAATCAGCTAAGCGGTGTAAGTTGTCAAGGTCAGGTTTTCGAGAACCATTTTCATATCCAGAAATGGTTGATTGCGCCATATTTAATGTTTGTCCTACTTCCTTCATTGTCAGACGTGCTTTTAAACGGCATTCTTTTAGTCGTTGTGGAAACATAGTTGTCTTCGTCCTTTCTCTGTTCTAAAGATGTTTGTCGTGTCTATGGTGAATCTCTTGCCTTTCCTTATTATACTTTCCAAAGTGTAAATTTGGAAGGGGTATGCAAAATGAATTGAATTGAACGCTATATGCGTTGTAAAATGGTAAGAGCACGATGAGATTTCAATATTTAAGGAGGAAATGTGTGATGTTAGGGAAACTTCGCTTGTTGCGATTAGAGCATGGAATGAGTTTAGGGGAAGTAGCAGAAAAGATTGGTATTTCGGCTGGATACATGTCGCAAATAGAATCAGGAAAGCGTCATATGAGTGCAGAAGTAGCAAATCAAATTGCTGAGTTATACAATACGGATCGTGATGAATTGTTTGAAGCAACGCGCTACAAAACCATTGATGTAAGTAGATAGGTGAAATGAGGGACCAGATCATCCTTCTATACAATATAAACATATAAACATAAACATAATTGTTGTTGATCGCTTTTTGTCGGCAAGGACTGTACAGCGTTGGAGAGCACAAACAGTCCTTTGTCAAAGCGATGACTATGTATGTACATAGAAGAAACAGCACGGAAGGCGAAGCCTTTTGTGCTGTTTTATGCTGTTACATTGTGACTTCAGTTAGTGTGGCTTCAATACGCGGAATATAGATGCTTGTTTTTCCAGTAAAGCTAGAGTCAGTACCAACAAATAACCAAAGTTCTCCGTTGTCATTTGTTTCGGCAACAAATGAATGTGGTGCTGTATGAAAATGCTTTTTTTCATATTCTGCAACAGAAGTGTTTTTAGCCAAGTTCCCAACAGTCAATGCATCTTGTCCACTGAGTGCTCCGTGACCTTTATCGGCACTCATGCGCCAGTAATTGCCATGTTCCCCGATGTAAGCCATAGGCTCATACGGGCTTGCTCCTGCTTTCACATATACATCTTCTCCTGCAGAGAGATCAGGTTGACCTGTTGTGAGATCCGAAACAATATCAAAATCAAATTGAATATCGTACGCTGTGTTTGGTTTTAAATGGAGGTTTTGACTCAGTTTCTTTTTGACAAACATAAACAAATCTCCATGATCATTTTGACCGCTCAAAAAAAGCGCTTTCTTTTCATCGTCCAGCTGCTTCGGAAGTGTGCGATGATCGAATAATAACTCAGAAAGATGTTCCTCTCCTACAAAATATTCCGCAAAGCCGCCAGCCCAGTCATCTGTTCCATCCGAGAAGTTTGACGTGATCACAATATTCTCCTGCTTTAAAACCTGTGCATTTGTTTGGGATTGTGAAAAGTTTTGTGTTGCTGCAGTTGCTGGGTCTTCACCGAAAGTAGTCAATGAGACAGCTCCGACGATAACAGCTGCAAATGTGGACACCATTGTTTTGTTCACTTACATGCCTCCTAGTAGATTAATAGAGTAAATATATATAAATAATAAACCATATAAATGTTTAAATCAACCCAATTATGAGTAGGACTGACCAATTTCTTCTCGCTCGTAAAAAAACACTCAAAAACATTTGTAACAATATTTTTGAGTGTGGGGTTCTTTTATTTAGATGCAATCATATTTTTTGGGACAACGTATTGATCAAATTGTTCTTCAGTCAATAGCCCGCTAGCAATTGCTGCTGCTTTTAATGTTGTTTTTTCGGCATGTGCTTTTTTAGCAATGTGTGCGGCATTCTCATAACCGATATGTGGGTTGAGTGCAGTAACGAGCATGAGAGAGTCGCCTAAATATTGATTCATCTTCTCTTCATCCGCTTCAAGACCGATTAAGCATTTGTCATGGAAATTATTTAGGCCATCTGCGAGTAAGCGCATCGATTGTAAGACGTTATAGATAATGACCGGTTTAAACACGTTCAGTTGGAAATGTCCTTGGCTTGCGGCAAATCCAATCGTTGCATCGTTACCGAGTACTTGAGCTGCGACCATCGTGAGCGCTTCGCTTTGCGTTGGATTCACTTTTCCTGGCATGATCGAGCTTCCAGGCTCGTTTGCAGGAATTGTGACTTCTCCAATCCCACAGCGTGGGCCACTTGCAAGGAGGCGAATGTCATTTGCGATCTTAAAGACGTCAGCAGCAAGGGCTTTTAGGGCACCATGGAAATGAGTGAGTTCATCGTGGCTCGTTAAACCATGAAAATAGTTTTCCGACGCCTGAAAAGTGACCCCTGTTTGTTTGCTTAATTGTTCACATACCGCCGCGCCAAATCCGATTGGTGCATTGAGACCAGTGCCAACAGCTGTGCCGCCAATCGTAAGCGCACGTACGTAGTGCAGTGATTCACGTACCATTTTTGTGCATGTTTCCAGCATATGGCGGAAGCCACTAAGTTCTTGGCCAAACGTCAGTGGGGTTGCGTCTTGCAAGTGTGTACGTCCAATTTTCACGACGTCCTTGAAGTCAGCTTCTTTCTTGGCAAGTGTCGCCTCAAATTGCTGTAGTGCCGGGAGCAAGTCATGTTCGGCGTAGACAACGGTTGCGATGTGCATCGCTGTTGGGAATGTATCATTGGAGCTTTGTGAAGCATTAACGTCGTCATTTGGGTGTACACGCACGTCTTCATGTCCTTGTTCATCCAAGTAGTCATTAGCGATGTATGCAAGCACTTCATTCATATTCATATTTGATTGCGTGCCACTACCTGTTTGCCAGACAACAAGTGGGAAGTGATCATCGAGTTTGCCAGCAATCACTTGGTCAGCAGCATAGGTAATTGCGTCAACTTTGCGTGCATCCATGTCCTTTAATTGTCCGTTGGCAATGGCGGTAGCCTTTTTTAACTCTGCAAAAGCACGAACGACAGCAATCGGCATCTTCTCAGTACCAATTTTAAAATTTTCTAGGCTACGTTGTGTTTGCGCGCCCCAAAAGCGGTCAGCTGGGACCTCAATTGGACCAATTGTATCTCGTTCTGTACGCGTTTTCATTTTTTCATCATCCTTTATAAACATAATCATTCAAGCTATATCATACCAGAAGTCGTGCGATGTTTTAAAGAGAAAAATACAAGTTTATCCTTGGTCCTCGCTATTTGTAAACAACTGTTGATATGCAGCATAGCCTTCTTTTTCTAACTCTGTTTTAGGAATAAAACGTAAAGCCGCCGAGTTAATGCAGTAGCGTGTTCCTGCTTCACCTGGACCGTCCGGAAAAACGTGGCCGAGGTGGGCATCACTATCTTTGCTTCTCACTTCTGTCCGAATGCGCGCAAGGCTACGATCTTCGTGTTCGGTAAGATCATGAGCATCAATAGGTTTTGTAAAGCTTGGCCAGCCGCAACCGGCATCGTATTTATCACGTGAAGAAAAAAGCGCTTTACCGGTAATGATGTCAACATAAATGCCATCTGCTTCTAAATCGAAGTATTCGTTTTGAAAAGGCGGCTCTGTGCCATTCTCTTGTGTAACGTGATACTGCATAGGTGAAAGTTGCTTCTTCAATGATTCTTTGTTACGCTTCATCGTTTTTCCCTCCCCAATGTTGATCAATAAATGCTTTCCGCCCCGAACCTCGATAATATGCCGTGTAATGTTCAGGATTGGTTTTGTAATAGTCTTGGTGCTCCTCTTCAGCTGGATAAAACGTCGTTGCTTTCTCAATAGGAGTGACGATGGGTTTTTGAAACTTGCCACTTTCCTCAAGTGCTCGTTTTGAAGCGATCGCAGCTTCACGTTGGTGTTCGTCATGGTAAAAAATTGCTGTTCGATAAGACAGACCGCGGTCATAAAATTGTCCACCAGCATCAGTCGGATCAATCTGTTGCCAAAAAATATCTAACAGTTGTGTGTACGGGAATTTTTCGGCATCGTACGTAATTTGGACAGCTTCGACATGCCCAGTTGTGTCGCTGCATACCTCTTTATATGTGGGGTTCTTCGTATGTCCACCTGTATAACCAGCTTTAATATCAATGATTCCGTCATAAGAGGTGAAGGGTTTGACCATACACCAAAAGCAGCCACCAGCAAATGTCGCTTTTTTTACAGACATGAGTAGGATACACACTCCTTTCGAATCTTTTTGCAGCTTTATTATAACACGATTTATTTATGGAGAAGATAATATTGCTTACACAATTGAATCTTTCCATTTCCAACCGATCATGTTAGTATTATTTTGGTGTGATGACACTGGGTGGGTGAGGGAAGAAATAAAGAGAGTGGAGAATGTTGAAACAATGGTTGACGAAATTTGAATTAAAGCAGCATGGTACAAGTGTAAAGCAAGAATTTGCAGCTGGAATGGTCGGCTTTTTAACGTGCGCATATATTGTTGCCATTAATAGTACCATCTTAGCGGATGCAGGCATTCCGCTTGCTGGAGCAGCCCTTGCGACAATCTTGACTTCCGCAATCGGCTGTATTGTGATGGGATTATGGAGCAATATGCCTATCATGCTCATTCCAGGAATGGGTATTAACGCAATGTTCACATTTACATTTGTTCAAAGTGCCGGCTTGTCTTGGCAAGAGGCGCTGGCAGTTGTATTTGTTTCGGGTCTTTTATTCATGGTTGTGGCGTTTACACAGCTTGCCGATTTGCTTAATGAAACGATTCCAGATGCCTTAAAGCATGCAATCACTGCCGGAATTGGGTTATTTCTCGCAT
Organism: Bacillus sp. FSL W7-1360; assembly: GCF_038592975.1. Lineage (NCBI taxonomy): Bacteria > Bacillati > Bacillota > Bacilli > Caryophanales > Bacillaceae > Bacillus > Bacillus sp. FSL W7-1360. The sequence goes on along the minus strand of NZ_CP151950.1, from coordinate 1,371,426 downwards.
TTATTGGCTTACAAAAAGGTGGCTTACTCGTTGCGCATCCGGAGACATTTTTACAACTTGCTCCGTTAAGTGAAGCGATGCCACTCGCGACGTTATGTACGCTCGGCGTGGCAATGGCCTTGTATGCGCGTCAGATCCCTGGTCATTTTTTATGGACAATTGTCATTGGCATTGGGATTGGATTATTGGTAGGTGTCGAAACGAGTGGATCTGTCATTAATTTATCACAAACAAATTACAGTGAGGTTTTTGGCCAATTTTCGTTTCAAATGGTTGGCACGGTGACGTTTTGGACATCGGTTTTCGCATTGACGATGGTGTTGACGTTTGAAAACATTGGCCTGATCTCTGGTTATACGTCGGTGTTAAAGCGACCTGATAAGTCAAAGCGAGCGTTACAAGCAAATGCGGTTTCTGCAATGAGTGCCGGGGTATTTGGCACAAGTCCGACCGTCTCAACAGCTGAGACAGCAGCAGCATTATCTGCAGGTGGAAAAACAGGACTAACAGCAGTTGTCACGGGAGGTTTATTTGCGTTAACGGTATTAATTTTACCGTTTTTAGCCTATATTCCAGATAGTGCCATTGCTCCGGTACTCATTATTGTAGGCGGATTAATGATGACACAGTTGCGTTTCGTTTCTTTTGACGATTTTCTGTCATGGTTTCCTGCTTATATGGTAGTGGTGCTCATTCCGTTAACGCATTCCATTGCGGATGGAATTGCGTTTGGCTTTGTATTATATCCTTTGATCCATATATTGGCCGGAAAGATGAGAGTTGTTTCTGTAACAATGTATATCATTGGATTGTTATTTTTTATTCATTTATTATTTTCGGCGCTGTCGCTGTGAACGCTGAAATAAAATAATAAGACAAGAAGTAGGATCATTTTGTCCTGCTTCTTTTCTGTTCGTCATCGTTCTGTGACAAATGGTGAGGTTTTAAAAGTCGTATTGTTATACATAAGAGCGGTGTCGAGCGGCATTTATTTCTGTCGTAATTTCAAGAACGAAAATAATCGCGGAGAAGGAGGATTCATTTTCAGGTTTGCCGAATAGGTTAACAATGTAAGGGAATTTGTCATTCGGGAAGTGTGCATGTTCGCTATGTACGATTAATAAGTAACAATTCATCAGGAAAAGTTCCTTTTCGTGGTTAAAAATGTTTCATTTTGACATTAACAAAGGGGGGGTATGCCAATAGCCAGTGAGTAGGCTGGCGCGTGTGGCTGTAAAAATGAAATTGATCATTGCAGACTTACTCAATCGTAGCACGAAAGCACAAATTATTGTGCTTGCAGACAAAACCATTGTGTACCGAAATACGTTGTTTAATGACATCATGCATGTTCCAGGACACTGTCATCCAGAGGAAGAGATTGCTCAGTATGTGCTTGATGATTTAGGTGATAAATGGAAGATGAAGAAGGTGAGCGGAGAGGTTTGTATTTGTGTTGTAGAAAAAGTCACGTATGAAGATGGCTACACCCTTGTGACGCTTGAAGAGGAGACCGCCGATGTAGGAGAGTGTTTAGCTGATGACGCTCATGAACATCCTGTGTGGATTGCAGATAAAGAAGGAAAGATCAATTCCTGTAATCAAGCGGCAAAGCAATTCCACAATGCCACATCCTTGTTTGAAATTGTGCCTTGGGCGCTTGTTGACTACAATAAAAAGGAACAGTCTATATATTGTCAGAACGACACGCATCGTTATGAACTGCAATTAGTTAGTGGGAAAGCATGTTATGTTGTCGAGTTAGTCTCATGTCACAAGGTATTTCCAAGTGAAAACGATATTCAACGTATGTTGCAGTTGTCTGAGGAGTGTTATGCGATTCATGATATGGAACATGTGTATTTTGCCAATCAAGCAATGCATGATCTGTTGCAGCTGCCAGCAGGGCAATTAAATGGTGAGCAATTGCACGAGTATGTGACAGAGGCAGATTTGATGATTTTAAAGCAAGCACAGGAAGAAGAAAGCCGCACATGGTATCGAGCTGTTCGCATTAAAACAGCTGAAGGCTTATCTCAAGACGTGACATGTGCCATTTTGCCGATCCGACTGGCGGGGAAAGCTGTATTTGTGTCGATGTTAAAAAAACCTATTACGCCCTATAGACGAGAAGAAGCAATGGATGTCGTTTCTCGCTTGGCAGCAAGTATGGCGCATGAAATTCGTAATCCACTCACGTCTATTAAAGGGTTTATGCAATTCTTCTCAGAAAAAGATTTGTTGCCACAATCGTTTTTTCATGTGACAAAACAAGAATTGGAGCGGATAGAACAAATTGTGAGTGAATATGCTTTTTTGGCACGCACCCAAGATCGTGAAGAAGTAACGGAATTTTGTATGAAGGCTTTTTTTCAGTCGTTACTAAAAACAGAGCGCATGAAGGCTGTTGCGGTGACACATCCCATTGAATGGGTGAGTAAAGCGCCTGTTTTTATTACAGGTTGTAAGAAGGATCTACTATTTATGTTTGAACATTTAATTCAAAACGCCGCGGATGCAAGTGAGCCAGGGACACCAATTGTATTAGAAACGGATATAGGCGAGCATGATATTCGTGTGTGCGTTGTTGACGAAGGTGTAGGCATACCTGAAGAAAGACTTCATGTGATTGGTCAGCCATTTTATTCCACAAAAGAAAAAGGGACCGGTCTTGGTTTGATGATTTGCTACACAATTGCTGAGATGCACGGAGGTGCTGTAGATGTACAAAGTGAGATTGGCATAGGCACAAGGGTATCGGTTTTTTTGCCAAGAACGGTGTATCATAAACCATCCTCCTCGCACTTTACTGTGAAAGAACCAGTTGCAGCAATAGGTGAATAAAGTGTGCCGCAAAATAAAAGAGCATAAGACCTGCAAGAATGTTGACGAGGGAAAGTAATTGCCCGCGTAACCACATTGAACCGAAGTGGGCTAAGACAGCAAGATTTACATTCCACAAAAGAATCCCGACAAACAAAAAGAAAATATGAATGTAAAATTCAGTTGATGTTGTGCGATGAATCATTTCTGAAAACAATGATCCGTAAATACCAAACCAAAAAAGGAAGTTAATCGGGTTGAATAAGGCGATGCCGAAGCCAACCCGATATGACTGCCATAAATATGCAGGAGCATATGATGCTCTTTTTTGATGAGAAGAAAGGGAATGGCGATTAGCAATGGATTGACTTCCTAAATAGAGCAGAAATAACGCGCCAATGAAATACAAACCCAATTGCACATGCATTTGTGAAATAAAATGGGAAAGTCCTAAAGAAATTAGTAACATGAAGAGCGCGTCTGCAGTCATACCACCGAGAGCAACAACGATAGCAGCAGCAAAGCCATAAGAGAGACCGCGTTTTAACACTTCTAAACAGATTGGACCTACAGGGGCAGCAAGTGACACACCTAGAATCATTGCAGATGCTGCTTCATACATAAGATATCTCCTTCCCGTTTGCTATGGAGGAATAAATGGCAACCCCTTTCTTACTATTTCATGCGCTTGTCCTCAAAAGTAGAAGCACAAGATTGGTTTAGTCTAACACGACCCTTTCGTTCATAACATACTAAGAAAACAGTTTCTCAGCATGAAACAGTAAATTGTGTCTGAGGGGAATGAAAGGGAGAGGACAGCTTTGAATCAGTCTCAGTTGTATACAAAAGAACAAATGGGTGTAATGAATATGCCAAACTGGGTAAAAAAAACATATGCACAGTATAAAAGGGTTGTAGAGGAACCAGGGTTTCCTTGTTTTTTTGGACAAAAAGAAGAAAGAAGAGGCAATGTGCATTATTCGTACTTATGTCATAATGATTGGGTACATTTGCCGACAACATTGCAGGAATTCATTTCGTTTACAAAGACAACTGGGAATGAGCGAAGTGTTTTTTTGTTGTTTGTGGAGCCGGAGTCAAAAGTGCAACCGTTTGCATATTATCGTCGTTATTTTTGGGATGTGTTAACATATTTGAATCGTAAAGACAAAGAAGAATGGCCCGTAGACATTCCAACTGATCCAGACCATCACTTATGGTCTTTTTGCTTTGCGTCATGCCCGATGTTTGTGTTTGGAAATGCGCCTGCTTATCAGAAGAGACGTGCGCGTAATTTAGGGAAAAGTTTGGTATTAGGTTTCCAGCCGCGTAATATTTTTAAAGGATTAGAGGGGACGTTACAACAAGGACGAGAAGCGCGAGACAAAATACGTAAGAAAGCAGAGAAGTGGGATGGGATTGCTACACACCCAGATGTAGGCTATTATGGTGACCCGACCCACCATGAGTGGAAACAGTTTTTTATTAGTGATGATTGCGAGCCGATTCAAGGGAAGTGTCCTTTCCAGGTGTCAGAGATGAGGGACGGGAAGTAAGAGCGAAAAGAAAATGGATAAAAGGGATGAGGGGAGTAAAAGATAAAATATAATTTAAAAAAGGGGCGACGGTTTAGTGAAAGGAATGAGCTTGTTTTTTACACTGCTTTTATTAGGAACGCAACCGTCTACTTTCATTGAATGGGAAATGCCTCAAGCAAGTGTTATAGTCAATGTACACACGCACACACTCGCGCTCATTGAGTCACGTCATGTGGAAGAAATTCATTCAGTCGCCACGGGTAAAAAGGGGGATGAAACCCCTCTTGGAAAGTTTACGGTTCGGGTAAAAGCGAAAAACCCTTATTACAGAAAGAAAAACATTGCTGGTGGTGCGCCGAATAACCCACTTGGTAGTAGATGGATTGGGTTTGATGCCCTTGGCACAGAAGGACGTACGTATGGTCTGCACGGAACCAATCGTCCAGGCTCGATTGGTTACCGTGTATCCGCTGGCTGTATAAGACTCGCCAATGAGAGTGTGGAGCGTTTATATGAGCGCTTGGAAGTAGGTAGTACCATTGTCATTGTAGATGAAAAAGCATCATTTGAGGCAATCGGTAAGAAATATGGTCTACTTTAGACGATTAAATAAAAAAAGCAGGTAGACCATTTCTCCCCGCTGTGATTGATGCTTCTTAAAAAATACCTAGTCCGGCAGCACCAGTGAAAATGCCGCCTAGAATGAGGGTTCCAATCATAATGTAAACAATGACCCGCTGGAATTTGCGTGGCATACGAACGCCTCCTTACATAATAACGATTCTTACAGTAGTGTATCTAAAAAAACGGAAACAAGCAAGAGGTGAATAAGGTGCAGTGTACAAATTAGATCATGTGGCATACGCAGTTCCAGCGTTGGCATCGTACATACCATGGTTTGAAGAGATTTTTCGAGTACGAGCGTCGAAGATAGAAGTATTAAGAGAGCATAATGTAAACATTGTGTTTTTGGAAGCAGGTTTATTTAAAATTGAACTTATCGAGCCATTACCAAGAAACCAATCCTTAAATTTATTCTTAAAAGAAAAGGGTCCTGGATTTCATCATGTTGCGTTTTCTGTCCGAAAGTTACACGAAGTTTATTTGTCTTTGCGGCAAGCGGGCTGTCGTTTTACATCGGACACTTTGTTAAAGGGGAGTTGTAATCGGAACGTGATTTTTATACACCCACATGTCGCCCAAGGGCTGCTTATTGAACTTTGCGAGGAATCGTGATATGAATAGAGAGTGGTAAAAATGAATGAGCGTTATTGGAATGGGGAGATGTGTATGGATACAAATCGATTGGTTCAAGAATTTGTAACACTTGTACAAACGAGCTCTGAAACAGGTTATGAGGGAGAAATGAGTGAGCTATTGAAGGCGAAGTTTAAGGCGTTAGGTCTGAGGGTGGAGGAAGATCATGCAAAAGAAGTGACTGGTCACGGCGCTGGAAATTTAATTTGCACACTTGAGGCAACGCAAGAAGGCATTGACGCAATCTATTTTACGTCACATATGGATACTGTAGTGCCAGGGAAAGAAATTAAGCCGGTCATAGAGGGTGATATGATTAAAACGGATGGGACGACGATTCTTGGTGCGGATGACAAGGCAGGAATTGCTGCAATGTTAGAAGCCATCCGGATGATTCAAGAACAAGATATTCCGCATGGACAAGTCCAATTTATTATTACAGTTGGTGAAGAGTCTGGTCTAGTTGGTGCAAAAGCACTTCCACCTGAGAAAATTGATGCTGTCTATGGATACGCACTTGACAGTGATGGGGAAGTAGGTGAAATGGTGACCGCTGCGCCTTCTCAGGCGAAAATAAAAGCGTATGTGCGTGGGAGAACAGCTCATGCTGGTGTCGAACCTGAAAAAGGCATTTCAGCCATCACTGTTGCAGCAAAAGCTGTTGCAAAAATGCCACTTGGACGCATTGATGAGGAAACGACGGCAAACATTGGTCGCTTTGCTGGAGGAACAGACCAGACGAACATCGTTTGTGATTCAGTGGAAATTACTGCTGAAGCACGTTCGTTAGACAGCATAAAATTAGAAAAACAAATTACAGCAATGAAAACAGCATTTGAAACAGCTGCCATCGAGATGGGAACGACCTGTGAAGTAGAAGTGACATATGCGTATCCGGGCTACAAAGAAAACGACGACGCGCAAGTTGTACAAACAGCAAAAGCAGCAATTGAGCGGTGCGGTTTTACCCCCCGTACGTTGGCAAGTGGAGGCGGGAGCGATGCAAATGTCATTGCAAGCTTCGGTATTCCAACCATTAATTTGGCAATTGGCTATGAATTTATTCATACGACAAAAGAGCAAATATCGATTACATCGTTGCAAAAGACAACAACGCTCGTTGTGGCAATTATTGAACAGATGGTCGTGAATGGTGGCACTAAATAAGATGAAAAAAAGTAGGTCTGACAGAAATGAACAGACCTACTTTTTTTAATGCTGATGTAAGTACTTACTAATGAGTCCCAGAATGGATCGTCGTGTCAAAATCCCGATAAAAGAGCGATGTTGATCGACGACGCATAGGAACGGGTGGTTAATGGAGAGTGATAATGCTTTTGAAAATGTTGCATCTGGCAAGATGCGTGGGACATCTTCATTCATTGCATCGCGGACACTTTGTTCAGCCAGACGATCCATTTCAAAGTTTTCTACACCGAGAAGGGAATCAAGAATGAGTGACTTACTAATTAGACCACTCAGGCGAAAGGATTCGTCTAAGACAGGGATGGCCGTATAGCCAGATTTAATTAAAACAAGCAGTGCATGTTCGAGCGGATTACCAACTTGGACATGGGCTACTTTGTCAGCAGGGATAATCAATGTTTTGATGTCTGCGTCAGAAAGCAGCCGGTCTTTTAATGCATTTAACAAAGGAATCACTTCTTTTAGTTAGAGTTTTATTGTTCATGCGCCAGGTAAACGACATCAAGAAAAAGCCCTTGCTACTTCATGGTACTCTTTTGACATATATAACGTCAAGGCATGAGTTGGAAATAAACCACTAGGAAATTGTTCATACTAGAAGAAAAAGGTGGGTTCTCATGCACTCAAAGCAAACGGTAAAATATATATGTGAACAGTTTACAAATGGGCATACATATTACTACAAGCAGGAGTATATTACACATGATTGTTGGATGAATTTAACGTCCGTTGCGTGGTCATCCCCGCGCCCAATATCGAAAAAAACATTTTTAAAAAGAGAAACAGAAGGCTATACATGTCAGTATATTCAACGGGAGCCTGCCATCATTCTCCCATTTAAAAAAGAGGCACGTCCTTAAGCGAAGGATGTGCCTTTCTTTCACAGGGTTAATCTTGAATGGAACGGAGCGTTTCTTTTACGTTAATTTCCCCAAATCCGTAATACATATCGTGTGCACTGCGTCCAGAGGAATCGGCCATTTTCATAATGAGTTCGCCTACTTCTGCGTTTGTTAATGTTGGCTGAGCAGATCGCACTAATGCGGCAAGACCAGCGACGTGCGGCGCAGCCATGGATGTTCCAGATAAAACGACATATTGTTGATCAAGGTACGTACTAGCAATATGTTCTCCCGGGGCAGCAACGTCAACATGCGTCCCATAGTTAGAGAAAAAAGCCCGATTGCGATTCTCGTCCACTGCAGCAACTGTAATGACTTCAGGATAAGCAGCTGGATACATGAGGGCATCGTCATTGTCGTTTCCTGAAGCACTAATTAAAACAATATCATTTGCATAAGCGTACTGTATTGCTTCGTATAAAATATTGGCTTGTTCATAGTCGCCAAGGCTTAAGTTAATGATATCTGCCCCGTGATCAACCGCCCAGTAAATTGCACGGGCAACGGAGTAAGAAGAGCCCTCCCCATCGGCGTCAAGTGCTTTGATTGGCATTATTTTGCTTTCCCATGATACGCCAGCGATCCCTTCGACATTATTTGTCATTGCTGCAGCAATACCGGCGACGTGTGTACCATGTCCATTTTCATCATGAAAGTCATTGTTATCATGGATCGCGTTGTAGCCATCAACCAATTTTCCGCGTAAGTCAGGGTGCCTTGGGTCAACACCTGTGTCTATAATGGCGATGGTGGTATTTTTGCCATTGGAAAAAGCCCAGCCTTGTTCGCTTTCAATTTGAGGTAAATTCCATTGGTGTGGCTTAAAAAATTCATCATTAGGACGAATATTTTCTGGCTGTGTAAGCACTTGATTAACAAAAGCGTAGTTTGGTTCAGCAAAAGAAATATCTTGTTGCTGCCGGAGATCTTCAATTATTCGAGTGACCTCTTTTCCATCTTGCTGTAAAACAAAATAAGGGTCATTGGCAGAAATAAGTTTGTACTGAGAATGGTCCGCAAGCCAAGTTGTGATTTCTATTCCACGTGCGAGTTTTACGACAGCTTGTGAAGGATGAAAGGGTGATTCTTTTGTTTCTTCTTTTGATTGCACATAAATATTCCAACCAAGCCCGGGAACTGTCTCTCCTTTTAAACCATCTGGAACATCTTTCATTGTGTCAAACTGAACGTCTGGATCTTCACCTGCAATAAAAAAGGTGCCATTGCTGTCGGCAATGGAAGCAACATCTGTTAAGTAAGACTGAATAAAAGAGAGGTTTACTTCTCCTATCAAGAGGCGTCCATCTTCACAATCTTTGGCAAGTAGGAGACGTTTTTCACCGTTCACGTCGTAAGGATCAGAGTAGTGTTGACCTTGATTGTGGTGGGTCAGCTTAGCTTTATCTATCGTTGATAGTGATCCCGCTGTAATACGTGGTGTTTCGTCTTGATTGAGCATAGCAAAACCTTCAATGTAAGGATGTCGGGTTAATTCAAGCTGAAAATCATCTTTTAAAGTGAGATCCTTCGTCTCTCCCCATCGCTCTAACTGTTGTGAAAGAGAAGAGACAAAAAGGGTCGTTGTCCGCGCCAAGTCTTGCGCCATCAATCGGTTTTTTGCTGCTAAAGGTACGTAACTTTTTCGTTTTTCTGCAGTCATTGACAAGACACCTTTTTGTTCAATCGGTCCTGTTTGGGGTGCACACGCTTGTACAAAAAACAAAATTACAAGTACAGTCAAACATCCTTTCAATCTCATGGTCGGGCTCCTTTTTTAGTGATACGATATAAGTCAGTGTCAAATTTAGGTGTGAGCCATTCCGATGGATAGACAAGCTCAATCCCTTGTTTCTTTAGGTTAGGTAAAGCTTGTGTGATTCCTGCATATGTTTCTTCGCCTTTCACGCCAACATGTCCAATGGCAATGGCCGTGTGTTCTTTTTGAGCAATCTGAATAAACTGTTGCATTTTTTGATAAACATGATGACGATTGGCAAGTGTGTCGTCCAAAAAGATATTACGGACGAGAAATGGGACACCTTCCTTTGTTGCAACAGTTGGGAGAACTGAGCGAGCGGTTGTGCCACTGTCAATGAGGTATAAATGATGGTCTTTAGCAAAATTGACAACACATCGAACAATGCGCTCGTCTTCCATTGCTTTGGAACCCATGTGATTGTTTAAGCCCCTCGCATGCGGAACACGCTCAAGCGCTTCTTCGAGCAAATGCATAATTTCTGAGTTGGATAAGTCCGTCGTAATCGCTTTTGGTCCAAGCCAAGAACGTTTTCCCTTCTTTGGTTCCATGGGCATATGAATAATTACTTCTAGACCTGCATCAAAGGCTTGCTTGTCTTGGGCAATTGAGTAATCTTGAAACGGCATAATGGCAGCTGTAACAGGGAATGTTGCGTTTAAAAACTGCTCCACACCGCCTACATCTCCACCGAAATCATCAATGATAATGGCTGCTTTGTGCGCAGTAGCCACGTTTGAGAAGCTTAAGGAGAACCATAAGAATACTGAAACAACAATGAGACTTTTTTTGTATGAGGATCTGCACATGTCATCATCTCCTTTCCTTACAATAGTGTGAGCCGGTAAAAGATGATCCATGTGTAGATGAGAAAGGAAACTGTTTACAAATGGCGTGCGAGAAAAATGTTATAAAAATGTCATGAGGCAAGGTCTTGCTTCGTTGCAATAAATATGGGTACACTAATGAGGTGATGTTTTTATGTGGAGGGAGTATAAAAGTGAAGCGATATCGTTGGTTGATTGGTGTAGCTGCAAGTATTGTCATTATTATCATGGGGTTTATTATTCAAGTAGAGCATGGACCAGATGAAGATGCACGTGTCATTGTTGACTTTACACTCAAGCGATATAGTGCCCCGGATTGTTTTGATGATGCTGGGTTTACAAACAATATTGGCGAGACAACATATAAGGATGCCGTAGCAAAAGATTTCAAAGAAGAGTCAGTGTGTACGTCGTTGGCTTTTAAAAAGACTAGTGGCCCACTGTGGTTTTCGTGGTTTATAAGTGAATGAAGCAAAAAAAGTCAGCGGCGTGCGCCTCTGACTTCTACTTGTCATAATTAGGATGATTTCTTTTGTTCGGCGAGCAACCTTCTTAGTTCAGTGAGTTGTTCTTTCAATGCTTGCACATCACGCTTACTTGCAGGATGATCTCCTTCTTCTAACTCTTCTGCATTGGCCTTTTCAACATTGCCAACGATGACACCGATAAATAAGTTAAAGATAATAAACGTGCCGAGTAGCACAAAGGAAACAAAGTAAAACCATGCCCACGGGCTGTCCGCCATAACTGGACGCATGACGCCGCTTGCCCAAGATTCTAGCGTGACGACTTGAAACAAGGTTAATGCTGAACGCTGTAAATTACCGAAATATTCAGGAGAAATATCACTAAAAGAAAATGTACCAATGACTGAAAAGATATAAAAGAGCAATCCCATTAAAACGAAGATGTTTGCGAGTGAGGGAATGGTCATAATTAAGGCATCAACAAGCTTGCGTAGTGAAGGAATGACAGATACAGTACGCAATACACGTAAAACCCGTAAAATACGTAGTACAGTAATAAAATGACCGCCTGTAAACAAATGTCCTGCCAACACGATGATCGTATCAAACCAGTTCCAACCACTTTTCAAAAAGGAAAGGGGTTTACTTGAAAGTAATCGCATAAAGATTTCAATTGTAAATAACCAGAGTAACACGCGATCTGCATAATAAAAGAATAATTTATGATCCGCATAGACGCGATCGTACGTTTCAATGCCGACTAAAATGGCATTAAAAAGAATGAGAATAATAACTGTGCTTTGGAACCATCGATGACTGACAATTTCAGCTAATTTAGATCTAAACACTCACTGTCTCTCCTTTAATTTCAATCTGTTGCTAACTTATCGTATCAGGAAATGTGCTTGATGGAAAGGAAAACGATTGAAAAAAAGTCACTTTTAGATTTTCTGTGAATAACATAATGCAGAGATCATCGTATTGGCTTTAATCGTGGTATTTGGGAAAGGTGGGTGGAAAAGGTGTGTGGCATTACAGGATGGATTGATTGGAGAACAAATTTACGCTCAGAACAAGAACAAGTAAAGCAAATGGCCGCGACATTAAATCGACGCGGTCCGGATGCGCTAAATGTATGGACATCAGACCATGCTGCGTTTGGGCACGCACGTTTAGTCGTAGTAGATCCGGTCGGTGGGGCACAACCTATGACAAGTGTTGTTTATGAAAAAGAATATACGATTGTTTATAACGGTGAGCTATATAATACAGAAGAACTACGGGAGCAATTACACACATATGGACACACATTTTCGGGTCATTCAGACACTGAAGTATTACTAAAAGCGTATATTGAGTGGGGATATCAATGCTTAGAAAAATTAAATGGGATTTTTTCTTTTGCGGTTTGGAATGACACAAATGAGAGTTTATTTCTTGCGCGCGACCGTTTAGGTGTCAAGCCACTGTTTTATACGATCCGCCACGGTTGTTTTATGTTTGCATCTGAGTTAAAGGCGCTTCTTGCTCATCGCGAAGTGCACGCTGTTTTAGATCGGAATGGTTTAGCAGATGTGATGGGGTTGGCACCATCACGTACACCGGGACATGGCATCTTTAAAGGAATTTCTGAATTGCGACCGGGACATTACGCTGTTTATGACCGAAATGGTGCAACCATTAGTAAGTATTGGCACTTGCGTAGCAAACCGCACATACACACAACGGCCGAAACGGCAGCGCACATCCGCGAATTATTAGAAGACATTGTGGAACGACAATTGTTTGCAGATGTACCAGTAGGGATGTTTCTTTCTGGGGGAATTGATTCTAGTGCGTTAACGGCAATTGCTGCAAATGTGTATCAAAAACAAGGGAGAGGACCTATTCATAGTTATTCCATTGATTACGAAGGAAATGAAAAGTATTTCAAGGCAAATGCGTTTCAGCCGAATGCAGATTCAGCGTGGGTTGACAAAGTTGTTGCGCATTGTCGCACGAACCATCGTCATTGTATAATGGATAACGCAAAATTGGCTCATATGTTGGAAGAGGCAGTGCATATGCGTGATCTTCCTGGTATGGCTGATGTAGATGCGTCACTTTTATGGTTTTGTAAAGAAATTAAGCAAGAAGTTACCGTGGGACTATCTGGCGAATGTGCGGACGAAATCTTTGGTGGCTACCCTTGGTTCCATCAAAAAGATTTATTGTATGCCGATGGTTTCCCTTGGATGCGTTCAATTGATGAACGCATTGATTTATTAAACAATGATTGGAAAAAAAGGCTTGATTTAAAGACGTATGTATATGATCGGTACAAGGAAACGGTGCAAGACACACCTCGTTTCAAAGGTGATTCAAAAGAGGAAGCACGGCGAAGAGAAGTTTCTTATTTAAATATGATGTGGTTTATGACAAATCTATTGGATCGTAAAGACAGAATGAGTATGGGTGCTTCATTGGAAGTACGTGTGCCCTTCTCAGATCATCGGCTTGTCGAATATGTTTGGAACATTCCCTGGGAAATGAAAACACTTGACAAACGAGAAAAAGGGATTTTGCGAGAGGCGTTGGAAGGGTTGTTGCCAAAAGAAGTGCTTTATCGTAAGAAAAGCCCGTACCCTAAAACATATCATCCTGCATACACAAAGGCAGTGAAGGACGGATTAAATAAAGTACTAGCGCAAAAAGATGCACCGTTGTTTACGTTTATTGATAGAGAAAAGCTTAGGAAGCTCGCAAAAAAAGGGGGATTTGATACAGGAAACCCTTATTTTGGTCAATTAATGGCAGGACCGCAGTTACTGGCACACTTTGTACAGATGGATTATTGGTTAAAAGCATATAACATCAAAATTGAAAGCACATAGTAACATACAACGCCACTGAAAGATCTTTCAGTGGTGTTGTATGTTTTTAAGAATGAAAAACGCACATTACGCCTTTTCGCCATGAGACAAAAAGCGTTTCCATGTAGTAAAGGAGCCATATACAATGAGCAAAAATACCCCGTAAAATAAAGCGACGATGAACAATCCAGCTGGATTTTGCACAATGGTATTGCCGACTGTGGCAAAAAGAATCATTGCTGGTATTTTGCCAAGTGACGAAGCGATGATATAAACAGGTCCAGATACGCGGCTTAGTGCAGCATAAGCATTAACAAAAATAGAAGGAACAATTGGGATGAGGCGGGTAATAAAAATGGTCATAAAAGCATTTTTCTCAAATAGTGCCGTCACTTTTGCTGTCATTTGATAACGATGAAGCAAACGTTCTCCCCAGTCTTGGTAGGCGTAACGGATAAATGTAAACATGATGATGGACGCGAGTGAAGAGCCAATCCATGTAAGTAAGCTACCAATGATTGGGCCAAAAACTGCGCCAATGACCCCACCAATAATTGGATAAGGAATGATTGGAAACAGTGCAAGTAAAGTAGCGAATGTGGTTGTAAGGATGTAAGACTGTGATCCGCCTTGTCTAAGCCACCCGACCATGTTCTCCCCTTGAGTGAACACAATGAAGGCTAAGCTCATAAAGACGAGGAGAACAAGCCCTTTTTTTATCATAGTAAGGCCCCCACGTGTCAATGGTTGATATAATTTCTGTGACAATATAACATATCTTTTCCCATAAGGAAAGGAAAATTGTTTAGGTACACCCTTAAACAGATGAGTGAGGATTATGTCGAAAAAGAAAGTGAAAGAACGAACGCCCTGTAAAAACGTTTACAAACCTACGCTTAGGACGATATAACCTAAAATATGTCTTAATTGCCGACTTTGGATTGTGACTTTTTTGCTTTATAATGGAAACATCATGCTGGAGGTGGACAATCAGTGTTAACATTTAAAGAAGTAACAAAGGGATACGGTGGTGGGAAGACAGCTGTTTCATCACTTTCTCTGAACGTGAAAAAAGGAGAATTTGTTTGTATTATCGGTCCGAGCGGTTGTGGGAAGACGACAACGATGAAAATGGTTAATCGTTTGCACGAACCGACAGCTGGAACCATTCTTGTGGACGGAAAAGATGTCATGGCGCAAGACCCAGTCACACTACGTCGTAAAATTGGCTATGTCATTCAACAAATTGGGTTATTCCCGCATATGACGATTGAAGAAAATATTGTTGTGGTGCCAAAGCTACTTGGGTGGCCAGAACAGAAGAAGAAAGCACGAGCTCGTGAATTGTTGCAACTTGTCGATATGGATGAAAGTTTCTTGACGCGTTATCCAAATGAACTAAGTGGGGGACAGCAGCAACGTATTGGTGTGCTTCGGGCACTCGCAGCTGATCCACCACTTATTTTAATGGATGAGCCATTTGGGGCGCTCGATCCAATTACCCGTGATACGCTTCAAGAAGAATTTAAGCGTTTGCAGCAATCGCTAGATAAAACAATTATTTTTGTTACGCATGATATGGATGAGGCAATTAAGTTGGCAGATCGGATTGCCATTATGAAAGATGGAAAACTCGTCCAATTTGATACACCAGAAAATATTTTACGTGCACCAGCTAACGAATTTGTTCAAGAATTCATTGGAAAAGATCGACTACTACAAGCACAGCCAAATGTGCAAACGGTTCGCCAAATCATGAGCCGTGAACCGGTTCATATTGCGCTTGGAAGTACGTTACAAGCGGCCATGACACGAATGAAAGAAAGACGTGTAGATTCGCTACTAATTGTAGACGACCATCAACAATTAAAAGGGTATATTGATGTTGAAATGATTGATAGGCATCGTCACCATGCAGCGTGCGTTGATGACGTGATGATGACAGACTTTTATAGTGTAGAGGAAAGCGCGTTGTTGCGGGACACGATTCATAAAATCTTGAAGCGTGGTTTAAAATACGCACCTGTTGTCAATCAATCGCAGCAATTAGTCGGGATTGTGACACGTGCGTCTCTTGTGGATATGGTATACGATGCCATCTGGGGGCAAGAGGACATGGCTGAAAACCTTGTTGCAGCAACGAGGGAGGTGTAGAGCGTGGGTGATCTTCGAGATTTTTTTGTTGAACATGGTATGAACTTACTCGATGCAACGTGGGAACACTTATATATTTTCCTGGCGGCATTGGCGCTCGGCATCATTGTGGCCGTCCCTCTCGCAGTAATTTTAACGAGAGTGCCAAAAATTGCAAATCTCGTCATTGGATTTGCAAGCATATTGCAAACAGTTCCTAGTTTGGCAATTCTTGCGATATTTATTCCGGTTTTGGGTGCAGGGAAAGGAGCAGCGATTGTTGCATTATTCTTGTACTCGTTATTGCCAATCTTACGTAACACATATACAGGGGTAAGAGATGTAGATGAAAACCTGATTGAGTCTGGGAAAGGAATGGGTATGACAAGTTGGCAGCGTATTCGGAAGATCGAACTCCCGTTAGCTGTACCAGTGATGATGGCTGGTGTGCGTGTTTGTGCTGTGTATTTAATTGGTTGGACAACCCTTGCTGCATTTGTTGGTGGCGGTGGTTTAGGAGGATTTGTGTTCAGTGGGTTAAATTTATATCGAATGGATTTAATATTGCTGGGTGCAATTCCGATTACAGTGCTTGCTGTTTTGGTTGATTATGTGTTAGGAAAATTGGAGCGTCGTGTGACACCAAAAGGCATTCGCCAAGAAAGAACAGCTTAGGAGGGAGAAGCGTTATGAAAAAAAGATTATGTACGTTGGTACTTGCAACAGCACTGCTAAGTGGCTGCACGCTCCCTGGCTTAAGTGGTACAGGCGAGGATGGTGTGCGTATCGGTTCGGTAATAAGTACAGAAGCAATGATTTTGTCACATATGAATCGCTTAATGATTGAAGAATATACAGATATCCCGGTTTCAATTATGAATAATCTTGGGACCTCAGTGGTTGCACATCAAGCGATGGTCAGTGGTGACATTAATATCTCATCAATGCGTTATACAGGTACAGATA
Organism: Bacillus sp. FSL W7-1360; assembly: GCF_038592975.1. Taxonomy (NCBI): domain Bacteria; kingdom Bacillati; phylum Bacillota; class Bacilli; order Caryophanales; family Bacillaceae; genus Bacillus; species Bacillus sp. FSL W7-1360. Next base: position 1,354,699 of record NZ_CP151950.1, on the reverse strand, counting down.
TCGCGAGTGTTTTAGGGATGGACGCAATTATGGACCCAGAAGAAGCACTTCGTGTTGTGCAAGAAGAGCTAGATAAGCGCTACAACCATCAATGGTTTGACTCATATGGTTTTGCAAACACGTATGCTTTTGCTGTTCGTGAAGATTTTGGGGAAGAACACGGACTGGAGACGATTTCAGATTTAAAAAAGGTTGCAGATGACATTACAGTTGGTGTGGACACATCATGGCTAGATAGAGATGGCGATGGTTACGGAGGTTTCCAAGAAGTGTATGGTTTTTCTTTTAATGATAGCAATGTTAGTCCAATGCAAATTGGTCTTGTATATGATGCGGTTGCAAGTGGGAGAAGAGATGCGGTGTTAGCGTATTCCACGGATGGCAGAATTGCTGCATATGATTTACGCATTTTAGAAGATGACAAGCAATTCTTTCCCCCTTATGATGCATCAACGGTAGTTGATAAAGAATTGTTAGCGCAATATCCAGAGTTGGAAGATGTGCTGGGTCGTTTGTCTGGAAAGATTTCCGCTGCACAAATGCAACAGATGAACTATGAGGCGGATGCAAACTTGAAGGAGCCGGCGACTGTTGCCGAAGAATTTTTACAGGCACATAATTATTTCCGTGACGAGGAAGGGGGAGGATCGTAATGTGGCAAGAGCTAATCGCGTATTATGGACAGAATTATGATTATATATGGTCGCAATTTGTGCAGCATTTTTTAATGGCTGGTTATGGTGTGTTGTTTGCAGCAATTGTTGCGATTCCTTTAGGGATTTATATGGCCCGCAAAAAAGTGCTTAGTTCAATTGTGTTTTCGATCACGAATGTCATCCAAACGATTCCTGCACTGGCATTGTTGTCTGTACTGCTCCTTTTTTTCGGTCTCGGGGCGAATACAGTTGTCATTGCGTTGTTCTTATATTCGTTGTTACCGATCTTACGTAATACGTATACGGGGATAAAAAATGTAGATGAAGTGCTGCTAGAAAATGGGACAGCGATGGGTATGACGAAGCGCCAAGTATTATGGATGGTACAATTACCACTGTCATTATCTGTTATTTTAGCAGGATTGCGTACGGCGCTTGTGGTCGCGATTGGTATCACTGCAATTGGCACATTTATTGGTGCGGGTGGCTTAGGTGACATTATTGTTCGTGGTACGAATGCAAGTGACGGGATGTCAATTGTTTTAGCAGGAGCAATTCCAACAGCATTGATGGCGGTCATGGCTGATATTGTTTTAGGAGGGTTAGAACGCAAATTCTCACCTGTGAAACGTTTGCAAGCAGGTCAAGCCGGGCGCTAAAAAAGAAAAGGTGAATGTAGAAATGTTTATTGTCCAAAGTGGTTACGTATTGTAGCCCCTTTGGACAATTTTGTTGACGAGTAGGCACAAAATAAACGCAACAACGACTAAACATTTGCGAGAAAAATGTGATATGATGTTGTTATAAATGAAACTAAACTCGTCTGCATAAAAAGCATAATTTAAGGAACTTTTTTGTTGGACAACCTGTTTAGTTACTGTTCGCTAAAGAATCACTTTTAGCATACGTGCCGATCACTGGTCGTGTTGAATTGGATACGGTGTAACAATGCAAGGAATACTAATGATGAATCATTACATTGTTCATGAGGAAGTGGCTTTTTTACATATTCACCTACAACTTAGCATATAGGCGAGAGAAAACATAATGAAATGGGCATTAAAAAGGGCGAAAGCCACACGGAAAAAAGGGCTAACATGATGAACCATCTTGCGCCTTGCTACATACCGTATCGTATGAAATGCATTCTGAATAGACCTGATGACACCAGGCATTGTGTGCATGTGATGAGAAAGTCAATGCCAATGATTGGTACACCCAAGAGAAGGAGGGGAAGGCATGCGATTAGAGCGCTTGGCAAATGACAAGTTCAAGGTTTTTTTAACCTATGATGATATGAATGAACGAGGAATTACAAAGGAGGACTTATGGCAAGATGTCCCTAAAGTACATGACTTGTTTCGTGATATGATGATGGAAGCTGATGATGAGCTCGGATTTAAAATTGATGGTCCAATCGCTGTTGAAGTATTTGCAATGCCAGCCCAAGGAATGGTATTTATTATTTCAAAAGAAGGTTATTCCGATGAGTTTATGTTTGACGATGCGGATGACTTTGACAGTGGCTATATTGAAATGCAAGTGACAGTGGATGAAACAGATGAAATTTTTTATGAGTTCTCTTCAATGGAAGATGTGATTGGATTGGCGGCACGCTTAACAGCAATTGGTATGACAGGTGGACGATTATATACATTTAACAATCGATTTTTTTTAAAATTTGTTACTGAAGCGATGAATGAAACGATCGAAGCGGCGTTGATTGCGATGTTAGCCGAATTCGGTGATCCTTCCACAATATCTTTTCACCGCGTCGAGGAATATGGCAAAATTTTAATGGAGGAACGTGCAATGGCACAAGTGTACCATTACTTTCACGGAAAGAAATAGTACACGAGCGAACATCTTTTAATGCTTGTAATTACATTCGAAAATATATCTTAAAAACATCGTTGTTTAGTGGGGGATACGTATGTCAGTTTTACTTATTGAAGATGATTCGGCTATTGCAGGAATTATACAAGAGTATTTACGACGAGAAGGACTATCTGTTATTTGGTGTGATGATGGATTAAAAGGTTATCACACTTTCTTAGATGAGTGTGTGCAACTTGTCATCGTTGATTTGATGTTGCCATACATGGATGGTTTTACGTTATGTAGCCGCTTTCGCGCACATTCAAATGTCCCAATTATTGTTGTGAGCGCAAAGCAAGGTGATTTTGACAAGTTGCATAGTTTTGATCTTGGGGTAGACGATTATGTTACAAAACCATTTAGTCCATTAGAGTTGCTTGCACGTGTGAAAGCGCAATTGCGTCGTCATCATCATTCCTCTAATACAAGTATGCCCAATTTTAAAAATGAGGCACCACTTTCTTTTGCAGATATAACAATTGATCGCAGGGGTTGTCGTGTTTTAGTTAATGGACAACCTTTGTCTTTCACATTAAAGGAATACGAGTTGTTTTTGTATTTGGCTGAAAATCCAGGGAAGACATTTACAAAAGAAGCGTTGTATCAACATATTTGGCATGAAGACAGCGTGGACATACGAACGGTGACGGTACATATTAAAAACATTCGTCATAAAGTGAGCGATGGGAAAAGGCGTCCAAAGTATATTGAGACTGTGTGGGGAGTAGGGTACAAATTTATAGGACATGAGAAAAAATGAAGTTACGTGGGCAGCTAAATATGTTGCTATTACTTATGGCAGTCATTCCTTTCTTCGCCACATTTTTATTTTCGTTGCAAGTAGAAAAATTGATTGATGATCAGTCGGACACATTGATGTCCTCCATGATTACTGCTAAGAGTGTAGGGAAAGCGTTAAGCCGCTTTCCAAGTGTGTTCTTGGATAAAGAAAAAAGCATGTCTTTTATTCATGATAAAAAAAAGGAAGACATGGATATTGCATTATATAGCAAAGACCGTACGTTAATTTATGACTCTGACACGTCACAAAAACAGCAACGACATTTTACCCCGCAACGTATGATGCGTGATTTATACAAGTTCCATTCAGACAACACAACACAAGTGTATAAAGAACCTATTTTTCATGAGGATGAAATTGTTGGGTTCTTCGAGCTCCGCTTCCATCAACAGAGTATTAAAAAGGATACATTGGAAGTATACCTTATCTCTGCAGCCTTTTTCTTATTAGTTGTGGCAGCGACGTTATTTTTTGTTCAATATTGGTTTAAAAGAAATATGTTGCGTCCTTTTGCACTGATGCAACAGGAGATGGAGGAAATTGGATTCCGGAAGCAAAAGGTCATATCTAAGCCAAAACGTCGTCGTACACGCACAGAAGTAGCGCAACTCATGCACGATTTTACCACGATGAGCGCGAGGTTAAAGATCGCTTCTGAGCAACAAAAAAAGGCTGAAGAAAATCAGCGTCGATTTATTGGTGCCATCTCACATGATTTACGTACCCCATTAACATCGATACGCGCTTATGCAGAAGGGATGCTCGTTCACGACGAACAACGTGAAGCTTATGCAGATGTCATTTTAGCTAAGACGACACATATGCAGCGACTTGTTGATGATTTACTCGTTTATTCACAAATTAAATCCACAAGCTTTTCTCTTTCCGAAAAGCTCGTCGATGGGGAAGAACTGGCGGAAGTATTGTTTGATGGTTACAAAGAGCAGTGGGCAGAATTTAGATTTGAAATAAGTTTTTTCATTACGCCATGTGAATTGTATGCAGATGTTGATCGTTTAGTTCAAGTCATTGATAATTTAGTAACAAATGCGGTGCGCTATTCCTCGAGAGGTGGGGTAATTAAACTTTGTGCGACAAATCAACGTGAAGCGTTGCCTACATATCTTTCGGAGAAAAAAGAAGGGTTGTATTTTTTTGTGGAAGATGAAGGAAAAGGCATCCCACTTGATGCGCAAAAACACTTATTTGATTCATTTTATCAAGTAGAAACAGCACGCCAGCAAACGCCTGGAACGGGTATTGGACTAGGTCTTGCAATATGTAAAGAACTTGTCGAACAACATGGCGGTGAGATTGGTGTGAAATCTACAGTAGCAGGTGGAAGTACGTTTTATTTTATGTTACCGTGTACCATTTTAAGGGAGGATTTTGTATGAGGAAAATGTGGGTGTCTGTTATTAGTTTAATGATTGGAACGTTATTAGCGGGGTGTGAGGCTGAACTTGTAAAACCAGAAGACATTATACGTGAAGCGTTGGAGGGAGAAGAGCAGCCAGTTGCATACGAGGCGGAAACGTTTCACGACGAAGGTTTCACGGAAAAGATACTTGTGAATACGAACGGGGATATGCGTCAGGATTTTTATATGGGAAGTATTCCTACACAAAGCTATATATATCGTGGCGATATAATGTATGAACTTGATTATGAGGGAAAAACGATCATTGAAAAAGAAAGTGATGGTAGTAATACAAAACACTTGCCACTAAAAAGGTTGACAACGACGATAGATGAATTAGCGGATACACATACGATGGAAGTAACAAACGGTGAAAAATATTTAGAACGCGATGTCCATCACCTTATTTTTGAACCAAAAGAAGAAGGGGATATGCGAGCTGAATATTGGGTGGATAAAGAAACATTCATTATTTTACGTGAAGTCATTGAAAATGAGTTTGAGGCATATGAAATGACTACCAAGTTTCTACGCTTAGATGTGGATGTTACTGATAGTGATTTTGAGTTAGGTGACACCAGCGGATTGGAACAATTGGTCGCAAAAGAATATATTTCTTTGGAAGAAATTCCAGATTTTTTTGATCAGCCAGTTTGGTTACCGGACCATGAATTAAATAATTGGGAGGTAGTCAGCACTTTTATTAAGTACAAAGGAGTAGGTTCAGAAGACTCCGTTGTTGTCAATTATGTTGATGATGGGGATAGGGAGTTCGTTTTCGAAGTAGACCGGAATTTACATAGGGTTCAATGGGAACCTGAGATTTACTCGGAAGAAACGGCTCGTGATGTAATGATTAGAATGAGTTGGGAACCATCAGCTCATCAAGCAGTTTGGATAGATAATGATTTGCGTTATGATTTGTTTACACAACAAGATTGGGCTCGAGACGATGCGATTCGCGTAATTGAATCAATGACGGTGCTTGAGGTGGAGTCAGACTAGAAATTTGTCGATTTCCTAAAAAAATAGTGGCAAATTTGATCATCTTTCTTTATGATAGAGATGATAATAAAACTTTGCCGCAAAAAAAGCGACGGAGACACTTTCAGAGGTGAAAAAGAACATGGATGAAGACAAAAGTAAAGTCGACAAACTCGACGTGCTTTCTTCGACACAATCAATCATACATAAGGCGCTGAGTAAGTTAGGTTACCCAGAAGAAATGTATGAACTATTAAAAGAACCGATTCGGATGATGACCGTACGTATCCCGGTGCGTATGGATGATGGCTCAACGAAAATCTTTACAGGTTACCGGGCGCAACATAATGATGCTGTTGGACCGACGAAAGGTGGCGTTCGCTTCCATCCTCAAGTGACAGAAAAAGAAGTGAAGGCGCTGTCAATTTGGATGAGCTTGAAAGCAGGCATTGTCAATCTGCCATATGGTGGTGGGAAAGGCGGGATTGTATGTGATCCGCGTCATATGTCTTTTCGTGAAGTAGAGCGTTTAAGTCGCGGTTACGTACGCGCGATCAGTCAAATTGTTGGACCGACAAAAGACATTCCTGCGCCGGATGTACTCACAAATTCACAAATTATGGCTTGGATGTTAGATGAGTATAGCCGCATTCGTGAATTTGACTCACCGAACTTTATTACAGGAAAACCACTTGTTTTAGGGGGATCTCATGGTCGTGAGTCGGCGACGGCAAAAGGTGTAACGATTTGCATGATGGAAGCTGCGAAGAAAAAAGGCATTGACATGACCGGAGCAAAGGTCATTATTCAAGGTTTTGGCAACGCGGGTAGTTTCTTGGCAAAATTTATGGCAGATGCTGGCACGCGTGTTGTGGGTATTTCTGATGCTTATGGGGCTTTGTATGATGAGGATGGCTTAGATATAGATTACTTACTTGATCGACGAGATAGCTTTGGAACAGTGACAAAATTGTTCAAGGATACCATCACGAATGAAGAACTACTTGAAAAAGAATGTGACATTCTCGTCCCGGCGGCAATTGAAAATCAAATTACGTCGCGTAATGCAGCAAATATTAAGGCATCCATTGTGGTTGAAGCTGCAAACGGACCAACGACGCTTGAGGCAACGAAAATCTTATCTGAACGGGGCGTGCTGCTTGTCCCGGATGTACTGGCAAGTGCAGGGGGTGTGACGGTCTCATATTTTGAATGGGTTCAAAACAACCAAGGATATTATTGGACAGATGAAGAAGTAGAAGGCAAGTTGCGCACGGTACTTGTGGAAGCGTTTGAAAATATTTATGATTTGTCTGTACGCCGGAAAGTGGACATGAGGTTAGCTGCGTACATGATTGGTGTCAGGCGTATGGCGGAGGCTTCTCGTTTCCGGGGATGGGTGTGAAGTCGGAGATTAGAATCCGGAGTTCGGACTGAGAGCTTATTCCATAGAAAAGGCTTTTTAAAATACGATCGGTCTTGCCTATGACAGAGAAATGCTATATTCTGGATTGGAAAGCCCTTGTCCAAGTGGTTGACTTGGGCAGGGGCTTCACGGTTCCAGAGGTCGGAAACAAGTGTGAAGGCATATTCGCAGTTTTGAGTGGTTACGGTTCTGACTTCTGGTGACGGATCTCTGTATTCTGGAACAGGAGGTGACTGTATGTATGACGTAGAAGTCGTTGTGATTGGTGGCGGGCCATGTGGATTAGCAGCAGCGATTGCTTGTCAAGAACAAGGTTTATCTGTTATCGTCATTGAAAAAGGAAATGTGGCAAATGCGATTTACCATTATCCAACCCATCAAACATTTTTTAGTACAAGTGAACGGTTGGAGATTGGTGATGTCCCGTTTATTATTGAACAACGAAAACCACGGCGGAATCAAGCGCTTGTTTATTATCGACAAGTGGTTGCTCGGAAAGGGCTATGTGTGCACACATATGAACAAGTGCAAGCTGTCTCCAAATTATCGGTTCACAAATTTCAAGTGACAACATCAAAAGCATCATACGTCACAAAATACGTGATTGTAGCCACGGGTTATTATGACCGTCCGAATTTAATGGAGATCCCAGGAGAAGACAGTCCACATGTATTTCATTATTTTAAAGAGGCGCATCCTTATTTCCGTCAAGATGTGGTTGTGATTGGTGGCAAAAACTCTGCTGTTGATGCAGTATTAGAGTTGGAAAAGGCAGGGGCTCGAGTGACAATGCTTTACCGTGGAGAAGATTATTCAGCTAGCATTAAGCCTTGGATCTTACCTGAGCTTGAAGCGCTAGTAAGAAATGGACAAGTGACAGTGGTGTTTCAAGCCACTGTTAATAAAATCACATCTGATAAGGTATATTACGAGGTGAACGGGGAGAAAGAAAGTGTTTCTGCTAATTTTGTTTTTGCGATGACAGGTTATCGCCCTGATCATATGTTTTTGCGTACCCTTGGTGTAGAAGTAGACGAAGCAACGGGACGACCATTGTTTGATCCGGAAACGATGGAAACGAATGTGGATAATATTTACATTGCTGGCGTTATTGCTGCAGGAAACAATGCAAACGAGATTTTTATTGAAAATGGGCGGTTACACGGTCATTTGATTGCAGCTGCAATCCATGAATTGGAATCTGGAAACCGGAAAACAGAGTGAAATTAGATTTAAGGAAGAAAATATGCAGTTCAGTCGCCGTTTTGACCTCCGGCAATTGAACGTTACATCTGAATGGAGTGACTGTCCGTGCGGAGAGTGGTGTTGTTTACGACTGGTGGAACGATAGCTAGTACAATGAATGAAGGTGGAAAACTCGTTGCAGGTGAGTTGACTGGAGAACAGTTGACGGCTATTTGTCAACTGCCTGAAGATATTCACGTGACAGTTCGGTCCATATTACAGAAGCCAAGTGTACATATAACAGTTGAGGATTGGCTGTTGTTAAAAAAAGAAATCGCGTGTGTGTTTCAGGACGAGACAGTTGATGGTGTCGTTGTAACACATGGAACAGATACACTGGAGGAAACAGCCTATTTTCTTGACTTGACAAATCGAGATGAGCGTCCAATTATTGTGACTGGTTCACAACGGGGACCGGAACAAGTCGGGACCGATGCTGTTTTGAATTTGCGACATGCGATTTATGCAGCGTCCGAACATGATTTGCGCGGCATAGGTGCAGCGGTCGTCTTTAACGAACGCATCTTTGCGGCTCGTTATGTGAAGAAGGAGCATGCCTCTAATATTCAAGGTTTTAACGCATTTGGTTTTGGATACCTAGGTATTATTGATAACGATGTCATTTTCACGTATCAAAAACCGATCAAGCGGGCATATTTTTCTTTGAAGGCAAATTGTCTGCCGGAAATTGGCATTGCAAAAGTATACTTAGGCATGCGCACACACACATTGCAAGCGATGTTGCAAACAGTAGATGGTCTTGTATTAGAAGGAGTCGGTCGAGGTCAAGTACCACCAGCACTCGTAGCACCAATTGAAGAAGCAATCGCAGCAGGCAAACCTGTCGTAATGACAACTTCATCTGAAGAAGGAAAAGTTTATCCAACATATGAGTACGAAGGAAGCGCACACCATTTAGCAAAAATAGGGGTTGTGCTTGGAGGGGATTATGATAGTAAAAAGGCACGAATTAAGATGATGGTATTGCTTGCCGCACATATGTCTGTAGCAAAAGGATTCCATATGTAAGAGTGCAAAGGTGTTATTGCTTGCGCCCATTCCTATATGCATCGTATACTATACAAGTCATTATGAAAAATGGTGTGTAATGATGAATTGTCTTCGGGCGTATGTGATTTACAGAATGTTTCATAAGTGGTATCACATCTCTCGTACATAGAGAGCGGGGAAGCCTCCTATGCTTGCTTTTATGACGACAGTAATGGCACCAGTCGTTTCGTTATGGTGTTATATGTATTTACGGGATGTTACGTATAATATGTTTCCGGTTATTCGTATTTTTGTCATTGGTGCTTTGTTGGTATTCCCGGTCGCTGTTTTACAATATGCTTTTGAAGTAGAAAACGTTTTTACTGGCATACTCTCCAAGAGCTTTTTTCTTTACGGTTTCATTGAAGAAGGGTTAAAATGGCTGATGTTATTTATTTTTGGTTATCAGCAAAGTTATTTAAAACACCCGCGTGACGGTATCTTGTTAAGTGTATCTCTAGCTTTAGGTTTTGCGACGGTTGAAAATGGACTATATTTGATAGCAAGTGGTCCTGAGTTAGTGTTGCCGAGAATGTTCTTTCCGGTGGCGTCTCATACAATTTACGGCATTATTATGGGTTATTATATGGTCAATGCAATCGGTCAGAAGAAAAAGTTTTTTTACTTTCAATGGGCGCTATTCATTCCGGTGTTTCTCCACGGGATGTATGATTTTATTTTAATGGCATTTGAGGAATATTTCTTATTTGTCATAGGTCCGTTTATGATCTTACTTCTTTTTTTAGCATATTCGAAGCTAAAAAAGACGAATCATTTACAAATATAGCGAGGTTTGTTGGATAAAGTGAGCGGTGGGGCAGCTAGATCATTGTTTTGCCTTACCAGATAATGGCTCAAAAGGGGGATTTTAGTGACAACGTCAAATCGATATCGTGTGATCATTCGTTGCCCAGCTTGTGGAGAAAAGTATATTTTACGTGGCAAACGCAATGAAGAAGGCGAGTATGAGACTGGATTTAAACAGTGTATCTGTGGGAATGAAGAGCAATTGAACATTGAAGTGTCACCAGAATAAACAACAGTGCCGTTTTGCTCTAGGGAGTGGAACGGCACTGTTTGTAAGGGATAGATGGGAGAGGATATAGAATGAGAATAAGGCACGTGACTTTAGCGCCCGGTGAAAAAAATATTTGTGTGTCTTTAATGAGCGAGACATGGGCGTTACTGCTAGAAGAAATACGGTCATTACCGTTGAAGAAAATAGATATATTAGAGTGGCGTGTCGATCAATATCGTGATAAGGATGATATGGAAGCGATAACGGAAACATTGAGGTTGTTGCGTCAAGAAATAAAAGAAATACCGCTCATTTTTACATATCGTGAACAAACAAAGGAACATGAGGACGTGTGTTTTCATTTATATGAACATGTGTTGCAGGAAGATGGAATTGATTTCATTGATCTTGAACAGTCCTATCCTGTAGAGAAAATAAGAGAATTAGTTACACAAGCACATCAGAAAGGTGTATTTGTCATTGTGTCGCATCATGACTTTGTAGGTACGCCTGATAGGGAGTGGATAGGTCATTATGTCAAACGCGCAGTCGACTTAGGGGCTGATGTAGTGAAATTGGCGGTGACAGCGACAACACCAGAAGAGGTCCTTCGATTGTGGAAAACGACATATTTGTTGTCGCGTGCGAATGAAGTTCCTTTGATGACGATGGCGATGGGACATTTAGGACGTTTTAGCCGGATAGGGGGGCACATTTTTGGCTCTTGTGCAACATTTGCGTCCGGACAACGTTGTTCTGCCCCTGGACAGTTACCGGTTGCAGATGTTTATCGTCTATATCAAATGTTAGCGGATGAATAAGCTTTTCAATTGTACTTGTACGCAGTGATGCGATGTTTCTATGCATAAAAATGATGAGTGAATAACAAACTACTGATGAAAATAAAGTTTGCATCATTTTTGTTTGCGGAATGAAGGAGGAAGAGCATGGCGCGTACACGTTTTCTTTGTTTCATTGCTTGTATGTATCTGATGTTTGTCCCTAATGAGTCAGCTGAAGCTTTTAGTGAACAAATCATCCAACGAGGAGCAACAGGTGACGACGTAGTTGAACTCCAAGCTCGTCTGCAATATATTGGTTTTTACAATGGCAATATTGATGGTGTATTTGGTTGGACGACATATTGGGCTGTGCGAAATTACCAAGCAGATTACGGATTAGAAGTGGATGGGCTTGTAGGTGCGCAAATGAAAGATCGTCTTGTCTCGTCGACAAACTATGACCGCGATTTTGTCATGCAAGCATTAAATGAGGGACAATCGTTTACGCATTATGGTGGTACACCTAAGGAAATCCAAAAGAAAGACGGTACACAGTCGCAAGGTGGGGGACAAAAAGATACGACGATCGCCAAAGCACAACCTGTTCCAGCAGGTTATTCAGAAAATGATATTCAGTTAATGGCGCAGGCTGTTTATGGTGAGGCGCGTGGAGAGCCTTATGAGGGGCAAGTAGCGGTGGCGGCTGTGATCATTAACCGTGTGAACTCGGCGACATTCCCGAATACCGTAGCGGGTGTAATTTATGAGGAACGTGCATTTACAGCAGTGGCGGATGGACAAATTAATTTACAACCGGACGAGACAGCGCGCAGGGCGGTATTGGATGCAATCAATGGGCAAGACCCATCAAATAATGCACTTTATTATTTTAACCCTGATACCGCAACATCAGGTTGGATTTGGACACGTCCACAAATTAAACGTATCGGCAAGCACATTTTTTGTTCTTAGAAGGAGTTGGACAGATGTTTCGTAATATTGCCATCTCTTTGTTGGTGGTTATGGTCGTTTGTATCGGTTATTGGGGTTATCAACAAAAAGTTGATAAAGATCGATTAGCAATTGCGCATGAAAATACGTATCAGCGTGCCATGCATGACCTTGCTTATCACATTGACCAAATTGAAGATGAGCTTGGTAGTGTATTAGCGATGAATAGTGAGCGGCAGTTATCTCCTACCCTTGCGGATGTTTGGCGAGTGACAAGTCTGGCGCAAAAAAGTCTCGCCGATTTGCCATTACAAGGAACAGATTTAGAACAGTCGGAGGAGTATTTGTTTAAAGTCGGTGACTTTTCTTATCGTACAGCCGTCCGTGACCTTGAAAAACAGCCGTTGACACCACAAGAGTATGAAACATTACAAAAGCTTTATACACAAGCAGGAACAATTCGTTCATCTTTGCGAGAGACGCAGGCGATGATGATGCGGCAAGATATGAAGTGGCTTGCACTTGATGAATCGAAAAGAGATGAACCAACTGCAGCTGCGGGGCAAAATGCGTTTGAAAAAGTGAATGCTTCTGTGCAAGGATTTAGTGAAGTCGAGTGGGGGGCAACGGATGCAGCCATTCGCAATTTGAACGGTGAATTAAAAGATGCCCTTGCAGGACGTCCGAAAGTGAGTAAGGAAGAAGCGAAAGAAAAGGCGCGTCTTTATGTTCAACTAGATGAAGAAGCAGAGATAAAAATAAGTGATTCTGCGAAGGCGCTTAAGTATCCAGCGTATTCACTTGTGCTAGAAGATCCTCAAAATCATGTGCGATATCATATGGATATGAGTGTTGAAGGTGGCGAGCCTATTTGGTTTATGCAAGATCGACAAGTGACCCAAACAAATATTGGTTTGTATGAGGCGGAGCAAAAAGCAGAAGAATTTTTAACAAGAACGGGTAAATCATCTATGCGTTTACTAGATAGTGCACAGTATGGTCATATCGGTGTATTCACGTTCACAAGCGTGCAAGACGAGGTGCGTATTTATCCAGATACAGTCATTGTTGAGGTAGCGCTAGATGATGGTGGAATTTTTTCATACGTTGGAAGAGGTCACATCATTTATCATGACGCCACTCGAATCATACCAACACCGATATGGTCAAAGGAAGCAGCTCAAGAAAAATTAAATCCACGTGTCGATGTGATGGAGAGTCATATGGCTGTGATTGAAAATGACCGTAAAGAAGAAGTGCTTACTTATGTATTTTATGGGACGATTGATAGGGATACGTACCGGATTTTTATTAACGCTCAGACGGGTGAGGAAGAAAAAGTGGAGCGGATGGATCGCCCTGAAGCGCCATATCAACCAAAAGATCATGAGATAAAGGAAGTTCTCCGATAAGGAGAGCTTTTTTTATCGAGGGCTTGAAATTTGGTCAAATGATGGGATAATAAAGAAAGTAGCCTCATGTCGGTTTTCTGTGTGTAAGTATGGTGCGTAAGGATTGAAATCTGAAGCGCTTCGTTGTATTGTAAAAGAGAGGATGGAGAGGCTCACCTTGGGACTAAATTTGTATGTGTAGGAACATAGGTGATTTCTTGAAAACAACTAGAGCAGTTGAAACATGGTAGGAGTGTGTTGTAAAGAATATGAAAAAGACGGTGAATGTGGCAATAGACGGACCAGCAGGAGCTGGCAAGAGCTCAGTTGCAAAAAAAGTAGCCGAGCGGTTACGTTTTCTGTATATTGATACGGGTGCGATGTATAGAGCCCTTACATATGCAGCAATCAAAAAGAACTTGGACTTACATGATGGAGAGGCGCTGGCGGACCTTTTATCAGAAAGCGAACTCTCACTCGTTCCTTCTCCTGAACAAACAGTTGTCTATTGGGATGGGAGTGAGGTAACGGATGATATTCGAACGAACCGTGTTAATGCTCAAGTGTCGCTTGTTTCTAGTCACCAAGCTGTCCGTGAGGCGATGGTTGGGAGGCAGCAAGCCCTTGCTGCTGGTAAAGATGCTGTGCTAGAAGGGAGAGATATTGGTACGCATGTGTTGCCGCAAGCGGATGTCAAAGTATTTTTGACAGCGTCGGTTGAAGAGCGCGCGCGCAGACGTCACTTGGAACAACAAGAAAAAGGTTTTCCATCTCACTTTGAGCAGTTAAAACAGGAAATTGCAAAACGTGATGAACTGGACTCCACTCGGACGCATTCCCCATTGAAGAAAGCCGAGGATGCGACAGTCATTGATACAACAGCAATGGGGATGGATGAGGTGATTACAGCGATCTATTTGCTGGTGAAGGAGAAATTGGCGCAATGAGCTTGTATCGTACAGGTCAAGTCATTTGTAAATCATTTTTTAATATCAGTTACAAAGTACAAGTGATTGGGCAAGAGCATATTCCTAAGGAAGGTGGCGTGCTATTATGCTGTAATCATTTAAGTAACTTAGACCCGCCACTATTAGGCGCTTACTTACAGCGCCCCGTTCACTACATGGCAAAAAAAGAGCTGTTTGAAGTACCGCTCTTTGGTACATTACTGTCAAACTTGGGGGCTTTTCCAGTCAAACGTGGTGCCGGCGATCGACAAGCACTTCGTACAACGTTGAATATGTTGAAAGAGGGTAAGATGATTGGTCTATTTCCTGAAGGGACCCGTTCAAAAACTGGAGAAATTGGAGAAGGGCTGGCTGGCGTTGGATTCTTTGCCGCACGTAGCGAGGCTGCAGTTGTTCCTGTAGCCATTATTGGTCCGTACAAGTTTAGAAAACCGTTGACAATCGTTTACGGGAAGCCACTCGACATGCAACAACTTCGTGAGCAGAAGGCGTCTGCGGCGGAAGTGACAGCGGTCATCATGACTGAGATTAAACAGCTAAAAGCGCGTTTCTAAAGTCATTAGATAAATGCCGGCATGACCGGATTGAGGGAGGAATTTGTTGATGGTAGAAAAAATGAATGAAGACGTTCATGAGATGAAAGTTTTTTCAGTTGGGGATGTGTTAAAGGGGAAAGTAACAAAAGTAGAGGATAAACAAGTGTTTGTTGATGTTGGCTTCAAGGTAGATGGGATTGTTCCCGTAAGTGAACTATCAAGTTTACACGTTGAAAAAGCGAGCGATGTTGTTGCACTTGATGATGAGTTAACATTATTTGTAACAAAGGTGACTGATGATGAATTAATTTTGTCAAAGAAGGAAGCGCTGGCAAAAGAAGCATGGAAGCGCTTGGCGCAATCGTTTGAGCGTGGTGAGATTATTGAAGCTTCTGTTGCAGAAGTAGTAAAAGGTGGCCTTGTGGTTGATGTAGGTGTGCGTGGATTCATCCCAGCTTCATTAGTGGAGCGACACTATGTTGACGATTTTTCTGACTACAAGGGGAAAACATTGCGCTTAAAAGTGGTCGAAATGGAACAAGAAAAAAATAAACTGATTCTTTCTCAACGTGCTGTTTTGGATGAGGAAATGGAAGAAAAAAAGAAAGACATTTTAAAGTCATTACAGCCCGGTGATGTTGTAACAGGAACGGTTCAGCGCTTAACGAGTTTTGGCGCATTTGTTGATGTAGGTGGTGTGGATGGTCTTGTACACATCTCCCAAATTGCACATGAACGTGTAGAGTCACCTCGGGACGTATTGAGTGAAGGGCAAACATTGCAAGTGAAGGTGCTCTCTGTCGATCCAGATAGTGAGCGCGTGTCACTATCTATTAAAGAAACACTTGCTGGACCGTGGGAAAAAGTAGCATCAACGTTTCAAATTGGTGATGTTGTTACAGGTACTGTCAAGCGGCTTGTATCTTTCGGTGCGTTTGTTGAAGTAGCACCAGGTGTGGAAGGACTTGTGCACATTTCTCAAATCTCTCATCAACACATCGGTGTACCACAAGAAGTGCTAGAAGAAGGGCAAGAAGTGCAAGTGAAAGTATTAGACGTGAATGGTGCTGAAAAGCGCATTTCATTGAGTATACGTGAAGCAAGCAATGACCAGGAAGACATGTCTCAATTCAAAGCGTATGAAGAAAAACGTACTGATGACGCAAGTGGTTTTTCCTTAGGAGATATGATTGGGGATCAATTAAAGAAATACCGAGACGAATAAGAGCTCTTGTGGATACGAAAAGAGTGACGTGTATGACCGGGTAGGGATACGCGTACTCTTTTTTTGTCTAAATGCAAGCCTATCTGCCCATACTAGTGCAGGGAGGTGCCTTGGGTGGATGGGACATTGGTGTACTGGTTGGGCTGGTTTGTATGGGTGATCGGAACGTTCTTTTTACAAAAGAGTCAACAAAGAATATTGCTTTGTATGTGTGTGCTTGCTTTACTGGCTTTTTTACCGTGGGTTATTTCGTTTGGGACATGGTCAATTAGTCTTGGGTATGTGTTCTCACTTAGTGTTGGTTATTTATTTTTACGGACATTTTCCTTTAAACAATTGCTTCATACGTGGTTTGTCACGATGTGTATTGCGGGTGCGTATATAGGGATTTTTGTGCTGATTCAAAATGATCCTGTGTTGTTATTGATAGATTTTCCTTATATTGTCATGTGTTGTATGCTCATTGTGGCATTTTTGTTAGCAAAGAAAACGACCATTCGTTTATGTAGTATTGCTATAGGCATGCTACATGGGGAGGCGGTGCAGGCATACATCATTGGACAGCAAGGTTACATGTATACAGTTGGATCACTTGCTTTTTTTGATATATGGGCTATGTCTTTGGTAAGTGGGGCAAGTCTTTCTTTTGTCTTTTTCTTAATAGAAGTGTTAAAACAGCGTGTGCAGAGAACGACCAATCCATCAGTAAAGAGGATAGACAAGCATGCATCAGTTTAGTAAAATGAAAAGGTTAGTACCCAATTGAGTTTATAGAGTAGTGGGAGAAAGGTAGTGAAGGAACGTTGAAACCTGTTGTTGCGATTGTCGGTCGCCCAAACGTAGGAAAATCAACAATATTCAATCGTGTTGTAGGAGAACGTGTTGCGATTGTAGAAGATTTACCAGGGGTGACGCGAGATCGATTGTATAGTAAGGGCGAGTGGTTAAATCAGGAATTTTATGTCATTGATACAGGCGGAATTGAAATTGGTGATGAACCACTGCTCGTCCAAATGCGTCATCAAGCAGAGATTGCTATTGAGGAAGCACATGTCATCATTTTCATGGTCAATGGTCGTGAAGGTGTCACTGCAGCAGATCAAGAAGTGGCCAATTTGTTATTTCGTTCGAAAAAGCCAGTGGTATTAGCGGTAAATAAAGTCGATAATCCTGAAATGCGCGATAGTTTATATGATTTTTATGCACTTGGTATGGGGGAACCGTATGGCATTTCTGGATCGCATGGGTTGGGCATAGGTGATCTTTTAGATGCGGTCATCGCACACTTCCCATCTGACCAGGAAGAAGAGATACGAGAAGATACGATTCAAATGGCACTGATTGGACGTCCGAATGTTGGGAAATCTTCTCTTGTGAACGCATTACTCGGCGAGGAACGCGTGATTGTGAGTCAAATTCCTGGTACGACGCGGGATGCGATTGATACGTCATTTACACGTGATGGACAAGATTATGTTGTGATTGACACTGCTGGGATGCGTAAACGTGGGAAAGTTTATGAGGCAACAGAGAAATATAGTGTCCTTCGGTCGTTAAAGGCGATTGAACGTGCCAATGTCGTGTTAATTGTTTTAAATGGGGAAGAAGGCATTATTGAGCAAGACAAGAAAATTGCTGGTTATGCACATGAAGCGGGGCGGGCCATTGTCATTGTCGTAAACAAATGGGACGCTGTTGAAAAAGACGAAAAGACCATGCAGGAATTTGAAAAAGACATTCGGACAGAATTTCAATTTTTATCTTATGCCCCGATCTGTTTTCTGTCAGCAAAAACGAAGCAACGTGTTCATTTGCTGTTGCCGCAAGTACAAAAAGTAGCTGAAAATCATCATTTACGTGTTCAAACACACATATTAAATGATATGATCATGGATGCTGTTGCGATGAATCCTACACCTACTGACAAAGGCAAAAGGTTAAAGATTAATTATGTGACACAAGTAGCAGTCGGGCCACCTACTTTTATATTTTTTGTCAACGATCCGGCGTTGTTGCATTTTTCGTATAGGCGTTTTTTAGAAAACCGTCTACGGGCAACATTTACATTTGAAGGGACACCGATTCATATTATCGCTCGAAAAAAGAACGACTAATCATTTATAGGGGGAAAATAAGTGATCATTGCGCTTGTCGTTACGATTTTTTTAGGCTATCTGTTAGGGTCGATCAGTTTTAGTTATCTTTTAGCAAAGCACTTGCGAAAAATTGATATTCGGACGTCTGGTAGCGGAAACGCCGGTGCGACGAATACACTTCGGGTCCTTGGTGTGGGCCCAGCAATTACTGTATTGGTATTAGATATTTTAAAAGGGGTTGTCCCAGTCTGGGTTGCATTACTGTGGGTGGGGGAGAGCAGTCCTGTTATCCCAGCGCTTGCCGGCTTGGCAGCAATTATTGGACATAACTGGCCGGTTTTCTTTCACTTTCGTGGTGGGAAAGGTGTGGCGACAACGATTGGGGTACTTGCGACATTACTCTTTTATCCGTCCTTCATCGCAGGCTGTATTGCAATTATTAGTATTGTCGTGACGCGTTATGTGTCACTCGGATCATTATTGTTTGGCATCATGACTCCGGTCATGGCTTGGTGTTTACTGCCGTTTCGTTTTTATCCATATGAGTATATTTTTTTGTCGATGTTGCTAATGATCGTTTCTCTATGGCGTCATCGTGAAAATGTGAGTCGTCTTTTATCAGGAACAGAAAATAAGATAGGGAAAAAACAGATGTAGGGAGTGGTAATCATGACAAAAATCGCGGTCATTGGTGCAGGTAGTTGGGGTAGTGCGCTTGCACTTGTGTTGGCAGATAATGGTCATGAGGTGCGTTTGCATGCAAGACGAGAAGATCAAGTTGATGAGATGAACCAGTGTCATACAAATGAATCTTATTTGCCTGGGGTTGTGTTTCCGGCATCGATTCGAGCTTATACAAAGATGAAAGAAGTACTGCAAGGAGTAAGTGTTGTTTTAATTGCGGTGCCAACAAAGGCAATGAGGGAAACGATGCGCGCACTTTTGCCTAGTTTAGCAGAAGACGCAATGGTCATTCATGCAAGTAAGGGGATTGAACCAGTGACGCATAAGCGTGTATCGGAAATCATTGCTGAAGAAGATAAACAGATGAAAAAAATTGCTCATATTGCCGTGTTGTCTGGACCAAGCCATGCAGAAGAAGTAGCTTTGCGTCAACCGACAACTGTCACAGTGGCTTCAGAAAATATTGAGGCAGCACAGTTTGCCCAAAATTTGTTTATGAACAAGCAATTTCGTGTCTATACAAATCCCGACCTCATCGGTGTTGAGATGGGCGGTGCGTTAAAAAACATTATTGCGCTTGTGTGTGGGATAACAAATGGCTTAGGTTTAGGTGATAACACAAAAGCAGCAATTATGACGCGTGGTCTTGCAGAGATGAGTAGACTCGGTGTACATATGGGTGCAAACCCGCTTACTTTTTCTGGGTTATCTGGTTTAGGCGATCTCATTGTGACATGTACAAGTGTGCACTCTCGTAATTGGCGGGCTGGCCGTATGATTGGTGAGGGGTTGTCTATGGACGAGGTGCTGGCGCAAATGGGGATGGTTGTCGAAGGCGTTCGCACGACAAAAGCAGCGTACGAATTGGCACAAGAGAAAGGTGTGGAGATGCCGTTAACAGAGGCGCTCAATTCTGTGTTGTTTGAAGGAGTGACACCGCAAGAAGCAACAGAACAGTTAATGGCGCGTATGCGCACACATGAGGTAGAAACGTTATTTGAATGAACGTAAGGACGTTTTGGGCACCATTTTAGCCCTTCTGCATACGATAAGGAGAAACATCGTAGGAAGGGGGATAATCATGTTTAAAAAGAATGACTCATTTTTTGATGAGGTGCAAAAGGAAACAAAAGTAAATCCGCAAGAACTGTTACAATTGGCAAGTACAGTGAGCAAAGCAAATTTAAAAGATGAAGGTACAATTAGAAAGCTCATTCATCGGGTTGCGTCATTGGCAAATAAGCCGGTTTCTCGCGAAAAAGAAGATAAAATTGTTGAAGCGATTTTAAACAATGATATGCCAGCAGATCTGTCTTCTCTTGGGAAAATGTTTAATAGCAAAAAGTGATTTTGCTTATACATCTCTGACATGGTCAAACGTCCAAGCCAAATGTTGTAGCCTGCATATACTTTAATAGAGCACCTACTACTAAAAAGGGCATTAGCAAAAAGGATTTAGTCAAGCCAGGAGCAGAATGCCCCATTCTGTTCCTGGCTCTCCTTTTTTTGCCCATATTTATGTTATAATGACGAGGATGGGGGTGTGAAGATGTCTCAAGCAATGTTGAATATGTACATATCGTTTGTTGGTTTATTATTAATGTTTATTTCAGCAGGCACTGCGTTATGGGCGCGGACAAAGTTATCTGGGTTAGCCGCGAAAATGGTTCTGACAGTTTCTTTTTGCTGTTTGCTCATTGCAGGTGTCATTGTATTTTATATTGTTGTTGGTGGACCAACGTCAAAAGCATAGTCTATAAGAGAAAGAGGTGGATCAATGAAGGATCGACTAAAGCTTGTTTTTGCTAGTTTATGTATCGTGTTGTTTAGTGGCTGTTTTTTCCCGAATGAGCAGCGGGTTGAAAACCAAATAACCTATCCGGATCAATTAGCGAGTGTTCAAACGGCCATTGAGCAATTTCAAGTAGACAACGGAGGATTGCCCATTCGGACGTTCGATGAGTCGATCCCGATGTATCACCGTTATGTCATTGACTTTAGTCAATTGGTTCCACGGTATATGCAGACCCCTCCAGGAACGGCGTTTGAGAACGGGGGGACACATCAGTATGTGCTTGTCAACGTAGAGGACGATCCGCAAGTAAAAGTGATTGACTTAACGAGTGTGAAGGTCATTCGTGAACTACAAGAACGGGTGCGCGATTATCGTCGGGCGCATACATACGCACCTGTTGAGGAGACACTTGATCAAGGATTATTTACATTAGACTTTGAGGCTTTGGGATATGAAGAAGCTCCTTACGTGCAAAGTCCGTATCATGAGACAATCCGCTTGCCATTGTTATACACGAACGAAGGCGATGTGGTCATTGATTATAAGATGGATTTAACAATGTATATGCAGGATGCTGCTGAGATTCCTGAAGAAGGCATTGATTTACGTCCATTATTATACGAAGAGTCTCCGTATGCCCCGGCACATTCTGTCCCGTATTCCCTTGATAAAGAAGGAGAAATCATCTATGATCGCGGTTTAGAGTGAGTCCGAGTATAAGTGAAAAACAAGGTCTATTTTGCCTTTTTCGTTGATACACTATCAATGGAAGGGGCATTTTTTGTATCGCCTCCCATCTCGTATGGGGTGCAGGGCGAAAAAATTTCCATGCAGTTAGTCATAATAAATGGACAATGTCATAGACATGGTAGTGGTTAGAGCTTGGGAGACTCGGCTGCATCAATTTTACTTGACATGGGAGGGGATCTTGTTGGAGAAGATAGATATCTTTAAAGATATCGCAGAGCGAACGGGTGGCGATATTTACTTAGGGGTTGTGGGCGCTGTTCGCACTGGAAAATCAACATTTATTAAAAAGTTCATGGAGCTTGTTGTATTACCAAATATTGAAAATGAAGCGGATAAGGTTCGCGCGCAAGATGAACTACCACAATCTGCTGCAGGCAGAACGATTATGACGACAGAGCCGAAATTTGTCCCAAATCAAGCGGTGTCGATTCATGTAGATGAAGGGCTGGATGTAAATATTCGTCTGGTGGATTGTGTTGGTTATGCTGTACCCGGGGCGAAAGGGTATGAGGATGAAAATGGACCAAGAATGATTCACACACCGTGGTATGAGGAGCCAATTCCTTTCCAAGAAGCTGCAGAAATTGGCACGCGAAAGGTCATTCAAGAGCACTCTACTCTTGGGGTTGTCATTACGACAGATGGCACCATCGGAGAGATTCCTCGATCAGAATATGTTGAGTCTGAAGCACGTGTCGTTGAGGAATTAAAAGAGGTTGGCAAACCGTTCATTATGGTCGTTAATAGTATCAGACCACATCACCCTGAGACAGAGCAGCTGCGGATGTCTTTAGCAGAAGAGTATGACATCCCTGTGCTAGCTATGAGCATTGAAGCGATGAGCGATTATGATATTAATAGTGTATTACGAGAAGTGTTGTTCGAATTCCCAGTGCATGAAGTGAATGTCAATTTACCAAGCTGGGTGATGGTACTAAAGAGTGATCACTGGCTTCGAGAAAACTATGAGCAGTCTGTTCGTGAGACAGTGAAAGATATTAAGCGGCTTCGTGATGTAGATCGGGTTGTAAGTCACTTTGGAGAGTTTGAGTTTATTGAAGAAGCAAGGTTAGCTGGGATTGAAATGGGGCAAGGGATTGCAGAAATTGATTTGTATGCGCCAGATGAGTTGTATGAGCAAGTGTTGAAAGAAGTGGTTGGTGTAGAAATTCGCGGTAAAGACCATCTCCTTTCATTGATGCAAGATTTTGCCCATGCGAAGTCTGAATATGATCAAGTGTCTGATGCATTACGGATGGTCAAACAAACAGGGTACGGGATTGCTGCACCGGCACTGTCGGAGATGAGTTTAGATGAACCAGAAATTATTCGCCAAGGATCACGCTTTGGTGTCCGGTTAAGAGCAGTTGCACCATCGATTCATATGGTGAAAGTCGATGTTGAATCAGAGTTTGCACCAATTATCGGTACAGAAAAGCAGAGCGAGGAATTGGTTCGTTATTTGATGCAAGACTTTGAGGAAAATCCGCTCTCAATTTGGAACTCTGACATTTTTGGCCGTTCCCTCAATTCAATTGTGAGAGAAGGGATTTCTGCCAAGCTGTCATTGATGCCAGAAAATGCCCGCTACAAACTGAAAGAGACGTTAGAGAGAATCATTAACGAAGGGTCAGGTGGTTTAATTGCCATCATCTTATAAAAAACCCGGAGCAAGAAAAAACTCATTGCACACGCGATGAGTTCTTTTTGCTTTTCTGGCGTTCTTTTGCTACGATTTAGAAGGAGCTTTAGATAGATCAGATGTCAGATTTCTGTCCTCTGATCTCTGATTTCTGATTTGATGGAGGGGCAAAGGATGATCAACCACGATAAACTACAACAGGCCGTAAAAATGATTTTAGAGGCGGTCGGAGAAGACCCAGACCGAGAAGGACTGAAAGATACACCAAAGCGGGTAGCGAAGATGTATGGAGAAATGTTTAGCGGTCTTTATGAAGATCCATCAGAGCATTTAAAAACGGTGTTTGCTGAATCGCATGAAGAACTTGTTCTTGTAAAAGATATTCCCTTTTATTCGATGTGTGAACATCATTTGGTTCCTTTTTTTGGAAAGGCACATATTGCGTATATTCCAAGCAATGGTATTGTCACTGGCTTGAGTAAATTGGCACGCACAGTCGATACTGTGGCACGTCGCCCCCAAGTACAAGAGCGGATGACAAAAACGTTGGCTGATACATTCATGCAAGCGTTGCAGCCTCAAGGCGTGATGGTCATTGTATCAGCCGAGCATATGTGTATGTCTATGCGTGGGATACAAAAGCCGGGCGCAAAAACGGTCACAACGGCCGTACGAGGGATGTTTGAAGAGGATGCGACAGCACGAGCAGAAGTATTGAATCTGGTACAGTAAGATGAATGTCAGTGCATCATGATTTTGATGTCAGTGCACAGTCACCATGTGCTATAATGAAGATGTAGAGAGGATAAGAAGGATGACTAAAAAAGAGACACCTGAGCAAGTATCTGCGATGTTGGTACAAGCATTTGAGAAATTGGTTCATCATGGTGATTTAAAAGTGATAACCGAAGATGTCTCACCAGACCCGTGGTTACTATGGCTGCTATATACTGTGTTATGTGAAAAGATGCCACAAGTACGTGCGCAAGGGATTACACTGGCAGCGAGTTGTGTGGAAGCAGGCGGAGACATTCACGAGCAAGTCTCATTACAAGATCGCTTATCAGATGAGGAAAAAAGGGAGCGACAGTTATATGTATTAGCGGGCGATTATTGTAGTGCGCTATACTACAAGGCTTTAGCGGCAGTAAATGCATTTGATATGATTGCGTTATTCGGATGTACGCTACAACAAATTTATGAACAAAAAATGACAAGTTACATGAACGAGACGGTCTCTTTTGACACAAGACTTGCACAGGTGAGGGATGTGCGTTCCCTTTTGACAAGAGAGATTTTAAAGCAAGTCGGTCAAGAGGCGTATGAGGGATTATTTGTAGATTATATTTTGCTTTCAGCGATGTTGAAAGAGGAGTCAGCAATTCATACACATGCGCATACACCATTGCGACTAGCATTAGCACAAGAGCGTTCATTAGATATTCAAGCAGCGGTATGGCACGAAACGAAGATCGCGATTTGTACACGACTACGCACATATGCACAAGCATTCCCACAATTTATGCCAGCGATTACAGCCATGATGGTCATATGTGAGAAGGAGCTGCATTAAATGAAACAAACAAAAGAAGCGCGTGTCCATGAAGTCTTTCAATCTATTCACAAAAAGTATGATATGATGAATTCAGTCATTAGTTTACAGCGCCATGTTGCATGGCGCAAAGATACGATGAAGCGGATGCAAGTTATGCCGGGGGCATCTGCACTTGATGTGTGTTGCGGAACAGCGGATTGGACGATTTCTTTGGCGAAACAGGTCGGAGAAAAAGGGCGCGTCATTGGCTTGGATTTTAGTGAAAATATGCTTTCGGTTGGGCAAGAAAAAGTCGATGCGTTACGTCTCGATCAAGTTGAGCTTATTTGTGGCAATGCGATGTCATTACCATATCCAGACGACACATTTGATTATGTGACCATTGGGTTTGGTCTTCGGAATGTCCCTGATTATATACAGACATTAAAAGAAATGCGTCGTGTCGTGAAGCCGGGTGGACAAGTCGTATGTTTAGAAACGTCCAAACCAACCATTCCTGTTTTTAAACAACTGTATCTCGTTTATTTTAAGTATATCATGCCGTTCATTGGCAAAGTCTTTGTAAAAAAATATGATGAATACGCGTGGTTACAAGAGTCAACGATGTCGTTCCCAGACCGAAAGAAGTTAGCAGAGATGTTTCGTGAAGCGGGGCTTGTTGATGTGAAAGTAAAAAGTTACACGGGCGGCGTGGCAGCCATGCATGCTGGTTATAAACCGCACAAATGTAAGTCGTAGAGGGGTATCGTTGTTGTGACAAAAATAAAGTCGTTTTTGCGAATGATCAAGATTGAGCATACCATTTTCGCCTTGCCATTTGCTTTTTTAGGCATGATTCTCGGTAGTTTGATGGTGCAGGGACATGTGCCTACTGTTTGGCAATGGTTTTGGGTGACGATGGCCATGATTGGAGCGAGGAGTGCGGCAATGGCTTTGAACCGTGTCATTGACGCAACGTTTGATAAAGACAATCCACGGACAGCGAAGCGAGAAATTCCTGCCGGCAAGTTGACTGCATTTGATACGTGGATCTTCATTACTGCGTCGTTCCTGTTGTTGTTTGTGTCTGCCGCTCAGTTAAACCTTTTATCTGTCATTTTGCTGCCAATCGCAGTCTTTTTTCTCGTTTTCTATTCTTACACAAAGCGGTTTACGTGGTTGTGTCATGTTGTGCTAGGGATGACAATTGGTATCGCGCCATTAGGTGGTTGGGTGGCGGTCACGGGACAACTATCCGTTGCATCGTTTTGTTTGTTCTTTGCAGTGTTATTTTGGCTTGCCGGGTTCGACACTGTGTATGCAACGCAAGATGCAACGTATGACCGGGAGAAAGGTTTACATTCAATTCCGAGCATGTTTGGTGTGAAGCGAGCGCTCTTTATTGCACGGCTGTTTCATGTCATGAGTTTTTGTTTTTTTGTTGCACTATACTTTGTCACACCGTTAAATTGGTTATATGCATTAGGGGTATTATGTACTGGTGTAATTATGATCTACCAGCATGCGATTGTTTCAGAAAACGATTTATCAAAAGTGCAAGTGGCGTTTTTTCCGATGAACGGGACATTAAGTGTTGTGCTGTTTTTGTTTGCACTTGGAGATTTATGGTTGTTCTTTTAATCGTTCATGATGCGAGGAGGGCTGAACATGGCTTTAAAAGTTGGGGAAATTCATTATGCAAATATGCGCCCTTTCTTTGAATATATTGATCGGAACAAGTGTCGCACGGAAGGTATGACATTTATACGTGATGTGCCTGCGCAAGTGAACGAGCATTTGGCAACTGGCGCAGTCGATGTGGCAGCAATCTCATCTTTTTCTTACGGCATGCATGCGAATGAATATGTGTTATTACCTGACTTGTGTGTGAGTAGTGCAGGTGCTGTGCATTCTCTGTTGTTGTTTTCAAAAGTACCATTGCCTTCTCTCTCGGGAAACAAGGTGGCATTGACAACGAGTTCTGAAACAACGGTTCATTTATTAAAGCTCATATTGAAACAGTTTTACCAAGTGGATGTGACTTATCAATTAATGCGTCCGCAATTAAGGGAGATGTTACGTGATCACGAGGCAGCACTGCTTATTGGTGATGATGCGATTGTTGCGCGGGCGCAAAGCATCGCGCCCTATGTATATGACCTCGGTGAACTTTGGTATCAATGGACAGGATTACCGATGACATACGCACTTTTTGCAGTTCGGAAAGCTGTTGCTTACGAGAAATCAACACTCGTTAGTGCGTTGTACAAGCAATTTAGGGAAAGCTATACGGAGGCACGTACGAATGTTTATGCGCAATTAAGTAAAAAGATGGCAACCAATCATCGTGTGGCGCGGCCATTTTGGCAACAATACTTTCGTGACTTATGTTACGAATGGTCAGCACCACAACAAAAAGGACTATTATATTATTTCCAACTTTGTTATGAAGAAGGATTTATACCAAACCGTGTTTCACGTATTGAAGAGTGGGGAACGGTAGGCACACAATCTTGATAAAGAAAAAACGACGCAGTATATGTGCTGCATTAGGGTGGCATTTATGGATTTAGCAAACATTTATAAGCA
Organism: Bacillus sp. FSL W7-1360; assembly: GCF_038592975.1. Lineage (NCBI taxonomy): Bacteria > Bacillati > Bacillota > Bacilli > Caryophanales > Bacillaceae > Bacillus > Bacillus sp. FSL W7-1360. The sequence goes on along the minus strand of NZ_CP151950.1, from coordinate 1,327,277 downwards.
GTTTCAAGCAGACATTACGTATATTGAGCAAGAACTGACTCGGACCCTTGCTGCACAACACCCTGTTTTGCGAGAAGCAGCGACAGATTTGTTACGTGCGGGTGGAAAGCGGATTCGACCGGTACTCGTATTATTGGCGGGGAAATTTGGCACATATGACCTTGAGCGGCTCACACCCATGGCAGTCGCCCTTGAGTTAATTCATATGGGTTCACTCGTCCATGATGATGTCATTGATCATGCATCTCTTCGCCGTGGGCATCCGACCGTCAAAGCGCGTTGGGATAATCGGGTGGCAATGTACACAGGTAATTATATTTTTGGTCATGCAATTGAAACGACAAAAGTATTTCACGATCAGCGTGTACATATGATTATTTCCAATGCGATGAATGAAATGTGTCGTGGAGAAATTGCACAAATTCATGACCAATATCGCTGGGATCAAAATTTCCGTACATATTTACGCCGTATTAAACGTAAAACGGCGCTGTTAATCGCAGTCAGTTGTGAGCTTGGCGCGATTGCTGCTGGTGCACCGGCACTCGTGCAACAGAAGCTCTATCAATTTGCTTACTTTATCGGCATGTCGTATCAAATTATGGATGACATTTTAGATTTTGTCGGTACAAATGAGCAGCTTGGCAAGCCAGCTGGCGGAGACTTGCGCCAAGGACATATTACATTGCCAACATTGTACGCGCTCCGAACGGACGCGCAGTTAAAAGAAATGTTGCAACGTGAGTTAACGGAACAAACGGCAAGTGACATTAATATGGAACCAATCTTATGGCGAGTGCGTGACTCTGGCGGAATTGACTACGCACAAATGATGAGCGACCGTTATTTACAAAAAGCACACGCTGCTTTACATGCACTGCCAGAGTGCGAGGCAAAAATGTATTTGACACAAGTGGCTGCGTATGTGGCGCGGCGGAAATATTGAGTGGAACCCCGAATCATAAGTGTTCTTTTTAGACAGTAAGGTTCGGGGTGCGTTTCATCCTCTCTCCGTAAAAAATACAACTTTCCCTTGTAAGCGTTTGCCAACTTTGGTATACTTAGAGGCGCTCGTGTAAATTTAACATTTAAAATGAAGTGAGGGAAAAATATGGAACGTACATATGTGATGATTAAGCCAGATGGTGTACAACGTCAATTAATTGGGAACATTGTTTCTCGGTTTGAACAAAAAGGTTTTAAGCTTGTTGCTGGAAAGTTTGTGACATTATCGAAAGAAACAGCCGAGACGCATTATGGTGAGCACCGTGAGCGCCCGTTTTTCGGTGAGTTGGTCGATTTCATTACTTCAGGACCTGTATTTGCAATGGTCTGGGAAGGAGAAAATGTTGTTAAGGTCGCGCGTACGTTGATTGGTGCAACGAACCCAGCAGAAGCAGCGCCGGGAACCATCCGTGGTGATTTGGCTGTGCAAGTAGCGATGAACGTTGTCCATGGCTCGGACTCGGTCGAGAGTGCGAACCGCGAAATTGACATTTTCTTTCGTGCCGATGAATTACAAACGTATACGAAAGCAGGGCAAGAGTGGGTATAATATGACAGACGGAGCACATCTCTTTTAAGAGGTGTGTTTTTTTATGTTCCTGCGGGCAAATTTTGCCGAATCGTGGTACACTCATGTTATTGAACGAGCAGAGGAGAGAGACAATTGAATCAGACAGAGAAAAACCTTTATACATTAGCGGAAAAGCCAACGCTTCAGCTTACAAATTATGATCAAGTTGGTGGCTTGATTCGAAAGATAGAACAACATTCGGGCCCGGGAATGGTCGCAAAGTCGTGATGTTCCTTTCCGGTTGCGAACTCTCGTTCTGTGTTGTATCATCTTAAGTATAAGATGATTTGAGCCAGGAATGAGGTGAGAGGATGAAGCTCGTGCATAAAGCCTATAAGTTTCAAATGTATCCCAACCAGAAGCAAAAAATCCTCATTGGTAAAACCATCGGATGTAGTCGTTTTGTGTTCAACCATTTTTTAGGTCAATGGAACAACACATACAAACAAACAGGCAAAGGATTGACTTACAAATCTTGTTCTGCTGAATTACCGAAGTTGAAGAAGGAATTCGTATGGCTAAAAGAAGTGGACAGCATTGCCTTGCAATCTACTTTGAAAAACCTTGCTGATTCGTTCACCCGATTCTTCAAAAAACAAACGAGTGCACCGCGCTTCAAGTGTAAAAAGAATCGGGTCCAATCGTACACAACAAAGGGAACAAACGGGAATATTGCGATTGTCGGCAACAAAATCAAGTTGCCTAAACTGGGTCTCGTCCGCTTTGCGAAAAGCCGCGAAGTCAAAGGTCGTATCTTAAATGCCACGGTGCGAAGAAACCCCAGTGGCAAGTATTTTGTATCCGTTCTCGCAGAAGTAGAAGTAAAGCCCTTAGAAAAAACAGGCGCTTCTGTTGGTGTTGACTTAGGGATCACCGATTTTGCGATTCTTTCTGACGGGCGCAAGGTTGACAACAACAAGTTCACCGCAGAAATGGAACAGAGATTGAAGCGTGAACAACGGAAGCTGTCACGGCGTGCCTTAAACGCGAAAAAGAACGGTGTAGATCTGTTTGAAGCGAAGAACTACCAGAAACAAAAACAAAAAGTAGCACGCTTACATGAACGCGTATCGAACCAACGCGACGACTTTCTAAATAAGCTGAGTACAGCTATCATCAAAAACCACGATTGTGTCTGTATCGAAGACTTAAATGCGAAAGGCATGTTGCGTAACCATAAATTAGCGAAAAGCATTTCTGACGTGTCGTGGTCTAGCTTTGTGACAAAATTAACATACAAAGCGAAATGGTACGGCAGAGCAGTCATCAAAGTAGGCAGGTGGTATCCATCTAGTCAAACCTGTTCTACTTGCGGTCATAAAGGCGGTAAGAAGTCACTCGACGTTCGGATGTGGATTTGCCAGATGTGTCACACGCACCATGATCGCGATATCAATGCGAGCGTAAACATTCTAACAGAAGGACTACGCTTACAAGCCTTAGCATGACTACGGAATGAGGAACCGTAGGGACTACGGGGATAGCTTGGTAAAGATGAGCAACCGCTGTTAGTACAGACATAGGCTAACAAGTACGCTCTGTTCCCAAGAATCTCCTTCTTCAAGCGTCCGATAGGAAACTGTAAGCAGGAGTAGTTCAAACAACATATAATATCCCATATAAGCGTGGGGTGCTATTATATGGGCCACCGGGGAACGGGAAGACAACATTGGTGAAGTCGATTGCAGGAAGTGTGGAAGCACCCGTCGCCTATTGGCAAATTACTGAATTTACATCTAGTGAAACGATTGATGAAGTGTTTCAAGCGGCGCGTCGCTTAGCACCACTTATTTTGGTGATTGAAGATATTGATTCGATGCCGGATCATGTCCGGTCGTTCTTTTTAAATACACTAGACGGGGCTGCTTCAAAAGAAGGGATTTTCGTCATTGGAACAACGAACTATCCAGATCGAATTGATCCGGGCTTAATGAATCGCGCAGGGCGTTTTGATCGAGCGTACGAGATCCCGCTTCCAGATGAAATGTTGCGAAAAGAGTTTATTGAAAAGCGTGGGTTCCACTTGTTTTGGGATGAACGAGAACGAGAGATACTTGCTGAAAAAACGGATAAGTTTTCGTTTGCGCAAATTGGTGAGTTATATGTGACAGCCGCGATGCATTGGCATCAAACAGGTGGAGCGCATTTAGAAGAAATCATTGCTGGTATGCGGAAAGAGTTAAAGAAAAGTGAAAAGGGCACGTGGTATGAAGTGAAAAGTGGACTAGGGTTTAAATAGACGGTAGCAGGAAGGAGTGGATCACCGGTGCGCTTTTTAACCGCAGGGGAATCACATGGACCACAATTAACGGCAATTGTTGAAGGGGTGCCTGCGGGCCTTACTTTAACTGCCGATGACATTAATGTTGAACTAAAGCGGCGCCAAGGTGGCTATGGTCGTGGACGCCGGATGCAAATTGAACGCGACCAAGTCCAAATCTTAAGCGGTGTGAGACATGGTTTGACAACGGGGGCACCGATTACGTTTGTCGTTGAAAATAAAGACTGGCGCAACTGGCAAGATGTGATGGGTGCTGCGCCGATTACGGAGGAAGAAGCGGGCAAGGTGCGACGTCAAGTGACGCGCCCGCGCCCGGGTCATGCCGATTTGAATGGTGCGGTGAAGTACGGCCATCGTGACATGCGCAATGTGCTCGAGCGTTCTTCGGCGCGAGAAACAACCGTACGTGTCGCGTGCGGAGCGCTTGCAAAAGTATTGTTGCGTGGGTGTGATATCGAAGTTGCCGGGCATGTGTTAGAGATCGGCGGCGTCCAAGCACAAGCGGTTCATTACGATGGGCTTGCGGATTTACAAGCGCGTGCGGAAACGTCGGCGGTACGCTGTTTGGACGTTTCGGCAAGTGCAAAGATGATGGCAGCTATTGATGAAGCGAAGCAAGCAGGTGATTCACTTGGGGGCATCGTTGAAACGGTCGTGTCCGGCGTGCCGATTGGGCTCGGTAGCCATGTTCATTATGACCGTAAATTGGACGGGAAGATTGCCGGTGCCGTTATGAGTATTAATGCGTTTAAAGGCGTTGAGATCGGACTTGGTTTTGCGGCAGCGCGCTTGCCGGGTAGTGAAGTGCACGATGAAATTATATGGGATGAAGAAAATGGCTACACGCGGAAAACGAACCGCCTCGGTGGTTTTGAAGGTGGCATGACCACGGGGATGCCTCTCGTTGTTCGCGGTGTGATGAAGCCAATTCCGACGCTATACAAGCCACTTCAAAGCGTGGACATTGAGACGAAAGCGCCATTTGCGGCGAGTGTGGAACGATCAGACGCTTGTGCGGTTCCTGCGGCTTCCGTCGTTTGTGAAAATGTTGTAGCTTGGGAAGTTGCTTGTGCGTTGCTTGACATGTTTGGTCATGATCAGTTGTCAATCATTCAAGCAGCGGTGAAGCGACATCGCCAAGCCGCAAAGGAGTTTTAATCATGTATACGGTGGACGTAAAGACCACGACAAAAACATACCAAGTGGACATTGCTCAACATATGTTCCGTCAAATGGGGAAAAACATTGAAACATATGCACCGGCGACAACGTATCTCATTGTCACTGATACAGAAGTGGCTAAGAGATATTTACAGACTTTAAAAGACACGTTCAGCCCTGAAAGTCGTGTGTTGACATTTGTGGTGCCTGCAGGGGAACAGTCAAAGTCGTTTGCTCAATATGAAGCAATCCTTACGGATGCATTTTCCAATCAGCTCGACCGTGCGTCTGTCATTGTGGCATTTGGCGGTGGGGTTGTCGGCGATTTGGCCGGTTTTGTTGCTGGTACGTATATGCGCGGCATTCGCTTTGTCCAAGTCCCGACAACATTGCTTGCCCATGATGCGAGTGTCGGTGGCAAAGTGGCGATCAACTTACCTACCGGGAAAAATATCGTCGGTGTTTTTCATCAACCAGAAGCGGTCTTGTTTGACCCGGGTTTGTTGCGATCATTACCGGACAAGGAGTGGCGCTCAGGTTTTGCAGAAATTGTAAAACTTGGTTTCATTGCTGATCGTGACTTTTATAATCGGCTCTGTACCCATGTCACAGCACGTGTTTCCCTATCTGAAGCGGCACAGATGGAAATGATCGCATCTGCCATTCGAATCAAGGCGGCCATTGTTGCTGAAGATGAGCGCGAGCACGGGATTCGCGCATATTTAAATTTTGGTCATACAGTCGGCCATGCCCTTGAGGCTGAGCTTGGTTATGGTGTATTGACGCATGGAGAGGCAGTGGCAGTCGGTATGCGCATTGCGCTCAGCGTCAGTGAAGAATTAGGGGGAGGACAGCTTCCAATTGGATCATTTACAAGTTGGTTTACAAAGCTTGGCTATGATTTGACGTTACCTGCTGACATTGACGTTGATCGTTTGTTGCAGCGTATGCATGCAGATAAAAAAGCGACTGAAGGGCATTTAGTCATGGTATTGCTGTCGGCCGTTGGAGAGGCGTATACGACGGAAGTTGATCCAACTGTTGTGAGAAAACACATTGCAGCAGCTAGAAAAGAGGTGTAAAGATGAATCAAACAGTGTATCCGAATTGCCACGGTTTACGAGGGGCCATCACTGTCCCGGGGGATAAGTCAATTTCTCACCGGGCAGTCATGTTCGGAGCAATCGCAGAAGGTGTGACGACAATTGAAGGTTTTTTACCGAGTGAAGACTGCTTACGAACAGTCGCTTGTTTCCGGGCTTTAGGTGTTAATATTGTGGAAGATGGTTGTCACGTACGTGTTGTTGGTAAAGGATTCGCTGAACTAACGGAACCAACAGTGGTGTTAGACGTCGGAAATTCAGGGACGACGCTCCGTCTTTTGCTGGGGATTTTGGCGGGGCGGCCGTTTCATGCGACGCTCGTCGGTGATGCGTCTATTGCGAGAAGGCCGATGGCACGAGTGACGCGGCCACTAAAAGAAATGGGCGCGACGATTGACGGTCGTAAAGATGGACAATATGCACCGCTCGCACTACGTGGCCGGCAATTAACAGCACACACCTATGCATCACCTGTAGCGAGTGCGCAAGTGAAGTCAGCGTTATTATTTGCGGGTTTGCAAGCGGAAGGAACGACGACGGTATCAGAACCGTATGTGTCGCGCGACCATACGGAGCAAATGCTGAATGCGTTTGGTGTTGAGCTACAGCGTAACGGTCCACACGTATCCGTTAGTGGTGGACAAGCCCTTCAAGCACAAGCGATCAACGTACCGGGCGATATTTCTTCTGCAGCATTTTTCCTAGTAGCAGCAACGCTTGTGCCAAATAGTGAGATCATCCTAAACAATGTTGGCGTAAACCCGACGCGTGCTGGCGTGTTGAATGTATTGAAAGAAATTGGTGGTGAATGGACGCTGAAAGATGAGCAATTGCTCGGTGGCGAGCCCAGAGGAAACATTCATGTTCGCCACGCGGCTCAGTTAAAGCCTTTTCATATCTCTGGTGAACAAATTCCAACGCTTATTGATGAGATCCCAGTTTTGGCAGTACTCGCGACGCAAATCGAAGGAACAAGCGTCATTTGTGATGCGGCAGAGTTGAAAGTAAAAGAAACAAACAGGATTGCGACAGTCATTAGTGAATTAACGAAGCTTGGGGCGCGAATTGAGGAAACAGAAGATGGCATGATCATTTATGGGGGGACGCGACTGCATGGAGGTGTCGTCCAATCTCATGGTGATCATCGTTTAGCGATGGCGCTTGCTGTTGCCGCGCTTATTGCAAAAAAAGAAGTAGTGATTGAAGATAGTGAGGCGGTGGATGTATCGTACCCATCATTTTTCACACATTTGTCTCGGTTATCTTCACGATGAACTTACTAAAAAAGACCCCTTCGTCTGTTTGCGGAGGGGTTTAGCCATAAGCAGCTAATCATGTATGGATAGGAGTGGAGAGAAACCATACGCTACTTAGATCATAAACGAAAGCGCTTACAAAGTCAATAGACATTTTGTAAAAATGTTGGATTTTCTTCAAAGACGACAGAAAATTTATTTCTAAAGGGTAGTAATGGAAAAAAGTTGAATGGTGCTCCTTTTTTACGCTAAAATGAAGAGGGAGTACTTAGATTGAAATGAGAAGGAGAATGTGCGTGACAATAAGAGAGCGTGTATGGCAGGCAATTGAGCAAGGAGATACAGAAGAAGGGTTGCGTATTTTAACGCAAGCAAAACAGACAAATGATCATGAACAACTGTTTTATGTCGCGGAATTGTATCGAGAGCTGGGGCATTTAGAAGAGGCAAAGGAAATAGTGGAGACGCTGCTCGGTTTGTATCCAGATGAAGGATCTCTATATATGTTCGCAGCAGAGATGATGATCGACCTTGATGAAGAGGAAGAGGCCATTGAGCTGTTATTAGAAATTCAAGCAAGTGACCCAAACTTTTTACAAGCACAGTTATTACTTGCTGATTTATACCAATTACAGGCATTGGATGAGGTCGCTGAACAAAAGCTCTTGGCAGCGTATAGAGAAGCACCAGAGGAAATGATTTTAACTTACGCTTTAGGGGAATTTTATCTACAGCAAGGCGCATATAATAAGGCGATCCCTTATTTAAAACGGGCTTTTTATTCGGGAGAGGATTTTGGCACCATTGATGTTGGACTGGCTTTGGCAGAAGCCTACAGTGCTACGGGTCAATTTGAAGAGGCATTGGCATTATATGAGCAAAGCGCTGATGAGAAAAAAATGTCGCCGACAACGATGCATCAATTCGGATTGACGGCGTATCAAGCAAAGGATTATGTCATTGCGATTGAGCAATTGGAAGCAGTAAAAACGCTGGATCCAGATTTTACAAGTGTGTATGCCCCACTGGCTGCAGCATATGAGGCAGAAGGCCGTCTAGATGAAGCGTTAGAAACGGTTAAAACAGGGATGAAACTAGACGAATTCAATGATGCTTTGCCGCTGCTTGCGGGGAGACTTGCATTAAAGAAACAAGCATATGAACAAGCAGAGCCTTACTTACGGCAAGCTATGGCCCTTAATCCGGCTAATGTGGAGGCGCTGCAAGTACTTTCAATGCTGTTACGTGAGCAAGATCGTCCAGAAGAATTACTCGAGTTAATTTCACATGCCCGCGAATTTGAGGAAGTGGATGTACTTTTTACGTGGCACGAAGCATACGCTCATGCAGCGTTAGAACGCTATGATGAGGCGGCAAAGAAGTATGAAGAAGCATATATGTCGTTTCGAGAAGATGGTGACTTTTTAGCCGAGTATGGATTGTTCCTGCTTGAAGAAGGGCAACGCGCGCGTGCGCTGTTATTGTTGAGACAAGCGTTACAGCAAAATTCCGCGCGGACTGATTTAATAGAGGTGATCGCTTCACTTGAAGCAGAGTGAAAAATGTAATTTTGTAAAAAGAAATTGCGGGGGAAAACAGGATTTGCTATCGGAAAAGGCGAATATGTAACCAAGTAAAAAGTAACCGCATCATCGGTGAGCCAACGATCTTTTGGGGGAGGGGAGAACATTGCGTAATATCGTTCCCGTTGTGGATAAAAAGGCATTTTTACGAGGTTTTCTCAAAAAGCATCAGCTGAAACGAAGAGAGTGTTCCTGGTTACTCAATTATTTAATGAATGATGATCAATTAATGGAGAAAGTGCATTTCTTGAGTTGTTGTGAGGGAACACCGAAAGCACTCATTATTTCAGCACAAGGCGTTGATCACATCCCGTTCTCTTTTCGGAAAAACGATCATGTAACGACGGATTGCGAGAAAGCATTTCATGACATCCGCTTGAATCGTACGGAAGAAGTGTATATTGAGTTGCACTTCCCAGACACGGATTCATATGCGCAGTATTTGTCTGTATTAGAAGATAATCCGTATTTTCCTGATACAGAGCGTCTAGATGCTTTGGAGAAGAAAGCGGAGACAGTTTTGACGGAAGCGGTTCGGACCTTCCAGCAAGAGCGGCTCCGAAAAGAAATTGATGAGGCGCTAGATGCGGGGGATAAAGTGGCTTTCATGTTGTTAACAAAAGAATTAAATGCATTGCGATAAGAACGCAAGCAGAGTCCATGAGGGGCTCTGTTTTCATGTGAATAATGGTTGAAAGCACTCCCTCTATCACTTGCTTTTTGTTATACTAAAAGGAGCTGGTAAACAGCGAGAGGGGGATTTAAATGCGGTTTCGAACAGATGACATGGATACATATTTGCAGTCAAAGGATTACGTAGACACGATGATGATTCCGCTTGTGCAAGTGACTTGGCAACAAGATGCAAAGCGCATTGTACAAGCAGCGGAATTTTTAGCGTTGTTAGCAGGAGAAGTGGAGCGCCAGTTCCATGGGCGTATGATGTATTGTCCCGGATTTACATATGCGAGCATGGAGGCGATGAATGACCATGTGGAGCGGTTGAATAAGTGGCGTGAGGAAATGAACGAAGCCGGTTTTAAGCATATACTACTGCTGACGACGGATACTGCATGGAAAGAAGTTGAATCGTCTCTTTCCGGAATGAAACTACTTTTCGTTGCACCGTTGCCGCTAGAAAGTTTGGCGGCACAAGACCGACAAGAAATGTTGTCACAACAAGTGCGGACGTTGTTACCTACATTAATGGAAGTATGGCAATGAGGTTAAAACACAGTTTTTTGTTACGATGTTGAGTATTCTTCTTGACAGAAGGATAACCTGAAGAACAACGGGGTGATCTCGTAACCATATATTGCGTAATGGACGCGCTTATAGTATGATGGATACGTCCTAGTACGTTTGCGCTAATGCGCGTAGCAATGAGCAAAGCTGATTTTAGATGTTAGGAGGGGAAAAAGTGAGCGAGAAGGATCATAAAGTATCGAGACGGCAGTTTTTATCGTATACGCTCACGGGTGTCGGTGGATTTATGGCTGCCGGGATTTTAATGCCAATGGTACGATTTGCCCTAGACCCAGCGTTAAAAGCAGGCGCTGCTGGCGAAGGGGACATGCTGTATGTATGTGATGTCGATGAACTGACGGATCAACCAAAGAAATTCCCGTGGAGTTTTGAACAAGTTGATTCTTGGTATACATCGACGGTGAAAAGTGAGGCGTATATTTACTTAGATGGTGAAGAAATTGTCGCCCTTTCTTCTATTTGTACGCACTTAGGCTGTACAGTCTCGTACGAAGAAGCGAAAAAAGAATTTTTATGCCCATGTCATGGGGGAAGATTTGAACAAGATGGAAAAAATATTGCTGGAACACCACCGACTCGACCGCTTGATGTGTTTGACGTGAAGGTGGAAGAAGGGAAAGTGTACCTCGGTGAGAAGAAGCGAAGAGGATAAGAGGGGGTGAATGTAAATGTTACAAAAGTTGTATGATTACATTGATGAGCGCCTCGATATTACACCGATGTGGCGTGATATTGCAGACCATGAAGTGCCAGAGCATGTGAATCCAGCGCATCACTTTTCCGCGTTTGTATATTGTTTTGGCGGATTAACGTTTTTTGTGACGGTCATTCAAATTTTATCAGGGATGTTTTTAACAATGTATTACGTACCAGATATTGTGAATGCGCATGCATCTGTATATTTTTTACAAAGTGAAGTTGCACAAGGTGTCATTGTGCGGGGGATGCATCACTGGGGTGCGAGTTTAGTGATCGTAATGATGTTTTTACATACGTTGCGCGTCTTTTTCACCGGTTCGTATAAGAAGCCGCGTGAATTGAACTGGGTTGTTGGTGTCCTAATCTTTTTTGTCATGCTTGGTCTAGGTTTGACAGGGTACTTATTACCATGGGATATGAAAGCGTACTTTGCAACGGTCGTAACGCTTGAGATTGCTGAGAGTGTGCCGCTCATCGGTGATTTTGCCAAAGCATTGCTTGCAGGGGGAGAAGTTGTTGGTGCAGCAACGTTAGCACGATTCTTTGCTATCCATGTCTTTTTCTTGCCAGCCGCGTTATTAGGTTTGCTAGGTGCACACTTTATTATGATTCGTCGTCAAGGGATTTCAGGACCATTGTAAAAGTCACAATAAGAAGGAGGTTTATTCATGCAACGAGGAAAAGGGATGAAATATGTTGGCGACTCGCGTGTGAAAGCGGAAGGGCGCATGCGTAATGTTCCTAAAGACTACTCAGAGTATCCAGGAAAAACAGAAGCATTCTGGCCAAACTTCTTACTAAAAGAGTGGATGGTTGGTGCGGTCTTTTTAATGGGTTTTCTCGTTTTAACATTGGCTCACCCAGCACCATTAGAGTCATTAGCGGATCCGTCTGATACGGGCTACATACCGCTTCCCGATTGGTATTTCTTATTTATGTATCAGCTATTGAAATATGAATTTGCATCGGGTGCGTATAATGTATTGGGAACGGTCGTCATTCCGGGAATCGCTTTCGGTGCATTGATGCTTGTACCTTGGTTAGATACATCGAAAGAACGTCGCCCGTATCGTCGTCCGATTGCAACATCACTCATGTTGTTAGGTGTAGCTTCCGTTGTTTTTCTAACGTGGGAGTCTGTTGCGCAACATGATTGGGAAGCAGCAGCAGAGCAAGGAAAGTTGCAAGAGCCTACGGACATAGATATGGAAGCACAAGGCTATGAGATTTATGCATCCCAACAATCTTGTATAGGTTGTCATGGTGATCAAATGACGGGTGGCGCAGGTGGTCCGAACTTGCTAGAAACGGAAAAAACACCCGAAGAAGTTATTGAGATCGTGAAGAACGGTCAAGGCGCGATGCCAGCTGACCAATTTGATGGCAATGATGAAGAACTAGAGATTTTAGCCGAGTATATTGCCAACCATGGTCAAAATCCAGAAGAATGATACCGAGGGCTACCTTCTGCTTTTTAGCAAGGGGGTAGCTTTTTTGTGAGGGGTGTAAGAATGTTTGCATATATGATTGGATTACTTGGCCATCGCTATAGTTTATGGGCATTACTTATGATCAATGGGCTTGGCACGATTTACGGTTACATGTGGTATTGGAAACAACTACAAGCAACGCCGCTTGCGTTCATTCCTTTTGTACCTGACAGCCCAACTGCCAGTTTGTTTTTTGTGCTCGTACTCATTGGGTGTTTACTCAATCGACATTGGGGACTATTACAGGCGTTCGCAGCAGTGACGCTCATAAAATATGGCGTTTGGGCAGTTGTCATGAATGTGTTTCAAGTGATAGAGGGGGCACCATTCCATTGGCAAATTTGGATGCTGACATTATCGCATGCAGGTATGGCGTTACAGGCACTGTTATTTATGCCGTTTTTTCGTATTAAAGGTTGGCATTTGATGGTCGTGTTCACGTGGGTCGTATTAAATGATGTAATGGATTACTTCTTTGACATGCATCCATGGTTGAGCAGTTATATTATGCCTTATATCGGACAAATTGGTTTGTTTACTTTTGGATTGAGCTTAGCTTCTGTTGCACTTGTTTATTTTTTACGGAGACCAGAACGAAGCGAGAAAACAGAAGCGCTGGACTCTGGTGACTGATTTTTGTATGCGACAATTTAAACGCGGGCTTCTGAATTCTAACCTTTGTAAAGTCATATCACTCCTTTTTTTCTCATAGGATGGAGAGAACGGAAGGGGGGACAAGTGATGCGTCAATGGTTAATTGGATTGATCTTGCTAATTCTTCTTATGGTGCCAATGGTGAATGCGGCGAATACCGCTAAGGATCATCAGGCATGGAAAGAATTAAATCATATTGCTAACCAAGTGTTGCAGTTAACGAATCAAGAAAAGTATGAAGAGGCAAAGCGGTTAATGTCGTTGTTCGCGGACACCTTTTTAGCACATGAGTTTCAAGAAGAGAATTGGACCATGTCGGTACTGCGAACATTTACGATGGCTTATGAAAATGCGTTACATGCATTAACTGCTGTGCAATTGCATCCTGACGAACGTCAAAGGCAAGTGATGTCATTTCGGCTAACCGTGGATGCGTTATCTAACCGAGGTCAGCCCCTTTGGTTGCATACAGAGAAAGACATGTTACAAAAGCTTGCAGCGCTGGCGGAGGCTATTGAGGTAGAGCAACAAACGTTTTACCATCGGGTCAACGAACTCACATCTTTTTATGAAATGATCCGTCCAGCACTCAAAGTGCAGTTGCCACAAGAGGATATCGGGCGCCTTGACGCAAATGTTACATTTCTTTCACATGAATCATTTACATTGGAACAAGCACCTGCACATATTGCAAAAATGAAGGAAGACTTTATAAAAGTGTATGAACAACAATCGCTTAGTCAGTTCGACCCATCGTTAATTGGTGTGATTGCGACCATCGGTGGTGCCGTATTCATCGCCTTAATGTATGCAGGTGTAAAAAAGTATCGAGCAGAGAAGCGGAAAGTAAAAGCAAAACAATAGCGATATGACGTTTTGACTTTCTTTTGTATCTCCTTTATAATAAGCTTACGTCATATGCTATTGTTTGGAAAGATTGGCGACAGCTGGTCTTTTTTATAAAGAATTTATAAAGCTTGTGTTACAAGTATTGTCTGTGACGCGTCTTTGCATTAAGATAGATTCAAGATGAATACATAGTTTCACACTGTGAAGGGGAGAAAAAAGTTGAAAAAAATATTCATGACAACAACCATATTTACAAGTATTGTTGCATTGGCAGCTTGTGGTGACAACGTCCCGACTGATGGTGAGAGAACAGCAAAAAAAGAAGGTAGTAATGCTTTAGACGCCGCAAGCATTTTAATGAAGTCTCAAGATGCAATGGAAGAGGTAAAAAATTTACAAATTAATACAGATGCGAAAGCGGAAGTAGGTATTGGTGAGGGTAAACCTGGCATGAGCATGGGGATTAATGCGTCACTTATACAAAATGTATCACTCGATCCGGCGGCGCTATATCAAGAAATGACCGCAAATGTTGTGGGAGAGGAAATAAAAAATGAGCAGTATGTGACGGACAAAGGCATCTATTTAAAAGATCAATGGACCGATCAATGGACGGTTGTTGAAGATGATGATGAAATGATGGAAATGACGCCATTTGATGGTTTTGATTACAGTGAGTACCTAGATGTTCTCGTTAAGTTTGTAAACTATCTTTCTTATGAAGAGAAAGAGGATGTTTATGTCGTAAAAATTGATGCAGTCGATGAAGCATTAGAGGAAATTGCAAAAGAATTTGATTTTGAAGAAGGTCTTTTAAATGATTCTGGGCTAACTAAAGAGGAGTTAGACGCCTTTTCGTTTTCGGACTTCTCGTTAGCGTTATCGATTAACAAAGACACGTTTATGCAGGAGCGCATTCAATTAGATATGAAGATGGAAGGAAAAGCAGACGAATTCACTTTCTCTGTGAACATGAATTCAGATAGCAAGTTATCAAAGTTTAATAAAGTCGATCAGATTGATGTCCCGCAAGATGTCATTGATGCAGCAATTCCTTTTTCTGAGTTGGAAGAGCAGCACGGAATGGGATTTGAAGATAATGGTGAAGGTGTATAATTCATGAATCATAGAGCCGCTAATTGTATTAGCGGCTCTACGTTTGAACTTAGCAGATAATGGAGAGGGGATATATATGAAAGAAACGGGGATTTCTTTGAATGAACGGATTCACACGCTCGATATCATCCGTGGTTTTGCGTTGTTTGGCATATTGCTCGCGAATATGATTTTTTTTAAGACGCTGGTGATGAATAAGAAAACATCCTATCTTGAAGTGGCAACAATTCCGGAAGACACGTTGGATGCAATCGCTACGCTATTCACTTCTTTTTTTGTGACCGGAAAGTTTTACCCTATGTTTTCGTTATTGTTTGGGTTGGGGTTTTACATTTTTTCAAAGCGACTTCTTGAAAAAGATTTATTACCTCAGTCATTATTTATACAACGTCTCCTGTTTCTACTCGTACTGGGGCTGGTGCATTTATCTTTTGTGTGGAGTGGCGATATTTTGTATACGTACGCATTAACAGGTTTGTTTTTACCACTCTTTTTCCATCGGCAGTTAAATACATTACGTCATTGGATTGTTTGGCTGCTACTCGGTACGTCTGTACTCACGTTTGGTCTCACATTCTTAATTGTTTTCGGTGTACACGTAGGTATTGATATGGATCCCGAATTAGTGGCTACTATGGAGGCGGCCGAACAAGTCGGGGCAGCGGTGATGAGCTCGGGAAATTATGTAGAGATTTTGCAATACCGGTTTTGGAATGAGTCGTTATGGAAGGTGTTTTTTGAACCTCTTGTCACGATACCAACCATCCTCCCGCTCTTTTTAATCGGTTTATACATGGGGAAAACGCGGATGTTTCAGGATGTGAAGGAGAACATGCGACGTTGGCGGATGTTACTTCTCATCTCAGCCTCTGTTGGATTGCCGTTGATAGCACTCCAGGGGATGTTGATGTATGATGTGTTTAGTCTAAATGTAGCGCTTACGTTCGGTGTGGTAGCCGCGCTACAACAAATTTCTGGTGTCGCCCTCATGCTAGTATATGTCTCATTGTTTGTATTGCTATTACAAAAAGACTGGCTCCAAAAGCTGTTCATGCCTCTTGCGGCCACAGGTCGGATGGCGCTCACAAATTATTTAATGCAATCGCTCGTCTGCACGACGATGTTTTACGGGTACGGCTTTGGTTTATTCGGTAAAGTATCGAGTAGTCAAGGTGTACTAATTGCATGTATCATCTTTGCTTGTCAAGTAATACTGAGCCACTTTTGTTTAAAGCGGTTCAAACAAGGTCCGATGGAAACATTGTGGCGGAAATGGACGTATCGCAATGCATAAAAGAAACGTTTTTCTTGTTGTATTCGCTGTAGCGGGTGTCCTAATTTTGAGCGCATGTACTTTCTTTGATCAAGAGGATGACTCTTCTCATCGCGACGATGGGCGCCCTGATTCTTATGTAGAACCGATTCCGGTTGAGAAAGTAGAAGAAGAAGTAATTCGTATCTCATGAAATACAATACACCGCCAAGATCCCATATGAGATCTCGGCGGTGTGTTGTTTAAAAGTAATCAGAGAACCATGGCTGGTTATCTGGAATGATGTTTTCTAAATATGCGACATGGTCATCATCTGCATGCAGTCGACCAATTTCTTTTAAATCTGAGGCGCGCTTATAATTAAGAAGCATCGTCACAAGTGTTTGGACATCCGTCTGTACGTCTGCTTTGTCTGCAGAAAGGTCAGTCGCAGTCACGCACGTTTCTTCGTCAAAAGAAATGTTGAATGTACCATTATTCCATTCAAGCATTGGATCGGTGACATGCATTGTAAACGATTCAGTTGCATGCTTTGTAAATGGAAAGGCAGATAAGAATGCTTGCACATCGACAATCCGCGCCATATAGTAAGGAGAAATCTTTTCTTCGATCTCACTATCTTCTAGGAAAAAGGACAACGGTTCATTAGTAAAGATTTTCCCTTTAATATGATATACCATTGAAAAGTGGGCACGGATAAAGTTCCAAATTCCTCTACGTGCTTCTTCATTGATAAAAATCATTTCTTTTACATAGAAGGTTTCGTTTTCAACTTTATAATACATATAACCAGTTGGTGTGTCATGAGCATCATAGTAGATGCAAGCAGTTAGTTCGTCTTTTTCCCATTTGAAATGCTCAACCCAAGCAAGGTCATTACGAATCATTGCGGCATTTTCTTTATGTGAGAAGTGTTTGTATGCCGTACGAATATCTTTATGATCAAAATCGACACGTTCAATGCGACCGGGGACTTCATACGCCTTTGGTAATTGTGTGTCTCGAACCGAGTAGGAGATGACATCAGAAATGATTTCCCAGCCTTTTTTCCGGTAATAGGGAATGGAGTATGGAAATAAATAAGAAATGGTTTGCCCTCGAGCCCTCATAGAAGTGAGGCTCTCTTTCATTAAATCATTCATTAATCCGAGACTAGCATACTCTGGATAAGTACCAACACCTGTTACGCCACCCATTTTAAAGGCACGTCCATGTATGTTGACACTAAATGGGTATACGGCAATTTGTGAGATGAGTTTGTTATCTGAAAACCAGCCAATCACATCGCAAGACTTGATAATGGGTTTCTTCCATTCAAGCATTTGACGAGCACCAATTTGAGAAACATCTTGATTGGTGACTTGAAAGACATAATTTAATAAGTCGATTGAATCCTGCATATGCGCTTCTCCTACACGCCGCATTTCCAAAGCATCTTTTCGTTTTCGACTGCTATTGCTACTGTCCATCATATCCCTGACTTTCTGTAAGTGATTATTGGTTATTTTAACGAATAAAGTGTGCATCGTCAAATCATATGTTTTACACAGAGAAAATGTGCATTCTTTTCTAAAAAAATGTACTGATTGATCATGAGCGAACATACATTTGTGGAAAGGGAGATGACTCGATTTGTAGAGATATGTATTTGCCGAGGTAGTTCAAACACGATCTTCTCCTAGGATCAAAAATTTTATGGGCGTTTATTGCCGATTTTAGTTGTGAAACAAGCCTATTTTTACATCTTTGTTCATACATTGTATAAAACGCATAGGAAAGGGGGCACAGAGCGATGCTGTTATTGTATCAAATCATTGTATGGGTAACGGTTTTGGGGCTATCCTTTTACGTATTCGCTTCATGGAGATGGGAAGAAAAGACAAGAAAAAAGTTAGGCGTCATACGGAAAATATGGTATGCCTTATTTATTGTCGGTGCAGCACTGGCATGGACACTTCATCCTTATAGTTTATTTGATCGTTGGCATCATTACGTCATTGTAGCATGTGTCTTCGTTATTATCGATGCGTTCATTTTTTTGAGTGCATATATCCAAAGAATTGGCTCAAGTTTGTTTACAATTGATACAGGTCACTTAATTGAACAAAATGACCAAGTGCTTGGTATGCAGCGGAATAAGCTGAAGGCATTTTTTCGATTATTAAAAAATGATGCCATCAACGTCTATTTTGGTGGTCAACGTGCATATATTACCGGTGTGAGAGAAATCTTAACGAAGTTCGCGGAGAAGACGGAGATCGAAGCGAGCGTGTTTCCCTATATGACACAAGCGGATAAAGATCATGTGCTCCTACATTTTCGAGATCGTTCTGCTGTGGGCGCAACATTAGAACGACAAGATGTGTATTATGGTGATAAAGAAAAGCTTGTGTACATCCCGGTTATTTTGCAAGGAGAAAGTCATGTCATTAAACTGTCGTCTAATGAGCGATTGACAGAGTTTGATGCATTGTTGTTTGCTTCGCTTGTGGCGATCTATGATTTACTTTCATCGGGGAGTGAGGAGGATAGTGAAAACGCGTAATTGTGCTGGGAGGACTCACGAACTCAGGTTCATGCACATAGCATATCGTAAACAATTTTTGAGTGGGTGAGGCGTGAATGAAAAAGATGACGAAGAAATCAACAAATAGTGTACTTCCTGCATTTGTTGCTTCTCCGTTTACAGTCGATCTTCAAAAGAAAAATAAGGAGGCCATTCAACTATTTAAAAAGAAATGGCGCTGGAAAAAACGTGCACAAAAGTAGATGGCAGCCTCGGAAGTGAGCGAGTTTTAGGTCAGCACTTATAAAAAATTGGAGACCAAACGGTCTCCAATTTTTTATGGTTTTTCGAATTACTTGGATGCATATTGCGTGTGCAAGGCTTTCGTTCTAAAATATGAGTAAGGTTGTTTAAATGTTCAATTTACAGCGATCCCTGCTGGACCTGCTCCTACTAAAAATGTACCAATGATTGAATTCGAAGTGGTTTCAAATACGGTGATTTCATTGTCCCAAAAACGTGTAACATATCCGAGGGCACCGTCAGAGGTAATAGCGAGACCAAAGGATTCACTGGCAGAGATGGTTTGCACGATTGCATTTGTTGCTGTGTCAATGACTGAAACGACAGGGGCTAACGCATGTGTTACGTATGCACGTGTGCCGTCAGGTGTGATTGTGACAGAAGAAGGACTGTCACCAACAATGACTGTCGCGACAACCATGTTGCTTGCGGTCTCAATGACTGAGACGGAATGATCATTGTTTATATCGGTTGCAAAGTTTGTCACATACGCATACGCACCATTGGGTGTAACTGCGACACTAGAAGGGAATTCACCGACGGTAATGTGGTCAGTCACTGTATTTGACGCGGTTTCAATGACAGCAACACTGTCTCCAGCCCCATCCGTTACATATACATGTGCCCCGTCCGGTGTGATATCGATCCCTATCGCCCCACTAACAGAGATGGTTTCAGTGATCGTATAGGTGATTGTGTCAACGACATATACAGTGTCTGTATTAGGACTAGTGATATACGCATACGCGCCATTTGGGGTGATCGCAGCAAAGTGTGGGTTTGCCATAAGAATGGTGGCGACAACGGTGTTGCTGTTGACATCTATGACGGAAGTTGAATTGTCGCCAGAGTTCGGGACGTAGGCATTGTTTTTATCTGGGGTGAGGGCGATATGAAAAGGGCTTTCCCCAACAGGAACGGTGTTGATGATATTTCCTGAAACGGATTCAATGACTGAAACATCGTGTGTGCCAGCATTTGTCACATATAATAAAGATTGTGAAGGATCGCCATGGCAATCAGGTAATACAAAGGAACCTGTTAATTGTATGAGGGTGTTACCTCCAGGAGACGGTGTGGTGTCAATTTGAATACTGTTCGGATCTACTTCGATTAAATGAAAGTTTGGGCATGGGACCGGTGCGTATTCACTTGTGTAACAAACGACTTGATCCATACATACTTGCCCAAATTGACTGAGTGATGCACCGGTGCTCCCGCCACCTGGCGCGACGATCGGTCCTAGACTTACAAGAAAAGATAAATTGCCAACGACGCGTAATTTCCGGATTGTTGTTGTTGCGGCAAGCACATCGTCGTTGCAAGGGCTGTCAACCTCGGTTTCAATGGTGCACGGTTCAGACGTACATTGCAAACAATTGGTTTGGAATGTAAACACAGGTGTAGGGGCTGGATCCATAGGGAGTTGGAAAGGGCTTTGTAATAGAAATTCTACTTGAAAAGGGACTTCTAGTTGACAAGGCTCTTCGCAAACAGGAAGGGCAGCTGTTGTAGATATATTTTCTGGTCGACGGAGGTGAGCTGATTTTGATTGTTGGGCTAAAAATGATGATAAAGGACGTTTTTCTTCGAGCATTTTGGACACTCCTTTAAGGTTTTGGTCATTTCCACCTTATGCATATGTCAATATAGATTGCCCCAGACCAAAATTGGCGCCCAATTTAAGTGAGAACATGACAATCAGAGAGGACAGATACGATGATTCGCTATCCAGTTTTCCAGCAATGTGAAAAAGTGGCAGTGACGGCACCATCTTCAGGTGTTGAGCCTGAATTACACCATCTAATTACTAAAGGAATCGCTCGTATGGAGGAGCGCGGTTTTCGCGTTGTCGTTGGCGACACGACGTGGACGCAAGTAAAAGCAAAATCGGCACCTGCACCTACCCGTGCAACCGAACTACAGAAATTTTTGCAAGACGAGGAAATTGGGTTGATCATACCACCGTGGGGCGGATTTTTGTTGATTGAAATTTTGCCATACCTTTCATTTGAAAACATATCGCCAAAATGGATTCTTGGCTATTCAGATACGAGTGTGTTATTACTCGCATTAACGTTAAAGACAGGCATTGCGACAGCGCAAGGCACGAACTTTGTCGATGTGCGGGGAGAGGTAATGGATGAGACGACCGCGCGCTTTCTCGATGTATTACAAACAAGGAGAGGAGAAGAAGTGACGCAAATAGCATCGCCATTTTTCCAAACGGAGTGGCAATTTGACAACCCAACGCCGCATATCTTTCATTTGACGAAACAAACGGAGTG
The DNA here is from genome assembly GCF_038592975.1 of Bacillus sp. FSL W7-1360. Taxonomy (NCBI): domain Bacteria; kingdom Bacillati; phylum Bacillota; class Bacilli; order Caryophanales; family Bacillaceae; genus Bacillus; species Bacillus sp. FSL W7-1360. The sequence continues at coordinate 1,305,873 of NZ_CP151950.1, read as the reverse complement.
GAAGACGATTTCAGGTGCGCCATTTGATTGTACTGGTCGATTACTTGGAGGCTGTATTGATGTTATCCGCCATTTAATTGGCACGCCATTTGGGGATGTGGCTTATTTCCAGCAACATTTTATTGATGGAGAACCCATTTTATGGCACTTTGAGAACTGTGATCTTAAGACAGATGATTTGCGCCGCACACTCGTGCAAATGCGTTTAGCAGGTTGGTTCGAACATTGTGTTGGTATTGCTTTTGGACGCAGTCCTGCAAATGATCCGGTCGAAGGTTATAAGATTGAAGATGTATACAAAGACCTATCAGATGAACTAGGTGTGCCGGTTGCGTATGACTTAGACTGGGGGCACCAGCCACCGCAGTTGACGCTTGTTAACGGGGCGCGTGCACGTCTCGTTGTCGAAGGTGGTACTGGAAAACTAACACAATCATTTGTTTAAAAAAGACGGTTGAAAGAGAGTGAGAGACATGGGGAGAAAATGGAACAATATTAAGGAGAAGAAGGCGGCGAAAGACGCGAATACAAGCCGGGTTTATGCAAAATTTGGGCGTGAGATTTATGTAGCTGCTAAAAGTGGAGAACCAGATCCAGCGTTAAATCAAACGTTAAGATTCGTTTTGGAAAGAGCGAAAACATATGATGTACCGAAAACCATTATTGACCGGGCGATTGAAAAAGCAAAAGGGGGCACTGAGGAAAACTATGTAGAACGGCGTTACGAAGGGTTTGGTCCAAACGGATCCATGGTTATCGTTGATGCACTCACAAACAATGTGAACCGCACCGCCTCAGATGTACGAGCGGCTTTTGGGAAGAATGGCGGCAATATGGGCGTCAGTGGCGCTGTTGCCTACATGTTTGATCCGGTGGCGGTTATTGGCTTCCAAGGTATGACAGTAGAGACGGCTCTAGATATGTTGTTAGAGCAGGACATTGATGCCAAAGATGTGTTAGAAGAAGAGGACATGGTCATTGTTTATGCTGATCCGGGACAATTCCAAGCAGTGCAAGCAGCGTGTAAAGAAGCAGGCGTGACCGAATTTGTGGTTGCGGAACTGGCAATGTTGGCACAGTCGGAAGTAACGCTCTCTCCTGATGCACGCAAACAGTTTGAGCAGATGGTCGATGCGTTAGAAGCGTTAGAGGATGTGCAGCAAGTATATCATAATGTGGCTTTGGAAGAGTGAAATAGGCGACCATTTGGGTTGTGACAACTGTTTCTACTAGGAGTGACGTCGTAATTCAATGAAATGGTAAGCAGTGATACAAGTAGAGTGTGAAAAAGGAAAGAGACATGTCATTTGTGTGCATGTCTCTTTTCAATCAGATGCTGAAGTCCCACTTGTACATTTTCGTCAAGTTTTACCCAGATCACTGCACCGGTTGGATGGATATACGGTAATGGTGAGGGGAGTTTGTATGGGGTAGTAAGTTGCCATGCATACGTTCGTTTGTATGGAAGAGATGTTTCTTTCTCATTTGTGTTGCCATAGGAGATACTTATACGATTGTACGTGTGAAGATCAAGCGGACCAGTCACATTGACTAAGTGGACGACACCGGCAATGGTACCGGTCCCGCTTGGAATGATGGCGATCGGTCCCCTTATTTTTGTGTTCGTTCCGCGTATTTCAATGCTTTTTTGGCCTGACAAAATCATGCTTGCCCATGGTTCGCGAACTATGAGACCGTGAGTAATTGGTTCTGTGTATGTGTGAAACAACGGCAATTGTGCATCTATCATGATCAATCTCCTTCTGTAAATGGAAACGTCCAAAAGCGTTCGTATGCAATCCGCTGTACAGCTTCTGGCACCCCGGCGTAGTAAGCGGATTCTAAATCTGGCAATGTCCATGCAAGTTGCGATGCATGGGCACGTAATGCGTTTAATTTCACATCTGCATAACGGGACACATCATGAACGACATCAGCTTTGCCAATGTCTGCTTCGTGGTTGTTAGAAAAGGCGACCGCATGGAAGGTTGGGCGGTCAGACATAGGGATTTCTTGTAAGGCATCAGCGACTGCGCGACCCGTCGTATCATGATCAGGGTGCACCGCATAACCAGGATAAAAAGAAATGACAAGGGAAGGAGAAAGCTCGGCAACAAGCTGTAATACAAGGTTTTTTAATACTTCAAGCGGCTCGAATTCTAACGTTTTATCACGAAAACCCATCATTCGGACATCAGAAATGCCCATCACTTTGGAAGCTGCTTGCAATTCTTTGCGACGAATATGCGGTAAAGACTCGCGTGTGGCTACGGGAGGGTTCCCTAAATTGCGCCCCATTTCACCGAGTGTTAAGCACGCATAGGTTACTGGCGTGCCTGCCACAACATGGGCGCGAATTGTTCCTGCGGCAGCAAAGGCTTCATCATCTGGATGAGGGAAAATGACAAGTACATGTCGTTCTGATCTCATGGTGTAATCCTCCTCTCACATGAAGTTGGAAACGGGATCGGACTTAGCTGAAAAGCGATCGCAAGCTTCCCACTATGATCGAGTCCAGCTAGTAAAAGGCGGTTATGTTGATCAATCTCATAATGGGTCAGTCCTTCGCCGTACACCCAACCGATGTCTAATTTTAAACCGACACGATAAGGGCCTGTGCCGGTAATTTTTCCATGTGAGTATGTAATATGAGCGTTTCGAATATACGCACTGGCAGAGAAAAATGATTCATCGACATGCGATGCGTAAGCGCCGTTTGTTGTCTCTAAATGCAAATATATAGGTGTATCAATAAATGTCTCGAGGTATGTTTGTACTTTTTCACGGCAAATGAGATCCAAGGGTATTCCCCCCCTAATGAATAATACCATTTTTATTATATTATACGTGGAGATGGCATGGCGCGCAATAAACAGGGGCTCCGAAGAACCCCAATGTGTGATCTACAAATTTGTTTCACTACCGTGTTGCGCGATCAGCATTAAGTAAACCATATCCATATTCAAATCGAGACCGGAGAGAATCCGCCTCTGTGAGCAACCCCATCTCAATTTGGCTCGCTGTCCATGCCGGATGCTTCTCTTTCAACAGTGCTGCAGCGCCTGTAACAGCTGGCGTTGCCATAGAAGTGCCGGATGCACGCACGTAGGAGCCGTCTAAGTAAGTGCTAAGTACGTCCACACCAGGCGCAACGATGTCCAAACCAGAGCCATACTGTGAGAAGCTAGCACGGCGGTTGTTTTCGTCAACGGCACCGACAGAGAGTACAGATAGATAGCGGGCTGGATAAGATACGAAAGGATGGCCGTCATTGCCACTTGCTGCGACAACAAGCACATCATTTTCACGTGCGGCATCAACGGCTGCTTCTAATGTGCGGGAGGGGGCATTACTGCCTAGACTTAAATTGACAATATCCATATCATTTTCGATTGCCCATTCAATGCCTTGGATGACGACACTTGTAAGAGCCGAGCCAGCGCTACCTAAAACATTGACAGCATATAGGTCAGCGTCAGGAGCAACGCCTACAACACCAATATGATTATCACGGGCCGCAATTGTCCCTGCGACATGAGTGCCATGTCCGTTTTTATCGGTGTAACTTTCCCCATCTATAAAGCTGACCCCACCAGCAATGCGTAGATCAGGATGGTTGGCAATGCCAGTATCTAGTACGGCTACTTTGACTCCTTCACCAGAAAGGTCGCGCCGATGAGCTGCAGGTGCCCCAATTTGCATGATATTTTCTGGGGTTGTTTGACGCGAAATCGTCATGAGTGCATCTTTTTCAACATAGGAAACGCCACCAGCTTCTTGTAGCTTACGCGCCTCTTCAGCGGTTAGGCTCGCGACAACAGCCGGTGTCTCTTGATATGTGTGCGATACTGAAAAGTTCGTCATTTCATTAACAGAAAAAACACCTTCTCCAGGGTTTTCCATCATGTCTACAAATCCTTCTAGTGCTTGATCATTCTGAAAACCGATAAAGTAGCTTTCTTTTTTCTCCTCTGCAGCAGATGCAAAGGTAGCTGATCCTACGGCGAACAATGTGGCAGAAATAAGACAGAACAATTTTTTCTTTTTCATAATAAAAATATTCACTCTCCTATTGTGGTTGTTCTTCAAAAGTTGGCACTATTTTGGCGTTGTGTCAACTTGATGAACCCCATGTGTTTTTATCTGAATAGACTACAATATAGCATAAGATCGAGCGGCAGGTAATTGGGAAAATGCCTCTATACAGATAGGTGAACTTTGTTTTAATGACAAGTTTTTTGTCGCCTGTATATATGATGAAGGAACACGATAAAGGGGGAATTGTTTTGATAGGAGGTTGGGAAAAAGTTGTGGACGCCCATGCGTTGGCGTCCACCGAGTAAAAAAGTTATGCGTGCATGTTTTCTTTTCTTTGTGGTTTTCTTTGCCATACAAAAGCAAATGTTGTGGTGATGGCCATAACGACAAACCCTAGTAAAAAAGGAGAGTAAATATGTACGTCATAGAAAATGCCAGCAATAACTGGACCGGCAACGTTGCCAATGCTCATATACGCATTGTTCATGCCCATCGCAAACCCTTGCTCATTCCCTGCAAGCTTTGAAATGAGTGTTGTAATGACTGGACGTAAAATAGATGTAGCTAAGAAAATAAAGAGCGTCACAACAAAAAATAGCGTATAGGTCGAGGCAAATAAAGATAATAAAAAGCCTACGGTTGTTACTGCTAAAAAGTACGTAAGGGTACGTCGTTCACCAAATCTACGAACAAGTCGATCGACGACAAACAGTTGTACAATGACGCCGATGAGACCCGTTGATGTGATCATTAAGGCAATTTGTTTTGGTGTTGCCCCAAATTGATTATCAACAAATAAGCTTAGAACAGACTCATAAGCAAGCAAGCCGAAACTCATAACGAGCGTAAGGATGAGTGGGATAAAGTAAGGTTTTCTCACGCTTTGAGCAATTTTTTTAACCATGGAGTCGGTGGATGATTCTCTACTGTTTGTCGTAGGTTGTGTACTTTCTTTCAAAACGATCATGGAGAATAAAACAGCGACAACAGACAAGAGTGCTGATGCGAGCAACGGAGCCCTTACACCAAAATCAGCAAAGAAACCACCAATACCGGGTCCGACAACGATCCCCAATGAGATGGAGGCTGAAATGAGACTGTTTCCGCGCGCTCGTTGTTCAATCGTTGTAATATCCGCAATGTAAGCAAAGATGGCGGGAATGAGTAGGGCGGCACCGATACCACCAATGATACGCGATACATAAACAATCCAAATGTTGTTTGAAAAGTAAAAGACAAACATCGATAGAGTTAAGAAAACAAGGCCGGCAATGATCATCTTTTTACGGCCATATTGATCAGCCCATTTGCCCGCGATTGGTGACATAAAAAATTGTGCTGCTGCAAAGAGGGCGATGATCAAACCTGCTGCTTTGCCTCCTTCACCAAGTCCCATCAAATATTCAGGTAAAATTGGAATGACGATCGCAAAGCTAGCGACAGCAATAAACATATTTATCATTAAAACAATCATTTTTTTACGTTGGTCTATCGTCAAAGTTGTTTCTCTCCTCGCTATAGTAAGATGTAACGATCTCAAATTGTATTATACAATTTAGTTAAACGAAATCACAAGCACAAAACTCATGTAAGAAAATCACCGCAGTGACGCTGCATTATGGTATGATAAATAAGGTTTTATTACACATAGGATGTTTAAGTGAAAGAGGAGACGTGTATGATTGAAGTGACAACGGCAACACATTATCCAGTCCAAATAAAGCATGTACAAATGATACATCAGGAGCGCTTTGATTGGTGGGATGTTGTGCAATTTTCTTTCACGCTTGACCCATCACCAGCACCATTTTGTGCACCGGGTGCGCAAGTCGTGCTAAATAAGCAAGGTGTCCCGATTGAGTGGGTTTTTCAAGAAGAACGATGTGATGACCCAACGTTTCAGTTAGAAGAACAAGAGGTGCAACAGCTTGTATTATTTTGGAAAAAAGTATAACATGGAGACGAAAGATCAGTGGAATATGTCAATCGCGACAAAAAACGCTAGATTTTTGGGCGTAAACACGCTAAAATTTAAGAGGTTATTTTGTCTGTCCTGTGAGACACATGAGGTTGTTTTTTGAGCAATACTTCTAAACGTGATAAAATAAGTTTGGAAGCGCTTTGAACCGACATCGTTTCATGGTAAAAAGCAGATGAGATGTAAAATGCTATATTTTAAAGGATAAAATGCTAAGTGTGGTTTGAAACAATCTTGTAGGAGGTCTATATTACATGTCAAGCAAGGAGCACAGTCAACAAACACCGTGGCAAAGGTTTTATGGTCCAAACTTAGGTGTTGCTGTCGAGCTATATGAGCAATATGTGGCTGATCCAAGCACAGTAGATGAAAAAACGCGTGCACGATTTGAACAGTGGGGCCCGCCTGTATTAGAAGAACGCTCAAGCTCAGTTGTTACAAACGAAGGAGATACGCTACTTGGAATGGACATGGCGCGTGCCATTGCCGGAGCGGTGAAGTTGGCTGATTTTATTCGGGCAAAAGGTCATCAAGCATCGGATATTCAACCGATTTGGAAGCAGGCTGGATCGAACGATTTGCTTCAATATGCGCGCTTTCAAGTAACGAAAGAAGCGCTTTTACAAATGCCAGCGCAATTGATTTGTCCAGATGCACCTGCTCATATAGAAAATGGGTTACAGGCAATTGAACATTTAAAGGATGTTTATACAAAGACAACAGCGTTTGAATTTGAGCATGTGCAAGAGGAAGACGAGCGGAATTGGTTGCGCCGCAAAGTTGAGTCTGAGACACATGCGGCCCCTTTAACAAAAGAAGAAAAGAAAATGCTACTTGAAAGACTTACGGCGGTGGAAGGGTTCGAGAAATTTTTGCACCGGACTTTTGTTGGTCAGAAGCGTTTTTCGATTGAAGGGGTAGACGCACTTGTACCTATGCTTGACCGAGCCATTGGAGAAGCACAAAATGCAAACGCGGCCCATGTGATGATTGGCATGGCGCACCGTGGGCGTTTAAATGTATTGGCGCATAATCTAGGAAAACCTTACAAAGCCATTTTCTCCGAGTTTTTACAAGCAACAAATGAGCTGAAGGCACCATCAGAAGGCTTGGGAGAAACGTATATTGGCTGGACAGGGGATGTGAAGTATCACCTGGGTGCCGACCGACAAATTAAAAGTGGACAAAGTGAGCATATGGTTGTTTCACTGGCCAACAACCCAAGTCACTTAGAGTTTGTTTCGCCAATTGTCGAAGGGTATGCGCGGGCCGCCCAAGAAGACCGGCGTGAAAAAGGTGTGCCTAAGCAAGATGAAACAAAAGCAATGGCCATTTTGATTCATGGTGATGCGGCATTTCCAGGACAAGGAATTGTAACAGAGACGTTGAATTTGAGTCGCCTCGCAGGTTACCAGACAGGCGGCGCCTTGCACATCATTGCCAACAATAACATTGGGTACACGACAGAGACGCATGATTCGCGTTCTACTACATATGCAAGCGATCCGGCGAAAGGTTTTGAGATTCCGATCGTGCATGTGAACGCAGATGATCCAGAAGCTTGTTTAAAAGCAGTTGCGCTCGCGGTGGCATATCGTGAGACGTTTAAAAAAGATTTTCTGATTGACTTGATTGGTTACCGCCGCTTCGGTCACAATGAGGGGGATGAACCAGCTGTCACCCAACCAGAGCTGTACACACAAATACGTAAGCATCCAACTGCCCGTAGCTTATATGCGGAGCAATTGGCACAAGAAGGCGTGCTCGCAAAAGAAGAGGCAGACAAACTGGATTCGGACATGTACACTTACTTGCTTGAAGAATATAACAAAGTCGCAGCAGATAAATCAGAGAAAACATACGAACTATCGCCGCCGGACTTTATTGTGAACGGGTTACCAAAGATAAAAACGGGTGTTTTAGAAGAAAAGTTGCGTGCTTTCAATGAGCAACTTCTCACATGGCCTGAGTCTTTCCAACCGAATCAAAAGCTAGAGCGAATTTTAAAACGTCGTTTGACTGCTTTTGATGGTGGTGGCAGTGTCGACTGGGGGTTGGCAGAAGTGCTCGCATTTGCGTCAATCATTCATGATGGCACACCGATTCGTTTAAGTGGTCAAGATACAGAGCGCGGAACATTTGCGCACCGTCACTTAGTGTTGCATGACCGCAATGATGGGACACAATATGTACCGCTACAATCCTTTTCAGAAGCGAATGCATCATTTGCGGTATACAATAGCCCACTCTCAGAGCAAGCGTGTGTTGGATTTGAGTATGGTTACAACGTATTTGCGAAAGAAACACTTGTTTTGTGGGAAGCCCAATTTGGGGATTTTGTGAATGGTGCACAAGTCATGTTTGACCAATGGGTGTCTGCCGGTCGCGCGAAGTGGGGGCAAAAATCGGGCTTGGTCATTTTATTGCCGCACGGTTATGAAGGTGCCGGCCCAGAACATTCCAGTGGCCGCGTGGAGCGTTTTTTAAGCTCTGCAGCGGAAAACAACTGGACAGTCGCAAACTGTACGTCAGCTGCGCAATATTTTCACCTGTTACGACGACAAGCGATGATTTTACAAAAAAATACAGTGCGCCCACTCATCGTGATGACACCAAAAAGCTTATTGCGTAACCAAGCGATTGCTTCAACGACGGAACAATTTGTCTCTGGCTCTTTTCAGCCGATTTTAGAAGAACCATTGCTTGGTGCTTCACGCGAGTCAGTGGAACGGATCATTTTATGTAGTGGGAAAGTAGCCGTTGAGTTACAGGACCATGTTAAAAAGCATGAAGAAAATTGGGATTGGCTCCACATTATTCGGGTGGAAGAACTTTACCCATTCCCACGCCGCGCGATTCGGGAACGGTTAAAAGAGTTTCCGAACTTAAAAGAAGTGAAGTGGGTACAAGAAGAGCCGAAAAATATGGGGGCGTGGTCGTTTATCGAGCCGCGCTTGCTAGAAGTGTTGCCTGAGGCTGTACCGCTTAGCTATATTGGTCGAACGTATCGTTCCAGTCCAGCAGAAGGGGCATCGAATGCGCATAAAGCTGAACAAAAACGTATCGTGACAGAATCATTGACGCGTAAAAATGAAGGAGGCCGTTAACGGTGGCGGAAATTAAAGTACCAGAACTAGGGGAATCAATTACAGAAGGAACGATCTCGCAATGGTTAAAATCAGTTGGTGACTATGTGGAGCAAGGGGAGTTTATTGCGGAGCTTGAGACAGACAAAGTGAACGCAGAAATTCCGGTTGAAACGGCAGGTGTCATTAAGGAATTCAAGCGTGAGCCGGGTGATACGGTTGAAATTGGTGAAGTGATTGCAATTATTGATGCAGGTGGATCAGCGGGTGCGGCATCGGTAAGTGAGCCGACGCCTGTAGAAACGCCAGCTGCTGCACCTGAGAAGGCAGCGCCGGCTCCTGTCCTAGAAGAAACGAAAACAAAAGGGGAGCGCCCACTTGCTTCGCCTGCAGCGCGTAAGTTGGCTCGTGAAAAAGGGATCAATCTAAATGAAGTGACGCCACTTGATCCAACAGGAAAAATTCGCAGCCAAGATGTTGCCGCGCATGCAGCGCGTCCGACGCAGTCAGCAGCGGTAGCGCCGCCGGCTGTCAATCTGGATGTGGAAGATGCAAAGCCAGTGGAACGCGAAAAAATGTCGCGCCGTCGCCAAACGATTGCAAAACGCCTTGTAGAAGTACAACAAACATCAGCAATGCTTACGACATTCAATGAAGTCGACATGACCGCAGTGATGGACTTGCGTAAACGTCGTAAAGATGCATTCCTTGATAAAAATGGTGTGAAACTTGGGTTCATGTCGTTCTTCACAAAAGCGGTTGTTGGTGCGTTAAAGGAATTCCCATTATTGAACGCAGAAATCCAAGGTGACGAGATTTTAGTGAAGAAGTTTTATGACATTGGGATTGCCGTTTCAACGGACAGTGGTCTTGTTGTCCCAGTATTACGTGATGCCGATCGTCTAGGCTTTGCCGGCATCGAGCGCGGAATTGGTGAGCTAGGCAAAAAAGCGCGTGACAACAAGCTACAATTGAATGATATGCAAGGTGGCACATTTACAATTACGAACGGTGGGGTCTTCGGTTCATTATGGTCGACACCAATTTTGAACGCACCACAAGTTGGGATTCTTGGCATGCACAAAATCCAAATGCGCCCAGTTGCGATTGACAATGAGCGCTTTGAAAATCGCCCAATGATGTATTTGGCGCTTTCTTACGACCACCGGATTGTCGATGGAAAAGAAGCGGTTAGCTTCCTTGTGAAAGTAAAAGATATGATTGAAGATCCAGAGCAATTGTTGTTAGAAGGATAATCATAAAAGGAGAGGCTGGTGCGCCAGTCTCTTCAATTTATCGTAGAGGAGGAAGGTCATATGATTCACCGGCAGTGGGAGCAAAAAGAACCGATTCGTTATATTACGTGTGTACATACAGATGCTAAAAAGTACACAGTGAAAAATGCATTGACTGTAGGTAAAAAATATCCACTGAAAAATGAGACGGATGAGTTTTTTTTTATTGTCGATAACACTGGCAAGATTGGTGGTTACGAGAAAACGTATTTTGAAGGGGAATAGTGATCTAGGGGGAGAGGCAGTGTCAACAAAAACAATTCCATATGACATGGGCTTTATTTTTGATGAGCACTTGCGAGAAATACCAAACTGCACAGAAGAAATGACAAAAGGAATCGCCTATTTAAAAGAGCAGTTGCACGAAACAGAAGATCAGACGGAACAAACCCGGTTACTCGGTCAAATGGGTGTGTATTTACGCATGGTTGGTTCGTTGGAGGAAAGTTGTGAAGTGCTAAAGAAGGCACTGTCTCATGCCAGACAAGCGCAATCACCGCAACGAATGTTTGTCAACCAGCTTCGTTTAGCTCATACGTATCAATGGATGGGGAATTTCAGTCGATCGAATGAAATATTTGCTAGGTTGCAGCGAGAGGTAGAAAAAGAGGAAGTGACGCATTTGCGTTCCTTTTTTTATCAGCATCAGGGGAAAAATTTATTTGACCAGCAACAGTATGAAGAAGCACAAAATTATTTTCGGACAGCGCTTGCGATTCGGAGAGAAGAAGGGGCTAATGAGGAATTGCTTGCTTCGTCGGAGAAGGCGTTGGCTGTGTGTGGGCATAAATTTCGTGTGGATGGTAGCGATGTATAACGGGATTGTCTTATTGGTGCATAAGACAATCCCGTTCCATTTATGGAATATTTAACTTCACTGGCTCCAATGTTAGAAAAAATAGATGATGTTTTGAAGAGCATTTACATTTCCTTGTAACGGTTGGTTCACGCTGTTTAACTATATAGCGGTCCGGTTAAACGTAATCCTTCTAGAACGCTAACACTTCTAAAGCCTGTAGCTGGAAGAGCGGAAGTAATAGTAGCAATAATATTATTGTTTATGCCATCAATCACAGAGACATTATTATCAGCAACTTTTGTTACATAAATAAGGTTTGTTCTCGGGTTAGCACCTGCAGTGTATGCACCAGTTCCCACCGCAATAGTAGCAATTGTGTCTAAGGTAATCCAGTCAACAACGAGGACACTTTGCAAATTGGTTGCAACAACATAGATTAGATTAGTATTTGGATTCACGGTAATTCCTTGTGGTGCTGCACCTCCCGCAAGTGGAATTGTCGGCATCAGTGTTTGATTGGTTGCGTTGATGACAGAAACATTATCTGAGCCTTGATTGGAGACATAAACTTGGTTTGTGCTTGGGTTGGCAACGATACGGAACGGATTCGTGCCGACGGTAACCGTGGCTGTAATCGTTTGTGTGAGTCCGTCAATTACAGTGACATTGTTACTAACATTATTAGCACAATAAACTAAATTAGTATTAGGATCAACAGTCGGATTTGCCACTGGATCACTTCCTATGTTAAAGGCTGTGACGACTGTGTGATTCAAACCTTCAATAACGGAAACTTGATTTGTCGGAGCACGATGGGTGACATAAAGAAGATTCGTATCTACGTTAATTCCGAGACCATAAGGGTTAGCAGCCACACTAATAATGGTTGAGATTGCTTGTGTGGTGAGGTCAATGACTGAGACATTGGAACTACCCTGGTTGATGGCATAAAGAAGGTTCGTATTTGGATTGACTACAACGCCACGAGTGTCTGTTCCTGTTGTATCAATTGTAGCCAAAATATCTTGTGTGTTTCCGTCAATGATGTAAACTGAATGTTGCCCGCTATTTGAAATGAAAACTTCATTGACTGTTGGATCAGGTCCAGTCGGCCCGGTAGCCCCGGTAGGTCCTGTAGATCCGGTAGGTCCTGTAGATCCAGTAGGTCCGGTGGCTCCAGTAACCCCCGTAACGCCAGTCGCGCCAGTAACGCCAGTAGGTCCGGTAGGTCCAGTGACGCCAGTAGGTCCGGTAGGTCCAGTAACACCAGTAGGTCCGGTAGGTCCAGTAACACCAGTAGGTCCGGTAGGTCCAGTGACGCCAGTAGGTCCGGTAGGTCCAGTAACACCAGTAGGTCCAGTAACACCAGTAGGTCCAGTAACACCAGTAGGTCCGGTAGGTCCAGTGACGCCAGTAGGTCCAGTAACACCAGTAGGTCCAGTAATGCCAGTGGTTCCAGTCGCCCCAGTAACGCCGGTCGCCCCAGTGACTCCTGTAGCGCCAGTAACGCCAGTGGCTCCAGTAATCCCGGTCGCCCCAGTGACTCCTGTAGCGCCAGTAACGCCGGTCGCCCCAGTGACTCCCGTAGCACCAGTGACGCCAGTGGCTCCAGTAGCGCCGGTCACCCCGGTAGTGCCGGTAGCGCCAGTAACGCCGGTAGGTCCAGTGACGCCAGTGGCTCCAGTCGCGCCGGTCACCCCGGTAGCGCCGGTAGCGCCAGTCGCGCCGGTAGCGCCAGTAACGCCAGTCACCCCGGTAGCGCCGGTAGCGCCAGTAACGCCGGTAGCGCCGGTAGCGCCAGTAACACCGGCTCCCGTTGGTCCGGTCGGTCCTTGTGTGCCAAGTTCTTCCCAAGGGTTCCAAGTTGTGCCTGTGTCATCGGTCGCGCTTCGTACATAAATCGTTGGATTTCCAATAAGTAGCTGTAAAATCGATGTTGTCGGTCCCGGGGTAATGACAGAAACATACAATGTCCATATCGGACTTGTAAACCCGAGTGGACCATTCACAGGTCCGCCTGCATTTCCTTCAGAACTGTACACACCCTCGGTAATAAACGAATCTAAATCACTACCAGAAGGCACTTCTTCATAAGGAAAAGCGCCGACATCCTCAGCATCTAGCGTTAAACTGCCATCTGGGGCAGCAGTGATGCCGTTGATGTTTTCAATGCCGCCTGGAATATCGCCAATGGTAATGGTGACAGTACCTGCCCCATCTGGAAAAATCCCATTAATATTGATCACGCTTCCAGCAGGTCCCGTCGCTCCAGTCGCACCCGTCGGTCCGATCAACGTAGGAATGTTTGTCGCTGCTTTCATTTTCGATTCAAGAATAATTTCTTTCTTGAAAATCGTATCAAGCATGTCCGCAGCACTCTCGTTGATCGCTAGAATTTCTTGTAGTGTAGCTGGTGGACCAGTAAGCCCATTTAATGTTCCAAGAGCGTATTGAATCTTCTCTCCTTCCGCATTAATAATGTGCGCCAAACCCATTTCCTCCATTGCGATCGATGCGAGCAGTAAATTGACGACATCATCACGGTCGAGGGTAATATTGGGCGTGAAATTGGGCATGTTTGGTTGAGACATGTTCACACATCCTTTTCGGTTATTTTTAAGTAAGCTAGAACAGGGAATGTTCGCTCTATTCAGGGTATGTTTTTTTTTTTTTTTTTTTTTGTTCGGGCTATTTGGTATTAAGTTAAAAGAAGAAGGGGCTAATGAGGAATTGATTGCTTCGTCGGAGAAGGTGTTGGCTGTGTGTAGAGAAAAGTATTTGTAAAAATAAACGACGTTTTCTTTTAGTTATCTTTTTTGGTGGACGTCTGGTGGAACGTTTAAAGCGATTTGCCAGATTTTTTGTGTACATATGTTTAGGGGATTGCTTTATTAAGGCTCGATTTTTTTTTAATATACGGTATTAGATATTAATGATAACTGCATGTTACGGAATGCTTATAATGGAATATTTTGGTTCTTGTCTTATGTAAATCAGAGGTTTATGGTAAAGGTGTGGATCTTGAAGTGATGTTCATCGCTTTGTTGACGCGCGAATGGATAAATTGGAGGTGACAGGGAAAGGGATTGTGGCGCTGTCTGCAGGTGTCAACATGCTAAAAGTATCGACAGCAATTGCGACATCAACTTGTGTGAAGAGGAGTCTGTTTATATGAAGAAATCGACGATTGTGTCAACTTTGTGTATTGCCCTACTTACGACCACATTAGTACCAATGGATGCTTTTGCGAAGACGGAACAAGTAGTTTCTGAAAATCGCACAAATATGGTTGATACAAAGAACCAGTTGGAAGCTGTCATCGATCAATTAGGTGCACAATCTGTTTCCATGCAAGCAGATGCACTGACTTTGCTTCAGCAACCGAACATGTCCATTGCGGACATGCCGGAGTTGTCTAAGTATCTTCAACGTACGAAAGAAAGTGCGACGAATTGGCTTGATACGTTAAATAAGCGAGTGTTGAAAACCAATCAAAACATGATGGCGTTTGGTCAAGATGTTGAAAGTTACTATGATACCCTGTCTGATTTAGCGACACGTGTTAATGAAGATGAACAAGCGAGAGCGGATTTTGCCCGCGGGATCCAATATTTACAATCCGTGTTAGCGGATGATCAAAATGAAACAAACGAGACGATGGCACAATTAGCAGATCTACGTCAAACGAGTGATTATACGTTTGACAAGTTTTCTGCGGATGTAAATGAATCTCTAACGCAGTCATCGTCAAAAACACAGGAAGCGAATCGACATATCGTCGCGCTTACGATGAAAATTCAACAAAACCGTGATTTTATGATTGCATCAAAGCTGCAACGATTGGAAGACTTTATTCTAGTTTTTAGAAGCGCTGATAGTTTGACGGGTTTAGGGAAAGTATACGGCACAGTCATCTCGACGATTGTCAATAGTGTTGAAGTACAGCGTGCCGCTGATCAAATCATTGATGCCCAAAAGGAAATCAATGAATGGGAGTCTACACTGAATGAGGAATCGTTCCAATTGACGCACCTCAATATGCTAAAGCAGATCTTTGATAACTTCCGGAGTCATTTAGGTGAGAATGAAGCAACACTTCGCATATTTGGTGAAGGTTTAGGCATGCTCGAACAAGACATGAATGAACTTGTTCAGATGGTAAATAAAGCAGACGTAGATGTGACAGCATTAACGGCGCATTTATCTCAATTTAAGCAAACGGTGATGGAAATTGCCACTCATGCTGAGAAACAAGCGAATACGCTGGCTGGAGTTAAATATCAATAATTTTAGCGAAAAGAGGTATTCAAATGAATAAAAAAATAAAAACTCTTACGTGTTTAACAGTCATGACGGCAATGTTGACGACAACCGTGGTTCCTGCTACTCACGCTTTTGCAGCAACTAATGCTGTGCCAACTGAACAAGCTGTTTCCGCAGAGGACGAGCTTGTACCAGCCGAGTTAGAGAACGTGTTAGCAAAAACGGGTTCGCATATTGCCGTGTTAGATGAGTATGCGATCTTGGTGAATGCGCAAGCACCGTATGATTTTTCTGCGACAAGTATAGACAAGGGATTGATTGATAAAATTGTTGCCGATCAACAAACAGCGAAAGCCAATGCAATAAAATGGGTTGATCAAGTCAAACCACAGATCATCCAGACGAATGAAGATATTTTCGCTTTTGGGACAAAGTTTGATAAGTACTATGAGACATTGGTTCGTGCGGCCGATGAAGCGGATACGTCGAAGCTAAAAAGCGGTATCACATCGCTTTATAAGAGCATCCAAAATAAACAAAATGACGTGACCGATTTGATTGGTGTGTTGAAGACATATCGCAATGCGGTTGTAGATGATGGAGAGAATTTTTCTACCAATGCGACGAATGTGGCAAAAGCATTTGATGCAAATACGGGCAAGATTGAGCAGTTGCAAGATTTAATTGCGGAGTACCAAAAGAACATTGATGAAGGTACGGATTTAGTGACAGAAGGGGTTTCTTATGAGGCGCCCGGGATTGTATTAATGGTGCTAGGGAAAGTGCTTGTCTTTTTAGGAAACACAACTGGAATTTCAATGGATTTAGCTGGTATGGGTTTAACCGCAGACGGCGCTGCGTTAGTGACCAATGGGATACAGATGATTAAAAGTGGTAAAGATGGCATTCGCGATGCAACGGCACAATTGTCGCAAGCTGAGGGTCAAGTCGCAGCACTGTCTTTAAATAAGGAACGGCTTCAAACCTTTACGAAAGAAATTGACGTGGCAATTCAATCAGCACAAGCAGTGTTGAATCAGTGGCAGCTCATGGGTGCGAAATATGAAACGTTGCTCGAAAAGATCGATCGTGCGACGCCTGAAGATTTGTTGTTTATCAAAGCGCAATTAAAATCTGCGAAGAAGAGCTGGGAAGATATTTTGGCTTATGCAGACAATTTGTATGTTGATTTGACGACTGGTGAGTAATGAAAATATGAGACGAGGGGGATACGTATGTTACATGCAAAAAAGCTTGGGAAATGTGCGGCGCTGCTTTGTTTAGCCATTCCTTTGTATAGTGCAACACCGGCGGTTGCAGAGGAAATTCCCACGGTGATGGATGGTTTGACATATCATGTGATTGCGATGCACCCTGATTTTGAAAGTAAGGTACAAGAAGCGGGAAAAGCCGGTTTGTCCGCTGAAAATCAGGCATTGGCACGTCAGCACGAGAAAATTGTTTATGAGCAGGCACAACAGTGGCAGGATTCGTTAAAAGGTGAATCGAATCGGACACGTGATCAAGTCCTCTCATATGATGACACATTCAATCGGATGTTTGATGAGATAATAGACGCGCTCGCAGCAGATGACGAGGACGGCATCCTCGAGCGACTTGACAACATGCAAGATGATGTGACGACGCATAAAGGTGCTGTTACGCAGTTTTTAGATGACTTGCGTACGTATAAATCAGACATTGGTAAAAATGTGTCACTGATGCAAGCGGATATTGATAAGATAGAGAATTTAATGGATGGCTACCGCGCTTCTTTAGATAAGCTATACGATAAACTATCAGAAGATCTCGATGATGTCGTTCGTAGTCAAATTGAGGAAGAAACGTACGATTTATCAGTAAAGATCTATGATCAGTTAGAACCTTTAAGTATGCATTTGTCAACACTCGCTTCAGATATTAAAGGGGTTGATGATGGGGTGTTGAACATTGGTTGGTTGGTAACGTTGGAAGATATGAATACGGGTTGGTCACGATTAGACTCGGCACTGAAGAATTTAATTGGTCAAGTGAAGGAAACAGAAACATTTGACGAAGATTTGTTCAGAGCAGATATGGAGACCACAAAGACTTTATGGACCAATATTTATAGGCAGGCACAGCAATTATAATCACAAAAGCCCTGATCAACAACTGTATGAAGCTTGATCAGGGCACTTGTATGCTGTTGAAGGGAGTTAAATGAGTCTTTTGTGAGGCGGAATTACTCTGCTCCAAGCTCTTCCTTCAATTCTTGCACCTTTTCCAAAGGTAACTGTGTGACCTTCGCAATAAAAGCACCTTCAGCACCTTCAAGCAACATGCGTTTTGCTGTTTCGGTCCGCTCTTTCTCGATGCCTTTCTCAATACCTTCCTCGATCCCTTTCTCCCAAGCATCGCGTTCAAAAAATGTCATAATATTATCAATGTCCATTTTCTCCTTGGGGACGAGTTTTTGCACTTCCTCACGCATTGTGTTTTCCTCCTCTTTCGTTAGTGACATGTATGAAGCAAAAAACTTCATTTGTAATGCTTGTTGTTCTGGGGTTGCTTTTCCTTTTATCATGAGCCGCAAAAATGTTAGTGCGACATCCATTTTCTCTTCTTTATTATAGCCTAATTTCGGTAAAAGTGTCACGATCGCTGGGTTTTCGTGGCGTAGGAATTTGCGCCAAGGAAGGCTTCTTAAGAAGATGTGTTTGTAGCGGAAGGTGAGGTATGTTTCTGATGGCTCCTTTTTGAGGTATGTGAGGAAGGATAAGAACTTATTCGTCAAATAGGAAGGGGATTCTTACTTTTCTTGGATATATAATGATACAGTAAGCCTCCCTAGGGAGGCTTATGTGTTATTTCAGCGTGGCTAAATATGCTTCGTAGTCATCTTTATCAATGACACCATCGGTAGTCAATTCAATAAAGCGGTTTGCGATTGTGCGAATAAACTGCTGGTCATGTGAACTGAAGATCATCGCGCCTTTGAAAGCAATAAGGCCGTTGTTGAGCGCGGTGATTGATTCCAAATCTAAGTGGTTCGTCGGCTCATCAAGAAGCAGCACATTTGCGCCACTGAGCATCATTTTTGACAGCATACAACGTACTTTTTCTCCTCCAGACAGTACATTGGCTTCTTTTAACACTTCTTCTCCAGAGAAAAGCATTCGCCCGAGGAAGCCGCGTAAAAATGTTTCGCTATCATCTTCAGGAGAAAACTGGCGCAGCCAATCAACAAGGTTTAGTTGCGAGCCTTCGAAAAAGGCACTGTTATCTTTCGGGAAGTAGGAACGAGAAGTCGTAATACCCCATTTAAACGAGCCGCTATCAGCGTCCATTTCGCCCGCTAAAATTTTGAATAGCGTCGTCTTAGCAACATCATTTGCGCCGACAAGTGCGACTTTGTCGTCCCTGTTTAAGCGGAACGAGACATTGTTTAACACTTTCACACCATCGACTGTCTTCGTCAATCCTTCGACCTCTAGTAGATCGTTGCCAATCTCACGTTCAGGTGTGAAATGGATGTAAGGATATTTACGTGACGAAGGTTTGATGTCTTCTAGCGTAATTTTCTCGAGCTGTTTTTTACGTGAAGTGGCTTGCTTAGATTTTGAAGCATTTGCACTAAAACGCGCAATGAAACTCTCTAGTTCTTTCATTTTCTCTTCTTTCTTCTTGTTTTGATCTTGGGTCATTTTTAAAGCGAGTTGGCTGGATTCATACCAAAAATCGTAGTTTCCAACGTAGAGCTCAATTTTACTATAGTCAAGATCAGCAATATGAGTACAAACATTGTTCAAGAAATGGCGATCATGGGAAACGACAATGACTGTATTCTCAAAGTTAATAAGGAAGTCCTCGAGCCACTGAATTGCTTTAAGATCAAGTCCATTTGTTGGCTCGTCGAGTAATAGCACATCAGGTTTGCCAAACAACGCTTGGGCAAGAAGCACTTTTACTTTGTCTGATTCATTTAGTTCAGCCAATGTTTTTGTATGGAGAGATTCGTCAATGCCTAGGCCTTTGAGTAAAATGGCTGCATCGGACTCTGCCTCCCAACCATTCAGTTCCGCAAATTCTCCTTCAAGCTCGGCGGCTTTCATCCCATCTTCATCGGAGAAATCTTCTTTCATGTAAATGGCGTCTTTTTCTTTCATCACTTCAAAGAGGCGTGCATGTCCCATAATGACTGTTTGCAGCACTTCCTCATTTTCATAAGCAAAATGATCTTGTTTCAAAACAGCCATACGGTCGCCTGATTTCATGGAAACGTGTCCTTTTTGAGACTCGATCTCCCCAGATAAAACTTTCAAAAATGTAGATTTCCCAGCACCATTTGCGCCAATAAGTCCGTAGCAATTTCCTGGTGTAAATTTAATATTGACGTCTTCGAACAATTTGCGCCCACCAAACTGTAAGCTGACGTTTGTGACTGTAATCATAAAAAAATCCTCCTGCACAGTTGCAATTTTTAAGTGAATACGTTTTTGAAAAATATTCTCCGTATGTAGTGTAACGTTTAAATCGCTTTGTGTAAATGGGAAAGGTATTTTTTCGTTGAATAACACAACAAATTGCTTTAAATTTTCCGATTTTAATTGTCAATCTAGTTGAATATTGATAGAATGATAGTTGTATATGTACTATTATGTTTTGAGGACGGTGAAAAATGAGAAAAAAGTGTGATTACAAAGAAAAGATGAATCGATGTCAACGGCGTAAGCGAGTGCAACAAGCAAAAGCACTTTTTCTTGCTACATCAATGATGGTAGGTGCCCCAATGGCGATGATGACGACACTACATGGAGAGGCACAAGCTGTTGCTAGTATGCGTGTGTCACAGGAGCAACCAGAAAATTTAATGAGGACGATTGGTGGACTAACATTGTTTCAAATTAAACATCATGCAGAGACAACAAGTCATCGCCTTGTTCACAATGGCAATGTACACTTGAATTTGCAGGAACAAAAGCAACTCATTTATACGCTCCAATTTCCAGAAGAACTCGCATATGTATTACGTGATCACGAAATTATTTTTTCTCTGATGGGGGATATGGTAGACAAGGATGGGAACACCATTCGTCTTACCGGAGCATATGACTTTGCATCATATACCACGATAGATACGAGCAAAAATCGTGTAGTTTTTGATCTTCACGGGTTTCTAAAGGCAAACGAGTTAAAACCGATCGATGGACGCGCGCAGATTGGTATGAATGTTGATATTTTGACAGCATACCGTGCAATTGAGAAGGGCACTTACATTTTTCAAGCGGTGCTAACAGAGGGGCATGTGGGGGACGCAATGCCTGCAAATGCTCATCATGAACCTTTAGTTATTGAGTATAGTAGGCCAGACCCGGGCGACCCAGGAGATCCGGGCGATCCAGGAGATCCGGGCGATCCAGGA
The DNA here is from genome assembly GCF_038592975.1 of Bacillus sp. FSL W7-1360. NCBI lineage: Bacteria > Bacillati > Bacillota > Bacilli > Caryophanales > Bacillaceae > Bacillus > Bacillus sp. FSL W7-1360. The sequence continues at coordinate 1,285,010 of NZ_CP151950.1, read as the reverse complement.
GATCCGGGCGATCCAGGAGATCCCGGTGATCCGGGCGACCCAGGAGATCCCGGTGACCCAGGAGATCCGGGCGACCCAGGAGATCCAGGAGATCTAGAAGATCCGGGCGATCCAGGAGATCCGGGCGATCCAGGAGATCCCGGTGACCCAGGAGATCCGAGAGACCCAGGAGATCCGGGCGATCCAGGAGATCCCGGTGACCCAGGAGATCCCTGTGACCCAGGAGATCCGAGAGATCCGGGAGACCCAAAAGAGAAAATGCCAAAGGTAATCCACACCGGGGGGAAGAAACCGTTAGAGGGGAATAAAGTGATTTTTGCACCACAAAAAAAACCATCTAGCAATATAAAAGGAGAAAGTCTACCACAAACAGCAACAAACAACTGGTGGTTCGGTTTTGCGGGTGCAACAGCTTTACTAATGGGAATGATGGTAAAACTTTTGACGCGGCTGCGACGGTCCATATCATAAAGATTGTACGACAAGAGATTCTCTGGGCGTAGTGATATATCCGGAGGATCTCTTTATTTGTTGTATACTGGAAGGAGAAAGAGGGTAAGCATATGTATCAACGATTTAAACAAGGTCACAAGCAATCGGTGGAGAAGCTGTACAAGAAAAAGAATCGGGACGCACGGGAGTGGGCATCTACAAATACGATGACTGCTTGGCAAGGCGATCAACTTCAAGCTATAATCTATTGGTGGCGCTCACTTTATCATACAAAGGCACTATACATTGAGCTCACATCAAGGACAAAAGATACCGCCTTACTTACGGGCTTACTACAGTCTGTCCAACAAGAACATCCATTACAATGCTTGGTTTCAGAGGAAGACACCTGTGCGATGGCGTTGTTGTCACAACTAGGTTTTCAGAAGGTCCGTACGACGCATATGCCGACACTTTCATTGAAAAAGGAAAGCAAATACCAACTAACCGATGCCAATATCTATTCTCTTTCTCAGCTAGTAGAAAAGGAAGACTGGAATGGCAACACTAAATTGGACAAATTTTTAGAGGGCTATCTTGTACTCAATCGGACTGTTATATCCAAGTGTACTGTGTAAACGTTTTGTGTTAAACCAATGGACATAATCTCGCTGCTCTCTATCGAGGTCACCCAGCGTCTCAAACACATATTGCCTGACAAATTCGGTCTTAATCGTCTTGAATGTCGCTTCTGCAACGGCATTATCATATGGACATCCTTTCATGCTCAAAGAGCGCTCGATGCCGAACGTATGAAGCGTTTGATCGATTAGTTTGTTCTTAAACTCTGATCCCCGATCTGTATGAAATAATCGTAGTTTGCGTAAGTCACCTGAAATAGATGCAAATGCTTTTGCCACAAGTGCTGCGTCTTTCTTGCGTCCACAACTTGACCCAATGATTTCACGATTGAATAGATCGACTAACACGCACATGTAATGAAACTGATTCCCGACACGTACATAGGTTAAATCGCTGACAATGACTTTCTTTTCTTCTTGTTGATCAAACTCACGATTCAACTCATTTGCCACGTTATCTTCATTACAAGGAGTACGCTGTGGCTTGTAGTTGGTGATTGTGTAAATGGAAACCAACCCCTGTTCACGCATCATTCGTGCGATGCGACGGCGTGAGACTCGAATGCCTTCTTTTTGTAAGGCGGCCTTCATCCTTCTTGTACCATAAGTACGACGATTATCGTGAAAAATATCGACGACACGAGCGGTGATTGGGTCTTCAGCTGGTCGTTCTTTTGACACATAGTAGTATGTGCTTCTTGGGAGTTGTAGGACGCGACACATTGCTGAAACTGAATATTTGTGACAATTTTGCTTGATCACATCTACTTGCGTCCTAGTATCAGCGCGGCTTGCTTTAAAATGTCATTCTCCATCTCAAGATACTTATTTCTCTTACGTAACTCAATCAGCTCGACTTCTTCAGGGCTGCGATTATCCTTTTCTTTGAAGGAACCTGATGTCTTGCTTTGTTTAATCCATTTATCTAGGGAAGATGGTGTGAGTTCATAGTCTCGAACAATTTCTGCTCGTGGTTTCCCATTGTGATATAGCTGGACCATTTGTGCCTTAAATTCAGCAGTAAACTGTCTTCTTGGACGTTTTTCCATCCATGATCATCTCCTTAACTGGTAGGGTTTGAGAAAGTGCGAGACCGGCGCAACTTGACATTGAGCCTCCACGGGCATGTTTTTCTCGCCAAGTGCCAAGCTATGGTGAAGCATTGGCTACACCACTAGCCTAACATGCCCGAACTCAATGTAAAGTCGCTTCGTTTGAAGTTTCCTAGTTTTTTGGATGATATCCCCTAAAACTGGATTCCTATCTCGCTACCCCTCATCATTATTGTCCAGTTAAGTGTAACCCATCCAGACTTGTGTCAGCAATATTTGCGGTTAGTTAAACAAAACTATGAAGACAGTCACCAAGTAAACCCGATTAAGGAAATGTCGCTTGCGGAATGGAGGGCACTTACTTTTACTTCTGACCTGCGGCAAGAAGAGAGTGCTGTATATGTAAACGATCACCAAGTACAGGCTTATGTAAATATTCATGATGGATCTACACCACGTCATGTAGAACTAGGTTGGGTCGGTGCGATGGCTTCGGTAGAGGGAGTGCTCATACGTCTTTTCGAGCATCAGTTGCGACAGTTGGCATACAAAGGTATAGCAAAAGTCGAGGCAGAAATTGACTGTAGCGATGCGTGGGCAAATCAATTATATGAAGCGTTCCCATTCCAAGCTGGACAGCGTTTCTTTACGTTTCAATATCGAAAACATCTTTCCTAAAATACCATTCTTCTAAGCTGTAAGACGTGTTATCATAGTAAAGAAGGGGGTGGGAACATGGTGCAAGCGCAAATGCAACGCGCAACAGAGGTGTTACAACATCAGTATGGCTATGATGCTTTCCGAGAGGGGCAATCACGGATTATTGAGCATGTTTTTTCACAAAAAGATGCCCTTGTTGTGATGCCAACTGGAGGAGGAAAGTCTCTTTGTTATCAAATTCCTGCTGTTGTATTAGAGGGCATCACCCTCGTCGTATCGCCGCTCATTTCTTTAATGAAAGATCAAGTCGATGCTGTGCGTGCGCTTGGCATTGCGGCTACATATATTAATAGTTCGTTAAGTAGACAAGAGGTATATGCGCGCTTCACGGCCATGATGAGTGGAGAATACCAGATGGTTTATGTTGCCCCAGAGCGGCTGCATGATCCGCAATTTCAAGCAATTTTGCAGAAGAAGCCACTTTCACTCATCGCAATTGATGAAGCGCATTGTCTCTCGCAATGGGGGCATGATTTTCGACCCAGTTACTTAGCGATGGCAGAGTGGATCAAGCATCATCCGCATCGTCCAACGGTACTCGCGCTAACAGCGACAGCGACGCCTGAAGTGGCAAATGATATTTGTGACCGCCTTGGTATTCCAGTAGACAATCAATATTGTACAGGCTTTGCGCGTGAAAATCTAACGTTCAAAGTCGTGAAAGGTGCTCGGAAACAAACATACATCCGTCAATATGTCGAGGCAAGGCAATCGCAAGCGGGTATTGTGTATGTGTCAACGCGCAAAGAAGCAGAGGCGTTATATCAGTTTTTGAGTAAATACACACGTGCAACCCTTTACCACGGTGGCTTATCAGAAGATGAGCGCCGGGCGCACCAAGAAGCATTTATTTACGATCAAGCAGATGTGATGATTGCGACTAATGCGTTTGGGATGGGCATTGATAAGGCCAATGTCCGTTACGTACTTCACGCGAACATGCCAGGAACGATTGAAGCGTATTATCAAGAAGCAGGTCGCGCGGGACGTGACGGTGAACCGAGTGAATGTGTGTTGCTATTCCAACCACAAGACGTGCAAACACAGCGCTTTTTTATTGAACAGCGTGACACTGAAGATGAGCAAAAGAAGGCGCATGATTTTGATAAGCTGCAAGTGATGAGTCGTTTTTGTCATACAGAACAATGTTTATCACAGTTTATGCGTAGTTATTTTGGGGAAGAAGATGCACCGACGTGTGGGCGTTGTAGTAACTGTGTGCGTGAGGGAGAGCAAGTTGAACGGACAACCGAGGCGCAAATGGTGCTTTCGTGTATTGTGCGGATGAAAGAACGGTTTGGAAAAACAGTTGTTGCCCAAGTGTTAACGGGGTCGAGAAATCAAAAGATCCTTACGATGAACTTACATAAACTACCTACTTACGGACTAATGAAAGATTATGGGGCAAAAGATGTGCAGGCATTCATTGATTTTCTAGCAGCCGAGGAGTATGTGGGGCTAACAAACGATGCCTATCCGACCTTACGCATATTACCGCGCGGGGCAGCGGTGTTGAAAAAAGAAGAGACTGTGTTTCAATATGTTGACAAGGCATCTGCACCAGTGGCAGATGAAGATCCGATCTTTATTGCTTTACGCGCGCATCGGAAGGCGCTCGCAACAGAAAAAGGCATCCCGCCATATTTAATTTTTTCGGATAAGACGTTAAAGGAAATGAGCCGGCTGTTACCGCAAACGTACGAGGCGTTTGGTGAGATCTCAGGTGTCGGTGCGCAGAAGCTTGAACAGTACGGCGACTCGTTTTTAGCGGTGTTAAATCAATTCGATGCGGCAGACACAATGAAAGCAAGTGAACCACCGGACACGTTACAACGACCAAAAAAAGTGCAGCGCGCGAATGTGGAAGAGATCATTTATCATTATCAAGCTGGGAAATCTTTTGCTCATATTGCCGAAGCGGTGCAGTTAACGGAGCAAACGGTCGTGAAGCATTTAATAAAAGCGGAAAAACAAGGGGAGATTACGGATTTGCTTGCGCGTATTGACCCAGAAAAACAAGCACAAATTATGGCAGTGAGCACTAAAGTAGAGAGTCAATATTTAAAACCGATCAAAGAACAGTTACCAGAAACAATCACTTACGACGAAATTAGAATTGTCATGGCGTTGTCAGAGACGCCATGATGCGGCAAGTGCATATGAGTGGTGTTAGTGGGCGCGTTTCGTGTATGATAGCATTAGTGTAAAGAAGAAGGAGTGGGATAAGATGATTGAATTAACAACAGAAGCAGCATGGCATGATTTATATGAGCAATCTAAGGACAAGACGGTGCTTGTTTTTAAACATAGTACGCAATGCCCAGTAAGTAGCGATGCGCATAAACAGTTCCTTGCTTTCGTAGAAGAAAACCCAGATTTTGTATATGGATGGGTAAAAGTGATTGAATCTCGCCCGGTTTCTAACTTAATTGCCGAGGAATTAGAGACGGTGCATAAGTCACCACAATTGTTTGTGTTAAAGGATAAGAAAGTTGCTTGGACCACATCGCATTGGGATATTACAAAAGAAGCGATTGCGAAAAACGTTTAATGTAAAAACAACGTCCTCCTTTTGATAGGGAGCACGTTGTTTTATTTTAGGGATTCAAATATTTCCTTAACGATTCGTTATTGTTTCAGGATAGAGGTCATGATTCATTAACCGATGGTGTGCCATTTCCTCAAATAGGGTACCTTTCTTGCCGTAATTGCAGTACGGATCAATAGAAATACCTCCACGCGGGGTGAATTTCCCCCATACTTCAATGTAGCGTGGATCCATGAGTTTGATCAAGTCATTCATGATGACATTGACGGCGTCCTCGTGGAACCCACCGTGGTTACGAAAGCTAAATAAATACAACTTTAGAGATTTGCTCTCAACCATTTGAATGTCTGGAATGTAGCTAATGTACAATGTTGCGAAGTCTGGCTGGTTCGTTTTCGGGCAAAGTGTCGTGAATTCTGGGCAGTTAAACTTGACCATATAATTGCGATCAGGATGGTTGTTTGTAAATGTTTCAAGTACATCTGGGTTGTAAGAGAAATCATAGTGGGTGTTTTGATTCCCTAGTAAAGTGATATGATCTAATGTTTGTTCGTCTCGATTTGTCATTTTAGTATGCTCCTTTATACACCGCGCTTGTTACCCCACATCCATGTGTGTAGCTGAGGCAAGACGCGTACGTTAGTTAGTGTCGAATCAAGCATGACTTTTTCTATCAATTGTTCGTAGTGATAGCGCAACTGTGTGAGTAACGTCGTGTCATCAGTGGTATGAATATCATCATTACCGACTTGAAGGAAAAACGATATGTGCGGATAGCGCGTGTGTACAAGTTTTGCAAACGCATAATCTTCATCATTAAAAATGACCACTTTTAAACTTGCTTGTTGTGGCGAAAGTTTTTTCATGAAAGTATCAAGCTTTTTCCAGTCCGTTTCCATACCAGAACTAGGTGGTTTTGGACTAATCGTCACATCGTCCACGTGCGTAAGCCAGTCTTGCCAAATCGTCCCCTGTGTTTCAACTGCGGTTTGAATGTTTTTTGCATGTAACTTGTGGATGAGGTTGCCAATCCCGGCATGTAAAGCTGGGTTCCCTCCTGAAAGGGTGACATGATCAAATCTGCCAGCAGCAAGCGTGTCAAGTTTGGAGATAATATCTTCGGCAACCATCGGTTTACTTTTCCCGGTACCGTCCCATGTGAAAGCAGAATCACACCAACGGCAGCGGTAATCACAACCACCTGTACGAACAAACATTGTTTTGCGTCCGATTACCATGCCTTCCCCTTGAATCGTTGGGCCGAAAATTTCCATCACAGGAATAGGTTTTTGACCGGTCATGATTGCACCTGCTTTGGTCGGTAAACAACGTAGCTCGTTGGTGTTTCACGAACAATGACTTGGATGCAGACGGGCTTGTGTGCAAGTGGGGTGAGTAAATCATTGACAATTGTATAGATTGTTTCAGCTACTTTTTCGGTCGATGGGGGCGTCTGCGCAAATAATGGATCGTCATTGAGTAATGTATGATCGAATCGGCCGTGCACAGCTTCTTTAAGGTGTTTAAAATTAATGAGAAAGCCTGTCTCGTCAAGCTCGTTCCCGGCAATCGTGATGTTAATGACATACGTATGTCCGTGAACACGGGCGCATTTGCCAGCCCGTTCGTTGTCGATATAGTGCGCACTAGCAAGGTGCATATCTTTGTGAAGCTCAAATTGGTATGGATGGGTAACGGTCGGATAAAATTGTTGCATCATTGTGGTGCACCTGCCTTCTGTTCAAGATAAGCGGCGAGCCCGGCGGCGCGTAGTTTACAAGCCGGACAAGTGGTGCATCCCGTGCCTTTTATCCCTTCGTAACACGTTAATGTGTCGTGTTGAACGGTTTCAAGCTTCCCTAGTTGATCAGCGAGTGCCCACGTTGCTGTTTTGTTTAGCCACATTAACGGTGTATGAATAACAAAATCTGTATCCATGGCTAGATTAAGTGTGACATTCAGAGATTTAATAAAGACATCGCGACAATCTGGATAACCACTAAAATCGGTTTCGCATACGCCAGTGACAAGGTGCTTTGCACCAATTTCTTTAGCATAAATCGCCGCAAAAGATAAAAACAAATGATTGCGTCCAGGCACAAATGTACTGGGGAGAGCGTTGTTTTCATTCTGATCCGTAATCTCAATATCGTTTCGCGTGAGCGCGTTAGACGTTATGTCATTTAGCGTCGGGACTTCCAGTATACGCAGTGGCACACCTGCCTTTCTTGCAATGTCTTTTGCGCAAGCAATTTCTGCGGCGTGGCGTTGCCCATAAGCGAATGTTAGCGCGGATACATGGTCAAACTTTTCTAGTGCCCAAAAGAGGCATGTCGTACTATCTTGTCCGCCACTAAATACGACGACGGCTGAATCATTTTTTTTCATAAAAATACGCTCCTTCTCTGTAAGAACGAGCTTCGGTATACTCCAACAACATAAAAAACTGCGTGTTCAGTCACGGCAGTCTCCTGTTTAGTTTTTTATAGAGGGAGTTTTCGAACCTCTTCTATCGTTTATGTTACATAGGATTATTGTAACACAATTCCGTGGCATCGGCAGAAAAAAACTGTTACACTAGGAGAAGGTTCTATCAATACATAGAAGAAAGAGGCGATTTGATGACAACATTTGAGCAAAACTTGGAAAAATATGCAGATCTGGCTATTCGTGTAGGTCTGAACATCCAAAAAGGACAAACGTTAATTATTCGTACGCCTTTATTTGCAGCGGATTTTGTACGGGCAGCTGCGAAAAAGGCGTATGAGGCTGGTGCTAAACATGTTCGTGTTGACTGGGGCGACGAAGAGATAGCGAAGTTGAAGTTTGAACATGCTGCAGAAGAAGTATTTAGTGAGTTCCCGAATTGGCAAGCACAATCGCTAGAAGAAGAGGCAGAAAAGGATGCCGCCTTTTTAAGCATTACCGGAGGAGACCCAGACTTATTAAAAGATGTCGATCCCGAGCGTGTTGCAACAGCGAATAAAACAGCTGGAAAAGCACTAGATACATTCCGACGCTATATTCAGTCAGATAGTGTGAGCTGGTCGATCGTTGCTGTCCCATCTGTAGGTTGGGCGGAGAAAGTGTTCCCTGAAGCAGAAGGAGAAGAAGCGGTTCAAAAATTATGGGAAGCCATTTTTGCGGCGACACGTATTCACGAGGATGATCCAGTTGCGGCGTGGGAGAAACATTTAGCGACATTAGATGAAAAGATGGAGACATTGAATGAAAAGCATTTCCATGCGCTGCATTATACGGCGGAAGGAACGGATTTAACAATTGAATTGCCAGAGACGCATATATGGGCGTCAGGTGGTAGCGTCAGTAAATCGGGCACGCGCTTTGTGGCGAATATGCCGACAGAAGAAGTGTTTACTGCGGCGAAGAAAACCGGTGTTAATGGAAAAGTGACGAGCACGAAGCCATTAAACTATGGTGGCACATTGATCACAAACTTCACATTGACATTTAAAGATGGAAAAGTTGTTGATTTCACTGCGGAAAAAGGGTCAGAGACGCTGAAGCGTTTGCTTGATAGTGATGAAGGGTCTCGCTACATTGGTGAGGTGGCGCTTGTGCCTCATAAGTCACCGATTTCTGATACGAATATTATCTTCTATAATACGTTATTTGACGAAAACGCTTCGAACCATTTGGCGTTAGGAAGTGCGTATGCCTTCAACATTGAAGGTGGGAAAGAGATGGAGCCAGAAGCGTTGGAGAAAAACGGGTTAAACCAAAGCATTACACACGTCGACTTTATGATGGGTGCGGCTGATATGAACATTGACGGCATTCATGCAGATGGTACGCGTGAACCGGTGTTCCGGAATGGTGGTTGGGCTTTTTAAGATCGACGCGTAAGAAAATATATAGCCTCTTGTTTTCTATTAAGAGCTATGCTATGATTATCTTTGTGGCTAATTGTGCCTGTGTGCGCATTTAGCGTGATTACGATGTTCCGCTGCCAGATAGTGTCGGCAAGAATGTCTGTGCGGAAGGAGGGAATTATACGATGAGCAACCTTTTACAAGACATTGGTAGTGAGCAATTACGCACTGACCATCCGGATTTTCGTCCAGGAGACACGTTGGTCGTTCACGTTAAGGTCGTGGAGGGCACACGTGAGCGGATTCAGCTGTTTGAAGGTGTTGTGATTAAACGTCGCGGTAGCGGGATTAGTGAGACGTTTACAGCGCGTAAAATCTCCTACGGTGTAGGTGTTGAGCGTACATTCCCATTACATTCACCAAAGATCGATAAGATCGAAGTGAAGCGTTACGGTAAAGTACGTCGTGCGAAACTTTACTACTTACGTAACCTTCGCGGTAAAGCAGCACGTATTAAAGAAATTCGTCGCTAAAAAGGTCAGAAGAAGCCCGGAGGTTATCCGAGCTTCTTTTTTCGATCAAATCATGAGTGGATGAGGAGGGATTTTTTGCGCGCAAAATCTCGGGTGGTCACTTGGCTCAAAGGGATTTCAGTGGTGATCTTCATTGTAATACTTGCCCGTTTATTTGTGTTCCTTCCAACGATGGTTGATGGCAACTCAATGCAGCCGACGTTAAATCCTGGAAATCGGATGATGATTAACCAACTTGCGTATGCTTTTAGTGAACCTGACCGTTTTGATATTGTCGTTTTTCTTGCACCAGGTGGTCAGCACTATATTAAACGCGTCATTGGTTTGCCTGGAGAAGAGTTGATGTATAAAGGTGATGTACTATACATTAACGGTGAGCCGCAATCAGAACCTTATTTAGAAGAAAGAAAACAATCCTTGCATGGAGAGCAACCACTGACAGGCGATTTTACGTTAGAAGAGCGGATTGGTAAAAAGAAAATTCCCGCAGACCAGTATTTTGTCATGGGGGATAACCGGCGCTTAAGCAAAGATAGTCGCGATATTGGCCTCATTTCGGCCGAGGACATCATAGGGGAAACAAGCATTGTTTTTTACCCATTTGAGGAGATAAAGATTGTGAAGTGAAGAAGGGAGGTCATCACCATGAAAACCATTCAATGGTTTCCTGGACATATGGCTAAAGCAAGGCGAGAAGTGAAAGAAAAGTTAAGCCAAATTGACGTGGTGATAGAATTATTAGATGCGCGCATCCCACGATCTTCACAAAATCCGATCATTGAAGAACTAACTGATGGAAAGCCGCGGCTGATTTTATTAAATAAAGCAGATCTTGCCGATGAGGGGAAAACGAATGAATGGATCGCACACTTCAAGAAGGACGGTGTAGATGCATTGCCCGTGGACGCACAAAGTGGGACGGGTGTAAAAAGAATTGGTCCAGCTTGTCGCATGTTGACGCAATCGTTACATGACAAATGGCGTGCAAAAGGGATGAAACCACGTGAATTACGAGCAGTGATTTTAGGTATCCCGAATGTTGGAAAGTCGACATTGATGAACCGGCTTGTTGGAAAAAGGCAGGCGCCTGTCGGTGATCGCCCAGGAGTGACGAAAAAACAACAGTGGTTAAAAGTAGGTAGTGAACTTGCTTTGTTAGACACTCCAGGCATTTTATGGCCTAAATTTTCAAATCAAGAAGTTGGGTTACGCCTTGCGGTAACGGGTGCCATTAAAGATGAATTGCTAGATTATGGTGATGTGGCTGCTTTTGCACTTCAGTTTTTAGCGCGTACATACCCACATCAATTAGCAGCACGGTATGATTTGTCTTATCCACTTGATCCCGAAGATATCGGCGAGTTATTTGAAGCGATCGGGAAGAAACGCGGCTGTATTGTTCGAGGTGGCATGGTCGACATGGACAAAGTCGCAGAACTTGTGCTTCGCGAACTACGTGCAGGAAAGATGGGTCGTCTTACATTAGAGACAGCTTCTGAAAAAGAGGAGGTGACTGATGAAGACAGTCGCGGAGATTAAAGCACAGTTTGCGAAAGGGACAGTAAACGCAGGAGAATTGAGCGTCTTACGCGCCGATCAACGTAAAGGTGTCCAGCAGCTTGTCGCTCGTTATGAACAGGCACTTGAAAAGCAAGCACGTGCAGAGGCGATTCATGAACGGATGTGGAAATTTGAACGGGCGTTGCAGCAAGAAGGATACGAGCTCATTGCGGGTGTAGATGAAGTTGGCCGCGGTCCACTAGCAGGTCCGGTTGTGGCTGCGGCTTGCATTTTGCCACAACAGTTTAAGTTAGTCGGGCTAACGGATTCGAAACAGCTTACAAAGTCGGCACGGGAACAATTTGCCCCGTATATTAAAGCAAAAGCACTCAGTTGGCATATTGCGAGTGTATCAGCAGAAGAAATTGATCGGACAAACATTTTGGTTGCAACAAAAGAAGCGATGTTACAAGCGATTCAAGGTTTAACGAAGACAGTGGATCATTTGTTGCTTGATGCAATCAAGTTGCCACATGGTGTCCCGCAAACCTCATTGATAAAAGGGGACACAAAAAGCATATCTATCGCAGCCAGTTCCGTATTGGCAAAAGTATGGCGCGATGAATACATGGTTGATCTAGCTCGTACGTATCCGCAATACGGATTTGAATATCATGCTGGCTACGGGACACGGGCACATTTACATGCATTAAAAAAATATGGACCGACGCAAGCGCATCGTCAGTCGTTTCGACCTGTGCGCGAATGCCTTGAATAACTGTCACGTCATTTTTTCATCGTATGAATGAGATGCCTTTGTCCACACTAGTGGTGAAGGAGGCTGTATAAATGAAAGAAGAACACTTATCTACAGAGACAAAGAGTGCGCAGGAAGAATTTGCTCGAGAATTTGGTGTTTATCACCCTGCCAGTGAACAAGATCCTCTTTTTAAAGCTTTGGCGCATTTGCGGGACAAAAAAGAAGCGCAAAAGAAAAAAGATCACCCGAAAAAAGACGAGAAAAGAGACAATTAACCGTCATATTTTGGTTTTTTCGTGATATTAAGGGGAGAGGGTTAAAAATGATAGCGGTTACCCCCTCCCCAAAAAGTAAAAAAGATGTTAAACTGGAAAAGGATTTCGTGTGAACGCGAAAATTCGACGCAAGCAATCATTTGCACGAACGATTAGGAGGCTAAAGAGCGAATGAATATCCATGAGTATCAAGGAAAAGAAATTCTTCGTCAGTATGGAGTGGCCGTGCCAAACGGGAAAGTTGCATTCTCTGTTGATGAAGCAGTGGAAGCAGCAAAAGAACTAGGTTCGGCTGTCACCGTTGTGAAAGCGCAAATTCATGCTGGTGGTCGCGGAAAAGCAGGCGGCGTGAAAGTTGCTAAGAATTTAGAAGATGTGCGTACATATGCAGATGAAATTCTTGGTAAGACGCTTATTACGCATCAAACAGGTCCAGAAGGTAAGGAAGTTGGACGCTTACTCATTGAAGAAGGTTGCGATATTCAAAGCGAATATTATATTGGCTTAGTCGTGGACCGTGCGACTTCAAGCGTTGTTTTAATGGCTTCTGAAGAAGGTGGCACCGAGATTGAAGAAGTCGCAGAAGAGACACCAGAGAAGATTTTTAAAGAAGTCATTGATCCGGCTGTTGGCCTGCAAGGATTTCAAGCACGTCGCATTGCCTTTAACATTAACATTCCAAAACCACTCGTTGGTCAAGCAGTGAAGTTCATGATGGGACTTTATCAAGTATTTGTTGATAAAGATGCATCGATTGCAGAAATCAATCCGCTTGTAACAACTGGAGACGGGAAAGTAATGGCACTTGATGCGAAGTTTAACTTTGATGCCAACGCCTTGTATCGTCGAAAAGATGTTGCTGCGTTGCGTGATTTGGAAGAAGAAGATGTGAAAGAAATTGAAGCATCCAAGCATGACTTAAACTATATTGCACTTGACGGTAATATCGGCTGTATGGTAAACGGCGCTGGCCTTGCGATGGCAACGATGGATATTATTAAACATTATAGCGGTGACCCGGCGAACTTCCTCGATGTTGGGGGCGGTGCGACAGCCGAGAAGGTAACTGAGGCGTTTAAATTGATTCTATCAGATGAGAATGTAAAAGGAATTTTTGTAAATATTTTTGGTGGTATTATGCGTTGTGATGTCATTGCCGATGGCGTCGTTGCGGCGACGAAAGAAGTAGGATTAGACATTCCGCTCGTTGTTCGTTTAGAAGGAACGAATGTGGATCTAGGTAAGAAAATCTTACAAGAATCTGGTTTGAATATTACGGCAGCTGATTCAATGGCTGACGGTGCACAAAAAATTGTTTCGTTAGTGAAATAGAAGGGTGGAGCAGAACGGATGAGCATTTTAATCAATAAGGATACAAAAGTGATCGTTCAAGGTATTACAGGTGCAACGGGTTTGTTCCATACAAAGCAAGCGCTTGAGTACGGCACAAAGATTGTTGGCGGTGTGACACCTGGAAAAGGTGGCACAGAAATTGAAGGCGTTCCAGTATTTGATACCGTTGTTGATGCAGTAAAAGAGACTGGTGCAAATGCCACGGTCATTTATGTGCCACCAGCATTTGCAGCGGATGCAATTATGGAAGCAGTCGATGCAGAACTAGATTTAGCGATTTGTATTACAGAAGGTATTCCTGTGCTTGACATGGTCAAAGTAAAACGATACATGGCAGGAAAGAATACACGCTTAATTGGACCAAATTGTCCGGGTGTGATCACACCAGAAGAATGTAAGATTGGCATTATGCCAGGATACATTCATAAAAAGGGACATATTGGCGTCGTTTCTCGCTCGGGAACGTTGACGTATGAAGCAGTTCATCAATTATCTACAGCTGGTATTGGGCAATCGTCAGCTGTCGGAATTGGTGGAGACCCGGTAAACGGTACTGACTTCATCGATGTCTTATCGCTATTTAATGATGATCCTGACACGTATGCGGTCATTATGATCGGTGAGATTGGTGGTACAGCCGAAGAAGAAGCGGCTGAGTGGGTGAAAGCAAACATGAAGAAACCAGTCGTTGGTTTCATTGGTGGCCAAACAGCGCCCCCGGGAAAGAGAATGGGTCATGCAGGCGCCATCATTTCGGGCGGTAAAGGCACAGCAGCTGAAAAGATTAAAACGCTGGAAGCATGCGGCATCCGGGTTGCAGAAACACCATCTGTGATGGGTGAGACACTCATAAAGTCTTTGAAAGAACACGATTTGTACGAAAAGAGTTTGACACACTAATCTATGTAGTGGTTACCGAAAGTCAGGGGGGCATGTCCCTGTGGCTTTCGGGTTTTCATTTGATATAATGAAAGCGCTATCAATAGTAGGAAGGAATGATGAGACATTTGTTTTTCTCAGAAATTAATTCATATTCATACCTGGATGTATCGTTCTCCTCCAACAATGAAACGGTTGCTTCAGCATGATCCTGAGCTCAAACAAGTATTTCAAATGTCGTCCATGCAACTACAAACGTTGCTTGCGATTCCAAAACAACGAGCGGACGCATTTTACAAACACCTTCAACAAGCATCCCCCGAACAGACCTACAAACATTTACACGCGCAAAGAATTCAACCACTCACATTATTCGATGAACATTACCCCCTTTTATTAAAAACCATCTATGATCCACCCTATGTACTATATACGAAAGGGGATGTGCATTTACTGGCAACAAAAATGTTAGCCATTGTTGGTGCACGTAAGCCTACTTCTTATGCTCATGCAGCGTTACGTATGTGCATACCAATGCTTGCGAAACACCAAGTGACCATTGTTAGTGGTCTCGCACGTGGTGTCGACCGCTTTGCACATGAATTATCACTAGAATATGGGACGGGCACTGTCGCGGTGGTTGGTTCCGGTTTTCAACATGTATATCCTCCTGAGCATGTTTCATTGTTTCGTACATTAGCAAAAAAACACCTTGTAGTCAGCGAGTATCCGCCTATGGTCTCACCGCAAAAGTGGCATTTTCCGATGCGTAACCGTATTATTAGTGGTTTAGCGCTCGGGGTCTTGCTCATTGAAGCACGGGAGAGAAGTGGGTCACTGATTACCGCAGACCAAGCATTAGAACAAGGAAGGGAAGTGATGGCTATTCCAGGACCAATCACATCACGTGAATCGGTAGGAACGAATCATTTGATTCAACAAGGGGCACACCTCGTTCGACAAGCAGAAGATATTTTCTTCGCATGTCCGCAACTAAGTAATGAATAAGCTTAAACAGAAGTAAAGGAAAATAATTTTGGTGTCATATTTGACAAATAGGAATGGTCTGTTTCATAATGAGGAAGATTTAGCTTTCCAGAAGGCGGAAGTAAAAGGCCGAATTTAGGGTGAGAGCATAATCAAGGAAGAAGCGTATCAGCAATGACAGAATTCGGAGGTCAGAATCTGGAATTAGGAATGTAAGTGGGTTCAAGAAAGAATTGAACCAACGATTTCGCTTGAATCTGATTTCTGGCGATTGACGTCTGTGTTCTGGAATGGCTGACATCTGTATTTTGAAATGAGAGGGAGTCGATGTATATGAGCGATTATTTAGTTATCGTGGAATCTCCCGCTAAAGCCAAAACCATTGGCAAATATTTAGGGAAAAAATATGTCGTGAAAGCCTCTATGGGGCATGTTCGCGATCTACCTAAAAGTCAAATGGGCGTTAGTGTTGAAGAGAATTATGAACCTCGGTATATTACAATCCGCGGCAAGGGACCGATGTTAAAAGAATTGAAAACCGCTGCAAAAAAAGCAAAACGAATCTATCTCGCGGCTGACCCCGATCGTGAAGGGGAAGCGATTGCATGGCACCTTGCGCACAGTTTGAACATGGATGACACATCTCAATGTCGTGTCGTGTTTAATGAAATTACAAAGACAGCCATTAAAGATGCATTTAAGCAACCAAGGCAAATTGATATGAACTTAGTTGATGCACAACAAGCCCGTCGGGTGTTAGATCGCCTCGTTGGTTATAACATTTCACCATTGCTATGGAAAAAAGTAAAAAAGGGTTTAAGCGCAGGGCGTGTTCAGTCCGTTGCCGTGAAGCTGATTACAGATAGAGAAAAAGAAATTAATCAGTTTCAGCCAGAAGAGTATTGGCATATTCAAGGGACTTTTTTAGCTGGGCATGAGACGTTTGAAGCGAAATTTCATGGTCGAAATGGCAAAAAGGAAAGCTTAGGCACACAAGCCGATGTCGATCAAGTGTTAGCACAAATGGACGGAGACGCTTTTCGTGTGGCAAGCGTAACGAAGAAAGAGCGTCGACGTAATCCTGTAACCCCATTTACGACCTCATCTCTTCAACAAGAAGCAGCGCGGAGACTGAACTTTCGTGCCAAAAAGACAATGATGGTCGCACAACAGCTTTATGAAGGCATTGATCTCGGGAAGCAAGGTACTGTTGGATTGATCACATATATGCGTACCGACTCAACCCGTATTTCAGAAACAGCAGAAAAAGAAACGCATGCATATATCGAAGCAACATACGGGAAAGCATATGTGCGCGAATCAAAGCCGAAAAAGAAGCAAAACAGTAAGGCACAAGATGCTCATGAGGCCATTCGTCCTACGTCTACTTTACAAGATCCAAAATCACTTAAACCGTATTTATCCCGTGACCAGCATCGACTATATAAATTAATATGGGAGCGGCTTGTTGCAAGTGAGATGGCGCCAGCTGTCATGGATACAATGACAGTTGATCTAGAAAATCACGATGTGTACTTTCGGGCAACAGGTTCAAAAGTGAAGTTTCCCGGGTTTATGAAAGTGTATGTAGAAACGGGTGACGATAATAAGAAAGAAGAAGATCGTTTATTACCTGATTTACAGGAAGGTGAGCAAGTGACGGCTGAAAAGCTGGCGCCCACTCAACACTTTACGCAGCCACCACCTCGCTATACAGAGGCGCGTCTTGTAAAAACGTTAGAAGAGCTAGGTATTGGTCGCCCGTCTACTTATGCACCGACATTGGATACAATTCAACGCCGTCACTATGTGGCGCTTGATGGCAAGCGATTTGTGCCGACAGAACTTGGCATGATTGTTCTTGATTTAATTGTTGAATTTTTCCCCGAAATTCTTGATGTTGCTTTTACTGCGAAGATGGAGGAAGACTTAGATCTCATTGAAGAAGGTAGAGAAGATTGGGTCAATGTCATTGACCAGTTTTACCAAGGTTTTGAAGCGCGTTTAAAAGTGGCAGAGGAAGAAATGAGAGAAGTAGAGATTAAAGATGAGCCGGCTGGCGAGGATTGTGAAAAGTGCGGGCAAGAAATGGTCTTTAAAATGGGTCGTTATGGGAAATTCATGGCGTGTCCAAACTTTCCAGAATGTCGTCATACGAAAGCGATTGTGAAAGAGATTGGCGTGAAATGCCCAACTTGTCACGAAGGAAATGTTGTGGAGCGAAAAAGTAAAAAACGGCGTATCTTTTATGGATGTGACCGTTATCCAGATTGTGACTTTGTTTCTTGGGATAAGCCGATTGCGCGTCCTTGTCCAAAGTGTCAGAAAGTTTTAGTGGAGAAGAAAACAAAAAAAGGTGTCTCGGTTCTTTGTACGAGTTGCGATTATGAAGAGTCATAATTGTAATGGTTTCAAGTGAACCAGTGTAAATGGTTGAATAAAAAAAAGAAACGTACTATGATGAGAGAGGCGCAGGTAAATGTGAGCTCACACCGGTAGACGGTGCGGGCTTTGCATGCTTGTGTCGTACAAATAATGTGTGACCAAGAAAAGAGGATTGTAATGGATGCAGCAAAAGAAACAGAGATAAATGTCATAGGCGCTGGCCTTGCTGGAAGCGAAGCGGCATGGCAAATCGCGAGAAGAGGTGGCAAAGTTCGGTTGTACGAGATGCGTCCGCATAAACAGACGCCTGCTCATCATACGGACCAATTTGCAGAGTTAGTCTGTAGCAACTCACTCCGGGGAAATTCGTTAGCGAATGCGGTAGGTGTTTTAAAAGAAGAAATGCGTCGCCTCGATTCAGTGATTATAAAAGCTGCAGATGAGGCGGCTGTACCAGCAGGTGGGGCACTTGCGGTTGACAGACATGATTTTTCTGCGCGTGTCACGCGCTATGTAAAAGAACATCCAAATGTGACTGTGCACCATGAAGAAATGACTTCCATTCCAGCGGGACCAACAATCATTGCAACAGGTCCACTCACATCAGCAACGTTGTCAGATGAGTTGAAATCACTTACAGGAGAAGCGCACTTATATTTTTATGATGCAGCCGCGCCGATCATTGATGCAGAGACGATTGATCGTGACAAAGTTTATTTAAAGAGCCGCTACGATAAAGGAGAGGCAGCTTACCTGAACTGTCCGATGACTGAAGGGGAGTTTACACGCTTTTATGAGGCATTGATCGCAGCAGAAACTGTACCATTAAAGGAATTTGAGAAAGAGATTTTCTTTGAAGGTTGTATGCCAATTGAAGTCATGGCGAAAAGAGGCAAGAAAACGATGTTGTTTGGGCCGTTAAAACCAGTTGGATTAGAAGATCCTAAGACAGGCAAGCGGCCATACGCAGTTGTACAATTACGACAAGACAATGTGTCAGGCACTCTTTACAACATTGTCGGTTTTCAGACACATTTAAAGTGGGGGCCACAAAAAGAAGTGTTACGCTTGATCCCTGGCTTGGAGCATGCTGATATTGTTCGTTATGGTGTCATGCATCGTAATACGTTTTTAAATTCACCCAAGCTTTTGTCACCGACTTATGCGACAAAAGCGCGTAATGACTTGTTTTTTGCAGGACAAATTACAGGTGTGGAAGGATATGTGGAATCTGCAGCGGCAGGACTCGTCGCTGGTTTAAATGCATATCGCTTGACGCAGCAGCAACCGCTTGTTACATTTCCAGAAGAGACAATGATTGGGAGTCTCGCACATTACATCACCACCGCAAACCCGGACAACTTCCAGCCGATGAATGCGAACTTTGGTCTCGTTCCACCGTTAGAGATCCGTATTAAAGCGAAAAAAGAGCGTTATGAAGCACTTGCGGCGCGGGCATTATCAGCGATTGAACATTCCGTAAAAGAGATAGGCTGATAGTTGCCTTTTTTTACCCTTTTATGGTAAGATCAATCTGTCCTAGGAGGAAGCATGATGAGGGATAACAAGTTTGATCAATGGCTTTCCCGTTTTGTCCGATTTTTGCAAGTGGAAAAAAACTGCTCTACTTGGACGGTTCATCATTATCAAAAAGATGTTTACCAGTTTCAATTGTTTATGAAGCGAGAAGGAATTTCAGAATGGTCGGATGTCGATTATGTGCATGTGAGGGCGTATATGAGTGAGCTTGTAGATCAGCCTTATACAAGGCGAACCATTGCCCGCAAGTTGTCTGCACTTAGAACATTTGGGACATTTTTATTAACGGAAGAATACGTCAAAGAAAACCCTTTCCTTCGTGTATACTTGCCGAAGCAGGCGGCGCGGTTGCCCACAGTGTTATATGAGGAGGAACTAGACCGCTGGCTCACTGCCCTCCCACAAAAAACGCCACTTGATAAACGTGACCGTGCGATTTTGGAATTACTGTATGCGAGTGGTATGCGTGTGAGTGAATGTGCACAGTTAACTTTATCGCAGTATGATGAAGGAAGTGCGACATTTCGTGTATTTGGGAAAGGCAGAAAGGAAAGATATGTGCCGGTAGGAAAATTGGCACAACAAGCAATACATCTTTATATCGATGAAGCCCGACCACTTTTGCAAAAGAAACAGCCGACAAAAGAAGCAAGTGACCACTTATTTTTAAATTACCGTGGTGGTCCGCTCACCGATCGCAGCATTCGAAAGATTGTGGGAAAAAGAGTAAATGAAGCAGCTCTAACAAAACGAATCAGCCCTCACACGTTACGTCATTCATTTGCGACCCATCTATTAAATGGTGGCGCAGATTTGCGAACAGTTCAAGAATTGCTTGGACATGAGACGCTCCGCACCACGCAAATGTACACACATGTGAGCAAAGAGCGGTTACAGCGTGTGTACGACGACTTTCATCCACGGGCATGATGGAAGAAATTTTCAGTGATTCCGCTTGAATCTGACTTATGATGACCAAATGCTGTATTTTGGAGAGGAGGGGATGACGATGGGTGATTTTCATGCGACAACGATTTTTGCTGTCTCTCATAATGGGTCATGTGCAATGGCAGGGGATGGACAAGTCACTTTTGGACAAGCGGTTGTCATGAAGCATAAGGCAAAGAAGGTACGTAAACTTTATCAAAATAAAGTGTTGGCCGGATTTGCTGGTTCTGTTGCAGATGCATTTACGCTATTTGAGAAATTTGAATCAAAGCTTGAAGCCTATCACGGAAACTTGCAACGTGCAGCGGTTGAATTAGCAAAAGAATGGCGCAGTGACCGTGTGCTTCGAAAGTTGGAAGCGATGCTCATTGTGATGGATAAGTCCCATATTTTACTTGTATCTGGTACAGGGGAAGTGATTGAGCCAGACGATGGTATATTAGCGATTGGCTCAGGTGGGAATTATGCATTAAGTGCAGGGCGCGCATTAAAAAAGTATGCACCCACGTTGTCAGCTCGTGAGATTGCAGTGGCATCTTTAGAGACAGCAGGTGAAATTTGCGTTTACACAAATGATCAACTCGTCATTGAAGAATTGACGAACTCATGATTCAGGTGAAGGAGTGGGAAAGATGACAAGTGCGTTAACCCCAAGCCAAATTGTCGAGCAACTGGATCAATATATTGTCGGTCAGACGCAAGCGAAGCGCTCTGTTGCCATCGCGCTGCGCAATCGTTATCGACGAACGTTGCTAGATGAATCCATTCGTGATGAAATTACACCAAAAAATATTTTGATGATTGGTCCAACAGGCGTCGGTAAGACAGAAATTGCTAGGCGGCTTGCGAAGTTAGTTGGTGCGCCGTTTGTAAAAGTAGAGGCAACAAAGTTTACAGAAGTCGGTTACGTTGGCCGCGATGTTGAATCGATGGTGCGTGACCTCGTTGAAGCAAGTGTCCGCCTTGTGAAAGAGGAACGAATGAAATCAGTGCAAGAAAAAGCAAAAGATCAAGCAAATAAAAAGCTCGTGAAATTGCTTGTTCCATCGGGGAAAAAAGAAGCGACGACTAAAAATCCTTTTGAAGTGTTGTTTCATCAAGCTGAACAAGATGATGAAGTAGAAGATACGGTTGAAGAGGATGGATCAAATCGTAACGACTTAAAACGTAAGATGGCAGAGAAGCTAGCAAATGGTGAGCTAGAAGATCGTGAAGTGACTGTTGAGGTATTTGAAACAAAGCCAAATTTTATGGACATGCTCCCAGGCGGTGCAGGTATGGAGCAAATGGGCATGATGCAAGAAATGTTTCAAAACATGATGCCAAAGCAAAAGAAAAAACGACGTGTGACGGTAGCAGAGGCGCGAAAGTTGTTGATCGAGGAAGAAGCGCAAAAGCTCATTGATATGGATGACGTCGGTCAAGAAGCGGTGACACGTGCTGAACAAATTGGGATCATCTTTATCGATGAAATTGATAAAGTCGTGAAAAAAGGTGAACAAACAGCAGACGTATCTCGTGAAGGTGTGCAACGCGATATTTTACCAATCGTGGAAGGCTCGACAGTCATGACAAAATATGGTTCTGTCAATACAGATCATATGCTATTTATTGCAGCAGGTGCATTTCATATGGCTAAGCCATCTGATTTAATTCCTGAATTGCAGGGAAGGTTCCCGATCCGTGTTGAGCTATGTAATTTGACGGCAGATGATTTTGTGCGTATATTAGTAGAGCCAGACCATGCGTTGACGAAGCAGTATGCCGCGCTTTTGCAGACTGAGGGTATAAACATTTCTTTTTCAGACGAGGCTATTCATAAGATTGCAACGATTGCCACGGAAGTCAATCAAGAAACAGAAAATATTGGTGCCCGAAGACTGCATACGTTACTTGAAAAGTTGTTAGAAGACCTATCATTCGAAGCACCACAGATTCACCTAGAGTCGCTGGAAATTACAGCAGAATATGTTGATGAAAAACTTGGCTCGATTGCTAGAAATCGTGATTTAAATCAATTTATATTGTAAAAACCAAAGGAGAGATGCAAAATGAATTTGCTTTCAAGAACGAGAAAGATTAACGACATGTTACAAAAATCAAGTGGACAACACGTCAATTTTAGAGAAATGGCGATCACATTGCGTGAAGCGATTGGGTCAAATGTATTCGTAGTGAGTCGCCGTGGGAAATTGCTTGGATTCTCGCTTGAAGAAGAAATTGAAAATGACCGCATGAAAAAAATGCTTGATGATCGTCAGTTTCCAGAGGACTATACAGAAGGTTTATTTAAAATTGACGAAACTTCTGCGAACATCGACATTAACAGCGAACATACAGCTTTCCCTGTTGAAAACCGTGATATCTTCAAAGCGGGTTTGACAACAATTGTGCCGATTAAAGGTGGCGGACATCGCCTCGGAACATTGATTCTGTCGCGTATGAATGACGAGTTCAGTGATGATGATCTTGTGTTAGCAGAATACGGCGCAACGGTTGTTGGCATGGAGATTTTACATGAGAAAACGCAAGAAATTGAAGCGGAAGCGCGTAGTAAAGCAGTTGTACAAATGGCAGTTAGCTCTTTATCTTACAGTGAACTTGAAGCAGTGGAGCACATTTTTGAAGAACTTGATGGTTTACAAGGATTGCTTGTTGCAAGTAAGATTGCTGACCGTGTAGGCATTACGCGTTCTGTCATTGTAAATGCACTTCGTAAGTTAGAGAGTGCGGGTGTCATTGAGTCACGTTCTCTAGGGATGAAAGGGACATTCATTAAAGTATTGAACTCTAAATTTTTGCTAGAGCTAGAGCGTTTAAAAGAAGATTGAGCGAATGTCTTAGCAAATATAAAGAAAGGGGTTGCCATAACCCCTTTCTTGTGGTATATTAGTTGATGGTGTTAAAAATACACACGCCTCAGATTTTGGCGAAGGTGCTTTATATGTGTAAAGTGTCGTCAAAAAAGGAAGAGCGCGGCGGAATAAAAAACCAAAGGAGGTGTTCGGTGTGGCAGTAATTTCCATGAAACAATTACTCGAGGCAGGTGTCCACTTTGGCCATCAAACGCGTCGTTGGAACCCTAAAATGGATCGCTACATCTTCACAGAACGGAACGGTATTTATATTATTGACTTGCAAAAAACAGTCAAAAAAGTAGAGGCAGCGTATAATTTTGTACGTGACCTTGCAGCTGACGGAGGGAAAGTTCTTTTCGTTGGTACAAAGAAACAGGCGCAAGACTCTGTTCGCGACGAAGCAATTCGTTGTGGCATGTTCTACATCAACCAGCGCTGGCTTGGTGGAACGCTTACAAACTTTGAGACGATTCAAAAGCGGATTACGCGTTTGAAAAATCTTGAAAAGATGCAAGAAGATGGTACATTTGATGTACTACCGAAAAAAGAAGTGATCTTGCTGAAAAAAGAAATGGCGCGACTTGAGAAGTTTCTTGGCGGCATTAAAGAAATGAATGGTGTCCCAGATGCGTTATTTGTTATTGATCCCCGCAAAGAGCGGATTGCGATTGCAGAAGCGCATAAATTAAACATTCCAATCGTAGCGATTGTCGATACAAACTGTGATCCTGATGAGATTGATTATGTGATCCCAGGTAACGATGATGCGATTCGTGCTGTTAAATTATTAACAGGTAAAATGGCTGATGCTGTCATTGAAGCAACTTCTAGTGAAACAGAAGAAGAAGTGAGCGTCGAAGAAATTACTTCAGCGTAAATATTGGACTCCAAGAGGGTGGTAAGGGGAGAGAAGCCCTTTATCCCCCTTTTTATTTGTTCGAAGCTGGAGCGTATTCAAACATAGCCAACCTGTAACAGAGTGGCATCTATTTTAAGGAGGAGACACATATGGCAGTAACAGCAAGTATGGTAAAAGAACTTCGCGAGAAAACAGGCGCGGGAATGATGGATTGTAAGAAAGCGCTTGTTGAAGTCGACGGAGATATGGAAAAGGCAATTGACTTTTTGCGTGAGAAAGGGATTGCAAAAGCAGAAAAGAAAGCGGATCGCATTGCAGCAGAGGGGCTTTCTGCTGTTGTAATTGAAGGAAACAAAGCGGTGATCTTAGAAGTGAACTCAGAAACAGATTTTGTTGCAAAAAATGAAAACTTCAAAGCGCTTGTTGGCGATCTTGCGGTGCATATTTTGCGCGAGAACCCTGTTGATGTAGAAACAGCATTGACACAAAACTTCAAAGGTGGCAGTGAAACTGTCCAAACACATATGAATACAGCAATTGCGAAGATCGGTGAGAAACTTTCTCTTCGTCGCTTCACCGTTGTTGAAAAAGAAGATGGCGATACATTTGGTTCTTATTTGCACATGGGCGGTCGGATTGGTGTACTTACAGTCATTGGCAACTCATCTGACGAAGAACTTGCAAAAGACATCGCAATGCATGTAGCAGCGATCAACCCTAAATACATCTCACGTGAAGAAGTCACACAAGATGTGGTTGATCGTGAGCGTGAAGTCTTACGTCAACAAGCATTGAATGAAGGAAAACCAGCTAATATTGTAGAGAAAATGATTGAAGGTCGTCTCAGCAAGTTTTTTGAGCAAGTTTGTTTACTTGACCAACCATTTGTGAAAGATGGCGATCAAAAAGTTGGCAAATACGTGAAGAGCAAAAACGCGACAGTAAAATCATTCGTTCGCTATGAAGTCGGCGAAGGGCTTGAAAAGCGCGATGATAATTTTGCAGAAGAAGTCATGGCGCAAGTCGATAAATAAAAAATAATGAAGGGGACACTGCTTGAAGTCGTGTCCCTTTTTCAAAGCGGAATCAGTGAGTCGTACGTGACCATAGGGGAAAATGGAGGAAAATATGAAATATAATCGTGTCGTTTTAAAATTAAGTGGTGAAGCATTAGCTGGCGAACAAGGTTATGGTATTGATCCTATCATCATTCAATCAATTGCAAAGCAAATAAAAGAATTGATTGACCTAGAAGTTGAGGTAGCGATCGTGGTTGGCGGTGGGAACATTTGGCGTGGAATGGCAGGGAGTGCAAAAGGGATGGACCGAGCAACGGCTGATTATATGGGAATGCTTGCGACCGTCATGAACTCTCTCGCGTTACAAGACAGTTTAGAAACAATGGGTGTTGAAACGCGTGTACAAACGTCGATTGAAATGCGCCAAGTAGCAGAACCGTATATTCGTCGAAAAGCAATTCGTCATTTACAAAAAAAGCGTGTGGTCATTTTTGCTGCTGGGACAGGAAATCCATATTTTTCTACTGATACGACATCTGCATTGCGGGCTGCTGAAATTGAGGCAGAAGTCATTTTAATGGCGAAAAATAATGTCGATGGCGTGTACAGTGCTGATCCTCGAGTTAATAAGGACGCGAAAAAGTACGACACACTCACATATATGGATGTATTAAAAGATGGTTTGCAAGTGATGGATTCTACAGCATCATCTCTATGTATGGACAACGACATCCCACTTGTTGTATTCTCGATAACAGAAGAAGGCAATATTAAACGTGCTGTTCTCGGCGAGGAGATTGGTACATTTGTAAAGGGGAAATGAACATGATGAATGAAGCAAAAGTTCGTATGGACAAAGCACTTGAATCTTTAGGGAGAGAGTTAGCTAAACTGCGTGCCGGGCGAGCAAATCCAGCACTGTTAGATCGCGTCACTGTTGAGTATTATGGTACGCAAACACCGCTGAATCAATTGGCTTCTGTTTCAGTACCAGAAGCACGCTTGCTCCTTGTACAGCCGTATGATAAATCTGCCGTTGGTGAGATTGAAAAAGCCATTTTAAAATCAGATTTAGGGTTAACGCCATCTAGTGATGGGCAAGTGATTCGGATTGTCATTCCAGCATTAACGGAAGAACGACGCAAAGAGCTAGTGAAAATCGTTGGCAAGACGGCAGAAGAATCGAAAGTTGCGATTCGTAATATTCGTCGAGATACAAATGATGCGTTAAAAAAGCAGCAAAAAGACGGTGAGTTAACAGAGGACGCGTTACGCGGAGCGACCGATGATGTTCAAAAGTTGACGGACAGTTATATAGAGAAAGTAGATACAAAAGCAAAAGAGAAGGAACAGGAGATTATGGAAGTGTAACCATCTCTCCTTGTTCATTTAAGTATTTTGTGAGGTAAATATAAGACCCTCTTGTTAAGGGGGTCTTTACCCTTTATAATAAGCATTTAAAGCAAATGTTTTTCTTGGGAAACAACTGATGGGTGAAAGTATATACAAGGAATGAAAGACTTTATATAAATCATTTAGTCTGTCTTGCGCACTTTTATAAAGGTGCGCTGGTAGAACGAATTTTTATTTATTTCATTCCTTATATATAGGATGGGGGACGTGCGATGCTTGAGAAGTTTTCAAAGTGGAGGGCGAGTTTAACGGCTACCGCGGACGATACATATCAGAAGGAATTAGACAAAGAAAATATTCCTCAACATGTGGCGATTATTATGGATGGCAATGGTCGTTGGGCAAAATCAAAAGGGTTACCGCGTATCGCCGGACACCGGGAAGGCATGAAAGCTGTCCGAAAGATTGTTCGCGCTGCAGACGGAGTAGGCGTGAGGATTCTAACACTCTATGCTTTTTCAACTGAAAATTGGAGCCGTCCGAAAACAGAAGTGGATTTTTTATTGAAATTACCAGAACGGTACTTAAAAAGTGAACTACCGACATTGATCGCAGAAAATGTACAAGTCCGTTTAATGGGTGTGACAGATGGTTTGCCTGCTTCTACAGTGCGTGCAATTGATGAAGCGATTGAAAAGACACGCCATAATACCGGTCTAGTTTTAAACTTGGCCTTAAATTATGGCAGCCGATTTGAAATGGTTCAAGTAATGCAGCAATTGGCCGAGAAAGTAGCAAATGGCACATTGCCCATCGATCAAATTGACGCTGAATGTGTTGATAAACATTTGATGAGCCAGTCATTGCGTGATCCGGACTTGTTAATTCGGACGAGCGGAGAAATACGTTTGAGTAATTTTATGCTATGGCAATTGGCGTATAGTGAGCTATGGTTTACAGATGTACTTTGGCCTGATTTTACTGAATCACACTTGAAAGAAGCCATTTGTGTATACCAACAGCGAGGACGTCGTTACGGTGGGATTTAATGAAAACCTACTTTATCGGTAATGATAATGAATGAGGGCGTAAAAAAAGATTCATGACCATATAATGAAAGGGGACATACAGATGAGAACGCGGATGATCACAGGTGCTTTTTTTGGCTTGACGATGATTATACTTGTGTGGCTAGGTGGCTGGCCGTTTTCTTTATTAATAAGTGTTGTTGCAAGTATCGCGATGGTAGAATTATTAAGGATGCGTAACATTAAAGCCTTATCGCTTGAAGGAATTGCTGGATTGCTTAGTATGTGGTTATGGTTTGTACCAGAAGATTGGTTTTCAACTGTATTGTCGATAGAGTTTACAAAAGTGGAGATGTTCGCCTTCCTTATTCTTATTTTGTTGATGTTAACAGTTATGACGAAAAACAAGTTTACATTTGATGAGGTTGGCTTTATTGTTGTTTCAAGTATTTATGTCGGGTTCGGTTTTCATTATTTACTTTTAACAAGAGAGATTCCTGGTGATGGCATATGGCTTTTATTTTATGTGCTCGTGCTCATTTGGGCAACAGACTCAGGTGCGTATTTTATTGGGAAAGCGATTGGAAGGCATAAGCTTTGGCCACATATTAGCCCAAACAAAACGATTGAAGGTGCGGTAGGCGGTATTTTGCTTGCAGTGTTTGTCGGCTCAGTTTTTTATATGATTTATCCAGTGACACCATTATACATAACGGCGTTTTGCATCATGCTTGTAACCTCTATTTTTGGGCAGATGGGTGATTTGGTCGAGTCGGCGTTGAAGCGTCATTACGCGGTGAAAGATTCTGGTCATGTATTACCTGGTCATGGCGGAATATTGGATCGCTTCGATAGTTTGATTTATGTGTTGCCGATATTGCACTTACTGCAATTAATCGCATAGTTGTATACGAATACTAGAAATCGGATATGAAAAAAAAGTAAATTCGGGAGAGAAGATTCTAGGAGAGGGGGAAGTGTAAGTGAAAAAGGTCAGTTTGCTTGGTTCAACGGGTTCGATTGGTACACAAACATTAGATGTCATTCATGCCAACGCTGAACATTTTTCCGTTGTCGGTCTTGCTTGTGGGACAAATATCGCGTTAGCACGCGAACAAATAACAACATTTCGCCCAGAGATTGTCAGTGTCGCGCATGCCGCTGATGCAAAAATGTTGCAAGAAGAGTTTGGTCGATCGATCACGTTCTGTCACGGTGTAGACGGTTTAGTGGAAGTGGCACGATGGCAGGAAGCTGACGTTGTGGTCACTGCGGTAATCGGAGCAGTGGGACTGGTGCCAACGCTGGCAGCGATTGAATCAGGAAAAACGATTGCGCTTGCAAATAAAGAAACGCTTGTGACGGCTGGCCATCTTGTGATGGCGGCCGCACGTAAGCACAATGTCGCGATCATTCCGGTGGACAGTGAACATGCTGCCATCTTTCAATGTTTAAATGGTGAATCACGTACGACAGTTGACAGGCTTATTTTAACCGCGTCGGGTGGAAGTTTCCGTGATCGTACTCGCGCTGAGCTTGCGGGGGTCACCGTAGAACAAGCACTTGCTCATCCAAATTGGTCAATGGGCGCGAAAATCACGATTGATTCCGCAACAATGATGAATAAAGGTTTAGAAGTGATTGAAGCGCACTGGCTTTTTGACATTGATTATGACAAAATAGATGTAGTCATCCACCAAGAAAGTATCATTCATTCGATGGTCGAATATGTTGATCGAAATGTCATCGCGCAACTAGGTACGCCGGACATGCGTGTACCGATCCAGTATGCGTTAACTTACCCAGATCGGCTCGCACGCCCGCAAACTGAGCGGTTGCGCCTGCATGAACTAGGTACGCTCCACTTTGCAAAATTAGATACGAGACGTTACCCAGCTATGAAGTTTGCTTATGATGCCGGTCGTGCAGGAGGAACGATGCCGACCGTGTTAAATGCAGCAAA
Organism: Bacillus sp. FSL W7-1360; assembly: GCF_038592975.1. NCBI lineage: Bacteria > Bacillati > Bacillota > Bacilli > Caryophanales > Bacillaceae > Bacillus > Bacillus sp. FSL W7-1360. The sequence goes on along the minus strand of NZ_CP151950.1, from coordinate 1,255,545 downwards.
CGAAGTGGCAGTTGCAGCATTTTTACAAGGGAAAATATCATTTTTGCAAATTGAAGAGATGATCGAACGTGCATTGACAGAGCATACACGAATGGATCATCCAACGCTTGAGGAGATTCAGGCTGTTGACCATGAAGTGAGAAAAAAATTACAATCAGTTTGTAGCTGAGAGGAGGCGTGCGATGAATACGTTACTCGCATTTCTAGCAATATTTAGTGTGATTGTTTTTGTTCATGAGTGGGGTCATTTATATTTTGCCAAAAAGGTTGGGATTATGTGTCATGAGTTTGCGATTGGGATGGGACCCAAATTGTTCTCATTTGAACGAAATGACACGGTATATACGATTCGCTTGTTGCCAATCGGGGGCTATGTGCGGATGGCAGGCGAGGAGCCAGAAGAATCACGGGTCCGACCTGGGCATGAAGTGGGACTTGTGTTTGATCGTAATCAACAAGTGACTGAAATCATTGTCAATAATAAAGATAAACATCCAGAAGCACATGTTGTTCAAATTGAACAAATTGACCTCGTACATGAGTTATTCATTGAAGCACGTGATGAAGAGACAGATGAAATGATTCGTTATGCTGTGTCTGATCGCGCACTGGTCGTAGAAGATGAAGTTGCAGAGCGCATTGCGCCTTGGTCGAAGCAATTTCACTCGAAATCGATCCCAAAACGGGCGATGGCTATTTTTGCCGGACCGCTCATGAATTTTGTGTTGGCGTTTGTAATTTTGCTTGGGTTGGCGTTGTATCAAGGGGTTCGATTGAGCCCGGAAGTGGTTGTATCAGATAGCCCTGATTCCAAAACGGCTATACAAGCTGGTCTAGAAACAGGCGATGTGATTACCGCAGTTGAAGGAGCGCCTGTTTCCTCTTGGAAAGAGATGACAGCAGAAATTGAACGTTATCCGGGCGAAGAAGTGACGATTGAATTTGAACGAGCTGGCGAACTGAAACAAACAACAGCGACACTCGGGAAACGAGAGATTGCTCCAGGGAAATACCAAGGGGTGCTTGGTGTGCATGGTATTTCGGAGTTTTCTGTACTTGGTTCAATTGAAAAAGCTGTCAATGACATATATAGGACAGCCACATCTATTTTCAATACACTTGGGTTAATCTTTACGGGGCAGTTCTCGCTCGATTATGTTGCTGGACCGGTTGGTATTTATAACTTTACAGGGCAAGCAGTTACACAGGGGTGGATAACGGTTGTCTTTTTCACAGCAATGCTGAGTGTCAACATCGGGATCATTAACTTATTACCCATTCCGGCAATGGATGGAGGGCGCCTCGTGTTTCTTGGACTTGAAGCAATTCGCCGTAAACCGATTCCGCGTGAAAAAGAAGCGACGATTGGTTTTGTCAGCTTTGCTTTGCTCATGCTGTTAATCATTGTGGTGACATGGAATGACATTCATAAACTATTTTCTTAGACTTCATAAAAAGGATGTGACCTCATGAGACAATCGACTTATTTTGCGCCGACGATGCGTGATATGCCAGCTGATGCGGATGTGAAAAGCCATCAGCTCATGTTACGGGCAGGTTATATGCGCCAAGTGGCGGCTGGGGTATATGCGTACTTGCCGTTAGCAAAGCGTGTTATTCATAAAATAGAAGCGATCGTGCGTGAAGAATTGGATCGTACAGGGGCGCAAGAGATGACGATGCCGGCGCTGCACCCGGCAGAGTTGTGGCAACAATCTGGGCGCTGGACAGAAATGGGGGACGAGCTCATCCGTTTAAAAGACCGGCACGGGCGCGATTTTGTACTTAGTCCGACCCACGAAGAAGTCGTGACGATGCTCATCCGTGATGGGATTGCGTCTTATAAAAAGTTGCCACTCAATGTGTATCAAATCCAAACAAAGTTTCGTGACGAACGCCGTCCGCGGTTTGGACTTTTGCGTGGCCGTGAGTTTGTGATGAAAGATGGCTATTCGTTTCATGATACAGAAGAGAGTTTAGCAGAAGCCTACCAAGAAATGTACGATGCATATGGGCGTATTTTTACACGGTTAGGACTCACATTCCGTCCCGTTATTGCTGATTCCGGTGCAATGGGTGGAAAAGATACGCATGAATTCATGGCGCTTGCTGAAGTTGGCGAAGATACCATTGCGTATTCAGATGCATCCGACTATGCTGCGAATCTCGAGATGGCAACAAGTCTTGCACCAACACCGGTTACACCAACTGTTTCAGGCACGCTTGAGAAAAAGCCGACGCCAAATGCGAGAACAGTAGATGAAGCGGCGACACAACTCGGCCTTGCATCAGAGGACATTTTAAAAGCACTTGTTGTTGTTGCTGATGATGCGCTCGTCATGCTATTGCTGCGCGGGAACGATGAATTAAATGAAGTAAAAGCGGCGCACGAGCTTGGTGTCAAACACTTGCGGATGGCAACGGAGCGAGAAGTACGCGACACGTTTGGGGCGGAACCAGGCTCTCTCGGACCAATTGGTAACGGTGAAGTGCCCGTGTATGCCGATCACGCAACACGAGCGATGACGACGATTGCGTGTGGTGCAAATGAAACGGGCTACCACTATATCAATGTGTCTCCGGATAAAGATTACACAGTACAAGCGTATAAAGACTTCCGACTTGTACAAGCGGGTGATCAGTCACCAGATGGACAAGGGACGTTACAATTTGCACGCGGGATTGAAATTGGCCAAGTGTTTAAATTAGGCACGCGTTATTCTGAGACATTGCAAGCACAGTTTTTGGATGAGAACGGGAAAGCCAAGCCATTTTATATGGGCTGCTACGGTATTGGCGTCACGCGCGTCCTGGCGGCGGTCATTGAGCAACACAATGACGACAATGGCATTGTGTGGCCAAAAGCAGTTGCCCCGTTTGCCGTGCATTTATTATGCTTGAATGTGAAAAATGAAGCGCAAAAACAGCTTGCTGAGGAAGTATACGCGCAGTTACAGGCTGCAAACATTGAGGTGTTATACGATGACCGCGCTGAACGGGCGGGCGTGAAATTTAAAGACGCCGATTTGATTGGGATGCCTGTACGTATTGCGATTGGGAAGCGGGCTGATGAACAAATAGTAGAAGTGAAGGAGCGTCACACCGGCGCGCAACACGATATTTCCGTCGAGCAATTAATTGATTGGGTGAAGGACTACTTGAAATAAAAGATTCCTGATAGAAAAAGAGAGCGGGCAGCGCAAATGGTGCTGTCCGTTTTTCTATATGTCAAAGAAGGAGGTTCCTAGCATGGATGCGAGAAAACAAACGGGGCAGGAACGTTTCCAACTGCTTCTTGAACAGTTAAATATGTCGGCAACATCACTGCCTTATTTTAAGCACGGTGCGATCGAAAAGCTTGCCATTTTAAAGGCAGAACGTACGTGGCACTTTTACATAACGCTTGAAAAACTCATTCCGGCCGAACATTATGCTGCCTTTCGTAGCCGCCTCATCACAACATTTAAAGAGATTGCGCATACTCAGTGTACGATTACGTACAAGCATGCGCCTTCTTTAGCAGAAGCTTGGCCCGGTTATTGGTCTCTTTTAGTTGAAGACCTCGTTAAACAAACCCCTTCTCTCGCAAATACGTGGCGCAAACAAACGCCAACCGTAACAAACGGCGCCTTGCAACTCGTTGCGGCGCACGAGGCTGAGGCGGGGATGATGAACCGCAAATTAAAAGAGTTAGCTAGACCGCTGTGTCAATCACTTGGCTTGGCGGAAATGCCATTTCAAATTACGGTAAAATCTTCGGAAGCCGATTACGAGGCATTCGCGGAACAACGCGCACAGGAAGACTATTCAAAAGTGGTGGAAGCGATGCTCGAAAAAAAGCAGCGTGAAGAAGAAGGCGCTAAAGAGGAAGTTGTGACATCCGTTTCCATTGGCTATCCAATAAAAGAAGAAGCGACTCCGCTTGAAGGAATTGTAGACGAAGAAAGACGTATCACAATTCAAGGGTATGTCTTTTCGGCAGATATTCGGGAATTGCGAAGCGGGCGTACGCTGTTGACGTTCAAAATAACCGATTACACGGATTCCATCCTGGTAAAAATGTTTTCTCGTGACAAAGAAGATGTCCCAGCGATGAAAGCAATAAAAAAAGGTATGTGGTTGAAAGTACGTGGTGGCATTCAAAATGATACATTTGTGCGCGACCTCGTCATGATTGCCAACGACATTGTGCAGTACACACCGCAACAGCGACAAGACACAGCGACAGAAGATGAGAAGCGGATTGAATTGCATGCCCACTCCACGATGAGTCAGATGGATGGCATGGTCTCCGTTGAGCGCTACGTGAAGCGAGCAGCGGAATGGGGGCACAAAGCGTTTGCGATTACTGACCATGGCGTCGTCCAAGCGTTCCCTGAGGCGTATGCAGCCGGGAAAAAGCACGGGGTGAAAATTTTGTACGGCATGGAGGCGAATCTTGTTGATGATGGTGTGCCAATTGCTTATAATTTAGCACATCGCTCACTTGAAGATGAGGTGTATGTGGTGTTTGATGTGGAGACGACAGGGCTTTCTGCTGTGTACAATCAAATCATTGAACTTGCAGCCGTAAAAATAAAAAACGGTGAGATCATTGAGCGCTATGAGTCATTTGCGGATCCGAAAGAGCCACTATCAGCGAAAATCATTGAACTAACGGGGATTACGGACGACATGGTGCAAGGAGCGAAAGATCCACTTGATGTGCTAAAAGAATTTCGCGCCTTTGCAGGTGATGCGACGATTGTTGCGCATAATGCCAGTTTTGACGTCGGTTTTGTCAATGTTGGTTACAAAAAACTGGGTTACGATGAAGTGCAAAATCCCGTCATTGATACGTTAGAGCTGGGACGCTTTTTATATCCCGAGTTTAAAAACCACCGCCTAAATACATTATGTAAGAAATTCGGCATTGAATTAACGAGCCATCACCGGGCGATATATGACACGGAAGCGACCGCTTATTTATTGTGGCGCATGGTCAAAGACGCTGCGGAGAAAGACATTCATTATCACGATGCGTTAAATGATCATATGGGAAAAGGCAATTTTTATCGTGGGCGCCCGTCTCATTGTACGTTACTTGTGACATCACAAGAAGGATTGAAAAATTTATACAAACTTGTGACGCTATCCCATGTGGATTATTACTTTCGCACCCCACGGATTCCACGTTCGCAATTAAACCGTCATCGCGCCGGTTTGCTTGTTGGCTCTGCCTGTGATAAAGGGGAAGTCTTTGAAGCGATGATGCAAAAATCAGCGGATGAAGTCACGGAGATCGCGCGCTTCTATGATTATTTCGAAGTACAGCCACCAGTTTGTTATCAGCATTTAATTGAGAAGGAATTGGTCAAAGACAAAGAAACATTACAAGACATCATCGCTAACATTGTGCAGCTTGGAAAAGAGCTAGAGAAGCCGGTTGTTGCAACAGGGAATGTGCATTATTTAGACGAAGAAGATGCGGTATATCGGCAAATTTTAATTGCCTCACAAGGGGGAGCGAACCCACTCAATCGGCAAACGTTGCCGCCAGTGCACTTCCGGACAACGGCGGAAATGTTAGCGGCATTTCAATTTCTAGGGGAAGAGACAGCCAAAGACGTGGTCATCACCGCAACACATGACATGGCCAGTCGAATTGCCGACATTAAGCCGATTCCTGATGATTTATATACACCGAAAATGGCTGGTGCCGATGATGAAATTCGTGACATGACGTATGCACGGGCGCGTGAAATTTATGGTGACCCGCTTCCGGAAATTGTGGAGGCACGCATTCAAAAAGAATTAAAGAGTATTATTGGTCACGGGTTTGCCGTTATTTATTTAATCTCGCAAAAGCTAGTGAAAAAGTCTCTCGATGATGGCTATCTCGTCGGCTCGCGGGGATCAGTTGGTTCTTCCTTTGTTGCGACGATGACAGAAATTACGGAAGTGAATCCACTCCCACCGCATTATGTTTGTCCGGGCTGTTGTCACTCACAATTCTTTAATGATGGTTCCGTCGCATCAGGATATGACTTACCAGAAAAAAACTGTCCAAAATGTGGGACGACTTATGTGAAAGAAGGACAGGACATTCCGTTTGAGACGTTCCTTGGCTTTAAAGGGGATAAAGTGCCAGATATTGATTTAAACTTCTCAGGTGAGTATCAAGCGCGTGCACATGCTTATACGAAAGAATTGTTTGGCGCAGAATATGTGTACCGCGCCGGAACGATTGGCACGGTGGCAGAAAAAACGGCCTATGGTTTTGTCAAAGGCTTCCAAAGTGATCATGAGTTCATGATGCGCGGGGCAGAGATTGATCGCCTTGTCTCAGGTTGTACGGGCGTAAAACGAACGACGGGACAACATCCAGGTGGCATTATCGTTGTGCCCGATGATATGGATATTCATGATTTTTCGCCGGTGCAATATCCAGCAGACGATAAAAATGCCGAATGGAAAACAACTCATTTTGATTTCCACTCGATCCATGATAACTTGTTAAAGCTAGACATACTCGGACACGATGATCCGACGGCCATTCGGATGTTGCAAGATTTAAGCGGCATTGATCCAAAAACGATCCCAATGGATGATCCGAAAGTGATGGAGATTTTTTCAGGACCGGAAGTTTTAGGCGTGACCGCTGAACAAATTATGTGTAAAACAGGCACGCTCGGCATCCCCGAATTTGGCACCCGTTTTGTTCGGCAAATGCTTGAAGAGACGAAACCAAAGACATTTTCTGAGCTACTGCAAATCTCTGGACTCTCACACGGAACGGATGTGTGGTTAGGAAATGCAAGTGAGCTCATCGCCAACGGGACATGTGAGCTAAAAGATGTCATTGGGTGTCGTGACGACATTATGATCTATTTAATTTATAAAGGGTTGGAGTCATCGCTCGCGTTTAAAATTACCGAGTTTGTTCGAAAGGGGAAAGGGCTTCAGCCAGAATGGATTGAAGAAATGCGCAAACACAATGTTCCAGACTGGTACATTGATTCATGTATGAAAATCAAATATATGTTTCCAAAAGCGCATGCGACCGCTTATGTAATGATGGCGGTACGAATTGCCTACTTTAAAGTGCATTATCCGGCGCTGTATTACGCAACCTACTTCTCCGTCCGCGCCAGTGACTTTGATCTCGACACGATGGTCAAAGGAGAAGCGGCAATTAAGGCAAAGATTGAAGAGATTAACGAGAAAGGCTTAGATGCCTCCCCGAAGGAAAAATCGGTTTTAACTGTGCTTGAATTGGCATTAGAAATGTGTGCCCGAGGGTTATCTTTTCAAAAAGTTGACTTGTACCGTTCGCAAGCGACGGAATTTATTGTCGATGGCGAGACGTTACTGCCACCATTCAGCGCGTTAAATGGTGTGAGCACAAATGCGGGGTTAGGCATTGTCCGTGAGCGTGAAGCAGGGCACTTTTTGTCAAAAGAAGACTTGCAACAACGGGCGCGACTGACAAAAACGGTCATCGAGCATTTAAATGACCACGGTTGTTTAACAGATTTACCGGAAACGAACCAGTTGACGCTGTTTTAAGATGGTGACACGGCGAATCAAATCGACAATCCATTTGCATCTCACGATCATTTGTGGTACACTCACAAGTGGTAATTGTTAGCATACGAAAGAACAAAGAGAGTGGGCTGCCCCACTCTCTTTGTTCGCCATAGAATGGCGCGAGTTTTCCTCCACGACATCTGGAATAGGCGCCATTGTGGAACGAAAAAGGGTTTTCTTTCGTCAGCGTCTAAGATAAAAGGAGTGGATAGAAGGTGAAAAAAAGCATTTCCGATCAGGTCGCATCATTGGCTGCGCCGATCGTGGAACAATTAAGTTTGAAGCTTGTTGCGGTCACGTATACAAAAGAAGGTCCAAACTGGTTTTTGCGCGTAGCAATTGATTCAACAACGGGCGTAAACTTAGATGATTGCGAGGCTGTAAGCGAACGTTTAAGTGAAGTGCTGGATGCAAAGGATCCGATTTCAGGACCTTATTTCTTAGAAGTATCATCTCCAGGAGCTGAGAGGCCGTTGAAGGACGAGGATGATGTGAAGCAGGCAGTCGGGACAGGGGTGTATGTGACAACATATGAACCAATTTCTGGTCAAAAATCGTTCGAAGGTGTGTTAAAGTCATTTACCGATGGTGTACTGACAATTGAAGGAAAAGTAAAGACAAAATCGATCACTTATGCGGTGCCATATGAAAAAGTGGCGAGCGCACGTCGGTCCATTTTGATTTAAGCTGTCAAGGAAAAAAGGGAGGATTAGCAGCCCATGAACAGTGAATTTATGGAAGCCTTAGCGACTTTAGAAGCGGATAAAGGCATTGAAAAGGAAGTTATCATTGAAGCGATTGAAGCCGCATTAATCTCAGGTTATAAACGCAATTTTTCGCAGGCGCAAAACGTCCGTGTAGATGTCGACCGATTGACAGGTCGCATTCGTGTATTTGCGCGTAAAGTGGTTGTTGAAGAAGTGTTTGACAAGCGATTAGAGATTTCATTAGGAGAAGCGCATGAAATCAGTCCGAGTTATGAAGTGGATGATGTCGTCGAGATTGAAGTGACGCCAAAAGACTTTGGTCGAATTGCTGCGCAAACCGCTAAACAAGTTGTGACCCAACGTGTGCGCGAGGCGGAGCGAGGCATTATTTATGCGGATTTCATTGACCGAGAAGAAGACATTATGACGGGGATCGTCCAACGTCAAGATAACCGTTTTATTTACGTTGATTTAGGAAAAGTCGAGGCACTGTTGCCTGTATCTGAACAAATGCCAAACGAGACATTCCGACATCATGACCGGATTAAAGCGTTTGTCACAAAAGTAGAAAAGACGACAAAAGGACCGCAAATTTTAATTTCACGGACGCATCCAGGTTTGCTAAAGCGCTTGTTTGAGTTAGAAGTGCCAGAGATTTATGATGGAACGGTGGAAATTAAATCCGTGTCTCGTGAAGCAGGAGACCGTTCTAAAATTGCCGTTCACTCTGATAACCCTGAAGTGGATGCAGTTGGTGCCTGTGTTGGTCCACGCGGTGGTCGTGTGCAAATGATTGTTGACGAGTTAAAAGGTGAGAAAATCGATATTGTTGCTTGGTCAGAAGATCCTGTTGTGTATGTTGCAAATGCACTGAGCCCTGCACAAGTATTGAATGTCACAATATGTGAAGATGAGAAAACGACGCGCGTCATTGTCCCTGACTATCAATTGTCACTCGCAATTGGCAAACGTGGACAAAATGCCCGACTCGCAGCGAAGCTAACTGGCTGGAAAATTGATATTAAAAGTGAGACGGAAGCGCGTGAGTCAGGTCTCTTAGATGAAATGCACGCAGAAGACGACGTGGACATGATTGCAGAAGAAGAATAAGGGGCGATCGTCATGAAACAACGAAAAATTCCTCTTAGAAAATGTATTGTTACGCAAGAAATGAAACCAAAGGCCGAGCTCGTACGCATTGTTCGTACACCGGAGGGAGACATTATGGTGGATCCAACCGGCAAAAAAAATGGCCGCGGTGCTTACTTAACGAATGAGGAAGAAGTGTTTTTGATTGCGAAAAAACGTGATAGCTTGTCACGTCACTTGCAAGTGAACGTAGGTGCGGACGACTATGATCGTTTAATAGCAGAGCGAAAGGCAACCGTCTAACATGAATGATGAAACGCGGTTTTTATCATTGTTAGGATTAGCTGCACGCGCGCGTGAATTGGTGACGGGGGAAGAACTCGTTTTAAAAGACATTCGTAAGAACACAGTGGAAATTGTGTTACTTTCAAGTGATGTGTCACAAGGAACGAAGAAGAAAGTAATGGATAAATGTACGTTTTACCATATCCCAGTCTATGAAACATATCCGCGTGAAGTGATCGGTCGGGCGATTGGTAAAGAGGAACGAGTTGTCATTGGTGTAAAGAGTAAAGGATTCGCGAAGAAATTAGTCGCGTTATTGAGTGAGTAAACTGGAGGGACGTATATGTCAAAAATGCGCGTTTATGAATATGCGAAAGCAAATGGCGTGGAAAGCAAACAATTGATTCATCGTTTAAAAGCGATGAATGTGGAAGTTTCCAATCATATGTCTGTTGTTGATGAACAAACATTGGCCAAGGCGTTGTCAGGAAAAGAGTCTGGGCAAGCACGCGGCACTAAAAGTGGGACGACCCAATCAAAATCAACAAGTCAAAGTGGATCGGGACAGAAACCTAGTCAACCGAAAACGAAGAATGAAGGAACCTCTAGTGGCAACAAACCACAGCCGAAGCGCAATGGGGCGAATACTAGCTCGTCGCAGCCTAAGAAAAAACAAGATGCAAGTCCAAACGGGTATACACAGCAACGATATAGCGGTAAGAAAAATTCATCAGCTGGTGGCAACCGTCCTGGTGGGCGTCACCAAGGCAATCGTGGTCGTCGTCGCGGTGGTGGTGGCGGACAATCTAAGGCTGCACGTCACCAAATGCCATTACCAGAGAAAATTGTTGTTGCTGGATCGCTTACTGTCAGCGAACTAGCAGCAAAATTACACCGAGAAGCATCTGAGTTAATCAAAAAATTGATGGGACTTGGCGTCATGGCGACAATTAACCAAGAACTTGATCGCGACGCAATTGAATTACTCGCAACAGACTACGGTGTGGCGGTAGAAGACGCGGTTTTCATTGATGAGCTGGACATTGATATATACGATGAGACAGATAAAGAAGAAGACTTGCAAGAACGTCCACCTGTCGTAACGATTATGGGACATGTAGACCACGGAAAGACGACGTTGCTTGATTCGATTCGCAATACGAAAGTGACCGCGAATGAAGCGGGTGGCATTACACAACATATTGGTGCGTACCAAATTTCGCAAGCAGGCAAGAAAATCACCTTTTTAGATACACCGGGTCACGCTGCATTTACAACGATGCGTGCACGTGGGGCGCAAGTAACAGACATTACAATTCTCGTTGTTGCCGCTGATGATGGTGTGATGCCGCAAACGAAAGAAGCAATTAGCCACGCGAAAGATGCGGGTGTGCCGATCATCGTTGCTGTCAACAAAATTGATAAAGAAGCAGCAAACCCAGACCGAGTGATGCAAGAATTAACCGAGTACGAGCTTGTCCCAGAAGCATGGGGCGGCGACACAATTTTTGTGAACGTCTCAGCGCTCCAAGGTGACGGCATTGATGAGTTGATGGAAATGATTTTACTTGTTTCTGAAGTGGAGGAGCTAAAAGCAAATCCAGATAAGTTAGCAACAGGTACAGTTGTTGAGGCGCAACTCGACAAAGGACGCGGGCCGGTTGCTACACTCCTTGTGCAAAATGGTACACTCAGTGTGGGTGATGCAGTGGTTGTCGGCAACACGTTTGGTCGAGTACGTGCGCTTGTAAATGATTTAGGGCGCCGTGAGCAAACAGCAGGCCCATCTACACCAGTAGAGATTACAGGGTTAAATGATGTGCCACAAGCTGGCGATCGTTTCCAAGCATTCAAAGATGAGAAGAAAGCACGTCAAGTTGGTGAAGGGTTGATGGCACGTTACCGGGAACAAAACTTGTCCGAGTCGTCGAAAGTAAGTCTCGATGATCTATTCAACCAAATCCAACAGGGAACAGTCAAAGATATCCGCGTCATTATTAAAGCCGACGTCCAAGGATCGGTTGAAGCAATGAAAGGATCGCTTGAAAAAATTAATGTTGAAGGTGTGAAAGTGAATATCATTCATACTGGCGTTGGTGCGATCACTGAGTCAGACATTATTTTAGCCGCCGCTTCAAATGCAATTGTGATCGGCTTTAACGTTCGTCCTGACACAAATGCGAAGCGTATCGCTGAAGCTGAGAATGTCGACATTCGTTTGCACCGTGTCATTTATAACGCCATTGATGAAATCGAGCAGGCGATGAAGGGCGCGCTTGATCCAGAGTTTGTCGAAAAAATCATTGGTCAAGTTGAGGTTCGTACGACATTTAAAGTGTCTAAAATCGGCACGATTGCTGGATCCTATGTAACAGACGGAAAAATTACACGCCATTCATCTGTGAGATTGGTTCGTGATGGCATCGTCGTCTACGAAGGAGAGTTAAATGCGTTAAAACGCTTTAAAGATGACGCAAAAGAAGTGGCTGCCGGTTATGAATGTGGGATCACATTAGAAAACTTCAACGACATTAAAGAAGGCGACACGATCGAAGTATACGTGATGGAAGAAGTAAAACGTAGCTAATGATCGGGTTTGTCCGTTGCGAATTATTCATCGGAAAACCACAATCATTAAAGGAAAAAAGATCCATCATGAAGCGGCTCACTGTGACGCTGAGGCAACGTTACAACGTCAGTGTCGCAGAAACCGCTTATCAAGACCTATGGCAACGGGCTGAATTGTCCTTATGTGTGGTTTCCAGCCACAAAAAAGGGGCAGAAGCAGTGTTGACGCGTGCGCTCGCCCATATCGATTCCGAGACCACGGTTGAGCGCACAGTCACAAACTGGGAATGGCTGTAACTTTGCATTTTTTGAGGTGATGAAGAATGGCAAGCAACCGCGCAATGCGTGTTGGTGAACAAGTAAAAAAAGAGTTATGCGACTTACTTTTGCGCGATATAAAAGACCCTCGTGTACGGTTTGTCACAGTGACTGGTGTCGATGTGACTGGTGACTTGCAACAGGCAACGGTGTATATTACAGTGCTAGGTGAAGAAGAAGCGCGTACAGAGGCATTAAAAGGGCTTGAAAAAGCGTCGGGGTTTATCCGCTCCGAAATCGGTAAACGCATTCGCCTCCGTAAAACACCAGAGATTACTTTTGCCATTGACGAGTCGGTGCAATACGGGAACCGAATTGAATCATTGTTGCGAGAAGTGAATCGGCAAGACATGGAGTAAACAGGGCCTTTTTTCATGAATGAATGAGGAGAAAGGATCGGGAGGTGGCATGTGATGCTGCCTTCTTTCTTCATGATGAAAGGAGACACAAAAAATGGCACCATCAGGGATTTTAGTTTTACATAAACCAACTGGAATGACGTCACATGATTGCGTGTACCGTATCCGCAAATTGTTTCAAACAAAAAAAGTCGGGCATACGGGTACACTTGATCCGGAAGTGGACGGCGTACTCCCAATTTGTTTAGGAAAAGCGACGAAGGTTGTACCTTATATGATCGACTTTTCGAAGACGTACCGAGGACAAGTGACGCTCGGGTTGGCGACAACGACAGAAGATCGGACAGGAGACGTGATTGAGCGGAAAGAAGTGACATCACCGATTTCACGCGCACAATTGACCGATGTACTGAGCCAGTTTTTAGGGGAACAAACGCAAATCCCACCTTATTACTCGGCCGTAAAAGTAAACGGAAAAAAATTGTATGAATATGCGCGCGCTGGACTAGAAGTAGAACGTCCGGTCCGACAAGTAACAATTCACCAACTAGCATTGCAAGAGATGGCTGCGTCCGTTCATGAAGGTACCTATTCATTCTCTTTTGAAGTGACTTGCAGCAAAGGTACTTACGTCCGGACACTCGCGGTTGATATCGGGAAAACATTAGGTTATCCTGCTCATATGTCACAACTGACACGGACATCATCTGGCCCATTTCAGGCGCATGAGGCAATCACTTTTTCGCAGCTAGAAGAAGCGACGCTCGATGAACGCGTTGCGATGTTACGTCCGTTTGATTTAGCATTGCAAGCATTTCCGCGCGTGCAAGCGAGTGCGTTATTGGAACAAAAAATTCGCAACGGGGCTGTCTTGCAGCAAGATGCATCTTTTGGCAGCGGAAAATTTTTATTTTATAATCAACAAGGGACATGCTTGGCGTTGTATACACCACATCCAACAAAAATAGGTCTCGTCAAGCCAGAGAGGTTGTTTTGCCAGGGAGAAGAGGAGGAAACACAATGAAGCTCGTTTATTTAGATGTACATACAGCTACGCAAAAAGCTGATTTTCCTGCGTGTGTGCTTGCGCTCGGTTATTTTGATGGCATTCATCGCGGGCATCGCACCGTCATTGAAACAGCAATGAACGAAGCGCAGCAACGCGAAGTACAAACAGCAGTCATGACGTTTTATCCGCATCCAAAAGAAGTGCTCGGTCGTCCCGAAAGCCCAATGCGTTATTTAACTCCATTAGAAGCCAAAGTAACGCAGTTCGAACGTTTAGGGGTCGATGTTGTCTACGCTGTTCATTTTACAAGAGCACTCTCGCAATTATCATGCCAGCAATTTGTTGACCAATTTATTGTTGAACTAAATGCTTCTCATGTGGTTGCTGGTTTTGATTTTACGTATGGTGCCAAGGGGCAGGGAACGATGCAACATATGCCAGCGTATGCCCAAGGGAGGTTTACACAAACGACCGTTGAAAAGGTAAGTGACGTTGGAGAAAAAATCTCGTCGACCCGTATTCGAGAAGCGCTTGACCAAGGAGACGTTGCAACAGCAGCGACATTACTAGGTACACCCTATGAAGTAGCTGGTACTGTCATTCATGGCGATGCACGCGGGCGACAAATTGGCTTTCCAACGGCAAATGTTTTACTTAAACAGCGTTATCACTTACCTAAAAACGGTGTCTATGTCGTCCAACTTGATGTCAAAGGTGCTACTCATCAAGGGATGGCAAACATTGGCGTGCGCCCGACGTTTAAAGCGGATGAGGCAGAACCTACACTTGAGGTGCACTTATTTGATTTTACAAGCGATATTTACGACGAACAGGTGACCGTTCGTTTTTATGAACGCATTCGATCTGAACGTGTGTTTAACGGCGTCGATGAACTAAAAGCACAACTGGCGCAAGATGAAGTAGAAGCTAGAGCTTATTTTAAGTCTCGTAGTGACAATATGAAAAATACTTTTTGACACATAATGCTGGTTGTGTGTATACTAAAGGTAAGAATGACTTACAATGTAAAAAAGACCACTGTTCGTATACCAGTGGTCAGTAATGGCATCACGTCCCCGTGAAGGGGTAGGCGCTGCACGGCGTATTTAACCCGCTAGAGCTGTGAACTCGAAGGCGGGTTTATTTCTCCTTATTACGGACAAGCGTCACGACAGCGGTTACAAATAAGCCCAATGATCCAACGACCAAGAACCAAGCTTGTAGTTCTGTCATATGCCTCACCCCCTTTCAAAAGGGAGCGTCCTACCGCCTTCAAAGTTACGTAGATGCTATTACGTATCATGATAACGCACTGTGTATAATTTGTACATTGTTTGTCAAAAAAAAACAGATTTTGTTGCCCGTCAGTTTTAACACGCAAAGATGGGTTTATTTGTGGTTCAAAGAGTCTTCAACATCCTTCTCAAAAACCCTTGCATTCCCGATCAAATAACGGTACAATAATCTTTGTGCATACCTTTCATGTGGTGCATATCCCATTCTAGGCAACACGCTTCACCAACGTTTGCGTGGAATGCGGAGTAATGAAAAAAGGGGGTGGCTCTCATGGCATTGACACAAGAGCGTAAAAATGAACTGATTGCTGAATTTAAAACGCATGATACAGATACGGGTTCACCAGAAGTTCAAGTTGCTATTTTGACAGAACAAATTAATACGTTGAATGAACACTTGCGCACGCACAAAAAAGATCACCATTCTCGTCGTGGTTTGTTGAAAATGGTTGGTCAACGTCGTAATTTGCTTACGTATTTGCGTAATAAGGATGTTACACGTTATCGTAACCTCGTTGACAAACTTGGTTTGCGTCGATAGTTCTACGAAAAAAAAGCGGGGGATGCTCCCGCTTTTTTCTTCATCAAGAAAAAGAATCTTTTAAACTGGCGTTGAATCGGTCATAATAGAAATGAAGAAGTATTTTTGAGATGTACGAGAGGAGTCCGCATTTTATGGAACATGAACGACGTGAATTTACGATAGAATGGGCTGGACGTACGTTACGCGTAGAGACGGGTCAACTTGCCAAGCAGGCAAATGGGGCTGTGCTTGTGCGCTACGGTGACACAGCTGTCCTATCAACCGCAACGGCTTCTAAGGAGCCAAAAGATTTGCCTTTCTTTCCATTAACGGTGAATTATGAAGAACGCTTGTATGCAGCAGGAAAGATTCCAGGAGGCTTTATTAAACGAGAAGGACGTCCAAGTGATCGTGCCATTTTAACGAGTCGATTGATTGACCGCCCGATTCGACCACTATTTCCTGACGGCTTCCGTAATGAAGTACAAGTCATTAGCATTGTCATGAGTTCTGATCAAGAGGCGTCATCAGAAATGGCAGCAATGCTTGGATCATCGCTTGCTTTATCTATTTCCGACATTCCTTTTTCTGGTCCGATTGCTGGGGCAACCGTTGGCCGTGTAAATGGTGAATTTATCATTAACCCAACCCCATCACAACTAGCAGAGAGCGACATTGATCTTGTTGTGGCCGGAACAAAAGAAGCGATTAACATGGTTGAAGCAGGGGCAAAAGAAGTACCTGAAGAAACAATGTTAGAAGCGATGATGCTCGGTCATGAAGAAATTAAGCGTTTGATAGCATTCCAGGAAAAAATTATTGCTGAGTGTGGCAAAGCAAAGCGTGAAGTTGTACTAAAGACATTCGATGCGGATCTTGAAACGCGGTTACGAGACACAGCAGAGACAAGCATTAAAGAAGCGGTACGTGTCGTTGAGAAGCATGCACGTCAAGACGCAATTGATGCAGTAATGAATGCGCAAGTTTCATTATATGAAGATGATGAGACAGTGAACGTGAATGAAGTGAAGGGCATTTTACAAATGTTTGTGAAAGAAGAAGTCCGTCGTTTAATTACCGTTGAAAAGGTGCGCCCTGATGGTCGTCAAATTGATGAAATTCGTCCGTTATCTTCACAAATTGATCTATTGCCACGTGCACATGGATCTGGCTTGTTTACGCGTGGACAAACCCAAGCATTAAGTGTATGTACACTTGGTGCCCTCGGTGATGTACAAGTGCTAGACGGTCTTGGCATAGAAGAGTCGAAGCGCTTTATGCATCATTACAATTTCCCGCAGTTTAGTGTTGGCGAAACGGGACCGATTCGTGGCCCGGGACGACGTGAGATTGGTCATGGTGCCCTTGGTGAGCGAGCGCTTGAGCAAGTATTGCCAGATGAAAAATCATTTCCGTATACGATTCGACTCGTATCAGAAGTATTAGAATCGAACGGTTCGACCTCTCAAGCGAGTATTTGTGCAAGTACACTAGCGATGATGCATGCAGGTGTACCAATTAAAGCACCAGTTGCAGGGATTGCGATGGGACTTGTTAAGCAAGGAGAACATTTAAGCGTCCTGACCGATATTCAAGGAATGGAAGACGCACTTGGAGACATGGACTTTAAAGTTGCAGGAACAGCAAATGGTATCACTGCCTTGCAGATGGACATTAAAATTTCAGGAATTAACCGTGAAGTTCTTGAACAAGCGTTGGCACAAGCCAAAGCGGGTCGAATGAAAATTTTAGAAAACATGTTGACCGCTATTGAGATGCCTCGAACAGAGTTGTCTGTTTACGCACCGAAAATTCTGATCTTGAACATTCATCCCGACAAAATTCGTGATGTCATTGGTCCAAGTGGTAAGGTGATCAATAAAATCATTGAAGAAACTGGCGTGAAAATTGATATTGAGCAAGACGGAACAGTTTATATTGCGTCGCTTGATCAGTCAATGAATGAACGGGCAAAAGCAATTATTGAGGATCTTGTTCGTGAAGTAGAAGTCGGTCAAACGTATCTTGGCAAAGTGAAGCGGATCGAAAAGTTCGGTGCTTTTGTGGAGATTTTCAAAGGAAAAGATGGTTTGCTACACATTTCTCAAATTGCTGAGGAACGGATTCAAAAAGTAGAAGACGTCTTGAAAATAGGCGATGACATTGAAGTACGCGTCACCGAGATTGACCAACAAGGTCGAGTCAACTTATCACGCAAAGTGTTGCTTAAGGAACAAAAGGAACGAGAACAACAAAGCAAATAACGTACAAAGACTGGGGATGCCTAGTCTTTTTTTGTTTACATTATACATAGATTATGCATAACGAATAATTCCCTATTGGTTAATCTGTACATAGTGCGTGATGAAGTCGTGTTAGTTGAATTCATGTCTAGTTTGTCCTTTGTCTGCATACAATGCGATAAGCATTAGATAGTGGAGGGAAGAAGATGAAAAAAGCGTGGATACACATTGGGCTTTGTGCACTGGTTGTCGTGTTGGCATACGGAGCGGTTGCGAATCCTCTTTCTATGCAGTATATTGAAACGCTTTCTACTCGCACAATGAAGGATGAGTTACGGTTACAAATTGAGGAACATGCGAAAAAAGTAAATATTCCACCTCAAGATGCACGCGTCGACAAAGTGTGGAAGGCGTTGCCTGGTTACAATGGGTTGGAGGTTGACGTCAATCAATCATATGATAAGATGAAGGAGCTTGGTCATTTCAGTCAGTCACAGCTTGTGTTTAAGGAGACCTTTCCAGCGGTACATTTACACGATTTACCACCAGCGCCGACGTACCGTGGTGTGCAAGAGAAACCAATGGTTAGTCTATTGATTAATGTGTCATGGGGGGATGAGTATATTCCCGATATGTTAAAGACACTTCAAAAATATGATACAAAGGCAACATTTTTTTTAGATGGTTCTTGGGTGAAAAAAACGCCCCATTTGGCACAAATGATTCAAGAAGAAGGTCATGAAATTGGTAGTCATGCGTATTCTCATCCACACATGAATCGGCTCTCAGCAGCCAAAATTGATGAAGAGCTGGAAAAAACGACAGAAGTGCTTCAGTCGGTACTGAATGTCACGCCGAAATGGTTTGCACCACCGAGTGGAGAATTTAATGAACGCGTCATTGAACGTGTGGCAGCACATAATATGCATACCATTATGTGGTCCGTCGACACAATTGATTGGAAGAAGCCAGATCCGAATGTGATGGTCGAGCGTGTTGTGAACCAGATCGAGGCGGGGTCGATGTTACTCATGCATCCAACGGAAGCGACTTCGACAGGGTTGGCGCGTATCATCGAAGGCATTCAAAAAAAGAATTTACTAATTGGGACGGTTACGGAATTGATGGATGAAAAAAGAATTGCACATAAAGTGACGACGGACAACAATGGGGGTACAAACCGTGATTAAGAAGGTAACGTTACGAAATGGTGTTCGAATGATGTCTGAAATGAACACGACGGTACGCTCAGTCTCGATCGGTATATGGGTGAAAACAGGTTCAAGAAACGAAGCGCGTACACAAAATGGCATTTCACACTTTATCGAACACATGTTATTTAAAGGAACAAAGCATCGTACAGCACAACAGATTGCCGAAGCGTTTGATCGCATCGGCGGTCAAGTAAATGCATTTACAGCAAAAGAGTATACTTGTTACCATGCGAAAGTACTAGATGAACATGCGCGAATTGCACTTGACGTTCTCCAAGACATGTTTTTTCACTCTACATTTGAAGAGAGAGAAATAGAAAAAGAAAAGCAAGTTGTATTTGAAGAAATTAAAATGGTTGAAGACACACCAGATGATCAAGTGCATGATTTACTCAGTGAAGCGAGTTTTGGCAGAAGTACACTCGCGTATCCTATTTTGGGACAAAAGGAAGTACTTGCGGATTTGTGCGCTGAAGATTTGCATAATTATATGGCACGTTTTTACACAGGTGATCGTGTCGTTGTTTCTGTTGCAGGGAGATTTGACGAGTCATTGCTCGCGGAAATGGAAGAGATTTTTTCACAAGTACCACGTGGACAAGGGTCTTTTCACGTGCCCGAAGCATTATTCACGCCAACAATGAAATATCGGCAAAAGGAA
This sequence comes from Bacillus sp. FSL W7-1360, assembly GCF_038592975.1. Lineage (NCBI taxonomy): Bacteria > Bacillati > Bacillota > Bacilli > Caryophanales > Bacillaceae > Bacillus > Bacillus sp. FSL W7-1360. Next base: position 1,235,705 of record NZ_CP151950.1, on the reverse strand, counting down.
ACAGAGCAGGCTCATCTTTGTCTCGCCTACCCTGGATTACCAATTGGTGCAGACCACACGTTTGCACTTGTATTGTTAAACAATGCGCTAGGTGGAAGCATGAGTAGTCGCTTATTCCAAGCAATTCGTGAAGAGCAGGGACTATGTTATTCCGTCTTTTCCTATCATGCCGCATATGAAGAAACGGGTCTGTTAAATATTTATGCAGCAACGCAGCATCAGCAATTGCAACAATTAGCAGAAGAAATGAATCAAGTGATCAAACATATACAGCGCGATGGCATTACAAAAAATGAACTAGACAACGGGAAAGAACAATTAAAAGGTAGTATCATGCTTGGACTAGAGAGTATGAACAGCCGAATGAACCGGAATGGAAAAAATGAACTGCTGCGTCAAAGGAGTCGCTCACTAGATGAATTACTTGCAGATATTCAAGCAGTAACCCTTGAAGAAGTAAATGCACTTGCAGAGGCGATTTTTATAGAGAAACCAGCGGTATCTTTAATTTCTGCAAGTGAGGATGTGCCAGAGACGTTGTATACGTGAGACCGAGGTTAGAAACAAGAGGGCTGAGTACAGATAGAAAGAATTGGCACACATCATGGCGATGTGTGCCAATTCTTATGGCTTGCAGCTACCTGTTTAAATCAAGAATTTGTACCCAGCGAGGGCTATTTCCAACAGTAATCGTTGCGAAGATGTTATTAGTAACTTGGTCGACTAGCGCCACTGAATCGGGTGAAGCATCGCCATTTATTACATAAAGAACAGATGCGGAGAAATTGTTTAAAATATTTGGCACTGGCAAAGAATTGACAGCAAGTTCACGACCAGCGGAACCAAAACCACCAATGGTTGCAGCGATTGTGTTGTCATTGGCATCGATGACATAAACCCAACTATTTGGAGCTGCTGAATTACTTTTTACATAAAGTCGATTTGTGAGTGTATTGATATCGCAGCCTATAGGGCTTGTGATGCCAGTAATCGTTGTAATGACTGTATTGCTTGTTGTGTCAATAACGGAAACTGAGTTACCAGTATTATTTGCGATATATATACGACTAGATGCAGGATTGACAGCAACTTGGTGATCTCCACCACCAACGGGAATGGTTTGAAGGATCGTGTTAAAGTTAGGGCTATTTTCGTCACTATCAATGACAGCGATTGTATTGTTTCCCCAGTTAGAAAAATAGATCACGTTTTGGAGCACATTTACGTTCCCTTCTAATGGTCTGTTCACACCGTCAGCAGGAACAAGTGTGACAACGTGGTTGTGGTCTCCATCAAAAACAGAGATACTGCTAGTGGCTAAGTTGGTACCATAGTTAGAAATATAAACATAATTGTTATTAGGATTAACGGCACCGCCACGAGGTGTACTGCCTACTGTCAGCGTTGCAATCACTGTATTCGTGATGGCATCAATAACGGACGCATTCGCACTGCCAGAATTCGCTACATATACGCGGTTGTTAGAAGGGTTAATAGCTCCTCCCCAAGGAGAGGTCCCTACAGGGATTGTAGCGACGACTGTAAGTGTTCGACCATTAATGACAGAAACGTTAGCTGAGTTAAAGTTTTGTGTATACACAAATGGGGTTGTGATCGCATCTCCTGTTGGTCCACGAAATCCGGTTGGTCCAGTCGGTCCAGTCGGTCCGGTCGGTCCAGTCGCACCAGTGACGCCCGTAACGCCGGTCGCTCCCGTAACACCGGTTGCCCCAGTGACACCGGTCGCCCCGGTCGGTCCGGTAACGCCGGTCGTTCCCGTGGCGCCGGTCGTTCCCGTGGCGCCGGTCGGTCCGGTAACACCCGTAGGTCCGGTAACGCCGGTTGGTCCAGTTATACCAGTGGCGCCGGTAACGCCGGTCGCTCCAGTCACACCAGTCACGCCAGTTGGTCCAGTCACACCGGTCGGTCCAGTCGCTCCGGTGACGCCTGTGATACCAGTCACGCCAGTCGGTCCAGTCACGCCAGTCGGTCCGGTAACGCCGGTGGTGCCAGTCGCTCCAGTCGCCCCAGTCGGTCCGGTAACGCCAATCACGCCAGTGGCACCCGAGGCGCCAGTGACGCCGGTGGCGCCAGTCGCCCCAGTCGCCCCAGTAATCCCAGTAATCCCAGTCACGCCAGTCGCCCCGGTGGTGCCCGTTGCCCCAGTCACGCCAGTTGCGCCAGTCGCCCCGGTAATGCCTGTGATCCCAGTGACGCCCGTGACCCCAGTCGTGCCAGTCGGTCCAGTCGGTCCTGTTGGTCCAGTCGGTCCGGTAACGCCAGTCACGCCAGTCACCCCAGTGGCGCCAGTCGCCCCGGTTGCGCCAGTCGTGCCAGTGGCACCCGTGGCTCCTGCAACCCCAGCCCCCGTCGGTCCGGTCGGTCCTTGTGTACCGAGCTCTTCCCAAGGATTCCAAGTCGTGCCTGTGTCATCCGTCGCGCTTCTTACATAAATTGTCGGGTTGCCAATGAGCAATTGTAAAATGGATGTTGTCGGTCCCGGGGTAATGATAGAAACATACAATGTCCATATTGGACTTGTAAACCCAAGTGGACCGTTCACAGGTCCGCCTGCATTCCCTTCAGAACTGTACACACCTTCCGTAATAAACGAATCTAAATCACTCCCTGAAGGCACTTCTTCATACGGAAAAGCGCCGACATCCTCAGCATTTAACGTCAAACTACCATCTGGCGCGGCAGTAATCCCGTTAATATTTTCAATGCCTCCTGGAATATCGCCAATTGTAAGGGTGACATTGCCTGCGCCATCAGAGAGGATATTATTGACGCTAATGACACTCCCTGCAGGACCAATAGCGCCGGTCGCCCCAGTTGGTCCGACGATGGTCGGTATGTTTGTCGCTGCTTTCATTTTCGATTCAAGAACAATTTCTTTCTTGAAAATCGTGTCAAGCATGTCTGCAGCACTTTCGTTGATCGCTAGAATTTCTTGTAGTGTCGCTGGTGGACCAGTAAGGCCATTCAATGTTCCCAAGGCGTACTGAATTTTCTCTCCTTCCGCATTAATGATGTGCGCCAAGCCCATTTCCTCCATCGCGATCGATGCGAGCAGTAAATTGACGACATCGTCGCGATCGAGGGTAATATTGGGCGTGAAATTGGGCATGTTTGGTTGAGACATGTCTTTCACCTCGCTTTTTTATTGAATCACTTATCATACAACAACATTTAAAGACAAGCGATGAATAATATTAATGTATGTTTTTCTTATTTTTTTGGTGAGTGGTTGTGCCCAAATAAAAATGTCTTCTTAATGTTTTTATTCTAGATTAGAAAAGTCTTAATGACATTAAGCGGTATCTTTCATTTTCCCTCTAGTAATGATCGAGCGGTTGTATACGTAGTTGGGGAGCAGGATATGATAAAAAAGAGTTAGTCCGCATCATCGCACACGATGCGGATTAACTGTACTCACACTTACATATCAAGAATTTGTACCCAACGTGGGTTTCCACCAACTGTGATTGTTGCAAAGACGTTATTTGAAACTTGATCCACTAATGCTATGACATCTGGATTGGCATTTCCGTTTGTTACATAAACGACAGACGCAGAGAAATTGTTTAAAATGTTTGGCACCGGTAAAGAGTTGACGGCAAGTTCACGACCGTTGGTGCCAAAACCACCAATGGTTGTAATGATTGTGTTGTCATCGGCATCAATGACATAAACCCAACCATTTGGAGCTGCTGCGTTGCGTTTTACATAAAGACGATTGGTAAGCGTGTTAATATCGCAGCCTATTGGACCTTGCACGTTAGTAATCGTGTGAATAACTGTATTGCTTGTCGTATCAATGACAGAAACTGAAGTACCACCGTTGTTGGCAACGTAAGCGCGGCTAGATGCTGGGTTGACAGCAATTTGATGATCGCCAGTACCAACGGAAATGTTTTGAATCACTGTGTTAAAGGTGCCACTCGTTTCATCGCTGTCAATAACAGCAATTGAGTTAGTACCCAAGTTAGAAAAGTAGACAACGTTTTGTAAAACATTCACATTTCCTTCTAATGGTTGGCTAATACCGGTGGCAATGGTTGTAACGAAGTTATTGTCGCCATCGTAGACAGAGATATTACCACTTCCAAAATTTGAAATATAAACATAGTTATTATTTGGATTGACAGCGCCTCCCCTAGGAGTAGTTCCGGCTGTTAGTGTTGCGATGACTGTATTCGTTGTTGCATCAATAACGGAAGCATTTGCACTACCTGAATTTGAGACATACACCCGATTATTAGACGGATTGACCATTCCACCCCAAGGCGAGGTTCCTACAGTAATTGTCGCGATGACGGTATTCGTTCGACCGTTAATAACGGAAACGTTATTCGTGTCGCCATTTTGTACATAAACAAATGGTGTTGTAAAACCATCTCCTGTTGGTCCCGGAGGTCCAGTCGGTCCGGTCGCCCCGGTCGGTCCGGTAACACCAGTCGGTCCAGTCGCCCCGGTCGCGCCAGTTGCCCCAGTGACCCCGGTCGGTCCAGTGACCCCGGTCGGTCCAGTGGCGCCGGTCGGTCCAGTGGCGCCGGTCGGTCCAGTGACCCCGGTCGGTCCAGTGACACCAGTCGGTCCAGTCGGTCCAGTCGCGCCCGTAGCGCCGGTAACGCCAGTGATGCCGGTCGGTCCAGTCGGTCCAGTCGCCCCCGTAGCGCCGGTCGGTCCAGTCGGTCCAGTCGCCCCAGTCGGTCCAGTGGCGCCGGTCGGTCCAGTGGCGCCGGTCGGTCCAGTGGCGCCGGTCGGTCCAGTAACGCCAGTGACACCGGTCGGTCCAGTGGCGCCAGTCGGTCCAGTGGCGCCGGTCACACCGGTCGGTCCAGTTGTGCCCGTGGTGCCCGTAGCGCCAGTGGCGCCAGTCGGTCCAGTCGCCCCAGTCGGTCCGGTCGGTCCAGTGGCGCCAGTCGGTCCAGTGGCGCCCGTAGCGCCCGTAGCACCAGTTGGTCCAGTGGCGCCCGTAGCGCCGGTCGGTCCAGTGGCGCCAGTCGCCCCGGTCGCGCCCGTAGCGCCCGTAGCACCAGTTGGTCCAGTGGCGCCCGTAGCGCCAGTCGGTCCAGTGGCGCCAGTCGGTCCAGTGGCGCCCGTAGCGCCCGTGGCCCCTGTAGCGCCGGTGACCCCAGCCCCGGTCGGTCCGGTCGGTCCTTGTGTACCGAGCGCTTCCCAAGGGTTCCAAGTTGTTCCTGTATCATCGGTTGCACTTCGTACATAAATCGTTGGGTTGCCAATAAGCAATTGTAAAATGGATGTTGTCGGTCCCGGCGTAATGACAGAGACATACAATGTCCATATCGGGCTTGTAAACCCAAGTGGACCGTTCACAGGTCCGCCAGCATTCCCTTCAGAACTGTACACACCCTCGGTAATAAACGAATCTAGGTCACTACCGGATGGCACTTCTTCATAAGGGAAAGCACCGACATCTTCCGCATTTAACGTCAAACTACCATCTGGTGCAGCAGTGATGCCGTTAATGTTTTCAATGCCGCCGGGAATATCGCCAATGGTGAGGATGACATTGCCACCGGCATCGGGAAGGATGTTGTTGACAGCGACAACATCTCCTGCGGGTCCCGTCGCCCCGGTCGCCCCAGTGGGCCCAATCATTGTTGGAATGTTCGCAGCTGCTTTCATTTTTGACTCAAGAATAATTTCTTTCTTGAAAATCGTGTCAAGCATGTCGGCAGCACTTTCGTTGACAGATAATATTTCTTGTAATGTGGCAGGTGGACCAGTGAGGCCATTCAATGTCCCTAAGGCGTACTGAATTTTCTCTCCTTCCGCATTAATAATATGCGCCAAGCCCATTTCCTCCATCGCGATTGATGCGAGCAGTAAATTGACGACATCGTCGCGATCGAGGGTAATATCGGGCGTGAAATTGGGCATGTTTGGTTGGCTCATTTTCTTTCCCTCCATTAAAATAAATTAGATGACTGAATAAGTGACGGCTACTCTATTTGTATGTGCTTTTTTTCTTTTGGTGAGCCATTGTGCCCATCTTGTCGTTGAAGGGCAACCTTTCCTTTTTCGCCGGGTCCATTTGCACATATGCCCATACATTGCATAAGATAATGTGGAAGAAATGTTTTAAAGAAAGGCAGGAGGTGTGCCATGTTAACCGGCATGCATGTGGTCATGGTTGGTGGTGACGCACGGCAGTTAGAAATCATCCGCAATTTATCAGCGCTCGATGCAAAAATCTCGCTCGTTGGGTTTGAACAGTTAGACGACGGATTCATTGGTGCAAGTAAGCAGACAATGACAGAAATTGATTGGGGTACTGTCGATGCGGTGCTATTACCTGTAGGTGGGATGGCTAGTGACGGGACGATTAGCAGCATTTTTTCAGATAAACCATTAAAACTTGGGGCGAGACAATTAAATGAAACGTCTGATCAATGCCCGATTTACACAGGTATTACATCGAAACGATTGGATAAATTGGCAAACGATACATCATGCAAAGTCGTTGTGCTTATGAATCGTGATGATGTGGCAATTTATAATTCGATTCCAACCGCAGAGGGCGCAGTCATGTTGTCGATCCAACATACTGACTATACGATACATCATGCAAATGTTGCGGTATTAGGTTTTGGTAGGGTGGGTATGACGGTAGCGCGTACATTTCATGCGCTAGGTGCCCATGTAAAAGTAGGTGCGAGAGACGGCGCCCATTTGGCGCGGGCAACAGAGATGGGGCTAGAAACATTCCCGATGCAACAAGTGAAAGAGGCGCTTTGTGATATTGATATCGTCATTAATACGATTCCGGCAAAAGTTGTGACAGCACGGGTGTTGGCAGAAATGCCGCAACATGCTTTTGTGCTTGATTTGGCATCAAGACCAGGAGGCGTTGACTTTTCTTATGCCGAAAAGCGCGGTTTAAAGGCCATGCTTGCACCAGGGTTACCAGGGATGGTGGCGCCAAAGACAGCGGGAAAAATTTTAGCGAATGTCATTGCAGATTTATTGCTTGAACAAGCGAATGGGTGAAGGGGGGATAGCGATGTTGTCAGGGAAACATATCGGGTTCGGTTTAACGGGTTCACATTGTACGTACGAGGCGGTGTATCCGCAAATTGAAAAACTTGTAAAGATGGGTGCGAAAGTGACACCATTTTTAACGTATACCGTTGCCAACACAGATACAAAATTTGGCGATAGTGCCGATTGGCTTGCTCGCCTGCAGAAGATTACAAGTGAACCTTTTGTGAATTCAATGGTAAAAGCAGAACCGTTTGGACCAAAAACACCGCTCGATCTTATGATCATTGCGCCAATGACGGGAAATTCGATTTCAAAATTCGCGAACGCGATGACCGATTCATCAGTTATTACTTGATGGCACTAAAATTTTTCAGATACAATATTTCGCTTTAGATAAGGGGTTACAGAGATCTTCGAGGGTGTTCTGCCGCGCCCTTTTTCCGTGACTTCAACTGTAACTCGTTCAAATATTGAGTGTAGAATTTCATTTTTGTGCTCAGGGTTTTGAGTTGCTTCATACGCATCTAACAGTGATTTGATGTTCTTTTTTACAACTTTAGTATCCAAGACATCCGCCTTCGGTTTATCGTCAATGATATGAATTTTGTTTAGTTCATTCATTTTCTTGTCAATTTCACTTTTGCGCTCTAAAAATACTTCATCTGAATATATACCTTTTTCGAATTTCTCATAAACAAAACTCATGCGTCGCTTTAATTCTTCTTTCGCACTTTTAATTTGCTTCTTTGTGCTTTCTGTATCCACAGTTCCTTTTTGTTGACCGATGATATTCTTGATTGTCTTATGCAATGTTTGGTCATCCAAATTTATCAAAACAAGCAGTGTATTTTTTAGTTCATCTTCAACTTGTCGGTACTTTACGTAAGTACATCCAACGGTTGTGCATGTCAGAAATTCTTGTTTGTAAAGAGAGATGGTCCCGTCTTTTTTTCTATACTGCTGGGTAGGAGAACGTCTTATTAAAGCGCGATTACACTTTGCACATTTGCATACTCCAGCTAATTCACGTGCTCCAAAATCGAGCCTTACCGGATTTAGTTTATTAGCATCGTTTAGCCGTTGTTGTACAATATACCAAGTCTCGTTGTCGATAATAGCTGGACAAGCGTTATCAACGTATACATGTTCATTTTCTTCCCGGGGTTCTTTTTTTCCTGTATTTGTGGTTCTTGTGGTCTGATACTTGAGCCTTCCAATATACCTCTCGCTCGATAATAGTTCTTTTAGGGTTGTATAAACGAAGTTTGAACCCTTTTTTGATTTGATGCCCATTCTGTTCAAGTATGTAGCCAGTGCATGTAAACCAACTAGCCGTTTTTTTCCACGATCTATAATACCATAGGCGTATAGATCAAAAATCGTTCTTATGATTTCTGCTTCATTTTCTTTTATAACAAGTTTTTTTGTTTTTGGGTCGTATCCAAAGCCAAAGGGTGCAGGTCCAGATACCCATTTTCCTTCTAACGCTGCATTATATCGTCCACCTGATAATCGTTCGCGTGTTGTTTCAAATTCTTCTCTTGACATAAAAAGTTCGAAACGTATTTGACGTAAGTCAGATGGATTTCTAGGGTCATAAACTTTGTAAGGGGTAATGATAAAGATGTTTTTGCCGACAATTAAGTCGTATATAACCCCCATATCTGTGTAAGAACCACGACCCATACGGCTGATTTCTTTAACAGCTATGGCATCATATTTTTTTGCTTTTAAGTCCTTTATGACTGACTGGAAAATCGGGCGAGATGAGATTTTATCACCGGAACCAATCTCTGAGCGTTGATCATATAAGACTTCGTATGCGGTTAAAACACGATCCATTAGCGTCTTTTGTTCGTGCAGAGTGTCTTCTCCTGTTTTCTTTTCATGTTCGATGTCTTGGCGTGATCGTCTTAGGTAATTAATAACCCGTGTGATTTGCAATTCATCAATTAAGCGTTTACTTGCATTGCTCACATCTTTTACCCCCCATTTTTAGTGCACCGTTATAATTGGATATTATCATATTCATTTTGGAAAAGGCAAATGTTTTGTACAGACCGTGTATGATTTATGTATAAAAAATGTATAATTAAAACATAAATGTATGTAATTTGCATGCTATAATATTAATATAGCGATCTCTAGGATCGAATACGTTACAGCATCTGTTATGCCGCATCCGTGGTATAGCAGGTGCTTTTTGGCGTAGTTCAGACAAAAGACTGAACTGTAGCGAATGGATTTTCAAAAGGGTAGGGATTTTTTTATAATAAGTGTGTGACACATAAGAACAGGGAATACACCACGGTTGAACTGCGGCTCTGATGTTGACGATATACATGATGTTATATGCTTGCTATAATATCAATAATCGGAGGTGCTTTTTATGAGCAGAAAAGTTGACTTGTTAGAGAGGTTAAGGTATCCGACAGATGATGAATTCAGTGAGTTAGGGAAAGAATTGAGCATTGATTGGAAGAATATATTTTTGGAACGTGTTGGAAATAGAAATGAGGATAGTCCAGTTGATTATTTCTTCGGTCGTACAGAGCTGATCCATGTGTACGGAGAATTTAATAGCAGAGTTTTTCATACTAGAATGGCTTACAAGTTGGCTTTATTCGCCTATGATAAAGGGATACCCGATGAACCTTGGAATTCACCATCTGGAAGCGACGGAAGGAGTACACTCTTTCCCAACTTTACCGAAAACGTGCATTATGCGAATCAATTCTGGTTTTTCTTTTACGCGGAAAGTTTTTACGCAAAGTTTCAAGGGATAATAGACTTTTTATACCATGTGATAAATTTACGATATGGTTTTTACGTGGAAACTGGGCTCGATTTTAAACGGAAAGTGTCTAAGGAGTTGAAGAAAAGTGGCCCTGACTTTTTGGTACTGTTACAGCGTTATTGGAAAAATAATGACTATCGCCAGCTAAGGGAATATAGGAACGATATTATTCACAATTCTAGACCCGGTGATATATCAGATAGAATATCGAAGCATGATAGTGGAGTAGTATCGTACGGAATAGGTAAGTATACTCCATCCGAAGAAATTAAACGGAACATGGATGCAAATATAAAAGTTTTTGGTGAGTATATGCTTCTTTTTAAAAAATATTTATAGTAGCGAGAAACACATAAAAACAGGTCTACACTACGGTGTGGATCTGTTTTTATGTGTTTCAACATGGAGACCGAGGAGGGGGTTAGAATGAAATGAAATTAAAACTAACAGAGAAACAGAGAAGATTTGCCGATGAGTATATACGTTTGGGCGAGGTTACTAAAGCGGCTGTCAACGCTGGATACAGCGCTAAAACAGCATATGCGGCAGGAAGCTCAACCTTGAAAAAACCTGCTGTTAAGGCTTATCTAGACAAACGTTTTGGAGAACTGAAAAAGAAGGAAATAGCGGAGCAAGACGAGATACTTCAGTTTTTAACCGCCGTTATGCGTGGAGAAGCGAGTGGAACGGCATTAGTCGGTAAGGGAATGGGCGAACAAGAAGTGAAACAAGTACCACCTGCTTTGAATGAGAAAGTGAAAGCCGCGGAACAACTCGGTAAACGATACGGAATGTGGACGGATAAGCAAGACATTAACCTAATAGTGCCGGAGATTTATGACGATGTCCCAACAGAGGATTAGTATAGCTAAGTTAATTGGCAAGGGGTACAACCAGTTTTGGCATGATCGTAGTTTTTACAGAGTTGTCAAAGGTTCTCGTGGCTCGAAAAAATCTAAAACAACAGCGCTTAACATCATTTACCGTATGATGCGTTATCCATGGGCAAATACACTCGTGGTGCGGAGATACTCCAGCACGTTGCGTCAATCGTGTTATACCGATTTGAAATGGGCGATCCATAAGCAACAGGTGGCTCATCTTTGGAAAACGAACGAGAGTTTACCTGAACTAACATATCTACCTACAGGGCAAAAAATATTATTTCGTGGCTTAGACGATCCGTTGAAAATTACCTCCATCACTGTGGACTCGGGGCTTATCACCTGGGCGTGGTTTGAAGAGGCTTATGAACTGGAGTCAGAACAAAAATTTCGCACGGTGGTTGAGTCCATTCGTGGTTCTCACGATGATCCTAATTTTTTTAAACAAGTCACAATCACATTTAATCCATGGAGCGATCAACACTGGCTAAAGCGAGTGTTTTTTGACGTGGACACACGAGAACAGGACACATTTGCACTAACAACAACGTTTAGAGTAAACGAATGGTTGGATGATCAAGATAGGAACCGCTATCTAGGTTTGTATAAGACCAATCCCACACGTGCTCGAATAGTTTGCGATGGTGACTGGGGAATTGCGGAAGGTCTCGTATTTGAAAACTTTCAGGTGGTCGAGTTTGATCCGATTGAAAAAATTAAACAAATACAGGAAACAACGCACGGTATGGATTATGGATTCACTAACGACTCTACGACGCTTGTCACTGCAACTGTGGACTTAAAACAACGGGAAATATGGATTCATGATGAGCACTACGAAAAAGCTATGACCACAGATGATATTTACCGGATGTTGGAGGAAAAGCAATTACTGAAAGCATCTATAACTGGTGATAGCGCTGAACCTCGATTGATCAAGGAATTAACTATGAAAGGCGTGCGCCGACTACACAAGTCCACAAAGGGTGCAGGCAGTGTACGGCAAGGGATCAGCTTTTTACAAGGATTTAAAATTTATATACATCCCACATGTGTTCATACGATTGAAGAATTTAATACTTATACATTTAAGCAGGACAGGCAAGGTAAGTGGTTGAACGAGCCAATAGATGCGAATAACCACATTATCGACGCTTTGCGCTATAGCATGGAGCGATACCACCTAGGCAAAGGAAGCAATAGAGACGAGCAATACAAAGCCTTACAATCACTTGGTTTGTGAAGGAGGGAAAATGAATGCAGTCAGGAAAAAGACGGTTTCCGAGGCAAGCGAATGAACATTTTCGTTATCCCAGTTCGGAGCTATTAGTGGAAGATAGAGAAGCGCTGGCACGAATGATTCAAACGCATAAAAAAGTACAGGTGCCGCGATTGTGGGAGCTCGAAGACTATTACCGCGGGGATAATCAAACGATATTACGAGCCAACAGAAGACGTGAGTCTCATCTTGCTGATCATCGGGCAACGCATAACTTTGCCAAGTATATTACCTCTTTTATCCAGGGTTATATGATCGGGGTACCTCTTAAAACGAGTTATCCAGATGACAGCGTGAATGAAATCATTCGGGATATTAACCGTCAAAATGATGCCGATGAACATAATAGCAATTTAGTGTTGGATTGCTCAATATACGGTCGAGCGTATGAGCTACTCTATCGAGACCGCAATGACAAAACACGATTCACGGTGTCGGATGTGCGTGAGACGTTTGTGATCTATGATGATACGGTAGAAATGCATTCAATCGCGGCAGTGCGGTATACGTCTAATGCATTTAATGATGGTACGGTCACAGTGCAGCTGTATACGGACCGACAAGTGTACACATACCGAACCGAGAGCATCTTTGATGAGTTTCATGAGATTTCTATAGACGATCACCATTTTGGATCAGTTCCAATTGTGGAATATCAAAACAACAAGTTCAGGCAGGGTGACTTTGAGGATGTATTGAGTTTGATTGATTTATATGACGAAGCACAAGCCGACACGGCAAATTACATGACAGATTTTAATGATGCAATGTTGAAAATTACTGGGAACCTTGATTTAGACGTAGAAGACGCAAAAAAGATGAAAGAAAATAACATCCTATTTCTCCGCACAGAACCGAGTGTGGAAGGTAATGCAAGTCGAGCAGATGCAGACTACATTTACAAGCAGTATGATGTACAGGGGACGGAATCGTATAAAACGCGATTATTCAATGACATTTTGCTTTTCGCTAGCATACCTAACCTGTTGGACAACAAATTTTCTGGTAATCAAACGGGTGAGGCATTGAAGATGAAGCTGTTTGGATTATCGCAAAAAAGAGCAATCAAAGAGCGTTTATTTAAAAAGTCGCTAAGAGATCGCTATCGCTTAATAAGAAACATGATGGTGACAGCAAGCGAAGGTGATTTTGATGTGAATGACATTGTGATTTCGTTTACCGAGAATTTGCCTAAGTCAGTTGATAAAGAATTAGAGTGGTTTGCTAAGCTAGGTGGAAAGTTGTCTGATGAAACGTTGTTGTCGCTGTTGTCATTTGTGGCGAATCCAGCGGAAGAGCTAGAAAAAATCAAAAATGAAGCACCAAGTGTGGACTATGATTTTGAGCGTGAACACGGATGAGTTACTGGAGAGAGCGAGAACAAAGGCATATCCAGCAGCACATTTTAAATGACGCGCAAGTTGAACGCCGATTACAACAGATACAGCGACAGGCGATGAGAGAAATACAGCAACAAATTAACACTTTTTTAGCACGTTACGCCGAAAAAGAAGGCACCAGCATAGCAGAAGTGCGAAAGCGTATATCTAGGTTGGACATGGACATTTATAGCGAGAAAGCACGTCGTTACGTGAGAGAAAAGAACTTTACTCCACAGGCTAATCAAGAAATGCGGCTTTATAACCTCACAATGAAGACAAATCGCTTAGAGTTATTAAAAGCGCATATCTGGCTTGATCTTGTCGCAGCTGCAAATGACATGGAACGGTATATGTTGGCTGAATTGAAAAGTGATGTACTAGCAGAATTCGAAAGGCAAAGCGGCATGCTCGGAAAAACAGTAGAGACATTGCGAACGGAGAGAAACGCGGCTATGGTTGTCAATGCATCGTTTTTGTCGGCGACATGGTCAGACAGACTGTGGACTAATCAAGACGCATTGCGGTTGAAGTTAGATGGCTTATTACGCCGCGCAATAACTCAAGGCATACACTCTAGTGTGCTGGCTCGTGAAGTCAGAGACGAGTTTGGTGTGTCCATGAAACAGGCTACGAGGTTGATGAGAACGGAAAAGGCGCGAGTGCAGACGGATGTGCAACGTTTGAGCTTTGAACAATCTGGATATGCGGAGTACGTGTTCATTGCCGAACATGATTCGTGCGATGTATGCAAGGCAATGGATGATCAAGTTTATAAGGTGGCGAGTATGCAGACAGGGGACAATGCACCGCCTATGCATCCGAACTGTCGTTGTTCCACAGCGGCTTATATGTCCTAAGCAATGACGTAAAACTGCTTGAGAAAATCGTGTGTGGGCATGAACGTAATTGATATAGAAGCATTAAAGATGGTCGTGGATGGGCAAATATTGCGTGTCTGGGGCTTTTTTGTGTTGATATAGCAGGTACGGAAATGTGTGCATGGGAAGTGGAGGATACACAATGAATGAATCGCAAGTTGTAAACGAAAATGAAACTGTTGATAAAAGTGAAGAAGAACAAGTGAACGAAGAATTACAGAAGAAAATTGAAGCTGAATCTGATCGTAAGCTAGAAAAAGCGCTAGAAAAGAAGAAAAAAGAATGGCAGAAGCAAATGGAAGAAAAAGTGAAAGAAGCTCGGAAAGATGCTGAGGAATATGCGAAGTTGACGGAGCGTGAGAAGCAGGAAGCCGACTATAAAAAGCGTTTGGAAGAGTTGGAAGCAAAAGAACGTCAGCTAAACGAGCAACAACTACTAACGCAAATTGAAGCTGATTTAAAAGAGCATCAATTACCATCCGTGTTTGCACCAGCATTGTTGTCTATTGGTGATAACGAGAAGATCAAAGAAAGCATTGTTGACATTAAACAGCATTTTGATGATGCAGTGAATGAACGTGTAAAAGCAAAATTACGACAAGACACACCTTCTGCATCAGTTGGACAACAACAGCAAAGCAAGCATAACTTTGCAGAGCTACGCAACAAAGCAGAAAAACAACAAAATCAAGCCCCGAATCCGTGGGCAGAGTGAGGAGAGATATTATGTATGTAAACAAAAAAATGGTTGAATCAGACCCATCGTTTGTATCGAGTCATCATCATATTAATCGTACTCGTACAGCAACAAAAGAAATGGCAGTACAGGAAGACGGACATTATATCGTAAAATCAGGTACGGTGTATCCAGCCAATGATGCATCCGCGGAAGGCATTGTATACCACAGTGTTGACGTAACAAGTGGAAATCAGCCAGTTTCAGTAATGGTAGAAGGTTATGTATATGAAGAACGTTTACCACAGCAAGTAACACCCGAAGCAAAAGAAGCAATGAAACAGATTAAGTTTGAGTCATACAACAAGGGAGGTATGTAAGCATGGCACGTATAGAAGATATTTTATCAAATGTAGATTTACAATCATATGTACAGCAACGCACGCATGAGTTGACAGTAGGTGACACGTTGTTTCCTGCCGAAAAAACAGAGGACTTTGAAGTAGAGTACATTTTAGGGGCAAATGCAGCGCCGATTAGTGCGTCTATCCACGCGCATGACACAGAATCACAAGTGGCATCGCGTGAAGGATTTGCGACAGTGAAGCAAGATATGGCATTGATCAAGCGTAAAATTAAAATGAATGAAAAGTTAATTACAGCTTTGTCTAAAGCCAATCGTGAACCAGAAATTCAGACGGTTTTAAATCAGATTTATAACGATGTCGATAATATGGTGAATTCAGTACGCACAAGAGTGGAAGTGATGCGATTTGAAGCACTCTCGACAGGTAAACTTCAAGTCAATGAAAACGGGTTTGCAACAACTGTGGATTACCATGTTCCAGAAGAACAAAAAGTGACGTTGGATGGTGAAAAAGTTTGGACTGATCCAATGGCGAAACCGCTAGAGGACATTGAGGACTTTGTAAATACAGTAGTCATGCAGACGGGTACAACGCCGACGCGTATTTTAACATCGCGTAAGGTATTAAATGCCCTCAAGCGTCACGACTCTGTACGGTCGGGTGTTTACGGTGCCAATAGTGCACGTTTGTTATCTAATGCGGAGTTAAACACGTTTTTACAGGCACAAGGATTGCCTACGATCGCCACAGAAGACCGCGTATATCGTGTACAAAACAATGCAGGGGGATACATTACAAAGCGTTATTTTCCGGAAAATGGACTTGTCGTGCTACCCGATGGTGAATTAGGAAAAACGATTTACGGTGTCACCGCGGAAGAAGTAGAATTGCGCAACATTACTGGTAGTCAGTTTGCCAACTACGGTCATGTGATCGCACAAGTGTATTCCACACCTGATCCCGTGGCTAGATGGACTAAAGCAGTTGCAAAAGCACTACCATCCTTCCCGACAGCTAATCAAGTATTAATTGCGACAGTGCTTGGCGAGGATGGAAAAGTTGTAGACGGGGTAGACGGATGATCAAGTCTGTAAAGTCGCTACTTGGCATCAAAGACGACTTGCAAGACGAGGTAATCAGCATCATTATCGACAACGTTACAAGCCATTTACGATTGATGCTAGAAAAAGATGTGCCGAAAGAACTATCATTTATTGTGGTAGAAATTTCGGTACGTCGTTTCCAGCGTCTCGGATCGGAAGGGATGAAATCGGAGTCCACAGAGGGGCATCAAGTGACTTTTTATGACCTGAAAGACGAATTTGTCCCGTATATGGATATTATCGCCCGTTACAAAAACGATGAACAACGGTCTCCTAGGCGTGGGAAAGTGATGTTTTTATGAGTTATCGCGACCGATTAACTTTTGTTAAAGAAGAGAGTCGTTATAATCCAGTCACGGGGAAGCATGAGCTGGTGGAGATGAACAAAGATGTACAACCGTGCCTTTTGTCGGTTCTAAGTACAGAGAGAACAAACACTCTTTTTGGCAATATTGATCAACGTATTATTGTTGCGCGGTTACAGCGCCCGTACACAAAAGCATGCGACTATGTATTGATCGACAACAAAAAGTATCATATCAAACGCCAATCCAACTACCGGAAAGGCGTTTTCTATTTGGAAGGTGGCGCGCATGGCTAGAATTGAAATTCGTGGCGCAGATAAGTTAATTGGACGTCTAAAAAAAGGAAACGACCTAAGCGATGTCAGACGTGTGATCGCCCGTAACACCGCAGAGATGCAAGCAAAGACGCAACGTGAAGCGCCCTACCGCTATGGTGATTTGAAGCGAGATGTCAAACAAGACATCACAGATAGCGGCATGTGTGGGAAAGTGTCCTCGACTGCTCCATATGCGCCTTACCAAGAGTACGGCACACGTTTTCAATCAGGTAAACCACACGTCCGACCTGCATTTCATTCGCAAAAGGGCAAGTTTATCAATGACATGAAGAACTTGATGAAGTAGGTGGTAACAAATGAAATCACCACAACAACAAATATTTGATGCAGTGTTTGCGGTAGCTGTGAAACTAGGTTACCGCACGTTTGATCACCTGCCAGCAACAACTGTGGAATACCCGTTTGTCTTTGTCGGTGAGCAGTTTGCACAGGATCGGCAGACAAAAACAAGTGTGTACGGTACCGTGCAACAAACAATGCACATCTATCATATGCACCGCAAACGCAGAGAGTTAACAGACATGATGCATGCACTTCAAGCAGAATTACGAAGAATTAAGCACACGGAAACATTCTATGTATCATGCAAGGGAATAAAGCTGCAAGCAATGCTAGATAGCAGCACGCCAGAAACATTACTCCACGGTGTGTTGGAAATAGAATTTACATTTAACTAGGAGGGAAATAAACATGGAAATGATGCAAGGTAAAAATAAAATCTTGATGTTTCGGAACCTGAAAAAACAAGACGAGGAAGCTGCAAAACTTGTATTCCAGACGGAACATACTTTTTCTTACTCTCGTTCGCTTGATCGTATTGTTACTAAAGATGGTACGGTGGTCAAAGTCGGGGAACTTGAAGCAGAAGTGAGCATCGAAGCAATTCAGGGTAAAGGTGATCCGGTACTTGCGATGTTACGTGATGCGGCGATCAAAGGCGAGAAACTAGAAATCTGGGAAGTGTCAGTCGATGAAGATTTAAAAAATGAAGAGGGGAAATATCCGGCTGTATATGCGCAAGGCTATTTAGATAGCTGGGAACCCAGCGCAAGCGCGGAAGACGAAGCGACCGTATCGTCGAATTTTATTGTGGAATTAGAACCGCAAGCAGGATATGCCACACTGACGCAGGAACAAGAAGAAGCGGTGCAATACGCATTCCGTGATACTATTTCATCTGATGATGATTTAGAAGGGATCGAGGGATAATGGCACAATTTAGAGCGCTAATTAAAGAGGATGTACCCTCGAATCGACTTCTGGTAATTGCAGGTGGAGAAGGAAAAGTAGAGGTGGCACTTGCAACTGTGGGAAGTACACCTGATTTTCACTCAAAACGAACATTTGAAGCTAATCAAGAAGTCATTGTAACTATTAAGAATGAAGCTATTTGGGAAATTGAAGCAGGAGAAGACCTAACGGCTGGAACTAGTGTGCAAGTTGGGAATGGCGGTGTATTAGTATCGGCAGAAAATAGCGGGATTGGTTATGTTGCAGAAAGTGCGAAGTCTGGGGAAGTTGTTAAGTTAGTACGCCGTGCAGCAGGTGGATCAGGTGAACAAGGCCCACCAGGAAAAGATGGTAAAGATGGCAAGGACGGAAGAAATGGTACAGACGGCCAAGATGGTGCACCTGGTAGAAATGGTCAGGACGGTAAAGATGGAAGAGACGGTTTTCCGACAGAAGAACAATGGAACGCAATGGATGCGCGAGTGACCGCACTTGAAGAGGGAGGAGAATAAACATGAAGATCACTATTGGGAAAAAAGAGTACCAGCTAGAGTTCGGACTCAAATTTGGCAACGAGATGGATAAAAGGTATAAGCAAAAAGTACAGGGCGGGATTGAGTTCGGCATGGGCATCAATATGGCATGCATGTATCTGAGTCAAATGAACACGTCTGTACTAAAAAACATTATTTCCTCGGCGTTGTCTCACTATAAGAGCAAGCCGTCAGAAGACGCAATCGAAGAGTACATCGAAGCATACGCCGACCAAAACGACGGTCTCGGAAGTTTGTTCAACCAACTGGAGGAAGAGTTGGGAAACTCAAAAGTGTTGAAGGCGACGATCGAGAAGTTCAAGAAAAACGCCCAAGCGTAGTTACAAGGAAAAGCTCAGACGAGACGTATAAAGAGATCATACTGAACTGTTTTCGTTATCTATCATTCGAACGTCTTTCAGACATTGAAGTATTGTCGCTACAAGAATACACATTGCGAATGAAAGCATACCAGCTACAACGTGTGGATAAGGAGTATGATATGCACTTGCAAGCGTGGCTGAACGTACAGGCAAATAGCACAAAAGAGAGCGGGAAAAAGGTAGTACCCGTATTTAAAAAGTTTAAGGATTTCTTTGACTACGAGAAACGTTTAAAAGAAGTAGTCACACCACATGCTGGAAAGCTGCATCCGACATGGGCACGAATGGCAAAAATCGCGGCTGTCACCAACGCGAGAGAGGAGGGAGAGAATGGCAGAGAGTTATAGCGTAGAAGCATTTTTGAAGGCATCAGGCGCAGACAGGTTCGGTAAAGCCTTCGCAAGCGCTGGTAGAGACGTTGGTGCGCTCGATAAGTCCGTCAATGGCGCAAACTTTACAATTGGAAAACTCCTTGCAGCTGTCGGGATTACAGCGGCAGTTGCCAAGGGGTTTAGCATGATGAAAGATGCAGTATCTGGGGCGGTTTCTCGTTATGACACGCTAAACAACTTCCCAAGAGTGATGGAGATGATTGGCTTTTCCACGGAGGAATCCTCCGGCGCGATTGAACGCTTAACAAAAGGCGTGGAAGGGTTGCCGACAAGACTCGATGATGTGGCTAGTACAGCGCAACGTATTGCGACAATGACGGGTGATCTGGACGGGGCTGTGGAAACGACACTAGCGCTAAACAACGCGTTCATTTCCTCTGGCTCAGATGTAATGGACGCAAAACGCGGATTAGATCAATACATTCAGATGTTATCAAAGGGAGAAGTTGATCTAGAGTCTTGGCGTACGTTGCAGGAAACAATGGGTGTTGCTTTAAATGATACTGCTAAAGCATTTGGTTTTGCAGGGGAATCCGCACAAAATGATCTATACGAAGCGTTGAAATCGGGTGACATTACTTTTAGTGAGTTCAACGAGAAGTTAATCGAGTTAAGCGATGGAACCGGAGGATTTGCGGAAAGAGCACGGACGGCTAGTGGTGGGATTCAAACCGCGTGGGCGAATATGAAAACGGCAATTGTTAATGGTGTGACGAACATTATCACGGCAATAGACGGCTTTTTAGCCAATACGCAGTTTGAAAGCATCGAAAATATCATCATGATGGCGAAAGATACGTTCTTGAACTTTTTGAACAGTTTAGCCGAAGGCATCCCTGTTTTGGTGGAGAAAATTATGGCGGTGAAAGAAGCGCTTGACCCATGGATTCCAACCATCTTGACGATCGTTTCAACGTTTGCGGCTTTTTTGACGACCATTGCCATTATCTCAACGTTGTGGAATGCGTTTCTGAAGCTAAAGAAAGCGTTGACGTTTACGACGACTGCCAGCAAAGGAGCGTCGATATACGCAAAAATCATGGGTGGCACTTTCGCGAAGATAAACGTGCCTATTTTGATCATATCCGCAGCCATTTTAGCGTTAGGAGCGATCATCTGGCACCTGTGGCAAACGAACGCAGAGTTTAGGGAAAACGTCATGCAGATTTGGGAGAGCATCAAGATCATCATATCAGAAGTGTTCTTAGCGTTACAACCATTCTTCGATGTGTTCATCCAAACGCTAATGACCGTCGTGCAAACAATGATACCTATCGTCGCAACCGTCATCAATGTAGCGGCCTCGTTTTTCGGTTTGCTTGCGCAGCTGATACAAAACCACTCGTGGATCATACAAGTGGTTGCGGTTGTTTTGACGGCGATCGTGGCGTTCAAAGCGATCATGGCTGTTCTTTCCTTACTGGGCGGTGTTATGGCGATTGTCAACTTTGGCGCAAAGATTTTAGCAGGGGCTTTTGCGTTGCTTACATCTCCTCTACTTATTAAGATTGCAATAATAAGTGCAGTTGTGGCTGGTCTCTTATGGTTACTAAGTCAATTTGAGTGGTTCACCGACCTTGTAGCGCCGATCGTAGACACATTGAAAGGCTTGTGGAATGGCTTTCTAGATTTTCTTGGTTTTGGCACAGAGGAAGCCGTAGACAAGGCGTCAGAGTCCATCTCAGGGTTAGGAGAAGATACAGCAACCACAACATCTGAGATGAGCGAAAACGCGCAGAGCAATGTATCCGATATGAGCACCGGTGTTTTAGATAGCTTTAGCGTGATGTCTGGCGGCTCTACCGACATGATGGGTGGTATGAGTGGTGATGTGCTCGGAATGTTTGGAGACATGAATAATGGCGCGTCTATGGACGCATCAAATATGAATGCCGCAGTAACAGGCGACACAAGCGCAATGGCATCTGGTGTAACCTCGGATATTCACAATATGACTGGCATGTCGATGGAAGATATAGAAGCAATGACAAGCGGCATTGAAGGCGACATTGGCGATATGAGTAGTATGTCGACGGAAGACATTGAAGCGATGAGCGGCTCGATCACGGGAGATATGAGTGCGATGTCTTCGTCTGCATCTAGTGAGGCAAGTGCAATGGATCGTTCAGTGTCAAGCAGTTTTGATTCGATGTCGAGTAGTATGTCTAGCGGCATGGGCAATGTAAGCAAAAGTACAGGACAAGAGATGGACAAAGTACGTAAAAAGGTAGAAACATCTCTAAAAGCGATGGTTAGTTCCTTTAAACAACAAATGACAGCGTTAAGCGCTGCCTCAAAACAAGGCATGAATAAAGTGACGCAGGCGATCACATTTGGCATGATGAAATCACTGTCAGCGATAAGGAAATACCTTAGAATGATGGTTTCTGCTATGCGCAGTGTACAGGGGCAGATGCGTTCGGCTGGTATCTATGCAATGAGCGGTTTCCAATCCGGGCTAAATGCACGGGCAAGTAGCGTGTATTCCACAGCTAGACGAATCGCAAACAATGTCGCTAGTACGATGCGTCGCGCTCTACAAGTTCGGTCTCCGTCTCGTGTGACAATGGCAATCGGTGAGTTTACCGGACAAGGTTTACAAATGGGTTTACAATCAATGACGAGGGATGTTGATAGAGTATCACAAGATTTAGCAAGTGCAGCCATACCTAATATTGATGATCGCCAATTGAAATGGAATGTAGCAAGTGCTTTGCGTGGACTGAGTACAGATCATTTAATGCAAATCAGAAGTGATTTAGATAGCCGTGTAAGTATTGACCGACAGCCTGCCAATATCAACATCAGAATTGGTGGCACAGAATTTCGTTCTTTTGTCAGCGATATTACAGATGCACAGCAACGCACTGCAAATAGACGGAGTATTGGGAGGTGATCAAATGTATAGTTTTGTTGATCCGGTGACAGGGAGTAAAGATCACGTCCCGACTCCTTTGCGGACAGTGTTTAATGGAAAAAATTTGGACGAAAAATTGACTGATGAAACTGGTCTGTTTCGAACACTAACTGTGTCAGGACGTGGTGTACTAGCAAGGCGCATAAATACAAATGAAGCACCCTATAAACACGGACTGATTGAACGTGGGTATACGTATCAAGAGCGAGTGATTGAAGTTAAGTTTTTGATTACAGATCAAACGAGTGAGGGGCTTCGCGACCGCTTTAATCGGCTGAATGCACTCCTTTTAGGCAGAAAAAAGCGTCTCAAGTTTACAGATGAAGACGCTTATTTTTATGCGACGTTGCAGCAAGGTGAGATTCCAGAGGAAGACCAAAATCAGTTGATTGGTACGTTAACATTTTTGTGCAGTGATCCGGCAAAATACAAAGAGTCGCACACAATCACGGTGAGTAATGAATGGCAAACGTACAATATAGAGGGGCAAGCAACAACACTGTGGACTACTCGTACTGTTTTTAGTGGCACGGTTAGTCATTACATGTTAGAGAGCAATTTAGGTAAGATCGTTTTGAACTATGAATTTGGGAAAAATGATGTACTCGTGATTGACTATGAAAAGCGCAAAATCACATTAAACGGTGTGACACGTATGCCATTCTTATCATTCGACTCTGTTTGGTTTAAGTTGCAAGCGGGGGAAATGGAATTACAAGCAAGCGAACCAACAGAATTAACATATACCGAACGCTATTACTGATTGTAAGTAGTCGTTCTCCCTCTTGATGTAGAGAGGGGTTATACATATCAAGATAAGAAAGGAGAGTAACCATGGCTGAATTATACATTTTAAACCGACACGATGAATTATTGGGGACAATCAGTGAAGAGACTGGTCTATTGTCTGCACTATTTCGCGAGGAATTAAATCGTGTACCTGACGAGCCGTTTACATTTACGGTAGATGCTAGTGCTGAAAACGCACAATATGTAATAGAAGAAAACCAGGTGGTTTTTCGAGACAAAGAGGAAGAGCTACGATTATATGTAATAAAAGAAATTGACGATGAACACGGAGATAATCCACAGGTTACTGCCACATGCGAACCTGCTTTTTTGGAACTCAAAGAACATATTGTGGTTGAGCGCCGCTTTGTAGATCAAGATGCACAGCGTGCGTTAGATGCGGCATTAGAAGGGACGCGCTGGAAAGGAACTGTGGAATTAGAACTGGGACAAGGTACAACAAACTTTTACTATATATCGGCAGTGGATGCAGTTTGGAAAGTGTTGAATACATGGGGTGGAGAACTCAAAGACGTGGTCACATTTGACGGAAACAGGATTGTGAAACGAGAAATCCGTATCCTTGCACGACGTGGGATAGACAGCGGTAAACGCTTTGAAATCGGTCACAATGTCGAAGAGATTAAGCGTACTGTTTTAAGTTATCCTGTCACAGCGTTGTATGGACGCGGCGCGTCACTCCAAAATGAAGACGATGAGGGCAATGCAACAGGTGGTTACTCTCGTTATATAGATTTTTCGGATATTGAGTGGAAGAAAAGTAAGGGTGATCCGGTTGATAAGCCACGTGGTCAAAAGTGGGTTGGTAGTCCTCAGGCTTTGCACAATTATGGACGGATGAATGACGGGAAGTTGTTACACAGGGAAGCGATATGGCAAAACTCGGACATAGAAGACCCTAAACTATTGTTAGAAAAGACGTGGGAACAACTGCAAGAAGTAAGTAAGCCCGAAGTAAATTATCAATTGTCGGTAAGGCTCTTGGAGCATATTGCAGGATACGAGCACGAACGAGTCAGTCTTGGAGATACAGCGAGAGCATTCGACCGAAACTTTTCACGTCCTATCGAGATGCAAGCACGCGTCATCACTGTGGAATACGATCTGTTAGACATTGAGGGATCAGCTGTGGTGGAGATGGGACAATTTTTGACGTTGCCTGATGCTAATACACGTATTGATAAGGTTGAAGCGGAGTTGAACGACAAGCGCCGTCAGTGGGATGCTGGGAGTGATGTGATTATTGATGCGAGTAAGTACCCAGACATTGTGCCGCTTGTGTCGGTCGTGACAGTAGAGGGGCTATTTGCGGCAATTAAAGTTGATTGGGAGTACAACTATTTGGATACCTACATTGCTGGCCATGAGGTCTATATAAGCGAGGTAAAAGACTTTATACCGTCCTCCGAAACGATGGTATGGCGGGGCTATGGCAATAGTTATAGTTATCACGGTGAGGTAAACAAGCAATATTATGTACGTGTACGGGCATTTAACTATCACTCGCGTTACTCTGATTTTTCGGAAGAAGTCACAGCTACAACACACAGAGTGATAGATCAGGACATTTTATTTAATGAGGAATTGGCTAAAAAGCTACAGTCGCTAAGTGAGCGAGCACAAATCATTGCAGAAAATGCGCTTGAAGGTAAATCATTGATGGATGACTCCATTTTAGCAGATAAAATTGCTAAATATGCTATTACTAATGATCACATCTACGACATTAGTGGTGACAAAATACGTGCTAATACAATTGCAGCATCACGTCTAGCCATTGGAGATATGACCAACTTAACACAAATTCAGGCGGATGGAGATGCAGGTGGTTACCAAGTTGTAAGCTGGCGTGTGGGAGATAGACATTTGAACTTTATCCGGTCAGAAGGGCAATATGGACAGATACGTTTATCGAGATCAATAAAAAATGATTTTAGAGTGGGAGATAAGTACCGACTTAACATGATGTCTCGACTAGACAATGGTGCAGAATGGGTCAGACTCTACGTCCGAGCATACTACACTGATGATAGTTGGAACAATTTAGGAGAGGCGCAAGTAAAAGAATTTAAGGATGATTTAACATCAAATGTAGGTTGTGTAATTGAGATTATGAATGAGATTGACTTTAGTAAGACTTTGAGTCATGTTGATGTGCTTTTACAAAAAAATAAAGACCCTGCTGATGGTTGGTATCAAATTAGGGACATACAACTTAGTAGAATGTATGCAGGAGAATTAATTGTAGATGGATCAATCACGACAAACAAAATTGCCGCAAACAGCGTCACTGCTAATCATTTTGAGGCGGATGCTTTGGTGGCAGGGATTGCAGCGATTGACAAAGCTGTAATCGGCGCGGCCCATATAAAACGAGAGATTGTGGACGAATCACACATTAAAGATTTGGCAGTAACCAAGGGTAAAATAGGTGAGTTAGCCGTTGATACTGTAAATATAGCAAAAGGGGCAGTGACTGACGCGAAAATATCAAATCTAGATGCAAGCAAAATCACGTCAGGTTTTATAGACGCTGCTAATATCGCAATAATGGCAAAGGGAAGTAAGGATAACGATAGGCAAGTTATAAAGATGGATAAGGATGGCTTGCATTCATATGATGACAAGGGTAAATTACGAATTTTACTTGGAGTCACTAACTATAAAGATGGAAGTCCTGCCGTAATTCGATTTTTTGACGAGAGACAGAGAAATATGGGATACATTGGTGCTAACGTAGAAAATACGCTGGCATTGACTAGCACTGGTCACATGCATGTAGAGTCGGGTGGGTCAGGTAAAAAAATGCAATTTTATAGTAATGAGTTCACCTTCCAACCGTGGAATGCAGGAACAAAGGATGTCAGTCATTGGGTTATGGGGAGAGATCGACGTGAGACAATTGACGGGATCGGAGGAAATACAACGCCAACTTTGCGCCCTGATAAAAGTGGACAAGCTCAAATTGGATTACAAAACTTTAGAATATGGGTTGTGAATACAAACTATGTTAGGTATCTAAAAAAATTGAACTTTTCATCCCAAGAAACGAAAGAAAACATACAAGTCGCGGATGTGGATGAGTACGCGAGTTTGTTTGACCATATACAGTTAAAAACATTTAACCGAAAAAGAGATGACATCGAAGCAACTTTGATGAAAAAAGAACTTGGTGTAATAGCAGAAGAAATGCCAACTGAATTGACTGAGGAAAACACATATGTCGATGATGGAATGGTTATGTATGCTACGGTTGCAAAAATAAAGTCACAGCAAACGCAAATTGATTATTTAAAAGAAGCACTTGCTGAAATCAAAAGGGAGATGGAGAAGTGACACAGGGAAATGGGCAACTAACAGAGGAAGAACAACTACGCATCGAATTAAACAAGAAAACGCGTATGACAGAGCAACTCGCTGCACGCGTAGGACAACAGGCATTAGAAATATCCGAGTTACAGACGCAGTGCGAGACGTATGCCACAGCTTTTCAGCAACTGCAAAAAGAGCTTGATGAGTTAAAAAATAAGGGAGGTGATACCTCTTGAAATAGCTAAGCAAACAAAAATCAGGTAGTCCACATGAGGAGGTGCAATGATTGACGGACTATAAAGATGATATTGTAGAGATCAAGCGAGACATTAAGGGTTTGCACAAAGATGTTGCAGAGTTAAAAAGCAAGACCACAGTGCATGATGAGCGTATTACAGCGCTCAATAAAACACTCGATGACATCCAAGAAAACACACTGTGGATTAAGCGGACTATTACTAAAAGCATTATTGGAGCGATCTGTACTGGCATTATCGGCGGTGCGATTGCTCTTTTTTATGCCAGTTTAAATTTGTAGTGGAGGTGATTGATATGATGATGGATGCAGGTAGCATTACGCGGTTTGTCGGCTTAATTGTTGCGTTGTTGGCTTATTTTGGCATTAACATGCCGACTGATTTAGTGGAGGGAATCACTAGTCTAGTGGTGGCAGTCCTAGCCGTTTATGTAGCATTTAAGAACAATTATTTAACGCGACATGGGCAGGAACAAAAAGAAGTATTAGAGAAACAAGGACTAACAAAAGGAGGGAAATAATATGGCAAAAGTAGCAATCTGTGCAGGACATGGCGGTAGTGGATCAACACCGGGTAAGCGGTCACCTGACAACGAGTATGAGTGGGATTTTAACAACAAGGTAGTTTGCGCCGCGGAGCATATGCTTAAAGAAAACGGCGTAGAGGTATTGCGCACGGATGACGCAAGCGGCAAAACAGACGTACCGTTACGGGCGCGTACAGATCGTGCCAATGCGTGGGGTGCAGATGTATATGTGTCGGTGCATCACAATGCATTTAACAGCAGATGGGGCGATCACGGCGGTGTTGAGACGTTTACGCAGACAGGGAGTTATCCAAATGCAGAGCGTCTAGCACGAGAGGTACACACACGGATTGTGCGGGCTATGGACTTGCGCGATCGCGGTTTAAAAAAGTCTAATTTGCATATCACTCGTGAGACGCGTATGCCCGCAATTTTGACCGAGGGTGGGTTTATGGACTCCGCATTGGATATTAGAGCGTTGCGAGATGACGCTAAATTAAAAGCGCAAGGTGAAGCAATTGCAGAAGGAATTTTAGCTTATTTTGGCAAGCCATCTACCAGACCAAACAAGTCTAATCCACAGCGAGTGAAAAAAGGTGGGGCAAGTAGCAATAGCATCGGAAAAGTAACGGTCAAGGCATCAAGCCTGTGGACTTATGACCGCCCAGACTGGGGTGCACGACATCAAACAGTTAGTCGTGGCGAGGTGTTTACTGTAACGCGTGAATTAACGGTAAACGGTAGTAAGATGTATCAACTACGTAGCGGTTTGTATATCACAGCTAATACGCAATATGTAGATTTTAGTCGCGCAGGTGGCGGCACAACAACACAAGCAACATCTACAGCACGCACGGCACGAGCAACGAAAGAGTATGTACAATTGCCATCTAATGCTAAGACGTGGCGAACGTATCGTTTAAGTGTAGCACCTATTGCTAAAAACAGTGATTGGTCGCTTACACCGAGTCGGTTTGGTGGACTGACATATGAGGTACTTGCTCGACCGCAAAAAGATGTTGTGACGATCAACACAAGTCGTGGTCGGCGTAATATTTATGTAGCGCCAAGTACGGGAGCGCGCATCACGCGTAAATAGCTTGAGAGTTTAAGAGGGAAATGTTATTGTGTAAGGTGTTTAAAATTTATTTAACAAAAGGAGAGATTTTCATGTTTAAGAAGACGTTTTTAAGTATGGTTGCAGTATTATTTGTATTTATGTCGGGGACAGCTTTTGCGAAAGAGGCAGGGTTACCAGTTATTGAAGGTCCCGATATTGTTTGTGTGCCGATTGGAGCAGATACAATTGAAATTTTAGAGAAGTACTACAAGGCTATTGATATAGATGGAACTGATATTACGGATGAAATGTACGTGTTTATTGATGAATTTGAGACAGACAAACCAGGGATGTATAAGGCAATCCTAGCTGTGGAGTATGGAGATGGCGAAGACGATATTGTACAACGCATGATTGATATTGTAGTAGGATGTCCAGAGTTACCAACACGAAACTGATATAGAGTATGCCCTATCGCCTTTTATGCGGTAGGGTATTATTTTTAAAAATAAGTTGTAGAGGGTATGGAATGAACAAAAGAACAGCAAAGTTACATCCAGTGACATTTAAACATATTGAAGAGGAAGTCAGACGGTTGAAAGACACAAAGAAAGAAATTTTAGATATAAAAGAAAAAATAGACGGCATTACTGATCGAGAGCAATCCACAGTGGTGATGACCAAGAGACTACGCAATTTGGAAGAAATCGTACAAGCGATTGAAAGTGCATATCAAGAACTACCGTGCGACTATCAAAATGTCATTAAAGATCGCTACTGGAGACGCAACAAACTAACGTGGGATGGCGTAGCTCAGAGGAACAATATGCATCGTAACACTGCTCAAAAGTATAAGAATGAGTTTATTAAATCTGTGGCAGAAAAGATTGGATGGCGCTAAATGTTTGTGCAAAGTGTGTGCGTTTCGATTGAATATTCTCTGTAATATTAAAAAAAGGAGGTGTTACTATGTCTAAGCAAGTTAGTGGTAAATTTGATCTTAACAGAACGGTGCACTATACGGTCTATCATTCTCGTTCAAATAACAGCGTGGAGATTTCTGGAAGAGTAGCTTACCGTACTTCAGATAAGGTACGTCATTCTTTTAACATTTATTTGCAGCGCTTGACTAATGGAAAATGGGAGACAGTAGGAACGAGGACAAATGTTCCTGGGGCAGGTTTGGGTGATCCCTATTATGGTGTTACATTCACAAATGTTCGAAAGTCTTCGGCTTCTATGCGTGTTCGTTTGAAAATTGTATCGGAAGGTAAAACGTATTATCAGAACACACGCACATTCCGACATCAATAAGAGTAACGAACCAAATCTAGGGCGGCTTTTGCCGTCCTCTAAACAAAAAAATGAATGAAAGGGGAAATAAGAAAAATGGCTTATGTAAAAACTGATGCAACATATTATGGTCCTAAAGCTACATCTATTGATCTGGAGGTTAATCTTGCGCCTTATAATCCAAAAAATGTTAAAAGTATTAGATTTGAACTTAAAAAACCAGGTGGTACAATAGTTCATCGAGAGACTAATTCCTATTCAAAAGTTACTGGAACATTTCATGCAAGTATAGCAATTACTAGGTTTCTGGTGAACCCAAAGTTGAAGGGGACATATTACGTAAAAGTCACCTTCTTTAATAGTTCAGGAAAAGTTATCACAAGTGTAGAATCTAAGAAAATTTATTTTACCTAAGGTAACGCGAAAAAGCATCTGGAACAAAGTTATTATTTGCCTGATTGATCTAATTATTTTTGATTTGAAAATTCCACTGTGTTAT
The DNA here is from genome assembly GCF_038592975.1 of Bacillus sp. FSL W7-1360. Classification (NCBI taxonomy): domain Bacteria; kingdom Bacillati; phylum Bacillota; class Bacilli; order Caryophanales; family Bacillaceae; genus Bacillus; species Bacillus sp. FSL W7-1360. The sequence continues at coordinate 1,205,469 of NZ_CP151950.1, read as the reverse complement.
ACTGATTTAGCAGGACTAAAAACAGAGGTGGGATCATCGTGAAAAAAGGTATGCTATTAGCTGTGGGATGTGTTGCCACTGTGGCGTTGAGTATTACTGTTGTAGTAAATGCAAACGCTGAGACAAAATCAACTGTGTTAGAACCAAAGTTAACAACGATGTTAGAACATGAATTTGATTCAACGCCTTCTGATGAGAGTGTTGAGGGTAAATACAAAAATGATGCCTATGCTTTTTCTTTGCAGCCAAAGTATGAGAAATACGAATTAGATGTCTTGTTTAAAGATGATCAAAAAGACCAAGCAGTAGAGCTATTAAGCAACGCAACGGAAAAATTGGGTGATTTGACTTCTGAGGGGACAGACTTTTCAGCAGCAAGTACAGCACAAAGTGATAATGATTGGAAATCCATTGTTTTAGACTTGGCTGAACTGAAGAATGTCGTTGAAGAGTCAAATCTTGTGAACGATTTAAATAATGCTGGAGCGCTAGTTTTACAGGTTGAGAGTCATTATGATGAGCCTTCTTTGCAGTTGCTATATAAGTTAATCAGTGATCTCAACGCCGCTGTAAATGGCGAGGATACGGAATACCATTTGACAATGACATTTGATGATAGCGAAAAGATTGTGGAACACGTGAAGTCGAAGATAAAATAAACGTGTTTTGCATAGATGTATGCAATCCACAGTATTGCTTGCATTACAATTATAAATGTAACGTATCAAACCGAATTTATGTGATTCGGTTTTTCTTTTTGCCTATAGAAACGTGTGCAAAGCTTGTGCATTCACGCAGCGATGCCAGGTTAAAATTAAATATAATCATATGAAGGAGGTAATGGAATGGGATGTGGATATGATCGTCTCAGAGATGGATCGGATGCATACTCTTTGGCTGCTTGCATTAAGTCTCAAGGAACGGCTGTGGTAATTACAGCGGAAGGAGAGCGACACGGGGGCGTTAATTTTGGCTTTACAACATATGTGTACCTTGTGGATGCAAACGGGGTAATTGCAAGACGTACGGGATCATTATTGGTAGAGCCAAGCGGTAATAACGTACGAAGAGAAAGTTATAAGATCACAAATGTCCGCAAACGTAGAATGCGTGGGGAAATAATGTTTATGGGAAATAGGGTGACTGGACGTCCGAGTCCAGGGAAATTTATAGTTGTGTACACACCCTGGCATAACCATTAATAAAATCGCAGGTTACTTTTAACATAGAGTAGCCTGCAATTTTTAGTTTGTGGAATTAGAGGGAGAATTTGGTTAGTCTATAAAGTTAGCTTCAATAAAGAGTTCCTCTTCTTCTTCTGTGTACAACCTTAAGGCTTTTCCGGTCTTTTTATCTGCAGAACTGCCTAACCATTCCCAAATGGTATTGTGTACCTCTACGGCATTTGAAAAGTCTCCTTCTCGCCATTGTTCAAGGGAATCAATGATGAAGGACAACCGTTTTTTAATACTGACGTTTAATTCATCCATCTCATCGTCGACCTTTTTTGCTTCTTGGTAAACTCGTTCGAGATGTTCAGGGGTAATCTCCACACTTCTGTGCTTGTCCTCTGAATGCACTTTCTGATGAGTCATCCAGTGTACCTCATTATATATATCTTGGTGTGAATATACTGCATCATCAGAGTGTGTACCAATAAATGGTTCGGTGTTTTCGGAAATGACGACTTCCGCTGTATTATTTTCTTTATATGAACTAGTAGTTTTTTGGTTAGGTTCGGTAGAGGATTGAATATTATTCTCCTCTGTTGTTTTATGGAATGAACTTTCTAGTAAAAAGTATCCCACAGCCCCAAACGTTAAAAATATGAGGGAAACAAAAGATATAATTTTGTATTTGCTCATTTTCGACCTCCTAGAGATGATAAGATCATTTTAAACGAAAGAGAAAGTCATTTCAATTCAAATCGAAAATAAGAGTATATATTTTATAGACATCATAGGCAAAATGTGTGCAAAGCTTGTGCATTTGAATGCTAAACTTAGTTTAAAGTGAAAGTATATTAATTTATAGAGGGGAGTTTTTATTATTATGCTAGACCTAAAGTTTCAAAATGTTGATGGTGAGTATCAGATTTGCTTTTCGGATGAAGAATTTTTTAAGGTAAAAGAAGAAGATTTAAATAAAATGATGTCGATTGTGTATTATAAAGATGGTAAAACTGTCTCTCTGCATGATACTAAAGAAGAACTATCAGAACATATTGATAAAATTTATGAAGAAGATTACGAAAAACAAGAGATCAAACACGCAGTTTCTTTCAATTTATCAGCGAATGACTTTGAAGAAGTCGAAAACTAATTTTTTGTATACAAGCTCACAGGTAGCTGTAAAGAAATAATCTGTGAGTTTTTTGAAATGATTTTAACCAATATTAATTTTGAGGAGGAAATAAAATGGATCGATTGGTGTTAGAAGTACAAAGCTGGCTCAATCAACATTATGCGCGATTTCATCGTGATAAATTTGGTGAAGAGATTCCTATGACTGGTAAAACAGGATGGACAACTGTTTACGCATTAACACGAGCGCTACAAATTGAACTAGGAATATCAAAACCAGTCAATAATTTTGGACCATCTACAGAGGCACGCTACAAAGCGTGGGGAGAAATGGAACTGGGGTCTGTGCCTGACACGGAAAAAGGAAGAATGATAACAAAGATCCTGCAAGGTGCCTGTTGGTGTAAGGGGTACAATCCAGGTGGGTTTGATGGGGATTTCACCGAGAAAACGAAGATAGCGGTACAACGCCTCCAAACAGATGCTAATTTGCCAATAGCAAATGGTAAAGTATATGCATATGTGTTTAAGGCATTTTTGACTATGGATGCTTACCGATTAACACCAGGAGGAGACTCAACAATACGCGAAATTCAGCGTCAATTGAATAACCGTTACTATCGTACATCGGGTGTCTCGCCGTGTGATGGTCATTACCAACGTCAAACCAATAAAGCACTTATATATGGATTGCAAACAGAAATGGGTATCCCAGCATCTCAACAAACTGGTACAGTTGGTCCTGCAACACGGGCTGGACTACCGACGTTACGCCAAGGCGATAGCGGACGTTTTGTGCAACTATTAAAATACGCTGTGACATTTAATAATGAAAATGCAGGCACGCTTAACACAACATATACTAGCCAATTAGCGAGTACAATTTCAGGCTTTCAGCGTTTTGTGATGCTCGATTCCACAGGTGTTGCTGATCGACGCACATGGTTATCCTTGTTGATTAGTACTGGTGATCCTACCCGTAAAGGTACGGCGTGTGACTGTATTACAGAGGTCACGAGGGCGAGAGCGCAAACGTTGGTTAACAATGGTTATACACACGTTGGGCGATACCTTTCGAATGTTCCTGGCGGTCTTAACAAGAAATTACAACCAGGAGAATTCAAAACAATCATAGATGCAGGTATGGCTGTTTATCCTATTTATCAGTTGAATGGTCGAAGCGCATCGAACTTTTCACATGATCAAGGTTTTAATGCTTATCAAGACGCGTATAACCACGCTATAGATTATGGTTTTCCTGAGGGGACAACGATCTACTTTGCTGTGGACTTTGACGTTCTCGGTCATGAGATTACGGGCAGCATCATCCCACACTTTCGTGGTATCAATCGGGCAAAAGAAGTCTTAAAAAATAGGTATAAGATTGGTATATACGGTCCGAGGAGTGCTTGTATCCAGGTCGGGGAGCAAGGACTAGCAACACATAGTTTTGTTGCAGGTATGTCTACAGGATTCAGTGGCAATTTGGGATCACCGTTACCACGTAACTGGTCTTTTGACCAAATCTCTACTATTAGCCTGGGTTCTGGTGCTGGACGTATCGAGATTGATAATAATATTAATTCTGGTCGGGATAAAGGTGCAAAGAGTATTGATAGGAATGCGCGTAAATATTATGCAATCGCTTCTCCGTGGGCTGATTTAGATGAGGTGTATACTCACGAAGAAAAAGAAATAGGTTTGTACAAAGAGTATTCCAAGTCGTATAAGATGCGTATAGGTCCTATTAAAGGCACATTGACCGGGAAATTATTCTTTCAAACTCCAGGTGATCAACATTGGGATTTAGATAAAGCAAATTCTACCCCAGGAAAAGTCTTTCAAGATGAGGTATATACTCAGATCAACAAAATGATCAAAGATGCGTTTCCAGATATGTCTGGTACTGAAAAGGCAGATAATTTAATTGGAGACATAACGGGTGGATTTTTCGGTGAAGTCATTGAGGCAAGAGCTAGTTTGTTAGATGCAAAAGAGGACGCAGTGAAACTGATTACTATTGAAGTTTTACGAAAAGTCGCAGATGGAGTGTATACGTTGGAAAGATTCGAAGTGGATGAAATAAACTTCGGTGATCTTATGAAACCTATACTTGAGACAGCTGTAGTTATAGTAGCTATAATTGCGTTATTAGTAGCGATAGTTGCTTTGGTAGCGTTATTATTGGGAGGTTTCTTTAAAGTCATCATTGGTGGTGCCGCCGCCGCTGTCGCTGCTTTGTTAGCAGTCATTTTCTCGGATAATGAGAGTGGTTAAACAGTAAAAAAAGATAAACTAATGTGTTCTTCTTTTAGTTGTGTTAAAATGAATTTACTTTAACACTTTAATAAGGAGGGGATCTAGTGGGGGAGTATATCCTTCTAGCGTTACTGGTTTTACTTATTTCCTTAATCGTAATTGTTATTGCAGCATTTTTACTAGTGGTTAAAGCACAGAAGTCTAACAAAAGAGCTGTTGAAACCAACGAACGTGCATTTAAGAATGCAGAAAACTTTCGAATCACCCAAACAAAATTGTTAGAGAAATCGTTGGATAACCAAGAAGTGCTAATCAACGAAATCAAATCTTTAAAAGAAGAGATAAAACAATTGAAGAACAACGAATAACCATGTGGAGTAGACCCTCGTTCTTGGGAATGGGGGTTCTTTTTGATTAAACCAATTATTCTTGATCGTGAGAAAGAGAGATTCCCTATTTACATATGAAAATCTACTTATCTCTTGGCACCGCTTTCAACGTGCGCTATAATACAAAAGTAGCGACGTGTTTACCTACCATATATGAAGATAAATCAATGCTTTAGGAGAGGGTGTCATGAGCGGCTATTCTTACAAAATTGAAATGCTTACTATGGACATTGCATCGCTACAAAGTGCGATTGAGCTTGCCAAGGATCAGCGCGCAGATTTACTCGACATCCGAAATGAATTGATGGATGAGAAGCGCGAACTAGAATCGCAAGAGTCTTTCATAAACGAGCCAGAAACCGACAATGAAAGCTCACATGGAACGCACGCGGAAGCACACGAAGATGAACGAGAAACAGCACGACAATTACACGAAAAAGCGGTTGAAAGAGTAGAAGAAATGATTCAAGCGGTTAATGATGAACGAGATGATTTAGCTTCACAAATACAGACGGATCGCGCAAAAGTGTATGACAGAGAAGATCGAATCAGTATGTTAAAACAAAAACAACGCGCTGCACAGGAGGCCGCAAGTAGGTGAGAGTAAATGGAAATTAAAATTAATGTCCAAGAAGTGCTTTATGCGCTCAAAGGTGTAGAACAGTCAGCGGGCGTGTTTGAAATTGAAGCCGTAGATATTCAAGCAGGCGAACTTGATACGATGACGGTTGTAGGCGAAGAAAATGAAGGACTGGATAACCTATTGTCCCAACATGTAAACGCTGTATATGAAATGGAACGCAAGTTGGGCGAAACAGTCAAAGAATATGAAGCGTTAGACCGCGACCTTGGCACAAAACTAAGATCAACATGAGACAACAAACAGGAGGCATAATGGATGAGGTTTCTTGATGTTGAAAGAGTCATGACGGATACGACTGTACTCATAAAAAAATACCAAAATTATCTGGACTTCTACGAGGGAATGGAACGAAAAATCACGTTTGTGGTCGACATGGAAGGATCCATTTCAGGGGAAGGCGCAGACGGACTCGTTGCGAATCATAGAGAATTACAGTTACCTGTCATTCAAGCAATTAGGGCGCACCTGCATCGTTTCATTGAAAAATTAGAGACATTTCAAAGGTATGTATTAGAATTTGAGTCAAATGAAAAAGGGCTTGTATCTTACGACTTCTGGGCGAATTTGGTACCGTATAATATTGATAAATATGAACAATGGATGGAAACAAGCGAAAAAAATATTCAAGCACTGGTAGCACGTGCAAGCGGCATGGTGAACCTTGGAAAATTTGATCTAACGAACGTGTACAACCAAGCGGAAACATCAAAGAAACATGCAGAGAGTGTGGCAGAAGGTTTAAATAAGCTTGATGCGGAAGGTTTTGAGCTATTTCAAGAAATCGTCGCCGGGAGAGCTGAGCTAGAAGCGATCATTAAACAGGCTGTCGAATGGTCAGGAGCAGGACCATTTTTGAAAGGTGTAAACCTTAATGATGTGCGCAATCACTTCAGCGAGTATGAGTTACATAAAGAAGCGCCTAAAGTGAGTTGGAGTGACGACACGTTACTTAACCTCACATCATCATCCGATCCAGACACGAGACGGATGGTATCAGTCTTGTATAACCTCGCAGCAATGGGTGTGAATCCAGCAGTGGTTGCAGCACTTGCAAAAGAACTTGATGCGCATGTCGGACGTCCAGTGTCGCAAGGAATCATCCAAACAGCAGTGACAAACGGTGTGTACCAACCAAGTCCCGGCGCAGAAATGCATGCGGCGTTTCCAATTGATTTTATGTACAATGGCGGACCACGAAGCGTGATGGAAGCGCAAGTCCCAGAATGGTATTATATAGGTGAGGCGATGCCGCTCACGGCGCAATCTATGTATTTGCGGCAGATTCGAGAGGCGATGAAGCTGAAAGATAATGGTGTAGATTTAAGTAACGCGTCTTCCGCGTATGAAGCATCCCACATGGTGAATCAACCAAAGGAGCAAACAAAATATCACTCAGATGATTGGGGCAAATCAACATCACAATTTGAATGGTCCTGGTCGCTTGATGATACGTCAATGGCGGCAGATTTTACCCCAGGCGTGAGCAATCTTAAGTCTGGAGTTGAAGCATTTACGGGATACGATCCAATCACAGGACGGAAATTAGAACCGTGGGAGCGTGGGCTTGCGCTGGCTGGAATTGTGGTTCCGGCTGTTAAAGGCGTTAAAGCTGTTTCCAAAGGTGCGAAGAATGCTGATAAGGTTGCGGATGTGTCTAAAGCAAGCGGACATGTAAAATATGGGGATCATTATACGCGTGTTGGTCGTAAAAAAGCGTTGAAGCCAAATGTGGAATATGTAAATAAAGTAGGGCATCAATATAAGACAGATACACGCGGAAGAATTGCGGAAGTAAATGCTGATTTATCGCTTGGAACCGCGAAGCGTAACCAATACGCACAAAGAAATGTAGGTGGAAAAGACCGTTTGCCTAATGATGATGGTGGACATTTGATTGCGTCGATCTTCAAGGGCTCTGGCGACTTGGATAATCTTGTGCCGATGAATGCGAATGTGAATCGTGGGGCGTATAAAAAGCTGGAAAATGATTGGAAACGCTCCTTGGATAAAGTGCCACCTGATAAAGTTCAAGTGAAGATTAAACCGGTATATAAGGGAGATTCACAGCGACCCGTAAGGTTTATTGTAAAACATAAAGCTGGAGATCGACCATGGAAAACAGATATCTTACCAAATAATTAAGGAGGATGAAAGAAATGGAGACACAAGTAGAATCATACTATCAGAAGTTAGCTGATTTGATTGTGGCTATGATTCCTGAAGAGTGGACAGAATTGAAGTTTTATGCTCAAGAAGATAGCGAAGGTGCTCAAAAATTCTTTTTTTACTATCGCTCACTCGGGACAGGAGAATGGGTATACAATATGGCTATCACGGAGAAGTTTCAATTCCCAGAAGAAGATTTTGATGAATTAATTTGCGAACTTTCCTTCTGCATTAGTGATTTTAAGACCGATTATCAAGAAGAATTTGGGGAAGTCTGGACAAGCTTTCAATTAACATTAACGGACAGCGGAAAATTCAAGTTGAACTTTAACTATGATGAAAATCCTCTAGGACCTGGTAAAACTCAAACTATCTGGGAGTATGAGCATCTGGACTTGGTACCAGAAGATGGGTCAGTCGATAAAGAATTCCTTGACGAATACCTCGAAGAAAAGGCACAAGGCAAGCGCTATCCATTCTTGGAGCCAGTGAAGGAAGAGCAATAATCCACAGTTGATCCCTGTCGTCATTGCATGTTGTTGACGAGGGGGATTTTAGTATGCGTGGAATAAACAATCAATGTTCATGGGTAGTCCACAGAGTTGTTGCATCGGTATCTGACTGTTCACCGAAAAAAACAAAAAACGCCGACAAAAGCCGACGCTATCAAAGTGGGGGTAACCACTATTACAAACATTATACCACACATTTGATAGCGTTTGCGAAAAATAGTTTCACTGTGCTATACTGAACAGGCAATAACATACGGATTTTTAAGGGTGACGGCACTTCCCATAGAAGGGAGGTGTTGCGTGATGACAACATTTGAAGCGCTGATGCTTATGTTTGTTTTTGGCGGTTTGATTGTGTCAATTACATCGCGAGACAAGAAATAACCACCCTTAAGCGCTGCTAACGTAGTAGGGTGGTTGTGTACCTCAAATTAAGCGGCTGTCCCTCTTAGGGAGTCCGGTTATTGCAGACCATGGGTGTTATGAGCACCTGTGGTCATTTTTAGTTTATGCATCTCTTGAGTTCAGTATACATGCAGTGTGTGGGATGCGTCAAGTGTATTTTCGGTGTGCAAAATGCGTATGTCTTGACAGCGCTTACTATATAATTTATCATCATAGTGTAAAAAAGTGTAGGTTTATGTGATATATACAAGCGAAAGGGGTAGTAAAATGGGATTCTTTGATTTAAAAGCTGATTGTGCAATTTGCAGCAAGCAAGTCGGGTTACTCAGGTTCCAAATTGCAAACAAAGAATGGGTATGTCCCGAGTGTTTTAAAAAATGCGGTTTTACAGCGATGACTCCTATTAAAAAAATGACCGCGTCACAGGTACAAGCCGTTTTGCAGGAAAAAGAGAAAAGTTCCAATGCGCTGAAAACCTTTGTTGCGACAAAGAAAATTGGTTCTTATTTAGAGATTGATGAAAATAAAAAGCAATGGCTTATTCCTGATGGTTTTTTTGGTGGCAAAAAAAAGCCTAAGATTTATAATTTCACTGATGTTATAGATTTTGAGCTGTTAGAAGATGGATCATCTATAACTAAAGGAGGGTTGGGAAGAGCAGTGGCTGGTGGGATTCTCTTTGGCGGCGTTGGAGCAGTAGTTGGCGGTGTTACAGGTAGTAAGAAAAGCAAGGCAACTTGTGATAGCCTGAAAATAAGGATTACATTAAACAGCATAGCGACCCCTACTACATACATTAACTTTATTAAAACACCAACCAAAAAAAGCAGCTTTGTATACAAGACAGATTTTACATTAGCACAGGAATGTTTATCAGTACTACAAGTAATGTGTAGCGAATCTTCAGGTCAGGATCATAGTTTACCGGATTCTAAATCAGGTACGAGTGAGGCTGATGAAATACTAAAATTCAAGCAGCTTCTTGATAATGGAGTGATTACACAAGAAGAATTCGAGATGAAGAAAAAACAGATACTTGGGTTGTAAGAAAAATGGTGGATGGAAAATAAAGGACTAATCCACAGTTGAGCTTGCCATGTGCAGGCTCTATTTTTTTGGAGTTGGTTAATTTTCGCATAGTAAATGTCCACTTATGACACAAATAAAACATAAAATTTTACTGGTTGTATTTAACCATGCATTTTGATAAAATATCATTATATAAGAACGTATGATCCTGTTTTTTCCTCCGTGACTTGTCTTGCATTTTTTTACTTATTGTATATGGCATGACTAAAATTGCAGTTGTAACGGTGTTTTATTCGACAAAAAGAGATACTCAGGATCATTGTTTGTCGATAAAAGGCGCACGAATGATCGTATCGCTCGCTTGGCGCACTTTGAATTTTGTGGTAAAATAGACGTATATGAATGGTCATTCAGATTTTATTTTTCGGAGATGATTTATGGTGTTTTGAATAGGGAAAAGGGGGAGAATATGGCAGAGGTTAAAGATATGAAGACAGTTGATCTAGGAGATTTATGTGATGAATGGTATCGCTCTATTTCAACAAAAAATTTCGAGAGGTCTGTATTGTTAGCTCAGGAAGCTCGAGAACTCCTAAAAATCGCACAGAGCGAGGATTTTGATCGTCGTTTCTTTGATCTTGTCAATGATCAGTATGACGGAATGATTAGACAAATTAATTGCTCGTTGGAACAAAGTGGTGTTTATGATGATGACCGGATTACATATTTCCGACGTTATCAACATGCCAAAAATTTGTTTGAACAAAAGCATTATAAAGATGCTTTGGAAATGTATGAAAGAGCAGAAGAAAAGCTGCATTGTATCGAGGAGGCTCATTTGGTCGGGGAGCATTATTTTCGTGTGGGGCAAGTTTTGTATCACATGTCGAAACATAGTAAAGCTCGGACTTATCTAGATAATGCTAAAGGTGTTTTCGAAGATATATCTCTCCTCAATAAAGTGTTTGATTGTTTACTTTTAATCGGTGGGATTGAGTCAGAACGTGGAGAAATAGATGTGGCCAATAGTATCTACGAAGATTTATTAATTAAGTCTGATGCTATCCCTCGATACAAAGGATACATTTATCAAGCAAAAGCTCAAAATTTTGTTAGGTCTCAAAATGAGATTTTAGCGAAAGAAATGTACGAAAAAGCTCTTAATGAAGATGTTTTTATGGGGTCTCCTTTTGCTCATACTGCTATGATCGAATTAGCGGATTTAAAATACGCATCCGAATCAGCTAGTATTGAAGCAGGAAAATTAAAAGATCACGGATGGGAATTAGCGGAAAAGTATAGTGATCGAGAGTATGAATTGAGGGCGCGTGTGTTAAGCTGTTTGCACGAAGAGCACAACGAAGAAGAGGTTAACCGATGCATAGATGAACTGATTGAGCGTGGTTTTAAATTTGCCGCAGCAGAGATAAGTAGCAGGGTTGCCGAGTTTTATGAGAAAAAAGGGCAAGAACAGTTTTCCATGAAGTACAGAGGGATGGCTGAGTCCTTGAAAGAAGGATCTGGGGAGGGGGATATTGCATGAAACGACTAAAATATGCATCGCAACTATTGTTTATGCTATCCGTCGTGGTGTTAACGTCAGATATTGCTATAGAGGTATTAAGCGGACGGGTTAATGTTCCTAGTTAATAAACATAAAAAAACGGGTTTCCTCTCATATAAATGAGAAACCCGTTTTTTTATGTTTTTGAGAATTTTTTCTTGATTTCTCTATACCGTTGTAATTCCGCAAGAATATGTTCTATCTCGTCTTCTGTCAATGCCTCTAATGACTCTGCATGCTTTGATAAAACTTTATGCACACGGTCTTTTGGATCATCGACTCTGCCGAGCAAATAGTCAACTGATACATCATATAAGTCAGCAATCTGCACGAGCATTTCAGGGCTGGGATTGGCTTTGTCGTATTCCCAGTTGGCATAAGTGGACAGAGCGTTTAGGTGGAGTTTCCTCATTGTCAGTGCTTTACTCCATCCTTTGTTTTCTCTCAGCATCTTTAGTTTTTTGGATAAAATCCCCATTTACATTGCCTCCGAGACGTAAATTATTATTACAATATCGCTTATGAATATATAATAACGTTTATAAATATATATTAACACATTTTACTGAAATACGGTAGAATTTTTTCGGAAATCGGTTGACATGCTTAAATTTAGCATGTATACTTACATTAGTTACTTAAATTTAGCATTTTTTGAGGTGGATGATATGAATAAGAAGTTACGAGAGGCGAGGTTAGAGAGAAGGTATAGTATAGTTGAAATGTCAGCGAAGTTAGGTTTTAAATCTCCTAGCGGATATGCTCACCTTGAATATGGATCATCAAGAATGACGGTGGATTACGCGAAAAAGATTGCGGAAATATTAGATGTCGATCCAGCGGAACTTTTTTTTAGCTAAAAGTTACTTAAAAATAGCATATAAATACTTTCCCGAGGTAGGTGGTGCTCTTTGGAAAAGGATGACGTGGGTAATACTTGGGTTGTGATTGGAAGTTTGGTGCTGTGTTTGATGATCGCAGTTCTTTGTAAAACTCCAGAAGATATATCAAGGGTATCTGAGGAAGAAATGCAGGAACGAAGTGAAATGGCAGATGCAATTAAAAAGGTAAGGGAGGCACGGAGAGATGAATAAGCTGCAAATGTATGAGATGAAAGAGCTTCGAGAAGAGAAGGAAAAATTTGAAGTGAACGACCAATCGCAACTGAACTGGGTATTTCGAAAGCTTGCAGTGCTAAATGATGAAAAAAATAACATCAAAGAGATTGCTGAACAAGAAAAAGAGCGCATCACCGCGTGGGAACAGGAAGAATTGGAGCCTATAAATGTTTCTATTGGGAATTTAGAATCTCTAGTGACTGAATATCATATGCGGACGTTGAAAGATGATCCGAGTGCGAAAACCTTGCGTACTCCACACGGTAAGTCCAAGAGCACAACACGCAAGGCGGCACCGGTCGCAAAGGATAAGGACAAGCTGTTGGAGCATGTTAAGGCGGCTGGGATGGATGAATACGTGAAAGTGAAAGAGGAAGTGAAGTGGTCTGATCTTAAAAAATCATTAAACGTGGTTGATATTGACGGGAAGCTAACAGCAATTGACGAAAACGGGCAAGAGGTTGCAGGTGTCATCATCGAGCCAGCAAAAACAACCTATAAAATTGATATGGGGTGAATCAGATGACCGCAAAAGAAAAAATGAATTGGGGCTATGCGATAGATGTGTTGCAAAAAGAACACGGTGCCATGGTTGACTTAGGAAAAGAGGAATATCACGTCTACTTCTCAAACTGTTGTCTCTCAATTTGGAACGAAGACGGGGAAACTAAAGTACATTTTGAGCCTATTGCAAAAAAGGCATGTGTGTATGTACGGCAAGATATTGAAGTTACCGGGTTGTTTGACGACAAGGAGTGATTTACTAATGAAGAAATACGGCGTTGATGTAGAAGTGACGATGAAGCTAAAGACACGTGTTGAAGTGGCAGGGAACTTTGAAAATGAAGATGATTCAATGCTAGACAAGTTGGCTTTACTACAAGTCGAAGGAATGTCACCAGACGAGATGCGTGCTGTATCAGAAGACTATGAGATTACGAATGTGATTGGAGTGGGTTGATGATGTTCAAAGTGCAAAAGGCACGACGGGAAAAACAAAAGGCGGTCATTGGTTTAATTGGTCCGTCTGGTAGTGGTAAGACTGTGGGAGCGCTCATGATTGCGCTAGGACTGATGAAAGAAGCGTATCCTGATGCAGACGAATCCACACTCTGGAGCAAAGTGGGTGTCGTTGATACAGAGCATAAGCGAAGCATGTTATACGCAAATGTTACATTTGGCAAAGAGGATGAGCGTGTTGGTGAGTTCCTTCATATAAATTTCGAACCTCCTTACACGACAGATCGTTACCAGCAAGCAGTACAAGCTCTCAAGGAGGCAGGGACGGAAGTCATCATCATTGATAGTCTATCCCACAATTGGCAGGGCGAAGGCGGGATCGTTGATCAGCATGCAAGTATGACAGGAAATTCATTTCAAAACTGGGGCAAATTATCGTCTGAAACCACTAAACTGGTTAAAACTTTGACACGCAACGATGTGCATATTATCGCAACGTTGCGCACTAAACAAGAATACGTGATGGAGACTACCCCACACGGTAAAGTGCAACCAGTTAAAGTGGGAACCAAACCGATGCAAAAGGATGAGATGGAGTACGAATTCATGCTGAATTTCGCTCTCGGTATGGACAATAAAGCAAAGGCTACAAAAGACAATACCATGTTATTTACACACGAAGAATTGCGGCTCACACCCTCTGTTGGGTCTAAGTTATATAAATGGCTAGAGTTAGGTGCTGACGTGCGAGCCGAGGAGGAATCAGAACGACAAGCGTTGCTACAAAAGATCAAAGTAATTGTTGAGAACGACGATGAACAACGGAAGAAACTTGATCAAATCGAATTCAAAATGAGCAAGAAGATCGATGAATTCGAGTTGAAATATATGAAAGCCGCTCACGAGCGGTTAACAAAAAACTAAAATTGGAGTGATTCTAAATGTTGAAAATGGATTATGACAAGTTGGATGTAGAGATTAAAAATGGCGAGTATGAGGTATTTGTACAAAATTATGAGCAAACGACAACCTCGACGGGTAAAAAAATGATCATTTTAGACTATGAGATTCGTGATGATGTTGACCAAGAATGCAAAGGGTTGAAAGTGCGTTTCGATAACTTTGTCGTATCAGACGAGACAGAATGGCGCTTTCTGCAAGTAGGTAAGGCGGCAAACCTTCCAAAAGATATGCAATTTGAGACGCATGAGGAATGGGCGAAAACAATGCTCAACAAGTGCTTGCGCATCCAAGTTGGAAAACGAGAGTATCAGGGAAGAGAGTATGCAACGGTTGAAAAATACATGAAGTCCGATGTTGCACCATTAGAAACAGAGGTTGTCAAAGTGAGTGACGAAGACCTGCCATTTTGAGACGAGGGGCCTACGGCTCCTCCCATACATAGCGAGAGAGGAGGGAAAGCGTGGCTCAATATAACTTTGAAAATATCCCACAGGAGTTGCGACAGTGCAAGCAATGGATATTGTGGCGTAAAGAGATGCGTGGCGACAGGATAAGTAAAGTGCCATATCAAGTAAATCGCAACAAAGCTGCAACCGATAAGCCCGAGCAATGGTCAAGCTTTGATGATGTTGTCATGGCCTATGATGCTGGTGGATTTGATGGGATAGGGTTTGTTTTTACCAAAAATGATGAGTTTGTTGGCGTTGACATAGACCATTGCATTAAGGATGGTACTTATTCTGATCTTGCAAAAGACGTTATGGATAGATTGAGCAGTTATACAGAGTTGTCTCCATCAGGCGAAGGGTTACACATCATTATTAAAGGAAAGTTACCGTTACGAGGTCACGGGACAGGTAAAAAGAATCCAGCACTAGGGTTGGAGATTTACCGACATGGGCGTTATTTCACAGTAACTGGAAACAAAGTAAATGGTGATGTAGTAGCAAATCGCACAGATGCGATGCGTGAGGTGTTTGGACTTTATATAGATAAAAAGCAACAACCTAAAAAAGTGCATTCTGGTAATCCACATCGAAGTTCGATTGCTGATTTAAGTGATAGAGAGCTTTTAGACCGTATGTTTGCTAGTCGCAAAGGCGAAGTCATTAGAGCGTTGTACAATGGTCACCACATAGATGACGACCATTCTGCAAGCGACATGGCATTTTGCAACCATTTGGCATTTTGGACAGACCGTGATGCAGTGAGAATGGACTCGATTTTTAGATCATCAGCATTGATGAGGGACAAATGGGACTCACAGCGTGGTGACTCCACGTATGGTGCACAACAAATAGATAAAGCAATTAGCGAATGCTCTGTTAGCGTTAGTGAGTACAACGATAGCAGCATTGCTACAGAAAAGAAATCTAGAAAAAAGGAAGAAAACATTCTAGCAGAAGTTGAAGCATCAGACTATCATTTAACAGAACTTGGAAACGCAGAAAGGATGAAGAGTCACATGGGAAAAGCGATCCGCTACTGCAAAGAACTTGGATGGTTGTTATGGGATGGCAAGACATGGTGTGTCGATGAGTGCGAAAAAATAGAGCTATTAGCAGCGGAAACGTTTCGAAAGCTATACGACGAAGGATTTAAGGAGTTAGACGAAGAGAAGCAAAAAGCAATATTGAAATGGGCAAAACGGTGTGAAAGCCGAAATGTCATGCTTAATAGTGTCAAAGATTTAAGACCAATGGTTGCGGTTGCTAAAAGGGAGCTTGATACACACATGATGTTATTTAACTGTCAAAACGGAGTCATTAACTTAGA
Organism: Bacillus sp. FSL W7-1360; assembly: GCF_038592975.1. NCBI lineage: Bacteria > Bacillati > Bacillota > Bacilli > Caryophanales > Bacillaceae > Bacillus > Bacillus sp. FSL W7-1360. The sequence continues at coordinate 1,189,382 of NZ_CP151950.1, read as the reverse complement.
GACTGGTGAGCTTGTACCACACGATAAGAAATATATGATCACACAAATCAGCCCTGTTGACTATGACAAAAATGCAGACTGTCCACGCTGGAAAGCCTTTTTAGAGGATGTAATTGTAGATGTAGATGGTAATACAGACCATGAAGTTATTAATTATTTGCAGAAGGTGCTGGGCTACTCATTAACCGGATCAACAAAAGAGCAAGCAATGTTTTTCTTGTATGGGACGGGTAAAAACGGTAAAAGCACTTTAATTGATACGGTACAAAAGATCATGGGTGATTATGGTAAGCAGTCCAACACTGATGCATTTATTAAGAAAAAATTTGATTCCGGTATTAATAATGATATTGCTCGTCTGGATGGTGCACGCTTTGTGGCCGCTGTGGAGAGTGAAGAGGGACAACAGTTGTCCGAGTCGCTCGTTAAGCAAATAACGGGTGGAGACAAAGTAACAGCGCGTTTCATGCGGCAAGAGTATTTTGAGTTTACCCCCGAGTTTAAAGTGTTTTTTGCGACAAATCACAAGCCGATCATTCGCAATGATGATGAGGGTATATGGCGTCGCATCCATCTGATCCCGTTTTTAGCGGCAATTCCTAAAGAAAAACAGGACAAAGATTTAGTTAATAAATTGGGTGAAGAATTGCCTGGCATTTTGAAGTGGATGGTTGAAGGCGCCTTGAAGTGGCATTCAGAGGGACTCGATAAACCAGAATCAATTGCCAAAGCAACAAAGGATTACAGAGATTCAATGGACATGCTGGGACCATTTTTGTCAGAGATGTGTGTTGTGCATCCTGGAGCCAAGGTGGAAGCGAAAAAGGGCTATAAAGAATATAAACAATGGTGCTATGAAAATGATGAAACAGAGGTCAGCAACCGTAAGTTTTACCGTTTGATGGAAAGTCGGGGCTTTAAAAAGAAACGGGGAGCTAAAAATAAAGTTTTCGTACATGGGGTTGGACTGAAAACGGAAAATATCAGCTTGGCTTATTCTCAGGAAAGCCTTTTAAAGGATAAAAAAGGGGTAGAAAAAGTAACCCTTGATTCAAAAAGTAACCCAGACATTGAACTTCTGTAACCCAGTAATGACAAAGGGTTTAGAGGATTTTAAGTACAGAGGGGTTACTAAGGTTACTTTTCTTATATGTTCCATCATATGAAATTCTTTTCTAATAAAAGAAAAGCATATTCCTTTCTTTTATTAGATTAGATTCTAATGGTGGGGAATAGGGGAAAAAGTAACTAAAGTAACCCAATTGGGTTCAAACCATTGGTATATCAACGTTTTTTGTGGGTTACTTTTTAAAGCATAAAGTAACCCTGGAAAGGAGAAAAAGCTATGCATCCATCAGAGATTATCAAGTGTCTTGAAAAACAAGGTGGCAATGTAAGTCTTGGCACACAAGGGATTGAACTAAATAATGCTAGCAAAATTGATGACTCAATGAAAGCAATGTTAAAAGAAAATAAAAGGCGGTTGACATTGTTTTTAAAAGGCGAGTACACGGATAAAAAAGCCAAGGTCGATTATATCAATGACAAGCTACTTGATTATATGGTGAAGCACGTGGTGACAAACACGGATGCAATTGATAACTTTTTGCGAAGTGACGAGGAAGCGGTTGAACTCATTATGCAACGCGCGCTCAAACTGTGGAATAACGGTTGGCGCAACTACGCTGAGTATCCAGCTAACTACGAAGACGATACGACCGACGACCTAGCCGATCAAATCTACACACGCGTCATGCAACACACCCAGAAGAAGCAGGAGGAGATGCGTGCATGTTAGCTTACAAGTTTACGAAGTCTGAAATTGACAAGATACTTGATACTCTCATCATCACTGTTGACACCCGAGAGCAAAAGAATCATCACATCCGCGACTACTTTGTTAAACGTGACATCAAGTATGCCAACCGAACAATGTCAACGGGCGATTACGGTTGCTATATCCCTGCAAACCCAGACATGGGCATCATGAGAGATTTACATATAGCAGGGTGCCTAGAGCGCAAAGCGACTGTGGACGAGTTGGTAGGTAATTTTTCCAAGGACAACCGCACACGCTTTGAAAATGAAATGATACGAGCCGCAAAATCACCATTTGTACTGTTGATTGAGGATGAGGACGGGTACAGAAAAATCCTTGAGGGCGATTACTGGAGTGATTATAACCCAAAGTCCTTGTTAGGCAGCTTGAAGAGCTTTGAGGCACGTTATAACTTTTCAACAGTGTTCGTGAATGCGAGATTTAGTGGCAATTATATTTATCATCACTTTTACTATTTGGCGAGGGAGTTGCTAAAAGCGTGATCGCGATAACGAGAAAATCCGCGTGGTATGAGGGTTGTACGACTTGAAGGAATATATATCCAAATCTTAATAGACTGGGAGTTGTGGAATTATGAGCAATGGCAAAGCAAAAGCAACAGGAATTAAGACTTTTATCATCAAAAAAAGCGGCGTGAAAGAAGTGGTGAAGGCTGACTGCTTCGAAACTGCACAGAAAGCAGTTGAGTCACTTTTCATGAACAATGATGGAGGAGACATTTATTTAGAAGGTGACGGACGTGTCGCATCAATCTGGTGGCACGATGATGACGACATTGCTGATTTTTATAACGATGGCATCGAGATTACTCTCATTAAAAAGTTTGCCGGAGGGGCTTATGGAGGTTGGGTGGAGCTGTGATGTATAGGCTCATGCGAGGATGTGCTTTTGCGGTACTAAACATGATGTTGTTTGTTGTGAGGTGTTATGACAGATTTTTATGTTTAAACTTTAGACGGTCAAAACGTTGCGAAAATTGTAAGGCCGTATGTTTGTACTTTTTTAACTACTGTCCGAGGTGTGGTCGGAAGATTAAAGATGGAGAGGGATTGGTTAAATGAGATACGACTACAGCAACGACAGCCACGTGGACAACAACACCCGCCCCAGCTACTACGGCGGCAAGATTGAAACATTTGACTACATGCAAGATAAGATGACCGCGGAAGCATATGAGGGATTTTTAGCAGGCAATGTGATTAAGTATATCAGCCGCTATCCTTATAAAAACGGTGTTGAGGATTTGCGTAAGTGCCGTGTGTATCTTGATAAATTGATTGAGCATAAAGGGGAGATCGGACAATGAAGAATGAAAGCACAAACGCACGAATTAAGCGCTTTGCAGAAACGGTAATTCAAAACAATAAAAAGCATGCCGAAGAACGCGGTGGGGGAAACGGCTACGAATATCACGATGGATACACAAACGGTCGAAACGACATGGCACGAACCATTTTAGAGATTATTGAGGAGGAAGAAAATGCGAAAAGCTGAAATCGTACTAAGAAAACTGTGGGAAGAAATGAATGATTTAGAATACGCATTGTGGGTTGAGATTGATGCACGGGAATATGTAGACGAAGATTGCGACACAGAAAACGTGAAAGCTATTGAACATCTGAAAGGTCAGCAGAAAATCGCAAAAATGGTACTCAAGATCATTGAGGAGGGCGAGCATGATTGACCTGTGGAGAGAAAAGGACTTTCACAAATACTGGAAGGTGGCAAAGAATGCCCTTGACCGAGCGACTTACTTTGAATTAAAAGTGGCTGGTTACTCAGACGAACTGATCCGAGGTATGTATTGTTTAAAGTCACGCGATATGACAATGTTGCGGTGTGCGTGGGGGTTTGATTCGGAGTATACGGGTGCATGGATGAGAAAGATGGAATGCGCTAGAGCGGAGGAAATGCGGACTATAACTAATAAAACGGGGTGATTGGATGATTGACTTGCAAAATATTGATAAGCGTAAGACACAACAAGCTGTGGAGTCACTCTTTGAGAAGTATCGTCTTTATAAGTACGTGGGATTTGATAAACGTTCGGCGCAGATAGTGCAGGTGTTGAGCGACATGCCACGGGGTGGTGGTACGAGTGATCAGACAGCGGAGGTTGCGGTGCATAATGCTTCAGAAGAACAACAACGGAAAAGCTTTTGCGAAGTGATTGAAACAACTGTGGAATATTTATCGGATGTTGAGCAGGATGTCATTAAGTCACGATACATGAATAAAGATTCTGATCACATGACTGACACAAAAGTTTACACAGAGGTATTAGATCCTCCTATAAGTGCTACCCACTATTACAAATTGCGATGGGCAGCGATTTATAAGGTTGCTTCAAGGTTGGGACTCTGTGTAAGCGCTGAACACAAACAAAATTGAGCTTGAATTGCGAATAGGGAGAATCTGACAAGTTGTATAGACATATTTCTTAAATGAGGAGGGGGAAGCATGAATAGCGCTGATTATACGTGTATCAAACTTGACGGTAATAATGGAAGTGTGATTAATTTAATGGTTCCCAATGAAGAACCGTCTCATGATAATATGCAAGAAATTTATCATACTATAGCTAAGGTCATGCTTGAGGAGTACGAGGAAAAGGAATTAAACCTTCATAAAGAACAGAGAGAAGCAAATTCGAAAAGAGCCGCTAACGTTGTGTAGGGCTCCTTTCTTTTGTTGTAATTTTACTATCATCAAGTAATAACTAGTTCTCCTGTGCTAATGGGCGCAAAGGCAACACTACGTAATGGTAAGCCCGTTTTGCTAGGTATTTCAACCAATGATGGGCTCGGTTTAAATGGGGTGAATATTATGCGGTTAATGGCGACAAAAAATATTTACTTTATTCCTTATGGGCAAGATGACCCAGAAAAAAAACCGAATTCACTCGTGGCGCATATGGATCAGCTTATTCCCGCAGTAGAAGCGGCTTTACATGGTAAGCAGTATCAGCCTGTTCTCATAGAAAACAAGTAAAATAGGCTAGGAACAGTTGCACATCCGTGCGAAATCCCGTAAAGTTTAGTAGAATAGAGAAGACAAAAGAAGTGTGCTGAACTTTAAGGGAGGAATCGGAGATCATGGAACAACAGAGGTATCATATGGCCGTTGTCGGTGCAACCGGTGCCGTGGGTGAACAAATTTTACACATATTAGAAGAACGTCAATTCCCGATTGCAACATTGAAATTACTATCATCGAAGCGATCTGCCGGAAAGCGTGTGTTGTTTAAAGGGCAGCCATATATCGTCGAAGAAGCAACACCAAATGCGTTTGACGGCGTTGACATTGCGATCTTTTCTGCTGGTGGGAGCGTATCAAAAGCGCTTGTGCCTGAAGCCGTCCAACGTGGCGTTGTTTGTGTTGACAATACGAGTGCATTTCGGATGACAGAAGGTGTGCCGCTCGTTGTGCCAGAAGTGAATGAAGCTGATTTGGCACAGCATCAAGGGATTATTGCCAACCCAAACTGTTCAACGATCCAAATGGTGGTCGCGTTAGAACCCATTCGCAAGCAATTAGGACTGAAAAAAATCATTGTGTCCACATATCAAGCCGTTTCCGGTGCAGGACTCGCAGCAGTTGAGGAAATGCGTGAACAAACACGGGCATTATTAAATAACGAGCAACCAGAAGCGGCAGTTTTACCTGTCGGCTCAGAAAAAAAGCATTACCCCATTGCGTTTAATGCGATTCCACAAATCGATGTATTCCAAGAGAACGGGTATACATTTGAGGAAATGAAAATGATTCAAGAGACGAAGAAAATTATGCATATGCCGAATTTAGAAGTGGCAGCAACGTGTGTACGTTTACCAATTGAGACAGGGCACTCAGAGTCCATTTATTTCGAGACGGAAACGGGCGGGGCAAGTGTACAGGAGATGAAAGAACTGCTTGCAAGCGCGCCGGGTGTGACTGTACAAGATGAACCAAGTGCACAAGTGTACCCGATGGCGACGACTTCTGTTGGGCAAAAAGATGTATTTGTTGGTCGTATTCGTCGCGATTTAGATAGAGACAATGGTTATCATGCTTGGGTTGTATCAGACAACTTAGTGAAAGGTGCGGCTTGGAATTCTGTGCAAATTGCCGAATCGCTCGCACGTCTTCAGCTTGTCCGGAAGACAGGTGCAGTCCAATGAAGTTAGTTGTACAAAAGTTCGGTGGCACATCAGTACAGACAGATTCGTCTCGCGGGCAAGCAGTCCGTCAAGTACAGAAGGCAATAGACAATGGTTATAAAGTGGTGGTCGTTGTTTCGGCAATGGGGCGAGAGGGGGATCCTTACGCCACAGACACGTTATGTTCTCTCGTAGATACAGCACATATTTCGGCGCGCGAACAAGACTTACTCATGTCATGTGGTGAAGTCATCTCTTCTGTCGTGTTCTCCTCATTGTTAAATCAGCATGGGATCGCATCAACTGCGATGACAGGAGCACGAGCAGGGTTTCGCACAGATGAGACATTTACAAATGCAAAAATTATTGAAATGAAATGCGAGCATGTACGTAAGTCTCTCACAAAATATGATGTTGTTGTTGTGACGGGCTTCCAAGGTCAGTCTAAGAGCGGAGAGACAACGACGCTTGGTCGCGGTGGGAGTGATACATCTGCGACGGCACTTGGCGCAGCGTTGCGAGCAGAATGGGTTGATATTTTTACAGACGTAGAAGGTGTCATGACAGCAGACCCACGTATTGTCGAAGATGCACGCGCACTTGCGACGATGTCTTATAATGAAATTTGTAATATGGCTTACCAAGGCGCGAAAGTCATTCATCCGCGTGCAGTCGAGATTGCGATGCAAGCGAAAGTGCCAATCCGTGTACGGGCGACGAACTCTGATCGTGAAGGGACGCTCATCACGACGATGACAGGCGAACGTGGGATGGATGTCAGTGAGCGTCCAATTACAGGAATTGCCCATGTTCCAAACGTCACACAATTGAAAGTTGCTGCCAAGGAAGGGCAATTTGACTTACAGGAGAATGTTTTCCAGTCGATGGCACGGGCGAAAATTAGTGTTGATTTTATAAATATTAGTCCGAGTGGGGTGACATACACCGTTAGTGATGATGTCGCAGACGAGGCGCTTGAGTTGCTTCACGGGCTCGGTTATCAAACATCGTGCCAACGTGGTTGTGCAAAAGTATCCGCAGTTGGCGCGGGTATGAGTGGTGTGCCTGGAATCACTGCCAAGATTGTGACCGCATTAAGCGCAGAGAATATTCCAATTCTGCAATCAGCAGACTCGCATACAACAATTTGGATGCTTGTGAAAAACGAAGACATGTCACGTGCCGTCAATGCACTTCATCGGATGTTCCAATTAAGTGAAACAAGCGTATAAAATAAATAGGACAAAAAACACCTGCCACGAAACGACAGTTTGTGGCAGGTCGTTGTACGAAAGGAGTTTTTGAGAATGAAACCAACAGGAATGTTTGGTCCAGTGTGGACAGCGATGGTGACACCTTTTCAGCCATCGGGGGAGATTGATTTTACTGCGTGTGGCGAATTGATTGATCATTTGTTAAAGACAGGAACAGATGTATTGGTTGTTGGCGGAACAACAGGGGAATCACCTGTATTATCTAACGAGGAAAAACTGGCGCTTTTTTCTTTTTGTGTCAAGCATGTTGGTGGAAAAGCGCCCGTCATTGCAGGTACCGGATCCAATGACACAAAAGGGACGATTGCGCTCACAAAAGCAGCTGAAAAAACCGGTGTGCAAGGGGCGATGCTTGTGACACCATACTATAACAAGCCTTCGCAAGCAGGTTTGCAGGCCCATTTCACTGCCGTAGCTGAAGCGACAACACTACCAATTATGCTCTACAATGTTCCTGGGAGAACAGGTGTGAATATGGCGGCAGAAACGACCATCGCGCTTTCAGCTGTTCCAAACATTGTCGCGGTGAAAGAGGCGAGTGGTGACCTTGCGCAAATTGAAAGCATTATAAAGCAAGTGCCTGACACATTTGCTGTGTATAGCGGTGATGACGGTTTAACATTGCCTGTGCTTGAGCTTGGTGGTGATGGCATTGTTTCTGTTGTTTCTCATGTGATCGGTGATGAGATGCAAGCTTTGGTTCGCGCTTTTCGCACGGGTAGGGATGAAGAAGCGCAACAATTACAAGACAACATTGTTCCAGTTGTAGAAGCATTGTTTGCCGCACCAAATCCAACATGTGTCAAATACGCGCTCAACAAACAAGGCGTCCATGTAGGAGAAGTGAAATTGCCTTTAGTCCCTGCGAATGAGCAGGAGCAAGCACTCGTGAATCAAGTTTTAGCTCATAGGTAACCATGCTTCGTTAAGGCGCAGTAAATCAGGCGATCCACAACTTTTGTGGGTGGCTTTTTTCTTTTCTAAAGATCCCCTCTTGTTTTCAACTAGAAAAATGGGGTATACTATAAGCACGTGATACGTACGGCAATGGGCAGCAGCGGCAAGCTGTCATTTTTTCATTCATAAGAGCAGTGTATCGGAACGAGATTGTGGAAGGCTGAAATGTTTCTTAGAATTTGAAATGAGCGTACGGGTGATAGGTGGCTTCTTTGAGGAGCCGAATCGCTCAGAAGTACGAAAGTCTGTATTACGATGGATATCGTTATCAACCAGTGATGGATGATCATAAAAAAGAAAATACAACCGTTTACTATGAAAGATGAGGAATCGTAGTTGTAATAGGAGGATGAATCGTTGTCTAAGCAACATACAGAGAAAGTACGTGTCTTTGCACTCGGCGGTGTCGGCGAGATCGGAAAGAACATGTACGTAGTTGAGGTAAATGAAGATATTATTGTCATTGATGCAGGGTTAATGTTCCCTGACGATGATATGTTAGGGGTTGACATCGTCATTCCTGACGTCACGTATTTGGTAGAAAATGCTGAACGTGTACGCGCCATTATTTTGACACATGGACATGAAGACCATATTGGCGGACTGTCGTACGTGTTAAAACAAGTAAATGTCCCAGTGTATGGGACGAAGCTAACCCTTGGCTTAGTCGAGGAGAAATTGAAAGAAGCAGGTATTCATCGCGATACGACATTGCGGCTAATTGATTCAAATTCGCAAATCAAAGTTGGCGAAACGTCTGTCTCATTTTTCCGTACAAGTCATAGTATTCCTGACTGTGTCGGTGTGTGTGTGGAAACAGCACTTGGACCTGTCGTACACACAGGTGACTTCAAATTTGACCAGACACCGGTTGATGGGAAGCATGCAGAAGTCGGAAAAATGGCGATGATCGGTGAGCGTGGGGTGCTTTGCTTATTATCAGACTCTACGAATGCTGAGCGTCCGGGAACGACAAAGTCTGAGGCAGAGGTCGGTCAAGGGATTCAAGACGTATTTGCTCGCACGACCGGTCGATTAATTGTTACAGCGTTCGCGTCGAACGTGCACCGCATGCAACAAGTGATCCAAGCAACGGTACAATCGAAACGGAAATTGGCTGTTGTCGGGCGTAGCATGGTGCGTGTATTAACGATTGCGGCTGATCTTGGTTATTTGGAAGTCCCAGAAGGTTTGCTCATTGAAATTGATGAGGTGAAACGCTACAAGCCAGAGCAAGTGGTGATTTTAACAACTGGAAGTCAAGGAGAACCGATGTCTGCATTAACGCGGATGGCGCGTGGTGCGCACCGTTCGATTACGTTAACGCATGAAGATACGGTCGTCATTGCTGCTTCAGCCATTCCAGGGAATGAAAAAAGTGTATCGGCAGTCATTGATCAATTGCATCGCCTTGGTGCAGATGTCGTTTATGGTAATCAATCGGTTCACGCATCAGGTCATGGCTCTCAAGAAGAATTAAAGCTCATGCTCAATTTAATGCGCCCTAAGTACTTTTTACCGATCCACGGTGAAATTCGTATGCAACATGCACACCGGTCGCTTGCAACGAGTGTTGGGATTGCTGAAAATGATGTTTACATCATTGAAAAAGGTGAGGTTGTTGAGTTTACGCAAAACGGCGCCCGTCTTGCTGGGAAAGTTCCGTCAGGTCATGTATTAATTGACGGGCTTGGTGTAGGTGATGTTGGCAATATCGTTTTACGTGATCGACGCTTATTATCAAAAGATGGGATTCTCGTCGTTGTGGTGACACTTAATAAGAAACAAGGAATCATTGTTTCAGGTCCGAATGTCATCTCACGTGGATTTGTGTATGTACGCGAATCTGAAGAGTTGTTAGAGCAGGCAAACCATTTGGTTACCTCTATTTTACAAAAATGTATGGCAGAGAAAAAACATGATTGGGCTGGTTTAAAGAGCAGCGTTCGGGATGGTTTAAGTCGGTTCTTATTTGAAAAGACGAAGCGCCGTCCAATGATTTTACCAATCATGATGGAAGTATAATGAATGCTCCGTGTTGATCACAAATGTGGTTGACACGGAGCTTTTTAAATGCGCGCGGATATTCTTTTTTTGGCGGATCATACTACATATAGATTGTCGGGATTGTGAGGAACAGAAGTCGACTGCACGAGGAGTCGGAATGATGACAGCGGAATTCCGGATGCTGGAATGGATGGAGTGTGTGAACATGGCGCAAAATGAACAGCCCGCAACAGAACCAAAAACAGAAAAACCTGAAGAGAAAAGTACGTTAGTCGATAAACTGCAACAATTAGGACAAACAAATGTCCCTGATATGGGTTCATCCAACATTCACTGCTTAACCATTATTGGACAAATTGAAGGGCATATGCAGTTGCCGCCACAAAATAAGACGAGTAAATATGAACACATTATCCCGCAACTTGTGGCAGTCGAGCAAAACAAGAAGATGGAAGGTCTTTTAATTATTTTAAATACAGTTGGTGGTGATGTGGAGGCCGGGTTGGCGTTGGCAGAAATGATCGCGTCTTTGTCTAAACCGACAGTCACACTCGTGCTTGGTGGTGGACATTCAATTGGTGTACCGATCGCGACAGCTGCAGATCATTCTTTTATCGCAAACACAGCGACGATGACGATTCATCCTGTCCGACTGACAGGAATGGTCATCGGTGTCCCGCAAACGTTTGAGTATTTGGATAAGATGCAAGAACGAGTGATTCAATTTGTGACGACACACTCGAATATTTCAGAAGAGAAGTTTAAAGAGTTAATGTTTTCAAAAGGGAATTTGACACGTGATATTGGCACAAATGTGATCGGGACAGATGCGGTTCAGTATGGATTAATTAATGAAGTCGGTGGGGTTGGACAAGCGTTGAAAAAATTGAATGCACTGATAGAAGAACAGCGGAGTGAACAGGAGGTGCATGAATGATTTTATATACACATGTACCACTAGAACATATTTTCCCAGAAGATGCCAGCGCATATCAGTCGCAAATGACGATCCCATGTCCGGAAGGTCATCTCATTGTTGAGCAAATCGATGGTGGTGACTGGCGCATTGTTCGGCTTTTATCGAGTGATCCAAATGCTTTTTTGAATCCAGCATATGAGCCGGGGATGGTTTTAAGGGCGGGGCCTAAGCTTGATTGAAGAAAGGTTGGCGAACCGCTATGGCTCGCCAATTTTCTCATTTTATCGGACTTCATTTGTTGCGAAGAAAGGCACAATCGCTTTGTCTGGGACAGCTTCAACGTTTTCATATTGGTACGTTGGCTGCCTAGTTTTATCAATTAATACGGCGCGTACGCCTTCGTAAAAGTCTGGACACGTTAAAAATTGTAGTGCGAGCTGAATGTCATTTGCATACGTCTCTTTTAACGTTGTGTGCACTGACTGTTGTAAATGTGCAAGGGTCACTTTTAATGAAAGTGGTGACAATTGACGAAGTGTGTTTGCTGTTTCCTTTGCAAAGTCGGTGTCGCTTGCTTCTAATGAGTGAATGATGCCTTCAATTGTCTCATGAGAGAAGTGTTGGTCGATTTCTGATTGCCATTTACTTAATTTGCTTTCAGTTGGCGCTGTTTCATGAATAGAAATGAGTTCATCCACATCGTTTTCTGGATTAGGCGTGTGAATCCAATCATAGGCAAGCAAGGTTTCTTTCAGTTTCGAGAGGACATCCGCTTTTACATAATGATCAGCCGCACCTAGAAGCATCGCGTCTTCTCCGCGGACGACGGCGGCAGTTAGCGCAGCGTAGCGTCCTGCATAGCCAGGTGACTGGTTGAGAAAGTGACACGCACCGACGTCAGGGAAGAAGCTAATGTTCATTTCTGGCATCGACCATTTTGTTTGATCGGTGACAATCCGGTGGCTCGCGCCGTAAGAGAGACCAACACCGCCGCCCATGACAATGCCATCTAGTAAAGCAATGATTGGTTTTTCAAATGTCGCGATAAGGAGGTCTAGTTCATACTCCAATGTGAAAAATTGTTTGGCAGCGGCAATGCCATTTTCATGTTCTCGCGCTTGATACAATGTTTTAATATCGCCACCAGCACAAAATGCTTTTTCGCCCGCACCTTCAAGGATGATGATATGAACATCAGGGTCATGGTGCCATGACTTTAATGTCGTCAACATGCTTTCGATCATATCATAAGAAAGTGCGTTTAATGCTTTCTCTCGTGCCAATGTTATGCGACCGACCCCAGTGTTTGTTTTTTCAATGATTACGTTGTTCGTCATCGGTTCACCTCATCTAAAATATAAAAGTAATCGTTTACATCTTTATTGTGCCGTATTGTGAGGGGGGATTGCAACTATCATGACTCATTCTTCCCATTTGATCAGACGAGGGTGGGTGTCAAGGATGCTGTGATATTGTTCAAGCACACCATATGTGCCATCTGGATCGTGTTGCAAATAGCGTTCATATTTTTTGATGCGATCGGCTTCTTTCGCCCAGCCAAAATGTTTCAGTCGCAACGATGATTTGTATATACGCGAGTCGACGATATTTTTAGGAAATCGCCCACAATGGAGTGGTGTTTCATGCCATGTATCATGTCTGCTCGGGTCATATTTGACTAAAAAAGGACGGTAAGTGAGGTGGGCACACCAAAACGGGTCTTCACGATAATGGGTGTCATCCCAAAAATCATACAGTCGAAAACAAATTGTGTCATAGTCATCGGTTTCAATAAGTGCGTGTATGTGGTTTTTGAAACGTGATTCAAACATTTCATCTGCATCGACGTTTAAAATCCAGCCGGGATCAGTTTTAATCGTTTCATGCCACTGTTGTTTCCGTAAGTTGATTTCATTTTCAAACGCCGAGACGTTGTTTTGGACGAGGTAGAGTGGGATACCTTGTAATACGTCTTGGCAAATTGCAACACTGTCATCATCACTTCCGTCATCAATGATGACAGCCGCGTCAATATATTGTTTATGTTCTTCTAGCACTCGTTGTAAATAACGCTCGGCTTCATTTTTCATGACCATTGAGAGGGTCAATTTCTGTTTTCGGTTGTTTGTCTGTATGGTGGGTGCTTGATGCGTTTGTTCAAAAACAGGCTGCGCTTCTTCTTTCAAACCACATGCTTTTTTAAAACGTGTCACACCCGCTAAGTCTGCTTCTCTATAAATGTGGTAAGCCGGGTAATGTGTATCTACAAACAACGGGAAACCAAGCACGACGGCGCGTACACAAAAATGACGATCTTCTCCGAGTAAGGAGAGGTTGTGAATATCGTTGAAATTGACACCGGCAGTGAGTGCTTTTTTACTTATTAAGGTGCAAGCGCCTAAGCCGCCGACTTCATATAGACCGGGTTTTTTCAGTTGTTTCAAAAAGGAGAGGTTTCGCTGCGACGCTTCGCTTGCGGACAGTTCTTCCCCTTCTTCACGACGGAATAAGTCGTATTGGTTGCACATCCATACTTGTGGGAGCGGGATGGATTCCGGCTGCCACTGTGTCCAATACACTTCACAGACGATGTCTTTTTCCGTTTGGACTAAGTGTTCAATGGTGTGAGGATGGATGAGGACGTCGGAGTCAATAAGGAATAAGTAGTCATAATCTTTTTCTATTGCGTATTGGATCATATCGTTTTTAAAGGTGGCAACTTTTTTTACTAAAGAGACGTCCCAACCGTGTGTCATGTCATCTTTATGGTAAGGCATCGTCTTTGGATAAGTTGAAGGACGGACAATACATCGTGCGGTTTTCTTTGCGAATGTTTGTAGTCGTGCACGCGATGTATGATCGTCATTGTCATCAAGAAACAAATAATCAATGCTTATTGTCTCTTGTTCGATGTGGGAAAGCATATCTAAAAAAGGACGTAAAATTTGTGGGGTTTGATTGACTGGACTTCCGATGAGCACACGCATTTGTTTTTTCATCCGTCGATCCTCCTCGTTGAGAGACGCGCTATATTTATCGTATGAGTCGATTTTTGGGAAGATGCGTGAATGTTTCCGTTTGTGCTGGGTGGCTAAATTGGCGCATAGATTAATGATAGATCGATAAGAGGTGATCATATGAAGCGACGATTAAAAGTGATGACCGTTTTCGGGACAAGACCAGAAGCGATTAAAATGGTACCAGTGATTGCTGCGTTGAAGGCGGATACCCAATCGTTTCATACAAAGGTGGTTGTCACTGGTCAACACCGGCACATGCTTGATCAAGTGTTGACAACGTTTCAATTAAAGCCGGATTGTGATTTTGCGGTGATGCAGCCGGGGCAAGACTTGTCCAGTTTGACAGCGCTCATTTTACAAGGAATGCAGCGTACTTTTCAAACAGAAAGACCAGATATTGTGCTCGTTCAAGGAGATACGACAACAACATTTGCAGCAAGTTTAGCGGCATTTTATGAGAAAATCGCTATCGGTCATATTGAAGCTGGCTTACGAACAGATAGGAAGTACGCCCCATTCCCAGAAGAGATGAATCGACAAATGACGAGTGTGCTTGCAGACATTCATTTTGCGCCGACGAAGAGAGCGGCAGCGCACTTAGTGGTTGGAAATAGACGGGATGACTCGATCGTCGTGACGGGAAACACAGCGATTGACACGCTGAAGTTGACGGTGAGAGGAGATTACACGCATCCATTATTGCAAAAAATAGGTGACAATCGATTTTTACTGTTAACGGTTCATCGGAGAGAAAACATCGGGGAGCCATTACAACGTATTTTTCGAGCGATGAAAGAGATTGTCATGATCGATCGACATGTACATGTCGTTTGTCCGCTCCACTTGAATCCACTTGTTCGCAAGCAAGCGGATGCGATGTTAGGAGGGCACGAGCGGATTCATTTAATCGAACCGTTGAGTGTACGTGATTTCCATAATTTCATGGCAAAAGCGTATGCGATCTTGACAGACTCAGGTGGTGTGCAAGAGGAGGCACCGTCACTTGGTGTGCCTGTGCTTGTTTTGCGTGATGTGACGGAAAGAGTAGAAGGGGTGGAAGTGGGCGCGTTGAAATTAGTTGGCACAGAGGAGGCGCGTATTGTCGAAATGGTGAGCGCGCTGCTGAATAAGCACGCAGTTTACGAAAAGATGCGTCAAGTGCGCCACCCCTACGGTGATGGCACAGCAGCGCACCGTATCGCTAAAGCGCTTTTACAGCGCTATGATTGGTGGATTTGAAAAGTATCTTGCAATACTTTTCGTTATCGTGTATAATAGGTTAAATATCATATAGAAAGTAAACTTCTTTTTTCTACTTCGCTTTGGAAGTAGATACCTTCCTTTGATTTAAATCCCCCCTAAATGATGAGTAAGATAAGATTGTAGGAAAAAGACTTTTTGTAACACAATTCACACTGGCACGGCTTCGGAGCCGTAAGGACGATTGAGAGGTAGGGCTTTCGTTGTTTTGTACGCAAGAACTTCCATGACGTTTGCTTTCGTCTCTTCGAAAAAACGGAACTTAGAAGAGTAAATATAAAATAAGCTGCTGGCACAATGCTGGCAGCTTTTTCACTTGCTTTTACAACGGAAGTCATGATATGATGGCAGTACATACACGAACATTGTGTCAATTTTTGTTGAAATGGTTGTGCGTATGTTCGGTGGGAGTAAATTGACAACTTCATACAAAATAACTTCGGGGCAGGGTGAAATTCCCTACCGGCGGTGATGAGGGAGTGTCCCTCTCAGTCCGTGACCCGTGCTTGCTTCAGGTAAGCCGGTGGATCTGGTGTAACTCCAGAGCCGACAGTGAGAGTCTGGATGAGAGAAGTTGTAAGCACGCGCGTTTATTTGGTGTGCTCTGTTTATGAAAAAATGTTTTTCTAAACGTTTATTTGTAGTGCCCTGGAAGGAAAGTTCTTTCAGGGTTTTATTGTGTTTTTAAGTTGTGGCGAGGGGGGATCGCAGTGTTTACAGGCATTATTGAAGAGATTGGCACGGTCAAGCAGTTACAACAGACAGGTCAAGCCCTTCGCTTAGTGATTGGTTGCCAAAAAGTATTAACAGATGTAAATCTAGGCGATAGCATCGCGGTGAATGGGGTTTGTTTAACGGTTACATCCTATGATTCATCTTCGTTTACAGCCGATGTGATGCCGGAGACGGTGCAAGCAACAACACTTTCACATCTCGTTCGCGGATCGGCGGTCAATTTAGAACGGGCAATGCTTGCGTCTAGTCGGTTTGGTGGGCATATCGTTTCTGGGCATGTCGATGGTGTTGGTCAAGTTGTCCGGCGCACGCCTGCTCATAATGCCGTTTACTTCGAGGTGAGCGCAGCACCAGCATTGATTCATTACATCGTCAAAAAAGGGTCGGTTGCAATGGACGGGACGAGTTTAACGGTGTTTGCCGTGTCAGAAACAACGTTTACCGTCTCGATTATCCCACATACATTAACGGAAACGATCATTGGTATGAAACAAGCGGGCGATCCCGTGAATATTGAATGTGATATGATCGGAAAATATGTAGAGAAGATGTTGCAACCAAAGGAAGGCAATCGTTCCACATCTCTTTCGCAGTTGCTTGAAGAGAACGGATTTTATGGAAGTTAATAAGGAGGCGAGCCGATGTTTGATACAATTGAAAAAGCACTCACAGTATTAAAAGCAGGTGGCATGATCATCGTTTGTGATGACGAAGACCGTGAAAATGAAGGTGACCTTTTAGCACTGGCTGAATATACGACAGCTGAAACGATCAATTTTATGGCGACGCACGCCCGGGGTTTAATTTGTGTACCATTGACGGAAGAGCGGGCGGCAGCGCTTGATCTCGGGCCGATGGTGACAAATAATACTGATCCACATGGGACCGCGTTTACGGTGAGCGTGGACCATGCAAGTTCGACGACAGGGATTTCTGCGCATGAGCGAGCAGTCACGGTACGTGCGCTTGTTGATACGCATGTACTCGGTGAAGATTTCAAAAGACCAGGACACATTTTTCCTTTAGTCGCAAAAGCAGGTGGTGTATTGCGTCGGGCTGGGCATACAGAAGCAGCGGTGGACTTAGCAAAACTAGTAGGTGCGAAGCCTGCTGGTGTCATCTGTGAAGTGATGAATGAGGACGGAACGATGGCGCGCGTGCCGGAATTACGCAAATTAGCGGATAAGCACGACTTACCAATGATCACAATTAAAGATTTGATTCATTATCGCCGGCAAAAAGAAACGTTCATTCAGCGCGAAGTCGATATTAGCTTGCCGACAGAATTTGGTGACTTCCGGGCGATTGGTTATACGAATGAATTGGACGGGAAAGAAAGTGTCGCGCTCGTCAAAGGACACATTGGGACTGGCGAACCGGTGCTGGTACGGGTGCATTCTGAATGCTTGACAGGTGATGTCTTTGGCTCGAAGCGCTGTGATTGTGGACCGCAACTCCATGCAGCGCTGGCGCAAATTGACGCGGCTGGGCGTGGCGTCTTGCTTTACATGCGCCAAGAAGGACGCGGGATTGGCTTGATGAATAAGCTTAAAGCCTACAAGCTGCAAGAAGAAGGCTATGATACCGTTGAAGCGAATGAGCGCTTAGGGTTCCCGCCTGACTTGCGCGATTACGGGATTGGGGCGCAAATTCTTCGTGATTTAGGTGTGAAAAAGATGCGCTTACTAACGAATAACCCGCGTAAAATTGCCGGCCTAGAAGGATACGAGTTAGAAGTCGTTGAGCGGGTGCCGTTACAATTTGCGCCGGTGAAGGAAAATGAGCACTATTTAAAAACAAAAACAGAAAAACTTGGGCATATGCTTCAGTTTTAAGAGGAGACGGGACAAATGGGAAACGTATATGAAGGACAGTTAGTCGCAACAGGATTGAAAGTAGGCATCGTCGTTGGACGTTTTAATGAATTTATTACGGGTAAACTATTAGGCGGTGCTGAAGACGCGTTGAACCGCCACGGGGCAGAAAGTGCGGATGTGGCATGGGTACCTGGCGCATTTGAAATTCCATTTGCGGCAAAAAAGATGGCCGAGAGCGGAAAATACGATGCGGTCATTACACTTGGAACAGTGATACGAGGCTCAACGCCGCACTTTGATTATGTTTGTAACGAAGTGGCCAAAGGTGTATCGTCGTTGTCGCTGACTTCAGGTATCCCGGTCATCTTCGGTGTACTTACGACCGATACGATCGAACAAGCTGTAGAGCGCGCAGGAACAAAAGCCGGCAACAAAGGTTGGGAAGCGGCAACAGCAGCAATTGAAATGGCTAACTTGGCAAAATCACTCGCTGAATAAGGGTATACGAAGAGGAGCGCAGTTCACATGGATGCATGTGGATGGCGCTTTTTTTTTGTGAAATTAATGATTGACAACGGCAGTAAAGCTTGATATTATTGCACAAAGGAAATAAAGTTTCCTTAAGGCAATAAAAGGGGATCTAAATAAGCCTAGGTTCTCTTCCTCCTGGTTAAAGGCCGTGCGCTTGCGTGCGGCTTTTTGCACGTAGTCTTCGGACGAAAATTTTAGCTCCTGACCACTCATTTCTGGTATGATATAATGACCGATAGTAAAGAGGAGAATGATGGTGATGGCATGGATACATACCAGGTGAAAGTGGACTCCTTTGAAGGGCCGCTTGATTTGTTGTTGCATTTAATATCGCAAGCGGAAGTTGACATTTATGACATTCCGGTGGCGCGCATTACTGATCAATACTTGCAGTATGTTCATGCGATGCAACGGTTGGAACTCGATGTCGCAAGTGAATATTTAGTGATGGCGGCGACACTGATCCATATGAAAAGCCAACTATTGTTGCCGAAACGAGAAGAAGTGTTGTTTGACGGGGAAGATTGGGTGGAAGAAGATCCGCGTGATGCATTGGTAGAGCAATTACTGGAATATCGTACGTTAAAAGAGGCGGCCAAATCATTGCAACAGACGGCGCAGGAACGAGACATTGTTTATACGCGCCCGCCGGAGTCGCTGGATGAATTTTTAAATGAAGAAGAGAAATGTGCCTTGCAAATTGGCGATGTCGGTGTCGCGGACATGGTCCGTGCATTTCAACAAATGTTGGCGCGACAGCGTGTGCGCGCACCGAAGTTAAAAGTAATTCAGCGTGAAGTCGTGTCGGTAGAAGCGCGTATGGAGGAGATTGCTACGCAGCTCAAGGCATGCTCGGGACGAACTGCCTTTGAAACATTGCTCGCATCAGGTGATCGCGCCGATATCGTCGTGACATTTTTGGCGTTGTTGGAGTTAATGAAAACACGGGTTGTTCGCTGTGTGCAAGAAAGGAATTTTACAGATATGGTGATTTACATAAGGGATGATACAGCTTATGCAGACTGATCTATTGGCGCAGGTGGAAGGGCTCTTATTTGTAAGCGGAGAGGAAGGGCTGTCCGTAAAAGAAATGGTAACGTTGCTTAACTGCCCGGAAGTGGAAATAGATGCCGCATTAACCGTACTTTCTGGAAGGATGGCACAAGACGATCGCGGGATCCGCCTCGCCCGTTTAGGGGACCGGTACCGTCTGACGACAAAAGCACAGCACGCACATCTTTATAAAGACTTGGCTGCTTCGCCTATTCGTAGCCAATTATCGCGGGCGGCATTAGAAGTGTTAGCGATGGTTGCTTACCATGAGCCAATTACTCGCGTTGAAATTGACGAAGTACGTGGGGTCAACTCGGAGAGAGTGATCACTTCACTTGTGACAAAGCAATTAATTGAGACATGCGGCCGTGCGGAAGGGCCAGGACGGGCATTATTGTACCGAACGACGCCGGCGTTTCTCGACCATTTCGGATTGGAAACGCGCGCTGATTTGCCACCGCTCGAGTCGTTTGCATTGTTTGAAGAGGAAGAAGATGACTCGCTATTTCATGAAGGGGAGCTTTTGGAAGAGGAGCGCTCATCATGAGTCGACGGTATCATTTAAGAGAGATTACGGGGGAGAGATTATGACTGTACGTGGGAAAAGTATCAACTTGTTTTTAATGGATGGTCATGCGAATGGGCGGGTGAAATGCACGCTTGCGAATTGGACTGGCGTCGTTTATAAAATTCCGCGCACTGAGCTTGAGAAGTGCAAAGAGCGTGAGCATCTTTCTCAAAGCGGCGTTTATTTTCTATTCGGCACGTCTGATCAAACAGAGGAAAATGTCGTTTACATCGGTCAAGCGGGTGTGCGAAAAAATGGTGACGGCATTCTCAGTCGCTTGCAGGAGCACAAACGCAATCCTGAAAAGGGATACTGGACAGAGGTAGTCGTGTTCACTACATCGAACAATTCCTTCGGCCCAACTGAAATCAGTTATCTTGAAAACCGCTTTTGTTCTATGGCAGTCAAGGCACAACGGTATGAAGTGAAAAATGGGAATGAACCTACTCCTGGTAACATTACCGAGGAGAAGGAAAGTGAACTTGAAGCATTCATTGACTATGCAAAAATTATCATGGGCACATTGGGGCATCAAGTGTTTGAGCCGATGATTGAGAGGGAAACGACTTCGGAACAGGAGCACCCAAAACAGAAAAAAGATGAATTGTTGCTGCGATTAAAAAGGAAGAGCAAAAAAAGTGGCCGCGTAATTGAAGCGATGTGTAAGCAGACGAGTGAGGGATTCGTTGTTTTAAAAGGGAGTTTGATTGAGACGATTGATTCTGAAAGTATTCCAGTGGGCATCAAGCAGCGTCGACAGCATGCTAAAATCAAAAGTGGGATACTGCAAGAGGATGTACTTTTCCGCAGCCCATCTTATGCGGCGGCATTTGTGATCGGTGGCCATACAAATGGATTGACCGACTGGAAGACAGAAGCCGGGAAAACGCTGAAAGACATTGAAAAGGATGGGCAGTGATAGGTCTCGTTACTATTGAGAGACGGATAATTTTTGCTGCTCGAGGAATGGTGGAGATTCTGTAAGGGGAACTTGTTTTTGTGTTGATAGCGTTTTCGCGGTGCGTTACAATGATGTTACAGATTGGACAGGGTATTCCACGCGTGACGAAGGGGGTCTTTCCATAGACGTGAACCAGAAGCAACTGGGTGAACTTGAAGCCAAGGGGCTAGAAATGATTAACACCCTGGGATCACTTAGGGAATCGGTAGCTGGGCATGCACTCGAATATGAATGTCATTCAGGATGCAGCTAAATTGGTTGACATTGAAAGAGTTGATTGAGTCCGATGCTGAATTTAACTCAATTTGATGGAGTACTTGGACGGCTTTTATAAAATAACCCTGCTCGCAAATGAGATAATAAGAGAAGACTTTGACAGAGGAGGTACGCCATGACAAAAATACTTGATGCAAAAGAAGCCATCAGCATTTTAGATGAAGTCATAAAAAGAAGAGAAGACGCAGACAAGACATTCCAAACGATGGAAACGCAAGTGCGGCGTGTGATCATGGTCGGCACATTTAGCGGTGATGGTCCAGAAGCAATTCGAAACCATTTTAAATACGTGCAACTACCAACAATACGTTCGTTCCGAGGTTTTTTCAATGTGTACACAAAAGCAGTCAAACAAATGAAAAAGAACATCTTGAGCTTTGAGTCTTCGGACGCACTCGTCCGGCGAGATTTTTGGTTGATGCAAGTGCCAAAGGGGTTACATCGGTTACAGATGTCAACGGACCAGTCGATTTCCAATGTCAATAAAGTAGCCGCATCAATCCAAGACATCATTAACATTGGAAGTTTGAACGGAACAGCGATGACAATGGATATTAAAGAAGCAACACGACATGCCCAACAAGTGCACCAGAAATTAAGCAGCCTTGACAAAACAAACACGGCACTCATGAAAGCAGTAGAAGCGCACCTGAACTCGCTCGGAAGCACTGTCAAGAAAGCAGAGAGATGGGCAAGCGCTGGTCCTGTCATGCCAAGGAACTACGTGACAGAAGCAAAAGCCCACTTTGAAGAGAATAAGCTCCATGAATTCGCGCCGAAGCCAGAAGGCACAAGCGGTACACGTGGAGAAGTGGGGGAAGATGGAAGAAGCTCTCTCTTAGATCAAGTAGCCAACTTATTTTTCATGGTAAGCAATGCTGCCGATTCATTAAAAGGATTCAAAGGGATGAATGACCGCCTAAATGCGACAATGACAACAGGCACTGTCAGTATGATGTTGGCTTCTAGACTAATGTACGATAAACAAGCAAATAAATTTATTGTAAAAACGGACGCGTCCAACCTCTCGCCAGCGGTACGACAGACGCTGAAGCGTATGGCAAAAAATTATCAAGCCCGCGCGCAAACAGATAGAGTGAGGAATGCGGCAAATGATTTTGTTGGTTCGATCGTGAACATGTTTACAGGGGTTGCTTCTCAAACATCAGGAACCGCGATCACAGCAATTAGTTCTGTTCTAAGATTATTTAGAGGTTCTGTATCAGACGTAAAAGCAAGTCGCCCGGTAGATGTAAGTAAGGCGTCTTCCTCATATGAAGCAGCCCATATTGTTGCCCAGGCAGAGGGAAGAACGAGAACGAAATACTTCCCAGGTAGGAAAGCAAGTGATATGTATGTACAAACATCAGAATTTGAATGGTCATGGTCTCTTGACGATACATCAATGGCGGCAGATTTTACCCCAGTCGTAGGAAATATCAAGTCTGGAATCGAAGCATTTACAGGCAGAGACCCAATTACGGGCAGAAAATTAGAACCGTGGGAGCGTAGTCTTGCGATGGCGGCGATTATTGGTGGTCCGGCTGTGAAAGTGGTTTCTAGAGGGTCTAAAATGGCAAAGGGTGGTTCTAAGGCGGCGGACAGTGTTAACAATATCAAGAAAGCAAGCTTTGGGAGTGAAGAGAAATTAATTAGCCATTTTAATAAACATGGCTCTGAATTTAAAGGAGCATATACGACATCTCATGAATATTTAGCTGGGGCACGGGACGTGATGAAACATGGTGATAAAGTACAGTATAATTATCGTGGTGAAATAAGAGAAGGCTATGTTAGGTTTATGGGGAGTACCACGCGAGGGAAATCTAAGTTTGAATTCGTAGGAACAAATCAATTTGGAGAAATCACTACTTATCATGTTGAAAGTGGTAAGACGTTTTGGCGAATGCTAAACGGGAAGAATATCCAGGAAATTAGTCCTGTGACGAAATAGGGGGAACATAAAATGGGCAATATGGCAACAGTAATCCATTTGAGTGAGGATATAGAGGAAGAAGTAATTATTCGAATTAATGGAGTGGAATTTGTGACATTTGTTTCATTTTCTCCATATGTAATTGAGGTAAATAAAAAGTATCCAGTAGAGGTGAGTTTTTTTATTGATGATACAAATGTCAAAGAAAGTAAGGCAAGTACTAAGGCTATGGTAAGATATGGAGAGTCATTTAGATATAAGATTAACGGATATTTAAATGAGGATGGCGTTCTTGACGTAGGTTTTCTGATTAAAGATGATGTTTTTGATGACTATCAGTACTTGTATGGGAAATATGTTTCTTTAGAAGTAGATCGAATTAACTCCTCATTTGAAGTTGTCCATAGCTAATAAGGAAGGGATAGTTTTTAGAGCTAGTATAGTAGTAACCCACAGCGATCCTGTCTAGACGGTTTATACCTAATGGGCACATTACAGGTTCTCCGAATCAAAGACCATAGAGTTAAGGAGGGGATTATCATGAATATCTCTTTAGATATTTTTGATCAGAATAATATACATTACGACTGGAAGACATTGTATGTGGGATTAAAGCTGGATCTAATAACAGCCAGTGATATCACTAACTATGCAGCTGAATTTTTGAGCAAACATCCAGAGGATACTAATCAAAATATTATCCAGCTTGCTTGGGGTGAGGAAAATCTTGATTATGAAAGTTTATTGGAAATCATAATGCAAGAGTCGTCTCTCAATGATTTAATCTTAAACACTGATTTAAGACAGTTTGAAAAAAGAAAATGGAGATTTGGAGTGTTATCTTGTTTGAAAATAAAACATCAAGATGATTCTGAGGAGTTATTGAACAAGATTGCAGAAGTGTACGCTGACTTCAATTACCCTGAAGACATGGATAACTTTATTAACTATTTGGTTCCTGAAGATGGCTTTAATCCAGCACAATGTTCAAAAGAAAAAAGTGTAGCTAGATTGATTAACTTATTTAATGACTTTCTACAAAAAGAACAGCAATTTCTACAAAAAGACACCCACTGCTAGATTTTTTTCCTGGATTAGTGAGTGCGAGTTATAGTTTACTGCCCCCTCTTATTTCTGATATGTAACCATGGGTGTGGCACTTTGACTCGCTGACAGAGTTTCTTATAAAGAAATACACTATAGTCGCCTAAGAGACGTTGGTTATGAGTAAAAGAAACTAGACTCATGTTAATCAAGAAGAGGGTTTGTCAAATTAAGTGCAACACTTCCTCCTGAAACACTTGGTGTGTAGTTTTCCATTTTAAACATTTTCTTGGTCTATGATTGATTAGCGACAGTGCAAATTCTAGTTCTTCACCAGAAACAGTAGCGAAATCCATTTTCTTAGGGAAAAACTTTCTTAATAGCCCATTCGCATTTTCATTACTGCCACTTTGCCACGAAGAGTAAGGATCAGCAAAGTACAGCTGAATATCTGTATCTTGTTCAATGGAGCTATAACAGGCAAATTCTTTCCCTCTGTCAACCGTTGCGGTTTGAAAAGCGCCAGCAGGCAACTGTTCGTTTAATGTTCGAATCGCTTTTTCCATGGATGAGGAGGTGCGATCCGACATTTTAAAGGCAATGTACCATCTGGTTTTACGTTCAACAAATGTAGCAAGACACGCTTTACTTTTCCCACGACTGGAAACAACACTATCCAGTTCCCAATGACCAAAAGTCTCCCGCTTTCTAATTTCTTTAGGTCGTTGTGAAATAGATGTTCCGATATTAAAGCGCCCTCTTTTTTCTTGTGGTTTTTGCCGTTTTCCCTTGTGGCGAAGAAAGGCAGGCTGATAGAACTTCTCTTCCGAGTTCCGTTTCAGTTCTCTAGAAATGGTAGAAGGTGAGCGGTTAAGTTTTTTAGCAATCGCACTAATAGACTGCCCCTGGTGTCATTACATGTTGATGGTATTTCTATCTTAGATGGATCCGGGGTAACTACACAAGCAAACGTCAGTCCTGAACGCTACTGATAACTGGTTAAACGGTTTGCAGCTAGTTGGGCTTACAACAGGTGGCGCCGGAGCGGTGACAAGAAGTGCGATGTCAGGATCGAGAAGGTCGGGCGGCGCAGTAAAAGATGTGAAGTCGGGCTCAAGCAGCAACGGTTCAGTGAACAGTGTGAAATCAGGGTCAGGAACGAAAAGTTCGGGATCAGTGAACAGCGTGAAATCAGGATCGAAAAGCGCTGGGACAGCGAATAATGTAACAGGAACGAAAAGCTCGGGATCAGTGAATAGCGCGAAATCAGGATCTCAAAGTTCTGGGGCAGTGAAAGACGTAAAGTCGGGTTCAGGAAGCGCTAGCTCCGGGACAGTAAAAGATGTGAAGGGAACAGGGAAACCGACTGATAAAGCTGTCAATGGGATTAGCGTGGCAGATCAGACCAAGCTTGATTCGTGGGATTTTAAGCCTCTAAGTGATGACCATTATTTAACTAATAAAAGCGTTTTTGATGACCCAAAATATTATAACCAAAAGAATGGTGGCGCTGAATGGCCTCAAAATGCTGGTGCGCAAGGTGCTATTACTAGATCAGAATTGCCGCCAGGAACGGTGATTGATCGCTACGGAGGTACAGATGGAACTTATTTCTCTCCTGTAGGAACACCGTATGAACAACGATCTTTAGCATTGCATAGCGATGGTGCTCCTTATCACAAATATAAATGGGATTTTATAGGTGTAGTACAGTATTTACAGAGCTAGTGAAGAAAGAACAGTCGTTTCCAGCGCCCTTGTCGTCACTTGCATTTGGCACAGGGCGTTTTCATACATAGAACGAGCAATAAATTAAGGAACCAGAATCAGTGGTTGAATTGCCAGCTGGTATGCATGATCAATATCATAAGGTGTTGTTCCCCCCTCCCGCCACCATGCAAAATCTGTCGAGAAAAACATTTTGACAGCGCTTTCATACGGTGTTACGCTTGACTCATGTTACACAATTGTGAACGATAAACATAAAAGTGTTATCTTGACGCACACGGATCATTGTGCACCTGCTTTTTAGGATGAAGAGGGAAAGAGGTGGTGGAATGAGCATAGCGAAAGGAACGGTGACAGATGAAGCGCGTCACCAAGCTTTTATTGACAGAATTGATGCTGGAGAAAAGATTGAGGCAGATGATTGGATGCCGGAAGAATACCGGACGACATTAATCAAATTAATTTCGATGCACGCGATTAGTGAGATTATGGGGGCACTGCCGGAAAAAGAGTGGGTGCCACGTGCGCCAACGTTACGGCGCAAACTAGGGATTATGGCCAAAGTGCAGGACGAGATGGGTCATGGACAATTGCTTTTACGTGTGGTCGAAGATTTAATGAAACGTGATGGCCGCGGGCGTGAAGATTTGATGAATGACTTATTTTCAGGAAGACTGAAGTTTCATAATGTCTTTCACATGCCGACAAAGACGTGGGCAGATGCTGGAATCATCGGTTGGTTAGTAGACGGGGCTGCGATTATTACGCAAACGAATATGCTCCACGCTTCATATGGTCCGTACGCACGTGCATTAAAGCGGATTTGTGCTGAGGAAGTTTTCCATGCCCAGCATGGCGAGTCAATTATGCTGGCGCTCGTAGAAGGGAGCAAGCGGCAGCGGGAAATGGTACAAGAAGCGCTCAACCGTTGGTGGGAGCCGCTCTTAATGTTTTTTGGCCCGGCGAGCAAAGCGACGACAGGTTCTTCAAAGCAAGATGTGACGATTAAATATAAGATCCGCACGAACACGAATGAAGAGTTACGGCAACGTTTTTTAACGAAATACATCCCGCGTGTGCAAGCGCTTGGGTTGACGCTGCCGGATCCAACATTGCGGTACGATGAAGCATCGAAAACATGGACATACAAAGAGCCTGACTGGGAGGAATTTAAGAAGATCACGCGAAATGAAGGGCCGCGCTCAAAAGCGCGTCTACAATTACGGCGAACAGCTTACGATGAACATGCCTGGGTGCGACAAGCGTTGCGATAACGAAAGGGGGCACATGAATGTCGGAGCAAGAAAGTTTTTATAAAGAGTACGAAGTGTTTAGTAAGCGGACAGAGACATCGGATTTGACTCATAAGTTCAGTCTCGTCGCCCCAAATGCAGAATTGGCACTTGCAATGGCACAAGAAAATTTCATGCGTCGTGAACCGGTTGCGGATATTTGGGTCGTTGAGCGGAAAAGAATTCGCTCAATGAATGAAACAGAAAAAGCAACGCTCAAGCGCCTTGACAACAAAGACTATCGCAACACGAAAGGGTATGGCTATTTAAAGCAAAAATGGCGCAAGTACGAGCAAAAAGTGTTGGATGAAAAAGAGATTATGTCGTGGTCGGGTGGTGATGCAACATGAGTCAAGTGGCACAAGATGCAATCATCACATTGGCATTGCAATTAGCGGACGATGATTTTCTGTTTGCTTATCGTGGGTCAGAATGGTTAGGCATTGCCCCCCATATTGAAGAAGATGTTGCCTCTGCTTCAATTAGTCAAAATAGTATGGGGCATGCAGCGATGTTTTACGAGCTTGCAAGCGAGCTTGGTGCCGGGACTGTCGATGAACTTGCCCATGGGCGCAAAGCAATTGAGCGGAAAAATAGTATTCTCGTTGAACGCGTCAATGGGCCGGGCAGTTACATGGGGCAACCGGCGTATGACTTCGCTTATGCGGTCGTTCGAAACTATTTTTATACAGAAGCGAAAAAAATTAAGATGGATTCTCTTGAAAACAGCGCGTGTGAAGCATTAAGAGAGATTGCCACAAAGGTGAATATGGAACTTCACTATCATATCTTTCACTGGAAGACGTGGTTTGTTGCGCTCATACAAGCAAACGATGAAGCGAAGGTGAGGATGACAACAGCAATTACGCGGGTGATGGAAGACTTCGGTGACTTGTTTTCATATGGTCATGATGCAGCAAAAATTGAAGCAGCACAGCTGATAGAAACAGAGGAAGTACTTGCCGCACGTTTTACAGACACGGTCGGTCAAGTGCTCGCGTCTGTCGGGTTAAATGAAGACATGCTCGCATATACATGCAAGCAGAATGGGCGCAACCACATTCATACAGACGACTTGACCGCGGCGCTTGCGACGTTATCTGAAGTGTATCGCACCGATGTCACGGCGGCGTGGTGACAAAGGGGGCGCGGGAATGAAAGAAAGTGATGTTTGGCAACAACTAGGACACGTCAAAGATCCGGAAATAGAGACGGTGAGCATTGTTGATCTCGGCATGGTTGAAGAGATCGTCATAGATGAAGCGAATGTCACGGTCACGATTTTGCCGACATTTCTTGGGTGCCCGGCGCTGTCTATCATTCAACAAAACATTGAAAATAGGTTGCGTGCGCTGCCGCACATTGGTGAGGTAAACGTGGCATTTGTTCGTCATCCACCGTGGACATCAGCACGGATTACAGATCGTGGACGGGAAGCCTTAAAAGCGTTTGGCATTGCGCCACCCCCGTCGATGCCGGCTGAAAATGGTGAGTGGCATGTCGCCTGTCCTTATTGTGATTCAACGTATGTCACGCTTGATAATTTGTTTGGACCGACAGCTTGTCGGAGCATTTTGTATTGCAAAACGTGTAAAAATCCGTTTGAAGCGATGAAACCAATCGCTACCTATCATCATAAAAAAAGGAGAGATTGACAATGGCAAAACTAGTCGCAATGTATAAGCATCCAGAGGATAAGGAAGCGTTCGACAAGCATTATTTTGAGGTTCATGCGCCGTTAACAGCGAAGATTCCTGGGTTAAAAGAAATGAAAGTGACGAAATTTACGGGTTCACCAATGGGGGGCGAGACGCCGTATTACCTTATGTGTGAAATGATTTATGACAGCATGGATGATATGAAAAAAGGGATGCGCTCTGAAGAAGGAAAAGCGTCTGGGAAAGATTTAATGGGCTTTGCCGGGAAACTTGTGACGTTAATGATTGGTGAAGAGGCGTAAGTGGCGCATGTACGATTATATTGACACATCGGTGACAGACGGGGTTGCGCGCATTGAGCTGAACCGTCCAAATCAATTTAACGCGCTGAATCGGGCGATGGTAAAAGAGATTGTCTCCGCACTCACAATGTACGACCGTGATGACGAGGTGCGTGTGCTCATGTTAACCGGGAAAGGACGCGCGTTTTCAGCGGGCGCCGACATTGATGAAATGGTGAGTGAGACGCCGGTCTCGCTTGAGTTGCTCAATCAATTTGCGGATTGGGATCAGTTCGCATCGTTAAAAAAACCATTGATCGGTGCGGTACACGGTTATGTGTTCGGTGGGGGCTTCGAACTTGCGCTCTGTTGTGACTTACTCATCGCTGCAGAGGGCACGACCTTCGCCTTTCCGGAAGTGAACCTAGGTGTCATGCCCGGGGCTGGCGGGACGCAACGGTTAACAAAGTTGATTGGACGCACAAGGGCACTCCGCTGGCTATTAACAGGTGAACGGATGGCAGTAGAGGAGGCAAAAGCGTGCGGCATTGTCATAGATGTCGTCCATCCTGAGGCGCTTGAATCAGAAGCACACAAGTACGCGACGACACTCGCAGCAAAGCCGCCGCTGTCTTTACGGATGATCAAAGACGCAGTCAATTATGCGGTCGATGTGCCACTGCGAGAGGGCATGGGCTATGAGCGCAAAAATTTTTATGCATTATTTGCTTCAGAGGACCAAACAGAAGGGATGTGCGCGTTTGTGGACAAGCGCACGCCGCAGTTTAAAGGGAAGTGAATGAAAAAGGAGGAATGTTGAAGTGGCGCACCAAACAGAAGTGACAGCGCAAGCAAAAGAAATGAAACGTGATTTTTACGGATTATTCATCAACGGTGAAATGGTAAGTAGTGAGCGGGGCGAGACAATGACGACTGTCAACCCTGCAACAGGGGAAGTGGTTGCCGAAGTGGCGAAAGCATCGACTGTCGATGTCGACCGTGCGATTGCCGCTGCACGTGACGCGTTTGAAAATGGCAAGTGGAAAAAGTATCCCGTCGGCCGGCGCGCGAAAGTGATGCATAAAATTGCTGATCTCATGCGCGAGCGGTTCGCGCAACTTGTTGAGCTAGAAATGTTAGATACCGGGAAAGCACTATCGGCAGCGCAAGGCCAAGTGCATCAGGCAATTGAAAACTTTGAGTTTTACGCGGGTGCGATCGTTGGCCACCGCGGGACGGTGAACAATGTCCCGGGACAATTCCACAATTACACGGAAAAAGAGCCAATCGGCGTTTGTGCGCAAATCATTCCGTGGAATTACCCACTTATGATGGCGTCGTGGAAAATTGCCCCGGCCATTGCGGCAGGTTGTTCCATTGTCGTGAAGCCGGCAAGTTTGACGCCTTTGACAGCGTTAATTTTAGGAGAAATATGCACAGAAGCTGGTGTGCCTGCAGGGGTCGTGAACATCGTCCCTGGTGCAGGGCGCGAAGTCGGCGAATATATGGTTGCCCATGAAGACGTCAATAAAGTTGCGTTTACCGGCTCAACCGAAGTCGGCAAGCACATTATGGAGATGGCGGCGAAAACATTGAAGCGTGTAACGCTTGAATTAGGCGGCAAATCGCCAAATCTTGTGTTTGAAGATGCCGACATGGAAGCTGCGGTGGATGGTTCATTGTTCGGTATTTTTTATAACACCGGTCAATCGTGTGAAGCGCGGTCACGTTTATACGTGCACGAAGACATTTATGAAGAGTTTATGGCTCGGTTTGTGGAAAAAGCGAAACAGTTAAAGCTCGGCGATCCATTTGATAAAGGGACCCATATCGGTGCGATCATTGACGAAGCACAATGTGAAACGATTGATGCATACGTTCAGTCAGCGATCAAACAAGGTGCGCAAGTGGTCACTGGTGGAAAACGCGCCGTGGTGCCAGGCTTTGAAGGTGGTTGCTGGTATGAGCCGACAATATTAACAGGGGTTTCGCAAGAGATGGATGTTGTGAAAGAAGAAATCTTTGGTCCTGTCGTTGTCGTGTCCACTTTTAAAGATGAAAAAGAAGCAATCAAGCTGGCAAATGACACTGCTTATGGCCTCGGTTCAGCGATTTGGTCGACAAACGACGCACGGACAAAGCGGGTCGCAGACGCGATTGAAGCTGGCATTGTCATGGTGAATTGCCCGTTCTCAGCGTTCCCAGGCACACCATTTGGTGGCTATAAACAGTCTGGATTTGGACGCGAACTTTGTATCGAGACCCTTGATTTGTATACGGAGACAAAAAGCATTTTATCTTACTACGGCAAGCGCCCACTGAATCCGTTTGGCATTTAAATGAAGAGGGGGACACCCCCCCTCTTTTGTCAACTGACTTTGCATGTAAGGAGCGAAAAGAGATGGAACATATTGTCGTTGTCGGTGCAGGTGTGATGGGCAGAGGGATTGCGTATGTCGCAGCAACGCACCACTTTTCTGTTACGTTAGTTGATATTAACGACGCAGCGTTAAAAAGTGCCGAAGAAGAGATGAAACAATTATTTGCGCAAGCGCTCACGCGTCAAAAGCTTACGGAAGAACAAGCTCGCACTGCCAAACAGCGCCTGACGTATGCGCATTCTTTACAGCAAGCAGTGGGGACAGCGGACTTGGTAATTGAAGCGGTGCCTGAGCGGGCGGCCATAAAGAAAGCAGTGTTTGAAACACTGTCGCAATATGCCCCGCCTACATGTTTGTTTGCGACAAATACGTCAACGATGAGTCCGACGGAGATCGCCGCTTACGGTGATCGGCCGGCGCAAACGATGGCGATGCATTTTTTCAATCCGGTTCATAAAATGCCCCTCGTGGAAATGGTGAAAGGACTAGAAACGAGCGAGGAAACGGTTCAGGCGATGACGCGTATCGCCCATGCAATGGGCAAGAAGACCGTGACGATTCAAGACTTCCCCGGGTTTGTGACGAGCCGAATGAGCGCACTTGTCGGCAATGAAGCCTTTCATATGTTGCAAGAAGGCATTGGCACGGCGGAAGAGATCGATCAAGCGATCAAACTGGGATTGCATTACCCGATGGGGCCATTTGAACTCGTTGATCTCGTTGGCTTAGATGTACGCTTAAATAATTTACGGTACTTGCATGAAAAGCTTGGTGAAAAATATCGCCCAGCGCCATTGCTAGAAAAATATGTGCAAGCAGGGCGACTCGGCCGGAAAACGGGGCGCGGTGTTTACGACTATACAACATCAAGTGAGGGCGTGACGAAATGAGAGAGGTCGTCATTGTCGATGCGGTGCGCACCCCAATTGGACGCTATAAAGGCGCATTAAAATACGTGCGCCCAGATGATCTCGCCGCACAAGTTATTGCAGCTTTGATGGAACGCAATGAGAGCGTGCCAGCAGATGAGGTGGAAGAAGTCATTCTTGGGAATGCCAATCAAGCCGGTGAAGACAATCGCAATGTCGCCCGAATGGCAGCACTACTGGCGGGGTTACCGGTGTCAGTCGGTGGGAGTACGATCAATCGTTTATGCGGTTCAGGGTTAGACGCGGTCATCTATGCAGCGCGTGCGCTTGCTTGCGGAGAAGCGGATGTGATGATTGCTGGCGGCGTGGAAAGCATGACGCGCGCGCCGTATGTACTTGGAAAAGCGGAGACGGCCTTTTCTCGTGGAGAAATGACATTGCAAGATACGACCATTGGCTGGCGATTTACGAATGAGCGCTTGGCAGCAATGTATGGTGCGGACTCGATGGCACAAACGGCTGAAAATGTCGCGAACCGTTATAAAATCTCGCGCGCGGAGCAAGACCAATTTGCTGCGCAAAGCCAAGCACGAACGAAACAAGCAATGGCCCAACAGACGTTTGCGCGAGAAATGGTGCCCGTAGTCGCAAAAGACCCGAAAGGAAATGTAGAGACAGTCACAGTCGATGAACACCCACGTCCAGAAACAACCGTTGAGACGTTGGCACGGCTGAAACCACTTTTCTCAGAGGGAACAATCACAGCTGGCAATGCTTCCGGCATTAATGATGGCGCAAGTGCACTACTGTTGATGACAGCAGACAAAGCGGCTGCCCTCGGGATGAAGCCAATTGCGCGATTTGTGGCTAGTGCCGTAGCTGGTGTCGCGCCTCGTTTCATGGGGATTGGACCGATTGAGGCAACACAAAAAGCACTCAAACGCGCCAATTTAACAATTGCGCAG
The DNA here is from genome assembly GCF_038592975.1 of Bacillus sp. FSL W7-1360. NCBI lineage: Bacteria > Bacillati > Bacillota > Bacilli > Caryophanales > Bacillaceae > Bacillus > Bacillus sp. FSL W7-1360. The sequence continues at coordinate 1,155,871 of NZ_CP151950.1, read as the reverse complement.
TTGGATGTGGTCGAGTTAAATGAAGCTTTTGCCGCGCAAGCATTGGCATGCATTCGCTCACTCGGTTTGGATGAAGCGCGCGTGAACGTGAACGGTGGTGCGATTGCCCTTGGTCACCCACTCGGTGCAAGTGGGGCGCGAATTTTAACGACGTTGGTGCATGAACTTGAGCGAAGAGACGCGCAATATGGACTCGCAACGATGTGTATCGGTGTTGGGCAAGGCATTGCGGTAATTGTCGAACGGATGAAGTAACTAAGAAGAGAGAGGCGATAAATGGAAACGAACACGCGGGCGTTAATTTTTACGATTTACGGCGATTACATTCGTCATTACGGGAATCAAATTTGGATCGGTAGTCTTATTCGGTTGTTGCAACAATTTGGTCATCATGAGCAAGCGGTACGTGTCGCAATTTCACGGATGGTGAAACAAGGCTGGCTCAAGTCTAACAAAGACGGCACCAAAAGCTATTATTCATTGACCCCTCGTGGTGTGGCGCGCATTGATGAAGCAGCAAAGCGGATTTTCAAATTTGAGCAATATGAGTGGGATGGAAAATGGCGTTTGTTCATGCACCAAATCCCAACGAGCGCGCGACAAGTGCGCGAGACATTAAAACAAGAATTGCTTTGGAGTGGCTTCGGTCAGTTTGCGAGCGGCTGTTTTATTTCTCCGCATTGCTTAGATGAGCAAGTCGATGCACTCATTGAAAAATATGAGATTGCCCATGAGGTCGACTACTTTGAAGCGGTTTACAAAGGTACAAGGACGAATGAAGCGTTGGTAGCGCAAAGCTGGCCCTTGGCGACAATTAATGAAAAGTATATGCAATTTATGGACGGGTATGGTGTATTGTTTCGTCAACACGAGCAAGCGCTCGGTACCGGAAAGCTCGACGCCGCTGCTTGTTTCGTTGCCCGCACGAAGCTTGTCCATGAGTACCGCAAGTTTTTGTTCATTGATCCTGGGTTACCACAACAATTACGTCCCCCGAGGTGGCAAGGACATGAAGCAATGCAGCTATTTCGTCGGTACTATGAATTATTAGCGGTACCCGCGAGTCAATTTTTTGAAAGCATTTTTGCAGAGGACAATGATTTGGCGCGGAAAACAACGACGTATGATGCACGCGATCATCCGCTCATTGCCCGTGAAGCACGTGAATGGAGTGGAAAGGAGGAGAGGAAACAGTGAGGCAGCTTTGTAACATATTAAACATACAGTACCCACTCATCCAAGGAGGAATGGGAAACATTAGTCATCCAGCACTTGTCGCAGCCGTTTCCGAAGCGGGCGGACTCGGTACGATTGGTTGCGGTACACGGTCACCGGAAGAAGTAGCGAAGTTGATTGAAGAGACCCGCACCCGGACAGCACGCCCATTCGCAGTCAATATCGCTCTCAATATGAAACAAGATGTTCCCGCACTCATTGATCTTGTCATTCGTGCGCGAATCCCTGTTGTTTCGTTGTCTGCTGGAAACCCAGCATCGTATATGGCGCGGTTAAAAGCCGCTGGCATAAAGGTCATGTGTGTTGTTGCGACCGTCCGCCATGCACTGCGTGCTGAAGCAAGTGGCGCAGATGTGCTCGTCGCAGAAGGATTCGAGGCGGCAGGCATTAATTCGCCTAAGGAACTGACGACATTTACGTTAATTCCGCAAATCGCAAGCCGTGTCAACATTCCGGTTGTCGCTGCTGGGGGCATTGCTGATGGGCGCGGGCTTGCGGCCGCATTGTCACTTGGTGCGTCTGGTGTGCAAATGGGAACGAGGTTGATCGCGACAAAGGAAGCCCCGTATCATGATCGCTATAAACAACGCATTATCGAGGCGGGAGATGAAGAAACGATTGTGATTGGACGGCATTTCGGTCAAGTGCGTCGCGTGTTAAAAGGGACGTATAGTGAAAATATTCACCGTTTAGAATCCACCCTCTCTATAGAAGAGTATGTGGAAATGACATCAGAAGTGGCTCATGTAAAAGGAACCCTTGAAGGAGATGAGCAACGCGGCTTCATGAACAGTGGACAAGTGGCCGGTTTAATTTCCGAAATGCCGTCAGTTTCAGTGTTATTCACGACAATGATGAACGAGGCCATTGCGCAAATGAGTGAGGCAAAAGCAGTGCTCACTGAAATGTGTGATCAAAAAAGACACCCTCAATAAAAAAAGTTGCAGATTATTGGCGCGGAGTGTGTGATTATGTGGTAATATAGTTACATTTACTCGAATGGGGGAATGGATATGGGACGTCAACAATGGTCTTCGAAACTAGGTTTTATTTTAGCAGCTGCAGGCTCTGCAGTCGGGTTAGGTGCAATTTGGCAGTTCCCATATGTCACTGGGGTAAGTGGTGGTGGCGCTTTTTTTCTCATCTTTATTTTCTTTACTCTTTTAGTTGCATTACCGCTTCTCATTGGCGAGTTTGTGATCGGGCGGAGTACGCAAAAAAATGCGGTTGAGTCGTACCGGGAGATTGCGCCAAGCAAACCATGGTATTTGATTGGGAAACTTGGTATGGTCACATGTTTTCTTTTATTATCTTTTTACAGTGTTGTAGGTGGCTGGATTCTTATTTACATTTGGAAAACCGCAACGGGCGCACTTGTTCATCTCGGAACAGAAGAATATGGTCCGTTATTTGCTAAAACGATTGAAAACCCTGTTGTGATGGTTGGTGCACACTTATTGTTTATGGTCCTTGTCATGTTTGTCATCTCTCGCGGGGTGCAAAAAGGCATTGAACGGGCGAGTGTATGGCTCATGCCAGGATTATTTGTATTATTTTTAGTGATTGTCATTCGCTCGCTCACACTAGAGGGCGCGATGGAGGGCGTCGCATTTTTCTTACAACCTAATTTTTCTTCCATTACACCGGAAGTGATCCTTTTTGCGATGGGGCAATCGTTTTTTATGCTTAGTGTGGGAACATCGGTCATGGTCACCTATAGCTCGTACTTAGATAAAAAGGCAAACCTTGTTCAATCAGGCTTGTCCATTGTTGGAATGAATTTTTTCGTAGCGCTACTTGCGGGATTAGCGATATTTCCAGCCGTATTTTCGGTCGGTATGGATCCGGCACAAGGTGAGACTTTATTATTTGTAACCTTACCAGCTGTATTTGACCAGTTACCATTCGGAATGTTCTTTTTGTTGATTTTCTTGATCTTGTTTTTGTTTGCTGCGTTAACATCGGCGTTCTCTATGTTAGAAATTATTGTTGCTGTACGATCGAATGGAGATGATCGTAAGCGTAGCAAAGTCACATGGACTGTGGGTTTACTCATTTTTCTTGTTGGCGTACCATCGGCACTTTCCTTTGGCGTTTGGAAAGACGTCTTAATTTTTGACAAGAACATCTTTGGGGCGGTGGCTTTTCTAGTAAGCAATATTTTGTTGCCAATTGGTGTACTATTAATCGCCGTGTTTGTACCACTAAAAATGTCTCGTCAAGTTTTAATGGATGAGTTGATCAAAGGAAAGTATTTTGGCAAAAAGCTATTTATCTGTTGGTTGCTATTGCTTAAATATGTCGTGCCAATTGCAATCGTGCTTGTTTTTCTAAGTGTCATTGGTGTGTTCGACTTACTATTTTAATCGCAAAGGATGATGAAGATGGAATTGAGTCCGTCAATGGAAACCGCTTCGTGGGATGTGTTTGCCGAAATGTCAGAGCATGAACAAGTGGTGTTTTGCAATGATCGCGCAAGCGGGTTACGGGCAATCATCGCCATCCATAATACAACGTTAGGGCCTGCTTTAGGAGGGTGTCGGATGTATCCGTACCCTTCTACGGAAGCGGCGCTAGATGATGTGTTGCGCTTGTCGCGCGGGATGACGAAAAAATGTGCTGCTGTCGATGTCGATTTTGGTGGTGGGAAAGCGGTGATTATTGGTGACCCGAAAAAAGACAAGTCACCAGATTTGTTTCGTGCATTTGGTCAATTTGTTGAGTCATTACAAGGCCGCTTTTATACGGGGACGGATATGGGGACAACGCTTGATGACTTCGTTCATTGTTTGAAAGAAACACACTGCATTGCTGGAAAGCCGAAAGAGTACGGTGGGAACGGAGATACGTCTATTCCAACTGCGGCTGGTGTTTTAAATAGTTTGCGGGCGGTCAATCAGTTTATGTATGGCGATGATACGCTGGCTGGTTACACCTATGCGATACAAGGGCTTGGAAAAGTTGGTTTAAAAGTAGCTTATCAGTTGCTTGAAGCAGGATGCGATCTATATGTGTCGGATCCAGAAGAAGCTGCCATCACAGAAGTGAAAGCGTATTCACAGGCGCTAGGAAGAACGGTACATGTCGCCTATGGTGATGATATTTATACGGTTGGTGCGGATGTATTTGTCCCGTGTGCACGGGGTGGTATTTTAAACGACGATTCGATTGCAAAGTTAAAAGTACGTGCAGTCGTGGGAGCGGCCAACAATCAATTAGAGAAAGAACATCATAGCGTCATGCTTGACCAGCGCGGCATTATTTATGCGCCCGATTACATCGTCAATAGCGGCGGTTTAATTCAAGTGGCCGACGAATTGTATGGCGGCAATGCCGACCGTGTCATGATGAAAGTGGCAGACATTTACCATTCAGTATTAGAGGTTTTGCAAACAGCAAAGTCAGAAAAAGTGACGACGCATGTTGCTGCGGACCGGATATGTGAGCGACGGTTGCAAGAGAGAATGAGAAGAAACAGCTTTTTTAGTCCACGTGTGCGTCCCAAGTGGGATTTTTAAAAGGAGTGATAGAAGGATGACAGAGTTTCCGTTATATCAATGCATTGATAAAGAAGGAGAGTGGATTGCCGCACTGGAGCGCCCGTCAGAAAAGTTCACGATGGCATGTTACCGCAATATGGTGCGCATTCGCTCATTTGACCGGAAAGCGGTGATGTTACAACGACAAGGACGACTCGGCACGTATGCGATGTTTGAAGGACAAGAAGCAGCGCAAGTTGGCAGTGCACTTGCGTTAGAGGATACGGACTGGCTGTTTCCAACATACCGAGACCACGGCGCAATGCTGACGTTTGGTGCAGATATGATGCGAACATTTTTATATTGGAATGGCCGCCTGGAAGGGTGTGTACCGCCTGAGGAGAAACACATTTTCCCAGCTGCCGTGCCAATTGCTACACAACTCCCCCATGCAGCAGGTGTGGCGATGTCGTTAAAGCGGAAAAAAAGTAAGCAAGCAGTCATTGCATACTTTGGTGATGGCGCGACATCAGAAGGTGACTTCCATGAAGGATTAAACTTTGCCAGCGTTTTTCAAGTCCCTGCGGTGTTCTTTTGCCAAAATAATCAATTTGCTATTTCCGTTCCGATTGAAAAACAGATGAATTCTGAGACGATTGCGCAAAAATCTGTTGCTTATGGGATACCTGGAGTCCGGGTTGATGGTAACGATGTGTTTGCGGTGCACCATGCGGTGAGAGAAGCGCTTACGCGAGCACGGGCAGGAGACGGCCCGACGCTCATAGAAGCGGTCACCTGGCGGTTTGGCGCTCATACGACGGCGGATGACCCGACGCGTTATCGTGATCAAGAAAAGAGCGAGTTTTATAGAAAAAACAATGATCCGCTCGTGCGGTTAGAGCGGTATATGCGCAAGTCCGGCGTGTTGACAGACGAGAAGAAAACGGAGATTGAAAAATCATCAGCAACAGAAATTAATGAAGCCGTTGCGGCGATGGAAGGCACGCCACCAGCAAATGTCAATGATTTATTTGATCATGTGTTCGCGACACCGGTGTGGCCGATCACAGAACAAAAAGAGAAGTACATGGCTGAGTTGAAAGGAGCGAGTCGATGATTCAAACAGAAAAGGGGGTATCCTCACTCAATCTCGTGCAAGCGGTCACCGAGGCGCTCGCGTATAAACTAGAAACAGATGAGGATGTCATTTTACTAGGCGAAGATATTGGAAAAAATGGCGGTGTGTTTCGCGCGACAGAAGGTTTGCAAGCGACTTTTGGGGAAGACCGTGTCATTGACACGCCTCTCAGTGAATCGGGTATTATCGGCAGCGCAGTCGGCATGGCTGTAAGCGGCACAAAACCGGTCGCAGAAATGCAATTTCTCGGCTTTATTTACCCAGCTTTTGAGCAAATTATGAGCCATGTGACCCGGATTCGGATGCGGACGATGGGGCATTATCACGTGCCGATGGTTATTCGCGCACCATACGGGGCCGGCATTCGTGCACCGGAAATTCATTCTGACAGTACCGAAGCGTTATTTACGCATATGCCGGGGATTAAAGTCATTTGCCCGTCGCACCCAGCAGATGCAAAAGGATTGCTTATTGCCGCGATTGAAGATCAAGATCCGGTATTATTTTTAGAATCAATGCGCTTGTATCGAAGCACAAAAGCGCCCGTCCCAGACGAAGGTTATCGCATTGAAATCGGTAAAGCGAAAACGATCGTAGAAGGAGATGACGTGACATTGCTCGCGTGGGGGGCGATGGTCCCAGTTGCGGAACATGCAGCGAAGGTAGCAGCAAAAGAAGGCGTTTCTTGTGATGTGATTGACTTACGCACGCTGTTTCCGCTGGATCGCGACTGCATCGCCGAATCCGTGCAAAAAACCGGGCGCGTCGTCATTGTTCACGAAGCACATGCGACAGGTGGGTTTGGGAATGATTTGATCTCACTCATCAATGACACGTCATTTTTATATATGAAAGCCCCGATTGAACGCGTGACTGGCTTCGATGTGCCACCACCATTATTTGCACTCGAAGATCATTATTTGCCCACTCCAGAACGGGTGGAGAGAGCCATTGCCCGGGTGATGACATTTTAGGAGGTGAAAGCGATGATCGAAGTGAAGCTACATGATATTGGCGAAGGCATGTCCGAAGGGGAAATTCTACAATATTTTGTCAAAGTTGGTGACGAAGTGGACATGGACCAGCCGCTCGTTGAAGTGCAAACCGATAAAGTCGCCGCAGAAATTGCCGCCCCGCAAGCTGGAACGGTAAAAGCGATTGAAGCCCAGCCCGGAGAGACGATTGCGGTTGGGACAACACTCATTGTGTTAGAAAGCGAAGGGGCGACGCGTCCACCTGAAATTTCTCACTCAGCGGTCGCAGTCGCAGAAGCTCCGCCAAAAGTTGAAACAAAAGCGCCAGCGCGCTCATTACATCGGGTCCAGGCGGCGCCGTATACACGGAAAATTGCCCGAGAACATGGCATAGACATCACCGACGTGGTCGGAACGGGTCCAGGCGGGCGGGTGCTCGATGAAGATGTGTACGCTTTTGTACAGCAGCAATCAGCACCTGAAAAAACGCCAGCGGTAGAGAAAATTGTACCCGCACCTGTGTCACCGCAAACGTCCACAACAACAATGCCGTTCACTGGCCGGCGCAAGCAAATTGCTAAAAAAATGACCGAGTCCATTTACACGATCCCGCATGTGACCCATTTTGAAGAGGCGGATGTCACGGCGCTCATCGCATGGCGTAAGCAATGCAAAGAAGCAGGACGCACTTTTTCACTCAGTGCCTACTTTGTCAAAACGCTCGCCCTCGCATTACGCGATTTCCCGATCTTCAACGCGGAGCTAGATGAAGAACAGGGAGAAATCCGGCTTCATGAGTATTGTCATATTGGGTTAGCGACAGAAGCAAAAGAAGGCTTGATTGTGCCCGTGTTAAAACACGTAGAACAAAAGTCTCTCCTTGAAATTGATCAAGAAATGAAGGTGCTAACGAAAAAAGCGCAAGACAACGAACTTTCAGCAGCACAATTACAAGGAGGTACATTTACAGTGAGCAACGTCGGTCCACTTGGTGGTATCGGCGCAACGCCGATCATTAATGCACCACAAACTGCGCTCATGGCCATCCATAAAACGAAACGACGCCCGATTGTGACCGCAAATGATGAAATTACGATTGGTGACGTGATGACGATGTCACTTTCATTTGATCATCGGGTTGCTGATGGGGCAACGGCCGTCGCGTTCACCAATCGCTGGGTGGCGCTATTAGAAGACCCAACGATACTTGCATTGGAGTTGGTATAAATGGTTGTTGGTGAAATGGTACAAGAGCGTGAACTCATCATCATTGGTGGCGGTCCCGGTGGGTACCATGCCGCGATTCGCGCGGCACAACTTGGCTTAGAGGTGACACTCATCGAAAAAGAACAGCTCGGTGGAGTGTGTTTAAACAAAGGTTGTATCCCATCAAAAATATACGCCCACGCCGCTCATATGTGGCAAAAAGCGCAGCAGCAAACCCATTTAGGTATACCAGCCCCACAAGAGCCGTACCAATTTGCAAATTTGGCTGCACATCGAGAGACCGTGATGACCCGTTTGCGTGAAGGTGTGTCACAGTTATGTCAAGCGCAAAAAATTGAAGTCGTCACCGGAGAAGCAAGCTTTTTAGCAGAAGATCGTGTTGGCGTGACAAACGGGCACCAATTTGACGTGTATCGTTTCAAGCAGGCGATCATTGCGACCGGACAGCGACCAGACAACGTGACAGAAGCACTGGCTGATGTAGCGTTCACCGCCCATACGCTGTTTATGCAAAAAGAGGTTCCATCATCACTCATTGTAATCGGCCAAGATGTGATTGCCCTTGAAGCAGCGTTTAGCTACCAAGCGCTCGGGAGCGAAGTGACGTTGTTTGTGGAAACACCGCTCTCGTTGGAAGATTCTTTGGAAAAAGAACTATGGCGCGCGGCGAAAAAAGCCGGCATGCGTGTCGTGAAGGATGCCACCATTGCCACACTCGATGCCCAGTCTAGTGGGATAACACTGACGTATGAAAAAGGCGGTAAGCACACAACAATTGAAGCAGCGCGGCTATATGAAGCGGACTTGTGGCGGGCAAACACGGACAATTTAGGGCTCGAGCGACTCGGAATCACGATCGATGAACGAGGTTACATTGAAGTCGATCAAGCGTTAAAAACGTCGAGTCCATCCATTTGGGCGATTGGCGACGTTATCCAAGGCGCGGAACATTTGGCGACCAATGCGATTAAGCAGGCGACAGTCGTTGCTGGACAAATCGCGAAACAACCGACGGAATGGGATGAAACGTTTATCCCACGCGTATATAGAACAATCCCACCAATGGCCACCGTCGGATGGACTTCCGCAGAAGCGACGCAAGCAGGAAGAGAAGTGGTCGTCAGTACAACTCCGTTCCGTAGCAACGGCTATGCGACATTATCGAATGCAAATGATGGGCACTGCACGTTAGTGAAGGATGCCGATACAGATGAACTACTTGGGATGCACGTCATTGGGGAAGGCGCGGCTGAACTTATTACAATGGGCACGCTCGGACTGGAAATGGTGGCGCGTGATGAAGACATTCGTTTCCCACTTTACCCGCACCCGTCTTATGCAGAAGTGGTGATGGAAACAGCAGACGGCTGGCTCGATCAAACGATCCATCAACCACCTAAGAAAAAGCGTCCGAAAAAACAAGTGACGACATAGAAAGGAGCAAACAACGTGTCAGCAAATCGCTTAATGGAAGTTGTGTTAGAAGGAAAAGAACCACCCGCGTGTGACGATACATTAGCAATTGAAGTCGTCACCGCAAGCGACGGCTGCGCGCGGGCATTGTGGCAGCCAGATGAACGGTTTGTCAACGGCGTCGGCGTCGTCATGGGCGGCTACGTCTCTTCGGCGGCTGATGTTGCGATGGCGTATGCGATCTCTTCTTTACTTACATCGTCGCAAACATTTGGTTCCATAAACTTAAATGTCACGTTTCATCGCCCGGTGTTTCCAGGAGAAGTAACAGTCGAAGCGAAAGTTGAAAAAGTCGGGAAGACGGTTTGTTACTTGACCGCGACGATGATGCAAAAAGATAAACTTGTTGCGAGTGCGACTTCTTCGGTGATGGTGAGGGAGATGGGATAAGGATATACACAGAAAAGTGACATTATAGCAGGAGGGATTTTTGTCAAATAGGTTGCACCTCGTATTTTCTCCGCGTGAAAAAGATTGGTGCGTTGGGGGATTTGTTAAGAAGGTTTTATTTGAACGTAGTGGGTTATGAAGGCAGTGCGTCTCTCCACATCACAAGTTTTGTTGAACTTAGTGGTTATAACCACAACAATCCATCAAATTGCGACACTTTTCGCCAATCATATTATGTAGGCAGCAGAAAATGTCGCACGAAAAGCCAACCTCTTAGCAGGAATCTCCGCTCATCACGTCGAAAAAGGTTCTTTAAAGCTGTTATTTCGTTCGAAAGGTGGAGGGGATTTTGCAAAAATATCGAGAGCGATGGCGCGAGAACTTTACGCAATACCGCAAAGGGATGGTTCCGAAGCAAATTAGTAAAGATACGAAAATATATTTACAGCAGATGGGATTATGGGAGGAAGAAAGTGCGTGGACAGGCCAAGTGATGCGCGATCTAGCTTTAGCCCGAGATAAAGATGGACAGCCAGTGCTCGCGTTTGAACAAGTCATGTTTGCGGTACGGACATTTGCTTCTGATCGGCTCGTATCACTGATGAATGAATATTCGCTTGCCTTGCAATCATCCGATCACATTCGAGATGCTTTTGAATACGCTGTTCAGTATAGACAAGTTGATTTGTTGGAACAGCTTGTTAAGTGGGGAGAAGACCGCGATTCATTGAAAGAATGGGCACTTGTTTATCGGTTGTTGCTGAATGTTTTGAATGAGCGAATAACACATGAAGAAACGATTGATCAAGCACGTGACTTGGTTGGTCATGTGACGTCTCCACTATTGAAAGTGCGGTTGGAAGCGCTTGAGGTATATGCACATTTGGAGTTAGGTTATCATGCTAAAACAGCATACCTTGGTGAAAGAGTATTGAAGCAGTTAGAAAAAGTGAAAGATGGTTTTTCGAAAAGAGTAGCAGAGAGCCGAGCTGGATTTCAAATTGCTTACGATTTGTTGTACAGTCAGGGAAAACCGGCTGAAGCGGAGAAGCATGTCATACAATCTGTTATTAATGGTGCTACACCAGAGACAATGCTGGCATTTTGTTATCATTTGCTTTCATATGCGACATTGTTGCGACCGGTGAGTCCTGAGTCTACGATGTTAGCGGTAGATCCGCTCAGCATGCAATATATTCAGCGCGCGCTTTTCTATGCCGAAGAAACAGGGTTGAAAGCGTACAGCGAGCGTTTGCAGGCAGAGGATTTACCATTTATATGGAATATGAATGGTGAACGCTTTGACATTGAAGGAGTAGAACCAAGAGAACAAATTCACCAATATATCGTTCGTGGTGACTGTGAAAAAGCGTTGCAGCTCATTGAAGAGCTTGAAGGAGAGGGATTATCTAGTCCGTTTTTAGTTTTTTATAAAGGTAAAGCAATGAAAAGTGCGTCTTTGCTAGCCGAAGCGATGCGTCGGTTTGCACAAGAAGAATGGATGAATATGCTTCCACTTGTTGAGCAAGAAGTGAAGAAATTAGATCAATCTCAATTTAAAGGAGTGATTTGATAATGAAACGATTTTTTTATGCCTTTATGTTGACGGTTTGCTTGACTGTAACAATGGGTTTGCAAAGTGCGGGTGCTGTTGAGTCTTTAGATGGTTCTAAACCGAATCCTCTCAATTTACCTCACCCTCAATCATAGCGAAGCGAAATGAAAGGAACCTACATGCATTTTGAAGTAGGTTCTTTTTTTCATAAAGTTTACGGAATGGGATGGCTTTCATGTTATGTAGTGGGTTACAAAATTGCATTGCAATTCAACGCATGGGGAGTGAGAACTTTGAATAGACGTCATCCATCTTTTCTGTTTGTGCTGGCGCTATTCGTCGTCTCCGTCGCCGGCTGTCAAGTAGAAGAGAACCATAGGATCCCACAAGTCGATAAAGATGGACGGTTTGCTCGTGTTGCGCAGGTTTCTCCGCTGATGGTCGATCATATGGAAGGGCATTCGAATTTCGAACCGATATTTATCGGGGTACAAGCAGAAGATCAGGTCACGCCTTTACTTGTAGATCAACTTGAAATTGGCGATCATATCAAATTATGGACTACAGGCATTTTGATGGAGAGTTACCCTCCACAAATGATCGCTGTGAAAATTGAACGCGTTGAAGAAGGCGAACTGCTTTCTATGAAAGCAACCGTGCTGGAAAAAGCCGATTCGCTATTGATTGTCGATGATAGAGGGGTCTCTGTACACGTTTCTCTTAATAAAGAGCAAAGCTTATTGATGGATGAAATCGAGGTCGATGACCAAATTGATCTGACTTATACAGTTATCGAAGCAGGAGATTATATGAATAGAGAGTATCACCCACCTTTGATTGCTGCGGAGGGAATAGAGATTGTGAGAAAGGAATAAGTGTCGTTGGTATAATATTAATAGATCGTGAGTGCGGGGTACGCTAGTCACATAGAAGAAGGATAACAATATGTTGTCCTTTTTTATTGTCGCATCTCCACAAGAATGGTAAAATATATGTGAAGCATGGGCGATTTTACCAACAAGCACGCTGTTAGGAGAATACAAGATGAACGATTCAGTAAAAATCAGCCAATTGAACAGTGAAATTGACTCGCTAACTAGTGTCGTTTCAGAAACGACACTAGTTAGCGAGGAACTACTCGAGATACGACAGTCATTGAGCAAGAAAAAAGATGATTTAGAAAATGACAACAAGTGGATTCATGAGCCAGAAATTGAAAATGAGATTTCACGCGGCACGATTTCATCCACACATGATGGTGAGCGTAATCTTATTGAACGCACGTACAAAGAAACACCTGAACAAGTACAAGATATGATGGATGCGATCACGGAAGAAAGAAGTCGTCTCCAACGAGAAATCAATCGCAACAATACAATCATCGCCTCAAAGAAAAATAGTATAACAACATTACTCAACTTTCGCACCTCAAATCCGGCATGTAAGCCTTGATATAAGTGGGTAACCCAGCAATCCAATGTGAGAGTTGACTTTTGATCAATCGCTGCGCGCGCTTACCGATCTTATCAAGAGCGTCATGAAAAAGCTCGAGTAACTGTTGCAACGCAACAGCCCAATCAAGCGCCTGCATCTCATCACAGAGATCATAAAATACACCACCCAGTGTCCGATTGTCATTGTGGCAACGATTCTGCCAAGATAACACGATATATCTAGTAAAAACAATGGTTGTGTGGCTAATAAGAGAGTCGTACGAACGCCCTTGAAACTCCTTTTGCAAACGTAGGAGCGACTTCGTCGTCTTGAAGAATACTTCTATATCCCAACGGATCCCGTAAGTCTGGATAATTTCCTGTTCAGAAAGGCTGTGGTCTGTACTCAAAATAGCCAGCCATTCGCGCTTGTTATTTCGATTGCGCACAAAAACAACTTTAACAGCGACACCGTTTGCCATCGTTGTTGTAATGACGCGTAAAACGCCCTTCTTCTCTGGAAGTGGCGTTGCACGGTGATAAAGCTCCTTCAAGGATAGCATTTTACCGTTTACTTGATAACGCTGTTGTGAATTCTTCACCATACCGATGACATCAATTCCTTGATCTACAATTGCTTTGATCAATGGCTGTTGAGTAAACCACGAGTCCATTAAAACATAGGAGGCCTGAATTCCTTTCGATAATGACCGTGCAATCATGCCAGGGAGTTGTTCAGGGGCAGATTGAAGAGCTTCTTTCCGTCGATTATAACCAGCACTACGTTTATCAATATCTTTGTTGATGCCATTGATGATAGATTTTTTTGAACTCAGTAGTGAAAAATCAATAGGTATAAAAGTGTTCCCATCGGACCAACCGAGTGTAAGCATACGAAATCCTTTATAAAAGCGATTTTTAGTGGAAGAATGATCAAAACAACGGGCAAGCAGTTCGACCCTTTTACTGCGATTGCGGTCATATGAAGAATCGTCCACAATCAAGACCTTGGGACGATCATTTGATGTCAATGCGCTGACTTTTTGAATGACAGCTGTACTGAGCGATAAAAGAAACTTTCTCCAAGCAAACTTTGGATAGTTTAAAAAGCGATATATAGCGTCTTTTCCAGGAAAATCTTCACGCTTCTTTGAAGTGAAAAGCGCAAACCAATTTTTTTGGTGGAAAATGAGCGCGAATACAAGGCGAAATAAAACATTACAGCTAAACCCAAAGTTCTTCCGAATACCTGATTGACGCAAATGCTTTGTCATTTCTAGCTCCGATAATACAACATTAATTTCATTTGGGAGTTGCTCATTTACATGCCTTTCAGTTATCATAGAGAAAGCACCTCTTCTTTTTGGTATTGGGTTTAGTCAACTCTATTATACCTAAAAGAAGTGGTGCTTTTCATGTTTCAAGTACTGATGTCAAGGTGCATATTTCATAGGCCGGCAGGCCTTGGTATAACTGAAACTCAAAGCATTTTTTGTCTGCGAAAGTTGAGAACATTAAAAACAAAACAACAAATGTTTCGATAGAAAGGAGGAAAGAAAAAAGTGGAGATCAAAATTAACGTAGAAGAAGCCGCACTCATGTTGAAAGCGGTTGGAGATGTCGCCGGAAGTTTTGAAGTCACAACGGTCGAAAATACAGACGAGCTCGATATGATGACAAAGCTCGATAGTCAGAGAGAAGCATTTAATGAAACGTTAGAAGCATATATGAGCGCATCTCACGCAATGGCACTTGAATTTGAAAATCTTGTCCTCCAATATGAGCGCGTCGATCAAGAACTAGCCACAAAAATAGGCTCAAGTTAAGGAGGGGAAGAAATGGCAAAATTTCTTGATGTCGGAAATTGCTTAAATATTATTGATCAAAATATCACATCCGTTCAAAGAGGGCTTGATCATTGTGATTTTAAAACAGCGGCGATCACAGGCGTTTTAGATATGCAAGGATCCATCTCTGGAGAAGGTGGAGAAGCGATGTTGCGTAACTACGCTGAATTGCAGTTACCAGCCTTGCGGACATGCCGCGCCTTTGGCACCCAACTCATTGAGAAGCTGGAAAAAGTAAAGGAGCGCATTCTCGAGTTTGAACCGTCTGAAGATGGATTAGTCTCTGAAGAATATTGGGGACATGAAGTGCCGATCGGCTATAATCGAGTTGAAGAATTTCTGTATGAAAATAAAACTGAAATCGACGCCCTCGCCGCGCGGGCAAGTGCGATTATGGGCAAAAACATCGGTAAACTTGATGTGACGGATGTGGAAACCAATATTGATTACGCGCGCCAACACGCAAGCGACATAGTAGACGGCTTACATATCCTCGACAATGAATGTATGAGTCTACTAGAAGAAATTGATGGCGATATGGAGGAATTCCAAGCTGTCCTCAAGCAAGCGACAGACTGGACGAATACTGGTGGTTTGTTCATGACAGGTGTGAACATTAACAATGTAAGAACTTATTTTGAAGATAAAAAGTTACATACAGAGGCACCGCCATTAAAATGGGCAAACGATCCGATGTTTAACCAAGCTGTCGCAAACGATCCAACATTACGCCGGCAAGTGTCGATCCTCTATACGATGGTGACGATGGGCGCGCATCCCGAAGTGGTCGCAGAGTTGGCGCTACAACTGGATGACTATTACGGTCATCGGATTTCAAAAGCGATTATCCAAGCGGCCGCAGTATCAGAGCCAATGGACATTGCCCCAGGTGCCGGCATGTATGCATTCTCCTTTCCGATTGACTACCAATTTGGCTATGGACGTAGTATCATGGAGAAGCCAGATATTCAATATATGGGCGACGTAGATGTAAACAAACAACTGGACGCCAACAGTCGTCTACGACAGTCCATTGAACAAGATTACGCAACGACCATTTATCAAACAATGGATCGCCAAGTAGAAGCCCAAACCCTACGCGCCAAAGCCCGCGCCATTATGAAAGACCCAGAAAAAGCCGGAGAGATGGATAAATGGGTACACGCGAACGCCCTCAGTAAAGGCGACCCAGAAAAGATGGAACAACTCATTTACGAAGAGCTCGTAAAAGAGAAGAAAAGAGAAGCCGCATCCAAAGGCTTCTACCAGTCCGAAGAATTTTCGACGATGCTAGACTTCACGTATGGCGCAGGCACGGTGAAATCCGGGGTGGAGGCAGTCACCGGCGTTGACCCGATCACGGGAAGACAACTAGACCCGGTAGAAAGAATCCTTGCGAGTGTAGGTATGGTGTTTCCGGTAGTAAAAGGC
The DNA here is from genome assembly GCF_038592975.1 of Bacillus sp. FSL W7-1360. Lineage (NCBI taxonomy): Bacteria > Bacillati > Bacillota > Bacilli > Caryophanales > Bacillaceae > Bacillus > Bacillus sp. FSL W7-1360. The sequence goes on along the minus strand of NZ_CP151950.1, from coordinate 1,139,688 downwards.
GCATCTAAAGCCGGAAAAGCCGTGAAAGGCGCTGGAGGCGCAGCACAAGCAGCAAAAGGCTATATGCGTGTGAAGTATGGAGATCATTATATGCGGACGAATCGGAAGAAAGTGTTGAAGGCGAATGTGGAGTATATCACGCCAGCGGGGCATTTGTATCGCACAGACAAGTATGGGCGGATTCGTCACGTGGAAGGTGATTTGTCAATTGGGGCGGCGAAGAAAAACAAATACGCCCAAAGAGTTGTCGGACGTGGCGACCGCTTGCCTGATGATGACGGTGGTCACTTGATTGCGTCGATGTTTAAAGGATCGGGGCAATTGGATAACCTTGTGCCGATGAATAGGAATTTGAATCAGCAGGGAGCGTATAGGGATTTAGAAAGGCGTTGGGAACAGGCATTAAGAGCAAAACCACCTCAAGATGTGAAAGTGCAGATTATCCCCAAATATAGGGGGGATTCACAACGTCCTGAGATGTTTGAAGTTCGATATAAAATCGGAAATCAAGGATGGCAGAAGAAGGATCTAATTAATGATTAAAGGGGAGGAAAGGTTATGTCAGCACAAGTAGAGTCATATTACCAACAAATGGCTAATTTGATTGTGGATATGATACCGGAGGATTGGCAAGAAGTAAAGCTTTACGCAGAATCAAGAAGAGGATACCAAGGTATTTTTTTCTACTACTTTTCCAACGAAAAGGATGAATGGGTATACTACATGGACATCCCCGAAAAGTGTGATGTTCCTCAAGAAGAATTTGATAATCTGAATACCAACCTTTCTTTCTGTATCAAGGATTTTAAGAATGATTATGAGGCAGAGTTTGAGGAGCCGTGGACTGGTTTCCAGTTAACATTGAGTCACAATGGTAATTTCAATGTTCACTTCAATTACGACGAGAATTCCCTAGACCCCATGTTAACAGAGGTAGCTTGGGCATACGAACAACTAGGCTTAGTACCATCAGAAGACTCGTTTAACAAAACCCTTCTCGACGAATACCTTGAAGAAAAAGAGAAAGGCAAGCGTTACCCATTTTTAGAGCCAGTGAAAGAAGAATAGAAGAGAGTTGCCCCTGTCGCCAAGCTGTTGCTGGCTCAGGGGATTTTAATGACTTCAACTACAGTCGCAAATGATCTAGCAGTCCATCGAACAAGATTACGCAACGACCATTTATCAAACGATGGATCGCCAAGTAGAAGTCCAGACCCTACGCGCCAAAGCCCGCGCCATTATGAAAGACCCAGAAAAAGCCGGAGAGATGGATAAATGGGTACACGCGAACGCCCTCAGTAAAGGCGACCCAGAAAAGATGGAACAACTCATTTACGAAGAGCTCGTAAAAGAGAAGAAAAGAGAAGCTAAAGCCGCAGGTTTCTATGAGTCTGAAGAATTTTCGATGATGCTAGACTTCACGTACGGAGCTGGAACGTTGAAATCCGGGATCGAGGCAGTTACCGGCGTGGATCCAATCACTGGAAGAGAACTAGCTCCAGTAGAAAGAATCCTTGCGAGTGTAGGCATGGTGTTTCCAGTCGTAAAAGGCGCATCTAAAGCGGGAAAAGCCGTGAAAGGCGCTGGAGGTGCAGCACAAGCAGCAAAAGGGTATACGCGCGTCGAATATGGTGATCATTATATGCGGACAAAGCGGAAGAAAGTGTTAAAGCCGAATGTGGAGTATGTGACGCCAGCGGGGCATTTGTATCGCACAGACAAGTATGGGCGGATTCGTCACGTGGAAGGTGATTTGTCTGCAGGTGTTGCCAAGCGTAATGAATATGCGCAAAGAAATGTCGGTGGAAAAGATCGTTTGCCAGATGATGATGGAGGGCACTTAATTGCTTCGATCTTCAAGGGATCGGGTGATTTGGATAATCTTGTGCCGATGAATAAGAATATTAATCGTGGGGCGTATAAGAGACTTGAAAATCGTTGGAAACAAGCATTAGACAAAAATCCACCCGAAAACGTGCAAGTAAAGATTACACCTAAATATAAAGGTGATTCACAACGTCCAGCGAAATTTGATGTTCAATATAAAATTGGTGATCGACCATGGGAAAAGGATGTCTTGAAGAATAGTTAAAGGGGATGAAAGAAGTGAAAGATCGAGTAGAACAATATTATCAAAAGCTAGCCAGCTTAATTGTAGAGATGATCCCAGAAGATTGGACAGAAATAAAATTTTATGCTCAAGAAGATGAAGAAGGCTCCCAAAAATACTTCTTTTATTATCAGTCATCTAAGACACAGGAATGGGTCTATAACATGACTATTACTGAGAATTTTGAGTTTCCGGAAGAGGAATTTGATAAACTAGAGGATGAACTTTCCTTTTGTATTAGTGATTTTAAACAGGATTATCAAGAGGAATTTGGCGAGGTTTGGACAAGTTTTCAAATGACATTGAATTCAAATGGTAAGTTTAATATTCATTTTAGCTATGAAGAAAACCCTTTCGATTCGTTACTAACACATATTGCATGGCAGTATGAGAACTTTGGCACAACATATGAGGAAGACTCATTTTATCAAGATTTACTTGAAGAATATCTTGAAGAAAAATCTCAAGGCAAGCGTTATCCGTTTTTAGAGCCAATTGAAAAAGAGGAATAATTATTACAGTCCCTTGTGTCATATATGTGTTTCTGACGCAGGGGGCTTTTCCATCACGTAGCAGAAAAGATGGAGCAACTTATTTACGAAGAGCTCATAAAAGAGAAGAAAAGAGATGCTAAATCCAAAGGTTTCTATGAGTCTGAAGAATTTTCGATGATACTAGACTTCACATACGGAGCCGGAACGTTGAAATCCGGGATCGAGGCAGTTACCGGCGTGGATCCAATCACTGGAAGAGAACTAGCTCCAGTAGAAAGAATCCTTGCGAGTGTAGGCATGGTGTTTCCGGTAGTAAAGGATTTACTTTCTTGTGGGTGAGCTAACCTCAAGAAAGTTATAACGATTATAGCGAAGTTTTTAAAGAAGATATCTAAAAAAGCAGCCCCTTGGAATGTGGGCTACTCTCTCTTTGATTATCTAAAGCTTTGGGGCCTTTAGAGGGTTCATTCGCGAGACACTCTTTCACTCACTCCATCTGCAACGGCCTTTTATTACTATCCAGTGTAAAGCCTTCGCCGGAAGCTTCAGACACATCTTGAATAGTTAAAAAGGCGTGCGGATCAATGCGGTGGACGATGTTGCGCAATCGCACAATTTCGTTTCGCGCAATGACGCAATACAAAATCTCTTTTTCGTTGTTTGTAAAGGTGCCCCGTCCCTGAAGCGCAGTGGCACCACGACCCATTTCACGTGCAATATCGTCCGAAATTGCTTGAATGTGGTCAGAGATGATGAAGGCGGCTTTTGCTGAGTAGGCACCTTGTTGCATGAAGTCAATCACTTTAGCAGAAATGAAGACGTAGACAACCGTATACATTGCTTCCCGTAAATCGAGGAAAAAGACGACCGATAGAGCGATGACGCACGAGTCAAACACAAACAATGTACGACCAATGCTCCATCCAAAATAACGTAAACAAAGTTTGGCTAAAATATCTGCGCCGCCAGTTGTGCCACCGAAGCGAAACACAATGCCGAGACCAACCCCGATAATTACACCCGCGAATAGGGCGGCGAGCATCAAATCATCATGAAGAACGAAATTGATAGGAATCCGTTGGAACACATCCAAAAAAGCAGATAGACTCACCGTTCCAATGATGGTGTAAATAAACGTTGTGCGCCCAAGTAATCGCCAGCCAATAAATAGAAGGGGAATGTTAATAAGTATATTAGAAATTGCTGGATTGAAGCTGAATAAAAAGAATAACAACAACGTAATACCAGTAATGCCACCGTCCGCTAATTTATGTGTCATGTTAAAATAAACAAGTCCCATTGCAATGAGCGCAGTGCCGAGTAAAATAAAAGCAATGTTTTTAAAGTGTCGTATCATGAGGATACCTCCTTTTCTTGTGCTGTGTTTTTTAAAGAATCATCATTTTAAGCGTTTACAGTGGGCAGTGATTCATTTCCCCTGACCCTTAGTGTACTCAACTTTTCTTGAAAAAGAAATGTTTATCTTGAGTTTTTAATTGTTGCGTTTGGTGAATGTTTTCGGATAGGATATAACTACATGAGGAAACAGTCTTCATAGACCGGAAGCCAGACTGTAGTCCGGAGATAGAATGCGTGCAAACTTTGGCGGGAACAATTGTCTTTTACCAAACGAAGAGGAGGTGCACTTCATGGAACAAAAGAAGTCGATGCAGCAAATGCAAAAAGAAGTCGATGATTATATTGGGCAATTTAAAGAAGGCTATTTCAGTCCACTCGCGATGCTTGCTCGGTTTACTGAGGAACTAGGAGAACTTGCGTGCGAAGTAAACCACTACTATGGTGAGAAACCGAAAAAAGAAACAGAAGCAGAGAATACAATTGAACAAGAAATGGGCGATTTGTTGTTTGTGCTCATTTGCTTAGCAAATTCCCTGCAAATCGACTTAAGCACAGCACATGATGAAGTGCTACATAAATTTAAAACGCGGGATGCACACCGCTGGACGAGAGAGGATAAATGAGAATGAATACATATAAATTAGTTGTTGCTGGACCACGGGGGAAAATGGGACGAGAGGCGGTGGCGCTTTGTTTGCGTGAGCCGCAATTTGAGCTTGTGGCAGTTATTGATACGCAGCATGACGGTGCGCTATTAAAAGACCTTGATGGGTACATAGAAGGGGACGTTCCAGTTTATACGGATATGGAGAGATGTTTTTCTGAACTTCATGTTGACGTCCTCATTGATTTAACGACACCAGCTGTTGCAAAAAAGCATATGGAGAACGCGCTTGCTCACGGCGTGCGTCCGGTAGTGGGTACGACCGGCTTTACAGAGGATGATATTCATTCATTGCGGTCGCAAGCGGAACAAAAAGGCATTGGTGCTGTCATTGCCCCGAATTTTGCGATTGGTGCGATTCTGATGATGAAGTTCGCGAAAATGGCAGCGCAATATATGACGGATGTAGAAATCATTGAGCAGCATCATGATGCAAAGTTAGATGCACCGTCAGGGACAGCATTAAAAACAGCGCAACTCATTAGCGAAGTGCGTGCGCCAAAGACACAGGGGCATTCGGATGAAGAAGAAACACTTGCGCATTGTCGCGGCGGTGATTTTGAAGGCATGCGAATTCATAGTGTCCGTTTGCCAGGTCGGGTCGCACATCAAGAGGTGCTGTTTGGTGGAGAAGGACAGACGCTCTCTATTCGACACGACTCGTTAAATCGCGCGAGCTTTATGCCTGGTGTGAAGCTCGCGGTAGAACAAGTGATGACACTAAAGACGCTTGTGTACGGACTCGAACACTTACTTGACTGAACTTCCTAATGTGAGGCAGATTATTTTTGTCATTGTGACGAATGTGATATAGTGAGAACGAATGGAAAGTAGGGATGCCGTATGACGGAAACAGTCGATATACTCGCGTGCGGCGCCCATCCTGATGATATTGAAATCGGCATGGGTGGGACGATTGCAGCGTATGTAGCAAAGGGGTCGCGGGTCGCCTTTTTAACGTTGACAAAAGCGGAGCTGTCATCGAATGGGACGGTTGCGACACGACAGGAGGAAGCAGCGCGTGCGGCGGCGATTCTCGGCGTTCATGCACGTTATCAGCTTGATTTTCCGGATCGTGGTTTACGTGATATAAAAAATGCACAGCTTTCTCAAATTGTGAAGTTGGTACGCGTGCTGCAACCACAGCTCGTTTTTTACCCACATCATGATCGCCACCCTGACCACGGACATTGTGGGCAAGTAATGAAAGAGGCCGTGTTTAACGCCGCCATTCGTCGTTTTGCAACGGCAGGCATTTCCGCGCATCGTGTAAAGGCAAGTTATGCGTATTTTATAAACGGGATCCCGACGCCGTCTTTTTTAACAGATGTTAGTGCAGTATATGAGCAGAAGAAACAAGCGCTCCAAGCATATGAAAGTCAATTTACACCGGCGGATGGTGTGAGTACACCGCTAACGGATGCGTACATTGATACAGTCATTGGCCGTGACCGATTGTTAGGGAAAGAAGCAGGCGTGCCGTTTGCGGAAGGCTTTTATAGTGACCGTGCGCCAGTTGTCGCGAATTTATTAGAAGGGTGAGAGCGCCCCATGAAAACAAAAAAAATTGGTATTAGTTGTTACCCGACAGTAGGGGGTTCCGGTGTCGTCGCGACAGAGCTAGGAAAACAGCTTGCCTCTCGTGGCCACGAAGTCCACTTTATCACGACCGACATTCCTTTCCGATTAGACGATAAAGTGTATGCAAACATTTATTTTCATGAAGTCGAAGTGAATCAATACGCGGTATTTAAACACCCACCCCATGACTTAACGGTGGCGAGTAAGATGGCGGAAATCATTCGTACGCATGAGCTTGATATTTTACATGTTCATTATGCGGTGCCTCACGCCGTATGTGCGATTTTGGCACGGCAAATGAGTGGGCGAGATGTGAAAATTGTGACGACGTTGCATGGAACGGATATTACTGTACTCGGCTGGGATCCGTCTTTGCGCCAGTTAATTCGTTTTGGGGTGGAAGAGTCAGATGCGGTGACAGCTGTGTCAGCGGATTTAGTGCGCGCGACAAACAAGCTTGTCGGAACCGATAAGCCGATTGAAACGATTTATAATTTTATTGATGAATCAATTTATTACCCAAAGCCGGTCGCAACATTGCGGGGCTGTTATGGCATTGCTGAGGACGAGGATGTGCTCATTCATATTTCCAATTACCGTCCAGTCAAGCGTGTCCTAGACATCGTAAAGACGTTTCATTTCATTAGCGAACGGCGGCGGGCAAAGTTGTTACTCATTGGCAATGGACCGGAAATTCCAATTGCCCGGCAGTATATTATGGAACATGACTTAGAAGAAAATGTGCTCGTCCTCGGGAACCAAAAACATATTGTTGAGTTGCTTTCTATGAGTGATTTGTTGCTATTGTTAAGTGAGAAAGAGAGCTTTGGTCTTGTTGCGTTGGAAGCGATGGCATGCGGGGTGCCGGTGATCGCGACAAACATCGGTGGCATTCCGGAAGTTGTTGAGGACGGGGTGACGGGATTTTTATGCCCGGTAAACGATCCAGAAACAGCGAGTCAACGCGCGCTCACATTGTTGGAAAATGATGCATTGCGCGCGCAATTTAAAGAGGCGGCGCTGGCACGTGTGCGCGATATGTTTTACTCGCAAGATGTGGTTGATCAGTATGAGCAATTGTACGAAAGTTTGTTATTAAAGGATGGATGTTTGTGAGTGTCGAAAAAGCCTATCCAGTGTTGCGGTGCTTGCATGAAGCCGGGTATGAAGCTTACGTGGTGGGGGGCGCCGTAAGAGATACGTTACTTGCGCGCGCTGTCCATGATTTAGATGTAGTAACTTCGGCAGATGCTGCGACAGTGCGGCAATTATTTCCAAAAACAGTCCAGATGAATGAGCGACATGAGACGGTCCTATTGTTTCACAACGGGGTACCCGTCGAAGTGACGACGTTTAAAGGTGAGACGCTGGAAGCGGATTTACAGAAGCGTGATCTTACAATAAATAGCCTGGCGATGACAGCGAAGGGGGAGCTCATTGATGTTGTCGGTGGACAAGCCGACTTACAAACCGGTATTTTGCGTGCGTATGCACCTGAGGATGTGTTTGTCGATGACCCGCTTCGGCTGTTACGGGTGGCCCGCTTCCAGAGCGAGCTCGGGTTTCGTGTCGATGAAATGTTACAGGCTGAAATGACGGCGCGGCGCGCGCAACTGACAAATGTCGCAAACGAGCGCGTTGCCGCTGAGCTTGAACGGTTGTTTGCGGGGGCGTTTGCGCAAGCATCACTATCATTGTTACATCATACCGGGGTTGGGGCACATATCGCGATTTTTCCATTGACAGACGCGCGTTATCAGCAGTTGCGGACGCTACCGGATGAGCACTGGGATGATGGGGTGCGGACATGGCTAGAAGTAGCAGTAAGCCTGCAGGAAACGGGCTTTTTAGCAGCACTTCCGATTGCAAAGAAGCAAAAGCAAGCAGTAAAACAGGCATATGCTAGCTATATAAAACGGCAAATGGCAGCATTAAATGATTGGGAGCTATATGAACTCGGATTGCCGCTCGCCCAGTTAATTGAGGATGTGCGCCGTTCTCGGGGCGAAGATGCGATTGCTCCTGTCGTATTGGTGCAACGGTATGAGGCGCTACCGATCCAGTCACGTCATGCTCTTGCAATAAATGGCCATGATTTACTCGCCGTATCGGGGAAAAAGCCTGGCCCGTGGCTTGCTGCTGCACTAGAAAAAGCGGAATATGCAGTGGTGACAGGGGTAGTGGCAAATGAGCGCGCTGCTTTACAATCGTTTTTGCAAGGAGAGATAGGATGAAAGAAAAAATTTTATCGTTACTAAACGAGAAAACATACGTATCAGGTGAGGAAATTAGCCAACAGCTCGGTGTGTCGCGTACAGCGATATGGAAACAAATGAAAGCGCTCGTTGCTGAAGGATATACGTTTGATGCTGTCACGCGCAAAGGGTACCGCATTGTTTCGCGTCCCGACACATTAAAAAGTTATGACATTTGGCCATATTTAACCACATCATTCCTGGGTCGACACATTCATGATTACGAGGTGGTGTCATCCACACAGTTTGTTGCCCATGAGTACGCGAATAAAGAGGCACCAGAAGGGACACTCATTGTCGCGGATGCGCAACAACAAGGGCGAGGACGGCTGGCGCGTCCGTGGCAGTCAAAGCAAGGTGTCGGTATTTCAATGAGCTTGTTACTGAGGCCGCAAATTGAGCCGCAGCGTGCGCCCCAATTAACGTTATTAGCAGCTGTGGCGGTTGTTCGTGCGATTGAACAAGTAAGTGGACTCTCTTGTGATATTAAGTGGCCGAACGATATTTTGTATAAAGGAAAAAAATTGGTCGGTATTTTAACGGAGATGGCCGCAGACCCAGACTGGGTCAAATATGTCATTGTTGGGATGGGTGTGAATTGTCATCATGAGCGAGAAGATTTTGCAGATGGTTTGGCAGATGTGGCGACATCCATTCAATTAGAAACAGGGAAACGAATTTCGCGTGCTAACCTCGTCGCGGCAACTATGAATGAATTTGAATGGTTGTATGAGGCTTATGTGGAGGAAGGATTTATGGCGATCAAGCCGTTGTGGGAAGCACGGGCGATTAGCTTACATACATATGTGCACGTCCGAACGTCGCGTGAGACGTTACATGGTTATGCGCTTGGGATCACTGATGATGGGCGCTTACGAGTGCGGGATGAGGGTGGCGACATCCATTTGGTTTATTCAGCTGATATTGAGTTAGACACAACACGGTAATCGTATGATATACTAGAAGCGCAAGGGCTGTATCTGTAAGAACGGCACCGATCATAGGGCTTTCTTCACTTGTTTTGGGAAGAATGGCCTGTAGTTAGGGAAAGGATACGTGCATATTGAATGAGCTCTGATTCCATCAGGAACAGAGACTCTCGAGAAAATGTGCGCTGCTTGATAATGAATCAAGCAATCCTGGCCGTTTCATGCAGTTCGATTTGAACACATGAAACTGTAAGGAGAGATTGAATATGAAGACAACGAAGACGTTTTTACAGATGAAGAAAGATGGCGTACCGATCGCCATGTTAACAGCGTATGATGCGCCGTCTGCGCGACTGGCGGAACGGGCGGGTGTCGATATGATTCTCGTCGGTGATTCGCTTGGGATGGTTGTGCTTGGCTATGATTCGACGATACCCGTAACAGTCGATGACATTGTTCTGCACACAAAAGCGGTGAAGCGTGGTGCGCCGAATACGTTTGTTGTTGCTGATTTACCGTTCTTTTCTTATCATACGTCTTTTAGTGAAACTGCCACACATGTACGGAGGCTCATTCAAGAAGCTGGGGCAGATGCAGTTAAGCTTGAAGGTGGTTATGAGCGAGTGGATACGGTACGACAGCTCGTTCAGGCCGGTGTGCCTGTTGTCGGGCATGTCGGTTTAACACCACAATCTGTGGGTGTACTGGGTGGTTACGGCGTGCAAGGAAAGGAAGAAGATGATGCACGTCGCATCGTTGAAGAAGCAAAGGCACTAGCGCAAGCGGGTATTCTCGCGCTTGTAGTCGAATGTGTCCCGCAACAACTAGGCAAACTACTTTCACAAACGTTGACGATTCCTGTCATTGGGATCGGTGCAGGTGAGACGGATGGTCAAGTGCTTGTTTACCATGATGTCATCGGGTATGAATCCGCACATATTCCAAAGTTTGTGAAGCAATATGCGAACGTTTCGGAAGTGATTGAAGCAGGACTTCAAAGCTACGTTGACGATGTGAAGGCGCGTAAGTTTCCCGAGAAAACCCATATGTATATGACGAAACAAGCAGAAAAGCTGTCGTTATACGGGGGCGAACAAAAATGATTGTTGCAAAGACGATTGCTGCGCTCACATCAGCACTCGCCCCCTATCGGGAACAAGGAAAGACCATCGGCTTTGTGCCGACGATGGGCGCACTTCACGAAGGACATGTGTCACTCATTGAAGCAGCGCGACAAAAAAGTGATGTCGTCGTGCTGAGCATATTTGTTAACCGGCTCCAATTTGGTCCAGGGGAAGACTTTGATGCGTACCCACGCAACCTTGCGCGTGATTGTGACATCGCGAAACAAGCGGGGTGTGACGTTGTGTTTGCTCCCGCCGAAGCAGAGTTGTATCCAGAAACGCCCATGCATATCGTGACCGTTCGTGAAGGAGCCGATGTGTTGTGTGGAAAAAGTCGTCCGGGTCATTTTGACGGTGTTGCAACAATTGTGTTAAAATTATTCGGGCTTGTGCAGCCAAGGTATACGTTTTTTGGCGAAAAAGATGTCCAGCAAGTGGCGATTATTTCGCAACTCATTCGCGAGTTTTATTTGCCAATCACACTTGTTGCTTGCCCAACAGTGCGGGAAACTGATGGCTTGGCAAAAAGTTCTCGCAATGCGTATTTAACATCAGAAGAGCGTGCACTTGCACCAATGTTACATGAAGCACTACAGGCGGCAAAGCAGTGCATGCAACAAGGAGAACGTGATGTTGCGACACTCGTTCAAATTATACGCACGAGGTTAGCGCAACTGCCCCTTGGAGAAATTGATTATGTTGAAGCCTATACGTATCCGTCGTTAAAGCGAGTAGTGATTGGAAAAGATAAGATGATTTTAGCACTTGCGTATCGCTTTCCATCCGCGCGTTTAATTGATCATATACAATTGGACTTTGCTAATAGAGAAATGGAGTGACGAAAGATGTATCGTACGATGATGAAAGGCAAACTGCATCGCGCCCGCGTCACAGAGGCAAATTTAAATTATGTTGGTAGTATTACCATTGATGAGGATTTAATGGATGCAGTCGATATATTGGAAAATGAAAAGGTACAAATTGTCAATAATAATAACGGCCAAAGATTTGAAACGTATGTCATTAAAGGTCCACGCGGACAACGCGATATTTGTATAAATGGTGCAGCAGCTCGGTTAGTTCAGCCGGGTGACGTTGTCATTATTTTGTCTTATGCAATGATGTCTACAGATGAGGTGAAAACGCATGTTCCTCGTGTAGCGATCATGAATGAGCACAATGAGATTGATGAAATGTTAGGAACAGAGCCAGCTTCTACCGTTCGATAATCCGCATATTCCCCTTTTTCCTGTTGCACACTTATAAGTAAGATATGCAATAGGGAGGGGATTTTTTTTGCATCAATTTATTTCACAGTGGCAGACATTATACGAGCATGCGCGTACGACACCAATTGCAGGCGATCATCCATATGTGAAAACATTGGAACATATGACGCAGCAATTATTGAACTTATGGGGAACGATGGATGAGCAATTGCAAGCATTAAAGCACGAATTGGCAAACCGGCGCGCATTTTTGGCTTATGAAACAAAAGGGACAGAATTGTTTGCGGCGGACTGTTTTGAAGAATCGCTTGAACAATTACAGACAGAAGAAGCATGTGGTGAAGCAGATTGCGTTCGCCGGCTGTACGTTGGTTATGCGGCGCTCTATACGGAGAAAAACGAGTGTGCGCGCGACCATTTTGCTTACGTATTACAAGTCGCTGTCACACCGCTTTTAACGCATTTTGCTTATTTTGGCTTAGGGTTACTTGCGATGGTCAGACATGATTGGGAACAGGCGATCATTCATTTTGAACGAGCAGAATCACTCACATCCAATACGGATGTCGTATATAATTTAGGTGTATGTTATTATTTACTTGGTGCATATGAGAGCGCGGCGTGCTATTTCCATACGTATGTCAATCGACATGAAGATTGTGATGTCTATGTGTTGTGGGGATTATCATTAATGAAAGCAGGTCGTGTTGAAGAGGGGAAAAAGGTGTGGCTTGCGAGTGCGGCGTTAACGGATTCAGATGCCTTGCTTGCCCGACTTGCGGAATCAGCAGAGTGGTTTGGTGTGCATGATCTTGCTTGTCATTGTTACGAGCAGCTCATGCAGATAAATGGGGAAACGATCCCGTTATTACACGGTTTTGCCTGGAATAAAGCGCTAAGTGGGGACGAGGAAGGGTTGCTTCTCTTAGCAACATTAGGACAAGCAGACGCAGAAGCCCATCGGTCATGGTGCCTTCTTCACGAAGCAACAAAATAACTAAAGAAGAAATCGCGCCAGGGGAGCTGAGATATTCATATGTCAGAGCGATTTGTCATTGTAGATTTAGAAACGACAGGTAATACACCAACACAAGGGGCACGAATTATTCAAATAGGGGCAGTGAAAGTCGAAGGCCGAAAGATCATTGACCGGTTTAATACGTTTGTCGATCCGGCTTGCGACATCCCACCTTTTATTGCGGAATTAACAGGAATTACTGTCGCAGAAGTGAAGGGGGCACCGGCTTTTGCTGAGGTTGCTCCGCAGTTGCTGGCGTTTATGGACGGGTGCGCGTTTGTGGCGCATAACGTTCCTTTTGATCAAGGTTTTTTAACGGCGCAATTAGATATGGAAGGCTATCACTGGTTGCCACAGGTCAGTTTTGACACAGTTGAAATGAGCCGGGTGTTATTCCCGAGCCAGGATAGTTACAAGTTATCGGAACTCAGCGGTTTTTTGGCGCTTAACCATACGCGTCCGCACCAAGCAGACAGTGACGCGCTAATAACTGCTGAGTTATTTCTTTCATTGGTACATAAATTGGAATCACTTCCACTTGCAACATTGCAACAACTGGATAAGGTTACTTTACGCTTATCCAGTGATTGGTCCCAACTTATCCGTCCAGTCATAAAGAAAAAGATGAATATTCATGCGGCATTGGCAGAGACACAATATGACATGTTCGGTCAGCTTGTATTAAAGCGACACGAAGAAAAAAGTGAGAAGCAACCTTCATTATCTCAACCATCTTTCACGGATACGATGACAACTGCTTTTACGCATGCCACTGACCATGTTGAGGATCGCCCAGGTCAGCGTCTCATGATGGAACGAGTATACAAGGCGCTTTCAAGCGAGGCATATTTATTACTTGAAGCAGGCACAGGTACAGGAAAAACATTGGGCTATTTATTACCAAGTGTATATGTCGCAAAGAAAACTGGAAAGCCTGTCGTTGTGTCTACGTATACCGTGGCGCTGCAAGAACAATTATTACAAGAGGATATCCCATTGTTATGTGCACTAGTTGATTTTCCGATTGAAGCAGCGATATTAAAAGGGCGTCATCATTATTTAGACGTAAAAAAGTTTGAGCGTTCACTCGCTTATTGTGAAGAGGATTCATACGATGTGTTGCTTACGAAAGCACAAATATTAGTATGGCTACTAGAAACAGCTAATGGGGACCGAACAGAATTGAATTTAAGCTCCGGTGGCGAAAATTATTGGTTGACCGTACAGAGTGACTATGGGGACGCGTCAGACCCACGTTGTTTTTATCAACGCGCCCAAACGCATGCGACAGAAGCAGATATCATTATTGTCAATCATGCATTATTAATGATCGATACAATACGAGAGGTGCCTGCTCTACCCTCTGTTTCCCATGTCATAGTTGATGAAGCACATCATTTTGCTGATGTCGCCCGGGATCATTTAGGGACATCATTGCGCTATGTGTCTTATGCCTTTGCATGGCAACGATTGGCACGGTTGCTTGAAGAGGCAAGTGGTCTTTCATTGCAACTGCAAGCGCAATTAACGCATATGTCAGTCATTCAAGAGGATGTCGACGATTTGTTCCGAATGCTCCGCGCATTTGTGATGGAGACAGAAGATGGACGAACGGGAAATACAGGGCGGCGTAGTTGTTCGTATGCACCAACTGTCCAAGTTGGTGCGATGTGGCAAGCCATATTTGTTTGTGCGGAGCGGATTTATACACATGGTTTAAAGTTAATAAAAGTGGTAGACAGCGTGCTTACTTCTTTGCAAGAAGCGCAATGTACGCCTGCTACATACGCGAAGATACGTGCGACGAACGAAGCAACCAAAGCAGTTTATCGCCATACGCAAGCACTAAACACGTTACTACTGACCGCTGAAGAAGGATATGTGTATTGGATTGAGGCAGAGCCAAAGGGAGCGAAAAACGCGACGTATTTATATCGAAAACCAATGGATGTCTCAGACTGTTTAGCAGATCAATTTTTTGCGCGGAAGCGGAGTGTCGTATTAACATCAGCGACGTTGACAGTGAATGATTCGTTTTCTTACTATGTTGATCAGTTAGGATTAGCGGATTTTGGTGTGGAAACATTACAGATTCTTTCTCCATTTGCATATGAAACACAAACGAAATTGCTAATCCCATCAGATGTACCGGATGTGCGTGGGAAGAACGACACATTATTTGTGGATGACATTGCCATTAAAATATGGCGTATTGCTGAAGAAACGAATAGAAAGGTGCTTGTGCTGTTCACATCATATGACATGTTGCGCAAAGTATATTATAATGTAAGGAATTTAAACGAAACACGCTGTCTGCCGTTAATTGGGCAAGGGGTCACAAATGGCTCACCAGCGAGGCTATTAAAAATATTTAAACATGAGACAAGCGGCATTTTATTTGGTACAAACAGTTTTTGGGAAGGCATGGACTTACGCCAAGCCGGCGCTTGCCACCTCGTTATCGTTCGCTTGCCGTTTGCTTCTCCAGATGAGCCGTTTGTTCGCGCGCAAATTGAGCAGGCGAAATCGCGTGGCAAAGACCCGTTTAAAACAATATCATTGCCACAAGCGGTGATTCGTTTTAAACAAGGATTCGGTCGACTCATTCGCTCCACAGCCGACAATGGCGCGGTATTTGTGTTTGATCGTCGTATTGTCACAACAAAGTATGGAGCAACGTTTATTCAGTCACTCCCGTCCGTTCCCGTCTTAGAGGGGAAACTTGAAGCACTGCTTGAGATGATTTGTAACGAGGGAGAGGAATAAGAGACATGAAAACAGTTGTAAAAAATGTGACGATCATCACGATGAACCCTACATTCGAGGTCATAAAGCACGGTTACGTCGTTGTAGAGAAAGGGGAATTCACTGAAGTTGCCCATGGAGACCCTCATGATTCATTGTGCGATACAGCCGATCTTGTAGAAAACGGACGTGGAAAATGGTTAATGCCGGGCCTCATTAATACACATGGTCATCCGGCAATGAGTTTGCTCAGAGGCATTAGCGATGACGCCATATTAGGTGACTGGTTAAAGAGGGACATTTGGCCACTTGAAGGACGCTTTTTAGAAACAACAACAGAAGCGGCGCGCAACCTCAGTATGATTGAAATGATCGAGTCAGGGACGACAACGTTTTTAGATATGTATCATTTGCATATGCCGCAATTTGCGGAAGTGATCGCGTCTGTTGGGATGCGTGCAACGCTCATGCGCTCAGTCATAGGGTTATGCGCGGACGCAGAGCGGGAGCAAAAGCTTTTAGAAGCACTCGCCTTTGCAAAAACGTGGCATCAGCAAGCAAATGGTCGGATTCAAACGATGCTTGCACCGCATGCACCGTATACTTGTCCACCGGCGTACATCGAACAAATTGTCGCTGCTGCCCGCGCCGTACATGTACCTGTCCATATGCACGTAGCAGAAACACGACAAGAAGTCGCCAATTTTAAGGAAACATACAGTGTTCATCCACTCGATTTATTAAATGAAAAAGGCCTTTTAGACGATGTCAACTGGCTTTTTGCTCATTGTGTACATGTGGAACCGCATCACATTGACTTGCTTTCACAAAAGAAAATTGCCGTTTCCCATAACCCAAAAAGCAATTTAAAACTTGGCTCAGGCATTGCCCCAGTCGCACAAATGCTCGCTCGCGGTGTGACTGTAGGGCTTGGCACCGATTCGGCAGCGTCTAACAATGCGCTTGATTTATTTGAGGAAATGCGCTTCTCTGTTCTATTACCGCGCGGGATCTCAGAGCAAGCGGATATTGTTAAAACAAAGCACGGTTTGCAAATGGCGACCATTTTTGGGGCACAAGCGTTACGGTATGATAATCTCGGCGCGATTGCCGTCGGAATGGAAGCTGATTTCATTTTACTTGATTGCGACAAGCCTCACTTGCATCCAACAGAACCGGTCGCTTCACACCTCGTATTTGCGGCAAAAGGGTCTGATGTCACGGATGTATATGTACAAGGAAAGCCTTTGATGAAAGACCGGACGTTGTTGACATTAGACAAAGAACGAATCTTGGCAGAAGCGAACACACAGTTAGCGCTGCTTAAAAAGTAAATAAAAACGTTGCGGAGTCTTCCGCAACGTCTGAGGTGTGGGTAGAAGGTTTTAGTCAATATCAGCCGGCGTATCTGCTCCTTGAGCAGAGGGACGAAATACAGCTGGAAAAGCTGTTTGTTTAATTGCAAGTGGCCAAGCCTCTTGAACAGAACGGTTGGCGCGACAAAGTAAAGAAGCTGTGTCTTTATGTTGCTGAAACCATGCGGCTAAATCGTGTTTGTTCAATGACGTGCGCCCCCCTTCAACTGGCGTATCCATAGTATGACCGCCTGTGATGCTGCTATGTTAGCAATGATTGTGACGATCGAACAGATATTGCCTTGAATAGTACAATGCTTTCCTCGAAAATGTAAAGAAAGGAAGTCAAACATGGACACAATCAAAAGGAAAAAGTTGCTCTCATCTGTGACAATACAATATCATGATGACATGTATAAAGTTGTCAGTGAGTTAAACCACACATTGAAAGACCGGGGACTAATTTTTGGTCTTTCACTTAATAAACAAGAGCAGACAAAGGCGACTTTGTCCATTTATGAAGGGTGACAAGAAGCAAATGAAAAAGGTGATCAGCCTTACCGCGACAGCAGTTGTAATCATTCTTGTTGCAGTCAGCATTTACGTATACCAACTCATTCGTGCGCCAATTGTGGAGGCTACTGAGCGGGCCACTGCATATGTGTTGGATGAAAAGATACTTGAAGCCGTCAAAGATGTGGACTTTTATCACGGTAAAGACGTTTATTGGGTTGTGCGTGGCAGTGATAAAAAAGGGCAAGACGTTTATGTATGGTTACAACAAAAGGATGACAAATTAAAGAAAACAACGACACTACCCGTGAAAGAAGGGATCTCTGAGCAGGAAGCAAAGCAAAAAGTTGCTGCTGAAAAAGGGGTCCAACAGATGGATACAATTCGCCTTGGTTACGAAGATGGACAGGCTGTTTATGAAGTAACGTATTCGGAGGAGTCAGGAGCCAAAACGTTTATGTATGTCGCTTTTAGTGATGGCAATGTTTTGAAGAGCTATTCACTTAAATAATAACAGCCATAGGCTTTCCCTGGAACGGTCATTGACTTTCATTTTCAGGAGCAGGTATAATTCAAGAGATATAGATGAATGTAGGTATGGGTCGTTATTCTAAATGAAGACCGGCGATGTGTAGGAGGAGACAAAGATGAAAACAACAATTGCACAAATTGGCGCATCACTCGACCAAGAAGTGACGCTTGGCGCATGGGTGGCAAATAAACGTTCAAGTGGTAAGATTGCTTTTTTACAATTACGCGATGGAACTGGTTTTATTCAAGGCGTCGTTGTGAAAGCAGAAGTGGCAGAGGATGTTTTTCAGATTGCAAAGGGTTTGACGCAAGAAAGCGCGATTTATGTGTCTGGGAGAGTGCAAGCAGATGAGCGTGCGCCTTCAGGATATGAGCTCATTGTTCACAAAATTGAAGTGATCCATGAGGCGACGGACTATCCGATTACACCGAAAGAACACGGAACGGAATTTTTAATGGACCATCGTCATTTATGGTTACGCTCTAAGCGTCAACATGCATTGATGAAAATTAGAAATGAAATTATTCATGCGACGTATCGTTTCTTTGCAGATCATGGCTTTACAAAGCTAGACGCACCGATTTTAACAAGTTCCGCACCAGAAGGCACAACGGAATTGTTCCATACAAAGTATTTTGAGGAAGATGCATATTTGTCGCAAACAGGGCAGCTGTATGCAGAAGCAGGGGCAATGGCGCTTGGGCGTGTGTTCACATTTGGTCCGACTTTTAGAGCTGAGAAGTCCAAAACGCGCCGTCATTTAATTGAGTTCTGGATGATTGAAGCAGAAATGGCTTTTTTAGAGCATGAAGAAAGTTTGCAGCTACAAGAAAATTATGTGGCGTATTTAGCTGATCAAGTTGTTCGTCATTGCCAAACAGAATTGAAATTACTTGATCGAGATGTAAGCAAGTTGGAAGCGATTCGTGCGCCGTTCCCGCGGATTACATATGATGAAGCAGTGGCTTGGCTCCAAGAAAACGGCTTTTCTGAGCTTCAGTGGGGAGAGGACTTTGGTTCCCCGCATGAAACCGCGCTTGCTGAGCGATTCGATCGTCCGGTATTTATTACAAACTACCCTCGTGCGCTTAAGCCGTTTTATATGCAGCCAGCACCTGACCGCGATGATGTCGTCTTATGCGCTGATTTGATTGCCCCAGAAGGATATGGGGAAATTATTGGTGGTTCTGAGCGGATTCATGATTATGATTTATTAACAGAAGAGTTAACGCGGCATAACTTATCATTGGATGAGTATGGCTGGTATTTGGATTTACGTAAATACGGATCTGTGCCACATGCCGGATTTGGACTCGGATTAGAACGCACAGTCGCGTGGTTTGGCGGTGTGGACCACGTTCGTGAAACGATTCCATTTCCACGTTTATTAAATCGAATGTACCCTTAACAGAGGTCGGAAGTCAGAAGCCGGAGGTCATGTGAAGCAGCCTTGACGTGACCTTGGGTTACTGCATGCTGTACTTGGAATGGATGGAGTTGGTAAGGGTGGATAAAAAAGTTTTTATGCAGTGGGTACAACAAAGACATGTCAGTATACCTCAATTGTTACTGGCCCATTACACGGACCTTCGTATGGATGAACAAGAGCTCGTGATGTTATTACACATACAGTCTTCCTTAGATAAAGGAGATGCATTTCCCACGCCGGAACATTTAAGCACACGCATGACGCTGTCACTTGATGAATGTACATCTATCCTCGGGCAATTAATTAAAAAGCGTTTATTGTCACTTGAAAGCCATTTAAATGAGGAAGGGATTGTCTCCGAATCGTATACACTTGAGCCGTTATGGTCGTCACTCATAACCCTTTTGTCGCGCTGGGATGAAAAAGAGGCAAAAGCAGACCAAAAAGCGCAAGAAGGACAGTTGTATCAACGTTTCGAGCAAGAATTCGCAAGACCGTTGTCGCCCATTGAGTCAGAAACATTGTCAATGTGGTATGATCAAGACGGTCATTCAACTGAATTGATTTTTGCGGCATTACGGGAAGCGGTCATTTCCGGAAAACTAAATTTCCGTTATATCGACCGTATTTTATTTGAATGGAAACGAAATGGTGTTCGAACAGTGAATGAAGCCCGTACGCATAGTGAGCGGTTCAGGAAAAAAACAAGTGAGCCTGCCAAGCATCAAGCGAAGCAAGCAGAAAAAAAAGATGTTCCCGGTTTTCACTGGTTGGAGAAACTGTAGGGGCTTTGTAGAGGCGGTGTATGATGCGAACGAAAAAAGAAGCACAAGATGCGATCCGGGTAATGGGCACATTGTTTCCCGAAGCGGAATGTGAATTAAATTTCCGGAATCCGTTTGAGCTATTAATTGCAGTTGTCCTCTCTGCGCAATGTACAGATGCGCTTGTGAATCGGGTGACAAAACATTTATTCGAAAAGTATCGTGATCCAAAAGCGTATATTGCTGTTCCGCTTGAGGAATTGCAACATGATATTCGCTCCATTGGGTTATTTCGTAATAAAGCAAAAAATATTCAGTCATTATGTTATACACTATTAGAGAAACACGGTGGCAACGTCCCGCAAACGCGAGAAGAATTGGAGGCACTTGCTGGCGTAGGTAGGAAAACAGCCAATGTAGTGCTAAGTGTCGCTTTTGACATTCCAGCCATTGCCGTTGATACGCATGTGGAGCGTGTGACGAAACGTTTAGGCATTTGTCGATGGAAGGATACGGTTCGTCAAGTGGAAGATACACTCATGAAGAAGTTAGAAAAAGAGACGTGGGGCGATGCGCATCATCGGTTAATTTTCTTTGGTCGCTATCATTGTAAAGCGCAGTCACCGCGGTGTCCAAATTGCCCATTGCTTGACCGCTGTCGTGAAGGACAGAAACGATTAAAAAAGCAAACCACCGGATGAGAATAGAAAGGGTGTCAGCTGTGGATGAGTTCATAAGCGATGAAATCATATATACAGAAAAAGAACAAGCCAATTGGCGCGCGATCGAGCAAAAGCAGATTGAAAAACAATTTTGTTTCGCTTTTAGCGGGCATTTTTCAGCTGGTAAATCAACGATCATTAATGATTTTATTGGTGCCCCTTTATTGCCGACAAGCCCCATTCCAACGAGTGCCAACCGGATCACCCTTAAAAATGGTCCACTTGGTGTGTTTGTGCAACGAACAGATGGCCAGACGATTCATTTCAAAGATGATATTTCATGGGACGACGTGCGAGGCTTCGGTATGGACGGTGCGACAATCTCGTCTATTTGTATCACTGCACCACTTCCTTTTTTAGGGGCGTTCGGTCAGCTTGTTGATACGCCGGGTGTTGACTCTACAGATCCAACGCATAAAACAATGACGATGGATGCGCTTTACACGACGGATGTGATCGTGTATGTGATGGAATATAACCATGTGCAATCAGAGACGAATTTACATTTCTTAAAACAGCTTTCGACAGAAGGGAAGCCACTCTTTCTCGTAGTGAATCAAATTGACAAACATGACGAATCTGAACTGGCATTTACGACATTCAAACAAGATGTCGCGGAAACACTTCGCAACTGGGGGATCAGTTATCAGGATATTTATTATGTCAGCATGCGAAAAATGAATCATGCTGGGAATGAAAACGAGCGCTTTAAACGAGAAATGAAAGCAATGATGCGTGCGAGTGCTGTTTTATGCGAGCAAAGTCAACAGTGTCTGAAACAAAGTTTTTACTTTGCTGTGAAACGGCGCATCATTGAAGAGCTGGATGAGGCCGTTGCGGCGATTGAAGCAGAAGTTGAAACACTTGGATACACGCTAACAGATGTACAAACGTATACGAAGGAAGCGGAGAAATTGGTAGCATACGAACATGCTTCCCAACAACGAGAGGCACAGTTTATAGCGGAATGGGATTCATTATTTCGCCAAGTATCGTTGTTTAACGCTCATCTGACCGAACTGACGAGAGATTGGTTATTGGCGACACAACCAAATTTTCGAGTCGGGTTGTTGTTTTCGAAAAAGAAAACGGCTGAAGAACGGACACACAGGTTGAAAACATTGCTTAAAGCGTTGCAAGATCAAGTCAATTCCCAACTCGTGTTTCATTTGCAACGCTCGTTTCAAGCGGTGCCACTTGCTGAGTTAACGAATAATGAAGCATTTCAAACCGCAATACAAGCGCTTACATACACGGTGGCGTCAACACTTTTTACCGACAATCAACCAACTGGGACGACTGGACGAGAATATGTGTACGCCTTCACAAAATCACGGACGGATGACATCGTGCGTGAACTACGGCGTCGTGCGAGAGCAGCACTAGATGTGATGCAGGCAGGGTTAAAAGATGCCGATAAACGAAGATATGAAGAAGCAGTGGCATCATATGAAGAAAAAGCCGTGCTTCGTCCCTATGTAGATAGGTATGAAACGCAACAACAAAAGTGCCACGCGCGCGCGAGGAAACTAGAGAAAATCGCCGCCCAATATGAAGGCGCAAATACATTTGCACACGCGCTTGATCAGGCACGAAATGAGTTAGTTACTGCGGATGAAGAGGCAGCGGAAGCACGTGCGCGTGCGCAACTACAAACACTCAATTTTACGGATAAAAGCGTCATTGCTCATACAAATGAGGTGCTATCTGAAGAAAACACGCGTCCTACTGCACAAACAGTATCGCTCGCCGCATTAAATGAATGTTTTCAACAAGAACGAACAGGCGCATGGGGACGAACGTGGCGTATGCGTCTGCAGCATCGATTGCAACAAATTGAACAGGAAACATACACGATTTCATTATTCGGCGCTTTTAGCGCAGGAAAGTCAAGTTTTGCGAACGCACTTTTAGGCGATGATGTACTGCCAACTTCACCACATCCAACTACTGCGACGGTGACAACAGTATCACGCCCAACAACAACCTATGCACACGGCACTGTCATCGTCACGTATAAGAAAAAAGATGACATCGGAGCTGAAGTCGCTTCACTTGCACGCTGGTTGGCCATGGACTTGACGCTTGATTCACTCGCTTCTTGTCGCTTACAAGCAAGCAAAGGCAAGACGAATGCAGAAAAGCAGGCACTTGCTTATTTGCAGACGTTGCAAGCAAGTTTACGAGAAAACAACAATGTACTTGAAACGAGTAGGGAAGTGTCGTTATCAACATTGCAAACATTTGTTGCGGACGAAGCAACCGCTTGTTTAATTGCGACAGTCGATATTTATTACGCCTGTAAATTAACAGAAGCAGGAATGACGCTTGTTGACACACCAGGTGTTCACTCCATTCATGGGCGTCATACGCAGGTTGCTTATCAACAAATTGAACGATCCGACGCGATTTTTTATGTGACGTACTATAACCACGCATTTTCCAAAGCGGATGCCCAGTTTTTAGAGCAATTAGCGAAGATGAATACGCATTTTGCGACGAATAAGTTATACTTCATTTTGAATGCCGTTGACTTGGCGATGAATGAGGACGAACGGCGTGGCGTTGAGCGTTACGTATATCATTCACTTGAGCAAGCCGGTGTCGCAGACATCCGCCTTTACCCAGTGTCTAGTAAACAAGGACTGGCAGCGAAGAAACAAACGGGGCAAGGTTGTGAACTGTTTGCATCGTTTGAAAGATACGTGTATGAAGGTCTGTTGCAGTCGTTAAAAGCGTTTAATATCGAGCTATTACATGTGGAAACAATGCAATATGTCGACTTCCTGGAAGAAAAAATTGCCTACGTCAATGCGGATAAAGAGACACAACAAAAAGAAGCCGCGCGCTTTGAAGCAGAGATGGCTACGTTTTTGCAAGCTTTTACACACGAGCGTGGCGATCTCCTTTTAGATCGCATCATTCGAGAAGCGAGTGAACTTTATTTGTACTTGCGAGAGCGAATTGTGTATGTGTTGCGAGATCGTTTTACGGCACACGTCAATGTAGCCACTGTTCAAGGAACGACACGCACAGCACAACGAAAATCTCTACAAATGTCTTTGTATCAGTGGCATGAGGAGACCTTGTTCTTTTTAGAACAAGAATTGGCAGCAACACAGGCACGATTACAGTTGGCACTAAGTCATGCACGCGACAAATGGTTACAACAATGGGAAGAACGCATGCAAAAATGTGTCCCGACATTTTCGTTTCATGCACAAAAAATCGTTCGTTTTACATTAAAAGTAGATGCAGCATCTCTTTCTGTTGCATTTGAGGCTGCCCCTTATGTCGCTCATTTTCGTTCAGCGCAAGCATTTTTTGAACAAGGTGGACTGAGTCAAATGAAAGAGACAGCGGTTCAGGCGTTAACAAAAGTTTATCGCGCGCACATTGAAACGTATGAAGCAGCAACGAAACAAGCGTTAACGGAACTTGTTGCTGGGATTTATGAGACAGAGAAAAACCGCTTATCTGAAGCGATCGCATCTGAACAAGCACAACTTGTGGAGTGGACGGATCCACAAATTGCTGAAGCGATGACGCAAGAAAGAAAACAATTGATGAAGATCGTTCCTGGGCGCAATGCAGATGCGACAATGGGACCAAATTTATAGTCTGCTCTATGGCAGTCGTCAGCAAGCAAAAAAAGTGTATGGAAACCGAACCGTTTCCATACACTTTTTCAATGAATAGCATGTACGTAACTTAGAGATGGTAGGCACACCCGACTGAAAGGGGGTGCCGCGCATGAACGAGCTACAAGCTTGGATTCTAATCGCCATTGCGTTTGGAACACTTGTTGTCGCCGTCGTGAATGTGTCTAAGACAGATTAAGTCCACCGTCTGAGTTCCGTGCTCACGGTGGACCTATGCTCCATTCAAAAAGCCTGCCCCTTAGGGACGTTGTGCTATACTTGGTGATCACCAGGCAGTCTTTTTTATTATATGTGCTTCTGTTAGTTAAGTATACATGTATGAGGAATAGGGTGCCAATACTAGGCATCAAAAGTTCAGTTAAATCTCATCAGTCAAGAAAAAATAATGATAAATCTGTTTTACACTTGTATACTGTAAAGAAGGTATCAAAAAGAAAAGGAAGTGATTTTTTGGTTCGTCATGTTTACTACTACGCAGTCATGCTAATCACGCTTGTAATGATGATTGGCGGGATGATTGCCGCAGCGGTGAATGTTGTTTCACTTGTAAACCCAACCCCGTATTACATGAGCTTTGAAGATTACAAACAAAACCAGCACTACGAAGACGAAGGTGAGAAGGAAAGAGAACATTTAAGTGAAGAGCAGTTGCTTGCCAATTATGAGCGTTATCAAACAGAGGAAGTCGAACGTGACCGTGTGCATACAGTGAATCAACTACTGTACAGCGGCTTCTGGGTTTTCATCCCACTTCCGTTCTTTGTGTTAGCACGCAGGCAATTGAAACGACAAGAAAAAGATTGAATGCGCTTCCTCCTCCTAGAGTGAAATGATAAAATAGGGAGGAGGCTTTTTTACGCCGAAAAATGGACACCATAGAGAAAACAGAGTGAAGAGGAGAAACTGATGACAACAACGAAACGATCTAGTGAATCTCGCACAGTTTTAACAGACATTGTTTTACCACCAGATACGAATTATCACGGCACAATTTTTGGCGGTAATGTGATGGCTTACGTAGACAAAGTCGCAAGCATTGCTGCGATGCGCCATTCGCGTATGCAAGTCGTCACCGCAGCAAGTGACAGCTTTGACTTTTTAGCACCGATTAAAACGGGGGAAGCCATTTGTATTGAAGGTTACGTGACATCAACACGGAAGACCTCGATGGAAGTGTTTGTGAAAGTAGAGGCAGAAGACTTATTAACAGGGGAACGCCGGCAAGCAGCAACATCTTACTTAACATTTGTAGCGCTAGACGGCAACGGAAAACCGGCCCCGGTGCCGCGCGTCGTCCCGGAAACAGAAGAAGAGAAGTGGCACTATGACGGGGCACAGGAGCGGTATGAAATCCGCAAACGGCGGCGCGAGCAACAACGAAAATAGCGATGTGAAAAGAGCAGGAAAACGCCCATACGCGCAGTAACATGCGCAAGTATGGGCGTTTTTCGCTATTCTTCGTCTGGTGGATCTGGCTCGACCGGTGTCTCTGTGTCGCCTCCGCCACTGTTATCTGGTGGAGAAGTTGTATCGTCGCCGTCACCTGGATTCTCGTTACTTGGTGGCGCTTCTTCTTCTGGTGGTCGCCCGTTAGACGGGGGAGGTGATTCTCCATTGTCGTCATCACCAGGTGGTGTTGGTTCTGGTGGTTCTTCTTCATTTTCCTCCTCGTCCTCGTCGTTTGCAGCACCTGGCGTTACTTTAAGGGTAACAGCTTTACTTTCTTCGTTCGCAGAGACTGCTTTAACTGTGAAAGTATACGTTTCACCTGGCGTGACATTCGTGAAAACTGCTTTCATTTCATTTTGATTCACTTGTAAGGAGCCTTTATCAATCGATGCTTCAAAGTTAACCTCTTCACGTTCGTCTTCCGGATAGTCCCAAGAGAAGGTGAGTGTGTTTGTAGGTTCATCGTAGACATGAGAGAGCTTGCTTGGGTCCGAGATCCCTGTGTCTTCCGGTATCTCTTCTGGTTCCGTACCACGAACAAATAGTTCGCGACTAATTTGATCGCTCGGTGTCTTTACGTTCCTAACAACGACAGAGTCCGGTTTCACAAAATCAGGCGTGTCAACACCTTTGTGAACTTCGGTCATGATGTGTTTAAAGATGGACTGGGCAGTTGTTTTATGCGCGTCTGTTAAATAGTTATTTTCACCGTTCTTGCTAAAGCCCATCCATACCGATGCCGTGTAGTTTGTGCTATAGCCACTAAAGGTGGAGGCAGGGTAGACATTAGGGTCGGTGATGTTATAGTGTGCCCTTACTTTGTCATTAAAGTTCGTTGTTCCAGTCTTTCCGGCAACAGGTATACCAGCGACTTTTGCGGCTTTTCCTGTTCCAATCGGATTGTTTATAACGTCTTTTAACATATCCGTAACCATATATGCGGTGTAGTCTTCCATTACTTTTTCACTTTCTGGTTCCATATTCATTTCGCGCCCATCTGGAAAGACGACTTTGCGAATGATATATGGTTCAGTGAATGTACCGCCATTCCCAAACGCAGCGTAAGCCCCCGCCATTTGTTTTGTGGATACTTGAGTCCCCCCAAGAACGCCCGCTTCAACGCGGTGATGAGTCACTTTTCCGTCCTTATCTTTCGTTGTTTCGGGGATCTTGATCATCGGATCTAAGAAAGCATACGCTTCGTCTTTACTTACTTCTTGCATCGCTTTGACTGCTGGAATATTCCGTGACCTAACTAACGCTTCCCGCATCGTCATCGCCCCTAGGTACGAGTTGTTAGCATTACTAATGCGTGTCCCGTCGGTGTAATTGTGCTTTTCATCGACCAAAACCTTCGCCGTCGACCATTTGTTCATTTCAATACCCGGTGCATACGCAAGTAGTGGCTTCATTGCTGAACCTTGTTGTTTTGGATCTGTTGCATGGTTCCAATCTCGTTGGTTATTTTCTTTTATATCATTTCCAAAGGCGCGAACAGCTCCGCTCTTTGTATCCACTAATGTCACGCCGACTTTAAAGTCTTCATTGTCTTGTGGGAAAACCAATCCTTGGTATTCTCCCGATTTTAAGACACGGTCGACACTCTCTTGTGCTTTAGGATCGAGTGTCGTGTACACTTTCAAGCCAGAATTAAGCAAGTTGTTTGAGGCTAATTCTTCGTTGTCTTGTAGTTCATCTAGTACTTCATCATAAAACGTGGAATACGCATAGCGCTCTTTCGTTGTATAATCCATTTGCTCGGCAATCGGCGTATTTCTCGCTTCATCCGCTTCTTCTTTTGTGATGAATCCTTGTTCTTCCATGAGCCCAATGATCGTATTTCGGCGCCCCTCAGCATTTTCAGGATTTCTATGAGGATCATAAAATGTTGGGCGACGTGGAATCGCTGCGAGTACGGCCGCATCGGCAACCGACAGTTCACCTAATGACTTATTAAAATACGTTTCAGCGGCAATTTGGACACCATAACCAGCGGATGGACCGAGGTTAATTTGGTTTAAATACATCTCTAAAATTTCTTCTTTGGAATATTTCCGTTCAAGTTGAATCGCCAAGTATTGCTCTTGTACTTTCCGTGTTAGTGCTTTTTCATTCGTTAAAAATAAGTTTTTCACAAGCTGTTGTGTAATTGTGGAAGCACCTTCTGCACCAAAACCTCCGGTAACATTGGCCCAGATGGCACCACCGAGACGTTTAAGGTCTATCCCGAAGTGATCATAAAAGCGTTGGTCTTCAACAGCAATAAATGCATTCTTTAAATGGTCGGGCATATCTTGGATGTTGGCACTTACTCGGAATTCGCTCGCGTCTAAGGTAGAGACGAGTTCATCATTCATATCGTAAATTTGCATTGATTGAATGAGCGTCAATTTTTCAGGATCTAAGTCCGGGGCGGTGGCAATCATAATGGCAATCGTCGTCCCGCCACCGACAACACCAATCCCAAAAAGGATCGCCATGGTGAGTAAAATCTTTTTAAAAAGCGAGCGAGGTTTTTTGGACGATGCGCCTTTTTTACGTTGTGCTTGTTTTCTTTCTTGACGTGATTTGAATCGGTCAGACATATCATTCTCCCCTTCTCAATGGAGCCAGTTGTAATGAAGAAAAGCCCCTACGTTCTATGTGTATACACGTATGTTTGTTTGTGATGACTTAAAAATATAATTGTTTTACTGTCTTTAAAAAGTCTATGCGTGGGTGAAGCCCCGTTTTCACTGCATGTCCATATTGTTCAATATCTTTTTTTGGAATCGACTTGCGTTGTTGCTCATCATAATATTTAATCACATGATGCGCTTCAAGTAAATAGACCTCATCAGCGGGTTGAAAACGGATGAGGAAGAAACAAATCCCACTTTGAGTAAGGACTTGGCGCATATGTTCAATTTGGTGCTCATGGACGTTTTTTAATGGAAATGATGTTTTATTTCTCGTTTCTTTCGCCTCAAAATCAATGTATGCACCTTGAAAAACCCCGTTGTAATCGGTGGTCGATGCTTGCTTATAATATGCTTCCCGGATCACGGCCGCACTTCGTTTCGGGTAGTCAACATGGACGACTTGAATGGGGGTTGGTTTTTTATGGATGACGGCAACACCTTGATGTAAATAGTACGTATTTGTCTCATCAATATCTTGCTCAAGCGTCATACCTCTACCACTATAGTTGCTTTTCTTCAAAGGGTTGTGATGACTTGGTAAGGACGACTTGCTGGTATAAGGTTGGCCGTTTGGATAACGGATCGTCATACGTAAGCCCCCTTTCTAGAGATCATCCATACTTGTTCTCTTCGCGTATAAATTGTATACAAATGTAAATAGTAACGGTAAATGTATGACATACTCATCTTTTCATTTTACCATAGTTTTGTTTTTAGAAGTGAGCATATCTGTCCATTTTTAGTTAAAAGTTGTCAAAGAATGAGGGGAAATATGTGATGGAATGGCAATTTTCGTTTCATAATGCTGATAATATTTCGCGTACAAAAATGTATGATGCGTTCGCAAGGAAATTTCCCGAAATTCGCTATGCACGTTTAGCCGGATTGATAAGCCGGAACACTGGCTGGGCAATGACCGATTTACTAACGAAAAAAAAGCGGTGGCTTTCTGAGGCGGAAAAAAAACAACTGGCATGGATATATGAACAAATAAGCCACCTCATTTTTTATGATACATATTACCAGTTATCTTTGTATTCGCGGTCAAAAAGAAAAGGACAATTGCTGCTTGATGCCATGTCAACATATGGGGTATCTATTTTTATGCAACAAGAGTGGCTACGTTTTTGGGAAGGGCGCGATGAAATCCGATTGCTACATGCAGCAATTATTCATGCACAGTTCATGATACAACATCGGCTCCTTGGACAATTGCCCCGTCAATTAATGCGTATCTGGGCAAAGGATGTCAAGGAGAATGGCATTGACCTGCCAACTTCAAGGGGACCATTGTATCATATTCATATGAAACAGGTACATGATCCTACAAAGCGGGTTAAGTATTTAAAACAAACTGCGTCATTATTATATCATCCACACATTGAGTGGGGCGCATATCGGTTTCTATATGGGGTGGAACCAACAGGCTCGCGTCGAGACTACTTGTCTTGCTGTAATCAAGGAAATGCATGGCCACTACGGATAAGTTTTCCGAAGTGTAAGACAAATGTTCCTGTGAAACATACACATTACCGTGACTGGTATGGTCATTGTGATGTTCAAAAGATTGAACGGCTATTTCGACCAGTTTCAGTGGTACCTAAGATGTATATGAATAAAAGTAGGAAACAGTAAGAAACCGGGGCCAGAGGTCCCGGTTTTTGTTCTTCAGAGGATTTGATTTTTAAATAAAGGTCATCATCACGTAATATTTTACACGACGTGCACAGCAAATTTTATAGCTTTGCCCTATGTATAAGCAAGCGCCTTTTTTTGTATAAGCTGGCACCGAATTGACCGGGGGGAATATTTTGTTATGAGCAGGAGAAAGTGTTTTAAGGGTACCACATGATTTAGTTCATTCCACTGTAATGTGAGAGCAATTGATATTTACAGAACATTTTCCCCTGAAAATAATAAAGGAGGTACATGCATATGTCTCAGCCAAATATGCCCAATATTACGCCTAATATTACATTAGGTCGCGATGATGTCGTTAATTTGTTGTTGGCATCTATTGCGATGGAAGAAATGGGTTTGGCACATATCATTAACGCTGAAGGAGAAAAGATTCAATATGCCTTAGGAACACTGAATGGTACAACAGGTCCACCGGCAACGATACAGGAAATTTTAGACATTAACCGTAGTGCTGCTTCAATGTTGGATACGATCTTCAAAAAAGAAATTATCCTCGATTCTAAAATGAAAACGGCGACAAACTTTCCGGAAGAGGTCGTCGGTCCAACAGGTATCACGGGTCCGACCGGACCACCTGGAGGCGTTTTAAGTGTAAATGGTCTGACTGGAGATGTCGTTCTCACCGCAGAAGATGTAGGTGGCTTCCCGTTAACGATGTCTGTTTCTTCTGCCTCTGACTTAGACAGTTTTACAGATCCAGGTGTGTACAGCTCAAATGGTACCGATGGCCCACCACTTTCAGCACCGCCGACTGTGACATCTCCTATATGGACGCTTTACGTGTCTGTCGTATCGCCTGCTACGGTGAACCCATGGATACAGCAGTTGCTTTTCTCAAACCCAACGTTGTATATTCGTAGCTTTAATGGCGATACATCAACATGGAGTAATTGGCAGTCTTTAGAGGCGCCAATAGGCGTGACGGGACCAACCGGTTCAGCTGGACCGACCGGACCGACTGGACCGACCGGACCAACAGGCGTGACGGGACCAACAGGTACTACGGGTGCAACGGGACCAACAGGCGCAACGGGACCAACAGGCGCAACGGGACCAACAGGCGCAACGGGACCAACAGGTGTAACCGGACCAACGGGCGTTACAGGACCAACAGGCGCAACAGGACCAACGGGATCAACGGGACCAACGGGTGTAACCGGACCAACGGGCGTAACCGGACCAACGGGACCAACGGGACCAACGGGCGCTACCGGACCAACGGGTGTGACCGGACCAACAGGTGTAACCGGACCGACGGGACCAACGGGACCAACGGGCGCTACCGGACCGACCGGACCGACCGGACCAACCGGACCGACCGGACCAACAGGGGCAACGGGTGCCACAGGCGCAACGGGCGTGACAGGTGTAACGGGCGTGACGGGTGCTACTGGTGCCACTGGTGCTACCGGACCAACGGGACCAACCGGACCTCCACCACCACTTGTGTTACAAAACTATGCATATATAGATGATGGAGCAGGAGTAGAAAATATCACAGCAGGAGATCCAATCGTCATGGATGATACGACAATCTTCAATGGTGACATTACTGGTACGACAAGTACTGTTGTATTGAACCCCGGTGTTTATTGGGTTTCATTTGGCGGACAATTTTCAGTCGCTGATTTAGCACTCACATTACTTGTTGACGGCACACCTTATGCGGTCACATATCAAGGACCTAGTACTGCTCAAGGGATGATTTCTCATGATGTCATTTTAAATGTGGATCCAGGACCAGCAGTGACACTCACCATTGTATCGAGCGTCGATTCCCAGATGCAATGGGCGTATATAACAGCCTTCAAATTAATCGAGGGATAACTTTAACGGCGTAACGTGGAATAAGTCATAATTTTACTTGTATACTTTCGTTCGTTATTGCGAGATTAGAAACAAGATTAAAATGAAAAGGAGAATGGTATATGTCTCAACCAAGTATGCCTAATTTCACACCGACCATTACACTGACCCGCAGTGATGTGATCAATTTATTGTTAGCCTCCATTGCGATGGAAGAAATGGGTCTGGCGCATATTATTAATGCTGAAGGAGAAAAAATTCAGTATGCTTTAGGCACTTTAAATGGATTAACGGGTCCGCCACTGTCTATTGAAGAAATTTTAGAGATTAATGGTGC
The DNA here is from genome assembly GCF_038592975.1 of Bacillus sp. FSL W7-1360. Classification (NCBI taxonomy): domain Bacteria; kingdom Bacillati; phylum Bacillota; class Bacilli; order Caryophanales; family Bacillaceae; genus Bacillus; species Bacillus sp. FSL W7-1360. Next base: position 1,107,229 of record NZ_CP151950.1, on the reverse strand, counting down.
TGTAGAAGACATGATGGACACGATATTCAAGAAAGAAATCATTTTAGAGTCTAAAATGAAAGATGCTGCACGTATTCCAAGTGTACTAGGTCCAACGGGTGCAACTGGACCAATTGGTCCAGAGGGAGAAGTGTTTAGTGTTAACGGGCAAGTTGGCGTTGTCGTTCTTGATGCAGAAGATGTGGATGCCTTTCCATTGACGATGCCCGTTTCATCTAGTTCCGACTTAGACAGTTTTACAGATCCAGGTGTGTATAGCTCAAATGGGACCGATGGTCCACCCGTTTCAGCGCCACCAGGGACGCCACAAGTATGGTCACTCTATGTATCTGTCATTACTCCAGCAACGGTCAATCCATGGGTCCAACAATTACTCTTTTCTAATCCAACACTATATATTCGTAATTTTGATGGTGATACGTCGACGTGGAGTGCTTGGGAACAGATTAGTCCACAAGGAGCGACGGGACCAACCGGTCCGACGGGACCACCGGGACCTACAGGACCTATCGGCTTGGCAGGTCTTCAAGGGGCAATAGGTCCAACCGGAACGACAGGTGTCACGGGTGTGACCGGCGTCACCGGTGCAACGGGCGCAATGGGTGCAACGGGCGCAACGGGTGCTACCGGCACAACAGGAGTCACTGGCGCAACAGGTATCACCGGACCAACGGGATCAACCGGACCAACCGGACCGACGGGACCTACAGGACCAACCGGTCCGACGGGACCAACGGGCGTGACCGGTGCCACAGGCGCTACCGGTGCCACAGGCATGACGGGTACTACCGGCGTGATCGGCGTAACAGGAATCACCGGACCGACGGGACCAACCGGTATTGTTATGGGTGCCACGGGTGTCACAGGACCAACAGGACCAACTGGTGCAACAGGGCCAACAGGACCAACGGGTGCAACGGGTGCAACGGGTGTGACGGGTGTCATGGGCGTCACCGGTGTGACCGGACCGACAGGACCAACGGGACCGACGGGACCAACTGCACCGGAAAATTATGCTTATTTAGAACAAGGTGTAACTGCTGTTGCAGTGACAGCCAATACAGCGATTATTTTAAATTCTCGTCAAGTTTTTAATGGTGACGACGTGACAGTCGCCGCTGATTCTGTCACGGTGAACCCCGGCACTTACCTTGTAGCGTTTGGCGCGCGAAATTCAACGAACTCGTTTTTGCGTTTGTTTGTTGATGCAAACATTTATGCAGGCATGCAGCACGGAAATCCAGCTTTAACAGGGATGCTCTCTAAACTAGTTGTTCTTGTAGTCCCTGAACCAGACCCTGTTGTACTCACAATCCAATCATCTGCTAACGCATCGATTGCATTTGCATTTCTAACAGTTGTTAAAATTTCAGATGAAACTTAAATAGCCATGACGATAATGTTACAATTTCTAATTATTACTTTTCTGGTATGTATGACGTTTAGTAAAATAATCCATTTATGTGGGAAGGAGAATGGTATATGTCTCAACCAAACATGCCCAATTTCACGCCCAACATTACACTAGACCGTGAAGATGTTGTGAATTTAATATTGGCCTCCATTGCGATGGAGGAAATGGGCTTGTCGCACATTATCAATGCTGAGGGAGAAAAAATTCAATATGTGCTAGGAACGTTAAATGGCGCTACAGGTCCTGCACCAACGGCCCAAGAAGTGCTTAGTGTGAATGAGAGTACACAAAATATGCTCGATACAATTTTTAAAAAGGAAATTATGCTTGCTTCCAAGATGAAATCCGCATCCAGTATTTCGACAATGCAAGGTCCACCAGGACCAACGGGACCAACCGGTCCGACAGGCGATGTGTTAAGTGTCAACGGGCAGGTTGGAAATGTCGTGCTTGATGCGGAAGATGTCGGTGCATTTCCATTAACGATGCCGGTCTCATCTGGTTCAAATTTGAATGCACCAATGTTTATGGAGCCAGGTGTATATAGCTCTAACGGTACTGATGGTCCCCCTATCGCAGGACCACCTGGGGTGACATCACCAATCTGGACGCTTTATGTATCGGTCGTTTCACCTGCAACAGTCAATCCTTGGGTGCAGCAAATATTTTTTTCTAACCCAACGATTTATATTCGTAGTTTCAATGGTGATACGTCTACGTGGAGTCCGTGGGAACAGTTCGCTGTTCAAGGTCCAACCGGCGTAATTGGCCCGACAGGCATAACAGGTGTAACCGGTGCAACTGGCGTCACGGGTACAACGGGTGCAACGGGTGCAACAGGTGCAACGGGTGCTACCGGCGCCACGGGACCAACGGGTGCCACCGGCGTAACAGGTGCGACCGGAGCAACGGGCGCCACAGGACCCACAGGAGCCACAGGAGCCACAGGTGCAACGGGTGCAACGGGAATCACAGGACCGACGGGTGTCACGGGCGCCACGGGTCCGACGGGCCCGACCGGACCAACAGGACCGACAGGTGCAACGGGACCTACAGGACCTACGGGACCAACGGGACCAACGGGACCAACGGGTGCCACAGGAGCGACAGGAGCGACAGGCGCCCCAGGACCAACAGGACCAACAGGACCGACAGGTGTTGTTGCGGGTGTAACTGGCGCCACGGGCGTGACGGGTGCCACGGGTGCCACGGGTGCCACCGGCGCCACGGGTGCCACCGGTCCTACTGGTCCAACCGGTCCAACAGGTGTAACAGGGGGATTGATCGTTGCAAACAATGCTTTTCTGTATGCGGGAACAGGTCCTACCGGAGTGACAGCAGACATCCCAATTGTGATGGATGACAATGCTTTCTCTCATGGAGATGTAGTGATTACTGCAACGGAAGCAACTGTCCAGCCAGGTGTTTACCTCGTCGGGTTCGGAACGTATATGGATTTTAATGGAGATTCTCAAGTTCACTTGTATGTAGATGGGGCATTTTACGCAGCCGCAGCAGAAAATAACCCTGCCGTTACAAGCACAATGTCAAAAGTTGTTATCATTGAAGTGGATCCTCCTGGCCCTGCTAATTTAACAGTTGTCGTAAACCAGACAGCAACAGTCGAACTCACTTATTTAACCGTTTTAAAATTGGTAGAAGGGTAATCAGACAGTTTCAAGGATGCACGAAAAACAATCGTTGTTAATCGTTATTTTTAGTATAAACACACTGATCACGCAAGACCCGGTCAGTGTGTTTAATTTTGAGGAATTAATGGACGAGAATGTGCATGCAATGTTACTCGTATTGAAGTGTATAAGCAAGCGCCTTTTTTTGTATAAGCTGACACCGAATTGATCGGGGGGAATATTTTGTTATGAGCAGGAGAAAGTGTTTTATGGATAACACATGATTCGGTTCATGTCACTGTAATGTGAAAATATTGACACTTACTAGACATTTTCCCTGAAAATAACAAAGGAGGTACATGCATATGTCTCAGCCAAATATGCCCAATATTACGCCTAATATTACATTAGGTCGCGATGATGTCGTTAATTTGTTGTTGGCATCTATTGCGATGGAAGAAATGGGTTTAGCACATATCATTAACGCTGAAGGAGAAAAGATTCAATATGCCTTAGGAACACTGAATGGTACAACAGGTCCACCGGCAACGATACAGGAAATTTTAGACATTAACCGTAGTGCTGCTTCAATGTTGGATACGATCTTCAAAAAAGAAATTATCCTCGATTCTAAAATGAAAACGGCGACAAACTTTCCTGAGGAGGTCGTCGGTCCAACAGGTATCACGGGTCCGACCGGACCACCTGGAGGCGTTTTAAGTGTAAACGGTCTGACTGGAGATGTCGTTCTCACCGCAGAAGATGTAGGTGGTTTCCCGTTAACGATGTCTGTTTCTTCTGCCTCTGACTTAGACAGTTTTACAGATCCAGGTGTGTACAGCTCAAATGGTACCGATGGCCCACCACTTTCAGCACCGCCGACTGTGACATCTCCTATATGGACGCTTTACGTGTCTGTCGTATCGCCTGCTACGGTGAACCCATGGATACAGCAGTTGCTTTTCTCAAACCCAACGTTGTATATTCGTAGCTTTAATGGCGATACATCAACATGGAGTAATTGGCAGTCTTTAGAAGCGCCAATAGGCGTGACGGGACCAACCGGTTCAGCTGGTCCAACAGGACCGACAGGACCAACGGGACCAACAGGCGTGACGGGACCAACGGGCGCTACGGGCGCTACGGGTGCAACGGGCGCTACGGGTGCAACGGGACCAACAGGGGCAACGGGACCAACAGGCGCTACGGGCGTAACGGGCGCTACCGGACCAACGGGACCAACAGGACCAACGGGACCTACAGGATCAACGGGACCAACGGGTGTAACTGGACCAACGGGCGTGACGGGACCAACGGGTGTAACCGGACCAACGGGCGCTACGGGACCAACCGGTGTAACCGGACCAACGGGCGTAACGGGACCAACCGGACCAACGGGCGCTACAGGCGTAACGGGACCGACCGGACCGACCGGACCAACGGGACCGACCGGACCAACAGGGGCAACGGGTGCCACAGGCGCTACGGGCGTGACAGGTGTAACGGGCGTGACAGGCGTGACGGGTGCCACAGGTGCGACAGGCGCACCCGGACCAACTGGACCTCCGCCACCATTGGTTTTGCAAAATTATGCTTTTTTAGATGATGGAGTAGGAGTAGAACCGGTAACAGCTGGCGTTCCTATCACAATGGATGCAACGACCATAAGTAATGGAGACATTACAATTGCTGCGCCTTTCGATTCAATGACCCTTACGAATGCTGGAACTTATTGGGTATCGTTTGGTGGGCAGTTTAGTTTAGCCAATCAAAACTTGTCCTTAAATGTTGATGGTGTTCCATATGCGGTAACGATCCAAGGGGCTAGCACATCACAAGGAATGTTTTCAAAAGAGGTGATTTTGAATGTGCCTACAGGTCCAGTCGATTTGACAGTAGTACCAAGTAATGGTGGTACAATGCAGTATGCTTATTTAACAGCTGTAAAGTTAATAGAAGGGTGATCATTAAAAATATTTATGTGCAAGTGACACGAATGAATATGCGAAAGAGATTAAAATGAAAAGGAGAATGGTATATGTCTCAACCAAGTATGCCTAATTTCACACCGACCATTACACTGACCCGCAGTGACGTCATCAATTTATTGTTAGCCTCCATTGCGATGGAAGAAATGGGTCTGGCGCATATTATTAATGCTGAAGGAGAAAAAATTCAGTATGCTTTAGGCACTTTAAATGGATTAACGGGTCCGCCACTGTCTATTGAAGAAATTTTAGAGATTAATGGTGCTGTAGAAGACATGATGGACACGATATTCAAGAAAGAAATCATTTTAGAGTCTAAAATGAAAGATGCTGCACGTATTCCAAGTGTACTAGGTCCAACGGGTGCAACTGGACCAATTGGTCCAGAGGGAGAGGTGTTTAGTGTCAACGGGCAAGTCGGCGTTGTCGTTCTTGATGCAGAAGATGTGGATGCCTTTCCATTGACGATGCCCGTTTCATCTAGTTCTGACTTAGATAGTTTTACAGATCCAGGTGTATATAGTTCAAATGGGACCGATGGCCCACCGGTTTCAGCGCCACTAGGTACGCCACAAGTATGGACACTTTATGTATCTGTCATTACACCAGCAACGGTCAATCCATGGGTCCAACAATTACTCTTTTCTAATCCAACACTATATATTCGTAATTTTGATGGTGATACGTCGACGTGGAGTGCTTGGGAACAGATTAGTCCACAAGGAGCGACGGGGCCAACTGGTCCGACGGGACCACCGGGACCTACAGGACCTATCGGCTTGGCAGGTCTTCAAGGGTCAATAGGTCCAACCGGAACGACAGGTGTCACGGGTGTGACCGGCGTCACCGGTGCAACGGGTGCAACGGGCGCAACGGGCGCAACGGGTGTGACCGGCACAACAGGAGTCACTGGCGCAACAGGTATCACCGGACCAACGGGATCAACCGGACCAACAGGACCGACGGGACCAACAGGACCAACAGGATCGACGGGACCAACCGGCGTGACCGGTCCCACAGGCGCTACCGGTGCTACCGGCATGACGGGTACTACCGGCGTGACCGGCGTCACAGGGATCACCGGACCGACGGGACCAACCGGTATTGTTATGGGCACCACGGGCGTAACAGGACCAACGGGCGTCACGGGCGTCACGGGACCAACGGGTGCTACCGGTGCTACAGGTGCAACGGGCGTAACAGGGATCACCGGCGTCACAGGTGCCACAGGCCCAACAGGCCCAACAGGCCCAATAGGTCCAACAGCCCCATTCAATTTTGCTTATTTAGAACAAGGTGTAACCGCTGTAGGGGTCACAGCATCTCTTCCTATAACGTTAACTTCTAGACAATTATTTAGTGGGGATATTACCGTTTCTCCAACTACTGCGACTGTCACTCCAGGCACTTATTTAGTAGGGTTTGGCGCTCGCTATGCAAGTACCGGTATTATAGACTTGAGAGTGGATAACGTCCAATATGCCAGGGCAGAGCATTCTACTGGTGCAGTACAAGGTTGGATGTCTAAAACAGTGATTTTGGAAGTTAGTCCTCCTAATCCAGTTGATTTAACAATCGTTCCGCTTCAGACGACGTCTGCTCAGTTTGCTTATCTCACAGTCGTTAAATTAATATGATGAATGATACGATATGAAGATCATTTTTTGTCCTAAAGATCATCATCAACAAACTTCAATTATCAACTGCTTGCTACAAATTCATTCATTAAAAAGAAAAGGAGAATGATATATGTCACAACCAAACATGCCCAATTTCACGCCCAACATTACGTTAGACCGTGAAGATGTTGTGAATTTAATATTGGCCTCCATTGCGATGGAGGAAATGGGCTTGTCGCACATTATCAATGCTGAGGGAGAAAAAATTCAATATGTGCTAGGAACGTTAAATGGCGCTACAGGTCCTGCACCAACGGCCCAAGAAGTGCTTAGTGTAAATGAGAGTACACAAAATATGCTCGATACAATTTTTAAAAAGGAAATTATGCTTGCTTCAAAAATGAAATCGGCATCCAGTATTTCGACGATGCAAGGTCCACCAGGACCAACGGGACCAACCGGTCCGACAGGAGATGTGTTAAGTGTCAACGGGCAAGTTGGAAATGTCGTGCTTGATGCGGAAGATGTCGGTGCATTTCCATTAACGATGCCGGTCTCATCTGGTTCAAATTTGAATGCACCAATGTTTATGGAGCCGGGTGTATATAGTTCTAACGGTACTGATGGTCCCCCTATCGCAGGACCACCTGGGGTGACATCACCAATCTGGACGCTTTATGTATCGGTCGTTTCACCTGCAACAGTCAATCCTTGGGTGCAGCAAATATTTTTCTCTAATCCAACGATTTACATTCGTAGTTTCAATGGTGATACGTCTACGTGGAGTCCGTGGGAACAGTTCGCGGTTCAAGGTCCAACCGGCGTAATCGGTCCGACAGGGGTAACAGGTGTAGCCGGTGCAACTGGCGTCACGGGTACAACGGGTGCAACGGGTGCAACGGGTGCAACGGGTGCTACCGGCGCAACGGGACCAACGGGTGCCACTGGCGTAACAGGTGCGACCGGTGCAACGGGTGCCACAGGAGCCACAGGAGCCACAGGTGCAACGGGTGCTACCGGCGCAACGGGAATCACAGGACCGACGGGTGTCACAGGTGTAACGGGTGCCACAGGACCGACAGGACCAACAGGACCTACAGGTGCCACGGGTAGCACGGGATCCACGGGCGCCACGGGACCAACGGGACCTACCGGTGCCACAGGACCAACAGGACCTACAGGTGCCACGGGACCTACAGGACCAACAGGACCGACAAGTGTTGTTGCGGGTGTCACCGGCGCCACGGGCGTGACGGGTGCAACAGGTGCCACCGGTGCCACCGGCGCAACGGGTGCCACCGGTCCAACGGGTCCAACCGGTCCTACTGGTGTAACTGGGGGATTGATCGTTGCAAACAATGCTTTTCTAGATGCTGGAACCGGTCCTACCGGTGTGACAGCAGACGTACCTATTGTGATGGATGATAATGCTTTCTTCAATGGTACTGATATTTCCATTACTTCGACGCAAGCAATCCTTGAGCCTGGCGTTTACCTTGTTGGATTTGGAACGTTTAATGATTTTGCTGGCGATGCTCAAGTGCATTTAAATGTAAATGGCACCTTCTATGCCGCAGCAGGAGAAAATGCACCTGCCAGAACAAGTACGATGTCCAAAACAGTCGTTGTGATTGTCGATCCACCTGGTCCTGACACCTTGACAGTGACGGTAAATGAAACCTCAAACGTTGATGTCAGTTATTTAACGGTTCTAAAGTTGGCAGAATCGTAATATTAAGTTTTCCAACGGTAGATGAAAACAATTCTTATGTTCGAAAAAACACACTGGTCATTAGATTTCGACCAGTGTGTTTAGCTTTTAAAGAGGTGAGTATCATTCTTTTTAAGTCAAGCAAAAGACCTTCGTCATTCCGCCGGACGGTTCGGTCCTCCAAGTTTTTTGTCGCCCGTGTAACCATCTTTCTCCTCGTGTGTCTCTGTCTCTTTTGTTGTTTTTCCTTCAACTTCATTCATTCGTTTGCCCTCCTTTTCGAAAATGTGGGTACTTATTCCCGTTTTTTTCTCGATTTACAGACAGTATGAGGCAACACCCTCTATTTTATGTATGTCGGCTGTTGTGATTTCCTCTTTTAAAAAAGGAGATCTTTGCCATCATGCACTTTCTTTGTTGAACGCATTCTAGTTTTGTCGCGCGCATAGGAGTTACAATGCCACGGCACGAACGTGTATAACAGCGACAATATGTCACCGCGCAAAGATCATTTCACGAGGAGGAGAATGGGGATGACGTTATTAAAAACAAAGGATATTTCAGATCGACTTGACGTGAATCCTACGACGGTACAACGGTGGACGAAATTTTTCGGAATTGAGCACAAAACAAATGAACATGGACATTATGTGTATAAGGAACAACAAATCGCAACGTTTGCATACATCCAAAAACAGTTACAGGAAGGGAAGAAAATGAAGGACATTGCATTTAATGGTCAAACGAAACGACGTACTGCTGTGCGCATTCCTTCGGTCCCGAAAGAACAGTACGAAGCGAAATTGGAAAAGGTACTCGTGCAAGTAAATGACCTAGAAGAAAAATTGTCAACAAAAGCAGATGATATCGTGAGCTACCAATTGTTAAAACATCGGAGTGAGCTGGATGAAATGGTGAGCTTGATTGAGCAATTAGAGAAGCGGCTTGAAGCGATGGATGAAAAAATGAGCCAGCATTTGGCAGCCGCCGTCAATGAGCAACCACGAGAGACAACGTTTCCAAATAAAGTACGACGAGGACCGTGGCGAGCAATCATGAAGCTGTTTAGTTTCGCATGACATCGGTTTACGCAGAAAAATCCACCGTGTTACAATAAAGGTGGAGGTGTCGTACTTGAAAGGACAAACATTGAAGGAAGTCACAACAACATTGTTAACATTGACAAAAGAAGCAGAAAGTTATTATATAGAAGTCGTCAAACAAGACCCAAATTACGAGGTGGATTTTTGGGGACGGGTGAAGCCGTTTGCGGATCAAGTACAGCCACTTGCACAAAGATGGCTGCCACTTGCAAGCGCCTTATTGCTTCAAGCAAAGCCGCGTGACTTGCACATTCAACAACTGGAGCAAACGGTTGAAAACCTCGATGTTGTTGCCATTAAGTCATTTTATCCATCATCAGGTATGAAGCGACAGCGCGAAACATTTAAAGCCGTTCGTTATGTATTGGAAGAAATATTGACTATGCTTGCAGATGAAGCACGGCAGCATGTGTAGGCGCGGCTGACAAAATAATGATTCGTTTAACGCCCGACATTCGGGCGTTTTTTTCTTGTTCCTGTTGGTTGGAAGAAGAAATCGATTCGTGCTATACTCTTAAAAAGCATTTCATGTATCGTATGTGCGTGTACTTTCTATGAAAATATAGATACAGCAATGAAGTAGGAGTGGAGCCAATGTCAATTTTGCATAATGATTGGGCAAATATGTTGCATGATGAATTTCAAAAGCCATATTACGTACAGTTGCGCGCGTTTTTGAAAGAGGAGTACAAAACACAAACGGTTTATCCGACGATGCATGACATTTTCAACGCCTTACATTACACGTCGTATGAAGAAACAAAGGTTGTTATTTTAGGACAAGACCCGTATCACGGACCGAATCAAGCGCATGGCTTAAGTTTTTCAGTAAAACCAGGCGTACGGCTGCCGCCATCGTTACAAAATATTTTTAAAGAACTACGTGATGACCTCGGTTACGAAATCCCAAACCATGGTCACTTAACGACATGGGCAAACCAAGGGGTATTGCTGTTAAATACAGGGCTCACTGTACGTAAAGGGCAGGCAGCATCGCATCGTGGTAAAGGGTGGGAGCATTTTACGGATCGCATTATCTCGTGTTTGAATGAGCGAAAGAAGCCAGTCATTTTTGTTTTATGGGGACGCCATGCACAAGAGAAGCAGGCGTTGATTACAAGCAAACAACATCACATCATTACCGCACCACATCCAAGTCCATTTTCTGCGAATCGCGGTTTTTTTGGAAGCAGACCTTTCTCAAAAATGAACGATATACTCGCGCGATTGGGCGAAGCGCCGATTGAATGGCAAGTGCCAAATCTTTAAAGGGAAGTGACAACATGATGGAATCGATACAAGCACGCACAAAACTAGCAAATGGTGTAGAGATGCCTTTTTTCGGGCTAGGTGTATACCAAGCAGATGAAGGAAAAGAAGTTGTTGATGCAGTGAAAGTGGCTTTAAAAGCAGGTTACCGGAGTATCGACACAGCGAGCTTTTATAAAAATGAAGAAGGGGTCGGACAAGCCATTCGTGAAAGTAATGTGCCGCGAGAAGAACTGTTTGTCACAACAAAAGTATGGAATGACGAACAAGGATACGATGAAACACTTGCAGCTTTTGAACGTAGTCGCAAACGGCTTGGGCTGGATGTCATTGATTTATATTTAATTCATTGGCCGATGAAAGGGAAATACTTAGACACGTGGCGTGCATTAGAAACACTTTATAAAGAAGAGAAGGTGCGGGCGATTGGTGTGAGTAATTTCAATGTCCACCATTTAGAAGCCGTGATGGAAATCTCCAATATCAATCCAATGGTTGACCAAGTGGAGTTCCACCCGTTTTTGACGCAAGCGCCATTACGTGAATTTTGCCGGCAACATGAAATTCAAGTGGAGGCATGGCGCCCACTCACGAAAGGCGTCATTTTTACCCATCCGGTCGTCCAATCACTCGCACAGTCATACGGAAAAACACCGGCACAAATTGTGTTGCGTTGGAATTTACAACACCGCGTTGTGACGATTCCAAAGTCAGTGCGAGCAGAACGGATTCGAGAAAACGCCGATATTTTTGACTTCCAGCTATGTGAAGAAGATATGGGAAAACTGGATGCATTAAATGAAAATCGTCGCCTTGGGCAAGACCCAGATTCTTTTAGTCGGTAGCCGTCGTTGCTACTGGCTTTTTTTGGTGTGAGAGAGGAGAGGGTTTTTGTAGGGGAAAGATTCATACATACGACACAATATACCAAAATTCGGATTCATTCTTGTTCGAATCGCAGAAAATGTCGTGAGAAAAGTTGTTTATCCAGCAGGAATGCCGGTTAATCACGTCGAAAAAGTGTTTGGACATATATTCATTTGGAAAGGTGGCGGGCGTATTGCAAACATACCGAGAACGATGGCGAGAAAACTTTGCGCAATACCGTAATGGAATGGTTCCGGAGCAAATGAGCACGGATACAAAAAACTATTTGCGGAAAATAGGATTATGGGAAAAAGAAAGTGCGTGGACAAATCAAGCGATGCGCGACTTGGCATTGTCACGAGACGAACATGGGCAGACCGTATTGGCGTTTGAACAAGTCACATTCGCTGTGAGAACATTTGCCTCTAATCGATTAATATTATTGATGAATGAATATGTGCTTGCCTTGCAAACGACGGAGCATATTCGAGATGCATTTGAATATGCTGTGCAATATAGGCAAATTGACTTATTAGAAGAACTCACCAAATGGGGAGAAGAACGCGACTCATTAAAAGAATGGGGACTTGTCTATCAATTGTTGCTTGATGTGCTTAAGGAGCGTATCACGCACGAAGAGACGATTGATCAAGCACGAGATTTGGTTGGGTCTGTGACGGACCCACTGTTAAAGGTAAGGCTGGAGTTGTTGGAGGTGTTTTCTTACTTAAAGTTAGGTTACTATATGAAGGCAGCCTACCTCGATGAGAAAGTGTCAAAGAAGTTAGCGCAAGTGAAAGAAAGTTTTGCAAAAAGAGTCGTGGAAAGTTGGGTAGAATTTCAAATTGCTTATCATTTGTTGTACAACCGAGGAAAATCGGAAGAGGCGGAAAGGCATGTTGTACAGTCGGTTATAAATGGCGCGACACCTGAAACAATGCTCGCTTATTGTTATCATTTGCTTGCGTATGCGGCGTTCACAATGCCAGCAAGTCGCAAGCATCTCTCTATAGAACCCAGTATCCATCATATACAACAGTCTCTCTATTACGCGGAAAGAACTGGTTTACAAGGCTACAGAGATTGTTTGCAAACAAGGGATCTGCCTTTTCTTTTGAATGCAAACGGGAAAATTTTTGAGTTAGAGAAGAATATAGATCCAGAGGAGCAAGTGCATCAATATGTTATACGTGGAGAGAGAGAAAAAGCTTTATTTTTAGCAAAAGAATTAGAGCAATCTGGGCAAAATAGTGCTCTTTTAACATTTTACCAAGCAAAAGCAGCGCGAGACCTTGATCACTTATGCGGTATGCTATTAGAAACCTCGCAGGAAGATCATGTATTTTTGTTGCCTATGGTAAAACGAGAGATGCTACATATACATAGGATAAAGGATGACGAACTGAAACGTGTACAAATGCAATTCCGTACTTTTAAATGGAAGGTGACACTTTCTCCTAGAGAAATAGAAGTATTAGAATTAATTTATGAAGGAAATACGCAATTAGAAATTGCTAATGAGTTATATTTATCAACTAGCACAGTAAAAAAACATGTCAATAGTGTTTTAAAGAAAACAGGATTGCAAAGTAGTAAAGAAGCAGCGTCTGTGGCGAAGAAGTTATTACTGTTCTAGTTGAAGAGGGTATCTGTCTCAAGCAATGAGATACCCTCTTTTCTGAATAAAATAGACAGATGAATAAAATCTACCTCACTCCTCCTCAGCAGCCAACCCCACAATTTTCCGCGCTTGTTCCAACAATGTCTCATAATCATGTGCCTTCTTGATTTCCGCTAGTTCAGCTTCATCAATGGGTGCGTCTATATCAAACAGCGTCTGCAAAATCTCATATTGCGTCTGTCCGCTTTTTCCTGTCTCGTCTTCAATTTTTCCTTTCCATTCAGGATCAATCTTGTCTAACAACAGCCCAAGGGCAGCACCTGTTTCATAACGCATACTCCGTCCTAAAAAGTGGGCTGACTCTGCTTCACCATCTGAAATAAAGCGAAAGGCATCGCTAAATTGAATGTGATAAGGATCTTCCGTAGTTGCGAGCACAGTCAATGTGTCACCAATTAACTCGCTGTAGCGGTATTCGATGTAGCGCGCGGTACCTTCGATTGCCTCTGCTTTTGTTTCTGCGACGAGTTGCGGCCATTTTTCGTAACGAGATGTACGGACAATCGTCCATTGTCGTAAAGCATCACGCACATCTTCTTGGCGTGTGGCGGTCATCGCGTTGTCTAATAGTTTAAATTCAATGCCCATTAAAGCGTAGTTTTCCTCATCTACAGGATCGTCCAACATGTGGTCACCTTCTGCATCGTAAGTCCACGTTTTTTGCTTATACGTATGGAACGCTTCATGCAACAAAAAGTAATGGAACTGAAAGTACAGTGGTGGATTAGTAAACATTTCTGGATGATACTTAAAATAAAATACGTCCGCATCTGCGACATGTCTCGTTCCAAAGTTCCAAGGAACCCACGGCACAAGACCAAGGTGAAGTTGGTTAATGCGATACACATTTGGGAGGTTGAGGTGTTTGGGTGTATCAATTTTTTGTGCGAATAGGCTGTTTGCAATTTCGGGGACATTGATAGCATAAGCATGTGTTGGGAAAAATCCTTTATCTTTATTGCTGCGAACGAGAATGAGTGGTTCGTTGTCAAAGCGATAATTGGCTGTCCAAAGTTGGTCACTTTCTGTTTGGAAACGTTTGTGTATACGTGACAGTTCTGTGAGCATTTCTTTGTCAGTATCATCAAGTTTGTCAAAGCTTGTGCGCCACATTTTGTTTAACACGATTGTAGATGATAGGATAACAATAATACTGATAAAAATGATGACGAAGCCACGTCTAAAAAGCTTTCTTGTCATTGTTGTCCTGCTCCTTCTATACCAAGTTACGATCAATTATAAGCAAAAAGAGGGAAGAAAATACGTTTGCCTACGTGAATATAAAAAACTGCCCTACTTCGGACAGTTTCATATGTATAAACCGTAATTTATCCTCGATCGGTCACAATCAAATACGCCATGACAGCAAGGGTAGCGACTGATAACACATTCAGCACGATGCGAATAAAGCCATCTGACTCCGCTGCTGGTTCAGTTGTTTCAGCTCCAGCTGCAAGAACAGACGGGTCAGACCCGAGTACGAAGAAAAGAAGTACAATTGCAGCCGCAAAGAGGCTTTTCTTTAACAAATGAATGCCCTCCTTCCAAAGTGATTATAGTACCTTTATTACCGCTTCCTTTATTATAAAGAATGTCACACTTGCTTTCAACTTATAATGTGAAAAGGTTTTCGAAAGTGCCTGCATATGGTAAAATGAAGCCATACTCCTTGCGTACGAGCCTTGTCGTAACTGGTACGCGTATGGAAAGGACGCTATCAAGTGGCTATTAATTTACAACATATTGTGCATGCAAATGAAATGATGAAAGATGTCATCTATCAAACACCGTTGCAAAAAGATCCGGTGCTGTCTGAAAGATATGATTGCACCGTGTATTTAAAGCGCGAAGACCAACAAATTGTCCGGTCCTTCAAGCTGAGGGGCGCGTATTATCAAATTTCTTCTCTCACTGCAGAGGAGTTACAAAGTGGTGTTGTTTGTGCAAGTGCTGGAAACCATGCACAAGGCGTCGCTTATTCGTGTTGCGCTTTAAAAACAAAAGGTGTCATTTTTATGCCCGTCACTACACCGAAACAAAAGGTGGCGCAAGTAAAGTTTTTTGGGCGCGATTATGTGGATGTGCATTTAGTAGGAGACACCTTTGATGATGCGTATGCATTGGCAAAAGATTATTGCATACAACATGAAATGACATTTATTCATCCGTTCGACCAAGAAAAAGTCATTGCTGGGCAAGGCACTGTTGCGTTGGAAGTAATGGACGCAATTGATGTGGCGCCAGACTTCTTGTTTGCCTCGATCGGTGGTGGTGGACTCATTAGTGGCATTGCGACCTACATGAAGCAAGTGAGTCCAGAAACGAAAATCATTGGCTGTGAGCCAAGTGGGGCTGCGTCGATGCAAGCCGCTTTAATGCAAGGGCATGTTGTTGCGTTGGAAGAGATTGATAAGTTTGTGGACGGGGCTGCTGTTAAAAAAGTAGGCAAAAAAACGTTTGCGATTTGCGAAAAGCTCGTTGACGACATTGTCAGTGTACCAGAGGGGAAGATTTGTACAACGATTTTACGGCTTTATAATGAAAATGCGCTCGTTGCGGAACCTGCTGGGGCAATGCCGATTGCGGCGCTCGACTTTTATGCGGAACAAATGAAAGGAAAAGTCGTTGTGTGTATTGTCAGTGGAGGAAATAATGATATTGAACGTATGGAAGAGATTCGCGAACGCTCACTCATTTATGAAGGCCTACAACACTACTTTATCGTTCAATTACCAGAAAGAGCGGGGGCGTTGACGCAATTTGCAAAGGAAGTACTTGGACCAGAAGATAATATTACCCGATTAGTCTATCAAAAACAAAACAATAAACCGACTGGCTCCGTTTTGATCGGAATTGAGTTAAAGTCGTCTAATGACTATGATGGACTCATTTCACGAATGAATGCACACGGTTTTGATTATAGTAAAGTGAATCAACATGCGCATTTGTTTTCTATTAGATGATGCGAAGGGGTTAAATCATGGAGTTACATTTTTTAGGGACTGGAGCAGGGGTCCCTTCGAAACAACGGAATGTGAGTGCGCTTGCGCTTCGTTTTTTAGAAGATGAGGGGGATGTGTGGTTGTTTGATTGTGGAGAAGCGACACAACACCAATTGCTTTACTCACCATTGTCCTTATCAAAGATCACAAAAATATTGATGAGTCACGTGCATGGAGACCACCTATTTGGGTTGCCTGGTCTTTTGAGTACACGCTCATTCCAAGGTGCGGCTTCACCATTAACCATTTATGCACCTCCGGGTGTGGAGGAGTTTGTGCGTGTCTCTCTAAAGGTAACGAAAACAACGCTTCGCTACCCACTTGAGTTTGTGACGTTAAGGGCCGGCTCCTTGTTTGAAACACCGCATCACGAGGTAGAAGTGCTCCCTCTCGCCCATACGGTTCAGAGCTATGCCTTTAAAGTGACGGAAAAAGAAAAGCCGGGTCGTTTGGATATCGCACGTCTACAAGCAGAGGGTGTGCCTGCAGGACCGTTATATGCACAATTAAAACGCGGAGAAACGGTACAATTGACGGATGGGAGAGTCCTTTCGGGGCAAGCATTTGTCGGTGAGCCAATACGTGGGCGCGTCATTGTCATTGCTGGTGACACGAAACCAATACCGGAGATGGTTGATTTTGCATCTGGGGCGGATTTGCTTGTTCATGAAGCGACCTTTGCGTCTGATTGCGAAGCAGACGCGCATCAATTTGGTCATTCGACCGTTGCGGATGCGTGTCGTCTTGCCAAACATGCGCATGTAAAACAGTTGATTTTAACCCATATTTCATCGCGCTATGTGCGTGAACCGAGTGTCTTCCTTGATGAGGTGGAGGCGCATCTCCCAACAGCACTCGTTGCGCGCGATTTGTTCGTTTATTCACTTGCAAAGCGGGGAGGCAGTGTAGGTGATTGAGTTAGGGTTGGCGAAAGGAGCGCCTGTTGTGCTGCCACAAAGCGGCGGGTGGTTGTATGTCTCTTCGCCTTTTTGTCTCGCTTGTACGCACGTAGCAGAAATGCTTTCTGTCATTGAAGAAAGGAAAGTGCTTGCGCCATTTTATCGAATCAATATTCAAACAGCCTCTCACGTAGCGCAAACGTTACAAATTGAACAAGTGCCTGCATTGCTTTATTATAAAGAGGGTGTTTGTTACGGGAAATGGTATACGTTTCACTCGATTTTACAATTATTAACTGAAATGAAGGAGATGGAAGATCATGTCAACGGCATATGAAGCATACATGCGGCAAGTAACCGCACCGATGAGAAAAGAGCTGACAGAGGCAGGGTTTATGGAATTGACAACAGCAGAGGCAGTGGAAGATTACATGGCGACAGTGGAAGGAACGACACTTGTCCTCGTTAACTCCGTATGTGGTTGTGCGGCTGGATTGGCGCGGCCAGCAGCAGTATATTCTCTCCAGCACGACCATAAGCCGGATCATTGCGTGACGGTATTCGCTGGACAAGATAAAGAAGCAACCGCAAAGATGCGTACCTTTTTCGACGCATATCCGCCATCCTCACCATCGATGGTGTTGTTAAAGGGGACAGAGGTCGTCCACTTTATTCCACGTGAAGATATTGAAGGGGCAGCGCCCGAGACACTTGTACGCCGATTAGCACAAGCATACAATGATCACTGCAACGAGAAATAAAAGAAAAGCCTTAGCCTCATAAATTTGAGACTAAGGCTTTTAAACTATTCTGATGGGACAGCATAGTAAATTATGGTGCTCATTTTTTCTATGTTTGGGTAGTCACTTTGTTTATAAATCTCAACAACGTGTTCGCGGTTGTACGGCGTACGATGTATGGCGGCACTGTACCGACCATCAACATACGTCAGCGTGATGTAAGAAGCCAGAGGATGTCCGTCTAGCGGCATGCCGACGCTACCAACATTCATAACGGTTTTTCCATACAGCGTGCGGATAAAAGGTCGTCCAGTATGACCATAAATATACGTATCTGCTTCATCGCGTTGCATGATGGCTTCTTCCATTTTCGCCGTATCGTCAGCGAGTACGGTCATGTGTAGATCTGTTGGTGTTGCGTGAAAGGCGTGAATGATTTGCTCAAACCCTTCGTCAATGATACATTCGGTCGGACGTGCATTTAAATACGCCAAATCTTCTTCCGACAACCGAGCTAACGTCCATTGCCGTTCTTCGTTAAGTGCTGCTAATTTCAAATGAGACAAGTTTTGGTCAGTGATGCCGTTTACAAGCCAATCATCCATGCCCCCTTTTAACACGTGGGCATTTGATGCTTGTAACAATTTCAAAACCCGCTTTGGTTCTGGACCACGAAGGCACAAATTTCCGAGAACATAAATTCGGTCAATCTTTTGTATGTGCAAGTCATTTAACACCGCTTCTAAAGCAGTTGCGTTGCCGTTAATATCAGATAAAAAAGCGAATTTCATCATGATCCGTCCCCTCCTTTTTTTAATCGTAACAGAATTCTCTTAAAAAGGGAATCATTATGGCTCATCCTAGCCAGGAGTGGCGCAATTATGTTAAACTTTGAACGAGAGATGAGATGTTTTACGGAAGGGGTTATGTCATGATGTTTATTCGTTCTATAGAGCCAACACCAAGTCCGAACACAATGAAATGCATATTAAGTGAGGTGCTAAAAGGAGCACGTGCAACCTATCAGGAAAACAACAAAGAAACAGCACCGGAAATCATCCGGCAATTATTTACGATTGAAGGTATTAAAGCCGTATATCATGTAGACGATTTTTTAGCGATTGATCGCTTCCCGAAAGTGGATTGGAAAGAAATCTTACCACAAGTGCGCGCGTTGTTTGGGGAAGAGACGGATCAAGCGCGTGCGCATAACGGAGAAGAAGAAGGGTTTGGCGAAGTACAAGTACATGTGCAAACATTTAAAGGCATTCCCATGCAATTAAAAATCACCGATGGGGAAGAAGAGAAACGGGCAGCGTTGCCACCTCGTTTTGCGGAAGCGATTGCGGCAGCGACAAGTGATGCGGATAATGTCGTATTTGAACGGAAATGGGTTGAACAAGCGCCGCGGTATGGAGAGCTGGCAGACGTTGTCAATGATGTTGTAGATGAAATGACTGCGGCATATCCGCCGTCTCGACTGGACAGCCTTGTGCAACTTGCAAAAGGAGAAAAAGCCGCTGCGGAAGCATTCGCAGCACGGTTCAAAGATGTGACTGTGGAGATGTTGCAAGTCGATGATTGGCGTGAACGGTTTGCGACGCTCGAGCAAATGGATCCAAAGGAAAAAGATTTGCCTGTGTTAGAAGTGGCATTACAGGATGAAAAAGCATCCATTCGCCGTTTAGCCGCGATGTATTTAGGCATGATTGAAACGGAATCTGTTTTACCGTTGCTCGAGAAAGCCTTGAAAGATCCTTCAGTAACCGTACGTCGGACAGCGGGGGACTGTATGTCTGATATTGGTTCGACGGAAGCGATACCAGCCATGATCGACTCGCTAAAAGATGAAAGCAAAATTGTCCGCTGGCGGGCGGCCATGTTTTTGTATGAAGTCGGCGATGAAACTGCTATTTCTGCATTAGAAGCAGCAGCAGACGATCCGGAATTTGAAGTGGCGTTACAAGTAAAAATGGCGCTTGCGCGTATTAAAGACGGCGAAGAAGCAAAAGGGTCCGTTTGGAAGCAAATGACAGAAGCACGCAAAAAATAGCGTAGAGAGGGGGCACGGATATGACAAATGACATTCAAGATATTATTGAAAAACTAAGGGATGTGAACGCAGAGGAACTACTTGATCTGATTGAAGATGCGAAAACGGGAAAAGTGGAAGAAGTAGAGATTGTCCCTTCCATTGGTTTACTTGTTAATTTAAATGATAATAAACGTTTACTTGCTTGGCTAGAAGCACAAGGCGTGCAACTGATATATGTGACAGATGAAGACGACAGAGAGGAGCGAAAAGATGAGAGCTGAACCGTCATTGCGCTTGCCAAAGAAAGTGATTCGCGTATGGCGCCTGCAAAATTTATTAAATACGTTGTTTTGGTTACTCATACCCGTCGTGTATGAGCTTGTACGAAGATTCATCTTTACAAACTTTTATGAGTGGATCACGTGGGTGTTGTTGGCACTCGTTGTGTTAGATTTGATTATCAATGTCATCATTTGGCCGCCAATTCGTTGGCGCAGGTTTCGCTACGAAGTGTATGATGATGAAATTGACATTCGCGAAGGTGTGCTCGTTGTCACTCGGACACTTGTGCCAATGGTGCGAGTGCAGCATGTCGATACAGTACAAGGCCCAATCTTACGCAAACATGATATGTCTGTCGTTTCAATTACGTCTGCAGCGGAGACACATGAGATTCCCGGTTTGGATGTCGCAGATGCAGATCAGGTGCGGGATCAAATTGCAAAATTGGCAGCGGTGACAGAAGATGACTGAGTTAAAACGTCAACACGGGGCGATGGTTCTCATCCAAACCTTTAGTAACGGTGGCGGGATTGGTTGGATTCTTGGTGGTGGGGCATTTGCTACACTCCGCTTCGGATTCATTTGGGCAGTAATAGGGATTGCTGCCATTTATCTGCTTAGCTTACTTACTGCGTGGTTAGATTGGCTGAAATTTCGCTACCGCTTTTCTGAGGGAGAGTTATATGTCGAGCAAGGTGTGTTTGTGAAGAAAAAGCGTTACATCCAACAAAGCCGTGTGCATGCGATCAACGTTACAGCAGGTCTTTTCCACCGGATTTTCCGACTTGTAAAAGTCAACATTGAAACAGCTGGAGGCGCTGGTGAAACAGAAGTTGATATTGTTGCTGTGACAAAGAAAGAGGCAGAAAATATTCGCCACGCATTATTATATCAGCAGGCACGTCCTACGCAGGAGGAAGCGTTAGAGGGCGAGGAAGCAGGAAAAGAAGAAACGACCCCTGCAGAGCCTGCAAAAGAGTCAGCGGCGACATGGAACTTAGGTATGAGACGTTTATTGTACGCTGCACTCACTTCAAGTAGTGTCGGCATTATTTTATCAGCGTTGTTCGGTGGGATTTGGCAATTGGAAAATTATCTCCCCGAACATTGGTACGATCGAACAATGGGGTTTGTATTAGGATTGAATCCGACGTGGATTGCGGTGGCTGTTTTCATCGTTATCCTGATCTCATGGTTGGCATCTATCGCTTTAACGATAATGAAATACGGTCATTTCCAAATCAATGTGTACGAGAAAGAGATCGTCGTTGGACGTGGTTTGATTGAACGCAAACAATTAACCTTAAAGCCACAGCGAATTACAGCTGTGCGTATCGTTCGTGGTCTTTTGCGACAGCCATTGGGTTTCGCCTCGATCTACGTAGAGTCAGCCGGTGGCGGCAGCAAGGAAGAGGAAGGTTCAACGTTACTTGTACCGCTCATTCACGAGCGTGATTTACCGACTTTTTTCGCTCAAGTACTACCTGACTATGCGTTTTTCCGACCAATGGAAGTTGCCCCAAGACGGGCGTTGATTCGCTTCTTATTGCGGAATATACTTATCCCGCTTATTTTAACAGGGGTGGCTGTATATTTCCTTGGTGTGTGGGGGTTACTTGGACTTGTGATCATCATGCTTGCCGCGCTTCTCGGATACTTTCAATACAGAGATGCAGGGGCAGGGTGTAATGACCGCTTTCTGTGGGTTCAGTCACGAACATTGTCGCAAACGTTCGTCATCTCACCAAAAAGAAAAATACAAGCAGTGGAAATGCACGTGTCCTGGTTACAACGTTTTCGAAGGCTTTCTTCCGTCTCATTTTCCGTTCAGTCTAGTATGACAGGGAAAAACTTTTCTGTTGAAGATATTGGGGGAGAAACTGGGGCGCGTTTGTATCAATGGTTTTCTCACGAGAAAAAGAAAAGCCCTTATAGAACTGACTGACGTTGGTTCTGTAAGGGTCTTTTCTGTAATGAACATTATGATGGCGGGTTTTTAAAAATGGCAATTGTCCGTTTGCCTTTGTCAGTCGTAAATTCAAAACGGTCATAAATGGCTTGACGTGAATTTCCTGGTGACAATATACGTTTAAAATGATGTTGTACGAGGACAAATAGTTGGTTTGATTGGTATGTCAAAAAGCTTACACCTTCAAGTAGACGACCTTCTTTATGATAAATGATTTGTTCTAATAAAGAATTATAGCAGTGGATTAAATCGTGATGGGTTAAAGAGAATTTTTGAAGATGATGTTCAAATCCTTGTAGTGCGACAGGATCTAATTCTTTTTGAAAGATTGTATACGGATCGAATTGTTGTTGGTCAATAAGAATGGTGGCGCCGTTGTTTGGTTGATAACGCTGACCGTTTGCTTGTAAGAAAACGCCCTCACCGATATAGCGACCTTCTTTCATCGTGTCTTCCTCATCCAGCCAAGTGTACTCAAAGGAGGAGGGAGACAATTCGAGTAAATCCCCATCTTTGTCACATAAATAAAATCGTTCGCCACTGATTTTAAATGTATATTCAATGTAGAGCGGACCTGTAAGCAAAGGGGGGGAGCGTTTTTCTTTCGTCGTCTTCCTTTTTTGTGTCGTTAAAGTTTTAATGTACACCTCCAATGTTTCCAGTTCGCGAAAGTTCACATGATCTGATGCCGCAAGGTCAATGTAACGCCTTTTTAAAGCTGTCAAAATAGAATCAATAAAAGGCTCGACTGGCTGCTGTTTTGTTCGGTAACGCAAGTGCCTGCTTGAAACAGTGATCACGTTCCCTTCACTCACTGGCAATTTGTGTAACGCAATGCTTTCTTCATGAAAAATAAACAATGGGAGAGCAAGGACGGAGAAAATACGGACTTCCCCTTGCCAAGGTTTCTTTGGTTCAGCTTGCACTTGGAGTAACTCTCCAAGGTAAACACCGTTCTTTCCTAAATCGACGACGAGCAATTGCCCTAGGGCGCGTTTTGCTTCATAGCGATCCATATGATCTTCATCCTTCCGTGCGACTTGCTTACACATGTTCTTTCATGTGTACAATCATTCTCTCTTTTTTCGAGGATGAGGCTGCCCATTAAGACGTTCTTTTTCATCAGAAGCGCCATAACGGAGTTCTTGCAAACGCATGACATGTTCCATGCGCTCGACTTTCATTTGCTCTAAACGATCATGTAACCCAATGAGAGAGAGCTCCATTTTTGACAGCGAAACAAAGACATTGTCGCGTTGTTCTAACTGGTTACGTTTAGATAAAGCTAAGTAAGCACCCATCAAGTTTGGTAAATCATCACGAAGTAACCGCCTGACTGTATGCTTATCTTCGTAGCCAAACAAATGAAAGTCTTTCTCTAGTTTATTGGCGTGAGTCAAAATACGTGTCAAACGATTATCTAACATTGGGTCAATGGTAAAGCTATCCATCGCTTGGAGATAACGTTTTGCTTCCTCAATCAACATTTTAATATCGTGTGCAGGCTGTTTTTTCAATTGTTGCTCGTGTCCTTGTAAACGCTCGAGGGAGACCGTATCAATTTTTTTCCCAACATACGCAAGATCAACCCGGTGAATCGCAAAAAAGATACCTTTTATGGCGGGAACATTTTGTAACGCACGAACATGACGTCGTCCATCTTTTAAATAATGAATCGTTGCTTCTTTCACTTTGCCGTAATCTTTTTCGGACTTGATGTACTTTCTAAAGCAAAGAATGCGCAATCGTTTATGGATAGGCGAGCGCGAATGTTTTGTATCGGAAACAAGGAGGCGAATGTGATTGTACGTCACTTTGACACGAATATCCCAGTCTTTTTGACGTCGTCGAATATGACGCCGCTCGTTTTTTCCAGTTGCATTTTCTGCCATCCGTTGAAGCAAGCGCTCGACATCATTAAACATCCGAATGGTTGTGTCATCGGAAATAATATGATCCTCAACAGGCCGCTTATACGCTGGGGTAAAGAAATCAATGAAGGCATTTGTAGAAAATAGACCCATTTTTTTACGCGCCCCCTAGCGATCAAGCAGTTTTTGTTGCATCTCACGGTTTAATGTATCCATTTCCTCAATAAATTGCTTTCCGCTCGAGACAATACGTTCATTTGATTGTTCTGTTAGTTCAATGGCTTTAAACACGTTATCGTAGGCGCGTTTAAATGCATCCAGGGCAATTGCTGGTTCCTCTAGTGTCTTTAATGTTTGCTCCGTATTTTCTTTTAACATTTCCGCATTGGAAAGCAACATCGATTCTGTTGCCTCGTTGACACTTTGGACAGCATGAATAACTTTTTTCTGATTGTTTAATGCTAACTGGATCGAGGCTGTGACGGTAATAATATTTTTGGTCATGGTGATGGCATTAAAGATGGCTTCCTCAAGTTTCTCGTTATTTTCGGAGATGAGGTCCACAGAGGCAAGCGACTGTTGCAACACCATGACGGCTTGCTGCATGTTTTTCATACGGGTCACAACTTTGACCTGACCTTTTTTCAGTTCATTCGTATTATCAACCCAACGTTCTGATGTCATTTCTTGCTCTAACATCGTGTGTAATTCTTTGCCAAGGTCAATTTGTTTGTTCAAGTTGCCAATCCGTTCATGTGCGACAACTTTAAGTTGTTTCAACATCAAATTATCTTCTTGCAACTTGTCGCGCCCGGAGAGCAATCCTTCAATAATCTGATCGACTTGCGCCTCCACCGTTTGGTACTGCTGCATATATTTCGCAACGGGGTTCTTTCGTAACATTTTATTAAAGAATCTCTTGACGTGTGAATCCTTTAAATAACCAGGTTCCAGTTGACTAACAACTTCTTTTAATTCATGCAATTGGTTTGGCAATGTGTTCGCTTTGTCGCTCATCATTTCTTTGACAGGGCGCTTTAATGCTTCAAGAGATTCTCCTGCTTGTTTTTGTTCTTGTTCTCCAAGAGACTCCAATTTCTCAAGTAACGTATGAATGTTGCCTTCGTTTTTATATGGTGCAAGCAATGCATCATTTGTTTGATTTTGTGTTTCACTCATCATTGTAACCCCCATTGTCTCTTCTTCTTGAACCGTTTCATGGATACATGCGCTATCACGATTTATACGTATGAAAGCGGAAAAATGTTTCATTTTAATGTAACTGCGGACAGTCTTATAAGTTAACTTTATTTCATTTTTGTACAGGGCATTCTTGGAGATCTTCAAATATCATAAAAAAGATTCTTGGTTCTATTATGACGGAAATGTCTGTTCACCGCAACGAATCTGCTATAAATGTCGGCATTTTGCTTGACCAATGTTTCATTTCTCGATAAAATTGACGTTCAAAACTTTTTATGTGTGTTTATATGCATGATGTTTGAAATAGGCAGTGATTTAAGTAATAAAAGAAAATAGCTGCTGGAGTGGAGAGGAAGGATGTGGAGAAGATGATCAATAAAGAGACACGTGGTTTATACGAATCTTCATTTGAACATGATAATTGTGGGATTGGCTTGCTTACTCAGTTGCGTGGAGAAAAGTCTCATCAAATGATTACAGATGCATTAAAGATGTTGTGTCGTTTAGAACATCGAGGTGGCCAAGGTGCAGAGACGAATAGTGGTGATGGTGCTGGCATCCTTGTGCAACTACCAGACTGTTTTTTCCGACAAGTGGTACCGTTTGCACTTCCTACCGCTCAGTCATATGCTGTTGGTATGGTGTTTTTGGCTCAAAATATGGCGGTTCGAGCGAAGCAAGTATCTTTGATTGAAGACGTGCTGCAAACGATGTCTTTGACGCTGCTCGGCTGGCGTGATGTTCCAATTGATCCTAAAATGCTTGGCAATGCAGCACGTATAGCGATGCCGTTTATTTGCCAATTATTTGTCAAAAAATACGATGGATGGGATCAGGATGTATTTGAGCGGAAGTTGTTTGTCGCGCGGAAACAAATCGAACAAAAGTTTCGTACAGCAGAAGGCGAAGTAAGAGAAGGGTATTTTGCGAGTTTTTCAAGCAAGACGATTGTGTACAAAGGCATGCTGACGACGGAACAAGTGGGATCGTTTTACGTTGATTTATGTCATCCGCAATTTAAGTCAGCACTTGCACTTGTTCATTCACGCTTTAGCACAAATACATTCCCAAGTTGGAAGCGCGCACACCCAAATCGTTGTTCGATACACAACGGGGAAATTAACACGATCCAAGGGAATGTCAATTGGATGCGCGCACGAGAGGCGACTTTTCGCCATTCTGTGTTTACAGAGGAGATAGATAAAGTGTTGCCCATCATTGATGAAAGTGGCAGTGATTCGGCCATATTTGATCAAACATTAGAATTTCTAATGTTGTCAGGACGATCGTTGTTTCATGCGGCAATGATGATGGTGCCAGAGCCGTGGGAAAGTGATCTGTCAATGAGTCCGCAGAAACGGGCGTTTTATGCGTACCACCGGACATTGATGGAGCCGTGGGATGGACCGTCGGCACTTGTTTATACAGATGGCACAAAAATTGGCGCGATGCTTGACAGAAATGGATTGCGTCCAGCTCGATATTACCGCACGAGCGACGACTATTTTGTGCTTAGTTCTGAGGCTGGGGTGTTACCTTATGCGCCTGAAGAAGTTGTAGAAAAAGGACGACTAAAGCCGGGGCAATTGCTTGCGATTGACCTTGAGCGTGGCTGTTTACTCGGAGACGATGAGGTAAAAGCGTCTATCATTTGGGAGGAAGCGTATACAGATTGGGTCGATCAACATATCTTGTCTTTGGACGAGGTCAAAGAAGGAGAGGAAATATCAGCAACGAATCCGTCCGAGATGACGCGGACGCAGCGTGCCTTTGGCTACACGTACGAAGAACTAACAAAAATGATTTTTCCACTCATAGAAGACGGAAGCGATCCGGTTGGTTCAATGGGGTACGATTCTCCTTTAGCTGTGCTATCTACGCAGCCGCAGTTACTTTACAACTATTTTAAGCAATCGTTTGCACAGGTGACAAATCCACCGATTGATGCGATTCGGGAAAAAGTGGTGACATCTGTAGAAACAACGATTGGATCACGTGGACATTTGCTGGCGCGATCACTTCACAAGCATCATACGATTCATTTGAACACACCGATTTTAACAAATGAAGACTTGGCAAAAGTGAAATCCCTCAACGATCCGGGGTTAAAGGCAGCGGTGCTGGAGGCATTATATGATGTCTCAGACGAGGGGACTGGTTTAGAGACAGCCATTGAACAACTTTGTGCACAATCTGAGGCAGCAATCAAATCTGGAGCAACATTACTTATTTTAAGTGACCGTAATGGGTCGAAAACACGTGCAGCAATTCCTGCCTTGCTCGCTGTCGGCGCCTTACATCAACATTTGATTTTGCAAGGGTTGCGAATGAACGTGAGCCTCATCGTTGAAACAGGGGACGCGCGTGAAGTGCATCATCATGCGACATTGATTGGCTATGGTGCAGAAGCCATTTGTCCTTATGTTGTGTTTGACATTGTGAAAGAAGCAGTGGCTACAAGTATGATCCAAGTGGCGGATGAGGAAGAAGCTTGTCGCCGTTATGTTGCAGGTGTTACAAGTGGCTTAATGAAAGTCTTATCGAAAATGGGTGTTTCTACGATCCAAAGCTATCGTGGTGCGCAAATTTTTGAAGCAATCGGTCTTCATTCAACAGTCATTAATCGTTACTTCACAGGCACACCCTCACGAATTGGTGGGATTGACCTCTCTCGTATTGCTAAAGACGTGCGTGTGCGTCATGAACAAGCGTGGTTAAGTAAAAAAGTCGGCTTATGCACGTTGGCATCAGGAGATGACTGGCAGTGGCGTCAAGATGGTGAGACACACCAATATAGCCCAGAAACCATTCATTTGTTGCAACGCGCTTGCCGTTCAAATGATGATGCATTATTTAAACGTTATGCTGCTTTGGTCAATGGAGAAGATGGTGATCCGACCTCGCTAAAGGCATTGTTAAAATTTCGTCCGCAGCAACGGGTTTCTATTGAAGAGGTCGAACCGGCTAGTGACATTGTCAAACGTTTTCGTACGGGGGCGATGTCATATGGCTCGATTTCAAAAGAAGCGCACGAAACGTTGGCGATTGCGATGAACCGGCTTGGTGGAAAAAGCAATACGGGTGAAGGCGGTGAAGAAAGCGTCCGTTTTTTCCAAGATGATAACGGCAATAGCCGTCGGAGTGCGATTAAACAAGTGGCATCAGGGCGTTTCGGTGTAACGAGCCATTATTTAGTAAATGCCGATGAAATTCAAATTAAAGTTGCCCAAGGTGCGAAACCGGGAGAAGGTGGACAGTTACCAGGGGATAAAGTGTATCCGTGGGTCGCAGAAGTGCGAGGATCCACACCTGGAGTCGGGCTCATTTCTCCCCCGCCACACCATGACATTTATTCAATTGAGGACTTGGCACAGCTCATTTTTGATTTAAAAAACGCCAACCCATCCGCAAAAATTAGCGTGAAGCTCGTGTCTGGAACAGGCGTTGGCACCATTGCTGCTGGTGTAGTGAAAGCCGGTGCAGAGGGCATCGTTATTAGCGGATACGATGGTGGCACAGGTGCAGCAGCGCGGACAAGCATTAAGCATACCGGGTTACCATGGGAGATTGGGTTAGCTGACACGCAGCAAACACTCATTTTAAATGGTTTGCGTGACCGCGTGACATTAGAAACAGATGGGAAGTTAATGACAGGGCGTGATGTCATCATTGCCGCATTGCTCGGGGCAGAAGAATATGCGTTCTCAACCGCGCCGCTCGTCGTTCTCGGTTGTGTGATGATGCGTGTCTGTCATTTAGACACATGCCCGATTGGCATCGCTACCCAAAATGAAGACTTACGAAAGTTGTATACAGGACAAGCTGACCATGTCGTAAACTTCATGACATTTGTAGCAGAGGAGATGCGTGAATGGATGGCGTCACTCGGTGTGCGCACGGTCGATGAGTTAATTGGTCGTGTAGACTTATTAGAGCAAGCACCAAATGAGCGTGGTATTGATCTATCACGGTTGCTATGGCAACCTTCATCTGCAGGTGTACACCGCTGTATGAGAACATTACCAGCGCCACTAACCGTTTCGCCACTGGCACAATTGTTACGACGGGCAGCAGAACCTGCATTACAAAAGCAAGAGCGGATCACGCACGCTATGCCCGTATCGAACACGGACCGGGCAATTGGCACGGTCGTTGGAAGTGAAATAAGCAAACGATACGGTGTACAGGGATTACCGGCTGATACAGTGACGTTCTCTTTTCATGGCTCGGCTGGACAAAGCTTTGGGGCGTTTATCCCGGAAGGAATGACGTTATATTTGCAGGGGGATGCGAACGACTATGTTGGAAAAGGATTATCTGGTGGGAAGATCGTGCTTTATCCACCCAAACATTCAACTTTCTGTCATCAACCTCATGTCATTGCTGGCAACACCACTTTTTATGGTGCAACGAGTGGAGAAGCATATATTGCCGGACAAGTAGGCGAACGTTTTTGTGTCCGCAATGCCGGTGCGCATGTCGTTGTTGAAGGCATGGGTGATCATGGACTAGAGTATATGACGGGTGGCCAAGTGATTAACATTGGCACGGTCGGCCGCAATTTTGCAGCCGGAATGTCAGGAGGCGTGGCATATATGTATGATCCAGATAGACATTTGCCAGCGCGATGCAATCATGAAATGGTTTTGCTAGAAGGACTCTCTGCTTCAGACGTTAACCATGTGCACACTTGTTTAATGGAACACGTTAATATGACAGGCAGTCCACATGCGCAAGCGCTGTTAAACGACTGGCAAAAAACATCCACTCATTTTATGAAAGTCGTTTCAAAGGATGAGAAACAGATGTTGGCACGCATAGATGAATACGAAAAACAAGGCTATCCATCTGAAGAAGCACGCTTGCTTGCATTTGAAAATAAAAAGCAAGGACGTGTGCCCAATCACTAAAGAGATAGGAGTGAGAAAATCATGACGAAACCAACTGGTTTTTTAACATATGCACGAGCAGATGTTAAAAAAGAAGCACCACATAAGCGGGCAGCTCATTGGAAGGAATTTACGCGTCCGATGTCTACACAAACATTACAGGAACAAGGCGCGCGCTGTATGGATTGCGCTGTACCATTTTGTCATACGGGCACAGAGGAAGTGGGTTGTCCAATTCATAACCTTATCCCTGAGTGGAATGAACTTGTATACCGCAACCAATGGAAAGAAGCGCTCGTCCGATTGCACAAAACGAATAACTTCCCAGAGTTTACAGGGCGTGTTTGTCCGGCGCCATGTGAAGGGTCCTGTGTGGCAGCCCTCCATGGCGATGCCGTCGCAATTAAGTCGATTGAGAATCATATTGTTGAGCGCGGTTTTGCGGAAGGTTGGATCATTGCGCGTCCTCCGAAAGTGCGAACAGAAAAAACGGTTGCCATTGTCGGTTCCGGACCTGCTGGTTTAGCCGCCGCCGATCAATTGAACCAAGCAGGGCACACG
Organism: Bacillus sp. FSL W7-1360; assembly: GCF_038592975.1. Classification (NCBI taxonomy): domain Bacteria; kingdom Bacillati; phylum Bacillota; class Bacilli; order Caryophanales; family Bacillaceae; genus Bacillus; species Bacillus sp. FSL W7-1360. Next base: position 1,076,495 of record NZ_CP151950.1, on the reverse strand, counting down.
GTGACCGTATTTGAGCGCGATGATCGTGTTGGTGGCTTACTCACATACGGCATTCCTGATGTGAAACTTCCTTTTTCGATCATCGAGCGCCGGATCAATCTTTTACGAGAAGAAGGGATTTCCTTTGAAACAGGCGTGGACATTGGCTCGGATATATCCGCTGCGGTCTTACGAGAATCGTTTGATGCGGTCATTTTAGCAACGGGCGCAACAAAACCACGGGATTTGTCATGTGAGGGACGGACACTTGACGGCGTTCATTTTGCAATGGACTTCTTGCGCGCGAATACGAAAAGTTTGCTTGACTCTAACCACCAAGACGAGCAATTTTTATCCGCTGCCGGGAAACATGTCATTGTTATCGGTGGTGGAGATACGGGTGCCGATTGTATCACGACGTCTGTACGCCATGGCGCGCTTTCTGTGACACAATTTGATATTAATGCGCAAAAAGGGTTTACGCGCGCGTCTGAAAATGCATGGCCACTTTTTCCGATTGTCCACACCGTTTCAGATGCGCACGAAGAAGCGATTGCTATATATGGGGAAGATCCACGAGCATACAAGCTACAAACAAAGCGGTTTCTTGGTGCGAATGGACATGTGACGGGTTTAGAAACTATCGAAGTCAACACAACAATCGATGCACAAGGGAGGAAAACACGTACGGAAGTACCGGGAAGCGAGCAAGTGTGGCATGCTGATCTTGTTTTATTAGCACTCGGATTTGAGGGGGCAGACGCGACCCTATGTGAAGCGCTCGGTGTGCAGATGAGCACTTCACAAACAGTGGCTCAAGGCAGACGTCCGTATGAAACTTCTGTCCCAGGTGTATTTGCAGCGGGTGATAACCGCCGCGGGCAAAGCCTTGTTGTTTGGGCAATAGATGAGGGAAGAAAGGCAGCAGCGGTGTGTGATCGGTTTTTGGGGGGTAGATAGAGAGGGAGCGATGAGCCCTTCTTTTCTTGAGCATTTCTGTGAATCGGGATGCTTTTCGTATGTTATACTTCCTTATGTACCCACTAATTAACGGACAAAAGGAGACATCACCATGTGGAGAAAGCACATCATCCAAACAACCCGAGGTCATTTCGAGCTTTTCTGCAAAGGATCCGGTTCTCCCATTTGCATCACCCATCTGTACAGCGCATTTGACGAGCGTGGGACGTATTTCGCAGAACCGTTCTGTGAACACTTTCAAGTTTTCCTTGTGAATTTACGCGCAGCAGGTGCATCGTGCGGTGCGGAATTAGAGGAAGAATTATCAATGAAAGAGGCTGTAAAAGACTTAGAAGCCATTCGAGAAGCGTTAGGAATAAAACAATGGGCTTTCGCTGGGCACTCTACTGGGCATGCTTGGACTTGTGTATGCGCTCACATCAGGTGCTTCACTCGCAAAATTACTCATTAATGGTGCCGCAGCAAGCAATAACTACATGGATCATGAGAAAAGTATGTATTGTGCACGTAACCCAGACAACGCTGCGGTGAAGTCGTACTTACAAACATTAAATGACCCGAATGCAACCCGCTCCGAACGTCAAGAAGCAGCACAAGCATGGACAAAGCTATCATTATTCCGTCCAGAAAAATATGATGATTATTTCGCAAAGCCATCAAGCGGGCGCGTTGTCCCGCGCCGACTCGATTACTTTAGCTATCAAGAATTACCGCATTTTCATTTAACAGACGCACTAAAACATATCACCGTACCGACTGTCGTGTGCTGTGGACGACATGATGCGCAATGTCCGGTCGATTGTTCACAGGAGATTGCCGAAAAAGTTCCTGGTGCAAAGCTCATTATTTTTGAAGAAAGCAATCACAGCCCGTTCCTAGAAGAGGCAGGTGCTTTTGCACAAGTCGTGACAGATTTCGCGACCAAATAACGCATATTAGCCTTCGCCATTTGTTTGGCTTACATGATTTTTCTGCTTTGTTTTGTGTGAGCCACTGAGAGGTTCGGGCATGTGCCCGCTATGCTCTTTCGATGCGTTTCGTCGTTGATCTTTGGCGTTGTGTCGTTCAGTCATCGTTCATCCCTCCTGTAGTCAGTGTGGCATGCAGGAGGGATTTTATGCGTCAAACGACCAAATGTTATCCAATCCTAAAAAAACTATTTAAACTTCACCCCAACTTTGCTATGCTTATGAGTGGGTCTTATCTCGTATGTTGTAAAAGCGCTTTCTAGATGGATGCGTGGAAGCGAAACCAATCTTTAGACAACGCGCGCATAATACGGTATGATAGGATTGATGAAGGAGGGGATCTTTAGATGACAAAAAAACATGATGTATTCAAAGCGCGATCTTCTTTCGATCTAAACGGGAAGACGTATCATTACTATGCACTTGATGCTTTAGAAAAAGCAGGACTTGGCAAAGTAAGTAGGCTACCTTACTCAATTAAAGTCCTACTCGAGTCTGTTCTTAGGCAGTATGATGATTATGTCATTAAAAAGGAACATGTGGAGAATTTAGCGAAGTGGGGCACGGATGAACAAAAAGAAATTGATGTGCCGTTCAAACCATCACGTGTCATTTTACAAGACTTTACAGGTGTACCAGCGGTCGTTGACTTGGCAGCACTGCGGAAAGCGATGGCAGATTTAGGTGGGAATCCAGATGAAATCAACCCTGAAATTCCAGTTGATCTTGTCATTGACCACTCTGTACAAGTAGATAAATTCGGTACAGATGATTCATTACTCTATAATATGAACCGTGAGTTTGAACGTAATGGTGAACGTTACGAGTTTTTAAGCTGGGCAAAAAAAGCATTTGATAATTATAATGCCGTGCCACCAGCAACGGGTATTGTTCACCAAGTGAACTTAGAGTATCTTGCGAGCGTTGTCCATGCTGTTTCTCAAGACGGCGAGCTTGTGGCGTTCCCAGATTCATTAGTTGGGACAGACTCTCATACGACGATGATCAATGGTCTTGGCGTCCTTGGTTGGGGTGTCGGCGGGATCGAAGCAGAGGCAGGTATGCTTGGACAACCGTCTTACTTCCCGGTACCAGAAGTCATCGGTTTGAAATTTACAGGGACGTTGCCAAGCGGAACGACTGCGACAGATGTTGCTTTAAAAGTGACGCAAGTGCTCCGTAAAAAGAATGTGGTTGGTAAATTTGTCGAGTACTTCGGTCCTGGACTTGCGGTCATGCCACTTGCAGACCGAGCAACCATTTCTAATATGGCACCTGAATACGGCGCAACGTGTGGTTTCTTCCCAATTGATGAAGAATCACTCAATTACTTGCGTTTGACTGGACGTTCAGAGGAGCAAATTGATCTTGTTCGTACGTACTGTCAGGCAAACGGTATGTTCTATGTACCAGGTGAAACGCCTGACCCTGCTTATACAGACGTTGTCGAAGTGGATTTGTCACAAATTCATGCGAACTTGTCAGGGCCGAAACGTCCGCAAGATTTAATTGAGCTACCGAACATGCGCCAGTCTTTCCGTGATGCAGTTGTCGCACCAGCCGGAAACCAAGGACTTGGCTTATCAAAAGATGAATTTGCAAAAACAGTTGATGTGACATATAAAGACGGCCGTAAAACAACAATGAAAACAGGCGCAGTCGCGATTGCGGCCATTACAAGCTGTACGAACACATCGAACCCGTATGTGCTTGTCGCAGCAGGACTTGTCGCGAAAAAAGCGAGCGAGCTTGGTTTAATTGTACCAGAATATGTAAAAACTTCTCTTGCGCCAGGTTCTAAAGTCGTCACCGGTTATTTACAAGACTCCGGTTTAATGCCATATTTAGAAAACCTCGGTTTTAATTTGGTCGGTTATGGCTGTACAACATGTATCGGAAACTCGGGACCACTTGAAGATGAAATTGAAGAGGCGATCACAAAGCATGATTTAACAGTATCGTCCGTTCTATCTGGAAACCGGAACTTTGAAGGGCGGATTCATCCACTCATCAAGACAAACTACTTGGCGTCACCACCGCTTGTAGTTGCGTACGCGTTAGCGGGTACGGTTGATATTGATTTACTCAATGACCCAATTGGTCAAGATAAAAATGGTAAAGATGTCTTCTTTAAAGACATTTGGCCAAACAACGAAGAAGTACGCAACATTGTTGACAAAACGGTCACACCAGAACTGTTCCGCCGTGAATATGCGGACGTCTTCACAAGTAATGACCGCTGGAATGCGATTGATACAACGGATGATGCGCTTTACAAGTGGGATGATAGCTCGACGTACATTGCAAACCCGCCGTTCTTTGAAGGACTGTCAAAAGATCCTCAGCCGGTCAAACCATTACAAGCGTTGCGTGTCATTGGGAAGTTCGGTGATTCTGTCACAACAGACCATATTTCACCAGCGGGTGCGATCGGTAAGACGACACCAGCAGGGAAATTCTTAATTGAAAAAGGGGTAAAACCGGTAGACTTTAACTCATATGGATCTCGTCGTGGAAATCATGATGTGATGATGCGCGGGACGTTTGCGAACATCCGCATTCGTAACCAAATCGCACCGGGCACAGAAGGTGGCTTCACAACTTACTGGCCAACCGAAGAAGTGATGTCGATTTATGATGCGGCGATGAAATATAAGGAAGACCAAACAGGCCTTGTTGTCATTGCTGGTCAAGATTACGGTATGGGATCATCTCGTGACTGGGCGGCAAAAGGAACAAACTTGCTCGGTATTAAAACCGTTATTGCCGAAAGCTATGAGCGTATTCACCGCTCAAACCTTGTGTTGATGGGTGTACTCCCGCTTCAATTTAAAGAAGGCGAAAGTGCAGAAACACTTGGTTTGACTGGGAAAGAGGCTATTTCTGTAGCGATTGATGATACGGTAAAACCGCGTGATTATGTAACGGTGACGGCTGTTGATGAGAGCGGAAAGAAAACGGAATTTGAAGCCCTCGTTCGTTTTGATAGTGATGTAGATGTTGATTACTATCGTCATGGCGGGATTTTACAAATGGTGTTGCGTGATAAATTAGCAACCGTATAACGATTGTCGTGAAGAACCTATCTGCATAAGATGTGATAGGTTCTTCTTCACTACTCAAAGCGATGAGACTTTACAAGCATATCTAATAAGTCGTAAAAAAAATTACACACACATTTACACACAAACTCATTATGTGTTATAGTGGAGACACGCCCTCACACCATCCTTGGACATTTTGGCGTAGTGGGTGACAGAGCTTGATGCGACTCTTTCTTTTGCAGGAGAGGAGAAGCCAAGCTCTTTTTTTGTTGTCAACTCTTCGGCAGCTTCCATACATAAATCGTTGCAACAAGACGAACAATATATGCGAAGAAAGATTGTCAGAGGGAGGCAGTCAACATGTTTGATTTTTGGACGGGCACCGAAGATCTCCCGATTTATGGGTTCCTTATCCGAGCGATGATTATTTATAGTTATATTTTTTTCATTGTACGTGTTCTTGGACAACGAACGATGAGTTCTATTGATGCCCTTGATTTTATTTTCGGTGTCGTGATTGGCGACATCTTAGGGGAAACATTGACAGAAGGAAATTCCTCATTAACCGGACCCATGGTTGCTGCGGCTGTTGTCGCATCTTTACACTTGTTATTAAGTTACTCTTCGCTAAAGTCAAGAAGGCTACGTCGCTTTTTTGAAAATGAACCGATTATTCTTATGAGAGATGGAGAAATTTTACCTGATCAATTGAGAAAAACAAAAATTACACTTGATTCTTTTATGATGGATTTACGTTTAAACAATGTAAGTGATTTAAATACAGTTGACTACGCAATTTTAGAGATGAATGGACTCATTAGTATCATTAAAAAAAGCGCCGATACCCCGGTGTCCCGAGCAGATATGAATGTTCCTTCTCCAAAAACCGGTTATCCTACTGTCGTAATTGAAGATGGTGTCATTATTGAACAGAATTTGCATAAAGTCGGAGATATGCAGTGGTTAAAAGCCGAGTTACAAGCACGTGGCTTGCATACAACGCAAGTCTTTATAATGACAGTAGATGAAAATAAAACGATTTATATTTCTTGTAAATGATCCAACTACAATATGTTTATTATTAAGAAAAAAAGGGGATAACTGAATTAAAAATAACTGAGGTGAAACAGGTGAGAAAACATATTTCTTTTAATGAACGTGTGAAACAAAATCGTGAACACTTATTACAGAACGAAAGAGAAATGGAACGCTTGGAAAAGATATTTGAAAAGAAACATATGATGCCTAAAAATAGCCTCATCCCATTTGTATAATCATTTTTATGACGGTTAGGATATGTATGGGAGGGATTGTCATGGGAGAAAAAAACGGATTTGCACAATTCACGCCTGACCATCTAGGCGAACAATCACGCACATCTAACCGCAACAACGGAAAAAAGATGGCAAGTAAGTCCAACCATCAACCTGACTATGTCCCACCTAAAGGATAAAAGCCACCAATCGGTGGCTTTTTGACGTTTTTTCGTCATGTGTCATGAGACAGAGGACACGGACGACGAATTTTGTTAAGATGAATGCACATATCATTTGTTCAAAATGTACATTAGGGGAGAATTGAGCGTGGAAATTATTTTTAACTTGATTGGGTATATCATTGTAGCACTGCTTGTTGGTGTGACTATTTGTCAAATACTTCCGAGCACTCGGGAGATGAACATAGGATCACGAAGCCAGTTCGTAGCTTTGCTCAGTAGCATGCCAGCATTGTTGCTCATCCAAATTTTATTTCTATCGGTGACCTATGCAGAATTTTTTTCAATGCCATATGTCGATGCCGTGCTCATCACATTGCAAGACCATGCGATCGGTCAAAGTTGGTTGTACACCATTGTCATTTGGCTGGGTCTCATTCTCAATGTGTTATTTTTTTATAAAAGAAATTCTGCGGTGATGGCGTGGATCAACCTCGTTGGGATCGTGCTTATGATTGTCGTGCTGAGTAGTGCCAGTCATGGTGCTTCTGTCGCGGGCAGCACTGGTTGGTTGGCAAATAGCTTGCATTTAATTGGTATGGCTTTTTGGATCGGTCCACTATTTGTCGTCAGCCTTTATGGTACACGGTTGAAACATCCACATCAGTTCCAACGGATGTTTTCGGTGCTTGCTTTATTTTCTCTACTATTCCTTATTGCGAGCGGCTTTATTTTAATGGGCGAGATGGCACCTGACTATGTGAATAGCTGGATGTTATCTTATGGTCAATTGTTACTTATTAAGCACTTATTATTTTTGCCATTGCTCGTCTTCGGTTTTCGACATATGATGGCATTAAGCGGAAAAGGCGTACATCTGGATACTGCAGAAAGAATGCGTTCATTTCGAATGGAATCGTTATTTGCGCTTGCAATTTTTGCGGTGACGGCGTGGATGACAGAAACAGAGCCACCACACAATGTATTGCGGACATTGCAATTTGAGCCAATGAATGCCATCACGTCTCTGTTTTTGCGCGAGCCTTTACTAGAGAACCAACTACTCTCATTTACGCCAAGCGGAATCGCTATCGTTTTATTCATTTGTGCAATCGCCTTACTGATGATTGCCATCATAGCGGCATGGCGTATACGAAAGACGTTCATGACGACAAGTTTCCTGCTTGGATTTATTGGTTGTACGTACATTGCGGCGATGCTCAGTTTGACACCAGGTGCGATTCCGGTGAACTTAACATTGCATGAAACGATGGAGGAGGCGATACATGTTGGTTATGAGGAGACAGACGATGTCGTGCTACTCACCGCGTTGCCGCGTACAAAAGAAGATGTGATTGTCTTGTACCGTGTGAATGATCGTGACCTCGTAGCAGAAAGATTAAAAAAGGAAGCAGATGGTTATCGAAAGTACTTAGATGCAACCGTAAAAATATCCGGCGGTTTTTTCACTTATGGTGAGCAGTTTATGGAGACATTCATGTTTTTAACGAATGATTGGTTTGATCAACCGAATGTAAATACGTACGTGTCAATTGGGTTTGTGCCACAAAATATTGCGACGGTGGAAATTGTCTTTCCTGAAAAAACAATGCGCGTAGATGTATCTGATCAAGTATTTTTCTCGGCTATCACAATAAAAGAGCCATTGACTGAAGCGCATCATTATCGGTTGTTAGACGCGCAAGGGAAGGTCGTTGAGGAAGTGAATAAGCGACAGTTATTTCACGAAGGGCATCACCATTAGCTCATACGTGCAAAATGTCGATACGTGCGTTATACTACAAGGAAAGTTCATTGGAGTGAGGTGTTCAGCTTGCCACGAACAGTAGAAATTGTGATTCAACCACAGTATGCAGATACAGATATGATGGGTGTTGTGTATCACGCAAACTATTTGAAGTATTTCGAGCTTGGACGAACAGCTTTCATTGAGGCAGCCGGCTACAGTTATGTCCAGATGGAAGAGAAGGGGTTTTATGCGCCTGTATATGATGCCAGAGTGACTTATAAAAGTCCGTTACGTTATGGGGACAAAGCGACACTTTCTACTTGGTTATCTAACAATGATGGCATTAAGACGACGTATGCATATGAACTAACAAATGAAAACGGCGCACGATGTGTCACAGGTTGCACCACTCATATTATTGTTAAAAAGGATTCATTTAAGCCGGTAGCTTTCAAAAAAGCGTTTCCTGATTGGTTTCACCTATATGAAGAATGGAAGATGTAACAGCTGGTATGAAGCCATTTAATTTCGCTCATGCTAGAAAAGTGAACAAAGAGGAGGATCCATCATGAATGTGAATCAAGAAACGATCCGTGACGCCTTACGTACAGAAGCGCACGTCGATCCAGCATTTGAAATAAAGCGGCGAATTGATTTTTTAAAAGCATATGTAACAAAAGCACGCGCAAAAGGATTTGTCCTTGGGATCTCAGGAGGCCAAGATTCCACGCTTGCTGGAAAATTGGCGCAAATGGCGGTTTCACAATTGAATGAAGACACAGGTGATCATTATACGTTTCATGCTGTTCGTTTGCCCTATGGCATACAACAAGACGAAGCCGATGCGCAAGCAGCACTTGCATTTATTCAGCCTGATCGTTTGCACACGGTCAACATAAAAGCGGCTGTTGATGCTTCTGTACATGCATTTGAAACAGCAACCAAGTCGACACTCTCTTCTTTTTTGAAAGGAAATACGAAAGCACGTGAACGAATGAAAGTCCAGTTCGATTTGGCCGCACATTATGGCTGTCTTGTGCTTGGCACCGACCATGGTGCAGAAGCTATCACCGGTTTTTTCACAAAATTTGGCGATGGTGCTTGTGATCTTGCACCACTGTATGGATTAACGAAACGACAAGGCAGAACACTTTTACAAGTACTCGACGCACCTGAGCGACTTTATACAAAAGTACCGACAGCTGACTTGGAAGATGATCGACCAGGGTTGCCTGACGAAGAAGCACTCCATATGACCTACGAGCAAATTGACGACTATTTAGAAGGAAAAGAAGTACCCGATTCAATTCGAAAACGGATTGAAAAAACATATACAGCAACAGAACATAAGCGGCAAGGGCCCGTGACGATTTATGATACGTGGTGGGTATAGAAGCATACACGATGAAAAAAGAGACATGTTATCGGACGGATGATCATATCTAATGTAAAGACAGAACTAGATGTGATAGGGAGAGACGATCATGAAGAAAAAGTGGTTGCTTTTGTCAGGATTAATTTTGTGTTTATGTTTACTGGTTGGACTGAGTGTGACCTTCTGGAAAACTTGGCCAAGTGATGCAACATCCATCCAAACAGAAACAGCGGCGTCTTCAAATAAGACGCAAGAAATGAGCGGACTTGTGCTCACACTAAATGGGGTTACGACGGAAAAGCAGGAGGATGACACACTTCTCGTTCTCGCAGATGTGACTATTGAAAATACTCGTAAATCAACTGTCAATTTTTCACTTATGAACTTTACGTTAATGGATACGGATCATTATGCTTATGAGCATGTATCTAATGTTGAAACAAAAGGGATCTTAGGTGGTCAAATTCCATCGGGTCGTGCCGTTAGTGGTGAAGTGGCATTTATCGTTCCAAAAGGAGCATCGTTTGAACTACTATATACAGATCATTTCCGGACAGGGCAATTGGTGTTCCCATTTACAGTAGACAACAAATGATATGCTGTCTACTCGTTTTTTTTTCTCCATATCGCACAAACTAACATACAAAGGGGTGGCGATATGCGAACAGGTAAGCGTTCAGAAGCAACATTTTTATTTATCAATGAAGCAAGCGTTTATTACGAGCGTCATGAAAGTCGAATAAAGCCCGCACAAGGTGTGGTTGTCCTCATTCATGGCTTCCTCGCATCAGTCGATAGCTATCGCCGATTGGTCCCCATTTTGCGGAAAAAGTATGATGTTGTTGTCTTTGACTTGCCTGGATTTGGTCGCAGCAGCAAACGACGCGCAAAGGTTTATTCCTTCTCAGAATATGCAGCTGTCGTCCACCAACTTGTCATGCGGTTGCACCTTGGAGCAGTGACGGTCGTAGGACATTCGATGGGAGGGCAAGTGGCATTAAAATTTGCACAGCGCTATCCTGAGGATGTGTCCCGTGTCATTTTATTATGTAGTTCAGGTTATCTAAAATGTGTGAAGCGACCCGTTCGCCTTGCTTCTTATTTGCCTTTCTCTGCACAATTGTTGAAATGGTTGGTTCATAAACAAACAATTAAGCCACTGTTGCAAGAAGTAGTGTATCGAAAATCCTGTCTCACTGTTGAAAAGATGCAGGCATTTGAGCGATCCTTGAATGAAAACGTTTTTTATAAAAGCTTGCTTTATTTGGCACAACAACGTGAAGGTGACATGGCGACAGAGGTGTTGCAAACCATTACACATCCTGTTTTAGTTATCGCTGCTGAACAAGATCGCCTTATTCCTTTAAGTACAGGGAAACGACTACATCAAGATTTACCGGAAAGTACATTTAAGCTCATTCGCAAGTGTGGACATTTGCTTCCAGAAGAACGACCAAAAGAAGTTGCAAAAGCAATTGATCAATTCATTTTAGAAAAGCGCACAGATCAATCGTTATAGTGTGTTATAATCGACGTGTGGTAGGATTTCACATCCATTATTGATCTCGATTAAGGAAAAGAGGGTTTTCTGTGTCATCTGAACGAAAAAACAGAGAGAAAAATGGCATTTGGTCATTGCGTGTCTACTTATTTGCAGCCTATGCTGGAATGACTGTCATCATGAGTTACTTACCTGTGTTCTTCCAACATGTAGGACTTTCAAGCAGCCAAATAGGTTTATTGATGGCTGTTGGTCCGTTGGCATCTATTTTTTCACAACCAGCCTGGGGATTTTTAAGTGATAAATATCAAACGATTAAACGCATGTTATCACTTGCAATCGTTGGCTTGCTATTTTCGGCAGGCTTGTTTATGTTTGTGTCAGGCTTCACGGCATATCTCGTGCTCGTATTTTTGACGTTCCTGTTCATGTCACCAAGCACTGCTTTAGCGGACAGTCTAGCTGCACGTACTGCCAATGCCCATCACATCTCATTTGGCTCCATCCGATTGTGGGGATCTCTTGGGTTTGGCTTTGCTTCTTTAACAGTAGGAGTCTTTTTAGATTCCGTCGGCATTAGCTATCTTTTTGCTGCTTTAGCATTTTTTGCATTTTGGTCGTTAATCTTTTCTCATTTCCTCGTTGACTTACCAATCGCAGGCAAAGTCGTGACATTAAAAAGTGTTTTTACATCTGGAATCATACGGGTACTTGCTTTATTTTTGTTGCTTGTTGCGTTTGTCTCGCTTACACATAGGGCAAATGATATTTATTTAGGTTTGTACATTGTGGAGCTAGGGGGAAGTGAATCCCTTATTGGTACAGCGTGGTTTATTGGTGTTGTGACCGAGGCACTCATGTTAGCACTATCATTTTTATGGTTTCGTCGTTTTCATCCACTCGTTTTTTTAATCATCGCTTGCTTTATTTATGCGATCCGTTGGATGTTCATGGCAAATGCAACAAGTCCCGAAATGCTCCTGCTTATCCAATGTTTGCACGGGGTAAGTTTTGCGATGTTTTACGTGAGTGCAATTCAATTTGTGACTAAAATTATCCCGGATCATTTACAAGCTACCGGTCATATGCTTTATTTAACTACATTCTTTGGTGTATCGGGAATGATTGGTTCGCTCCTAGGTGGGTGGTGGATTGACCAATTTGGTATGGCTTCCTTATATACTGGAATGGCGATAAGTGCCGCCATTGCTGGTCTTGCTATTTTCGTTGCAAAAGGACGCTTACTGCAAACGGAGGCTGAGATGTCTTAAAAAGTGGACAGGAAAGAGAGCGCATCGTCTCTCTTTCTATTTTATAAAGAAGCCACCAACCTTGGCAACGTACGGGGAAACTTGTTGAAATGTTTTCACAAGTTGATCAACAGTGTTTGCGGTGCGACCAATATCAAACTTTCCTTCATGATCAGTGAAAGGTGCTGTGAAAAATTCCTTTGCCTGCATTTTTGGTTTTTGTTGTTGTTGGAAGTTGTCTTGCAACGGGCGTCGTTGTGGTCCTGGGCGAAATGCTTGTTGACGTGGAGCTGGTTGCGGGTGCCACTGCTGTTGCGGATGTGGGGGAGCATATGGGTGACCGTGTGGATGTCCAGGATGGTACGGGTGAGAGTAGCCGTGCATGTGCCCCATTGGTCTTCTTGACAACGGTCCTCGTTGTTTTGCAAACATCGCAACTCCTCCTTTTTACGTAATAAAAATCGTTTTTCTCCTACCAGAGATAAACACAGTTAATTGCGGTGCTTCAAATTGAGCGCGAACATCTTCTTCAGAAAATGGAAACGGCACATTCACAATGCGTTCTCTTGAATGACTTTGACGCTGATAAGAAATGGCTTCTGTTTGATCATCTAGCGTTGTGAACTCATGTTCATCACGTACACGTATTATGAGTGCTTGTGGTGCCACCTCTAAGTCAATTTGTTCTTTCATTACATTTCCTAGCTGAGCCTCGACTACGAAATATCCTGATTCTTCGCTTGTTTGAATAGGAATCGCTTCTTCAAAGGCCATATTTGTAAATTGTTCAAATGCTGACTGAAAAAACTGGTCAATGGACGCTAAGAAGTGAGCCGTTGCCTGATCCCGTTTTGATAAAGATGTGTGGTCTTTGTGCATTTGAATTTGCCTCCTCGTCAAGTAACTACAGTATCGTATGAACAGAGGAAAGGAAAGGTGATTGCGGATGTTTCCAATTGTTGATACACATTGCGACGCACTATGTAAGTTAGCGACAGGGACCGCGCAAAGCTTTGTTAATGATCCCACGCTTGAAACGAACTTAGAAAGGTTGCAGCGAGGACGAGTACGGTGTCAATTGTTTGCTTTATATGTGCCGCCAAGTGTGAAACAAGAAAACATGTTTGCCATGGTGAGAAAACAAATCGCTGCTTTTCATCAAGCGGTACTCACTTGTCCAAACATGGTTCACATTCGTTCTCTCTCGGAGATTGCGACATTAAAAGACGGACAAATTGGGGCAGGTTTAACATTGGAAGGGATGGATGCCATCGGTCGTGACCGTGCACAATTGTCATGGTTGTATGAACAAGGAATTTTGGCCATCGGATTGACGTGGAATGATGCAAATATGTGTGCGGATGGAGTTGGTGAAAAGAGAGGGGCAGGACTGACTTCGTATGGAGAAAGCGTAATTGCTGAGAACAATACGCGGGGCGTGGTAAATGATGTATCGCATTTGAGTGTGCGTGCCTTTTGGGATGTAATGGCACAATCAAAGAAGACAATGGCAAGTCATTCAAATGCATATACGGTTTGTCCACATCGCCGCAATTTACGTGACGATCAACTCGATGCACTGATCAAAACGGACAGTTTCATTGGGCTTGTATTTTATCCGCCGTTTGTGACAAATAAAGATGAAGCATGCTTGGACGATTTATTGCCCCATATCGACCATATTGGCAGCCGGGGAGGCATCAAACATATTGGATTTGGCTCTGACTTTGACGGTATAGACACGTATGTGACAGGGTTATCACATGCAGGTTGTTACGACACACTTATCAATCATTTGCTGAAGTTTTATCGAGAGGAAGAAGTACGTGGGTTTTGTTCTAGAAATTTTATGGAGAAAGTTGTGCGGCACTGACGATATTAAAACTAGGCAAGCACCTACTCATGTGCCTGCTTAGTTTGTTGTTCCATTTTTAACCCATGTATTAAATTGCTCGGTCGTCATAAAACCGCATTTGTGTAAAAAATAAGCGTAACCGTAGCGTCTTTTCTTTTTTGACATATTCCTGCCTCCTTTTGGTCAGTATATTCACCAAGGGAAAGAAAGTTTACTTAGGGAAAGAAAATGAAGGGTCTCGCTTGATTTTAGTAAGGGAGAATTTGTTTTTGAAGGGGGCAGTGCGCTGCAAGACATTCACGGGACCGCATGTGTTGCATTCATATTGGTATTATTTCTCTACAACGATCAAAAATAAGTGTAGCTATATAGGAATTAGACCCGTCTATGTTGAACATTTTACATGGACGGGTCTAATTTTTTAGTTGTGCGCATCGTTTTTGGCAAAAGTAATGAAGCACTCTTCCATTTCATTCAAGCCACATGCTCCGCACTGAATCCGCATGTCGGGTCCATTATACTGCATGTGAAATGCGTCTAACTTTTCATTAGAGAATTGCTCAGCAATCTCTCCAGTATGTGGGTCTAGCTTTACAGAACGAACTTCTTGCACAATTTGATGAAACCTCGTCCGATTTGTTTTACATTTTGGGCATAAATATGGTTGTGACATGCGATCATCCTCCTATTTCGGAATACAGAAATTAGTTATTGGAAGGCAAATGCTTACTACGGTCTTTCGTATTATGGCAAAAAAGTGTCAAAATATGAGCGATGTTACAAAAAAGATGTGACCACTTTAAAAATTTTATTTGTCTATTTTATGAGAGATGTGCAAGATGCAGGCTTACGTAGCGCTTTTTATGAAGATATCTGATAGGATGTATACAATACTAAGGTTCAGAGATTAACTTAGGGACCAACAAGAAAGGTGATTGATGTGCGAACACCGTTTTTTTATGCAAGATGGCTTCCGTTGTTAGCTGTTGTACTACTGTTAAGTGGGTGTGGCAATTTAACTGTACTTGATCCACAAGGACCTGTAGCAAAGCAACAAAGCCATTTAATTATCCTTTCAATTGGATTTATGATTTTTATTGTGTTGGTTGTTTTTATTTTATTTACAATGATGCTCGTGAAATACCGCGACCGTAGTGACCATAAAGGATATGATCCGTCGATTGAAGGCAGTCATAAACTTGAAATCACATGGACGATTATTCCGATCATCATTGTTACACTATTGTCGATACCAACTGTGATGACCATTTATCAATTAGAAGAAGTGCCAGAAGTTACAGCAGACAATGTGGAGACGGAGCCACTTGTCATTCACGCAACGAGTGTCAATTGGAAGTGGATTTTTAGTTACCCAGACGAAGAGATTGAGACGGTGAACTATGTCAATATCCCAACTGACCGTCCCGTGTTATTCAAACTAACGTCCGCGGATTCGATGGCTTCTTTTTGGGTGCCGCAGTTAGGGGGACAAAAATATAGCATGGCTGGGATGGAGACAGAATTATATTTGGCTGCGACTTCACCTGGCACTTACGATGGCCGAAACGCAAACTTTACTGGTGAAGGATTCGCAGAACAGCGCTTTCTAGTAAATGCGTTGACACATGATCAATACGCAGCATGGGTGGAGGAAGTCCAGTCGGAAGCGCCACCCCTATCAGAAGAAGAGTATGCACATTTAATGGTACCAGGACATGCAACGGAGATGACATTCTCTTCGACGCATTTAACATTTGTCGACCATGTACAAGAACCTACGTACGCACTTGATCGGCGAGCGGAGCTTGGATATAAAGCGTTAAGTCCACACTCTCGTGAAGGGAAAAAGTGGGAGATGCCACTTTTATCACAGCCAATTGATATAGAAAAAAGATATTGAACGTTTTTGGAGAGGAGATAGACTGTTGAAATGGGATGAATTCATTGTGACAGGCGATCCGATGATACTTGGGGCACAAATATCAATTGCACTAACGAGTATTGCCATGGTCGTCGCACTCACATATTTTAAAAAGTGGCGCTGGCTATGGACAGAATGGGTCACCACTGTTGATCATAAACGAATTGGGATTATGTATATCCTATGTGCCTTGCTCATGTTATTCCGTGGCGGGGTAGATGCGTTAATGATGCGGGTACAACTCGCTGCACCAGGAATGGAATTTTTAAATGCACAGCATTATAATGAAGTTTTTACGACACACGGCACAATTATGATTATTTTTATGGCAATGCCGTTTTTAATTGGGTTAATGAATGTCGTGATGCCTTTACAAATCGGGGCGCGGGATGTAGCGTTTCCATTTTTAAATAACTTGAGTTTCTGGACATTCTTTTTTGGGATGGCGTTGTTTAATGTGTCCTTCATTATTGGTGGCTCTCCTGAGGCAGGGTGGACGTCTTATTTTCCGCTTGCATCGAATGACTTTAGCCCCGGAGTGGGGCAGAACTTTTATGCGCTTGGCTTGCAACTATCTGGCATAGGGACACTTGCGACCGGAATTAACTTCATTGTGACGATTTTAAAGATGAGAACAAAAGGTATGACGTTAATGAAGATGCCAATGTTTACATGGACTGTACTCATCACGTCACTCATCATTGTACTCGCATTCCCAGTTTTAACGGTTGCACTCGGTATGATGACGTTTGACCGTTTATTTGGGACCGCCTTTTTTACCTTACAAGGGCAAGGGCTCGATATGTTATGGGCCAACTTGTTTTGGATCTGGGGACATCCTGAGGTATATATCGTCATTTTACCAGCGTTTGGGATTTTCTCAGAAATTATCTCAACATTTTCGCGGAAAAAGTTGTTTGGATATGATGCAATGGTTGCGTCCGTTGTCATTATTTCGTGCTTAAGTTTCCTTGTCTGGGTGCACCATTTCTTTACGATGGGGAATAGCGCGATGGTCAACTCGTTTTTCTCAATTACAACGATGGCGATTTCAATTCCAACGGGTGTGAAGATCTTTAACTGGCTCTTTACGTTACACAAAGGAAGGATTCGCTTTACGACACCGATGCTCTGGTCATTAGGGTTTATTCCTAACTTTGTCGTTGGTGGGGTTACTGGCGTCATGCTCGCAATGGCGGCGGCTGATTACCAGTATCACAATACGTATTTTCTTGTTTCACATTTTCACTACGTATTAATTGCAGGAACTGTATTTGCTTGTTTTGCCGGATTAATCTTTTGGTACCCGAAAATGTTCGGACATCGCTTGAATGAGCGCATCGGTAAATGGGTGTTTTGGTTCTTCATGCTCGGCTTTAACGTCTGCTTCTTCCCGCAATATTTCTTAGGATTAGACGGGATGCCGCGCCGCATTTATACGTACTTTGAATCTGATGGTTGGCTGACGCTCAATTTCATTTCAACTATCGGTGCAGTAATGATGGCGATTGGCTTTGCGTTGTTTGTTTACAACATTTATTACAGTTTCCGCTATGCGCAGCGGGATACAACGGGCGACCCGTGGGATGGGCGTACACTTGAATGGGCAACCTCTTCAGCGGTACCGCCTTTCTATAACTTTGCAAAACTACCGGAAGTGAAAAGTCGCGATGCGTTTTGGGATTGGAAAGAAAACGGCATTGATCCGAACAATATTTCTTCCTACGAGAAAATCCACATGCCAAACAACACGTGGATCTCACCTGTCATGTGCTTGATGATGTTCATTGCTTCATTTGCCCTCGTCTTTAGCTGGTTCTGGCTCGCAAGTTTAGGGGCGCTCGGGATTATCGTTTGTATGATTTTACGCTCGTTTGAGGAAGATGATGGCTATTATGTAAGTGCCGAGCAGGTGGCAGCGATTGAGAAGCAACAGAGGGAGGAGCGATAACGATGGGAACAGAAGAACAGATGAACCCGCACATGCCGTTAGAGTACCAATCAGCTGCGGGAAGAAACAACATTCTTGGGTTTTGGGTTTTTATCGGTGCTGAATTTGCCTTGTTTTCAACGTTGTTCGCTTCTTACTTTGCGCTTGTCGATCGCACCGCCGGAGCGGCGGCAACAAGTCAAGAGTTATTTGCCCTTGACCTTGTACTGCTCATGACCTTTACACTATTAACAAGTTCTTTCACGTGTGGGATCGCAATCTACGAAATGCGAGCAGGACGACTGAAGCGTATGCTCATCTGGATTGGGATTACCGTTGCTCTAGGTCTTGGTTTCCTCGGCTTAGAAATTTACGAATTTGTTCATTACGCGCACGAAGGGGCAACCTTATCAACGAGTGCATTTTGGTCCGCTTTCTTTGTTTTACTTGGCACACACGGATTGCACGTAACAATTGGGATTGGTTGGATGATCATTTTGGCGATTCAACTAAAGCAACGTGGCTTGACACCAAAAACGACATCTAAATTTTTCATTGCAAGTCTGTATTGGCATTTTCTAGACGTCATTTGGGTGCTTATTTTCACAGGTGTTTACTTGCTTGGAATGGAGTGGATATAATATGAATGCAGAAAAAGAATCGACCGCACACGATACATTTCCGTGGTCACATGTTGTCGGCTTCTTGCTTTCAATTGTGCTCACCCTATTTGCCGTCTGGGTCATGTCGCAAACGGCACTTTCTCTTCGAGTGCGGGTAATCATCATCTTTGTGTTTGCCTTCGTACAAATGGGGGTACAACTGTTTATGTTCATGCACATCGGTGAAGGAAAAGAAGGAAAGTGGCAAATTGGTCATACCGTGTTTGCCTTGTTTATTGCTGTTATCATTGTCGTCGGAACATACTTTGTATTGATGACGGGGCATTTGTAAAGGAAAAGGTGACGATGCATGAGGCATTGTCACCTTTTATTTTGCTCGAATCGTCGTTCGTATTTTGCGTTTTTGCAAGTAAGGGTACGTATACAAAAGGAAAGCTGCAACGTGGGCAATCAGTACATTTAATAGAAATGCTACAACAAAAGTGGCTTGCGGGGTGAATTCCATGAGGAAGGAAGCGAACAAGCCCCACATCACTAAAATAAAAGGAACACTCATTAATGCGATCTTTCGGTGCTCGAGCCATAAAAATAACGGCGTTGCTGATGCAACGAGCATGTAAGCAAAAAATAAATCCATATTTTTTCCCTCCTTGTACGTTAGTATAGCCAATGCAGGTTGTGACTTTTCTGTGACAACTACATTGTAACATGATTGTCACAAATATGAAAGCGCTTTTTTATCTGAGTGAGGGATGATTCTATAAAAGGATCGCTCATTTAAAAGGGCATAAAGCTTCTGTCACTATCTTTCTTTAAACAAATGTGACAAAAAAGTGGTAATCATTTTTTTGAACATTGTAAATCGGAAGCAGGAGAGGGGAGATTTTTACTGTACTAGACAATATGATTTACAGGATAATGAATGGGTGCTTTTTCGCAAAATTCTAGTCTAGGCATTGAGCGATGTCATTTTCATTGGTCTATATGCGATTTTTCACAAATCGAATAAGCGTGGGAAGAATACGAACACAAGTATGTGAACAATACCAACGGAGAGAACCAAGAACGTGAGATGAGTTAACACCGTTGTTGTGCGCAGTATTAGTTTACATAATATACATTACAGGAACCAATTCGGGCAAACGCAGCTCTATCTCATATGAAATAGTAAACTTATATATTGAGACGAAAGCTGATTTTAATCTGTTTAGACATGCATTTTCGCACGACACCAAAAAAATAATGTCTTAATTTATACCATTTAGCAGGAATGCCATCCTTGCTTCACGAATAGATTCATTGTGACCCCCGTGCCAACTTCCCCCACCTCACCTCGAAAGGAGCTTTTTATATGTCCCCGCAACATCCCTCTCACGACCAAAATTTTCGGCAACTACTCGACTATTTTTTCGCTAATTTTATGGAAGCGTTTTTCCCCGACATCGTTCTTGATATTGATTTACAGTCTCTTGAACCTATTTCGACTGATGCGTGGTTTTCTGGTGAACAAAGTCCTCCCCAACGTCCGGACTTTGTTGTGAAAACAAGGTTGAAGTCTGAAGACGTCGTCATCCTTATTCATGTCGAAGCACAGGCGAGCTATCATCCACATTTCGCCCAACGCATGAGCGGCTATTATGCGCGCCTGCTTGACCGTTATCAATGTCCCATTCTACCAATTGCGATCTTTAGTTATAAAACCCCAAACAAGGAACCTAAAACGGAAATCATGCATACAATTAATGGAAAAACGTATTTCTCTTTTACGTATGAAAGTTTGTTTTTAAAGAAGCTTTCTTGGCGGAAGTTTATGAAGATGAAAAACCCTGCTGCAGCTGCATTGATGTCGCTTATGGGGTATACTGAAGAGGAGAAAGTCGCTTGCAAGAAAGCCTTCTTGCGACTCATGTTAAAATTGGAATTAAAAGAAGAACACCGTGATCATGTCGTAAAGTTTTTTGACACATATCTCAGGTTAAGTGAAAAGGAGGAGTTCACGTTGCGAGAGGAAATTAAGCAGTTGAGCCACGAGGAAAGCTGTGCCATTCATGATTTCATGAATTCGTATGAACGGTTTGGTTGGCAGAAAGGACGCGCGGAAGGAATTCAAGAAGGTATCGAGAAAGGCATTGAAAAAGGCATTGAGAAAGGTGTCATTGAAACAGCAAAGCGTTTGCTTAGAAAAGAGATGGGTATATCCTTTGTCGCAGAAGCTACCGGCTTATCCGAGAAAAAGGTCAGCGAACTTCAAGTGGAACAACAGAGAGAAAAGTAAATATAATGAGGAGCCGGAAGCCTTTCACGAACTTCCGGCTCCTCGCTAGCGACTTGCCTTTCGTTCCATCATATTCAACCCAATACTCATGAATAGCACCCCCATCAACATAAGAATACTTGCTGGGAACAACAATTCACTCATAGGTGCCTCGTTGACTGTCACTCCTTTCAGCAACGATATTCCGTACGTGATGGGTATAAATTTGGATATGAAAAGAACAATATTTGACCCTACCACTTCCAATGGCCAAAATGCCCCTCCCACCATCGCCATACTCGTAGAGACAAGTGGGATAAGGACATCAAGCTGCCTTGCATTTGAGACAAAGCCACTGATCATAACGCCAAGCGAGACCGTAGCGAAAACATAAGGAATGAGCGCTACGAGTGACACCCAAAATCCCCCGTAAAAATCAACACCAAACCCATACTTAAAAAGAATGAACATCAAGATGAGTTGCCCATAACCAAGCAAAAAACTGAATGTCATGTGCCCGAGGTAAGCTTGTGTTTTGCGAAGCGGCGACATCATTAAGCGGTCCCATAAACCAGACTGTTTTTCATAAACAATGGTGCTCAGTGTAAAAGAAATGGTCATAATCGTGAAGTAAAGGCTGAAACCAAATAGTGACTGCAATGCTTGATCATATTTAAAATCGCTCTCTCCCCCTGTCTGGGTTTTCTTCAGCGTATAAACAGGGTTTTCGAGGCGCTGTTCAATGAGGTTCCGCACCGCTGTTGGCGTGTGCGACATTTGCTCAGCCATTTCATTCATCATTTGTTCTTCCTCATAAAAAGTGGTCAAGTACATGTAAATCGCACGAGACTCTCCCGTCTCAACTGACGACAAAAAGCGAAAATGATTTGCTTCTAATGCGACCGCAAAGTTAAGATCGTGATCACGTAGCCCTTGCTCAATGTCTTGTTTCTCTTTCAACTCGAAATGAAACACCTCATGTTCATTTAAACGATGAATCACCGCATCTGTTTCTTCTATTGTCATGTCCTCTGTATAAACGGGGACTTGTTGTTTAGAGACGGTTGTCTGCCCCATTGCATAAGAGAAGATAACCGCTAATCCAAAGAAACCTAGTATATACCATGGCCGATACAGAAGGTGACGCCAATAATTCCATAAAATTATTCTCATTGTGCGCCCCTCCTTCTCGGGAATATGATCCATGCAGCGCAGAAGAAAATGACGATCATCAATAGTAAGCGATAAAAGGTGTGATAAAGTGCTGACATTTCCCCGCCCCCTAATAGATGTAAATAGGATCGTAGCGCGACGCCATTAGGCATCCATCCGCCAATGTCAGAAAGCGTACGCGATATTTGTTCGATGTCGAAAAAGCTTCCGCCGACAAATGCCATGAGTGCAACCATTCCCCCTGAAAAAAGGTCTGTTAAGCTCCCTGTTTTTAACCGAAAACTAAGTGCTGTGAGTAAAACCGCTAAAGAACCAACTGTTGCTGCGAACAACATTGTCACGACTAAAAAGGGTACTAAATCAGGAAACGTTGTTTGGTAAAAGATTGCCGACAAACTAAAAACGACGACCAATTGTCCAAACGCTAAAAGTGTACCCGATGCCCATTTGCTCATCATATACATCCACGGATTCACGTTAGCCAGCATCATACGCCAGAAAACATGGTTGACCATCTCTAATCGCGCATGATTTGCCACAAAAGATATCATATATAAAGCAAACATTACACTCATGCCGACTGTATAGTAGGAAAAAGCAGACACAGATTCACGTTGATCAATAGATTCCCAACTGCCCACAGGTGCTGACGTCAACACATTTTCCTCCCCCACAGTGAATCCATCCTCACCGAAACCAATATGAAGATTCCAGTAACGATACAGCTGGTCAATGATTTGTTCAACGATAGACGCTTTTAATGATGATTGTCCGTTTAAATATACGTTAGCAGGTGGAACCTCCTGTTCCCCAAAGAAAAGTTGTTCCCATGTTGCTTGTCGATAGCCTGACGGAAAATGAATCACCCCATCAAAATCTTTTGTCTCAATGAGACTAATATCATTCACTTTTGTTAGTTGAATAAAATTAAGGTGCTCGTTTTCTTCAATTTGTGTCGTGAGTAGATCCGGCAATGACACATCAGTCAACATCTCGGTTTGTTGATGGGACAATCCTTGTGCCTGTAATTTTGCTAGAAACTGACTTTCTTCCACGCCATGATTTCCTTCGTCGACGATTGCCATTGTCACGGAAAAGTCTTCATCATCACCACTCATGATATTTTTCAAAGAAAATCCCATGATCGTAATTAATAGAAACGGTAAAAACAGGAGCATGAGTAGCTCTTTCCGATCTCTTATAAAATGAAGCAGATCCTTTTTTACTAATGTTCGAAACATCTTCCTCCCTCCTTTCTAGTCACGTAATGTACGCCCAGTTAAATGTAAAAAAACGTCCTCCAGAGTGGGCGTCTGAATGTTAATGGCTGAGACCACTACCTTTGCTTCACGAGCAAGAGTAAATAAGTCTTCTAAAATATTGTCTTGTTTAGCTACAATCATGGTGAGTGTACGTCCCTCCATTTTGACTGATAAAATGTTAGGATGACGTTGTAATGCTGCTAAAAAATGAGGCGACTCGTGCGCGACAGATATGGCAATCGTTTCATTTGAAGAAAGAATTCCTTTTACTTCTTCTTTTGAGCCTGAGGCAATCATATGCCCTTGATCCATAATGTAGAGTCGTTCGCAAAGATACTCTACTTCTTCCATGTAATGAGAAGTATAGATGACCGTCATCCCATATTCACGATTTAATGATTTGATCGTTTCTAGAATGTGACTGCGCGATTGAGGATCAATGCCAACAGTTGGTTCATCCATAATGATAATCTCTGGCTGATGGAGTAATGCGACAGCAATATTTAAACGCCTCTTCATCCCACCAGAAAATGTGTGGACGCGATCGTTTTGGCGTTCTTCTAACCCCACGAGCTGTAACGTTTTTGTGATTTGGTCCTGTAACTGGGTATGTTTTAACCCATAAATACGACCAAAGAAAATGAGATTTTCTCGGGCGGTTAGATCAGGATAAATTGCGATTTCTTGTGGAACGATGCCGAGTATTTCGCGAATTGCCTGTGGCTTCTTTCTAATACTTTTCCCTTTTATCAAAATGTCCCCTTCAGTTGGTTGAATGAGAGAAGCGATCATGGAAATCGTTGTTGATTTTCCTGCCCCATTCGGTCCGACTAATCCAATCATCTCTCCTTTTTCAATAAACATATTAATGCCCTTTACAACTTGTTGCTTGCGGTAAGATTTCGATAGGTCCACTACTTCAAGCATGTTTGTTCCTCCTCCATTTCTCTTTCTCACAGTGTACTAAACGAGAAAGCATGTGCACACTGCACTTTGTCACATGTTCATACAATAAAACCATGACCAAAGTCACAATTTTAAAATCATCGTGCCATTTTGCAGGAATACAAGTTACTCTTAGCGAAGTCTATATAGAGAGAGGTGACATAAATTGACACAAGTAGACATAAAGGTTGTTGTCGGTGCCGGACCGTACAACAATAATCCGGGTTGGATTCACACAAACGAGACTGAACTTAACTTGCTCGCCAGACATACATGGGAAAAGCGCTTCTCACCTCAGTCAATTTCCGCAATTTTAGCCGAACACGTGTGGGAGCACTTAACACTAGAGGAAGGAATGCGCGCAGCGAAGCTCTGTTATGATTTCCTGAAACCTTTAGGTTATATTCGCTGTGCCGTTCCTGATGGATTTTTCCCAGACGAAGCATACCAACACGTTGTTCAAATTGGGGGTCCAGGTCCAATCGATCATCCAGCCGCAACCCATAAAGTTGTTCATACATACCGTACATTGACGAACATGTTTGAAGCTGCGGGGTTTATCGTGGATTGTCTTGAGTATTGTGATGAGACTGGCACTTTCCATTATGTAGATTGGGATGGCGAAGGTGGGGTCATCTTTCGATCGAAGAAATATGATCCCCGAAATCAAGGGGACAAAATCGCTTTCCCGTCCTTAATTGTTGACGCAAAGAAACCACGCTAACCAGATGCTTCTGTCGCGTGGTTTTATTTAGCATAATTGCTGCCTTATAGCATAAATCGCTAGCTGCGTTCGGTCACGCAAATCCAGTTTATCTAGCACTTGACTAATATGATTTTTCACCGTTCCAACGCTTAAAAACAGCGTATCCGCAATCTCTTGATTGTTCTTCCCGTTGCCAACCAGTTTGACAATGGAGAGCTCTCTCTTTGTCAATAATGCTATTTTTTCTCCAGCTCCTTTTGACGGTTGCGCATGTAACAAGTGTGGCATCACTTTTGCTGCGACACTGTCGTCTAAGTGCATGCCACCATTTAAAACACTTTTAATTGCTCGAATTAAATAGTCTGCATCAGCATCTTTTAATAAATAACCGCATGCCCCGTATTTCAACGCTTCAAGTGCATATGCGTCATCATCAAACGTCGTAAGTATGAGCACTTTTGCGACTGGATGACGGGCACGAATCTCTTTTGTCGCTTCTAAGCCGTTTTTTACTGGCATTCTTATATCCATAAGCACAAGATCGACCATGTGTCGTTCATATGCTTCCACCGCCTCTTGACCATTACCCGCTTCAGCAATGACACGGAGCGTTTCATCTTGTTCAATCATCATCTTCAATCCTTGCCTTACAAGATGTTGGTCTTCTACTAACAGTAAATGATTCATTACTTCACGATCGCTCCTTTCAATGGGAACACACCAGTAAGGCAAAAGTGTGTGGCTGATCTCGAAATGTCTAAGCGGCCATCAAGTGACTCTAAGCGTTCCGTTAAACCGATTAAACCAAACCCTTTTTCAAATGGTGTTAATGAATGAATCCGGTTTTCAACACGCATTTGATAGCTGCTGGATCCAATCACTTCAAGTATGATCGTCACCTCACGGGAAAATCCGTGTCTCATCGCATTTGTAATCCCTTCTTGTACGAACCGATAAACTGTCACGTATTGTTCATTTGTTAAAGATGCTGATAATGCACCTTCTTTTGTCGTTAGTTGGACACGAATGTGGCTTTCTGACTCAAGTTTGCGAATCAATTGCAGCACAGAAGAAATGCCATATGTTTGATCACTTAAAGCTCGTACAGCTTGTCTTGTCTCATTTAAACTATCACGTGCCATTTGCTTAGCTTGCGCGACTAGGGAGTTTACTTCTTTTTCCCCAGTTTTACGTTCTGTCATCTCAAGTTGCATCATCAATGCCGTCAGCTGGTGACCGACTGAGTCATGCATGTCTCGGGCAATGCGGGTTCGTTCCTCTGCTCTAGCGTTTTGTTCAGAATGATAGGCATGTCTTTTTAATGCACGATATTCAATAGAAGAAGATGTCCACTTATCTTTAAGCGCCTCATTTTCTTGTTTAAAGTGTCTTAAGTAAATGATCGCACAAAAGATCACGATGAGGATGCACAAATGAAAAAAGATTGGATATGTAACAGTATCAAGTATAAACGGTATAAAGGAGACACCACTAATTATCATACCTAGCGCTATAAAAATTGGTGTTTTGTTCGTCCCCTTCTCATTCATTGCAACATCAACGAGAAAAAAATAATACATCAGCCATGGATATAGCGACTCGGGTGACAGCAAACATAAATGAATGACTGTATAGGAGATAATCAGCAGCAATTGCCACGCCTTCCACACAGGAATGAGTGGACGGAGAAAATAGAGTATGAGCCATCCTGTAATGATAAAAATGAACGTCGCTTGTTCGTCTATAGTGGTCAGTTCATTGGTGAAGATCAGGCCCCAAATAAACAACATTAAACTGACCATGAACATAAAAGAAGTCATTTGTTTTTCTCCTTGCCTTTATACTCACTTCATCGTCATACCATTTTACAACGCTGGCAAGTGATCCGCAACAACACACGACAGCAGAAAGGTGCCGCCAGCAACGGAAGCACCCCTTTTCCAAGGTTCATCCTACAAGTTCTTTTAATGTCTGATCTAAATCCGTGTATGAAAAAGAAAATCCTTCATCAATCAGTCGTTGTGGGTAACAGCGCCGCCCTGTCAAAGCGAGGCTTGGCTCTGTTCTCATAAACGTGTACGCTCCTAGTATGACCGCAAATTTCGGAGCCGGCGGGGCCCATCCTTTGCCAATGGACGTTCTTAACGATTTCATAAATTCACTATTTTGGATCGGCTCAGTTGACGTTGCATTATAAACCCCCGTCATCCCCTCATTTTCGATCGCGCGAAGGATCATCCGGTTTAAATCATCGACATGAAGCCAGCTAATATATTGTCCGCCATTACCGACGGTACCGCCTAACCCCATTTTAGCAAGTTTTAAGAGCGGCCCTAACGCCCCACCGCCTTTTCCTAACGCAAAGCCAATGCGGAATAACACTTTTCTCACACCGGTAATGTCTTCCTTAAAAAAGGCTTCTTCCCATTGTTTACATATGGAAGACGGAAAGTCATCGCCATGTGGGCTATCTTCATGACATCGTTCTGTCGTATTACCGAAGATAGCCAATGAACCGGCTTGAATGACGACTGACGGACGGTTTGTTGTTTGCTTTAAGGCTTCATCAATGACTTTCACAGAATCCAGACGTGACCGTATCAGTTCTTCTTTATTCTTTTTTGTATAGATACAATTGACACTTTTGCCAGTGAAATTAACGACCGCCGTAGCCCCTTCCAATTCTGACTGCCAATGCCCAACTGTTTGCCCATCCCACTGTACGTATTTAATCCCATTGCGATCTGCTTGTTGTGATCGTGTCAAAATGATTGGCTCGTATCCTACTGTTACCAAATAATTCGCAAATGACGTCCCAAGAAATCCAGAACCTCCAGGTAAAAGGACTTTTTTATTTGCCATTGTCTCACACCCCTATCTTTGTCTCTGAAATGCATTGTGAAGCTTTGAGCATTGTAATTCATTTCAATACAACCTTCAATATTAATATTCGACATCGTGCAGGTGTATTCCTGCACAAAATCGTTTTTATCGTGTTATTATATGAAAGAACGATCCACTTTTGCGAAAGAAGGGATATGAATGGTAGTTGAAATCCTGCAAATAACGTCACCGGCCGTTGCTACAGACATACACAAACTACAGATGGAAGCCTACACACGTGAAGCAAGACTCATTGAATATCCAGACATCCCACCATTACGTGAGACGATACAAGAGATAAAGGGTTTTCCTGGCATTGTTTATGGGATTTATGGCGAGCAACATCAAAAACTTTTAGGTGTCATCTTTATTGAACGCTTTGAAGATGGAAATGAACACGCAGCAACCATTGTAAAGTTGATTGTTGATGGAAAATATAGTCGAAAAGGGATCGGGCGCGCACTTGTAAAATATGTACAAACGAAATATAACACTTTGTATGTATCTACAGCTAGACGTAATACACCTGCCATTCGCTTATATGAGAACGGAGGATTTATCATCCAGTCACAAAAGGTCATTGATAAACAGCTTACTTTATGTATGTTTAAATGGGAGAATTTCTTTTAAACTAACAGTCTTCTTCCACAACGATGATTGCTAAACCTAAAAGAGAACTAGCCTACAAAGGTTAGTTCTCTTTACCACTTTCGTTACCACGTACCGAATAGCGTCGATTCTCGGCTTCATTTTTTGTTGACCAACTCCCCAGTAATAATGATCCGATCAGAACCATCCTCACTGTAACAACTGACAAGTGTAATAATCGGGGTGTCTCCACGATCTTCAATGACGTCCACTCGGGTCGGATCGACGATTTCCTTTGAAATCATTTCATATTCATACGTGTAACGGTCGTCACGAATGTAGATCGTGTCCCCTTCCTCCATATTGCGCAATGGCGCAAACAGCAACGCTTGATTGCGAGAATTATGACTCGCTAGTGCATAATTACCCGCACCCATTTTTTGCTCAGGCTTCATCGTCCCTGCCCCAACTTTCAATGTTTCATTGGTCGTTCCGTATAAAATAGGTAGATGGATATGAACACTTGGAATCGAGATTTCTCCAAGCACACGGGACGTATCTACAGTAAAAAAAGGGTCCAATACACTGACCTGGTCAATATCCTCGAATCGAAACGCATCATCAAAAGAGATCGTTTGATTTTCCCTCAATTGTTCATTTGAAAGTTGCAACATATTTGCTTGCGCACGTTTTAAGAAATAGGGGCTAATCACATGATTCATGATTGGTTGATAAGTAATGATTAAAATGCCAATTAGCAATAGCACCAGGCCAAGTTTTTTTCGCATGTTGTGATCCACCCTTTATTTACAAAAGAAGGTTAACCAAAAGCACGGTTAACCTTCTCATGTTTTAATACTTAATCGTTCAAGACCTTCTTTTTCTTTTTGAACAACAGATAACCACCTGCCGCCGCAAAGATTAGACCAATCACCATCAAGTACCAGAGAAACGCTTCGCCTGTTTGTGGCAACAATACACTGCCAGGCTTTTCTGATCCAGCTTTTGGTGGCTCAGGATCTTTCCCTGGGTCTTTTGGAGGATCTTTTTCCTCTCCTGGCTCTTTCGGTTGTTCTTTTGTTTGCGACGTCACCGTCACGACCGGTGAATCGGCTTTCCCTTCTTCACCTGAACCGTTTTTAAAACTAACGGTCGCCATATTTGGAATCTTTTCATCCTCATATTGGCGCAAATCTGTATCTGCGTCGATCATCGCTGGGATGAACAGCGTGATTTCTTTCTTCCCTTCTAAGCCAGCAAAGTCTGTCACTGCAACGGTGATGAGATTACCTTCCACTGCAAGCTTCAAACCTTCATATTCCTCGCCATCAACCTCCACTTTTACAGCACCTTCATTCACTTTTAAACCAGCATCAACATTGTCGGTAATCGTGAATGACTCATATGTGGCAATGTCTTCTGGAATCGTTGTGACAACTGTATAAAGAAACTCTAGCTCGCGATCAATTAATAGATGATCGGTGTCGTTGATATGTTTTGTAATTGTTGGTGGATCTGGTGTCACTGGCGGTGGAGGCACATCCCAACATGATGCATCATTTGCGTCATGGGTCACGATTGGAAACGCCATTTCTTTCCCCTCAATGAACAGCGTGCCGGTACTTGCGACATGTGATTCTTTGATCAACGACTTTTGCGTGATCTTATAAGTGATCTCATATTGGCCAACCGGTACATCCGCGAGATCAAAGGTGATCTCATTGCCGTTTATTTCCGGTGTGATCGTCGTGCCGTCATTTGCCATCAGCTTCACGCTATCCTCATCAATGTCATAGCGTTCATCAACGGTAAAAGTCGCGTGCATTTGTTGCTTTGTCGCAATCAGTTTTTTCAACTTGTCGGTGAAATCGCTAATGCGGTCACCATCTTTTGTGCTCGCCTCAATAAAATCAGTTGGTGTAGAAGCCATATTTTGTAACGCAGCCATCACATATGGCCGTGCCGGATAATCTTCGCTGTCACGCTCCGGATTGACAAGCTCACCATTGTAGCGATCTTCCATTTGACCTGGCTGGTTAAAAAGTTCAAAATCCTCCCAGTAAGCGGTGATCATCCCATAGCCTTTTTCTTTAATTTTATTCGCTTGAGTGACGACCTCCGCGGTTGCAGCTTTATAATCTTGATTGTATTCGACACTCATTTGCCCTTTCGGTGTGCGCATCGAAAAGCTGTTGTCACGTTGATGCAGGTAGCCATCGAGCCGCGTATTGGCAACCCCGTCTGTAATAAGGACAAACACCGTTTGACGATCTTGAATGTCACCTTTATTACTTTCATAGCTTTCCAATGCTTCTTTTAGACCAGAAGCAGTTGGTGTAGCTGAGCCAATCTCAAACGCATTGACCACAGCTTTTGCTTGCGCGAAATCGCTCGTCAGTGGTTGAGCGCTATGAACATTGTAAGACCAGTCGATCTCTTGCACGTTTCCATCAGCGGTTTTGTTTCCTTTGGCGCCGCGGAATGTCGTTAATTGTACACGGCTTTCAGGATATAAGAGGTCAATGACTTCATTCAATGTCGATTTAACCGTGTCGATCGTATGACGGAAACTACCACTCGCATCTTGTACAAATACGAGGTCAATTGGCACGCGCTCTTTTTCTTTTGTAAAAGAAGCAGTCAGTTCATACGCTTTTACACAAGGATCGTCGGTGTTCAGTTCTGTAGAAGTGTGTGTAAGACCGTTATTTGTGTTGATCGCAAATGTTTGCCCTGGCTGAAAAAACAGTTGAAAAGATAGAAGAAAAAGTAACACAAATGGCAACAAATTTCCTAACTTTAGCTTCATTCCAATAACCCCTCTCGGTCGGTTCTGTTGGTGATGAATCCGTTTTATCGCTTTCCAGACTTGCAACACAAATCCCTTTCTTACCAGCTCCTTTCATATCGGCGAGCAACATATGTATCGCACGATCATATGAAAACAAATTTCTACGAAAAGGTGTAACGTATTTCTTAATTAGTAGTTTACAAGAAAATTCCCGCAAAATAAAGGATAACTTTTATGCATTTTTCGACATTTATAATCATAGTGGTTCACAATGGGTGGTGCGTCGGGAAAAGGTTTGTTTCATTGTGGGGTATCTTGTTGGGGATTGATACATGAAAGACGTCAAAAATGACTTGAAGCCCCCGCGAGAGATCAAGTCATTTTTCGTTTGTGGGATGCGCAGTAAAATCCACCTTTACTCCTTTTAACCCGTTTAAGAAAATATCCTTTCTGTATAACTCCTTAACAAGTAAAACGCCAAAGAAGAAATCGCGCCAATTCCTGAAAAGAAAAGGAGGGTATTAATTAGGGAAATGCTCCACCTATAGTCGCCAGTAAAAATCATTCCCACTATATGAACTAGCCATAGGACTACAGCACCAAGGAATAAAAACATGAGTGCTTTCAAAAAGGAAAAGTTTTTGTTTGGCAAGAGATGATAAATTAACTCTCCGATTAATGTACCGATCAAGCAAATAGGAATACTGGCTATGGCATATGAAATCAGAAATACTTCGGGAGATTGAAAGTTAAACAAGAATGCTATGAATAAAATTGTAGCAAATGATACTAAAATTGTTCCAACTGAACTAAGCAACCATTTCATTGCTTTCCCTCCTGCAACTTCTCACTTTGTCTAAATTCCCCAGCTCATACACACCCTCACTCTTCCTCTTCCTCTTCTTCTCCCTCATCCTCATCCAACCCCTCCAATTGCTCAAACAACCATGACGTTACAAACGATGTCCCTGCAAAACAGAAGGCAATGAGTGTTGCGCCGAGTACGGTGGCTTGTAGTTTCTCAGAAAACCATACAAATAGATTCATATAAACCGCTAATACAAGGATACACATCACATATTCCGCCAATGTGTTTGGTAATAGCCCCCTGAGGCTATCAACTTCTTTACGTTTGCTAAATATGACGATGCCTTTTGCAAGTGCCAGAACAAGACAGCCAAGTAAGGTAAAGACACCAAAATATAAGACATTATCCCAAAAATCTGGTGCATAGTCCATCGTCACAAGGGGCGTTTTTGCCCATAAATGGATGGTTATCCATGAGACTGCGACAGGTACAGCCGAAAAAAAGAGAACAGCAACTACGGCGAGTGTGATCGCACTCATCATGCCAAAGATGTGACTCGGATCGAAGCGGTTAAAAGCGAGATTGCTTTTGTCATCATCTATATCGTCATCTTCTTGTTCTTCTCTCTTCGCAAGAATCAGAAAGCCGATGATTGCACCGACGATGATGACAAAGACACATACCGCAAAAATCGTTCCACCAACGATGGTTGTTTGTAAACGATCGGATAGCAAATGGAATATATGAATATATGCAGTGAATCCGATAAAGACACTCACCCATTCTCGCCATGTTTTCGGGCATAGCGCTGAGATGTGCACAATGTCGCGGTTGTGCAGCCGTGTATGTAAAACAACAATGGCCAAAGCAACACAGACTGTTAATACAAAGAAGCCTGTAAAATAAAGCAAATTCAACCCTATACTTGTGAAGAACTGAAAATGAAAGAATGGCAATAGATGAAGTCCATACATCACGCCCCATAGAATGATACTTGGAACGGAAAATAACAATAACACGCAAAGGATCGACCCAATAACGGCATTAAATATTCGTAAACAATCAATTCCGTGTCGGACGATGCGACCTATATACATGTGGGATCACCTCTCAAAATAAAAATAAGCACGTATACACTGTGAATAGTATACGTGCAAACAGTCATGAATTCAACGATATTTACTTCGAATCTATGTTTCCTTCTGTGAACAGCTTCTCCCACGTCTTGCCACCATCTGTGTTGCGGTAACCGTCAAGTTCCATGGTCGTGATGACGATGGTGTTTGGATCTTTCGGGTTCACCGCAATGTAGCTAATTGCATCGTCTGCTTTGATGGAAGGCAACGTTAGTT
The DNA here is from genome assembly GCF_038592975.1 of Bacillus sp. FSL W7-1360. Lineage (NCBI taxonomy): Bacteria > Bacillati > Bacillota > Bacilli > Caryophanales > Bacillaceae > Bacillus > Bacillus sp. FSL W7-1360. The sequence continues at coordinate 1,043,121 of NZ_CP151950.1, read as the reverse complement.
CATGTTGCGCGCCGTCGGCAGTGAGGTGTACCAGTTTTGCGACTTGGTCATACGTCGCAACGTAAAGGTCGTCCTCTTGATAAGTGAGTGCTGTGACTTGTGCCGTGATGTCCGCTTGTGTAAATGTATCACCAGCATCCTTCGATACAAATAAACCTTCGGCCGTTCCGACAGCGAGTGTCGCTTCATCACGTGGGTGGACAGCAATTGCGCCCATGACGTGGCCTTGCTCATTTTCTAAGCTCGGCAAGCCTTTTGACGCTGCCTTTGTCCATGTGTTTGCATCGTCATTTGTCATGTAAAGCCCTGTTTCTGACAGGCGATCAGTCGGGGCCGGGTTGTAGGCGTAAACGGTGTTTGTGTAATAGCCAACACCCTTCACATGAAAATCAGTGACCCCGAGCAAGTCGAGTGATTCTAGTGTTTTCCCGCCATCCGTACTTTTCACAAGTCCAATTGGATCGACTTCAAAAGATGATTCCATACCAGGGTGTCCACTTGTGTAAAAACCGCTTTCGACCGCATTAAACCCCATATAGTCATTGCGTTCTTTTGCGGTTTCATACCAATCGTCTTCAACTAATATTGCAACGCCGTTATGTGTCGCAAAATAGACCGCGTCGTCATTCCCAGCATATCCTAACCCGTGGATATGCGTCATGACAAGGGAATCTGTTTTAAGGTAAAAATCGTCTCCAGCAAACGGTCCGCTTTCTGAAACTTCACCGCTTTCTTCCGTCTTATTCCCACAACCAACGATAACCACACTTGCTAGTGCACCGATCATAAATAGTGATATTTTCTTCTTCATACCCTCTACCCCCTGTACGTATATAACCCCATTTTAGCGGTTGGGCCTACGGGAAGCAATTGAAGAAAGTGTGACAGAATGTGGGCAAAAAAGGACACCCGACTGCAATCGCACGCGCAGTCGGGTGTATCCTCGTTACATCGTCGTTGTTTTTGCTTTGAGTATGCCTGTTTTGTAGAAATGGGCAATCGTTTTTGCGATCATATCAGCGGTGAGGATTGGGAAATCAACGCCATATTGGTCGAGTTTGACAACCGTTTTGTCATTCGAAAAAGCGGTGCGCGCTTCCGAGAAGCCGCCTTCTTTCAACAAATGAATGAGCGGGGCCATTGCATTTGTTTCATGCTGGCGCGCATCTTGTTCAAGCGCTGCTAACCACGCCTCGGTTGACACTTCCGCAAACGTTTCGTGAAATGCTTTCATCGCTTCGACGATCGTGGCAAATTTGATTTTGTGTCGGTTAAATAGATGGTACGTCCCACCGACAGTCTCTTTTTGCGACAAGCAGACGATGGCTTGACTCATTTTATCGACCGGGGTCATTTCAATTTTTTCGTCCATCCGTGGTGCCATGCCTAACTCTAGACAACCACGGACGAGGCGCCATAAAAAGTCACTTTCATTGACAATCCCAGTGACACTATCGCCTGACACCCTACCTGGGCGGTAAATAGAAATCGGTACTCCTTGTGCACGGGCATGCGCGACGACATGTTCAGCGACCCATTTGCTTTGCGTGTAGCCGATGTGCAAGCCATCAGGTGAGCCGAGGTCACTCGTTTCGGTGAAAAGCGTCTCATCGTTACTTGGCTCAGAGAAGACAGACAACGTTGACACATAATGAAGTGGTTTCACTTTGTTACTGACGGCAAGGCGAATGATCTCCTTTGTCCCATATACATTCGGGTAACGCGATTGCTCGTAAGGCATCATGAAGTTCACATCAGCCCCATTGTGATAAATGACATCGACTTGGGCTGCCAACTCGGCCCATTCTGTATCGTTTAAACCAAGGCGCGATTTCGCCAAATCACTAACAACAGGTTTAATACGTGTGGCAAAAGCTGGTTGCCATAAGTCATAACGGCGCAAATTTTTCTCGATGCGCTCAAGTGGCGCAGCACCCTCTTTATGGCGGACAACACAGTGGATCACCGCTTGCGTTGTTTGCAGCAAGTCTCGCAACATATAAGCGCCTAAGAAACCTGTCGCACCGGTTAAAAGAATCGTTTCGACTTGTTCGCTTGGCGGCGCAGCGTCTTGCAATGGTGCGGTAATGTCTGGCTCAAGCACACAATCTTGTTCAAACTGCGCTTGAAGCGTTTCTCCTTCTGCATCGAAGCGCGACGGTTCTTCCAAGATGTGCGCCATGCCGGCAATCGTTGGGTGATCGAACAAATGACGCAACGTAAGATCAATGCCTAGCTCTTCACTCATGATGAAGACAAGCTTCGTCGCAAGCAGGGAGTGTCCACCTAATTCAAAGAAGTTGTCATGAATACCGATCTGTTCGCGCCTTAATATACGTTGCCAAATTTCCAGTAACTGGTGTTCTGTATCGCTTTGTGGGCGCGCGATTTCTTCTCGTTCCTCCTGACAAAGGGTTGGCAATGCTTTCCGATCGACTTTGCCACTTGTCGTGAGCGGGAATGCTTCCAGCGTGAAAATATGTGTTGGCACCATATAATGTGGCAAATGCGCCTTGGCATGGGCACGAACCGTTGTCGCATCCATCCCCTTTTCTGCCGCTACATACGCGGTCAACGTTTTATCGCCGACGGTATTTTCAGAGACGATGACGATCGCGCCGTCAATGTCCTCATGCTGTTGTAACACGGCTTCAATCTCTCCGAGCTCAATTCGGAAGCCGCGAATTTTGACTTGATGGTCGGTTCGTCCAATGAACAGTAATTTGCCATCAGGTAAATAGCGGACAAGGTCACCCGTACGGTACAACTTTTCGCTTGATCCTTGTTTAAACGGATGCGGGATAAAACGCTCCGCCGTTAAGTCAGGTCGGTTCAAATAACCGAGGGATACCCCATCACCACCAACGTATAGTTCACCGACGACACCGATTGGTGCGAGCTGCTCATTTTGATCGAGCACATACGCCGTCGTGTTAGCAATCGGACGACCGATCGGAATCGACGGGCGCGTCATATCTTCTGCCTCAATCCAGTGACAAGCCGTGCATGCTGTATTTTCAGACGGGCCATAGCCATTGATAATTTGTGTGTCATGTAAAGCAGCATGTGCTTTTTCGATATGCGGAACAGAGAGTGCTTCCCCACCAACGAGCAAATATTTCACGCCTTGAAGGGCCTCAATATGGTGATCGACAATGACATTGAACAACCCAGCTGTTAGCCACAACGTACTGACATTGTACGTTTGAATCATATGGGCGTAATCTTGCAAACGAGGATTGCTCGCTGTCATGAGGACGAGGCGCGCCCCGTTAAGCAAGCTACTCCAAATTTCAAATGTCGATGCATCAAAAGAAATGCTTGATGCATATAAAAACACATCATTGGACGAGATCGGCACCCACGTTTTTCCTTTCACAAGCCGCGCAATTCCGCGGTGCGCAATTAACACCCCTTTTGGCTTGCCAGTTGAACCGGACGTATAAATGACATTCGCCAAAGCGGTTGCTTCATTTGGCACCGTGACGTTTGTCTCGACCGTTGGCATCTCTTGCTCGTTCAAGCAAACGATCGAAACATGCGCGACGCCCACCGGCTGATCGGTTAGAAGCAGCGGCATGGCGGTCTCATCGACAATGAATTGCAAGCGCTCAACAGGATGTTCTGGGTCTAATCCGACATAAGCGCCTCCTGCTTTCAACACGGCGAGCATGCTCGCGACTTGGTCGAAGGAACGGTTCATACAAATGCCAACACAGTCACCCGGGTGTACCCCTTGTGCGAGGAGGAAATGGGCGATGCGATTTGCCCGCGCATTTAATGCCCGATACGTCATCGTCTCATCTACCGATTGCAGTGCAATCGCTTCCGGTGAGGCTGCGACTTGTTCTTCAAACAATGTGTGGACACAGTGGTTTCGTGGATACGGATGGGCCGTGTCATTCCACTCAACTAGTAACTGCTCTTGTTCTGCTGCTGGAAGGAGCGACAACGTCCCCACTTCCTTGTCTGGTTGCGCGACAATCGCGGCCAACAATGTTTCGAAGTGGGCGATCATCCGAGCGACTCGTTCTTCTGTAAATAACGCTGTGTTGTAGACAAAACCGCCTGTCAGTTCGTCATCATGGGCAGTCATGACGAGTGACAGATCAAATAACGCGGTCTTGTTGTCAAGCGGGACAGACTGGAGCGCGACGTCGCCCATCTTGACACGGTCTGTTGGATCGTTTTGCAACGTAAACAACACTTGGAATAACGGGGTAAAGCTCGTATCTCGGCTTGTGCACAACGTTTCTACTAACTTTTCAAATGGCACATCTTGATGTGCATAGGCCGCAAGTGTCGTTTCTTTTACTTGTTGCAACAACGTCTGGAACGTACGTTCACTCTTGACTTGCGTTCGCATGACGAGCGTGTTGACGAAAAAGCCAATGACCCCTTCAATTTCGCCGTGATTGCGATTGGCTACTGGTGTGCCAACGGCGATGTCATCCTGCTGGCTATAGCGATGCAAGAACGTGTAAAAAGCGGCTAACAACGTCATGTACATTGTTGTACCTGTTTCGCGACTAAGCTGTCTCAAGGCTGCTGTTAATTCTGGTGATAACGTGAACATTTTTGTCTCACCATGAAACGTTTGCACGGCTGGGCGAGGAAAATCAGTCGGCAATTGTAGCTCAGAAACGCCGTTTAATTGTTGTTGCCAATACGCCAATTGCTCACGCATGACTGCCCCTTCTAACCAGTCTCGTTGCCACACAGCAAAATCTGCATACTGGACTGGCAACGGCAAAAGTGGCGATGATTGCCCCGCTGAAAAGGCCTCATACAAGCTACATAGCTCGCGGATGAAAATTCCCATCGACCAACCGTCTGAAATAATATGGTGCATGTTGACCAACAGTTCGTGACGGTCAGGCGCACATTTAATTAACATCGCACGCATGAGCGGTCCAGTGCCGATATGAAACGGCTGCGTACGCTCACGGTCAATGATCGCCGCGACGTCTTCTTCGCAACTTGCTTCAATCACTTGCAATGAAAATGGTTCCGGTGCATGAATAAGTTGGACAGCTTCTCCGTCCGCGGATACAAATGTTGTCCGCAGTGATTCGTGACGACGAATCATTTCTGTAAAGCATTGTTCAAGAATTGCCGTGTTCACTGTGCCTGTTAGCCGCCATTGTGATGGCATATGGTAGTGACAGCTATGTTGATACATTTGTTCAAAGAACCATAACCGCTGTTGTGCGAACGATAACGGCAGTTTTTCATCGCGGCGGACAGACAAGAAGGTTTTCTCAGCTACCGTTGTGCCCATCTGCGCTTGAATCTCGCGCGCCATATCCGCAAGTCGCGGCACTTGGAATAAACGCGATAAAGGGAAGTCAACGTGAAGCAGTTGACGAATCCGCGAGACGACTTGCGTAGCAAGAAGTGAATGTCCTCCGAGCTCAAAGAAGTGGTCATTTTTACGAATCGACGTGACCCCTAAAACATCGCCCCAAATCGTCGCCAATATTTCTTCTACCGGCGTTTGTGGGCTCACATCATCTTGCGCGTCAAGACGCGCGTCCCAATAGGGTTGCGGCAATGCTTTCCGGTCAACTTTGCCACTTGCCGATAATGGCAATGCAGACAAGATGACGATTGCTGTTGGTACCATAAATGACGGCAGCTTTGCCTTTAAATCTTCTTGTAATGTTGTCACGTTAAACGCGGCTGGATTCTTTGGTACAACATACGCAACGAGCTGCTTGCCCCGCGACGCATCTTCATGTACGTGCGCCACCGCTGTTTGGACATCGGCATGATCGAGCAGTGCGCCTGTCACTTCCCCAAGTTCAATGCGGAAACCACGGATTTTTACTTGATCATCGGTCCGACCGACAAATAACAGCGTGCCGTCTGGCAAATAGCGGACAAGGTCACCGGTTCGATATACTTTTTCATGCGCACCTTCCTTAAATGGATGCGGAATGAACCGTTCTTTTGTTAACTCGGGGCGGTTTAAATAGCCGGCTGCGAGGCGAATCCCGCCAACATACAATTCACCGACGACACCGGCTGCCACTGGTCGCTTCTCTTCATCTAACACATACACATCCGTATGCGGAACAGGTCGACCAATTGGAATGGACGGACGTGCCATATCGGCTGCCTCGACCCAGTGAATGGTCGTACATACGGTGTTTTCTGATGGGCCATACCCATTAAGCACGCGTGTGCCCGGCAGTGCTTCAAGTGCTTTCTTAATGTGTGGAACAGAGACCGCTTCCCCTCCAGTGACTAAATGCTTCACACCTTCAAGCGCTTTGACGTTGTGATCGACCATGACATTGAACAAACCGGCCGTTAGCCATAGCGTGCTGATGCGATCCGTTTGGATGACACGCTCATAGTCATGTAAACTCGCTTTCGCTTCGCTCATCAATACGAGGCGCGCACCGTTAAGTAGACTTCCCCACACTTCAAACGTCGTTACATCAAATGATGGGCTAGATGCGTAGAGAAGTACGTCGGACGAAGTGATCGGAATATACGTATCGCCCGTCAGCAAGGCGACAATTCCGCGGTGTGTAATACAGACGCCTTTTGGTTTCCCGGTTGATCCCGAAGTGTAAATGACGTTCGCTAAAGATGTATTGTGCGACAGCACTGTTGCGATGTTTGTCATTTCCGGTTCGATTGTCAGTTTATCTAAGCAAACGAGTTGCACATGGCGTAAGCGCCGTTTGGCGACGACATCACTTTCCGTAAGCAAAAGCGGCATATGTGTATCGTCAATCATATATTGCAAGCGCTCTTCCGGATATTCACGATCGAGCCCAATGTATACCGCGCCTGCTTTTAAAACAGCAAGCATGCTTGCGACTTGATCGAACGAGCGGCTCATACAAATGCCGACTTTGTCACCTACTTTCACCCCTTGCTCCTGTAATAACATCGCGATTCCGTTGGCGCGGCCATTTAAGGCAGCGTAGGTCATCGTGTCATTTTCTCGTTGCAATGCAATTGCTTCTGGCGTTGTCGCAGCGCGTTTTTCAAAGACCGTATGGACAAAATCAGCACTTGAAACGGGCTCGTCTTTAGTGGCCTCGTTCCATGTGACGAGCAGTTCGTGCTGCTCTGCCGCACATGTAAGGGCGATATCGGCAACCGATGTCTCATTGTTTTCAACAACCGCGGCAAGTAATGCTTGAAAATGAGCGATCATGCGGTCGATCCGGGCTTCTTCAAATAAAGCGGTATTGTATACAAATAAACCGTCCAACGCTTCTCCTGTTTCTTCTAACACAAGTGAGAGATCAAACAATGCCGTCTCATTCTCAAGCGTAATCGCGTCCATGTCAACATCGCCAAGTTGACTCATTTCATTTGGTGTGTTTTGTAACGCAAACAACACTTGGAACAGCGGCGTATGACCCGCATCACGGTCGACGACGAGCGCTTGCACGAGTTGATCGAATGGGACATCTTGATGCGCATATGCTGCGAGTGTCGTTTCTTTCACACGGGTTAGTAAGTCACTAAAACGAAGTGATGGTGCCACGTGTGTCCGCATGACCAAGGTATTGACGAAGAAACCAATTAATCCTTCGACTTCGGTACGGTTACGTCCAGCCACCGGTGTGCCAACAGCAATATCTTCCTGGCCGCTATAGCGATGCAGTAGCGCTTGAAAAGCGGCAAGCAATGTCATATAGAGTGTCGTCCCCGTTTCGTTGCTAAGCTGCCGTAATGATGTCGTGAGTGCAAGCGGCAGTTGAAACCTTTTTGTTTTCCCGGTAAATGTTTGCGCCGGCGGACGAGCATAATCGGTCGGTAATTGTAAGACGCTGACACCATCTAACTGTTCTTTCCAATAAGCCATTTGCGCTTCGAGCACACCTTGTGCCAACCATTCTCGTTGTCGGACAGCAAAATCAGCATATTGAACCGGTAATGCCGGGAGTGGTGATGGTTTGTCAGCAACGAATGCCGCGTATAGCTCGCTTAATTCACGCACGAAAAGCTGGAGCGACCAACCATCAGAAATGATGTGATGCATATTCACATATAGTCGATAGTCGTCTTCCCCAAGTTTTAATAAACTTGCGCGCACAAGTGGACCCGTCGCCAGGTTGAACGGCGCGCTCAAATCATCCGCAACAAATGCTTCGACTCCATGTTCACTGTTTACTTCCATCACTGGTAGTGTAAAAGTAGTTGGCATGATGTGTTGGTTCACTGTATCTTGTCCATCGACAGCGACAAAACATGTCCGTAATGACTCATGGCGTTCAATCAGCGCTTGAAAACTTTTTTCGAGACACGCAACGTCAATGGCACCACGAAGTCGCCAGAGCGAAGGCATGTGATAATGACAAGTACCTTCATGCATTTGGTCAAAAAACCACATCCGTTGTTGCGCAAAAGACAATGGTAATGCCGCCGCGTCTCGTGACACCGGGGTAAACGCCTCGTCGCGCACGGTCGTTCCGCCGGATCGCTCAATTTCCCGCGCCATCTCTGAAAGTACTGGCACACGGAACAGCTCCGCTAATGGAAAGTCGATCGCTAACATTTTCCGAATACGAGATACGACTTGTGTCGCTAGGAGAGAGTGCCCGCCGCGCGCGAAGAAGTCGTCATGTCGACTGACGTGCGGCACCCGTAACACGTCTTTCCAAATATCCACCAACACGTGTTCAGTATGCGTGATCGGCGCACCGGTGCCTTCCTCATTGGCTGCTGTTTCCCAATTAGGTGCTGGCAAGGCCTTGCGATTGACTTTGCCATTGTTTGTGAGCGGCAATAATTGCAACACGACAATCGCTGCTGGCACCATAAACGGTGGCAATTGTTGTTTTAAATCGGTACGCAATTGGTGTCGATCAAGGTCGGCATTTTCTGGCACGACGTGCGCGACGAGTTGCTTCCCGTGCCCTTCTTGCTCGTGCACGCTAACTACAGCTGCTTGAATGCGCGCGTCATTTAGTAAAATTGCTTCGACCTCACCCAGTTCAATCCGAAAGCCGCGGATTTTTACTTGGTCGTCACGACGTCCAACAAAAGTGAGTGTCCCATCTGGCAAATAACGGACAAGATCGCCGGTACGGTACAATTTTTCATTCGTTCCCTCTTTAAACGGATGCGGAACAAATCGGTCTGCCGTTAACTCAGGTTGATTTAAATAACCTGCCGCAAGTCCGGCGCCGCCTGTATACAGCTCACCAACGACACCAATTGGCACCGGGTTTTGCTGTTCATCAAGCACATACACATCCGTACCAGCAATCGGTCGACCAATCGGAATGGCCGGGCGCGCCAAATCTACCGCTTTAATTTGGTGACACGTTGTAAACACCGTATTTTCAGTCGGACCATAACCATTGATGATTTGCGTCCCGCGTAGTGTGTGCAATGCTTTTTTCACATGAGCTATCGACAATGCTTCTCCACCGATCAATAGATACTTCACACCTTGGAGTGCTTCCGCATCATCATCGACAATGACATTAAACAATCCAGCTGTGAGCCAGAGCACGCTTACTCGTTCCGTTTGGATCAGGTGCGCATAATCTTGCAAGCTTGGTCGTGCCGTTGACATGATGACTAGGCGCGCACCATTTAGTAAGCTCCGCCAAATTTCAAATGTGGCCGCGTCAAATGACATGCTCGACGCATACAAATATACATCCTCAGACGAACGCGGCACGACCGTTTCATCTTTTACCAAGCGGACAATCCCTTGATGTGTTACTTGCACACCTTTTGGTGCCCCGGTTGAACCAGACGTATAAATGATGTTGGCAGTCGCTTTTGATTGCACCTGTATTGTAAGGTCGTTTGTATCTTCAGCAGGCTGCACCCGCGTTGCGACACAAACCGTCTCGACGTTGCGGAAATGAGGCTGCTCGTCCCCGTTCACAAGAACCATCTTCATTGCTGTTTCGTCAATCATATATTGCAAACGCTCTTGCGGATAGGCCGGGTCTAAACACACATACGCGCCGCCCGCTTTTAAAATTCCGAGCATACCTACAATCTGTTCAATCGAACGCCCCATGCAGATGCCGACAGCATCTCCTACTTGTACCCCTTCCGCGACTAACCGATGCGCAATCACATTGGCGCGGGCATTTAACGCTCCGTACGTAAGTGAGGTTCCTTCATCAACTAAAGCAATCGCATCCGGCGTGCGCGCAGCTTGCGCTTCAAATAGTGTGTGCACACAACCATTTACATCACTTGGCGTGACGGTTTCGTGCCACTCGGTTAGTAATTGTTCGCGCTCTTGTGCGGACACGAGTGTCAATGTCCCAATTGCTGCTGTTGGCTGTTGCACAATTTCCATTAACAACACTTGAAAATGGCGGGCCATGAGTGCAATCCGTTCGCTTGAGAACAAATCTATGTTGTATACAAGTTCACCCACAACGCCATTTTCTGTTTCTGTCATCATTAATGACAGATCAAATAGCGCGGTTTCTTCTGTTTCATTCACCTGCTCCACGGTCACGTCTGGCAAAGTCAACGTATCTACTTGCATATTTTGCAACGCAAACAACACTTGAAACAGCGGTGAATAACTTGGATCGCGCGCCGCATCTAACTCGCTCACTAATTTTTCAAACGGCACGTCTTGGTGTACATACGCTTGTAGCGCCGTTTCTTTTACTTGCTGTAACAATGACAAGAAGCTGGAAGAGCCATCGACGCGCGCCCGAATGACAAGCGTGTTGACAAAAAAGCCAATGACATTTTCTACTTCTGCTTCGTTGCGACCGGCAACAGGCGTTCCTACAGTGATGTCTTCTTGTCCACTATATCGTTGCAAAAGGATATGAAACGCCGCGAGCAACGTCATATATAACGTGGCCCCCGCTTGATCACTGACACGTTGTAATGAAGCAGTCATTTTTTGATCCAGTGTAAAGATGTGCGTCTTCCCAGTAAAAGTTTGCGTCGCTGGGCGCGGATAATCAGACGCTAGTTGTAAGACCTCTACCCCATCCAGTTGTTCACGCCAGTAATCCATTTGCTTTTCTAATACGCCACTTTCCAGCCATTCACGTTGCCACACTGCATAATCAGTATATTGAATTGGCAGCACTGGTAATGGAGATGGCTTCCCAGTTACAAACGCTTCGTACAATGCCTGAAGTTCTCGAATGAAAATCCCCATCGACCAGCCGTCAGAATTGATGTGATGCATGTTTATGAAAAGCTCATAATCATCGGTCGCGCGTTGCACGAGTTGCGCTCGGAAAAGTGGGCCTGTCGTGAATGAAAAAGGTTGTTTACGTTCTGCCTGCAGGTGCACTTCCTTGTCTGGCTCATTGCGAACGTCAATGACAGCCAACGAGAAGGACGACGGTACGACTTGTTGTACGACCTCTTCATCATCTTGCTTTGTAAAAACAGTTCGGAACGATGCATGACGGTCAACAAGTGCTTTTAAACTTTGTTCCAACACGGATACATTGAGTGACCCGCGAATACGCCACGACATTGGCATGTGATAATGACGGTTCCCTGGGTACATTTGCTCGGAAAACCACATGCGCGTTTGTGAAAACGAAAGCGGCATTCGTTCTTGATAAGGTTGGCGTGTCAATGGTTTTTTCTCTACTTCCATCCCGAACGATCGCTCAATTTCACGGGCTAGATCGGCAAAAATCGGCGTTTTGAACAGTTGGGGTACAGGTAAGTCGACATTGAACAATTTCCTGACCCGAGCAACAACTTTCGTCGCTAACAGCGAGTGTCCGCCGCAAGTAAAAAAATGATCGTTACGCGCCACCCGTTTGACACCAAGCACTTCTGTCCAAATACGGGCCAATATTTCTTCCACTGGTGTTTGCGGACCATTGTCATGCTTGTTGTCATGAGACGTACCCCATGTCGGTGCTGGTAATGCTTTGCGGTCAACTTTTCCGTTTGGTGACAACGGCAAGGCATGTAGCATGACGATGTGAGACGGTACCATGAAAGACGGTAATGATTTTTGTAAATGTGTGCGTAATGTTGTTTCTTGAAGGTGGTCCTGATCGGTTGGGACGACATATGCAATGAGTTGTTTACCACGCACTGGATCTTCATGTACATGAGCAATCGCAGCTTGGACGTCTGGATGCTGTCCGAGAAGCGCACTCACCTCATCTAATTCAATTCGAAAACCACGGATTTTCACTTGGTGATCCGCTCGTCCAATAAAGGAAAGGGAACCATCAGGTAAATAGCGAACGAGATCGCCTGTACGATACAATTTTTCATCGGATCCTTTTTTGAATGGATGAGGAATGAAACGCTCCTTCGTTAAATCCGGTCGCTTCAAATAACCAGACGCGACACCGTCACCGCCTGTATAAAGCTCGCCAACGACGCCGATCGGCACCGGCTGTTGCTCGCTATCAAGTACATACACATTTGTATTGGCAATGGGGCTACCGATTGGAATCGACACACGGTCTAAGTCGCGCGCTTCCACCCAGTGACATGCTGTACATGCGGTATTTTCAGCTGGCCCATACCCATTAATGACTTGCGTTCCTTCCAATACGTTCATTGCTTTTTTCACATGCGGCACCGATAATGCCTCACCACCTGCAAGTAAATACTTCACGCCTCGTAGTGCTTCTACTTGTTCGTCTACAATCGCGTTAAATAGTCCTGCGGTCAACCACAAGGTACTAATGCGGTGCTGCTTGATCACATCAGCGTAGTCTTGTACACCCGCCCGCTCTGCTTCTAAAAGTACGAGTTTTGCGCCGTTTAATAAACTACTCCAAATCTCAAACGTCGCTGCATCAAAAGCGATACTTGCGCCTTGTAAATAAACATCTTCAGGTGTAATCGGTACCCACGTTTCTCCTTTCACAAGTCGTACGATGCCGCGATGAGGGATCAACACGCCTTTTGGTGTGCCAGTGGAACCGGACGTGTAAATAACGTTAGCAATGGTTGTCGGTGTACACGTAAGTTCCGGCAAATTTTTTGCTTCTTCAGGTAACACAACTTGATCAAGCAACACCGCCTTCGTCGTTGATGCACAGCCAGTCGTGTCGAAATGACGGTCGACGAAAAGAAGCGGCATCTCACTCTCTTCCATCATATAGCGCAAGCGCTCTGGCGGGTACGCCGGGTCTAAGCCAATGTATGCGCCGCCAACTTTTAAAATGGCCAGGATGCTTGCGATTTGATCAAATGAACGATGCATACAAACGCCGACAAAGTCTCCTGGCTCGACGCCTTCGTTTGTTAAAAAGCGAGCAATTCGGTTCGCACGGGCATTCAACTCGCGATACGTCATCACCTCGTTGCTTTTGCTCGCAATGAGTGCAATCGCTTCCGGTCTCGTTGCTGCTTGTTCTTCGAATAAAGCCGGGACCGTTTTCTCGGCTGGATATGGGCACGCCGTGTCGTTCCACTGAACAAGCAACATCTCTCGCTCTTGTTCAGACATGAGCGGCAACGCTTTCACCGCTTCAGACGGGCGCTGCACAATGCTTGCAAGCAATACTTGTAACTGCTGCCCCATCCGGTCAATCGTCTCTTCATTAAACAAGTCGACATTATACACAAGCCCGGCAACAAGATGATCGCCGTGGTCTTCCATCATTAACGACAAATCAAATAAACTCGTTTTCCATGAAACATCAATCATGTCAATGTCAACATCTAATGCTGCTAGTGGAGTCGTTTTGGTTTCCAACGCAAAAGCAACTTGAAACAACGGTGTATGCTCGGCATTTCTCTCCGGTTGTACTGCTTGTACGACTTGCTCGAACGGCACATCTTGGTGGGCCTGCGCGGCGAGTGTCACTTCTTTGACGTGTTGTAACAGCGAATCGAAGCTCATATCCGCATCCATTTTGGCGCGTAAAACAACCATGTTGACGAAAGCCCCGATGATGCCTTCTAATTCTTCCCGGTTCCGGTTGGCTACAGCCGTCCCTACTGCGATGTCTTCTTGTCCACTATAACGGGCAAGCAACACATAATACGCGGCAAGCAACGTCATGTAAAGTGTCGTTCCTTCTTTCCGACTCAATGCTTTTAAATCACTGACGAGCGCTTTTGGTAATGGGAACTTTTTCGTCCGACCGTTGTACGTTTGCACCGGTGGTCGCGGTCGATCGGTCGGTAATTGCAATACGGGCACATCAGCTAATTGTTGCTGCCAATAATCAAGTTGCGCTTCAAAATCGCCACGCTGACACAGATTTTTTTGCGTTAAAACAAAGTCTGTATATTGTTGCGGGAGCGCTTGCAAATCTGGTGCTTGTCCAGCCGAAAATGCCTCGTAAAGACGCGCAAATTCTGCTTGTAATACATCAATGGACCAACCATCCGCAATGATATGATGCATGTTAACAAGAATAAAATGGTCTTCCTCGTCAAGCGTAAGCATCGTTACACGAAAAAGTGGGCCTTTTTCTAAATCGAAAAGGCGGTGCGCTTCCGTTTGCACGTATGCATACGCTTGTTGTTCCCGGTTTTGTGTATGTGCGAGATCTATTCGTTTGATGGCCACTTTCGCGTTTGGCTCGATTACTTGTAATACTTGTCCATCGCGCGCTTGAAATGTCGTTCGTAACATCGCATGGCGAGAAACAAGCGTTTGGAAACATTTTTCGATCACCTTTACGCTAACTGCCCCGCGCATGCGCCAGTTGAGCGAAATATGATCGACAGCATTCGTCTCGTCCATCTTTGAACTCAACCAGAACCGTTGTTGCGTGTAAGAAAGCGGGTGCACTTTTTTCTCACCTTGTTTTTTCAACAAAGCCTTCAACAAAGCTTTTTTATCACTCATGACGAGCGCCCTCCTCTAACAGCATATTTAACATCGCTTCAATCTCCTCTTCACTCATTGTATCTACCAAGTCAGTCGTGTGCTCGTCCGTTGCTGTGTCTACGTGCGCCGCTTGTTTTTCTGTAATAAAGCGCGCGAGTTCGTATACACTTGGGTGAGCAAAAATGTCTTGCAACGTCACCGAGATGTTGTATTTCTTTTCAATTCGCGACGACAACTGCGTCATTTTTAACGAGTGTCCACCAATATCAAGGAAATTTTCATGTAACCCAATATGACTTGATGACAATAACGTCGCAAGTGCCTGAGAAAGGAATGTTTCTACTGGTGTTGATGGCGCTTGTGATGGCTTTTCGCTATGCGCACCATCCATATTTGGCGCAGGCAACGCTTTTCGGTCCACCTTACCGTTTGGCGTCAGTGGCATTTCCTCCAACTTAACCCACAACGTCGGAATCATGTACGTAGGAAGCTTCTTTTGCATAAATGTGCGCACCTCTTGGATCGAGACGTCCGTTCCTGGTGTAGGCACAATATAACCAACGAGCTGCTTCTCTAATGTCGCATCTTCGCGCGCGACGACAGCTGCAGACTGGACCGCACTGTGCGCACGCAACACATGTTCCACTTCATATAATTCAATACGGAAGCCACGAATTTTTACTTGGGCGTCCTTTCTTCCTAAAAATTGTAACGTGCCATCCTCTAGGTAACGTACGACATCACCCGTTTTGTATAGACGCCGCCCTTGTTTAAAAGGGTGAGGGATGAATGCTTGCTTCGTTAAGGCTGGCTTGTTGACGTAACCTTGTGCCAGTCCGAGCCCACCGATATACAATTCACCGGCAAAACCAGTTGGCACCGGTGATAACGATGCATCGAGCACATACATTTCTGTATTGGCAAACGGTTGACCTAAATCAATCGGTGCCGTAGGATCAAGCAATGTTCCAGATGACCAAATTGTTGCCTCGGTCGGACCGTATAGGTGATAGATGTCGCCTGTAAATGATTGGCCCACCTTGTCTAGCAACGCCCGAGATAACGGCTCTGCCCCAACGAGCATCCCTTTCAATTGTGTGAAAGCAGACCCATCACCCCACATCATCTGTAAACGAGACGGGGTAAATTGCAGCCAGTCAATCTCGTTTCTGCTAATAAATTGATGAAAGTGTGCTGGATTTGTTTGTTCAATTGTGTCGGCAATCGCCACTTGCATTCCGACTGTTAACGGCACAATCGTTTCCAATAAAGATAGGTCAAATGACATCGTTGCGACCGAAGCAATCCGCTCTCCCGGTTGAAAAGGAAGAAAGTCTGTGATTCCATAAACAAAATTTGTCACCGCACGATGAGAGATCATGACACCTTTTGGTTGCCCAGTCGAACCAGATGTATAGATGATGTACGCGTTGTCATTTTCATCGTGTGTGTACGTCCACGTTTCCTTATGTCCAGCAGCATGAGCATGACAGGACAGTTCATCAACATTAATGCGTTTCAACCCATCTACCAAGGGCACATCCATTTGTGACGTGCTTAAGACAAACGTGACGCCGCTGTCGCGTAACACGTAAGAGATTCTTTCTGTTGGATGATCTGGGTCAATCGGTACATACGTCCCGCCGGCTTTTGACACACCAAGAAGCGCCACGACCATATGAATCGATCGAGGTAAAAGTAAACCAACAACGGTGCCTCTTTTCACTTCGTTCGCCCGTAAATATGCTGCAAGTTGCGTGATTCTTGCATCTAACGCTTCATAAGAAAGGCAAGTATCACCAAATGTAACAGCAATCTCTTTAGGTGTTTTTTCCACCTGTGCGCTAAATAGTTCGGGTAACGTCATATCAAAACGAAACGCTTGATTCGTTTCATTCTTCTCAACAAGTAAATGATGGCGCTCAGCGTCTGTAAGCAATGGCAATGCCGCAATGCGTTTTGTTGGTTCATCGACGATGGCTTGTAACAATGTTAAAAAATGCTGCTCCATCCGTGTGATAGCTTTGGCTGTGAACAAGCGTTTATTGTACGCCAGACGACCAAAAAAATGTGTTCCTTCTTCTTGGAATGTGAATGAAAGATCCGTCGATCGCGCGACCCGAGCAACATCGTTTTGTAGTGCAAAAAATACTTGATATGATGATGCCGCATCGGCTTCAACCGGCATCTCTTGATGGGCATCAGCAGCAACCAACCCGTGTAATAGATCAAGAAAACGCCTATCACCTTTGACACTAGCACGAATGATGCGTATATTGGCGCCTGGTTGATCCATGGCGGGTGTTGCAATTGCAATGTCTTCGTGGCTCGTATAACGGTATAATAAAGTATAAAAAGCAGCGAGTAATGCCGTATACAATGTGACATTTTCTTGCTTTGTGAAGCGACCTAGCGCAGCAGTTAACGCGGACGGGATCGTAAAAGAATGATGCCCGTAACCTTCCTTGATATCATCTTGTGTTAAAAAAGGAATGGCCGTTATACCCGCAAAGTATTCCTGATCTCGCCCTAACTGAGCGTACGTTCGTTCTTGTTGCATGCGTTGCCCTAGCAGATCACTCGGCGCGTGCCGATTGTCTACAATGTTATTCATTTTCATCGTTCTCTCCCCTTAACAAGATCACGTATGTGATTTTTTCTACCTTACTCTTTGAACGCGTCTCGATAAGCTCATTTGCACTTCGTTGCGTGATTGCAAAGCGCCCTATCCACCTCCAATTTTTCCGCATAGTAGTTAATTCGACGAAAATAGCAATGTTCCTGCTGAAAAAGGAGATATTTTATTAATTTCTTGTAAAGATTTGTAGCAAAAATGTTTGTAGAATATTAAGGCACCTTCTAGGCTGTGAATTGACATATTCCAAACTGCACTCTACAATGAAGTCCATAGTAATCGTTTTTCGTCGCTTAAAAGAGAGGAAGTCGATCATGTCAAAAAATATCATATGGATGACTGTGCGTACGGCAGTCGTTATACTCTTTTGTATTATTTTTATGTGGTTATTTGCGCGTGTCTTTTCTCTCACGTATCCTTTTTGGATTGCCGCTTTGTTTGCTTGGATGTTGCAACCACTTGTTCGTTTTTTGCAAGAAAAATTGCGTTTTAATTCAGGTTCAGCAAGTTTATTTGGTTTGCTTGGTGGGATCCTTACAATTAGTGCTTTTTTGAGTGGTCTAGCGTTTCTTATTTATTACAATTTAAGTCAATTTTTTAGACAAGTCCCCACTTGGATTGAAGAAGGAACAACAAAGGCACAATTATTTTTTAATGAAACGATTTGGCCGCATTGGCGCGAAGTTCTCGGTTTATTTGATACGTTTGATGAAAACTCTCAACACGTCGTTATTCAAGGAATCGATCAGTTAGGAACTGTCATTGTGAAAACATTAGGCGATATCGGACAAGCAGCACTTGATTCTGTCACCCATTTGTTGCTCGGGGTTCCAAGCTTTCTTGTGGCATTTTTCTTTATTATGCTAAGTATTTATTTCATGGGAAAGAGTTGGGGATTTTATGAATCGATATATGAACGTCATACGCCCCATACCGTTCGAGTCAAGTCAAAAGCCTTTGTCCAGGCGATGCGGCTACGTTTATTCGGTTTCATACGTGCACAAATTGTCGTCATGATTGTGACTGCAACCATTGTTTTTCTTGCCTTACTCATCTTACGAGTTGAGAATGCATGGATGCTTGCCATCGTTGTCGGAATTGCCGAGCTCCTGCCATACGTAGGGACAGGAACGATTTTGATTCCGTGGTTTCTTTATTTATTTATTACAGGCGATGTCTCAGGTGGGGTCGGTTTGCTCATCCTCTATACGATTGTCGTCATTGTGCGGCAGTTGCTTGAACCAAAACTACTGTCCGCACACATGAATTTAAACCCGATTGCTTTGCTCATTTCGCTGTTTGTTGGTTTACAACTATTTGGTGCCACCGGTTTATTTATCGGTCCGATTATACTGGTGCTCATCGTCATTTTGTATGACATTGGCATCATTCAAAGTGTATTTACCTTTGTTCGTGAAGGGTTTACCCCTGAAAAAAAATGATGCTGTAAAGGAGATGAATGAGATGTCCCAATTACAAACCCTCGCACACGCCCAAGCACTTGACGAAAAAGATCCACTCCGTTCTTATGCAACTGAGTTTTATAAAAACAACGGCATCACATATGTCGATGGAAATTCGCTTGGCCTATGTAGCAAGCGGGCCGAGCAAGCTGTCTTATCGGTGTTTGCCATGTGGAAACAGCACGGCATTGATGGTTGGGGGGAAGGCACGTATCCTTGGTTTACTTTATCAGAACGGATTGGGCAAGCACTCGCATCACTCGTTGGCGCACATCCTGATGAAGTGATCGCAACCGGTTCCACAACATCAAACTTGCACCAACTATTAGCCACATTTTACCGTCCCGAAGGAAAACGGACCAAAATCGTCACGGATGCACTGAATTTCCCGACTGATTTTTATGCAATCAAGTCTCATCTCCGTTTGCACCATGACGATGAACAAACACATTTGCGGGTCGTTGAGAGCCTTGATGGGCACACGTTATGTGAAGACGACATTATTGCTGCGATGGATGAAGAAGTCGCTGTCGTCCTTTTGTCGTCCGTTCTTTACCGGAGTGCGCAACGTTTATCGTTGAAAAAGCTCACCGACGCTGCCCATTCTCGCGGGATCATCATTGGTTTTGACTTATGCCACTCCATTGGTTCCATCCCGCATACGTTAAGTGCGGATGGCGTTGACTTTGCGGTCTGGTGCACATATAAACATCTTAATGGTGGCCCTGGTAGTGTCGCTGGTCTCTACGTTCATCGTCGCCACCACGACCGGATGCCTGGATTAGCGGGTTGGTTCGGTTCTAACAAAGAAAAGCAATTTGATATGTCACCGACATTCACCCAAGGAGACGGAGCGGGTGCGTTCCAAATGGGCACGCCCCACCTCCTCTCGCTCGCACCACTTATCGGCGCACTTGAACTTTTTGCAGAAGTCGGCCTTGAAGCAGTCCGGGAGAAATCACTGAAACTGACAGATTACTTTCTCGCACTACTCGCTGCATTTCCAGAAACGCAAGTGTTCACTGTTCGCACACCGATCGCCCACGAACAACGGGGCGGGCACATTTATTTGGAGCATAAAGAAGCCGCGCGCATTTGTAAGGCGCTCAAACAAGCAGGTGTAATCCCTGATTACCGCGCCCCGAGCGGGATTCGCATCGCACCTGTTGCATTGTATAATTCATTTACAGATGTATACACTGTCGCCATTACACTACGACAAATTATGAAAGATAAAACGTATGAGCGATTTAGTAACACGCGCGAGGTGATTGCGTAGTGACTTGGATTGATATTAGCCAACCGCTGTCCGCAAGTATTGCCCATTGGCCAGGAGATACACCTTTTTCCTATCGCCTCGTTGCCACAAAAGAAATGACTGGCTCTGTTAATGTCGGTTCAATTCACATGAGCGCACATACCGGCACACACGTCGATGCGCCTTTCCATTTTGATGATAACGGGGATCGCATTGACGAGCTGCCGTTATCGACATATATCGGCGACGCCTATGTCATTGAAGCGATCGGGGTCAAAGAAATTTCACAATCGTTGCTTGAGGGAATCGTGCCGAAAAACACGAAACGACTATTAGTGAAAACGAAGACACAAACAAATGAACATATTTTCCCAGACACGCTCCCTGCCGTTACGCCGGAAGCTGCCGCTTATTTACAAACCATGGGTGTCATTTTACTCGGTGTCGACGTCCCTAGTGTCGATGAGCCGACAAGTAAAGAACTCGCCGGCCACCATGCCTTAGCAAAAGCAGGCATCGCCATTTTGGAAAATATTCAGTTGGCGCACGTCACTTCTGGGTATTATGAGCTCATCGCTTTACCGCTTCGTCTTGTCGGTGCAGATGGTAGCCCTGTCCGCGCTGTGCTTCGACCTATTCAATCAAAGGAGTGAGATCAATGTCTGAAAACATGCATACCGACTTCAAAAAAGATATGAGCTACAGTGATTATTTAGGGCTCGATACACTGCTCGCAAGTCAAAAACGGTTATCAAATCAGCATGATGAAATGCTCTTTATTATCATCCATCAAGTCAGCGAGCTATGGATGAAACTCATGTTACATGAAATAGACGGCGCGACAAAAGCCATTCAGCAAGATCATTATCAACCGGCTTTCAAACAACTCGCACGCGTCTCCAAAATTCAATCGCAAATTATTCAAGCATGGGACGTGCTGGCGACGATGACACCAGCGGAATATAAACAATTTCGCGATTCCCTTGGACATGCGTCTGGCTTTCAATCATTCCAACATCGCCAGCTCGAATTTGCGCTTGGGAAAAAGACAGACCATATTTTAAAGATTTATGCACATGACGAAGCACTCGTAAAAACATTGCGCACTGCTTACGAAGCACCGAGCTTGTATGATGAAGCGATTCGCGCCCTCTCTCGTGCGGGACTCGCAATCGATGAAGCAGTGCTAACGCGCGACGTTCGGAACACGCATGAAGAAAACGAATCGGTATTGCATGCTTGGCAACAAGTATACGAAGACATCGATCGTTATTGGGATCTATACCAACTCGCTGAGAAATTGATTGACTTAGAAGACTGGCACCAACAATGGCGCTTCCGCCACATGAAAACAGTTGAGCGCATTATCGGCATGAAAAAAGGCACCGGCGGCTCGAGCGGTGTTGGTTATTTGAAAGCTGTATTGGATGAGCAATTTTTCCCTGAGCTTTGGAAAGTACGGACAACGTTGTGAAAAATTAGACCGTAGACACCAGAGCACTTGGGAGTGCTTTTCTATGAATAGATATGTAAGAAGATCATTGCCCCTTCGGAATAAATTTACTCAACAGAGACCCATTTTTTATTCATAGCTGACACATCGGACCTCGGTGCTGCATAATGTATCCTAGAAGAATGAGACACTCATTCCTTCGCTGCTTTCATTTTTGATTCAAGAAAGGTTTCTTTCTTGAAAATGGTATCAAGCATACCGGCACTTTCGTTCAAAGCTAAGATTTCTTGTACGGAAACCCCCAAAGTGTTCATTCAACACTTTGGGGGTTTCTGTTGATCCATTAAAAAGAATGGCTAATGTTTATTAACACTAGCATGTCACATATTAAAAACGCTGTCTGTTTTCATACCCACTAGCACAAATAATGCTGCGAAGTGTAATTTATACTAAACGCCCACATACCTCACATCATGAACAGGAATCCACCACTCCACTGTGGAAAAATAAATAGCCGATACTACCGCAAGTATACACCCTCCGACAAATATAATATCTTCGCGTTGAAAATGCAGTTTATAAAAATACGTCCGCTTTTGTTTTAAGAAAAATTGTTTCGCCGTCATCGCCACCGACAAACGCTGGGCTCGTCTAATCGCTTGAGCGAGTAAAGGTACACTATAAAAGTGCAGCATGTCATACATTCCGCGCACCCCGCGCCGGGTCGAGACCCCTCTAATTTGATACGCGTGGCGCAATGTTTGAAACTCCGTCACCATCATCGGGATCATCCGAATCGAAGCCATAAAGCCGTACGCAAAATGGGGTGGCAAGCGTAACTGCTGCATTAATGAATAAAATAAATAGACTGGTTTTGTTGTTAACGCAAATAATAACCCAAACGTTGCAAATGTGAGTGCACGTAAACCTAAATGAATTCCGCGATAGAAACTCTCCTCAGTAATATGGACAATGCCCATATGAAACCACGTCGTCTCACCTTTACCAAAGAAAACCATCGCCGTCGATGCTGACACAAACACAAGTATAAATGGCAAACAGTACAACAATACAAACAAGCGCGGATGGCCAGAGAAAGTAAATAAAGTAAATAACGCTATGGCTACAACAAGTATTAATACATTTGGATTATGGATGAAAATAACGCCAACTAGCATTACCATCGTCACGATAAGTTTTAAGCTCGGATTAATCCGACTTAGCCACGTTTCTTCCCATTTATATTCAGTCATGAGCGCCCTCCTTAGTCATCCGCCGCTCATTTGGATACTGCTTGGCCACTTTCCCATTAGAAATCTCCCATACGTGCGTTGCATAATGGGTCACAATCTCCTCATCATGCGTGACCATCACAACCGTTCCCCCATTCGCACGAAATGACTCGAGTTGGGTAAGTAACGCAAAGGTATGATAGGCATCTTGACCAAATGTCGGTTCATCAAGTAGCAATATGTCACGCGTATGCATGAGTGCCGTTGCGACACTTAAGCGCCGCTTTTGACCAATTGATAACCGATAGGGGTGAGACGCTTTGAATGCTGTCAAACCAAATGTGTCAAGCAGCGCTGTCGCACGTTCTTTATATTTCTCGTCACTTTTTCCAGGTGTACCTGCATATAGCTCTTGTTCCACTTCATCAGTAATAAATTGAAATTCTGGGTTTTGAAATACAAAGCCAATCTCTCGTGCGAGGATACGCTTTTTGTCCACTTGCTTCCCATTTACTTCATACGTCCCACTCGTTTTGAGCAAGTTCATGAGCGCATACAACAGCGTTGTTTTCCCAGCCCCATTTCCTCCAGTAATGACGAGCCATTGTCCTGCCTTTGCATCGGCACACGCGACACGGCTGACCACTTTTTTCCGACGATAAGCATGGAACTCGTGCACATACAAACGTTGTGGTCCCTTCTCCACTGCTACTCGTGGCAAATGCGTCGCTACCAAATGATGCTTCCACGAATGCGGGTGCCAAATACCGTATTCGTCAAACGCCTCTTCATACGTTTGCCAAATACGGTCCGGCGCACCATCAGCAATGATCTCTCCGGCTGCGTTAAATAAAATGATGCGTGTAATGAAGTTGAGGATATGCGTAATTTTATGTTCCACAATCACGATCGTTTGCGCTTCCGTGCATTGCTTAACCGTTTCCCATACAGCAACGGTCCCTTCAGGATCAAACAATGCCGTTGGTTCATCTAAAAATAGGACATCAGCTTCCAATGCAAGTGCTGACGCAATCGCGAGTCGTTGTTTCATGCCTTGTGACAACGTGGAAATCGCTGTATGTGGCGCCACATCTAACCCAACTCGCTTCAATAAGGACGCAATGTAAGCAGGCATGTCTTCGCGAGCGACTTGACGGTTCTCTAACACAAACGCTAACTCTTCATCCACATAGGGCATACAAAATTGGCTGTCAGGATCTTGAAACACAATTCCTGCTTCTGCAGGAATTGTGGCCACATCACTTTTAAAAGGCACTTCAACTGCCCGCGGAATCAACCCCGCCATCACTTGGAGAAGCGTCGATTTTCCGCACCCGCTTGGGCCGAGCAAGAGCACTTTCTCCCCTTTTTGCACGGTTACACTCAGTTCATCAAACAACAAGTTATCACTTTGAGGATAAGTCAAGACGATATTTTCTAACTGAATCACAGGATCAGCCACAATCATTGTTTCCTTTTCGCCTCTAATCGTGCGTAATCTGCTTGTGAAACGGGCCGAATGAGCTGGACAACACCGGTCTTTTCAAGCGCGCGAACAAGTGCTGTCGCAAACACACCGGCAATAAGAATGGCGCTGATCGTACGGAGGATCACTCGAATTGATAAGTTCCATGTCGTATAATCCAGTAAATAATCATTAAAATAGTCAACAGAAAATGATGCAATTGAAGCACCGATTGCGCCTAAAATGGCCACACCCATGTGATACAAACGGTAGCGGAACATCGCAAAAGCCAATTCTGCCCCAAGTCCTTGGAAGAAACCATATAAGAGTAGGGAGAGCGGTCCATATGGAGACCCCGCCAAAAATGACCCGACCGACGCTGCTGTTTGAGCTAAAATGGCTATCCCCGGCTTGCGAATGATTAACATGGCAAGTGGTCCAGCAATAAACCACATTCCATAAATCAATTGGTGAAGTTGTAACCCCGTTACCGAAACAATATCATAGAGCGGTGTCCATAAACGATAGACGATCGCAAAAACAACGGCAATCATAATTGTGACAATAATATCAGTTAATGTTAATTGCTTTTTCTTCATTGATAAGACTCTCTCCTTTCAAATGACAAAAAACCCTTGCTGATGACATCAAGGGGTACTAAAAATTCTTGTGACATTGCGGTGTTATGTATGCATGAACAGAAAGAAAAACGTCACAATTTCATTCTTATGAACGGTTCCACTTCCTTGCGCTAGCATTACCTAGATCAAGTCACAAGGGTCAAGATGCGATAGACATCTTTCTCAGCCAAAAAGCCCCCCTAGCGGATACATATTTTATTAATTAATTATCGCATATCCATCATACCATAGGTATGTACAAATCTAAAGTGCATATCTCCTTTACTTCTAGATTATACTGATGAAGTCAAAATAAAAAAAGTTTCCCCTATGCAAAATTATTCTGCCTATGCCATATTCATGTAAGTGGAAAAACATGTTTCTATAGACCCACTCGATTTTCGTCTGATACGATACATATATGACAAGAATGAAACGAGGTCTTCTTCCATGAAAAGATATGAGGAGTTACGTCAAGGTGAGTCGGGCGCATGGTTAAGCATCATTGCCTACATCTTTTTGTCGGCATTAAAGCTTGTCATCGGTTATTTATTCTTTTCCCAAGCGCTCGTTGCCGACGGTTTTAATAACGCATCTGATATCATTATTTCTATTGCAGTTTTAATTGGTTTACGTATTTCACAAAAACCACCTGATCACGACCACCCATACGGTCATTTTCGCGCCGAGCATATTGCCGCATTATTCGCAGCAGTGCTCATGGCGGCCATTGGCATACAAGTATTAATAGAAGCCAGTTCTAGCTTACTAAATCCCGAAGCGATTGTTGCTCCAAGCTTAGTTGCCGCATGGGTCGCCATCTTCAGTAGCATCATTATGCTACTCGTCTACCGATACAACCAAAAGCTCGCGACACGGATCAATAGCCAAGCTCTAATGGCTGCCGCAAAGGACAACAAAGCCGATGCACTCGTCAGTTTGGGTGCTTGTATCGGTATCATCGCTGCCCACTTTCGGCTAGGGTGGATTGATTCTATTACTGCTTTTGTGATTGGTTTACTTATTTGTTATACCGCTTGGACAATTTTCCGTGATGCCACGCATGCACTCACTGATGGATTTGACGACAGCTCTTTATCAGCATACAAAAAAACAATTGCAGATTTGGAGCATGTACAATCATTAAAGACGATGAAAGCACGCCAAGTGGGTAGCGCGATTCACGCTGATGTAACCATTGAAGTGAAATCAACGTTGACTGTAAAAGATAGCCATGAAATTGCGGACGAAATTGAATCACTCCTCTCTCAAAAGCACGGCATTGATCATACGAGTGTGCATATTGAACCGGAAGATGAATAAGAGCGCTAGGAGAAATTCCTAGCGCTTCGGCTCTGCTGTAATCATGCAGACTACGCCCGACTGTTGTTTTCATCTGGCAAGCTGAGAATGTCTGGATTGGGAGGTCCCAGAGGTTTGACAACATCCGAGTCTTGCATGATTAAGCAAGCGAATATGATTCCAACACCTAACAATCTCTTCATCATCTTAAACCTCTCCTTTTACTGTAGGTGAACTAACTTTCACAAGTTCTCTTTCAACAAGCGGAAGTAAATGAATTCTATTTTCTTCCGCAAAACACCGCATCGCTTCTGCTAACAAGGTTACATCTCCTGATGCTATCCCTTTATAAAATATTAAACATGTACTTCCCTTCTCATCTCGCTCAAGCTCTTCTGCTAATTGCAACGCCTTCTCGTTATTTCCGCGAACAATATGCTGATATACTTGTTCCTCTGGATCTACATCAGCTAAATCAAAGCGTTCTCCATGTACATTGCAAACGAAAGGATATCCCTGTGAGCTCAAAACTTGCACCTGTTCTTTCAGCCCCGCTCTCTCCGCGTAAGCAATGGATCGTTGCATATAGCCAAGACAAACATAGCTCGGACGTAACAGTGCCGTATATGACAGCAAGTGATAACAGGCAGAGCACATAGCATCAACCATCACTTCGTCGAGTACACAATCTAATAAGTATTGCTCTGCTTCTTTTGCTTTTCCTTGATTGTACAAGAGGTCATAAGCAATTTGAAAACCCGCTCGACTCATCGTGACGCTTTTTGCAAAACTTGGCTTTATATGCTTCAACTGTTTGTTCATTCTTTCTCGAAGGGAAGCTGTTTTAGGATAGTAACCTAGTCGCAAGTAAGACCGGATTTCCAGTGATTCTAAACGCATCTTTAAAAGAGATTCTGTCACGTAACCAGTGAGATCGCGGGCTTTGTCAATCGTTTCTTCATCGCTTATATTCTCTTGGAGTACCTCTAGCAACAGCTGATATACCTGACGCCACTCAGTTAATGATTTGTTTTCTTTATGCCATTCAATAAGCTGCGTTAGCAACTCCGCCTGTCGGTATTGAATAGCATATTCAAATGCATCTTTAATGTGGCCAATTGCTTGTACCGCAAGCGCGTATTCGTTCATAAGCGGCACGATTCTTTCTGGGGCAAATGACTTTACCGCAAAAAAGACTTGCTCAAACGATAAACAAGGAATCGTCCCCGCCTCTTCTCTTGACAGCGCAAGATGACGCATTGTGTCTGTTGTCCATAAACTTGGCTTATCCCACAAGCCCGTGCGATGTAAATAATCTTTTGTATCCGCTGTTATTTTACGTGCCGGATTTTCAATCACAATTTTCTCATACCAGCTTTCTTGTTTTTGCATAGAGCACCACCTATACTTAAGAAATTGTTCCTTCCTTGTTTCACTATTCGACGCGATGTGTATGTATCCCTGCAGGAAATCCGCTTTTTCGTGCGACAAATTCCGCAAAGGTGAATTATCCTTTAGTCTGGTGATCTTTTTGTCTAAAAAAGCAGGAACCCCTTCTCTATTTGACAAATTAGTTCATGCAACATCCCCTCTAACCTCAGAACAACGAGCATTGCAGATGAAGTTTTTGGCTTCATATATGCCACTAACGAAGGAGGAGGAAAAAACAATGCGTGAAGAAGTGCAAAAGCTCGTCCATAAGGAGCAAATGGACATTGATAATATTATAACGTTTTTTGAACGTGATGCTTGGGAGAAAGGA
The DNA here is from genome assembly GCF_038592975.1 of Bacillus sp. FSL W7-1360. Lineage (NCBI taxonomy): Bacteria > Bacillati > Bacillota > Bacilli > Caryophanales > Bacillaceae > Bacillus > Bacillus sp. FSL W7-1360. Next base: position 1,015,185 of record NZ_CP151950.1, on the reverse strand, counting down.
ATCGAGGAAGGAATCGTAAAAGAACGGACCCAAACAGCCAAACGCATGCTCATTGAAGGTACTGAAGTCGCTTTTATTGCGAAAATCACACAGTTATCTTTGGAAAAGTGCAAGAATTAAAGGAACAATTTAAAGAAGAGTGATTCTCCTGCACCCTTATCGCGATCTAAGGCGTCATTCACCTTGAATAGGCGCAAGAAAGCGATTGAACCGAAGGCATCTCCAAAACAGCAGCCAAAAGCCAGCGTCCCGTATATCTGACGCTGGCTTTTTGTATCTATTATTCCAACACTGTCACATTCACCGTTCGTCTCCCAAAGGCATATGCTTCATCTTTTGTTTGCATATATAAATCAATTTTGTGACCTTTAATTGCTCCGCCTGTATCGCCTGCAATCGCTTCCCCGTATCCTTCCACATATACACGACTCCCAAGTGGAATCACATTCGGATCAACAGCCACAACTTTTTGGTTTGGATTTGCCCGCAAATCAATACCCGTACTCGTCACACCAGAACATCCATTGCAATACGCTGTGTAGGCAGTCGCTTCCATCTGAATAGATGTTGTCTCCTCGGTTGGCTCGCTCTCCCTCGTTTCTTCTACAGCCGTGTTCGTAGCGGGTTCAATGGTCTCACTTGCCTCTGCCGCCTTTGATGGTGAGTGATCATTGCGCTGTTGTTCCGTAACAACAGAAGCTGGTGCCGCCGCGATGACTTGCGGTCCGTATAAATGACGATACGTTTCTGGTCCTGCAACCCCATCCACTTGAATTTGTTCCGCCTGCTGGAAAGAGGACACTGCCGATTTGGTTAGTGGACCATATATACCATCGAGCATACCCTGGTAATAATTCAACATGCTTAATTTCTCTTGAAGCATGTAAACAAGTTCTCCTTCACTTCCTTCACGTAAAACCGTCATGGCACCAAGTGTTTGTGGGCCGACAATCCCATCCACCATTAACCCGTGGTCCTCTTGATAAGCAATGACTGCTTCTTCCATTGTTTCTGTAAATAAACGAGACGTCTCTTCTCCGTCTAAATACCCTTGCGCAATTAATTCTTCCTGTAACGCCTCTACTCGTTCATCTTCTTCTCCTTGAGTGAGCGGTATAGCAGCGTGCACTTCTTGCATTACAATCATCACTACGAAAGCCACAACAGCAATGAAACCACTTACCAGCCATTTCACAAAAAAGGCGTCAAACCTTTTTAATATCAATTTCCCCAAAGACCTTCACTCCTTTTAAAAAAATTGTTCGCGCACCCCACTGCGCAAACGTATTTAAAGAGCTCCCTGTTGTTCAAATGATCTCTCAAATGAACAGATGCCATGTTGCTAATCTGTTAGGAGTTGCTATGATACCTACTCGCTTTCGTGAAATAATAAAACACATTACGACGTTCTTAATCTTATTGTCATCTGTTTGTAATAAGACGATGTTGAAAAATAGGCAGAAACCACAAAAAAAGGTACGCCACGAGGGCATACCTGTCGTTATTTGATATCGTTGTCGGTTCTTATAATACATCTCTTTTCTTGAAAATGAGGTGAGAGATGAGTAAAAGAATCAAGATATGAGCGCCGATATACGCGGCCGAATGCCAGACGGAATCAAAAAGTTCCGATGAAAAAATTAGGTCAACAGGTTTTTCATAAGAGTTATATAGCTCAAAATGCATAAATACAATCCATTTTGACCAGTCATACTGCATAAGCAACAACATCAATATCCCTTTAAAGAACATCGGAATAAACGCGACAACGATAGTTAGTGCGGTACTACGCATCCAGACACCGATCAGCGTCGCCAGCGCGATATAAAAGAGCAAGGTTGGAGTATGATGCAGCACCATGCTCCACATCGTCTTAAAACCGATCATCCATGTTGTATTCTCTGTAAAAAAGAGCATCTCTACGAGGAATAAAATAAACCCTGCCCCCAATAAAAGGAGAAACGACAACAACATGATGGAAATCCATTTGGATAGCAATATGCGCGTGCGCGACACAGGGCGAATAAATAATTGTTTAATCGTTCCTGAAGAGAACTCTTTTGCGAGCGCTCCACTGACTAAGATCACCGCATAAAGAGAAACGAACCCTGCAAATATAGGAAACACCGTTTCAAAGAAAAGAAGGTCTATATAAGCGTCGGCATAGTTTTTCATCATCACACCTACAACTGTGCCTAAAATCGTACACGCAGCAAGCACAATAAGAAAAACCCATACTTTTCGTCCATACCATGCCTTAATCCATTCATTCTTCATTAAATCAATCATGTCGCGTTACCTCTTTTCTCTTCTGTTAGTGAGAAGTAGGCATCTTCTAGTCGTTTTTGATAAGAGATGGCATAAATAGAGACATCATTTTCAGTGAGTGTCCTTACAAGTTGCGGGATCGCATCATACAATTGTCCCTCAATTTCAAGTCCACGCTCCGTTTGTTTCGTTGCACCTAACGGTTGTAGTAACGTAGCTGCTTTCTCGACCGGCTCTGCTTCAATTGTAATCGTCATCTGTTCATGACTCTGTTTATTCGTACCCATATGAAGTTCATCCACAACTGTACCATCATTGATAACGATCGCACGATCACATAAGACTTCAATTTCATTCAACTGGTGACTAGACACAAGCAATGTCACGCCTTCATCACGGGCTAGCTTACGCAAATAATCACGCAAATCACGAATCCCTTTCGGATCAAGACCGTTTGTTGGCTCGTCCAAAATTAGTACACTTGGACGATGCAAAATGGACACCGCGATGCCTAGCCGTTGCTTCATGCCCAGGGAGTACTTCTTCACCTTCTTATGAATCGCATGCTCAAGCTCGACAAGACGAATGACTTCCTCAAATCGCTCTTCGGAAATTCGTTCTGCACTCATTTGTGCGAACTGACGCAAGTTTTGCATCCCTGTTAAGTACAAATACAAGTCAGGGTTTTCAACAATCGCCCCAATATGTTTCAATGCTTTCTCACGTTCAGTTTTAATACTACTGCCTTCAATATACACTTCCCCACTGTTTGGCGCGATTAAAGACACGATCATGCGAATTGTCGTCGTTTTACCGGAACCGTTTGGACCGAGAAAACCATAAATCATGCCTCGCTCTAGGGAAAAAGACATATCTTTAATGACATGCGTTGACCCGAGATGCTTGTTCACTTTTTCAACTACTAAAGGGAACGTTTCAGTTGCCATATACTCATCTCCTCTCTATATTTGCGAATCTTTTTAAGTATAACAGCCTTGTTTTTATTGCGCAAAACATTTTACTAATCGACTGTAGGGACAACGCGTTTTAAAGTTTGTGCGACGCCTTTTTCTTGATCATCATATACATATGAACCATTCGTGTGACGGTCTGTACGCCGGTACGCGGCAGGGTAAACCTCAACGAATTCCCCTCGCTCTGTTTCAATGACAAATACGTCATCACTCGCCATGACTCGTTTACAACCAATCACACGGTGAGGGTTATGTTTTAATGTGCGTAACATTGGCGTTCCTCGCCCCGCACGGCTCATCTTTTTAAATTCGGTAATTGCCATCCGCTTCACCGCACCACGATGTGTCGCCAAAAAGAATTCCACTTTGTCATCAAGACTAAACGTAGATGCATCCACAACCACATCATCACCCTGCAAATTAATTGCTTTCACACCTGCGGCCCGCTGACCAACCGGGGAAACGTCTTGTTCAGAAAACCATAGACCATAACCATTTTTTGTCGCGATGAATAACTCTTCTTTCCCAGTCGTTTCAAGCACAGCAATAACCTCATCATCTTCTTTCAAGTTTAAAGCAATCCGTGGCTTTGTGTAGCGTTGCGATTCATACAATGCCAAGGCAGATCGTTTAATCATCCCACCACGTGTGACAAATATTAAGAAAGTCTCTTTTTCAAAATCATCTACCGCCCAAGCATCAATCACTTCATCCTCTGATTCAAGTGGTACCAAATTAGCAATATGTTGCCCGTCTTCCTTCCAACGAATATCTGGGAGTTGATGAATAGGCACATACAGGTAAAACCCTTTTTTTGTAAATAACAGCAATGTGTCGGTCGTATTTGCCTCCCTACAGAAAAGGACGCGGTCGCCCTCTTTCATCCCCGGTGCATCTTTACTACCAGCCGAGTAAGAACGTAGTCCTGTTCGCTTCACATATCCTGCTTCTGTCACAGTAACCCGCACGTTTTCAGATGCAATGAGCATGTCCATATTTACTTGGAGCGTTTCCACCTCGGCTTTAATTTCTGTCCGGCGTGGTGTGACGAATTTTTTCTTTAGTGCTTTCATTTCTTTTGTAATGAGGGCAATCAATTGTTGCTCACTCGCTAAAATTGCTTCAAGCTCGGCAATTTGTGCTGACAACTGTGCCGCTTCCTCTTGTAAAGTGGCAATATCTGTGTTCGTTAAGCGATAAAGTTGCAAATTGACAATCGCTTCTGCTTGCATATCGGTAAAGCCAAATGCCATCATCAAGTTGTCTTTGGCATCTTTCTTATCGCGAGAAGCACGGATCGTGCGGATCACATCATCTAACACGGAAACCGCTTTTATGAGCCCCTCCACAATATGTGCGCGTTTTTTTGCTTTTTCTAGCTCAAACTGGGACCGGCGTGTGAACACTTCTTTTTGATGGGCAATATACACACGCATTAGTGGCAGTAAGCCCATTAACTGTGGTTTCTGGTTATAAATGGCGACCATATTAAAATGGTACGTCATTTGCAAATCTGTATGTTTGAGTAAGTAATGCAAAATCGCTTCACTGTCAGCGTCTCTTTTCAATTCGACCACGATCCGCAAACCGGCGCGGTCCGTTTCATCACGTACTTCGGCGATGCCATCGACCTTTTTGTCAAAACGAATTTCATCCATTTTTTTTACGAGTGACGCTTTGACAATTTCATATGGCAGCTCGGTGATGACAATTTGCTCGCGCCCGCCGCGAACGGTCTCAATCGCTGTTTTCGCTCGGACAACTACTTTTCCTTTGCCTGTCTCATACGCTTGTTTAATACCGTCAGCGCCTTGAACGATACCGCCTGTTGGAAAGTCAGGTCCTTTTACGATCGTTAACATGTCATCCAGTGTCGCGTTCGGCTTCTTCATCAAGAATATGATTCCGTCAATGATTTCGCCTAAATGGTGGGGTGGGATGTCTGTCGCATAACCGGCTGAAATGCCTGTTGCCCCATTGACGAGTAAATTAGGGAACATCGCCGGCAACACCACAGGTTCAGACGTCGAGTCATCAAAATTCGGTATGTAATCAACGGTTTCTTTCTCTAAATCTCGCATCAACTCCGCGCTAATCGCAGATAAACGTGCTTCCGTATAACGCATCGCGGCCGGGGGGTCTCCATCAATTGAACCGTTGTTGCCGTGCATATCAATGAGTAGTTGCCGCACTTTCCAATCTTGGCTCATCCGTACCATTGCTTCATACACCGGGCTATCACCGTGTGGATGATAATTACCGATCACATTTCCGACTGTTTTTGCGGATTTACGGTACGGCTTATCCGCCGTATTTCCTTCATGGTACATCGCATACAAAATACGACGCTGTACCGGTTTTAAGCCGTCCCGTGCATCTGGCAAAGCGCGCTCTTGAATAATGTATTTGCTATAGCGACTAAAACGATCGCCCATTACATCTTCAAGCGGTAAGTCAAGATACCGATCTGCTTGACCCATCTATTCTTCCTCCCTTACGTGCAAATTCTCGTTTTCTAAAATGTTCATATCGTCAGCTAAGTCAAAAGCAACATGTGATTCAATCCATTTTCGGCGTGGTTCTACTTTGTCACCCATCAATGTTGTCACGTGTTTTTCCGCGCGTGCGATATCTTCTATACGGACGCGAATTAACGTTCTTTCACTCGGATCCATCGTTGTTTCCCATAGTTGGGTCGCATCCATTTCACCAAGTCCTTTGTAGCGTTGCACCGTTGCCCCTTTGCCGACCTTTTTTAATGCTTGTTGCAACTCTTGCTCATCCCACGCATACAACAGTTGCGCCTTTTTGCCGCTGCCTTTACTTACTTTATATAAAGGGGGTAAGGCAATGTACACTTTACCTGCTTCAAACAACGGCTTCATATAACGATAGAAAAATGTGAGTAACAACACTTGAATGTGCGCACCATCTGTATCCGCATCCGTCATAATGACGATTTTGTCATAATTGCAGTCGGCAATATCAAAGTCGGCGCCAACACCGGCACCAATCGTATGAATCATCGTCCGAATTTCTTCGTTCTTCATGATGTCATCAAGTTTCGCCCGCTCCGTATTAATGACTTTTCCTCTAAGCGGCAACACCGCCTGGAACGTCCGGTCACGCCCTTGCTTCGCCGAGCCTCCCGCAGAATCCCCCTCCACAAGGTACAACTCATTTCGCGCGGGGTTACGCGACTGTGCCGGCGTCAGTTTGCCGCTCAATAACACGTCGCGGCGCTTATTTTTTTTGCCATTACGGGCATCTTCGCGGGCTTTTCGCGCTGCTTCACGTGCCCCAGCTGCTTTGACTGCTTTTTTAATTAATGTTTGTGCGACTGCTGGGTTTTCTTCGAGAAAATAAGACATTTTCTCAGACACAAGCGTCTCTGCCGCTGATCGTGCCTCTGGGGTGCCAAGCTTGCTTTTCGTTTGACCTTCGAATTGCAGCTTCGATTCAGGCACACGAATGGATAAAATGGCCGTCAGCCCTTCGCGAATGTCTGCACCGTCTAAATTTTTATCCTTTTCCTTCAATAATTTAAGCTTTCGCGCATGTTCATTGATGGCGCGTGTCATCGCCGATTTTGTACCAAGCTCATGCGTGCCGCCATCTTTTGTCCGAACATTATTCACAAAGGATAAAACGTTCTCTGTATAAGCATCATGAAACTGAAACGATAAGGACAATTCAATTTCATTGACCACCCCTTCAAATGATACAACTGGATGCAGCGCTTCTTTCCCTTCATTTAAATATTGCACAAACGCTTCTAAGCCCGTTTCATACTGATACGTTTCTTCATATGTTTTACCGACCCGTTCATCTCGTAACGTAATAATGACGCCTTTTAATAAGAAAGCAGCCTCCCTTAAACGTTCCGATAAAGTTTCTATGTTAAAATGAGCGCCTTTAAACATCGCAGTGTCAGGTTTAAAATGGACCGTCGTCCCCGTTTGTCGCGTCGGTCCTTTTTTCTCCAGCGTTGTCACTGGTTTTCCACCTGATTCAAATCGCTGCACATATCGGTGGCCATCACGCTTAATTTCGACTTCTAGCCATTCCGAAAGTGCGTTCACAACAGATGCCCCGACCCCATGAAGACCGCCACTCGTTGCATACCCACCTTGACCAAACTTTCCACCAGCATGCAAAACAGTAAAAATGACTTCTGGTGTTGGTTTGCCAAGTCGATGCATCCCAACAGGCACCCCGCGCCCTTCGTCTTGAACAGACACACTTTCATCTTTATGAATGGTCACTTTAATGGTCGATCCGTAGCCCCCAAGCGCTTCATCGACCGCATTATCCACAATTTCGTAAACAAGATGATGCAACCCGCGTGCATCGGTAGAACCTATGTACATACCCGGTCGTTTTCTGACGGCTTCCAGACCTTCTAACACTTGAATCGCGTCTTCATTATACGCGATATTCGTTTTTGTCATCTTCATGCCTCCTCCACTCTTTCATAGTGTAACATACTTTGAACGATTAAAAGTCTGTAAAACGCAAGACAGAAAGGAAGACTTCCTACGGTGAGAAAGCCTTCAACTGCTCATTTAAATTTTGCATGCTCCACTTTGATGCAGCGATCCATAATGACTTCAACGCCGTTTTCTTGCAAATAACGATACGCTTCTTCATTTGCGACGCCAAGTTGTGCCCAAAATGTGTCAATACCCGCTTCGACCGTTTCTTTGGCAATCTCAGGCAAAAACTCGCTTCTTCGAAAAACATTTACCATGTCAACTGGCACATCAATCGCTGTTAAAGACGGGTACGCACGCGCCCCTAACACTTCATCCACTCTGGGATTAACAGGAATAATCGTATACCCGTTCTTTTGCATTGCTTCTGAAACCATATAAGACGTACGTTCAGGATTATCGGAAAGACCGACAACCGCAATTCGTTTTTTCGTCGCTAAAATCTCTTTGATTCGTGTATCTGACGGATTTTGTATCATGATACGTGCCCCTCTCTACCATCTTTTTCTTGTGTTTCAGTGTAGCGAATACACGTAGGCGCTGTCAAGAAGGAGATTTATAAAGCAAATTCTGCGCTTATTTTTTTGTTACGTGTTTAAAATATTCCTCCAACGTATAGTCATATTTAATCAAGTCATTCGCGACCTTTTCACCAACGTAGCGCAAATGCCATGGCTCATACCGGTAACCTGTAATCTCTTCTTTTCCTTCTGGATAACGAATGACAAAACCGTAGTGATGTGCGTTTTCTGCCACCCATATCCCTTCTGGACTACTGCCGAATCCTGCGGTTGGACCGTTTGTGGCAATATCAATTGCCAAACCTGTCTGATGTTCACTATGCCCTGGTACCGCAGCAAGATCCTGATCTTTCCCTTGTTTTTCTACCTCTCGATCATACAACTCTTTTTGACTAGCAAAAGTACGAAATCCAGAAACGGCATACAACTGGTGGTGCTCTCCTTCAGCCGCAGCAAACAATTGTTCTAGCGCCCGAGCTGCTTCCTCACGCAATAAATGACCCTCTTCTTCTTCATATATAGATGGGACATCCACTTTAACGAGATCGTCCGGTTGATAATCTTTAGGTAATCGTGCTTCTTGATTCACTTTGACAACCATGTTTTCTGGGTTTTCAATCACAAGCTCTCCATCTACTTCCGTCACTTTTGTAAAAAAAGCTGCCTCAAGCATCAGGTCCTCTCCATCATTCCCTTTAGGAGCCTCACTTCTTACTTCTTGTCGCTTCTTTGGTATTTCCCCATTTGGCTGCGGTGCAGGTGCTGCTCCTGACCCACAAGCTGATAAAAGGACGACAGTCAACATACTTGTACATATCAATTTGTTCATAATATCAATCACCTAACTTTCCCATATAAAATGATGTAATAAATACGAAGCCTTTACTAAAATTCCCCTTTTACGGTGTTACAAATTCTCTTTCAGATGATGAACATCGTCAATAATTTTTTTGCATTTGTTAATCCCCCTCATCTATTTCCTGTGAAAGTCACCATAGAAACACAACTGTATTGTGCGCTTCATACACCGATTGTATCATACGCTTAATACATTTCAAGCGGAAAATTGTATAAAAGTGTTTAGAAATGTGGTGAACCATATCTTATCTGCAGATATTCACCGTCAAGCACTTGTTGATATGCTGATTTTTCCTGCAAAGTATGCACATTACACACTACCTTGCATAATATAGAACTATGCGTTATAATAATCCATAGCAAGGTATCATACAATAAACAGTAGTTACCTTCCGTATGAAAGGAGTGTTTTAAACCGTGAATGTACAATTCAAAAAAGGCGTGTTAGAACTATGCGTCCTCGTTTTATTAAACAAACAAGATCATTACGGATACGAACTTGTGCAAAAAATCTCTGCTCAAATTCACATTTCGGAAGGGTCTGTGTATCCATTGTTAAGACGACTCACAAAGGACGGTTACTTTACAACGTACTTGAAAGAGTCATCAGAAGGACCTTCCCGTAAATACTATGCACTAACCGATAGCGGGAAAGACCAGTTGCATAAACTCCTATGTGAATGGGAAGCATTCACGACGGGTGTGAATCAATTACTCATGAATGAAGGTGATCAAATTGACTAAGAAGGAATTTCTCCAACAACTAAATATCTCTTTAAAACGACTGCCTGCAGACGAACGTGAAGACATGTTACAAGACTTTGAAGAACATTTTGCGATTGGCTTAGCCGAAGGAAAAAAAGAAGCGGAAATTGCAGCAGCACTCGGCTCACCAAGACAAATCGCCAAAGACGCGATGGCCTCCTATCATTTAGAACAAGCAGGAACAAAAGCGACACCCGGAAACGTGTTTCGTGCGATGTGGGCAATTATTGGTTTAGGCTTTTTTAACCTTGTCATCGTCCTTGGTCCTTTTATTGGCCTAGTCTCGATGATATTCGCTGGTTGGGTTGTTGCTGTATCCTTTATCGCTTCACCGTTCCTTTGGCTCATACAAACCATCCTTTATGCACCTTCTTTTACGATGTTTGAACTGTTCGCTTCCATTGCCCTTTGTGGGCTCGGCATCTTTATCGCACTTGGCATGTTTTATGTGACACGAATATTGAGCAAGTGGTTCGTTCGTTACTTAAAATTTAATGCACGGCTTGTAAAAGGAGGGCTTATCCATGACAATCATTAAAAAGCTAACACTTATCGCTAGTCTTCTGCTCGTTATCGGGCTTATCGGCGGTGTAGTCACTTTTAGCAAAGTCAACAATGCTTGGACAACAGAAGAAACCGTTATTGATGATACATCTTTTCACGCAATTGATCTGACAACGGACAACGCCAAAATTGATGTCCTGCCGACCACAGAGGAGCAAGCGAAGATTGTGATATCAGGTAACGAGCAAAACTATACGCTTTCCTCTCAAGTCCGTCATGACATTTTAGAAATGAAAGTAACCGATCAAAACCGCAAGTGGTTCAACTTATTTTCGACTTCTTATGCCATCACCATCTATTTGCCCGAAAAGCAATATGAATCAATAAAAGTCAACAGCAACAATGGCACCGTTCATGTTCAAGACCTCGATGCCAACGTTTTTAGTGCGCAAACAAAAAACGGAGATGTTGTCGTCACAAACATGAAGAGCGCGTCGATTGCCGCTACATCTACAAACGGGGACATTATCATAGAAAACATTCATGATGCGACCGAAAACATTACAGGCAAAACAACGAATGGAGACCTTCTTCTTACAGCGAGTCATTTAGATCGCAACGTTGATCTCTCCACCGTCAATGGGGATATTACTGTGGCGGTAGATACAGAACCAACCAATGCAAATATCACCACTTCTGTCACACATGGGGACGTGACACTTTTTAATCTTGATACGTCAGCGAAAATATTTGGTGATGGAGAACACACAATTCAACTAGACACCGTCAATGGTGACATTTTGGTAGGACAATAATCTCCACCTTCAACAAAAAAGATGACTGCTTATCCCCTTTGCAGTCATCTTTTTTTGTTTCTATATTTTGGAAAGGTTTTTTGCTTGAACTGTATTATGAGCATGATACAATAGGGATCTCTACAATGACGTTTAAAGAGCGATATACGTATTGTAGAAAAAGAGATTCATATCCGAGGGGGAACCAAAAAGATGAGGAAGAAAAATTTATTCATCGTACTAACAATCATGATCACCTTGTTTGCAACAAGTGTGTGGGCCCTGAAGCTTTTTGCAGGCGATACGACGGCGAGTAATATGATAGACAATATCACTCACTCAACTAAGCCCGATTCAGATGAAAAATATATCGCACTAACATTTGATGACGGTCCGCATCCACAATTGACGCCATCCGTCCTTGACACATTAGCCGAATTTAATATTCCAGCGACGTTTTATATGCTCGGAGATAACGTGTCAAAACACCCTGATCTAGCGAAAGCCGTTGCTGATGCTGGACATGAAGTCGGCAACCACTCCGCAAGCCACACAGATATGACCAAAATAGAACTGAAAGAAACGAAAAAAGAGATTGAACAAACAAATGATGCAATAATAGAAGCCACAGGAAAACAACCTGAAACGATTCGTCCACCTTATGGTGCATATAACGACGAGATGTTAAATGTCTTTCAAGGTATGAACATGCCCTCAATCCTATGGTCTGTCGATTCATATGATTGGAAAGGTGATGCTAAAACTGTGAAAAAAGAAGTGTTAAAACAAGTCCATGACGGCGCCATTGTTCTCATGCATGACATTCAATCGGCAACCGCGGAAGCGTTGCCTGACTTACTCGTAGCATTGAAAGAAAAAGGATATAAATTTGTGACGGTATCTGAGCTGCTATCTTTAGAAACAGGTGCTGATGTGGGACCATATTATATGAAGAAATCATAAGTAAAAATAACTGTAAATATGTAATATTTATTTTTTTGTGGGAGATTGTCTTCTTATTTGAAAAAATATATAAAGATGATGAGAAATTACGGGAACTTTTAAAGGAGAGAAATGACTACGCACAGTCATTTCTCTCCTTGTTTTATTACCAACCAATTGTATCATTGCAAGGCTCTACCTACATATCAGGAGAATAAACCCTCCCTTCCTCAAGGGGCGGCGAATAAATATGGAACGTCGTCACCGGTGACATCGTCACATTTTGCATCATATGAATCATGTCGTTGTGCACGGGAACCATCTCTCCTTGCCTAAAATCTTCTGTCCGATCATACATCAGGGATGCATCGCAACAATCAGAGCGGTACAACACATTTTGCAACTGCCCTTCAACAATATAAACACACCCACTCGATCGTCCATGATCATGAACAGGCGTCTTTGTTAACGGGGGAAAATGCAGGACGAGCACTTCTAGCTCATCCGTCTTGTAAATGACATTTCTACCATATTCCATTTCATCTGGACTTTTCCTATAATGCGCGATCTTTTCGACTGACAAATCGAGTGTCTTTATAATACGAATGAGATCTTGGTGAGACGACACTTGTAAAGATTGAAGCGTTTGCAAAAGAGCCATCATCAAACATCCTTTCATGAATCGATAATTGGAAAGACGTGTTTGCTTGCCGACAGTTGCACTTCCTCTAACTTTACACGCTCATGCTTTCCAGCAATATCTTCTAGTGTAAACGCTCTTTCATTCACCGTCAATGAAAACGCTTCCAAATTATGAACTGGACCCTCAAACAGCTTCTGAAATGACGTTCGATACCTGTAAACCACTGCTTGCAAACAAATTCATTATAACAAAAAACTGATGAGCCCATGAAAGGCTCATCAGACACAATGTTACAGCGCTTCTTTTATCACTTTCTTACAGTACATCACTGCTAAAATTGCAAAGATTGAATAAAGGGTGGCGTAAATACCCATAACAACAATCATTGGTGTCCATAGCTCTGTCCCAAATAAGAACCATCCAGATTTCACCGCAAAATAGCTATGGCTTAGCCCTAAAAGTAAAGGAATACCGAAACAGAACGCCTGCTTCACTTTAATCCCTTTAAGCAAATCACCTTGCGTAAATCCTAGTTTACGTAAAATCGTGTAACTTCCTTTTTCATCCTCACTTTCATCCATTTGTTTAAAGTAAAGGATACAGCCTGATGTCATGAGGAAGGTGAGACCGAGGAAACCGACGACAAACAATATAAGCCCAGATGATTGTTTTCTCATCTTCTCTACTTCCACTTGGACGTCAGGAGGATAAGTGTCAGCATCACTTTCACTCATAAAAGGCATCTCATGGAGTAAAACGGTTGCTTCTTCTAACTGTTTTTCATCTTTTATATCAATCCCTACATAAGTGGACGATTCAGACTGTAATTCAGGATCAATGTCGTGCATTAATTTCTCAAATATCGTATCGTCGACAATGACCGTCGGACTATTTCTTGTGAAATAAGCAGAAATGATATACTCTTTTCGCAACCCGGTATAATTTAAAGCAAACGTCTCTTCTTTTCCGTGCAATTTAATTGAACCTTTGTCTTGAAGTGGTAGCGCCAACTGAACCATGTCATCATAACCTGTCAAAATTGCTTCTTCTGCACCTATGTCCATATCATCTATCACTGCATCACTGACCACGGACAAAAATTGGGTGTCTGAAACGTCTCCCAAACTTGGGGCAGACCCATCGAGAATATCGGCTACATTCACTTCTAACCGAACAATATCATAGTTTACATCATCATAGCCAATCGCATGAGCGTTTAATGTCTCTTTAAACTGATCTGCATCCGCCACGTCCACAAACGAAAAATCATTCGGGACAAATTTCTGAGCATCTTTTTCTGCTGAATAATAAGAGATATAGCTTAGCGACAGCAACCCGATGGCAAGGCCTGAAATCGTCGTAATAATTGTGAGCATGAGTGCATTTGACTTCATCCGGAACATAATAGATGATAACGACATCACGTCCTGAATTCCTAGATGACCATTTTTCTTTTTACGAACGAGGTTAAAAAGAAACGTCACAGACCCTTTATAAAACAAGTATGTTCCAGTAATAACCGATCCAAGAATGAAGAGCATCACGGGAAATAATAGCTCCATTAATGTATCATCAAACATGATTGATGATACAGCGTACCCAACAAGAATGGAAATAATCCCAAGAATACCGATGATGATTTCAATCCACGAGACTCTTTTTACGCGCGCTTCTGATGATGAAATAACGCGGAAGAGCGACAAAATCGTTTGTCGTTTCACAAAGAGATAGTTTACAAACAATATGAGTACATAAATGAATGAAAAGACAAAGATCGTCTGAATAAGCGCTGGAAATGAAAACGAGAGTGTAGCAACGGCGTCTATCGCTGTCACTTTAAACAAGATCATCATCATCAGTTTAGAAATCGCAAAACCGAGGAAGACGCCGATCGCAAGTGATCCAAAATAAAGTATACAGTTTTCCGCGCTCAATATCCGGAACACTTTCCCCTTCGTCATCCCAATTAACTGGAATAAACCAATTTCTTTACTACGACGCTTAATGAAAATATTGTTTGCGTACATTAGGAACGTTGCGACAATAACGATGAGCAATACAGAGGCAGCTTTCATTCCAGCTGAACCTTTCGCCCCTTCTTGAAGTGATTCCATCGCCGGGTCATATTGCAAGGTCACAAAAGAGAAATAAAGCGCAACACTAAACATGAGGGTAAAAACGTACAAATAATAGTTCTTCAAGTTTTTCTTGAAATTCTGTATGATTAGCTCGTTAACGGTCATGAGACACCCCGCCTAACACCGCTTGCGTCTTCATAATATCTTTGAAAAACGTTTGTCTTGTTTCCTCTCCCTTATGAATCTGTGTGTATATTTGTCCATCTTGGATAAAGACGATACGACTGCAATAGCTGGCAGCAACTGGATCGTGTGTCACCATGACGATGGTTGATGCCAATTTCTCATTTAGTTGCTCTAGTTTCCCTAATAAGTCTGAAGCAGATTTTGAATCGAGCGCGCCTGTAGGCTCATCGGCAAAAATAATGCTTGGCTCATGGATGAACGCGCGTGCAGCCGAGGAGCGCTGCTTTTGTCCACCGGAAATTTCGTTTGGGTATTTGTCTTTGATGTCATAAATGCCAAGCTCCTTTGCCACTTGTTCAAACCTTTCCGCGGCAACTTTTCTTGGTAACTTTGTAATGGACAGCGGAAGCAGAATATTCTCTTTCACTGTTAATGTATCAAGCAAGTTATAGTCTTGAAAGATAAATCCTAGATGTTTTTTCCGGAAAGTTGCTAATTCCTTTTCTTTCAGCTCCGTCATTTCCTGGCCTTCAATTTTAATTGAACCACTGCTGAGTGTGTCAATGGAGGACAACACGTTTAATAATGTCGTCTTTCCTGAGCCAGACGCCCCCATAATACTGACGAATTCGCCCTTTTCCACTCGAATGTCAATACCTTTCAATACGTCTTGCTTGTTTAATTTTGTTCCATAACTTTTGAGAATGTTCGTTGCTTCTAATATTGCCATGTTGTTTCACTCCTTTTATTAACTTACCTTTATGATAAAGTGATTTCACTCCTTTTTCCTGCGAATCAACGAACAAACAGACAAAAACATGTGACATTGTTGTCACATGCCGAGCATACGGACAAATTCGTTCTCTTTTGGAAAGGTTAATGTCACAGTCGTGCCTTGATCGACTTGTGACGTCACATCCATGTGAATCAACAATGGTTTTGCGACACGCTCAGCTAAATATAGCCCCATTCCTGTCGCCGCATGCTCTTGGTGATTTTTTGTCGAAGTAAAACCTTTCTCAAAAATACGTGGGAGGTCTTTTGAATCAATCCCTCTGCCACAATCTATGATTTGAATGACCACCTTCTCAGCCACGATGTCACTTTTAATCATAATATCAGCACCATCACTATACTTGACTGCATTAGACAACAGCTGCCTTAAAATAAATGATAACCACTTTGCGTCCGTTACAACGTTTTTTACATGCAACTGTAAGTCAAAACCAACCTGCTTTTGAATACACCAAGACTGCAATGTTTTAATCTCTTGGTAAAGCACATCTTCTACATCGACTGACTCTACGTAAAGGTCGTTTTCAATAAAAGGAATCCGCTTTTGGTGTAGCTGTTGATCCAATAACAAGTGGATACGTAGCCATTCATAGGTAAGCTGACTTTTGATGGTTTCGTCTTCAACGCGGTCAATGATTAAGTGCATTGCAGTTAAAGGTGTTTTCATCTCATGTATCCACGCCAGAAGATCATCTTTTTCTTGTGTCAACAGTTCTCGATGATGACGCGCTTCGTCTTGGAGCAGGCCGGTTTGTTTGACAATCGTCTCTTCAATCACTTTTTCAAATGGACTCTCCGCCGCAGCAAGGCTTGTCACATCTAACCCTTTGTCCCATTCCGCTATTTCCCGATAAAAACGCGTTTCTTTTTTGTAGCGTAGCACTAAAAAAATGAGGAAAATGACTGTTGCTAAAAAAACACTATAGAAAATGGGTGCCAATGGAATGGCTTGATCTAAATAAGCAATAAAAACCGTAAAAAACTGCAAAAAGAAGATGGTGAGAATCCAACTACGTCGTTCTTTTAAATAGGTTTTAATCACCGCTATTTCCTTCTTCCTTCGCCATATACCCTTGACCTACCTTCGTCTCAATGTATGACCCTAAATTAAGCTCGTCCAACCGTTTCCTTAGACGATTGACATTGACCGTCAATGTATTATCGCTAATAAAACGCTCGTCCTCCCATAAACTTTTAATCAATTGTTCACGGGAGACAATTTTATTTTTCCGTTCAATCAACCGTTTTAATATAAAAAATTCGTTTTTAGACAACGCAATCATGCCGTGCTCATTACTGACCGTGTTATTCTCGTAATCAATGGTTGCACCGCACCACGTTTTTAATTGCGTTTGTTCAGTACTGTAATTATAGACACGGCGAAGGATTGCTTGAATCTTAGCAATGAGGACATCAAAATAAAACGGTTTCTGGACAAAGTCGTCCGCCCCAAGTTGCATCGACATAACCATATCTGTCGGATGGTCACGAGAAGAGAGAAAAATGATTGGTACATTTGAGTGTTGACGAATCATGCGGCACCAATGGAAACCATCAAACTTTGGCAACTGAATATCAATAATGACTAAGTCTGGTCGAATCGCTGTATATTCCTCAATCACTTTTTCAAAATCGGTTACGCCATACACTTCATAAGACCATTGCAAAAGGCGTTCTTTTATTTCACTAAACAACGTCACGTCATCTTCAACTAGAAAAATTTTAAACATTTGCTTTCCCCTACCCTTACGTTCCACAAAATGTTCGATACGGTGATGCCGTAGCCAGCGGTGGTGCAATATATGCAGTTTTTTCACACGTGTACGCAAAAGGCGTAGCAAGTACGGCTAGTAACTGCGTCATTACTTCCATATGACCGTCTTCAACCGCTGCCGTGAGCGCTGCTTCAACTTGGTGATTACGTGGAATGATCGCGGGGTTGCTTCGCTTCATTAAGCGTTGAATATTAGCGGCCGGCGCTTGCTCTCTCTCTAACCGTGCTTGCCAACGCACGTGCCATTCTTTGAATGCCGGCTGGTTATCCAAGTTTGCTTCGTTTACGTCGTCTAATGTTAACGCACGAAATGTATTTGTAAAGTCGGCTTTATGTTTTTGCATAAGGGTAAGCAACTCGTTGATCAGTGCCCGGTCTTCTTTTTCTTCACGTAATAAACCAAGCTTCGCCCTCATTCCAGTGAGCCACTGCGCTTCAAACGCTTCGGCATAACGGGAAATCTCAGCTTCAGCGCGCTTGACTGCTTCATCCTGATCTTCATGTAACAATGGCAACAGCGTCTCCGCAAAACGAGCGAGGTTCCACGCGCCAATTTGCGGTTGGTTCCCGTACGCATAACGCCCATGCACATCAATCGAACTAAACACCATCGCTGAGTCATACGTGTCCATGAACGCGCACGGTCCATAGTCAATGGTCTCGCCACTAATTGTCATGTTATCAGTGTTCATGACACCATGAATAAAGCCTACAAGCTGCCATTTCGCAATAAGCGCTGCTTGGCGCTTGCACACCGCTTGTAATAAAGCGAGATAGCGTTGTTCATCCGCTGCTTCAATTTCTGGGAAATGCCGCGTCAATGCATAATCTGCAAGTGTGCGTAAGTCATCGATTGTGCCAACTTGTGCGACAAACTGAAACGTTCCGACCCGTAAATGACTTTGCGCCACCCGGGTAAGCACCGCCCCCGGTAACATCGCTTCCCGCATGACATCTTCACCCGTTGTTACGACAGCCAAACTCCGCGTCGTCGGAATGCCCAGCGCGTGCATCGCTTCACTAATAATATATTCGCGTAACATCGGCCCAAGCGTTGCCCGACCATCTCCTCGTCGCGAATAAGGTGTTCGCCCTGCTCCTTTTAGTTGAACATCCACCCGTTCTCCTGCCGGCGTCATTTGCTCACCAAGTAAGATTGCGCGCCCATCACCTAGCATCGTCAAATGGCCAAATTGATGCCCGGCGTACGCTTGTGCAAGTGGCACGGCACCTTGCGGAAGCGTATTGCCCGCAAAAATTTCGGCACCAGCCTGATGCTGTAAGGCTTCCTTGTTCAATCCAAGTGATGTCGCCAACGATTCATTGAACGCGACAAGTTTTGGCGCCTTTACAGGGGTCGGATCAACTTTTTCAAACAACAAATGTGGTAATCGTGCATAACTATTATCAAAATTCCAGCCTGCTTCCGTCATCTTCCTTCTTTCTGTCATATCAGTCTCCTTTTTCTGAGGAAATCCGTTTTCATGTATCGTTAGTATACCACTTGCACCCCACAAAATAACAGAAAACTGCCAAGAAGGATCTTATCCTGCTTGGCTCTCTTCAACTAGTATAGACTTGACGCACTTCACACACTGCATGTATACTTAAATTACATATAGCGTATGATGATAAAGACCGCAGGTGCTCGTAACACACCCACGGTCGCGAGTAACTGGATTCCCTTTAAGAGGGACAGCCAATGTAAGCAGATGCAAACCACCCTACCAAGCATGGCAGCGCTTAAGGGTGGTTATTTGTCTTTTGACAAATGGATGATCGATACAATCAAACCCGTGAATGCGATGAGTAGCATTAGCGCTTGAAATGTCGTCATCATGCAACACCTCCCTTCTACAGGAAGTGCTGTCCACCCTTAAAAATCCAATTACTGCATGACAATCATAACACACTGAAACATTTTTTGACAATACATAACAAGCAACCGCTTTCTCTCCTCTGTCACTTTCCTACACCGACTATGTAGACAAAAAGTCCGCAATCACTCGCAAAGATTCATCTTCATGCACCATCACTTGAAAATGCTCGTCTACATCCGCACGCGCAACAATACATACGCCCTTTTCTTGCAGGGCACGAATTGTCAATCCTTGCTCTAAGATGCTCCATTCTTCTCGTTTCACGTGTATAAGACCTTTTACTTCACTTGAAGGTGTGATACCCTCCAAGTCAGCGTCGGCTAAATAAAGCACATAATGCGTATATGCCCCACATGGCAACCCTTCCCGATACGGTTTGTGTGGATGCTTATTTTTTCTAAACTGCACAAGAAATGGCGCAAGCTCATCCTCGCACTGTACTTGCATAAAATTATTCGTATCTAAATCATGCAAATATGTCGTTGATGAATGTTTCAGTCGAACAGCCACACCGACTTCCTCTAAAGCCTCGCGCATCGCACATTGGACGACCGTTTCTCCGACTTCTTGCCCACCGCCAACGCCACCAATCCGGTAATAACCTGCTCGATTTGTTGTGTTGATGGTAGCGATCAGGCGGTGCTCCGAGTCTTGGAGAATCACCCCTGCACAAAATGGTTGCTCATCTGTAAGACTTGCGACATTGATTGTTTTCATTGCTCGCCCCCTATCAATACTCACTTAAATTCCTCCCGCAAAATCGCATAGAAATATTCATCCCACCAACCGCCTTCATGAGGAATACATTTCTTAAAAAAACCTTCCCGTCGCATCCCGATTTTCTCCATTATTTTATATGAAGGGTGATTTTCTGGTTGACAAGTTGCAATAATCCGGTGAGCTTCTAAATAGGTAAATCCATAGTTAACAAATGCTCGTGCTGCTTCGGTCGCAAAACCTTGCCCGTAAAATTCCGGATGAAACACCCAACCGATTTCATAAGTGTGTTCCCCGAAACATTTGAAAAAATCAATATGACCTATTAAACGCGGCTGTCCTTTTAAAAACACCGCAAATTTTGTTGCTTGTTTGGGACAATTTTGCTTTTCAACAAATTCTTTCGCCATTTCTTTTGTGAAAACCCCTTCTGGAATGTATGTCATGACTTCAGACAAAGAGGTGTACTCGTATAATTGCACTAAATCATTGTAAGTAAAAATTACGTATGGACAATCTATCTGTTTGTAAATCTATTTTCATCCGTTTTTCTTCCCCAATCTACGCGTCTCGAAGATCCCTTACATAAACGTCCAGCACCGTCACCTTGCCGTTTTCCTCTTCACTTACCTCGCGTTCATAAACAAAGTTCAACTTTTGTAACGCTTTGATTGAATTGATATTTTCTCGTTCCACTTTTGCTTCCACCTGTTTGACATGCAAATGATCACGGGCATAGGTCATTAGTGCATCAATTGCCTCAGGTGCATACCCGTGTCCCCAATGTTCTTTTGCGAATTCATAACCAATTTCCACTTTCCCCTGCGCCACGTCGATCTCGTTGTACCCACAAGAACCAATCACTTCCTTTGTTGGAGCTTTCCATACCGTATAGCGCAAAGCTCGTTTTTGCTCCGACAAGCTCCTTAAAAAAGCAATCATTTCTTCGGCTTGAGACACATCAGCAAATGCATCCACATTCATAAACCTACATTATTCATAGAGTGACTTGCACAATGGAAGTATTCAAAGATACCCCAACCAACTCCTGAAAATTAGCAATAAGCTAAAAGGAAGACGTATCAACCTGCCAGAAACCAAATAAACTAAATGAATATAAACTCATTGATCAAAATTTTCACGTGCAACACCTAAAAAAGGACAGACTGCTCCCTTGTCATTAAACAATACGTAAAGATATTTATGAAATGCACATCAAACCATGCGATGCCTTCGTCCCCATGACTGGATGTTTCTCATCATCTCAAAAAATGCTTTTTGATGGACAAAGGACGCAGACAACTTCAGATGGAGATAACGCCCAGACTTTGTGATCTTTGCGCCAACCTTGATAAACAAAGAGCGAAAGGAACTCATACGATAACGTTTGACAGAGTCAGGCGCAAATAACACTTTGGCAGTGATATGCAGGTTATAAGCGATGAGAGAGATCATCATACGTGCGCAGTTTGGAATGAAATAATGGCTGTGCATAAATTTACAGCCGAAGTCGTTCTTCGCTTCTTTGATGAAAAGCTCCATTTCCCCACGTTGTTTATAGATAGAGAACACATCTTCCGGATTTACTTCGAGATTTGTCACGAGGAAAGTATGTTGGAAGAGCAATTCTCCAGGGACACGTTCATAACGAATCATCACGCGACGAGCACGAGACCAAGAACCTGCTTTATACACACTCTCTTTATAGTGAACCTCATGATTTTTGTTCATGTCATAATCTGGTCTAAGCGCCTCTGCTTGATCATGCAGAACGCTGTTCGCTTTTAAGCGAATGACGTAGTCGACGCTTCGCGCCTCACAAAAATCATACAGATCAGGCATGGCAAACCCGCTGTCTCCACGTACAAGCATATTCACACGTGGAAGTTTCTTTCTTGCTTGATCAATAATATTTGCACACATGGCTGATGCACCATTTGAAGTGTATTCTTGTCCAGGACGATTGATCGCTCCGAGACACAATCCTGTTTCTCCATCGAACGCAAGGAGTGGATGGTATCCTGTTGTTTTGTAATGTCCACTGTAACCGCGATTTTCTTGTTTCCCATGCGTTTGAAAGTATGTAGAGTCAAGATCGATAGTGATCTGTTCCTGATTTAGAGATTTGATGGTTTTTAAACTTGAGTGGAGAAGGGATGCATCCATTTCCTTGATATTTTCTGGCGCGATCGCTTGATAAAATCTTGTGAGCGTCGATTGGCTCGCTAACGCCTCTTTGTTTAATACTTGCGTCATGGTTGGATCATGAACAAGCTGTTTTGCGGCAGATTCTGTGTGATACCCACCAAATCGTTGGAAAATGAGTTGTTCCATCACAGATTCATGTGTATGATCGGGCTCGCTTCGATGATCAGGAATGTGTACAGTTTCGTGTAGATCAATGAAATAATCAAGTTGATGCGCGACTTCTTTATACATCAACACACCAGCATCCGAAGTGATGCGTTCGTTTGATGCACTTATTTTTAAATTTGGATTGAATGTTGGTCTAATTTCGTTTAAGATGGCCATAAGGGATTCCTCCTACGTGAGTTTTTGTGGCAACTTAAACATACCAGAGGAATCCCTTTCGTGTACACTTTTTAGCTCATAGATTTTCACCCATTGGGTGAAAATCTATGAGCTAAAAAACACTTGGACGATAATGGATTGAACCTTGTTTAGACCGAGAATGTGAATAATGTAGGATAAATTTGGTCACATCTGGATCTGACCAAATTTCAAATAACGCCGGCGCATCTTCAAGTTGCATTTCTCTTAACTGTAATCGTTTTGTTTGGATATCTTGGTTCAATGGTCATACCTCCTCAAGTGCTTTCATTGCAATCATATCATAATACAACACCGAAACAAGCCCCCTTAACTTCCCTTTATTTTCATCACAAAAAAACCACCGACAATCATGGCCATACCGACCGCTGTTCGCCAATTTGGGACTTCCTTTAAAAAGATCCATCCTAATAAAACGCACACGGAGATTTCAATCGCTTTGGATAATGTTAAAGACAAAGTCAGTTGCTGCAACACATCATACGCTTTCTTTACGCCAAAGCCAATCATTAAGTTCGCCGCTAACATGAGCGGAACAAGTTTTACTTGGTACCATAATGTTGTTAGGAAAACCGGCTCGATATGCTTTGCTTGATAGGCAAAAATAGCATTGATGATGAAAAGCCCTCCAAACAATAACCTGATTGCAGCGAACATCATTGCTTTATCCCCCTCATATCTGTCTCACTGTTATTTTTCCATCAGGAAACTTTTTTATCCTAGGGAAAAAATGTGTACCCTTTGCGATATGAAAGGACTTAGGGTATGATAAAGAAAATCATTGGCGAGGAGCGTTGTGATGAAGTTTCGCGCACTTACCCTTTTACTGTTAGGAAGCCTTATCGTTACAAGTTGCAACACGGATCATGAACAGTCCACACAACCTGAAGAGACTAAAGAAGTGAAGCATACAACGACTACAGAAAAAATAGAACACTTATTTTTACGCGCAGAAGATATTGACCTCACGCCTTTTAACGATGAACCAAGCGAATGGGGCGAAACCGTCACAGGTGTGAAAACCAAGCTTGCCACTACAAACCAAGTCATTGCGCTGACATTTGATGCATGTGGCGGGGAGTACGGGAGCGATGTAGACGAAGCACTCCTTGATTTTTTACTGGATGAACAAATCCCAGCTACTTTATTTGTGAATGAACGATGGATCGAACACAATTATGAACGTTTTTTGGCGCTTGCTGCGGACCCACTGTTTCAAATCGAAAACCACGGCACCGCCCACAAACCGCTATCTGTCACTGGACAATCAGCATGGGGCATCACTGGGACGGCTTCTATTACGGAAGCTTTTTTCGAAGTAGCACAAAACCATAATCGGATTGTATCAGAAACCGGTCGCGCGCCAACTGCCTTTCGCTCAGGTACCGCTTATTATGATGACGTTTCTGTCGAGATGGTGACTTCACTCGGATTAAACGTCGTCAACTACAATGTGCTCGGTGACGCTGGTGCCACTTATTCGGCAGCGCAAGTACAAGAAGCACTGCTCGAGGCTACACCCGGTTCCATCGCACTTCTTCACATGAACCAGCCCGAAAGCGGCACGGCTGATGGTGTAAAAGCCGCTGTTCTGTTATTGAAAGAACGCGGATTTTCTTTCGTCTTATTAGCAGACTACCCGTTGGAATGAAATACAGCTGTACATCCAGACGGGCGTCTTTATTTACTCACACAAAATGAATGATGACTCATTCATATCATGCTCACTTTTTCAATCGGAGGTGCTCACGTTGTTTTTACATAAAAAGATGGTTCAAGGTCAAATTGGCGATGTACAATACGCTAACGGCATCATTCAGTTCCAAGCAGTCAAGCTCAACGTCCATGCTTTCGTCATAGACGGAATTGCGATTGATACAGGTGCCCACTCACTCGTTAAGCAGTTCCTACAGTTTTTCTCCACACAATCAATGGACGCCGTTTATTGTACGCATGTGCACGAAGACCATACCGGTTGTGCCGCAGCGCTGCAAAAGCAATATGAGCTGCCCATTTATTTAAACGATTTGTCCGTCGGTGAAGCGCGTAAAAAAGGGAAATATCCTTTATACCGACAACTTTTTTGGGGCAGGAGAAAAGCTTTTATTGCTAGTCCATTACCTGAAACATTCCAGTCACGCACATACGAGTGGAGAAGTATCTTCACACCCGGCCATGCGGCTGACCATACTGCATTTTTAAATACATCAACGGGGCAACTCTTTTCCGGTGACTTGTTTA
Source organism: Bacillus sp. FSL W7-1360 (assembly GCF_038592975.1). Classification (NCBI taxonomy): domain Bacteria; kingdom Bacillati; phylum Bacillota; class Bacilli; order Caryophanales; family Bacillaceae; genus Bacillus; species Bacillus sp. FSL W7-1360. Next base: position 990,181 of record NZ_CP151950.1, on the reverse strand, counting down.
TTCAAGCACGCACAAAAGTCATCATGGACACAGAATCCATCCCGCAAATTATTCGCTCACTAGAACATGTCCTAAGTTATGATTTTGAAGAAGTATTTTGTAGTCACGCGGGATATCTCTCAAATGGGAAAGAACAACTACGTGCTAAGCGAGATTATTTGTGTAGTTTGACGGAAGAAGTGACGAATTTACATGAAAAAGGGCTAACAAACAAAGAAATCGCGCAAAAACTGTTCCCCCGTGTATACCCGATTACACGTTTCTCTTCCGGTCAATGGCATACAAAGCATATCATTACGTCGATTTTAGGGGAGAAATAACAGCGTGAACACCGGCACGCGGTGTTCACGCTCCTTTTCACTCGTGTACCCATTCAATCCCAATTACAACAAATGTCTCTTTTGTCTCTCGTAATGCGTCTATTCCTTCATCTGTATACCATTCTGAGTGCAGACCCTCATATGCAGACCACAAAAACAATGGTGATTTTTCCGCATCCGCATCCAGCCCTCCCGCAGTTGCATAAGTGACAAATATCTCATTACTATAAGGAAGTGTTTCAAGAGATTCAAAGCCAGCTGTGCCATCATTATCTACTGTATGCGTAAAAAAAGAAAAAGAAAGATCTTCGCCCTCAGGCACTTTTGCAAACTTATACGCAAAATGACGCTCTGTTGCTGGATCTACACTTTCATATAACCTTCTTGATTCATTTTCGTTTAATTCACCATTCTCATATACATCTAAATACACATTTATACCCTTCACTGTTTCTTTCAAATGAGCTGTCTTAAAAGCAACTGCGCCATCTAAACCGATCATCAACAAACGTTGTTCTTTCTCATTCCAGTTAATCGGCTCAAACACTGACTTGCTTTGTAAACACCCACTAACGAACAAAAGACTTGCGACAAACATTGAATATACTGCGATCCGTTTCATATAAACCCCTTTAATATTCAGTTTTGCATGTATTTTACCATAGTAGACCTATAAGAGTATAAAAGTAAGAGGGGCTTTTAGATGACCGAAGTGCTAGGGGAGGAAAATAAAACGCTTCTTCCGACGCAGCGCTAAACCTCGATGTACTCGAGTAAATACAACTTTGCAGCAGATCGGTAGCTTATCAAACCACGACCTACTGCAAATTGTATTTTACTTAGCTCGTAAAAGCAGCTGCACCTGTTTGGAAGCCCGATTGACCAATGGACTGTCCACCATCAATTGTAATACATGTACCATTAATATAAGATCCTTGCTCGGACATTAAGTAAGAGGTTAAATTAGCTACTTCCTCACCTTTTCCGAAACGGTGCATTGGGATGCTTTTTAACGCCATTTTGTGTGCTTTCTCGCTTTGGATAAGTTTTTCTACGCCACCCGTCTCTTCAATTGGACCGGGTGCAATCGCGTTAAAACGAATACCATAGCGGCTCCCCCATTCAACAGCAAGCGTTTTTGTCATTGCAAGTACACCTGCTTTTGCGCTAGCAGAGTGGACAACACCAGGTCCGCCTGTCCATGCATACGTCGCGACAATGTTGACGATAGAGCCTGGTTGTTTTGTTTCAATCCAATGTTGTCCAACCGCTTGTGTCATGTGCCATGTCCCGTTCAAGACGATGTCGACAACCGCATTCCAACCGTTGAGGCTTAGATCTTCAGCTGGGCAAAGGAAGTTGCCCGCCGCATTATTGACGACACCTGTAATGCCACCAAATTTACTGACAACGTCGGAAATCATGTTTTTGACACCTTCGTCATCACGTACATCGACAGAATATGTCGCAATTTGCCCCTCAAATGTTTCTAGTTCCTGTTTGGTTTTTAGTAATTTCTCCTCGTCACGCGCACAAACAATGACGTAAGCGCCTTCATTTGCAAATTGCTTGACCATCGCTTTCCCCATACCACTGCTGCCACCAGTAACAATTATGACTTTTTTATCCATGATATATATCCACCCTTCTCCAATGTTTCCTCTCGCATATGACTCCTCCTCCCCATTATGCATAATTTTTGCCATAAATGAAAGGGGTTTCATTTATTTTGTTTAGAAAACTTTTTTCTGGTCACTTTTTTGTACTTACTACTCAACTTTCGCACCTCAAATCAGGCATGTAAGCCTTGATATAAGTGGGTAATCCAGCAATCCAATGTGAGAGTTGACTTTTGATCAAGCGCTGTGCGCGCTTATCAATCTTGTCAAAAGCATCATGAAGAAGCTCGAGTAACTGTTGCAACGCAACAGTCCAATCAAGCGCCTGCATCTCATCACAGAGATCATAAAATACACCACCCAGTGTCCGATGATCATTGTGGCAACGATTTTGCCAGGATAACACGATATATCTAGTAAAAACAATGGTTGTGTGGCTAATAAGTGAGTCGTACGAACGCCCTTGAAACTCCTTTTGCAAACGGAGGAGCGACTTCGTCGTCTTGAAAAACACTTCTATATCCCAGCGGATCCCGTAAGTTCGGATAATCTCCTGTTCAGAAAGGGTGCAGTCTGTACTCAAAACAGCAAGCCATTCTCGCTTTTTATTCCGATTACGCACAAAAACAACTTTAACAGTGACACCATTTGCCATCGTTGTCGTGATGGAGCGGAGAACACCTTTTTTCTCAGGAAGAGGCGTTGCACGGTGATAAAGCTCCTTCAAAGATAGCATTTTACCGTTTACTTGATAACGCTGTTTTGAATTCTTCACCATACCGATAACATCAATTCCTTGATCTACAATGGCTTTGATCAATGGCTGTTGAGTAAACCACGAGTCCATTAAGACATAGGAAGCCTGAACGCCTTTCGATAATGCTCGCGCGATCATACCAGGGAGTTGTTCAGGAGCGGATTGAAGACCCTCTTTACGTCGCTTATAACCAGCACTACGCTTATCGAGATCTTCGTTGATGCCATTGATGATAGATTTTTTGGAACTCAGTAGTGAAAAATCAATAGGTATAAAAGTGTTCCCATCGGACCAACCGAGTGTAAGCATACGAAATCCTTTATAAAAGCGATTTTTAGTGGAAGAATGATCAAAACAACGGGCAAGCAGTTCGACCCTTTTACTGCGATTGCGGTCATATGAAGAATCGTCCACAATCAAGACCTTGGGACGATCATTTGATGTCAATGCGCTGACTTTTTGAATGACAGCTGTACTGAGCGATAAAAGAAACTTTCTCCAAGCAAACTTTGGATAGTTTAAAAAGCGATATATAGCGTCTTTTCCAGGAAAATCTTCACGCTTCTTTGAAGTGAAAAGCGCAAACCAATTTTTTTGGTGGAAAATGAGCGCGAATACAAGGCGAAATAAAACATTACAGCTAAACCCAAAGTTCTTCCGAATACCTGATTGACGCAAATGCTTTGTCATTTCTAGCTCCGATAATACAACATTAATTTCATTTGGGAGTTGCTCATTTACATGCCTTTCAGTTATCATAGAGAAAGCACCTCTTCTTTTTGGTATTGGGTTTAGTCAACTCTATTATACCTAAAAGAAGTGGTGCTTTTCATGTTTCAAGTACTGATGTCAAGGAGCATATTTCATAGGCCGACAGGCCTTGTTATAACTGAAACTCGAAGCATTTTTTGCCTGCGAAAGTTGAGTTACTACATTGAAACGATGTGACTATTAGAAACTTTTCTTGGGATTTTTTATGCATATTTACTACATGACTGGTCAAACTACCTGTGAGCGCTAGAGAGATTAGCCCTGAAATTCACCTTAAGAATAATGAGAAGGAGCGATCGTCACATGGTGTCGTTTTTTATTCACGCCTTCGTTTCTATCTTTGCAATTATGAATCCAATTGGGAACATTCCTGTTTTTCTTGGCTTAGCAGGAGATCAGACTAATATGGAACGACGGAAAACGGTTCTGAAAGCGGTCCTCGTTGCTTTTGTCATTTTGACTATTTTTTTGTTGCTTGGACAATTCGTTTTTAAACTATTTGGTATTACAATTGATGCGCTAAGAATAGCCGGTGGCATCATCTTATTTGGCATTGGCTATCATCTCGTTTTAGCAAAGAGGACATCAAGTCACTCATTGCACGACAAGGAGCAATCTGAAGGAGAAGACAAAGGTGATATTTCCATTTCTCCACTTGGTACCCCATTGATCGCTGGACCTGGCACAATTGCAGCGGTCATGAGCTTGACATCTAGTCAGAATAACCGTTGGATGCATGTCGGTGTAACATTCTTTGCGTTTACTGCTGTCTTATTTATCACGTTTATCGTTCTCATGTTGGCCAATTGGATTCAAGGGAAAATCGGGCATACTGGACTGGCAGTCATCACACGCCTCATGGGACTCATTTTAACAGCCATTGCCATCGAAATGATTGTCCTTGGCGTTGTTGAAGCCTTCCCGATTGTACATCGACGGATGGCTGCTTAATCTCCCGCAAAAAATGGTTGCCTATTGCCTTCCTTTCATTTAGAATATATCCATCGTATGAGCGATACCTTTCATTCATACGATGGCATCCAAAACATCATTGAAAGAAGGCATGTAATGATGGGAAAATTTCTACGGAAATCTCTTTCTAAAGAAAAGACACTTCATTTTAATCCGCCCCAAATCCTCGCACTGAGCTTTTTTGCTTTTATCGTTATTGGAACGTTCTTATTAAAACTACCGTTTGCCGCTACAACACACATCTCATGGATAGATGCTTTTTTCACCGCAACCTCTGCCATTACGGTAACGGGACTTGCTGTTGTTGATACTGGACTTGATTATACTGTATTTGGACAAGTTGTCATCATGATTTTAATCCAACTTGGCGGATTAGGGCTGATGACTTTTGCTGTATTAATCGTCATGATGTTAGGAAAAAAAGTTGGCTTACATCAGCGCCTTCTCATTCAAGAGGCAATGAATCAAACGTCGCTTGGAGGATTGATCCGACTTGTTCGGGTTTTACTCATTTTTACAATTGCAATGGAAACAATCTCAGTTCTTTTATTATCCATTCGATGGGTACCTGAATTTGGCTGGCGGGAAGGTATGTACCAAAGTTTATTTCATACAATCTCTGCGTTTAACAATGCCGGGTTTTCCCTTTGGTCTGACGGACTCTCTGCTTATGTCGGTGATCCCATTGTCAATCTTGTTATTACCATTCTTTTTATCACCGGTGGGATTGGGTTTACTGTTTTGGCCGATCTTTGGTATAAACGAACGTTTCACGCACTCTCTTTACATACAAAGATCATGCTCATCGGGACGTTTGCCCTCAATGTGATTGCATTCCTTGTTATTTTCATACTGGAATATACAAACCCAAATACACTTGGACATTTGTCAAGTGTAGAAAAAGTTTGGGGCGCTTATTTTCAAGCGGTCACCCCTCGAACAGCGGGGTTCAATACATTGGACATCGCAAGTATGACAACACCATCTATTCTATTCATTTTGCTGCTCATGTTTATTGGTGCCGGTAGCGCGTCGACAGCAAGTGGCGTGAAATTAACTACTTTCTTCGTAATCATCTTAGCAGCATGGTCTTTCCTAAGAAGAAGAGCTGAGCCCGTTATTTTTTCACGAACGATTAAACTGAACACCATTTTAAGAGCATTTGCGATCATCGTCATTAGTATGATCGTTATTGTTGTCACACTGTTTATTCTCACCATTACTGAAGATGCACCGTTTATGATGATTGTCTTTGAAGTCTTCTCTGCCTTTGGCACAGTCGGTTTGTCCATGGGGCTTACAGACCAACTTTCAATTATAGGTAAGTGTGTCATCATTGTCGTCATGTTTATTGGTAGAATCGGACCACTGACAATCGCCTTTACGCTAGCAACACCTAAAAGATCTAATGTGCGTTACCCTGAAGAAGACGTTTTTACTGGGTAACCGATTGCTTTTATAAAAAGTGTTCGACCCTCTTCGAGAGAGGTCGAACACTTCAAGGAGTTTACATAATAATAATATCGTTAACTTGATTGCCAAATATGGTGCTTTCACAACCTTAATCACCGCGGCGGGCGCGGTCCAAAGAACTGGTAATAATCGGTTTTAATATTACCATTATACAATTTCCGTTTTTTACTTGCCTGCTTACCATATAACGCTTCAAAACCTTCGTGTGAAGTAAGAATATACACCGACCATGTGTCGTGGTGCCGCATGGCTTCCCCCATGTCTTGATACATCTTCTCAACCGTTGCGCGTTCACCAATTCTTTCACCATACGGAGGGTTACCGATGACTACACCGTAGGAACCTTTATTGTGAAAGTCTTTCACTTGCATTTGTTTAAATTTAATCACATCGCCTAGCCCTGCCTCGCGTGCATTTCCCTTGGCTAATTCAACAGAGCGATGGTCGATATCAGAACCAACGATGTCAAGCGATTGGTCGTAATTCGCTAAATCTTCGACTTCTTGTCGTGCCTCATCCCAACGATCTTTCCCAATCCAATGCCATTGTTCAGAAGCGAAATCCCGGTTAAAACCGGGTGCAATATTTTGACCAATCATCGCTGCTTCAATGGCAATCGTACCTGACCCACAAAATGGATCAGCAAAAGGACGCTCAGGATGCCATGTCGTCAATTGAATCATCGCTGCCGCAAGTGTTTCCTTTAACGGTGCTGCATTATGTAAAGCACGATAACCACGCTTATGTAGTCCTTCTCCACTCGTATCAATAGTCAATGTCGCCATGTCCTTTAATAAAGCAACCTCAATCCGATAAAGTGGCCCGTCCTCTACAAACCATTCTTTCTTATAACGTATTTTTAAACTTTCTACGACTGCTTTTTTAACAATTGCTTGACAATCAGAAACACTAAATAACGTTGACTTCACCGATCGTCCAAGCACAGGAAACTCTGCATCGGGCGGTAATAAATCTGCCCACGGAAGTGCTTTTGTCTTTTCAAATAGCTCATCAAACGTTGTTGCTTTAAATGACCCGACTTGAATTTTTACCCGATCAGCTGTGCGAAGCCATAAATTTGCACGCGGAATGGCTGATACGTCAGCCGTAAAGACAACACGTCCATTTTCCACCTTTACATCTTCAAAACCTAGATTCCGAACTTCTCGTGCAACAACTGCTTCTAATCCCATCGTTGCTGTTGCAATTAATGTGACTTTCTCCATCCCATACACCTCTCCTAACTGCCGAAACTACAGCCACTGTCCATCATTTAAATAAACGATCACAGAAAATAAAATGGCACCTACACCTATAGTAGAACTCAGCAAAATGACAGCAATACGCAATTGTGCTGACGCATAGTACAAATAAATCATCGTAATATAAGCGATCAGCGCAAATATAAGCAACAAACCCCCATCAAATAAAGCGCCTTGCACTGCAAATGCAACGACATTCAATAAAAAAAGAACGACCCCCACCCAGTATAGCATAAATGAACGTTTCATTTGCTTCGCCTCCTATGTTTATCATTAGCGGGATGCGCATATCTTAAACAAATTAAAGGCTTAACAAAATAAAAAACCCTCATGAAAGGGTTTTTCGTCGCTTGTAACGCCATCTTGCATCCAATCGATAAGCCATGTTCTGTTCCTTTGTACTGCAAACGGGGATGAGCCTCGTACTCAGGTGGTAACCATCTATCTACAATGAAACATAGTTGTTTCATCATTCATCTTGCTCTGTTCATTTCCAGGCAAGACAATGCCCCTACCATTGTTTGGGTTGCTCGCTCGAGGGGTTTACCGCGTTCCACTCTACTCGTTTCCAAGCAGACTACGTCACTGTGGCACTTTCAAAGCGTGTATGCCGTATCTTAAAAGACTTAGGCAAAACGCTTGCCGTTAGCCAGACATGCTGACTACTCTAGCTTATGAATTCGCTAGACACGAACACTACAAGCATCGCAGCTTGTGCGAGTATGGACTTTCCTCTACGCTTTTGGCGCAGCGATTACCTGAAAGGATGACTCGTTAAAGCGATCTTGTAATTATAACATAAAATTTCGCCTCCAGCAAGATGCGAGAAGCATCTTTGAGTGCTTATACGCCTTCCTCGTTAAATCGCCTCAATGGCTCGCGTAAAGCCAGTTTTGCCAGCGCATCTGCTTTTTTATTCTGCTTACTTGGAATCCACTTAATAAAAAAAAGCTCACACTGATCGACTTGCTTCAAAATCACTTGCAAGTGTGTGCTGAAATGTTTATTTTTCACATAACGCTTTTCAACACTATCACAAACCAATTTAGCATCTGTACAAACACTTACTTGACGCCAGCCGTGATGGAGACAAGTTAACAACCCAATACGTAGTGCCATAAACTCTGCTTCATGGTTACTTGCGCTACCAATAAAATATCGGTCTTCCTTTGTTGTACCGTCCGCAAGCACATAAACAATACCAACACCAGAAGGACCAGGATCACCGCTACTTGCCCCGTCCGTATACAAACGAATCATTTTATTAATCCAACTCACTCATTTTGCTTCCGAATACTTGTTTCTCCAAGTTAGATAACCGCTGTAAAATGTCATAATTTGTGTTACCTGTTGGAGAAGGACTCACTGATTGTGTCACGCGCGCGGATGAAGAACGCTCTGATCGCTTTCTTAAGTGTTCATTTTCTTGTTCTAATTGCGTAATTCTTTTTTGAAAAGCCTCATAGTCCTGAATAATTGCATCTAAAAACTTATCAACCTCATCCTGGTTATAACCGCGCATACCTACTTTAAAGTCTTGATCTAAAATGTCTTTTGCGCTAAGTCGTGTATCCAAGCTACCCATGATATCACCTCTTGTCTCCAATTTCATGTACATCTATTTTTTCAAAAATTGGTGGCAAAGTCAATCATAATCACTCGACAAGTCGACTTATACCTACACGCTTGTCCAAACACGGAACAGATCGATAGGACGAAAAAACTCGCCCTACCGATCATATGCTATCCCCAATATGGACGTTTAGCAGCTGGCTTAGTAGCCGGCTTTGCGGCTGGTTGCACATTTGCTGGCATGTTTGCCGCTGGTTTTGCTGCTGGTTTTGTCGCTGGTTGCACATTTGCCGGGGCATTGGCTGTTGGCATGACATTCGAAGGTGCAGGAACATTGGCAGCTGGCATCACATTCGAAGGTGCATACGCTGACGGTGCCACTGGATAGCTTGGAGCTCCATACGATGGTGCTGGCTGCTCACAATATTGTTCACTTGTTACGTTTTCCTCCACGCTTTGTGTTTGTGGATATTGATGGATGTGTTTATAAACATGGTTTTTTATGTGCGTTGTATGCGTAGGATGGACTTCTGGTACGATATATTCTTGTGTACTTTCAACGACTTGATGCTTTGTCGGATGTACAACAGCCGGCATTTGCTTTGATTGAACGGGAGACGCTGGCCCCTTCCCACATTGCATAGGCGCAACAGGTGCCGAACATACAGGTTTACATACAGGTCTAGGTGGCGGACAACAATGCTGCGGTTTCTTGCAAAACATAGTGTATTTCCTCCTTTTTAGTTGTGATTCACTAATACCTTATGTCAGCACTAGCCAACGTGTACTAATGAAATAACCCAATTTTGCCATAACATTAAAGATAAACATCTATCCACACTTTCACCAGGCAACGATATCTCCATGCAATCATGTGAAATGTTATGTATAATAAAAGGGATTCGTAAAATGTAATGGTCAGGGGGAAAATCATGAATTTAACGCAACGCACAAACGTCCCACTCGAACAAACATGGGACTTAAGCGATCTTTTCAAAGATGATCACAAGTGGGAACAGGCATTGCAATCTTTAGCACAAGATGTACACCAGTTATCCATCAATCAAGGAACATTAGATCAAGGAGCAGAGACGCTGCTCAGTGTCTTACAAACAGCAGAAACGATTCTTGAGAAATATGTGCTTGTTTCTCACTATTCCTCTTTACGTCTATCTGAAGACGGTACAAATGAACAAGCGCAAGCAAACGAAACCCGTACAGATCATGTAGGTGCGTCATTAAAGTCTCAATTGGCAAAAATTGAAGCAGATATTTCCGCGCTTCCAAACAAGAAGATCAATGAATTTCGTAAACAAGAACCTGGTTTAGCGCGCTTTGACGTTTATTTAGATCAGCTTCTTCGTGATAAACCGTATGTTTTATCTTCAGAAACAGAGGAAATACTCGCAGCGCTCTCTCCAGTTTTATCTGCCCCGTACAGCACATATTCTGTGAGCAAAGCGGCTGATATGGCATTCCCTACTTTTACTGGCGCAGATGGCTTAGAAAAACCGCTCTCATTTGCTCGGTTTGAAGACCATTATGAAGAATCAAGCAATACAGGTGAACGTCGACGCGCTTATGATGCATTCGACCAAACGCTCCAACAGTATGAGCATACGTATGCGCAACTTTATGCCACAGAAGTACAAAAACAAGTCGTTTTGGCGCGATCACGTGGCTATGAATCTGCCACGGCGATGCTATTGCATGAACAAGACGTTACGATGGCAATGTACACCAATCAGCTTGATATCATTTATCATGAGCTTGCCCCAATTATGCAACGCTTCGCACGACTAAAAAAAGAAGTCCTCAACTTAGACGAACTTTATTTTTGTGATTTAAAAGCGCCACTTGACCCTGAATTCCAACCAGAAACAACTTACGAGGAAGCTTTTGATGCTGTCATGAAAGCACTTACGCCGCTTGGAACAGCGTATCAAGAAATGCTTGTGACCGCACGGGATGAGCGTTGGGTCGATCGCGCTGATAATATCGGAAAGAGTACAGGCGCATTTTGTGCCAGTCCTTATGGTTCGCATCCATACATCTTGCTCACGTGGACAAACAGCATGCGTGGTGCGTTTACATTGGCACACGAGCTTGGGCATGCTGGTCATTTCCACCTAGCCAATCAGCACCAGCCACTTAACGCAACGGAGTGTTCAATGTATGTTGTTGAAGCACCATCCACAATGAACGAACTATTTTTGGGGAACTATTTACTGAAACAAAGTGACGATTCTAGGATGAAACGTTGGGTCATTTTAGAGTTTCTTGGCACTTATTACCATAACTTTGTCACCCACCTTCTTGAGGGTGCATTCCAGCGTCGCATATATGCGCATGCCGAAGCAGGAACCCCACTTACTGCAGCGCTCCTTCGTCAAGAAAAGCAAGCTGTATTACAGGGGTTCTGGGGGGATACTGTCACCGTTGACGAGCGTGCTGGTCGCACATGGATGAGGCAGCCCCATTATTATATGGGCTTGTACCCATACACGTATTCTGCTGGTTTAACCGCCGCAACAAAAGCTTACAAGCTGTATGAAGAACAAGGTCAACCTATCATGGATGCATGGCTCTCACTTTTAAAAACAGGCGGCAAAAAAAGCCCGCTTGACTTGTTGAATATCGTTGGGATAAATATGGAAGACCCACAAACCATTCGCGATGCAATCTCGTATGTGGATACCCTTGTTACTGAGCTAGAAGCAAGCTACGCCTAAACCCTAAAGCCAAGCTCACTATTTATGAGCTTGGCTTTTCTTGTCTTGTTTTAATGCTTTATAACCAGCGCGTGTAAGTTGGTACATCTCGTCAACATAACCAGCGCTTTTCATCCCGTGAATGGTCTCTTTTGAAAGACTTGGAACAACCCGCCCAATTTCACGGTTTAACTCAGCAATCGTGCCTTCTCGAAGCACGACAGGGTCAATTGATGATGCCACTTCAGACATCACCCCGTCACGTGAAAGCCAACGTTTTGTTCCGTGGACAAGTGAGGAGAAACGCTCTGACGTCTTTAACCATTCCGTTCGAATACGCGAAGTCTCTTCATCAGCACGAACCATCTTCTCGCGCAATCTTATTTTCTCCCTTTCTTCAATTTTTGTTTTGCTCAATAACTCCTCAAATATTTGCGTTTTCTCCGAGTCAAGTGCCTTTAACTTCCGCTCTTTCTCCTCAATTTTCTCGAAGTCAATGGCTTCAGCAGGTAAAGTCTTGTCGACAGAAAGACGTTGCGGCGCGTCTTTAATATATGCATCGAACTTCCTCATTTTCACTAACAACAGCATGACAATGACCCCAACAAAAACAAGGGCACCAAGTACAGCTAGTCGATACCATGTTTCTTGCCATATCGCCAGAAATGTCACAAGCGCTACGGCTAAAATGGCTACAGTATATACCAAAAAGCGTTGTTGTCGTTTTTTCTTCATAAAAGATATCCCCCACTTTTTAAGACTTATGTTGTAAATTTTATCCGCTCCCAACGAGTTTGTCCATTTTTAAGACAAAGAAAAAAGACGGTAAAAACCGCCTTCACGCATGGTATGCATTGATCATCTGTAAAATCGTTTGTTCTTCCTGTTTTGGTTGTTCCCTCTTTTTTTCTACTTTTTCCACCGCGCACACACCCTCTCAGAGAATATCTTCTCGTATAATAAAAGTATATGCAGGTGTATTATAACAGTCAACCCTTTTTTGCATGATTGGTCAAAAACCTATTATATCTAAGTGAAGTCAATCACCAAATGATGTAAAACTACGTGTGATATAAGCAACGAGCCAAGTCATTTTTATCCTGTTGTAATACAGAGAAGGGTGCTTCACCAAACCACTCCAAAGCCATAGGTAACTCCTTGTTTATTGGTGCAATTTCCTTAAAAAAACGCTCATAATTGATGCAGCCACCGAAAAGCGACGTCATTCCCTCCCTTACACCACTTGCTGAAAAAACCTGCGCTGGTGCAAAGACAGCTAGGTCTGCACGAGCGCGTACATTTTTTAAATGCATATAAACAATGTACGATTGGAGGCTTTTATACACTGTGGCTGGATCAGCACCACTTTCCCAAATGTGTAACACGTCGAAGTTTACCTTTAAATTAGGGTAGTCTACTTCCTGAATTAACCGCAACAATGACGCTGGTGTGTCTGCCAATGTGTGAGGGTGGGTTTCAATAACAAGCATCTGTCCATGTGCTTGTAATTGTTCACATGCCAAGCGCAATGTGTTTACTACTTGTTCGTACGTTGATGACGTCGCAGCTTGACTCGCGACGTCACCTGCAAATACACGAATTTTATCTGTTTGCCAACGTTTGGCTAAATCCGACAACTCGGCAACATGATCACACACTGCTTCTGTTGAGACATGAAAGGAGAGATAGTCACTAATCATGCTCACTGATAAACCGTACGACTGTATCCATAACGCATCATACTTTTCATGGCACGCCAAATTGCGCGCGTGCGCACCCCATAATTCAATTCCCTCAAAATCATTTTTAGCAGCCCATGCAGCAATATTTTCGATCGATTGGAGATGATGTCTAAACGTGATCGTGCAAAGTGATATGCTCATTGCTTTTCTCCTCTCGCTCACCATCAGCTTCCGTCCAACGCAAAAAACACTCATACAATGCTTTTTTTATGTTTGTTTCACATTCAAATTGCTGTATTAATTGTTCCGACAATGCGTGACGATGGTCCGCTGTATCCCTTTTTGCCACTTTAAGGGAACGGTATTGTACGGTTGTAAATCCTTTTACAAGACGTTCAATCTCATCACACCAATATGCAAACAATTGCTCGGACAAACAACCCGCTTCTAAAAAGAAAGCAAATGCATGCTCGTAGGCATATTTACGTATCGCCAAAATAGGTAGTTGTCTCAACGCCTCTTGTAGTTGTCCCATTGTTTCTTTTCGCGCCCCATTCGTATACACTTCGACAATGTCCGCCACCGCCTCCGTCAGAGGTTGGGATTGTGCTTTGAAGCATGTACGGAAATATGCATCAACCACTTCTCTGGTCGGCGCGTATATGTGGGACGCGTCAAAATAATACCCACCAGAGACAGACGGCGCAGCCACAGCTGCTAAAATTCGCTGCTTATTTAAACGTCCCTCAAAGCGAAAATCAGGATCAAACATCATCCACATATCGGGGTCTTCCGTTCTCTCAAGCATCACGTAATGCGGAAATGATTTTTGCCAAAACTTGTTTTCTCGCTCAGGCAACAGCGATAAATCAAGCATCACCATGACATGTCGGTGCGAAGGTTTTTCCATCACGAGCTTTTCCAAAACAACGATGTTCTCTTCCTTCGTTTTAGACTCACTGTACCATTTATGCAGTTCAATCCCGTATAAACGCTCATACCAGTCACAAAAAAATTGGTGATTAATTTGCTTAGAGTGATAACGCAGCACGTCATTTGCATCAACAGTAAAATCAGCATCCCAAACACCAAAGTAATATGGACGGTGGTCAATGCCTGCTTTTTTAATCACTTCACATACACAACTCACAAAACAATGGACTTTAATCATCTTTGTTGTCCACTTCCCGCTCACACGAACATAAGAAATGCGTGAGTGTGCCAATTGTACGAAAATCTTCTGGTGTCATCATATCATCCGGAATGACAAACGCATGCGTCATCTCTAGATGAAGCAACAACTCTAGTACAAGCACAGAGTCTATGCCTAAATCCTCATCCAAGCGCGTATCCTCCGTAAGCAATCCGTTGATTTGTATGCCCATCTCTTCTTTCACAACTTTGTTTAAAAGATTGATCACTTCTGTTTGTTTCATTGATACACCTCTGCCCATTGTTTACGATTGACTTTTCCGTTCTGTCCTCGTTCTATGCGTGGTACTTGAATAAATGTACTTGGCACTTGATAAGATGTTAAATGCCGCTGACAAAAAGACACAAGGGTGTCTTTTTGTACCTGTTTCTTTGCTGTGAAACACGCACATACCCGTTCACCCGCATGCGGATCTTGTTTCTTAAATACAATGACATCATCAACATCTGGATGGGTCCGTAAGACATTCTCTACCTCCCCAGGGTAAACGAGCAGTCCAGCCACATTAATGACATCATCTTTGCGCTCACAAAAACAAATCTCTCCTTTATGATTTATATAACCAATGTCACTTGTATGCACCATATGCTCATTGATACGGACAACAATTTCTTCTGGTTGCGCAACCGTGCCGCTCGTTACATGCACATGCGATAGCGGTCGTCCGACGACTTCGGCTGTCTCCACATGTGCGTGTAAACTAATACAGCCTACTTCCGAACAACCATATTGTTGCAACACCCGGGTCGCCCGCGCCTGTAAAAGTTGAAGCCAAGATGGGGGTAGAGAAGCGCCCGAGGTCATTACTGCCTCAAGCTGTTCATGATTTTGTTGAAATCGCGCCAGCGTATATAACAACGTTGGCCCTGCATATAACAAATATGATGACAACGACCGCAGCTTTTTCAACAAATATTTCGGATTCGTGTTCACGATGATGACGAGCATTGATGCGCTTTTTAATGCCGCCAGCACCCCACTAATTAAGCCATAGGAATGTGTTGTTGGACATGCAACCACCGTCACATCCCATGGTTCACCAGCAAGGCGGTTTGTATAATGAAGCAATTCTTCCTCAATGGATGCCCAAGAACGTTCAATCATTTTTGGTGCACCTGTTGTCCCAGAGCTAAACTGGATGAGTGTGCCAACTTGTCCATATTGATTCCCGGCGCAGGAAGTCGCCTCATGAAATGTTTGATAAAACAAATAGTCGCATCCCGCTTGCTCCGCCATGTTCACCGCTTGTGACTGGGGCATATGTGCATGAAGCGGCAACACCGAGCCGCCCTTTCGTTTCACATACAATACAAACGCAATCCACATACCAGTATGATCGGGACAAACTGCGATACGAAGCTGTTCACATCGTTTTAAAATTGGGTGTGCAGAAAACTGATTTTCGTAAGCTTCGATCATTTCTTGTGAGTAATATTCATCATTAACATAAAACATCTTTTCCCAACTCCTCACAAAGCGTATTACAAACAAGATGATGGCACTCTTTTTCCAGTAATTTGTTCTTTAATAACGACTCTGCCCCAATCAACGCAGCATCAGCACCAAGCTGATTCAGACGGCTTTCTTTCACAAATGGCTCGCGCGCATAGTCCGCCAATATCGTGCGTACTTGTTTCCAAAATGATGACTCATTTAAATAATGATGCGCCGCAAGCGCATGAGAGAGTTCTGTCAAATGAAAAACAAACAATGTATCCATCACAAGCATACGCAACGCTTCTACAGAAGACATCCAGTAAAAGTGGTCGACAATGCCATTAGCAAATACCTCATGTATCGTGGAAAAATCAGGCACAAGCGTCGGATCAGCAACATACTCATGGTGATATTCAAGGCTCTCATGAAAATCTCGGAGCAACAAACGAACTGGCCAACCATCTTTAACAATTAAAATCATGTTTTGCGCATGTGCTTCCACAGCAATGCCGTGATTAACAAGCAAATGCCACACAGGTAGCACTGCCACTTCCAAAAATTGTTTTACCCATTCATTTACGCCATACTTGACTAGCCATGGTGCAATAAATAGATCGCCATCTCCTTCTGTGAGCGCGAGCGCCGTAAATGGAATTGCATTTTCGCCTGCCTTTACGTGCGTGCTTACACTTTCTCGCCAAATACAAGCAAGTTGCCCAGCGATCTCTTCTTGCCAAGGAGCATTCTGTGGTGCGTAACACACGCTCGCATACTCTGTTAAAATAGCCAATCGATTGCCCGTTCGCAAAAAAGGATCTCCCTGTATCACTTCTTGAAGCCATGCCGAAATAGGCGGTGCTGCACAAACTGTATGCGCAGGTAACGTCCGTACCGAAGATGTTTGTCTCATTTGCAGCGCTAGTTTTACATGTGCTTTCTTACTATTTGTCGCATTCATTAATGTTCTAACCGATTGTGTTGCTTGGTACGTATCCCCGAGGCAACCGAGGTCAATCACATCTTTCGCTAAAAGCGCCTCCCCCAATTGCGTACATTTGAGTTTTTTCCACTGCCATGGATGAACAGGTAAAAATGTATATTCATCCAATTGTCCACCTTGTCGACATAAGGAAAGCACAAGGCTGCGCCACACCTCTCGCCCCATTTCTTCCTGCCAAAAACTTTGTTCTTCCTTTGGCAACACAAGGCGCATATCTTTTTTACGAATCGCTACCCAATGGAGAGGAAAGCTTTTCTGAAACTCAGGACCATAGGATACATGATCTTCAATTGTAAAACCAACGCGTGCTTTATAAGAAGGATGATATAAATGCCCTTCCTCAAGTGCCAACTCTAGTGCTTCGTAGGATAAATCGCGGCGCGACATTTGTTTTGGTAAATGTGCTTCATTATAGTCTGCTAACAAACGGGTACGCGTTAATTCTTCTGACAGCTGGGCAATATTCCCCGCTTTTGCCAGTGATGATAGCAACGCTTCTATTGTAACTTCTGCTTCCAAATGGCCATCACTGATCATCGTCATCAGTTTTTCCGCTAAACGAATCCGCCCAAACGCCGTGCGCTTCCCAATGCAATGATACTCTTCTTCTGTTGCATGAATGATGAATAACGTTCGTCCATCAGGAAGCAACTTTTCTGTACAAGGAAATATCCCTTCAAACAACATTGCCTCGACGAGTTGACGGCGAATGCGTAACGCATTATGCGTCTCTTGTTGCTGTCGCCCCAACTTGGATGCCCCCTCTCCATTCAGCTACATTTTTTTCTTTCCATGGATTCGGTGTCGTTGTATAAACTGCCTGTTCAAGCGGCGTCGTTAACTCGTCTATATCATGAAAGCACGTGAGTAAATTCGCTTTGAATGCAAGATTGTCTTTCTCAAACAAATGGGTGAGGAAACGTTTTCCTGCCCCAGACAGCGTTCGTTGTAATTGTTGCAACTGACATTTGAGTTCACCTAATAGAAAGGGCTCGTCCGCAAATCCATCCGTTGCCAGTCGTTGAATGATCGAGAATGCTTGATTTTGGAATAAATAGTAGCCAAAACGATCGGCAATTAACGACTCCTCAAAAAACAACTCCGGTAAATCTGCTAGTGACGGTTCTTTTTGTAACAATTCCCCCCGATAAGACGATGCCAAATAATACCCTTGGTTATCACGGTAATAACTCGCATTCGGATAACCCGTCCGTATATCAAGTAAACTATTTTGCTGGTGCGCCTCAAGTGCCAATCCAAGTTCATCATATAATTGGATGAGCGGGAATATCGCTTGTTTAATATATAAGCGATACCAGTCAAGAGCAACCTCTTCTGTGCTTCGTCCTTCTTTTTGAGCCAACGCCTTGATCAAGGATGCAAGTTTAGAATGATACGGCGGCAACGGCTCTTGGACAAGGGTCGCAACGAGAGAGATCCCTTTGTCGTGCGGTGGTGAAAATACATTTTTACGTAAAATCACTTCAAATCCACTTTCACGCATACCTGGCCAAGCGAGTGTCATGTAGGCAGGATCATGGATGATATGAAAAGACGTACGTTGGTTGAACGACCCTGTTTTTTGCAGCAAACGTGCCACCGCGACACCCGCCCGCAGTTCATTCATGCGACTAACACGAACAGAATTCGTCACTTTCACTGGAATAGAAAATTTGAACATCCACGCACTGCGCCGACTGTAAACCGTTCGAATAGATGAAGTCGCTGTAAATGGTTTGCCCAGAGGACCCATATATGTGAGCATCCCTTTATGTATCGCTTCTTGTACGTAGGATTGCTGTAATAACCATTGCGCTTGCAGTGGGTGCATCGGAACGACTGGACGTTGCGGGTCATAGGTCATATTAGGAACAAAGTCCGCCAGTTCCTGCCAAACAAGTGTTGTTGCTGGCACGTCTAGTGCCGTGTCTTGCCGAATCATACAAGCATCCACTTGAAAATAATGCAACTGAAACGCTCCCTTGAGCTCAGGGGCATAATATGTTTGTTGCCACATCGCCATTCCTTGCCTGCTTTTAGGTGTCGGATGCAACCAGTGACCAAATAATAACGCTTGTTCCGATTCGATAAATGATTGCTGCCAATCGTATAAACCTTCTCCTTCCCCACTTCTTTGCAACACGTAGTAAGCAATTGCCTGGTAACTTTCCATCAGACGCGTTAAGCATTCATCAAAGCAAGGAGCTTGTCCAAGTGTTAACGGACGATGTTGCATTTCCTGCAATAATAAAATGACAGCTGCTAACTTTTCTACGAGAATCCAAGCTCCTTCCGACGCCTCACGTAACACTTGTCCAAAAGAATGCCTACCTACAAGCGAATAGTGACACACGTCAATGACAAGTCGAGTAGACATCGATCGCAATGACAGTACAAGCACATGAGCACCTTTCATATACTTGTCATATGGGCATAT
Source organism: Bacillus sp. FSL W7-1360 (assembly GCF_038592975.1). Lineage (NCBI taxonomy): Bacteria > Bacillati > Bacillota > Bacilli > Caryophanales > Bacillaceae > Bacillus > Bacillus sp. FSL W7-1360. The sequence continues at coordinate 970,955 of NZ_CP151950.1, read as the reverse complement.
TTCTCGCCATTGTGATAGGGTATACAGTTCTCCTGCATACACTTCACGTGAATAGCTATTTAAGAAAGCTTGAAACGTAGCATTTTCGGCAACTTGTTTCTCATTTGACATGGCTTTTCACAATCCCTTTCTGAAGCGAATGAATATGATAATCATTATCAATGGATCGGTATAAAAAAACGGGCACTCCCCCGTTTTTTATACCGATATATGTTTATGAATGGTCAGGCTTTCGATAAGATTTATACCCAATTTGGTGATACACGTATTGTGTTCCATCTAAAATATATGAAGGTTTTGGCTTCCCTCGATTGGCACGATGTCCCGCCAAGTGCACGTCACACGTCTCCCACGCTTGCCAATCGGCTTCTGATTCCCAGCGAATCAACACGAGCAATTCTTCGTTTCCTTGTTTTTTCTTCCGCTTCTTCACAACCGATAAATCAATAAATCCTGGTTGTTCTTCGATGATGCCCTCTGCTGCAAATTTTTCAACCATCGCTTCACTATAACCTTCTTCAACAACCAACGTCTTCATTTGTAAAAACAATATGATCTCCCCCTATTTAAATGTACTTTTCTATCATAACGATAATGAGAATCATTTTCAACAGTTTTTTTTAGCAAATCTAGAAATACACGACAAAGAAGCTGTCGAACAGTCGCTAATACTTATTTTGTTTGACTTCTTTTGTTGAATAGGTTGGCTTCTCGGGAAAATACGCTATAATACAGAGTGGATTGAAAAATGCACAGATGGAGTGGACAAGATGATTGATATGGACATGAATATCGAAGTGAAACGACAAGAAATGATGATGCTTGCTGAAAAGCACGGCTTAAATGCTTCACAAACCGTTAAATGCTCCCAAGAATTAGACAGTTTACTAAACCATCTGCAAGAATATCGTGCATCATGTAATGAAAACACAAGGGAACTTTTATGCAGCTAGACATACAATAAATCAAAAAAGGGCGTCTCTAGTCAAGACGTCCTTCATTATGAGGAAATTTATACTCTTTCCGTAGTAATACAAGCGCAGCGATGCTTTGTTTGCACCATGCGTTATCCTCATCCTTCTTCAAATCATCCATTTGCTTGCACCAAGCGGTTTGCAACGACGCAGCGTAGTCTGGCACCTCTTCTGTATAAGGCTTTACAGTCGAGTCAGGCACCCATGTCTTTTCTAAATATGCCAGTGCTTTCCGTTGGTGAAACAGCGGGACATCTATTTGCTTAGGATGATGCAAGTCACCTTGGTTTGGATGCCTCAGCACTGCGAGCACTTGAATGAGTGCACGCGCATTCTCTTCTTCAATCGTAAGGAGCTTACCAATATAACGACCTGTTTTATATTTTGCTTGCACAAGTTTCTCCATAAGTCACCTCTCATTGAAATAGCACAACAAACATTAGAATGATAAACAATATTGCACACAACAACGCAAGCGGAATGCTCCATTTTAACAGATGTTTATTTCCGCGCATGAAAGCCGTTAACGTGATTCCGCCAAATACGCCAGCTAATAAAAACAGTAAAAAAAGAGCACTCATCCAGACAACGTCTACAACAGCCATCCAATCACCTATGACAACCCTGGCACAAGCCAAATAAAGAGATGCCATAAAAATTCAGACGTGGGAATAAAAAAACGCTCAGAAAATTCCCTTAGTCCTGCATTCCCTGTAAATCCTTCTAACACAATGAGCGTAAAAGTGCCTGTTACTGTAATAATTGTGATAGATAATATGAGCGCCAATAACGCAATATAAGCCAATACGATTCGAATGAACCATTTAAGCCACGCAGGCTTTGCTCGGCTTTGGGGCTTCTCTGCTTCCATAAATACCAGTCTCCTTTGAGCTTTTTTCTCTATAATGATACTGTATCAAACAAACAGCCGATGCGGAAAGGAAAAATCCGAAAAAACAGCAACATTTTCAGTTTCCTAGCGTCAGTAGCCTTCCCAACCGTTTTATGGTAAAGTGAAAAAAGGCAGCTTTTTCTTCGTACGCCTCTGAACATCCTACATAATCTAAGCAAAATTTTATCCTAAGGGGGGGAGAACATCATGCCTGGCTCATGGTTTATGCGATTTATTATTTTATGGGCATTCATCTTACTCGGACTCATGTTAATCGGTGGTTTCTTTATGTTCCGCAAGTTTTTAAAACGCCTCCCTAAAGCAGACGGAAAATCAACGTTAGACTGGCAAGAATATTATATTCAACAAGCATTACCTCTGTGGCAAGATGAACAGCGCACCCTTTTAAATGAGCTTGTAGAACCTGTCCCACAGCTCTTCCGTGATGTCGCGAAAGAAAAAATTGCCGGGAAGATTAGTGAGCTCGCTTTAAAAGAAAAAGCCACGACCCTCACTTTGGACACAATCATTCGTGGTTACATTATCGCAACCCCCAAGCGTGATCACAAATTTCTCATCAAAAAATTAAATGAGAAAAACATTGATCTAACGCCTTACGAACATTTGCTCGACCGCACACAAAACAATCCCTCGCCTTAATGGTCAGACGAGGGATTGTTTTATTTCGACTGTTGCTTTTGCATGGCCTTCATCATCTGATTGATTTTCTTTTGCGACGGGTTTTGCCCCATTTGCATCATCATTACGCGTAACATTTGTTCATTAATCGGTGGATTCTTTTTCAAATAAGACATCATTGTCTTCCGTGCTACAAAGAAACCGATTGCGACCCCCGCAATTACCGCAAGCGTATAACCAATAATATGGATCCACATCTTTCTTGCCTCCTTCAACCATTGTTCCTATGTACATAATAGAATCTCATCTATTATACCTTAAAATGGCATGTTTTAAAAGGCACAAAAAGAAAAACGCGCCTAATACACGCGTTCTTTCGCAAGTGGTTGCAACCAACCAAATCTTCCTTCCCTCACATTCACAGCAAAGAACAAACCATCCACACTCTTTAATAAGTCAAACATAACCGTCTCTGTGTATGTATCTCCCTCAGCAGAGACGAATACGACCCTCTCTTTTATTTTCAGTTGGCAACGATGTGCACGCCCTCTCTGTACGTACGTCGTATATACCCCTTCATCAATCTCATAACAATATCGACTGATCGTTTCATCCAATGCCAACTTCGGGATAGGTCTTGTAATATAATGGATCTGTTTTTCTAATTGCACCCGCTCATTCGCTGACGCATGAGAAAACTCCTCAAAAAGTTGAAACAATGTTGCTTCTTGCCCTAAATATGATGCAGCAACTGCTTGATCGAGTAAATAGAGTTCATAATGCCTCATCTACACATCCCTCCATCGCCCATCGGACTTTTCTTCCTATCCTAGAATGGAATGAGGTCACCCTCACTCATCTATTCTAAGACAACAAGCTTTTCTATCTATCATACCGATGTTGAAAGAAAGATGCTGTCTCTTTGTGAAAAAATATCACACTATTCACGTCGAAAAAGATATTTTTTCCAAGATCTGTACGCAAGACGTTGTCATCCCACACTATGACACTTACACAAGTCAAAATTCCTTAGAAAAACCGGCGACTGGATAATGGTCAGAGTAGTCGTTATACGTGTATTTCTTAAACCAAGACGTGACAGTCCACCAAGGTGATTTTACGTACAAGGATTGATTTTGCCAGTTTCGTGGCTGTGCATGGTCCTTTTCCACTAAAATATAATCTAAATGCTCGGATTCACCACCTGGATAATTGTACTGTGCAATCCCATTTGTCGCTGGATCCCACGTAGAAGAAAAACCTGTGTATTCACGTGGCGCAGTCACATTAAGTTGAGAGAGCATCTCCGTATATTCAGAAGATGACTTGACCACATTTAAATCGCCACCAATCCACAGTGCCTCTTCTATAGGGATGTCTTTTTCCGCGATAAAATCGCTTATTTCTTGCATTTGAGAACGTCGCACGGACCGCGCCTCGCCAGTGGCGCATCCCTCATCTTCAGATTGCATGTGCGTGCCAATGACATGATACATTTGCCCTTGCTTTTCAATCTTTACGTAAACAAACCCCTTATTTGCGTACCAATCCGACCCACAAGCTTCCTTATAAACGTACTGGATCTTTTCCAAAATGGGCCACTTACTCACAATCGATACACCGCCATCTTCTGGCGTAAGCGATGAATAGCTACCGCGGGTATCATCCCAACCTGATCGACCGCGTCCTAACACTGGTGTTTGGTCTGAATATTGATTTGAGATGTTGTTGAGCAATCGGTTAGAAGCGCCATTGTCAAACAGCTCACTAAAAATAATCACGTCATGACCGTCCATGTAGTGTGCGTCCGCGATCAAATCTGCCCGCTCTAGCTGCCCCCAGTTAGGAAATAAGCTACGCGGAAGAAAATACACGTTATGGGTCAGTATTTTGAAATCCTCTGGGTAAATACGTTCCTGAGCAGCAGAGACAGACGAAAAAACCGACAATATGAACACACAAACAAGTAGCTTGATGACTCTTCTCACACAATCGCCCCCTTTCATCCATTGTGCACCTACATGTGTTAATTTTCAGTTAAATTAAAGTGAAGTCTACTAAAAGATTTGTAAATATTTTTTTTAAATAGCGATCCCAAATCAAATAAAAAGCGCCCATCTCCTTAGAGATAGACGCTCACTGTGACCCAGTTTTAGCTTGCTTCTTCGAGTACAGGGGTTTCTTCTACTACAATTGTGCGAATCGGAATGTTCATGCTTCTCGTCTTCCCATAACCATTTTTGGCAACAACATGATAAGTGTACTCTTTGTCCGGTTCAAGACCTGTGTTGATCACCGTTCTATTCCGGAATGTGCCCACGAGCTCGCCATCACGGTATAATTCAAACTGATCCACATTCATAGCCGATACCGAAAGCATCGCGTAATCAGAATCAACGTGATACGTAGACACATTTACTCCTTGTGGTGGATAATGACGCGTACGCACATCAGCCACATAAGAATAGCCGCTGCTTAAGTCTCTTAAAATATCATATTTAATGTACGCATAGCCGCCATCACCAAAACCTGTTCCCCAACTATTACGGACAATAAACCACTCGTTCTCCTCATCATAACCTGTGACCACAACTGCATGTCCACCACGAGATTTTCTTTCTTCGACTGGCGGTGTAATGCCAGACTTCGGTGTAGCGTCAAAGTTTGGATAAACATTAATTGCTGCCATAACAGGATTGCCATTTGCAACCGCTTGTTTAATCTGATCTACCATCGTACGACCAGAGATATACCGGAAGCCATTGATTCTGTATGGCAATGCATTTTCCCGTTGTACTGGCGTATGTGGCTGCTGGAACTGGTCTGTGTTGTCACGATTCAAATCAAACGGACGCTCACTTTCTGGCGGCACACCGTACGTTCTCAAAATGTCAAATGCCGTGTAGAAGTGCATCCCGTCGTCTGGACCACTTGGATAGTAAATGAAACCTGGCGACAAATGCGTAATATCGCTCCCTCTTGCCTCTGTCGCTCTTCCAATATAGTACTCTCGTAAGCCCGTCGTCGCAAACGCAACACAAGTACCAAACGGACCTTGGCTACGCACCGGCGCAAAATAAGGACGAAGGTCTACTTCTGAAGGCAACACCTGGATGCCATTTCCGTCTTGAGAAAAGGCACGCTTCTTTAATTCCTCTTCCGTTACAAATGCTTGTTCTGGAACATAAGGTTCCATGTCTTTCGTCGGAGGCGAATCTTTTAAACCGGTTCCATAAGTAGAGAAATCATTTGGATCAAATGGCTTCTCTTGCTCTGCCCGCGCCTGTCCTCCCTCGAACAGTACGCCGCTGAGCGCAAATAACATTACAATAAGCGCAACAAAGAAACGTTTCATCTTGATTCTCCTCTCCATTCTTTACAAAGACTGACACAGCCTATGTATTTTTTAGCGAAATGATACGATATTTCCTACTTCATTATACGTTTTATACTATGTAGTTTCAATAGTTTTTTGATAAACTTATTGGTATTTAATATTAAAATATTAAGATGATTTAGGGGTGTTGTTTTTTGGGGTTTCAAAAACATGATTGCGCTCCATCACACTGTACGTTAAAATATTTTTAGTGGAAAAACTTGTGATTCCTCACTCCACGTGCGCGGTACCAATACTAACCTACCGACTAACGTGAAAAGGAGAACGATTATTATGGATTTGATAGGCAAAAAGTTTGGCCGGCTAACTGTGATCAAAAAAGCACCTGATCGCCCTAACAAGCGCCGCCACTATTGGACATGTCATTGTGAATGCGGTGGAAAAAGAACAACAGATACACAATCCTTGAAAAGTGGTAAAACACGGTCATGCGGCTGTTTATTAAAAGATGCAGGAGAGAGACGAGTACATGACTTAACAGGCATGCAATTTGGTCGTCTGACTGCTATAAAACGATCCGAAAGAAGAAACAAACAAGGCAGACGTAGGCATTGGGAATGTCAATGCGAATGCAAAAACATTGTTGAAATCGAACGAACAGCATTAATCTTGGGAGCAACAAGATCGTGTGGCTGTTTACCAAAAGATCTGTATCAAGAACATGGGAAAAGACTTGTCGAAACAAACAAGAAACATGAAAAAGAAGTCGGGGCACGCATTTGTACTTTGACAACTAAAACCAGAACGGATAACAGATCGGGTGTAAAAGGTGTTTCAATTAAACAGTACAAGAAATCCACAAAATATATTGCCCGAATCACTATCAAAGGAAAAACAATCCCTTTAGGCACTTTTGATACTCTTGAAGAAGCTGCAACAGCAAGAAAACAAGCGGAAGAGAAGTATCACCAACCATTTTTAAACACCTACAAAGAATTAAAAGACAAATAACCCCTTAACCTCTCAAAAGGAGATGTGCAATATTGTGGATGCACAGCGACAGGATCATATAATCCCTGCCGCTTTTTGGCATTCCTTCTAAATTCAAATGAACTTGTGCTTTCGAGACACTCTACTTCATCTTTACCTAAATACGTCATGAACCACAATGGCTCACTTATTAACTAATAAAATGCTTCACATCTTCATCAGTAAAAGTCACATTGATATTCTCTCGCGCCAATAAATCGGGTACTGCCTTCTCAAACAAATAAAGCAAGCACGTTTGTTGGAAAGCAAAAAAGCAAGCTAAGTCTAATGTGACTGGCAAGGTCGAATGTACCTTTTGTCCATCTCTTCCATAAAAAGATACAACATAGTCGCCCTCACTCTTTTCAAGCACAATTCCGCGTCCGTTTGGCTTCTCATCATCATAAAATATACCTGCAGGCATGCCTAGTGTCGAGAAAGCTTGTTCTAATTGCTTTTTGTTAAATGTTTGAGTGCCAATGTTTAAATCTTTATTTTCAAGGCTGAACGCCACAACCATTTGCTCGAAAGACTGCTCTGCAAGTTGTTTCAGAAAGAAGAACCTGCTTCCCTCTTCTACAGTTGAGAAAACTTCTACATTTTCCATGTACGGTTGGTTGGTTCGGTCCTGTACAGCGAGGCAGTAAACCCACTCGCCCCCATCGCCCTCCAACAACAAATAATAATTTTCATAATGTAAAGGAAAGGTCATGAGCCGACCATCTCTGCACTCTGTATGCTTCCCGGTCGCATTCAATAATTGTTCAACTTCTTGCATTTTCACTGTGGGCGCCCTCCTTAAATTCGACCAGTCGTAAGTACCCTAGACGCACTAAATGTCTCACTGTCGGTGTGATTGTTTTTCCTGTCTTAGGATCAACCATTTTCATATCCATCATAACATGTTGCGTCCCGCCACCTGGTTGACCGAACCACGGTTCAATTGTACCGCTCACCACTTCAAATGGACGAAGGACTTCATAACAAAAATACGGCGCCTCTAAACTATGCGGCGGCAATGACCGCTGTTCAATCGCTATATCCTCCGGGTACAAAAACATGCCCTCTGGACTGCCGTACCTGTCTACCAGCGTACCTGGCTTTAATATCGTTTTTTCAGCATCCATCTACGTTCATCTCCTTTTGCTATATATACGAGAGGTTACGGGGGAAGGTTTCTTTTTTTAGGGAACTGTTGATTCAATGACAACAGAGTTTTTCAAAAAGTACGTGGCTTGTTCGGGGCATTCTCACAATAATTCATTCAAACCTCAACAGATTATCCTAAAATGGTAAGAAAACAATCTAAGTCCTCATCAGTAAACGTTACAACTACATTCTCTTTCCCACGAAAAAAACACATCAACGCTTTCCACGACCTAAAAATCATCCTTCCTGCTTTTGTGTCGTAATTTATCCAGGATGGACATAAATTTTTCTCTAGTAAAGCTGATACTCTTGTCTCAAACAAGTGTAACTTTACTACTTTCTGAAATACAAAGAAAAGCGCTTCACGCAATTCCAACGGGGGAGCAGCGGCAATTTTTTCCTTTACTTCATCAGGAGTAGCGTCAGAATGTACCATGATATAACGAGGGACGTATGAGGAGATTTTCTCTCCTTTCTCCCCATAGAAAGCAATAGAATAGTCCTCTCCTTTTGTTTCCAGCACAATCGCTCGATGATCAGGCTCTTCATCTACATAAAAAAGATCGTCAGACACACCAGCAACTGACAGCGCATGCTTCAACTTTGGTATGTCAAATGTGTCGTCATAAATCTGTAACTCTTTCCTTGACAGCAAAGGTTGGATAATAATAGTAAAATAATGGCTTTCAAGGCGTTTTAAGAAGAAATGTCTACTTCCTTCTTCTTTTGTATCAAAGATTTTCACATTTGATAAATAAGGATTATTCGTGCGCTCCTGTATGAACAATCCATACGCCCACTTATTACCATCTTTCTTCAACAAATAATAATTTTCATAAGGAAAAGGCACTTGCTCTAACCGATCAGTCGTATATGCTGTTTTGGTTCCCGCGAAATTCAGCAAATCGGCAACTAATTTAAATTCCAAGATGATCAGACTCCTCGATTCGAATACTTTCTTCGGTAATGCACCCTGTCATTGAAAATAGTCATTCAATGACAGGGAGAAATATACTCAGCCTTACCCAAATATAAAAATACTCATCTCTTCATCTGTAAGCTGTTCTGTGATACCCTCGCTTTGAAGGAGTTTAGGCACCTCTGTTAGGAATAAATGCAACAAAAACGTATCAATAAATACTGCAAATACACCCCATGCAAAATCATCAAACGGCATCAGACTTATCACAACTCTCCCGTCAGAAACCAGAGATTTCTTCCATTCACTGTCATTTATCTGACTCAAATGCATGCAGGTACCAACGGGAGATTGATTAAAATAAAATCTATTCTTAGGAACACCTGCTTCTTGTAAAGATTTGCATAACAAGGTTACATCAGATATATCTTGGTGAAAATCGATTTTATGCTTCAATTTGAAAGGAGTGACAATTGTATGATTGTAATGAGAAGATAAGCTCCTTAAAAAGTAATAAGTCGCAGCTTCCTCCGTTACGAGAGGTTACGAGGGAAGGTTTCTTTTAAAGGAAGAACTGTTACTGCTTGATTCAGCGGCAGCCCCTTATCCGCATAACGACAACAAGAGTTCGTTTATTGTTATACACTGATCAACATATAGTAACGGCAGGGAACAACTGATTTACTTTACTCCAAAAGAAAATATCGCCATTTCCTTATCTGTAAACGTTTCAGTGATTCCCTCACTTTGAAGTAGCTTTGGCACTTCTGTCTGAAATAAATGCAACAGAAATGTCCGAAGAAACGCCAAAGAGAGCGCCCACTCTAAATCAAGTGGGATTGTAGAGTAAACCTCTTTCCCGTTAGATAGTATCGCCAAAACATATTCAGCATCATTTACTTTCTTTAAATGGATGCACGTATGCTTAGGGAAGCCATCAACACAAAATGTATCTTTTGGAATACCAGCAAGCTGTAAAGCTTTATACAGTTCCTGTACGGTAAATGAGCTTGTACCACGTTCAAACTCTGGATGTTGTTTCTCAAAAGAAGTAATTTTTTTGTTAACATAATGATAAGAAAGCATGTCGAGCAAGAAATAAGTGGTAGCCTCATTTTCACTTACAAATTCTTTCTCGACGTCCAGGTAGGGGGAATTAGTCCGTTCTGCATAGACTAACCCATACAACCACTTCCCATTTTCTTTTCGTAATTCATGGTAGTTTTCATACGGCATTTCTTCTACCTTGATAGAGTTTGCTGAAACAATCGTTTTGCATCCAACCTTATCCAGAAGCATAGACACTTGGTTACGTGTAATATTCATTTAAATCTTCCTCTCTAATCGATTTTTACAATATAACCCTCTCTCAGCAAATTCTTTACAGATGGCTTCAAAAGCTCCCCTGTATTCGGGTCAGTCAATTTAAAGTCCTTACTAAGGTTTGCAGTATTAAATTGCGTTCCACCACCTGGACGTCCAAACCATGGTGCAATTTCGCTTTGTTCAACAGGTAAAGGTTTCACAACTTTATATTTGTGATAAGGCGCCCCATCACTATGCAAAGCTAGTGAACGTTGCTCATACGGCGTTCCCTCAGGAGAGAAAAAGGTTCCGTCTGTACTCCCGTAGCGGTCAATCACCGTTCCTGGCGGCAATTCTGCTTTAGTAATAGGCCCTTTCGCACCATCCTTTGGAGGCCATTCAATAGCTCCATTTTTTTGATTGTAGTATTTTGGATCATCAAAAACGCTCTTATTCGTTAAGTAATGATCGTCACTTAGAGGCTTAAAATCTCACGAATCAAGCTTGGTCTGATCTGCCGCACTAATTTCATTGACAGCTTTATCAGCCGATTTCCCAGTTTCCTTCACATCATTTACTGTCCTAGAGCTAGAGCTTCCTGAACCCGACTTTACGTCTTTCACTGCCCCAGAACTTTGAGATCCTGATTTCGCGCTATTCACTGATCCCGAGCTTTTCGTTCCTGTTACATTATTCGCTGTCCCAGCGCTTTTCGAGCCTGATTTCACGCTGTTCACTGATCCCGAGCTTTTCGTTCCTGTTACATTATTCGCTGTCCCAGCGCTTTTCGAGCCTGATTTCGCGCTATTCACTGATCCCGAGCTTTTCGTTCCTGACACATTATTCGCTGTCCCAGCGCTTTTCGAGCCTGATTTCACGCTGTTCACTGAACTATTGCTTCCAGCGCCTGACTTCACATCTTTTACTGCGCCGCCCGATCTTCTCGATCCTGACATCGCACTTCTTGTCACCGCTGCGGCGCCACCTGTTGTAAACCCAGCTAGCTGCAAACCGTTTAACCAGTTATCAGCGGCGTTTCGAATTGATCTAAATGCATTTGATGCTGCGCCAGAAATGACCGCACCTGCCGACGCACCCTTTGCTGGTCTGGGGCTTCTCGAACCTGACTTCACACTGTTCACTGATCCAGAATTTCGCGCCCCCTGTTTCAAGGCACTCACTGCACCGCGTGTAGCTAATCCAGCACCACCTGCCAAAGATCCGGCTAACCCTGCACTACTTAGCCAGTGATCAGTTGAATAGGGATCATCTGGATTCACAGTACCAACGAACATATCATAGGTGCCTATTGAGGCATAATTAACGAAAGTGAACACGTTCGGATCGTCTATAAATTCATTATAACGCATCTGCGCCCCATCCCACATGCTAACACCTGCATCAAATAGACCAAATGTGACATGGTTTCCATAGTCATAAAACGAATCAAATGCTTTTTCTGATCTGTCTTCCACGCCATCCCAAATTGAATTACCTATTTCTACGAAGCTGTCCATTGACTTACTAAAGCCATATTTCACGTGATCCCACCATGACATATCTTCTATGCTGTCTAATTCTTCTTTTGTACAACTCTCACCTTCCTCAACCTCCACGGCAGACTTCGGTGCGAGTTCATGAAGAGTATGCTCTTCAAAATGGGCTTGTGCTTGTCTCACGTAAATAGGTGGCATGACGGGACCAGCGCTTGACCATCTCTCTGCTTTCTTAACAGTGCTTCCGAGCGAGTTCAAGTGTGCTTCTACCGCTTTCATGATTGCTGTGTTTGTTTTGTCAAGGCTGCTTAATTTCTGGTGCACTTGTTGGGCATGTCGTTTTGCTTCTTTAATATCCATTGTCATCGCTGTTCCGTTCAAACTTCCAATGTTAATGATGTCTTGGATTGATGCGGCAATTTTATTGACATTAGAAATCGACTGGTTTGTCGATAACATCAGACGATCGAGTCCCTTTGGCACTTGTATCACCAAAAATCTCACCGGACGAGTGCGTCCGAGGACTCAAAGCTCAAGATGTTCTTTTTCATTTGTTTCACGGCTTTTGTGAATACGTTGAAAAAGCCTCGGAATGAACGTATCGTTGGTAGTTGCACTTATTTAAAATGGTTTCGAATTGCTTCTGGACCATCACCGCTAAATGTGCCAACCATGATCACACGCCGCACTTGCGTTTCCATCGTTTGGAATGTCTTGTCTGCGTCTTCTCTTCTTTTGATGACTTCATCTAAAATGCTGATTGCTTCTTTTGCATCAAGTATTTTTGTCATGGCGCTCCTGCATGATCTTGCATATGTATAAACCCTTGATGTCGTTGTCAATGGCACCAAGGGTTCGTCTTAAAAAATAAAATGCTTCACATCTTCATCCGTAAAAGTCACATCTATATTCTCTCGCTTCAATAAATCGGGCACTGCCTTCTCAAACAAATAAAGCAAGCACGTTTGTTGGAAAGCAAAAAAGCAAGCTAAGTCTAATGTGACTGGCAAGGTCGAATGCACCTTTTGTCCATCTCTTCCATAAAAAGATACAACATAGTCGCCCTCACTCTTTTCAAGCACAATTCCGCGTCCGTTTGGCTTCTCATCATCATAAAATATACCTGCAGGCATTCCTAGTGTCGAGAATGCTTGTTCTAATTGCTGTTTATTAAACGTTTGAGCTCCAATGTTTAAATCTTTATTTTCAAGGCTGAACGCCTCAACCATTTGCTCGAAAGACTGCTCTGCGAGTTGTTTCAGAAAGAAGAACCTGCTTCCCTCTTCTACAGTTGAGAAAACTTCTATGTTCTCTGACATGATATAGTGAAGTTGTAACACCACATGAGGAAAAGATGTATAATCAAACCAACAGAAAGTGGTGTTACAAAATGAGTAAAAAACATTATGACGCAATCTTCAAGGAAAAACTCGTCCGGATGCACCTTGAAGAGGGACGAAGCATGGGAAGTTTAGCAAAAGAATATGGTTTGGGGCATGGGACCCTCAATCATTGGGTGAAGCAATACCGCAAAGAATGCAATGAATCCAATCAAATTGATGAAGAACGTGCAAAAAGCGTATATGACCGACTAGCACAATTAGAAAAACAAAATGAGGAACTAGAAAAGGAAAACCTCTTCTTAAAAAAGGCGGCAGCATTCTTTGCGAAGGAAAGCGAGAACTAATTTATCAATTCATCGACGAAAATGCCAAGGAATTTGGTGTGCGATGGCTACTACGACGTTTCCGACTATCACCCAATGCCTACTACAATCACAGAAAGAAACGACGAGCAAAACAACAAGAAAGAAAAGCGGCGATCAGTGCGTGTATTAAAGACATTTTCCACCGTTATGGCGGGAAAATGGGCTACCGTATGATCCATAAAAGGCTGGCTCATGAGGGATACACATGTAGCCTACTTACTGTGCACAAGTACATGAAAGAACTAGGGCTGCGTTCTATTGCATATAAGCGAAAGCCGCCTTATGTGAAAGGGAAGAAGCACAGCGTCTTTCCGAACCTTTTAAACAGAAATTTTGTCGTTGCTCATACGGATCAACGGTGGTGCACTGACTTTACGTACCTTCATTTAGCGAACGGACAAGTCCGTTATAACTGTTCCATTTTGGATTTGAGCAATCGTAGCATTGTCGCCACAAAGACGGATTCACATATCACCGCTGACCTTGCAATTGAAACGTTACAAGAAGCACTGCAGAAACATGCGCCTAAAAAAGGATTGATCTTACACAGTGATCAAGGAGTCCAGTTCACCTCTAAAGCTTTCACTGAGTTTTGTAAGCAAAACGGTGTCATACAAAGCATGAGTCGCGCCGGATGCCCTTATGACAACGCACCGATGGAATCTTTTTTCGGCAAAATGAAAAATGAACACCTAAATCATTTTGTGATTAGAAACACACGTCATTTAAAATGGCTCATCGAGGACTATATTTTCCGATATTATCATCATATCCGTCCTCACAGTTCGCTTGGAGGTAAAACGCCTATGGAAGTTCAGGCTTGTTAACTAACTTGAGGAATGACTGCACGTCCCTCGAAGGGGGTGTGAGCAGTTGCATCGCGCTTTGACATGGAGCCTCTACGGGCATGTGTTCCCCGCCAAGATCCAAGCTAAAATAAGGCTTGGCTACACCGCACCAGGCTAACACGCCCGCCTCTCCATGTAAAATCGCTCGGGTTGAACTTCGAATGATTTACTGGAATTTTTACATGGAAATCTGCCCGTTTCATTTCCGAATGATGGCAGGCGCTCTTCCAATGAGGACAACTTATTTTTTCTAGGCGGTGTTACAATTTTGCTTGACCGGGTCACTCTATGTACGGTTGGTTGGTTCGATCTTGTACAGCAAGCCCATACACCCACTTACCGTCGTTTTCTAGTAATATATAATGATTTTCATATGGTAACGGAACGGTCATCAGCCGACCGTCTCTGCATTCTGTATGCTTCCCGGTCGCATTCAATAATTGTTCAACTTCTTGCATTTTCACTGTGAGCGCCCTCCTTAAATTCGACCAGTCGTAGGTAACCTAGACGTACTAAATCTCTAGCTGTGGGAGTGATACTTTTACCCGTTCTAGGATCAACGATTTTCGTATATTTGGTCATATGCTGCGTTCCTCCACCCGGTTGATCGAACCACGGTGCAATTTCAGCACTAACCACTTCAAATGGACGAAGGACTTCATAACAATAATAAGGGAACACCAAAACATGCGGCGGGAGTGACCGCTGTTCAATCGGTGTGTCTTGTGGATACAAAAACATTCCCTCTGGACCACCAAGTCTATCTACAAATGTTCCTGGTTTTAATGTGGCTTCTTTAGGCTCCATCTATGTTCATCTCCTTTTACTATATATATACGAGAGGTTACGGGGGAAGGTTTCTTTTTTTAGGGAAGTGCTGTCACTGGATAAGTCGATATCCCAATGACAACAAGCATATGTTTATCAACTAATGAAACGTTCAACGTCTTTATCGGTAAATGTCACGTTCACATTTCCTCCTTTAAGCAAAGCTAACACTTCTGTTTCAAACAAATGTAGCTTTACTACTTTCTGAAACACAAAGAAAAGGGCTTCACGCAACTCCAGTGGAGGAGCCTCAGCAAATTTCTTCTCTATTTCTTCGGCAGTAGCATCAGCATGTACTATAATAGAGCCCGGAATATGTGAAAAAATTTTCTCTCCTCTCTCCCCATAAAAAGCAATAGAGTAGTCTTCTTCTTTTGTTTCCAGCACAATCGCCCGATGGTCTGGTTCCTCGTCTACATAAAAAAGATCTTGAGAAGCTCCAGCTACTGATAGCGCATGTCTCAACTTTGGTATGTCAAATGTGGCGTCATAAATCTGTAACTCTTGACGCGCAAGTAAAGGGTGCACTACTGTCAACGAATAGTGGCTAGAAAGTCTTTCTAAGAAAAAGAATTGACTCCCTTCTTCCTTCGTATCAAAGATCTTCTTCTTTTCCAAGTATGGTTGATTCTTCATATATTGCCTAAATACACCATAAGCCCATTTTCCATCTTCCTCTTTTAGTAGATCATAGTCATCATAAGGAAAAGGCACTTCCTCTAACCGATCAATTGTATATGATGTTTTTGCGCCTGCTATATTCAGTAAATCCGCAACTAGTTTAAATTCCAAGATGATCAGACTCCTCAATTAAAATACTTTGCTTTAGGGATGTTTCCTGTCATTGAATGACTTGTCAATGACAGGGTGAAATATACTCTACAGCCTCATCCAAATATAAAGATACTCATCTCTTCATCTGTAAGCTGTTCTGTGATGCCTTCACTTTGAAGAAGTTTGGGAACTTCTGTTAGAAATAAATGCAACGAAAAAGTTCTGTCAAACGTCACCGATAGGCTCCACGGAAAGTTGTCGATCGGAACAGAGCTTTTCACTATCTTTCCTTTGGATACCAAAGATAAGATCCATTCGCTATCATTTACTTGACTTAGATGCATACAAGTACCACGAGGGGGTTGATTAAAATACAGTGTGCTCTTAGGAATACCTGCCGTTTGTAAAGACTGATATAGCATATCCACATCAGCAACATTTGGATCAAAATCAATGTTATGATTCAACTCGAAAGGCCTAATGACCGTATTACGATAGTGCGAAGATAACTTCCTTAACAAGTAATAAGTCGCTGCGTCTTCCTCCGTTACAAATTCTTGCATTGTCTGTGTGTAAGGGGTATTTGTCCGTTCTACAAATACCCTCCTATATACCCATTTCTCTCCGTCTTTTTTTTACTTCCTCGTAATTTTCATAAGGGCCAACTTCCTGTTTCAAATGTTTATTGAAAACCGTCACACGATAGCCCGCTCGATTCAAAAGTACCCCTGCCTGCTCGATTGTAATCTTCATTTATTTTGCCTCCGAAGCAGTGTTCTAGTATATCTCACTCTCCCAGCAAGTCACTTATCCAATATATAACATCCAGATCCTCCTACAATATAGAAAGAAAACAATTTACATCTTCATCAGAAAACATTACATTGATATTTTCTTTTTTTAGTAAAGCTAATACTTCTGTTTCAAACAAATACAACTTCACTACTTTCTGAAATACAAAGAAAAGAGCCTCACGCAACTCCAACGGAAGAGAAGAAGAAACTTTCTTCCCGTTTTGTCCATAAAAAGAAATGATATAGTGGTTTCCATTTGTCTCTAACACAATCGCACAGTGGCTTGGTTTCCGATCTACTGGAATGGCAACACTAAATTGGACAAATTTTTAGAGGGCTATCTTGTACTCAATCGGACTGTTATATCCAAGTGTACTGTGTAAACGTTTTGTGTTAAACCAATGGACATAATCTCGCTGCTCTCTATCGAGGTCACCCAGCGTCTCAAACACATATTGCCTGACAAATTCGGTCTTAATCGTCTTGAATGTCGCTTCTGCAACGGCATTATCATATGGACATCCTTTCATGCTCAAAGAGCGCTCGATGCCGAACGTATGAAGCGTTTGATCGATTAGTTTGTTCTTAAACTCTGATCCCCGATCTGTATGAAATAATCGTAGTTTGCGTAAGTCACCTGAAATAGATGCAAATGCTTTTGCCACAAGTGCTGCGTCTTTCTTGCGTCCACAACTTGACCCAATGATTTCACGATTGAATAGATCGACTAACACGCACATGTAATGAAACTGATTCCCGACACGTACATAGGTTAAATCGCTGACAATGACTTTCTTTTCTTCTTGTTGATCAAACTCACGATTCAACTCATTTGCCACGTTATCTTCATTACAAGGAGTACGCTGTGGCTTGTAGTTGGTGATTGTGTAAATGGAAACCAACCCCTGTTCACGCATCATTCGTGCGATGCGACGGCGTGAGACTCGAATGCCTTCTTTTTGTAAGGCGGCCTTCATCCTTCTTGTACCATAAGTACGACGATTATCGTGAAAAATATCGACGACACGAGCGGTGATTGGGTCTTCAGCTGGTCGTTCTTTTGACACATAGTAGTATGTGCTTCTTGGGAGTTGTAGGACGCGACACATTGCTGAAACTGAATATTTGTGACAATTTTGCTTGATCACATCTACTTGCGTCCTAGTATCAGCGCGGCTTGCTTTAAAATGTCATTCTCCATCTCAAGATACTTATTTCTCTTACGTAACTCAATCAGCTCGACTTCTTCAGGGCTGCGATTATCCTTTTCTTTGAAGGAACCTGATGTCTTGCTTTGTTTAATCCATTTATCTAGGGAAGATGGTGTGAGTTCATAGTCTCGAACAATTTCTGCTCGTGGTTTCCCATTGTGATATAGCTGGACCATTTGTGCCTTAAATTCAGCAGTAAACTGTCTTCTTGGACGTTTTTCCATCCATGATCATCTCCTTAACTGGTAGGGTTTGAGAAAGTGCGAGACCGGCGCAACTTGACATTGAGCCTCCACGGGCATGTTTTTCTCGCCAAGTGCCAAGCTATGGTGAAGCATTGGCTACACCACTAGCCTAACATGCCCGAACTCAATGTAAAGTCGCTTCGTTTGAAGTTTCCTAGTTTTTTGGATGATATCCCCTAAAACTGGATTCCTATCTCGCTACCCCTCATCATTATTGTCCAGTTAAGTGTAACCCATCCACTACATAAAAAAGATCTTTAGGAACACCAGCAACTGATAGTGCATACCTCAACCGCGGAATGTCAAACGTGTCATCATAGATGTATAAATCTTTACGAGAAAGAAAAGTCTTAATCACAGTATCAAAATAATGACGGGAAAGTTGTTTCAACAAAAAGAATTTGCTTCCCTCTTCTTCAGTTGCCAAAGTTTCTATGTCTGTTAAATACGGTTTATTCGTCTTCTCTTGAATAAACAAGCCATAAATCCACTTTCCCTCTTCCTCTTTTAATAAGTAATAACTCTCATAGGGTTCTACTACTTGCTCTAATTTCCTTCCATGGCATACCGTTTTTCGGCCTACTGCATTCAATAATTGTGCTGCCTCTATCAATTTCACTACAAACACACCCCTCTATTTAATTTCCTCAATATAACCGAGAAGCTCTAGATTTTTCACTGTAGGCTCATAAAGCTTCCCTGTATCTGGATGAGGTACCTTCGGGCTATTCCCAGTATAATATTGGGTCCCTCCACCGGGCCGATCAAACCAAGGTGCAATCTCTCCACTTTCTACTTGAAACGGTCTTTTAACTCTATATTGGCGATATGAGGCACTATCACTATGCAATGCTAAAGCTCTTTGTTCATACGGTGTGCCTGCTGGAGATAAATATCGTCCTGTTTCCGGCTCCCCATACCTATCAATCACCGCTCCTGGCTCCATAGTTGTCTTCACACGCTTCCCTTTAAATCCATCATTCGGCGGCCACTGTATATCGCCAGTTTTTTGATCATAGTACTTCGGATTATCAAACGTTTTCTTGTACTTTAAGTACATCTCGTCGCTTGGACGGTATGCCCATCCGTCAAGTTTGGCCCGATCTGCTGCACTAATCCCATTGACGACCTTATCAGTCGGTTTCCCTGTTCCCTTCACATCATTTACTGTCCCGGAGCTAGCGCTTCCTGAACCCGACTTTACGTCTTTCACTGCCCCAGAACTTTGAGATCCTGATTTCGCGCTATTCACTGATCCCGAGCTTTTCGTTCCTGACACATTATTCGTTGTCCCTGAACTTTTCGAGACTGATTTCACGCTGTTCACTGAACCGTTGCTTCCAGCGCCTGACTTCACATCTTTTACTGCGCCGCCCGATCTTCTCGATCCTGACATCGCACTTCTTGTCACCGCTCCGGCGCCACCTGTTGTAAATCCGGCTAGCTGTAAGCCATTTAACCAGCTATCAGCGGCGTTTCGGATTGATGTTGGCTTGTGTAGTTACTCCGAATCCACCTGAAAAAGAAAACAGCCCCTATACCCATCAAAACATAATGACACCAGGGGCGAGTGCTTATTTCGATTCCAATTCATTGTATTCTTGATATAGAAGTAACGATTTGCACAGATACTCATTATAATCCCAAGAGTCAACGGTCACCCGTGGGAAAGAAGGCTGAAAGTTTGCTGGACTTTTCATCGCTTTACTTCGCCCTTAATCTTTTCTACCTGTCTCAGTTCATAGAACTTCTTCAAAACGTCTTGATTTTTTACAATACCTTATCTATCAGTTTTTCAACCCAGTTTTTCTTTGTACTCATGGGATACCTTCAATAGCTTCTCGCCCAATCGAGGAAACATACCCCACGAGTCTCTAATGATGTAATTGTACGTAGGCAAGTACTTCCCAGGAGACATTGCAGCTTTCATTTGATTTAACTCTCCTAGAATTTCTGATAGCACAGGAATAGAAGCGTCCGTTCCTGTCCCTTTTTTGTGCAACTCAATCTCTTGTTCTAAATCACTGACAACATCATCTATTAGCATCTTCACTGCCGTTTTTCTATTATCCATTGCTTGTGAGGAAACGTTCTTACTGTTATTTTTACTCATAATGTATCACACCTTATCTCTTAATTTCTTTTAAGTTTTCCCAAGGATTAGGAACCCAGATTTGCTTGGCTCCACCTACATATTGGAAGCCGAAATTCTTTTGACCCGCCGCGTTTCCTTTAAGGATTGTGGTACCTGGTTGTATCTGCCATTGTTGTATCCCTGTCATACTATTCCAATTAGGAGGCAAAGCCAAATTTGCACGGTTAATATCAGGACCAAACGTTTCAAACAGATATGGTCCATTTGGTTTTGCAGGACCTCCATAAAACCTGAGACCGTAGGAGTTATCGCTAGCAACATCCATTCGTATCGTTCTAACATCAAATGACTCCATTATATCTTTTCTTAGTTGCCTTGGAAGACCTAGGTCTTTTAAAAATTGAGATCCTTGTTTAGCTCCCGCATACGGAGAACCGTGAGGATGATTGGAAAATCTTATATCATCAACACCCCTATTATCAGCTGACTTTCCAGCGCCCTTCACACTGTTCACTGATCCAGAATTTCGCGCCCCCGGTTTCAAGGCACTCACTGCACCGCGTGTAGCTAATCCAGCACCACCTGCCAAAGATCCGGCTAACCCTGCACTACTTAGCCAGTGATCAGTTGAATAGGGATCATCTGGATTCACAGTACCAACGAACATATCATAGGTGCCTATTGAGGCATAATTAACGAAAGTGAACACGTTCGGATCGTCTATAAATTCATTATAACGCATCTGCGCCCCATCCCACATGCTAACACCTGCATCAAATAGACCAAATGTGACATGGTTTCCATAGTCATAAAACGAATCAAATGCTTTTTCTGATCTGTCTTCCACGCCATCCCAAATTGAATTACCTATTTCTACGAAGCTGTCCATTGACTTACTAAAGCCATATTTCACGTGATCCCACCATGACATATCTTCTATGCTGTCTAATTCTTCTTTTGTACAACTCTCACCTTCCTCAACCTCCACGGCAGACTTCGGTGCGAGTTCATGAAGCGTATTCTCTTCAAAGTGGGCTTGTGCTTGTCTCACGTAAATAGGTGGCATGACGGGGCCAGCGCTTGCCCATCTCTCTGCTTTCTTGACAGTGCTTCCGAGCGAGTTCAGGTGTGCTTCTACTGCTTTCATGATTGCTGTGTTTGTTTTGTCAAGGCTGCTTAATTTTTGATGCACTTGTTGGGCATGTCGTTTTGCTTCTTTAATATCTATTGTCATCGCTGTTCCGTTCAAACTTCCAATGTTAATGATGTCTTGGATTGATGCGGCGATTTTATTGACATTAGAAATCGACTGGTTTGTCGATAACATCAGACGATCGAGTCCCTTTGGCACTTGTATCACCAAAAATCTCACCGGACGAGTGCGTCCGAGGACTCAAAGCTCAAGATGTTCTTTTTCATTTGTTTCACGGCTTTTGTGAATACGTTGAAAAAGCCTCGGAATGAACGTATCGTTGGTAGTTGCACTTATTTAAAATGGTTTCGAATTGCTTCTGGACCATCACCGCTAAATGTGCCAACCATGATCACACGCCGCACTTGCGTTTCCATCGTTTGGAATGTCTTGTCTGCGTCTTCTCTTCTTTTGATGACTTCATCTAAAATGCTGATTGCTTCTTTTGCATCAAGTATTTTTGTCATGGCGCTCCTGCATGATCTTGCATATGTATAAACCCTTGATGTCGTTGTCAATGGCACCAAGGGTTCGTCTTAAAAAATAAAATGCTTCACATCTTCATCCGTAAAAGTCACATCTATATTCTCTCGCTTCAATAAATCGGGCACTGCCTTCTCAAACAAATAAAGCAAGCACGTTTGTTGGAAAGCAAAAAAGCAAGCTAAGTCTAATGTGACTGGCAAGGTCGAATGCACCTTTTGTCCATCTCTTCCATAAAAAGATACAACATAGTCGCCCTCACTCTTTTCAAGCACAATTCCGCGTCCGTTTGGCTTCTCATCATCATAAAATATACCTGCAGGCATTCCTAGTGTCGAGAATGCTTGTTCTAATTGCTGTTTATTAAACGTTTGAGCTCCAATGTTTAAATCTTTATTTTCAAGACTGAACGCCACAACCATTTGTTCGAAAGACTGCTCTGCGAGTTGCTTTAGAAAGAAGAACCTGCTTCCCTCTTCTACAGTTGAGAAAACTTCTACATTTTCCATGTATGGTTGATTGGTTCGATCTTGTACAGCGAGGCAGTAAACCCACTCGCCGCCGTCACCCTCCAACAACAAATAATAATTTTCTTGCTGTAGAGGAACGGTCATCAGCCGACCATCTCTGCACTCTGTATGCTTTCCAGTCGCATTCAATAATTGTTCAACTTCTTGCATTTTCACTATGAGCGCCCTCCTTAAATTCGACCAGTCGTAGGTACCCTAGACGCACTAAATCTCTAGCTGTGGGAGTAATACTTTTACCCGTTCTAGGATCAACCATTTTTGTATATTTGGTCATATGCTGCGTTCCTCCACCCGGTTGATCGAACCACGGTGCAGTTTCACCACTAACCACTTCAAATGGACGAAGGACTTCATAACAATAATAAGGGAACACCAAAACATGCGGCGGTAGTGACCGCTGTTCAATCGGTGTGTCGCGTGGGTACAAAAACATCCCCTCTGGACCACCAAGTCTATCTACAAATGTTCCTGGTTTTAATGTGGCTTCTTTAGGCTCCATCTATGTTCATCTCCTTTTACTATATATACGAGAGGTTACGGGGGAAGGTTTCTTTTTAGGGAACTGCTGTCACTGGATAATCCAGTGACAGCAGAAAATGCCGATCACCACACAAACGTTGCCATTTCCTCATCTGTGAACGTTTCAATAAACCCTTCACTTTGAAGTAATTTCGGTACTTCTGTTTGGAACAAATGCAACAAAAATGTAGAACGAAACGCGAGCCGTACCGCCCATGGATAATCGTCTAGCGGGATAGAAGACTTGATTGTTTTCCCTTGCGACACCAAAGATAAAATGCTTTCGTTGGAATTTACCTTCTTTAAATGCACACATGTATGATAAGGCGTATCGTCTACACAAAATGTTCTATGCGAAATATCCGCCATTTGTAGAGATTTATACAAGTCTTCCACGGTTTCTGGCGTTGAACCGATGTGTTTGAGCCTGAATGTAGTGATAACACTATTAAAGAAGTGAGTCGAAAGTTGTTTTAAGAAGAAATATCTACTTCCTTCTTCTTTTGTATCAAAAGTTTCTCTTACTGACATATAAGGATTATTCGTTCTCTCTTGTACAAAAAATCCATACACCCACTTATCGCCGTCTTTCTTTAGCAAAGCATAATTCTCATAAGGAAAAGGTACTTGCTCTAACCGATCAATCGTATATGATGTTTTTGCGCCTGCTAAATTCAGTAAATCCGCAACTAGTTTAAATTCCAAGATGATCAGACTCCTCAATTAAAATACTTTGCTTTAGGGATGTTTCCTGTCATTGAATGACTTGTCAATGACAGGAAGCAATATACCTTACTGCCTCATCCAAATATAAAGATACTCATCTCTTCATCTGTAAGCTGTTCTGTGATACCCTCGCTTTGAAGAAGTTTGGGCACTTCTGTTAGGAATAAATGCAACAAAAAAGTTCTATTAAATGTTGAAAATAGCCCCCATGGAAGATCATCGATCGGAACAGAGCTTTTCACTATCTTTCCTTTGGATACCAAAGATAAGATCCATTCGCTATCATTTACTTGACTTAGATGCATACAAGTACCACGAGGGGGTTGATTAAAATACAGTGTGCTCTTAGGAATACCTGCTGTTTGTAAAGATTGATATAGCATATCCACATCAGCAACATCTGGATCGAAATCAATGTTATGATTCAACTTTAAAGGCGTAATGACCGTATTACGGTAGTGCGAAGATAAACTCTTTAACAAGTAATAAGTCGCAGCTTCCTCCTCTGTTACAAATTCTTTCATTGTCTGTGTGTAAGGGGTATTTGTCCGTTCTACAAATACCCTCCTATATACCCATTTCTCTCCGTCTTTTTTTACTTCCTCATAACCTTCATAAGGAGGAACAACCTGCTTTAAATGTTTGTTTACGACTGTTACACGATAACCTGCTTGATTTAAGAGTGATCCAGCTTGTTCGATTGTGATTTTCATTGTAAGGACACCTCTGTAATATTAATCAATAACTTCAATATATTTCTCTCTAATCAAGTCTTCGACAGTAGGATTAGTAATGATTCTTCCATTTTCACCCTTTATCGTCACATTCTGTGTATAATACTGGGTTCCACCACCAGGCCTATCAAACCATGGTGCAATCTCCCCACTCTCCACTTCAAATGGTTTTTTGACCCTATACTGATAATAATTTGCACTATCACTATGCAATGCGAGTGCCCGTTGTTCATATGGCGTCCCAGCTGGAGATAAATATTTTCCTGTTCCTGGCTCTCCATATCTATCAATCACCGCTCCTGGCTCCATAATCATTTCCACACGCTTCCCTTTAAATCCATCATTCGGCGGCCACTGTATATCACCCGTTTTTTGATCATAGTACTTCGGATTATCAAACGTTTTCTTGTACTTTAAGTACATCTCGTCGCTTGGACGGTATGCCCATCCGTCAAGTTTGGCCCGATCTGCTGCACTGATTCCATTGACGACCTTATCAGTCGGTTTCCCTGTTCCCTTTACATCATTTACTGTCCCGGAGCTAGCGCTTCCTGAACCCGACTTTACGTCTTTCACTGCCCCAGAACTTTGAGATCCTGATTTCACGCTATTCACTGATCCCGAGCTTTTCGTTCCTGTTACATTATTCGCTGTCCCAGCGCTTTTCGAGCCTGCTTTCACGCTGTTCACTGAACCGTTGCTTCCGGAACCTGACTTCACATCTTTTACTGCGCCGCCCGACCTTCTCGAACCTGACATTGCACTTCTTGTCACCGCTCCGGCGCCACAAGATGCCTTATTCGGGGGAATATTTCCTGCCATTGAAGATATTAGCTACTTAACGGCAGGAAATACTTGTGGAAATTACACCTTACAGCCTCATCCAAACATAAAAATACTCATCTCTTCATCTGTAAGCTGTTCTGTGATACCCTCGCTTTGAAGGAGCTTTGGCACTTCTGTTAGAAATAAATGCAACAAAAACGTATCAATAAATACTGCAAATACACCCCATGCAAAATCATCAAACGGCATCAAACTTATCACAACTCTCCCGTCAGAAACCAGAGATTTCTTCCATTCACTGTCATTTATCTGACTCAAATGCATGCAGGTACCAACGGGAGATTTATTAAAGTAAAATCTATTCTTAGGAACACCTGCTGCTTGTAAAGATTTGCATAACAAGGTTACATCAGATATATCTTGGTGAAAATCAATTTTATGCTTCAATTTGAAAGGAGTGACAATGGTATGATTGTAATGAGAAGATAAGCTCCTTAAAAAGTAATAAGTCGCAGCCTCCTCCTCTGTTACAAACTCTTTCATTGTCTGTGTGTAAGGGGTATTTGTCCGTTCCACAAACACCCTCCTATACACCCACTTCTCGCCGTCTTTTTTTACTTCCTCATAACCTTCATAAGGAGGAACAACCTGCTTTAAATGTTTGTTTACGACTGTTACGCGATAACCAGCTTGATTTAAGAGTGATCCAGCTTGCTCGATTGTGACTTCCATTGTAAGGCCACCTCTACTACTTATGACTTCAAGCTATGTTCTCTTTTTACTATACATATAAGAGAGGTTACGAGGAAAAAGATTGGCAGCAAAAATTGTAGCTCGCCCATAAAAGATGATATGAAATCAACTAATAAAGAAATCAATCTCCTCATCTGTAAATGTCACAGCCACATTCTCTTGTTTAAGAAACATTGATACTTCTGTTTCAAACAAATGTAGCTTCACTACACTCTGAAATGTGAAGAAAAGAGCGCGATGTAACTCCAAAGGGAGAGAAGAAGAAACCTTATTCCCACTGGTACCAAAAAAAGAAATAATACAATCCGTTCCTTTCGATTCTAATACAACTGCACGATGACTTGGTTTTTGATCTACATAAAAAAGGTCTTTAGAAACACCAGCAACCGATAGTGCATACCTCAACTTTGAAACATCAAACGTGTCATCATAGATGTGTAAATCTTTACGTGCAAGCAAAGGATGTACTACTGTTAAAGAATAATAACTGGAGAGTCGATCTAAAAAAAAGAAACGACTGCCTTCTTCTCTTGTATCAAATGTTTTTTCTTTTTGAAAGTAAGGGGTGTTCTTCATGTAACGCTTGAACACACCATACTCCCACTTCCCCTTCTCCTCTTTTAATAAATAATAGTCTTCATAGGGAGAAGGGACTTGCTCTAAACGACCATCTACATACACTGTTTTTTCTCCGATAGCATTTAATACTTTTCCTACATCTCTTATGTCCAACGTACATCCCCCCTAATTGATCTTTTTAATATAGCCCAGATCTAATAAATTTTTCACAGTAGGATCATAAAGTTTTCCTGTCTTCGGATGAGGCACTTGGGGCATATTACCAGTATAATACTGCGTTCCCCCACCAGGACGATCAAACCAAGGCGCAATTTTTCCACTTTCTACTTGAAAAGGTATTTCAACCCTATACTGATGATAAGGCGCATTATCGCTGTGTAACGCTAACGCCCGTTGTTCATACGGTGTTCCTACTGGAGATAAATAGCTCCCACCTGGGTCCCCGTATCTATCTAGCACCGCTCCTGGCTCCATAGTTGTCTTCACACGCGCCCCTTTAAATCCATCATTCGGCGGCCACTGTATATCGCCTGTTTTCTGATCATAGTACTTCGGATTGTCAAACGTTTTCTTGTACTTTAAGTACATCTCGTCGCTTGGACGGTATGCCCATCCGTCAAGCTTTGCTCGATCTGCCGCACTAATTCCATTAACAACCTTATCAGTCGGTTTCCCTGTTCCCTTCACATCAGTTACTGTCCCAGAGCTAGAGCTTCCTGAACCCGACTTCACATCTTTCACTGCCCCAGAGCCTTTTGAGCCTGATTTCACATCACTCACTGATCCCGAGCTTTTCGTTCCTGTTACATTATTCGCTGTCCCAGCGCTTTTCGAGCCTGCTTTCACGCTGTTCACTGAACCGTTGCTTCCGGAACCTGACTTCACATCTTTTACTGCGCCGCCCGACCTTCTCGAACCTGACATTGCACTTCTTGTCACCGCTGCGGCGCCACCTGTTGTAAACCCAGCTAGCTGCAAACCGTTTAACCAGTTATCAGCGGCGTTTCGAATTGATCTAAATGCATTTGATGCTGCGCCAGAAATGACCGCACCTGCCGACGCACCCTTTGCTGGTCTGGGGCTTCTCGAACCTGACTTCACACTGTTCACTGATCCAGAATTTCGCGCCCCCTGTTTCAAGGCACTCACTGCACCGCGTGTAGCTAATCCAGCACCACCTGCCAAAGATCCGGCTAACCCTGCACTACTTAGCCAGTGATCAGTTGAATAGGGATCATCTGGATTCACAGTACCAACGAACATATCATAGGTGCCTATTGAGGCATAATTAACGAAAGTGAACACGTTCGGATCGTCTATAAATTCATTATAACGCATCTGCGCCCCATCCCACATGCTAACACCTGCATCAAATAGACCAAATGTGACATGGTTTCCATAGTCATAAAACGAATCAAATGCTTTTTCTGATCTGTCTTCCACGCCATCCCAAATTGAATTACCTATTTCTACAAAGCTGTCCATTGACTTACTAAAGCCATATTTCACGTGATCCCACCATGACATATCTTCTATGCTGTCTAATTCTTCTTTTGTACAACTCTCACCTTCCTCAACCTCCACGGTAGGCTTCGGTGCCCATTCATGAAGCTTGTTCTCTTTAAAATGCACTTGTGCTTGTGTGACATGGATAGGCGACATCACAGGACCCGCGCTTGACCATCTCTCTGCTTTCTTAACAGTGTTTCCGAGCGAGTTCAGGTGCGCTTCTACCGCTTTCATGATTGCCGTGTTTGTTTTGTCAAGACTGCTTAATTTCTGATTCACTTGTTGGGCATGTCGTTGTGCTTCTTTAATATCCATTGTCATCGCTGTTCCGTTCAAACTTCCAATGTTAATGATGTCTTGGATTGATGCGGCTACTTTATTGACATTGGAAATCGACTGGTCCGTTGACATCTGTAACCGATGTAACCCCTTTGGCACTTGTATCAACCAAAAATCTCGCCGGACGAGTGCGTCCGAAGACTCAAAGCTCAAGATGTTCTTTTTCATTTGTTTGACTGCTTTTGTGTACACATTGAAAAAACCTCGGAACGAACGTATCGTTGGTAGTTGAACGTATTTAAAATGGTTTCGAATTGCTTCTGGACCATCACCGCTAAATGTGCCGACCATGATCACACGCCGTACTTGCGTTTCCATCGTTTGAAATGTCTTGTCTGCGTCTTCTCTTCTTTTTATGACTTCATCTAAAATGCTAATGGCTTCTTTTGCATCAAGTATTTTTGTCATGGCGCACCTCCTTTTACCTTAGCATCTACATCATGACTTGATTACGCTCCTTACCACACGACGAACAAAACTTGCCGACATTCGTAATAGGTGACCCGCAATGTACACAAAAGTGTGATCCTCCCTGAACATCAGCCCCTCTCTCCGCTCGCATAAGCACCATGATACCAGCAATAATATAAAGAACTGCAGGAGCCAATGGGATTAAAAAAATTAGATAGGCGTTTGTCATCACAATGTACACAATCACACTACTTATAAAAATTGCTCCTGCAGTTTTAGGCAATTTCCGTATCACCACCACTGCAAATACTCCGGATATAGCCGCAATAAAAGCCCCGATCATTACCCAAAAATAATCATTAGATGAAAATATATGTGCATTTTCCTCTTCCATCAAGATTAAATGAAGCATCCATGCAGCTAGTCCTCCCACAAAATATAAAGAAACTCCTATAATCCCTAGCACTTTTTCTACCGTTCGATTCATTTACTAGTCCCCTCCAACAAGCATTTTTACCTCGGTTCCCCCTTACCTAAACCAATCATTCAGCCCGTCAATAATCATGCCCAGATATTCTCGTTTTTCTACTGGGTACGCATACACTTCTTGTTTCTCTTCAATATCGTGATAATGGATATGCCAAACGAATTCTTCCGATTCTAAGAGGAACTGCATCTCAAGTAATTCACTTTCATTTTTCACAGCATAATCGGTCTGTAAAAATGAAATATTATCAAACACCAATTTGTTTGCACGATAGTCCTTTAAGAACTGCAAAATCGGACCAGCATATACCTCTTTCTCAATCAGTTCATCCAACTGTTCTGCGGTGATCTCGTGCAGCATTTCAAAGAAGTCTACTTCCATCGTAAATCCTTCTGACTCTCCCATATTTACTTCTTCTACTTCATAAAAAGTATGTAACGCTTCTGTTCGTTCGTCCACATCATGAACCAGTTCAAACGAGTGATCTGCCCCTTTACATGTTTGAACAAACGCGTTGTCCCCTTCTACATGGTGAAGCATCAACACCGTGCTTCCTCGCACACACCGTAAACGCTTGCTTGCTCTCATGAGTGTGTGAATAAAGCTCTCAAATTCTTTAATGAGGTTAGACTCTCGTTCACTGTCCCAATAGCCACGGTGCTTGAGCAGTGTTTCCGTGTGTTCTGCAAATCGAACTCGTTCTTCTTCGCTTGAAATTCTTTTACTTGCGTTTAAAATTTCTGCCGCTACTTCTCCGTATCCACATAACAAAAATGCCGTCGTAATTTCGTCTGTCGATAGTGTGAACGCTGTTTTTGCTTGTTCCATCTCTAATTCTGCCATCTTTAGTCACTCCTAGTTTTCTATTTCCCCAAATTCATACGGGCGCCAATCTCGTCCGCAAAACGTGAACCTAGGTCCATCACACCTCTTCTAACCGTATCAACATTTACGATCATAGACGCCGTCTCGACGAAATTCATCACGTGATCCCACATCGACGGCTCTTTTGTGCTTTCTACTTCCTCTCTCGTACAGCTTTCACCCTCCACGGCAGGCTTCGGTACTAGTTCATGAAGCGTGTGCTTTTCAAAGTGGGCTTGTGCTTGTTTTACATAAATAGGTGGTATGACGGGGCCAGCCTTGACCATCTCTCTGCTTTCTTAACAGTGTTTCCGAGCGAGTTCAGGTGCGCTTCTACAGCTTTCATAATTGCTGTGTTTGTTTTGTCAAGACTATTTAGCTTCTGATGCTTCTGATGCACTTGTTGAGCGTAAAATGGACCCCTTTGTCAAGACACGATTTTTGAATTCATAAGGTTGTCTCATTCAGGAAGTGGAGGCACCACTGAACGGGAATCGCAAGTGCATCTGGAGATTCAAAGCTCAAGATGTTCTTTTTCATTTGTTTGACTGCTTTTGTGTACACATTGAAAAAACCTCGGAACGAACTTATTGTTGGTAGTTGCACGTATTTAAAATGGTTTCGAATGGCTTCTGGACCGTCGCCGCTAAACGTACCGACCATGATCACACGCCGTAAGAAACAGCACCATTAAAATAAAATGGTGCTTTCATTCCTATGATAGTTACCAATTACCCTTATCAAAACCCTCATCATCCAGCTCTTTGACATATACTGAAATCCATGAAACCGTATGTTCTACAGGATCTGTCTCAATAAATATCCCCTTTGGACTACAATACACTTCTTCAAAATCGTCATACTCAAAGCTCGGCTCTATCTTTAACACCTCTTCAATATGCATGCCGATATGGATCTTGTCAAACAATTTACCGTTATAACCTTTCAAAGCTGTAATTTTAAAGAGCTTACCATTCATTAAGTTAAACCACAAATCCATTGAACCTTCCAGTTCGTATTTTATTAAAAATTTTCCTAAGTATACATCTGACTCGCCTAACTCATCAATTGTATCAAAGAATTCACTGATGTGGCTGTATAGCTTTATTCCCCCCATGCCTTTCCACGGAACAATAGGTGCATTTAAATCTGTCAATTTATTCCCCTCCTGCGAAAATAATTGTTGCTTTTTCTGACCCATCAGTTAAGTACTTATTCGGGCTTCCATCAACAACCTTAATAATACCTTGGTCACTCGTGCTTATTTTAACATATGGATTATTCCCGTGCCTTCCTCCACCTGGTGATACTTGAACTTGAGTAATGTTCTTTCCGTCTCCATGATTATTAATTTTCTTAAAATGAGCAAATCTCCTTCAATAAAATTCCAATTTGCTACAAAATAAAAGACAGAACGACTCCGATGGTTTAAAATGAAAGCACCACACCGTCACCAAACCAAAGGAGCGTATCTGTCTGATGACTAGCTTATCACATCATGAAGCAATCGACAAAGGATTCAAAGAATGGAATTTACCTTTTTATTTTTCGAAACCAGTCGTCACACACCTCAAACACATGCTTGATGGGATGTTTACCAAAGGATTTGCTGGCAAATTGACGGATATACACACACTGAGTCACCATTCTAAACATCGGACAACACTCGGACATTTCCTAGCAAACGGTGCATGGAACGAGTCCTATCTTCTTCGGCTTTCTCAACAATATGTGCGCCAAATGATTGATTTAAGCAGACCTGTGTTCTTCCTGTTAGATGATACGATCTCTAAAAAGACCAAGCCTTCGTCACAGGCGAAGTCTCCGGTGGAATCATGTGGTTTTCATTTCTCACATACTGAAGGGAAGCCTGTTTGGGGACACCAAATTGTCCAAATGATAGTGAAATCAGGGGATCAGGCCTATCCGTATGAACATCAGCTGTATGAAAAGGATCAGACTGAAAGCAAAATTGCTTTGTCTTTAAACATGATCGATCGGCTTCCTGCTAGGAGTCAGCCTTCGTATTTGCTTTGTGATAGTTGGTATACATCCCATTCCATCGTTGAATCATCCTTATCTAAGGGCATTCATTTGATCGGTGCTTTGAAAACAAACCGCATTATTTATCCGCAGGGAATTCGCACCCAAGCAAAAGACTTCGCTTCTCATATTCAAAAAGAAGATACCGATGTTGTGACCATCGGTCAAGAATCGTACCGTGTTTATCGGTATGAAGGGGCTTTAAATGACATCCCATACGGCGTCGTCTTATTGAGTTGGAAAGTAGCAGACCCTATGGATTCAGCTCACATGCGCTGTTTTCTGAGTACTGATACAGAATTGTCTACTGCACAAATCCTGCAGTACTACGGAGAACGCTGGAGCATCGAGACATACTTCAAACAAATCAAAGGAACAATGGGCTTTAACAAATACCAAATCAGAAAGAAGCGCGCCATTGAGCGCTTTTGGATCATCGTTCAGTTTGCGTACCTTTTTGTCATGCGGTTTGGAAAAGATCATTTCAATGGCGCAGTTCTTGCTTTCCGAAAGCAAAAAGTGCATAGTGTTATTGATTTTGTTTATCATCAAACAGCCGCAGGCGCTCCTTTAGAGCAAATTAAAAAAGAGTTACATGTTGCTTAGGGAAGCTGTTTTTGCTTCTCGACTGGAAATTTATTACTGGGGTTTTGCTCATTTAAAGTAATTTTAATAACTTTTGCGCCTGAATTCGATCTTGTAGAGTCTCTAATTGTGACATCATATCCATTATTTCTTAACATCTGAGCTATCTCATCTGTTGATTTACCCTTGAATACATTGGGATTGGACTTTATTGTATCAACAGTTACTCTACCTTGCGAAGAGAAAACATTGCTTGCCTTCGAACCACTCTTCGCCGCTCTAACCCCTCTAGAACCCCATTTAACGAGAGGACCACCTCCAGTCCCTGCTAATGCTAATGCGCGTTCCCCCAATTCTAGCTTACGTCCTGTAATTGGATCTACACCAGTGATTGCTTCGTACCCAGATTTAAAATTACTCAAAACAGGGAGAGAATCAATGACCATGGAAGTATCCTCTGATGACCATTCAACACCACTCTTAGGTAGTGGCTTGCCCCAATCGTCCGAAAAATATTTCGTTCTCGTTTTCCCCTCTGCCTGGGCAACAATGTGGGCTGCTTCATATGAGGAAGACGCCTTACTTACATCTACCGGGCGACTTGCTTTTACGTCTGATACAGAACCTCTAAATAACCTTAGAACAGAACTAATTGCTGTGATCGCGGTTCCTGATGTTTGAGAAGCAACCCCTGTAAACATGTTCACAATCGAACCAACAAAATCATTTGCCGCATTCCTCACTCTATCTGTTTGCGCGCGGGCTTGATAATTTTTTGCCATACGCTTCAGCGTCTCTCGTACCGCTGGCGAGAGGTTGGACGCGTCCGTTTTTACAATAAATTTATTTGCTTGTTTATCGTACATTAGTCTAGAAGCCAACATCATACTGACAGTGCCTGTTGTCATTGTCGCATTTAGGCGGTCATTCATCCCGTTGAATCCTTTTAATGAATCGGCAGCATTGCTTACCATGAAAAATAAGTTCGCCACTTGATCTAATAGAGAGTTACCTCGATTTTTCTCCCTTTTTCCACGTGCGCCGTCTGTACTTCCTGGCTTCGGTGCGAGTTCATGAAGCGTATGCTCTTCAAAGTGGGCTTGTGCTTGTCTCACGTAAATAGGCGACATCACAGGACCCGCGCTTGACCATCTCTCTGCTTTCTTAACAGTGTTTCCGAGCGAGTTCAGGTGCGCTTCTACCGCTTTCATGATTGCCGTGTTTGTTTTGTCAAGACTGCTTAATTTCTGATTCACTTGTTGGGCATGTCGTTGTGCTTCTTTAATATCCATTGTCATCGCTGTTCCGTTCAAACTTCCAATGTTAATGATGTCTTGGATTGATGCGGCTACTTTATTGACATTGGAAATCGACTGGTCCGTTGACATCTGTAACCGATGTAACCCCTTTGGCACTTGTATCAACCAAAAATCTCGCCGGACGAGTGCGTCCGAGGACTCAAAGCTCAAGATGTTCTTTTTCATTTGTTTGACTGCTTTTGTGTACACATTGAAAAAACCTCGGAACGAACGGATTGTTGGTAGTTGCACGTATTTAAAATGGTTTCGAATGGCTTCTGGACCGTCGCCGCTAAACGTACCGACCATGATCACACGCCGTACTTGCGTTTCCAACGTTTGAAATGTCTGGTCTGCGTCTTCTCTTCTTTTGATGACTTCATCTAAAATGCCGATCGCTTCTTTTGCATCGAGTATTTTTGTCATTCCGCTCCTCCTTTTACTTGATTCGATTTGCGATTAGGCAGTAATTCAACCATGCTCTGTACCACAACAAGAACACCTATTGCGCTCCTGGCTCTTACTCCTCTTATTCTCTTTGTTCACAATCAATAGGATCCCAGTAAGCAAATATAGCACTATAGGAACGGTCCCCGCTATAACAAATACAGCCCAATTGGTTGAAAACAGGCTATATGGTACTGTACCAGTCAAAAAAATAGCCGCTGACACCCTTGGGTATTTATTTAAAATCACCACTGCGAACAACCCTGCCACTGTAGATATTCCTGAGCCAATAATAGCCCTATAATAATAATCTGTACCGTCTGCAATATAAACTAAGAAAATTAACATCGTTCCTACTCCAAAAGAAAACACCCCTACAGTTCCCAACACAAACTCTACTATTCGTTATTCCCCCCTACCTAAACCAGTCATTCAGCCCGTCAATGATCATGCCCAGATACTCTCGTTTCTCCACTGGGTACATATACACTTCTTTTTTCGCTTCAATATCGTGATAATGGATATGCCAAACGAAGTCTTCCGATTCTAAGAGGAACTGCATCTCAAGTAACTCACTTTCGTTTTTCACAGCATAATCGGTCTGTAAAAATGAGATATTATCAAACACCAATTTGTTTGCACGATAGTCCTTTAAAAACTGCAAAATCGAACCAGCATATGCTTCTTTCTCGATCAGTTCATCCAATTGTTCTGCGGTGATCTCATGCAACATTTCAAAGAAGTCTACTTCCATCGTAAACCCTTCCAACGCCTGTGTGTCCACCTCTTCTACTTCATAAAAATCATGAAGGAATGTGGTGCGCTGTTCTACATCATCCACCAACTCAAACGAGTGATCTGCCCCTTTACATGTTTGAACAATCGCGTTATCTCCTTCTACATGGTGAAGCATCAACACCGTATTTCCTCGCACACACCGTAAACGCTTGCTTGCTCTCATGAGTGTGTGAATAAAGCTCTCAAATTCTTTAATGAGGTTAGATTCTCGTTCACTGTCCCAATAGCCACGGTGCTTGAGCAGTGTCTCCGTGTGTTCTGCAAACCGGACACGCTCTTCCTCGCTTGAGATTCTTTTACTTGCGTTTAAAATTTCTGCCGCTACTTCCCCATATCCACATAACAAAAATGCCGTTGTCATCTCGTCTGTTGATAGTGTGAAGGCTGTTGCTTGTTCCATCTCTAATTCTGCCATTTTTAGTCACTCCTAGTTTTATTTTCAATTACTTCTTCAATTTCAAATGGGCGCCAATTCCCCTTTTTCTCTTGATACAAGGCTATTACTTTTTCCGACTTTTTGTCGCTGCCCACCACTTCACATAAGAAAAACCCCTCCTTAACACTGTTTGACCAATAAATTGCCAGAAATCGCTCCTGTACACAAAGTAAATATTAGCAATACTGAACCCGTAAATAAACATTCCTGCTGTAAGTAATTGAATACACGATAGTAGTCTTACGTCTAATCTGCCTAGATCAACTTTAAATAGCATCCTGAAAAGAACCTTACATACGATCTTCACTATAATTGGTTTTCCTTTCAGGACCTCGTCTATATCAATTTCATACTTGCTCATGTCAATAACCACTCATGTAAAAACATAATCAAGTACATGTAGCTCACTTAGCGGCGTCTTCAGCGATTTCCCCAAATTCATACGGGCGCCACTTGCCTTTTTTCCTCCAACGGAAGTTTCTTTTCATTTGACATTATTACCTTCCTCTTTAACCTCTTCAATTTCATCAAATTCAAATGGACGCCATTGACCCGGCTTCTCTTCGTACAATGCCATTACGTGACGAGGCTCTTTGTCACTTCCTTTAACTTCGCAGGAGTAGATTCCTTCCCCCATTCCTTCTTCTTTTAAAAAAATGAGTTCCTCTGTCGAACCACGGAAGAAAGATCTCTTAAAGAAATATTTCTCTCCCTCTTGTTTAAAAAAAGACATCTGATCAGGAACATGATTATTTCTTGCTGAACTATATGTGAAAACTCCTTGCATACCTCTTACCTTATACTTAAGAGGGGAAAATATTACATAGTCAGCCCCAAAAGAATCGTTGCCAACAAAGCTCATTTTTTTAGCCATATTAATTACTGCCCAAATAAAACTCCCAACAAACACTGCTAAGACAAAAGCACTAGGCACGAGAACCGTTATCGCATCAGCTACCTCTAAACCGTACTTTTTCTCATACCATCTTACGTGATCTGGACCATTCCACCGCCAAAGATAATCGCCATTACGAATCGCAGGCCACACAACATAAGAAAAAGATAGACACATAGTTAACATATACAATCCCAATATTTTCTTCAACACAGATAAAGAAGACTTATTTTTAATTAAGATTGCAATAAAAAAGCCTATCTGAATCGTCAACAACGCAATATAAATCCATTTCAATAAAATAGCTCCATCAATAAGTTGTATGAAAAAAAGCGCTGCTGTAATAACAGTCCATATACATGCTAAGCCTAATATAGCTAAGCTAAAAATTTTCTTATTAAAAAATCGGTAAGTAACATGAACAACTATCATCCCCAGAACAAAATATCCTGCTAGCAATATTTGTCCTACCAGACGAAAAACGTCATTCCTGTACAAAAAATAAATGTTACCGATGCTAAACAAATAAACAAAGATACCACCAAAAAGAAAGAGCACATAGCCTACTATCCTCATATCCATACGTTCAAGGTCATATTTCTTCACTTTATTCATCGCTTTCTCTCCCTCTACCAACATTCCCCTTTAATACCTCTGCTCATTCCTACTCTATTACTACACTAAAATCAAGGGGGAAAGACCCCCTTAAGATCGAGTCAATGTTGGTAAGACCTCGACTTCCTGAGCTCTTCAAGCTCACTACGTGTCGTTGGTAATGGCTGGTTGATCGAGTCCAAAACATTTCTTCCTGATTTAACAATTTTCGGCATCCAGTGCTCCCCAAAGTCTCTTCCTGCTTGAGTACCAAAACCCTCTGAGGAAAGATTAAATAGTGCTAGTGCAGGAGACCCAAATCCATAACCCAGTGCACCTCCTGCCAAAAAGCCAACACCAGCTCCTGGAA
Organism: Bacillus sp. FSL W7-1360; assembly: GCF_038592975.1. Taxonomy (NCBI): domain Bacteria; kingdom Bacillati; phylum Bacillota; class Bacilli; order Caryophanales; family Bacillaceae; genus Bacillus; species Bacillus sp. FSL W7-1360. The sequence goes on along the minus strand of NZ_CP151950.1, from coordinate 933,334 downwards.
GGACACCCAGAGGGCCTGCAGCAAAAAATCCTCCTGCACCGCCAATGAGAGCACCAGTAACTCCGCCAGCTACCGCACCGATAACAGGTCCGCTCATATCCGCCGCGAAACCAAATAAAGCGCGACCTGCTTTTTCTACAAATGTCTTATCCTTGTTTTCCGATCTCACAAACTCAAGAGAGTTGTCTAAGATGACTACACCGGTGCCGATATAAGGAACTTTTTTCCCGTATTTCATTACAGAATCCCAAGGAATATTTTTTACACCTTTACCCACACCTTGAAGGGTTGTGGTAACACCTCTTACAACCTTATTATCCATCGTGGCCTTTCCTAACGCTGCTGTTGCCATTGCTGCTGTTGCCTTCAATTCTGTTATCTTCCTGCCACCCAATTGACTTGCTTTAGCAATGTTTGTCACTGCTGTTGCTGCTGTCTTTGTGGCCAGTCCTTTTACGAAATTTGTGGCAGAAAAGGCTTTAACACCGTTCACAATGCTTCCTGTTGTCCTTGCAATCTCCCGCCCAACTGGAGTATTCGCAAAAGCTGTGCCCAGTTTTGTTACAGTGTCTCTAGCACCTACTGCTGTGCTAATAATGCCTTTACCAATATCACTTTCCGCAAAAGACTTACCAAGTCTTGTAACGCCATCGCTAACAGTCGCCTTTATGCCAGACCATGTTCCTTGAAACGAGTCACCTATCTTTGAAAGAGCTGTCATCCCTTTAGACGGTAGTCCTTTTAGTGCACTTACTGTGTCTCCTGCAAATGACATTGCTCCTCTTGTGACAGGATGTGTGCTCACATACATACCGAAACCATTCACCGCACGACCCATTTCTTTATTCAATGCTCTGCCCGCATACCGCAAACCAGAGGTAAGCGTCGTAAACCTCTTCACTTGTTCGTCAAAAAACATCTGAGATTCCATCATCACTCTCACGGTTGTTCCTGTTATTTCTTTACCAAAGCGGTCGCCTATCTCCTTTGCTCCACCCACGACAGTCACAACGTTCGTCACCGTCGATGCCATTGAGAAGAAATCTCCCACCTGATCCCACAAGGACGGCTCTTTCGTACTCTCTACCTCTTCTCTCGTACAGCTTTCACCCTCCACGGTAATCTTCGGCGCGAATTCATGGAGCGTATTCTCTTCAAAGTGGGCTTTTGCTTCTGTCACGTAGTTCCTCGGCATCACAGGTCCAGCATTCGACCATCTCTCTGCTTTCTTGACGGTGTTTCCGAGCGAGTTCAGATGTGCTTCTACCGCTTTCATGATTGCCGTATTCGTTTTATCAAGACTCTTTAACTTCTGGTGCACTTGTAAGGCGTCCCTTTTTGCTTGATTAATATCCATTGTCATTGGGCGCCGCTTAATTTTCCGATGTTCACAATATCTTGAATCGATGCCGCTATCTTATTGACATTGGCAATCCCCTCATCGGTTGACACCTGTAAACGCTCAAGTCCTTTTGGCATGTCCATAAACCAAAAGTCTTGCCGGACGAGTGTCCGCAGATTCAAAGCTTAAGATGTTCTTTTTCATTTGTTTAACGGCTTTTGTGAACACGTTGAAAAAACCTCGGAACGTACGTATCGTTGGTAGTTGCACATATTTAAAATGGTTTCGAATTGCTTTTGGACCACCGCCGCTGAACGTGCCGACCATGATCACACGCTGCACTTGCGTTTCCATCGTTTGAAATGTCTTGTCTGCGTCTTCTCTTCTTTTGATGACTTCATCTAAAATGCCGATTGCTTCTTTTACATCGAGTACTTTCACGGTGCACCTGCCTGGTCTTACGCATACATAAACCCATGATGACGTTGTCAATGGCATCATGGGTTTGTATCAAAAAATAAAATGCTTCACATCTTCATCTGTGAAAGTCACATTGATATTCTCTCGCTTCAATAAATCAGGCACTGCCTTCTCAAACAAATAAAGCAAGCACGTTTGTTGGAAAGCAAAAAAGCAAGCTAAGTCTAATGTGACTGGCAAGGTCGAATGCACCTTTTGTCCATCTCTTCCATAAAAAGATACAACATAGTCGCCCTCACTCTTTTCAAGCACAATTCCGCGTCCGTTTGGCTTCTCATCATCATAAAATATACCTGCAGGCATTCCTAGTGTCGAGAATGCTTGTTCTAATTGCTGTTTATTAAACGTTTGAGCTCCAATGTTTAAATCTTTATTTTCAAGACTGAACGCCACAACCATTTGTTCGAAAGACTGCTCTGCGAGTTGCTTTAGAAAGAAGAACCTGCTTCCCTCTTCTACAGTTGAGAAAACTTCTACATTTTCCATGTATGGTTGATTGGTTCGATCTTGTACAGCGAGGCAGTAAACCCACTCGCCGCCGTCACCCTCCAACAACAAATAATAATTTTCTTGCTGTAGAGGAACGGTCATCAGCCGACCATCTCTGCACTCTGTATGCTTTCCAGTCGCATTCAATAATTGTTCCACTTCTTGCATTTTCAATGAGATCACGCTCCTTTACTTGACTTCAACTTGTCGTAAATATCCCAAACGTACTAAATGCCTCACTGTCGGTGTGATCGTTTTTCCTGTCTTAGGATCAACCATTTTCATATCCATCATGACATGTTGCGTCCCGCCACCTGGTTGATCAAACCACGGTTCAATTGTCCCACTTACCACTTCAAATGGACGAAGGACTTCATAACAAAAATATGGTGCCTCTAAACTATGCGGTGGCAATGACCGCTGTTCAATCGGTGTATCCTGCGGGTACAAAAACATGCCCTCTGGACTGCCGTACCTGTCTACCAGCGTACCTGGCTTTAATATCGTTTTTTCAGCATCCATCTACGTTCATCTCCTTTTATTATATATACGAGAGTTTACGGGGGAGGGTTTCTTTTTCTGGAACAGCTTTCACAATGATTTGCCTACACTATGAGCTGAACACACTACCCAAGAATAAAATTCTTCACATCCTCATCTGTGAATCTAACATCAACATTTTCTTTTTGAAGTAACGCTTCTACTTCTGTTTCAAACAAGTGTAATAAGAATACTTCACTGAATGAGAAAAAAAGTGCTTCATCAAGTTCTAACGGAAAATCAGGGTGAGAAAACGTAGCATGCACTTTTTTACCATTCATTCCATAAAAGGCAATAGCATAGTCATTCCCTTTTGTTTCTAGTACAATTGCACGATGGTTAGGTTTTTGGTCTACATAAAACAGCTTTTTAGGGATACCTGCAATATTTAATGCTCGATATAACTTTTCCACTGTTCGTTTTCCGAATTCCATCTCTTTATGAGCACGTTTAAATGGCTCAATCACTTTAAAAAAATAGTAATTCGAAAGTCGCTTTAAGAAAAAAAAGCGACTCCCTTCTTTCTTCGTCTCAAAAGTTTCTTTTACTGATAGATACGGTTTATTTTGTCGTTCCTGTATAAATAGTCCGTACGCCCATTTCTCACCTTCTCTCTGTAACAAATAATAATTCTCGTAAGGAGAACGAACTTCTTCTAAACGATCAGGTGTGTAAGTTGTTTTTACACCTACTGCATTCAGCAAATCTGCAGTTTCTTTAAATTCCATAATGATCACGGTCCTTTAATTTTGTCTAGATATTCCAACCGTACCAAGTCCTCTACAGAAGGCGTAATATATCCCCCTGCCCTCTTATCATAAACCTTTATACTCGTCAAATATTGCGTTCCACCGCCAGGCCTATCAAACCATGGCGCAATCTCCCCACTCTCCACCGGAAGTGGTTTCTTTACCCTGTATTGGTAATAAGGCGCACTATCACTATGTAATGCCAACGCCCGCATTTCATATGGTGTTCCTGCTGGAGACAAGAAACTTCCACCTGGATCACCATACCTATCAATTACCATTCCTGGCTCTAGCATTGTTTCCACACGTTTCCCTTTAAATCCATCATTCGGCGGCCATTGTATATCGCCCGTCTTTTGATCATAATACTTCGGATTATCAAACGTCTCTTTGTACTTTAAGTACATTTCATCGCTCGGACGGTATGCCCATCCGTCAAGCTTTGCTCGATCTGCCGCACTGATTCCATTGACGACCTTATCAGTCGGTTTCCCTGTTCCCTTCACATCATTTACTGTCCCGGAGCTCGCAGAACCTGACTTCACATCTTTCACTGTCCCAGAGCCTTTTGAGCCTGATTTCGCGCTATTCACTGATCCCGAGCTTTTCGTTCCTGACACATTATTCGCTGTCCCTGAACTTTGAGATCCTGATTTCGCGCTATTCACTGATCCCGAGCTTTTCGTTCCTGACACATTATTCGCTGTCCCAGCGCTTTTCGAGCCTGATTTCACGCTGTTCACTGAACTATTGCTTCCAGCGCCTGACTTCACATCTTTTACTGCGCCGCCCGATCTTCTCGATCCTGACATCGCACTTCTTGTCACCGCTCCGGCGCCACCTGTTGTAAACCCGGCTAGCTGCAAACCATTTAACCAGCTATCAGCAGCGTTTCGAATTGATCTAAATGCATTTGATGCTGCGCCAGAAATGACCGCACCTGCCGACGCACCCTTTGCTGGTCTGGGGCTTCTCGAACCTGACTTCACACTGTTCACTGATCCAGAATTTCGCGCCCCCTGTTTCAAGGCACTCACTGCACCGCGTGTAGCTAATCCAGCACCACCTGCCAAAGATCCGGCTAACCCTGCACTACTTAGCCAGTGATCAGTTGAATAGGGATCATCTGGATTCACAGTACCAACGAACATATCATAGGTGCCTATTGAGGCATAATTAACGAAAGTGAACACGTTCGGATCGTCTATAAATTCATTATAACGCATCTGCGCCCCATCCCACATGCTAACACCTGCATCAAATAGACCAAATGTGACATGGTTTCCATAGTCATAAAACGAATCAAATGCTTTTTCTGATCTGTCTTCCACGCCATCCCAAATTGAATTACCTATTTCTACAAAGCTGTCCATTGACTTACTAAAGCCATATTTCACGTGATCCCACCATGACATATCTTCTATGCTGTCTAATTCTTCTTTTGTACAACTCTCACCTTCCTCAACCTCCACGGCAGACTTCGGTGCGAATTCATGGAGCGTATTCTCTTCAAAGTGGGCTTGTGCTTGTCTCACGTAAATAGGTGGCATGACAGGACCAGCGCTTGACCATCTCTCTGCTTTCTTGACAGTGCTTCCGAGCGAGTTCAGGTGCGCTTCTACTGCTTTCATGAGTGCCGTGTTTGTTTTGTCAAGGCTGCTTAATTTCTGGTGCACTTGTTGGGCATGTCGTGTTGCTTCTTTAATATCCATTGTCATCGCTGTTCCGTTCAAACTTCCAATGTTAATGATGTCTTGGATTGATGCGGCAATTTTATTGACATTAGAAATCGACTGGTTTGTCGATAACATCAGACGATCGAGTCCCTTTGGCACTTGTATCACCAAAAATCTCACCGGACGAGTGCGTCCGAGGACTCAAAGCTCAAGATGTTCTTTTTCATTTGTTTCACGGCTTTTGTGAATACGTTGAAAAAGCCTCGGAATGAACGTATCGTTGGTAGTTGCACTTATTTAAAATGGTTTCGAATTGCTTCTGGACCATCACCGCTAAATGTGCCAACCATGATCACACGCCGCACTTGCGTTTCCATCGTTTGGAATGTCTTGTCTGCGTCTTCTCTTCTTTTGATGACTTCATCTAAAATGCTGATTGCTTCTTTTGCATCAAGTATTTTTGTCATGGCGCTCCTGCATGATCTTGCATATGTATAAACCCTTGATGTCGTTGTCAATGGCACCAAGGGTTCGTCTTAAAAAATAAAATGCTTCACATCTTCATCCGTAAAAGTCACATCTATATTCTCTCGCTTCAATAAATCGGGCACTGCCTTCTCAAACAAATAAAGCAAGCACGTTTGTTGGAAAGCAAAAAAGCAAGCTAAGTCTAATGTGACTGGCAAGGTCGAATGCACCTTTTGTCCATCTTTTCCATAAAAAGATACAACATAGTCGCCCTCATTCTTTTCAAGCACAATCCCACGTCCGCTTGGCTTCTCATCATCATAAAATATACCTGCAGGCATGCCTAGTGTCGAGAAGGCCTGTTCTAATTGCTGTTTATTAAACGTTTGAGAGCCAATGTTTAAATCTTTATTTTCAAGACTGAACGCCACAACCATTTGCTCGAAAGACTGCTCTGCGAGTTGTTTGAGAAAGAAGAATCTGCTTCCCTCTTCTACAGTTGAGAAAACTTCTACATTTTCCATGTACGGTTGGTTGGTTCGGTCCTGTACAGCAAGGCAGTAAACCCACTCGCCCCCATCGCCCTCCAACAACAAATAATAATTTTCATGCTGTAAAGGAACGGTCATGAGCCGACCATCTCTGCACTCTGTATGCTTCCCGGTCGCATTCAATAATTGTTCAACTTCTTGCATTTTCACTGTGGGCGCCCTCCTTAAATTCGACCAGTCGTAGGTAACCTAGACGTACTAAATCTCTAGCTGTGGGAGTGATACTTTTACCTGTTCTAGGATCAACGATTTTCGTATATTTGGTCATATGCTGCGTTCCTCCACCCGGTTGATCGAACCACGGTGCAATTTCAGCACTAACCACTTCAAATGGACGAAGGACTTCATAACAATAATAAGGGAACACCAAAACATGCGGCGGGAGTGACCGCTGTTCAATCGGTGTGTCTTGTGGATACAAAAACATTCCCTCTGGACCACCAAGTCTATCTACAAATGTTCCTGGTTTTAATGTGGCTTCTTTAGGCTCCATCTATTTTCATCTCCTTTTATTATATATACGAGAAGTTACGGGGGAAGGTTTCTTTTAAAGGAAGAGCTGTTACTGCTTGATTCAGTGACAGCAGAAAATGCCGATCACCACACAAACGTTGCCATTTCCCCATCTGTGAACGTTTCAATAAACCCTTCACTTTGAAGTAATTTCGGTACTTCTTTTTGGAACAAATGCAACAAAAATGTAGAACGAAACGCGAGCCGTACCGCCCATGGATAATCGTCTAGCGGAATAGAAGACTTGATTGTTTTCCCTTGCGACACCAAAGATAAAATGCTTTCGTTGGAATTTACCTTCTTTAAATGCACACATGTATGATAAGGCGTATCGTCTACACAAAATGTTCTATGCGAAATATCCGCCATTTGTAGAGATTTATACAAGTCTTCCACGGTTTCTGGCGTTGAACCGATGTGTTTGAGCCTGAATGTAGTGATAACACTATTAAAGAAGTGAGTCGAAAGTTGTTTTAAGAAGAAATATCTACTTCCTTCTTCTTTTGTATCGAAAGTTTCACTTACTGACTGACATGATATAGTGAAGTTGTAACACCACATGAGGAAAAGATGTATAATCAAACCAACAGAAAGTGGTGTTACAAAATGAGTAAAAAACATTATGACGCAATCTTCAAGGAAAAACTCGTCCGGATGCACCTTGAAGAGGGACGAAGCATGGGAAGTTTAGCAAAAGAATATGGTTTGGGGCATGGGACCCTCAATCATTGGGTGAAGCAATACCGCAAAGAATGCAATGAATCCAATCAAATTGATGAAGAACGTGCAAAAAGCGTATATGACCGACTAGCACAATTAGAAAAACAAAATGAGGAACTAGAAAAGGAAAACCTCTTCTTAAAAAAGGCGGCAGCATTCTTTGCGAAGGAAAGCGAGAACTAATTTATCAATTCATCGACGAAAATGCCAAGGAATTTGGTGTGCGATGGCTACTACGACGTTTCCGACTATCACCCAATGCCTACTACAATCACAGAAAGAAACGACGAGCAAAACAACAAGAAAGAAAAGCGGCGATCAGTGCGTGTATTAAAGACATTTTCCACCGTTATGGCGGGAAAATGGGCTACCGTATGATCCATAAAAGGCTGGCTCATGAGGGATACACATGTAGCCTACTTACTGTGCACAAGTACATGAAAGAACTAGGGCTGCGTTCTATTGCATATAAGCGAAAGCCGCCTTATGTGAAAGGGAAGAAGCACAGCGTCTTTCCGAACCTTTTAAACAGAAATTTTGTCGTTGCTCATACGGATCAACGGTGGTGCACTGACTTTACGTACCTTCATTTAGCGAACGGACAAGTCCGTTATAACTGTTCCATTTTGGATTTGAGCAATCGTAGCATTGTCGCCACAAAGACGGATTCACATATCACCGCTGACCTTGCAATTGAAACGTTACAAGAAGCACTGCAGAAACATGCGCCTAAAAAAGGATTGATCTTACACAGTGATCAAGGAGTCCAGTTCACCTCTAAAGCTTTCACTGAGTTTTGTAAGCAAAACGGTGTCATACAAAGCATGAGTCGCGCCGGATGCCCTTATGACAACGCACCGATGGAATCTTTTTTCGGCAAAATGAAAAATGAACACCTAAATCATTTTGTGATTAGAAACACACGTCATTTAAAATGGCTCATCGAGGACTATATTTTCCGATATTATCATCATATCCGTCCTCACAGTTCGCTTGGAGGTAAAACGCCTATGGAAGTTCAGGCTTGTTAACTAACTTGAGGAATGACTGCACGTCCCTCGAAGGGGGTGTGAGCAGTTGCATCGCGCTTTGACATGGAGCCTCTACGGGCATGTGTTCCCCGCCAAGATCCAAGCTAAAATAAGGCTTGGCTACACCGCACCAGGCTAACACGCCCGCCTCTCCATGTAAAATCGCTCGGGTTGAACTTCGAATGATTTACTGGAATTTTTACATGGAAATCTGCCCGTTTCATTTCCGAATGATGGCAGGCGCTCTTCCAATGAGGACAACTTATTTTTTCTAGGCGGTGTTACAATTTTGCTTGACCGGGTCAGACATATAAGGATTATTCGTTCGCTCTTGTACAAAAAATCCATACACCCACTTATCGCCGTCTTTCTTTAGCAAAACATAATTCTCATAAGGAAAAGGCACTTCCTCTAACCGATCAATCGTATATGATGTTTTTACGCCTGCTGAATTCAGTAAATCCGCAACTAGTTTAAATTCCAAGATGATCAGACTCCTCAACTCGAATACTTTCTTCGGTAATGCATCCTGTCATTGAAAATAGTCATTCAATAACAGAGAAATATACTCAGCCTCATCCAAATATAAAAATACTCATCTCTTCATCTGTAAGCTGTTCTGTGATACCCTCGCTTTGAAGAAGTTTAGGTACCTCTGTTAGGAATAAATGCAACAAAAAGTTCTATTAAATGTTGAAAATAGCCCCCATGGAAAATCATCAATCAGAACAGAGCTTTTCACTACCCTTTCTTTAGACACCAAAGATAAGATAAGATCCATTCGCTATCATTTACTTGACTCAGATGCATACAAGTACCACCACGAGGGGATTGATTAAAATACAGTGTGCTCTTAGGAATACCTGCTGTTTGTAAAGATTGATATAGCATATCCACATCAGCAACATCTGGATCGAAATCAATGTTATGATTCAACTTTAAAGGCGTAATGACCGTATTGCGGTAGTGCGAAGATAAACTCTCTAACAAGTAATAAGTCGCAGCTTCCTCCTCTGTTACAAATTCTTTCATTGTCTGTGTGTAAGGGGTATTTGTCCGTTCTACAAATACCCTCCTATATACCCATTTCTCTCCGTCTTTTTTTACTTCCTCGTAATTTTCATAAGGGCCAACTTCCTGTTTCAAATGTTTATTGAAAACCGTCACACGATAGCCCGCTCGATTCAAAAGTACCCCTGCCTGCTCGATTGTAATCTTCATTTATTTTGCCTCCGAAGCAGTGTTCTAGTATATCTCACTCTCCCAGCAAGTCACTTATCCAATATATAACATCCAGATCCTCCTACAATATAGAAAGAAAACAATTTACATCTTCATCAGAAAACATTACATTGATATTTTCTTTTTTTAGTAAAGCTAATACTTCTGTTTCAAACAAATACAACTTCACTACTTTCTGAAATACAAAGAAAAGAGCCTCACGCAACTCCAACGGAAGAGAAGAAGAAACTTTCTTCCCGTTTTGTCCATAAAAAGAAATGATATAGTGGTTTCCATTTGTCTCTAACACAATCGCACAGTGGCTTGGTTTCCGATCTACATAAAAAAGATCTTTAGGAACACCAGCAACTGATAGTGCATACCTCAACCGCGGAATGTCAAACGTGTCATCATAGATGTATAAATCTTTACGAGAAAGAAAAGTCTTAATCACAGTATCAAAATAATGACGGGAAAGTTGTTTCAACAAAAAGAATTTGCTTCCCTCTTCTTCAGTTGCCAAAGTTTCTATGTCTGTTAAATACGGTTTATTCGTCTTCTCTTGAATAAACAAGCCATAAATCCACTTTCCCTCTTCCTCTTTTAATAAGTAATAACTCTCATAGGGTTCTACTACTTGCTCTAATTTCCTTCCATGGCATACCGTTTTTCGGCCTACTGCATTCAATAATTGTGCTGCCTCTATCAATTTCACTACAAACACACCCCTCTATTTAATTTCCTCAATATAACCGAGAAGCTCTAGATTTTTCACTGTAGGCTCATAAAGCTTCCCTGTATCTGGATGAGGTACCTTCGGGCTATTCCCAGTATAATATTGGGTCCCTCCACCGGGCCGATCAAACCAAGGTGCAATCTCTCCACTTTCTACTTGAAACGGTCTTTTAACTCTATATTGGCGATATGAGGCACTATCACTATGCAATGCTAAAGCTCTTTGTTCATACGGTGTGCCTGCTGGAGATAAATATCGTCCTGTTTCCGGCTCCCCATACCTATCAATCACCGCTCCTGGCTCTATAGTCGTTTTCACACGTTCTCCTTTGAAACCATCATTCGGCGGCCATTGGATATCGCCTGTTTTCTGATCATAGTACTTCGGATTATCAAATGTTTTCTTGTACTTTAAGTACATTTCGTCGCTTGGACGGTATGCCCATCCGTCAAGTTTGGCCCGATCTGCCGCACTAATTCCATTGACGACCTTATCAGTCGGTTTCCCTGTTCCCTTTACATCATTTACTGTCCCGGAGCTCGCAGAACCTGACTTCACATCTTTCACTGTCCCAGAGCCTTTTGAGCCTGATTTCGCGCTATTCACTGATCCCGAGCTTTTCGTTCCTGACACATTATTCGCTGTCCCTGAACTTTGAGATCCTGATTTCGCGCTATTCACTGATCCCGAGTTTTTCGTTCCTGACACATTATTCGCTGTTCCAGCGCTTTTCGAGCCTGATTTCACGCTGTTCACTGAACCGTTGCTTCCCGCGCCCGACTTCACATCTTTTACTGCGCCGCCCGATCTTCTCGATCCTGACATCGCACTTCTTGTCACCGCTGCGGCGCCACCTGTTGTAAACCCAGCTAGCTGCAAACCGTTTAACCAGTTATCAGCGGCGTTTCGAATTGATCTAAATGCATTTGATGCTGCGCCAGAAATGACCGCACCTGCCGACGCACCCTTTGCTGGTCTGGGGCTTCTCGAACCTGACTTCACACTGTTCACTGATCCCGTGTTTCTCATCCCTGGACGCACACTATTTTTTGCACTTCGTGTAACTGCTCCAGCACCACCTGCCACAAATCCAGCGAGTCCTAAACTACTTAGCCAATGATCCGCTGAGAATGGATCATCTGGGTTCACAGCTCCTTCAGCTACCTCATACATACCTGCTGTAGCGTAGTTAAGGACCGAGGTGAGACTTGGGTCCTCTACAAATTCAATATAACGCATCTGCGCCATCCCACAGTCCAACGCCAACGTCAAGTGCACAGATTGTTAGATAGTTCCCGAAATCGGATGACTTCTATTTGAAGTCCATAAATTGTATATGTATAAACCCATGACAACAAGAGCTCCTCTATTGTTATATGTCGGTCATTATAAGTCTAGTTTTCTCATTTGAGAACCCCTGCTGCTAATTTAAAATAACAGCAGGAGACAGGCGATCTAGTTTCCAGATTGAGTCATGCTCGCATAATGATTTCTTAACATTGACTCCAATTTGTCTAACTCAACAATTATAGGCTCATCATCTCTTTTCACTAGACCACTATCATAATACGCGCGAATAGCTCCATCAATCGGGCTCAAATTCATCGGGTTTTGGCTAATGGTAGGCTTCACATTCTCATCTAATTCTTTATACGCTTTTTTGAGCTTTTTCAGCAGGGTGTCTAGAAATGAATCACCCGTCTCATGTTTTTTTCGTAAAGTCAAGCGAATAACTTCCTGAATTTGTTTTTTTAACTCATCAATTGTGTGTGTCATCATATCCTTCTCCTATCTAGATGGTATTGACCGGATCTCTTTTATCCACTCTTTTGGGAAATCTCTAGGCAGTACGATTTGATCACCGTCACCATGAAAAACAGTCCCTACCCTATTATACTGTTTTTCGGCTCTCCCAATGTTCATTCTCGTTCCTTTAGGAACTACGATCACCGATTCGTAAGTTCTGGAATTTTTCCATTCGGGCTTGAGAGCTAAGTCCATTTTAGTCTGAATTCGGTTACCTGCTGGGGTCGTTGTCGTAAATGATCCATGAGCACGAGCTTTTCCTCCAAAAGCTCTATAGAGCGTTATATCTTCTGTTGCAACAACGGTTCTATACTGCCCATGTTTAAACGTCGAACTCATATTAAGATTCAAATGCTCCGTTTCTACCTGACGAACCTTGTGATCTATCTTCGTTGAGTGATCTGCTCTGATAGCAACCTCCCTTGCATCCGCCGCTTTCTCACTCCCCTTCACGCTATTCACATTCCCAGCACTTCTCGGCCCTGGCTTTATGCTATTTGTCGCACCGCGTGTAACTACGCCTGCACCACCTGCCACAAATCCAGCTAGCGCAAAACTATTTAACCAGTGATCTGCCGAAAATGGATCCTCTGGATTTACAGCTCCTTCCACCGTCTCATACATACCTGCTGAAGCGTAGTTGAGGCCTGAGACGAGACTTGGATCGTCTATAAATTCATTATAACGCATCTGCGCCCCATCCCACATGCTAACACCTACATCATATAGACCAAATGTGACATAGTTTCCATAGTCATAGAACGAGTCAAATGCTTTTTCCGATCTTCCTTCGGCGCCATCCCACATTAAAGTGCCTATTTCTATGAAGCTGTCAATCGACTTCTCAAAAGCATTTTTATGTGCAGGATTTTTTACCATCTCCACACCTTCCGCATCTTGAAGCGTATCCTCCTTGGTACATGCTTCAAGGTCTGCGTCTAGTTTCGGTGCCCATTCATGAAGCTTATTCTCTTTAAAATGCACTTGTGCTTGTCTGACATGGATAGGTGACATCACAGGACCAGCGCTTGACCATCTCTCTGCTTTCTTGACAGTGCTTCCGAGCGAGTTCAGGTGTGCTTCTACTGCTTTCATGATTGCTGTGTTTGTTTTGTCAAGGCTGCTTAATTTTTGATGCACTTGTTGGGCATGTCGTTTTGCTTCTTTAATATCCATTGTCATCGCTGTTCCGTTCAAACTTCCAATGTTAATGATGTCTTGGATTGATGCGGCGATTTTATTGACATTAGAAATCGATTGGTTTGTCGATAACATCAGACGATCGAGTCCCTTTGGCACTTGCATCAACCAAAAATCTCGCCGGACGAGTGCGTCCGAGGACTCAAAGCTCAAGATGTTCTTTTTCATTTGTTTGACTGCTTTTGTGTACACATTGAAAAAACCTCGGAACGAACGTATCGTTGGTAGTTGAACGTATTTAAAATGGTTTCGAATGGCTTCTGGACCATCACCGCTAAATGTGCCGACCATGATCACACGCCGCACTTGCGTTTCCATCGTTTGGAATGTTTTGTCTGCGTCTTCTCTTCTTTTTATGACTTCATCTAAAATGCTGATTGCTTCTTTTGCATCAAGTATTTTTGTCATGGCGCACCTCCTTTTACCTTAGCATCTACATCATGACTTGATTACGCTCCTTACCACACGACGAACAAAACTTGCCGACATTCGTAATAGGTGACCCGCAATGTACACAAAAGTGTGATCCTCCCTGAACATCAGCCCCTCTCTCCGCTCGCATAAGCACCATGATACCAGCAATAATATAAAGAACTGCAGGAGCCAATGGGATTAAAAAAATTAGATAGGCGTTTGTCATCACAATGTACACAATCACACTACTTATAAAAATTGCTCCTGCAGTTTTAGGCAATTTCCGTATCACCACCACTGCAAATACTCCGGATATAGACGCAATAAAAGCCCCGATCATTACCCAAAAATAATCATTAGATGAAAATATATGTGCATTTTCCTCTTCCATCAAGATTAAATGAAGCATCCATGCAGCTAGTCCTCCCACAAAATATAAAGAAACTCCTATAATCCCTAGCACTTTTTCTACCGTTCGATTCATTTACTAGTCCCCTCCAACAAGCATTTTTACCTCGGTTCCCCCTTACCTAAACCAGTCATTCAGCCCGTCAATGATCATGCCCAGATACTCTCGTTTCTCCACAGGGTACATATACACTTCTTTTTTCGCTTCAATATCGTGATAATGGATATGCCAAACGAAGTCTTCCGATTCTAAGAGGAACTGCATCTCAAGTAACTCACTTTCGTTTTTCACAGCATAATCGGTCTGTAAAAATGAGATATTATCAAACACCAATTTGTTTGCACGATAGTCCTTTAAAAACTGCAAAATCGAACCAGCATATGCTTCTTTCTCGATCAGTTCATCCAATTGTTCTGCGGTGATCTCATGCAACATTTCAAAGAAGTCTACTTCCATCGTAAACCCTTCCAACGCCTGTGTGTCCACCTCTTCTACTTCATAAAAATCATGAAGGAATGTGGTGCGCTGTTCTACATCATCCACCAACTCAAACGAGTGATCTGCCCCTTTACATGTTTGAACAATCGCGTTATCTCCTTCTACATGGTGAAGCATCAACACCGTATTTCCTCGCACACACCGTAAACGCTTGCTTGCTCTCATGAGTGTGTGAATAAAGCTCTCAAATTCTTTAATGAGGTTAGATTCTCGTTCACTGTCCCAATAGCCACGGTGCTTGAGCAGTGTCTCCGTGTGTTCTGCAAACCGGACACGCTCTTCCTCGCTTGAGATTCTTTTACTTGCGTTTAAAATTTCTGCCGCTACTTCCCCATATCCACATAACAAAAATGCCGTTGTCATCTCGTCTGTTGATAGTGTGAAGGCTGTTGCTTGTTCCATCTCTAATTCTGCCATCTGTATAAACCCCTTTATCCCTAAATTATATAAATATATTGATGATACAGCCGAGCTTTCACGCTATCATCTCTTACCAAACTGCTTCATACTTGACTGGACCTTGTACTCCTTACAATAGTCGCTACAAGAAACTTCATCACTATCACTCTGCTTCAACCGGCTTTAGCTCTTCTATCTCCTCTAGTTCAAATAGACGCCATTGACCTGGCTTCTCTTCATATAATGCCATTACCTGGTAATCACCTTGATCACTCCCCACAACTTTACAAGCATAAACTCCTTCGTCCATCCCTTCTTCTTTTGAAATAACCAGTTCTTCTTTCGGACCACGGAAACAACCCCTTTTGAAATGGTAATCCCCTTGTTCTTGACGAATAAAAGCCATATCATCCCCGAGGTCTTTACTTCCTTTAAGCGAATATACAAACCTTCCTGGAAATCCCTTTAAAGGGCTAGGACAAAATAACACATATGCAACTACAGAGTTAACTCTCTCATCGAATTTGTTAAATCGGAATTTCGTAAACAGCTTAATGAAACCAGACATCGCAATACCAATAATGATTTGCAATAAAAAAATCATAACAGAAGCAGCTCCAAGTGCATTGGCCACTTCAGCGTCATATTTTTTTTCGTAATACCTGACGTGGTCTGGTCCGCTCCAGCGACCATCTCCATTTAATAGTGCGGGAATCCACATGTATGCTGTCAACAACACCATCAAAAAAATGTAGAACTTCAACCATCTCTTCAACACAATCGGTGAAGCATTCCTTTTCATCGTCACTAATATCAAAAAAGAGAGCTGTACTACTACTACACTGACATATATAATTTGTATGACAGGATACCGACTGGATGTGTGTAGCGCAAATAACGAAGCAAAAGCGACTCCCCATAAAATAGTCAATCCAATCATTGACACCGTCCAAACCTTCCTGTTAAAGAAATGAAAAGACACGTGAATTACTATTATCCCGATCACAAAATAACTGATCAATAGCCAATGAAAAATCATCCTCACATGATCACTATTATAATGCACGCTACCATTGGTATAATGTGAACCTAACATGCCGAAAAAGAAATTGAAAACAAAATACAACAAATAGAAAAATACTCCCATAGCGCATAGGAAAATATAACCCCTTATTCTCGTTTCCACTAGAACACGACTACTTTTTTTATCCAACTCCACCAGCTTATCAAACATTTAATCTCCCACCTCACTATGCTTGTGTTACAACAAACATATAATTCCTATACAGATTTTCGGGCGTAATGATAAACATTTTTCAACTTCTCCAACCAATTACTTATTTCCCCCTACTGCTCTTACTGGACAAAAAACAAACGATACTCAAATACCTACCTTAAATAAAGAGGAGATGAGGGAGAACCTCATCTCCCTCTATCAACGACTCAATAACCAACGGAACCTATCCAGCGGATTCATCGGCACATGCGGCACAGGGTTCACTTGATTCGCTGCCTCCTTTTCTTTTCTCCAATCTTCTTTCATCTCTTCCCAACCTTCACTCACATATTCTTCAATGTCTGTCGCAATATTTTCACCTATATCTCGACCGGTATTTGTTCCCACACCATCAAAAATAAGATTAGTTCCTGCCAATACATAAGGACCAGCTGCATAACCAATTACAGCCCCAGTTCCAGCCCCAGCGATAGTTCCTACTCCAGGCATAAAAAATGTTCCAACTATCGCTCCAACACCAGCACCTACCACTGCACCAATTACAGGTCCACTCATATCTGCAGCAGTCCCACCAAGGAAACGACCTGCTTTCTGCCAAAATGTCTTATCCTTGTTTTCCGATCTCACAAACTCAAGAGAGTTGTCTAAGATGACTACACCGGTGCCGATATAAGGAACTTTTTTCCCGTATTTCATTACGGCATCCCAAGGAATATTTTTTACTCCTTTACCCACACCTTGAAGGGTTGTGGTAACACCTCTTACAACCTTATTATCCATCGTGGCCTTTCCTAACGCTGCTGTTGCCATCACTGCTGTTGCCTTCAATTCTGTTATCTTCCTGCCACCCAATTGACTTGCTTTAGCAATGTTTGTCACTGCTGTTGCTGCTGTCTTTGTGGCCAGTCCTTTTACGAAATTTGTGGCAGAGAAGGCTTTTACACCGTTCACAATGCTTCCTGTTGTCCTTGCAATCTCCCGTCCAACTGGAGTATTCGCAAAAGCTGTGCCCAGTTTCGTTACAGTGTTTCTTGCACCTACTGCTGTGCTAATAATGCCTTTACCAATATCACTTTTCGCGAAAGACTTACCCAGATTTGTTACAGTGTTTCTTGCACCTACTGCTGTGCTAATAATGTCTTTACCAATATCACTTTCCGCAAAAGACTTACCAAGTTTTGTAACGCCATCGCTAACAGTCGCCTTTATGCCAGACCATGTTCCTTGAAACGAGTCACCTATCTTTGAAAGAGCTGTCATCCCTTTAGACGGTAGCCCTTTTAACACATTCACTGTGTCTCCTGCAAATGACATTGCCCCTCTTGTGACAGGATGTGTGCTCACATACATACCGAAACCATTCACCGCACGACCCATTTCTTTATTCAATGCTCTGCCCGCATACCGCAAACCAGAGGTAAGCGTCGTAAACCTCTTCACTTGTTCGTCAAAAAACATCTGAGATTCCATCATCACTCTCACGGTTGTTCCTGTTATTTCTTTACCAAAGCGCTTGCCTATCTCCTTTGCTCCACCCGCGACAGTCACAACGTTCGCCACCATCGATGTCATTGAGAAGAAATCTCCCACCTGATCCCACAGCGACAGCTCTTTTGTGCTTTCTACTTCCTCTCTCGTACAGCTTTCACCCTCCACGGCAGGCTTCGGTGCGAGTTCATGAAGCGTATGCTCTTCAAAGTGGGCTTGTGCTTGTCTCACGTAAATAGGTGGCATGACGGGGCCAGCGCTTGACCATCTCTCCGCTTTCTTAACAGTGCTTCCGAGCGAGTTCAGGTGTGCTTCTACTGCTTTCATGATTGCTGTGTTTGTTTTGTCAAGGCTGCTTAATTTCTGATGCACTTGTTGGGCATGTCGTTTTGCTTCTTTAATATCCATTGTCATCGCTGTTCCGTTCAAACTTCCAATGTTAATGATGTCTTGGATTGATGCGGCTACTTTATTGACATTGGAAATCGACTGGTCCGTTGACATCTGTAACCGATGTAACCCCTTTGGCACTTGCATCAACCAAAAATCTCGCCGGACGAGTGCGTCCGAGGACTCAAAGCTCAAGATGTTCTTTTTCATTTGTTTGACTGCTTTTGTGTACACATTGAAAAAACCTCGGAACGAACGTATCGTTGGTAGTTGAACGTATTTAAAATGGTTTCGAATGGCTTCTGGACCACCACCGCTAAATGTGCCGACCATGATCACACGCCGCACTTGCGTTTCCATCGTTTGGAATGTTTTGTCTGCGTCTTCTCTTCTTTTTATGACTTCATCTAAAATGCTGATTGCTTCTTTTGCATCAAGTATTTTTGTCATGGCGCACCTCCTTTACTTGATTCGATTTGCGATTGCTTGATCTTGTAGGCGGTACGTCCGTACTAACCGATCACTTTTACGCGCAATTTTATTTAGGGATTGGACATATGTCGTCATATGTTTATTACACGTTTCCTCAACCGCGATCAAACTATTTAACATATCTAAGTTACACGCGCTTGCAGTGACATTACCTGGAGATTTCACACTACTTGCAGCACTTGAAACACCTTTTAGTGTTTGCACGACAATTGCTTCATTGATTCGAATTTCCATTTTGGCACTCAACCTTCCTCTATATTTTTTTGGCGTGTCTCAAGAATACTCATTCGACTGCGGGCACTACTAATACCAGTCCGCGCACGAGAAATGTCTGAGGAGATGCTTGACGTTTGTTTGTCAATTGCATTGATCATACTTTGTACCCGTAAGACCAACAATTGATTTTTTCTAATCATGTTGTTGCGGAAGAAGGTGTGACGTGCGGTTGCTTTCCCACGTGTCATCTCTCCACTCATGATGGGCTGCTTCATAATAAAAGACTTTTGCGTGCTCAACTTACTTTTATGAGAAACCAAACTTTTTCTCGCCGCAGCTAATCGTTTCAGCTCTTCTTGCCCTGTTGTAATTGTTCCCTGTAATGCACCAACCGTATTTTTTAATTGTCTAATTTGCATCGTGTATGGCATTCTATTTCCCCTCCTTATCTACTAGTACACCGTTCATAGATTTATATTGCTAGTGTGGTAAAGCACATTTTCAAGGTCAAGAATGCCCTCCCCTCTAATAAAGAGGGGCGCAGTTCTTTTACGGTGTATAAACTGGTTCTTCTTCCTTCAACATTTCTGGGATTTTCATCTTCGTTTCTTTGCCATTGACAATGTAGTAACCAAACCCTTGTTCTAACTTCTCTTCATGCACAAATCGTGTGCTTACGAGTGATTGATCTGTTTTCTTCATCACAAGAATGTGTTGACGCACGCTCTTTAATTCACTTACAAAGTCACCAAAACCAGATGTTAGTTCCGCATGGTTTGTCGCTAGCAACACTTTAAAGCCGAGGTGACCAGCTGATTTCATCAAGCTGACAAGCATGGACTCTAGTTTCTTATCATCTTCAAATTCAATGTCACCATCAAGAACATCTTTGAATGAAGAATAGCTGTCAATCACAAACATATACGGCGTGAATGTTGGCATCGGTTTTCCTGCGCTAAGTGCGTCTGTGTAGCTTTTTTCGCGTTCATTCATGACTTGTTTTGCGGTTTGTAGTTCTTGCCTCATTTGTGCTTCTACATCTGTTGCGTACACAACGCGATCGTGATAGCTAAAGAAAGATAGTGGCCGGTCAAAACCATCAAACACAACCGCTTTTTCTACCCCGCGCTCTAGATAGAGTGTAAGCAACACTTTTAACATATTTGATTTCCCACTGTGGGCTTCACCTGCAATGACGAGGTGCGCACCTGCACTTTCATTGAGGTAGACAGGTTGTACCGTATCTTCGTTTAAGCCGAGCGCAATGCTCTCTTGCTCTTTGATTCGCTTACGGAACGGGACGAGATGTAAGTCTTTTGGTAACATCGCCATTTCCTCTGGCAAAGACATGCCTTCATAACGTTTGTTCAATGTTTGGATATGCGCCTTCACATTGTCAAGTACTTCGCGGTCTGTGTCACCTTCAACTGGTAAAAATGCTTGGCAGAACCAATTTCGGTCTGTCTTAATGATCAATCTGCCTGGAATGGCTTCTAGTTTAAATGGGAGTTGACCAAAGAGTGATGTGACCTCCGAGTCGTCAAGCATGTAGTGACAAATCTTCGTTGTCATGTTCCCCATCATCGCAGGCATAATCGCATTCGGTGAGGTGGCTGTGACGAATATATACACACCGCGCGACTGTCCATCCCTTGAGAGTTGAATAATTGTTTGAACATCATCGTCAAATTCTTCTTTTAACACGTCGAAGTTGTCTATCGCTAAAATGATCGCAGGGAGTGGCTCCTCGCTCACTTCATTGTAAAGGGCGAGCGTACTTACTTCTTGTAGTAAAAATAGTTCTGTTCGACGCTCAATTTCACTTTGGATAAAGTCTAACAGCTTTTCTTTCTTACGGGCTTCATCTATTTTCATGTAGTCACCCGTATGGGCAAGTTGACGTAATGGCAATAATGCACCATTCCCGAAGTCAAGCACATAAAAGTGCACTTGTTCTGGCGTCAAAGCTTCCGTAAACGCTAGTAACATCGTGAGTAATGTCGTTGATTTGCCGTATCCACTCGCCCCAAGAATCAAGACGTTGCCGCTTTTTCCCCATTCGTAACAAACAGGGAATTGGCGTTGACGCTCTGGGTCGTCGATCATTGCAATTGGGAAGGCTTTTCCTTCATCGTCTACAGCTGGACGTACGAGCCTTTCTCCTAAAGGATCTAACCAAGGACTTTTTGCCGGTACAACCGCCAAGTCTTCTGTTGTCGCATTGATTTCCTCGACAACCGCTTCAATTTCCGTCTTTCCTTTTTCTTTCTTTTGTTTCCTAACAGCACTCTGAGAGACACCTTTTAAGCCGAGGTCCGTCACATAGAAAATGTCTTCTTCTCCTTCGTGCACTTCGCGTAAATACTGTGCGCCAGACCATGCGCTTTGGAAGAGGTCATATTGTTCATTGTTGCCGACCTGTAAGTAGCCTCGTCCTGTTTGGGTAATGGAAGCTGCGTCTTCGTTTTTCAATATTTCTCGTGAATCCTCTGGTGTTTGTACTTTTAAAGCTACTTTAAAACGAGAGTTACTCCAAATTTGATCATCAACGACACCGGAAGGCTTTTGCGTCGCCAAAATCAAATGTACCCCTAGGCTTCGACCAATCCGTGCGGCACTGACGAGCTTCTTTACAAACTCATCTTCTTCGTTCTTCAACTCCGCAAACTCATCGGAAATAATGAGTAAGTGTGGCATTGGTTCCTCGGCTGTTCCTTCTTTATATAATTCCATATAATCGTCTATATGGCTGACTGTATGTTGATCAAACAACCGTTGCCGTTTTTTTAGTTCACTTTCAATGGATGCGAGCGCCCGTGCACTAAAGTTTGGACTGTCCGCAATGTTTGTGATGACGCCAAGTAAATGAGGCATATTTTTAAATGGCTGTGCCATCCCGCCACCTTTGTAGTCGATTAATAAAAATGCGACTTCATGTGGGTGGTAATTAATCGCTAACGATAAGATGTAGGTTTGTAGGAATTCTGATTTCCCTGACCCTGTCGTTCCCGCAAGCAAGCCGTGCGGTCCGTGTGCTTTCTCATGGATGTTTAATTCTAACAGCTCATCTTTTGACTTAAAGCCGATCGGCGCCGCAAGTGAATCGATGCTGTTGTTTTTCGCCCATCTCTCGCGGATCGCTAAGTCTTTTACTTGAGCGACGTAGAACATCTCCATAAACGAGACCATATCAGGGACGGAATGAACCATTCCTTGTTGGTGCTGCAAAGAGAAGAGCGTGCGCGCAAACCGTTCATTTGTTTCACTTTTGTACGTGTCAAACGAGAAACGTTTATGTTCCGCTTCACCGCCACGCATGACGATTTCTCCTTCACGATGGTTGACAGCTTTTACGACTGTACGGATGTGTTCACTCAAGTTTTCTTCTGCGTCCGTAAGGAATACCACAGAAAATCCTAACGATTTGTCCTCTCCTTCGAGATACTCCATGATGGCATGCTCTGCAATGAGCGGACGATTCGCCACAAGGAACACAATATGTGGTGTATAAAGCCTCTTCTCATCTTCGTCGTCCGACTTTTGATCCAAATCCCGCTCGCGAATCATTTGATACAATGGATTTAATAGTTGGTCACATGCTTTTTCATCATAGACAAACCCTTTTGCATGTGTATGAAAAAACTCAAAGTGTGGCAACCAGCGCATCCACGCCCATTTCTCAAATTGTCTTTCGTCCAACACCGCCACAAAACGTAAGTCATGATAGCTATGGGCAAAAGCAAGCTGTCCAACAAGCTGTGACACTTCTCGCTCAACGGTTCTCGGTTTCCCAACATACCCGATTGCACCTTCTGCTAGACTTAACCGAAGCGGCGCATTTTCAATAGAAAGATACGCTTTTTTTAGTTTGTCATAATCAAGAAGCAAGTCATCACGCTCACGCTCTGAAAACTCATCGCGGGCATCTTCTAAACGAAAACTCGTCGGCACTGTTGATCTACCGACACGCACTTCAAGAAAGTCTTCGTCCTTGATCGCTTTTTCATATATGCGCCGATGAATATAGCGAGACATCTCTTTCATCTTTTCAAACGGCGGCAAGTGATATGCGAGTGCATGCTGTTGTTTTTCCTTTAATGCTTGTAATTCATCGTGCTTTTCCTTTAAATAACCTCTATATAAACGCCTTCTAATTTCTTCTTTTTTCTTCTTATGCTTTTTATCTCGGAAATACATGATCACCGCGGTAATAATCATTCCTAACATGATGGGTATTGAAATCAACATAAACCATCCGTTAGGAATCAGTAACGTCGCAAGTCCCATCGCGATAATGATGACTACTTGGGGCAAAATGGTAAGCCACAGCGGTCGCTCATTATCATCATGCTCTTGACTCGGAATCGAAAAAGGCACTTCATCCTTGGGTTCTCGGTAAAGAATACGTGGGGTGCGTCGATACATTGGATACTGTTGTTGCATCAGAGATGTGGGTGTTTCTACTTGTGAGAATGTCGTTTCGTATGGTTTGAAACTCTCAATTATTAATGTGTCACCATCCATGATCGATAACGCTGCATGCCCGGCTATGACAGCATCACCGTTTAAAATCGGTGTAGGAGATGTCACCTTCTCACCATTGACGTATAACGGCTGTTCATCTTTTTGAGGGTAAAGCTGCCACCTATTTTGATCAGTTTCGTATAAAAGTGTGAATGAGACAGGGAATGGCAACATCATTTGCGCCGATGACTCACTAGACACTGTGACCATATTGTGATGCCCGATGTAATACTTTTTTATAGGTAATGTGTCATCTATATATAGGAAGGAAAATGTTTCGCCATCAATTTCTAACTCACACGATTCCCCAGAAGGGAGTACCTGTAAAGAAACATCCTCACGCATGATGACGCACTGTCCGCCTTGAGACTTTGCTTGTATATCTGTTTTTAAAGAGGAAATACGTAACTTCGCATGCTCCTCAGGTCCCATTGCTATCGGGAGCTCATCAACGGTTGTTTTTTGGACGTATTGGTCATAGAAAACCCATAGTGACGCGGACACTATTCATCACCCCCGTCCTTCTTCTCATCAGCATCCTCTTTTTTACCTTCTCGATCCTTTTCCTCGTTTTGTTCCTCTTCACTTACGTCGCTAGAAGCGGGTTCTGTTTGCGGCTGTAATCGCTCTTCTTCTTGTTTCTTCTCTTCTTCTAGTTTTTCGAGCGCCTGCATGTAGTCTGTAATTTCATTATCGATTTCTTTAATCAAGTCTTCCCGTTCTTTCCCTGACAACTTTTTATCGTTTTTCACTTCTTCACGATGCTTGATTTGGGCATACGCAATCAAGTCTTCATCTCCAAGCCCACGAGCAATATCAACAGCCTCTTCATTTTCACCGCGACCAATGGCAATCCAGTAATCAAAATACGGCTCAGCCGCCTGGAGCACAAGGACATTTGTAAGGTTTGCTTTCTGTTCGTCTTTTAACTGTTCTGTCGCAACGTACGCTTGTGCAAGCTGAAATTTCACGACACGCGGCATCACGTTCGGTTTGTATGACTCAAGGATATCAATTACTTCGCTATAATTTTCATTTAAGTACGCACGATGGCTTTCAGTAAATGCTGCTTGTCTTGGTTGTAAAAAGGCAAGCACATACACAGTAAACACAATCGCTGGCACAAGTGCCACGATAAGTCCAATGCCTGTCCACTTTTGGATCGTCCATTTCTTTTTTGGAACTTTATGTAGCGCGGCTTCTTCTTTTTCATGAACCTGTATCCATTTAGACACAAGATCACGCAATGCCTCTAACGTTGTTTGTTTCATAAGAGACGTTGCTTTAGGTGACAATTTTAGTACGCCGTTATCATTCATATATTCGTTAAAATGATATTGTCCATCTAAAAGTGCAGATAAGGTCGCTCGTAGTTCCAAAAACAATTTTTCCTCATCTCTTTCATCAGGAGGCATACTGTTTTTAATGCCGTAATGGATCAATACGATGTCAAGTGCTTCACTGACAAGCACATTCTCCGGACAAATGATCAAATGAAGTTTGTCATTACGATGTTGCATGACTTTTTGAATCAATGCCGCAGCAATAAAAAGCCTTGTACTTTCTGTTTTACGCCTAACAGTTCCAAAAGGCGTCAAAGGCGTGTTAGATCTCACTGTGATCACAAAATCATCATCATTTTGGCTGATGGTCCGTGTTGTATAGGCATCACACCCATCTAGTATTTGGGCTTCTAACACGTCATGTAACTTAATTTCTTCATATTGTAATGTAATGGTATAATGGCCATCTTCGGTACGTGCTACTGCAGCGCCTGTTTGTTCTTCTAAATATCTCTTTTTCTTCTCATCCATTTCTATGAGCCACCCCCTTCTCGAATTTATAATATGACGAGTCGATCGCCATTTGTCACCCCTGCATCGGCAAGAATTTGATCACCTGAAACTGTACACTCTTTATTTTCAACTCGAATAAAGTCTCCTTCACGGCGCGTTTCGGTCATCTTTTCTAAACGCCATATAATATCTACAAACTTTCTGGCAGTGTATTGATCAGACAAGCGCAGATCAATTTCTTTCTTAGTATAGTTTCTTAAATCAACCGTCACTTTTATGTACAATAAAAACACCTCTTTTCAACAAAGAAGCGCAATCACAATCCAAAAAATGAATCGCGATTGCGCTATGACTAAATTAGTATCCGATTTGATTACTGATTTGTTGGTCTGTCGTACGCATTGTCGTAGCAATACCGTCAGACTGCTTTGCAACAGCTTCTAGCATAACTGCAGTGTTTTTGAAGTGCTTTTGTTGATCTTGCCATTGTGCCATGTAAGATGTCGCTGACTTACCTTCCCACATGCTGTGCAATGTGTTTAATCGACCTGTGATCTGTTTCATTTGCGTCTGCAAGTTCGTAGCATCTGTACGAAGTTTTTTCGCTTCGGCTTCTAGTAATTCTGGCGTTACTCGAATTTGACTCATGTTAATTCCTCCCATAATATCGTGTAATATGTCGTACTTCCTTATAAATATATAAGACTATTTAATTAAAGTCAATCCTTTTCATGGTTTTCTTTCGTTTTCTTCCCAATGTAAGGTTAAATTTGGGTTCGTTACCATTTCATCTTTTGTAACAACTCAATCCAATCTATGAAAATATTGTATCGACATGTTACTCATTCAGCAACACATTTCACAGCAAGAGACACCACTCCAAAAGTGATGAGCAACTCTTTACACGATCTTTTATACGAACTCAAATGAGTCACACAACACACATATTATCAACACTAAATGTGATGATGCCTATTCGGTTAAAAAGGAATTGTTATCATGACATGAGGACTCTCTCATTCCTCCCAAATCCAAAAAAAAGCAAACGGCGCGTCTACCACCGTTTGCTCCATACCCTTATCTTTAACCCATTACTGCTTTTGTCTTTGCAACGACATTTTCAACGGTAAAACCGAAGTGTTCAATGACTGCATCACCGGCACCAGATGCACCAAATGTGTCGATGGCAATGACAGTACCTTCATCACCGGCATATTTTGCCCAGCCGAGTGAAGAGCCCATCTCAATCGCGACACGCGCCTTCACACTCTTCGGCAATACTGTTTCTTTATATGCATCTGACTGTGCTTCAAAGCGATCCCATGATGGCATGCTCACCACAGACACGTCAATACCTTCTGCTGCTAACGCTGTTTGTGCTTCTACCGCAAGTGACACTTCTGATCCTGTCGCAAGCAATAACGCTTGTGGTGTTTGTTTTGCCGGCGAGACGACATACGCACCTTTTTTCACACCTTCATAGGCGTGCTCGTCCGTTCCTGGAAGCGTCTTGAGGTTTTGTCGGCTTAATACGAGCGCAGTCGGTGTATCTTTCGACTCGACCGCCAATTTCCAAGCTGCGGCTGTCTCGTTGCCGTCCGCCGGGCGAATGACAGAAAGTCCTGGCATCGCGCGGAACGACGCGAGTTGCTCCACCGGTTCATGTGTTGGACCATCTTCACCAACGGCCACACTGTCATGGGTCCATACATAGGTCACAGGCAAGTTCATCAACGCCGAGAGACGAACCGCAGGACGAAGGTAGTCAGAGAAGACAAAGAACGTCCCACCAAACACTTTTAATCCACCATGAAGCGCCATGCCGTTCAGCGCACAACCCATCGCAAATTCACGCACACCAAACCAAATGTTACGTCCATCATAGCGATCCCGACTAAAGTTGTCTTCGCCACTTAACGTTGTTTTATTTGAACCTGCCAAGTCCGCTGAGCCACCGAACAATTCAGGAACGTGCTTCGCAAGTGCGTTCAATGCCTCTCCGGATGAAGCACGCGTTGCAAGTGAGCTTCCCGTCTCATACACTGGTAAAGCTGCATCAAAGTCAGCTGGAAGCTCTCCTGAAAATGCCCGCTCATACTGTGCTGCGAGCTCTGGATACGCTTGTTTATACGCCGCAAATTGTTCATTCCATGCTGCTTCCTGGTCAGCGCCTCTTGCTTTTACATCTTCGTAATAAGCTTGTACTTCTGCAGGGATGTGGAATTCTTCTTCGTAGTGCCACTCATAAGCAGCTTTCGTTAACTTCACTTCGTCTGTTCCAAGCGGAGAACCATGTGAAGCCGATTTAGCTGATTTATTCGGTGAGCCATAGCCAATCACTGTCTTCGCTTCAATTAACGTTGGGCGTTCGTCTGCTTTTGCTTGCTCAATCGCCGCACCAATCGCATCTAAGTCCATGCCTTCTTCAACGCGAATGACTTGCCAGCCATATGCTTTAAAACGGTCCTCTACACTTTCAGAAAATGACTCATGTAAATCACCATCTAAAGAAATGTCATTCGAATCATATAAAACGACAAGTTTGCCTAGCTTTAAATGTCCTGCTAATGACGCCGCTTCCGCCGACACACCTTCCATTAAATCGCCATCACCGCAAATGGCATACGTATAATGATCAACAATCTCATGACCGTCTTTATTATATTGTGCAGCTAAACGAGTCTCTGCCATCGCCATTCCAACAGCCATCGCAATTCCTTGTCCCAATGGACCTGTTGTTGCTTCAACCCCCGGTGTATGACCATATTCAGGATGTCCTGGCGTGCGACTCCCGAGTTGGCGGAAAGATTGTAGGTCTTCTAATGTCACATCGTAACCTGTCAAATGTAACAAGCTATATAACAGCATTGAGCCGTGTCCTGCAGATAAGACAAACCGGTCACGATTCGACCAATTCGGGTTTGCTGGGTTATGATTCATATACTTTGTCCACAAACTGAAGGCCATTGGTGCTGCACCCATTG
Source organism: Bacillus sp. FSL W7-1360 (assembly GCF_038592975.1). NCBI lineage: Bacteria > Bacillati > Bacillota > Bacilli > Caryophanales > Bacillaceae > Bacillus > Bacillus sp. FSL W7-1360. The sequence continues at coordinate 904,965 of NZ_CP151950.1, read as the reverse complement.
GCATCCCCGGATGGCCAGAATTTGCTTTTTCGATACTATCAATTGATAATGTACGGATTGTATTCACCGCTAAATCTTCTACTCGCTTTGTCAAAGTTAACATCCTTTCTGTCCTACATGCTTCACTACATCATATCCATCATATAACTTCTTCACTTAATATACAAGTGACATCTCCGGTAACAAATTATCCCTCTGTTCGGTACTTTTTTGCTTGTTCGTCTTTCAGTTTTTGCGGTGTCACGTCTTGTCCTGTTTCATCGACGACTTTTACTGTATGTAAATGGTCTTTAAACGACTGGCGGAATGTAGCGAGGTACGATTCTCTCAAGGCTTGACGTTCCTTCGTTTGTGCTTCCGTAAGCGTTCCAGCCTTTGCTAAACGTGATAACTCATTTAAACGTGCCAATTCTTTTTTTGATAACATATACCTTACCCCTTATTTTTTGTCTGGTGCATCGACCACTTCCCGATAACGCCTGTGCACCGTTGCTTTTGAACACTCAAAACCGAGCCCACGAAGCGTCACCGCAATCTCATGAAATGTCAGTCCTTTTTTACGCAAGCGAACAATCTCTTCCGTCGGCAGGTCTAGCAAACTTCTGCCCCCGCCTCGTTTGTCGCCAAGATTATCTTGTGGGCGAAAACCATTGCGCACGGCTGCTTGCATCCCGCGCTTAATTTTTAAGTTATGGAGCTTCCGTTGATATTCTTCCACAATCGCAACAATTTCTAACACCATCTCATCCGCCTCTGATAAAGACAGTTCCCCTTGATCGCGAATGGTATACACTTTTACACCATACTTCTGTAGCTGATAGAGTAACGCGATTTTCGCTTTTCCTCGCCCTAGTCTCGTATCGTCCTGTAACAATAAATGCGTATAGCGGCGCGCGCGTGCATCTTCTAACAAATTCAACAGTCCATCACGTTCCAAACTGTAACCACTCGCACGATCCTCATACATAGATGCGATAGGCAACTGATGTTGTTTCGCAAGCATTTCTAACTCACTCGCTTGCCGCTTTAATGATCGCTGCTGATTTTCTTTCTCTGTGCTCACACGACAATAAACAGCCGCCACATCTCTCTGACTCTTCATCCTACCTCTCCTCAACGCCTCTATTAACGATGTAAATCATGAGCAAATGTCTGTTCTAACCGATTGTATGAGAGCGTTTAGAGAATGTCAAGTATTTTTAGAACTTACGTTTGCATTACGTACGTTCGATATGTTAAACTTGTGTAAGATTACTTTCATACATAGGAGGAACAATCATGCCTAAACTATCGACACGTCAAGAAGAAATTCTCGCATTTATCAAAACAGAGGTAAGAAAAAAAGGTTATCCACCATCTGTTCGTGAAATTGGCGAAGCGGTTGGACTCGCCTCTAGCTCCACCGTTCATGGTCATTTAGAACGACTTGAACGAAAAGGTTGCATTCGCCGCGATCCTACAAAACCCCGCGCAATTGAGATCTTAACATCTGAAGACCATGAAAGCGATCGCACGAACCAAAAACAAGACATCGCTCACTATATCCCGATTATCGGCAAAGTCACTGCAGGTCTCCCAATTACTGCCATTGAAAACATTGAAGACTACCTACCAGTCCCCGATCATTTAACAGGACAGGACGGCACTTATGCCCTCGTTATTCAAGGAGACAGCATGATTAATGCCGGTATTTTAGAAGGCGATCACGTCATTGTACGACAACAACAAACAGCAAACAACGGCGACATTGTTGTTGCCATGACGGAAGAAAATGAAGCAACTGTCAAAAGATTTTTCCGAGAAAAAGATCACGTTCGCTTACAACCGGAAAATAACACAATGACACCAATAATACTCGATCGATGCATTATTCTAGGGAAAGTTGTTGGCGTTTTTCGAACCATTCACTGATGATTGTTTCATTGACGCCAGCTTACATGTCTATGAATCATGTCACATTGTGCATTTAACCCCCTCTAGCTGTCCAAGCAATTGTTGTCTATTAGCATAAGATAAAGCAGAGGGGGGTGACTAGCATGCCTCAAAATGCGAAACGAAAGTGTGCTTGTCAAACAAGTAAGCAACATACACGCCGTGTTGGTGTAAAAAAACCATTGTTTTCGAGGAACGTTCAGACACAGGAACATCGACACACATGTAAAGAATGCGAGAACAACCAGCATGAATCTTAGACACAGATGGTAGACGGAAAAAGAGGGAGACTACCTTCCCTCTTTTTCCAGCATTTCTCGTCTTCGAACATGCGAACCCATTACTTTCAACATACTAGCCGTCACAAGAAACAATAAACCAGAAATAAGAAACACCGACGACATACCGAGATAACCAGCAAGGATCCCACCCGACACCGGGCCCAACACATTGCCTAAAAAACGAAAACTTTGATTATAACCAAGTACTTCTCCTTGCATGGATGACGGAACAACTTGTCGAATGAATGCCGTCGTACATGGAATTAGTCCTCCTACAGCTAATCCAAACAAAAAGCGGAGTACGAGTAACTGCCAAAAAGCATTGACAAACGCTTGGGGGATAAACAACAAACCCGCTAAAACAAGCAACAGTAAAATAACTTTTTCATGCCCAACCCGATCACCAAACTTGCCCCATCTCCGAGTGCTAAACAAATTCCCTAAACCCGTCACAGAAAACGCTATACCTGCTAGAAACGCCATATTCCCCGGAGAGTGAATCAACTCTGCCACATACAATGACAGTAGTGGCTGGACACTAAATAGACCCATTTGGATCATGAGAGAAATGACCATCATTAATAGCAACATCGGATGCGTGACAATATAGGAAAGAACTTCTTTTGCTTTATAGTGGCGTTTCCGTTCTCCCGATTCCTCGTGCAACACTTCCTTCACACCAATCATAACAAGCAATGTTGTCAAAAATAATACACTTGATGTAAGAACGAATGTATACTGCATTCCAACTGCATCTGCAATTAGTCCACCGAATAAAGGACCGAGCAGTCCACCTGATACTTGCCCCGTCATTAACGTTCCTAATGTCTGACCAGCAATACGCTTATCACTTTGGGCTGCAATTAAAGCCATAGATGCCGGTATAAAGCCTGTAGCTAGCCCCATAAATAGACGCAAAATAAACAAGCTGCCGACTGATTCGACATGCCCCATAAAAAACACGGAAATGGCGATGCCAAAACCAGTCCCAATCAATATTTTCTTCCGTCCATATCGATCACCAATTCTTCCCCATAATGGTGACACAAGAAACGCTACAAAAAAAGAAATGCCAAAGACCCACCCTGCAAAGCGTTGCACTTCTTCTGGTTCATAATGACCAAAAGAATCAATATACAAAGAAAGAAAAGGCAAAATCATCGTCATGCTCGCACCAACAAAAAAGCACGCGATCCACATAATCACGATATTTCGTTTTTCTACTTCAATAAGACCACCTTCGTTTCTCCGCATAGAACTGTTCGTTTACATCTTCAACGACTCAACTGACGCCACCTATTGTTTCGGCACACTAAATATAACACCGTTCCTCATTGAAAGCAACCGACAGGCTTACGCTCTCATATGCGATAGGCAAGAAAATAAAGACAATGGTTCCTCCTCAACAGACATCAAATTTGTCACCGTCACACCGAGGAGACGAACACCTTCTGAAAGTTGACCTATCTCTTCCCACAGCTCACAAACATAGCGAAACATCAATAATTTGTCATCCATTCCCTCTGCCACACTGACTCTTTTTGTATATGTCTCAAAAGAGCGGTAACGGACTTTTAATACCACTGTCTTCCCTTTTTTTCGTACCCGCCCTAATGCAACGTGAACTTCTTGACATAACTTCTTCAGTGCCTCTCGTACTTCTCCCTCTGCAACAAGCGCCCGAGGATATGTATGTTCTTTTCCTACAGATTGACGTTCGCGATGAATACATACAGGTCGATGGTCAATCCCGCGAACACGTCGATAGTACGTCACACCAGCTTTACCAAAGTGATAGATGAGATCCAATTGTTCCATTGCATACAAATCTGCCCCAGTATAAATATGAAGATCATGCATTTTTGCCGCTGTCTTCGGACCGACCCCTGGAAATTTTTCTACTTTCAAACTATGGATGAATGCCATTGCTTTCGTAGGAGGAACAACCGTTAGCCCGGAAGGTTTTTTCATGTCTGAAGCAATTTTGGCAAGAAACTTATTGTAAGATACACCTGCTGAACTTGACAATTGTAGCTCACGCCAAATTGCCCGTTGGATATGTTGGGCAATTTGCGTGGCACAACAGGCATGCTTATTTTCCGTCACATCTAAATACGCTTCATCAATAGACATCGGCTCGATCATATCGGTGTAACGTTTCATGATCGATTGAATTTGTGCCGAAGCTTTCTGATATGCCGCATAGTTTCCCTCAATAAAAATACCTTCTGGACAACGTTGATACGCCTCATACGCACTCATGGCAGAACGCACACCATATTGCCGAGCAATATAATTTGCCGTTGAGACAATACCTTTGCCGCCTGTTTTTCGTGGGTGCTTTGCAATAATCACTGGCTTCCCTCGCAATGAAGGCCGCTCGCGCTCTTCAACTGAAGAAAAGAAAGCGTCCATATCAATATGAATGATTTTTCTACTTTCATCATTTCGGGGCTCTGGTAACTCAATAACACGTGAAAAAGTTGACATATATACCTCCACACAACAGATCGTATGTTCTTATATTACAGAACGAACGATCCCTTGTCAAGCACACAAAAAAGACCTTCCACAACGGATGGCCTTTTCCATTTATGTCTTCATATTTTAAAATTGAACTTAATAATCCCTGCTTCCTTCGCTGAAATGAATCCAATCATAATAAGCGGACCAACCACAAAACCAAGGACACCAAACAACATCAGCCCGAGATACATCGAAATGAGTGTCGCAAGTGGAGACAATCCAATGTGGATACTCATCACTTTTGGCTCTAATGTCCGTCGAATAATGAGCAATACGGCTGCCAATATAAACAGCTTCGTTGCCATCCCTACGTCACCAGTTAATAGCTGAACAATTCCCCAAGGCGCTAATACAATGATTGAACCAATAATGGGGATCAAGTCAATCACCCAGATGAGTAACGCCGCAAGCAACGCAACTTCTGGTGCAGCCCATAACAAAAACAGGAAAGAAACGAGAAAAATCGGGATGCTTACGAGAAATTGTGCCTTTAAAAAACCTAAAATAACATGTGACAGCCGCGTAAACATAAACGATACTTTTTCTCTTGACCGCTCAGTCAACATCCCATAAAATAATACTTTTAGTTTCGGCATCTCTAGTAAGAATAAAAATAATCCAATCAAATAAACAAGAAATGACACCAAATATCCCGGAATACTCGACACAACTGTTGCAACCCGAGCAATGAGATTTAAATCATTTACATACGCACCAAGATTGTTTAATACTTGGGTCACTTCTTGATTCAATGCCTGGACAAATTCTGTTGGGATGCTATCATTGGCCCGAAGATCATGTTGAAAGTTAAGCCAGCCTTGATTAATTTCTCGAATATAATGAGGTAGGTTTTCAACTAAACGCGTGCCTTGTGTCACAACTGTGGTTGTCAAAAAATATGTGCCAATTGCCAGCAAGAAAATAAATATCCCAAAAACGAGCAACACAGATATGGAATAACTCACTTTTAAACGTTGGTGAAGTAGTTTCACACCTGGAAGCAATAACAATGCTGTTAAATATGCCGCAATCAACGGCAATGAAATTGGTAGTATTAAAAAACAAGCAACAACCAACAAAACGATTACAAGCACGATCTTGACCATTCTTTTACTCATAAAGTTCGTCAACGGAAACCCTCTTTCATTTTTTATCCCGCGTATGATGATGTGGCAAAGTAGAGAATCATCATGTTGGTTTTAAGACGACCATATATGTTCCTATTTGTATGACAACCTCTATTATAACATGCTTATAAACACAAAAGTCATATTCACCCGACGAAACAGCCATGGAAAACGTTTTTCCCATGGCTGCTGTCTTTTATGGAAATGCCTACGCGAAGCAAAACAGAGGTTAATATGAACTTAAAAACTGATCTCGTTCCCATGCATGTACTTGGGTCCGAAATTGATCCCATTCTACTTCTTTTGCTTCCATAAAATGCTCGAATGCATGATTGCCAAGTGCCTGAACGAGCACTTGATCTTTTTCTAGCTCATTTAATGCATCTTTTAACGTTGAAGGCAACGCTTCAATTCCTGACTGCACTCGTTCAGATTTGTTCATGTCATAAATATTGCCACTTGTTTGTGACGGTGGCGTCAGCTTCCGCTTCACCCCATCCAAACCTGCTGCAAGCATTAATGCCATTGCCAAGTAAGGATTTGCAGATGGGTCAGGACTCCGAACTTCGATCCGTGTTGACACGCCACGCGAAGAAGGAATGCGGACAAGTGGTGAGCGGTTACGTAGTGACCAAGCGATGTACACAGGTGCCTCATAGCCAGGAACTAGTCGTTTATAAGAATTAACAATCGGATTCGTAATCGCCGTAAATCCTTTCGCATGGTCTAAAATACCACCTAAAAATTGCATCGCTGTTGTGCTCAGTTGTGTTTCTGATTGTTGATCATAAAACGCATTCCCTTTCTCATTAAAAAGCGACATGTTCAAATGCATACCCGAACCATTCACACCAAATAACGGTTTTGGCATAAATGTTGCATGTAAGCCATGTTTGCGCGCAATCGTTTTAACAACCAATTTAAATGTTTGAATGTTATCACATGTGGTGATCGCATCTGCATATTTAAAATCTATTTCATGCTGTCCCGGTGCCACTTCATGATGAGACGCCTCAATTTCAAAACCCATATCCTCCAATTCTAGGACAATGTCACGGCGACAATTTTCCCCTAAGTCTGTCGGTGCAAGGTCGAAATAGCCACCTTTGTCATTTAATTCTAACGTTGGCTCACCTTTTTCGTCATTCTTAAATAAAAAGAACTCTGGCTCAGGACCAATATTAAAACTTGTAAACCCAAGCTCGCGTGCTTCTTTTAACACGCGCTTTAAAATCCCACGTGGATCCCCTTCAAACGGTGTTGGCTCCTCACCTGGCTTTCCAGGTTGATAGACATCACAAATTAAACGAGCGACTTTTCCTTTTTCCTGCGTCCATGGAAATACAACCCACGTGTCTAAATCTGGGTACAAATACATGTCTGACTCTTCAATCCGGACAAATCCTTCAATTGAAGAACCATCGAACATCATTTTGTTGTCAAGCGCCTTTTCGATTTGGCTTACCGGAATTTCTACATTTTTAATCGTACCGAGCAAATCTGTGAATTGAAGACGAATAAAGCGAACATTCTCCTCTTTAGCAATACGAACAATGTCTTCCTTTGTATACTTTGACATACGTCCTCTCCTCTCACCCTTATCATGCTTTTTTTATATTAGAAAAAGGGCAGCGCCCTCTATTCTCCCGTAGTTATCGTTAAAAATCGTGTTTCTACACCTGAAAGTATCGTACTAAAAGAAAAATTGGAAGTCAAGAAAAATGATATGCCTCCAAGAAGGTTCTTACGATTCTGAGGAAAAAAAGGTCTTCTCAATCGCTTGTATGACGGCAAGTTTCACGTGTTCGTACGTGAGACCTCCTTGAACGTAAACGGTGTACGGCGGTCGGAGCGGTCCATCTGCAGTTAATTCAATGCTTGCTCCTTGAACAAATGTCCCAGCAGCCATAATGACATCATCTGCATACCCTGGCATCGGACTTGGTTGAGGTACCACATGCCCATTGACAGGTGAAGCCTGCTGAATCGCCTGACAAAATGTGACCATCTGCGCAGCTGTATCAAAGTGCACTGCTTGAATCAAATCCGTTCGTACACTAGAAGAACAAGGCGTCGTGCGCAAACCGAGTTTTTCGAGTAATGCAGCCGTCAATACGGCCCCTTTCAATGCTTGTGAAACCACATGCGGTGCGAGAAAAAATCCTTGATACATGTCCAAAAGGGTATGTAAACTTGCTCCTCCTTCAGCACCAATACCTGGTGCCGCCAAACGATATGAAGCAAGCTCCACGAGGTCCGTACGCCCAATGACATAGCCGCCTGTTTTCGCAATGCCACCTCCTGGGTTTTTAATTAAAGAACCCGCAATCAAGTCAGCCCCAACATGACATGGCTCTTCTGTCTCTACAAATTCACCATAACAGTTATCAACAAAGACAATCACATCTTGCTTTAAACTTTTTACATACGCAATCATGTCTCCAATTTCGGCCACTGTGAAAGATGGACGATCGCCATAACCTCTTGAGCGCTGAATGCCTACCACCTTTGTGTTCGGACAAATCGCACGCGCAATCGCTTCTCGGTCAATCGCCTCATTTTTCAATGCGATTGCATCATAAGATACACCGTAATCTTTTAAAGAACCTTTCCCGTTTCCACGTATACCAACAATCTCTTCAAGCGTGTCGTATGGTTTGCCGGTAATATATAATAACGCATCGCCTGGACGAAGGACACCAAACAATGCGGTCGCAATCGCATGCGTCCCGGAAACAATTTGTCCGCGGACAAGCCCAGCTTCTCCACCAAATACATCTGCATAAATGGCTTCTAGTGTATCTCGCCCAACGTCGTCATAACCATAACCTGTAGATGGCGTGAAATGAAAATCAGATACTTGGTGTGCACGAAATGCATCAAGCACGCGTTTTTGGTTGACCAGTGCAGTCGCTTCAATTTGTCCGTGCTCATATTGGAGCGTTGCCTCTACTTGGTCAAGTAATTCTTGTACCTCATTTGTAAATAAACGTTTTTCCTTCAATGAAATTCAACCCACTTTATTGTCCAAAACGATATTTTCTTCCTACAACTTATCGTACCATGATTTTGTCAAAAAGTCGCTTTCTCTGCAAAAAAAAGGTTCGTATTATCGACTTGATAAGTCAAAATCTTCTAACCTTAGTTGTTGCAACGCTTGCTTTGTGTAATCATTTTGCTTCATGATTCGAACTGCCTGAAGACGAATGGCCTCCTCCATTAAATTGCGGATATAGCGACCATTGCTGAATGTATGGGCTTCTTCTTCAATGACACGCTTAATATGTGCGCGTACCCCCTTATATGCACTCTCTACTAATACATAATCGCGTTCTTTCGCCATATTACGCAACATGTCCATTAATTGATCCACTGTATAGTTTGGGAAAGTCACCGCAATAGGAAACCGCGAAGGCAAGCCGGGATTGAGTGACATGAAATAGTCCATTTCTTCACAGTAACCAGCAATGATTAATACAAACTCATTGGCTTTGTCTTCCATTCCTTTTACAAGTGTATCAATCGCTTCTTTACCAAAATCTTTCTCTCCGCCACGTGACAATGCATACGCCTCGTCGATAAAAAGGACACCGCCATTCGCCTGTTTGAGTACTTCACGTGTTTTTTGTGCAGTATGTCCAATGTACTCCCCAACCAAATCAGCCCGTTCTACTTCTAAAAAATGCCCTTTTGAAAGCACCTTCATATCATGCAAAAAAGATGCAATCAACCTAGCAATAGATGTTTTCCCCGTTCCTGGATTCCCTTTGAACACCATATGGAGTACTTGTTTTGTAACAAGTAAACCATGCTCTTTTCGACGCTCATTCACATAAATCCACGCGTATAACTCTTTAATAAGCGATTTAATCTCAGACAAACCGATAAAAGCTGAGAGCTTCTTTTCAAACCGAGCCAGCACCTCATGCTTCTCTTTTTCGTCTTCAGATACGAACCAATCTGTGCTCACTCGTTTGGTTGGCGCTTTATTCAAGACCACATTAATCCGTGCGCCCTCTCTCGCCTTTAGTGGATGGGTCACTCGCCTCCACCTCCTCGAACGACTCGTGCGCCCCACTGCTTACTTATAACAGTATACGCAAGCACAGTCCAAAACGTGACAAAAGCCTAGAAAACGTGCTCAAAAACATTTTGCCTCACACGCTTCACTGCATATACCACGCAAGTGCTGCAGCCTCCAGTTGTTGCACATGTTCATGTTTACCTGAAATATATGCAGTGATATTTGTAGGGTGCATTGCCGCAAGAATCCGTTTTAATTCGCCATACGCGTGCGCTTCCTTCGGGTGTGCACGTAAATAATCGCGTACTGCTAAATGGCGGCATACGTCCCTGCTGCCTGTTTCAAACACGTGTACGTGATGTGTACGCTGATCCCCACCCTTTTGAAAATAGCGTCGCCCCTCGATCCCGTTCTCTCCCTTTGCCTCATAGCCAATTTGCTTCATCGCTTCATTTAACTCGTCTACACGCACAATTGGTTCGTGCACCTCTATTAATACATCAATCACCGGCTTTGCTAACAGTCCGGGTACAGCTGTGCTTCCAATATGGTGACATGCAACGATGTGATTTGCAAAAATATGTTTTAATCGTACTGCTTCACATACAAATTGATCTATCCATGCTGTTTGATAAGGTGTGACGATCACTTGCCTCATATTCTTTTCTCCTTATGCTGTGATATAAACACCAAAAAGAAGCCACTGACATGGCTCCTTTCACGCTCAACCAACTGTCCAAGGATGATGCAAGCGCTTAAAAGTACTATACCACAATGTATGAATGTGTGAAAATAAATAGACACTTTGTTCAATCAATATTTGGAAACACCATATGCGGCTTTGTTTCTCGATAGTAAGCAAGCCGATCTTCCCGCGTACCTGTATGAAATTCAAACTTATGTCCGTCTGGGTCTGTAAAGTAAATGGACTTTTTATCACGCGCGTCGCGTGGTCGCCCGGAAAGCACAGTCGCCCCTGCCACAAGCAATCGCTCATACAACTGGTCTAACTCTTTTTCTGCGACCGAAAACGCAACATGTGTATAAGATGCACGAATCTCTTGACGCGGGATGTCTTTTTCCTCATTTAAAGCAAACCACATCCCATTTACATCAAAATAGGCTGTTTGATGCCCTTTTACTAACAATGTCGCCGAAAATACTTGCTCATAAAAATCAATTGAACGATGTAAGTCACTTACTGAAAAACAAAAATGATTTAGCCCTTGAATCGCCATCCGATCATCTCCTTTTATATAATGAATTACTTTTCACCACGCGATTGATGTTGTGAAGAGGTGAGCGCCTGTCCAAGTTTTACCCGTTTCAACTGCGCGACAATGATCACGCTAATGACACACAACAAAAACCATGAACTAATTTTACCGATGTGTACAAGCGACCATGTCGCCTCTTGATTCGGGTATTGCCATGCACCGTAGAATGTCGTAATATTTTCGGCAATCCAAATAAAAAACCCGATCAACAAAAACGACACCGTCAGTGGCATACGAAAGACCTTCCCATTCACACGGAAAAATACGACCGTCCGCAAAAACACAAGAATAAGTAATCCTTTCAGTAGCCAACGAGCATCCCAAACGAAGTGATGCGTAAAGAAATTTGCATAAATCAATACACATAAACTAACTGCATACAACGACCGTGGCCAGCCTGTCATTCGCAAGTCAAAGCGTCGCCATGCTTGACAAATATAACTTGCCACACTCGCATACATGAACCCACTATAAAGCGGCACCCCAAAAATCATACTATACGCCTCTTCTGGATACACCCAAGAGCCCATATGCACTTTGTAAATCTCAAGTCCTAAACCAATGAGATGAAACAGACAAATCACTTTCAGTTCATCCAACGTCTCTAACTTAAAATAAAGCATCGCGCCTTGCGCAAGCAAACACACGATCAAGATCAAATCGTAACGTGGTAAAAATGGGACACTGAACCATTGGCTGAATGCTAAAGTAAGAAAAATAATGACAGGAAACACACAGGAAAGTGCCTGTCCGTAACCAAAATATAGAAATGTCTTCACGATGTTGTGTTCCCTTCATCTCTACTCTTCCCGATCAAACCGTAAAAAAAGAGCTTTGTAATATCTTCAGTAAGCGGCAAAATCTTTTGATAGACTTCTTGTTGCCGCACACAGTCCCTCATCATTTCAAAATAAAAAAGAATGGCCTCATCTGAAATGGTCGGATCAATATAGCCATACGCTCTCCCCTCAGCTAACAAGACATGCCAGTGCTTCATGATTTTCTCTTGCATAAAAGTTTCCAACTGCCCTCCCTGCTTGACATATTCTTTCATCATATAATGATAAAACTCTTCATTAATTTTTTGTGAAATCTCTATTTTGTAAGCCATCATTTGCTTCATTTTTTCTGGGAATGCTTGATCACTGTAAACAATGTCCACAAACATTTGCGCTGATTCTTCCATCATTGCTAAGATCACTTCATAAACAAGACGATGTTTATTTTTGAAATAATTATAGATGGTTACTTGTGACACGCGCGCCTCTTGCGCAATTTCTGTGATTGCCACTTTTTGCACACCATATGCCATGAATAACTTCTTCGCAGCCGCAATAATTTGTTGTTCTTTTTTTGCTCTCCTTCGGGCAAATCCATCCATCCTTCACTCACCTCCATCTTATTGTAAGGAAAAACGCCCTGAAAAACAACGAAAAACTTGACTCATAACTACTTGCCACCGACATACATATTGTATATTATGAAGTATATATAGTTAAAAAGTTCATAACAAAGGAGGGCGCAAACATGCCCGTATTGGAAACGAAAGACTTAACAAAACAATTTGGCACAACCCACGCATTAAATGGCGTTAATATGCAAGTTGAGCATGGGGAAGTCTACGGATTTATCGGACCTAATGGTGCGGGAAAGTCAACAACCATTCGTATTTTACTCGGGATGTTAAAAGCTTCTTCAGGAGAAGCGACCATCTTTGGGAAGAATGTTTGGAAAGATGCCGTGGATATTCATAGACGTATCTCCTATGTGCCTGGTGATGTCAATTTATGGCCAAATCTAACTGGCGGCGAAGTAATCGATTTTTTATTAAAGCTACGTGGCAAAGCACGGACAACTCGCGTGCAACAACTTATTGAACAGTTTCAGTTAGACCCTACAAAGAAATGTCGTACTTATTCAAAAGGAAATCGGCAAAAGGTCGCTTTAATTACGGCATTTGCCGCAGACAGTGATTTGTATTTGCTCGATGAACCAACATCCGGTCTTGATCCGTTGATGGAACGTGTCTTTCAAGATTGTGTTCAATCTGCCAAGCAAGAAGGCAAAAGTATCTTACTCTCCTCTCATATTTTGTCCGAAGTTGAACGTTTGTGTGACCGTGTCGCCATTATTCGCCAAGGGCAAGTCATTGAATCCGGTACCCTGGCCCAATTACGGCATTTGACACGCATTCATGTGACGGTCGAGACGCAAGAGCAAATACCCGCATTGCATGAACAAAGTGGTGTTTATGAGATTGACGCCCACGGCCATACAGCATCCTTTTATGCGGATGAAACCGCGCTGGATACGGTCATGCGCTACATCAGCTCATTTGGTATTTTGAAGCTGCAAAGCACGCCACTGACATTGGAAGACTTATTTATGCGGCACTACAACGATGCAGGGGAGGCATGATCGTCATGTGGACAGAAAATTTCCATGCAACTGGCCGTCTCATGCGCTTCATCTTGCGTCGCGACAGGCTCCGCATCCCTATTTGGCTTGTTTCAATCATCGCAATCACTTTCCTCACCGCTTCTTCCCTTGCACAATTATATCCTTCTGACGAGGAACGCCAGACAATCGCAGAGACGATGAATAATCCAGCGATGATTGCAATGGTTGGACCGGGGTATGGACTGGATCATTATACAGAAGGTGCGATGATGGCCCATCAAATGTTGCTCTTTACAGCAGTTGTTGTCGCGATCATGAATATTTTGCTTGTCGCTCGTCATACCCGCACCGAAGAGGAAGAAGGTAGAACCGAACTTCTCCGCTCGCTCCCAGTCGGTCGACTGGCGAATGTAAGCGCCACACTCATCGTGCTACTGCTCACAAATATCGCCTTGGCCAGCGGGGTTAGCCTCAGCTTACTTTCCTTACAAATTGATAGTATCGATGCAGCTGGGTCCTGGATTTATGGGAGCGCACTCGGTGCAACTGGCTTTTTCTTCGCCGCGGTCACAATCATCTTTGCACAGCTATGTGAAAGTGGTCGGGGAACAATCGGCCTCCCATTTGCCTTCCTAGGTGCCGCCTTTTTACTACGTGCCGTTGGTGATGTTTCAAATGAAACATTGTCGCTTTTTTCTCCACTAGGTTGGACCGTGGCCGTCGAAGCTTTCGTCACCAATCATTGGTGGCCGATTTTTCTACTAGGTGGCACAGCAATTGTATTCGCTGCTCTCGCGCTCACACTATATACCACTCGAGACTTTCAAGCTGGCTTTTTTCCGACACGGCGTGGTAGAAGAACGGCTTCACACTGTCTATCTGGACCATTCGGCCTCGCTTTTAAGCTCCAACGAACAGCGATGATCTCATGGTTCATTGGACTGTTGATTCTCGGTGTTTCTTACGGTTCCATTTTTGGCGATTTAGAAAGCTTTTTTGAGAGCAATGAAATGATCTCGGAGTTACTCCCGATCACAAGCGAGTTTTCATTATCTGAATCGTTTTTGGCAAAGATCATGTCGCTGATCGCGATCTTCTCGACCATCCCAGGTATTTTACTTGCAACAAAACTCAAATCAGAGGAAAATCAAGCCCGCAATGAACCGCTACTGACGCATGCGATCTCGCGATTGAAGTTAATGGCGACGTATAGCACTTTAGGGCTCGTCGGTAGCATCGTCATGTTAGGTGCTGCAACATTCGGTTTGGTCATCAGTATGCAAGCGGTCGTCGAAGATCCGATGACAGTCGGTAGCGTGATACAAGCTGCGGCTGTTTACATCCCGGCAATGTGGATTGTCATTGCGGTTACCATTGGCGTCATTGGTTTTCGCCCGCAATTTTCATGGCTCATTTGGTTATACCTTGGCTTCTCGTTTTTCGTGATTTATTTAGGAGACTTGTTGAGTGTCCCAGAATGGATTCAATCGCTCTCACCATTTGGTCATGTCCCACAAGTGCCCATCGAAGACGTCAGTCTCATATCAACGCTAATCCTTTCTGCAATCTGTATCGTGCTCATCACCGCCGGGCACATCGCTTATCGAAAACGTGACTTGACTGGCTGAAACCATTGAAAAACCGAGCAGCTCAAGTTTGCTCGGTTTTTCATTTTATTCATCTGATCCATTATTTAGTTGGATATTTTTTTGCGGGGCGAAAGTTGAAATCGCATGCTTATAAACGAGCTGTTGTCGTCCTTCTGTTTCAATCATGACGGTAAAATTATCGAATCCTTTAATGTGCCCACGTAATTGAAACCCATTTAACAAAAATACGGTAACGGGTACATTTTCTTTTCTCAATTGATTCAAAAACTGGTCTTGAATGTTCACTGATGCTTTCATACGGAAAACCCCTCTCTCTGTATATACAATCATCTGTATGAACTTATTCGTGCTCGTAAGACAATTTTCCTTCTATAAAAGCAAATATTTTTTCAAAGACCCGCGCTGGCTCGTCTTCATCCATATGAAACCACACTGCTTCACTCCGGTTCCGAAACCAGGTCAATTGTCGCTTTGCATAGCGCCGAGAGTTTTGCTTCAACTGGGCAACTGCTTCTGCCAAAGATACTTCGCCATCTAAATACTGATACAATTCTTTATAGCCGATCGCCTGGATCGACTGCCCGCGGATGCCTTCTTCATGTAATTGTCTCACTTCTTCTAACAATCCCGCCGTCATCATCTCATCGACGCGCTGATTAATCCGTTCATACAAACGCTCCCGTGCCATCGTCAAACCGATCATGATCACTCGCTCCGTTGCGGGTGCTTGTTCTTGTGCGGAATACGGTTTTCCTGTCACATGAATAACTTCCAGCGCACGAATAACCCGCCGCGAATTATTCGGATGAATGCGTTGTGCGGCCGCCATGTCTTGCTCAGCTAAACAAGCATGTAACGCTGCTTCCCCGTGTGCCTTGGCGTATGCCTCCATCCGTGCCCGGAAATCTGGATCACTACTCGCCTCATTAAAATCAAGTGCATGCGTAATTGCTTGCACGTATAGCCCTGTTCCACCGACAAGAATCGGTCGCTTTCCCCGTTCACGAATATCATCGATCACCACCCGCGCTTTTTCTTGAAACGAAGCAACCGTCCACGACTCACTTGGCTCCAGTACATCAATCAAATGGTGCGGTACTCCGTGCATCTCTTCAAATCGTACTTTCGCTGTACCAATGTCCATTCTTTTATATACTTGCATTGCATCACCACTGACGACTTCGCCTGCAAATCTCTGCGCCAATTGAATCCCTAGTGCTGTTTTTCCAACTGCGGTTGGTCCAACGACCGCAATCAATGTTTTTGTCATACATAAACTTCCTTTCTATACCTTTAAAACACCATACTGAAAAGACGCACGCAAACGACGACGGATCGTATATCCATAACGAGCAAACTGCTCGCTTCCTCTATGATCTTTTAATACAATGGCCCGCCGCGCCACACGTCTAGCTTCGGTCATCATCACATCATCCAACGGGGCTCCATGCGCAAAGGCGCGTAATCCTGCAATGCCGGGGGAAGCGACCGCTACTTGAAACATCGGGTCAAAATAAATGACATCAATGCTGCGATCAGGGCACTGCTGCAAGTAAGATGTGCTTTTAGCGCAAACAACTTCAATTGTTCGCATCGCCTTCGTAAAATCATCCAAATAATCGCCATCTGCCCACGACTGTAACCCTTCACGCACAATGAAGGCAACACGCGGATCGGCTTCTACACCAATCACACGTCCCTTTGGTCCCACCGCAAGTTGTGCCATTACTGCGTCGGCAGCCATGCCAAGTGTCCCATCTAAAAAAGAATCGCCCGCCCGTAAATCTGCGGCCTCAATGAGTGGATCGCGCTTCGTGTGACGCCATTGCTTGTAACGAACAAGGGCCGCATTCGGGTGATAAAAGAACGGTTCGTGGACACCTTGCTTATGTAATGACAATTTCTCCGCTCCAACAACCAATACTTCTGAATCGACCTGTTCAAAAAGTGACTGGAGAGAACGGTCCTCTCGTGGAACAAGAGGAACCGCCAATGTCTCAGCATATTTTTTTGCTTGTGCAATAAACGTGTGCGCTTGCTTACGTGCTGTTGTCACAATCATCTTCGGTGCTCCTCTACATGACCCGTTTAAACATTTTTTCTAATTCATAGGTTGAAAAATGGATGACCACTGGACGTCCGTGTGGGCACGTAAATGGTTCTTCACAACGTTGCAATGTTTCAAGCAGCTGCACCATTTCATCATCTCGTAAATGATGGTTCGCTTTGATCGCCGCTTTACAACTCATCAGGATGGCCGCTTCCTCACGTAAATCAGCAATACTTACTTGTTTTTGCGATAGAAGTTGTGCGACCATTTCACGAATCAGTGACTCGATTTCCGCACTTGGAAACCAAACAGGGTGTGCGCGTACAATAAAAGTATTTTTCCCAAAAGCCGTTAAAAACACGCCGACCGCTTCTAGTTTTTCGATTGACTCTGTAATGACTAACGTCTCTCGGTTTGTGAATTCCATTGTTAACGGCGCGAGCATCGCTTGCGTTTCAGGTGCGACTTCCGCTAGTTTGGCGCGAAAATATTCATATTTAATTCGTTCCTGCGCAGCATGCTGATCAATTAAATACATTCCTTGTTCATTTTGGGCAATAATGTATGTCCCGTGAACTTGGCCAACGGGATAAAGCGTTGGCAATAACGACGTAGCTCGGTCTGGTTGAGCCAACTGTTCATCGGTCGTCACCGCAATCTCTTGATCAGCATTCTCTTTGTCTTCCTCTAGCAACGGTGTTTTAACTTGTTGCACTGGCTCTGCCACCGGTAAGGGTGTGCTTTCATATAGAGAAGCTGTTTCTTGCACCGCACGAGGTATTTCTGGCTGCGGTTCGTATGCAAGTTGCTGCTCCTGTTGCGGAGGGGCAGAAAACGACAATGACAATTGCTTTTCTCCTGCTTGTTTCTTTTCTAGTGACTGCTTTGTCGGTTCCGGAATGAGCGCCTCGGCCCGTAACGCTTGTTTAATGCTCGTCGTAATCACTTCTGACAACGCTTCTTCCTTACTCAGCCGTACTTCTAATTTTGCTGGATGCACATTTACATCAATGAGGATCGGATCCATTTTAAGTTGAATGACCGCAATTGGATAACGACCAATTGGTAAAAGGGTATGAAACCCTTGTTGAATCGCCTGTGCCAATTTGAAATTGCGAATGTAACGTCCATTAATAAACAGCGACATATACTGACGACTCGCTCGCGTCAACATCGGTCTCGCGATATAGCCAGTAATCTCATAATCAAGTGATGTACCGTCAATCTTGATCATTTCATGCGCGGTGTTGCGACCATACACTTGGGCAATCACTTGCCGCAGGTCGCCATTGCCACTTGTTTGTAAAATCGTTTTCCCGTCACTCACGTACTGAAAAGAAATCCCCGGATAGGCCAACGCCATCCGGTTGATGACATCACTGATATGACCCGCTTCCGTCGAGACAGTTTTCAAATACTTTAATCGTGCCGGTGTGTTATAAAACAAGTCGGTGACGCAAATAGTTGTGCCACGCCGGGCTTCCGCAGGGCCGTGCTTCACCTCTTTGCCACCTTCAAGCAAAATACACGCGCCTGCGCCCCCTGTACTTGACTGCAGCTCGACACGGGCAACCGAAGCAATACTCGGCAACGCCTCGCCTCTAAAGCCAAGCGTACGAATGGTAAATAAGTCACGGTCAGACTGGATTTTCGACGTGGCATGCCGGGCAAATGCCAAGCCAATCTCTTCAGCTGCAATGCCTATACCATTGTCTACGATGCGAATGGATTGCAGCCCACCTTCTACGATCTCAACTAAGATTTGCGTACTCTTGGCATCAATCGCATTTTCTACTAGTTCCTTTACAATGGAGGCAGGACGCTCGACCACTTCGCCAGCGGCAATTTTATTTGATAACGTTGCGTCGAGTTGCTGAATTGTCGCCATCGGCTCCCTCCTTATTTACGGTACTTTTTTAATTGTTTTTGCCACGCATGAATCCGTTCAAGTGCTTGAAACGGCGTAACATGCAGTAAATCAACATCACTCATCTCATCAAGCACCGCTTTTTCACCAGCTTTAACCGCACGCTTTTCTTTCCGTTCTGCCACTTCATCTGTTTGAAAAAGTGGCAATTGCACCGGTGTATACTCGGCGACCTCTTCTGTAACAGCTGCCACTTCTTTTGTCGCCAATACCGGTTGCTCAAATGTTTGCAAAAGCGTACGTGCTCTCTCTGTCACTGCATCGGGTAGTCCCGCAAGCTTGGCAACGTATACCCCATAACTCCGGTCAGCAGCGCCTTCAATCACTTGATGTAAAAACACAACGTCTTCATCTTTTTCGGCAACCGCAACATGGACATTTCGTAAGGTCGGCAAAGACTCTGCGAGCGTCGTTAGCTCGTGATAATGCGTTGAAAACAACGTCTTCGCACCAATGTGTTCATCGATATACTCAATAATCGCTTGTGCCAGTGCCATCCCATCATACGTTGATGTCCCGCGCCCGATTTCATCGAGAATAATCAGGCTTTGTTTTGTAGCTTTCATCAGTGCATCTTTTGTTTCGAGCATCTCGACCATGAACGTACTTTGCCCACTCGCTAAGTCATCTGCCGCACCAATACGGGTAAAAATTTGGTCAAAAATTGGGAGTGCCGCACTTGTTGCCGGTACGAAACTACCAATTTGCGTCATCACAACTGTTAACGCTAGCTGACGCATATATGTACTTTTTCCACCCATGTTCGGGCCAGTGATTAATAACATGTCCCGCGAGCCCGTTAAATCAATATCATTTTGCACGTAGCTCCCTCGCTGAATAACCGTCTCAACAACTGGATGACGCCCACCTTCAATCGTCACATCACGTGTATCATTGAGATGTGGGCACACATATTGGTTCGCCTCCGCGACGACGGCAAAGCTTGCCAACACGTCCATTTCACTCACATGATGGGCAAATCGCTGTAAATGTGGCACATACTCCGCTACTTCTTTTCGCACATTTGTAAATAACTCGTATTCAAGCTCTACCATCTTTTCTTCCGCTCCAAGAATGAGCGCTTCTTTCTCTTTCAATTCTGGTGTTACGTACCGTTCGGCATTCGTTAATGTTTGTTTACGCTCATAACGCCCTTCTGGAATGAGGTGTGTATTCGCTCGCGTCACTTCAATATAATAGCCAAACACTTTGTTGTACCCGACTTTTAAAGAACGAATCCCCGTCTGCTCCCGCTCCTTTTGCTCTAACGCAGAGATCCACTTTTTTCCGTCGCGACTTGCAGCCCGGTACTGATCTAACTTTTCAGAGAAGCCCGTAACGATTAAACCACCGTCTGTCACAGACGTTGGCGCGTCTTCGGAAATGCTTGAATCAAGTAATGTAACGAGCGTTTGAAATGACTCAACCTCACCAAACCACCGGGTGAGAAAAGACCCGTCAATCCGCGCTGCTTGTTGTTGTAACTCGGGAATCTTCATTAATGATCGCTTTAATTGTACGAGCTCACGCGCATTCACATGTCCACATGACACGCGTGCAGCAAGGCGCTCAATATCGTACACTTCTTTCAATGCATCTCGCAAAGCTTCGCGCTCAAAATAATGATCAAGAAATAATTGCACCATTTGCTGACGTGCTTCGATTGTTGACTGGCGCATAAGGGGTCGTTCTAGCCATTTGCGTAAAAGACGCCCGCCCATCGCAGTCATCGTTTGATCGAGTACAAACAACAATGAACCACGTTTCTTCTTATCTCGCAATGTTTCGGTCAGTTCCAAGTTTCGTTTCGCATGTTCATCCATTTTCAAATAAGCATCCGCCGGTACATATACGACTTGCTGCAAATGATTGAGCGCTTGTTTCTCAGTTGCCAATAAATAATGGAGCAAGCGCGCAAACGCCGCATGTAAAACGGGCTCATCAATATGTGCTATAAGCGCATCATATGCTGCTATCTTCTCCGCCTTCTCTTCAATCGACACAACAACGTGCGCTTGCTTTTGCAGTTGTTCTTGTAGTCTTGCAGGGAAATCTGGCGGCAAAATCGCTTCTCGAGCCCGACTGGCCACAATCTCTTCATATAGCTCGTCCCAATCACCAGCCCCAGGCGTCACCGACACTTCCCCGGTTGACACATCACAACGCAACAGTCCATATGCCTTTGTCTTATCTAATGCCACCGACACAATATAATGGTTTTCTTTCGCCCCTATTTGCTTATCATTCATCCATGTTCCCGGTGTTAACACTTTTGTTACTTCGCGCTTGACAACACCTTTGACTGATTTTGGATTTTCTACTTGCTCACAAATCGCGATCTTATAGCCTTTTTCAATTAACGTCGCCATGTAGCCATCCGCTGAATGGTGCGGGACACCACACATCGGAATTGCGTCCTCACCTTTTCCGCGACTTGTTAAAGTAATCTCCAACTCACTAGCTGCTCGCTTTGCATCCTCATAAAAAAGCTCATAAAAATCTCCTAACCGAAAAAAGAGAAATGCATCTTCATGTTGGCTCTTAATCTTTAAATATTGTTTCATCATCGGTGTTTGTGCTTGTTGTCCCATACTAACCTCCGATATCATTATCCTGTTTCTTACTCTATCATGCCATACACTGAAGAAGAGGGCAACATGATGAAAGCTACTGGGCCTACTGGGCCTACTGGACCTACTGGATCTACTGGACCTACCGGACCTACTGGACCTACTGGACCTACTGGACCTACTGGACCTACTGGACCTACGAGGGGATCAGTCATTACGAGTTTTATCACAGTAGGTGCAACAGACGCTTCACAAACTGTTGCTCATAACGGTACCGTTACGTTCAATGTCATGGATACCAATAACCTTGGAACAGACATTTCTTTTACACCACCAAGCCAAGGAGTTACTTTAAATACTGCTGGTACGTATTTAATCTTTTTCACAACAAATGCAGCTCATACGCCAGGTAATGGTAACCTCGCCTTTGAACTATTTAATCAAACAGCCAATGCAGTTATACCAGGTTCTCGAAATGCTATAAACAACGTTGGAGTTGGAGCAACTAACGCTCGTCTAACGTATATGGCCATGACAGTCACAGTTGCCGCTGGGCAAGAAATCAGGTTAAGGCAAACTTCTAACGATTCAAATGTCATATTTTCAGACGGCACCCCTCAGTACGCTGCACAAATGACGATTATTAAGCTTGACTAACTAACAAAAAATTCAACAAACCTCCTTGCCATCTTTCGCAAAGGTGTCTTTGGCCATATAACAAAAAAGCTTGCCCGCAAGCAAGCTCATTCTCCTATCTCTTATGTTGCATAAAATGTGGATCAATTTGTTCAAAATCTTCTTCTTCTGTCACTTGGTCCACTGGGTATTCTTGAATCAGTCCGTCTGGATTGACTGCAACCGCAACCTTCGTCTCTCCGACACACTCAACAATAAAATCGCGTTCCACTTGCACTTCAACCGTCTTTCCGTCTTCAGAAATTGTTGCTTCTAACGTATTTGGTTGCTGCACAGCTTTCGCGACAACCTCAAGCTCTTCTGAAATCACATTTTCGTCTTTCATCGTGAGAGGGACAATCTCAGTGTAAGATACCGTTTGTGTGGCCACATCTGTTTTTGTATTGTTCACAAACGAATACCACACATTAATGTCATATGTCCCGCTGACTTCAACTGTGTCTCCACGCTTATTTGCTTTATAAGTGTGGTTAATAATCCAACACCCTAAAATACTTGTGGGCACCTCTCCTGGTTGAATATGATGTGTCGCTTCTGAGAATTTTCGCCCCTTACCACAGACAGCTCGCGTAATGATTTCGCGATAACTTGTTTCACTTCTCGGCTTCGCCATTCCATTCCCTCCATTTTTACAAATTAGCATTGACCATGTGTACAAATGATTTTTCTTACGTCTCCAGATGTCTTTTACGCAAGAAAAATAGAGAAGAAAAACACTCATTCATACTGCGAGAACACCCTATACCTCAAGATGGTCTCTGACGGGGATGCAAAATCTTTCGCAAAACCCATACTACTCCGGGGTGTTCTCCTACGGGGATTCAAAGCCTTTCGCTGATGTTTACGGAGAAAACCCCTACGTTACCAAGCTATGACGGACATGGAGAGTTTAGACGTGGAATTAGGGACTTTTCTTTATAAGAAAAAGCACAGTGCTCATAATAGAGCAACTGTGCTTTTTCTCTTAACACGGGTGGAACGGGGATTTTGTAGTTGTTCCTCGCATCAAGTCTCCATCCGACGAACGAATAATTTCATCTGTGACCGTCCTTGAAATGATGTGGGTAATCATTTGAAGCAACTCATTGACATCTGTCTGACTTTGTTTGAACTCTTGGACAAGTGGTATTTGATCGATCTCGTCGTGTAATGAATCAATCTTTTCTTCTACTTGCTTCAAAGCTTCTGTTTTCCCATAGTGCTTCAGATTAACCGCTTCTTTTTGATAACGTTTAATTTCAGCAATCATCTCCTGCACACGCAAATGTTCATTAATTTGCTTTTCTGCACGTTTAAAAAAGTCCACTTCCTCCGTTGCTGCAAGCATCTTTGCTAGTTCCCTTGCTTTCTCTTTCACTTCATCTCGCGTATATTGCTCGCTCATCTCGCACGCTCCTCTACTTGTACCGACACCATTTCTCCATCAAGTGACCATGTTTTTGCTTCTGTTACGCGTACATAAACAATCTCACCAATGACCGATTTTGGACCAATGAAATTCACAAGCCGGTTTGTTCGTGTGCGTCCCGCAAGGACGTCTGGATTCTTTTTACTTTCACCTTCTACGAGCACTTCAACCACCTTATCTTGATAAGCAAGATTATGTTTGCCTGAAATCTCATTTACCAGTGCATTTAAGCGCGCCAATCGTTCTTTCTTCACATCCATTGGGACGTTGTCTTCCATCCGTGCAGCGGGTGTGCCTTCACGTGGTGAATAAATGTACGTGTAAGCCGCATCAAACTCAATTTCTTCCACCAATGACAACATATCTTGAAATTGTTCCTCTGTCTCATTCGGAAAACCAACAATTAAATCCGTCGTAAATGATGCATTTGGAATCGCCGCTTTAATTTTGTTAGCGAGTATAATATACGCTTCTCTCGTATACTTCCGTCCCATTAACTTTAAAATATCAGAGTTACCGTGTTGTACTGGCAAATGGATGTGCTCGACTAAATTGCCTCCTTGCGCGAGCACATCGATAAGATGATCATCAAAATCACGTGGATGACTTGTTGTGAAACGGACACGAGGGATATCAATTTTATGAATGGCATCCATGAGGTCACCGAGCCCACCGTGATCACCAGGTAAGTCTTTACCGTACGCATTGACGTTTTGTCCAAGTAACGTCACTTCTTTATATCCTTGACGTGCTAAGTCCCGCACTTCAGCGATAATGTCCTCCGGCAAGCGGCTCCGTTCTTTCCCACGGGTGTAAGGGACGATACAGTACGTGCAAAACTTATCACAGCCATACATAATGTTCACCCAAGCTTGCGTTTTATTTTGACGGACACGTGGCATATTTTCAATAATGTCACCTTCTTTTGACCACACTTCTACAACCATCTCTTTACTAAAAATAGCATCTTGCAACAAATGCGGTAAGCGGTGAATGTTATGCGTCCCGAAGATTAAATCAATATGTTGATGCTTTTGGAGAATGCGGTTCACAACCGATTCTTCTTGTGACATGCAGCCACACACACCAATCACGAGCTCCGGCTTTTCACGTTTCAATGGTTTTAAATGGCCAATCTCTCCAAACACTTTATTTTCGGCGTTCTCCCGAATTGCACATGTGTTTAACAAAATAACATCTGCCTCTGTGGTTTCCGTCGTTTCTTCAAAACCCATATCATGCAACAATCCCGACATGTTCTCTGAGTCATGCACATTCATTTGACAACCGTACGTACGAATAAGAAATTTTTTACCGACACCGAATTTTTGTAGTGGTTCAGGCACAACACTTTCTGGACGCAATACTTGTACATCCTCACGCTTCCGCTTTCGACCTGCCCGATAATTTGGCTGATCGTAAATGGCGATTTCTCTACCTTTAATTTTAATGACTTTTTTCTCGTCATCTTCAGAGACAATTTTCGCATCGCTAAAGTCAAAATACTGACTGTAATCTTTTGTCACAAGTGCTCAACTCCTTCTTCCTGTCCAACATGCAAATATCACGCGCCAACTGTTAGCCAGTGCTAACGTCTGGCCCCTAACATCTGAACCATCATTTTAAAAAACGACTCTTGTTATTATACGATAAACCTAGGAGTGAAATCAAATCAAGCTTTCTAATAGCCGGTCACCTTTCATTTCCTCCATTCATATAATAATACGGAATAGGCTGGACTTGATTTCTTTATGTCAGCTTGAAAGGAGTCGCGCACCATGATTGAGATTGCTGGTAAACCGGTAAAAACAACACCACCACAACTTAGTTTGTCTTCACATGAAAAAGCAATCTTACAAAGCCTCATGTCAACACATGTCACATACCAATATGATTCACTTGCACAACTAAGTTTCGAGATTGCTTTACGCAGAAATATTGTCGCCGCATCCTATTTAATGATGAATAGCGGTGCTGGATTCACAGCATTCGCATACTCCCGCTGCAACCCTTACTTTTTTCGGCGGTTAGCCAATGGTGGTTTTTTACTTCATCCACATGTGAATGCTGCCGATGCCATTGATGACATTTTCCGAAACGGTCATGCGTACGATTTTGAATGTGCAACAGCCATTATTATTCTTTTTTATAAAGCGGTACTGGATTCCATTGATCGTGCCTCATTTAACCGTTTGTTTCGTAACTTATATCTTTACTCGTGGGAGCATGATGCAGCCCTTAACCTTGTAACAACCAAAGGCACAGATTTTGTCATCGGTGATTGTGTCTATTTTAACAACCCCGACTTTGATCCCAATAATGATGTATGGCGGGGAGAAAATACAATCAAATTAGAATGGGATTTGTACTTCGGACACGGTATTGCAACAAAAACAGCAGCACAAGTCATTGCGCACTTAAATTCCCAGCGCCGACCTGGGGCAACGCGCTCTGCTTATTTATTAGCGCAAGTAACAAGATTGAACTTTACCTTTGTTCGTACTTTCTCAGAAACAGGATATACACCACGTACAGGTTTAGATCAGCTTGTTGTCAGAACAGATAAACAGCATGTCCATTTATATTAAAAAACGAAGGAACGCCTTCCTTTTTAGGGCATTCCTTCGTTTATCATTACCTCGGCTCGATGATGAGCTTAATCGCCGTGCGCTCCTCCCCATCTATTTGGATATCGGTAAACGCCGGCACACACACAAGGTCGATACCGCTGGGCGCTACAAATCCTCGGGCAATGGCAATGGCTTTAATCGATTGGTTTAACGCGCCTGCGCCAATGGCTTGAATCTCCGCTGAACCACGTTCACGAATGACACCTGCCAAAGCACCTGCAACTGAATTTGGTGTAGACTTTGCTGAAACCTTTAAAACATCCATTCCTATTCCTCCTCGTATCAACTTGAGACAGCGCACAAAATCATTGTAGCCAGCTACGCATGAATGACGAAAACTCCCCTCATACGAGCGCCTTATCTCATGTTTACGATTTGAAAGGAATAAATATGCCGGTCATTTTTAAAGAAGGGGATGATCATCGTCTACTTGAATTCGCATGACTTTTTTTGCTTTCCCTGTCTTGTCATCAAAGTCTATCACAACGCCATTCAGTTGAGCGCGACCTTCAGCCACTTCAAAACGTGCGGGTAAGGTCGTTAAAAACTTATGTAGGACCGCTTTTTTGTCCATCCCTAAAATCCCATCTCTTGGACCCGTCATGCCAACATCGGTTAAATAAGCAGTCCCTTCCGGTAAGATTCGCTCATCAGCCGTTTGTACATGCGTATGTGTTCCAACAACCGCGGTCACTCGACCATCTAGGTACCAACCCATTGCCTGCTTTTCGCTTGTTGTCTCAGCATGCATATCAACAAAAATAATTGGTGTCTCTTTTTGAATGTGCACAAGAAGTTGGTCCACTGCATGAAATGGACAATCAGCTGGATTCATAAATGTTCGACCTAACAAATTGATGACCGCAATTTTATATTCATTGACCTTCATTATGCGATATCCAACGCCAGGCGTACCTTCAGGGAGATTGGCAGGACGTACTAGCCATTTGGCTTCATCAATAAAGGAAAAAATGTCGCGGTTGTCCCAAGCATGATTTCCTAGCGTGACCATTTGCGCGCCATCGTCCAAAAATTCCTTGTAAATTTTCTCTGTAATCCCTCTACCGTGCGCTGCATTCTCGCCGTTAATGACCGTAAATGTTGGGCGGAATTTTTGTTTTAATGACTTTAAATATGTATGAACCATTTGCCTTCCCGGTGCACCAACAACATCACCGATAAACAATATTCTCACATCATCCCTACTTTCTCTTAAAAAAATAAAGTGGCTCACGCCACTTTATTTTGCATATTCGACTGCACGTGTTTCACGAATCACTGTGACGCGAATATGACCCGGATAATCAAGCTCTTGCTCAATTTTCTTCGTAATATCGCGCGCTAGCTTATGCGCCAACGTGTCATCAACAACATCTGGACGAACCATAATGCGCACCTCACGTCCTGCTTGAATTGCAAACGTCTTTTCAACACCCTCAAATGACTCAGAAATTTCCTCAAGTTTTTCGAGCCTGCGAATGTACGTTTCAAGTGTCTCACGACGTGCACCTGGGCGTGCTGCTGACAAGGCGTCTGCGGCTGCCACAAGGGTTGAAATAATTGATGTTGCTGCCGTATCACCATGGTGCGAAGCAATCGCGTTAATGACAACAGGGTGCTCTTTATACTTCGTTGCGAGTTCTACGCCAATTTCAACGTGGCTACCCTCCACTTCATGATCAATCGCTTTTCCAATATCATGTAGTAAGCCAGCACGTTTAGCAAGCTTCACGTCTTCTCCAAGCTCCGCAGCCATGATCCCTGTTAAATGAGCCACTTCAATTGAATGCTTCAACACATTTTGACCATAACTCGTACGGAAACGAAGCCGACCTAAAATCTTAATGATGTCGGGATGTAGTCCGTGAACACCGACTTCAAACGTCGTTTGTTCACCGTATTCACGAATCGCCTCATCAACTTCACGTCGAGCCTTATCAACCATTTCTTCAATTCGTGCTGGGTGAATTCGTCCATCTTGTACTAATTTTTCTAGTGCTGAACGAGCAATTTCACGACGAATTGGATCAAATCCGGATAAAATTACTGCCTCCGGTGTATCATCAATGATCAAGTCAATGCCTGTCAACGTCTCAAGCGCACGAATATTACGGCCTTCGCGACCGATAATCCGCCCTTTCATCTCATCATTCGGTAAACTAACAACCGAGACTGTTGTCTCAGCAACGTGATCCGCTGAACAACGTTGTAGCGCCAAAGATAAAATTTCTTTTGCTTGTCTGTCCGCTTGTTCCTTTGCTTTGGTGACACTTTCTTTTATCAAAATCGCTGACTCATGTGCCACTTCTTGTTCAATCTCTTTACGCACAGCTGCTCGCGCCTCGTCACGTGTCAATCCCGCTATCCGTGTCAACTCTCGTTTTTGCTCGGCCAAGAGGTGATTCATCTTACTTTCCATCTCTTCAACTTGTCGTTGTTTTTTGGCGAGAGATCCCTCCCGTTTTTCTAACGATTCTTCTTTTTTGTCGAGAGTTTCGCTTTTTCGATCGAGAATCTCTTCTTTTTGAACCAAACGATGCTCTTGTTTTTGAATTTCATTTCTTCGCTCGCGCACATCATGCTCAGCTTCACTGCGAAGCTTATGAATTTCATCTTTGACTCCCAAAATTGCTTCTTTTTTGTTAGTCTCAGCCTCTCGCTTCGCATCCATGACGATTTGCTTCGCTGCATGCTCAGCACTCGTTATTTTTGCTTCAGCAAGTGATTTTCGAACAAGATATCCAACAACTGCAAAGAATGCAGAGAAAGCAAGTATTATGAGGATGAGCGTTAAGGCATTCATTTCAAAAACTGCCATCATTCCACCTCCCTTGCTATCCAATTGTTGGGCTTTACTATAACCACATTTCAATAACACATTTACATCCACGCTACAGCATAAAAGAACGATGCGCGACGTTTAACGAAGCATTGTTCTTCCTATCCTGGTCTATGGCACTTGGCACTCATTTAAAATAAAAATGGGTAACCAACAATCTTTTATAGAATACAGCAATGAGATGCGATGGCACACGATAAATAGAAGTGGCGTCTTCATATCATTCCAACTTATCAGTGTCAACATCCAAAAACATCTATTGACTGCATCGTTATCTTATTTTACGTGGCATATTGGACAATGTCAAGCATGGATGATTTCCTCCAGCTCACTCAAGCCACTCTCCTGCATTGTCACGAGAAAAGAACGGTCACCAGATTCTGTCAAATGTTGGTTGTGCGTGATCATGACAATTTGACGCCCGAATGTTGTAGAGAGTGACTTTAGGAATTCATACAAGTGATACGTGTACTCTCCAGACACATGCTTGCCTGGCTCGTCTAGTAGTAATGGTCCCTCTTGTCGTGGCTCTGCTGTCTCCATCAAAGCGACACGTAATGCAAGTGAAACAATATCAACAACGCCACCTCCACGAGCATCTTGGGGTTTGGTCTTCACTTCAATCCCTTCATAATCTGAAACGACATACATCTCTGCAACAGCACGACTTCCATGCTCTTCTAATTCAATGTGAAACGAAATATACGGACCAAATACGTATTGCAACGCACTTGTGACAATTTGTTCCATTTGTTGCTTTGCTTGCTTTCGCGCATACTCAGCAGACTGCTGCAACAAGAGCCTTGCCTTTTCATATGTGTCTAAAATTGTATAGTCTTCTTCAAGTGATGCTGCTGCTTGTTCTAGCTGCTCTTGCAACAAGCGCCGTTTTTCATCTAAACGCACCCATTGATCACGAGCCATTTGCAAAGAATTAGCGAGAGAGGCAAACGACTTTTCATGATTCATGATTCACCAATTCCTTTGGAATAAGTGCCCATGCCTCTTCCATCGAACGCTCAATTTCCGCACCCAGCCTTGAAATTTCCATCTCTAAGTCCTCCGGTTTCACACCTAGCTCCTCTAGCTCTGCTAGCAACCGTTGCTTTTGATTTTCTAGCTCCTCCAACTTTGCTTCTGCACGATAACGAACATCCTTTGCTTTATCAATTGACTGCTTCATTCTTTCTAAGTCTTGTTCCACTTTCATGACGCTTGACCTCCTCAGTCATTTTCAATTGCTTGTCCACATGTCGGACACACACCGAGTGTGTTCAGTTTTTCTTGGTAACGTGCGAATAATTTTGCTTCTTCTTCTTTTTTCGCCGCAACAAACGCTCTACCTTCATCAAGTCGTCTTTGCAATTCAGTTAACGACTTTTCACACGTTTGTAAAGTGAGCAATCTTTGCATCGCGCCTGTCACATCATTTAATTTATTCGTTGCTGCGCTAATATGATCGTCATCGACTTCCATCTGTCTCGTCACTGTCATTTCTTGATCAACCATTTTCCACTGCTTTTGTAATCGCAATAACTCAGCATGTCGTCTAGCTTGTGCACTGATGTCTTGCAAATGAGCCGTGCTCAATTGCGCCACGAAATGTGTTTGGCTTACTGCGTGCAAACATGTTTGCTCATCTTGCTGTAGTTTCTTCATCTGTGCTTGCGTATGTTCAAGCTGCTTTCTTCGCTTCACATGAAGTGATAACGTCTCATGGGTTGTATAGGCAACATCAATTTCTGCTGTCTTTTTCAACCATTCTTGTAACGACTTCTCTTTGGTCATCATCTCTTTCCAATGTACATAGAAACGTTGCAACTGTCGTAAATGAGTTTGCTTTTGTTGTATGTGTTCATAACGACGTTCCCAACGTGGTAACGCCTCAACTTTTGCAAGCGCTGCTTCTGTCTCGACCATCAATTTCTCGTGCGCTTGCATACGACTTTGAAGCAATTCGAGGCGGTCATGTTTCGTTTGTAATTCTTTTGCCTTTTGTAAGCAGCGAAAACCACGGTCTAACTTTTCCTTTGCATTGTCTAAAAAATGAAACGGTTCAAGCGATGTTTTCAACGTCTCCGCATCTTGTTCTTTCTTCTTTGTTTGTTGTTGTAATGTATATACATCTTTTGTCACATCACGAATGGCCATGTCCAAATAATGCGCACCGCTCATGCGCCCAATTGCTTTTGCACGCAATGACCCTGTCTGCTCTAGCAAAAAAGGGCCTTCTAATTGACCAGACATTTGCAATGGCCATTCATGATCACGATCAATTCGAAATGGACGCATCCCGTGCGCCTGTAGTACTTCTTCTGGCACTTGCGATCCAAATCCTTCTAACACCATCTCTTCACGATCAGGCTTTCTAATGATATAACGATTTTTTGAACTTGTTCGCTCGCGTATGAGCAGCGTACCATCTGCAAATGTTAACGTCACTCGAACAAAATCTGCATTGACCCGAAGAAAATCCGTTCCTCGCGGCTGATTAAATAACGCCCAACGTACCGCTCGCAACACGGCTGTTTTCCCACTATCAGATTGTCCGACAATGACATTTAATCCTTCGTGCAGAGAAATACTCGTATCTAAATGAGATTGAAAGTTTTCCAAGCGTACTTCTAAAAGATTACTCATGCTCTGCCACCTCCCACCGCTCTTGCACGGTCGTCACACGTCGCAGCGCTTCTTCCTTTATATGATTTTCCACATCTGACACCGACGCAATTTCATCAATGATATCATTCATATTTAATGTTCGGAAATTTGCTTGTGCCCGCACTTGCTGCGCAAACGCATGCAATTGCTTCTCTTGATGGCTTGCTTTTTCGACATACACGCGATCCAGTACATCCTCGCCGTGCTTCGCCACTGTCAATTCACGTTCTTCTAATGTTATCCCTTCTTTTGTGACACGGCCAATGATCACTTTTGGTATACGCGCCATTTCCGTCCAATGATTGTTCACACGTGCAATCGCACCTGGGTTACAAATAAACTTGCCATCTCGCTCTTTGATCCCAAATCCACTATGAAAATGCCCGGTTAACACGATATCAGCTGTCGTCGACCATATGTGATCAACAAGTGTATGCGGCACACCTTCTGGCAAGGCTTTTTCAACGAGCATACTATGTACTAAATGAACGAGCACGTCAGCCTCCGTCTCGTTGTTAGGATAATAATCGAGCTTTGGATCACGAATATCTAAATCATAATGGTACGGTTGACCAGAAATTTGCATGCGCACACCTGATCGTTCGAGGACAACCGGCGCTTTTGGGTGCAATAACTTCATCACACCTACTGCATCAAGCAGCCCGAGCATCGTTCGTGACACCGTATCTGGGTTATGCCCAAACGTATCGTGATTGCCGGCGATTGTATATATTGGCGCAGGCGCTTGGAAAAACAACGGGGCAAATTCACTAACGACACGTGGAGACAGGTCTGGTCGGTCAAACACATCTCCGCCATGCAGGAGCACATCCACTTGTTCCTCTTGCGCAATGCTCATCACTTCAGTAATTTTTTCTTTTAATGTTTCTGAAAAGGTGTCACGCCGGTTTTTCGGTGTGGTCCCACGAATATGTGTGTCTGTAAAGTAAAGAAACGTAATCATCTATTAATCTCTCCTATCTCACACTTCACACAAGAGGAAGAAGCTACCCAAAAAACGGGCAGCTTGACTCTTAAATATTTACTCTACTGGAAGTGGTGTATCCTCGACACTTTGTTCAAGTGCCCCATCAGACTTTTTTGTATCAAGCCCGTGATGTGCGCGAATGGATTGGTCAATCTCTGCTGCAACATGCGCGTTTTCACGTAAAAACTGCTTTGCATTTTCACGCCCTTGACCGAGACGATTTCCTTGGAAAGAATACCACGCGCCACTTTTTTCGACAATGTCAAGGTCAGCACCAATATCCAAAATCGACCCTTCTCTTGAAATTCCTTCACCGTACATAATATCTACTTCTGCTACACGAAATGGTGGGGCAACTTTATTTTTCACCACTTTAATTTTCGTCCGATTACCAATGATCTCGTTTCCTTGTTTCAAAGACTCTGCCCGACGTACTTCGAGACGAACCGAGGAGTAAAACTTGAGGGCACGTCCTCCAGGAGTCGTTTCTGGGTTTCCAAACATGACACCAACCTTTTCACGGATCTGGTTAATAAAGATAGCGAGTGTTCTAGATTTGTTAATGGCCCCAGATAATTTTCGTAAAGCTTGGGACATCAGACGTGCTTGCAAACCGACATGCGCGTCACCCATCTCTCCTTCAATCTCCGCTTTTGGTACAAGCGCCGCTACACTATCGACAACAATAATGTCTAATGCCCCACTACGAACAAGTGCCTCAGCAATCTCAAGTGCTTGTTCGCCTGTGTCTGGCTGCGATAATAACAATTCGTCAATATCCACGCCTAATTTACTTGCATAGTCGGGATCTAACGCATGTTCAGCATCAATAAAAGCAGCTTGACCTCCATTACGCTGCACTTCTGCAATTGCGTGAAGTGCGACTGTCGTTTTTCCAGATGACTCCGGTCCATAGACTTCAATGACCCGTCCTTTTGGATAACCACCTACCCCTAAGGCGATATCAAGCGCCAACGTACCACTCGATACGGTTTCAACTCGTCTCTCTGCTTGCTCACCAAGTTTCATAACCGATCCTTTACCAAATTGCTTTTCAATTTGCCGTAATGCCATGTCTAATGCCTGTTTACGCTCACTCATGTTATTGCTGTTATGTATAAACGTCCACATTATACATAACAGTACACCACCCTTCTGTTTCTGAATGAATGATTATCGAACGCTTACGCTAGAAATCCTTCTGTTACTATCATACCTTGTTCTTGACGATCAGACAATAGGCAGAGGAACATTTATTCGTATGTTTACAAAAAGAAGACATCACCTTGTTGTGCAACCGGTGATGACCTCTTATTTTTGTATACTAGCGTCGTCTCGCAGATGAAGGAGACGGTGAACGATCGCGCTTAGGACGTGGTTTCGCTGGTGATAAGTTCACCCGTGCCCCATTCATGCGCGAATAACGCAACGCTTCATACACAAACGGTGCTGCTGACTCTGGCACATCAACAAATGAGAAGTTCTCAAAAATATCAATGCGGCCAATCGCTTGTTTTGGAATACCGACAAGAGTACTAATTTCTTCAGCAACAATCTTCGGCGTGAAATTGACATTTCTTCCAACGTTAATAAAGAAACGCACCATGCCTTTATCTGCACCCGTCTCACCAAAGCTATAGCCTGTATCTTCACCCTTGTTTTCAGTAGAAAATTTCATTTTTAATAATGCTGCAATGACGTCTTTCGCTGACTGTGTCTCCAAAATCTCATCTACCAACGGAGAAAACAGTTCCATCTCTTTTCCACCTTGCGCAATGGTCTCTTCAATGAGGTTTTTCCATGAGTTTTGTTGTTTTTCAACGACTTCTTCAATCGTCGGGACTTCTTGTGATGGAATGGTCATTTTTATTTCTTTTTCGATCGCCCGTAAATGTTTCATTTCTCTTGGGGTCACAAGTGTCAATGCAACACCCTTACGTCCAGCGCGCCCTGTACGTCCAATCCGATGTACATAACTTTCTGGGTCTTGCGGAATGTCATAATTAATCACATGGCTGACATTCTCTACGTCAATCCCTCGGGCAGCTACATCTGTTGCAATTAAAAATTCGATTGAAGCTTCACGAAACCGTTTCATCACGACATCACGCTGTGACTGTGTAAGATCACCGTGTAGACCATCAACTAAATAACCACGAGCTTGCAATGCTTCCGTTAATTCTGCCACTCCTTTTTTCGTCCGGCAAAACAAAATACCAAGTTCAACGTCATCACTGTCGATAATACGACACAAGGAATCAATCTTATTACGCTCCAACACTTTATAATATAACTGGTGAATGAGTGGCGCGGTCACTTCTCCTTTATTAATGGTCACTGTCGTTGGCTTCACCATATATTTACGTGACAATTTGCGGATCAGTGGCGGCATTGTTGCCGAAAAGAGTAGTGTTTGCCGAACATCATTCACTTCTTTTAAAATCGATTCAATGTCATCAACAAAGCCCATATCTAACATTTCATCGGCTTCATCCAATACAACTGTGTGCACTTTATCTAAATGTAATGTGCCACGGCGTAAGTGATCAAGCATTCGCCCTGGTGTTCCTACCACAATTTGCACGCCTTGTCGCAACGCTTTCAGTTGATGACCAATTGATTGCCCTCCGTAAATTGGTAATATCCGAATTCGCTTATACGCCGAAAGCTTTTGCAATTCACCAGATACTTGGATCGCAAGTTCTCGAGTCGGTGTCAAAATCAATGCTTGAATATGTTGTGCCTCGGTCACTTTATCAACGACGGGGATACCAAACGCAGCTGTTTTACCTGTTCCTGTTTGCGCTTGACCAATCACATCACCACCCGTCAAAATGGCTGGAATGGCTTTTTCTTGAATTGGAGATGGCTCTTCAAACCCCATCTCTTGAATCGCTCGCTTCACTTGCTCTGAAATGTTGAAATCTGTAAAATATGTCATTTGGTTCCTATACCCCTTTTTAAGTGTTCCAATAAATAAAACAAACTGTATTTCACTGCACGTGCTCGTATAGTCTGCCGGTGACCATTAATCATGAGCCGCTTTGTTATCATTTGACTGTCAGGAAGTTTCATTGCCAGCCACACCGTACCCACTGACTGACCCTCCATTTCCTCAGGGCCGGCCACTCCTGTTAGCGCAATCGCAACGTCTGATTGATAAAGTGCCTGCACACCTAGTGCCATTTCATGTGCACACGCCTCACTAATCATGCCTTCATCCGTTAACGTTCGTGCTGACACACCTAATATACTTTTTTTGGCACTGACCGAGTAAGCTGTCACCCCACCTACCAATACGCGGGAAACGCCAGAAATCGTCGCCAGTTCACTTGTAAACAAACCTGCTGTTAAGCTTTCCGCAACGGCAATCGTCCAGTCATACATCTTTAATCGCAAATACACTTCTTTTGCCAAAGATGTATCGTCATAACCGTAAAAGTAATTGCCTATCTGCGAACAGATTGCTTTCTCCACTTCATCTAGTCGACGATCCGCTTCAATTGGATCCGCATGTTTGATAGTCAAGCGAAGCGTCACCTCGTCATTATTTGCAAGTGGGGCAATGGTTGGATTCGTTTGTGTCTGTAATAATGAGTCAAGCTTTGCTGCAATTGTTGCCTCGCCAATCCCAAAAAAACGTAACACCCGTGACTTAATCATCATTTGCTTATTGCCCCCCTGTAAAAGGGGCAATAATTCGTTCAACACCATCGGTTTCATTTCCTTCGGAGGACCTGGCAATAGCACAATCATCTTCCCATTTTCACGTGTATACATCATCCCAGGTGCAAGCCCATGCTTATTTTGCAATACCGTCGACTGCGCAATAACGAGTGCTTGCTTCCGGTTGTTTTCCGTCATTGGATGACCACTACTGGAAAAATAGTCCTCCATTGCCCTCACTGATTTTAAGTCATACACAAGGGGACGCTTACAAAAATGTGCAACAACTTCTTTTGTTAAATCATCTTTAGTAGGCCCTAATCCACCAGTTAAAATGAACAAATCGGCACGTGAATCTGCGATAACGAGCGCAGACTGTAACCGATGTTCATTATCCCCAACAACCGTATGAAAATGAACATCAATACCGATACAAGCCAATTGTTGTGACAAAAATTGACCATTCGTATTCGCAATTTGCCCGAGCAATAATTCCGACCCAACGGCAATAATTTCAGCCTTCAAGCAGCCCGCTCCTTTCTTGAAGGAAGTCCATAGAAGAAACAGTGTCTATTATACCGACCGTAAGATGATATGCTTATTCTTAAGGAAATAATCGATCCCAGACCAAATGGTCAACACGACAGCCACTTGTAAAGCAATTGTCGCAAACGGAATTGAGAGAGCCGAGAAAGGTATGTTATGTAATAAGCTCGCAATGATCGCCACCATTTGTGAAACTGTTTTCCATTTCCCTAATGCACTTGCCGCAATCACATCTCCTGCAGATGCAGCAACAAGACGAATGCCTGTTACTGCAAACTCTCGGCTAATAATAACAATGGCAATCCACGCTGGAACCAGTTGTAATTCCACTAAGCCAATTAATGCAGCAGCTACAAGCAACTTATCTGCAAGTGGGTCTAAAAACTTACCAAAACTCGTTACGAGGTTTCGTTTCCGGGCATAATAACCGTCCAGCCAATCAGTCGCTGCTGCAACAATGAATAATGCTGTCGCAATCAGCATCGCATACGTAATGTCTTCACCAAAAATCTTTAACTCCCCAAACGGAAACTCCACAAGCATAAATAGCATGAAAACAGGAATTAATATCATCCTTGCTACGGTAATTCTGTTCGGTAAATTCACGTTCTTCCCTTCCTTTGCTAAAACTTGCATACTATTTTGCTACATCTTCTTTATTGTACCATAGTTAGAACGATAAAAGGAACGTTGTATACAAGTTAGAAAATCAGCAGCTACTCAAGAGTCTTCTCCAACTCAACGACAATATATTGCCTTGTCGGCTCTGGCTCAATTTCAATTGAAAGACCGTTCACTTCTAAAGTGACATCGGCAGCATTCCCAATGTTAAATTCCACCGCCGACCACGACGAGAGATCCGGCTTAAATACACGGCTTTCACTGTAAGCATCGATGTATTCAACGTCTGTTGTTTGACCAGGTTCGCGTACACCAACGTAAGAGTCCCCACCTTCTATAATCGTCACAACCGCCGAAAATGCGTCTACGCCAGTCAATGTATATATTTTGCGATTGCCTATCTTTTCTTTTAATGAAAGTTCTGCCTGAGCTTCTTCTGCTACTGACTTGTTATCCTCTTCACGCTTATCGTCTTTACTAGCGGGTGCTTTCTTCTCTTCCGACGTATGTTCATCTTTTCCAGGCGTCAGGGTCTCACTGCTAAACACACCTAATTGCCACGCAATGATTAATACGACAAATAGCATGCCTACAAGTAAAAAAGCAGCAATCATTTTGCGGGGTATGGCACTTCGTGTCTCACTTTCCCCTTCGTTTGTTGCTTTATTCCTCTCTGATCTCGCTGGCAAAGGTGTTGTTTTTTCTTGTGCATCAGGCAATTCATGTTCATACGTTTTTAATAATGTTTCTGCATCAAGGTTCATTTCTTCTGCATAAGCTTTCACAAACGCCCTGGCATAAAAAATTCCCGGTAACCTATGGAAGTCCCCTGACTCAATTGCCTGCAAATAGCGCTTCTGGATTTTTGTTGTACGCTGCAAATCATCCAAAGTGAGTTGCTTCTCTTCACGCACTTGTTTTAAGTGATTTCCTAATTCAGACATGATTACACCTACTTGTTTCGGGATACTGAAGTCAGTCATCAGGTCAAGACACTTTCTTAAATAAACAAATCATTGAAGACTTCTGTCTTGAATTTCTGTCATAATAGACTATGGCTTCTGATCTCTGACTTCTAGATTAACTAATATCAAATGAAGAAAATCCAGACTCCACCATTTCATACGTAATTTCTTCAGCATCGTCATTACGTAATTCAATAATGCAATCAAAATCTTCTAGCTCATACTCTGTTTCGCGAATGAAAATATCTGGATGCTCCACAACTTTGACCGAGGGTAAGCGCATAATGTCGTCAACAAGAAGTCGATGCTTTTCTGTCGCACGCATTGTCGACACAATCCCATCAATAATAAAAATATGGTCCCCTTCTAGCTCATCATCCGCCAATTGACTGCGCACCGTTTGTCGCAATAACGTGGAAGAAATAAAAGACCAGCGCTTGTTTGCACACACACTTGCGGCTACAACTGACTCTGTTTTCCCAACACGTGGCATCCCACGAATACCAATTAAATAGTGCGCATCCTTTTTCATCAACTCAGCCATGAAGTCAACGAGCAAACCTAGCTCATGGCGAATAAAGCGAAATGTCTTTTTCTCCATCGCATCACGCTCAATGTAACGCCCATGTCTAATGGCTAATCGATCGCGCACACGTGGTTCACGAAATTTTGTTACCGTCACATTTCCGATGGTATGTAAAATCGCCTTAAAGCGCGTCACATGGTCATCGTCCACACTTCGTAGTAACATCCCTCTTCGCGTATCGTTTACCCCATTAATTGTCACGATATTAATTGACAACATCCCGAGTAAAGATGCAATGTCTCCAAGTATGCCCGGACGGTTTTCATGCAGTTGGTACTCAAAATACCACTCTTTCATCGTACCACACCTTTCATATCAAAATGCGGAATGCAATGACCAACTCATTCATTTGCTACGCTGGATACCTGATTTTATCATATAAGATTTTGTTGTCAAATGAAAGGGGTTTTCTTAATACAGAAATTTTTTTCAAAAAAACGCCGCACGTAATGGCGGCGTTTTTATTATTTCATTATTGGTCCACTAACTTCACCATCATATGGGCAATCGCATGACGCTCTTCTGCATCAGCAACACGACACAATTCTGCCAGCACGCGCTCTTGCTCATTTTTCGGCTCTACTTGTTCCGCTAAATAAGCCCCCACTTGCTCCGCAACATCAGTAATGACCTCTTCACTCATTCCTTCTTGTTGCGCCTGTTCAAGTCGACCACCTAAAAACTGTTTCCAATGATCCCAGCTGTCTAAGACAGACATGTGCATTCCCTCCTTGTTCATATTCATACAGACATATCATCTGCTAAACAGAAGGAAGTTATACATTTTTAGCAAGACCAGCCGCCATCTACAGAGAGAATGTGTCCGTGAATATATGTTGCTTGTTCACTGACTAAAAACGAAACCGCATCAGCAACCTCTTTTGCGCAGCCTAATCGCCCAGCTGGAATTTCTGCAGCAAGCATCGCTTTCTCGTCCTCAGAGTACGTGGTCAACATCTTTGTCGCAATTGCCCCTGGTGCTACGCCGTTGACACGGATACCACTCGGCGCAACTTCTCGCGCTAAGCTTCTTACAAACCCATTTAGGCCACTCTTTGCTGAAGCATACGGAACTTCCATACTTGCGCCCATACTGCCCCAAATGGATGAAATCGCCACCACATTTCCTGCTTTTCGTTCAATCATTGTTGGCAGCAGTGTACGTGTAATGCGAATGGGGTTCAATAGATGAACATTCATGAACGCAACAAGCTTTTCATCCGTCACATCTTGTAACAACGCAGGCTCTGCGAAACCGGCTCCATGTATAATGATATCGGGACATTCAGGTAGCGCCGCCACAAGTGTGTCCGCACCAGCAAGCGTCGTCAAATCGGCTTGTATCCATTTAATATGACTGTGACGATCGCCCAAAAGCTCTTTCCGTTGTTCATTTTGATGGTAATGCGCATAAATTAGCTCAGACTTGGGTGCAAGAACATCAACGATGGCCGCGCCAATATCTCCCGTCGCACCAGTAACTAAAACACGCATATTACTTCTCTTCGTCACGGACGATGCAAATTGTTTGGTAGTCAGCTGTGAAATGCTCCGTTAAGACTTTCTGTAAATCATCAAGTGTTAACGTCTCTAGCGTCGGCACGACATCAAATAAATTCATCTCGTTGAATTGGTAGCGGGTAAACTCATTTGCAATAAAATCGGGCGAATTCAACGAGCGCAAGAAAGCCCCAATTTTCTTTTTAATCGCACGGTCTGCCTCTTCTTTACACAAGCCATTTTTTTGATGCGCTTCTATCGTTTCAATGATTTTTTTTGCAAGTTGGTCTGGGTTGTTACTGTCCCCACCAATAATTGAAAAGCCAAAGCCCCATTCTGCCGTATAATCAAATGAGAAGGAATCATCAATATCACCCGCTTCATACAACGATTCGTATGCTTTAGAGCTAGGTGAAAACATTAAATCTAATACCACTTGTATGGCCAGTTCATGCCTTAATAAATCTGTCCCTTGTCGTGTTGGCTCCTTTTCCTTATAACCAACAAAACATTTCGGCGTCTGTACCGGCATCGATATCGTCCGTGTGGCTACGTGAACTGGTGTTGTTTCAGGTGCAACATGGCGGACAATGTCTTCAGATGCTGGGAACGTTTTAGCCGCTTGATTCTCTCGCACGAGCGTCATCATCGCTTCAGGATCGACAGGACCAACAATGAACAATAACATATTACTTGGATGATAAAACGTTTCATAGCACGTGTACAGATCCTCTTTTGTAATCTCTGTAATGGAAGGAATCGTCCCGGCAATATCAATCTTTACAGGATGCGCCTCAAATAAATTTTCGATCGTACCGAAATAAGCGCGCCAATCTGGATTATCATCGTACATCGTGATCTCTTGTGCAATGATCCCTTTTTCCTTTTCTACCGTCTCATCCGTGAAATATGGCTTCTGGACAAAGTCAAGCAATGTTTTCACATTCTTTTCAACTTGCGTCGTACTTGAAAACAAATACGCCGTTCGTGTGAAACTCGTAAAAGCATTGGAGGAAGCGCCTTGTTCTCCAAATGTATGGAACACGTCCCCATCTTCATCTTCAAACATTTTATGCTCAAGGAAGTGCGCAATGCCATCAGGCACTTTGATTGGTTCGTCTTTACCAAGCGGAACAAATGTATCATCAACCGAACCGTACTTCGTTGTGAACGTAGCAAACGTTTTATGAAAACCATCTTTTGGTAAAATATAAACGTCTAATCCGTTTTCCAACTGTTCGTGGTATAAATATTCGCCTAGTTGCTTATACTCGAGCCGCTTCACTTTGCTTCACCTGCCCCTGTCAAAAAGTAAATCGTGTCTAGCTCCCACTTGTTCGCAGCCTGCACAATGTCTTCTTTTGTCACTTGTTTAATTGCCTCGGCCCTGTCTAATAAGGAGCGACGAGCGTTTGCGACGACTTCGTGATATGACAACTCCACAAACCCACGTGCTGTATCGACTGCTTCCCACAACTGATTTAACAACATGCTTTTTGCTTGCGCAATGTCTTTTTCGGTGAAATCGCCTTGCTTCATTGCTGTAACTTGTGCTTTAATAATCTCCACTGCCCGATCATATTTGTCAAATTCAATTCCTGACATGACCATAAGTACACCTTTATGACTTTCCAACCTGGAAGCCGCGTAATAAGCAAGGCTTTCTTTTTCGCGAACATTTATGAATAGCTTTGACGATGGAAACCCACCAAAAATCCCGTTTGCGACTTGCGCAGCTTCGTAATCATCATCGGCAAACGTTGTATACGTGCGATACCCCATATGGAGCTTTCCTTGCTTCACTTTTTGCTCGTCACGAACAACCTTCTCTTGAACAACTGACGGGCTTGGTGCACTTGCTGCTTGCTGTGCTTGAATGGACCGCTCAGCCCCAAACAACTTGGAAACAGTCGTTTTTGCTGCTGTTTCATCAAAACTACCAACAATAAATAAATCCATCCGGTCATGCGCCAGCATTTGCTTATATACATCATAAATATTTTCCGAAGTAAGCGTGGCTAAATCTTCTTCACGCCCATAAGCAGGCAGACGATAGAGCTCCTCAGAAAACATCTCTTCTGTAATACGTACATTTGCATAACGCATTTTATCATCGTATACCGACTGGATCCGTTGCTTTAGCGCGCGCTTCTCTTGCTCAACAATCGCTTGAGAAA
Organism: Bacillus sp. FSL W7-1360; assembly: GCF_038592975.1. Lineage (NCBI taxonomy): Bacteria > Bacillati > Bacillota > Bacilli > Caryophanales > Bacillaceae > Bacillus > Bacillus sp. FSL W7-1360. Next base: position 861,958 of record NZ_CP151950.1, on the reverse strand, counting down.
ATACGCCATCCTCTTGGTTTGGCTCAGTGAGCACTTCGTGTAGCAATGCTAACGCTTCTTGAAATAGCGTAATCTGATCAGATAAAAACCGTTCAGAAGCAACATCTATACGAAATGTGATTACGTGCTGCTCCCCTTTTTTCTGCACATCTGTTGCCAGCACTGCGCCGTACATATCATCTAACTTTCGCTTGAGCGCCATTCGGTTCGGGTGCTGCTTCGTCCCGCGTTGCAAAATATGTGGGATGAGCGCGCGGGCTGTCACCGTATCTACAGAGAGAGGCGACTTGATCATTAAAATACAAGAGATTGTTTTAAACTTATCGGTCTGCCACAAGTGAAGTTGCACCCCACCACATGGCTGCGATGATCCATTTACATTTGTCATTTATACACATCCTCATTTATGAATTTCCATACCCAACACAACATGAACGTCTTTTCCTACTTTAACCATTATTGCATGTGAACACACTTAAAAGATTTTACTTCACAAATCACAAAAACTATTCCCGACGACGAACAACATGAAACTTAAATTTGTCGGCTCGAAAATAATTTAAAGAATAAAGAATCGCTTCATCTGACTCATCATAATGTAACTGTTTCAATAGCAAAAGTGACGTTTCTGGCGGACAATCTAATAATTGTGTCACTTCATCATGATAGCCAATTGGCTCAATCTCGGTTACTGCATAGCGAATCGTCCGACCCGTCTCTTCAAGGAATTGAAAAATCGATTTTGTTTCATGAATTGAATGATTAGCTAAAAATATTTCTGGGATGACGTCCAAACAATATACAATAGGTACACCATCGGCCGTTCGGACCCGTTCGATATGTAGAATGTTCATCGTATCAGCACATTGGAAGCGTTGCTGTTCCTCTTTTGTTGCCTCCTTTAAGGAAGATGACAAAAAGATTGTGCCCGGTTCCATATCTGCTTTTATGATCATGTCAGTGACACTTGCTAACTCTTCCATTCCCGCTGAAAATAATGGCTTCGTATGTACAAATGTCCCGACACCATGACGTCGAATAACAAGCCCGTCTTCTTCTAATAGTCGGAGTGCCTCTCGCAATGTCGCGCGACTCACACCTAATTGTTTTGCCCATTCAAATTCGGTCGGCAATTTTGCTCCTTCTTCATACCCCTCAATGTCTGTCTTTAGCTGGTCGATCACTTGCAAATAAAGCGGCCGCTGATCCCCCTTGATCACAGTACCCATCTCCTCTTTTCATCACTTGAACAAGAATAGACATTGCATCCTGTCAGTCCCGTACTACGATGTCTCTTCTTCATCAATTTTCCTTTTCACGTACACTTGACGTGGTTTACTTCCCTCATACGGACCAATGATCCCTTTTTCCTCTAATTCATCAATTAAACGCGCAGCTCTTGAATAACCGATTCGAAACCGACGCTGCAACATCGACACCGACGCACGACCACTATCAGTCACAAGTTCCACAGCTTGTTCAAACAAATCATCTGTTTTTTTATTTTCAACAGAAGTTGTTAGAGGCGATGTCATTTCTTCAGCATACTGCGCCTTTTGTTGAGAAATGACGTGAGCCACAACCCGCTCAACCTCATCATCAGATAGAAAGGCGCCTTGAACACGTGTTGGTTTTGTCGCACCCATTGGCAAATAAAGCATATCGCCACGACCTAATAGTTTTTCGGCTCCACCTGTATCTAATATCGTTCGAGCATCTGTTTGTGAGGAAACGCCAAATGCAATGCGGGAAGGAATATTCGCTTTAATAACACCGGTAATAACATCGACCGAAGGCCGCTGTGTTGCAATCACCATGTGAATACCAGCTGCACGTGCCATTTGTGCTAGCCGAGCAATTGCATCTTCAACATCACTTGAAGCCACCATCATCAAATCTGCAAGTTCGTCAACAATGACAACAATGTACGGAAGAGGGGCATGCTTCACCAATTCTCCTTCTTTGCGTTGACTTAATCTCACATACTCATTATAGCCTTCCATATTCCTCGTTCCTGTATGCGAAAACAAGTCATAACGTCGCTCCATTTCGGCAACAACCTTTTTCAACGCTTGCGATGCTCGCTTTGGATCCGTGACCACAGGAGCAAGTAGATGAGGAACGCCATTGTACACATTTAACTCAACCATCTTTGGATCAATCATAACAAGTTTTACTTCATGAGGCTTCGCTTTCATTAAAATGCTTGTAATAATGACATTCATACAAACACTTTTTCCACTCCCTGTTGCACCGGCTACAAGTAGATGAGGCATTTCATTCAATGCCGCGAGTACTGGCTCCCCAGAGATGTCTCGTCCTAATCCCACAGCCAAAACCTCATGTTGTCGTTTAGAAGATGCCCGCAACACTTCTTTTAACGAGACAAGGGCGACTTCTTGGTTCGGCACTTCAATACCAATTGCAGGTTTTCCTGGAATCGGTGCTTCAATTCGAATGTCTTTCGCTGCCAGTGCGAGCGCTAAGTCATCTGCTAAATTGACAATCTTGCTTACCTTTACACCAACACTCGGGTTTACTTCATATTTTGTCACAGCTGGTCCTAGGTGCACTTTCGACACACGCGCATTGACGCCAAAGCTCTCCAATGTCTTCTCTAATTTATGTGCGTTTGCTGTTAATTGTTGTTTTTCTCGTTTCTGATCTGGATTGTCTAATGTGGCAAGCAAGTCAAAGCTAGGGAGTACATACGCTTCATTCTCTTCTTGCATCTCTTGCAATGGTTGCGTAAAAAATGTAGCCTCACGCGTTAACTCTTCCGGTTGATGTGCACCAAGCACTGCTTTTTTGCGATCGTGTACTTCCGTGTCTACTTTTACAGCAGGGTATTCTGTAAAATCAACAATTTCTGGCTCTCCTTCTGGCTCTTTTATGAGCGCTTCGTTTTCCGATGCGATCGACGTTACCGTACGTTTTTTCTTTCTCTTTTGTCTTGCTGTTCTTTCCTCTGCCATCTTCTCCCGAGATTGCTCGTGCCATGTCCGTATATCTGTCCAAATAGATTTACACATGTCTGTTATAAACAAATAACTACGCCGATATAACTTGCCAAACAACGCAGAAAGAGAGTAGCCCGATATTAAAATTGCACCACTCATAAGTAAAATAAAACACAATAAGTATGTACCCGCATTAGCAAATAAAAAGTGGCTCGCTGCATAACCAACTGCACCGATCATTCCACCACCTAAGTCATTTGACGTAGGTTGCGTCATCTCGTTCCAAAATAATGCCCATGTAGTTCGCACAACCGATGCATCTGAAAGTTCATCATTCGCCTGCAACACATGAAAAAGACCTGCATGTGTCATCATTGCACCAGAAAGGACAATAATGTATACACCTGCCATTCGACGAGACCAAAGGCGCGGTTTTTTTCGTTTGAACATCATATAAACGGCTAACAAAAAAAAGGAAAAAGCCAAGAAAACGAACCATTCTCCAAGAAAAAATCGAAACAAACGGACAAACGCTTCCCCCACACTTCCTAATCGGGCTAATGTCACAATCGAGACAACAAGCATCGCTAACCCGATTAATTCAAACGTAAGTTGCGATTTCCACTCATTCTTTTTTCGCTTCTTACGTTTCGCCATAGCCTCACCCCTCTCGTCCCCAATCGCTCTACTATTATAGCATACTTCGCTTTAAGGGCGGAAGAAATGATGATAGATTTTTTCTTGTCTATATCAACATAATGATGCCTATTTCCATAAAAACTGTCACACATATGCATAAACATACATATTTTATCATAGAGGGGGACATAAGACCTCGTCCTAACGATGTACAACCCTTTCCACCTCCCTCTATACTAGTGCGAAAGGAGAGATACTCATGGGTCAACCAACAATGCCTAACTTTACGCCTGACATTGCATTATCACGCGATCAAGTCATTAACCTGATTCTTGCTTCCATCGCAATGGAAGAAATGGGGTTAGCACATATCATTAATGCAGAGGGGGAAAAAATTCAATATGTGCTAGGCACATTAAATGGCGTCACTGGACCGCCACCAACTATCCAACAAGTGCTATCCATCAATGAAAGTGTTGGAGAAATGTTAGATACGATTTTCAAAAAAGAAATCATGCTTGATTCTAAACTAAAATCAACCATTGATCTCTTAGATTTGTAAAGATCATTGTCCACACTTGCAAAGAAGCGATAACGAAAAACTGGTGATGCTATGTAAAAGCGCACCAGTTTTTCTTGTGTGATTGCGTATGCCTTAATTAAACCACCGTTCCGTCACCACTTTTTTCCGTGTGTAAAATTGAATCCCATCGCGACCATTCGTGCCTAGATCTCCAAAGAAAGACGCTTTATTCCCCGCAAACGAGAAGAAAGCCATCGGCGCTGGCACATTGACATTGACACCGATCATACCAGCATCAATGTTGTTACGGAAATATTGGACACTTTGCCCGCTTGATGTATAAATGACCGCACCATTGGCAAAGCGAGAACGATTCGTGAGTGTGATGCCTTCATCTAAATCTTTCACACGAACGATACTAAGCACGGGGGCAAAAAGTTCCTCTTGCCAAATGGTCATATCAGGTGTGACATTGTCAAACACCGTCGCCCCAAGATAGTAGCCATCGCCCGCTGCCTCACCACTTTTACGCCCATCTAACAGTAACGTTGCCCCTTCTTTTACCCCTTGTTCAACATAAGAAAGGACACGTTCTTTATGAGATTGACGGATAAGCGGGCCAACGAAGTGTTCATCATTAATACCATTACCAACCGTCAACTTTTCTGCTTCTTTCATCAATGCTGCAATAAATTCATCCGCAAACGATTCCTCCACAGCGACAACCGAACAAGCCATGCAGCGCTCACCACTTGAGCCAAACGCAGCGCCAATGACACCTTGTACCGTTTTTTCAAGCTCACAGTCACCAAGGACAACGGCATGGTTTTTTGCACCAGCAAGGGCTTGCACACGCTTGCCATGCGCCGTACCAACTTTATACACATGACGGGCGACGGGTTCTGAACCGACGAAGGACACGGCTTCAATATCATCATGTTCTAAAATCCCGTTAACAACGTCTTTGCCACCATGAACCATGTTTAAGACGCCCTTTGGCAAGCCCGTCTCATGCATCAATTCAACTAAGCGCTCCGCTAGTAACGGTGTCCGCTCCGATGTTTTTAACACAAACGTGTTTCCAGCGGCGATCGCAAGCGGGAACATCCAAAGCGGCACCATCATTGGAAAGTTAAACGGCGTGATGCCGGCCACAACACCGAGTGGATAACGCCAAATTGCGCCGTCAATGCCGCCCGCAATACCAGGGAGCGCATCTCCCATCATGAGCGTTGGCGTCGCAGTCGCGAGCTCCACACATTCAATCCCGCGCTGCACTTCGCCACGCGCATCTTTGATTGTTTTGCCATTTTCTTTTGTAATGAGTTGGGCAAGCTCTTCGCGGTTTTCTTTTAGCAAGTGCAAGTACGAAAACATGTAGCGCGTCCGCTCTGGAACAGGAATCGTCTTCCACGTCGCATACGCCCGTTTGGCACTTCGTACCGCCTCGTCAAGTTCTTCTTTCGTCGATAACGGCACGTGCACGAGTGTTTCATCTGTTGCTGGATTTGGGACGCGCTCCGTTTCAGTCGAAGCAGACGCAACCCACGCGCCATCGATCCAATTTTCTACTGTCCTCACGTTCACTGCTTTCATGTGACATTCCCCTTTTCTGCTTTGAAAGTAATCGACTGCTCACCAATACGTTCATAAATGACGGCCATATCTTTCGCGCCTAAGCCGGAAGCTTCTGCGTCTGCATATAAATCGACAAGCGCCTGACTGATGGGCAAATTTAAATCGTGTGATGCTGCAAGGTCCATCGCAAAGCGTAAGTCTTTGTTTAATAGCGCCAATGTGAAACCAGGTTCATAGTTTTCCTTCGCCATAAATGACTTGTAATTGCGCTCATAAATACGGCTTTGACCATAGCTAACACTTAACACATCAAACAAAAAGTCTAAATCCAAGCCACTTTCCCGCGCCAGTGTCAGTGCCTCAGCGACACCAGCAGTATAAAAGCCGATTAACAAATTATTAATCAATTTTGCATTCGTGCCACTATCATAGCGTTCCCCTAGGTGGAACACGTGGCTGCCTAGTTTGAGTAGATGCGGACGTACTTGTTCAAGTGTCTCTTCCGCTCCACCGACCATAAACGTCAACGTCCTCTTTTCAGCACCAATTACCCCGCCACTAACTGGAGCAGCTAAAAAAGACAGCCCCTTCTCTTCTGCTCTTGTGCCAATTTCCACTTCCAAGCTCGGTGCAATTGTGCTCGTATCAACCAAAATGACATCGGCTGGACATGACGAAAGCAATCCATCACGAGCCAAATACACTTGTTTTGCCGCTTCTGATGATGGCAAACTTGTAAAGATTAACCCACAACATGCCGTCATCTCCACCAGTGACTGCGCAATTTCTCCACCCGCATCTTGAAAGCGCTCACATGATTCTTTATTCAAATCCAAACCTACAACCTCATACTGTGAAGCTAGTAAATTTTTTGACATCGGTAAGCCCATATTTCCGAGTCCGATAAACCCGATTTTCATAGACAACACCTTTCTGTGAGCAAGTAGCCTACGTAAAAACGTAGGCTACTCCTATTTATTGGTCTTTTGATAACACCGTTTTTGCGACTGATTGATCGAGTGCCTCAAATTGATCATACGCGATTGTCTCATACAACTCGCTGCGCTTTTGCATATCTTCTAAACAACCTTCTTGTGTCCCGTCCGCGCGAATCGCTTGGAACACACGCTCATAAGCTTTGGCGGCAACCCGCAGCGACGTCACCGGATAAATGACCATATCACAACCCATTTGCTGGAAAGCCTCCGCTGTATAATACGGCGTCTTGCCAAATTCCGTCATATTAGCCAAAATCGGCACGTCAATTGCATTGGCAAAGGCACGGAATTCCGCCTCACCTTGTAATGCTTCTGGGAAAATGGCATCGGCACCGGCCGCGACATACGCTTTTGCCCGGGCAATTGCTGCATCTAACCCTTCCACACTACGCGCATCTGTTCGCGCGACAAGCACGAGCGACGGGGCTGCTTTTTTTAAGACGGAAATTTTTTGTTCCATTTCCTCCGTTGACACGAGCTTCTTGCCGTTTAAATGCCCGCATTTCTTCGGTAAGTCTTGGTCTTCCATTTGCACAGCCGCAACATGCGCTTCAACCATTTCCACTGCTGTCCTTGCCACACTGAGTACACCGCCAAAGCCGGTGTCAATATCGACAAGCAACGGCAAATTGGTCGCCCGCACAATTTCCTTTGCCCGGGCAGCAACTTCATTTGACTGAACAATGCCAAGGTCAGGTAATCCGAGGCTCGCGGTATATGCAGCCCCAGATAAATATAAACTTGTAAAGCCAGCTTTTTTTGCCATTAAACCCGCCATTGCATCGTGCGCACCGGGCATTTGCAAAATTGTGGGTGCTTTCATTTGCTGCCGGAAGGAATCAGCCAATTCTTTTTGTGTTGCCCATTGATCAACAATCCATGGCATAATATTCTCCTCCTACAGCGCGAATAAGTCGACAAAATCAGTTGCACTCATCTTGCCGAGCACATCCGTATCTTTACACGCTGAAAGAATCGCTGTCGCTTGTTTCGCTGCATAATGCGTGTGGATGTTCGCTTCAAACTTTTCTTGAATAAATGGTACTGCCTCATCACGGCGGAAACGATGACCAAGTGGGTACTCAATCGCAATTTTGTCTGTTGAAGAACCGTCTTTAAAGAATACTTGTACCGCGTTAGCGATTGAGCGCTTGTTCGGATCTAAATAGTCCTCAGTGTATTGCTTGCTTTCCGTCACGATCATTAAATCACGTAAACGATCAATCCGCGGATCACGCGCAGTTTCATCTTCATAATCATCCGCAACAATATCACCTTTTAACAAGCCAATCGCCGTAATGTATTGCAGGCAATGGTCACGGTCAGCTGGATTATGAAGAGGTCCTTTTTTATCAATGATACGAATCGCCGATTCATGCGTCACAATCTCAATCCGATCAATGTCATCTAAGCGATCAATGACTGATGGATGTAAGCGCACCGCACACTCTGCTGCTGTTTGTGCATGGAACTCAGCTGGGAACGACACTTTGAACAAAATGTTTTCCATCACATACGCATCTAGATCGCGGGCAAGTGTCACTTCTTGCTTCTTGAATAACACATCTTGGAAACCCCAACCCGGCGCAGACAGTGCTGTTTTATAGCCCATCTCTCCAGTAAGAGCTGTCATTGCCAAAAAGACACCACGACTCGTTGCATCACCAGCCGCCCATGACTTCCGTGAACCTGTATTTGGTGCATGACGATACGTCCGCAATGCTGCATTGTCAATCCAAGCGTGAGAAACCGCATTAATAATTTCTTCACGTGTCCCGCCAAGCATGCCGCACGTCACCGCTGTCGTCGCCACTTTCACAAGCAATACGTGATCAAGCCCAACGCGGTTAAAACTATTATCAAGCGCGAGTACCCCTTGAATTTCATGTGCTTTCACCATGGCAATGAGGATGTCGCGTACTGTGAGCGGCGCTTTTCCTTCTGCAATGTTTTTTCGGCTCAAATAATCTGCAACAGCTAAAATACCACCAAGATTATCAGATGGATGGCCCCATTCTGCTGCTAACCACGTATCGTTATAATCGAGCCAACGTACCATTGTGCCGATATTATATGCCCCGCGAATTGGATCTAATACGTGGGACGTCCCTGGTACTTTCACGCCATTTGGAACAACTGTGCCTGGCACAACCGGTCCAAGCATTTTCACGCACTCTGGGTAACGTAACGCGAGCACGCCACATCCAAGCGTATCAACAAGCACGTGAGCCGCAGTCTGAAGCGCCTCTTCACTCGTAATCTCTTTTGTTAATACATAATCTGCAATTTCTTCTAACAACCGGTCTGTTTTTACTGTATCTGTTTGTGTTGTCATTGATGTGTGCCTCCGTTTTTTCAGTTTAATTATGAAATCGAGTGATGCCGTGGTCCTGTATACTTCACCCGTGGACGGAACAATTTATTGTCGTTATGCTGCTCCATCACGTGCGCGCTCAAACCGACTGTTCGTGAAGCAAAGAAAATCGGTGTGTACAAGCCAATCGGAATGCCGAGCATATAATATACAGGTGCTGCGTAATAATCCAAATTTGGATAAATACCTTTTTCTTTTGCCATCACTTGCTCACCTGCCACGCACATACGAAGCAAACGATCGTCACCGGCTTTTTCAGATAGCTCAGTCAAAGCCTCTTTCATAATGAGCGCACGAGGATCCATTTTCTTCATATAAACGCGATGACCAAAGCCCATCACTTTTTCTTTTTGTGCCAGCTTACTCCGCAAAAGTGCCTCAAATTCTTCCGGTGTATCCGCTTCCAATAACATGTACATGACTGCTTCATTGGCACCACCATGCAAATGTCCTTTGAGCGACGCAACCGCACCCGTTAATGCGCCATACATATCGGATAATGTTGAAGCAATGACGCGAGCAGTAAACGTTGAATTAGGCATTTCATGCTCAGAATATAAGAGAAGTGACTGATCAAATACACGTTCTTCAAGTGGTGTCGGTTCTTTCCCTGTAATCATATACAAGAAATTGGCGCTATAAGATAAAGACGATTTTGGTGCTAACACCTCATCACCGACAAGTACACGATAACTGCTAGCGACGATCGTCGGTAACTTTGCCAATAAATCATACGCACGCGCTGTATTCACATGCTCACTGCGGTCCTCTAATTCACGGTCAAATCCAGCTAACACTGAAATCCCTGTCCGCAACGCATCCATTGGATGGGTTGCTTTCGGTAATTGCTTTAATACATTTAATACAGTCTCAGGTACTGTATAAGATGTACTTAATTTCTTCGCTAGCTCATCCCGTTCCACATCCGTTGGCAAAGTTCCTTTCAAAAGCAAGTGTACAATATCCAAATACCCATGTGTTTTTGATAGTTGAATCAAGTCATAACCACCAATGACGATCTCTCCATTTTCTGTATCAAGAAACGACAACTTTGTTTCTGTTGCGATTACGCCATTTAACCCTGGAGAATACGTTTGTTCGACAGTCAATATGATCCCTCCATTTGCTTTTTTTGTGAAATACACCCATCGAGTAAAGCGCTTACAAATATTACCTTTCTGTATACATTTGCTTTTTCGTTGGAAGGGTACTGAAACTTCACCCTCTTTCAATGTACCATAGTTAGAGATAATCGGCAATGTTGATCCAAATAAACATTACAAAACAAATCTTCTAATTACCGTCGCATTTTGTATAAATTTAGGCATCTTTTCACAGCCCTTTTTTGCCAAAACCTTTATACGCGCCCGAACTAAACAGAATATTTTACATATAATGCCAATATACTACAGGAGGTGTTTACATTGTATGTCAAATGGATGATTACACAAGAATTAAATTGTCTCTATTTCCCGGTTGCATACAAGAACTCAGCCACGTTATCAAGGAAAGTGACATTTCATTTTGGACATTGGCAACGAGAGTTAGAAGTGCGGTTTAAAGAGGAACTCCCTGAAAATACGTTTGGCCTTTCAATCAACATCATTCGTGATCTTTTTATTCCAGACGACTTAAACTACGATATTTACCTGAAAGAGAACCATGTACATGTGGGACCTGTCATTTTGTATCTAGTTTCTAAAAGAATGTTGAGAGACTTAGATGCACTAAGAGAGAGAATAGAAAATACCACACCATTTAATGGACTTATTTTACTTAGCACACCTTCCCACATTGATATGGACGATAAGAAAATTACAGGTTACTATTTCTATCCGGGGTCTCATCAAACGGAGGCTTCATGGAAAGAAGGTACATTTTCTTATCCCGATGTTATTTTTAAAAGGGTTCCTATTCCTACAGAGGTTAACAATGACCTTTACGAAACATTAGGTGGACGTTTATTCAACTCAACTTTTTTTGATAAATGGGACATGTGGCAATGGCTAGCCCCTCATAAAACCATTAAAAACCACCTACCACATACACAGCAAATCCACGCATTAGATAGCATCATAGAAATGTTAGAAATGTACCCGTCTGTCTATTTAAAACCTAAACACGGTTCACAAGGAGCTGGTATTATTGAAGTGAAGAAGAAGAAAGGGTCCTTTCAAATTACAGACGACAGTAACACCATCACACATACAGATACACTTGCTAAACACCCCGTAATTAAAAAAGTAATGAAAAAGAAAAAGAAGTATCTAATACAACAAGGCGTCCCCGTTTCGCACGATTCAAGAAACATTGATTTTCGTGTGTACATGCAAAAAGATCATACTGAGAGATGGACATGCTCCGGCATGATTGCACGCTTTTCAAAACCAGGTAGCATTACAACAAATTTGCGCAACCTAGACTATTTACTACATGGAAAAGAAGCATTGAAAATACTTTTTAATTCCAACGATACCGCACAATTGGAACAAGAGATTATTGCTATTTGCAAAAATGCCTGTAAACATCTTGATGAACATGGCTGCTTTGCAGATATCGCCATCGACTTTATTATTGACCACAATCAACACGTATGGCTATTAGAAATGAACAAACGTTACGCTTATAAAAGCTTTTCTATCCTTGAAGAAGAAGCACTTTTCCGTAAAGTCATTCGCACACCTTTTCAATACGCGCGATCTTTAGCAGGATTCCCAAATAGTAAATCGAATAAAAAATAACACAAAAACTTCGGGGTGATAGAGGGGGCTTCTACCGGAAAGTGATTAAAAAATTGGAGGAGACCAACAACGTTTTGCTACTGTTGGCTCTCCTTTTTATGTTACAATGAACTCATTCTAGAAAGGAGGGTCATGATGAGCGAGTCACAAATTATGCAAGCACTCAAAGAATTAAGTGATTTAACAGCAGGCTTATACACACGTGTAGAGGAAGTTGGCACGCAGATGTATCGCCTTGAAACAACCGTACAAGGGCTTGAAACGAAGGTGCACGGTCTTGAAACAACCGTACAAGGGCTTGAAACGAAGATGCACGGTCTTGAAACAACCGTACAAGGGCTTGAAACGAAGATGCACGGTCTTGAAACAACCGTACAAGGGCTTGAAACGAAGATGCACGGTCTTGGAACAACCGTACAAGGGCTTGAAACGAACTTAAATGACTTTCGGACAGAGATGCGCATGTTTCGTCTTCACACGGAAAAACGGCTTGATCAACTTGAAAAAAATTCAAAAGAGCTACTTGCTGGGCATCAACTTTTTCTCGAAAAATATTACGAACATGACATCCAAATCCGTTTACTGAAAGATATGCATAAAGAAAACCTTGTATCAAAAAAGGAAGCTACATCATAAATCTTCCCTCGACACCACGAATTGTCCTTTTCTACGCATATCATGGTTGTATATTTAAAAAATCCCGCACCTTTTAAAGGCGCGGCTTCAAACACCCTCGACGTGATCACTCACTATGATTGCCGCGCCTGTCTACTAAACAAAGACCGCATCCTAGATGGATACGGCCCAAAAAATTACTCTTCCCAAACTTTTACTTCCTGCATGACATCGCCTGGCTTAATACGATAAATGTGATCGATTCCTTCCACCACTTGACCAAACACTGTATGCACCCCATCCAAATGTGGTTGTGGTTCGTGCACAAGGAAAAACTGCGATGAACCAGTGTCTTTTCCTGCATGAGCCATTGAAAGTGCGCCAGCAACATGTTTATGTGGATTGCCTGTCGTTTCACATTTAATTGTTGTGCCACTTCCTCCAGTACCATTACCAGTCGGACAACCCCCTTGGGCAACAAAACCAGGAATCACACGATGAAAAGTTAAACCATTGTAGAATCCCTTATTTGCTAAGTCCGCAAAATTCTTTACGGTGCCCGGTGCTGCATCTTCATAAAACGCGATCACCATTTTTTCTCCGTTTTCAAGTTCAATACTCCCTTTTTTCATAAAAAAACCTCTCTTCTCCACTAGAATTGCGTGTACTTACGCTTACCTATTGTACATGAACAATCTATCCATTCTCAAACAAAATGCGTCTAAATCTCCATTTTATTCGTTTGTGGGCATTTGCCGTACTTTATCACGAGGGTGCACAATGCTTGGACGCCAACGCACAGACGGCACCGTTGTACGGAATAATATTTGCGCAAGCGCTGGAGGATCAAACGGTAGAAACGGCCACATATACGGCCGGTTTAAAGGACGCGTCATCACAAGTGTCATAAACAGCATGAACACCGACAATACCAACCCTAAGACACCAAAGAAAACAACAGATATAATCATGACATACCGTATAATTCGCAACGCAACCCCGAGTTCATAGCTTGGCGTAGCGAACATGCCCATTGCACCAAGCGCCACATACAAGATCACTTCTGGCGTAAAATAACCAACTTCTATTGCCATATCGCCAATTAACATTGCGGCGATTAAACCAAGTGCTGTCGCCAATGGGGATGGCGTATGAATGGCTGCCATTCGTAGTAACTCAATACCCATCTCTGCAAAAACAATTTGTACCGCAAGTGGAATGTTCTTCTCTTCATTTACGCCAATAAAGTCCAGTGCTGCAGGCAGTAAGTCTTGATTCATCGCCAGTAGCAACCAAAAAGGGACAATGAACAAGGAAAACAAGATGCCAATGAACCGCATCCAACGAAGAAATGTACCGACGGCTGCTGATTGACGATACTCTTCTGCATGTTGAATGTGATGAAATAATGTTACCGGTGTAATGATGACAGATGGAGACGTATCGACCAGGATTAATACATGACCTTCAAATACATGCGTTGCAGCCACATCAGGTCGTTCTGTATAACGTACAAGTGGGAATGGATTCACGCCTTGCTTCACAATGTATTCTTCAATCACCTTGTCAGCCATTGTAATGCCATCGATATGGATTGCTTTTAACTCTTTTTTTAGTTTCGCTACTAATTCTGGGTTGGCAATCCCCTCTATGTACGTAATGCACACATCTGTTTTCGAACGGGTTCCAACGCGAATGATTTCTTGACGTAAACGCTCATCACGAATACGGCGACGTGTTAAACCTGTATTTAAAACGATGTTCTCCGTATAACCATCACGCGCACCTCGAACCACACGCTCTGTATCAGGTTCTTCTGGACCACGACCAGGATAAGAACGTACATCAGCAACAAGTGCTTGCGATTCCCCGTCAATGACAACAAAGATGAGCCCCGACAACACCTGTGTAATACATTCATCCATCGATTCAACTTCTTCAACTTGGACATGCGCAAAATAATTTTTGATGACCTCTTTTACATGATCGGTACGGCGTGAGTTTGCTTCAGCACTTATGCTCATAAGCTCTCTTAAAATTTGTGTAACGGATTGATCATCTACAAGTCCATTAACAAAGTAAATTGCGATGTCACACTGAAATAACGTTAATTTTCGTACACCAACATCAAATGATTTGCCAATGCCAAGGCGCTTTTTAAGTACCTCTTCATTTTCTGTCAGGCTTGTACTGAACATTTTTTTCTTTACCTCCTTCGGCATTTAAACCACTCCTTTCCAAAATAAGTGAAATTGCTTGACGTGTAACTGGCGCACCACGCCCAACATCATCAAATCGAGCCATTTTCCCAATATCACCAATCCCAACGACAATCGGCAATTGCAAATCATCCAACACCGAAACTGTATCACCGTTTATTCGTCCAACCTCTAGGTCAGCTAATCCTTCTTTATCCACGCCATATGCTGTTAAATGCCCAAAGCGATCGACCGATACATCCACATGTGTCCACTCCCACGCATGCGTTTGTGCCGCCACAGCCAGTGCACCTAACACTTGAATATCAGGATGATTTGCAAGGAAACGCATGTTTCTCTCTCCTGGCCCTTCATTTAAACAACCACAATCATCAAACATGACAAGAATTGGCACGTCAGGTGCCTCTTGAATGGCTTTAAGCAATTGCTGTTCATCAATCGTTGATGGATTACCAGAGGAAGCACAAATGCAGTAGCAGTCCATCTGTGGAGCGAGCCATTCTAATACACCTTTTGCTGATAAGTCGCCATCTGTAACGAAAATAACTTGGCGCATTTATACACCCCCGTGCGGTCGAAACAAAAGGGCGACAGTGACACTAAATAAAATAGAAAAAACAAACGTCACAGCCGCCATATCAAATAAACCATCACTAATAGAGAAGAGACCATTATTCCCCGCATTCATAGCGCCATGCACAAGCGAATGACCTAAGCCAGTAATTGGTAATGTGGCACCCGCTCCTGCCACAGAAATAAGGAAGTCATATAGATGAAAACCATCTAACATCATTCCAAATATCATTAGTG
The DNA here is from genome assembly GCF_038592975.1 of Bacillus sp. FSL W7-1360. Classification (NCBI taxonomy): domain Bacteria; kingdom Bacillati; phylum Bacillota; class Bacilli; order Caryophanales; family Bacillaceae; genus Bacillus; species Bacillus sp. FSL W7-1360. Next base: position 846,501 of record NZ_CP151950.1, on the reverse strand, counting down.
TAACCAATACTTGGACCGGTGATAACTTTCCTATATCAAGCAACATTTGTCCAACAAAACAAATGGCTCCACCCACTAAAAATGCCCAAATATATTCCACCATTATTCCTCCCTCTCCAATACAATTGCATGTGCAATGGTTGGGATCGATTGTTTTTGACCAATGAATGTCGTATTGAGAAAAACGCCCCCTGTCACAACAAGCATACGCTTCTTCTTGCCCCTTTTTAACATGTCGAGTAAATGACCACATACAACCGTCGCCGCACAACCCGCACCACTGCCACCTGCATAGGGATGTTGTTTTGTACAATACATCATGACCCCACAATCCATATGCGTGTCGCTTAGTAATAAACCTTTTTCTCTTAAAATTTTTCGGTAAATTTCCGTCCCTACTGCACCAAGATCTCCTGTCACAATCAGATCAAAATCAGTCAACGCCTGCTTCGTTTTTTCTAAGTGCCACAATGTTGTTTCTGCTACTGCAGGAGCCAATACCGCGCCTAAATGAAACGGATCATTTACACCAAAATCATAAACTATCCCTAGCGAAGCTTCGGTCACTTTTACTTCTGTTCGTTTTCTGCCAAGCAAAATAGCGCCGGAACCCGTTACTATTGTCTGCGCATATAATGGTTTCTGCATAGCAAATTCAGTCGGATAAAACCATTGCTTTTCGGCTACACCGTAATGACTGCTTGTTGCTGCGACAATGTGATCCGCAAAACCACCATTGATCCATAACGCAGCCATCACCATAGATTCCACTAAAGTCGCTCCAGCCGAGTACACACCAGCATAAGGGATTTGCAAATCGCACGCGACCATACTAGCGCTCATCATTTGATTTGATAAGTCGCCCGCGATCAACAGGTCTACATCACCACGAGTGATTTGCCCCTTTGTTAAACAATGATCAATTGCTGTTCTTAATAATTGTTTTTCAGCCGCCTCCCAATTTTTTTCCCCGCAATATAAACTAGAAAATACTTCATCAAACGATCCCGCAAGTGGTCCACTGCCTTCCCTAGGACCTACCGACGTGCCACTCGATTGAACATAGATCGGTTCTTGAAATATGAGTGTCTTCTTACGATACCGCCCCATGCAAGCACTCCCTCCAATTCGTCACGCCACACGCCCCATTATTGAATAAATACTTTAATGAGCAACCGTGCAAAGCTTAGCACATAAGCACATGCAATCCCAGCAACAATAATAGGACCTACAAGACGAAACAACTGCGGACCTATCCCGATAAAAAAACCTTCAGATTTATGTTCTATCGCTGCACTCGCCATTGCATTCACAAACCCAACAATAGGTACGAGTAAACCGGCGCCAAAAGTCTGTGCCCACTTACGATATACACCGAGACCTGTCGCCAATGCTGCCAGACCAATAAATGACACGAGCATATAACTTGTAGCGCGCTCGGTGCTCACCGAAAAAAAATAGTGATAACCATTAGCAACTAATTGTCCTAAGACGCAAAGCATTCCTCCTGATATAAAAGCGAGCAAGCCGTGTTTGACCACTTGTTTTTTTCCACGATACAATGAGATATTTTCTCGATACACACTCTTCCGTGTCACACGATCCATGTTTAAAATCCTTTCATCAAAAGGGTTTCAAAGTAAAAGCACGCTCCCTATATTGATCTACTCGTAGTATGACTAAAAACAATGCGTTCATACATAGAAAAAAAGCCTACACCTAAGTAATAAGGTGAGACCTCCAATAGAAAGACATGGTACAAGTAAGTTAACCCTACTTTTTAGCTTAAAGTTAAAAAAACTTGACCTTATCAATTACAGATCGTTATAATGAAAGCATACCGTAAATGAGTTAGGCGGTTTTTATCCTTCGTAGAATGACAACATATTCACGGGCAACGCTTGTGAACAGATTACCACCTATTTTTATTACGTGTATTTCCCCCCTTTCCCACCTAGACAAATACCCCTAGCGCAAACTTCAAGAAAAATGAAGGCAAGCGCTCGTTTCCTCGAACAAGCGCCTGCCTTCTGTCTCGTTATTCAGCCATATTCTCACGCATATTGCCAAGTATCTTCTTTTCCAATCGAGACACTTGCACTTGTGAAATTCCTAATCGCTCAGCTACCTCACATTGCGTTTGATCTTTGTAATAACGTAAATATACAATGAGGCGCTCACGTTCTTCCAAATGACAGATCGCTTCTTTTAGTGCAATTTTATCAAACCACCGTCCTTCAGAATGATCTGCAATTTGATCAAGTAACGTAATTGGATCCCCATCATTTTCATACACGGTGTCATGAATGGACGACAGTGTTCGATTTGCATCTCCAGCAAACACTACTTCTTCCACAGTCACACCAAGGTGTGTTGCGAGCTCATTCACTGTCGGCGTACGACAAAGCTTCTTTGTCAGCTCGTCTTTTGCTTTGCGAATTTTATTGCTCAATTCCTTAATTGAGCGACTCACTTTCACTGTGCCATCATCACGAAGAAAACGTTGGATTTCCCCAATGATCATTGGAACAGCATAAGTAGAAAACTTCACGTCGTATGACAAATCGAACTTATCAACGGATTTGATTAAACCAATACAGCCAATTTGAAACAAATCCTCTGCTTCATAACCACGATTCATGAAACGCTGCACAACAGACCAGACAAGACGTGTATTGCGTTGCACAATTTTATCACGCGCCAAATTGTCACCAGCCTGGCTTGCTGCAATTAAACGTTTCACTTCAGGGTCGGATAACGGCGCCTCTCGCTTCCCGCTTGGTTTGACTTCGGCACTCATCGCTTATCCCCCTACCTACAGACCGCATTTGTAGGGGCCAATTGTTTTTTTAAGTACACTGTTGTACCGATCAATGGTTCGGAAGATACATGTATTTCTTGACAAAAGTTTTCCATAATCGTAAAACCCATGCCGGAACGCTCTAACTCCGGCTTTGATGTATAGAGTGGTTGTCGTGCTTCTTCAATATCATGAATACCGACACCTTCATCACGGACAATCAATGAGAGCGCACGGTCAGAAATCGTTGCTGAAATGTGGACTTGACCTTCAGGGTTATTCTCGTAACCATGAATAATCGCATTTGTCACTGCCTCAGAGACAACAGTTTTCACTTCCGTTAATTCATCCATTGTCGGATCCAATTGTGCTAAGAAAGCACTGACTGTGATTCGGGCAAACGCTTCATTTTCACTTAAAGCCGAAAATGAAAGTTCCATCTTGTTTCTCATTTACGCCACCCCCAACTTTTGCAAAGCAAATGCTTCATTCTCTTCCGTACCAATGATCTTAAATAAACCTGACATCTCAAACAAACGTTTAACTGCTGGTGAAATCGCACAAACAACCATTTCTCCTCCGTTTGCCTGCAGCTGCTTGTAACGACCAAGAATCACACCTAATCCCGAGCTATCCATAAAAGAGAGCTCTGCTAAATTTAGTACGACATGCTTTGTATGAAACATTTTCTCCTCCATTTTTACACGGAGTTCTTTTGCAAAGTGATGGTCTAATTCTCCTTGCAGACGTACAAGTAACACATCTTCCTTTTGCTCCAAATGAATGTTCAAACTCATTTCCAGCACCTCCCACACACGTTGTCTATATCTCTATTCTATTTACGCAACGAGGAACCCTTGCACACGACAAAACTAGTGTAAAAAAACATGAATACTTTCCTTCAGGTCAATTCCCCGCAAATGTTGACATCATTCTTTTGAACAATGTCCACCACGAAGCATCAGCTACATCGGTTTCAGCCACCAATTGTGTTTCAGATAATGTTTGTCCATTTTTTTGGACAAGTAAATGACCGACAACATCACCTTTCTTCACTGGCGCCTGTAACGCTTCTGCCATTTCAACTTTCACTTCTGTATCTGCAGTATCCGTTCCTTTTTTCAGCAGTACAGATACTTTATCAGGTGTGACCGCACGAACAGTTTCCTCCACACCTTTGACAACAGGCACTTCCCCCATGACATCGCCTTGTTCTTGGAGTGGCTTAGTCATGTATTGATTGAATGCATAATCAAGCATGCTCGTAATTTGACCATTACGCTCTTTCGGTGTTGGCGCACCCATAATGACCGCAATGACCCGCATCCCATTCTTCTCAGCTGTCGCAGTCAATCCATACTTTGCTTCTTTTGTGAAACCTGTCTTCAAACCATCTACACCGGGATAAAACCGGACCAACTTGTTCGTATTGACAAGCCAAAATTCCTTGTCCGTGCCTTTGCGCAAATAGTCTTCATAAATGCCAGTATAGGCCGTTATATTTTCATACTTTAACAGCTCTTTTGACATCATCGCTAAATCATGTGCTGATGTATAGTGATCTGCCTCTGGTAAGCCGTTTGTGTTTTGAAACTTTGTATCCTTTAAACCTAATTGTTTCGCCTTCTCATTCATCATTTTTACAAACTCTTCTTCTGTACCACCAATGTGTTCTGCCATCGCTACAGATGCATCATTACCAGATGCAACGGCAATCGCTTTTAACATGTCATCAACCGTCATTTCTTCTCCCGGCTCTAAAAATACTTGTGAACCACCCATTGATGCTGCCTTCTCACTTACGCGCACTTGGTCTTCGTATTTTAATGAGCCTTCATCAATCTGTTCCATAATCAGCAACATCGTCATAATTTTTGTCATACTAGCTGGAGGCAATTGTTTATGACTTTCCTTTTCAAACAATATCTTCCCTGTGTCTCGCTCTATTACAATGGCCGCAGCTGACTCCTCTGCCAATGAAACATTTGATGCTGGATTTTCTTTTTCTGCATACACTGAACTACCTGCATTCGTGATGAACAACATAAGTACAAGCAAACTTACAAACAATTTTTTCATTTTTTATATCCTCCACTCGTCCCGAGACTCAAAAATCAAAAACTACTCTCTAGCTTAGCCATTTGTGAGATCGTTTATACAGCGAACAGCGTAAAAGACCTATGCTTTCCCTAGAAAACACAAAAAAAGTGATCCTACTCCAGTAGCAAAATCACTTCTTGTTTCATATAAGCTAAATTCAATATTTATCACTGACCCTCTTGCTTCTTATCCTTCAATGCTTCTGCCAACTCATCCTCCATACTTGTTTTTGTTAATGGTACACCGGACCGGTAAGCTGCCCGTGTAATCAAGTGTCCTGCCACTGGTGCAGTTAAAAACACAAAGATAATCCCTAACAAAAGACGTACACTAATATATTGATCTGCTAACCAAAAATATATAAAAGTCCCTGATAATGTTAGCAACACTGCCAAAGTCACACTCTTTGTACCTGCATGTGAACGTGTATATACATCGGGTAGGCGAATGATACCAATCGCACTTACCACACTCATCATTGCCCCAGCCAAAATGAGTGCACCAGCTACTACTTCACCTGTCACGCTTTCGCTCAATAATCACACCTCTTTCAATGAACTTAGAAAAAGCGATCGTACTCACAAATGCTAAGATACCTATAATCAACATCACATCTACGTAGGCAGTTGTTTGTAAAAGAACTGAAAAAACGGCTGTAATAGAGATAAGATTCACCCCAATTGTATCCAAAGCCACTACCCGGTCCGGCATCGATGGTCCACGAATAACCCGAAAAGCAGTCAAGGCAATCGCGACAGAAAATAATACAAGTGCGCTCATTAACATCGTTGTAAACATTAGCGTGTGACCCCCATAATTGCTTTTTCGAATTTTTTCATTGCACGCAACACAGCACCTTTCGACTCAGGAATATCCATTACGTGTATATATAAACGCTTGTTAGAAGGGGCTACTTCAATCACGACAGATCCTGGTGTTAATATAACCAACAATGACAACATCGTCACTTCCCACTCGCCTTCTAGTTGTGTATCGTATGCAAATATACCTGGTTTCAGTTGCAAACGTGGACTTAATACTTGTCTAACGACTAAAATACTCGAAGTAAATAACTCTTTTGTGAACAACAAAAGTAACAGACCGAATGCGAACAAGCGCCGTAAATAGAATTCGCGAAAGAAAAACCGTCTCATCATATAAATGATGACCATCCCAATTAAAAAACCCGCAAAAAACGTAGAGACTTCAAACTTGCTTTCATCTTGCAACAACAGCCACAGAAAAGCCAGCATGATATTTAACAATAATTGTCCAAACATGACGCTTCCCCCTTTCTTTCCTCAATCAAGTTATTCATAAAAAAGCATCATCAGGTAGAACTGCATCAATGTATAATTGAGGATTCATCAATGTTTCAGCAGCTTGGGAGACAATGTCCGTGATACTTTCCACACCTAAACCTAATGCACACATCACAATCGCCAACAACACACTTGGCAACATCATCCCTTTTTTCAAAACGACACGATCATCTTCACTGATCGACGGCTCACCCCAGAAACAATTTGTAAACACACGTAGCAAAGAATATAGGACAAACATGCTGGCAATTAATCCTACAATAAGTAAGACGTAAGCGCCCCCTTCAAGCACACCTTGAGCCACGTATATTTTCCCTATAAATCCACTTAACGGTGGAATGCCCGCTAAAGCTAACATCACTAAGAAAAACAACCATCCGAGCAACGGATAATGATAAATTAATCCACTCATACGCTCCATATACGCTGTTCGCGATGCATACATCGTCACACCGATTAAGAGAAAGAGCAATGCTTTTGTGATCATATCGTGTATCAAATAATAGATGGCGCCTTCAATCGCTGTCGTATTGTAAACGGCAAGTCCACTTAAAATAAACCCAACTGCAATGACAACATTGTATGAAATCACTTTTCGCACATCATGTGATGAAATGGCCCCTAAACTTCCACCGATCATCGTTGCCATGGCCATGAAAGCAATCAACACATGAGTCACTTCTACTTGATGATAAAACAGCAAAGTAAATGTGCGAAACAATGCATAAATCCCTACTTTTGTTAACAATGATCCAAATAACGCTGCGATTGCCATCGGCGGCGCACCATAAGTTCCTGGTAACCAAAAATATAACAACAACCCTGCTTTCAAACTAAACACGAGTAAAAAGACAATCGCGATGGTCGTTAAAATTGCTGGTTGATTCACTTCAGCAATACGTACTGATAAATGTGCCATATTCAGTGTTCCGAGTGCACCATATAAATAAGCAATGGCAATGAGAAACAAAGCTGAAGATATCACATTCACGAGTACGTATTTCACCGCTTCACGTAGTTGGATCTGCTTACCTCCAAGGACCAGTAAGGCATATGATGCCAATAACATGACCTCAAAACAAACAAACAGATTAAACAAATCACCTGTTAAAAATGAACCGTTGACACCCGCAACTAGTAAATGAATAAAAGGATACACATACATTTTTTCTTTCTCTTTACCAATCGAAGCAAATATATATAACAAACAAATCATCACAACGAGATTGGTCGTGACGACAAGCAACAAAGAAAACGCATCACCGACAAAAGAAATCCCAATCGGGGCAAACCAACCACCAAAGTCTATGGACATGATGCCCTCGTTTTGTACCACTAAAAGTAAATAAACACTTAAAATAAATGTGCCAAACATTGTGATCAAACTTATGATGCGCTGTGCAAGAACAAACGGTCGTAAAAACACCAATAATACACCAGCGAGCATCGGGAGAATCATAAGTAGTACTAACATATTATTCATTGTCCAATCCCCTCAATTTTGTCAAATCATCTGTTCCGAGCTCCCGATAAGTACGATAAGCTAGGACGAGGAAAAAAGACGTCACACCAAAACTAATCACAATGGCTGTTAAAATTAATGCTTGGGGTAATGCATCTGCATAAGAGGAACCCTTTTCCCCAAGCAATGGTGCATGTTCTCCTGAAAAACGCCCCATCACCATGATCAACAAATGAACGGCGTGTGACAAGACTGCGGTTCCTAAAATGACTCGTAACAAACTACGAGAAAGAATCAAATATACCGCAACTGTGACCAGCACGCCGATTAGCACAGATATCATCGTCTCCATTGCTACACATCCTCACTTATACTAAGAATAATCGTTACAACTGTACCTATCACTGCTAGCGCAACTCCTGCTTCGAATAAGACGACAGAGGAAAGTAAGACTTCCCCAAGTATCGGCAACACCACATGTGTCTCCGATTGTTTTAAAAATGGCACATCAAATAAAATCGCCATTACCCCCGTCAAAATGGACAAAGCTGCGCCTGTTGCTGCCACCATTCTAAAGTTGAATCCTATGCCTTTTTGCACGGTTTCAACATCAAAAGCCAAGTACAACAAGACAAGTGCCGTCGCTAGTACAAGACCACCGACAAAACCGCCGCCAGGTTCATAATGACCTGCCAAAAACAAGTGAACACCATATATCAGAATAATGAACACGGCAATTTTCGTCACTGTTTGTAAAATCACATCATTGGTTTTCAACGTCTTGCCCGCCCTTCTTATGGGTCAACTTGATGAGTATATACACACCTAGACCTGCTGTCATAAGAACAACCACTTCCATCATTGTATCAAATGCTCGAAAATCACCTAAGATCGCATTGACAATATTTTTAGCACCTGTCAATTCATATGCATCTTCATAAAAGGTTGAAATGGATTCAAATAACCGTTGACTGTGCACAGATAAAGCCACTAATGTCACAATCGTCCCTGCTGAAAGCGCAATAACCATATTCATCACTTTCGTACGCGCAGAGGACTTTTCCTTTTCCCACTTTGGCAGAAAGTAAAAGCATAATAAAAACAATGCTGCTGAAACGGTTTCTACAACTAATTGTGTCAACGCTAAATCAGGTGCTCTAAAAAAGACAAAAAACAATGCTAACATATAGCCGAGTACACCATTTAAGATAATCGCTGTTAAGCGCGATTTCGCAAATAAAATAGAGATTGCTGCCACCATCATGACCACACTTAAAATCATCTCATACACTCGAATCGGTGCATCTTGCGAAGTATCAATTTGAAATGCACCAGAAATAAACAACGTCGATGCAATCATGGTGAGTACAATCACAAAGATATAGACTAAATAATGATGCATATTTCCTGTCATATATCGTCTCGTCATCATTTGCGCAGATTGCTCCATGCGAAGCAACGACCCATGATAAAGTGAATCAAAAGACCATTTACGCGGGAAAAGTGCATAAACCCACATCCAATAAGGTAAGATACGATACAACAGTACACCCACCACAATGACCCCTGCTGTCATCCATAGTTCAGTCGTAATCTTCCCATGCCAAGCATCGATCTGAAAGGCAGTTGTTCCCGTAGATGCGTACAGTGGCAAAATGGCATCATAAGCAGGCTTCAAGAGATGACGTCCTATGACATTTGGAAAGAAGAATGTCACAACCACCAAACTAATTAAAATCACTGGTGCGATGAGCATACCAACCGGTGGTTCGTGTGCTTTCTTATCCAACTTCTCTGGTTCATGTTTGCCGAAGAATGTCCGGAACACAAACACACAACAGTACACAAACGTGAATATGCTGGCAACCCAAGCAACAACTAATAATATTGCCCCCCATGACTCCATGGAAAAAACGGTCAGTTCTGACGCATTTAAGACGCTTGTGAAAAACATCTCTTTGCTTAAAAAACCATTGAAGGGCGGCAATCCTGCCATGGAAAAACTACCGGCAACCGCTAACGTAAAAGTAATCGGCATCACTGCCATCAGCCCACTTAGTTTGCGGATATCTCGTGTGCCGGTTTCATGATCCACAATTCCTACAACCATAAACAGCGCTGCTTTGAATAAGGCGTGATTCACAAGATGAAAGATCGCCGCAAAAATTCCTAGAGAATAAGCTACGGTGAGATCATCAATCTGATCAAAATGAAGTGCGGCTGAGCCAAATCCCAATAAGCTCATCATCAAGCCAAGCTGACTAATCGTTGAATAAGCGAGCATCGCTTTTAAATCCGTTTGTCGAATCGCCGAAAAAGAACCCCAAAGTAACGTCACAAGTCCCACAGACGTCACGACCCAAAACCACACTGGCCCGCCACCAAATAGTGGCGTAAAACGTGCCACTAAATAAATCCCAGCTTTCACCATGGTTGCTGAATGTAGGTAAGCACTAACAGGTGTAGGTGCCTCCATTGCATCAGGCAACCATATATGGAAAGGGAATTGTGCTGATTTTGTAAATGCCCCCAACAATACTAAAATCATCGCGGGTGTAAACCATTCGTGATTTGTATACTTCGCCATCTCTCCAAGCAGTTCGCGAATGCTAAATGTATCGGCCATCCCACCCATCATGAGAAACCCAACAAGCATACTAAGACCGCCAGCAACCGTAATAAGTAACGACTTTTGTGCCCCGTAACGAGACTGGCGCCGGTGATACCAAAAAGCAATTAATAAAAATGAGGAGATACTCGTGAGTTCCCAAAATACATACAAAACGAGTAAATGATCTGAAAACACAACCCCAAGCATCGAACCCATAAAGATTAATAAATAAATATAAAAACGATGTAGTGCTTCGCGTTCCATCGACAAATAATAAATGGAATACAACACCACCAAGCTTCCGATTCCGGTAATCAATAAGCTCAATGTTAAACTAAGGCCATCAACATACATGGCTAATTGAATACCCAGTGAAGGGATCCACTGAAATGTCTCTAAATATGTACCACCTGCTGAAATATGAGGAATCTGTTTTAACAAAAAACAAAACAGCGCTAAAGGCACAATCATTACAAACCAACCTGTATGTATGTGTGAAATTCTTCTATAAAAAAACGGCACCAATATTGCTACAATAAATGGGATGAAAATTGCTATAATCATTCTGTCAAACGCACACCCTTCCACTTACGTACTCTAAAACTTATGTAGTCATTTATTTGGACACCCTGCCCCTTACATGGTAATATAAAATTCCTTGTTTTATTATCTGAAAAGATCTTCACAATCACCCTTGCGTTTCTCATACAAAAGGGGTATGATGTAAGCAATATTTGGAACTATCGTTGTGGCGTATGTGTTTATACAATCATTTTGTCCTCATGATTTCTATATGATGATAAAGATATATACAAGGAATTAAAGATTTTATATGTTTCATACCACTACAATGCGCTTTCTTTTCTAGGTGAACGCAGTGAGTATGATTCAAGTTATTTAATTTCTTATATATAGTAAAGGAGAACTGCGGGGCAGTTGATCACGTGTTATCTTTAATTATAAACTATTTTCTCTGTAAATGCACCCATAGAGACTTACAGACAAATGAATGCCTATCTTTTAGGTATTCCCCTTGAGAATGATGGTTTATTTTATATCAAACGATAATACTTGCACAATATGACGCGTACATGCATACATCTGTCATATCGCCAAACTCTTTTTACGCGATCGGTTTTAACAACACTTTAATTTTAACAAACCCTGAGGTGAGCTCCTGTATGAAAAAAGCAAAAGGACGTATGGATGAAAGTATTTTAGTATGTGTCTATTACGGACCAAACGGTGAACGCCTCATTAAACGTGGCGCTAAAATTGCACATATGCTTGATTGTCCATTATACATTTTGACAGTGGATCCCGTTCCTTACGATGAATTAGACGCCGAAAAGTCTGCTTATATTGACCGCTGGAAACAACTCACCGATGAACACGACGTCGAACAATTTTTCATCCGTGATAATGAAAAACGACCCGCTGCGAAAGTGATCGCTGAAATCGCACGTGAGAACCACATTACGCAAATCATCATTGGACAGACAGCAAAGAGCCGCTGGGAAGAAATCACGAAAGGATCATTTATTAATGTGCTCCTACGTGAAATCCCTTTTGTTGACTTCCATGTTGTTTCTTGTGATCGTGCCCTCAAAGGGTTAGAAGGTCATTTTGAAAAAGGTTGTCGTGCTTACATCGTAGAAGACGATCAAGGCTATCGGCTCGTATTTACTCACAACAGAAACGTACAATATGAAGGTATTTTCTTTAAAGAAACGGGTACGGATTTCAATAATGGCGTATTCAAGTTTATGAGGGATAACAAGATGTGCCAAGTGCACATCACTGATGATCGTGTCACTGAACCGACACGTATCCACCCTGAACTTTCTGAAGAAACATTACGTAAATAACTCCTGCACTCCAGTCGTATACTCACTGGAGTGCTTTTCTGATGTATCGATTGTCATCTTCTGCAAAAGAATGCTTAAAAACATTGTTATCCGAGTGAAAATAGTAGCCATTCATCCGTGCCATATGCGATAATATCAATAAACACTACGTTTTTATACTGTGCGGGGGGATCGTGTATCAATGGAATCATTCGTAAACTTCTTGGAGGATTTTGGTTATTGGGGGCTAGTGATACACTCATTTTTAGATGCGATCGTCTTCCCTGTCCCTGCTTTTTTCACACAAGTCTCTCTGAGTCTTGTCAATCCGAATCAAGCGCTTTTACTAGCGACAGCTGGATATATTGCTTGTCTCGCTGGGACACCGATTGGTTACTTTCTCGGCAAATTACTTGGAAATAAAGTACTTCAGCGTTTCCTTAATCCGGACAAGTTACAAAAAGCGGAAACATTATTTCGACGCAATGGCGAGGCAGCGATTTTAATTGGCTCTTTTACCCCGATCCCCTTTAAAATTTTTACCATTCTATCTGGTTCACTACATTTTTCACTATGGAAACTAATGCTTTATGCGTCCATTGGAAGAGCAGTAAAGTTTTACGTGGTTGGTCTCCTCTTCTATTTTTATGGGCATCACGCAGAAGATATTATTTCTTCTTCCTTCACATACATTATGTTAGGCTGTTCGTTCATTTTATTTATCGGGGTACTCATCAAACGTCGCCTACAAAGAAGAAAAGAAAAAAGAAGGAATGTAAATAGAAACGTCTCTTAAATACTCGGACACTTCCAATGAAGACAACTGGAACCCTCAGTTGTCTCGTTTTACTTCCTATACAAAAAGACCGTCCACCAAAGGGACAGCCTTTTTAAATGTTTCCTTTATCTATCGTTTAAGGTTAAGAAGGATAAACCTCTTTATAAATTAACGTTGGTGCCGGCGTATCGTGGGTGCCAATTGTATAAGCTTCATGAATTAAGTCTGTCACTTCGTCTACTTGCAGTGTACTTGCATGCAATGTTACGAGCGTATCGCCTTTCTCGACGCGATCACCGACCTTTTTCTCTAAAATTAAGCCGACACTCAAATCAATTTCATCTTCTTTTGTTGCTCGTCCGGCCCCAAGCTTCATCGCTGCAACGCCAATTTGATTTGCGGCAATTGATTCAACGGTACCTGCATTAGTCGCTTTCACAGCAATCTTGTGTTGTGCTTGCGCGAAGATCGTCGGATCATCAACAACATTTGGATTCCCGCCTTGTGCAGCAATAAATGTTTTTAATACTTCTTCGGCCTTGCCGTTCTCAATCACTTCAATTAACATTTGTCGTGCCGCTTCCACTGACGGTGCTTTTTTCGCGAAGTAAACCATATGACTCCCGAGCACTAAGCACAATTCTCTTACATCATCTGGACCTTTGCCTTTGACAACATCAATCGCTTCCTGGATTTCTAACGCGTTTCCAACCGCTTTCCCAAGTGGTTGACTCATATCAGAAATGATTGCCATCGTTTGCCGACCCACACGATCGCCAATGTTGACCATCGCTTGAGCGAGTGCCGTAGAATCTTCTAGTGTTTTCATAAAAGCACCTGAACCAGTCTTCACATCAAGTACAATCGCATCTGCACCAGAAGCAATCTTTTTGCTCATAATAGAACTTGCAATGAGTGCCATGGCGTTGACTGACCCGGTCACATCGCGTAGCGCATATAACTTCTTATCCGCTGGGGTTAAGTTACCTGTTTGTCCCGCCACAGCAACTTTATTTTTATTTACAAGCGAAACAAATGTGTCTGTATCCATTTCACAGTCAAATCCCGGGATCGCTTCCAATTTGTCAATTGTCCCACCTGTGTGCCCAAGACCTCGTCCGGACATTTTCGCAACAGGTACACCAAGTGCTGCCACGAGCGGTGCTAATGCAATCGTTGTTTTATCACCAACGCCACCGGTAGAATGCTTGTCGACTTTGATGCCTTCAATTTGTGACAAATCAATTTGATCACCGGATTCAGCCATTGACATCGTCAGTTCAGCCCGCTCATCTTCATTCAAATCTTGAAAATAAATCGCCATCGCAAGCGCTGACATTTGATAGTCAGGAATTTCTCCATTCGTGTAGCCAGCTACACACCATTCAATTTCTTCTTTTGTTAACGGCAAGCCGTCACGTTTTTTCTCAATCAAATCAACCATTCTCATCTGTCCCACACCCCTTAAAATGTCATGATTCAGCCGCCACGCACCTCGCCCTAGCGGCTGATCGCAATTCTTTTTTAAACCATTTCCCCAACAATCGCTTTGACGAGCGCCAGAAAATCAGCTCGCACCATTTCTGTCGTTTCAATGACTTCTTCGTGTGATAATGGCTGCGGGAGGACGCCAGCGGCCATGTTTGTAATACAAGAAATGCCAAGCACTTCAAGGCCAGTGTGGCGAGCAACAATGACTTCCGGAACAGTTGACATCCCAACTGCATCGCCACCTAGCGTACGTGCCATCCGCACTTCTGCCGGTGTTTCGTAAGTTGGACCGCTATTGCCCACGTACACACCTTCCTGCAATTTTAAGCCAAGTTCATCCGCTTTTCCTTGTGCAAGCGTCCGAAGTGTGTGACTGTATGCCTCTGACATATCCGGGAAACGAGGCCCAAAATCGTCTTCATTTTTCCCCATGAGCGGGTTGTCACCCATGAGATTAATGTGATCTGTGATCAACATTAAATCACCAACGTTAAACGCCTTATTAACACCACCAGCTGCATTCGTTACAAGCACATGGGTCACCCCAAGCGCTTTCATGACCCGCACTGGGAATGTTACTTCTTGCATTGAGTACCCTTCGTAGTAATGAAAACGCCCTTGCATTGCAATAACGTCTTTCCCTTGAAGTTTCCCCGCTACTAATTGTCCTGCATGCCCGGAAACAGTGGAGACGGGAAAATGCGGCAATGTTTCATAAGGAAGCTTCACTGCCTCCGCAATTTCCTCTGCTAATACGCCTAATCCTGAGCCTAAAATCAAACCAACACGTGGTTTCACTGTTAATTTTGCTTGAATGGCTTCTGCTGCTTCTTGTACTTTTGTTTTCATCGTCATGTCATTCACTCCCCGCAAAAAAATTGGATTACTTGATTTGGTTGAGAAAACTTTTCCCATGCTTCGGTGCTTGTACACCAAAGTTCTCAGCAACCGTCGCACCAATATCGGCAAATGTTTGCCGTGTTCCTAAGTCAACTGGTTGTACTTGTTTATTGTAAACGAGCAACGGCACAAGTTCTCTTGTGTGGTCTGTTCCCGTATGGGTCGGATCATTGCCGTGATCTGCTGTAATGATGAGTAAGTCATCTTCCTCAAGTGCTGAAAGAACGGAACCGAGTTGGGCATCAAAAGCAAGCAATGCCTCCCCGTACCCTTTCACATCGCGCCGGTGACCATATAACGCATCAAAATCAACGAGGTTTAAAAAGCATAATCCATGAAATGGGCGCGCAACCTGTTCGAGCAGCTTGTCCATGCCATCATCGTTAGATACTGTGCGAACGGCTTCCGTCACGCCTTCACCATCATAAATGTCCGAAATCTTCCCGAGGGCGATTGAGTCAAGTCCCGCATCTTGAAGCGTATTCATCACGGTCGGTTCAAATGGTTTTAACGCATAATCATGACGGTTTGGCGTTCGTTTAAACGCGCCTTTCGTACCAAGAAAAGGTCTGGCAATAATGCGGCCCACCATATATTTTGGATCCAATGTTAATTCGCGTGCCTTCTCACAAATCTTGTATAACTCTTCTAGCGGAACGACTTCCTCATGCGCCGCAATTTGTAACACGGAATCGGCCGACGTATAAACAATTAAATCACCTGTTTTCATATGCTCTTCGCCAAGCTCATCTAATATTTCTGTGCCCGAAGCCACTTTATTACCGAGAATCCCTCTTCCAGAGAACGCCGTGATTTCCGCTAATAATTCGTCTGGAAATCCGTCTGGAAACACACGAAAAGGCTCTGTCACATGTAACCCCATGATCTCCCAGTGCCCCGTCATTGTATCTTTCCCAAGTGAAGCCTCTTGCATCTTACCGTAGCTTGCTTCAGGTTGCTTCACTGCCTCGACACCTTCAAGCGGAGCAATTAAACCTAAACCAAGACGCTCCAAGTTTGGTACGTCTAAGCCGTTAAAAGCGGTTGCAATCGAACCAAGTGTATTTGTTCCTTCATCCCCAAATTTATCGGCATCTGGAGCGGCACCAATTCCGACCGAATCCATCACAACTAAAAATATCCGTTTAAATTGATTTGCCATCGTCTTCCTCCTTCAAACACGACATTGTTTGATAAAAAAATTCATCTTACACCTATACTTTACTCTCTTGTCAGAGGTCTGACAAGTAGTTTTTTCTATGCACGTGGGTGAAAAGCCTGATAAACATCTTTCATTCGCGATTTTGACACATGTGTGTAAATCTGTGTCGTTGATATATCAGCGTGTCCGAGCATTTCTTGGACAGCGCGCAAATCCGCGCCATTTTCTAACAAATGTGTGGCAAATGAATGACGCAATGTATGTGGACTAAGTGGACGCCTAATCGCAGCCTCCGTGGCAAGCTGCTTAATGATTTTCCAAAATCCTTGACGCGATAGCGGCTTCCCATGATGATTTAAAAATAGGTGGTCACATGCATGCTTTTTCAATAACTGCGACCGACCACGTTCTAAATAAATGGAAATGGCTTCTGCTGCTTGACGACCGAGCGGCACAATTCTTTCTTTATCACCTTTGCCAATGACACGAACAAACCCCATTGACACATGTGCATCACTGATATGTAACGATAGTAACTCTGACACGCGAATACCTGTCGCATAGAGCGTTTCCAGCATCGCTTTATTCCGTAATCCAAACGGAGTCCGTCCATCCGGGATCGTCAGTAAAGCATCCACTTCTTCAAGCGATAACACTTTCGGTAATCGCTTATCGATCTTCGGTGGTGTAATGAGCGACGAAGGATCATGGTCTGTCCACTTCTCCCGCTGTAAAAATTGGTGAAACGTTCGAATGGACGTCACCAGTCGCGCCAACGTTGCTGTTGATTTCCCTGATGACTTCACCGTATATAAGTAATCTTGAATGTCCGCGCGCGTTACCTCTTGATACGTTGTACACCCTTTTTTCTCACATAAAAATCGCTCGTACTGCTTTAAATCACGCAAATACGCTGCAATTGTATTTTGTGACAAACCGCGTTCTACCTTAATAAAATGCACAAATTCATCTAAATCATGCGTCATCCCCATCAATTGCTTCTCCCTTCTACATGTGTCAAAAGAAAAAAGCGACGCGCTCATTCCCCTAGCTGGTAAAAAAGCCCGAGTCGCTCACCCATCGCTGGCAACACATCTTTATCTACATTGATGACTTTCAATGCTTTTCCTTCTGGCTCTTGATGATGCTTGTACTGGCTATATTCGTTGCTTATCCACAGCATACCATAATAAAAGAGCACTGTGCAGCCAATAAACAAAATCATGACCTTAACTAAATCCCATGCTGCTTGCATGATGATGCCTCCTTTTGTATCCTCTTTCTAACCTATGTCCGCTTGATGTATTTTTATACATCAAAAAACCGCCCCTACCCACGTAAGAACGGTCTATACTTGCATTTGTTCATTCTCTTCATTTTGTTCAGTCGCACCTTCTTTCTCACTATGCCGGTGACAAATGCCATGGAAAGTGAGACGATGGTCTTTCACACTGAACCGATACTTGTTTTCAATCACTGCTTCAACATCACCTAACAAATCTTCTTGAATCTCATCAACTGCGCCACATTCGATACAAACGAGATGATGATGAGAATGACTGGCGCCTTCTTTACGCAAATCAAAGCGCGAAACACCATCACCAAAATTAATCTTATCAACCACTTCAAGTTCTGTTAATAATTCGAGTGTCCGATAGACGGTTGCCAAGCCAATTTCGGGTGCTTTTTCTTTGACGAGAAGATACACATCTTCTGCGCTCAAATGGGCGGATTCATGTTCAAGCAACACCAATACCGTCGCCTCACGTTGGGGCGTAAGTTTATAACTTTGGGCATGTAGCTGCTTTTTTATGCTGTCCAAACGATTTTTCATCCAACTCCCCCTACCTGTCGAGCGAAGCTACCCCTCATTATAAACTTGATAATAACAACTGTCAATTAATAATCATTATCAATTACATCGCCATTCGCTGTCAAAATGACGTCACTACCGCTCTCATCAATACAGGAGAAACGTACGCTTCAAAGAACGACGCCACTGTAACAAATGCCCCTACGGTTAATACCAACATCGTGTAGCGAAGGAAATGAGGGAAAAATGGTTCACTTTCAACTTTTCCAATCGTTTGTCTCATTAAACGTATGCAAAATGCCGCACTAACTGTACTAACAACAATGAATGCCGGCACTAAAATAATATTTTGTGGCAACACAGATACAAAAGATAGTAAAAACCCTTGCGCTCCCATCTGGTTGACGAGGAAACCTACTGTAAAGCCAACGACAACCCCTTTGGCAAATAACAACACAAAGATGACTGGTAACCCAATGAGTGAAACACCTAATACCCATAAGAAACCAAAATACTTCCCATAATGCATAAAGCTGTGCACAAACAGATCACTTGAAGATACATCAATGTAGCCTTTGTTCATTTCATGAAAAAACTGACTAACGTACGTAAATAAATCATGTCTTTGACTCAAGCTCAAACTGTTGACGATGACAGCGCCAACGATGACACCAATTAGGAAGAGTGTCGCTGTGAAAAAATAAATGGATCGATGTTCTAGTACATGACTGGTTATAGCATCATAAATGCGACTTGTGCTCATCGGCTTGTCCCCCTCACTTCTTTCACTAATATGCAGAGAAGGACAAACCTATGAACAAAAAAATTAGCCGATCACGTCAAGCGATGTTGCATCTTTTTCATTTTTAAATATTGCACCGCGTAACACGTCTTTGCATCATGAATCTTTTCTTTAGCCATCAGCGCTTCAGCTTCCTCAAGTGTCACCTCAATCACGTTGACAAATTCATCTTCATCCAAATTTTGTTCACCTTTTACAACCCCTTGTGCCTCATACAAATACACACACTCATCCGCAAATCCTGGTGACGTGTAAAAAGAACCGATGTACTCAAGCGCGTCTGCCGTATATCCTGTCTCTTCCACCAACTCGCGTTCCGCCGTATGAAGCGGCGCTTCGCCTTTCTCCATTTTTCCAGCCGGAATCTCTATCAATGTTTTTTCAAGCGCTTTCCGATACTGCTCCACAAGGACGAGCTTACCCTCATCGGTATACACAATAACTGCAACCGCACCGGGGTGACGAACCAACTCACGGGTTGATGTTTTTCCATTAGGAAGTGCTACTTCCTCAATGTCTACTTGAATCACCTTCCCTTCGTAAAGTGTTTTTGTCTGCAATGTTTTCTCATAAAATGAATCCATTTTCCATCCCTCCACGCATGTCTCTCATTCTCAATGCATAAAAGTGTATCACATAGGACACATCTTAAAAAGAAAAAGGAGCAAATCCATGCATATTTATTATTGTGACGAACGCATCATTATCGCAGGTAAGAAGTGGGAAGTGCTCGCAAAGCTGAAACAAGCCGCCCAATTCTATCCGACGGTTCGTGACTGGCATGATGCCATGACCAATAAAAAAAGTCCGAGTAGACCTACACTTACACTTATTCATGCAAAAAACAACCGAGGTAAGTGAGTCCTTACTTATAGATGGGATTCAATCTTTTCGATGAGCCAGTCACGGGTCACTTCACCACGAATCATTTCAACAACAACAAAATTTTCATCCATTATGTACGTCGTTGGCAGCACCGACACTTGTACACGCGCTAAAAAATGACCTTCCGCATCTAACAAGACAGGCAATGTAAGTTGTTGTTCGTCGATAAAGTCAAGCGCATCTTGAGCCTGGACCTCACGCGCCTGCATATTTACCGTGACGACTGAGACAGGCTCATCTTCATAATGATCTGCCACTTCCATTAGCGCTGGCATTTCTCTTACACACGGTTCACACCACGAAGCCCACACATTTAGCACCACGAGATCGCCTTTATAGTCTTGTAAACCACGCTCACCCTCTCCGTAGATTGGTAACTTCATATCTGGCATTTTGTCACCAACACCAATCGGGTGGTCTTCTGTGTTCAGATTTAAAATAAAAAACAGTATGCCCACACCCACGATGAGTACTACAATTGCAATTTTTGTCCACCTCATGATGTTCCCTCTTTTCGTCTCGCTCAAAGTTTGCTAGAATGAATAAAGCGTCCTAGGTATTCACTTAAAATACATGATCAGAAAGGAACTTCCTATGAACTTACTAGAAGCGATTATTCTTGGGCTTGTACAAGGCATTACAGAGTTTTTACCTATTTCAAGCTCCGCTCACTTAATCATTGTTCAGTCTATGTTTGATATGTCATTTGATGGCTTTAGCTTCGAAATCTTGCTGCACTTGGCTTCTGTGCTTGCAGTGATGCTTTATTATAGACAGGACCTCTTTAACATTATACGCGGTTTCTTCGCATATTTCACGAATCGTTCCTCTGAAAATCGGACGATGTTTTACTTTGCACTCTACTTAATCACCGCCACTGCGATTACGGGTATCGCTGGTATTCTTTTTAAAGACTATATTAGCGCAACACTTAAAACACCTACGTTTATTGCCATCTCACTTGCCGTTACAGGGATATTTTTAATCCTTATCGAACGTGTTGTTCGACATGGTCACCGGACTGAACGGGAACTGACAATGCGGGACGGAGTTTTCATTGGACTTGCCCAATGCCTCGCACTGATTCCGGGCCTTTCACGCTCAGGGACGACGCTCATTGCTGGGGTTTTTGCCGGCTTATCAAAAGAAACAGCTGTACGTTTCTCTTTCTTACTTTCAATTCCGGTCATTCTCGGTTCTTCTGTACTGGCCATTCAAGACCTTCGTTCAGACGCTTTGCTCGCGCAGACCGGATTACTCGAATTATCGGCCGCGTTTGTCATCACATTTATTGCTTCATGGCTTGGCATCGTCTTCTTTATCAGCCTCATCCAACGAAGCAAGCTCGTCTATTTTGCTCTCTATTGCTTCGTGATCGCCACGCTTGTCTTTTTATTCCGCGATAGCCTCCATATGTAGCTGTAAAAAGGGCATCCCCTTCTTTCCGTCCATCGCGAAAAAAGGGGATTTTCCCGTTAGCGCGGTATGAGTGTAAACAAAGGCGTTTCTCCAGCAACCACATCACCAATGGGCTGCTTTTCAATCGCAAATTGATCCACATTTGTCACAACAATCGGTGTGACGGTGTGCGCTGCTTTCTCCTTTACAAGCGAAAGGTCAAACTCAATGATGACGTCACCTGGTTTCACGGTATCCCCTTCTTTTACCCGCGCTGTAAACCCTTCCCCTTTCATCCCGACGGTCTCTAAGCCAATGTGGATTAATATTTCTGCACCAATGGCTGTCTCAATACCGAATGCATGATTCGTCGGGAAGATTTGTACAACCTTCCCAGCAACAGGCGCCACAACCCGACCATCTGTCGGTTCAACCGCTAACCCATCACCAACCATCTTCTCGGCAAATGTAGGATCAGGCACACTTTCTATCGCCACTGCTGCCCCGTTTAATGGCGAAACAATTGTTTCTTCTTTTTTAAACCACTTTTTAAACAATCTCAACACTCCTCGTTGCGCATGTATATGGAAACTTTTCTATTATAACATATACAGGATTTAAGGTATTGACTAGTTCATCGTTGTAATGAGCAAGCTTTATCACTGTTTCCTGCTTATTATTCCCGTTAATCGTTAGAGAGTGCTAATAATAAAAAAGCCCCAATCCATTGCAATGTATTTCCCGTGAAAATTATGACCAATGCGTTCACATTCGTTTGGTTTATTTCGTGTTTAGCCGACTGATAGGATTATTGTTTTAGCCTATTGGAGTTGGTGGGGTATCTTTTGGTATTTCCATTTTGAAAATGTTTCTATGAATAATGTAGGGTAAAAGCCCCATTTTCGCACGCTCAGTTTGATGGATACATATAATATTGTCGAGGACAAAATAAAGTTTTTATACTTAATATTCTTATTTCTGTCCTAAAAAACGAAAAGGAGGAATGCACATGTCACAACCAAACATGCCAAATTTTACTCCCAATATCGATATTACAAGGGATGATGTCATTAATTTACTTTTATCTTCCGTCGCGATGGAAGAAATGGGCTTGGCTCACATTATTAATGCAGAAGGAGAAAAAATTCAATACGCTTTGGGAACCTTAAATGGTTTGACTGGACCACCGGCATCATTGCAAGAGATTTTAGCTATAAATGAAAGTGCAATCGATATGATGGACACAATTTTCAAAAAAGAAATCATACTAGACTCAAAGATGAAAAATGCAATCACATTTCCGGAGAACGTTACTGGACCCGTTGGACCTACTGGAATTACTGGACCACCAAGCGGCGTCGTTACTGTCAATGGCGTCACAGCTGATGCGGGTGGGAACGTGACACTAAATGCATTAAACGCTGGACTATTCACATATGAACCAACAACTTCCAATCTAGATCTTGATGATTTTACAATCCCAGGTGCTTACAGCTCAAACGGCACACTAGGACCACCTTCTTTCTCACCGCCACAACCAAATGTTAACATCTCGGAAAACTGGACCCTTTATGTCTCGCTCATTTCCCCAGGAATAGGAGGCATCATTGTTTTCCAACTAATCATCACAAACCCAACGATTTATGTAAGACGTTCTGACCCTGGTGCAGCCGCTTGGCAACCATGGAATGAAATTGGTGCGCAAGGACCTACTGGACCTACCGGGGTAGGACCTATCGGACCTGCTGGACCGTCTGGACCTACTGGACCGTCTGGACCTACTGGACCTACTGGTTCTACTGGACCTACTGGACCTACTGGACCGTCTGGACCTACTGGACCGTCTGGACCGTCTGGACCTACTGGACCGTCTGGACCGTCTGGACCTACTGGACCGTCTGGACCTACTGGACCGTCTGGACCGTCTGGACCTACTGGACCGTCTGGACCGTCTGGACCTACTGGACCGTCTGGACCTACTGGACCGTCTGGACCGTCTGGACCGTCTGGACCTACTGGACCGTCTGGACCTACTGGACCATCTGGACCGTCTGGACCTACTGGACCGTCTGGACCTACTGGACCGTCTGGACCTACTGGACCGTCTGGACCTACTGGATCTACTGGACCGTCTGGACCTACTGGACCGTCTGGACCTACTGGACCGTCTGGACCTACTGGACCGTCTGGACCTACTGGACCTACTGGACCGTCTGGACCTACTGGACCTACTGGACCTACTGGACCTACTGGACCGTCTGGACCGTCTGGACCTACTGGACCTACTGGACCATCTGGACCTACTGGACCTACTGGACCTACTGGACCTACTGGACCTACTGGTTCTACCGGACCTACTGGACCTACTGGACCTACTGGATCTACTGGACCTACTGGGCCTACTGGACCTACTGGACCTACTGGACCCACCGGACCCATCTTTACAACTTTTAACCTAACTGTCGGTCAAACAGGAGCATCAGTCCCAATTGGTAGTGGTAATGCTGTTTTGTTCAACACTGCAGTTGTCGACGAAGGCAGTCCGTATATTGTTTGGACAGGGGGCAGCAACATCAATCTATTGCCGGGGACATACCTAGTCAGTTGGACCGTAAACGGGACTCCAGACACCACACCAGGAGACCTTCAATTTGGTTTCCAATTAAACTCACTCGGTGATTATTGGCCTGGTAGTGTCGTCATCACAAATAATGTCAGTGTTATTGGCTTTCTCACCTCTAATATATTAATCGACATCACGACCAACGATGTCCTCACACTTGTCAATAGATCAACAGACCAAGCAAATATAGAAACAAGTGGCGCGCGTTATGCTGCGCAAGTAACAATCTTTAAGTTAGTTTAATGTAAACGAAAATAATTCCACCAACGTGGAACAGAAAAGGAGGAACATCTATGTCGCAAGCAAATATGCCTAATTTCACACCGTCGATTGTACTCGACCGTGCAGATGTTGTAAATTTAATACTCGCTTCGGTCGCAATGGAAGAAATGGGTTTGGCACACATCATTAATGCAGAAGGAGAAAAGATCCAATTTGCATTGGGCACATTGGATGGTGTGGCTGGACCAACAGCCACCTTGTCAGACCTTCTCGACATCAATGCAAGTGCCTCCGACATGCTTGACACCATTTTTAAAAAAGAGATTATCCTTGACTCAAAAATCAAAACAGCCGCAACCATTCCGACTGAGAGAGGAGCGACTGGATCACAAGGACCCCAGGGACTAATGGGAACAGTGCTGAACATTAATGGTGTCACTCCCGATGTTGATGGAAATGTCACCTTAGATGCAGAGAATGGCGGGATTCTCACCTATGGCGTTACTGCCTCTAATTTAGATTTAGATAATTTCACAACACCAGGCGTCTATAGTTCAGATGGCACACAAGGAGATCCTTCGTTCTCTCCACCACAACCCAATATCAACATTTCAGAAAACTGGACCCTCTATGTGTCTACAATCTCACCAGGAGCTGGCGGTGTGATTATCTTCCAAATCCTTATCACAAATCCTACTATTTATATTCGCCGCTCTGATGCTGGTGGCGCCACTTGGCAACCATGGAGAGAACTTGGCGCACAAGGACCTACTGGATCTATCGGACCTACTGGACCGACTGGACCTGCTGGATCGACTGGATCGACTGGGGCCACTGGATCTACCGGACCTACTGGATCTACTGGAACCACTGGATCTACCGGAATCACTGGTTCGACTGGTTCGACTGGGACCACTGGATCTACCGGACCTACTGGATCTACTGGAACCACTGGACCTACCGGACTTACCGGATCGACTGGTTCGACTGGTTCGACCGGACCGATCGGAACCACTGGATCGACTGGTTCGACTGGATCTATCGGACCTACCGGAACCACTGGGTCTACTGGACCTACTGGTCTGACCGGACCGATCGGACCTACTGGACCTACCGGAACCGCTACTGGACCGATCGGACCTACTGGACCTACCGGAACCGCTACTGGACCGATCGGACCTACTGGACCTACCGGGTCTACTGGATCGCGTGGTCTGACCGGACCTACCGGACCTACTGGATCTACTGGATCGACCGGACCTACTGGATCTACTGGACCTACTGGAACCGCTACCGGGCCGATCGGACCTACTGGATCTACTGGACCTACTGGATCGACCGGACCTACTGGAACCGCTACTGGGCCTACTGGGCCTACTGGACCTACTGGACCTACCGGGCCTACTGGATCTACTGGAACCGCTACTGGACCGACCGGACCTACTGGACCGACTGGATCGACTGGACCTACCGGACCTACCGGACCTACTGGACCGACCGGACCGGATAGCACAATTCTTAACACATCTATAAATTTAACTGTCGCTAACACCACTGGAAGTAACTTAGCTGTGAACAACGGAGCTGCGGTAGTATTCAGCGGGCTTCTTGGTCCTAACAATGGTGGAGGAGACATTACATGGCCAGGAGGAGGAGGAAACTCCACTGTTGATTTAACACCAGGCACTTATTTTGTTAGTTGGAATCTACACAGTACGAACGCAGATTTTGACTTTGCGCTACATCTCGATCCACCTGGAAATGACGTCGCTGGTAGTGGTGCCATTACTGATTCAGCAGACCAACATCAGCTTGCCACAAGTTCTCTGGTTCAAGTAACAAGTGCAGCAACATTAACGCTTGTAAATAGAGGTGCAAATGTTACCTTAGCAGCTCCTTTTAACGAAAAGTTACCTTCGAAAATAACGATTGTCAAGTTAGCTTAAATACCCGCTTCATGCGGAAAGCAAAGGAGGAATCAACATGTCGCAAGCAAACATGCCCAATTTCACACCAGACATTACGTTAAATCGCGATGATGTAGTCAGTTTACTACTTTCTTCCATCGCAATGGAAGAAATGGGGTTAGCACACATCATCAATGCAGAAGGGGAAAAATTACAATACGCCCTTGGCACACTTGGTGTTACCGGACCTACTGCAACATTACAAGACATTCTCTCCGTCAACAACAGTATCATTGACATTTTAGATTCGGTATTCAAAAAAGAAATTATCCTTGACTCAAAAATGAAGACAGTTGCAGCTATACCATCCATGCGCGGACCTACTGGGCCTACTGGACCTACTGGACCTACTGCACCACCAGATGTGGTCCAAAGCATTAATGGTGTGACACCTGATGTAACAGGGAATGTTACCTTAAACGTAGAAAACGCGGGCCTATTTACGTATACCCCTGCACCGTCTAGCTCAAATTTAGACAATCTCACAACGCCAGGCGTGTATAGTTCAACCGGCATCCAAGGCACACCTTCGTTTTCGCCGCCACAACCAGGCATCAACATTTCAGCAAATTGGACCCTCTATGTGTCCGTCATTTCACCAGGAACGGTGGGTGTAATCGTGTTTCAATTGATTATCACCAACCCAACGATTTACGTTCGCCGTTCTAATCCTGGCGGTGGCACGTGGCAACCATGGAAAGAAATTGATCCTCAAGGACCTACCGGACCTACCGGACCTACTGGACCTACTGGACCTACCGGACCTACCGGATCTACTGGACCTACTGGACCTACTGGATCTACTGGACCTACTGGACCTACTGGACCTACTGGACCTACTGGACCTACTGGACCTACCGGACCTACTGGACCTACCGGACCTACTGGACCTACTGGACCTACTGGACCTACTGGACCTACTGGACCTACTGGACCTACTGGACCTACTGGACCTACTGGACCTACTGGACCTACTGGACCTACTGGACCTACTGGGCCTACCGGACCTACTGGGCCTACCGGACCTACTGGACCTACTGGACCTACTGGACCTACTGGACCTACTGGACCTACTGGACCTACCGGACCTACTGGACCTACTGGGCCTACCGGACCTACTGGACCTACTGGGCCTACCGGACCTACCGGGCCTACTGGACCTACCGGACCTACCGGGCCTACTGGACCTACCGGACCTACTGGACTTACTGGGCCTACCGGGCCTACTGGACCTACTGGACCTACTGGACCTACTGGACCTACTGGACCTACTGGACCTACTGGGGCTACTGGACCTACTGGACCTACTGGGGCTACTGGACCTACTGGGGCTACTGGGGCTACTGGGGCTACTGGACCTACTGGACCTACTGGACCTACTGGACCTACTGGACCTACTGGACCTACTGGACCTACTGGACCTACTGGGCCTACTGGACCTACCGGACCTACCGGAGGATCAGTCGTTACGAGTTTTATCACAGTTGGTGCAACAGACGCTTCACAAACTGTTGCTCATAACGGTACCGTTACGTTCAATGTCATGGATACCAATAACCTTGGAACAGACATCTCTTTCACACCACCAAGCCAAGGAGTTACTTTAAATACTGCTGGTACGTATTTAATCTTTTTCACAACAAATGCGGCTCATACACCAGGTAATGGGAACCTTGCCTTTGAACTATTTAATCAAACAGCCGGTACAGTGATATCAGGTTCTCGAAATGCTATAAACAACGTTGGAGCTGGAGTAACTAACGCTCGTTTAACGTATATGGCCATGACAGTCACAGTTGCCGCTGGACAAGAAATCCGGTTAAGGCAAACTTCTAACGATTCAAATGTCATATTTTCAGACGGCACCCCTCAGTACGCTGCACAAATGACGATTATTAAAATTGACTAACCAAAACAGACATCCTTTCCATTTTTCGGGAAGGATGTCCTTTTAAATTCAATAAGAACAAAATCCCACTGTCGAATTGACAATGAGATAGTATATTCATATGTTACTTTACACTAGGTGAATGAGATGCGCGAGAAAGAATTGGATGACCGTCACCCGCTAGTTGAATATCTTTAGATAAACTGACAACACCTAAATCCTCAGCAACATCAAAAGTTTGAGAACTGATCACCACTGCCGTAACGCAAGTAAACATAGCTATAATACACAACCGACACTTCATATCTCAATTCCCCCCTTTTAAGATCAGCTATTTTTCTTCAATTCCATTTCTACGAGCGGAAGTAAGTACAAACGACCCTCTTTAGCAAATGCGTGCATCACTTCTGCCAAGACACCGACGTCTTGCAGCGCCATTCCTTTATAAAAAGTTAAAAATGAACTACCATTCCCATCCGCTTCTAGTTTAGTCACAAGCTCCAGTGCCTTTTTGTATTGGAGACGAACAACGTATTGGTGTACTTGCTCTTCAAGAATGACACCATCTAAGTCAAATTTATCACCATGCATATTGCGGACGAACGGTAAATACTCGCTTTCCAATTTCTTCCGATAATCTTCTAACCCTGTTCTTTCCGCATAAAAGAGCGCACGCTGCATATATCCTACACTTGTATAATCTTTTCGTGCCAATGTCGCTATGGAAAGCAAGTGATAACAAGGCACACACATCGTTTCCGCTACTACATGACTAATCACCGATTCCTGTAAATACTTCTCCGCTTCAATTAATTTGCCCTCATTATAAACCAAGTCGTAGGCGATATAAAAATTAGTGATGGTCACCAAGACACTTTTCACAAAGCTAGTCTCCGCGCTTTCTAACTGCTTCGGGAGCTTCTCCTTCAAATAAGCTGTTTTAGATCGATAACCTAGCTCCACGTATGAACGGACTTCATGTACCTCTAGACGTACCTTCAAAATCGTTTCAGTAACGCGCCCCACTAAATCCCGTGCTTGATCAATGATCTCTTCACTACTCGTACAATCGCGAACAACACTCACCAACAATAACTGATACACAGGGACCCATTCAGTCAAATTAGGATGATCTTGATGCCTGTCCAGGAGCTGCACAAGTAAGTCTTCTTGGCGATATTGAACGGCATATTCAAGCGCATCTTTAATATGATCGATGTTTTCCACCGCAAGCGAATATTCATTCATTAAAGGAATAAGTCGCTCGGAGGAAAACCGCTTCACGACAAACAATACTTGCTCAAATGCTAGCAAAGGGACGTGATACCCTTCTTCCCCAGTGAGTGCAAGGTTGCGCATCGTTTCTTTTGTCCACTTCTCCTTATGATCCCACAACCCGATACGCTGCAAATATCTTTCTGTGTCTTTTGTGATCTTGTGTTTAATTGTCGACTCAGTAAACTCTTCAATAAATTGCTGTGCTGAAGTTAGCATCATTCGCTCATCCATCCTTTCTAAAATGAACATCCCTCCCCTCATTGCTTAACCTTCGACAGGATCAACAATCATTCCTGCTGAAAATGCGTTTTTTCGTACGACATTTTCTTCGAAAGAGGTGAGATTTTTGTCAAACTTTGTAGTCTGAAGAGGGATATGTCTTCGCTTCTTGTATGCTTCGTCAACGACCATGCTTGTTTACAATACACAGGAGAATAAATTAAAATGTCAAACATTTTTTAGCTAAAATACTTTGTCACATAACCACATGTAAATAACTTTCATTCAAAGCATAGCACAATAAAATAAATTCCGACAAGGTCAATCTTTTTATAGAACCGTTTTACTGTAGCACGTTCACATTCAAAAAAGTGATAATTTTTTCGCCACAGCAGCTGCTTCTTTACTACGTTTCAAGCCCGTTTTCTTTAAAATACTATTAACATGTTTTTTCACAGTACTTGGCGACATATATAACGCTTTAGCAATTGCAGACTGCGTGCTCCCTTCATGAATCTTCTCCAACACCTCTAGCTCTCTTGGAGAAAGCATCGCTTGCCATTTAAAAGAACGGAATTGTTGTTGGACACGTTTTAGCTCATCATCTTTTATTCTATGCACATAGAGCAATTCTTGTTTTACAATAGGTAGTAAATGAGCCCATCCTTTTCTCGAAAGATCTAAAAGCACTTCACATAAGTGTTCTATACTTTGCATCGCTTTCGCTTGATAAAATACTAAGAATTCACTGGTATAACCATTACTCTCCAACTCATTTACGAGAAGAAGTGCCTTTTCTCGCTCTCCTCGAACAACATGTTGATGCACTCTCTCCTCTGGAACAACACCATTTAAATCAAACTTTTCTCTCTGCATGTTCCGCACAAATGGCAAGAACTCCGATATTAACTGTTGACGATAACCTTCTAAACTGGTCTCTTCTGCATAAGAAATGGCTCGTTCCGCATACTTTACACTCATATAGTCTTGGCGCACCAATGCGGCTATTGCAAGTAAATGATAACAAGGTGGAAACATCACCTCTACTGCGACATACGGAATAACCAATTCGTACAAATACCTTTCTGCCTGAATGATATCCCCTTCGTTATAAACAAAGTCATAGGCAATATAAAAATTAGCCATAACGGTGACGATCCTTTTCACAAAGCTATCCTCCACTGTTTCAAGCTGTTTCGGCAACTGCTCCTTCAAAAGGGCTGCTTTAGAATAGTGTCCTAGCCCTATATAAGAATAAACTTCATGCACCGCTAGTCGAGCCTTTAAAATCGTCTCTGTCACACGTCCGTGCATGTCCTTTGTTTGCTCAAGCGCGTATTCATCACTCAAACAATCTTGCACCATACTTGCTAGCAGCAGTCGGTATACAAGCATCCATTCGCCCAAGCCAGCACGATCTTCATGCAGTTCGAGCAACTGTGCAAGCAAATGTTCTTGGCGATATTGAACTGCGTATTCTAACGCATCTTTAATATGAGCTGTATATTGTACGGTAAGCGCGTATTCATTCATCAATGGAATAAGTTGTTCAGCAGCAAAACATTTTACAGCAAAAAACACTTGTTCAAATGATAGGAGCGGGATGCGCCCTCTTTTTTCTTGTGCCTGCGCCAGCTCGCGCATTGTTTTTTTAGTCCATGCAGCACCATAATTCCATAATCCTTTACGGCGCAAATAATGTTCGGTTTCTTTTGTAATCCAAGACTGGGCTGTTGACTCATTTAGTACTTCAATCCCTAGTTTTGTCGAATGTCGCACAGCTACGTTCACTCTCCTAATTCGAATATATCTGTCTCCCACTATTCGACGACGTTAGCTGTTATCCCTGCTAAAAAACTTCTTTTTCCGCGCCGTTTTTCCCTATCTATATAAATATACCTAAAAAAGTCGTATGTTGAATCTTCTCATCCTTCATACCGATGCCTATCCATTTAACTGATGACGATCCGTCCAGCAACCTCTGATGTAAAACTAGGTAAAATGCCTAGTCCGCTTTTACTCATGTTGCATACGCTATAAATGAGCAAGGCAAATGACTTGCTTATGCTTCGACTACATGATACAAGGAGGGATTGAATCATGAGTTGTGGAAACCAAGGGGGATTCGCTTTTATTATTGTGTTGTTCATTCTACTCATCATCGTTGGCGCTGCGTATTTATAATCGCACAAAAAAAGGGGGGCTGTTGCTCCAAAAAAATCTCCATACAAAAAATTGGTGAACAGCTGTTGTTCATCAATTTTTTTGCGCTCTTTTATGTAGGAATATCACAAAACAAAAGCAAGGAGAGACACAAATGTGTGCTCCCCACTAAAATATCTTCATCAACATCCCCACACCTTTGCACGAGCTCTTTTTAAAATTGTATTAGGACAATTATCCTATTCTCATAATACTTAGTGAGTTTGTCCCAGTAGTAATAACATTTGTATTTAGGAACAGTCCCATCGCCATCAAACTTAAAGTCGAATTAGGTGTAGTGATTTCTATAATTTGATTATTTGTAGCAGCCAAGTTTATAGCAGATGGATTATCGACACCGTTACCTACATTTGTGCGGTGTTGCAGTGCAGGGGATGCACCATTAATACTGATCCCATATATGTTAGAATTTGGCTGCGTACCTCCAGCTCCCGCCATCACTTTAGGCATTACTAAATAAAGTCCAGGATTTGCAATCGTAATTTCATTATTGCTTAATGTCATTGTCGGAGATGTAAAAGGTGCGGTGCTATTAAATGGAATGAGCTCACCGGGATCTAACGTAACATTTCCTGGTGTACTCCGAAAGAAATAGCCTATTTCATTAAATACAGCAACTCCAGTTGGACCTGTTGCACCAGGCGAGCCTGGTGCCCCCGTTACTCCTGGTGCCCCCGTTGCTCCTGTTGCTCCCGTTGCTCCTGTTGCTCCCGTTGCTCCTGTTGCTCCTGTTGCTCCCGTTGCTCCTGTTGCTCCCGTTGCTCCTGTTGCTCCTGTTGCTCCTGTTGCTCCTGTCGCTCCTGTTACTCCGGTTGCTCCTGTTGTTCCGGTCCCACCTGTTACTCCGGTTGCTCCTGTCGCACCTGTTACTCCGGTTACCCCTGTCGCTCCGGTTGCTCCTGTTGGACCAGTTGGCCCTTGGACACCGAATTCGACCCACGGCTGCCATGTAGCTGCACCTGGATTAGAACGACGCACATAAATCGCTGGATTGGTGACTGCTACTTGGAAAACAATAAAGTCTGGATTACCTGGTGTAATAACAGATACATATAATGTCCAATTTTCGGAAATAATGATCCCTAATTGCGGGAAAGCAAAATAAGTAGGGGGTCCTTGGTTACCGTCTGAAGTAAATACACCTGACGTTTGAAACGTATCTAAATTACTGTTTGATGGAACAGACATCTCACTAGGGAACGAACCGACATCTTCTGCTGTCAATGTAACACTTCCATCTGGAGCCGCTGTCACACCATTAATATTAACAACCCCACCTACAATATCACCAGCCGTAAGCGTCACATTTCCTCCGACGCCCACAACCCCATTCACTGCAACAATATTTCCATCTTCGCCAGTTGCTCCTGTTGGTCCAGTCGGCCCTCTCAGCGTTGGAATCGACGCGGCAGCCTTCATTTTTGAATCAAGAATAATTTCTTTTTTAAAAATCGTATCAAGCATATTTGTGGTACTTTCATTTACAGCTAATATATCTTGTAATGTTGCCGGTGGACCGGTGAGACCATTCAATGTCCCTAAAGCGTACTGAATCTTTTCTCCTTCCGCGTTAATAATATGTGCTAAGCCCATCTCCTCCATTGCAATAGAGGCCAATAACAAGTTAACAACGTCATCGCGATCTACACTAATAGTCGGTGTGAAGTTCGGCATATTTGGTTGAGACATCATTGGTGCTCCTTTCATCTACTTATTTTCCAAGAAAACTAGCATCTATCTTGCCCTTATTCTAAGTATATCTACATCGGCTCAAAACGTGCGCAAAACAGGCTGTTGCCTGATAGATAAGGAGAAAAGACATTGAACATTCGCACGTCAATTCTTGTGAACAAAAAATGCACGGAAGAGCCGTAAAGCTCCTCCGTGCAATATTTCTCATACTATCTTCTTGCTACCTCAAGCTACTCTACATTAATGAATAGCTTTCCAGTGGCTTCTTGGCGTGACTCATTTCCGTATGAATCTGCAGCCTTCACTTCAATCACTGCACCATCCGCAACAACATTGCTCGTTGCCGTGTAGTAGCCCACATACTTCCCTGGTGCTGTTTCTGCCATTGGCAGTGCTGTCGCATTTGTAGACGTGATGTTTGTTAACGGCAAGTGAATGATAAAGCTTGCGCTCAAGCCTGGTTCACTATCGAATTCAATTTTCACCGTTTCACCTGCATTGAGCACTTTATCTTCTGTTGGCGTTAAGTTCTCAATCACTGGGGCGTCATACTGCACATCAATGGTCACATGCTTTGTCGCTTCATTTCCTGCTAGATCACGGGCAACAACGGTAATGTCATTTTGACCGTTTTCAACCAAAATGCGTTTTGAATAGTTGCCGTCCGTGACATTCGCACGCTGCCCATTCACCTCGACATAGTCAAGGTTAGCGTCTGAGACCGTTCCCTCAACAACGACCGTTTCCCGATTTGACTTTTCTCCATCTTGCGGGCTATCAATTGTCAAGTCTGGTGCTTCTGTGTCAAGTGTCACTGTGATCACATCAGATGTCGCCGCAGCATTGCCGTTCACGATTGCAATGGCTTTGAGCTCATTTGCACCTTCTGACAACGTCATTGGAATCTCAAATAATCCCTCTTCATCTGCTTCAACTGTGTCAACAGCTTCACCATTATTCTCAAGCTTGATCGTTGTTTCCGGATCCGTCGTTCCTTTGACTGTCAATGCTGGATCATTCGTTAAGACGTCCTCTGCTGGAGACGTCAACACAGGTGCCTCTAGTGGACCAGCATCTTCATAAGAAACGCGGGCGCGAATCATATAGTTGCCTTCATATTCAGGCGTTTGTGACCACTCTTCATCAATATACTGATAGCTTCGCTCAGACAATGGACCATTCTCGTCTGTCGCAAGCCCTGGCGCGTTCGGATGCGCTGCTGTTTGGATATACACCATATAGAAGTCACCCGACACTTCGATCTCATGTTCAGAGAGGTCAACCGTTGTCCATGAACCATCACGTAGTGCTTCTGCTTCAAATGGTCCAGCCAACTTCTCTCCCGGCAAACCATTTGTACCATTCGCATCCCAAACTTCAACAGCAAAATCTGTGCCACCTGGCACTGGCCATTCTGTATCCCAGAAGCGGAAAAGTCCATCTGTGACAAGCGCAGACGATTTTCCTTCTGCAAGAGACATTTTCACAGCCCAGCCATTGCCGCTTTCATAAAATGCGCGGGCATTTTCTGGTGTGCCATCGTCATAACCGATTTCATCAGCTGGAATTGTCTCGGTTGGCGAAAGCTCAATGGTAAGGTCAACATTTTCAGTCAAGTCGACTTCAACTGTTTGACGCTCATACCCTGGCGCAACAACGCTCAGTGTATACACACCTTCATCCGCAGTGAGGTTAAACGTTCCGTCTTCTCCTGTCTCCCGAGGCGCAATATTGGCATCTTCCACCACAGATACTGTTGCACCCTCAATGGCATCGCCTGTCTCTGCATCAACCACTTGCCCGTTGATGGCATATTGCCCCATCTTTTGCAACATAAAGTTGACTTCTGTTGTCTCACCATCAACGATCTCTACTGGTTGCTCAGCTGGCTCATATCCATACGCCTCTGCTTTCAGCGTATAATCACCTGCTGCGTGGGAAAGCGAGTAAGAACCATTTGCAGGGTTTGTATTCGTTGAGCGTCCCGTCTCAACGACACTCACTTGTGCACCAACTGGTAGAGCAAATGGATGCGCACCTTTGTCTACTGGCGCATCTTTTTCTTTGTCTAAAGCTGGAACAATCTTATCTGGATCAACAGTTGCTTTTGTGATCCCTAAATGATGACGAGCCACATCAGCTCTTTTGTTTTTATCTTCTCCACGAAGGCTGGTTGACGGGCCACGAGATGTATCGACGAGCGCCACATCATCAATATACAGCCCTGAACGAACAATGCTAAAGTCTGACGTCAAATTAAAGCCAATGTACACACGTTGACCGCTATAATCTGACAAATCAACTTCCGCTGATTCCCAACCACTTGTCGTACCATTCATACGTGCAAGTTGTGTCCAAGACTCTCGATCCGTCGAAATAAACACATGCCCGTAATCGTAATTATTTTCCAAGTCATACCACCGTTTGAACTGTAAGTATGCATTTCCTTCAGGCAAATCAATCGGAGGCATCACAAGCGTTGCATTCATGTTGTTGTCATAATTGCCGCCTAAATTGGTTGCATACACATTGTCTCCTGAAGCAGCAGCACCTGGTCCAGAGGTAGGTTCACCCCATGCCCAACTATTTTGCTCGCCAAATGACGTCCAACCAGTTGGATTTGTCTCAAAATCTTGCGTATATCCGATGGTGATTCCCGGAGATACTGCAACCGTGAAGTCTTCTGACACGACTTCATTGTTACCGTAGTCAGTCACAACCCAATGATACGTAAAGGACTCTCCAGTCACTGCCTCACCCGGCACAGTTGCCCGATAATTTCCTGATTGATAATTTCCTGATACACGTTCTGCGCTCTCCGTTTGTTCATTGCCCTCTTCGTCTGTATAAACGAGTACAACGGAAGTGATCGCAATGTTATCCGCTACAGAGATCTCCAAATCCAAGTCCATACCTGCATATGTTTCGGCAGGGGACTCGTGCTCATACGTCGGTGGCTCAACATCCTCGCCTTCTTCCAACACATGTCCTTGCACAATACCAATACCGTCCGCTACTGCTGTCACTGCTTCATATGCATTGACAAGCCCATGGCCATACGCATGGTTCGGTGCTTCTGGATATTGATTATCTGTCAACGGTGTCGCTGTGCTCGTCAGCACTTCTTCCAAATCATCGACAGTGAGACTCGCATTTGCTTGCTTCACCAATGCAGCAACACCAGATACCGCTGGACCAGACATTGAAGTCCCGTTCCAGCCGCCTTCATAACGACTACCCGGTACAGCTGAACGAATATTGACCCCAGGTGCCGAAATGTTTGGCTTCAATTCTCCATATGGAGATGGACCTCGTAGTGAAAAGTTTGCAATTGCGTCATTCACATCTGTTGCACCAGTCGCAAATGATTCTGGGTAATTGGCTGGTACAGAGATGGAACCTGGGCTAGGGCTACCATTTCCAGCTGAAAATTCAGGGAAAATTTCGGCCGCACGCCAGTTGATCACAACATCACGATACCATTCATCTAAACCAGAACCGCCACCCCAAGAATTGTTGACGATATCCGGTGCTAAGTCGGCACGTGCATTGCCTTCTGAATCGGTTGGCGCTAAAATCCATTCTGCCGCGTTCAGCAAGTCTTGGTCTGTTGCACCACCAGTTGGTCCAAATGCTTTGACCGCGATCCATTTAGCACCCGGTGCAACGCCAACTTGGTTGGCTCCATTTGGTTCACTACCAACCATTGTGCCTGTTACATGTGTCCCGTGACCTTGGTCATCGTAAGCCTCTTCTCGACCAGCAGAGGTTGAGTCAAAAAAGTTAAAATCATGGTTAACTTCTCCAGATGCCGTATCATATCCACGATATTTCTCTTTTAACGCAGGATGATCCCATTGTACACCTGTATCAATGCTGGCAACAACAACGCCTGCCCCATCAATACCCATATCCCATACATCCGGCGCACCAACACGTTCAATGTTCCACTCCACATTTTCAATTGTCGATTCCGGCACATCTACATCTTCTACAACGGTCTCGTGTAACTGGCGTTCTTCATTCGGAAGAATCTTTTCCACTTCCGAGAATGTAGCGATTTTTTCAGCAATAGTCTTCGGCGCAGTCACCGCCATCCCATTGACAATATGATAAGAACGGAAATCTTTCACCGTTCCTTTTTCTTTCTCAGCCTCAACAAACGCTCGAACGTCTTGCTGAGAAACAGTTGCCGTTTCTTTTAATTCTGCAATAACAGCAGAACGTTGCACAAAGGTTGCTTTTTGTGGGGAAAGATCTTGTTTTTGTGCTGATGCTTGTGCTTCACTTGCCACCTCCATTGCATCCGCCTTGTCACGAAACTTCACAAGAAACGTCACAGTGTCATCATCTTTGAACTGCTTTAGTAACCGATCGTTCAGTTTCTCCTCCGCAAGTTGCACAGTATCTCGAAGTGATTCGTGCACGTTTCCTTTCGTTGTTGCCTGGGAAACGCTCGGTGTCACAAGTGACGCGACCATCAGCAACGTGGCAGCAATACCAAATGACTTCTTTCGCCAATACATACGTTTCAAAAGCTTCCCCTCCTTGATTTACGACACAAATGATTCCCGAACCACCTTCCCCCCTTCAAAAGAAATCATCCATGACATCCAGCTAAAAGCTGGTTTCCCTAGTATATAGGTAAAGATTAAGAAATGTTGCTGGAATTTGTCAATTGCAGTTCGTCAATATATGAGAATATTCTTTCCTCTATTTCTCTACAAAAACGACCTATATGTATGACAAATATTAGGGTGTCATTCTTTTCTCACCTTGATTTATGTAGATAGACGAAATAAATTATACGTGCTTCATTTAAATTTATTAAAAAAAATGGTCCAAAAGTCCCATAGATTTTTGTGTCCCAGTCAATCAAAAAACATCTGTTTAAACCGGATTATGCTGATTTCTGTCATTTTACGTCTTTTATTACAGAAAAAGAAGTGGGGGTGCGTTTTACTATTTCAACATGACTAATAAAATAAAGCATCTCAACTTTAAAAATCTAAAGTTTGAGATGCAAAGAATCAACATGTAGACAGCAATCATATGTCTCGTATTGTCACCACTCATCATGTAAAAACGCCAATGCCACTGCCCCCAAATGTTTTGCTGCAATGAGCATGGCGTCTTCATCAAAATCAAACTTCGGGTGATGGTGTGGGTAAACGATCCCCTTTTCCTCGTTTCCAGCCCCTGTAAAAAAGAACGTTCCGGGTACACGCTGCAAGTAATACGCGAAATCTTCTCCACCCATGACAGGTTTGATTTCCGCTACATTTTCAGGGTCACTAATTGTTTGCGCGACTTCGACGAAACGCTTCGTCTCACGATCGTCATTCACAACCGCCTGATGACCCCGTTCATATGAGAACGTATAAGTCGCTCCAGCTGCCTCACATACCCCTTTGATGATTTGTTCCATCCGCTGTACAATATGTGTCTGTACATTCGAACAAAACGTACGAACCGTTCCTGAAAGCGTCGCTGTGTCACTAATAACGTTAAAAGCGCCTCCCGCCTGAAAAGAGGCAATAGATAATACTGCAGCATCTTGCGGGTCAACGTTGCGACTCATAATTTGTTGTAACTGAAGGACCACCGATGAGGCGACGACAACGGCATCAACCGTTTCATGTGGCGCTGCCCCGTGCCCCCCTTTTCCTTGAATTTGAATGTCAAAACGATCTGCAGCTGCCATAAAGGGTCCGTAGCAATAACCAATTTTCCCGACTGGTAAAGGACTCCACAAATGTGTACCAAAAATCGCATCTACCCCCTCTAGACAGCCATCTTCAATCATTGCAATTGCGCCTCCAGGGGCAAGCTCCTCCGCAAATTGATGAATAAGTACAACCGAACCACACAAGTGATCCTTCATTGTCGTGAATACTTTCGCTAATACAAGTAACGTTGCTGTATGTCCGTCATGACCACAAGCATGCATTTTCCCTGACACTTTTGAAGCGAACGGCAATCCTGTCTCTTCTTGAATTGGTAGCGCATCAAAATCTGCCCGTAATGCCACTGTTTTTCCCGGTCGTGCACCACGAATCACCCCAACAACACCACGTCCACCCACGCCTGTACGTACATCGACACCCACTTCAATTAAATATTGCGCAATCTTCGCAGGAGTAGCTACTTCTTCGTAACCAAGTTCGGGCTCTTCGTGAAATACTCTTCGTAACGCCACCATCTCTGGGAATAAATATTCTAATTTTTTTAATAATTCATCTAACATTATAGCACCTTCCTCAAAACGGTCCATATTTTGTGACAAATCGCGTAAAAAGATGGGTTGAAAAACCCATCTGCTCCGACAATTATGTCTTATTTCGATTGCTCAGACGTCTTTAACAATAAAATTGCCATGACAACTGCCAACGCAACCGCTGTCAAACCAATTCCTAAAATGGCTAGTAACTGCGAACCGCTCATTTCTTTCACTCCTTGACAACGAAGTCTCACACCTATACTGTCTGACTCCTGTACTCATCACAAAAAAGAAGCCAGATCAATCAGGCGTCATACGAACCCACTTCACTCCCACATTATAACATACACCTTACTGCTTTCAAAGCGTTTATTCACGCTCAGTAACTATCGTTTACTTACTTCTTCTCACCTCGAATAGGTGCACCTTGTTTTAGCTTGGGCTTATTCGTCATCCGCGTTGAATAGAACAAACCAACAATCACTGCTGTGTAAGCCGTAAATAAGCGCCAAAATAACATCGACAACAACAACGTTTCCGGACCCATATACGGATGAAACATTTCCTTAAATGTATACTCTGCTGCCCCACTTCCACCTGGGGTTGGAACGACTGTTGAAAAAATCATAATGAAAGCATGATAAATGCTACTTACAAATAATGTTAATTGTTGCACCGAGAATGCCTGAAAGATAAAGTACGGGATGCTAAAAAGAATGAGGATTTGTATTAATGTTACAACAGACGAACGAAATAACAACCATTTATCCTTTAGCAACCGATGACTCTCTTGATGAAACTGAGTGACAGATATAGCAAGGGAGTCACGCCACCTCGCTTCTTTTTCCCGATTCAATAAACGAATGGGTCGTAAAATGAGGCGCACTAAAAACATCGCTAGTCTCTGGTTCAGTGCTACGATAAATAAAAATACGATGATACATAAATGAATGACAAAACCAATTAATACAAGCCCTTTCATCTTGGGCAAAGCGCCTGCCAATACATCATAACCTGCAAACAAAATGGACCCGAACGCAAGCACAAGAACGACTTGGAACACAATAAACTTAATCATTAAGATCGAACTTGCTCGCCCGCCTTCAACACCTTTTTTCGTCAATAAGTATAGTTGCGCTGGCTGACCCCCTGAAGCAAGAGGTGTAATCTGATTAAATAACAGCCCTAACATAGTTGTTTGAAAGTAGTCTGAAAATGAAAGCTGCGCACGGTTGGCTTTTGCCATGAACGCCAACACCATTGCTTCTAACACCCACGTCAAAACAAACAACAAAAATGCTAGTAATAACCACCACAAATTTGCTTTAAAAAAGCCCGTCTTTAATAAAGACATATCAATATTTCTAAATAAAAAAAGGGCACAGCCTCCCCCAATGAGTAGAAAGAAGCTGAGCTGCAAAAAGAGCTTTCGATCATTGTTCATACACGGGAACCTTCTTTATTGACGCCATACGAGCATAAAAATCATTCCACACTTCCGCAAGGCGATCTTCTGAGTAATGGTACGCACCTCGGCGCGCTGCTTGACAAGCTTGCTCGTAAAAATCACGATCCGTACGCATGTTTTCAATCATCTCTACAAACGTAGGAACAGAGGAAGCTTGATAATAATAATCAAACAAAATGTCTTGATACAAATCTAAGTCTCTGAGTAAGATGGGTGTGCCACAACTCATTGCTTCCAAGATGGTCATTGGGAACAACTCGTTAAAAGATGGCAAAAACAACATATCTGATAAATTATAGTATGCCCCCATTGTCTCTCGATCAACAATTCCCGTAAAACGAACATTCGCAGGCGGGTGATCTACAATCGCTTTTAATTGTTCGTACCCCGCTGTGATTTTCCCAAATGAAAAACCACCGACCCAAATAAATTGTATATGAGGTAATTGTTTTGCGACCTCTACAAAGTCTAAAATACCTTTACGGTGCTGTACTTGTCCCGCACCTACTACTACAAACGCTTCTTTACTAATTTCATGCTTTTCTCGTAATGCCCATCGGACTTCTTCTGGCTCTTCCCTAAACATTTTTTTAGAAACAAAGTTAGGGATGTAATGCACCTTCTCTTTCGCGATACCCAACGCCTCAAGCTTAGGAATAAAAGTCGGATTTACGACAACAAGATGATCCATCCGTTGGTAAAAAGCAACCACGTACTTATAAAAAATTGCCCGAATTGGTGCTGGCAATTTTAAGCTCTCATCTACCGTTTCCGGCAAAAAGTGAACATATCCTACTTTCACGCCACGCCGGCGGCGAAAAAATGTCGACAGATAAAAGCGAAAGTCAATCGTATGGTAATGGGTAATGTCACACGAATCAAATTGGTTGACCTTCAAATCATACATGCCTACCTGTTGCTCCATTAAAGTCAGAAGCTCACGATACGCAGAAGCCACCCCTTGTCCTTTCACTTTTTCTGCTGAAGATAGCATCGTTAGTTTTATCATGATGATCGCTCTTTTCGATAGAAAATAGACAGTGGTCCAGATGAAAACCTCGTGCTTGTCCGGTGTGCATTCATACAGGCCCTATACATTGATACAATTGTTTGACCAAATGCTTCCGCCGACAACGGCTGAATGTGTTTCTTTGCTGCCTGACGTACTTGCTTGAGCTGCTGAGGTCGTGCAAATACTTCACGCAATAACGGACCTAAATCTTCATCTGTTCGGAAAAGGAACCCTGTTTGTCCATCCATTAACAAATTGGCGACACTTTGATCCTCTTTGGCCACAACAATACAACCGGAAGCAATTGCTTCAATATATGTTAAGCCCTGTGCCTCTGTCGTTGATGCACTTACAAACACATCTCCAATGTGGTAATAATACTGCACTTGGTCCCAATTCACTGCACCAACAAATCGTACTGCATGATGAACACCTTGTGCATGCGCAAGTGCCTCTAAAGATTCACGTACAGGACCGTCTCCAACCATGACAAGCTTAATTGTCGGGTCAAACGCCAGCCAGTTTGGCAATGCACGGATAATGGCTTGCATGTTTTTTTCTTCAGCCATGCGACCAATTGACACAACCACTTTGTCCCCTGTATTAATATGGAGTGTTTCCTTTATTTTGCACACTTGCTGAATACTTGTTTCTGTGCGTCTAAATTGCTTAAAAGAAATGCCTGTCGGAATCGTTTTAATTGGTTCTTCTACACCATAACTAATTAACTTCCTTCTCACTTTATCTGTTGGCGCAATGACAAGACTGGCTCCTTTACAAAAATACTTTGTTAGCTTTCCAACAAATTTCGGCGTCAATAGTTTTCCCTTTGCAATGTAGTGCAAATAATCTTCATACATCGTATGGTACGTGTGGACAAAAGGCACATTATGTTTATTCGCGACATATTTCCCTAACAGTCCCATTGAAAACTCTGTATGCGTGTGAACCAAGTCAATCTCAAGCGTCTCCATTAAGCGCGAAGCTTTCCTCATTCCTGCATAAGCCAACCGTCTTTCAGGTACAAACCATGCCCCAAGGCTTGGGAAACGAAATACTTTCCCTTCTTCTTCAGCCAAATCTGCTGATCGATCGGTTGACGTGAAAATATACACTTGATGTCCAGTATTTGTTAACTCTTTTTCTAGCGTTGCGATTGAAGCAGCAACACCACTAATTTGCGGGAAGTACGTATCAGTAAAAATAGCAATATTCATCGTCTAGCCTCTTTTCTCTTGTAAGAATATGAACAGCATATAATAGCAATGTTTCATAAAAACAAGCAGTGGCTTATTCATCACTATACAGCTTTTTCCTATTCGCGCCTATACTTTTCTTTATTCTTTATAAAAACTTTATCATTTATACACCTTGCATGATGATGATAGGCTTCTATTACTTTAACAAGAACGAAGAGACACTGCACCGATCCAAAGATGGGTTTTAGCGTCCGTCTCTAGACCGATGCCTTTCTTACTTCCCTAAAAAAACAGTTTTACCGCTGCATGCGCCCTCTACTGTTAAAAACAAATC
This sequence comes from Bacillus sp. FSL W7-1360, assembly GCF_038592975.1. Lineage (NCBI taxonomy): Bacteria > Bacillati > Bacillota > Bacilli > Caryophanales > Bacillaceae > Bacillus > Bacillus sp. FSL W7-1360. The sequence continues at coordinate 802,785 of NZ_CP151950.1, read as the reverse complement.
ACGGATTGTGTTGGTTCTCCTGTTTCACTGTCTGCAAAAAAATATCATCCGGATAAAGCGAAAACACTGTCGAGATTTTATAGGCAACTTCATATGATAACCCTCTTTTTCTATTTTCTATTTGCCAATAAAACGGCGTGCTTACGCCAATTGCTTGCGCAACATCTTTTAACGTCATTTTATGTTGTAAACGTATTCTTTTCAACTCTGACCACATCACAAATCACCTCAACTGTTATTAACTTGCAGTTAATAACAGTATACCGTCAATCATTTTGTTTGTACATGCTTTTGTATCTATTTAGTTAACAGTATTTACGTTAGCTATTTGTTAAACTATAATGAGTGCACAACACATTTTTTCACTTAGAACCATTTTCAATGTCCTTTTGAACAACATTTATTAAACAAAGGAAAGGATTGTCTATATGGCTATTATCCCAGGTCGCTTACGCGCATTGCGCAAAAAGCATCAACTTACGCAAGCGGAATTAGGCGCGCGCGTCAATGTAACAAAAGTATCGATTTCAGGCTATGAAACAGGCAACCGCACACCTGACACTGACACGTTAAATGATTTGGCAAACGTATTTGGTGTCACTACTGATTATTTACTTGGTCGTGTCGAGCATCCTACGCCACCCTTTTTATATGAGGAAGCTCTCACAACAGATGAAGCAAACCTACTACGTGAGCACCTTGAATTTTTACGTTATCGCGCAAACAAAAGAGATGACTCATCAGAAGAGGACGCATGACGCGAGCATCATGTGATCTACTACTTATTGGGCGGGCTTCATGCTGCTAATGATAATGGTATAAATTAATATCATAAGATTGCTTCATTCGAGCAAGAAGGGCCTCCCGCTCTTGATTTGTGTAGTTGGCTGGAAATAATTCTTCACCTCGCTCAATAAACTCTTGTCGCAACAACTCAAAAGTCTCTTCTTGCTCATCAAGCTTTTTCCCGATCGACGTGAAGAGTAGGATAGACCCAATCATGACACCACACAACATCATTCTGAGTGGCGAAGCAAACAATTCTTCATGTGGCAAAGAGCGAAGGGTCACTGTACGGCTAATTAAAAAAACTAAGCAAATGATTGATAACAGCATGACAACCACTGTCCGCTGTTTTTTTTGTTTCAATCGTTCCCAACCTTCTTTTCGTTCAATCAGTTCACTAACGAGGACTTGTAATGATGCAGACCGCTCTTCCACCATCATCCCCTCCTATGTATAAGGATTAACCACTGATCAATTTTTAAACGACCCGACCCAACCGCTCGTACTACAAACTTACGCAGTGGCGCCTTTCGTTAGAACTTATACACCGATGACACGGCGCTTTGCACTTTTGCGTAAAAATACCCCCAACAAAAAATTAATTAAGAAGTGGGCAACAACGACACTACAAAAGTTTCCTGTACCTTCGTATAGCAATCCAAGTGCTATACTTAGCAGTAGCGTATAAAAAAACAATATTGGCTTCTTTATGTAACGAACATGTACGAGTGCAAAGCATATACTCGCAACAGGCAAACCTACAAGCGGCTGTAATACGCCACGAAACAACCATTCCTCTACAATTGCAACAACGAGACAAAAAAAGACCATATGACAAATCCCCATCGATCGGAAAACACGGTCATTAATTCCCCCATCATCTAGCCATCGTGCAGGAACAACCCGATATAATAACAAATTTATGATCAGCACAATAATTGCAAAGCTAGCTCCTTGCCATAACCCATCATGCCAATGCCATGTCAATTGACTAATCCCTTTTTGTATCCCATTACCAAACAATGCGCTTATACCGAGTGCTACACTAAGCATGAATGCCTGAGAAAGATATACGCTCATATACAATTCTCGGTTTGGAAGTTGTTGTAGCTGTTCACGACTTAACGACATGTGCTTTTAGTTCCCCTCTCGTTTACAACAAATAATTGCGCTAATTGCGTCTGCCATGATTGTGTTGCCGCCACTTGCGGAACATGGTCATTTGCTTTCACGATTTCAGGTAATAGACCACATACATCACAGCACGGCGCTTGCTTTTTCGGACGCTCTTGAAAATAGCGCAACAACATATGCCGCCGACAAGTATTTTGCTCCTCCACATAATTGACTATTGAACGTAAGCGCAAGCGTCGTTCTTCATAACGTTTTTGAAAATACGCGCTGATCTTTGTGGCTAACACGCTACTGGAAAACGTTGTCGTGACGAAACCTTCTAACACAGCACCCCAATGTTCAAGCAAATAAACAATTGCACGTGTATGATCATAGCCTAGATGTTTCACTCGTTCTTCTAACTTTGTCTCATCAAAGACTTTTCCGGGGGTAAGAGACGCAAGTACCCATGCAAGTTCTTTTTCCTTCATTTGTCCTTGCTTTAATAATTGGATTGCTTGCTCATCATCCGTAGCGGTTACCAAAAACAATGCCATTGCCGGTTGCCCGTCACGTCCCGCACGCCCAATTTCTTGGACGTATGCTGCAAAATCAAGTGGGTAGTGTACGTGTACGACATAACGAACATCATCTTTGTTCAATCCCATCCCAAAGGCATTTGTCGCACAAATCAGATCGAGTTGGTCATGCATAAATTGTTGTTGGACAAGCAACCTGTCTGTTTGTTCCATCCCACCATGATAAGCGGCAATATTTTTTGTTGGATAGATTTCGCGTAAATGATGACACAACTGTATTGCTTGATTACGGCTATGAACATAAATAATTCCAGGAGACGGGTAGTAACTAACACATTGTTCGATGCGTGACACTTTTTCTCCTGCTGAAGCAACCACTTCGATGTTCAAAAAAATATTCTCGCGGTTCACACTTTCTATAAAACAACGTGGGTTCTCCAGTCGTAGTTGCGCCATCACATCTTTTTGAACCCGTGGTGGTGCCGTCGCAGTCATTGCTAAGCAACGGGGCGAGCCAACATCAGCCCGCACTTGACACAGGCGTAAATAGTCCGGCCGAAAATCATGCCCCCAATGAGAAATACAATGCGCCTCATCAACAACAAACATGGCAATGTGCGTTTGTTTTAGTGCCTTTCGTACAGTTTTTGACTGTAGCATCTCAGGAGAAGCATACAATAGCTTTAATTGCGATAACTGAGTCAAGATCACTTGACGTTCCTGTTGATCTGTGAAACTATTTAATGCAGCAACACGCCGAATCCCATTCTTTTTTAATTGTTGCACTTGGTCCTCCATTAACGATAGCAACGGAGAAACAACAATGGTCAAACCGTCAAGTAACAAAGCTGGCAACTGATAACAGAGTGACTTTCCCCGACCTGTTGGTAAGACGGCTAACACATCATGCCCCGCCATTAGCGCCTCAATAATCTCACGCTGACCTTGCTTGAATGTTTCGTGACCAAATTTCTCTTTTAAAGCTCGTGTGAGCATGAGTGCCCCTCCTTTCTCGTTAGTGCAAGTCGGATTTCAAAATAGCTTACTTTTTCATTAAGTGCTTGTCGAATGGTTTTTAATTTAAGCGTCTTCTCTAATTCACTTACACGAAGAATTTGCTCCTGTTTCTCAGGTACAACATAGCAATCAATCGGAAAGGACGCATTTAATAGTGCAAGCGCCACCACATGATCTTCAATTGTGGTGACCTTTAAACGACGTTGATGTGCAACTTCACGAATAGATAAGCCCTTTTCTAAGAGCTCGGCTGTTTTTTCAGTAGATGTTGCCATCGGTAGCTGCATATCTTCTTCTGTGATTAAGCGTGACAAACTTGGGTATTCATGTTTATTTGCCAATACATGTTTTAAGATGAAGTGACATGTACTTTTATGGCGCACAAACAGCTCGTCCACAGGCTTTCCATACAAATGAGCCAATTGCTCTAATGTCGCACCAATGTGGTGCGCAGAAGATAGTTGCCGCACAAATAGCTCTGCTTGCAAAGTCGCTACCTGTGACAAAAGTGTAAAACATTCTTCATATAGTTGTTTACACAAATCATCGACCGTCTTACTTGAAGACCGAATGTAACCTTTCACAAAACGTTGCACAGAAAATGTTTGTACAATAGGCACAAATGATTTGTGCAGTGCAAGGTGCGACAATGATTGGCATAACAACACCAACCGCTGCCAAAAAGTACGTTCTAAATGTCCGAAACGCCAGTTGTCAATCGTATCTATGTAAGGATGCGCTAGACGCCACGACATGGTATATGTGTGTCCTTTTTCCGTTAAGGTGTAATCATTTTCTTTCATTTGTATGTACCCTTGTTGTTCCAATACTTGCAAGTGATTATCCAAGATGTTTCGCGATAACTGAGGGAACAGACCAAAATATCGTTGCAATTGAAACAAGTGTGCATCGTAAATGGTTTGAATAGACCTCTTCCCTTGCAACAAATGATAAACGGCCGATAAAGATCGTTCTCCCCGAAAACTTAACATGATCCATAATATGCATTGCGCTCGCACAAGACCTCCCCCAGTCGACCTTTTATGTCTATTGTACCAAATATTACTACACGCGTGCGCAATTGCACCAGGAAAGGTTCCACGGTACAATATAAGAAATGTGCGCATCGTGAAACAAACAAACGAAAAGGAACGGGGGTTAATGATATGGCCGACGCCGACGATCAATATTATACAATGGTAGACACGGACACATGTATCGCCTGCGGTGCTTGCGCTCTCTCAGCCCCGCAAGTATTTGATTACAACGACGAAGGGTTAGCATATGTGACCATTGACAACAATCGTGGAACCATCGCTGTACCTGCGCCTTTCGTATCGGGTATGTTAGACGCCTATGACGGTTGTCCAAGTGCGTCCATTCAAATCCAAAAGTCCGCGTTCAACAATTGTCAACATAAATAGTTACTACTTCTATTCATTGCTGTATTGCTTTGGCGCTGGTTTATCTTTATTTGACTTCACCCAATACACAATGACGATAAGTAAAAATACCGTCCAAAATATTGTTTTCCATAATGTTGATTCTGGGAAATGTGTTGGGAGAACACTTAAGTCTGGGTGAGCAAGTGTAAAGACAGCAAGTTTTACTCCGACCCAACCAACAATTAAATAAGCTGCCGTCTCCAAGCTCGGTCTTTTTTCTAACAGTATAATAAACTTTCCAGCTGCAAATCGCATAATGATGATCCCTATGAGTCCACCTGTCAACACGACTGCAAACTGGGCACCATCTAACTGCCCCACATTCCCCCAGTTTGTCGCTGGCAAAGTCATCGCAAGCGCAACAGCTGCTAAAATCGAATCGACTGCAAAAGCAAAGTCAGCAAGTTCCACTTTCAAGACCGTTTTCCAAAAACTTAATGGCGCTTTTACCGCCTTTGCACTACGTGTCTTGTGCTTCACCCACTTTCGGTACAAGTAGTGAATTGACAAATACAATAAATAAATGGCACCGACTGCTTGAACTTGCCACACATCTACGAGCCAAGAAATAAAAAATAGTGATGCAAACCTGAACAAAAAAGCACCGGCTAACCCGTAAAAAAGTGCTTTTTTACGCTGTTTCTCAGGTAAATGACGCACAACCATTGCTAATACAATGGCGTTATCCGCAGCCAAAATGCCTTCCAAACAAACTAATACGAGTAATACCCAACTGTACTCTAAAAACAAGGACACTTTGCTTCCTCCTCATAAAAAACCGTTGCCCCTTTAGGGTGTGCAACGGTTTTTTAAACTATGTATGAACAGCCCTTTAAAAAAGAGCCATCAATCGAGGAGAGAGTGCTATCATTTACTGTCGTTCCAGCGACAACCTTTCATCTGAAACAGATACTTTTAATACACCTACAAACAAGATGCCTATTGCCAGCGCCAAAATGAATGCGATTGACATTCTCCGCACAAAATCCAGCCATGCGGTCATAACGTCCCCCTTCCGCACACGTCATTGGTGCATTTTTCACATATACACTTATGATCTTGCTGTATGAGCTTATGAAAAGACTGCGAACGGTATACATCATTTTTCCTCAGGGACAGATTGTAAATTGCTTTTTACCGAGAGGAGGGACGAGCGATTCAGTAAAACGCACCCCGTATGCTTCGTGTAACAACGACTCAGTAAGGTTCGTTACCGCGCCTGTTCCAAGTACTTGTCCCTGCTTCAAAAGCACCCATTCATCACAGTATAAGCTCATCATGTTCACATCATGAAGCACGATCACGACCGAAAGTTCACGCTCTTGCTGCAGTTTATGTAAATGATTCATGAAAGCCACTTGTTGGGCAATATCTAAATGATTTGTCGGCTCATCTAGCAATAACAATGATGGTTCTTGCGCCAACGATTGAGCAAGCCAAACACGTTTTTGTTCTCCGCCACTTAATTGCCCGATTAAACGATTCGCTAACTCAATTGTATCTGTGTCTCTCATTACTCGTTCGACGATGTCACCATCTCTTTTGGAACGACGAGAAAGCCAGCCATGCTCGTAAGGATATCGTCCGAGTGTCACTGCTTCTTGTACTGTCACATGCAATGGTACGTGATGATTTTGCATGCAAACAGCCAATTTCCTTGCCCGATTCTTAGGAGACAGCATTTGAGACGCTTGTCCTTCAATCAAAATAGAACCGGAACTCACTTTATAATCGCCCGCTATCGCCCGGAGCAGGGTTGTTTTCCCGCTCCCATTTTGTCCTAGCACACCGACCATTTTTCCTTTTTGTACTGAAAAAGAAACGTCTGTTAACACGCGATGCCCAGCTAACTGCACAGTTAAATGCTCCACGACTAACACGAGTGTGCCCCCTCTTTTTTTCGTTTATGGTGTCGATATAGTAGTAGCGCAAACAACGGTGCACCAATCATCGCCGTCACCACACCGAGAGGCAGCTCACTTGGCATGACGACCATCCGAGCAATGAAATCAGCAAGCACTAGAAAGGTCCCCCCTAGCATGAGAGACATTGATAGTACATGTCGATAATCGCTTCCTACCAATGTGCGAACGATGTGCGGAATCACTAACCCAACAAAACCAATTGTGCCAGCAACAGCGACGGCGCTTCCTGCTAACATTGTCGCAGCAATGAACATATTATATTTATGCTTCTTTATTGCCACACCAACATACTGGGCTGTACGCTCACCATACATAAAAGCATTGAGTGCATGGCGCGAGCACCATAACATCATTGTGCCAATAAGAAAAAAAGGAAGGATTAGCCCAACGTGAGACCACCCTCTCATACCAACACTACCCATCAACCAATATACAACCTGTTTCAATTCACCGTGTGACAGCGCCATTAACAGCGTAAGGTGCGCACTTAAAAACGCACTGACAATGACACCGATTAAAATGACTGTCTCCATTGTAAGTGAACTTTTCATGCAGCGTGCTAAAAATAACACCAAAAACAATGTTACAAGTGCTGCGACAATAGAAACAAGCGGTGCAACCCACACACTGGCTAGTGCACCACCAAACAGAATAAACAAAACAGACCCGAGCGCTGCACCAGAAGATACCCCTAATGTGTATGGATCAGCGAGCGGGTTTTGCAGCAATCCTTGAAACGCTGCCCCAGCAAGCGCCAAAGCAGCACCGACGAGAAAAGCAAGAACCACACGCGGCAATCGGACGTTTATAACGATTTGCACATCAGCCGTGTCAAATGACGCCTCTAACGGCAATCCTAACCCAACTTGTCCCAAAATCATGACCACTTCCTTCACCGGTAGCATCACGCTTCCGAAACACACGCCCATCCACATCGTCAAAAGCATCAGCAAAAAAACACCTGTATAGGAAAGTACGCGCTTACTGCGCAAAGATTTCAGGATAAATGAGCTGTCCAAGCGCTTTCGCTCCTTCCGGTAACCGAGGCCCTGTTCGACTTAATACGTCTTGTTGTTCAACTTGATACACACGGTTCTCCTTTACAGCTCGTATATCAGCAAAACTTTTTCGATTTGTCACTTGTAACACCTCTCCGGTAGTGACGATCACATCAGGATTGAGCGTAAGGAGTGCCTCTTCACTTAGTTGAGGAAAGAATGCTGTTAAGTCGAGTTCATTGGTCACATTATCCGCGCCAATGATAGACAGTAACTCTGTAATAAATGAAGACGCTCCCGCAACAAACAAATGTACACTGTCTACTTCATATAACACCTTTTTTCGCCTTTCTGGTGTCAATTCTGCTGCTTGCATAGAGAGCGCACGAAAATCATCATTCATCTCCTCGCAAATGCGAAGGGCTTCTTTTTGCCGATCAAGTAATTGAGCAACATCCCAAATGATGTCATATGTCTCAGAAATAGACTGCGCTTCCGAAACGACGTATACTGGGATATCCATTTTCCTTAACTGAGATAGCGCTGATGTTACATAAGAGGCATGAGCCAAAACCACATCCGGTTCTAAAGCAATAATTTCCTCTACATTAATAGACATACCGACATTTGACGTCACAACAGGCACATCACTCACTTCAGCTGGATAATCATCATATGCATGTCGCCCAACAAGCGTCTCGCCCGCTCCTAGCGCATAAACAATTTCCGTGTTTACCGGCGCAAGCGATACAACGCGCTTAGGGCGCTCAGGGAGGTTTAATACTTCTCCAGTTGCATCACGAGCCGTGAATGGAAATATGGACGCCTCAGGTTTAAAAGAAACCGTCGGCACTATATCCTCAGTTTGTTGCGTCGTCTCATTTACAGGGGGGGCACATCCGACAAGGAGCATGACACACAACATGAGCAACATTTTCTTATACATATGTATCATCCTCCGCTTGGTTGCGAGGCAAAGTGAAATAAAAGACCGTTCCTTCGCTCACTTTGCTTTGAACCGAAATTTCTCCCCCATGTGCTTCAACAAGGTGTTTTGCAATCGCTAACCCAAGACCCGTCCCTCCTTGATCACGGGTCCGCGCTTTGTCTGCTTTGTAAAAACGCTCAAACACATAAGGCAAATCTTCTTCTGGGATACCCGTGCCTGTATCAATGACACTTATACGATCGCGGAGATGATCCCATTCATACCGCACTTCGACACTTCCTCCCGCACGTGTATGCCGGATGGCATTATGAATAAGATTGGTTAATACTTGCTCAATTCGATCAGGGTCAATGTCCATCTTCCGTCCAGAAACAACACCTGTTAAAAAGACATGAACGCCACGCTCTTTTGCATAACTTACAAACTTCCGGACGACCTTTTCCAAATAGATATTGATCTCAACGGTTTCTTTATTCAAAGTAATATGATCTGCTTCCATCCGCGCAAGGTCCAGTAAATCATGAACAAGACGCCCCATTCTAAGTGACTCATCATAAATAATTTGGGCAGCTTCTTGCCGCTCCCCCTCTGTCTCCATTACACCATCAATCATTGCCTCACTATACCCTTGTAACATGGAAATCGGTGTTCGCAACTCATGCGAAACGTTCGCAATAAAATCTTTGCGTAGTTTATCATGGCGTCGTTCTTCTGTCACATCACGAATCACAGCCACTGCGCCACGAACTGTTTCTTTTTCATAAAGTGGTGCCATTAAAATCGCCATACTCCGCCCTTGTACATTCTGTTCCATTAATTGCTCTGTTTCAGCTGACACAACGTGACGAAATAACGGCATGAGGATTGCTGGCAATGCTTGTTTGTCGTTCATCGTTGTTTGCTCTTCATAAAACAACACAGATAACATTCTCTCCGCTGGCGGATTTGTTAATAAAATCTCACCGCGCCGATCCAACGTAATGACACCATCTGCCATACTTAACAAAATATGTGCGAGCTGTTCTTTTTCTTGGTTCAATGCCATCATATTATAATTGAGCTCGCGCCGCATACGGTTAAACGCAATCGCCAATTGACCGATTTCATCATGAGTCAAAATAGGCACCTTTGTATGAAATTTCCCTTGTGCAACTTCTAGTGCAGCTTGCCGCATTTTTCTTAACGGCGCCGTAATTCGAGTCGACAAGAAAAAAGCAAAGACAGTTGTTAAAATAAGCGCAATTGCTGCTGAAAAATAAATGATTTGCTTCGTCTCCTGTGACGCTGCCTCCACCGCTGCAAGTGGCTGATATAAAAAAATACCACTTTGAGCAGGTGCCGTTTCTCCTAAAGGAACACCTGCTAACATAATATCAGCATCATCTGTAGCAGCCGTAGATGTATGGACCTCAGTCACAACTGTTTCGCCATATTCAAGCACTTTTCTCGCCCAGGCATCCGTCACATTCAATTGCCGTTCTTGCGCTCGGTACCGTTTCGTACTCCAACGCTTTTGACCTTCCTCTACAATGACGATATCCACCGCAAGTGACTCGCTCATATTTTCTAAGTAACGATACGGTGATGACTCCTCGCGATGTGCCTCATAAGTTGAAGTGACCATTGTTGCATAATTACTGAGACGTGCTTCTGCCTCTTCTAAATTAAAGGTCTCAAAGAAACGAAGTAACATCACCATTAAAATCGTTAAAACGACTGTAACGAGCAATAAAATTGTGAACCATAACTTCCCAACAACACTTTGCCACAACATTACGCCCGGATTACCTCAAACTTGTACCCGACGCCCCAGACCGTTGAAATCATTGCTGAAAAGTCAGGGGAAATACGCGTTAGTTTTTCACGCAGCCGCTTCACGTGTGTATCCACTGTCCGCAAATCACCAAAAAACTCATAATGCCATACATCCTTTAACAACTGTTCCCGTGAAAAAACTTTGTCCGGAGACTGTGCTAAATAAAGCAACAGCTCATACTCTTTTGGTGTTAAATTAAGCACTTCTCCGTCAACCGTGACACGATGTGCATCATCATCAATGGTCAACGGACCGAACACAAGCACGTTTTTTGTTTGCGGCTCAGTTTGCAAAAAGCGTGTTGCAGAGGCGCGGCGAAGCAGCGCCTTCACACGTAATACGACTTCTCTTGGGCTAAATGGCTTTACAATGTAGTCATCTGCACCCACCTCAAACCCTTGCACACGATTGGCCTCTTCACCTTTTGCTGTTAACATCATCACTGGTGTTGCCTTCGTCTTACGGAGTGTGCGACACACCTCAATCCCATCCATTCCGGGCATCATCACATCAAGTAAAATCAAATCATACGCTCCATTTAACGCTTCGGTAAGGGCATCCTCGCCGTTACTTGCATCAACCACATCGTATCCTTCACGCTCTAAATACATTTTGAGTAAACGTCGAATGCGTCCTTCATCATCAACAACTAAAATTTTTGGTTGCTGTGTCATCTTTTTGCCTCCTTTTTCCCTACAGCATCTAGTCTCTGCCCTTTACCATCTAAGCATTCCCTACGCTGCATAAGAATGTAGCCCTGCAATGACCAAATTAACAAAAACTAAGTTAAACATAATGATAGCAAAACCAATCACACAAAGCCAAGCCGATTTTTCACCATGCCACCCTTTAGAGAGACGCAAATGTAAATACACGGCATAAAATAAAAATGTCACAAGGGCCCAAACTTCTTTCGGGTCCCATCCCCAATATCTCGACCAAGAAATTTGCGCCCAGATCATCGCAAAAACAAGCCCACCAAGTGCAAAAATAGGGAAGCCAATCGCCACTGCCCGGTAACTTAATTCGTCAACTGATTGAGGGCTAACCGCCTTTAACAACGGCTGCAACGCAAGTGAGAGTCTTTTTCGTAAAATGAGCCGGAGCACCCAGTAAAGGATAAATCCTGTAAAAAATGCCCAAATTACCGCATTCAAGTCGCTAGAAACAATATTTCCTGGAACAGATATCCACGGAGAAAGCGCACCTTCCGTTAACAATTGTCCCTCATTTGGTCCAATCAATGCCGGTAGATGGTAAACCATAGGCGCTGCCGCTTGTTCGCCATTCTGGTCGACATAGTTAAAAGAAACTTCATAACCAAAACCTGAAAACATATACGTAATCACAATGTAGCCTACTAAAGACATCAGACCGTACATAATTACTTCAAGTACACGCGGCTTCCAACCCGTTGCCCTTAAATCTAAAGAACGAATTAAATAGGCAAGACCCGCCGCAAAACCAATTGCCAACAATCCTTGACCTAGTGCCGTTGTCATAATGTGTAGCTTTAAAAACATCGGCATTTGTAAAGATGGGACGAGTGGAGAAATATCGGTGCTAAACGTTGATGCATACACAATGAGTAACATGACTGTCGGCATGGCAAACATCCCAATGACATCTGCACGACTTGGATAGATCAAATAAATAATCATAAAGGCCAAACTCATCATCATACCAAGAAACGTCATATACTCAAACATATTACTTACGGGTACATGTCCAGCGACAGACCAGCGTATGACAAAATAAGCAAGCGCGCACAACAAGCCAACCACACTCAATATCCAGCCAAATCGACCAGATTTCGTCACAGCCATCACTTGCTCCTCTGAATTTCTCCGTCTATGAAGTGAAAAAGCAAAACACACTGTTGCTGCTAAATAAGCAAAAAAAGCAAGCAACAATAAGTTTAAACTTAAACTAGCCATTTCATCCTCTCCCTTACACATTCTGATAAGTGACATGGTTCAACCATGCCACTACGTTTTACTGCTCGTGCTTCATTTCTTCTTGGTCTTTAGGCACATGTAACGGTGTGCCGACCACGACTTGTTTCATTTCTTCATGGAACGATAACCCATTACGGTTTGTATGCCCAGCTAGCCACACATCGCCGTCGACTTTTTGCAACCATACACGGCGATGCGCAAAGTAAGATCCCTGCACGAGCCCGATTAAAAAGATGATCCCACCAACAATAAGAAACGGCAAAGTTTCATCTTTACGCACTGTCAAAATCGTGACATTTTTAAACGCTGCATCCACAAAAGTCATTTTGTATTCATTGTCATCATTTGCCTCGACGTTTCGTTGAATGCCAATTAAACTTCTTTCGCCTTCGGGTTTATCAGGTGTGTACATAGAAAACAAAAAGTACGGATTGTTAGGGACGGATGATTTTGTCGTTGGTTCTCCTGAACTGTTTAAATCAAAGTCAGGAAAATAGTCTTCTAAAACCACTCGATAACCATCACCTAGCTCATATGTACTTTCAGGCTCGATTAAATCAACCGTCATTTCTCCAAACGTTTTGCCACTTTCCTTATGTTCTAGCGTAAAAGTCATTTGGTTTAGTTCATTGAGACGGTAATCCGTTTGATAAAGTGAAAAACCATCAAACTGCAGCGGATCATTGACGTGAATCTTTTTTTCTTCCATTTTCACAAGTTCACCATCATCACCAATGATCCTAGACTCTTCTCGTTTATATAGCACGGCATCCGTCTCAAACTTTTCCGGGATGACACCGCCCTTTTCCTCATATGCATCTTGAAAACGTTCATCATTTTCATCATATAATTCAATTGAAAAGTGACGATTCTCAACGAAATAAGTTGCATCTGTAAATGGAACGGCTTCTTTTTCGCCTTCACGAATCGCCATCGTTGTGTCCACCACTTCCATCCCCGGAATATAGCGAAGTAAACAACCACCCAAAAAGATAATGAGTCCAACATGATTGACATAAGGTCCCCAGCGGGCAAAACGATTTTTCTCTGCTAATACATTCCCATTTTCCTTACGAATACGGTAACGCTTGTTGGCCAAAGCTGCAGACACTTTGTCAATGGCTTCATCAGGATTTTCTGTCACCGTCACACCAAAAAAACGTTGCCGCTTCATAAAGTGGGGATGACGTGTCACACGTTGCGCCCGCAATGCTTTGTACAACGGGATGCCGCGATCAAAGCTTGCAACAATAATCGAAACAGCGAGACCAATAATTAACGCAATATACCACCAAGAATCATACAATTCATGTAAACCTAAAGTATAGTACCAGTGTCCTAGCGTGCCGTATTGTTCCTCATAATAGCTCGCAAGATCAGCCCAAGCCCATTTTGGCACGTACGTCTTCTGCGGGTACAGCGTTCCAAGTGCAGATGAGATTAATAATAACACAAGAATCCAAATGCCGACTTTGACCGAAGAAAAAAAGCCCCAAATATGATCAATCAGTGACTTATTCCGCTTTCGTGACCGGATGGCAGCGCCTTCATAGCGCATGTTGACGCCTTCTTCTTGTGCCTTTTCTGTCAATGGCTTTCCGCAAGCAGCACACATTTCTGTGCCATCAACATTCACATAGTTACATTCACAAGTGATGCCCTTTTTTTTCATCCTCATACCTCCGTGCAAAACATTATGTACCCGGCACAATTAACTCGAAAAACTCCTGTACCATTGACTCCGTCATGGCACCAATGTGTACTTTTTCAATTTTTCCATCTGCATTCACTAAAATAGATGCTGGTAATGGTCCGATGCCATATGCGCGCATCACTTCTCTTCGTTCGTCTAAAGCAATCGTAAACGTCAGATTATGCCGATCCGCAAAAGACTGTACTGTTAGCGGGGGTTCGCCAACATCAATGGCCATGAGTTTAACACCTTTTTTCTCGTATTCTTTATAATATTTCTCTAGATAAGGCATTTCTTTTTCGCACGGTGGACAAAATGTCCCCCAAAAATTAATAAACACACCTTGTCCTTTAAAATCGGAGAGTGCGATTCTCTCATCGTTTAAATCACGGAGCGCAAAGTTTTTAGGCTCTTCTCCTACTCGTGCTAAACCTTCTTCATTGTTCATATTGACATAAATCGTAATGCCAATGATTGTAGCAATGACTACAAGTATAGAGAGCCGGACCCAAGTTCTATATTTCCTCCGCATGGTGTCCCTCCTCTTGTCAAAATCTCAATCATTCCTTATGCCCCGTTCACACTTCTCCCCCCATTATAACGTGTATTTACGGTTGTTTTTCACACATTTATGACGGTTTTATGACGGTCAACTTCTTTAATTGCCTCACTTCAAATGGTTTTAGTTGACGGGCTTGTCCTGATTGTAAACCGGCAAGCGTTAAAAAGCCATACCGTTCCCGCTTCAGTTTGATAACAGGATGACCGATCGCCTCAAACATTCGCCGTACTTGACGATTTTTTCCTTCATGAATAATAAGGCGAATGACCGCTGTTTGTTTCCGCTTATCAAGGGACAATAATTTCACTTTCGCTGGTGCTGTTTTGCCATCTTCTAGTTTCACACCTGCCTCTAACTGCTTTAATAACTGTCGCTCAGGAATGCCCTCTACTTTTGCTACATACTCTTTTTCAACACCGTATCGCGGATGCATGAGACGACTGGCCATCTCACCGTCATTCGTTAATAATAATAAACCTGTTGTATCATAATCGAGCCGACCGACCGGGTAAATGCGGGCATCTGTTTCAATATAATCGACCACCGTTTGTCGCCCTTTATCATCACTTACTGTCGACAACACCCCTGCTGGTTTATACATGACATAATAAACAGGCGCTTCTTTTGTTAATAACACCCCATCAACCGCCACTTTATCTTTTTGCGGTGCTACCTTCATTCCTAGCTGTGTCACCTTTTTTCCATTCACTGTCACACGCCCAGCTTCTATTAATTCCTCTGCCTTCCGACGTGAAGCCACACCCGCTTGGGCAATGACTTTTTGTAAACGTTCACGTTCCATCAATTCCAATCACCTCTTTGTCATCATATCTCTTCTTGTGATGATATACAAGTTTTCCCTCTTATTGAAAATAGAAAAAGAGGGCGCGTAACCCTCCTATTGCTAGTTCCCACAAACCCACTATACCGCGGATGAAAGAGTATGTGTAAAATAGTTCTCGAGGACTGAAACACGTAATATTCCACATTGTGGAATATTGGGTGCAAAAGACTGGGCAAAAAAGAAAAGACCCTCTACAATAGATGTGTGCTGACCAAAGCAAATACATCTGGAGAGAGGAGTCTTTTCATGCTTTCTATTGTACACGAAATATACAACATAATAAAGACCAAAAACAACATGATAGAAGCTGAAGAAACCCTAAAACAGTTAATGGAAACGACCTTTGCTCGTATAACTGGAGAAGTTTTATCACAAATCGATCAAGAGCTCACGCAAAACAAGAAAAATGAAGGCTGGACTATGGAGCGGAAAGATGAGCGTACAATCCAATTTATGTTTGGATCCGTTACGTATGAGCGTGCGTTAATGAAAGACCGAAAAGGAAAGAGAAGCTATCCATTAGACGAATACCTCTGTTTTGTGAAATACCAAAGATATAGTCCACTTGTGGAAGTGAAAACGGCAGAATTAGCGAGCGAACAAACATACCGAGGCACAGCCAAAACGTTATCTGAATGGACCGCAGTGACGATGAGTCATCAGACCGTAGGAAAGATTGTAAAAGAAGTTGGTGAGGTCCAACAGAAAGCAGATGAAGCTCTTGTCCAAGAGCTAGAGGAAGCCGCAGAGCTTCCTGAAGGGAAGAAAGTAGACTATCTTTACGGAGAAGCTGATGGTGTATTTGTGAGAAGCACTCAGAAGAAAAAACAAATTGAAGTGCGCCACGCGATCACGTACGAGGGCTGGGATCTAAATGGGAAGCGTGTGAAGCTAACGTCTCCTTATGCCATCATGACAACGAAAGAAATCAATCGTTTTTGGCAAGAAGTCCAAGCTGTCACTGCTCACCGATATGCTCTTTCGGAGACACAAGTCGTCACTGGAAGTGATGGTGGCGCAGGTTATACACCAGATCGTTTTCAAGAAGCCTTTTCTCAATCAAACAAGCCTGTTTTGAATCAAATCGATGGCTATCATGTACAACAGTCTTTAAGCGCCGCATTTGGGGTAAAAAGCCATGAATATAAAACCAAAGCAAAACAAGCCTTAAAGGACCGTGACAAAGAGACTTTCACAAAATGGATAGACACGTACGAAAGTACGATCACAGACGAGAAGCATCTCAAGAGAATTGAGCAATGTAAAAAATATCTTTTATCCCAATGGGAGAGAATATTTGATTGGCGCGAGAAAGTGGCTGACCCACCCGAGAATGCGCGCTCCCTAGGTGCGATAGAATCAAACCAGCGACACATCTCATTTCGGATGAAAAAGAGAGGCATGCATTGGAGTAAAGCTGGGTGTGAAGCAATGGTCAAGGTCAAACAAGGGATCCTTAACAACACATTACGTAGCGTATACTTACACTTTAGAGGGCGAACAACGAGACAGCAGCGCGTGTTCCAACAAATAGTGACTCGTGCCAAGAAAAATCATGAACAAGCCGTGACCCCAAGTGTGCGCCAAGGAACATTTGCCCTGAACGGTCCTCATTCTTCTCCAATGGGCAAATTTGTGAAAGGAATGAAAGGCTATTTGGTAGGCTGACTTTTTGTCATCGGGATGAGCGAGAGAAGTTCGCGTGCGGGGTGATCCCCGCGGTTTTGCGTCTCAACCTGATGGAGCAGCACAAATGAAGGACGGGTGTACGAGCGTTTTTGCGTGTTAAACTAACTAAATGACCGAGCCATATAACTTGAAATGTCATCGGTCTATCGCTCGATCAGTGGCGTTTTTAGTCACACGCAAAATGGCAGAGGGCAAGGGGGGAAGGGTGGAGATTTTTGAGTGGTTTTCTCAAAAATACAACCCGGCCCTTGCCCTCTGCCAAGCCTCACGGAGCTAAATTTCGAAATAATACACGGCAATTATCAGTGCACAATTGTAGAGTGGTGAAATCATTGGTCTTTTAAGGCGCTCGAGAAATTCTTGACACATACGATGAAAGATACTTACTTGACGTATCCCACGCGAAACATGTATACTAAATTCAAGTGATGAATAAACTAAAAAAGACCGCGTGTGCTTAGGAACACCCACGGTCTGCAATAACCGGACCCCTCTACAAGGGAGGACGGCAAACATTAGCTGATACGATCCACCCCACAGCTTGCGCGGCTCAAGGGTGGATTTACTTTTGACGTTGCGCCAAAGTAATGATTGAGACGACTAAACCAGCAAATGCAAACATCAGCATGAGTGATTGAAAGACGCTCATAAGCGATCCCCCCTTTCTTACGGGGATTGCCGTCCACCCTTGAGAATCCGTATGTTATTGCACCGCAATTGTAACACGGTGAAACTATCATTGCAAACGCTATCAAATGGGGTTGAAGTCACAATACGGTCATAGTTTTTTGTTTTCCAGATAAATAATTTGGCACCCATGTTTGAACTACACCGCAACAACTTTTCTCTTCCTTCACGTCCATGCAAAAAAAGAGACACGCAGCCCCTATTCCCCCACCCTCTCAACCAACCGTCGCACCAAAAATAATCCCAACTATGACTACCGCCGCAATCACCCCAACCAAATCCGCAAGCAACCCAACTTTTAATGCGTCACCCATTTTCTTAATGCCGACCGCACCAAAGTATACGGTTAAAATGTAAAACGTTGTGTCGGTGCTCCCTTGTAGTGTTGACGCAAGCCGGCCAATATAAGAATCGGGCCCATGTGTCGCGATCAGGTCGCTCATCAGTCCGAGCGCACCCGTTCCAGAGATCGGACGCATTAAAGCGAGCGGGACGACTTCTGCTGGCATACCAATCCACGCCAGAATGGGGGCTAGTCCAGATACAAGTGCATCCATGGCCCCCGAGGCGCGGAATACATAAATTGCAACAAGCATCCCGACTAAGTACGGGATAATGGAGATCGCCATGCCGAATCCTTCTTTTGCGCCAGATACAAATGTCTCATACGTCGGCACCTTGCGGACAGTGGCCACAAAAATTACCGTGCCAATCAAACAAGGAATCATCCATACCGAAAGTGCCGTCAATATATTCATTTCCGCCGCTCCCTTCGCACCCTTTTCCAGTAAAAAATTCGGTCAATGATTACCGCGCCAAGCATCGCACAGCCAGAGGCAAAAATGGTGGTACTGACGATTTCTGTTGGGGCTGCCGAATCATACGACATACGGATTGACAATACCGTCGTTGGTACAAGTGTTAAACATGCCGTATTTAACGATAATAACGTAATCATGGACCGGCTTGCTTCGTCTTTCCCGCCATTTAAAGCTTTCAATTGCTCCATCGCTTTAATGCCCATTGGTGTCGCTGCATTGCCTAGTCCAAACACGTTCGCAGTAATGTTAGACAAAATATAGCCCATTGCCGGATGGTCTTTTGGGACATCTGGGAAAACCCGTCTCGCAATTGGATGAACAAGCCGCGCTAAACCGCGAAGTAATCCCGCAGCGTCAGCAACTTTCATTAAACCGAGCCAAAAAGTGAGTACACTAATTAATCCAATACAAATTGTCACAGCTTCCGTTGCGCCTGCAAATACCCCTTTTGTTACTTCTTCCATCGTCCCGTTGATGGCCGCGTAAAGCAAACCAATGAGTAGCAGTCCAGCCCAAATAAGATTAATCATTTGCGGTCACTCCTGAAATGTGGCCAAAGATTTGTCTTATTCTTTTCCAAAAAGACGGTGGTGGCTCGCGTTCTTCTTTCTCAAAATAAAGTGCTGTGCTTGCAACTGCTGCATTATTTAATAAAAACGACATTCGTCCAACCGGGTCTTGTAATTGCGCGTCAGTCCACTGTTCTGTATGTGATGGTGTAAGCAATGTAAACTTTGCTTGGATTATTTTTTTCTCCTCTTTCGTCAATGGAAACACCAGTGTATGGGAAGCACGCAAGCGACCATCGTAAAAGTCATCCGTCCGTACGTCCAATTTCCCTTCGCTCACCAGCGTCTCAAGTGTGTACTCCTTAAACCCCCAGTTAAACAAATTCATGTGGTCATCCCAGTCATTTGGATCATTTAATGTCACAACAATCAAATCAAGTCCGTCTTTTGAGGCAGTAGAAACAAGTGTACGTTTCGCCAGTTTTGTATAGCCGGTTTTTCCGCCGGTTGAATAACGATACTTTTCAGTAAGCAATTTGTTCTTATTGTGAAAAATCCTCGGATGATCTCCTTTTGCTCGATAATCTTTTGTACCGGCAATCATGCGGTATGTTTCATTTGCCATCGCATATTGCGTTAACTTTGCCATATCATAGGCACTAGATAAATGATCTTCATGTGTATCAAGTCCATGAGGGTTATAAAAGCGCGTATTTGTCATTCCAATTTCCTCTGCCTTTTCATTCATCATAAACACAAATCCTTCAACACTTCCCCCAACGTACTCCGCAATTGCCATCGCGGCATCATTTCCACTACGTAACATTAACCCATATACTAAATCACGCAACGGAATTTTTTCTCCAGCAACAAGATAAATAGAAGACCCTTCTGTCCCCTCGGCTCGCTTAGAAATTGTGACCACCTCATCAAGCCGCCCCGACTCAATTGCAAGAATCGCCGTCATGATCTTTGTAATGCTCGCAATTTTTAATCGTTCATGCTCATTTTCTGCATATAACACCCGACCAGAAGATTGTTCCATTAAGATGGCAGCCTGTCCAGATAGTTCAAAAGGCGATTCTTTCGCTTTTATATTCCCAGAAAACGGCAACATAAGTATGACTATCACAATCCATATTTGCAACGCTTTTTTCCCCATGATCGCGCTCACACCTTCACTCAATTTGTTCACCCATCTAACCTCGTCCAAAAGTTCGTTCTTCTTCAATTTATGCGTACAAGCACCAAATATGACGTAACGGTTTTAAAAACGTTTAACACGGCGATACTGGGTACCACATACTTATGAGAGGAGATATGCTAATGCTAGAAGATATCGTTGTTGTCACCGTACGGATCGTTACATTTATTCCAATTGTTATTTTCTTAGCTATCCTAATGGGAAAACGTGCGGTGAGCGAGATGCCTGTCTTTGATTTTCTTATTCTGATGATCTTAGCTTCACTCGTTGGTGCTGACCTTGGCAACCCGGATATTCACCACGCGCCAACCGTCGCCGCTGTCATTGCCATATTTTTACTACAACGGGCCGTTTCAAGTTGGGCGATCCGTTTTCGGCGCTTTGGCAAATTGATTACATTCGAACCGACACTTGTCGTTGAAAACGGCAAACTGCTCGCGCAAAATATCCGTTCAATCAAATATTCTGTTGACAATGTGTTACAACTATTGCGGGAAAAAGGTGTCTTTAATGTGGATGATGTCTCTTTGGCGATCATTGAAGCGAGCGGCGAACTCAGCGTGCTAAAAAAACCAGCCAAAGACACACCAACAAATGAGCTCGTCGCTACTTCCATTCCTCGCAAAGCGAGTATTGCCTATCCCCTTATTATTGACGGGATCATTTCCAAAGATATGCTCACGCACGTTGGCCTAACAGAAGAAGCATTGCGCGCCCACCTCGAAGCAAAAGGCGTTATTAGACTCGAGGACGTGTTTTTATGTACGATCAATCAACAAGGAGACATACTACTATCTTATTCTTTCGAAAAACCGGAGCCATCACCAGTGGAGCATTAGGGAAATCGAATGCAGCAATATCCTATTTTAGAAAGGAAATGCTCCTCGCACGTCGAAAGTAGTGGAAGGACACACTTCATAGGTCCACGTCTTATCCTCACAATCTATCCTATGATCTCCGTGTCACATCCACTTCGAAAGGAGCTTTCATCCGTGACCTCGCACCACCCTCCGCACGATCAACTTTTCCGACAGCTACTCGACCATTTCTTCTCTGACTTTATGTATGCTTTTTTTCCCGACATTGAAGCTGACATTGATCTCGATTCATCTGAACCCGTCTCAACAGATGCTTGGTTTTCTGGTGAACAAAAATCACCGTTGCGACCTGACTTTGTCGTAAAAACACGGTTAAAATCTGTGGATGTGGTCATCCTTATTCATGTAGAAGAACAGTCGAGCTATGATCCACACTTTCACCGACGTATGAGCGGGTATTACGCGCGTCTTGTCGATCGTTACCAATGTCCCATCCTACCTATTGCTATTTTTAGTTACCGGACACCCGAAAAAGAACCCGCAACCGAAGTCATTCATACCATTAACGGGAGAACGTATTTCTATTTTGCGTATGAAAGTTTGTTCCTCAAGAAGCTTTCATGGCGGGCCTTTATGGAAATGGAAAATCCTGCTGCAGCTGCATTAATGTCGCTCATGGGTTATACTGAAGAAGAGAAAGTGGCATGTAAAAAGGCATTTTTGCGACTCATGTTAAAGATGGAATTGAAAGCGCAACACCGGCATTTTGTCATGCAGTTCTTTGACTTTTATCTCATACTAAACGACAAGGAGGAGATGAAATTGCGAGAAGAAGTCAAGCAATTAGAGCAAGAAGAAAGTATTGCAATTGAAGACTTCATGACGTCGTATGAGCGGCTTGGATGGAAGAAAGGGAAAACAGACGGCATTGAGGAAGGAATCAAGAAAGGAATTGAGAACGAACGAACCACCACCGCAAAACGCATGCTCGCCAAAGGCATGGACATTGCTTTTATTGCTGAGATGACCGGCATGTCTGAACAAAAGGTGCGCATGCTTCAAGCTGTACAAAAGTCGGAGTAACCATAAGAAAAAAACTCCAAAACCCCGAATAATGGATGAAAAGTCCAGTACCCATTCGGGGTTTTGCATATTTCACTACCCTTTCGGCTTAAACACAAGCGATGCTAAAAATCCGAAAATAATTGCCGCAGAAATACCTGCACTTGTGATTTCAAAAATACCGGTAATAATACCGATCCAACCGACAGACAGTTCCTCTTGCAATGCCCCTTGCACAAGTGCATGTCCGAAACTTGTAATCGGTACTGTCATCCCAGCGCCAGCGAAATCGGCTAATGGCTCGTATAATCCGATTCCACTTAAAACCGCACCGCTCATAACAAGTGTCGACATCGTATGTGCTGGGGTTAACTTCCCAACATCCATTAACAGTTGACCGATGACACAAATGACCCCACCGATAATAAACGCCCATAAAAAGATCATAAGTGATGTCCCCCTCCATCCGTTTCAATGACAGCCGCATGGGCAATACATGGAATCGACTCTTTTTGCTGATACGATAATGGCGATAACAACGCGCCGGTTGCGACAACAAGAATTCGCTGCCAGCCTTGTTTTGTCATCTCGTTAAGTAAGTGTCCGTATATCACAGCTGCTGAGCAGCCGGGTCCACTCGCACCAGCAAATACAGATTGACTGGCCTTGTAGAGCATCAGTCCACAGTCTCCAAACAGATCATGATCAAGCATGTATCCTTTTTGTTTTAACAAATCTCTAGCAACGGGCAAGCCAATTTGGCCAAGGTCACCGGTGACGATTAGATCGTAGTCTTCCGGCGTTCTGTTAAAGTCTGTAAAATGCCTTGCGATCGTATCCGCTGCCGCAGGTGCCATCGCGCCGCCCATATTAAATGGATCGGACATGCCCATATCGACGACACGCCCTATTGTTGCACCCGTCACACGAGGCCCTTGCCCACTCCCCGTCAACACAGCGGCTCCCGCAGCCGTTGCTGTCCACTGGGCAGTAGGTGGCTTCTGCCCGCCATATTCTGTTGGATAACGGAATTGCTTCTCTGTTGCTGAATGGTGACTTGACGCAACCGCAACCACATGCTCTGCTGCTTGTGTATGGACCATCATTGCCCCGATCGCAAGCCCTTCCATTGACGTCGCACACGCGCCAAACAACCCCATATATGGGATCTGTAACGTTCGTGCAGCAAAACTGGACGGTGTGAGTTGATTTAACAAATCACCTGCGAGCATAAATTGCACGTCATCTGTCGTAAGAGATGCTTTTTTTAATGCGGTCTTTACCGCTTCTTCCACAAATACCGTTTGTGCTTTCTCAAACGATTCTTGTCCGACCCAAATGTCATCATGTAACACATCAAACGCTTGCGGCAATGCCCCTGCTGCTTCAAAAGGTCCACCGACCGTCCCTGTCGCACAGATGACAGGACGACTCGTATATTGCCAACTTTGTTTTCCGATCAACATCATACCACCCCCAGCTCAATTAGCACCGCTTTAATGAGCGCTACAAAGAACGCCGAGACCACACCAAACACAATTACTGAGCCAGCCAGTTTAAACATGTTGCCACCTACACCTAGAACATATCCTTCCGTCCGATGCTCGATTGCTGCTGACGCAATCGAATTTGCAAATCCGGTTACCGGTACGGCTGTCCCGGCACCCGCAATTTGCGCAAGCCTGTCGTAAAATCCTAGCGCCGTTGCAATGGTTGAAAGTAAAATTAAAACAGCAACGGTCGGATTCCCAGCCGTTTTCTCCGTAAAATCAAAATACGTATAAAAGAATACTTGGATGCATTGACCAAAGAGACAAATAAAGCCACCAATGAAAAAAGCACACATGCAATTACGCAATACGGGACGCTTTTTTTCGTAACTGTCTTCTAAATTTTGATATTCCTTTTGTGCGGGTGTCGGTTGTTTTTTTGCCATCACTACATCTATCCTCTCATGCTCATTTCATGTTCATATGTTGAGTAATTTCTTGCGCCTTCTTTCTTAACAAAGGCGTGTCAAGTTGATGTGCTTTCAATTCTTCCTCCGCATCTTCTAACTCTTTGTACACTTTTTTATCTGTCGATATTTGCACCTTCATGTGCGGATATAATTTTTCAATTTGTTTGTGCCCACGTTTGCGTACATCTTGCAACTGCAAGCGATCCCCGTGTTTCACATGTACAGCGAGCAAAATTTGATCCTCAAATTGGATCCCACGCACACTCGTAACTTCTTCCATTTCCAATAATTCATCTTTTGCCCCATCGGCAGCGCCTTGCTCATGCTCAGACACAGCTTGTAATTTAAACGCTGTCCCTTTTTCATCTTCTTGCATCGTGCAGCCACTCAGAAAAATGAGGAGACACATCGCCATTGCAGCAATTTTTTTGTTCATTCCCTTCTCTCACCTCTCTTTTTATACACTCCGTATGTATATCGTGAGCTTTCCCGCTTTTTTTACACAAGAAATATTTGTCATCTCCAACACTTCTCATTCAACGGATAACTTGACGAAAAAAAGCCATCCTAAATCAACAGGTACATGTTTCTTTTCACTTGCAGGGAAAGTTCATAATATGAGGGATGATCAAGATGTTAGACAGTTACATTTCTTTAACGTGTGAGCTCATCATTGGTTTTTTTGCCTTACTTGTACTGACAAAAGTACTTGGAAAAAACCAAATCACCCAGTTGACACCGTTTGACTTTATTTCTGCCCTCGTACTCGGTGAACTTGTCGGAAATGCCATCTACGATGAAGACATTGGGCTCCATTATGTGCTCTATGCTGTCTGCATTTGGGGGATTCTCATTTACGCTATTGAAATGTTGACCCAAAAGTTTAGGGCAACACGTGCAGTGTTAGAAGGCAGTCCCTCTGTGATCATTGCGAAAGGTCGAATTCAGTTCAAGGAATTAAAGAAAAACAAACTCGATTTAAATCAGTTGCAACACCTTTTACGAGAACGGGGCGTCTTTTCCGTCCAGGAAGTTGAATACGGCATTTTAGAAACGAATGGTTCTGTCAATGTCCAGCGGAAAAGTGCCTACGATACACCGATGAACAAAGACTTGGCAATTCATCGATCTGACCCAACACTTCCTATCCCTGTGATTATGGACGGTGAAATCATTGAAGAATCGTTAACAGAGATCAACCAATCAAAAACATGGCTTCAAGAAATTTTATTTAAACGGGGCATCGCCACCCATAAAGCCGTTCTTTACGCCGAATGGATAGAAGGGAACCCGCTCTTTCTTCAAACATATAAAGAAGAGAGATAGAGACATACTGTCCTATCATGGTTGTAATTTTGCCTTCACTTTGTTTACAATGAAAGAATAACATCAATCTGAGGAGGGATGATGATGGTCAAAGATTTATTAAACAATATGTATTCGCTTGGCATTGGTGCTGCTTCCTACAGTAAAGAGCAAATTGAAAAAACGGTTCATGAGCTTGTCAAAAGAGGTGACGTTGCACGCGCTGAATCAGGAGCGCTTATTGATGAATTGGTGGACCGCGGGAAAAAAGCGCAACAAGAGGTAGAGGATATGATCCAAGGACGTGTGCGTCAATTGTTGTCTTCTATGGATGTGCCGACAAAAGAAGAAGTTGAAGCACTACAACAGCGTGTCGATCTTCTTGAACAAAAATTAGTCCAAACAGAAAAAGAAACAGACGCATAATGCTAAAAAAACAAATTCGTTACCTTTCTCGTTACCAAGATATTTTAAGCGCCCTATACCACTACGGCTTCGGGCACATCGTTCGTGATCTAGGGCTGCTAGAGAAAGCACGTATTCGCAAAAAAAAGCATAAAAACGCTGACCATTCAATGGCGAAACGAATTCGCCTCTTATTAGAAGAGCTTGGACCGACATTTATTAAGCTCGGGCAGCTTGCAAGCACACGAAAAGACTTATTTCCAGCCCACATCCTCGCCGAACTTGCCGAGCTACAAGATAATGTTGCACCCTTCCCTTTTGCAGAGGCCAAAGCAATTGTCGAACAAGAGCTAGGCGCACCACTCACCTCACTCTTTCAATCATTTTCTGAAGAGGTGCTTGCTGCTGCTTCTATTGGACAAGTACACCGGGCCACCTTGCTTACTGGAGAAGAAACAATTGTCAAAGTCCGCCGTCCGCAAATTGAACGGCTCATAGAAACTGACTTGGCCATTTTATCTGACTTAATTTCTGTAGCTGAGGAGAAAATTGAGTGGGTACGCCGCCTGCGCTTAACTGAACTATTCGCTGAATTTGCAGCGGCTTTAAAAAATGAGATTGACTATAAACTGGAAGCACAACATGCTGAGCGCATTCGCCGTCAATCATCCACCACCTTGTCGGTGCCAAAAAATTTTCCTCATTACTGTACGTCGAAAGTGTTAACACAAGCCTTTGTTGAAGGAAGAAAAATGACCGAGGCAGTCACCTCAGAAGGATTTGATCAAACCGCGCTTGTCAAACGCTTTGCGACAGGTATGTTTGAACAAATTTTTGTGCATGGATTCTTTCATGGCGATCCGCATCCAGGCAATGTATTTGTGACAAAAGATAGCAAGATTGTCCTTATTGACTTTGGCATGGTTGGGCGTTTGTCTACATCCTTGCGTCAAAACCTTGCTTTCATGATGATCGGTTTAAAAAGCCGTGACACAGAGCGCGTGATGAACGCCTTGTTACAAATGGATATCATTCATGAGCAAGTGAATCATGAGCGCTTGAAAGAAGATCTTGACGACTTACGCTTGAAATATTATGATCTGCCTTTGAGCGACATTTCATTAGGTGAAGCGATCCAAGATATGTTTAATGTCGCCCATAAACACCAGTGCATCGTCCCACCAGATTTAATGATCCTCGGAAAAACGATTCTTTCCGTCGAAGCGATTGTGGCAACGATGGCACCAAACCTATCTATTATGGACTTAGTTGAGCCTTTTGGACGTATGCTTATCCATGAGCGCTTTCATCCAAAACACTTTTTTCAAAAAGCGAAAGATACCATTACTGAACCAATCCGCGCGTTGCAGTGGCTACCAACAGAGTTACATAAATCGCTTTCTACTATTCGCCGTGGACAATTAAAAGTCACTGTCTCGATGAAGGACATGCGTGAACTCCTTCAAAGAGTTGATCGCATTAGTAATAAACTCGCTTTTTCACTCGTTTTACTTGCGTTTAGCATCATTATGGCCGCTGTCATTATCGGAACAGCATTGACTGCAGAACAAACGGTTCTTTCTAATATACCAGCAGTTGAAATTGGCTTAACAATGACCGCCCTCATGTTCTTTGCGATCATTTGGTCCATTTTCCGATCTGGACGATTTTAACTTCATTCTGAGAAAAAGCAGGTTGATAATCATGATGATTGAATTAAGTGTGCTAACCTACTTATCTATTGCGCTCATCATTACAAACATTCTCCTCGCCTCCATTTTAATTTTTATCGAACGAAAAGACGCACAATCAACGTGGGCCTGGCTCCTTATTTTGTTTTTTATTCCTTTCTTTGGCTTTATTATTTACTTTTTACTCGGACAAACATTATCTCGAAGAAAGTTGTTTAAATGGTCTGGGATTAAAAAGATGGGGCTCGAAGACATGATTCAGCGGCAACAAGATGATGTCCGGAGCCCTCACTTTCACTTCGGGAATGAGACGGCTAATCAACATCGCGATCTCATTTATATGCACTTAATGAACAACGAGGCAGTACTCACTGAAAACAATACCGTCGACATTTTAAATGACGGAAAAATGAAGTTCCAGCAACTGCTTACCGATATTCGCGCTGCAAAAACATTTATTCACATTCAGTATTATATTTTCCGTTATGATGGGATCGGAAAAGAAGTGATTGACGCACTCACCGCCCGTGCTGCTGCGGGGGTAAAAGTGCGTTTGCTGTATGATGAACTTGGTTCTCGATCTTTGAGAAAGAAGTTTTTACGTTCTTTCCTTGAAGCAGGGGGGGAAGTTGGGGTATTTTTTCCTTCTAAATTTGCCATTATTAATTTCCGGCTCAACTTCCGAAACCACCGCAAACTCGTTAATATTGACGGAAAAATTGGCTATATTGGCGGATTTAACGTCGGTGATGAATATCTTGGTAAAAAGAAGCGATTTGGCTACTGGCGCGATACACACCTGCGCATTCAAGGACCCGCCGTTCAAGCCATTCAAACCCGTTTTATTCTTGATTGGAATCAAGCAGCAAAAGAGTACTACATTTCCTACCATGATCGTTATTTCCCGCCATGCACGAGCAGTGGCAATGTGCCGCTTCAAATTGTCTCCAGTGGCCCTGACTCCGAGTCCGAACAAATTAAAAATGGGTATTTAAAAATGATTATGAGTGCAAAAAAGTCGATCTTCATTCAAACACCATACTTCATTCCTGATCAAACGCTGCTAGACGCTTTACGGGTTGCCGCACAGACAGGGATTGATGTAGAGATCATGATTCCAAACAAACCGGATCATATGTTTGTTTATTGGGCAACAACGTCACACATTGGTGAAATGTTGAAAGTCGGTGCCACTGTCTATATTTACGAAGGCGGTTTTATTCATAATAAAGTAATCATTATTGATGAAACGCTTAGCACGGTCGGGACTGCCAACATTGACCAGCGTAGCTTCAAACTCAACTTTGAAGTGAATGCATTTATTTATGATAAAGCCACTGCCCGACGTTTAAGTGCAGATTTTCGCGCAGATGTAGAGACATCGAGCTTGCTTACATTGAGCGATTATGAACATCGCCCAAAACGGACACGCTTTAAAGAGTCGATTTCACGTTTGCTGTCACCGATTTTGTAATGATGAGCATCTATCAAAAAAGACCTTGACAAGAAGTGTTGGTCGAGGTCTTCGTTTATTGTGAATAAAAATCGATTCTATTCCCCACTACAATAACCTAACATCTTTCTTTAAAACGGTGCCCATGTCAACTTCTCCGCCTGCTCAAACCGGCGCGCAACTTCCGGCCAGTTCACGACATGCCACCACGCGTCAAAGTAGGCCTTCCGATCATTTTGGTGTTTTAAATAATAAGCATGCTCCCACACATCAAGCACAAGCAACGGCACTTGATCTTGTTGGGATAAGTTTTGGTGCTTTTCTGCCTGCAAAATCTCTAACCGCCCGGCGCGCGGTGACCAGACAAGCATCGCCCATCCCCCACCTTCCACTTTATCCGCAGCATGTGAAAATTGCGCTTGCATCTGTTCAAAAGAGTCGAAATCTTGTTTGATTTGATCTGCAAGTGCGCCAGATGGCTCCCCGCCTCCGTCTGGACTCATGTTCGCCCAAAAGAGTGTGTGCAAATAATGACCTGCACCATTGAAGGCCGTTTCACGTGCCCAATGTTTGATCAAATGATAATCGCTGCTTTGTCGTGCAGCAGCCATTTCTGTCTCTGCCCGATTAAGTCCATCCACATAACTTTGATGGTGCTTGTCATGATGAATTCGCATCGTTTCCGCGTCGATATATGGTTCAAGCGCATCATACGCATACGGTAATGGCGGTAATGTATGTCCACCAACTGGAACTTGTGCCCGATGAGCGGGAGATTTCCTCCCGACTTGCGTCATGTAAAACCACTGCTCATATGCTTGTGCAGCAAGTTCGTCCACATGATCAGCACGTGCGCGTAGTCCTTCGTTCAAAGCCGCCAATGCGTCCGTAAACGGCTTCGTTCGTTCTGCGCCAACCGTTTCCATCAATTCCTCCTGTTGTTCCCCCCAGAGGTTTTCCAGTTCTCTTGCCCACAGCTGCACTGCTTGCTGGTACATACCCATTCCAACGTCACTCCTTATAAACTACATGATCCACTCTTCACCACATTATGCAGTGACACTTGCCCCAGTGAAAAGCAATGCTAATTAGAGAAAATACATGTCAAAAAAGGAGGAAAGCGTTTACATAAAGTCGAATATATAGATAAGGCTCTTATGCAAAAGAGCGATTTTTTTAAGGGGGATTTTTCTATGGTTTCTACACGTCTACCTGTCTATGCACGTCCAAATGAACAAGATGCACTCGTACATTTTCGCTCACGGTACGACAATTACATCAATGGTGAATGGACCACACCAACGTTCGGACAATACTTCGAAAATATCACACCTGTTACAGGAGAAGTATTTTGCGAGATCGCCCGTTCAACGAAAGAAGATGTCGAGCTAGCTCTTGACAGCGCGCATGCAGCAAAAACGGCATGGGGAAAAACGCCCGCTGCCGAAAGAGCGAACTTGTTAAACAAAATTGCCGATCGGATGGAAGAAAACCTCGAAAAATTAGCTGTGGCCGAAACGTGGGATAACGGGAAGCCGATCCGCGAAACATTGAATGCTGACATTCCACTTGCCATTGATCATTTCCGTTATTTTGCTGGGGTCATTCGTGCCCAAGAAGGCACATTAAGCCAAATTGACGACACAACAACAGCCTACCATTACCACGAACCACTTGGTGTCGTCGCGCAAATTATTCCGTGGAATTTCCCACTCTTAATGGCAACATGGAAACTTGCGCCCGCGCTTGCTGCCGGGAACTGTGTCGTCTTAAAACCTGCTGAGCAAACACCGGTTTCGATTTTTGTCCTAATTGAACTAATTGAAGATTTACTACCAAAAGGGGTCCTCAATATCGTCAGTGGTTTCGGTGTCGAAGCAGGAAAACCACTCGCCTCTTCTGACCGCATCGCTAAAATCGCCTTTACAGGAGAAACAACAACGGGTCGCCTCATCATGCAATACGCGTCGGAAAACTTAATTCCTGTCACACTCGAGCTTGGTGGGAAATCACCGAACATCTTCTTCCGTGACGTGATGGCAAAAGACGATGCCTACTTAAATAAAGCGATCGAAGGGTTTGTCATGTTTGCCTTGAATCAAGGTGAAGTGTGCACATGCCCGTCACGCGCCCTCATTCACGAAGACATTTATGATGACTTTATGACACGTGCCTTAAAACGCGTAGCAGCGATTCAAACAGGGAACCCGCTTGATCCGAATACAATGATGGGTGCGCAAGCGTCAGAAGAACAACTTGAGAAGATTCTTTCTTATATGGCCATCGGCAGAGAAGAAGGTGCGGAAGTCCTCATTGGCGGCGCCCGCAATCAACTACAAGGCGAGCTTGCTGGCGGCTATTACGTGCAACCAACCGTTTTTAAAGGCCGAAATAACATGCGCATTTTCCAAGAAGAGATTTTTGGTCCGGTCGTATCGGTTGCAACGTTTAAAGATGATGAAGAGGCACTCGCGATCGCCAATGATTCTTTATATGGCCTTGGCGCGGGGGTTTGGACGCGTGACTTGAATACCGCATATCGTTTCGGGCGTAACATTGAAGCTGGACGCGTTTGGACAAACTGTTATCATGCGTATCCTGCCCATGCCTCGTTCGGTGGTTATAAAAAGTCAGGAATTGGACGTGAAAACCATAAAATGATGCTTGATCATTATCAACAAACAAAAAATATTCTCGTCAGCCATAGCGAAGATGCGCTCGGATTCTTTTAAGGTGCAACAAATGACACCGCGCGTTGTTGCAACTAAAGCCGCTCTGTCACTCATTCACCATTTAATTGAGAGACATGGGCCACTCATGTTTCACCAGTCTGGTGGCTGCTGCGATGGGAGCTCACCGATGTGTTATGCGCGCGGTGAGCTCCGCATTGGCGAAAATGATGTTCACCTAGGCGATATTGGTGGCACCCCTTTTTACATTGCTAAAGACCAATACGCCTACTGGCAACATACCCAACTGATCATTGATGTCGTCAACGGTCGCGGAGGGATGTTTTCACTCGAAGGACCAGAAGGCAAGCGTTTTTTAACGCGGTCACGCGTCTTTTCACCAGCAGACGATGGAAATGGAGGGAGCGAACGTTGATCTATCCTTTTGGAGACAAAAAACCAAACATTGATCCGTCTGTCTTCCTCGCCCCAGGCTGTCGGGTGATTGGGGATGTGACGATTGCTGCCGAATCAAGCGTTTGGTTTAACGCTGTTCTCCGTGGGGACGAGGCACCAATCACAATCGGACGCAGCTGCAACATCCAAGACAACAGCACACTCCACTTGTACGAGGATTATCCGCTCGTACTTGAAGATGAAGTCACCGTTGGACATAACGTCATTTTACACGGTTGTACGATTCGTACACGCGCCCTAATCGGAATGGGAACAACGATTTTAGATGGCGTAGAAATTGGGGAATCTGCTTTGATAGGGGCAAACACATTCATTCCTTCAGGGAAGCGAATCCCACCTCGTACGCTCGTCCTCGGTTCGCCGGGGAAAGTCGTGCGGGAATTAAATGATGAAGATTTGCAGCTGATTTCATTAAGTATTGCGACGTATAAGGAGAAAGGGAGACAGTTTTTGCGGGAGATGGAGAGGGACGAAAAATGAGGAAAGTGCAGCCCATGCGGAGGGCTGCACTTTATTTGTTTACAGATCAAAAACTCCCAAAAAATGCCATTAACAGCATCACAGGGATCACCAACAACAGAGCGAGCACCACCAATAAAGCTACGATAATGACTCCCATCAAAAGCGATTTCCAAGCAGAAAATTGATGTGCTTCCCCAATTGCATGAAGCGAAAGGACAAACACCCATACCCCACCTGTGAATTGAAGCAAACCCCATGCCATCGTTGCCCACATCTGCAATGGCGTAAACGTCTCTCCGATGAAGCGGAAATCTTCGTTTGTACTCGAGATAAAATGCGCTTCTCCGATCATAAACACAAAAGGTAACGCAATCACACTCAGAATTATCCCAGGCTTCAAGCTCGCGTGCACCTGAGCTTTACGCAAACCAAGTGTCGTACCCTTACCGCCAATCCAAGATCCAACCCATTTGTTCAACCAGGGCGCGAGATATAATGAAAGAAGTCCAACAATCGGACTCCCAAAGAACGCCAGGAGAAACACGAACCAAAACGTTGGCATACTTTCCCATGGATGCTGATATTGCACAAATATTGACAGGAACGAGCCAACGATTGCAATCAAAATAAACTTCCCTGTTTCATTCTCTGTCCGCGCCAATTCTTGTTTCATCACTTGACGAGGTTGTACCCACACACGAAACCAATTTCCCATTATAAAATACCCCTTTCTACTCACCATCATTAATGACATGTAAAAATATATGCTTGTAAATCGAAAATAGCCTTCCTTACCACTCAAATCCGCTCTTCTGCTGGCAAGCCAAGCACGCGCAAAATTGTCTCTAGCCGTTCACGCACAAGTTTTGTCAACGCTAAGCGGCGACTTTGTATATTCGGCTCCGCTTTTAAAACCGGACATTCTGCATAAAAACGGTTGTAAAGACTTGCTAGCTCAAAAGCAAATGTACAAACCACGTTTGGTTCTAAGTCTCGCTCCGCTTTCGCTAATGCATTCGGCCATCCAGCAAGTTGTTTTAACACCGCACGTTCCACATCCGTACAAGCTTTATATGTGGCACCTGCCGCGTCAATATTTACAGCTTGCGCTTTTTTAGCGATGCTACTTGCGCGTGCATACGTGTACATTAAATAAATGCCCGTGTTACCAGTAACTTGCGTTGCTTCGTCCAAATCGAAAATAATATCTGATGTCGTGTTGTAGCGTAGCATATTGTAACGGATCGCCGCACGCGCAAGTTTTTTCACCATGTCTTCTGACGCATTCGGACTTTGTGTGCGCACGGCTTCTTCCATATGGGCAATCAGTTCTTTAATTTTTATGCCAATGCCTTTGCGTCCAGACATTGCATATACATTTTTTCCTTCTTCTAATGCCACACCTAACGTTCCGGCTGTTTGCTTGCTTAATGAAACGACCCCATAAGAAACGTGGCGCAAATTGGCCGCAGCTTCTGTAAAACCAGAGGCGGCTAATGCTTGCTTCACCACTTGTTGCGGATACGCTTGCCGGTAATCAATCACATTGATCGCTACATCGGCGTCACCAAATGCTGCTTGTTGCCCCGCGGTGTCTGTTGTCCAAAGTTTGTCATGCTTTTTTGCATATGTAAAGTCTTCTGCCAGCAAGCCAAACTTCCACATATGGTAGGCGATATCTTTTGCCGTATAGGTTAAGACACCATTTGACCGCACAAGCACTTTATTGGCTTGATGCGTAGACGAAGCGTTTTCATCGTCTGTCGTTTTTAACACCCAGCAACCTGCTTGTGGTCCGCTCGTTTCTTTAAAAAACACGTCTGTTTGTTTTAACGCAGCAAACGCTTTTTCCCAAAAACCACGCTGTAAAATATGCCGTTCCCACACGAGTAAGTCATAATCAATCGCAAACTCACCCATTTCGGCAACATGTTCCTCAGCAATCTTATTTGCAACCGCGTAACCGAGCCATGACGTATGATTATCGCCTGCTTCTAGTTGGTGCAACACATCTTCACGCTTGCTCGTCGATAGTCTGCCATCTTCATATGCCTTATTCAAAGATGAATACACATCCCAGCAATAATCACCAAAACGTACTGCCTTCTCGTCCGGACGCGTGGATTCAGGTGACAGTAAACCAACAAGTGTATCTGCTAACTGGTTTCCAAGGTCATCAATGTAATTGTGGACTTCTACATGTTTTCCTTTGTAAGCAAGTAGACGCGCAATCGTATCCCCAATACACGCATTACGTAAATGACCAATATGCGCCGATTTGTTCGGGTTAATCGACGTATGTTCAATGAGCACTTTTTCTTGTTTCGTAGTCAATCCCGCTTCTGCTTGTAGACGCAGCGCCTCGTCCCAGTCAATAAAGAAGTTAATAAATCCTGGTTGAACGACTTCAACGCTTTCAAGAAATGGTGTATCCATCTCGCTCAACGCCGCAACAAAATCTCCAGCAATGTCGGTCGGTTTGCGCTTCAGCACACGCGCCGCTTTTAAAGCGATATTCGTTGAAAAGTCACCATGCGCAAGTTGCACCGGCTGTTCCAATGTCCAGTCTGATAATGTCGTGCCAGCGACGTTCGCTGCTGCGGTCGCAATCAAATCATGCAGTTGTTCTTTCACATCGCTCTCTCCCTTTTTCCCTTTATTCCTCTTCTGTCAGCTCGTTTATCCATGCTTCTTCTTGTTCCGTAAGAGAATAACGTTGTAACATATCGGGGCGCCGTTCCAATGTCCGCTTCAGTGCTTGCTCTTTACGCCATTTCACAATATTTGCATGGTGACCCGATAACAGTACATCCGGTACTTTTAAGCCACGAAAATCAGCTGGACGCGTGTATTGCGGATGCTCAAGCAAGCCTGTTGAGTGAGAGTCCGTCACCGCAGATTCCTCATTTCCTAATACACCTGGTAGTAAGCGAGTCACACTATCGGCAATGACCATCGCCCCAAGCTCTCCGCCTGTAAGCACATAGTCGCCAATTGATAATTCGTCGGTCACAACATGTGTCCGCACCCGTTCGTCGAAACCTTCATAATGCCCGCATAAAAAAATGAGATGCGCTTCTTGTGCTAATTCTTCTGCTTTCGCTTGTGTGTAACGCTCGCCTTGCGGACAGAGTAAAATGACGCGTGGTTCATGCGACAATCCCGCTTTTAAAGCTGCCACCGCATCAAAGATTGGTTGGGCAGAAAGGACCATCCCCGCGCCACCACCGTAAGGATAATCATCCACCTTTTTATGCTTATTTGCAGCGTACTCCCGGAAATCGACGGTCCGAAAAGAAACGTGTCCTTTTTCACTCGCATGTTTTAACATCGACGAGCCAAATACCCCGGTGAACATCTCGGGAAATAACGTCAAAATGTCAATCTTCATTCGTCTAGCCCTTCTAACACATGGACGTACACACGTCTTTTTTCCACATCAACGTTTTTGATAACCGATTCAATGTACGGCAAAAGTAAATCCTTTTTTCCGTCGCGGCGAACGACCCACACATCATTTGCTCCTGTTTCAATGATGTCATCAATTTGCCCAAGCACTGTCCCGTCTTCTTCGTCAATGGCAGCGCAGCCAATAATTTCGTG
This sequence comes from Bacillus sp. FSL W7-1360, assembly GCF_038592975.1. Classification (NCBI taxonomy): domain Bacteria; kingdom Bacillati; phylum Bacillota; class Bacilli; order Caryophanales; family Bacillaceae; genus Bacillus; species Bacillus sp. FSL W7-1360. The sequence continues at coordinate 766,325 of NZ_CP151950.1, read as the reverse complement.
ATAGTAATACTCATGCTCAGCTAATTCCGACAATTGCGCTTCGGATACGTACAATTGCATGCCTTTAAATGGTTCGACCGATTGTAACGAGTCATATCCCTCAAATGTAAGTAAATCAAACTGTTTATGCACACGATGAGACGCCACTTTCACCATCGTCCCTTGCCCGTCGGGTGTATCGGCCACCTTTAACTCCGTCCCTTGTTTGTAACGTTCATCGGTAAAGTCACTGTGAGACAATACCCGTACTTCGCCCCGAACACCGTGGGTATTGACAAGTCGCCCTACACTAAACCAGTTCATCTTCTTCTTCATATGCATCGTCTACTTCCGTTTCTTTTATTTCGTGAATATAACCATCTTTAATTACAACGGCAAGCGATTTGTCGCCATCAATCCAACGGTCACCTACTTCTAAATCAACAATCATGTCGGTCGTACCCATGTCGAGCTCAGCCCCAAGTGGTAACATACGCAATTGCTCTTCTTTAAAATCCATTAACTCTAAGCGATTTTCCCGATCAGCAATTTCCATTTTATAGCGATGGCGTAACTCATCTTGACGCCCTGCCGTTTTAGCATCGCGTAACGCTTTTTGTAATTGAAACTTTAACTGTTCTTGTTCGTGCCGAAATCTTTGCCGGCGTGCAGTGAATTTATCTGTAATTTCTTGTCTTTTTTGTTCTGTCAAAATGTGTTTCACTCTGACAGGCTTAACAAACCTCATCTTTATTCGTCCCTCCTTAAAATACGCAAAAAAGGGCTAGGTATTCCCCGCCCTTTGATTGCTACTCGACAATGTCTAAGCGCACCCGTCGCTGTTGTCCCCCTGTTGCAGCTGCGTGCACAACGGCGCGGATGGCTTTTGCCGTTCTTCCTTGTTTTCCAATCACTTTTCCTTTGTCGTCGGGATGTACAAAAAGGCGTATCACATGCACTTTCTCTTCATGAGCTTCTTCAACTTGAACGTCCTCTGGATGATCAACAATTGATCGTACGATATGTTCAACTAAAGCTTTCATGACACCCTCCTTTAGGAAGATTTACTACTTACTATTTTTTTCGTTATGGAGCTTTTCCATTAAACCAGCTTTTGAAAACAAGTTACGCACTGTGTCAGATGGCTTAGCGCCTTTTAACATCCACTCAAGTGCTTTTTCTTCTTTAATGTTCACTTGTGCTGGCTCAGCAACCGGATTATATGTGCCGATTTCCTCGATAAAGCGACCATCACGCGGTGAGCGTGAATCTGCTACGACAACACGATAAAATGGTGCCTTTTTTGAACCCATACGTTTTAAACGAATTTTTACAGCCATTTGCTGTACACCTCCAAAAATAATTAACCACAATTTTTAATCATACCACAAACTTACAGAAGAGGACAAGATTTTTCTTTAAAATGGGAGTTTCATACCCGGGAAACCTTTTTTCTTTTTCCCTTTTCCGCCTTGCATGCCACTCATTTGTTTCATCATCTTCTTCATATCTTCAAACTGCTTAAGTAGACGGTTGACATCTTGAATTGTCGTCCCGCTTCCTTTTGCAATCCGGCGACGGCGACTACCATTAATGACGCTTGGATCTTGCTTTTCAAGTGGGGTCATAGATCGGACGATTGCTTCGACACGAACAAGTTGTTGATCGTCCACCTTCAAGTTTTTCAACCCTTTGGCTTTGTTCATCCCTGGTATCATGCCTAGCAAATCTTCAAGTGGTCCCATGCTTTTCACTTGATCAAGTTGCTCAAGAAAATCATCAAATGTAAAGTCCATTGACCTTAATTTCTTCTCGAGCTCACGCGCTTTCTCTTCGTCAACATGCGTTTGTGCTTTCTCTATTAATGAAAGGACATCGCCCATGCCAAGAATCCGCGAAGCCATACGGTCAGGATGGAATGGCTCAAACTGGTCCACTTTCTCACCTGTTGCTGCAAACTTAATCGGTGTGTTCGTCACTGCTTTAATAGAGAGCGCCGCACCTCCGCGCGTGTCACCATCAAGCTTTGTTAATACGACCCCAGTGACGTCAAGTTGCTCATGGAATGCCTCAGCGACATTGACAGCATCTTGTCCCGTCATCGCATCAACAACGAGCAAAATCTCATCCGGTTGAACCATCGATTTAATGTCAGCAAGCTCTGTCATCAGCGTCTCATCAATGTGCAAGCGCCCCGCTGTATCAATGAGGACATAGTCATGATGCTCTGCTTCAGCTTGCTGCATCGCTTGTTTGACAATATCCACTGGATTTGCTTTGTCTCCTAGTGAAAAGACAGGCATCTCAACTTGTTTCCCAAGCGTTTGCAATTGCTGAATTGCTGCTGGGCGGTATACATCGCAGGCAACAAGTAGCGGGTTACGATTATGTTGCTTCCTTAAATGGCTCGCTAGCTTTGCTGTCGTCGTCGTCTTTCCTGCGCCTTGCAAACCGACCATCATGACAACCGTTGGTGACTTTTTAGCTACCGCTATCTTGCTTTGTTCGGTGCCCATGAGTGCTGTCAACTCTTCATTCACAACTTTAATGACTTGTTGACCAGGTGTTAAACTCTTCATCACTTCTTGCCCGAGTGCTTTTTCTTTCACATTAGCAATGAACTGTTTTACGACCTTAAAGTTCACATCTGCTTCGAGTAAAGCGAGTCGAACTTCGCGCATCATGTCCTTGACATCTTGCTCGCTTACTTTTCCTTTGCCGCGGATGTTCTTTAATGTTTCTTGTAGGCGTGCGGCAAGTCCTTCAAATGCCATGTAATCGCCTCCTTGGCAAATATCTTCTCACCTTGAACGCGTGCTGTGTGTTATGAATCAAGCCGCCCAATGCGGTCTATAATCGCATCATAGGTTGCTCGTCCGCGATTTTCATCCATTGCGACACGTAACTCAGCCAACAGTTCGCGACGTCGTATAGAATTTGCGAGTAACCCAAGCTTTCTTTCATATTCCTCAAGCATCACTTCTGTCCGGCGAATGTTGTCATAAACAGCTTGTCGGCTTACCTCATATTCCTCAGCGATCTCTCCAAGTGAGAGGTCATCTAAATAATATAAGGACATGTACTGATGCTGTTTTTCCGTTAACAAGGACTGATAAAAATCTAACAAGTAATTCATGCGTAATGTTTTATCAAGCAAGTGATCCGCCCCTTGTTCAGTCATATCCATGTGCCAAGGTACTTCACAAAGAAAGCCATTTAGAACACTAGACGATTCGTCTACGAATACATATACTACCGCATCAATATTGTTCTGTCAAGTTTTTTTCTTAACAGCAAGTATGAAAGTTACGCTCCCTCTTCCTCGACCAGCTCTTTGAATAATCCATAAACAAATTGCTCCGCACAAAATGGCTGTAAGTCATCTTTTTGTTCTCCTAATCCGATAAACTTCACTGGCAAGTCTAGCTCTTGACGAATCGCCATGACAATACCACCTTTTGCGGTGCCATCTAGTTTCGTTAAAATGAGCCCGCTCACATCTGTCGTCTCGCCAAACATTTTCGCCTGCGATAGCGCATTTTGCCCCGTTGTGGCATCAAGCACGAGCAACACTTCGTGTGGTGCCCCAGGCACTTCACGTTCAATGACACGTTTCACTTTAGCTAGCTCATTCATGAGATTCACTTTGTTTTGTAAACGCCCGGCTGTATCACAAATGAGCACATCTGCCTTACGGGCCCGCGCCGCCTGAATCGCATCATACATGACAGCTGCTGGGTCTGACCCCGATTGTTGCTTAATAACAGGGACGCCTACGCGCTCACCCCATACTTCCAATTGTTCAATCGCTCCGGCGCGAAATGTGTCACCGGCTGCAAGGACAACAGACTTGCCTTCCTGCGTCAAACGATGGGCGAGCTTTCCAATCGACGTCGTTTTCCCGACACCATTCACACCGACAACGAGAAACACCGTCAAGCCTTCTTCTTCAAAATGTAGTGATAAATCATCACCTTCTTTTTCTAGTAGCGCAGCGAGCTTCTCTGAAATCATCGGCAATAAGTCTTTCGTCTCCTTTAAATTGCGTAACTTCGCTTCCTCTCGCAATGAATCTACGAGCGTCATCACCGTTGTGACGCCGACATCAGCACCAATAAAAAGTTCTTCTAGTTCTTCAAAGAAATCTTCGTCTACTTTTCGATACCGGGCAACGAGGGCATTCATCTTTTCAGAAAAATTCGTTCTCGTCTTCTCGAGACCATGCTTAAATTTGTCCGTCACTTCCACTGTTTGTTTCGTCATTTTTTCTTTTAGCTTCTTAAAAAAACTCATGTCTATCTCCTCCTAGCTTTCTATGAATTGCGCCGTCTCTTCCAGTTTAACCGAAACAAGCCGCGATACACCAGACTCCTCCATTGTCACCCCATAGAGCACGTCCGCTTCTTCCATTGTTCCTTTTCGGTGCGTGATCACAATGAATTGATTTTCTTGCGCCAACGTATGCAAGTATTGCGCGAAACGACTGACATTCGCCTCATCAAGCGCTGCTTCTACCTCATCCAGTACACAAAACGGCACCGCACGCACCCGTAACATCGCAAATAATAAGGCAATCGCCGTGAGCGCACGCTCCCCGCCTGATAAGAGAGCAAGTAATTGCCGCTTTTTTCCCGGTGGACGCACCATAATCTCCACGCCGGTTTCCAGTAGTTGTTGTGGTGCTGTCAACAGGAGGTCGGCGTCGCCACCACCAAATAATTGTTTAAACACATCTTGGAAGTGGCCACGAATCCGCGCAAATGTTTCACTAAAGCGTCGTGTCATTTCTTCATCCATTTCTGCGATCGCTTTATCTAAAGACACGCGCGCTGCCTGTAAATCTTCTTGCTGCGCTGTAAGAAAGGACACACGTGCTTGGACCCGTTCATATTCCTCAATCGCGCCCGTATTCACTGGTCCAATTTCGTCAAGTGAACGTTCCACAAGTGCGCGCTCTGTTCGGACTTTATCAATGTTACCGCTCAGCGGATATGCTTCGACCGCTGCTTCATATGATAATTCATACGTTTGACTGAGTCGGTTTAAACGATAATCAAGGTCAACATCCAGGCGGTTCACATGGACATCTAGTTTTTGACTCTCGGCTTGCAAACGCGCATAAACGGCTTGTTCCTCCTGAACGGCCTGCTCTAGCGCAGCATAGCGCTCATTTAAATCAATTCGTTTTGCCTCTAACGCTGTAACTTGTGCTGTCAATGTTTGTTTCTGTTGCGCGCCCGCAGCAATTTTCTGGGCGAGTGTCGTTTCTGATTCCGTTTGTGCGTCATGGTTCCGACCGTGCGAAGCATCCGCCTCTTCATTCACAGCTAACGCTTGCTCCACTTGCGCAAGTGACTCACGTACTTCCTCTATGTGCGTGTCAACATGGTGCAATTGTTGTTTGCATTCAGCTTGCTTAATACGCAACTCTGTTTGCTTCGCCTGCAACGTTTCTTTTGATTGTTGCTGCGTTGCCCGTTGCTTTTCAAGGGCAGCGATCTTATCTGTCACTGCTTGAATCTTTACAACTAGTTCCTGTTCGGAGTTAGCTAGTTGCTGTAGACGCTGTTGATCGGCACGCGCTTCTGTGTCTCTCTCTTCGTTTTGTCGATCAACACGCGCTTTTTCTTGCGTCAGCGCACGCACCTCTTCACGTACACGCGCAAGCTCATCCTCTTTTGCACGCCACGCTTGCTGCTTCGCTTCCTCTGTCCGTTTTAATTCCTGCAACGTTTGTTGGTGTTGTGCTTTTGCTGCTGCTCGTTGCTTCACTTGTTGCTCTAAACGCGTAATTTCTTGTTGCACCTGCTCATATTGTTGCTTTAATTCTTCTTGCTCACGCTTACGTTGCAAGATTGAAGACTGGTTTTGTTTCAAACTCCCACCGGTCATTGCACCACCCGGGCTCACCACTTCACCCGCGAGCGTAACGATACGAAACCGGTAACGGGCAACTTTTGCGAGCCGGTTTGCTGCTGGCAAGTCCTCCGCAATCACCGTTGTCCCAAGTAAATGCTGCATTGCTTTTTCGTAAGTAACATCATACGTAATGAGTGCCGATGCCAGTCCGAGAAAACCTTCTGTTTGTGCAAGCGCATGATGGACGTGCTCCGGCATCGTTTTACCTTGAACCGTCGCCAGTGGCAAAAAGGTCGCGCGTCCTAAACGGTTTTTCTTTAAAAAGTTGATTGCCGTCCGTGCCGAATGTTCATCTTGCACAATGATATGTTGCATTTGGGCGCCAAGCGCTACATCAATCGCTGTCTCAAACCGCTTCGACACACGCAAGCATTCTGCCACCGCACCAACGACACCAGACAATCCCTTTTCCCGTTGTTTTAACACTTCTTTTACACCATGGAAAAATCCAGCGTGGGCATCTTCCAGTTCTTGCAACGCTTCTTGTCTTGCTTTTATTTTTTGCTCGGTGCCGTATGCCTCATACAAAGTTGCTTCTTGTTTATAGAAACGGGTCCGCGCGGTTTCTTCCATTTCCAACGCATGCGCGGTTGCACGCTTGGCCGCTTCATATGCGGTCGCAAGCGCTGTATGTTCGTCTTCTAATACGCGCAACCGCGCCTGCAGCTTTTCGTGCTCAGCTTGTAACTTTTCCTGAGCTTCGGTCGTTCGACGCGAACTACGGGTACGTTGATTTTGTTGCTCCGTTAAATAGCGTTTCTCATGACGCAATGATGCCTGCTCATTCAGCCGCTCAATATAGTCACTTTTCGCATCTTCAATTTGACGCTCAATATCTTTTTCTGTTAACGACAACGCTTGTTTTACTTCATGCAAAGTGGATGCCATTTCTTGAAGCTGATCCTGTAGTTGTTTACGATCCGCAAGTAATTTAGCAAGTTTTTCTTTCAACTGCTGAATGTGCTGCTTTTGTGTCGCCATCGTGGCGCGCAATTGCTCGCCACTTTGCTCAGCATGCTTTTTTCTCTCTACCAGCACATTCCTCAGACCTTCATTTTTTTCGAGTGCTTCACTCACCGTAAGCAATTCATTTTGCGTCTCTCGCCACTGCGTTTGTAACGCTTCATGTTCATCGCGATACTTGCGCAATGTTTGTTCTGATTCTGCCAATGTTACTTGTCGCACGTCCAGTTGTCCTTTTATTGCCGACAACTGCGCAGATGCTTGCGTCCAATCGGTATGTAATTCCCCCATTTCATGCGCGAGAATTTGAATATCAAGCGCGCGATACGTATCACTCAAATGAATATACTCTTTCGCGATGGCCGCTTGCTCTTCTAATGGCTGCACTTGCTCATTTAATTCTATTAACACATCCGTCACACGCAACAAATTTTCCTCAGTTTGTGTTAATCGCTTCAACGCTTCTTTCTTTCGTGTTTTATATGTCAACACGCCGGCAGCCTCTTCAAAAATGACGCGCCGATCTTCTGGCTTACTACTTAAGAGTTCTTCAACTTTCCCTTGACCGATGATCGAGTACGCTTCACGACCGAGTCCTGAATCTAAAAACAAATCCGTAATATCTTTCAAGCGACACGGCTGCCGGTTTAGCAAGTATTCGCTCTCACCCGAACGGTACAAACGCCTAGTGACACTGACTTCATGATACGGGAGCGGTAAACGGCCTTCATCATTGTTTAATACTAACGTCACTTCTGCGACATTGACCGCTTTTCTCGTGTCACTACCAGCAAAAATGACGTCTTGCATGCGCGCACCTCGTAATGACCGTACGCTCTGTTCTCCTAGTACCCAGCGAATCGCATCGGCAATATTACTTTTTCCACTCCCGTTCGGACCGACAACCGCCGTCAGACCCGGTGTAAATTCAATCGTCATTGCTGCAGCAAAAGATTTAAATCCCTTTACTTCTAATTGCTTGAGGAACATACACTCCTCCTCACTTTCTCTCCACTTCCAAAACTCACACATTTTTTTGTTGGACCCTGTCTCATTTCATGTTATCGTATAAGTATTGTCCGACAGAGGAGATGAGACATTTGACACAATTATATACCGTTGAAGAAGTTGATGCGATGTTGTCAGATATTAAAAAGAAGCTAAATATCGTCAATGCCAGCGTCATTAAGGCTGATGCTGTCAGCACTGCGCACCATGACGACTTACGAGATTTACATGCACACATTATGAGACAACCGTCTTTTTCCATCCATGAGTTAGATGAGATTGTCCAAGAACTAGGTCAATTGAGAGGTACATCAAATTAATGACCTGAAAAAAGGAAGCGTGCGATCGCCTCCTTTTTTATTTCTCCTCAAATTTTTTGGCGCATTTCTTTCTATAGGCGTGCTAGCGTAGATGTTTGTTTAACTGAGCAAGCGCCTCTTTTGCCGCAAATTGTTCTGATTCTTTTTTGGAGCGACCTGAACCCGTTCCAATCGCCTCTTCATTCAAACGAACTTCAGAAACAAACTCCCGGTCATGGGCGGGACCACGTTCGTGGATAATGACATATTGTAGCTTCCCACGGTTATCTTGTTGAATAAGCTCTTGTAGCTGACTTTTAAAATCTACCTTTGTGTGAAAAGCACCTTCTTTAATCTTAGGATACATCGTCTGTGTCAAAAACGAGAACACCGCTTCTAATCCTTGATCAATGTATAGTGCCCCAACAAAAGCTTCAAATACATCCGCTAAAAGCGCTGGTCTTGTACGTCCACCTGTAACTTCTTCTCCTTTTCCTAGTAAGACAAGTTGACCAAATTGTAGCTCCTCTGCAAATTGAGCTAATGAGGGCTCACACACAATTGATGCCCGCAATTTAGTCATATCGCCTTCGCTCATACTCGGATAGGTTCTATATAAATATTGCGATACAGCTAATTCTAACACTGCATCACCTAGAAACTCTAACCGCTCGTTATTATAAGAAGATATTCGGTGCTCATTCACATAGGAAGAATGGGTAAATGCTTGAATGAGCACTGATTCTTGTTTAAATGTCAGTCCAAGGTGATCGAGTAAATTTGTAAATAATACTTTTTGCTGCTTGTCTAAAATGATTCGCCTTGGATTTAATGTCTTTGCTCTCCTTTGAAACTTTTCAGATTGGCCCATTATATCACCCCCTACATTGTTTTGTGCACAACAAACAAATTCTCTATTAATTGTATCAAAACCTTTTCTTTTATGAAACATTAAAACCCGCCTCATTAATAAGGCGGACACGCTCCCAGCGTAAAGAAATCAGTCACCAGAGATCAGAGGTAGTGGTATTGAAGAACTTCCCCCACCCCGACTTCTGGTTTCTGGTCTAGAATCTCTGGATGATTACTTGTTGCGCTCTATGTAATCCACAACATCTGCAACTGTAGCAATCTTTTCTGCGTCTTCATCAGCAATTTCCAGCTCAAACTCGTCCTCAAGTCCCATGACAAGCTCAACAACATCAAGTGAGTCCGCTTCTAAATCTTCTTTGAAAGAAGCTTCAAGTTTCACTTCTGATTCTTCTACATTAAGATGTTCAACAACGATTTTTTTTACCCGATCTAATGTATCTGACACAACATTCACCCCCTTTCAAAGTAACAACCAAAAGCATTGTAACATACTAGACCGGAATACAGAAGTCAGAAGTTAAAACCCTCTTCACTATAAACTTCCTTTGACCTCCGATTACGGCATCACCATGCCACCATCCACGTGAATTGTTTGTCCTGTCATATACGATGCATCTTCGCTTGCCAAGAAACGGACAACACGCGCAACATCTTCTGGTTCTCCCAATGTTCCAAGGGGAATTTGTGCTTGCAATTGTGTCTGAATGTCTTCCCCAAGGCTATCTGTCATCTCTGTTGTAATAAAACCGGGCGCAACAGCATTGACACGAATATTGCGGGCGGCAAGTTCCCGTGCCAGCGATTTCGTTAAACCAATGACACCTGCTTTCGCCGCAACATAGTTTGCCTGTCCAGTATTCCCCATGACACCCACAACGGAAGCAACGTTAATAATGCGACCAGAGCGTTGCTTCATCATCGACCGACTCACTGCTTTCGCGCAATGAAAGACCCCTTTTAAATTGATGTCCAATACCTCATCCCACTCTTGTTCTTTCATACGCATGAGCAAATTGTCCCGTGTAATCCCTGCATTATTGACGAGAATATCAATTTTACCGAATTGTGCTAATGTATCTTTAATCATCGCTGTCACTTGTTCGCTTTGTGACACATCCGCTTGATAAGCAACAGCCTCTCTCCCTAAAGCTTGAATCTCAGCTACCACTTCAGCTGCACGTGCCTCGCTGCCAGCATAGTTTACAACAACATTTGCTCCTGCCTTTGCTAATTCGAGTGCAATGGCCTTACCAATCCCCCGCGATGCACCGGTGACAATCGCCGTTTGATTTTCCAACATGCTTTTCACTCCTTTTAAGAGGATAATGCTTCCATTGTTTTTGTAAACGAAGCTTTGTCTTGTACGGAAAATGCGTTCATACTGCGGTCGATTTTGCGGACAAGACCGGTAAGCACGTTTCCTGGACCAATTTCAATAAACGTATCCACCCCAAGGGCAATCATCCGCCGAATACTTTCCTCAAATCGAACTGGGGAATAAATTTGTTCCACCAATTGCGTGCGGACAACTTCTGGTAATGTCACCACGTCGGCACTAACATTTGAGATTAGCGGGGTACGTAATGTTGCTACATCTGTTTCTGCCAATACTTGCGCAAATTTTTCTGCGGCAGGTTTCATTAATGATGAATGAAACGGCCCACTCACTGCCAGCGGCATCACCCGGCGTGCCCCCGCTTCCTTCGCCTTCTCACCTGCTGCTTCCACTGCTGCTTTCGTCCCGGAAATGACAATTTGACCCGGACAATTCAAGTTAGCAAGCTCAACAACTTCATTCCCATTTGACACTTGTGCCACGATCGACTCAAGTGTTGCTTGTTCTAGTCCTAATACTGCGGCCATTGTCCCCTGACCGTTTGGTACGGCCTGCTCCATCAATTTGCCACGCTCGTGCACAAGTCGCACGGTATCTTGAAAAGAAAATGCTTCACTCGCAAATAACGCACTATATTCTCCTAAACTATGACCGGCAACGTAATCGGCTCGAATGCCAGCGGATTGGAACAGTGACAACACTGCCGCACTCATTGTTACGAGTGCCGGCTGAGCGTAGGCTGTACGCTTTAAATCTTCTTCCGGCCCATCAAGTATCATTGCTGACAAAGACAAACCTAGTATTTCATCTGCTTGATGCAATAAATTTTGTGCTTCTGCTTCCGTTGCAAACAGTTCCTGTCCCATTCCTACTTTTTGTGCCCCTTGTCCAGGGAACAAAAACGCTCGTTTCGTCATGGTATCACCTTATTCTGGTAAATTTTCACGAATGACTTGTACAACTTGTTGTTCAACCATTAGCTGCGCTTGGCGAATGGCATGAAACAACGCTTGTGCATCTGAAGAGCCGTGCGCTTTAATGACGGGTGCCTTTAATCCGAATAAACCAGCCCCGCCGTACTCAGCATAATCTAATTTTGCTTTGATTTCCTTGAAGTGAGGTTTTAATACCCCGGCTGCAAGTTTGGCTGACCACGTGCTCGTTAACTGTTGCTTTAAAATCGCAAAGATCATCTTTGCGGTGCCTTCAATTGACTTTAAAACAAGGTTGCCAGAAAATCCGTCACATACAACGACATCACACACCCCGTCAAGCAAATCACGTGCTTCTACGTTACCAACGAAATGTAAATCACTGTTTTCTAGCAAGGAAAAGGCTGCTTTCGTTAGCTCTGTTCCTTTACCTGCTTCTGAACCAACGTTGAGCAAACCAATTCGCGGCTTAGCAACATCGCGCACCCGTTTCATATACGCATCACCAATAATTGCATATTGTAACAAGTGCTCCGGCTTGGCGTCCATATTGGCACCGACATCCAAAAGTAAAAATCCTTTTCCATCCTGTGTCGGCAACATCGGCGATAATGCTGGACGGTCAATCCCTTTCAGTCTTCCAACATAAAGTAACCCTGCGGTCATCAACGCGCCTGTATTGCCCGAAGAAATACATGCATCTGCACGCCCTTCTTTCACCTCTTGGACAGCAAGCACCATTGATGCTTGCTTCTTACGTCGGACAGCCGTCGTCGGCTTGTCTGTATCTTCAATTTGCTCATCTGTATGTACAATGGTGATTCGCGTTTCATCACGTAAATGAGCACGGATCGCCGTTTCATCTCCAATCAATGTTACTTGCAATGATGGAAATGCGGCAATCGCTTGTTCTGCTGCAGCGACATGCGCACGAGGTGCATGGTCGCCACCCATAGCATCAATCACGAGTCTCATCATCGTTTCCCCCTTCTTCTTCAGGTGACGATACCGTCCCACGATACATGAAAAACTCACCTTTAAACACAATCTCTTGTTGCACGCGACTTGTCACCGTCACAAGCGTGCGTCCTTGATCATCCACACAAGCAACCGCCTTGGCAATGACACGCGATCCTTCTTTCACTGGCGTTGTAAAATGGATGTGCGCTTTTGCCGTTAAAGCGAGCGCCTCATTGATGAGCGCTACAGCGAGGGAGTTCGCTTGCGCAAATAAATGATGCCCACGCGCAATCCCGCTACGCGCAAATACATGCTCCTTGCCAACATCAAAAATGGAGATCGCATGTTCATCTAATTGCAAGTCGACAATCTCCCCAAATACTTCGTCTGGGTGTAAGGCAATAACTGTATCCCGTTTTCGAATCGCTTCGTCTTTAATGCGTTCGCGTAATTCAGGTATATTTTGTTCGAGTCGGTCAAGCCGAATCGTTTGAATGCTCACCGAGAAATAAGCCGCTAATTCCTCATCGGTCATAAAAGGATTTTGCGCTAACGTTTCTACAAGTTTTTTTGGCGTAGTTGCTTTTTTTGTCTCATCCTCATATCACCCGTCCGATGACCCTTCTCTTGCTTTTAACAAATAATGTGACTAGGTACTAAGACTAGTATATAATGATTGGTCACCCGTGGCAAGCGTTAGTCTAGTTTTGTTTCAGTAAAAACCCCTTCTTCCGTTAAGAGGTTTAACAATTCCTTATAAGCTTCATCTTCATATAGTGCGCCTGTTGAGACAATCTCTGCAGCATCCTGACGCGCGACTTCCAATGTCCGATAATCATGTGTCACATCAGCAAGTTTAAAATCTGGCAGACCACTTTGTTTTGCGCCAAAAAAATCACCTGGTCCACGAATAGCTAAATCCTTCTCTGCCAATTCAAAGCCATCATTTGTTTCGGTCATCATTCGCATCCGTTCTTTCCCTACTTCTGTTTTTGGCGCAGCAAGTAAGACACACGTCGATTTCGCTTCTCCACGCCCAACGCGTCCGCGTAACTGGTGTAATTGTGACAACCCGAATCGGTCGGCATCATAAATGACCATCACTGTCGCATTCGGTACGTTCACGCCAACTTCAACGACCGTCGTCGATACGAGTATTTGGACTTCATTTTTTACGAATGCATCCATCACTTCTTCTTTTTCAAATGCCGCCAAACGTCCATGCATGAGTCCAACTTCAAAGTTAGGCGCAAAATGCTGGACAAGCTGCGTATGAAGATCCATCGCGTTTTGCACGTCTAGCTGCTCTGATTCTTCAATGAGTGGACAAATGACATATGCCTGCTCGCCTTGGCGCAACGCTTTCTCCATAAATCCGAGCACTCGTGGTAAAAGATCGGGCTGCAGCCAATATGTATCAATTGGCTTTCGTCCTGCAGGGAGCTCTGCCAAAACCGAGACGTCCATATCACCAAACGCTGTAATTGCAAGCGTGCGTGGGATCGGGGTCGCGGTCATAAACAACATATCCGCATGTACGCCTTTTTCTCTTAGCAACCTCCGCTGGGCGACACCGAACCGATGTTGCTCATCAATGACAACAAAGCGAAGTGAGTGAAATGAAACCGTTTCTTGAATGAGTGCATGTGTCCCAACAACAATTGCTGCCTCGCCTGACTCGATCTTCGCTAAGGCTGCTCGTCGGCGCTTTGCCGTAAGAGAACCTACAAGCAACACGACTTCAAGTCCAAATGGAGCAAACCAGGTTTGCAACGACGCACTATGTTGCTCTGCTAAAATCTCTGTTGGCACCATTAACGCACTTTGGTTTCCTGTATTGGCAACCGCAAACATACATGCGGCAGCGACAACTGTTTTCCCAGAACCAACATCGCCCTGTAATAGCCTGTTCATTCGATAAGGCGCACGTAAATCTGCGAACACGTCTTTCAACGCTTGTTGTTGCCCCTCTGTCAAAGTAAACGAAAGCGAATGAAGGAACTTATCCGTTGCTGTTGGCACAATCGTTAGTGATGCACCTTCCTCTGCCTGTCGTTGCCGCGCTTTCGCCACATGCATTTTCAGCTGAAACAGCAAAAATTCTTCATAGACATAGCGACGTCGTGCTTGCCGGACAGCTTCTGGGCTTTCTGGCACATGTAGTAATTCAATCGTTTTACGCTTGTCGATGAGGCGATATTTTTCTCGCAATGTGAATGGCAATGGCTCAACAATGTGCTCACCAAATTGTGTTAAAGCGTTTACCATCCATTTGTGCAACACTCTACTCGTCAATTTCCCGGCACCATGATAAACAGATGACATCTCCTCATCACGCTGACTCAACCCCAGTTGCAATTCACTTGCTGTCAAAGCCAAACGATGCTGATCCCACTTCCCTGTCACTGTCACTGCACTACCGATCGTCAGTTTACTTTTTAAAAACGCGCGGTTAAATAGTGTGACGGATATAAGGACATCCTCTGTCAACATCCGAAATGTCAACCGGTTTTTCTTACGTCCATAATAGCGGATCGACGGTGTATCTTGAATGACACCCTCCATTGTTACACGTGCATCATGCCTGGCTTCGGTAACGCTTTTTCGTTCATAGTCCTCGTAACGAAAGGGAAAGTATGCAAGCAAATGAGCGATAGACGTCACGCCTAACGCTGCCAATTGTTTTGCGCTCTCCTCCCCAACCCCTTTCACCTCTGTTACAGGTACGTTTGCAAGATTCAAGGAGAAGTCGGTGTCTTTGTACCAAATACTTTTGCTTCCAGCGCGCGACCGGTCGGGGTTGCCGCAAGTCCGCCTTCACCTGTTTCTCGTAATGTCTCTGGCATTGTTTGTCCAATCCGATACATCGCTGCGATCACTTCATCACACGGGATCCGGCTTGTAATACCGGCTAACGCCATATCCGCAGCAGTGATCGCAAGCGATGCGCCTGCTGCATTCCGCTTGACACACGGCACTTCCACTAAGCCAGCAACCGGATCGCAAACGAGACCGAGCATATTTTTTAGTGCGATGGCCATTGCCTCCGCTGATTGTTGGGGTGTGCCACCTGCTAATTCAACGAGTGCTGCAGCAGCCATCCCTGTCGCTGAGCCGACTTCTGCTTGGCAGCCACCTGCTGCACCTGAGATTGAGGCGTTGTTGGCGATCACAAACCCAAACGCGCCACTTGTAAAAAGAAATGCCAGCTTTTGTTCTTCCGTTGGCCGTAATTTTTCTTCAACACCAAACAACACACCTGGCACAACGCCTGCTGATCCCGCTGTCGGTGTTGCGCAAATTGTCCCCATCGCTGCATTCACTTCGTTCGTTGCCATTGCCCGAGCAACTGCTCCAAGCGTCACCTCACTTCCAATTGCGTTGCCTTCCGCAATGTATGCCATCAGTTTCTTCCCGTCGCCACCTGTCAGACCAGAAACAGATTCAACATCTTCTGTAATACCGCGCTGCGCAGCTTTTTCCATCGTCTCTAAGTTCACACGCATCCGTTCCATAATCACTTCACGGGCTAACCCTGTTACATCCATTTCTTGTGTGATCATCACTTCAGAAATCGGTTTCCCTGTTGATTCAGCTACTTCCACGAGCGCTGCGACACTTTTAAACATGACCATTCTTCACACCTCCTACTCATGAATTTTTGACACGTGCAAAATATGCGGTAACGTCTGTAATTCTTGAAGTAAAGGCGCATCCACATTTTGATCGACTTCCATGACCATCAACGCCTCTTCCCCTTTTTCTTTACGCGATACTTCCATGTGACCAATATTGACGGCATGTTTCGCTAATACATTGCTCACCGCCGCAATGGCACCGTAACGATCTTGATGCACAACTAAAATTGCAGGATGATTCCCTGATAGTCGCAACGCGAAACCATTCAACTCAATAATTTCAATCTTGCCCCCACCAATTGAGATCCCAACAAGTTCAAGCTGCTTTTCATCTGAGTGAAGTCGAATCCGTACTGTATTCGGGTGCGCTGTCAATGTATCTTCTTTATGGATACGTACATCTAATTGTGCTTGTTTTGCATGAAAAAATGCGTCACGAATGCGTTCGTCATTTGTTTCATAATCGAGTAATCCCCCAATAACAGCCACATCTGTGCCATGCCCACGATATGTCTTTGCAAAAGACCCGTAAAAATAAATATCTGCCGACTGTGGCGTCTCAGCAAACAATGTTCTGGCAACTTTGCCAATCCGTACAGCCCCAGCTGTATGTGAACTTGATGGTCCGATCATGACTGGACCAATGATATCAAAAACTGTGCGGAACTTCATTTGGCTCCCTCCTTGCCTCGGAAATCTCATTCCTAATAAAAAGGTTGCCATACTCGTCTCGTGCGGCAACCTTTTTTATTACGTTTTTGCATGCATCATTGATAACGACACTGTGCCTGGTCCGACATGCGCACCGATAACCGCGCCGATATTTGTAATAACAATCGATTCGACATTAAACTGCTGCCGAACCTTTTCAGCTAATTCATTTGCTAACGGTTCATTTTGTGCATGAGAAATCCCGACAGATACATATGCCTGCTTATATTGTGCTTCCAACAACGAAAGCATACGTACGACCGCTTTTTTCTGTCCACGCACTTTTTCGTGAGGATAAACTTCTCCTGCCTCATTTAACGATAAAATCGGTTTCATTTTTAATAAAGAACCTAGAAGTGCTGCTGCTTTACCGATTCGACCATTTTTTTGCAGAAATTCCAACGTATCAACCATAAAGTATACCGTTGCATCGTGAAGCATTTCATCTAGCCGCGCGAGACACGCCTCATTGCTTTCTCCTGCTGCCGCTCGCTTCGCTACTTCTACCACAATCAAACCAATTGCATACGATGCCCGCTTCGTATCGCATACATGCACATCGATCTCGCCAGCAACCTCTTTTTTTGCAATCGTCGCTGCCTGCACTGTGCCGCTCATCTTTGAAGACAGATGTAGTGAAATAATATGATCCGCCCCATCTTCTTTTAAAGAACGATATAAATCCTCAAATTGCTGTGGCGAAGGTTGCGATGTCCGTGGCATCACGTCACTGTCCGTTAGTTTTGCGTAAAAATCATTTGCGAGCAACGTTACGCCATCTTCGTATTGTTCCTCACCAAAATGAACATTCAACGGAATGACCGTAATCCCGTATTGATCAATCAATTCCTTTGGAATGTCAGCTGTACTATCTGTCACAATTTTTATTGTTCCCATTGGATTCCCCTCCTTTACCAAACACAGGTCACAAATGCCATTTTGTTATTCCACAGAAAAGATATACGAGTAAAGTGGTTGTCCACCTTCAACAACATCCATTTCCACTTCAGGGAATGTCTCTTCAACAAATGCGACAATTGCTTCTGTGTCTTCTGTCTTCGCGTCAGCACCGGAAATCACTGTTAACATCTCGCTATCGTCATCAATCATTGCCAGCAACAACGATTTGGTGCTCGTCATTAACGCTTTGCTTGATGAGACGATCTTTTTATTAAAAATCCCCATGAAATCGCCTTTTTCGATCTTTTGCTCGTCAATATAAGTGTCACGAACTGCATACGTTAATTCTCCTGTTTTGACTTCTGCAAGTGCTGCTTTCATCCCTTCAGCATTTTCTGCAAGGGTTTTCGCAGGATTAAAAGCGAGCAACGCTGCCAAGCCTTGTGGGACCGTTTTCGTGGGCACCACAGCAACGTCTACATCGGACATTTCAGCAGCTTGCTCAGCAGCCATGACGATATTCCCATTGTTCGGTAACACGAGTACGTGATGGGCATGGGCACGCTTGATCGCTTCGACAATATCCTCCGTACTTGGATTCATCGTTTGTCCACCGGCGATCACCTCACTTGCACCCAAACCTTTAAACAACTTTTCAATCCCTTCTCCCATGGAGACAGTCACAATGGCAAGCTCTGCCAATGGTTTTTGTTCTGGTTGATGCGTTGGCGCCGCATGATCCTCTGTCCCACGCGAGACAAGGTTCTCGTGTTGGGCACGCATGTTTTCAATTTTCACCTGCACTAACGGTCCGTACGATTGTGCTGCAGTGATCACTTCACCTGGATACTCCGCGTGAATATGCACTTTCAATAGATCATCATCGGAAACAACGAGCAAAGAATCACCGATTTTGCTCAACTCGGTCCGAAAAGCTTCTTCGTCATATGGAGAACTAGTGAGCTTTTCTTCATCAAACTTCACCATCACTTCTGTGCAATAACCAAATTCAATCTCTTCTGTGGCAATATGACTATGCGCATTTTGCATATGATGATGCTCGATTTTAATTAAATCACTCATATCTGGCTCACTCACTGTCATTTCTGTCCGTTCGCCTGTGAGCGCTTGTAAAAAACCACCGTAAATATAGACAAGTCCTTGTCCACCAGAATCAACAACACCTACTTCTTTCAAAACAGGTAGCAGTTCCGGTGTTCTCTTTAAGGACTTCTCTGCTGCTTGAATGAGCGACTTCATAAATGGGACAAACGCGGTCTCTTTTTTAGCGACTTGCTGTGCATGTTTTGCGGTATCTTTTGCAACGGTCAAAATCGTTCCTTCAACTGGTTTCATGACCGCTTGATATGCTGTTTGGACACCTGCATCAATCGCCTCGGCAAACTGCTTTGTTGTCAATTCTTCGCTACCCTTTACGGACTGTGAAAATCCACGAAATAACTGTGACAAAATGACACCAGAATTGCCACGTGCGCCCATAAGCAACCCTTTAGCAAACGCACCTGCAACACTTCCGACATCTGCTTTCATATGCATTTGCACTTCTTTGACACCTGATGTCATCGTTAAGTTCATATTTGTTCCGGTATCTCCATCAGGCACTGGAAAAACATTTAATGAATCAACCACATCTACACGATCCGCTAGAGACTTCCCCCCTTCAACAAACATCAATGCAAGCGCCTTGCCATCTAACTTCCTAGTCACAATACTGCCCCCTTCATTCCTATAGGTTCGTTACCCGAACCCCTTGTACGAAAATGTTGACCGAATCAACAGTAAGACCAATCATTTTTTCAAGGTTATACTTCACCTTTGTCTGCACATTATGTGCCACCTCGGAAATTTTCGTACCATAACTAACAATGATGTACATATCGATGTGGAGTTCATCTCCTTCTTCTCGTATAATCACCCCACGTCGAAAATTCTCTTTTCCAAGCAAATCACTTAAACCATCTTTAATTTGCTTTTGCGAAGCCATTCCTACGATACCGTAACAATCGGTTGCTGCACCTCCAGCAATCGTCGCAATCACATCGTGTGCAACATCTACGTTACCAAGCGCTGTTTTTAATTCAATCGTCATGGTTTGTCCTCCTTAAGGTATCATAAAATGCACATACGTATTGTCATTTTACTATACTGTCATTTATTTTACAAAGGCATTTTTCTATCCTTTCCATATCGAGCACTACAAAACATGGCAGATAGTCACAAAAATCGGGATAAAACCAGATGAGACGCATCTTTTTTTATCATTGCTTTCTTACGGCGCATGTGCTAAGATGTTTGAGTGACTGAAGTCTGGAAACAGATGATGAAGGAGGTGGCTCACATGGCCCGTGAATGTTATCTTACAGGACGTACATCACGTTCAGGCAACAAGCGCTCACATGCGATGAATAAAACAAAGCGTCGTTGGGGTGTGAACGTACAAAAAGTCCGTATTTTAGTTGATGGTAAGCCTAAACGTGTATACGTTTCTGCTCGTGCATTAAAAAAACTTGGTAAAAATATTGAGCGCGTATAAATTGCGCAAAAATCACCGTGAAAATCGCTCACGGTGATTTTTGTCTCATCCTTTTTTAAATGAGCCGAGCATGACCCGCACGAACCCCCCTAAAAATTTAGGCAACTTGATCGTGTAGAATTTCATAGCTCCTCCTCCTCAAGCAAAACTGACACGCCTAAAGCTTTTTGATGCGAGTACACGCTTATAAAAACGAACACCACGCCTTTATGATCAAAGGTGCAGTCCCTCGACGTGTCCACCCATTATTACTAACTAGCGTATGCGCAAGAAAAGAAAAAGAGACCTGTTTTCCGTAACATTTGGTCTCTCCATATTATTGTCCACTTTTAACCCCGAATGTGCCGAATCGCTTTTGCCCAATCGCTCGTTTTTAGGATCGCTGACCCTGCCACAAGTACATCTGCACCTGCCTCACGACAAAGACGACCTGTGTCTACATCGACACCACCATCAACTTGAATCTCAACTTTTAATTGATGCTCATCAATGAATTGACGTAATCTCGCAATATTTTTTAATGTAGATGAAATAAACGTTTGCCCACCGTATCCAGGATTCACCGTCATTTGTAGCACGAGGTCTACTTCTGATAATACTGGCTCCACAAGCGCCGCTGGTGTCGCTGGGTTTAACACAACCCCTGCCTTCATTCCTGCATCCTTAATCGCCGTAATTGTTCGATGTAAGTGCACTTCCGCTTCTACATGTACACTCAGTAAGTCAGCACCCGCTTGCTGAAATGCAGCAATTTGATTGCTTGGTTTCTCGACCATTAAATGCACATCAATCGGCAACGACGTCAATGGACGGATCGCTTCAACCATTTGTGCACCGAATGTAATCGGCGGCACAAAATGCCCATCCATGACATCCACATGAATCCAATCCGCACCCGCCTTCTCTAAAGATGTCACACACTCGCCCATACGTGAAAAGTCTGCTGCTAAAATTGAAGGTGCAATTTTTGTCATCGTGAATATCTCCTTTTCTGCTTACGAATCTCTTCTAAAAATTGTAGATAGTGCTTATAACGCGTCTCGGCAATCTCATCATTCGCCACTGCTTGTTTCACCGCACAAGCCGGTTCTTTGTCATGTAAACAACCATGATATTTACAGCCATCCATACGGGATACAAATTCTGGAAAGTAAAACCGCACATCCTCAACTGCAACCGCTGTAAAGTCAAGAGAGCTAAATCCTGGTGTATCAGCAATCCATCCAGAAAATAGCGGCAACAATTCCACATGCCTTGTCGTATGGCGACCGCGTCCTAAGTGGGTAGAGATTTTGTTCGTTT
This sequence comes from Bacillus sp. FSL W7-1360, assembly GCF_038592975.1. Classification (NCBI taxonomy): domain Bacteria; kingdom Bacillati; phylum Bacillota; class Bacilli; order Caryophanales; family Bacillaceae; genus Bacillus; species Bacillus sp. FSL W7-1360. The sequence continues at coordinate 744,951 of NZ_CP151950.1, read as the reverse complement.
CTAATTGTAACGACGGTGAGAGGACGTTTAGTAACGACGATTTGCCTACCCCAGATTGCCCTGCCAACACGGAAATACGGTTCGCTAAATAAGGACATAAATCATTGACTGCAACACGATCTTTTGCCGATGTGAACAATACTTGATAGCCGATTTCTCGATACACTTCCATCTGCTCTGCAATATGTTTACGCGCGGATGGTTCCAACAAGTCTATCTTCGTCACAACAATGAGTGTATCAATCTCCTGTATCGCTATGTGAATGAGCAATTTATCTAACAAAAATAACTGCAAATCTGGTTCACGCGCCGAAAAAACGAGTATCGCTTGGTCAATGTTGGCAATCGGGGGACGGCTCAACTCGTTTTTACGTGCTTCAAGCGCCATAATATAACCTTCTGTTTCATTTTCGGCTTCGTATATCACTTGATCCCCAACAAGTGGGGTTTGCTTCTTTTCTCGAAACAAACCGCGCGCCCGACATTGGACATACCTCTCGCCATCTTGAACATAATAGAACCCGGCTAATGCTTTTACAATGACACCGCTAGCCATATTGTTTCCCCCATATTTCTCTATTCTTTGTACTCTCGTACGACCGATTGTCTCGCCAACTCACCATCAATATATACAGCAAACGAGCCTTTGTAGCTTGGGCTCACACGTAGCGGAATTTCAAACGTTTTTGTCTCATCTATCGTTTCTTCCACAACCACTTTCTCATCCCCTTGTGACGTTGCATCTTGACTGACAATACGAACGTCAAATGTGCGCCCTTCTGACCGATGTGCTTCAGACACTTCAACGGTTTGCTTCACTAAATAAACCATGCTTGGTTCAGCATCATCGCCCGCCTCACCAGGATTTTCACGCTCAGGCGCCTCTGCCTCGTCTTTCGGCAAATTCGGTTGGTCACTGTTGCTTGATTCCTTTCCAGTTGAAAAAACAACATTGACATTATCACCTTTTTGTAACGTACTTCTTGGATCAGGTGATTGTCTAATCACCCCTCCTGCCGCCACACGATCATCTGGTTCATGCGTGAAACGCCCCCGTAACCCAACATCATCCAAATACTTTTGTACATCTTCTTCTGACCAACCTGTTAAGTCATCTAAACGAACAGCGGTTGGGACGCTATATGTGAGAACAATCGTTGTTTCTGCTGGGATTACTTTTGTTCCCGGCGCTGGATTTTGTGATAGCACTGTATTCTCTTTTTGGTCGTCATACTCTTGTGCAATTGTCTCGACCTTCATCCCTAACTGTTCAATTAAGCGGGTTGCTTGAGACACGCTCAAATCTTTATAGTCATCAAGAGACAGCTCATCTTGTGGGGCACTAACAAACAATGTGACTGTCGATCCTTCTTTTACTAACCGATCAGCAACTGGATTTTGTTTCACCACATGGTTAGGCTCGACCTCATCACTTGCCATATACTCACTTTCTACTTTCAACTTTAACGACTCAAGCTTCTCAGTTGCTTCTTCTAACGGCATATTGGTAACGTCTGCTACCCGAACTTCTCCTACTGCTAACAACGATGGGAGGACAGTCAGTGCCAAAATGAATGCCGTGAATACTAAAGCAAGTAATCCAGCAACAATCCACGGCCACTTGCGGCGCTTCTTTTTTGTTTTTTTGCCGGATGACGTTTTTTCTGATTCACCACCTGACGTTACTTCTCTTGCTGCTTCATCTTTTTGATCCTCTGTCACAACCGGTAACACACGCGTAGCCTGATCATCTTTGTCAGTTGACGGCTCATTAGCATAGCTCATGATTGGCGCAACGTCAGGCGATAATGCCACGTCACAAGCAGCAATCATTTCTGTCGCTGAATGATAGCGTTGATCAGGATCTTTACTTGTTGCTTTTTGAATCATTTTCTCAACGCTTTGTGGAATTGTTGGCACAAGCTCTCGCACAGAAGGTAACTCGTTTTGCAAATGTTTAATGGCAATCGACACGGCCGTGTCACCCGAAAAAGGAATTTCCCCTGTCACCATTTCAAATAAAACAATACCAAGAGAATACAAATCCGATCGGCATGTAATATGGCCCCCACGTGCTTGTTCCGGTGATAAATAATGGACCGAGCCCATCACAGCATTTGTATGCGTAATTGTCGCAGAATCAATCGCCCGCGCAATCCCGAAGTCTGTCACTTTTGCAATCCCATCTTCACTGATCAAAATATTTTGCGGCTTCACGTCTCGATGAACAATTTGCATCGTATGAGCGTGGTGGATTCCTTGCAACATTTGTTTAAAGTAATCAAGGGCAACGGGAATTGGCAGCGGTCCCTCCTCCGCAATGACTTGCTTGAGTGTCCGGCCTTTCACATATTCCATCACGATATAATATAAATGGTCTTCTTCACCAACGTCATACACATTGACAACATTAGGATGGGCCAAGCTTGTCGCCGCTTCCGCTTCACGTCGAAAACGACGGATGAATTGCTCATCCTCAGAAAATTGGGGCTGTAACACTTTCACCGCGACGTGACGATCTAAAATGACGTCCAGCGCCATATACACATTCGCCATGCCACCGCCGCCAATATTTTCTAAAACAACATAACGTCCACCAATTCGTTCACCAATCATGACGAATCACCTGTATTTTCCCGCTCTTCATAACGAACGAGGGCAAGAGAAATATTGTCCTCACCACCACGTTCATTTGCGCGTGCAATCAGTGCAGCTGCAATATCAGATAAATGACTTGTGCGGGCACGCTCAAGCGCCTCTTGTAGTTCTAATTGGGTCACTTTATTGGATAGCCCATCTGAGCACAACAGTAATAGCAATACACCATCGGTTGTTAATGTAAAACAATCCACATCGACATCTGTATCCGTTCCTAATGCTCGGAGAATCACATGCCTGCGAGGGTGGTGATCTGCCTCTTCAACTGAAATTTGCCCACTTCGAACGAGTTCAGCTACAAGTGAATGGTCATTCGTTTGTTGCATAAGCCCTTCTGTTCGATAAACATAGGCACGGCTATCACCGACATGAGCAATCGTAATATAATCATTGGTGCAGACAGCTGCAATCGCCGTTGTTCCCATCCCTTCACAGTCAGGGTGTGCTTTTGCATAATCTAAAATTGTTTGGTTTGCTGCAGAAAACTGGGCTGTTAACCATGCTTCTACTTCAGCTGCAGGTAAAGGCGCTTCTATTTGCTGCCATGCTTCATCTAATGTTTCAATCATCAATCGACTGGCTACATCACCAGCAGCATGCCCCCCCATCCCATCAGCCACAACCGCAAGTACACCTGCATCCGTTGTAAAAATACCGCCGTTATCTTCATTATGTGTCCGCACTTGACCAACATCTGTCAAAAACGCTGTACCCTCAATCACAATCGCTCACCTCATTTACTCGTTTCTTCCTTACGTTCCTTCGCCCGTAACTGCCCGCAAGCAGCATCAATATCATGACCTTGCTCACGACGAATGGTCACATTCACCCCCCGTGCCTTTAGCGCCTTTTCAAAAGCAAAAATTTGCTCTCGTGGCGTTCGTACATAATCACGCTCAACAACATCATTTACCGGGATTAAGTTGACATGGCATTTGATGCCTTCAATTAATGTTGCCAATTCTTCTGCATGTTCTTTTTGGTCATTTACACCACCAAATAGCCCGTATTCGAACGAAACCCGTCGACCCGTCTTTTCAACATAATAACGAATGGCTTCCATCAACTTTTCTACTGGCCATGCCCTATTAATCGGCATGAGTTTGCCGCGAATGTCATTATTAGGCGCGTGTAAAGAAACCGCAAAATTAATTTGTAAACCCTCATCAGCAAATTTATAAATTTTAGGGACAACACCGCTCGTTGACACTGTAATATGGCGCGCGCCGATGTTTAAACCTTTTTCATGGTTCACTGTCCGTAAAAAAGGCATGAGCGCGTCGTAATTGTCAAACGGTTCACCAATGCCCATGATGACAATGGAAGAGACGCGTTTCTCGTCTTCATCTAATGCCCGTTGCGCTTCAACTACTTGGGCAGTGATTTCACCTGCTTGTAAATGACGCTTTAATCCCCCGAGCGTTGACGCACAAAACGTACAACCTAACCGACAACCAACTTGCGTCGTCACACAGACACTATAACCGTAGTCATGCTTCATCAATACAGTTTCAATTGAATAGCCATCATGTAACTCAAATAAAAATTTGATCGTTCCATCTTGTGATACTTGCTTCATAATCGTTTTTAACGTAACAAACATAAAGGTATTCGACAACTTTTCTCGTAATCCTTTAGAAAGATTGGTCATCTCGGCAAAAGATTGCACGCGCTTCACGTATAGCCAATCAAAAATTTGACCCGCACGAAAAGCAGGCTCGTTTTGCGCTTGTAACCAGTCCTTTAACTGTGCAAATTCTAGTGACTGAATTGCCACCTCTTCTTGTTGCTTCGCTTTACTCATCATATACTCCTCGTTAAGCATGTCATAAAAAATCCATCAGTACCAAAGTCTTGCGGCAAAATCGTCAGCCCGAGTGGCGTACAACGTCCCTTTTCCTGCAATACTGCCGGCAATCGCTCCTTCATCGTCTCATCGACTTTAAACCCCGGGTGGTCAGATAAAAATTTGGCCACGACTGCTTCATTTTCTTCTTGTTCAATCGTGCATGTACTGTATACAAGCTTTCCCCCAGGGGCTAACGCCAGCGCAGCAGCACGGAGTATTTCTTGCTGTACAGTGGCAATCGCTTTTACATCCGCTTCTTGCTTCCGGAAACGAATGTCGGGTTTCCGTCTAATGACGCCAAAACCAGTACACGGGGCATCTATTAAAATCCGGTCATACAATGGCTCGCTCTTCATCTCTCGCGCATCTTGCGCCACTGGATATACGTTTTTAAGCCCGAGTCGTGCTGCTTGTTCAGCAATCAACTTGACTTTATGAGGATGCAAATCGTATGCATCGACCGTGCCTGTCCCATTTAACTGCTCAGCAATATGTGTCGTTTTCCCGCCGGGAGCTGCACATGTATCAAGCACACGCATATTCGGACCGATATCTAACAAATGGGTCACAAGCATGGCACTCTCATCTTGCGCTGTAAATAACCCTTTCTGATATGACTGCGTAGAAAATGGCTGCCCTGAAGTCATTTCAAGCGCTTCAGGCAATAAGCGCCCGTGCACAGCCGTCACCCCTTCTGACGCAAGAGATGCGATTACTTCGTCTGCATTTGTCTTACATACATTGACACGCACCGTCACACGCGGCGGTTTGTTGTTTGCCTCTGCCATGTTTACCGCTGTATCAAATCCATATTGCGCCACCCACCTAGCGAGCAGCCACTTCGGATGACTCGTTTCAATCGCTGCTTTTTCAAGTGGATCAGCAATTGTTTGCACGGACGGTACACCTTGACGCTGAACAGAACGAAGCACACCATTGACAAACCCACGAATGCCCTTATGCCCACGTTTCCCAGCAATCGTCACCGCTTCATGGATAATGGCGCGGTCCGGCACGCGGTCTAAATACACCATTTGATAAACCGACAAGTGCAGAAGCAACCGCACCCATTCCTCCAGCTTCTTACTCTTCTTTAAAAAAGGGGCCAAATAATAGTCAAGCGTCATACGTCTCGCCATCGTTCCATAAACAATTTCCGTCAACAAACGGCTATCTCGTCCACTCAACCGTTGTTTTTTCAACATATCGTTTAATGACAAGTGGCTAAACGCTTCGTCCTGTGCTACTTTTAATAAAACGTCTAGTGCTGCTTCCCTTACAGTCAGTTTACCCATCTTCTCCACCTAAGTACGCACCTTTCGTTAAACCGTGGTTGCTTTGTAAAAATTGCTGCACTGCCATCGCCTTTTTCCCTTCAGGCTGAACCATCGTCAATCGCAGTGTTGTGTGCTCTCCGCAAGCAACGTCAATGCCTGTTGCATCGATCTGCACGATCTCTCCTGGACGACTTCCTTCAGGCGGCGCTTCTCCTACTTGTGACGCCCAAATTTTCATGCGCTTCCCAGCCACTGTTGTATATGCAACCGGCCACGGTCTCATCCCACGCACTTGATTGGCTAAAGCGGTCGCATCCTTCGACCAATTGATTCTTTCTTGCTCGCGCCGAATATTTGGCGCAAATGTCGCTTGCGCGTGATCTTGTGGCTGGCGATTGACCGTGCCTGCTTCAATCTTACCCATCGTCTCCAGCAATAGATCTGCGCCAAGTACGCTTAGTTTATTGTGCATACTTTCCACATCATCATCCATCTCAATTGGTATCGCTCGCTGTGACAACATATCACCTGCATCAAGCGTTTCTGTCATATACATAATCGTAATGCCGGTTTCCTGTTCTCCATCAATAATGGCTTGGTGAATTGGCGCACCACCACGGTATTTCGGTAGTAATGACGCATGTACGTTAATACAGCCATAACGAGGCGCGTCCAATACCGCCTTAGGGACAATTTGACCATACGCAGCGGTCACAATTAAATCCGGTTCCAGTTGTAAAATCGCCTCATAGTCCGTGCGAATGCGCGCTGGTTGTAGAACAGGAATTTCATGCGCCCGTGCAGCCAACTTCACCGGAGGCGGGGTTAATTGCCGCTTCCGACCAACTGGTCGATCCGGCTGTGTCACGACCGCACATACATCAAACTGATCCACTAACCTTTCTAAAATAGGCACCGAAAAGGCCGGTGTTCCCATAAATATGATCTTCATACGATCCAACCCCTTACATAAAAAAGTACGGACACACATCCATACTTACTTGCAATTTTTTATTCGTTCGCTGCTGTCCGTAATGACGCATTAGTTCAAAGAGCGTCTTTTGTAGCTTCGGTTCTCGTTTATATTTTAGCACGCATTGATAACGATATCTATCTTTGATCCGGGCGATCGGTGAAACAACAGGACCGAGTACAACCGTTTCTCGTGCCAGTTTATCTGTTAAGTGCCGTTTAATGTTTTGCGCTGTTTGAATGACAGATGGTAGCGTCGTATCTGAGATCGTGATCAGTGCCATATGATAGTAAGGTGGGTATCCGCCTTGTTTCCGTGCACGCATCTCTGTTGCAAAGAATGCCTCATAATCATGCTGCTGTACAAGCGTAATACTATAGTGTGCTGGTGTATACGTTTGAACCACCACTTCTCCTGGACGTACATCTCGTCCCGCCCGTCCAGCCACTTGCGCAAGTAATTGGAATGTACGCTCACTACTACGAAAATCAGGTAAATGCAGCATTGTATCTGCAGACAACACACCAACAAGTGTAATATGAGGAAAATCAAGCCCTTTGGCTATCATTTGTGTCCCAAGCAAAATATCCGCTTCTCCCGCTCCGAAAGCGTCAAGCAACCGTTTATGTGACCCTTTTTTGCGCGTCGTGTCTACATCCATCCGCATCACCCGTGCCTCTGGTAACACACGCGCAAGCTCTTCTTCTACTTTCTGTGTGCCAGAACCGAAAAAACGAATGTGCGTACTGTTACATTCGCAACATACTGTTGGCGCTTTTGTTTGGTCACCACAGTAATGACATTTTAGCGCATGACCAAGACGATGATACGTATAAGAAATATCGCAATGTGTGCAACTAGCGACATAACCACAATCTCTACACATGACAAAAGTCGCATACCCTCGTCGGTTTAAAAACAACACACTTTGCTCACCTTTTGCTAATCGGTCTTTTAACGCGTCCATCAATGCTTGTGAAAACATCGAACGATTGCCCATCCGTAACTCTTCACGCATATCCACAATATGCACATCCGGCAACGGACGACCACCAACCCGTTCTTGCAGAGAGAGCAACGTATAGACACCTTTTTTTGCACGCGCATACGACTCCAATGAGGGCGTCGCACTTCCTAAAATGACAGGCGCATTATGATGCACCCCTCGCCAGATTGCAACATCTCGTGTATGATAACGCGGATTCTCTTCTTGCTTATAGCTCATCTCATGCTCCTCATCAATGATGATGAGCCCGAGGCGTGAGAATGGCGCAAATACCGCCGAGCGTGCACCAACAACGACTCTCACTTCACCTTGATGAATTTTACGCCATTCATCATATTTCTCTCCCGTTGACAAGCCAGAATGTAAAATCGCGACCAAATCGCCAAAACGCGCCTTAAAACGCTCGACCATTTGCGGGGTCAAGACGATTTCTGGTACAAGCATGATCGCTTCTTCTCCCTTATCCAATACGAGCGCAATGGCTTGCAAATAAATCTCTGTCTTACCACTACCGGTCACACCATGTAGCAGCATCACTTCATGACAGTCAGATACGATCGCTGTTTGTACAGTGTCCATCACTTGTTGTTGCGCAGCGGTCAATGGCAGTGGTTCACTCCGCTCAACGACCGTTGATCCAAGCGGATCACGATACACTTCCATTTCTTCTTCATATAAAATTCCTTGTTTTAAAAGTGGTGTCAACACAGATCGCGTCGTCCCCACTTGCTCGAGCACCACTGTTGTTGGCATCGTTTTTTCCGCGGTAGCGACATACGTAAGAAGTGCTCGCTGCTTCTTTGCCTTCGCTGAAAGCAATGACAGTTGCTCATCAAGATTGCCTGCCACACGCTGCAGCTGGCGAACGGTTCGCTTCTTTCCTTTCTCTTGCACATCGTAATCAATAGAAACGATTCCTGATACCAGCGCTGCTTGCACCGTAGCAGCATCGCGCTTCAATACAGGTTGTACATCTTTCCACGGCACAGCGCACTGCTTGACAAATAACGGCTGTAATGATGGTGGAAGCTCATGTCGTTCTACATGACACGTCAATAATTGCGTCACTTTCGCCTTTAATGCTGCCGGTAACATCGCCGCAAGTGCTGTCGCGGTAAAACAAATCGTTTCTGCAGCCAACCATTGACTGAGCGCTAATAACTCTTCTGTCAGCACCGGCACTGGGTCGCGCACTTCAATGAGTGCGCGCAAATTCGATTGCTCACTTTCCTGTACTACAGCCATTAAAAATCCTTGCACAGCACGGCGCCCAAAAGGGACAATGACACGGACACCCGGTTTCGCAACGACTTTCCATTCTAATGGAATCGTGTAATCATATAACTGATCTGTTTGAGCTGTTGGCACGTCCACAATGACTTTTGCGATCACGAGCGGGCACACCTTTTTTCGTAAGCTTCAACCTCGTCAAACACATGGCGAGCGACTTCGGCTTTCGTTTGTTTTTCATAGTGGTGGCAATGATCATCTTTCGTATAAATTGACACGATGTTTGTATCGACATCAAATCCAGCACCTTCAGCCGTAATGTCGTTTGCCACGATGATATCTAAATTTTTGCGCGCAAGCTTCTCCCTTGCATGACGTTCCACCTGTTCCGACTCTGCGGCAAAACCGACCAATAATTGTCCGTGTTTCTTTTCCCCGAGCGTTCGCAAAATGTCTGCTGTTGGTGCAAGCGCCAACGTCCAATCTTCGTCCGCCTTCTTTTTTCGCTTTTGTTCGTATACATGCATCGGGCGATAATCTGAAACCGCTGCTGATTTCACGACGACATCCGCATCATCATAACGAGCGAGCACTGCCTCATACATATCTGCTGAAGTCTTCACTGAGACAACCTCCACACCGACAGGGATAGCCTCTACTGTCGGTCCAGAAATTAACGTCACGTGAGCACCACGATTACGCGCTTCGCGTGCAAGTGCATACCCCATCTTCCCTGACGAATCATTGCTTAAATAACGTACCGGGTCAATCGCCTCGCGTGTTGGACCAGCAGTCACAACGACGCGCTTATTAGCAAGGGCTGTATTCGGTGTCGCATGCATCTGAATATATTCTAGCAACTGCGGCACTTCAGGCATCCGTCCTTTTCCTGTCCAGCCGCACGCCAAAAAGCCCGCATCTGGTTCAATCACCTCGTACCCATAAGTAACCAAACGTGCAAGGTTTGCTTGCACACTCGGATGATCAAACATGTTAACATTCATTGCTGGTGCCAACACAACAGGTGCTTTTGTCGCTAACACTGTCGTTGTCAACATGTTATCTGCCATACCGTGAGCAAGTTTGGCGATCGTATTTGCGCTCGCCGGTGCCAAAAAAATAAGATCGGCGCGATCTGCCAAATCAATGTGCGTAATTTTTTCTACGTTTGGTTCGTCAAATGTGTCAATGTGCACATGGTTATGTGAGATTGCTTGGAATGTGAGCGGCGTCACAAATTTTGTTGCCGATGCTGTCATCATGACATGTACATCCGCACCAGCTTGCGTCAATTGGCTGACGAGCGCCGCCGATTTAAAAGCAGCAATGCCCCCACATACCCCAACAACAATGACCTTATTCTCTACCATCCTGTTCCCCCCCTACACACGCCAAAAAATGAAAAAAGCGCCTCCACCGACTCGCTCGCGCATGATTCCTCATAGCAAAAGCGCGCACCGGCGAAGACAGCTCCTAAAACATTATTTGCTCTTTTCTAACACGGCAGCTGGCGGCGTTTTTTTTGTTAATTGATCATGTACAACTTCTTCTAACGCCATGCCAACGAACTTACTAGACCGCGCGACTTTCACAAGCGGCGCGCGTGACGTATCTTCTTTCATTTCTCGCGCACGACGCGCTGATACCGTCACCAATGAATATTTCGAATCCAACTTTTCAAGTAAATTATCAATAGATGGGTATAACATTCTTTTCCTTCACCCTCTCATTTTTCTTATCTATGTTCATCCTGCCCGTTTATCATCTTGTTAATCAGTCAACCGCTCACGGCGACAATGTTCTGCCGTAACAATTGCCTGAATCCGACTGACCGCCCGATCGACTTCATCATTTTCAACAACGTAATCATACATACTCATAAGCTCTAATTCATCTTCAGCTACATTCATCCGCTCATTAATCACATCTTCTGTTTCCGTTCCCCGGTTAACGATGCGATTCCGCAACTCTTGTAAGCTAGGCGGTGCCAAGAAAATAAAAACACCTTCTGGAAACGCCTCTCGCACTTTACGTGCACCTTGCACTTCAATTTCTAAAATAATATCTTGTCCTGAATCAAGCGTCTGTTCCACATAACTACGTGGCGTACCATAGTAATTGCCAACATACTCAGCCCATTCTAACAACTCACCTGCTGAAATCATGTGCTCAAATGCCTCACGGGACTTAAAAAAATAATTGACACCGTCAACTTCACCCTCACGTGGTGCACGCGTGGTCGCCGAAACAGAATACTCAATCTCAGTTGTTTGCGCACGGAGCGCCGCACAAACCGTCCCTTTACCAACCCCAGCCGGTCCTGATAATACAAGTAGTAAACCTCTTCTCTTTGTGAACACCGCCCTCACCTCCAAACAGCTATCCTTCCAACATTTCCTCTTCTTTTATATGTAATCGCTGTGCAACCGTTTCTGGCTGAACTGCACTTAACACAACATGATCGCTATCTGTGACAATGACTGCACGGGTACGCCGACCGTATGTTGCGTCAATTAACATATTGCGATCACGTGCTTCCTGCATAATTCGTTTAATAGGTGCCGATTCTGGACTCACAATCGACACAATCCGATTCGCCGAGACAATGTTTCCAAACCCAATGTTAATTAACTTTATCGTCACAACAACATCCCCCATTCAAGGTGCGCCTTTCTTCTCTATCGCCTTCCTTGTAACATCTGTACACCATTTCCTCCCTCAGCTAACACCTAAGTGCAACATACATTGATCTTTCCTTTTAGTCTACCATTTTACACGCTTGTACGCCAGTCTTTTCCGAGGAATACGAAAGGAAACGACCGAAAGCCCCCCTTCAAGTAACTTCCAAAGACTGTCTTCTTGTGCACAACGCCATTTACTTTAAAATATACATTGTGCAACGCCACGAAAAGAACGTAACCAATATACTAAGCACAACAGACGCGCTCACATACACAATCGCTTTTTTCCATTCATTTTTCTCGATCATTGTCACTGTCTCATAACCGAACGTTGAAAATGTCGTGTACGCACTGAAAAACCCAACTGAAACAAGCAACCAAATTTCTTCATTCACTTGCTCCATAAAATGTAAGTAAGCAACTACCCCAAGCAATGCAGAGCCAGATACATTCACAAGCAACGTCGCAAATGGAAACCCTTTTCTTTGGTCAATATATCTCCCGATAAATGAGCCAATCAAATAGCGTGCTGCCGCCCCGAATGCCCCACCCACACCAATGAGCCAAATCATTTTGCTTCCCCTTTCTGTGCGGCATATGTTCGGATCAGCTTCCAACCGCCTCCTGCTGCAAGCACACCTAATATCACACTTAAAAGTATGTAGACGATCGCTAACCCTACCATCCCTCTTTCACATAATAAAACAACTTCTGTAGAGAACGTAGAAAACGTTGTGAACGACCCGAAAAAGCCTGTCCCTACAAATAATACGAGTAAATCGCGACGAGGCACTTTGGTGGCTTCATATGTTAAAAACATTCCTAAAAGGAAACAACCGCTCATGTTTACTAAAAATGTGCCAATAGGAAAACCTTCTCCGATGTGGAGCCATTCACCTAACATATACCGGCAAATAGCTCCAAAGAATCCTCCTAGCATGACTGCGATGATATTCATGTGTTCACCTTCTTTACTGACACCCCATATATCATTTTTATCCTAACTACACATTTATTTTAACATGAAGTACATCATGCCACATTTTTTTGACCAATACTCACACGGCCAGTACACTCCTCATTATTTGGATGACTTTATTTTGTTGTTCCGCTGTCAAATTAGACCCAGACGGTAAACATAACCCATGACAAAACAACTGCGTTGAAACATACTCATCTCCGTGCGCAAAACTCAAATTTTCTTGAAACAATGGTTGCAAATGCAACGGCTTCCACAACGGTCGTGCTTCGATTTGATGCGCTTCAAGCGCTTGAATCACTTCCGGGTATGTCTTGCCTACTTGTTGTGGGTCTATCGTTAAGGTCGTCAGCCAGCGATTATGACGACCAAATTGCGCCTCAGGCATAAATGTCATCCCTTTTATCCCGCTGAAAGCATCTCGATAACGGTTAAAAACATCTCTCCTTGCACGCACCCTTTCTTCAATCTTTTCTAATTGTCCTCTACCTATTCCCGCTAATACATTACTTAAACGATAATTATAACCAAGTTGCTCATGTTCATAGTGTAACACCGGTTCTTTTGCTTGCGTCGCTAAAAATTTCGCTTTCTCAATAAAATCCCGATTATTTGAAACAAGCATGCCTCCACCAGACGTCGTAATGATTTTATTTCCGTTAAATGAAAACACCCCAAAGTCTCCAAGCGTCCCACTTTTCTTTCCTTTATATGTTGATCCAAGTGATTCCGCTGCATCTTCAATTACTGGGACACTGTGTTCACGGCAAATGCGCAAAATTGGTTCATAATCGGCACTTTGTCCATAGAGATTTACGACAATGACTGCCTTAGGAAGCAATCCTTTCGCCACGTAATACGTCATTGCTTTTTGTAAAGCAACAGGAGACATATTCCAAGAATCAGGCTCAGAATCAATGAACACCGGTTTGGCACCTAAATAAAGAATTGGATTGGCGCTCGCTACAAATGTAAAGGTGGAGCAAAAGACAATGTCTCCTTTCCCCACACCGACAAGCGATAATGCTAAATGAATGGCCGCTGTCCCAGAGCTCGTCGCTGTCGCAAACCGGCTCCCAACATAGTCAGCTATTTCAGCTTCAAAAGCATCCACATTTGGACCGAGTGGCGCAATCCAGTTGCTTTCAAAAGCATCCGCTACATACTTTTTCTCTGCCGCACCTATATGAGGAGGAGATAAAAAGATACGTTCACGATCCATCTTATACACCTCACTAATCTACACTTTTTATTGAACGAGCTGGGACACCAACCGCTGTGCATCTCTGCGGAATATGCTTCGTTGCAACTGCACCAGCACCTACTGTTGTCCAAGCACCGACATGAACTTTAGGAATTAAAACACTCCCTGTTCCCAAATGTGTGCCTTCATCTACTTTTGCTGCGCCAGCCATTGCTGCTTGTGGGGACAAATGGGCGAAGTCACCCACGCAGCAGTCATGCTCAACGATGGCACCTGTATTCACAATCACGTGCCTCCCAATTGTTGCACGCGCATTCAGCACTGCATTTGCCATTACAACTGTGCCAACACCAATGGTGACATTCGTGCCAATAACAGCACTAGGGTGAATGAGCGTCCCGTATCTTTCTTCTCCTATCTCAATACCGTCTACAATGCGCTTCCTTATTTGGTTATCACCGATTGCAACCACTATGACACTATTTGGATAAGAAACAAGCATCTCTTCTAGCATGATGAATGGTGCCCTCACAATTGCACCATGCCGCAGCTTGTCATAAAGATCATCTACTATTGCCACCACTGTCAACTCATTTGCTTTTGCAATGTCTTGAATCACTTGACTATGACCACCATCCCCGACAATGATTAGCTGTTTCACTCTCCCCCCTCCCCTTATTTCTAAATGTTATTTGCTACTCGAAGTAATTCTTCTTTCCCTACTTCCCTTTTTTCAAATTGAGAAAGGAATTTTTCAACATCATGATGTTTAAGTTTCTTTCTCTTTCCGCGATAAATTTTTGGATAAACTTGCTCTTCATGTACTTCATCTTCCCCAAGCAGCTCCTCCATTAATTTTTCCCCTGGGCGCACACCCGTAAAAGTAATATGAATCTCATCTTCTGTGTATCCGGATAAACAAATTAAGTTACGTGCCAGGTCTACAATTTTCACTGGTTCACCCATATCAAGCACAAAAATTTCTCCCCCTTGCGCGAAGACACCTGCTTGTAAAACGAGCCGTGATGCTTCTGGTATGGTCATAAAATAACGCGCCATATCCGGATGAGTAACCGTCACTGGTCCCCCTGCTTTAATTTGTTCTTTAAAAAACGGAATGACACTCCCGCGACTACCTAGCACATTCCCGAACCGAACAGCGACAAAACGTGTATCGCTTACCGTATCTAAATGTTGAATGACAGCTTCTGCGAGTCGTTTCGTTGCCCCCATCACACTCGTTGGGTGTACAGCTTTATCAGTTGAGATCATCACAAAGGTATTGACCCCAACTTCGTGCGCAGCTTCTGCCACATTTCGGGTGCCAACGACATTGTTTTTCACCGCTTCTTCAAAATGATGTTCCATCAATACAACGTGTTTATGCGCAGCAGCATGAAAAATGACATGTGGGCGGTGCTTTGTCATCATGGACAACATTGCTTCCTTATCTTTTATATCTGATATTTCTGTCTCAATTAATAAAGATGGCACCTCTTCTCGGAGTTCCCTTTCAATCAGGTAAATACTATTTTCACCGTGTCCTTGCAAAACGAGTTTCTCTGGTGAAAAACGGCTTAGTTGACGACAAACTTCAGAGCCAATTGACCCACCGGCACCCGTCACCAAAATGACTTTCCCCGTAATGTATTCTGTCACACCTTCCGCATCGAGTTTGACAGGTTCCCGTCCTAATAAATCTTCTACATTCACATCTGTAAACTCACTAACTTGAACGCGTCCCAACATCAAATCCTCCAAACTAGGTAAGATTTGCGTCTGCACTTTCGTTTCTGCACAAAGTGTAATAATCCGATTTAATACTGATTTACTAAGAGAAGGGATCGCAATAATAATACAATCGACTTGAAACTCACTGACGATATTCTTCACTTGTTTAATACTACCTAGTACAGGCAAACCAACAATTTCTAAGCCGTGTTTTGTAAAATTATCATCTAAATAACCGATGGGTTCTATTTCTTGCACTCTCTGTCGTAACCGTTGTGCCAGCAAGGTTCCAGCAGAGCCTGCGCCGATAATAAGCGTTCTCCTTCCTTTTTTCTTGCTTGCTGCATGACCACGATACAAATTGTTCATCAACCGTAGTCCTCCTATGAACAGCATATGCATCATCCAGGTGACGACTAGGACACGGATATCAAACTGCAACAAAAAAAAATGGACCATGATAACACAAAGTATTGGGATCGTTACAACAGACACAATTACTTTTATCTCACCAACACCTGCATATTCCCACGCTCGTTTGTAAAAATTGAACATGTACGCACATAAATGGTGTAGACACAACAACAAGAATGAACTGATGGTTAGATTCATCGTCAAAGAAAATGGTGCCAAAAAAAGCAAGAAGTAGCTCACGAAAATAGCGAAAAAAACAATGACGGAGTCCATCATAACAAGAGGCATCCATCGTCTCTTTCCGTTCACACTGACAGCTCCCTTCATCTTTCTTATTGTTAAATCATATGTCCACCCCTTTACATCTCAGAACGTTCTTTTGCAATAATTTCTTCTACCTTCTTTATAAACTGCGTGGCTCTGACGGTCGTCGCGTGCTTTCGATGCACCATTTCCATACCATTCAGTGCTATCCTCTTCCGCTCTTCTTCATTGTTTAAATAATAATATGCCTTCTCTTCAAAATCATTTTCATCTACTTCCACAAAGTGTTCTCCCGGTATAAAGCCAAGGTCACGTATTTCTTTTGAACATGGTGCGAGCAACAACGTATTACATGCACAAATTTCATAATACTTTAATACAGGATATTGATAGATGCTATCACATGTAAAAGCCATTTTTGCGCGATTGATTTCCATCGCATACCGCTCCCCGAGTACACATTGATGAGGTGCTGCATACATTCTTTCATACGTCGGATGCGGACGTTCAAAAAAACCATCCCTCCCTTTAAATGTTTCGAGCATCTTCGCACGGAGCGGATAAAATTTCGGATGCGTGTTTCCGGTCATCAAGAAGTCAATATCTTTTTCTGCACCGTAGTCTTTAAAAATGTCTGTATTCACTTCTGGCGGCATCCAAATCATTTGATCTGTCAACTCTGGATACCATTGTAAAAATTTGTCCCGGTAATATGTGAATACATATTTGATTTCTTCTTCTTGCACTGCCTTTTTCCGCTCTTCTTTACATAGATGAATATCACTAAATAGCGCTGCGCACGGGATACTTATTTTTTTTACGCCTGTAACGGACGGGTCATATCTACGTTTAGCCATATACTCATGCAAATAGATAAAATCTGGCTTAAAATCAATCTGAGCAAGAATATTTTCAATAGATCCTGAAGAATATGATGCGTGGAAATCAGTCATCTTTTTTATTTCGTTAAAAAAATACCCGAGTCCCAAAACCATTGGCCTTTCTAAGTTTCTGCCTATATAAAGGAACTTGATTTTTTCCATTGAATATCCTCCTTCATGACCAATAAGTGGACCGTATGTTAAGATAACATTTGTTCATAAATCCGCTTTACTTCTAAACTATTTTTCAACATATCATGACGTTCCTCCACGTACTTTCTTGATTTTTTTCCAATATCAGGTAATGCATCTTTATTTCTTAAAACGCTTTTCATTACATCACGTAACGTATCTGCATTCGCGTTGATCACGGGTACATCATCAGGATAGTGGTCCAGCATAAAATCACTCATATAACAAACAACCGGCTTTCCCATTGCCATTGCTTCAATTGAGACCATGCCATAAATACCAAGATGTAGTTGGTCAATGACTAAATCTGCTTGTTTATATAATTTTTTTGCTTCAGTATGTGAATAACCTTTGATTAACTTAAAGTCAAACGCGAACTCATCTTTTAATTGCGCCATCACTTCTACAATAGCTTGTGTTCCTTTTATTTTTGTGTCTGTAGGTGCATGCACAATGAGCATACGGTCGTTATCACTTTCTCTTGCATCCATCTCATAATCTCCTAAGTCAATCATCACGGGTACAACAAATATATTCTCATAGTAATCTTTCACATACTGGTATATCTCCATGTCTTGAACAACACAATAGCGAATGTTTTTGGAAAGCAGCTTTAACATATTGTCTATATGACCCGCACTAAAGCTTCCTTTTACAACCGCATACGGGTTTGTTTGTAATGCTGTTTCCAATACCCGCACTTCACTTCCCCAATGGTGAATGATCAGCGGCTTTTCTTCGCTTTTTAACAACTGCACATCTGCATATCCATGTGTAAATGTGCGATAACCACTATGGTAGTTAAAAATATCAAATTGATCCATACACTCATTTTTTAAAAACGCTAAAATTTCTTGTTGCGTTGCTCCAGGCCTCCATAACTTCTCCAATCGATAAGGGTCTTCATAATTGAGATAACTTTTAATCAAATTCACACTTCTCCCATGTACACCATGACAGTTTAACCCTTTCACAAGTGTCCCCATCTGATTCGCTGTTTCTAACGGGCCATGGAGAACGCGGATCGCATTCTTTTTCACGTCGTACACCCCCCATTAGACCAAAGACATGATCTCTTGATAGATCCGTTTTACTTCTAAACTATTCTTTAACATGTCGTGACGCGCTTCCACAAATGTTCTTGCTTTTTTACCCAGCTCAGGTAACACGTCTTTATTTTTTAACACCGACTTCATGACGGTAGGAAATGTGTCTGGATTCGCATTCATCACAGGCAAATCTTTAGGATAATGGTCTAGCATAAAATCACTCACATAACAAATGACCGGTTTCCCCATTGCCATTGCTTCAATTGACACCATGCCATAAATGCCGAGGTGTAGCTGATCAATGACTAAATCAGCCTGGGCATAAAGTTTTTTTGCTTCGGCATGTGAATAACCTTTAATGAGTTTAAAATCAAAGTCAAATTCCTGCTGCAAGTCGCTCATCACTTTTACGATCGTTTCCGTCCCTTTGATGCCCGTATGGGTAGGTGCATGGACAATTAACATCTTCTCTTGTTCTGACACAGGTACATACTCGTATTCAGACATGTCTATCATGACCGGCACAATGTGAACATGCTCATAATAATCTGTTACGTGAAATTTCATTTCTTCATCTTGAACGATGCAATGTTTAATATACCTTGCAATGTACCTTAAATATGTGTCAATAATTTTCTTCTCAGCACCTGGCTTCACTTTTGCATAAGGATTAATCTTTAACGCACTCTCTAGAGAACGCGCATCACTTCCCCAATGATGCATCACAATTGGTTTCTTTTTACTAGAAAGCAGATGTAAGTCTGAATAGTTCCTAGTGAAACTACGCCCAAAATGGAAATTAAACATATCAAAATTCGGCAAACAGTTTTCCTCTAGAAAACGTAAAACCTCGGCTGGAGCGATGTTGCGTTCCCACACATTTTCTAGTGGGTATTTAGCAGGATATCGCAAATAATCATTGATAAGGGATACTGTACGGCAATAAACACCATTCTCATTTAATCCCCTTGATAATGCCTCCATTTGATTGGCGATATTCATAGGTCCATGAAGCACTCGTATCGTTTTTTCGTCACTATTTTCCATACAATCAAACCTTTCCGCACACATTTAAAATGATTGTGTTATCACAAATCCACCTTCTTTTATCCTTTGTTGTTATTCATTTATGACCTTTGTAATCATTTCGACAAATTCTTCTGCCCGTTTGCTAGTAGCGTGACGTTTGTGAACCATGTCCATTCCTTTGCCCGTCACATACTTTCTTTTTTCTTCATCCCTCAAGTAATCGTATGCTTTCTTTTCAAAATTATTTTCATTAATCGCGACAAAATTCTCGTCAGGTCTAAACCCGAGATCGTATAACTCTTGTGAAAAAGATGCCAGTAATAGCGTATGACATGCCGGCGTTTCAAAATACTTTTTAACAGGGTATTGATAAAGGGTGTCGCACGTAAAACAGATTTTTGCTCGATTTAACTCTCGTGCATACGCCTCACCAATGAAAAGCCCCTCTTTATCATATTTTCTTTGTCTATAATGCGGATGGGGGAGTAAAACGAATTCTGGTCGGTCTTTCAACCTTTCTACAATGGTCGCCCGCAACGGATAATAAGGTTGAATCGCCACACCAGGCATCATGAAATCTATATCTTTTTCCAATTCATAGTTCCGATAAATATTCGTATTGGCATGATGGGGCAGCCACC
The DNA here is from genome assembly GCF_038592975.1 of Bacillus sp. FSL W7-1360. Classification (NCBI taxonomy): domain Bacteria; kingdom Bacillati; phylum Bacillota; class Bacilli; order Caryophanales; family Bacillaceae; genus Bacillus; species Bacillus sp. FSL W7-1360. Next base: position 724,893 of record NZ_CP151950.1, on the reverse strand, counting down.
TCATATAGTTTGAAAACTCCGGATACCAACGTAAAAATGCATCGCGGCAATAAACAAAAATGTGTTCTACTCCCTCTTTCCTTAATATCTCTTTTTTCTGTTTTATACTGAGTAAAGAATCCCTCGTCTCATGTAAATCATGCATATTGACAGCGTATGGACACTTTAATGTAGTTAAACCAGTAACCGCAGGTCCCCTCCTGCCCAAATAATCGTCAATGTACACGAAATCAGGATCAAAAGCACTGCTGTCTATGATATCTTGAACCAACCCTGATTGATAAGACACTTGGATATTTAAGTGCGCTCGTAACGCTTGGATAAAATAATCGACCGTTCTTGAGAGATAGTAATTGGGGTTAGAAGTAATAAATAACAAGTTGATGTTTTTCAAAGGATCCCCCCTACAACCTTTCTCGTTTCGTATAAAACCGGATCTCTTTCACAACTTTCTCCACGTCCACATCCTCATGGCAAGGGAGCGAGATCGTATGTTGCTCAAGAAATAGCGCATTTTTTCGCTCCGAATGGTACTTTCGTTTGTAATAAGTCGTATGACTTAAACTATACGTCCCAATCGTTGACTCGATTCCTTGCATAAATAAATGGTGCATCAATTGGTCTCTATTCATTGTTACAGGAACTTTGAATGTAAGCGACTGTACATTATGGGTAACATCACCGCCCTTTTGCTGTATTTGAAAACCTAATGGTGCCAATTGGTTTATATATTCTGTGCGCATCTCATTCCTGTGGAAAATAATTTCGTTTAACTTTTCCAGTTGCTTTAAGCCTAAGAGACAAGGAATATCGGCTAGACGGTAATTATATCCTGTGTCAACAAAATCCAACTTGTTTTGGTTGAAAATCGCACCATGATTGAGACGTACATCAAGCCACGCTGCCCAGTCCTCATTTTCGGTAGTAATCGCACCTCCCTCTCCAGTTGTCAACAACTTTCTCGGGTGAAAACTAAAACAAGTTAAATCTGCCAGACTACCTGTACGTCTACCCTTCTCCGCACTGCCTAGCGCACATGCTGCGTCATCAATTAAAGGAATGCGGTAATGACGACAAATGTCATGAATCTCCTTTATACCTGTTGGATTCCCTAATGCATCAACAAAAATAACGGCTTTTGTTTTTGGAGAAATGAATGCCTCTAACTGCTCAGGAGACATATTAAATGTATTGACATCTACATCCGCAAATACTGGTCGCGCACCTACATTTTCAACAACATTGGCTGTGGCCGGGAAAGAGAAATCTGAAACAATTACCTCATCGCCTTCTTTTATGCCTAATAACTTTAGGCATACAGAAAGCGCTGTGGTTGCCGAAGTCGTTAAAAAAGTATGCGACGCACCAACGTAATGAGCCAAATTCTCTCTAAAACGTGTCACATATGGTCCTTTTGTGAACATGCCACTCTTGAAAATGGCTTCTATTTCTTCTTTCACATCGTCATAAGTAATATATGGCTTTATTAACTTGATCATGAAGAAGTTCCTTCGCTTTTACGACTTTTTATCACTTTAGCCGGTACCCCTACTGCGATGCTGTAGGCTGGGATGGACCGATTGACAAGTGCATTTGCGCCAATTTTTGAATGCGAACCAACAGATACCTCTCCAATAATTGTAGCACCCAATCCAATATTACAATTTTCCCCAATTGTAATTGATGGAAAATGCAATGGAGAAAATAATATCGCTTCCTCCGGGTCGTCTGGCTCTATGTGAGAAGAAGCAAGAATACGAACAGAGGGACCAATGCCAGCTAACGAACCGATCTGTACCCCTCCCGCGCCATGAATAAAAGCATTTTGCCCAATCCAACTATTCGAGTCGATAACAAGGGCGTGTTTATAGTACCCTTTTAAAATCGTATTATGACCAATATATACATTGTCGCCAATAAAGATTTGTTCTGGATGAAATATACGAACACCATCTTCTATGACCACATTTTGACCACAAGCACCAAGCTGTTCCTTTGTTACGTGACCACTTCCCTCACTTTTCCATCGTTTCATTTTTAATACCCCACTTTTTTCACTTCATTGTTCTCAAAAAAACAGCGGTACGGCGAATCCCTTCTTCCAAATCTATTTTTGCCTCAAATTGTAAAACATCCTTTGCTTTATCCGTATTAGGCATACGCAATTCAATATCGGCGTAATTTTTTGTGCCGTAGTGAATCACTGATTGAGACGATAGCACACGAATAATGGTGTTGGCTAAATGATATGTCGTCAATGTTGTATTTTTATTGCCGATGTTAAAAGATTCTCCTACAGCATTTGGATGTGTTAATGTAAGAAAAAGCGCTTCAATCATATCATCCACATAACACCACGAACGAATTTGCGCGCCATCCCCATAGATTGTAATTGGTTCATTCATAAGTGCACGTTCGATCATTGATTTAACCGCTCCCTCACCAATTTGTCCCGGACCATAAATATTGAATGGACGGATGGTGACAGTTGGCAATTTTAATTGTTGGTAATAAGATTGCGCCAAATGCTCTCCAGCTAACTTACTTACTGCATACGACCAGCGCCGTTCCTCAGCCGTACCAATGATCGCTTCATCCCTTTCACCTGATCGAAAGGCCATTTGACCATACACTTCACTTGTACTAAAACAAACGACCCGATCACATCTCTCCATTGTCGCAGCCGCCTCTAATACGTTTGCTGTTCCTATCATGTTGACACGCATCGTTTTAATTGGATCATTTGTCACCGTATCAATACCAGCAATGGCTGCCATATGAATCACGTGTGTTGCACCTTGCATAGATGTCTTTAAAAGTTCCTTATCAAGAATATCACCCTCAATGACATGAACACGCGGGTGATTTGCATACTTCTTATATTTAAGAGAATCTCGAGATAAGTTATCGTATACAATGACGTCATTATGGCTAATGAGTCTCTCAATAAAAGATGAGCCAATAAATCCTGCTCCTCCTGTAATGAAAACACGATTGTTTGTAAACAAATTCTTTTCTGAACTACTCAAGACATTGTTCCCCTCTCTTAACAACGCATCATCACGTTAATGAATTGAGGATACGTTCATAGAATTGTTTCATTTTCTCGCTATTTTCTGCGTAATCATGGACCCTTTCCACATATTTCCTTGATCGTTTCCCTATTTCTGGTAGTGCGTCTTGATTGCTCAGCAGTGACTTCATTACAGCTAACAATGTGTCAGGATTCGCGTTAATAATAGGAAGGTCAGATGGATAATCCTCTCGCATGAAATCACTAATATAGCATACAACCGGCTTTCCTAATGCCATTGTTTCTATTGCTAATGCGCCGTAACACCCGACATGTAATTGATCAATAATGAGATCGGCTTGCTCGTAAATCGCCTTTGCCTTGTTATGAGAACAATTTTGAATAAGTTGAAAATCAAATTTGAAATCTTCTTTTAGCTCCTCCATCACTTTTAAAATCGTGTCTCTTCCTTTTATATGGGCATGTGTAGGCGCGTGTACAATTAAAGGCACACCGCTATTTAATTTTGGTTGTGTCTCCTGATACTGAGACAAATCAATGACAATGGGAAATCGGAATACTTCCTCATAGTAGTCTTTCACATAATATTCAAGCTCCGCATCCGCGACGACACAATACTTGATTTGATCTGCGCATGCTTTTATTTTCCGGTGAAAAACAGACGGAAGAATATTCCGTTTCACCCTTGCGTAGGGGTTAATTTCTAATGCAGCTTTTAAAGAGCGAATATCACTTCCATAATATTGCATAACAAGAGGTTTTCCTTCATCCCGCAAGATAGAAATGTCTTTTTGACTCGGAATAAAAGTAAGTCCAAAGTGGAGATGAAATAAATCGAATTGATGAGCAAGGTTATTCTTTACAAACTTTTCTAGTTGGTCATCGGTTGCATCCTTTGATGGCCAAATACCTTTGAAAGTGTATTGCTTTTCATAAGCCAAAAAACTATTGTAAGTGTCCACCGTTCTACAAAAGACGCCTTTTTCACTTAACCCCTTTGCTAACGTCTCCATTTGGTTCACAATATTTGTTGGCCCATGAAGCACACGTATCTTTTTACTATTCGCTCCCCCCATAACACCGTTCCTTTCCTCATGTCTTGTGACAAACAGCCATTGTGCCATACCATGTTTATTCATTTTCATGATAGAATATACATCCCTTCCCCCACATGAAGAAAGACACTGATTCACGCTTGAAACGTTTATCAGTGTCTTTCGCTTGTTTTAACTAACTTTGCATCATTTCTTACCAAATCCTCCAAAAACGACAGTCGGAATCGACGCCATACCTAATACCAACAGCCATTCTTTCACTCCCAGTGATACGGTATGGAAAATTGGTTGCAACGTTGGCATATAAATGACGGCGACCATGAGTACGACCGATAAAGCAACTGCGCCAACAAGATAGCGATTTTCAAATGGGTTGCGATGATAAACGGAGTATTCGCTCCGACAATCAAACACATGAATAAGCTGGCTCATCACTAATGTTAAAAACGCAACCGTTTGGGCAAGAATCAAATTGTCAGGCTGATGATCATACGTGAGTGTAAATGCAATCAATGTAACCATCCCAATCATGAAACCACGACTCACAATTTTCCAACCTAGTCCTCTTGCAAACACGCCTTCATCCGGTGCCCGTGGCTTTCGGCGCATCACGTCTCCTTCTGCTTGATCCATCCCAAGTGCAACCGCGGGTAAACCGTCTGTAACCAAATTGATCCATAAAATTTGGATGGCCACAAGTGGGAGCGGCATACCGAGCATCATTGCAAACAACATGACCAAAATCTCGCCTACGTTAGACGCAAGCATATAGCGGATAAATTTGCGGATGTTTTCGTAAATATTGCGACCTTCTTTAATGGCCTCTTTAATCGTTAAGAAATTATCGTCGGCCAACACGAGTGCTGATGATTCTTTTGCGACATCGGTGCCCGTCACGCCCATTGCCACACCAATATTCGCTGCTTTTAAAGCCGGTGCATCATTTACGCCATCGCCTGTCATCGCCACAATATGTCCTCTCTTTTGCAATGCCTGGACAATTTTTAACTTATGAGCAGGCGACACACGTGCATATACGTACACAGATTCCACTTCACGCTCTAACTCATTTACAGACAACCGGTCTAAATCCCCACCATTTAACACCCTTCCTCCTTCAGGTAAAATCGCAAGCTCTTTTGCAATGGCTGCGGCTGTTACTTGGTGGTCACCTGTAATCATTAACGTTTTAATCCCTGCCGCACGACATTCTTCAACCGCTTCTTTTGCTTCCACACGCGGCGGGTCCATCATTCCTTGAAGACCAACAAACGTTAAATGCTTTTCTGCCTGTTCTGCCGATTGACACAGTTCCCCTTCAATTAAAGGACGATAAGCAATCGCAAGCGTGCGCAACGCGTTGCTCGCCATTTTTTCGACCGCTTTGTTGATTTGATTGCAATGATGATCACTTAATGCTTCTGATCGGCTCATTGAAAAAATGGAGCGGCAATGATGCAGCACAACGTCGGGGGCACCTTTTGTAACGACATATTTTTTTCCTTTAGGATCAGACACAATCACACTCATCATCTTCCGCGTAGAGTCAAATGGAAACTCCTCTACCCGTTGGTATGTTCGTGCTAAACTCTCCTGATCATACCCTGATTTTGCTGCGACAATTAACAGCGCGCCCTCCGTCGGGTCCCCATCTAACGTATGATTTTCCTCTTTTTTGACGAAATGCGCATTTGTGCAAAGCGCACCGTAGCTTAATAATCGTTGCAAGCCTACTTCTTGTTGCAGGTCAATGCGCTGGTCGTCTTGATTTAAAATCTCTCCATCTAGATCATAGCCAGCTCCTGTCACAGAAAACCATTGATCCTTTGTCCAAAGCTGTTTCACCGTCATCTTATTTTGTGTTAATGTCCCCGTTTTATCTGAACAAATGACAGAAGCACAGCCAAGTGTTTCTACTGCTGGAAGCTTCCTCACAATGCCTTTTCTCTTAATCATCCGTTGTACGCCGAGGGCGAGCGCGACGGTGACAATGGCTGGCAAACCTTCTGGTATCGCTGCAACTGCAAGTGACACACCCGAGATAAACATCGTATGCAAGTCATGCCCCTGCAACAAGCCAAACAGGACGACGAGTGTTGTAAGCAATAATGCGACGACAATTAACGTTCGTCCTAACTGTTCTAGCCGACGTTGCAATGGCGTTGCAAGCACTTCTGCTTCTTGCAGTAAGTGCGCTATTTTTCCCATCTCAGTTCGCATTCCTGTGCCAACAACCACACCGACACCACTACCTTGTGTAACCATCGTTCCCATAAATGCCATATTGGCACGATCCCCAAGGGGCACATCTTCTTGTGCAATTTCATCACTTTGCTTTTGTGAAGGGTGTGACTCGCCTGTTAAAGACGCTTCATCAATGCGCAATCCCGACGTTTCTAATAAACGAATGTCTGCGCCCACACGATCGCCTGCCGACATCTTCACAATGTCACCTGGCACAACGAGTACAGAAGCAATTCGCTGCCACTCACCATTCCGTTTCACATACATTTGTGGCGCCGACAATTCTTTCAACGCATCAAGCGACTTCTCTGCTTTGCGCTCCTGAAAAAAACCTAAAATCCCATTCAATAAAACAATGCACATAATCGTTAACGCATCGAGCATCTCACCAATTAAACCAGAAATGAGTGTAGCCGCTAATAGTACAAGCACCATAAAGTCTTTAAATTGCGCCAGAAATGTCACAAATACGGATGGGCGTGGCGCTTCCTTTAATTTGTTTTGTCCATACGTACCAATCCTTTTCCTCACATTTTTATCATTTAATCCTTGCTTAACATTTGCATTTGTCCTATAGACCACTTCTTCTTGCTTCATCATATACCATTTCATCTTGCCACCTCGCATTCAATCATTACAACCGATATCTTTACCTGCACACCTTTTATACAAGCTATCTTATTCAGCTAGAAGGACAATCATGCTATACTAGAAAGAGATTTTCAATTGTAAAGTTGAGGTGAACCACATGTCATTTGATGGCTTTGTGACAAGAGCGGTGACACACGAACTACAGTCTCTTCTTGGTGGACGTATGAATAAAGTCTTTCAACCGTCTAAAACGGAGCTCGTCTGCGCTATTCGAGCACACGGAAAAAATCACTTTTTATTACTATCTGCAAATGCCACGTTTGCCCGTGTGCATATGACAAAAGAGAAATATGAAAACCCGAACGAACCACCGATGTTTTGTATGCTATTGCGTAAACATTTAGAAGGCGGCATCATTCGTGCCATTACGCAATATCAAACAGATCGGATCATTACTTTTACGATTGAAAAGCGGGACGAACTAGGAGATACAAAAACAAAACAACTTATTGTTGAGATCATGGGTCGTCACAGTAATATCATCTTAGTTGACCCCACAACAAATATCGTAATTGACAGCATTAAACACGTGCGTTTTGATCAAAGCCGTTATCGTACAGTTGGACCTGGACAGTTATATAAACACCCACCTGCTCAAGAGAAACAAGACGTACTCACTGTGACTGAAAAAGACGTTTTAAAGTCACTTGACTTTAATGCAGGGAAACTCAGTGCACAACTTGTACATTCTTTTCATGGCTTGTCTCCGCTCGTTGCGAACGAAATTGTTCATAGAGCTGGTCTGGCAAACCAAACGACATTGCCCAAAGCCTTTTTCGATGTGATCGAACCGCTAAAAACACATTGTTACACCCCTGAGATCGTGGGCGGCAAGAAAGCTTTTTTCTCTGTCGTTCATTTGGCTCACAAAAATGGAGATCGCACGCATTTTTCAACGACGAATGATATGCTTGACCGTTACTATTACAAAAAAGCAGAACGAGATCGTGTCAAACAACAAGCTTTTGACGTAGAACGTCTGCTAAAGCAAACATATGAGAAAAACAAACGAAAACAAGCAAAATTAACAGAAACATTAACACGTACAAATGAAGCAAACTTACACCAACATTATGGAGAACTATTAACCGCTCACTTACACTTAGTCAAAAAAGGGGCGTCATCTATTGACGTCGTTGACTATTACGATCCTGAAGGACGCTGTGTAACCATTGCCTTAGATCCAACAAAGACAGCGGCTGAAAATGCACAAGCCTACTTCAAGCGTTATCAAAAAGCGAAGACCGCTCGTCTTGAAGTCACAGACCAAATACAAAAGACGCGCATCGAGCTTGATTACCTCGCTAATTTATTGCAACAACTTGACGTTGCCTCACCGAAAGATATTGAGGAAATCCGAGAAGAATTACGAGATGGCGGGTACATGCGCTCACGTTCCTCCCATAAAAAAAAGAAAAAGAGCCAGTCGAGTCACCCTCAACTAGAATCTTACGTTTCTTCTACAGGGGTCCCGTTTTTTGTTGGAAAAAATAACCGACAAAATGATTATTTGACACGCCATTTCTCGCGCCAAGATGAAATTTGGCTTCATACAAAAGACATCCCAGGCGCACACGTCTTAATTCGTTCTACAGCACCTGATGAAGCAACATTGAAGGAAGCGGCGATCGTTGCTGCCTATTTCTCAAAAGCAAGACACTCTGCTTCTGTACCAGTTGACTATACAAAAATTCGCTATGTAAAAAAGCCGAGTGGTGCAAAACCCGGCTACGTGACGTACGAAAAGCAAACAACATTATTTGTCACACCTGAAGAAGAAAAGGTATTACAATTGAGGCGTTAAAAAGGGCGTTGACATAAGGAACGAGTCACTTCAATAAGGATCTCACGTGAGACCCTTATTGAAGTGTGTTAAATAAAGATACTTCTGTGTATCTCGATAAACCGAAAGTACATTCAATAAATATCTCTTAAGTGTTTTCTTGTAGCTATATCTGCGATATTCTTGAATCGGTTCTTCATATGCTTCTCTAAAGCATGAGACGTCCAGCATAACGCCGCAAATGGTGTTTTCCGATGATACAACCGCCAATTTTCAAGCTTCAGACCAACGCAAAAACTTCTATTGTTTACATCTGGATAGTCCAACTTATGCGGCTTATTTGGATTTCTGAACGGATCAAAATTCCATGCCATCTCTTTATAGACTTCATTTAGATACCTCGATTGTGTTCTGTAACGCCTAACAAAATCATCTAAAATGTGTCCATCATCCACGTTCTCTTTTACTTTTAATGTGCGATAGATATCATCTAATTCAAATACATATTTTTGGGGTAAGGAGTACAAACTCTTCATGCAATTGTGTGCTTGTTTTACCCGAAAATCTCTTCCATATCCATAACCTATGACATTGATTTTTTTTGGATCCAGCTTATCTGTCAAACTTGTATAAATTAACACATCTGAATCTATCCAACAAACATGAGAAGCGTTTTTTGCAGCATGATTTAGAAGGAATATTTTTAATCGGAGGTGAGATTGATGTGCAGGGCTTTGAAAAATGTTATTCAGCGACAGACTGTGATCGACGTCACATCCGTCAACTTTCAATCTCTTGTCGTCTGTGTATACGATTAATTTGCCTCGTGGATTATATTTTCTAAATGTGGATACTAACCCTTTTATGTTTTGACGATATTTCAACCCATATGCAGCCGTGACAAATGTAATCTCTCCTCCGTTTACATGTATATTTTCTTTTGCAACATGACCACCCACCTCTTTCTTCTTTGGAGATACATACGTCCTATATGCATGATCTTTTTCTTTACCGCCAGATAAAAGAAGGGTTTTTTCCTTCCCTCGATTCGCCAAAATTCCTTGTACGATTTCCACAAACTCAACTGCTCTTTTCTTGACTGAATGTTTTTGATGAACCATCTTCATACCATTTAACGCGATACGTCTTCTTTTTTCTTCGTGTTTCAAGTAATAATACGCTTTTTTCTCAAAGTTATTTTTATTAATCTCAATAAAGTTCTCTCCCGGTCTAAAACCCAAGTCATACAACTCTTTTGAAAAAGAAGCTAGTAACAAAGTATTACATGCGGGTATTTCAAAATATTTTTTTACTGGATATTGATAAATTGAGTCACATGCAAAGCTTATTTTCGCGGTGTTAAGTGTCTGTGCATATCCTTCACTGATGATACGATGCGCATTTTCATCTATATCTCCTTCTTCTTGAGTAATCCATTTGTAACCAGAATGCTGTCCCCTCACAAATTCCGGACGTTTAAGAAACCTTCTCACAATTGCTGTACGTAATGGATATGTTTTCTCAGACGTCGAACCTGTCATTAACAGACCAATCGTTTTTTCTTTACCATAATCACGATAAATGTCTGTATTTACGCTATGAGGCAACCAAATCATTCGATCTGCGAAATTTGGGTACCATTTCAAAAAAGCATCCCGACAAAAAACAAAAACATGCTTAATATTTTCTTTCGTAATTAATTCTTTCTTATGCGATACTTCATAATGTAAATCATGTATATTAACCGAACATGGGAACTTCGAGACGTTTATACCCGAAATTTTAGGCCCTCGTCTTCCAAAAAAATCTTCTATGTGAACAAAGTCTGGCTCAAAACCGCTTTGAGCTACCAAATCTTCTATACACCCATCATCAGCGTATAATACTTTTGAACTCGTAATACCACAAATTTCATTCATTAAATCATGTATTGCGCTAGAGACATATTTATGGGATGGGGATGCTATAAACAATATCTTTAAATTTTTCATCACTTACTCCTTCCAAGCATCAACCGATTTATACACAAAAACAACGTAATGCTTATATCGGTCGTCAGCTTAATATTTCTTCATAAATTTTTTTCACTTCCAAACTATTTTTCATCATATCATGACGCTTTTCAACGAACTCTCTTGATTTCTTTCCAATCTCGGGCAGCGAATCTCGATTTTTTAACACTAATCTCATTACAGAAAGCAATGTATGTTGGTTGGCATTAATTACTGGTAAATCGTTAGGATAGTGTTTTAACATAAAATCACTTACATAACAGACCGAGGGCTTCCCCATAGCCATTGCTTCAATCGACACCATTCCATAGACACCCAAATGAAGTTGATCAATGACTAAATCTGCTTCCGCATACAATTTTTTTGCTTCAGCATGAGCATATCCTTTTATCAATCTAAAATCAAAATCAAATTCCCTGCTCAATATGTCTATTACTTTTAATATTTCATCGGTTCCTTTTATCCCCTTATGAGTTGGTGCATGCACAATCAAAGGTCGATCGCTATGTTTCTTTATATTGACCTTATAGTTATCGAGATCAATCATCACTGGAACAACATACGTTTTCTCGTAGTAGTCTTTTACATAGTGATGAATTTCTGAGTCTTGTGTAATACAATACTTAATCTTACTCGATAAAAATCGTAACATTCTATCAATTTTTTCTGGGGGAAAACCTTCTTTCACTTTAGCGTATGGATTAATCTTTAATGCTTTATTTAATGAACGCACTTCACTTCCCCAATGATGGATAACCATTGGTTTTTTTTCGTTATGCAACAATTGTATATCTGCATAATCCTGGGTAAAACTTCTATATCCAGCATGGAAATCGAAAATATCAAATATAGGGATACATCTTTTTTTTAAAAAAGTAAGCACTTCTCTTTTTGTCGCTCCCCTATGCCAAATAGGAGATAATTGATATTCTTGTTCATAAGATAAATAACTCTTGATCATATTAATGGTTCTACAATACACACCGTTTTTATTTAGTCCTTTCGCTAGTGTCCCCATTTGATTGGCTGTTTCTAACGGTCCGTGAAGGACCCTCATTTTATCTACCAAAGTGTATTCCCTCCCGTCAAACAAATAGAAAATTGCATCACACATTCATTCATAAATAGAGCTTTCTCAAATAACCACGGGTTCTTATATCTGAAATATTACGAAAGTTGTTCTTTATATGTTGTTCCAATGCGTGAGATGTCCAGCATAGTGTAGCAAATGGCACATGGCGATGGTATAAATGATCGTTTTTCACCATAAGTCCCGTACAAAAACTTCGATTGTTTAGGCTTGGATCATTCGGCTTATGTGGACGATTAAGATTTTGGAAAGGAGTATAGTTCCATACTGATCCTGGGTATGTTTCGTTTAAATAGGTTGTTTTACTTTCATGACGTGAAACAAATTGATTGAGGATTGACACATTACCTATATCATTTTTGGTTGTCTTTGGATCTTTGCATAATGTATACCAAAGGTCTTCTAATTCTAATAAAAATTGTCTCGGTAAAGAATAACATCCATTCATACAATTATATCGTTGTTGCGCTTGCAAATTCCGTCTACACTCGTAACCAATGACATTCATTTTTTTTACATCTAATTTGCTTTTTAAGTTCGTATAGACCAACATGTCTGCATCTATCCAACAAACGTGGGAGGCATTTTTTGCTGCATGTGCAAGTAAAAACATTCGTATAGACCAGCTTGAGATATCCCCATACTTTTTGTAGATATCGTTTAAAGACACATTTTGATTGACTTGGCATCCTGGTAAGCTATAATGATTTGTATCTGTGTATACAATGAGTTTTTCCTGATTATTTTTGGTCATTGTAGCTGCTAATCCTTTTACATAACGGCGATATTTTTCTCCATAAGCAGCCGTCACAAATATCACATCATTTTCTTTCTTCTCTGTCGCTAAACGTGTGTCTGGTATTTTTACTTCTTTCACAATAATTTTTTCTCTCTTAGAAAGGAAATCTTCTACCATGTTCACAAATTGTTTTGCTCGAACATCATTCGTATGTTTTTCATGTATAAATTGATATCCAGCTTCAGTTAGTAATTCACGTTCTTTTCGATTTTTCATGTAATAAAGTGCTTTTTGAACAACGTTCGTTCTATCGCAAGCAACATAGTTCACACCGTCAATAAATCCTAATTCTCTAATATCTGGATTCGGTTTCGCTAACAATAATGTTTTACATGCTGGAGCTTCAAAAAATTTTAACACAGGATAAGGTCCTAGATTCGGGACATTACCTCCACACGTGAAAAAAATATGCGCTTTATTCATTTGAATTGCATACTTTTCATTAACACATGCATTTTTATCTGAGGTAAAGTGTCCAGGATGTGGGATATATACAAACCCTGGCTTATTTCGCATCTTATCTAACACAATTTCCCTAAATAAGTATTTCCCTTTAGGTACACGCGCAGGTGTTAATCCTTTATATTGATGAGGTCCATGAACTAAACCCATCAACAAAAATGTCATCTCTTTTTTTTTCTTACGATCATAAAATACCTTAGGGTTGATTGACCACGGTAGCCAGCGAAATTTTTCTTTTAGTAAAGGAAAACCTTTTAAAAAAGCACTTTTCCCTGCGGAAAAAATTAAATCCATACCACTCTCACGAAAATACTTTTCTCTTAATTTTTTTTCCGTGTGGACATCAATCACGAAACACCCTTTTGCAATTGTTGTTTGAGATAAACCAGTAACAGCTGGTGCCAATAACTTTGCCTCATATCCTCCCAAATCGTAGTGAAAAATAAAATCAGGTTGAAACGGTACTTTTTTTAAGATACTTGGTAGGTGCCCGTCTTGACCCCAGTAACATACATCGGCATACCTCTCAATGGCTGTGATCATATCCATCTTTGGCTTATGTTTAGGAAACTTTTTGTCAAATTCCTTGATTAATATTAATATCTTTAACTTGGTACTCATTCAGCTCCCTGCCCCCTGTAATTTCCACCTGTTTTAACAGTACATTTTATTCTTATGCTATGTGAAATATCAGAGAAAGTACCAATAAAAACCTTAAGTTGTCTCTTTCTTTGCTTTACTAACATAAGCTAGACCATCTAACACTGGTATATGTCCATTTGTTATCAATCCAGCTTCAGAAAATGTCTTGTCCAGTTCCTTGCAGCTTAAACGATGGCGGTGTTCTGCAGCTTTCGCCCATTTTAGTAAAAATGCTTTTTCTGTCTCACTAAAATGATGGTCGTCTGCATAGTCGCTTGCCGCTATTTGACTCATTTTTTCACTAGGATTGAGCAATACAGCGGTTCCACCCTGTCTCAAAACGCGCGCCATTTCAACCAACCCTTGTTTTGGATCAGGCAACAAGAACAGCACACATGTCGATAAAGCAATGTCGTATGCATCATTTGGCAGTGGCAAATTTGTTGCGTCACCAACAAGGGCGCGCGCATGCTTTGTTTCTGACAACAATTCATTCGCACGGGCGACCATTCCTGCTGATAAATCAACGCCTGTCAGTGTTGCCGCAATAGATGCCCCGCGTAACAATAACCTTCCTGTGCCACAACCAATGTCAACCACATCACGCGCTGTCCAGTCGCCAGATAAGAGGAAAAGCTCATGATGGATCTGTTTCAACCACATCGTTTGCGCCATCTCATCAAAAAAATCAACCAATGGATCAAATTCATTGCCGTCCATTTTTCTCATCCTTATTCATCCTCCATTCCAACATTCAGAAGCCCGAGGTCAGATGAGCATTCTTCCGACTTCTAGGTTAGCCATGACTCGTCTGCTGGGTTCTTTCGCCAAGTGGCCAATTTCTCTTGCTCACTTGTCGTAATCATACCACGACTTTTTGCCACTTGCACAAGCGTCGGGTAATTTGTTAACACTTGAAACGGGACATTGGTCACTTGAAACGCTTCTGCTGCTTTAGGTAATTCATATGAAAAGATTGCCGCAACAAGAAGTGGATTGCCACCGGCAGAGCGAATCGCTTCCACTGCGGCAAGTGCACTACCGCCTGTTGAAATTAAATCTTCAATGACAACAACGTTCTCATTCTCATGTAGTTCGCCTTCGATCAAGTTTTTCTTCCCATGCCCTTTTGCACTGCCACGTACGTAAATCATTGGTAGCCCTAAAAGATCACTAACAAGTGCGGCATGCGGAATACCTGCAGTTGCTGTCCCGGCAATGACATCGGCATCCGGTGCATGCGTACGGACAAGATTTGCTAATCCATGGGCAATTTCCGTACGAACATGCGGGTAAGATAATGTGAGGCGATTATCACAATAAATGGGAGACTTTAGTCCCGAGCTCCATGTAAATGGTGCTGACGGGGACAAGCTCACTGCGCCAATATCTAATAAATGTTGTGCAATTTGTTCACTCATTTTCTCTACTTCCTTCCCAATCCCGTTTCATTTCTTGATAAACAACCAGTGGATCAACGGCCTTTGTGACACTGCGTCCAACAACAATCGCCCAACTTCCAAGTGACCGCGCTCGCTCTGGGGTAACAACACGCCTTTGGTCGCCTTTTTCATCAACAAGTCTTCTAATCCCTGGGGTGACAGTTAAAAATGATTGTCCGCATGCTTCATGAATAAGTGGCACTTCTTCTGCTGAACATACGACACCGTCTAATCCGCTTTCTTGTGCAAGCTGTGCATACGATTGTACGACGGATGGAAGCGGATCGCGTAGCAACAGTTCCTTTTCTAACATGATTTCATCGGTACTCGTTAACTGTGTTACAGCAATAATTTTGGGACGTAATTGCCCCGCTGGCGTTCCTGCCTCTAGTCCCTCTCGCGCCGCTTCCATCATCTTCTTGCCACCAGCCGCATGAACGTTGACGACGTCAACACCTAACGACGCTAACACTTTCATCGTCTGTCCAACCGTATTTGGGATATCATGTAACTTTAAATCAAGAAAAATACGATGTCCAGATGTTTTCAATTCAGAAATTATTGTTGGCCCTACTTGATAAAAAAGCGCCATCCCAACCTTCACGTCTAATGGCATATCAGCAAATCTTGCCAGGCATTGTTGCCTCTCTTCTCGTGTGGCAAAGTCTAAGGCGAGAAAAAACGGTCGATCTAGCTGATTCATTGCAAGCTCCCCCCTATTAGTTCAGTGACGTGACGCACACCGATCTCATCTAATGCTGCCGGGAGTGTTTCAATGAGTTTTGGACAAATGTACGGATCCACAAAATTTACCGTTCCAACTGCCACGGCGCTGGCACCTGCTAATAAAAACTCAATCACATCGTCCACCGTTTGAATGCCACCCATACCAATAATTGGAATCGATACGACTTGACTCACTTGGTGGATCATCCGAATCGCCACCGGTTTGATGGCTGGTCCTGACAAGCCCCCATATTGATTCGCTAAAATTGGCTTTCGTGTGCGCGTGTCAATGCGCATTCCTTGTAGCGTGTTAATCATGGCCAAACCATCTGCCCCTGCTTGTTCTACTGCTTGTGCCATTGACACAATGTCCGTCACGTTTGGGGACAATTTGACATATACCGGAACCGCAGAAACAGCTTTCACTTCTTTTGTGAGCTCAGCCGCGACGAGCGGATCTGTTCCAAATGCAATCCCACCTTGCTTCACATTTGGGCAAGAAATGTTTAGTTCTAGTGCAGAAATCTTTTCTTGCTTTGATAATTGAGCTGCTACTTCGATATACTCGTCCACTGTTGCCCCAGCAATATTGGCGACCAAGGGCACCGTTTTATCTTCAAACCGAGGGAGTTCCTTATAGATTACACCTTCTATTCCAGGATTTTGTAGTCCAATGGCGTTTAACATTCCTGCTTTCGTCTCTGCCACTCGCGGTGTTTCATTTCCAAACCGTGGTTCGGGCGTCGTTGCTTTTAACGCAATGGCACCAAGAACGTTGAGGTCATAAAATTCCCCGTATTCTTTCCCGAATCCGAAGCAACCTGATGCAGGCATTATCGGATTTTTCATTTCCAATCCTGGTAACGTGACACGCAACCGCTCGCTCATAACAACACCTCCCCAACTGGAAACACCGGGCCGTCGGTGCAAATTTTCCGATACTCGTGCGCTTCTCCACTTACGAGTGGACAAACACAGGCAAAACATGCACCAATCCCGCAGCCCATACGCTCTTCTAATGAAATAAACGCACGTCTACCAACATAACGTTCTGTCAATGTTTGTAGCATCGGAGTCGGTCCACATGAGTAGAGTACATCGAAGTCAAGACCCGTCTCATCAATGGCTGCAGTCACAAACCCTTTCATTCCATAGCTGCCATCGACCGTTGTCACCCACGTTTCCCCGAGCACACGAAACTTTTCTTCATAAAAAACATCCTCCTCGCTTGCAAATCCTAACACCGCATGTACACGCACGCCTTGGGCAACAAGCTGTTGTGCTAAGTAATAAAGGGGAGGCACCCCAATCCCGCCGCCAACAAGGAGCGCCGTCTCTCCTCGCTTCGCTTCTTCTACAGGGAAACCACGTCCGAGTGGACCGAGTACATCTACACGCGTACCAATGAACTTTCCTGATAAACGCCTCGTCCCATCACCACTGGCACGATAAATGAGGGTTACTTCTTGACATGATTGATCGACATGGGCAATGCTGAGCGGGCGACGGAGCAACAAGTCGTTCGCACCGTCTATCCGCACATGTAAAAATTGCCCTGGTGTCGTCATTTGCCTAACAAGCTCACCTGATAGAATAAGCTCATAGCTATCTTTTGCGATCTTCTGTTGCGACACAATGGTTAGTTCACATTGCTTCCTCATATCATTGCCCTCCCCATTTTCCTGATCGATTATTGGCTTCCATGTGCATTTGAGAGTAAAGGCATGCTCTCTGAAGAAAATGTGATTGATTCAAGTACACTTAACAATGCCGCCGCTGTATCAATGGACGTCATGCAAACGACACCGTTTTCGACAGACTCACGACGAATACGGAAACCATCGCGGGCAGGTTGTTTTCCGCGTGTTAGTGTATTAATGACAAAATGCGCCTCGCCACTCCGGATCGTGTCTAATAAGTGGGGTTTCCCTTCGTTAATTTTGTTCACGGTTTGCACAGAAATACCGGCTGCTTCAAGCGTCCGTGCCGTACCAGCTGTCGCCATTAAGTGATAACCAATTGTATGAAAACGACGCGCAAGATCGAGGGCTTCTTCTTTGTCTTTGTCCGCAACTGTAAACAGCACCGACCCGTGAGTAGGAATCTTCATTCCTGCCGCAATTAACCCTTTGTACAATGCTTTTTCGAGCGTTTGATCACGCCCCATCACTTCCCCAGTTGACTTCATTTCAGGACCGAGAGAAATATCAACACGGCGTAATTTGGCAAACGAAAACACTGGCACTTTTACCGATACTTCTTTGGCTTCTGGATGATAACCAGAATCGTAACCAAGGCTTTGCAAACTCGCTCCTAACATGACATGTGTCGCTAACCCAGCCATTGGCACACCGGTAATCTTGCTTAAAAACGGCACCGTTCGGCTTGAACGTGGATTCACTTCAAGCACATAAATTTCATCTTGATGCCATACAAATTGGATGTTGAGTAAGCCAATAATGTTGAGTCCTTGTGCTATCCGGGTCGTTCGTTCAATGATGCGTTCTTTCAAATGAGCTGGCACAGTTTGTGGAGGATAAACGGCAATCGAATCACCGGAATGGACACCAGCACGTTCAATATGTTCCATCATCCCAGGGATGTATACATCTTTTCCGTCACTAATAGCATCCACTTCTAACTCTTTTCCTGTCAAATAGCGGTCAACGAGCACAGGATGCTTCGGGTTTACTTTCACCGCTGTTTGCATGTAACGCAACAACTCTTCCTCATGGTAAACAATTTCCATTGCACGCCCACCAAGGACATACGAAGGGCGAACGAGCACAGGATAACCAATTTCCCGGGCAATCGCGACAGCGCCATCAACAGATGTCACTGTCTTCCCAGGAGGTTGGGGAATATCAAGCGCAAGCAATGTTTGTTCAAACTTGTCACGGTCTTCTGCGCGATCCATGTCTTCAAGGGCTGTCCCGATAATCTTGACCCCGCGACGCGCTAATTCATCCGCTAAATTAATCGCAGTTTGACCACCGAACTGAACCATCACCCCTTTTGGCCGTTCACAATCGACAACATTCATCACATCTTCTACTGTTAACGGTTCAAAATACAACTTGTCTGATGTTGAGAAGTCTGTTGAAACTGTCTCTGGATTGTTGTTCATAATAATGGCTTCATAGCCCGCTTCTTTAATCGCCCATACCGTATGCACAGTCGCGTAGTCAAACTCAATTCCTTGCCCAATCCGGATCGGTCCAGAACCAAGGACGAGGATGCTCTCTTTTTCCGTCCGGATAGACTCATTCTCCTGCTCATACGTACTATAAAAATACGCTGTCGGCGAAGCGAACTCAGCTGCACATGTATCCACCATTTTATAAACAGACACGATCCCTGCTTTTTTTCTCGTTTCATATACCATCTGCTCTTCTATTTGCCATACACGACTTATATGCGCATCTGAAAAACCCATCCGCTTTAAGCGATATAACAAGCTTAAATCTTCCTTTGCTTCCACCACATAAGGCTCAAGGGCAACGATACGCGCTAGTTTTTGTAAAAAGAAGCGATCAATTTTTGTTGCTTGCCAAATTTCATCTATCGACACTTCTTTCCTTAGTAAAGAAGCAATTGCAAACAAACGTTCATCATCAGCATGAGAAATTTTTTCTAACAATGCTTTGCGACTTTGTTCTTCGAGCGCTTCATCCAATACATGATCATAACCACCTTCTAGGGAACGAACTGCTTTTAAAAGTGACTCCTCAAGTGAACGACCAATTGCCATCACCTCACCTGTCGCTTTCATTTGCGTACCTAACTTTCGGTTGGCGGACTCAAATTTATCAAAAGGCCAACGTGGAATTTTGGTCACGACATAGTCTAAAGCAGGTTCAAAACACGCATATGTCGTCTCCGTGACAGGATTTTTCAGCTCATCTAGATGATAACCGACAGCAATTTTCGCTGCCATTTTTGCAATTGGATAGCCGGTTGCTTTGGACGCTAGCGCTGACGAGCGGCTAACACGCGGATTTACTTCGATGATATAGTACGCATCACTATCAGGATCAAGCGCAAATTGGACATTACAGCCACCTTCGATGCCAAGTGCACGAATAATATTTAATGAAGCATCTCGTAACATTTGATAATCTTTATCTGATAACGTTTGGCTTGGCGCAAACACAATTGAATCGCCCGTGTGGACACCGACTGGATCAAAGTTTTCCATATTACATACAACAATCGCTTCATTTTGCGCATCACGCATGACTTCATATTCAATTTCTTTAAACCCAGCGATGCTACGCTCAATTAAACATTGCGTGACAGGGCTATATTTCAGGCCGCTCGTGACGATTTCTTCCAGTGACTCCTCGTCATATGCAATACCACCGCCTGTACCCCCGAGTGTATATGCTGGGCGAATAATGACCGGATAACCAATCTGTTTAGCAAAATGTGTTGCCTCTGTCAATGTATGAACGATCTCACTCTCCGGAACAGGTTCTCCGAGTTCATGCATCAATGCCCGAAACTGCTCGCGGTCTTCAGCTTGTTCAATCGCACTTAGTTTTGTGCCAAGTAATTCTACCTCGTAGGCATCAAGCACTCCTTCTCTGTGAAGCTCAAGCGCCAAATTTAAACCTGTTTGCCCACCTAATGTTGGTAATAACCCATCAGGTCGTTCTTTCCGAATGATGCGACTGACAAATTCAAGCGTCAATGGTTCAATATACACACGGTCGGCCATTGTCGTATCTGTCATAATTGTTGCAGGGTTTGAATTCATTAAGATCACTTCATATCCTTCTTCTTTTAACGCTTGGCATGCTTGTGTACCGGCATAATCAAATTCCGCTGCTTGTCCAATGACAATCGGACCAGACCCAATGACTAAAATCTTTTTTACATCTGTGCGCTTTGGCATATACGTTCCACTTCCTCTCGTCTTGTCTCAACATGTTGCACCATAAGTTGGAGAAACTCATCAAACAAATAGCCCGCATCATGTGGTCCAGGTGCTGCTTCTGGATGATACTGTATGCTAAATGCTAAAACAGACTTATGGGTAAGCCCCTCAATCGTGCCATCATTTACGTCTACATGGGTTACTTCCAAGTCTGTTTCCATTAAAGAATGAACATCAACGGTATAGCCATGGTTTTGTGAAGTAATCTCAATTTGTCCCGAAGCTAACTGCCGGACCGGATGATTCGATCCACGATGTCCAAATGACAGTTTACTTGTCGTTGCGCCACATGCAAGAGCAAGCAATTGATGCCCTAGACAAATCCCAAACAGAGGAAGTTTTCCAAGCAATGCCTTGATCGTCTCAATTGTTTCCGGTATATCCGTCGGATCCCCCGGTCCATTAGAAACTAAAACACCATCGGCACGTAGGCGTAAAATCTCTTCTGCTGGCGTGGTGTATGGCACGACAATGACATCGCAGTGACGTTCAATGAGTGATTGTAAAATACCATGCTTCATGCCACAATCAATGAGCGCAACCCGCTTGCCTTTTCCAGGAACATGATAAGGCGTCTTTGCAGAAGCACGCGCAACTTGATCTCGGCGTGGCGTCTCTTCTCGTAACATGCGTGCCACTTCTGTCGTGTCTACTGTCAGATCGCATATGCGGCCGCGCACTGTCCCGTGCATACGAATTTTTCGTGTCAACATACGAGTGTCAATGCCAGCGAGACCGGGGATGTTTTTTGCAACGAGTAAGTCATGCAGTGATTCTTTCTTTCTCCAATGACTAGGCTCATGCTCTACTTCTCTGACAATCACACCTGAAATCATCGGTGCAAGCGACTCAAAGTCATCACGGTTTATGCCGTAATTACCAATGAGTGGGTACGTTAACGTCACAATCTGATCACAGTAAGATGGATCAGATAAAATCTCTTGATAACCGGTCATTCCTGTATTAAAGACGACTTCTCCACTTAAGCTTACATCTGCCCCGAAACCTTCTCCTTTGAAGACGGTGCCGTCTTCCAGCACAAGTTGTTTATTCATTGGTTGTTCGCTCCCTTTGGAAAACCTTTTTACCACCCACGAAGGTAGCAGTTGGAACACCTGTACAATGCCATCCATGAAACGGTGTGTTTTTTCCCTTTGAAAAAAATGTCTCTCGGTTAATCGTTTCCTGTGCGTTCGTATCTAAAATAACAATATCCGCAGGTGCCCCCTCATTCAGCGTGCCGTATGGCAATCCAAACGTTTTGGATGGTTTCACTGTGAACCAATCAATGAGTTGTTTCAAGGTCCACTTGCCCGTCTGAACAAAATGCGTATGCAACAGTGGAAAAGCTGTCTCCAAGCCAACAATTCCAAACGGCGCGCGCGCAATTGTCGTCGCTTTTTCCTCTGCTGTATGCGGAGCGTGGTCTGTCGCAATAAAGTCAATCGTCCCGTCCAAAAGCCCCTCAATTAATGCTTCACGATCCTTAGCACTGCGTAAAGGAGGGTTCATTTTATAGTTTGTATCCACCCCAACAATATCCTCTTCACATAAAAGCAAATGGTGTGGCGTCACTTCAGCAGTCACATGAATGCCTGCTCGCTTCGCATCGCGAATCACACGCACGGATTCTTTCGTTGACACATGACATACATGGTAATGCACGCCTGCCGCCTCTGCCAACAACACATCTCGGGCAATATGCACCGCTTCACAAACAGACGGAATACCAGGTAAGCCATGAGATGCGGCATAGCGTCCTTCGTGCACAGCCCCTCCTTGAATGAGTGTATTGTCTTCACAATGAGCGACAACAGCCATGTTTAAAGCTGCTGCTTGTTTCATGGCTTTTAACATCACCCCGGCCGATTGCACCCCAACACCGTCATCCGTGAAAGCAAATGCCCCAGCCTCTTTTAAACCAGCAAAGTCGGTTAACTCCTCTCCTAATTGCCGTGTTGTAATCGCTGCATATGGCAATACGCGTACATGCGCAGCGCGCTTGATTCTTTCTTGTAAATCGATCATGTGAGAAACTGAATCTGGCACCGGGCGCGTATTAGGCATTGACGCCAACGTCGTGAACCCACCACGAGCAGCCGCTTTTGTTCCTGTTTCAATCGTCTCTTTCTTTTCCCCACCTGGCTCCCGTAAATGAACGTGCACATCCACAAATCCGGGACTTACGATCATCCCTATAGCATCAAATGTTTCATCTGCCTCGTTCAATTTGTACGTGATTTCACCGTCTTTCACGTAAACATCCTTTACTTGTTTCTGTCCATTCTCATCTAACGTAAAACCGCCTGATATTTTTATGACCACCTTGAACCGCTCCTCTCTTTATTCAGCTGCTTCATTACACAGTGCGCGCTTTAACGCGGCCATTCTTACAAATACACCATTCTCACTTTGTTTGAATATACGGGAACGTTCACACTCGACAAGTGTTCCTGCGATTTCCACATCGCGATTGACAGGTGCAGGATGCATAATAATGCTATCGTGCTTCATTTGCTTTTCTCGCGCCACGGTTAACCCGTGTAACATATGATAAGTTTCTTTTGAAAACGCTTCTTGCCCGTCATGCCGTTCGTGCTGCACCCGTAAAAGCATGAGCACATCCGCTTCCTTCACTGCTTCATCCATTGTCACATATGGAAAATCATGTACAAAAGTGCCCATCCATGATTGCGGACCGCTCACATACACATCTGCACCAAGCCTTTTCAACACATCCGCATTAGAACGTGCTACCCGACTATGAAGCAAGTCCCCAACGATGACCACACGCAGCCGACGGAATGAACCAAATTGTTGCTTGATTGTCAGTAAATCAAGTAATGACTGGGTCGGATGATTACCACAGCCATCACCGGCATTTAAAATGGGGATCTCAATCCCTTTTAACTGCTCATAAAAGCGGTCCTTTGGGTGACGAATGACAAGTGCTGCCACCCCGAGTGATGCTAACGTTCGAGCAGTGTCATAAAGAGACTCGCCCTTTTGCACACTTGAATGCGCGACAGAAATATTTAATGTATCTACCCCTACTTTTTTCTCCGCGATTTCAAAACTGCATGATGTGCGCGTACTCGGTTCAAAAAACAAATTGGCGACAAACGTTTGCTTTGCGACGTGCCACGACTCTCCGTTAGCAAATGCCTCTGCTTCGTTTAAAAGGGATTCAATCTCATGGCGTGTTAATTCGCTAAGTGCTAACAGGTCTTTTTTCATCGCTGCCTCCTATATTCGTTTTGTGTTCATTTGAGAATCAAACATCGTTTCTTTCCCATAGCTCGCCTTGCGATTTGGCAATACTGCATGCAAACATAAACCAACGACAGCCGCAAGCGACATGCCAGAGAGCTCAAAATGTGTGGTGAAGCGAACCGTTGCACCGCCAATGCCAATGACAAGAATGACAGCAGCAATAATCATATTTCGCTTCTCCCCGAAATCAACCCGGTTATCAATGAGCATCCGTAAGCCTGCCGTAGCAATAACACCAAATAGTAAGATTGACATGCCACCAATCACCGCCGGTGGAATCGAAGAAATGACTGCGGCAACTTTTCCGCTAAAAGAGAAGCCAATGGCGAACAACGCCGCTCCTGCGATGATAAACACGCTAAACACCCGTGTGATTGCTACAACCGCAACATTTTCACCATATGTTGTATTCGGTGGTCCTCCAATCATTGCCGCAATCATCGTTGCTAGTCCATCACCGAATACAGTGCGATGCATCCCTGGCTTTTCTAAAAAGTTGCGCCCTGCCACTTTGCTCAACACCATTAACTGACCCATATGTTCGGCCAATGTCACAAGTGCCACCGGTGCAATTAGGACGATAATGGTCCAGTTAAAACTCGGTAAATAGGTGATGTAAGGAATCATTAAATCGGGTACGGCAAACCAGCTTGCTTCTCGAACTGGTTGTAAATCAATCAAACCTTGCCATAGCGCAACGAAGTAACCCGCCACTAGTCCAAGTAAAACAGGAATTAAGTTTAAAAAACCTTTGAAGTACGCAGCGGCAATGATCGCCACCCCTAATGTGACCGCAGCCACCATCACATGCGTTAAGCTGTATTGGTCGGTTCCCGGCATATACATTGCATTTCCTACGGCTGTTGTTGCAAGTCCTAATCCAATGACAATAATAATCGGTCCAACAACGACTGGCGGCAACACTTTTAACAACCAGCGTGCGCCAAAGAACTTGATCGCAATTGCCACACCGCCATAAACGACACCGGCAAAAAAGCTCCCGATCATCGCCCCTTCTGGTCCGCCAATCTCTTGCGCTGCAATGATTGGATAAATAAATGCAAACGAAGAACCTAAGTAAGCAGGAACACGCCCTTGTGTCACAAGTAAAAAAGCAAGTGTTCCAAGTCCACTCGATAACAGCGCTGTTGCAGGGCTCATGCCAATGAGTATCGGAACAAGGACTGTCGCGCCAACCATGGCACATAAATGTTGTAAACTGAAAAATAACCATTGTTGCAGATTAGGAATTTCACGAATTCCTAATCGCATTGAACGTGATTGTCTCATTGGTATACTCCTTTATATTTGCCATATAAAATACCCCCTGTAAGTACAGGAGGCACGTGAGAACAAGGGCAGCCAAAATGAGCCACACCGTTCCTCTTGTTAGCCTCACTGGACTCGATTTAAAGAGGAGTTATTCAATTATTACTGCGTCAAGTGCGTCAACCTCATTGACGTTCGCTGCGATTCTCTCTTGACGAGCGGTCGGCACATTTTTTCCGACATAATCTGGACGAATCGGTAGTTCTCTATGACCACGATCCACCAATACAGCTAGTTGAATGGCTGCTGGTCTGCCAATATCCATTAATGCATCTAAAGCGGCACGTACCGTTCGACCTGTATACAACACATCATCGACCAAAATAATCGTTTTTCCATCAATTTTACCAGGAATATGACTTCCTTGTAATATTGGCTCATGTGTTGCTGTTTTCATCGTTAAATCATCACGGTAAAGTGTAATATCAATTTCCCCAACTGGCACCGCAGCCCCTTCAATTTCTTCAATCCGCTGCGCAATGCGTCTTGCTAAATAAATGCCACGTGTTTTTATCCCAACCAATACAATGTTTTCTGTCCCTTTGTTTCGTTCAATCACCTCATGAGACATCCGCGTCACTGCGCGTCGAATCGCATCTGCATCTAATATTACTCTCGACATTTGCTAAACCTCCTGTTCCGGATACACGTAGAAAATAAAAATTCCCTTGTCCGTCATGAGGACAAGGAAATTTTAGGCAGCACAATGACACAGCTACCTAGCCGTTACCTTCCCAGCCTCACAGGACTGTATTTAAAGGATCCTATTCATTTCATCTAGTATCGCAAACTTCACATTGCTTGTCAAGCTTTTTCGCGCAACTGCTGCAACAGCGTATGCATATCCTCTGGGATAGGCGCAAAGAAACGTAGCGCTTCTCCAGTTCGAGGATGAGAAAAACCGAGAATCTCTGCATGAAGTGCTTGTCCGTCAATCGGTAACGTTTTTTTACGACCATACTTCGCATCTCCCGCGACTGGATGACCAATATACGCAAAGTGAACCCGAATTTGATGGGTGCGACCTGTCTCTAATTGACATGATACATAGCTATAATGCGCAAACGTCTCGTCGAGCGTAAAATGCGTCACTGCATTTTTACTATTCACATGCGTCACCGTCATTTTTTGTCGGTCACGTTGGTCACGACCGATTGGCGCATCAATTGTTCCTTTTGCATGAGGAATGACGCCGTGAACTATGGTCTTGTACAATCGTTCCGTCGTTTTGTCTTTCAACTGCGCTGATAAATGCGCGTGCGCAAACTCATTTTTCGCAACCATTAACAAGCCCGATGTGTCTTTATCAATCCGATGTACCAATCCAGGACGCACATGCTCATCCATACTCGGTAAATGCCGACAATGGTAAAGCAACGCATTGACAAGTGTGCCACTTCGGTGTCCAGGCGCAGGATGCACAACCATGCCGCGAGGTTTGTTCACAACCATGACATCTTCATCTTCATAAACAATATCAAGCGGGATGTCCTCAGATTCAATCACTGTTTCTGATGCTTTTGGAAAAGCAAAATCAATGTGATCATCTATTTGTACTTTATAATTTGGTTTGATCATCTGACCGTTCACTTTCACTGCCCCATCGTGAATCAAACGTTGCACAGATGTTCGTGAAACATCTTCAACCAAGGTCACCAACAAGCGATCAATTCGTTCCTCATGTTGTTCTTCTGTTACTGTCCACGAAAACGTCATTGACTTGTTCCCCTTTTTTCTTTCCATGTATCCATTAAGATCTGAAGTAAAAATAAACCTACACCGACAGATAGTGAAGCATCAGCAATATTAAAGATCGGAAAGTTGCCGAATGTGTCAATAAAATCCACCACTTCCCCTGCTAATAGACGATCAATAAAATTACCAATTGCGCCTCCTAGTACGAGACCTAGCGCAATTTTTAGCAATCGCTTTGATTTTGCTTCCGTTTGAATTAAATAAATAATGACACCAATTACGCCCACTGTCACAATATAAAAAAACCACATTTGTCCCGATAAAATTCCAAACGCCGCCCCATCATTTCGATGAGAATACAAAGAAAGCACATGACCGAGAACTGGAACTCTCTCACCAATCTCCATGTGCGTGACAACAAGCCATTTTGTCCACTGATCCAGTGCGATGATTACCAATGCGATGACGTAAGCCAAGCACGCCCGCCCCCTTACACAATTAAGATGTATCCATAGTGTAACACATATTTCTCCGAAAGTCGCTCTGCAAAATGCGTAGGGAAACAAGCTGGTTATCTTTAATCTGGTTCTGGATAAGTCCGTGCGTTGTCGCGAGACTCATCAACAACCCTTTCTGATCCATGAAAACCAGTCATCCCTGTTGCTAAGCGCTCACCAATTTCTGCGCCTTCTTCCTCAGTCTCTCTTCGATCATTAAAATGACTCACACGCTCATATGCGTCGAATTCACGGTCTTCAGCAAAATAGTTGTTCGTCAATGTACCGACTTGTGGGACAACATGATTCGCTTTACTACGGTAAGCAGCGACTGTTCTTGCGGTAGGATACGCTTCAAGACGTTCATACGGAATCATTTCCCCCGTTTTCTCACATATACCGTATGTGCCGTCTGCAAACTTTGCTAACGCACGTCTCACTTCATGGAGCTCATCCTCCACTTGCTTGTGTAACACCGCGTCTCTGTCATATTCAAAGGATGCTGTTGCTGTATCAGCAGGGTGATTATCATAATGCGAAAGTTCTCCAGTATCATGCGAATTTGGCTCAGCCAAACGTGCTGTTAACGTCTCCGCTCGTGCCAACAATGTTTCCTTTAAATGTAAAAAATGCTCGTCCATCAACACCATCTCCTTTTCGATAGCATCACCGGATTTTAACAGATATTACCCACCAATATTAGCCAAACGAAACAAATGCCATCGACAAAATGTATATAGAACTCGAGAGTCTTTTCATCAGTCTCATGTGATCCAAAAGCAAAGAGAAAGCGAACGTTTATATTCTAAACTGTTCGCCCTCTCACGCCACTTCTTTTATTCAACTTACAAAAACAAAAAGAACTCTGCTATTGTACAAGCGGATGAAACTGGAAGCGACCTGTCGTGTCCTCAAGCAATTCGACAAAAGCAACGTTTGCTGTTTGATCTGCCAAACTTTCTCCAGCGATATCCGTTTCAAATACAATTTTTGCGTCCGTCTCAAAAGGAACGATTGACCAATTGTTTGATGCTTCCACATTTAATACGCCATCGTAATTTCGGATATAGTCAATAATTACTTCGCGGTTCTCATCTGTGGAAGCGAGCACCGTTTCTACATCCTCCAGGTGGTCTCCCCCTCCACCTGCGCGGTAATTATTTGTTGCCACGAGGAATTCATCCTCTGCTGTTACTTCTTTTCCTTCATATGTCAGATCAACGATACGTTCTCCAACAGGCTTTGTCACGTCAATTTTGTATGCTACGCCCTCAATGGTATCAAAATTAAAGCTGGCAAAATCAGTATCGATCAAAGGTTGCTCTTCAGAAGAAGCTGGATCGATTTGTAAGAAGTTTTCTGCAGAACGCTCTAGCCATTTTTGAAGCGCCATACCATTTACCTTGACGACATGCAGCGTGTTAGGATAGACATAAATATCGTTGACATCACGAATCGCGATTTCACCAGCCCCAACGTCTGTATAATCCCCACCACGTCCGGCTCGGAAAGGCGCAGCAGCTGATAGCATTGGCATCTCTTCATATTCTGTTCCAGCAAAATTGCGCTTCATGTAATCTAATTGTGCTTCATTCACTAATTGAACGACCTCGTTATCCATGATGCGAGAGAAAAACGTGTTCAAATCTTTCTCTACTTCCCCGACAGGACGATTGACATACGCTACCGCCGCCTCATGCGTTTCCTTAACAAGTGCCACCATATCAGGATGTGGATCATACTTCGCCGTTTCTTTCACTTTGCTATCAAACGAAACGACTTCCCATGCGCCGTCTTTATGACGAAGGTCGAGTTCAATCACACCTAAGTGGTTACCCCAAGACCCGGGCATGACCGCCGGTACACCGTTAACGGTTCCCTTCTCTACATCAACCCCATCAATGTCAGTGAAGTCATCTGATCCGGGGAACACATAATGCTGATGACCAAGAATCATCGCATCAATGCCTTCTACTTGAGATAGCTGATATGCAGCATTTTCACTTGCCTCATCATTTGGATCAATGCCCGAATGAGAGAGCGCAACAACAAGATCAGCGCCTTCTTTCTTCATTTTGGGAATGTATTTTTCAGCTGAATCAATAATTTCCTCAACATAAATGTTCCCTTCTAAATGCACAGCATCCCACGTCATAATTTGTGGTGGCACAAATCCGATCACACCGATACGCAAAGTTTCCCCACCGATTTCTTTTTCAATGATCGTATAAGGGTCATAACGCAATTCATCTGTCCCTTCATTGTAAACGTTTGCACTTAACCACGGGAATTTCGTTTTCGCAATCGTATCATCTAAGTACGTCAGCCCAAAATTAAACTCATGATTTCCTAGTGCTGCCGTATCGTATTTCATGAGGTTCATCGCATCCATAATGTCATGCGGCTCGTCCGCTTTGACCGGATTAACACTAGAGAGAACCTCTCCTAATACACTCCCTTGGATCATATCCCCGTTATCTAATAAAAGTGTATGCTCATGTTCATTACGAATTTCTTCCACTAGCGTATGTGCTTTCGCCAAACCAAAAGAGTCATCCACTTCATCCACCATATAATCGTAGGGCATCATATGGGCATGAACATCTGTTGTGCCCATGATCACGAGTTTCTCAGTGTCTTCTGCATTTTCACCGCTCGATTCTTTGCTCACTTTGTCACTCTCACCACCACATGCAACAACTACGAGTGAAGTGCTAAGCATGATCGCCGATAACAGCCATTTTTTCATAAAAAATCCCTCCTAAATGTTAAACCAGTAGATCAATAACAAAATGCATACATCAACAAAAAATCATACAGCTCGTAGATTTCATCTGCAAAACCTCCATTCATTATGGTACACCTTTATTGTATATGAAACGGCTTACAACTGGGGAAAGTATCAAAAAATGTCGATTTTATGTAAAAAAATTAGTAAAACATCAGCCCAATGCAAGATGAGACCCACCATATTTGAGTCACAAATCTTGGTGGGTCAATGATTGCATACACGCTGTACACTCTAAAACGTGCTCTTCCGGTCGAAACCCGAGGTGCGATTTAACTTCCCGACACGCATCATTTATCAAGCATCAAGCGCCAATTTTTCTACTGTTTCCGCACACGGTGCACATAGCGATTCGTGTGCCGCCACCGTACCTACAGTCTGATTTACTTGCCAACAACGCGCGCAAGTCTCTCCAGCTGCTTTCTTCACGAGGACAGCGAGTTGCTCAAACTGATGGGCTGCTTCTGGTACGGTTTGTTCTGGTGCAGCCACCTCAACCTCCGATACAATAAACAGCTTTTGTAAATCAGCCGTGCGCCCAAGTAATTCACGTACTTCTCCTGTTGGATACAACGTCAACGATGCTTGCAACGACTTGCCAATCACTTTCTCATTTCGCGCTTCTTCCAATGCTTTTAATACGTCATCACGCACGTTCATGAGCCTATGCCATTCAGCTTTCAAGCCTGCGACATTTTGTTGTTGTTCCGCCGTTGGCATATCGGTTAATTGCACACTTGCTTCAGCGACGCCAGGAATGTTTTCCCATACTTCTTCTGCTGTATGCGGCAAAATCGGCGCAATTAATTTCGATAAGGTTACCACTGCTTCATACATGACCGTTTGGAATGCCCGTCTTTCCGGGTCATTTGCTGGCGCAATATAAAGTGTATCTTTGGCAATATCCATATAAAACGCACTAAGTGTGACCGTGCAGAAATTGCGGAACTCATTGTACACTGTCACAAATTGATATTCGTCATAACCTTGGCGTACTTTTTCAATCAACTCTTGCAATGAAACATACATGAACTGATGAACACCGCTCAGTTCACTCGGTGCAATTCGATCTACCTCAGGGTTAAAATCATGCAAGTTCCCAAGCAAAAAGCGGAATGTGTTGCGGATTTTCCGGTACGCTTCTGCGACTTGTTGTAAAATGTCTTTTGAAACGCGCACGTCCGCTCGGTAATCAGATGATGCGACCCATAAACGCACAATATCTGCACCTAACTGCTTCGTTGCATCTGCCAAAGAAATCACATTTCCTAGCGACTTGCTCATCTTCCGCCCTTCGCCATCCATCGTAAACCCATGACTTAATACAGTTTTATAAGGCGCAACCCCATTGATTGCCACTGACGTTGACAGTGAGGAGTTAAACCAACCTCGGTATTGGTCACTTCCTTCAAAATAAACATCTGCCGGAAACGTCAAATCTTCGCGTTCTTTTAAGACCGCTTCATGAGAAGAACCAGAATCAAACCAGACATCCATGATATCTGTTTCTTTCGTAAAGTGACCATTTGGACTATGTGGTGATGTAAAATCAGGTGGAAGAAGGTCTTTTGCTTCTCGCTCAAACCACACGCCCGATCCGTGTTCGCGGAATAACTGGGCGACATGCGCAATGGTTTCTTCCGTGATGATTTCCTGCCCATCTTCTCCATAAAAAACAGGAATTGGCACGCCCCACACACGCTGACGAGAAATACACCAATCACCACGATCACGCATCATGTTAGCAAGTCGTGTTTCACCCCACTCAGGAAACCAGTTTGTATCCTTGATCGCCTGTAACAATTGCCCACGAATTTTTTCAATCGAGGCAAACCACTGTGCTGTTGCTCGGAAAATGACTGGTTTTTTCGTCCGCCAGTCATGTGGATAAGAATGGGTCATAAACGACAACTTCAAAAGTGAACCGTTTTCCGTCAATTTTTCTGCCACTTGCTTATTAATGTTGTCATAAAATTCACCCGTAAAACCAGGTGCTTCTTCCGTCATAACGCCTTTTTCATCCACTGGACATAACACATCTAATCCATACTTCTGACCAACAACAAAGTCGTCTTCCCCATGACCTGGCGCGGTATGCACACATCCTGTTCCGGCATCGAGCGTCACGTGTTCCCCGTTCATGACAAGCGCTGTTCGCTCATAGAACGGATGCTTCGCAGTAATATATTCAAGTGCGCTTCCTTTCACTGTTTTCGTAACAGTCGCATCTTCCCAAGATAGTTCTTTCTTTAACGTATCAAGTAAACCACTTGCAACAACATACGAGCGTCCATCTACTGCAACAACGCTATAATCTAAATCCGCATGTACTGTAATCCCGAGGTTGGCTGGGAGCGTCCACGGTGTCGTCGTCCAAATCACGAAGGCATCATCTTCAGACAAGACACCTTTCCCGTCCATAACTTGAAAAGAAACATAGATAGATGGCGAACGCTTATCATGATACTCAATTTCTGCCTCTGCCAATGCAGATTCAGACGACGGCGACCAATACACCGGTTTTTTTCCTTTGTAAATATAACCTTTACATGCCATCTCGCCAAATACTTGAATTTGCCGCGCCTCAAACGACTTATCGAGGGTCACATACGGATTGAACCAATCACCAAGCGCGCCCAGACGCATAAATTGTTCCCGTTGCCGCTCAATTTGCGTCCAAGCATATGCCTCACACCGTTCACGAAACGCTTTTGTGCTCATTTTTTTGCGATCCACTTTTTTATTCTTCGTCAATGCTGTTTCAATTGGTAATCCATGCGTATCCCAGCCGGGCACAAATGGTGCTTGAAAACCAGTCATTGATTTATAACGCACAATAAAATCTTTTAGCGTCTGTGTGAGTGCATGCCCCATATGCAAGTCACCATTGGCATAAGGTGGACCGCCATGTAGGATAAATAAAGGTCGCCCTTCCGTTCGTGTCTGCACTTGCTTATACATATCGGTCTCACGCCATTTTTCTTGTCGTTTCGGCTCACTATTTGGTAAGTTCCCTCTCATCGGAAACGCCGTCTTTGGCATTAATAATGTATGCTTATAATCCATCTCGTCGCCCCTTTTCCATATCTCATTAAAAACAAAAAAGCCCTCATCCCGAAAAGGGACGAGAAGCTTTTCCCGTGGTACCACCCTCATGAGAGCAACAACTCCCACTCATACACTGGTAACGCGGATGACGCGCCATGCATTACAAACCTGTCCCGGCATTCATGCATAGAACTAAAGGGTGATTTTCAGTAAACGAACAAATGACCAGGCTCACACCATCCCCGATTCGCTTTAGCTTGTTCCTGTTTACATACTGTCCCTCTCACTGCTTTTAACGTTCATTCAGTTGAATAGCATTATATAATACTTGCAAGCTAAATGCAAGTTACTTTGCTGGCACTTCTTGTGTTGATCCAGATTCCTCTACTTCTTCATCAACAACACGGTCCCAGTCTTCACTCCGTAACATTTCTAGTTGCGCTTCAATCAACATCTTAAAGCGCATTTTATACACAGACGCTTGTTTTTTCATTTCTTCTGTTTCCATCATCACTTTTCGAGACTTCATTAATGCCTCATTTACAATGCGATTCGCATTCTTTTCAGACTCTTTCACGATAAGCTGCGCTTCCTTTTCTGCATTACGACGCAAATCGTCGGCAGTTTCCTGTGCGACCAAAACAGCTTTGTTTAATGTTTCTTCGATGTTGTTAAAATGAGCGAGTTTTTCCTCCAGTGATGTCACTTGTTCAAACAATGTCTTCTTTTCTCGTAACACTGCTTCATAATCCTTAATTAACTGATCCAAAAACTCATTCACTTCATCCTCATCATAACCACGAAATGAACGCGTAAATTCTTTTTTGTGAATGTCTAATGGTGTTAAAGGCAATGCAGCCACCTCCTCTTTAAAATAGGCCAAGTATGTATTTGTTACTCAACCAAAATCGTCCTTGCGAAAACTTCACTACCGTTACTTATTCGACAGCGCCTTGCCAATTCCTGCTTTCATTTTTTCTTTTTCATGTGTCCTCATGTAAGACGGCGTCCAATGACAACCCGAACACGGTCTTTTTTTGTCAGTCCATGCGCTTGTAAAAACTTTGCACGCCCAAGACCTCGGACAGATATTTCGTCACCTACATATAAGTGGACATTTGCTTTCTCAATAGGACAATCGTTTACTTTTACAAGTCCTTTTCCAATGGCCGTTACTGCTTTGGCTCGTGATAGGCTATAAATCACCGCAACCATCGTATCTATCCGTAACGAAGATACCGTCACATGGCGTTCATCCCACTGCACAGGAGGGCCGATAAATGCTGAAAGCGGCAACGGCGAGAGCTCAACATTCACTTGCGCAATTCGCGTAAGGACGCTGCGAACATAGCCCTCAACCTCACTTACACAAGCAAACATACACTGATTGTCTGCAACAAAAATGTCACCAAACTTCCTTCGCTCTAAACCAACCTGCATAAGCGCCCCAAGTACATCACGATGAGCGATGTTGACAAATTTACTTGAGAATGAAGCGCCTAAAATACTGATTGACCATGTACACTGCTCATCCTTTAAATAGCTGGGACGGAGCACCGCTCGCTTTCGTTCACACTGCGCAGAACCGCCGAAAAAACAAAGGTCTACCGCTTCATCTTTTCCAATGATAGTTTTCATTATTTCTTGTTCTCGCCTATTAAGAAAATCTGTCATCTTCTCTTGATGATACTGTACCACCTGATCATATAACGTACGGACGTCATCCACAAAGGGACGTTCTGTTTCCCGAAAATGCTCGTACATCATGCGTCTTTAAAAAAGCGACAAAATCATATTTTGTAGTGCAATAAGCCCGTTACTTGCTAAACGCAACGCGAGAATACCAACAAGCGGTGACAAATCGATCATCCCGAGTGGTGGAATAAAGCTCCGAAAAATTGCCAAATACGGCTCACAGATTTGACCTAGTATTTGACCAAACGCCGTTTCCCGAGCATTTGGAAACCACGACATTAAAATATATGCAAGCAACGCAAATGTGTACAACCAAAATGCATTGTGTAAAAAAGAGAAAATAAATATCACAACTGACATGATGATACGCCACCTTTCATTTTTACTCTATCTTATTATCTATAAAAGCCGAAATCGATCCTGTCACTTCTACATTATCTGGCGTGCACACAAACACACCGGGACCAATCTTTTGAATATCACCATCGATCGCATACACAGTACCACTTAAAAAATCAACCATACGTCGCGCTTCGTCCTCTTCAATTTGTCCTACATTGAGAACGACTGCCTTGCGACGCTTTAAATGATCGGCCACTTGTTGGACTTCGTCATATGTAAGTGGTTCTATAAGCATCATTTTTGCCGTTTTTTGTGCACTTTGTAAGCTGACTACATTTGGAGACGTTGCTTTTTCTTTTGTCACTGCCGATGCTCTCTTAGGCTGCTGTGGAGATAATCGTTCCTCAGGCAAATCCGCTGTGTCACTTGTGTCTTCTATATGAAAATAACGTTTAAACTTAGACTTAAAGCTCACAGAACCCCTCCTCTACAAAAGTTATCTCAACGTTTCGTTACCAACAAGAGATGTGCCTAGACGGATAAAGGTTGCCCCTTCTTCAATCGCAACTTGATAATCATTGGACATGCCCATCGACAACGCTTTGCACGGGGCATGACTCAGTTGCAGCGATTGGATGTCATCTCTCAATAACCGTAGCGCTCGAAATACAGGACGTACTTCCTCAGCATTACGAACAAACGGTGCCATTGTCATTAGCCCCACAATTTGTAACGATGGAAAGTCCGCTAATGCAGCAATAAAATCTTTCACTTCATGAGGGCGCAACCCAGCTTTCGTCTTTTCTCCCGACACATTTACTTGGACAAAGCATTTTAGGGGACAATGTTGATCTAATCTTTTATCAAGTGCTTGTGCTAGACGCAGCCGGTCCAATGAGTGAATATACGTAAACGCACTCGCAACATGCTTCGCTTTTTTTGATTGTAGTGACCCAATAAAATGCCAGACCGCTTTATTATGAGTAACCGCCGACATCTTTTCCAGCGCCGTATCTACACGATTCTCACCAATATCATATATCCCTGCTGCCAATACACGGTGAATCGTCGGCACACCAACATTTTTTGTAACCGCAACGACACGAACACTTGACGCTGCCCGTCCACTCTTCTCGCAAGCCGTCATAATTCTATGGCGAATATCCATGAAATTCTCTTCTACATTCACAGAAGGATACAAGTTATTTCCCACTCCTCATCCCTATGACACTCATCATTCTACCTGTCTGGCCTTTCTCTCGACGATAAGAAAAAAAGCGTGGATCAATGTATGTACACTCGGGTGCAGTATAAATTTGCGTCATACAAAGACCTGCTGCTTGAAACAGTTGCTGATGGAGCATACGCAAGTCAAGGGTATAATGTCCCTCACGTACTTGCTGATACGGTGGCACGGCCCCTACTGGAACAATGGCGGTTACACGATCAATCACAGCCTGATCGACTTCATACTTGTGTCCAGAAATACAGGGTCCGATGAAGACATGAATATCCTCTATCGGCACATGATGTTTCGTTTGCCATAGCGACACAAGCTTTTGTCCGATTTGCTGTACCGTTCCACGCCATCCAGCGTGACAAAGACCAATCAAACGTGCACGTGGTGCGACAAAATAAAGCGGGGTACAATCTGCATACAAACTCGTGAGTAAAATCCCAGACTCATTTGTATATAATCCATCTGTTGCTGGCAGGGCATCGCTGAGCGAATACGCACCCCTCCCCTTATCTTTATTCGTGACATAACGAATCGTTGTCTCATGCACTTGTTCACTCCCTACCCAACAATCGAGCGGGAACGCCAGGTCAGAAGCAAGTCGCTCTCTGTTGCGAATCACAGCAGCGGCATCATCATGAACATGGAATCCCAAATTACATGTGGCATAAGGAAGCTCACTTACGCCACCTTCCCTTGTTGTAAACCCCGCAACCAAATGTGGCATCAATGTTGTGAGTGTAGAGGCTTCTAAAAAACGGGTCGATATTTCTTTCCACATCACGTGATGTACCTCACTTTCCAGAACACAGAAGTCAGCCGCCTGAGATTAAAAACTGACCGTATTAACCCTTTAAATGCTTCACTCTATTCCCGGATCTGACTTCTAACCTCCGGAAACCTTATCTCCCTTACATTTTACCACAGGAAACAGTAAACGAGAAACGATACTTTCTTAACAAAAGCAAAAAAGGTACTTTTCATCCTTGTCTACGATGAAAAGTACCTTTTAACATATAGGGTTCAGCCTTTTTACGATTCAATATGCTTGTTCATTTGCCGAATTGCACCTTTCTCCAAGCGAGACACTTGTGCTTGCGAAATGCCGATTTCATCGGCGACTTCCATCTGTGTTTTCCCTTGAAAAAAGCGCATATTGACAATGGTTTTCTCTCGGTCATTTAAACGCAGCATCGCTTCTTTCAACGCCATTGCCTCGACCCAGTCTGTGTCTTTCTCACGGTCATCACTAATTTGATCCATCACAAAAATCGGATCACCGCCGTCATTATAAATTGGCTCAAACAGTGACACTGGATCTTGAATGGCATCGAGCGCAAAAACGATATCTTCTTTTGGCACATCTAACGCTTTTGCA
Organism: Bacillus sp. FSL W7-1360; assembly: GCF_038592975.1. Classification (NCBI taxonomy): domain Bacteria; kingdom Bacillati; phylum Bacillota; class Bacilli; order Caryophanales; family Bacillaceae; genus Bacillus; species Bacillus sp. FSL W7-1360. The sequence continues at coordinate 686,732 of NZ_CP151950.1, read as the reverse complement.
ATTTCTTGCACTGTTGGCTCTTTTTCACGCTTTTTCTCCGCCATCATTTGATCACGTGTTTGTAGTGCCTTATAAGCAATGTCTCGTAACGACCGTGACACACGAATGGGGTTATTGTCACGTAAATAACGGCGAATCTCACCGATAATCATCGGGACTGCATAAGTAGAAAACTTCACATTTTGACTTAAATCAAAGTTGTCAATTGATTTCATTAAACCAATACAGCCAACTTGAAATAAGTCATCGACATGCTCACCACGATTATGAAACCTTTGAATGACACTTAATACTAGGCGCAAGTTTCCATTCACAAGGGTCTCACGCGCGGGCTCATATCCGTCTTGAAGGCGGGTGAATAACTCCCTCATTTCAGTGTTCTTTAGTACAGGTAACTTCGATGTATCTACACCACAAATCTCTACTTTGTTTCGAGTCAAATTCTTTCCCCCCTGAACGGAAAATGATGTCAGGAGAAGTATGTCCGACAGGAGGAAAAATATGCATATCTCGACATTTAGCGACATGTTTAAATAAGCGCGACGCCTTCTCTAAACGCATTTGAACGATCAAAAAATATTTCCGAGACTACACCATTTTTTTAAACTCTTTTTGCAATCGTTTAATGATCCGCTTTTCTAGCCGGGAAATATAAGATTGCGATATACCAAGCAAATCTGCCACATCTTTTTGTGTTTTTTCTTCCTGACCTGACAGACCAAAACGGAGCTCCATAATTTGTTTCTCACGATCACTCAACGTATGCAGCGCCTTCACAAGCAATTTACGATCAACTTGTTCTTCAATTCCTTTTGTAATAATATCATCATCTGTCCCAAGCACATCTGATAATAGCAATTCGTTGCCATCCCAATCAATGTTTAATGGTTCATCAAAAGAAACTTCTGAGCGTGTTTTATTGTTGCGTCGTAAATACATTAAAATCTCATTTTCGATACACCGAGAAGCATACGTTGCAAGCTTAATTTTTTTCTCAGGATTAAACGTATTCACTGCTTTAATTAAACCAATCGTACCAATGCTAATTAAATCTTCAATGTTGATGCCTGTGTTCTCAAACTTCCTCGCAATGTATACAACGAGCCGCAAGTTGCGTTCAATTAAAACCGCTCGAACCGCCTCATCTCCAAGCGGCAATTTCTCTAAAAGGGTTGCTTCTTCTTCTTTTGACAACGGTGGTGGCAACGCCTCACTTCCACCTATGTAATAAATCTCATCCGCTTTTAATCCGAGCTTGTAAAGCAATCGATACCAAAATAACCGTAGTTTTAATTTGATCATGACAAATTCCCCCTTATTGTCTATGAGACTGCTTGTTTTTGAATAAGTTGTGGGTGAACAATACATTGAAAAGTAGCTTCTGGAGAAAGGGTTCGCTCGTACAATCCTATTAACACGTTTCTCGTCTCATACACGTCTCCACCATGAGTGAGGCGAACACGGTCAGGTTTTAACGCTGCTAAAAAAGGTTTTGCTTGCCCCACTGCGCGAAAAGGGACAATTCTCATCCGTGCCAACAATGGATAATCGTGATGATCCACGTCAGTTCGTAAAGATGTGATGACATCAAGCTGTTCTTTCGTAAAATGCTCATACAATAAATGCGTCTCAATGATCATGACCGGTGTACGTGTCATTGGATCTCGCAACTGATTGCCAGTATCTATGAAACCTGTTACAACAACACACACGCCGTCTATCCAACATTCCACATCGACCAGTTGCTCACTATTTACTTTTTTCACTTCAAAACTAGCCACTTGTTGTTTGGCAAAATACAACACAAGCGGTACACAAATGAGCACAAATATCCAACTTATCATTGGCCCACCTAGGCCGTAACCAGGTAAATATGCCAACACATCCGCATCTGTTTGGAAAAAGTAATGTAAAGCAAACAACCCACCACCGGTGATAAATGCAACAAAATAAAATGTTGCTAACCCTTGTAAGAAATAGGTCATTCGTCGATAACCAAAAGAAACTACAACGATCATCGCTGAATAGACGAGCTTCACGAGTGGATGGAGAAACCATGATGCCAGTGGTGTAAACATGAGAAACACAATGGCAGAGGCAATCAATGCACCGAGTAACATCCTGACATGTTGAAAACGACGTTTTAATAACAATGCTGTGCAGGCGAGCAATAAATAATCAATGCCGACATTTAACAACCAAATTAAGTCCAGATAAACAATCATGCTTGCCCTCCTCGGCAGCATTGTTTTAAAAGCGGCGCTTCTCTTTTTTATCTATTTTCAGTATAAAAGATACGAAAGTGAAATTCTGTCACTTCCTGATCCAAGCACCATTGTTATTTTGAAAAGTTTTGGCAAAGATTGTCCTCTTCTCTCGATCGTTTGTGGCATGTCAAAAATATAAAAAAAGCGATGCAAGCAATACGCTCACATCGCTCTCACAGCGTCATTCACGCTATTTTTTTGTAATCAATGGTTTAGCCGGGTTTCCTACAACCGTTGTGTCAGGTAAAACATCTTTAGTCACGACTGCACCTGCACCTACAACTGCACCTTTTCCGATCTCTACACGAGGCAACAAACTTGCATGATGACCAATTTTTGCACCTTCACGAATGACCGGACCTTTATGGTGCCCACGTCCAGAAGCCATATACTTGTCATTGGACATCGCACAACACGGTCCAAGAAACGCGTTGTCTTCAATCGTTGTACCGCCTGTCACATACGTGCCCGTTTGAATAGTTACACGTTCACCAATAAACGTATCTGGCTCCACCATCGCATGCCGACCTATAATTGACTGTTTGCCTATTTTTGTTTGCTCTCTGACGCTGACATGATCAGCAATTAAAGCACCTTCACAAATTGTTGTTCCTTTGTACAAAGTAACATGGCTGCCAATCACCACATCACGTTCAATGATCAACGGCTGCAAATCTTCACTCGGCTTTCGGGCCATTTTTTTATTTTTCACTGGGCTATTTCCAAGCAAACTAAAAGATTTAATTTTCACTCCGTCTTCAATGATGGTTCCTTCTTTAATGACACAATGATGATCAATTTCTACATCACTTCCAATGTATACATCAGCCTCAATCACAACAAACTGTCCAATCTGCACATTTTCGCCTAACTGCGCCCGCTCATCAATCAACGAAATGACCCCCCTTCTCAAAATGGTCCTTCATTTTTTCCGTAGAAAAAGATGTTAAGGGCAATTGCACAGGGCACTTAGATACTGTAGATTGATATAAAGCAAAGATTGTTTCTAATGCGCGCTCAGCATCCTCCCCACTCACATAATGAGCGTCTTCTTTTTCCCCTAATATACGATTGACATAAGCTTCGTACATGCGAACACGCTCTAATCCGTCTGCATGTAACATTTTTTCGTCTACTTTAACACCCACCACCTCAAAAGACTCCATTTTATCTAACAAACTACCCCGAATCGTCACAACACCTTTTTCAGCAAATATTTTAAGTGAACAATCATTATGATTCGGTAAAGAAATCGTGTTGGCCTCAATGAGTCCACGCGCACCATTTTTAAAGTGAAGTAAACCAAAGGCAACATCTTCTGTTTCTTTGTACGGTTTTACTCTCATCATGTTCCCATACACTTGTGACACGTCTCCAAGCAACCATACAAGCAAGTCAACAATATGGATGCCTTGGTTCACAAGCATGCCGCCATCTTGAGCCCACGTCCCCCTCCACGGCACTTGCTCGTAATATTCTTCTGAACGATTCACAGTAATTGTACCAACACCGTAATAAATCTCTCCAAGCAATCCTTCATTGATCATTCCCTTTAGCTTCATCATGGCATTCATATACCTTCTCTGATAACAAACAAGTAGTAAACGACGTTTATCTTTTGCTAGTTGTGATAATAATCTAGATTCTGATAGCGAAAGCGCAAGGGGCTTCTCAACAATCACATGCTTGCCTGCCTCGAGTGCGTTCTGAGCCATCTCAGCGTGCACCCCAGAACTTGTTGCCACCAAAATGATGTCCAGTTCTTCATTTGCAAGCATCTGTCGATAGTCATCATACAAAGAAATAAATGTATGACGCGTCTGTTCATTCGCGACCTTATAAGCAATATGATGCATTCTTTCTCGTGACAGATCACTTAATGCCTTTACAGCAATTTGATCGATAGATGCAAGCGCCTGACAATGTTTCTCTGTAATTTGTCCACAGCCAATAATTCCGAGTTTTAGTTTCACGATTCGCTCCCCCACATCTAGAATGATGCTGCCTCCTCCACCCAAACTATTTCCTTAATGACTTCAAACACTTTGCTTTTAACTCTTTTGCTCGAAAACTACCCGCCCCATTCAAAATTAAATACCGATGGTCATCTTCTTTTAATTTCATGCATTGGTCACATGTTTCTGCAGCCTCTGTATAATGACCTAATTCAAACAAAAATTGTGCTTTCATGAAATGTAAATCTACATAGTCTGGATATAATTTGATAGCTTGCGCAATACTTGGCCAGCCCCCCTCATAGTGACCAGACTCAAAGATCACTGCATATTTTAATCGATATAATACTGATGGCGGCAATGAATCTCGCTTTACAAATTCCATAATTGCAATATTAACGAGTTGAAAAGCTGATTCATAGTCTTTCACTCTGTAATACTCCGACGCCATATGATACATCACCCACGGATGATCATTGCCTTCTTGATATTCAAGCTGTAAAAGTTCCACATTTCGTCCATGTTTATCTTTTTCGTCTACGCTTTCTTTTAAATAACCATAGTGATTCAATTTTAAAGGAAACGTTCCTGCCGATATGTCTTCTGAAATATCTAATGTTTCATGAATACGATTTTTAAACGCCAAACCTTTCTCATTACAGAAAAGTCGCGGTTGATATGCTTGATACACTTCTCTTTCATCTTTTTCCTCTCCTACATAATTAAGAACAGGTATATACAACACCGTTTCTTCACGGCTTTTTAACTTCTTCCTTAACTTTTTTGCGTTTTTAATGTCTATCTCTTCATCGGCGTCCATATATAATATCCATTCCCCCGTCGCTCGACTAATGCTGTCATTACGTGCCGCTGCAAAGTGATTCGACCATGTAAATGAAAAAATATTGTCCGTAAATTTTTTGCATATATCCATTGTCATATCTGTGCTACCCGTATCAACAATAATGATTTCGTCTACAAAATCTTTCACACTATTTAAGCCACGCGCAATCGATTTTTCTTCATCTTTTACAATCATACACAATGAAACCAACGGTTTTGTCATTCCTATCACTCCTCAAGCAAAGTTATTCTCCTCGTTTTTCCACCACTCCTACCTTACAAATACGAAGCCATATGATAATTTATTCAAGCACAATTGTATTAATTCTTGTTAGTTTTCATATACGTAGTACAGATGTATACGCCCATCCTTCTGAAGAGGTGATAAAAGTGATTTCGCTCGCTCAAGTCAATCATCAGTTCCAGTTTTTAAAAGATGATATCTTACAAGCTGTCGCCCGTGTGATTGATCGTGGACAATTTATTTTAGGCACAGAAGTTTCCTCGTTTGAAGAAGAAGTTTGTCACTATTTAAAGAGTAAACATGCTGTTTCTGTTGCAAACGGGACTGATGCACTCATCTTAGCTTTGCGGGCTTTGGATATTGGCTACGGGGATGAAGTGATTACGACACCGTTAACTTTTTTTGCCACGGCAGAAGCGATTTCTTCTGTTGGCGCCACACCTGTTTTCGTTGACATCGATCCATATACTTACAACCTCGATCCACATAAAATTGAGGAAAAAATCACAAATAAAACCCGTGCAATCCTTCCTGTACACTTGTATGGACAAATGTGTGATGTACCCTTCATAAATGAGATTGCCAAAGCGCATCGGCTTTTTGTCATTGAAGATGCTTGCCAAGCTTTTGGCGCCGCATGGAAAGGAAAAAAATCAGGAACAATTGGCGACATCGGCTGCTTCTCATTTTTCCCGACCAAAAATCTGTCAACCATTGGTGATGGCGGTTTAATTGTCACACAATCAGAAGATATTGCCCGCAGAGTGAAACAGCTACGTCATCACGGTACGAAAGTAAAGAACTACCATGATGAAATTGGATACAATAGTAGGTTAGACGAAATTCATGCAGCAATCTTGAGAGTATGTCTGCCATACATCGACGAGTGGACAAACAAACGAGTTGCTCACGCTCATCGTTACAGTGTGCTGGAGGGTACAAATAACATTCGGACACCCTATGTTACAAGCGAGGAAAGTCATTGTTTTCATCTTTACTGTATCGAGCACCCACACCGCGATCACATTCATACGCACTTAAAAACACAAGAAATTGCTAGCGGTGTCTATTATCCATTACCTCTACACCTTCAAAAAGTGTACCAACATCTCGGTTATACGCAAGGTGACTTCCCCGTATGCGAAGAAAAGATTTTACGTTTGTTGGCTTTACCGATGCACCCTTACTTGAGCATAGAAGATCAGAAACGAGTCATTGAAACATTGAAATCATACGATCCTATCTAAAATTCAAGCACACGTAAAAAGCCAAAAAGAGCACGATTGCTCTTTTTGGCTTTTTCATCGTATGGATCGTTTCTATGAACGTTTACGGCGATTACGCAAAAATGTTGGCACATCAAGCGTATCTGCTGATGCATTCGCCTGCTCTTTAGTAAGTGTCTTAAAACGATCCTCTGATCGTTTCTGCTCTCCCTTTGCCCCGGAGACAACATGTGATTTCCCTTGCCCTGAGACTGAAGCACCCGACTTTTGCTCACCGGAATCTTCAAATCCAGTTGCAATAACTGTGACAATGATTTCATCTTTTAAATTCTCGTTGATGACAGAACCAAAGATCATGTTTACTTCTGCATCACAAGCTTCCGACACAATCTCAGCTGCTTCATGTACTTCATATAAACTTAAGTTCGTACCACCAGTAATATTCATGAGCACACCTTGCGCCCCATCAACAGATGTTTCCAAGAGTGGACTAGATATCGCTTTTTTCGCAGCTTCTGACGCCCGCATTTCACCATTGGCCACGCCAATACCCATGAGCGCGGAACCTTTTTCACTCATCACCGTCTTAACATCTGCAAAGTCAAGGTTAATTAACCCCGGTGTCGCGATCAAATCAGAAATGCCTTGTACCCCTTGGCGTAATACATTATCTGCTTCTCTAAATGCTTCAAGCATCGGTGTATTTTTATCAACAATTTCTAGTAAGCGATCATTCGGAATAACAATCAATGTGTCCACCTTTTCTTTCAATGCTGCAATCCCTGCAAACGCTTGTGTTTGACGTCTGCGTCCTTCAAAAGTAAACGGGCGTGTCACAACACCTACTGTAAGCGCACCAATTTCTTTTGCAACTTCAGCAATGACAGGTGCGGCCCCTGTGCCTGTGCCTCCACCCATGCCAGCAGTGATGAACACCATATCTGAATCTTGCAGAACTTCTTCTAATTGCTCCCGACTTTCTTCGGCTGCCTTTTTTCCGATCTCCGGGTTGGCACCAGCACCTAAACCTCGTGTTAATTTGCCACCAAGTTGTAGCTTCTTCTCCGCTTTAGAAAGGTGTAACGCTTGGGCATCTGTATTGACTGCAATGAATTCAACACCTTGCAGTCCATTTTCAATCATACGGTTGACAGCGTTAGAGCCACCACCTCCAACACCAATCACTTTTATTTGCGCCAATTGATCCATATCCATTTCAAAATCAAACATCTCAAAATCCCCCTAACCAGACTGTATGACGGCTTGTCTTATTCAAATAATGACTTAAACATCTTTTTTACCTTGGATTCATTCTTCTGCTGCGCTTGTTTCCCAGATGGTTGTTTAGAAGCCGTCGTACCTCGCGGTGTATCTTCTGTCACTTGCGCAAAAGCAGCGGCAACTTCTCTTCCCTTCATGTGCATATATTTATGAGAAAACTGGATCAGACCAATGCTGACCGTATACGTCGGCTCCCGTACACCAATATAATTCGGGATTGCTGTTCGCACCGTGCCATTTAACATATCCTTTGCCAATTCTAGTACCCCAGGCAAGCTTACTGTGCCACCTGTTAATACAAATCCACTTGGAAAGTGCTTAAAACCAAGACGAACAAGTTCTTTTGCAACAAGCTCAAATAACTCCTCCAGCCGTGGTTCAATGACACGAGCCAGTTCTAGTTGCGTGACTGTCTGCTTTTCATCGTCGCCTACTTGTTCAATTGTGACGATTTCTTCACGGGCAGCCTCATCAATAAACGCATGTCCATGTTGACATTTCACTCGTTCTGCCTCTTCTGTTGTCATTCTCAATCCAATTGCGAGGTCATTTGTAATATGGTCGCCACCGACCGGTAAAACCATTGTAGCTTGTAATGTTCCTTGTTCAAAAACAGATATCGTTGTCGATCCACCACCAATATCTAATACACAAACGCCGAGGCGTTTTTCATCTTTCGATACCGCCACCGCACCAGTAGCAAGCGACTGCAAACAAATATCAGCCACTTCAAGTCCCGCCCGCTCAACACAGCGTAACAAATTATGCAACACGGTTTTTGATCCAGTGACCATTGTACCTTCGACCTCTAGGCGAACGCCAATCATGCCACGTGGATCAGTAATCTCGTCTAAACCGTCTACAATAAATTGCTTCGGCAATACGTCGATAATTTCTCTCTCTGGAGGGATCGATAACACTTGCGCTGCCTCAAGTACACGCTGTACATCTTCGTGCCCAATTTCACGATCACTGCTCGATACAGCGACTACCCCATGGCAAGGTGTCAACTCAACATGACTGCCATTGACGCCAACGACGACTTGTTGTATTTTTACGCCAACCATTCTCTCAGCTTCATCTATTGCACACCTAATGGACTGCACAGTCTCATCTATATCAACGATGACGCCTTTGCGCACACCTTTTGAAGGTGCATTTCCTACACCCAAAATATTCATTGAGCCGTTTGTGAGCTCTGCAATGATGACTCGAACAGAAGATGTACCAATATCTAAACTTACATACGTTTCGCTACTCACCCGCCGAACCTCCTTGTCTACACAGTCTTGATGTCGACCTTACTTTTAGACTTCGCTTCTTCTGAATATGTAATGTATTCAACAGCGAACACGCAAATCCTTTAATCTCACTATTTCTCCTCTATAAGTCTACACTAAGATCAGCGCAGAGAAAAGGAAAAACCTCAACAAATTATAAGGAAGATTGTGCAACATGATAGATAAGTGTCCACCTATTTTTAATCATTTGCCTCCACACCGCCACGATCCTCATTTAATCCTTGGTTAGCTGCTTGAAAATAAGGACTTAATTTCATATGCAACACGCCAGGTTGTGATGCATCTATTTGAGAAGACACCTTCAAATATGGACGCATATATTCCGCAAATCCCTCAAGTGATGTACGTACTTCGATCCCATCTGTCATATAGACGGCCAATGCTACTTGATCATCTTCCACGTGCATCGGCATTATTTCAGAAATACATTTCATCACGGCTGGATCCGTTTTGGCCAATTCTTTGCTTAAAGTCTTTAACCAACGCTGCTCTGAGAAACCGATCAAGATTGGCGCATCACCAAGTACTTTCGCAAAAGAAACAGGTGCGAGCTTCTCCCCAGAAGCGAGGATAGGTGCATATGTGTCGTCGACAAGAACATAGCCAACGCGTTCATGTTCTTCAATGGTCATGACGACGGTTGTTGGCCACTTCTTTTCAATCGACACCGATTTTATCCCTCTTAACGTTGTCATTTGTGCCTCTTTCTCATCTAAAGACAATTGCCACATACTATCTCCTTCACGTATCCCACTTTCTCTCATCAGTTCGTTTTCTTCAATCAACTCGTTGCCAGTCACAATCAGTTTATCGACTTTGCTAAACGGACTTTGAAAATAAACAAGCACAAGCAAAAAGAAGAAAAATAATAGTACGAACATCAGTAAACGACGATTGGATTTTCTTTTTCTTTGCTCCTTGATTGGTGGCATTGTGACAACTTTATCATTTTTCATCACAAAATCGTTTTTCAACTCCTTAATAAATGAACATAGCAATGTTTGCCCAATGAGAAAAAGTTTCTTGGCTACAATCCATTCGCTATCGTGCACAAAAAATCCTCTATTTTCTAAAAATATTTTGGCAATCGCACGCTTTAACGTGCATGTTGACTAATATTCAGTAATATACCAATGGAGAGCAACATTAAAGTTAACGATGAGCCACCATAGCTCAGCAACGGAAGCGTGATGCCCGTTACTGGGATAAGTCCGGTCACAACGCCGATATTAATCATGACTTGAATGACAATCATGGTTGTAATTCCAATTGCTAGAAAACTCCCGAATAAATCTGGTGCACCTAATGCGATACGAATCCCTCTCCAAAAAAGCAACAAAAAACAAAGCAACACGGCCAACCCACCTAAAAAACCCATTTCCTCTGCCAAAATAGAGAAAATAAAATCGGTTTGTGGCTCTGGTAAATAAAAATACTTCTGCCGGCTTTCACCTAGTCCCATTCCGAACAATCCACCTGGACCAATCGCAAATAGTGACTGGATAATTTGAAATCCACTTCCTAATGGGTCACTCCATGGGTCTAAGAAAGATTGAATCCGTTCAATACGGTAAGGGGCACTGGCAATCAAACCGACAAAACCCGCGAGACCTAATAAACCAAGCAAAGCAAAATGCATGATGCGCGCACCAGACACAAAAATCATGACCACACACGTCGCCACCATCACCGCACCTGTTCCTAGGTCAGGCTGTAACATAATTAAACCAAATGCAATCAATACAAGCCCTAAAGAAGGCACGAGTCCTTTTTTAAACGAGACAATTCGTTTTTGGTATTTTGCCAAGTACCATGCTAAGAAGATAATCATCGCGATTTTCATAAACTCTGAAGGCTGGATAGAAAAAGCCCCTACACCAAGCCAACTGCGCGCTCCTCCACGCACTAAGCCAACCCCAGGAATTAAGACCACGATTAATAATAAAAAACAAATGAGAAGCAGCACTTTACTGTAAGTGCGCCATGTCCAATAATCAATCCGCATCATTCCAAGCATGAGCACAACCCCTGTACCACCAAAAAAAAGTTGCCGTTTTGCAAAGAAGTACGGGTCTTCAAAACGGTAAGACGCCCATGCTGCACTCGCACTATAAACCATCACTAAACCAATTGTTAATAGGGCGAGTGTAAGACAAAGCAGCATATAATCTGGTGCAGACTTTTGCTTGTACATGTATGTGAACACCTCTCACTCCTACGACGTATACTTGTACAATATGAACAAGCACGTTCATTTAGAAGTGTAAGAACGAGAACAATGTTTACACATCGGCGTTTGGAGGTTTAAAGTGAGGCATCGTCTCCATCGCGACCGCTTGTAAAAAAGCGTCCCCGCGCTCTTCAAATGTGCGATATTGATCCCAACTTGCACACGCTGGAGAAAGCAAAATAACGTCTCCTTCATTTGAATACTTTAGTGCTTCACGCACCGCTTCTCCAATATTGTTTACAACAACAGCGGTACTGCCTGCCTTTTCTGCAAAAGACGCCAAACGCTTGCGTGTCTCCCCAAAAGCGATCACTGCTTTTACGTGCGCCATACTTGAACGAAGCTCCTCAAAAGAGTGACCGCGATCAAGACCACCCGCGAGCAAAATCGTTGGCTTTGTGAACGAAGAAAGGGCTGCTTGCGTCGCCAACACGTTTGTCGCTTTTGCATCGTTATAAAACGAACGCCCTTCCCATGTCCCCACGAATTGTAAGCGATGCTTCACCCCAGAAAAAGACGTGAGCACCCGGTAAATTTGTGCCGATGTCGCACCAGCTAATTTTGCTGCGGCAACTGCTGCTAACATATTTTCTGTATTATGTTCACCAGGAAGCACCACTTCTGCTAGTGGCATGACTTGTTCTCCACGAAACATAATCATCCCTTCGTGTAAATAGGCACCCGCTTCTTGCTGTTCTTTACGCGAAAAGGGGACTTTTGTTCCACCTAACCTGCTCACTTCTTTTACTACTTGCGTATCATCAGCATTATAAACAAGGTAATCTTCTGCCGTTAAATTTGCAGCGATCTTTGCCTTTGCTGCAATGTAAGCATCTCGGCTCCCATGGTAATCAAGATGGGCATCAAACAAATTAAGCCAAACGGCAATTTTCGGCTTGAAAGCGTCTGTCCCCATTAATTGGAAACTAGACAACTCTAGTACAAGAATATCTTGCTTCGTTGCATTGGCCGCTACTGTAGATGCAACAATACCAATGTTTCCAGCCATACGCGGTGTTCTTCCGCTATCTTTTAACATGTCATTTACAAGTGTTGTCGTCGTCGTTTTCCCATTTGAACCCGTGATTGCAATGACATCCGCTTCAGAAAGCATCGTCGTCAATTCAATCTCTGTCCAAACAGGAAGCCCTTTCTCCAACGCGGCTTTCACAAGCACGTTGTCATATCGGATCCCTGGATTTTTAATGACGACGTCTATATCATCTAACAACGATAACGGATGACCCCCGCAAACAACCTTCACCCCTAGCGCTTCGAGGTCACTCGCTTCAGGGTGATCCATTCGTTCTTTGGCGTCGTTTATCGTGACAATTGCACCCAATTGCACCAGCAATGTTGCACAAGCCGCCCCACTTTTCGCCATACCTAAAACAAGGATTTTCTTTTCTTTCAATTTATCTTGATTTTTTCTCATAAAGACACACCCATATATACACCTATAATTGCAAACACCATACCAATACTCCAAAATGTGACGACCACACGCCACTCTGACCAGCCACATAGCTCATAATGATGGTGAAGCGGACTCATTTTAAACACACGTCTACCTGTCGTTTTAAATGAGATGACTTGAATAATGACAGAAAGTGTTTCAATAACAAATACGCCACCAATAACAATTAACATTAATTCCATCTTTGTTAAAATCGCTATTGCCGCAATGGCACCACCAAGCGCGAGAGAACCCGTATCACCCATAAAAACTTTTGCGGGATGTGCATTAAACACAAGGAACCCTAGAACTGACCCAACAATTGCCGCAGCAAATAAAGCCGTGTCAAATAACTCAACACTCCATGCCAAGATTGCAAACGCACCAAATGCAATCGCACCTGTTCCTGCAAGTAAACCATCTAAGCCATCTGTCAAATTGACAGCATTACTTCCAGCAATGAGCATGACAACAACAAGTACAGCATAAAACCATCCTAATTCAATCATGACAGTTGTCCCGGGGATTGAAATTGTGGTATCAAGCCCAATATAAAGTAATCCAGCATAAAATAAGGCGGCAATCACCAATTGTCCGACGAGTTTTTGCTTCGAGGTAAGTCCTAAATTATGTTTTCGTATGACTTTTAAATAATCATCTAAAAACCCAACTATACCATAACCGAGCGTAACCAATAACAATAACCATAACTCCTCACTAAAAGAGGAGAAAACAAACCCAATGAACAATGTTGTGATGAATACAGCTAAGACAATGACAATCCCACCCATTGTCGGTGTTCCGGTTTTTTTGTGGTGCGATTTTGGTCCTTCTTCGCGAATGCTTTGCCCAAACTTTAATCTCCGTAAAAAAGGGATGAATAGCGGTAACAACAAAACCGCAGCCGCAAACGAGAGAAGGAGAACGAATAAAAGTGTTCGTTCTTCCATTTTAAAAACCTCCTTTGACAGCCGGTAATACTTTTTCAAGCGCAACTGCACGTGAAGCTTTAAGTAATACAACCGTATTTTCTTTTAAATAAGGGGATAAATGCTTTTTGGCTTCGTCTACACTATATACATGGATGCATGTAATGTGCGGTAATGCGCGTAGCGTAAGCGCCTCATGAATCCAGTAACCTTTGTCTCCAACGGTGATTACCGTTGTAATAGGTGCTTCGATGACTTCAGCCACACTTTTATGCAAAGCTTCTTCCGCTTCCCCAAGTTCATAAATTCCACCAAGTACAAGCACACGTTCCTTATACCCCGGTAATGATTTCACTGTCTCGATTGCCGCCTTCATTGATGTTGGGTTCGCATTGTATGCGTCATTAACAATGGTCACACCATTTGGTCCTTGCAATGGTTCTAGTCGCATCCCACTCACTTCTATTATATTCATTTGTTTCTGGATCCTCTCTGTTTCTAATCCTAGTCGTTGCGCTAATGAAATTGCATACGTTACATTTTTAATGTTGTGTTCACCAAGCATGGGAAGGGAGAAGCTCACATTTGAATTGATTTTAAATGTATAACCCGTTTTCAGTGGCGTTATCGCATTGATATACACATCTGCCTGCGAGGCATACCCAACAGTGGTTGCCTCATCTGCATACGCTGTTAACAGCGATTCATCACCATCAATCCATAACCATTTTTCATTTGTAAGACCTGACCGGATGGACATCTTTTCATCCGCAATTCCTGTCCGAGATCCAAAAGCAGCAATATGCGCCTCACCAATATTTGTCACAATCGCCGCATTTGGTGCCGCTAAGCGCGACAAAAACGCAATCTCTCCTGGATGGTTCATCCCTAGCTCAATGACAGCATAATCACAATGACTAGGCATTGAAAGTAACGAGAGCGGAACACCAATGTGGTTATTGAAGTTACCTTTTGTCTTATGAACGACACCCAACGGCTCAAGTAGTGTTGCCACCATATCTTTTGTCGTTGTTTTGCCGTTCGAACCTGTGATACCAATGATAAATGGATTCACATGTTCTCTATACAGTCGGGCAAGGTTTTGTAATGCCTCCGTTGTATCTGTTACATAGTAAACTTGGAAAGTATCGGGAACCTCTCGTGGCAACGCCTCATCTTCCTGCCATAAAGTCGCCGTCGCACCAGCTTCAATCGCGGCATCTAAAAAGGTATGCCCATTAAATCGTTCTCCGCGTAATGGTACGAATAATGACTGCAGTGAGTGATGACGTGTATCGGTGGAAACAGATGCAAACGTACGTGTATCATTTGCTAGACGCTGACGCAGCGCAACTTTTTGAACCAATGTCGCATCTATACTCATTTTAAATACTCCTTTATCGCTTCTCTCGCTTCTAGCCGATCATCAAAATACATACGTTCGTGTCCAATTTCTTGATACGTTTCATGTCCTTTTCCAGCAATGACGATCACATCACCTTTTTTCGCTTGAGAAATGGCATGACGAATGGCCATTCGTCGATCAATCACCACTTCGTATGTGTCATCGCTGTCCGATGCACCTTGCACAATTTGATCCAAAATCTTTTCCGGTGCTTCTGTACGGGGGTTATCTGAAGTAAAAATTGCTCGTGTTGCATAACCTGTCGCAATTTTTCCCATGATAGGGCGCTTCGTTACATCACGATCGCCACCACAACCAATAACAACCGTCACTGCTTGTTTTGTTAACTGTTGTACAGTCATTAATACATTTTTTAAACTGTCGGGTGTATGAGCATAATCGACAATGACCGTAAAGTCTTGACCTTCATCAATCCGCTCAAATCGACCGGCTACCCCACTCACACGAGGCAAACTTTGTTTTATTTGTACAAGTGACAAACCAGAAGCAAGCGCTGCTGCCGTGGTTGCCAATGCATTGTATACATTAAAGCGCCCAATTAATGGTAGCGTGATCGCGACTTTTTCACCGAATGCACAAAGTAAAAATGTCGTCCCACTTGCGGTCACCTGAATCTCTTCCGCTGTGACATGTGCAGGCGCGTCTATACCATACGTAACCACATCTACCGCTGTCATTTTCATTAGTTGATGTGCTGCGGGGTCATCTATGTTTATTACTGCCACCTTCCCATTGTATGTATTGCCTAACTGTGAAAATAACAACCCTTTCGCAAACAAATATTGCTCCATAGTCTCATGATAATCTAAATGATCTCTCGTTAAATTTGTAAACACAGCGACATCAAAATCACATCCATGAACCCGACCTAGGTCAAGGGCATGGGATGATACTTCCATCACAGCTGTTTCAATATTTCTTTCAAGCATTGTTGAAAAACGTTTTTGTAAAATCAGTGACTCTGGTGTTGTATTAGCTGTTTCAAGTGTCTCCTTGCCTATCTTTGTATACAACGTCCCAATTAAGCCTGATGGTTTCCCTGCGTCCTCAAATAATTGCGCAAGCATATGTGATACCGATGTTTTCCCATTCGTACCTGTCACACCAATTAAATGCAAATGCTTCGTAGGCTCATTGTAAAAATGACTTGCTAGACGAGCCATCGCCCGCTTTGTATCGCGAACAACCACGACGGGCACAGACAAAGATAACGGACGCTCTGACACAATTGCCACAGCGCCATTTGCGACTGCTTGTGCTGCATAGTCATGTCCATCAACGGTATACCCCTTTATACAGAAAAACAACGTCCCCTCTCTCACTGAACGTGAATCCATATCCAATCGCGTCACATGTATGTTTTGAGCTTCGGGATCGAGATCATAGGCTTCCCTCAATACCCGAAGCAATTGTTGTAATGTCATAATGATGCCTCCAATGCCAGAATACGGAAGTTTGTTGCCAGAAGTCAGGTTTAAGCCTATCAACGAGATCGTTCCCATTCAAATCTGCTTCCTACCTGAATTCTGGTCCCTAACTCCTGATTTCTATAACAACTACATCTATTTTAGTCGTTTCCGGCGATTTTGTCACCCATATAAACACGAATTGTTGCACCTTTTTCAACACGTGTACCTGATTTAGGCGATTGTTGTACAACTGTCTCCCCATCTCCGGACATGTTTAATTGCAACTCATAGTAAGCCTCATTAATTTCTCTCCGCGTAAGTCCTACCAAATCAGGCACTTCAACTAACGGTTCATCAAGCCACGTTAATTCTTTTTCAATTTGGTCTGTCCGCTTTTCAACCCCCATGGCTTCTAAACTATCTCCAATAATCGTGCCACCAATGGGTGCAGCCACTACGCCACCAAACTGTACGGTCCCTTTTGGGTTATCAACTGCCACATACACCACAATTTGTGGATCATCTGCCGGTGCCATCCCAATGAAAGACACGATATGATTGTTCTCTAAGTAGCGCCCATCTTTTGCTTTCTGTGCTGTACCTGTCTTGCCACCAACACGATAACCATCCACAAATGCGCCCTTTCCAGAACCTTTTGCGACAACGTTTTCCATCGCATACCGAATTTGTTCTGACGTCTCAGCAGAAATGACTTGACGCTTCTGCACGGGTGCCATTCGTTCAATCACTTCCCCTGTTTCTCCATTCATCCATGCCCGTGCGAGCTGCGGTTGATACACATAGCCCCCGTTAATCGCCGCAGACACTGCGACGACTTGTTGCAACGGCGTTACTGCGACCCCTTGCCCAAATGACGTTGTTGCTTGCTCTAAAGGCCCGATATTGTCAGGGTGAAACAATATGCCCGTCCCTTCCCCTTGCAAATCAATCCCTGTCTTCTCTCCGAAACCAAAACTTTTGATGTAAGAAAATAACCGCTCTTTCCCTAAACGTTGTCCTAATTCTACAAACCCAGGGTTACAAGAATTTTGTACCACTTCAAGGAATGTTTGCGAACCGTGCCCACCTTTTTTCCAGCACCTTAATTTGCGGCCACCTACTTTCACATGACCAGGGTCATAAAAAGTATCGTGGTCTAAATTAACTAAACCTTCTTCCAATGCCGCCGCAAGTGTAATGAGCTTGAATGTAGAGCCAGGCTCATATTGCATCCAAACTGGTTTATTTTGATTATAAATTTCCGCTGGTACATCCCGATAGTGCTCAGGATTAAAATGAGGGCGGCTGCTCATCGCTAAAATTTCCCCTGTTTTTGGGTTCATTGCAAGTGCGATAACACCATCTGGATCATATTTCGCTTCAGCCAAATCGAGTTCCCGCTCCATAATAGTCTGCACCCGGCTATCAATTGTCAACATTAAATCTAGCCCATTCATCGGTGCCTCATATTCATCCGCCAAGTTTGGCATCTTTGTCCCTTTTGCAGTCGAAAAAAAGGACACAAACCCTTTTTCGCCCTTTAACCTTTCATCATAATAATGCTCAAGTCCAGTTAATCCCTGATTATCAATACCGGCGAAACCAAGCACGTGAGACAAATAACTGCCAAACGGATAATGACGTTTGGCGTCTTCAGCAATGTAGACCCCCGATAAACCGAGACGCCGCACTTCTTGTGCTTTCTCTTGTGGTAATTTTTGTCCCTCAGGACGTAACCACACGCTAGACGCCTGCTTTGTCAACGCCTCGTATACTTTTTCACGGTCCATTTCTAGTACAGATGCCAACTTCTCCACTGATTCAGCCACATCTGTTACTTGACGCGGAAATACAATGACAGACGGCGCACTAACGTTTGTCGCTAATGCGATCCCATTTCGGTCTATGATTTCCCCTCTTTTCGGTTCAAAAGGAATATTCCTTCCCCAAGAGTCTTCCGCTTTTTCTGTCAACCACGCCCCTTGTCCAAATTGAACAAACGCTAAACGTCCAATGATAATACTAAAAACGATCATTCCTACAAAAAGGGCAAGAATGAGCCGCTTCCGTACGGTAATATTTGATACGCGCATAGAGATTCCCTCACTTTCAAACACTAAACGTAGTTTAACGTATGACAAAAATGCTTACGTTAGAACAAGCTTACTCACGTGAAAACATGATAGAACACCTGTCTTTAAAACAAAAAAGAAGGTGCCATGCACCCTCTTTTCTTTATCGTCCTCTTCATAATTTACTTCTTCGTCATTCTTTCTCCACTTTATCTTCTTTTTCTTGCTCTTTTTTCTCTTTCTCTTCTTTTAGCTTCTCCATCTTTTTTTCCAAGTAATGTTTATTATGAAGGACAGCTGGGTCTTGTGGTCGGTATTCTCGTGCCTTTTCATTATTCTCATAAGACTTTTCTATCTCGCCAAGCTTATCGTAACAAACACATAGTTGGAGGTGCGGATACCAAGTTGAAAATGCTGGATAACTAAAACTCCACTGGTTTTCATCCGGTTTCATTAATACAGCCATTTCATACCAAAAAGATGCGTCCTTGAATTGGTTTGCTACTTTAAACTTATCTCCTATCCTACTACACGCCTCTGGACGCGGCGTTCTTGAAAAAACAAATGACTGAAACAAAGATTCCAATGCTTTTTGGTTCTCTTTTAATCGTGTATAGCAGTCAGCCTTATTAATACAAGCATAAAATTTGTCTTCAACCCATCCTTCCTTTAACGCAATACATTTATCATAGGACTCGATCGCTTCTTCAGGATGGCCATTTTCTCGTAACTCATTCCCATAGTAAAAATAATCTCGTGGTGAGAAGCTATCGCCACGCTCAATTTTGTCTTTGTAAATAGATAAATTTCTTCCCGTTGCATGTCTAACACTTTTATGCGTAATACCAATATCAGAGTTAATAATATGTCCGAAGACGTTTAAATAGTTGTGTGCGTCTCCACCCCATTGAAAGTTTTTTTCTCTTTTCACTAAACGATTTCTTCGGTACCTTAACGTCACATTCCCAAATTGATCCATGCCGGCATTGTAAAACATCGATACAGAATCTACGGCTGGGTCTAAGGTCTCTTTTAATTTCTTAAACTTTTCTCTATCCTCTTCCAAGACGACATCGTCTGCATCCAAATATAAAATGTAATCTTTTGTCGCGTACTTAAATGACTCATTTCGTGCGTCAGCAAATCTTCCCGTCCATTCAAAGAAAAAGACGCGGTCTGTGTATTGCTTTGCAATTTCTACCGTCCGATCAGTCGATCCTGTATCAACAATATTGATTTCATCTACACAGTCTTTAATTGTGTCCAAACACCGTGCTAAAACATCTTCCTCATTTTTTACAATCATACATAAACTTACTGTAATCATAGTAAACCTCCCATCCAATTATATTGTCAGTAGACATTTTATTCTCCTGACAATGGGCACAAACTGCCTCCTTTATGCCGTTATTTTAAATGTTATGGTCTTTAAACAATGGTTATGATTTTTATTTCTCGCGTTCTTTCAATGTGAATGTATGATAACGAAACACACACAAAGGCAAAAAAATGCCTTGCGCACATCTATCACGCAAGGCATCTTAACTGTTTTTATTTAATTGTTGTCATCTTGCTGCTCCACACGCGGTGCAAATGTCGCATACAATACACCATCCTTGAGATGCTGCTTGACTAAATAGCCATGTCCTTCAAAAGACGGTTCAAGCGATAATACTGTGGTCACTTTTAACACATCACGCACAGACCATCCCGTCATATCCGGCATACTCGTTTCTTCTCCATCTGTACGTAGTATCATTCGCTCATGCCGAGCGACATGTTCCCCTACTTGTGGAGACTGCGACACGACCTTGCTGCCCTCTCCAATTACGACTGGCGTCAACCCATCTTCCTTTAACATCGATACTGCTTCATCGATCGGCTTTCCCTTCACATCACGTAAGGAAAGAAGTGATTCGGAAGACACTTCTTCTTGTTTATTTTCTTCAGCTGTTGTATGCGCGACAGCACTCTTAATCACTTCATTAAAAATATATGAAACAGGTGCAACACCACCGCCTCCTGCTTCCAAATTTGGCTTTGTCACAGACACATAAACAACGACTTGTGGATCATCATATGGCGCCATTCCAAGGAATGAATACAAATATTGTCCACTTCCTTGCAAGTACTTCCCGTCCTCTACAATTTGTGCTGTTCCGGTTTTCCCCGCTACTTGCAACCCCTCAACATCATACACTTGCCCTGTACCTACTGGCTCAGAAACCACCCCACGCAACAACTTACGAACATGGGCAGCCGTCTCAGCGGAAATGACTTCTCTAACCACTTCTGGTTTTCTTTCATATGTTGTTTTTCCAGACTCATCAACCACTTTTTGAACAACGTATGGCTTCATCATCTTGCCCTCATTTGCAATCGCTGTAAACGCTTGGACAATTTGAATCGGTGTCATAGCAGAGCTTTGACCAAATGACGTCCGTGCCGCGTCCGCCCGGCTTTCAAGTGTTAATCGGCTTGTTCCTTCTTGCGCCATATCAATACCCGTTTGCTCATTAAAACCAAAACGCTGCCAATAAGAAGAAAATGTATCTAGTCCTAATCGTTCCAATACTAACTTCGTCATCAATACATTTGACGAGCGATACACACCTTCCGCAAAGGAAATGTCCCCCCATCCGCCTCGATTGACATCACGAATTGGTGCAGTATGCGCATCAATTTCATATTGCCCTGATCTAAACATTTCTTCGTCGTGAAACACACCTTCTTCTATTGCAGCAGCGACGGTGAATGCCTTCATCGTTGAACCAGGTTCAACTGTGTCATGTACAGCGTAATTCGAAAAGTTTTCAATATCATGGTACGCGTTCGGATCGAAGCTTGGACGATTGCTCATCGCAAGGATCTCCCCAGTATGTGGGTTAGCGACAATGGCCGTCATCTTTTCAGGCGTGTATACTTCTTCCACATGTGTCATCGCTTGCTCTAATGTCACTTGAATACCTGTATCAATGGTCGTATACAAATCAGATCCATTTTCGGGTAGTTCTATTCTTTCTTTTGCATCAGGTATACCCCGTCCACCACGTGCAAGTTGGTGGTCAATTTTACCATCTTTCGCTTGTAAGACGTCATCAAATTTCGCTTCTAGCCCTAAGCTTGGTATCTCTTCTTGACGACTCTCGTGACCAATAACATGAGAAGCAAACACACCTTTCGCATAGTAGCGCCGTGTCTCTTCTTCAATGACGATCCCAGGTAAACGGAGCGATTCAATTTCTTCTTTTTGTTCATATGTTAATCCTCTTGCTTCTTTTCCTAGCTCGATTTGATATTTGCTGCGGCGCACCCCGTCTTCTAGCCGTTCACGCAAAAACGCCTCTTCCATCTCGGTCACTTCAGACAATTTTTTTGCTGTTTCTGCAACGTCTTTCACATAATGATTCGGCCCTTGTGCTTGAGACAAAATGGCTGTAATCGCATACGACGGCACTTCCTCTGCAATCACTCCACCATCTCGCGTATGAATCGTTCCACGCTTCCCAGGCAGTATGCGCGCTTCTTGATATTTCGCTTCCGCTAATGCCCTCAAATCTTCGCCATGTACTTCTTTAAAGAATTGGATGTAAAGAATCCTAATAGTAAATACAGAAAAAATGAACCAAAAAACGAGCATTAATATTACCGCTCGTTTATTCGTTACTGCTTGTTTAATTTCCAAGCTCCTCACACTCCCTCGAGTCGCATCATTCTCCCCCTGCGCGTTCCATTCCAAGTCCTTTGGCATGTTCAATAATTCTCTCTGGTGCGCTGAGTTCATCAATTTTCATTTTCAAGCCCGCATTTACCTTCTCTTGCGCATTCATTTCTTGTTGTGTTTCATGAATGGAGACATCCAAGCCATAGATGGTTGCATAGTTATGGACGACCCAACCAAGCAATAAGCAAAGTACGACCGCCATCAAACTTGCGATCATTTTTTCTCCGGGGGTCACTCCTTTACGGTAACGAACAACGTGTTGCTGCTCCCTTACATCATGGTGCTCATGTTGATACTCATACGACTGTTTCGGTGCAATCATTGTGTAATCCCCCCGTTTATCTTTTTTCAATAATCCTTAATTTTGCTGATCTGGCTCGGTTGTTACCAACCAATTCATCCGAACTGGCGACAATGGGTTTCCGTGTCACTAATTTGAATGGCGCTGTCATCTCCTCTGGTATGATCGGGAGACCTCTTGGTACATCAGGTTGCTTTGTTTTTTCTTTAAATACTTGTTTACATAGGCGGTCTTCTAATGAATGGAAAGTAATGACCGCCATACGTCCACCACTTCGTAGCAATGATAAACCATCTGTGAGCGCTTCTTCAAAAGCACCGAGTTCATCATTCACAGCAATGCGAATCGCTTGAAACGTTCTTTTTGCTGGGTGTCCTCCCGTTCTTCTAGCAGGTGCAGGAATTGCGTCCTTAATGACCTCCACAAGCTGTCCAGTTGTTTCGAGTGGTTGCTTGGTGCGAAAAGCTTCAATCTTACGCGCAATTTGCTTAGCAAACTTTTCTTCTCCATACCGAGAGATGATGGATACAAGTTTAGCAAACGGCCACTCATTTACAATCTGTTGCGCGGTAAGTGGTGCCGTCTGATCCATGCGCATATCTAGTGGCGCATCTTGGTGATAACTAAATCCACGGTCAGCCTCATCTAACTGCGGTGAAGACACGCCTAAGTCGAATAAAATGCCATCAACAGCGTGCACATCGTACTTAGCAAGTGACGCTTGTATCCAACGGAAATTGCTGCGAATGAGCGTCACTTTATTCTCATAAGGGGAAAGTCTTTCTTTGGCATGTGCTAACGCCACATCATCTTGGTCAAATGCATATAAATGCCCCCCCTCACCAAGCTGTGCTGCAATCCTTTCACTATGACCTGCACCACCTAACGTACAGTCTACGTAAAGGCCACTTGGTTTCATATGGAGCCCTTTTACGGCCTCCTCCTTTAATACCGTTGTATGCAAAAACATTCAAACACCTTTTTCACATTAATATTTGAGATTGCGTCACATTACAGGTCAAGGTCAACGAGGTTTTCAGCAATCTCTGCCAGTGCATCCTCTGACTGTACGACATAGTCTTTCCAAAGTGATTTGCTCCACACTTCTAAACGCGTCGATACACCGATGACAACACAATCTTTTTCCAGCTTAGCATATTCTCTTAATGGCGATGGGACATTCAGTCTGCCTTGTTTATCCAATTCGCACTCTGCTGCACCCGAGAAGAAAAACCGCGTAAAAGCTCGGGCATCTTTTTTTGTGAAAGGTAGAGCTTTCAATTGTCCTTCAAGCTTGTCCCATTCCACTTTTGGGTAAATAAATAAGCAGTGATCAAGTCCACGGGTGACAACAAATGAAGGACCAAGGCTGTCTCTAAACTTGGCAGGTACAATCATACGGCCTTTTTCGTCGATCGTATGATGATATTCTCCCAAAAACATCGATCAGCCACCTCCCCCACTTTCTCCCTCTAACTTACCACAAATCACCACTTTGCACCACCCAGCCTCATAAGTTTTCCACAAAAAAGAAAAAAGTCCTGCCCGAAGACAAAACTTTTTAAAGAATACTTTACAAATAATAAATGAACGGCTGGTCAAACCGAGGTGGCGTCTCTGCAATCATTCTAGAAAATAGATTGAATCCGTACAAGTTGACGAAAATAATCATACTAAGCAAACGTTCTTGCGGCTTCGATTGAGGATAGAGCCAATCTATTGCTTCATCAAATTTCCTTAAATGTACAGCGTGCTTTCCTCGTACCTCTTGTAGCATCTTTTCTTTAAGAAATTGAAGTTGTTGCTGTAACTTTAAATGATTTTCTTCACTGAGTTCTCGTAACGTTGGACTCATTTGCCTCGCTAATTGTCTCAGTGGCCTGTGTGCCTGCTCAATTTCCTTTTGTGCTTCATGAACAACATCCTCAATGGACAGTGATTGTTTTTTTTCTAACCATGACTCTCGCTTACGTATTCCTTCTCCTGCAATATACGCAGCAGCTGATTCGCTCTGTTCTAAGAGCCACTTTTCAATATGGCGTGGCACAATGGTTGCAGATAGACGGGGAACAATGGGCGGTATCTTCAATCCATATAATGTAAACACTTCTTTTAGCGTTGCCCAATAGGATAATTCTCCCGGTCCCGCACTAAATGCAAGCGTCGGGAGCAGCCATTCCTGCATGAGTGGACGTGTAACAACGTTGTTGCTAAACCGTTCCGGTGTTTCCTCCACCATGGCTAACAACGTTTCTCGCGTATAAGAAAGGTTGGTTCCTTTAATAAAAAAATGACCGTCAGCATAGTCTAGCCGCCGTCTCGTTCCATCAATTGTTAAAAAAAGATGCGCATTTTCACGCGCTGTCACAAGCGTAGATGGATAACCTAGTTTGGTCAAAGCTTCATTCCCCGCCTGCTGCATGTTTTGCAATTCTTCTGTTTGCTGGATAAGCGCACGAAAAAACGGACGCTCTAGTTGACGTATCGCCTGATCACCACTATCCAAGTAAAGCAAGCCCTCTTCTGCAAATAACTTGTGCATCATTACCTGGAAAAAATCACTGTATGTTTGCGACGTCTGCGCTGCCTCTAATAAAAACGCTTGTAAATGTTGCGTATGCATTGTTTCTGGCAAGGAAGAAAACAATTTCTGACTCAGTACTGAAAATGCTGCTTTTGGAAAAGCCTTATCAGTAGCAGATTCACCTGTTCGTTCATCTTCTAATACATGCTTCTGCCAACCACGAGTTGCTTTCATATACACAAAACGTATTTCATCTAAATCATGGTCTTCACCCGCTACCCAAAAAACGGGTACAACAGGACGTTGCAATGTCTGCTCATAGTGGCGTGCCATTATAATAAGTGACATCGCTTTATAAACTGTATACAATGGACCTGTCAATATTCCTGTTTGCTGACCACCAACGACGACAAGAGACTCGTCTTTCCTTAATTTGTGAATATGATTTAAGCAGGGTTCAGCATGTGGTAATCCAGCATGTTTCTTTTCAAGCTCATCACATAACGCTTGCCGATGAGGAAAAGAGCGTGCTGAAATATCAGCCCCGCGTTCCCGTAGCCAGTTTGCGTCATGAATATCGTAAGAAAAGCGTTTTTGACATCGCGCCGGTTGTTCCAGATAGTCATATAAAAGCCCTTGTAAATGCATCTTATTTAGCCGCTCAATCCTCATTTAATGCTCCCCTTCGCTTTCCTATGTATATCTCTACGCCTTCATCATAGCAAAAAAAACGAGTGAACCCAAACAAGATGCTTGCAACACTCAATGATCGTTTCTATTCACGAGCAAGTGAGATAAAAATGCTATGCACGGGGCGGCTTTCTTCTTTCTGTCTGCTTCCTTCAGTAAATAGCCCATAATGGCTTCCGTTTCTAAACGCCTTCCCACCTCGTAATCAGCACGCATGGATGACGTATTATCACTTGTCTTTTGACAAACTGATACAACGCGCCGCCATAACATGAGCCAATCTGCATCTCTATTTAGCACCGAGATTGCTTCACGAAAAATGGTACGCATCGCTTGTTTATAACTCGGCTCGGTGAGCAACGCCCCATTTTTCACACCTAATAGTGCTGTCAGCGGATTAATACACACATTGACAATCAACTTATCTTCCAGCATTTCTTTATAGTGACATGCTCTTTCAATCTGCAGAAAAGATGTTTCCACAAAAGATTCCGTTGTGAATAGGCGAAAAGGTGCCACACGTATACGTCCAAGTCCGGTCACTTCCACGCAAGTGTCCGTGCTTTTTTTGACGCCATATTCAACACCCGCAACATAGATGTCTCCCTGAAGTGATGAAATGATATCAAGGTGGGACATCCCATTTTGGATAAACAGCCATTGCCGGACAGCCATATTCTTTTGGAAAAATGACTGCAATGCGGTTGCCACATCATATGATTTTACGGCTACGATCAATAAGTCGAAAGACATAGGGATGGCTTCATTGGTCGTATTAGCTTTTACCTCAGCCGTGTATGACAATAAACCGTCTACACGAATCCCTTCCTTGTTTAGTCGACACGCTTGCGCAGGTCGTCTTGTGAATACCATCACGTCTGCACCCTCTTGCTCGTATGCACTCGCTAACAATAACCCAATCGCTCCAGCGCCAATGACCCCCACTCGCACTTCCTCACCTCTTTTCATCCGTATTGTACCAAATATTCTTGTCGACACAAAGCGATTTCTCGTGCGTACTGACACTATTTTGTAGTAAACTAAAATAGGAATGTTATTTCATATAGGAGGAAAGCACCATGGCACACATTCAAGTAAAACGGCTACTTGTCAATTATAAGACACTGGAAGAGTTTCGCGCATTTCGTGAGTACGGCGCCGCGGAATTGTCAATGAAAGATGACTTAAATGAGAGCATCATTGAAAACGATAGTGAATCACCCTTTTATGGCATTTACTATGGAAAAAAATTGGTGGCGAGAATGAGTCTTTATCGCATCAATGCACAATTTGACCGCTATTTTGAACCACCACAAGATTTCTTAGAACTTTGGAAACTTGAAGTACTACCTCCTTATCAAGGAAAAGGTTACGGGCGCGCACTGGTTGACTTTGCAAAACAATTCAATTTGCCGATTAAAACGAATGCTCGTCAAAGTACTGGCGAATTTTGGGAAAAGCTTGGCTTTGAATCTGTGACGTATAACGAAACACGTGACCGGGGCGAAAGCCCTTATGTATGGTTTCCAAATGGTGTACAAGAACAAACCGCACAAACAAACTAAAAACAGGCGGGCAATATGAGAAGTGCACCACATTATGGCTTCACTTCTCATATTGATGCCCGCCTTACCTTTTATCACATCGACTTTTGGGTCTCTCCCGCACGATCTACCGTTAAATGACGTGCACGCTCCATAATGTCAATTAATGCCCGATAATCCTTCGCAATCGTTTCTTTCTCTTTTTCAAGTGCTTCTAAACGTGCCCGCAACTGCCTATTTTCGTCTGTCAATGCATGAACATGTTGGTGATCTGCTTGTTTATCGCCTAACTCCTGCAAATAAGCAATGATCATATCCATGTTAATGTTAGGCGGTGTGGCCCTCTGCATAGACGACTCATTCTTTTTGTAAAAAGATATCTCTTTCTTTTGTAAATCTTGTTCGTGTTGCTCTTTTCGATATCTTTGTCTACTCGAAACCCGTTTCCTTTTTGCCATCTTAATTTCTGCTTCATATTTTCTGCGAATGGTTGAGTTCCATCGAAACCCGCAAGCAGCACTCGTTCTAGACAATTTTTCTGCCACCTCTTCAAAGCCAGCTAACTGTGTTCCACCTTCACGAATGTGCCTTAACACTGTTTCTGCTAACAACAAATCTTCTTCTTCCGTCCACGCATCTTGGCGATTAGCGACCATTTAAAAAACCTCCTCTTATCACATGGAAATAGTAAAGTGTATGCACAAACCCATTCAAATAGACTTTATTCTATTACTATAAGATTCCCTTTATCCTAGGAAAATATGCGATAGACTACATATTTACGCATGAAAAAAACTTAGTACCTAGGTACTAAGTTCTTTTCATGCGTTCCGTATTTATTTTGCTGAGACATTCTCACCCTTGTAAGATCCACACTCTCCACAAACACGGTGTGAAAGCTTATACTCTCCACAATCTGGGCATTTTACCATACCTGGCACTTCTAACTTATAGTGCGTACGGCGCTTATTTTTTCTTGTTTTAGATGTTCGTCTAAATGGTACCGCCATTTGTAACACCTCCTTATCGTTCTCAAAACTAAAACAATCTCAATCCTTTTCCTCAAACAAGGTCGCTAACTGTGCCAAACGCGGATCAACTGTTGCCTGCTTAGATGCCTCAGTGATGAGCGCCCATCCCTGACCTTCCGACGGAGCCAGCGCCTCTGAAGGGTGATCGGCATAAACTTGAATAGGAATTTCAAGAAAAATCCGCTCACAAATGGCTGGTAGCAAATGAATGTCTTCATTTGTATACGTATAAACATCTGCTTCATCAAGGGTAGGCGGTGGTTGCTCTCCTTCTGGTACAAAATGTGCTGTCCCATCTATTGAGAATGGAAAAGAAACATCTGCTAACGTCCTCGCACAAACCAATGTTAATGTCCCTTTCACCGTGAACGAACAAGTGTACACATGCCGCCTCGCATGAAACGTCACAGCAAACGCTACTGGTGTCGCCGCACGTATCTCTTTATGTTGACAGAGCTGTGTAGCGATATCCTCTGTTCCTTCAAAGGAAAGGGGCTGAACACGAGCGTTTTGTAATTGTTGCATTGTCCATTTCATATGCTATTCACCTCATAAGGCAACAAAAATTATTATAAGACTACACAGCTAGAATGTCAATCTTTTTTCTTTACACAAGGCTGTTGTTTTACAAGATCGATACGTTATAATGAACAGTATAAAGACTTATTGTACTATACATACGGTTGATTTGCAAAGAAGGGGACGAGGTTACATGAAAGCTGTTGGTGTTGTTGTCGAGTATAACCCTTTTCATAACGGTCACTTACATCATTTACGTGCCGCAAAAACTGACACAGGTGCACACATATGTATCGCAGTTATGAGTGGTTCTTTTTTACAGCGAGGGGAACCAGCCATTGTGTGCAAATGGACAAGAACAAAGATGGCACTTGCCTGCGGCGTCGATGTGGTCGTCGAACTCCCATATGCCTATTCCGTGCAAAGCGCCGCTCGTTTTGCTGAAGGAGCGACCAACATTTTAGCCGCCCTTGGCTGTACACATCTTCACTTTGGCAGCGAAGCCGGTGACATCACCTTATTTCATCAACTTGTCCAATTTATGAATGAAAACAAAGAAGCTTATGACTTCGCTATAAAAGAACACATGCAAAAGGGCGTAAGCTATCCAAACGCAAGCGCAGCGGCATTTCGCACCTTGGCAAATGGCAATGAAACATTATTAAGGCTCGATCAACCAAACAATATCCTTGGGTATCATTACGTTTCGTCCATTACACAGCAACATCTCCCTTTAATTCCCGCCACCACCGTGCGCAAACAAGCAGGCTTTCATGAAAAAAATATTCATGATGAGCATACCATTGCAAGTGCAACAAGTATTCGTCATGCACTATCATCTGGCCAAGAACTATCTAACCTTTCGCGTGTGATGCCTAAAACAACAATTTCAGCGCTGGAAAAATATATGCTACAAGTTGGGCACTTGCACACGTGGGAGCGCTACTTTCCATACTTACAACACCGATTATTGACCACACCTCTTTCACACATTCGTACGATTGCAGAATGTGAAGAGGGGATTGAGTTTCGCCTAAACGAGGCCGTCTACGAAGCTACCTCTTTTGTTGACTGGTTACAGCATGTGAAAACAAAGCGCTATACACAAACCCGGATACAACGTCTGGCAACACACTTATTAACGGGTACCACCAAAGAGATGCTTTCTTACATTCATGAGCAACCTGTTCCATATATTCGCTTGCTTGGCATGTCTACAATAGGACAGACCTACTTAAACAAAAAAAAGAAGCAGCTTTCATGTCCCATTGTGACACGTGCAGCCGAACTCAAACACGCCTCTACGCTAGGCGCGCTCGATTTACAAGTTGATCAGGCATATGCGCTAGCACACCCACCAGCTATCACACAACGCATATTAAAGCAAACGTATAAACAAGCACCTATTCGTATATAAAAAACACGCTGTTCTAAAAGGTCCTTTTATGACCTTTTAGAACAGCCCTCCGTTTTCTCTGGTAATGTCTTTAAAAAAGTAAGCGCATCTTGCAATGTATCTACAGGAACTATGTCCATTTCCGTCCCGATCGCCTCAGCCGCTTTTTTTGCTTCAACATAGTTCGAGTTAGGTGCGCCATATTGATGAGGAACAAAGAAATATGCTGCACCCTCGTCATCTGCAGCAACCACTTTTTGATTCGCTCCACCAATGGGGCCTACTCTCCCCATCTCATCGATAGTACCTGTACCCGCAATACAATGTCCTTTTGTCAAGTTTTCAGATGACAACTGTTGATAAACTTCTAGCGAAAACATCAGTCCAGCAGACGGACCACCAATTGCCCCTGCGGTAATCTCAACATCGGGAACAAATGTCACCGTTCGATCCGTCAGTGGTCCTTGGATCCCGATCCCAGCTCGCTTAGAGATCTCACCCTCACGCGCTGGCAATTTGGCAAATGTTAACGATTCCGTCTTTGCAACACCTGCACGCCGAAAGGTGACAGAGACCGTGTCACCTTCTTCGTATGAAGATAACACCTCTAACAACTCCTCTGCCGTCTTTACATCTTGGCCATTAATTTGCTTAATGACATCCCCAGATTTTAAATAACCTTCAGCCGCCATCCCTTTCACAATACTAGACACATACACCCCATTATTCGTAATATTGACGCGACCATGAGAAGAAGCCGTGTAAGCAGCAATTTTAGCGTTATCTTGAGAAATCTCCATCATCACACGTTGACGTTCATCATACTCTTCATCTGTTAACTCTTCTGGTGCAGGATGTAAAGAGCGGAACGGACTTAAGTAAGACCATGCGGCTAACAAAGGAGTCGCGTGCGCTGTCTGAATCGTTGTTAACATAAACGTACCTGAATGTTCCTTCTTAGAACCATCCACATGAACCATTTCCGTTAAAGGTTCAGCCATACCTGGTTGGCTGTAATAGTAAGGAATTTTTATCCAGCCAAGCAAAAGTAAAATTATAAATAAAACGACCCAACGCTTCCAAGAAAACTTTTTTATGATTGTTTTCTCCATGATTACCTCCACTCTTTCAACAAAGCTTTTATCATTGGTAATTCCGCCCGACATGCCTCTGCACCTTGTTCAATTAGCTGGCTTGTCTGCGAAAAGTCTAGTGGTGCTGAGTGCTTTAAAATTGGACGAATATGTATGTCTCCTAAATGAATCTGACCGCGAGCCAATTCTCTACCCATAATATCCATTGTTTGCATTAAAATCTCGTACACAGATGGTGATGAAAGCGTTGATCGGAAAAAAGAGACGTCAACAGCAATGACCACATCTGCACCCATGTCACGCACAACGGAAACTGGTACACGCTCAACTACCCCGCCGTCAACAAGCAATCGGCCGTTCATCATGACAGGTACGAAAATGCCTGGAATAGACATGCTTGCCCGTACCGCGCGTGCAACATCACCGGACTTCAATATGACACGTTCACCAGCATTTAAATCTGTTGCAACAACACACACTGGGGGATCCAATGCTTCTAAGTAACCATTTTTAGCAAGCATACGTATGAGCGTCTCGATTTTTTTCCCCGCAATGAGTCCTTGTTTAGATACTGTAAAGTCTATATAATCCTTTCGCTTAAAAAGTTTCGCAAACGTCTCCATCGTCTCCACAGTATGACCTGTCCCATACATCGTAGCAACAAGTGCCCCCATGCTGCTTCCGGCAATAAAATCAATCGGGATTTGTTCCTCAACCAATGTTTTTAAAACACCAATATGAGCAAACCCCCTTGCACCACCAGATCCAAGAGCAAGGCCAATTTTAGGTCTACGCTGCACTACTTATGCGCCTCCTTTATATTACCTGTTCCACTTTCCTGTTTCAATCTTATGGCTTTCAATCAAAAGTTAGAAGTAAGAAAGGCCATGTGGAAAGTCAAGAACAGTTGCGCTTCTAAATTGGACAGCAAAAGCGTACTTTTTATGAAGTAGGAAAAGCCTTCTCAACTTCTCACTTCCTACCTCCAACCTCAAAACTGGTGGTGCTTTTATGCGGGCAGTCCCAATGAGATTCTTTTCAAAAACAAGATTGTTAGCAGCTTTTTCTATCATCTGCACAGGCGCCTTGATTGCAAATCCTCAAGTAGCAATAGATGCATCCATTCGAGGTCTTTCTATGTGGTGGTATGTTGTTTTCCCCTCACTTTTACCGTTTTTCATCATGTCTGAATTGCTCATCGGTTTTGGCGTCGTCTCTTTTCTCGGTGTTCTCCTAGAGCCCTTCATGCGACCAATTTTCCGTGTTCCTGGCCATGGTGGCTTCGTCTGGGCGATGGGACTAGCAAGCGGGAATCCCGCTGGGGCAAAATTAGCTGTACGCATGAGGCAAGCGAACGTTGTCACGCGCATTGAAGGGGAGCGGCTCACCTCATTCACAAGTTCTGCGAATCCATTGTTTATTTTTGGCGCCATCGCCGTTGGTTTTTTTCATCATCCAAATCTTGGGCTTCTTCTAGCTATTGCCCACTATGGTGGGAACATCCTTGTCGGTCTTTGTTTTCGATTTTATGGCACAAATAACGCACAACGAACGACCATTCAAAATCACAATGATAGAGAAGGATTTACCCGCCTCTACAAAAATCGTATACAAACGGAACAAACATTAGGGATATTACTTGGTGATGCTGTGCGCACGTCTATACAAACGTTATTACTTATTGGCGGTTTTATCATTTTATTCTCGGTATTAAGTGAGTTATTGACAACCATTGGTCTGTTAAGTATCGCCGCAACAGCCATGTCTGGAATCTTTGCCATCATCGGTCTGCATACTGATCTTTCTAAACCATTTATCGCGGGTATATTTGAGATCACGATTGGCATTGAACAGATTAGCACGCTTCCTTCCACACCATTAGCAGCACAAATCATCGTCACATCTTTCATTCTTGCTTTTGGCGGCTTATCCATTCAAGCACAAGTGGCAAGTATTCTCGCTGAATCAGACTTACGTTTTCGTCCATTTTTTTATGCCCGGTTATTACATGGCTTGTTTGCGGCAGTTCTAACAGCGATTCTTTTTCAGCCTTTGTATGTACGGCATGCTGTCGAAACAACCACGTTCGCACCATTTAATGACGCTATTTTTGGTACGACCATTTGGGCGCTATTACAACAATATGGTGGAGACATGACGCTCATTGCCCTCATTGTGTTCATCTTTTTAAATGCACGAAAACAGACGAGGCCGGTTTTTCACTAAACATTAAACTTTTTTCCGAGTGCATCTGCAACTGGTACTGGCACAAGCGCGGATATATTTGACTGATAAGTTGCCGCTTCTTTGACGATACTAGAGCTAATAAACGCTGTCTTTGGATCCGTCATTAAACAAACCGTGTCAATCTCGGGTGCTAAGTGACGGTTCAACGCGGCAATCGACATTTCATAATCAAAATCAGTCGCGGAACGTAACCCTCTTACAATGACCGTAGCCTGTTTTGATCGGGCATAATCGATGAGTAACCCATCAAATGATTCAACGATGACGTTCGGTCTACTTTTTAACACT
Organism: Bacillus sp. FSL W7-1360; assembly: GCF_038592975.1. Taxonomy (NCBI): domain Bacteria; kingdom Bacillati; phylum Bacillota; class Bacilli; order Caryophanales; family Bacillaceae; genus Bacillus; species Bacillus sp. FSL W7-1360. The sequence continues at coordinate 652,735 of NZ_CP151950.1, read as the reverse complement.
TGTGCTAGCATGTCTATTCTTTCTTCTATAGTAAATAACGGTTTCTTTTGTTGATTGATGAGCACCGCTACAACGACTTCATCAAACATCGCTGCGGCACGGGTAATCAAATCAACGTGTCCATTTGTGACGGGATCAAAACTCCCTGCGCAAATCGCACGTGTCATCTTTTTTCTCCTTTCGATATAACGATATGACTGTTTGTCCATACAACGCTTCACGATGGCACACAAGCGTACCAACACATTTTCGTAGAGAAACAGCGCGATCATGCTCACACACGACAATACCTTCATCAGCTAACAAATTGTACTCCGCTATTGACGACAACAACTTTTCAAGCGATTGTTTCGCATAAGGAGGATCAAGGAACACAATTGAAAATTGTATATCACGCTTCGCTAACGCTTGTAATGCCCTCGAAGCATCATTTCGATACACTTCGGCTTGTTCAATCAGCTTAGTATGTGATAAATTCGTGTGAATCGTTTCAATCGCTTGTTTTGCGCTATCAATAAAGACACACGTTTCCATTCCTCGACTTAACGCTTCAATACCAAGCCCGCCGCTACCAGCGTAAAGATCAAGCGCTTTTCCACCAGAAAAAAAAGGCCCAATCATACTAAAGAGCGCTTCTTTCACTTTGTCCGTCGTCGGACGGGTGCCACTCCCGGGAACAGCCTTTAAACGCAATCCCTTGTGCACACCTGCAATAATTCTCATACGATCACCCATCTACTGTCATTTTTAACCCCAGCACTCTTACATGTATAAAAATAAATACATGCGTCTATACTGACGAGTAGCAGCACAGAATGTGTTGCGACAACCGCAGAGAAGACTTACGTTTCCCCATAAGTTCTTCCTCCGGTTTCTCCTCTCCCATAGCCATGTAACATCATGGCAAGGCGCCTCTCCTTATAAGAGGCGCCTTTTTTTCGTAAAGAGCAAGCAGCTTACACCACATGGTCTTGAGCTACTTCAACTAAATACCCAATTTGTAGTCATATTCTTTCGCTTTATCTGGTTTCGCATTTTGAAAATCTGTCGCAAGGAATGGGCGCATCGACACTTGCACATCTTTCACAAAATGGAGTGGGGCAATCTTATCCATCGTTGCCGCTACTTTTTCTTGGTCACAATAAAAAAGAACATATTTCATCTTTTTGGACACATATTGAACATGACCAAAACGGCGAAGTTGTCGCGCATACTTTAACGATGTTAACCATACAACAATCCCTTGACGATCCCGACTTATCATACTCGCCTGTGCCCCCTACCTATGCTATATCACACAGTCTATCATAGCTATTTATCACTTACAAACAATCTTGCTGCCCTTTGCATATGAAATAAAAAATCGTCTGCGTACTCATCCACAACCACACGCTTTACCAGTACTACAGCCACCACTACAGGAACGTTGATCAAAAAACGGGTTGCCCGTCGGGACCTTAATCGATGGTGAAATCGCTTGCGCCAAAATGGCACTTACTTCATTTAGACATGCTTCTAAATCAGCTTCAGCCTGTTTGAAATCTATGACGATTGGATCTTTATCTAATTCACGTTTCACCGTTCGGATTTCTTGTGAAACTTTCGCATAATCAGGATGATACTTTCCAAAACGCTGTACTTCTTCATGCGCTTCTTTCACCACCGCAAAACGGTTCATTTTTTCTTGAGCCGTTGCACACTCATTTAAACGCTGACGTGCTATTTTATACCGCTCGAATACATCAGACATTAACATCACTTGTGAAAAGTCCTCTGACGCTGCCATCATTCTCACTGTATCCATTGTCCCAACCACGCAAATCCCTCCTTACAACATCATTGTACACTTTTTTATTGTTTTCCTCTAGAGGGATTTGCCATTCCACTTTAACTATTGAACAAGTGATTGCACCGTCTCTTCAAGCGTGCCTTTTCCCATTTTCATCATTTCCATGAGCATCATCATGACATTCACATTATTTTGCATCTTCTCTACCCGTTGAGGCAATGTTTTTCCATAATAACGTTTGGCTTCTTGTTCCATTTCTCCAAGACGCGCTGGCTGTCGCGCTAACAAACGATACCAAACCGGATGATGTCTCATAAATGTGCGTAACTCCTCATCCTCTAGTAAACGCCTGCGAATGTCTCCTCTCATGATAAATCACCTCTAGTCTTTCCGAAAAGAAAATGGTGAGTCATTCTCTTTTCGAGCTGTTGGCGCCGTGGGTTTTTGAAATGTCTGCACTAAATTTTGAATATTACCGAGGACTGCACTGAATTGTGCTAAATGACTTTGTAAGTCTTGCACATTCATTTTCTTCATCATCCCAAGCAGCTGTCCCATCATTTCACCGTTGTCAGCACCTTCCTCGTCTTCTTCTGCACCCTCAGCTTCAGGCTGTTCGGGTTCTTCTGGCGCGTCAGTTTGCGCATATTCTCCCTCTGTTTGTCTATACGACTGCCAATATTCATGACCTTCACCAAGTATCGTCCATTCCTCAAACACATTTTGCATTGTCTTTTTTCCTGATTGGATATCACGCATCACACCTGGATGAGCTTTAATAAAACTTTTAAACGCTTGCACGGAAGGATGGAGGTTGTCTTGTGCATCCATCAATATTCACCCTCTCTAAAATAAAATATACAGTGTATTATATCTTCACAGCTAGGCAAACGTGCAGAGGTTTTTGCTTCTTTTTTCCTCTTTTGTTACACTGAATAAAGCACATCTCTCCAACCTACATCAAAATCGACACCGATGAAAGAGGTGATCATGATGACTTGTAATAACAAAACTTCTACCGCAACGTGGATTGAAAAAGGTGAACACATCGTGGATCTTGAAAGTAAAATACAAACGTTTATGTCAAAAGCAAGTAAAGAAGATTTGACCATCCTTTCAAATATTGTCGATGGATTACTGGAAAAACAAGCGGATCAACACCAAACGTACCTCTCTGCTATTACCCATGTTACCCATGACCAACGAAATGAAGATGAATTTGAGTTGCAAGCCCCCATCACGCCACTGCTTTATAACCCATTAAAAATGGTACACGGCGGCATTACCGCAACATTGCTAGACTCAGCCATGGGTTTACGTGCGGTTCAATCATTGCCCAACCATCTGGCTGCGGTCACGTCTCAACTAAACATTCATTATATTCGTCCAGGATTTGGCTCTCGGTTACGTTGTGTTGCACGAACTGTCCATACAGGGAGACAACTTGTCGTCGTTGAAGGAGAGACTTATGACGATAAAAACCGGCTTGTTGCAAAGGCAACTGGCACTTTTTATGTCATTCCAAGAAAACCACATGAAGAAGCAAGAATGTAGCATACCAAAATACAGCGGTCAATCGGCGGAAGTCAGATGCAAGTTCACTCGACGATGCATGGCTTCCTTGAAATCCTCCAATCTGAATATTGGATTCTGATTTCTGACTTCTGGAAGGTTGCATCCAAAGCCCATTCGTACTATGATAGGAATGAGACATTTTCGTCTAATAAGAGGGGGAACGACTGTGAAATTTACTGAAACGAATTTAGAAAACAAAGAGCTGCCATTCTCTATTGTCCATTACGCTGCTGAAACATTAGGGTTTGTCCATGCAGAACAGTGGGACTATGAACGTGTCATGTTTGACTACAAAATTGTCCACCACGACGGAACGTTTTATTTGCGCATTCCTGCTTATGCAGTAAAAGGAGATATGCCACACCCTTCAACTACCGTAAAACTTATGACGCCTATCCTTGGAAAATACTATTACCCTCACGGTGTAGAGTATGGTGAAGAGACATTTCCACAAGCAGTGCTTGACAAATGCCGCACTAAGCTAACCTCACTTACAAAAACCATTGAGCAAGAACTGCAAGAACTTTAAAAGAGGGCTGTCCGCTGACAGCCCCTTTTCCTTTTGCACCATTTAATTTGAACGATCAATAATTGTATACAGACGGTACTCACTTTCTGACCCTTCTACAATCCAATAACGGACAGAACGATTCACATCCTCCAGCTCACCATTCGGTCTTTCAATCACTACATGTTCGTCTACGTCTACCAACAAATCTCCTGCTTCTTGATCGCGGTAAACACCGCCCACTTCAAATGAGACAAGTGATTTTGTTGCTGCTTGTTTCGACAAGTCTTCTACATAACGGTGAAACGCCTGCGAGAAAGATGTATTTGGAAGAAAATACGTTTCTTCTAGTTCGTCCACATCTCGCTTATTCACCGCATCAATCATTTCCTTCTTATATTGCGTCACAAAATCGACCACTTTTTGTCCATCTTCTTTAGAAAGAGGGGTCAAATCCGTTGGCTCCTTCATCCCACACCCCGCCAGGAAAACAACAAATAATAACCCAACTACCGTATACATCACATCTTTAGCATTCACACAAAAACCCTTTCCTGTTAAGTTGATCACCTTTAGCTAAAGGCACAAGATTAGTAATAAGGCGCGATTAGAAGATAAACGAGCACGCCTGTGAAACTAACATAAAGCCAAATAGGCATTGTCCAGCGTGCAATTTTTTTATGGCGTTCGTGTTCCATGTTCCACGCACGTGCGACACTCGTCAATGCAAGCGGGACGATGACAGCTGCCAACACAATGTGCGTCACAAGCACAAAATAGTATAATGCAGCCATCAAGCCACTTCCACCATATGGTGTTGATTCCGCCAATAAATGGTGGGCAACATACGTCACTAAAAACAATGTTGTGGTCACAAATGCGGCATAAATAAATCGCCGATGTAACTGTGTTTTCCCTTTTATTATCGACACAAGTGCCGCTAATAAGAACAAAAACGTAAATGAATTTAAAATCGCGTTTGTCCGTGGCAAAATGGTTACATCAAAGGCATCAAAGTCTTTTACACCAGGCAGCCCTGATAATATACCAATAATACCAATGAGCACAACTGAAATCACAATAATTGCCGGACGATAATTTCGCTTTTTTATTGGTTTTTGTAAATCCTTTTCCACCTATCTCACTCCTCTACGCATGACCTCCTTCAGTATACTACAAAACAAGCCATTCCTTGAACAACTATGCGGCAAATTTTCCACACTTCTAGACAAAATTATTCGCTAAAATAGCCGCTTCATAATTCATGCAGCCTCCACATATGATATTGAGATGATAATTGCGTGTTTGAATGGGGACAGAAAGGAGTTGCCTAATGATTACAATTAGCTTATGTCTCATCGTAAAAAACGAGGAACATACACTGGATCAATGCCTTTCTTCAGTTGAGGGCGTTCCTGATGAAATTATCATTGTAGATACTGGCTCTACAGACCGAACAAAGGAAATCGCTCATAAATGGACCTCACACGTATATGATTTTGAATGGATTGACGACTTTGCTGCTGCACGTAATGCTTCCTTTAGTTACGCCACAAAAGAATACATTTTTTGGCTTGATGCAGATGACGTGCTGACGCCTGGTGAAAAGAAGAAACTAATTGAGTTAAAATCATCTTTACCGTCACACGTTGATGCAGTCGCAATGAAATACCAAATGCTACACGGCTTTGATTCAAATGCGACTTCTCATACGACCCGTTTACGGTTAGTGAAGCGAGAAAAAGGATTCACGTGGAAAGGCATTGTCCATGAAGACTTATCCATTGACGAACAGTACCAGTATTTTAATTCAGACATCATTGTTACCCATACAAAAGAAATGAGCAATCCTAATGGGGCACCTTCACGAAGAAACATTGACATTTATGAACGCCACCTAGCAAAAGGTTACGACTTAAACGTTTCTGATATGTTTCATTACGCTAGAGAGTGTGTCGTGAACAAAGAGTATGATAAGGCGATCACTTATTTTGAGAAATGTCAGGACAGCTCGGAGATCTCATTGGAAAACAAAATCTTCCTACTCCACAAACTCGCTACTTGTTATGTCATGAACGGACACCCGGAAAAAGAGTTACCCTTAACGCTAAAAGCATTATCGCTTGATACCCCTTATCCCGCCTTCAGCTGTCGAATGGGCGAACATTTCTTAAAACAAGGACATGTAGAAGCAGCCATCTTTTGGTATACAACTGCTTATAAACAACCATTACCTGCCCGTTACTCTTGGTCTGTTGCTGATAATATCTACCATACATGGCTTCCTCATCACCAACTTGCACATTGTTACGAAGGAATTGGCGACTTAAAACAAGCGCAATTTCATAGAGAACAAGCAGCATATTATAAAAAACAAGGCGGACCGGCGCATCCAGCTTCCAAACTGACCACCGAGCCTCCTCATCTCACATCACCACAGGAAAGCTTTGAACAGCAACAAGCGGGAGAGGATCGCCTGCATATTCATCGTGGACTTCACGCAGACACATTCTCATTTTTGAAATCGGGCACCCCTTTCATTCAAAAACAATTCCGAGATACGCCAGAGGCAAAAGCATGCTTTGAAAACGAAAAAAGGGCACAAGAAGTTTTCTCCAAGTTTTCATGGTTACCAAAATGGCACACAAGCGACGAGCGTTCTTTTACAACAGACATGTATGCAATGGATAACCGACTAGACACATTGTCCCATGTCCTATCTGAATCGGCTAAAGACGAAGTGCTAGGGCAAATTATGTCAGTTATTTTAGACCTTTATGTTAAAGGATACGCCCACCGTGACATACACGCACGAAACATCTTTTGCCACAATGGTGTCCAACTAATCGATTATGAATACTTAATAAAATATCCAGACGATCATCTTCCGCTTTTTCTTGAAAGCTATGACATTACAGGTCAAGGGTTACCTAGTCCTTATAATACACAAAATATGGGCTTCTTAAATACCCATCCTTTATCTATTAGCCGTGTCTTTCATGCAACATTAGACAAAGCTATACGTACATTAGGCACAACACTTATTCATGAACTCACACAAGTCTCTCAAGACTTTCAAAAGAAAGAAGGCAGACACCGACATAGTTTCTCACGACCTTACTGTTCATTTTCATTACCAAAGCTCACCGTCACACCGCAAATGGCACAACGAGATGGCTCCCGTCGCTTAAAGAAATTTGAGATTAAACAAACAGATTTACGCGAAAAAACATTACTCGATCTAGGTTGCCATTATGGCGGAATGCTTTTTGAGTCTCAAAAATTACAACCGAAAATGAGTCTAGGAATTGAATTTGATCACAACAAAGTGCACATGGGGAGAAAGGTTGCAGCACTAAATCATTTGACCAACGTACATTTTAAGCAAGGGGACATCGATCATTTAACAGCACAAATGATTGATGGACCGTATGATATTGTATACAGCCTTGCTATGGAAGCACATGTAAAAGACCCTCACCGTATGTACCAGTTACTCGGGGATGTTACGAAAGAACTTTTACTTTTTGAAGGAAATGCCACGACCCATGTTGAGGAAGTGAAAGAAAAACTGCAAGCAGTAGGCTTCCAAAAAATTGACTTTATCGGCTTTTGTGATGATGATTTCATGGACGTTCATAATAACCGCCCACTTTTTAAAGCATGGAAATAATCACTATTGTATGAGGAGCATTGTCTTATGACACAGCAAAACTTGATTCACCATGGATTTCACTCTATAACATTCCCTTTTTCTCGTTCTGATGAACGCTATATGCTCAAACACTTTCTTAATACAACAGAAGGAAACACCTTTTTTGAAACAGAAAAACTGGCACAATCATTATTTCATATGTTTCCTTGGTGCCCTTCATGGAAATGGCATACAACCCGTATATTTGTTACAAAAATGTACCCTCCAGCACATCGTTTAGATAAAATCGCTCTCCATATGACAGAAGCAGACCGTGAAAATGTACTCGGACAATTGATGTCTGCCGTACTTGACATGTACACCACAGGATATGCTCATCGTGACTTGCATGCAGAAAACATTTTCTTTCATGAAAACAAAGTAAGGCTCATTGATTACTCATTTATGGAAAGATACACTGGTGCGCCGCCTCCCTTTTGGGAAAGCTACGATATTACTGGCGCAGGACTGCCTAGTCCTTATAACACCCAGCATGTTTGTTTTTTAAAACAAACTTTCGCCGCTTCCGTCAGCAAAACATTACAAGCTTCATTAGAAGACGCGAAAATTGCACTACAAAAAGAACTTATAAAAGCACTTACACTTGCTTCTGTCACATTTCATTCTCAAGGGAAAAGACACTTACCAAGTGTCTTTCGCCCCTACAGTTCTTTCATACTTCCTGATCTACATATCCTACCAGAAAAAGCCCAACGAAACAGCACACGTCGTTTACAACAGTTTGGCATCACGGTCGATGATCTTGAAAACAAAACATTGCTTGACTTAGGCAGCCACTGTGGCGGCATGATCTTTGAATCGCAAAAATTGAAACCACAACATAGCTTAGGTGTCGAATTTGATGATGACAAAGTTCATATCGCAAAGAAAATCGCTGCCTTTTCGCATCTAAAAAATGTCCACTTTATGCAAGCTGATATTGATCACATCACGATTGCTGACATAAATAAAGCGGACGTTGTCTATTGTTTATCCATTGTTTCACATCTAAAAGACCCTGATCGGTTGTATTCGTTGCTAGGAAGCGTAACAAAACAATTATTGCTTTTCGAAGGAAACGCACGCACAAATTCAAGCGACGTGAAAATGAAGCTAAAGGCAGCAGGATTTAAAAAAGTGACCTTTCTTGGTTACTGTGATGATGATGCCCACCCTGCTTATCATTGTCGCCCACTCTTTAAAGCGTGGAAGTAATCATAGATGAAAGTGAAAAAGGCACATGCAGTAGAAAAAGAAAGACAGGGGGATTTCGTATGTCAGATGAAACCATCATACATCGGGGCTATCAGTCTGAAACCTTTTCTTTTGAAAAGTCTGGACAGTCCTTTATTCGAAAAGTATTTTTACAAAACAACGTCGGAAAAGACTGTTTTAATCAAGAAAAAATTGCTCAAAAAACATTTAAACAATTCGATTGGATGTTACCGTGGGAAGAAGAAGGCAACAGCATGTTTGTTACAAAGATGTTCCCTTCTGAACATCGTTTAGATCTCATTGCTCCGCAGTTATCCAAAGAGCAACAACAAGATGCAACAGAACAAATTATGTCTATCATATTAGATTTATATGTGCATGGTTTTGCACATTGCGATCTACATGCAAAAAATCTTTTTTATCATAACTCACGCGTTACCCTCATTGATTATGAAACGTTACGAAAATACCCAAACGGTCACCCACCTCCGTTCTTTGAAAGCTACGACCTAACTGGCAAAGGATTAAAAAGCCCTTACGAAACTGGAAATATGTTTTTCTTTAAAGAACACCCCGTGTCAATTTGTAATATTTTACATGTTGCAACATTAGATGAAGCAACCGAGGCACTGAAGAAGAAAATCATCTCGGAATTAACATCCGCATCTACAAGTTTTCGGAAAAAGCAAGGAAGACTTGTTCCGAAAAAAACCATGCCTTATGCTACTTTTTCATTGCCTACTATCGAAGTAAAAACAGCACATAGAAATAGCACAAGACGATTACAGCAGTTCGAAATGAACGAGCGCGATTTACGTAATAAAACTTTACTCGATTTAGGGAGTCATTGCGGCTCAATGATTTTTGAATCGCAAAAATTAAAGCCTAAAATGTGTCTTGGAATTGAATATGACGAAGATAAAGTACACGTTGCCAAAAAAATCGCCGCATTTGCAGGTTTAAATCATGTTCAATTTAAACAAGGTGATCTGGAAAAACTTTCGTTAAAGGACTTAAACCACTCCTTTGATGTTGTGTATTGTTTGTCTATTGATGCCCACGTACAAAACAAAGAACATTTATATCGTTTACTAGAAAGCGTCACAAAAGAGCTGTTATTGTTTGAAATGAACACGCTCACCCCTCCAAAGGAGACGATAAAAGATTTCCAGCGTTTAGGCTTCAACACAGTTTCTTTTTTAGGATACTGTGATGATGAAAGAGGCAATACCACTCGTGCACTCTTTAAAGCATGGAAATAATATGTTCTGGCTACGGAACATAAAAAACAAGCGCACTGAACGATGCATCATCGCTCAGTGCGCTTGTTCAAATTTAATATTTCACAGTACCAATCAGCAACATTAAAGATGCAATTGTCGGCACAGTGACAAAAATGCCTGTTACCATGAATACGGTTGCCCATGTATGATCTTTGTCTTTCATATGCATGAAAAACAATAGCTGCAGAAGCAACTGTACAAAGGCAAGAATCAAGATAAACGGTACGGCAAAAGAGTGCGGTACAACGTCTGCTGCAACTGCAGCAAAAGCGAGTACCGTTAAGAAAAGCATGAGCACAAACATAATCATTTGGTGCTTAATTTCTTTTTTCATTGCCCGCTTTTCTGCTGCTGTCATTGCACTCTTCTCAAATGGGGTACTTAAATGTTCATCGGCCATGTTAATAACCTCCTGCTCCCATTAAATAAACGACGGTGAAAATGAAAATCCATACAACATCAATGAAGTGCCAATACAAGCTGGCGACATAGAACTTTGGTGCATTCGTCAACGTAATGCCTGAGCGCATGTAGCGGAAAATCAAAATGGTAATCCAACATAAGCCAAACAATACGTGCGCCCCGTGCAGTCCAACGAGCGTGTAGAATGCAGAAGAGAAAGCACTTGTCGTGAACCCAAACTCATAGTCATGGACGTAATGTTGGAACTCGTAAATTTCCATTCCTAAAAACGCAATCCCAAGCACTACAGTAATGATCATCCAAGCCATCATTTGCTTAAATTTGTTTTTCTTCATCGCAAACATGGCGAACACACTTGTCATGGAACTCGTCAAAAGAATCATCGTCATAATGAAAACAAGCGGTAATGCGAATAAATCTGTTGACGTAGGACCATCTCCAACCCCGTTACGCAAACCTAAATACGTTCCGAAAAAAGTTGCAAACATAATGGTTTCGCCACCAAGAAAGAACCAGAAACCAAGAAACTTATTTTTTCCTTCTAACGTTGCCCGCTCTGGATGAGAAGGCAAACCTTTGCTTGTATCAACTATACCCGCCATTATTTGCCTCCTCCCAGTTTCTTCAGGTCAGCTTCAACTTGCTGTTTCGGTACATGATAGCCATGATCTTCTTTAATGGACCGAATCGCCATGCTACCGAATGTCAATAGCCCACCTAAACCAATCACAATCCAAGGGCTCACAATGGTTGACTCCATCTCCAACATGATGAATCCTAATCCTCCGAAATATAAACCGACCGAAATGATGAGCGGTAAAATCGAGCCATTTGGCATATGGATATCAGCCACTGGTTCTGCCGGTTTCATCGTGCCATCTCCATGTACCTTCTCATAGAACAACGGATCGAGTGAACGGACTTGCGGTGTTTGAGCAAAGTTGTACTCAGGTACTGGCGTTGGTGTTGCCCACTCTAATGTCCGTGCATCCCACGGATCATTGACACCAATGACACGCTCACCTTTAAACGCAGAATAAATGATGTTTACAACGAGCAAGATGACCGCAATCGACATGAAAAATGTCCCGACCGTGCTGATCATATTGAATTCATCTAATCCTTGGTTCCCTAAGTATGTGAACACACGACGCGGCATGCCCATCAGTCCGAGGAAATGCTGAATGAAAAAGGTTAAATGGAAACCAACGGTGAATAAAACGAAGAACCATTTTCCGAGCTTCTCATTTAATTTGTGATTAAACATTTTCGGGTACCAATAAAATAATCCCGCAAATAAGGCAAGCACGATTCCACCCACAATGATGTAATGGAAGTGCGCCACAACAAAGTACGTATCGTGATACAAGTAATCAACTGGTGCCATCGCTAACATGACCCCGGTCACACCACCTAGGACGAATGTCGGCACAAATGATGAAGCGAACAACATCGCTGTATTAAACGTGATCTTTCCGCCCCACATCGTAAAGAGCCAGTTAAATATTTTGATCCCGGTTGGTACCGCAATCGTCATCGTCGCAATCGCAAAAATCGAGTTTGCGACTGGACCCACACCAACGGTAAACATATGGTGCGCCCACACCATGAATCCTAAGAAAGCAATAATCATCGTCGCAAACACCATTGCGGTGTAACCAAATAAGCGTTTACGCGAGAAAGCTGGGATGACTTCAGAAATAATCCCAAACGCTGGTAATACAAGGATATACACTTCTGGGTGACCAAAAATCCAGAAAATATGTTGCCATATGACGACATTCCCGCCCATCCCTGGCGCAAAGAAGTTGGCATCAAATATTCGCTCTAGCATTAACAATGCAAGCCCTGCTGCAAGCGGCGTAAAGGCAAACAAAATTAACGTTGACGTCACAAAAGATGTCCATACAAACAACGGCAAACGCATCATCGTCATGCCTGGTGCTCGCATGTTAATAATCGTTACAAGGAAGTTAATTGCTGAGATTAATGTTCCAATCCCAGATATTTGTAAACCTAATACGTAAAAATCAATACCTAGTGCACCTTCCGTTGTAGATAGCGGTACGTACGCTGTCCAACCCGCATCAGGTCCGCCACCGAAGAACCAACTTGTTGAAAGCAACAATCCTCCGGCTAAGAAAATCCAAAATCCTAATGCATTGACAAATGGGAAAGCAACATCACGCGCACCAATTTGCAAAGGAATGACATAGTTCATAAAGGCAAACAACAATGGCGTTGCTGCCAAAAACAGCATAATCGTTCCGTGCATGGTAATAAATTCATTAAACGTCTGTCCACTTAAAAATTCATTATTCGGGACCATGAGCTGTATTCTCATGAATAGCGCCATGACACCCGCTTTTACAAAGAAGAGCGCCCCAGCGATTAAATACATAATCCCTAGCTTTTTATGGTCGACTGTTGTTAACCAGTCCATCACGACGCTTTTTTCTTTTTTACTAGCCAATAGAAGACCCTCCTTTACTTAATTAATACGGTTTATCTGCCCCACGCACTTGGAGTGAACGCAAATACTCGATTAAGGCATCCATCTCTTCATCATTAATCTTTCCGTCAAACGCAGGCATTTTATTGCCTTGTTTTAATGACTGTGGATCTTTAATCCAATTTGCCAGTTCTTCGTCACTCTCAATATCAAGCACTCCAGCAAGCGTCTTTCGGTCACCAAAGTTTGATAATGCTGGTCCTGTTCCCAGCCCTTCGCCACCGACTGCGTGACAGCTAATACAGCCTTTATCCTGAAATACGTCATATCCCGCCTCTGCGTTCACCGCTGTTTGCTCTGCTTCAACCCCTTGCATATCTGCTACCCATGCATCGTATTCATCACGTTCAAGCGCAATGACTTTAAAGTCCATCAACGCATGCGATGGTCCGCATAGCTCCGCACATTTTCCTTGATATACACCGGGTTTCTCTGCTTGAAGCCATAAAGCGTTCGTCACACCTGGGATTGTGTCAATTTTCCCACCAAGCGCCGGTACCCAAAACGAATGAATGACATCTTCCGCGTTCAATTCGAAAACGACCTTTTCACCGACAGGGATATACACTTCTTGTCCTGCCGTAAACCCTTCTCCTACATAATCGAACTGCCACCAATATTGATGCCCAGTTACATCTATGTATACCGAACCTTCATGTTCCTCTGGAACTGCATTCACGTGAAATTTAAACGTTCCGCTCACTGTTGGAATGAATAAAATGATGAGCAAAATGACCGGAATGACTGTCCATGTAATTTCCATTGCCATATTCCCATGTACTTGTTTCGGTAAAGCATCATCACCGTCTTTTCGACGAAATTTCACAAGAATCATAAAGAAAATCACAAATACAACAACAGAAACAAAGGTCATGATAACAAGTGATAAAATCATATTATCATAAATCCATTTTGTTGCTGGTCCTTTTGGATCAAGCGCAGTTAAATTCTCTTTTCCTAGACACCCTGTCAACACGAACAATAAGAGTGTCATCGGCAGAAAACGCCACATGTGTTTCCTAAACATGTCTGTCCCTCACTTTCTTTTTTCCTTTTGATTATAACGCAAAATGTCGACGGTTTCATCAGATTTCACATGTTCACACGATCTTCACATTTCTCACCGTCAAAAAAAATTCGCACACAAAAAATTGACTTTTGCCCCTTGTTTTCCTTAAGATTAGGGAGAGTCGGTGGACGTCCTTTTTACTTTACCACATTTTCCGGCAACTTTACAGACATTCATACACGATTGTGTATGATGATTGAAATACTCGTATCATTATCCACGTAGCTTCTTAGAAGGAAAGGTGAATGAAATTGCATAAAGGTTTAAAACGCTTAGGCGTGATCACCTCTTTAGGTGTTTTACTTGTCCTTATACAAGGTGCACTTGTCACAAAAACTGGTTCTGGTGAAGGGTGCGGTAACACGTGGCCCCTTTGTTTCGGCGAAGTCATTCCCATGGATCCTCCGCCAGAAACGGTGATTGAGTTTTCTCATCGGCTCGTCGCAGGAATTGTCGGTATGCTCGTCATTTTAATGGCGATTTGGTCTTGGCGGCGTTTAAATCACTTGGCTGAGACAAAATTTTTTGCACTGATCTCTGTCTTTATGATTATTTTTCAAGGACTGCTTGGTGCGGGCGCCGTCGTGTTCGGTCAATCAAACCTTATCATGGCCTTACATTTCGGCTTTTCTGCCCTTTCGTTTGCTTCCGTCGTTCTTTTAACGCGACTTGCCTTTGAAGACGGCCATTTAACTAAACAGTATGTCCCGACGGTCACAAAAGCATACAAGTGGTTTGTCATTCTCACCACCGTGTATACGTATGTCGTCATTTATACAGGCGCATATGTCAAACATACCGGCGCAACCCTTGCTTGTAGCGGTTTCCCGCTTTGTAACGGTGAATTATTGCCTTCACTTACAGGCGGGGCAGGGGCACAAATTGGTGCACAAGTCTTTCACCGTGCCGCAGCGATCACGTTATTCCTACTCTTGGTCATCTTATTCATTTGGACGATGAAGACATTCCGTCACATGCGCGTCCTTTCTGTTTGCGCGTGGCTTGCACTCATTCTTGTCATTGGACAGGCTGCTTCTGGTATTTCTGTCGTCTTTACACTGAATGAGTCGTTGACACTCGGCATTTTCCATGCATTGCTTATTTCATTGCTGTTCACTGTGCTTTGTTATATGGTGATGCTTGTGACGCGGAAATCACGATGAAACAACAATACCCCGCCTCCACTTTAGATGCGTTGAAGTGGGGAGCGGGGTTTTTGTTTGATATTTTTCTAAAATAGTAATAATTTCTTTGCGACTGCAGCAGCTTCTTTGCTACGTTGTAACTGCAACCATTACGATTTGGACTGTGCATCATAAAAAAAGACCGCCCCACAAAGTCATCAAAAATGACCTTGTGGACAGCCTTCTTTCTAAAAGAATAGCTTTCAATGCGAATACCCCTCACACCCTACTCCACCTCAAGCTCAATCAACAAATCACCTGTCGCAATCGCTTCACCATCGGCAACATGGACTTTTTTAATCTTGCCGTTCACCGCCGCTTGGACGGTTGTTTCCATTTTCATCGCTTCCGTAATCATTAAGTGCGCACCTTTTTCGACGACATCGCCTTCTTTGACAAGTGCTTTAATGACCGTTCCTGGCATCGACGCGCCAATGTGAGATGGATTGTTCTTTTCAGCCTTTGGACGCACCGTCACTGCCGTTTTGACGTCTGCATCGCGGATCACGACTTCACGCAGTTGACCGTTCAGCTCGAAGTAGATGATGCGTGTGCCGTCCTCTTGTGGTGCAGAAATAGACACCAGTTTTACGATCAACGTTTTCCCTTTTTCAATTTCGACCTCAATTTGTTCGCCTTCGCGCATCCCGTAAAAGAAGGTTGGTGTATCGAGCACAGATACATCACCGAACTGCGCTTTAAATTGCTCGTAAGCCATATATACTTTCGGATAAAGTGCGTAAGAGAGCAAGTCTTCACGCGTCACACTGTGCGAGAGCTTCTCTTCTAATTCCTGTTTCATCGCCTCAAAATCAACCGGGGGCAACGCTGCGCCAGGTCGTCCTTCTATCGGCTTTTTCCCTTTTAAGATAATGTCTTGTAGTCGTTTCGGGAAGCCACCATAAGGCTGACCGAGGTGACCTTGGAAAAATTCGACGACAGAGTCAGGAAAGTCTAAGCTGTCTCCACGTTCGTACACATCTTCCTCGGATAAATCGTTTTGCACCATGTATAACGCCATGTCGCCCACAACTTTTGATGATGGGGTTACTTTCACAATATCGCCGAACATGTTATTCACCGTGCGATACATATGCTTCACTTCATGCCACCGCTCAAATAAGCCGACTGCTTTTGCTTGTTGCTGTAAATTGCTGTATTGACCGCCCGGCATTTCATGTTCATACACTTGGGTGTGTGGGGCGTTCATGCCGCTTTCAAAGCCATGATAAAATTGGCGTGTTTCAAACCAAAATTCATCTAGTTGCTCGTATGCAGCAATATCGACTTTCGGCTTACGCGCCGTATCATTTAACGCATAATACAACGTGTTCGCGCTCGGTTGCGACGTGAAGCCGGCCATAGAACTCACCGCCACATCAACAATATCAACGCCAGCATCAATTGCACGCGCATACGCGAGCACACCGTTTCCACTCGTATCGTGCATATGCAAATGGATTGGGATGGATACCGTCTCTTTTAATGATGCGACCAGTTGATATGCGGCTTCAGGTTTCAAGAGACCGGCCATATCTTTAATCCCTAAAATGTGCGCACCAGCTGCCTCAAGCTCGCGTGCCATTTTTTTATAATAGGAGAGATCATATTTCGTCCGATTTTTATCTAAAATGTCTCCTGTATAACAAACAGCTGCCTCGGCTACTTTGCCACTTTCGCGCACAGAGAAAATCGCTGGTTTCATCGCTTCCACCCAGTTTAAGCTGTCAAAAATACGGAATACGTCCATACCAGCTTCCGCTGAAGCTTGTACAAACTCATGAATGACGTGATCCGGATAGCTTGTATATCCAACACCATTTGATGCGCGCAGCAACATCTGGAATAAAACATTCGGCACTTCTTTCCGCAGCGTCTTTAAGCGCGCCCATGGATCTTCGTGCAAGAAACGCATCGCCACATCAAATGTCGCCCCGCCCCACATCTCCATTGAAAACAAGTTCGGAAGTAAGTGCGCTGTCGGTGCGGCAATTTTTTTCAAATCATGTGTCCGCACACGGGTCGCTAAAAGTGATTGGTGAGCGTCACGGAATGTCGTATCCGTCAATAACACTTCTTTTTGCGCCCGCACCCAATCGACCAGCCCTTCCACACCATGTGTGTCAAGCACTTGTTTCGTCCCCGCTTGTGCGCGCTCAGAAGAAGGAACTTTTGGCACCGCCGTCTGGTGGAAACGTGGCTTAGCCATTTTTTCTAAACCAGGATAACCGTTTACGACGGTCTCGCCGATAAAAGTCAACATTTTCGTGCCACGGTCTTGGCTTTTTGGAAACACGAATAGCTCAGGTGTTTCGTCAATGAAGCGCGTATTGTAATTGCCATTTAAAAAATCGGGGTGTGTGACGACGTTTTTTAAGAAAGCAATATTCGTTTTAATGCCGCGTATCCGGAACTCTTGTAAATTCCGCACCATTTTCTTCGCTGACTCAGCAAACGTCAATCCCCACGTCGATACTTTTACTAACAATGAATCGTAATGAGGGCTAATAACCGCCCCTTGAAAACCGTTCCCTGCATCTAGGCGGACCCCAAAACCACCACTCGAACGATAGGCATTGATCCGGCCTGTATCAGGCATAAAGTCATTAGCAGGATCCTCCGTTGTAATGCGCGACTGAATTGCATAACCGAAACAAGCAATGTCTTCTTGTTTTGGCACGCCAACTGATGTACTATGCAAGGCTTGTCCATCGGCAATTTTTAATTGCGTTTGAACGATGTCAACGCCCGTAATCATCTCTGTAATTGTATGTTCCACTTGCACACGCGGGTTTACTTCAATAAAGTAAAATGATCCATCATCCGTCACGAGAAATTCGACTGTTCCCGCATTCATATAATCCACATTTTTCATCAACTTTACTGCCGCATCACAAATGTCTTGCCGCACCGTTTCGCTCAACGACACACTTGGTGCAATTTCCACCACTTTTTGGTGACGTCGTTGCACAGAACAATCGCGCTCATATAGGTGTACTAAATTGCCTTCTGCATCACCGATAATTTGCACTTCAATATGTTTCGGGCGAGACACAAATTTTTCGACATACACTTCATCATTGCCAAATGCCGATTTTGCTTCTGACTTTGCGCGTTCGTAACTTTCTTGTAACTCTTCAGCTGCCCATACAATTCGCATGCCGCGTCCACCGCCACCGAGCGACGCCTTGATCATAAGTGGGTATCCATGCATAGCGGCAAATTGTTCGACTTCATCTAATCCGCTTACAGGGCCGTCGCTACCTGGAATGACTGGCAATCCTGCTTTGATCGCTTGCGTACGTGCTTCAATTTTATCACCAAACATATGCAGGTGGATGAGTGCTGGACCAACAAAAATGATACCTTCTTCCTGACACCTTCTGGCAAATTCGATATTCTCTGACAAAAATCCATATCCTGGATGGATGGCATCCACATCATGCAATTTAGCTACTTCAATGATGCCTTCGATATCAAGATACGCAGCAATCGGTTTTTTCCCTTCACCGACCAAATACGCTTCATCCGCTTTGTAACGGTGAAACGCCCCTGTATCTTCTTTTGAATAAATCGCTACTGTCCGTATGTTTAATTCTGAACAAGCCCTGAAAATCCGAATCGCAATCTCACCACGATTTGCGACAAGCACTTTTTTTATCGTCTGCAACTGACTCATGGTTGTCTCCCTCCTGAGCTCTATCTCTATGTCACTAAAGAAAAACTTTTGCAGCAATCACAAGACGGTACGCGACACCGCTTCATCACCTGATCATTCATAAAACAAGCCGGGAACAGAAAATAATGCCCGACTCGTTTATTTCTTTACAGACCCTTCGTGTAACAATGCCAATTTGCGTTCTAATTCATGCAAAATATTTTTTGCTTTTTCTTCCTCTACTAGCCCGAGACGAATGGCGAAATCAATCTCTCGTGACAAGCCAAACATCCGTGTATCTAACACCTCTTCATAAAGAGGACATTGCGGCATTGTTAAATTTTCCAACTGCACTTCGATTAGCTGACGAATTTTTTCAGCATCTTCCTGCAACAGGGCATAGGCTTTTTCCCCCTGCTTTGTGATCGCATCAATCCTCAAGGTGTCGCCTCCTCACCTAAATGTACTTGCTTCTTCCATAGTATCTGTATTCTGCTTAAAATGCAATCCTTTTGGCATGCACAATCGCACAATTATGCTATAATGAAAGCGCGCCCGATTTTTATACTAACATAACCGGAGGAGTCATCATGCAAGAATTTGTATTTTTTATTACCGGCAAAGTGAAAAAGCCCTTAACAATTGATCCAAGTGTATGGATTTTCGATGAACGGAAAATAGACCTAAAAAAAAGTTTCGATGAGACGTTGCTCACATCTGAAGAACCTCATCTAAATACATATACAAAAGCGATTTCTGCCCAGTGGGATAAAGAAATCACTGAAGGCGCAACGCCTCCTAATCCGAACCGTGACACAAACCGCATATCATACGATCGTGATTCACTTGAAACTGGCTCGTTTGCGATGCCACTTGCCCCATTCTTTCAAAAAGCTTCGCCACATGACAACGCCACAAACATTGAAATCGAAACACATACAGAAGAAAAATGGACATTCACACGCGAACAAGCGATGCAACTTGTCGCTGCTTTTTGCGAAAATGGAAAACCATTAAAAGAGGACGGACCGATTCATCTATACATTGCAGATGGCATCACGCGCGCGCCGATTCGCCATGTCGCCCGCATTTCTTTTATTTAAGCCGGTCATAATAAGTCGGCGGCAAGTTGTGCCAGTGTGGATCGTTCTCCTTTTACAAGCTTGACATGCCCGCTTAATGCTTCTTCCTTGAATGTTTCCACTGCATACGTTAACCCATTCGTGTACTCATCCAAGTATGGGTGATCAATTTGTTCCGGATCACCCATTAAGACCACTTTACTACGCTCTCCGACACGCGTTAAAATGGTTTTCACTTCATGCTTCGTTAAATTTTGCGCCTCATCAATGATCATGTACTGATCGGGCATGCTGCGACCGCGAATATAGGTGAGTGCTTCAATTTGAATGGCACCCATTCCTGATAAGATGCGGTCTAACTCTACCTGTTTCTTTGTTCCAAACAAAAAATCTAAATTATCATAAATTGGCTGCATCCACGGTCGTAACTTCTCTTCTTTCTCACCAGGTAAATAACCAATATCCTTCCCAAGTGGCACAAGTGGCCTTGTCACGACCATTTTCCGATAAGCATGCATGTCCTCTGTTTGAAATAAGCCCGCTGCTAAAGATAACAACGTTTTTCCAGTACCCGCTTTCCCAACGAGCGTTACTAGTGGGATATCTTTGTTTAATAACAGCTCAAGCACCATCTTTTGTTGGACATTTCGCGCCTGGATTCCCCAGATTGCTTCATCCCTCCCGGTGACGGGTGACAATGTTTGTCCCAAAGCATCAACTTTGGCTAACGCGGAACTTGATCGCTTCAGTGGGTCTTGTAATAGTAAAAATTGATGCGGATAACAAGACGACACGACGTCACGGGTTTGTAACGTACGGGTTTGGAATAATTGTGTCAACATTTCAGGATCGCTCTCTACATGCACATATCCCATATACCCTTCATCTTTTTCCACAATACGCTCATTCAAAAAGTCTTCACTTTGTAAATCAAATGCATCTGCTTTCACACGGACAATCGCATCTTTACTAACTAAGATGACTTTTCTACCTGCAGCTTTCTCATTTTCTTCTAATTGCAAATTTAGGGCAACTGCGATAATTCGGTTGTCATTCGTTCGATCCGCAAACGCGTGTTTTAAATGGTGAAAAGAGCGATGATTCAGTTCGATTCGAATAAACCCACCACGGTCTAACAATACGCCTTGATGCAATTTCCCTCCTTCTCGCAACTGGTCGATCATCCGAGCAATTCGTCTGGCATTATGTCCAACCTCATCCATTTGTCGCTTCTTTGCATCTACTTCCTCTAGCACAATTGCTGGGATCACAACTTCATGTGGCTGAAATTGATAAATTGAGGATGGGTCTTGCAATAGTACACTTGTATCCAAAACATAAATTCGTTTTGCTTCATCCAATGGCTAATCCTCCCTTTGCCTACTTGAGTCAAGCCCTTTATCATTAACATATGTACAAAGTGATGACACTAGACTTCACCGATAAACATTTCTTTTTTCAGCTAGATTGTTTAAAATAGATATATGACTTGCATGGACAACGAAAGGAAGGTCATCTAATGCGTGTAAAATGTGTGCTATGTGACAAGATTGAAGAAATTGCTGACTTTTCACCTCTAGCAAAAAAACTCCGGAATCGACCGATCCATACATTTATGTGCACAAATTGTCAAACGCGTATTACACAAAAAGTAAACAACTCTAAAAATCGAAAATAACATTTATCTGAGGCTGACCTAAAATCCCTTAAAACACCAGGAGACTGATTAACGTTGTGATGTTTAATCAGTCTTCCGGTGTTTTTTATCATAAGAAAATGTTTTTTAGAGATTTCCGTTGCAGAAACGACAGGGCTCTCGCACTGTAACACTTACACAAAGAGCAAAATTAATTATCTTTCTTTTCGAATAAATAACAATTAGCCCGAACCAAAAAAAAAAAAAACATACCCTGAATTAAACTAATAATTGCCCCTATATATAGGGAGTCAAAATAATGAAAAGGATGTGTGAACATGTCTCAACCAAGCATGCCAAATTTCACGCCCAATATTACACTCGACCGCGATGATGTCGTCAATTTACTGCTCGCGTCAATCGCGATGGAGGAAATGGGCTTGGCGCACATTATTAATGCGGAAGGAGAGAAAATTCAGTACGCTCTTGGAACATTGAATGGTCTTACTGGTCCACCAGCGACACTACAAGAAATTCTAGCGATCAACGAAAGTGCTGCAGACATGCTTGACACGATTTTCAAGAAAGAAATTATTCTTGAATCGAAAATGAAATCTGCTGCGAACATTCCAACAATGATTGGACCGACTGGAGCGACCGGGGCGACCGGGCCTGCTGGGAGTGTGATCGGTGTCAATGACATTCTCCCTGATGGTGCAGGCAATGTCGTCCTCACCATTGGCGATATTCCAGGCGGCATTGTAAACATCAACGGCATTACTGCCGCACCAGATGGCAGTTTAACACTAGATGCTGAGGATGTCGGTGCTTTTCCGTATGATGAAGTGCCTTCTGGAAGTGATTTAGATTCGTTTATTACAGAAGGTGTATACAGCTCTGAAGGGAATGCAGGCGGACCTGTGAACGGTCCACTCGGGTTTACAAGCCCGATATGGACATTGTATGTTTCTATCATTACCCCAGGACCGACAACATCGATTTTACAACTACTCATCGGCAACCCAACCATTTATGTACGAAGCGCGACCGATGACACAGGCACAACTTGGAACCCTTGGGAAGAACTTGGCACACAAGGACCGACCGGACCAACGGGAGCCGGCGTTACTGGCGCTACCGGCGCTACCGGCGTTGCTGGCGCGACTGGCGTTACTGGCGCTACCGGGGTGACCGGCGCTACTGGAGCCACTGGCGTCACTGGAACTACCGGCGTTACTGGCGCGACTGGCGTTACTGGCGCTACGGGAGTCACTGGGGCAACCGGCGTTACTGGCGCTACAGGAGTCACTGGGGCGACCGGCGTTACTGGGGCGACCGGGATTACTGGAGCCACTGGCGTTACTGGCGTTACTGGCGCTACAGGAGTCACTGGGGCGACCGGGATTACTGGGGCGACTGGGATTACTGGAGCCACTGGCGTTACTGGCGCTACAGGAGTCACTGGGGCGACCGGCGTTACTGGGGCGACCGGGATTACTGGAGCCACTGGCGTTACTGGCGTTACAGGAGTCACTGGGGCGACCGGCGTTACTGGGGCGACTGGAACCACTGGCATTACTGGACCTACTGGCGTCACTGGACCTACCGGACCTACTGGTGTTACTGGACCTACCGGACCTACTGGCGTCACTGGACCTACCGGACCTACTGGCGTCACTGGACCTACCGGACCTACTGGCGTTACTGGCGCGACTGGCGTTACGGGGGTTACTGGAGCCACCGGACCTACTGGACCTACCGGAGCTACCGGGGTCACTGGCGCCACTGGCGTTACCGGCGCTACTGGGGTCACTGGCGCCACTGGCGTTACCGGTGCTACTGGGGTCACCGGCGCTACTGGACCTACCGGAATCACAGGACCTACGGTAATAGGTAATAATGCTATATACTCAACTCAAGCAGTTCCAAATCCTTTTCCAAATAATACTACGGCTTTAACTACTGTTACAGTTACAGAGGTAGAAAATAATGGTTTTGGGATCACTCTTTCGACAAATAATCAGAACATACTCCTACAACCTAACAGCCTATATTTTATTGCTTTTTCTCTTAGGATAAATATGAATAGTCCAAATGCACTTGTCGACTTTTCCGAAGGGCTTTTATATTTAAATGGTAATCCAACACGACTGAACCCTTTCTTTTATAAGCCTGAAACTACGGGTACTGGACCGAGAGCCATTTCTCTGATAGATAGTGGGCTGATCAGGACTGGAGTTGGGGCATCATCAATAGAACTTAGGATAGCGGCGGTCACAACGTCGACTCTTAATATAAACACTGCAAGAAGTATGATCAATATTTTTCAGATAATTTGAATAATATTGTGCACAACATTCTGATCAATAACTAATTACGTTACTAATTTGCTAGTAGAAATGAAGTTACAGCGGGCTATGCTAAAACCCCTGAAACAACAGAGCACTGAATGACATTTAATAAGTGCTCTGTTGTTTTTTGAGTGACAGTTTCTTATCTCTATTTTCCTCAAGATCATGTACGAACAATTAACACGGTATAAAAACGTTTGGAGCTTCGTCTCTAGTGGTTTGACTTCTTACGAAAGGCACTAATCATTTTTCTTCTTTTCGTCCCCTTTACGATGCAAATGCAGTCGGAATCGGTAAATCCCGAGGACGACCGCTGAAATTGCAAGAACAGCGATGATTGGCGCGCCGAAAATAAACTCCAAAAACCAAAGGAAAAAACTTCCTAACACTAGCATCGTGTACACAATCAGCCTCTTTAGTAGTGGTAACTTTCGGGCAAAGCCTAAGTGAAAGACAAGCATTGTTAAAGCGACTGTTAAAATAAATGCCCAAAACCCAATCCATGGATTTTCCTCGGTTGCTTGTAATAACCAAGGCAACGTTTTACCTGATGTCGTTCCTGCTGCTACAAAAGACAAGTCTCCTCACCTACCTCTCTGTTGCTACTACGTCATTAGTCCTGTGCGGCAATCTTTCGGCGCTTTTCATCACGCTCGCGTTCTGACTTACCTAAAATTTTCTTCCGCAAACGAATTGACGCTGGCGTCAGCTCACAATACTCGTCGTCGTTTAAATACTCCAATGTTTCTTCCAGTGTCAAGATGCGTGGACGCTTCATCGTCACCGTTTGGTCTTTCGTTGCCGAGCGTACGTTTGTTTGTTGTTTCGTCTTTGTAATGTTGACAGTCAGATCGTTTTCTCGCGTATGTTCGCCAACGATCATCCCTTCATAAATCTCTGTCCCAGGTTCTAAAAAGATCGTCCCGCGGTCTTCAACACCAATGATGCCATACTGCGTCGCTTTCCCTGTTTCCATAGATACAAGCACACCTTGACGTCGCCCGCCAATCTTGCCCGCAACAACAGGCTGATAGGAATCAAAAGAATGATTGATGATCCCGTATCCGCGTGTTTGTGTTAAGAACTCTGTCGTATAGCCAATTAAGCCACGTGCAGGCACGAGAAACTCTAAGCGTACTTGTCCGCTTGCTGTGTGCGCCATATTGACGACTTCCCCTTTACGCTCTCCAAGCGACTGCATGACGGCACCTTGGTATTCTTCCGGTACATCAATTTGTACCCGCTCAACGGGCTCACACTTGACACCATCAACCTCACGGACAATGACTTCCGGTTTCGATACTTGTAACTCGTATCCTTCTCGACGCATGTTTTCAATTAAAATCGACAAATGTAGCTCCCCACGACCTGAAACCACCCAAACATCAGGTGAATCCGTTTGTTCAACGCGTAAGCTCACATCTGTCTCTAATTCTGACAATAACCGCTCCTCTAACTTACGGCTCGTTACATATTTCCCTTCGCGCCCGGCAAACGGTGAGTTATTCACAAGAAACGTCATCTGTAACGTCGGCTCATCAATGCGCAACAGTGGCAGCATTTCTTGATGCTCAAGCGGACATACTGTCTCGCCAACATTAATTTCCTCCATACCTGATACGGCGACAAGGTCTCCTGCGCGCGCTTCTGAAATTTCGATTCGCTTTAAGCCTAAGAAGCCAAACATCTTTGTGACGCGGAACTGTTTGACACTACCATCAATTTTCATCAGTGCCACTTGTTGACCGACTTTCATTGTCCCGCGGAAAATTCTGCCGATCCCGATCCGTCCAACATAGTCGTTGTAATCGAGCATCGTCACTTGAAACTGTAAGGGTTCCTCACTATTATCAATCGGTGCTGGAATATGGGAAACAACCGTCTCAAACAACACATGCATGTTTTCATCTTGACGCTCAGGATCAAGTGACGCTGTGCCATTAATTGCTGACGCATAAACAACCGGGAAGTCCAGTTGATCTTCATCTGCACCTAAGTCAATAAACAAATCAATCACTTCATCGACCACTTCATTTGCCCGCGCAGCCGGACGATCAATCTTATTGACGACAAGAACAGGCGTTAATTTTTGTTCCAATGCCTTCTTCAATACAAAACGCGTTTGCGGCATACAGCCTTCATATGCATCAACGACGAGCAATACGCCATCGACCATTTTCATAATACGCTCAACTTCACCACCGAAATCAGCGTGACCTGGAGTATCCATAATATTAATACGCGTCTGATGATAATCAATCGCTGTATTTTTAGCTAAAATGGTAATGCCACGTTCCTTTTCAAGTGCATTCGAGTCCATTGCCCGCTCTTGCACCGTTTCATGCTGGGCAAACGTGCCCGATTGCTTCAATAATTCATCCACCAATGTTGTTTTCCCGTGGTCAACGTGGGCAATAATGGCGATGTTGCGTAAATCATCACGTAAAGTCATACATTTCTCTCCTTCTCATTCCAGAGATCAGAATTAGACGACCAAGAAATTCGAGAGAAAACATTGACGAAACCGCATCTATGTTTTGTGTGCCGATCTTGGTAGCTATGTTCCGATCTGATATGCTGATTACCAGCAGCTGTGTTCTGTACTTTGGACAACTGTACAATTATAGCATAAAGAGCGCTCGTTGCCTATTTTACTCGTCATCGTTTTTCCATGCTTTAAAAATGTTTCGCTTTTTGTCACACGATCACCTTTCACTTTTCCTAATAAACATGTACACTATGAACGAGGTTACTTCAAACAATTTGAAGGATAAGAAACCAGCTCTGCCGCCATATTTCGTATCTAATCTTCTGGTGACTGTGTTCTGTATTCGAAAAAGGAGGTAGCGTAGTGAAAAAAGACAATATCTTGTTTTTATTACTTGCAATGATTACAGTTGCTGGCATCATGTGTATCGGTGTCGCAGTTGCTGAACGAAGTGTGTGGATTGCTTTCATTGCTTGTATAGGGATCTTTTTGGCCATGACCATCGGCTTCCGACTTCGTAAAAAAAATGAAGCACGAGACGAACGCTAACATTTTTATTTAAGTCAGATGCCGCCTTATTTCCTCGTGTAGATTAGACGAGCTAGCAAGCAAGCTCCCTTTTTCTAACATAGATAAGGGCGTGCCATCTAAGCGTGTTGCTTTGCAGCCCACTTCTGCTAAAATAACGGCACCAGCTGCATAATCCCATGGCGACAAATTTAAACTCATATACGCATTTAAACGATTCGTAGCTACATACGCCATTTCAAGCGCAGCTGAACCATAGGAACGTGAGCCTCGGCTTGTCCTCACTACTTCAGTTAGCGCCGCTGCATGCTCACCGACAAGCCACCCTGCATTGATTCCTACAACTGCTTTAGAAAGTGACGTTTGCTCCACCTTTGGGAGAAGACGATCATTTAAATAGGCACCTTCACCTTTCAGCGCATGAAAAAATTCCTCGTTCATCACATCATAAATTAATCCGATCATCCCTTCTCCGCCTTGATATACGGCTACTGAAATAGCAAATCCACGCTTTTGGTGGATAAAGTTTGTCGTCCCATCAATCGGATCGACAATCCATACGGTGCCTTCTAGCGATGACAATACTTGAGCTACCCCTTCTTCCCCCAGAAAATGATGCGTCGGATATGCTTCACTAATTTTTTCATAAAAAAACGCCTCTATGTCTTGATCTACTTCAGTAACTAAGTCATCTGGTCCTGATTTTTCGCTAACAACTACTTCCCCTGTCAATGCTGTTTTGATGCGGTCACCTGCTTCAACCATCCACAAGCGCGCCTGGCGTTCAATGTTTCCCCATGTTGCTGTCATACAAGTCTCCTTTCGTCTAAACCACTTGTCTTCATTCATGATATACATCACCATTATTACATAATAAGCAAATCGTTTGCACGGAAATCATAAAAACGCTATGCTACTATCTAAACATTAAAAAAGGGATGAGACAAATCTAATGACACTTCCTACTTTCACTGCACATGATTTTGCGACTTTCCACGTTGACGGACTCGCTGAACGAATGGAAGCCATTCAAATGCGCATTCAACCAAAATTTGCAGCAATTGGCGCGACACTTGCGCAAGAACTCTCACTCATGCTTGGACAAGAAATGTTTCTACACATTGCCAAGCATGCACGCCGCAAAACGAACCCACCAAATGACACATGGCTCGCTGTTGCGGAAAACAAGCGTGGCTATAAAAAACATCCACATTTTCAAGTTGGACTGTTTGACGATCATGTATTCATTTGGCTTGCTTATATTTATGAATGCCCAGACAAACAAGCCATTGCCAATACATTTCTTGCTCACGAACAAACATTAAAAGAAACCATTCCTGACCATTACGTCGTCTCACTTGACCACATGAAAAAAGAAGCAACGCCTTTTTCTGCGCTTGACTTACGTGCATCTTTGCAACGTTTCCATTCAATCAAAAAGGCAGAATGGCTCGTCGGTCGTCATATACCAGCCGAGAGTCCGATTTTAAAGGACGGTCATAAGCTAATGGCAACCATCATAGAAACCGTTCAAACGTTGTGTCCAATTTATCAACTATCTAGACAGCTTTAGCGCGTGCGCTAAAGCTTAATACGTTCTTGCGGTTTTGCTTGCTTAGCAGCCTGCACAACATGATAACAAGACGTGCCTATTTCCTTGTCAATGTCCTTAAACAACTGCTTCTCTTCAGATTTTGCAGGAACAACTTCTTTAAATTGCTCATAACGGCGCAAAATCTCCCTTGCCTCTACCCCTTGTTCAAACACGCGTGCGATACAATCACAAAATTCGGCAACAATGACCACTTCATTTTGCGTCCATTCATCATTCAGTGGAATATTCATCAGCGCTCCTCCTCGACAGGTTTTCTACACGTTTTCTTCCTTATGTTTTCCAAACAGATAGTCAAACATAAGGATTCTTGCTATACTTTTCATGTGACTTTTTTAATCACGGAAATGAGGGATCCTCTTTGACACATATACATGAACAAACCCCTTTACTTACAGGTCTTGTCACTTATGCAAAAAAGAAACCGCTTCCGTTCCATATCCCCGGACATAAACGCGGAAAGGGAATGGACGAACAGTTTCGTACACTAATGGGTGCTGAAGCGCTCGCGCTTGACTTGATCAACCTTGCCCCACTTGATGACCTTCACCATCCGCAAGGCATGATTGCTGATGCACAAAAGCTTGCCGCGCACGCTTTCGGTGCGGACCACACGTTTTTTTCAGTACAAGGGACAAGTGGTGCCATTATGACCATGATCATGGCGGTATGTAAACCGGGTGATAAAATTATTATGCCACGAAATGTTCATAAGTCAGTCATGGCAGCAATTATTTTTTCAGGTGCACTTCCCATTTTTATTCACCCTGTTTTAGATAACGATCATGGCATTGCGCACGGAATTACAATAAATGCTGTCGAAAAAGCAATCGCAACACATCCGGACGCCAAAGCCATCCTTCTCATTAATCCGACCTACTTCGGCTTTGTCTGTGATTTAAAAGCGATCGTTGCCCTCGCACATGATGCTGCAATTCCTGTCCTCGTTGATGAGGCGCATGGTGTCCACATTCACTTTCACAATGCACTTCCGATGAGTGCAATGACCGCAGGCGCAGACATGGCGGCAACAAGTGTCCATAAGTTAGGTGGCTCACTCACGCAAAGCTCTGTGTTAAATGTGCGCGCTGGACTCGTCTCCGTTGAGCGCACCGCCGCCCTTATGAGTATGCTCACAACGACGTCTACATCCTACCTATTGCTGGCGTCTCTTGATGCTGCACGCAAACATTTGGCACTCTATGGGCAAGCGTATCTTGAACAAACCATTGCCCTTTCCCACTGGGCACGTAACGCGATCAATGAAATAAATGGTCTTTATTGTATCGGAGAAGAAGTGTGCCAGTCAAGTGCAACCTTTGCACAAGACCCAACAAAATTGTTCATTTCCTTAAAAGGACTGACTATCACGGGCTATGAGGCAGAAATATGGTTGCGAAAACATGCAAACATTGAAGTAGAACTGTCAGATCTGTACAACATTTTATGTGTGATCACACTAGGAGACGACGAAGAAAGCATTCACATGCTCCTATCCGCGCTTGAAAACTTAGCTACACGCTATCGTCGTACAGAAACAATCGCGACAACAATTCCAGTTGAATTACCTGAAATCCCCACGTTGGCACTCTCTCCCCGAGAAGCTTTTTACGCTGAAACAGAAGTGATTCCATTTGATCAATCTGCCGGCAGAATCATTGCAGAGTTTATTATGGTTTACCCACCAGGCATCCCGATTCTTAGTCCTGGGGAACTCATTACAACAGAAAACTTAGCTTACGTTCAAAAGAATGTTGCTGCTGGATTGCCTGTCCAAGGACCAGAAGATGCGACACTTGCAACATTAAAAGTCATTCGCGAACAAGAGGCCATTAAATAAAGAGGGTGCAACAGTATGTCACACCCTCCCCCCTAATTGGTATTATTTAAATTATTTTTGTGCATCTTGCTCCTCTTCCTTCACTTGGCACGTCGCACAAACACCTGTTGCATAAAGACGACTCACTTTTTCCCCTTCAAAATGGTCCATCAGTTGATCACAATGTTGACAAACGATTGTACCCATCTTAAAATCCCCCTCCCTCATATGAAAACGCTTCCTTCATACTTTATTTTATTATAGTATGACTCAATGTGTGCGTCAAGCGTTAATTAGTATGTCACAATTGACATGGTGGTGGTAAAAGGGGCCAACACTAATTGGCTACGTCTACTGTTTGAATTTCTAGTGGATCAACAAATTCGTACCCTTGATCACGAAGTCCAATGACAATGTCTGCTAATCCTTCTGCAGACCATTTTCGGTCATGCATTAACAAATTTGCTCCTGGTTGTAAGTATTCACTATTCACCATCACCTCCGCTATCGATGCCCCTGTTTGATAATTCGGCTCCCAGTCGTAACCATACGTCCAGTTCATTAATGTCATCCCTTCCCGCTTTGCTAGTTCCCGAACATGATCTGTGTTCACACCAAATGGTGCGCG
The DNA here is from genome assembly GCF_038592975.1 of Bacillus sp. FSL W7-1360. Taxonomy (NCBI): domain Bacteria; kingdom Bacillati; phylum Bacillota; class Bacilli; order Caryophanales; family Bacillaceae; genus Bacillus; species Bacillus sp. FSL W7-1360. The sequence continues at coordinate 621,681 of NZ_CP151950.1, read as the reverse complement.
AAAAAAGCGCGGGCGTTCTCCAATAATAGACGCCACTAAATCATTTAAAGCGACGATTTCTTCTGTTTGTGCTGTGGTTGATAGCTCACTTAGACGCGCGTGAGTCATCGTATGATTCCCAATCGCAAACCCAAGCTCATATATTTCCTTAAGCTTGTCCTTGCCACGATCATCCTCTAAAAAATGACCATTCACGAAAAAAATTGCTGGTGCATCCACTTCTTTTAACGTCCGCGCCATTTCCACACTATAGTGTTCTGGTGCATCATCAATGGTTAATAACACCAATTTCTTGTTTGTATTTATTTCAGGGAGTGGCTGCACTAAATATGTTTTTGGATCAATTTCATATTTCACTTCCACTTTACTCGTCACTTCCGTCTGTTCACGAGGAACGGATACATCCCTTTTTGATGGCTCATTGTCGTTCCTACATGCAGCCAATAAGGCAACGACACATGCGATCAATACCCACCCTTTTTTCATCATCATCTCTCCCATTCACTTTTGTTTTAACTTAATAAATCGCATTGCCTTTTGTACGGTTATCTCCATATTCGTATACATTTTCCCAAAAAACTTCATACTAAGCGAAATCAAACGTTTATCCCTTCATTTCCAACAGAGAACAGCTTTTTTTACCATTTTACAACCATATCCATCACTTGGAAAGATACTTTACCTATGTTACGATTTTATTTTACAAGAAAAAAGAAGGGTCTGAGAACTAAATATGAAACAAATAACAACAGTGTTTTACGTATCTCTCTCTATTGCAATTGCCTTCATACTATGGGGTGCCATTGCGCCAACAAATATGAAAGACATTACTGAAACGATTCAAAAAATGATTACTTCTGAACTCGGATGGTTTTACTTACTATCAGCTACATTTTATGTTGGGGTCGGCATCTATTTAATCTTCAGTCCTTATGGTAAAATAAAATTAGGGAAACCAGATGAAGAACCTGAATACAACTACTTAACATGGTTTGCTTTCCTGTTTACAGCAGGAATGGGGATTGGTCTTGTCTTTTGGGGGGCAGCAGAACCATTATCACATTTTTTCTCGCCACCTTATGCAGCGCCTGAAACGAAACAAGCTGCAGCTGAAGCAATGCGTTATTCTATTTTTCATTGGGGCATTCATCCATGGGCCATTTACGCTGTCGTTGCTTTGACCCTTGCCTATTTTCAATACCGCAAAGATGAGCCGGCATTATTTAGTTCTACATTTCGTCCATTAATTGGTCATCGTGTCACCGGTCCAATCGGGAAATTAATTGATGTGTTTGTTGTGTTTGCGACGGTATTTGGCACAGCCACATCACTTGGTTTTGGTGCAGCTCAAATTACTGCGGGCATTCGCTATGTATTTCCACAACTGCAAGATTTTAACGTATATATTTTCCAAGTTGTCGTCATTGTTATTGTAACCATCTTATTTAGTTTATCTGCTGCAACAGGGATTGACAAAGGGATACGCATTTTAAGCAACTTAAATGTCCGTCTTGCAATCATTTTAATGACGTTCATTTTATTTTTAGGACCAACAAGCCACATCATGGGCGTCTTTACACAAGGCATCGGTAGTTATGCGCAAAACTTTTTTGGTATGAGCTTTGCGATGGATATTTATGATCCTAAATCATCGTGGGTGCAAGACTGGACCATCTTTTACTGGGCTTGGTGGATTTCTTGGGCACCATTTGTCAGTGCATTTATTGCGCGGGTTTCACGTGGGCGTACCATTCGAGAGTTCGTTATAGGTGTCATCGCTCTACCATCTTTATTTGGCACACTATGGTTTAGCGTTTTCGGAGGATCAAGCCTCTATTTTGAAAGTATTGGGAGAGACTTATACTCTCACATGCAAGAAAGTGGCACAGAAATGGCGCTCTTCTCTTTGCTAGAACAGTTCCCTTTAACATTTGTCATTTCGATCATCGCTGTATTGTTAATTTGCTCTTTCTTTATTACATCTGCTGATTCAGCGACAGTCGTTCTCGGCATGCAAACAACTGGTGGAAATCTCAATCCACCCGGTATCGTTAAATTCATCTGGGGACTCATTATTTCTGGTACTGCCACTGTATTACTCATTACAGGTGGCAAAGCAGGAACAGGACTCACTGCATTACAAACCGCATCCATTATTGGTGCCTTTCCGTTCGCCGTCATTATCATTTTAATGATTGTTTCACTCTTTAAAGAGTTGCGTTCAGAAAAAGCCATTCTTGTTGTCGATCGAGAGCGAGTTCGTCAAGAGCGACTTGCCTTAAGGACAGAACGAGAACGTGTGAGACGAGAGCAACACATCCTAAAACGAGAACAACAACGATTTAAGAAGGAAAAGGAAAAATCTACGCCTCCACGGAAAAATGACTAATTAACCCTTTTATAAAGGAGCAGTCCACATGCCAAAAGATGTAAATGACATTTTGGAACAAGCATTGGCAGGTTGCCTTGAAACAAAACCTAGTGAGCGGCGTTTATTTTTAACGACGATACTAGAACGGGTTTATTTAGCACTAACGACAAGCCAAGTGCAATCTACACACGTTTATCCTGAAGTAGAGCGATTGATGAAACAAAAAAATAACGTGCACCTATACATTAATGGTGAGACGTCTTATCGCTTTTACACACGGTATATTAAATTAGCAGCGACCAATCGTGTTCCGTACACAATTGTGAATCCAAATGACCCGACACCATTCGGTCTTGTACTAGCTAGCAACTACTCACCTGTGCATGTCAACCAACCGTATATTGTCGATTCCCTTCACGAGCAAGATATTGTTGCCCATGACAAGAAAAGTTAAGAAAAAGCGTACCTTTTAAAAGGTGCGCTTTTTCTAGGCTTCCGGAGCATTCGTAGCATTCGGATAGGTAAACAATGAACCCATCAATCGTTTACGAATAAAAGGGATTCGTAATAATGAAGCAATAGCGAGCTTCCGGAGAAAAGACTGCCGAAAAAACATGTTTAGTAACCGGTAACGGTAACGATAAGCCAGACCACAGGCTAAACCGATACCCATCATACACATTATTTGACGCATGTGACGTCACCTCCAGTCTTACTATGCCGCTCCTCCCCCGCTTTTATCCACTCGCGCAATACCAATTCCAAGATAACCAAATACAATTGTAAACAGTGGGGACAACAGCAAGAATAATGCGAACGGTGCATAAGCACTTACTGGTACTTGTAACGTATGAGCGAAGAAAGCGCCACTTACCCCCCACGGGATTAATGGATTGATTAATGTCCCGGCATCTTCTAACGTACGGGACAAATTTTGCCGTGCCAAGCCAATCACTTTGTACGATGTCCGAAACGTTTCTCCTGGTAACAACACTGATAAATATTGCTCACCAGTCACCACATTGACACTGATCGATGACATCGCTGTTGCCGCAATTAAATGACCACGTCTTACAAGTAAGGAACGAACCGGAGAAAATAACGCTTCAATAAAACCGATTGTTTGCAGCACACCACCTAGTGCAAGGGCGAGCACAATTAGGGAAATGGACCACATCATTGATTGCAAGCCTCCAGCTTGAATAATGTTATTGACCATTTCTTCACCTGTATCTAATTTAAAACCATCTTGCAACACATGGAAGACAGCGGCAACAGATGGGACATGTTGCAGTACAATGGCTGTCACAATGCCTGTCGCAATGCCTGTCATTAATACTGGAAGCACCGGGTATTTCCGAGCTGCTAAAATGACAACAATGATCGGGGACAAGAGTGTGAGCCAAGTAATATGAAAGTGCCCTGTTAATGCATCCAACATTGGTTGAAGCTGCATTTGCTCTCCCCCACTAGCAGACCGCCCGACAACAAATAAAAATACATACGTAATGAAAAGTGCTGGGACAGTCGTCCATAACATATGTTTTATATGTGTAAACAGTGGTACACGAGCGACTGCGGCTGCAAAGTTCGTCGTATCTGACAAAGGGGACATTTTGTCCCCAAAACACGCACCACAAATAATTGCTCCTGCTGCTAAAGGTGCTGGTACATGAAGCGCAACCGCTATGCCCATTAATGCCACACCCACAGTCCCAATCGTTGTAAAACTACTTCCTGTAAAAGTCGACACAACGATACAAATTGTTAATGCCGCTGGGGCAAACCATTCTGGTGAGAGCAAACCAACACCATAAAATAACAACGTAGGCACCGTCCCACTCATCATCCACACAGCAATGATCAAGCCAACAAGCATGAGAATAAAAATAGGTTGAAGACCGCGATATACCCCTTGCACGAGCCCTCCCTCTAATTCCTGATAAGAAAACCCGAATAACCGACCAAGAATTACAGCTGTGACTAATACGAGTAAAATCGGAATGTGTGGTGCTACCTTCAGAAAGAACATACACCCAACCATCATTAAAATAAATAAACATAGCGAACAAATCGCTACTTTTGTACTTATTTTTGTCCTCTCCATGCCAACAACACCCCTTCACTTTAACGCGTTAAAGTATATTTGTAATATGTTCTTTATCATACGTACTTTCCACGATAAAATCAAGCTTTTTTTATAGACAAAAAGAGAGGTGTCTATTCCTCTCCTATTAATGGCCAATATATTTATTGTATAAGGACTTCGCTTTTGCCACATCTTCTGTCCCTTGAACCAACACGCGACCGTCTGGAAATAAAACGAGCCGCTCTCCCTCTGGCAATGTCGCACGCACTAAAAATGGGGTTTCCTGTATCGTTGCAACCGCTCGCAACCGTGTTGCCATCGCTGCAATATTTAACGGCTTACCACCAACCTGAATCGTTTCTCGTCCACACAATGCAACTGTATCCGTTGCTCGCTCTGCTAACGCTGGATATTCAGCTTTTTGACAAGTGGCACAATCAACTTTCGGCGCTCGAAATGACAATTGCGAAAATGTATTATGCCAAATATCAATGGTTTGAACGGTGTTTCTTAATTGTTCCGTCGCACCCACTAAGTACTTGACAACCTCAACCACTTGATAAGAGGCAATGATATCAACAATAGGTGCAATGACACCGACTGTGTCGCATGTTTCTCCTTGTTGCGCACCTTCTCCAATGAAACACCTTAAACATGGTGTCATACCTGGAACAAACAATGCACTAACCCCTTTTGCTTGTACGACACCACCATAACTAAGTGGGATTTGTTGCTTAAAGCAGGCATCATTTAGTAAGAAACGCGTATGAAAATTATCTGTGCCATCTAAAACGATATCTACATCCTCTGTAAATGAAGCCACATTCCCACTATGAACGTCACACACCGTTGCATCAATCTCAACTTCTGTATTCACTTTTTCTAACGTGTTTTTTGCTGCGACTGCTTTTGGTAACGCACGTGATACATCATCTTCATTAAACAATGATTGGCGTTGGAGGTTGCTTAATTCCACATAATCGCGATCAACAAAATGCGTATAGCCTATTCCAGCGCGTACAACGTGGTTGGCCAACACTGTACCAAGTGCACCCATACCAACAATGAGCACACGACTATTTTTTAAACGACGCTGTCCTTCCTCACCGATACCAGGAAATAACAACTGCCGCGAATAACGTTCCGCTGTCGTCATCCCGATTCATCTCCTTCCACAACAACATGATCAATCTTCACATCATGATCTTCCGTTGGCAATACCAGTCGCAGCTGCTCCTCAAAACAAAGAGACACGGTCGTTCCCCTATAAGCTGGCAGCAACCGATCATAGAAACCGCCCCCCATCCCTAAACGATCCCCTTTCCTTGTAAACGCCACACCAGGAACGATCATTAAATCAATTGCTTGTTCATCTACACATCGACATTTTGAGACCACTGGCTCTAACAGTCCGTATCTTGTCTCTTCTAATTGATCCCACGAAGTCACTACATAAAAAGCCATCGTTTTTGTACGCATATGCACACGTGGCAGTGCGACTTCCTTCTCGTCGCACCAAGCTTGTTCAATAAGTGGTGCTGTATCTACTTCTGGGAAAATGGCTTTCGTCACACCCATACACTTAGCAACCTTCCACATGTTCCGTCCCATAAGTTGGCTTACAATGCGCGCCGAGCGCTCACGATACGTCGCCTGCGACATCTTTTGTAATGATGCTTTTACTTCTCGACGAATCATCACCTTCTTGTCCATTGCTCTCCCATCCTTTTCGTGCCTCACACATAAAAAAGCAAGCAGCGGATAAGTCCGTCTGCTTACTTTGTTTCGCGATGTAATGTGTGGCGCTTTAATCGCGGGCTATATTTCTTCAGCTCAATTCGCTCAGAATTGGTTCGCTTGTTTTTTGTCGTAATGTAATTACGATCACCTGTTTCAGTGCAAGCAAGCGTTACTTGAACACGCATACTAATCCCTCCAAACTCTTCTACCATACTTGAACTATCATAGCAAAAGTTTCTCCACAAAGCAAGTGCTTTTTATCGTTCCTGACCAGTTGCGCGCAAACGTCGATGAACATCCTTTAACAAGTCATACTGTTTTGCAACGAGTAACCAACCTGCCCCTACTTGTTGTTCCTCAGGTGCGATCGAAAGCGTCGCACTAACCACACTCTCGGCACTGTCTGAGGAAAAAGGCGAAAACGATAACCTGCCTTCGTTACCGCACCAATGTTTATCCATACTTCCTGCCACGTGCTGAATATAGGTCGCTTTAGGCATATGTAGCGCAAACAACGAGCAAATGTCATCATAATGATGGACAAGCGCTTGCTCTTCTGGCGCGTAAAACGTCATACCTGAGCTGTCACGTTGAGGGAGATGATGCATCATTAACTTTACTTTCATTACAGCTGTGCTTTCATTTTTAAACATGACTTCTCGAACACAACCTAGTTTCTGAGGTGCTGTGCGATCAAAAACCGTTAAACTCACATTCCATTGCTTATGGTAAGCATGACTCACGACAGACGTGTCATTCACTGAGAATGCACGATCGATTGCCCATGCTGCATCGCCTACCCATGATATTTCACCTTCATACCAAATACCTAATCGCCCAACCGGTGAGAGAGACGCAGTTGTTTTTAATGCATCGTGAATGGCTATGTCGTAAGCGTTTTCATGATCGGATGCTTCTGAGAAATTGTGCATCTATTCCCCTCCTCTATGCCCTTCGGTTATAATCCGTGACAAAATTTCTACCAAAGATCACCATGTTCTACTATAAGCATACCTGTTATTTTTATCCTACACAAGGAGGGCAAATTGTATGTTTTTGTAAACGGAAAACCCCTTGTGCCACAAGCGTTACAGCTACATAATCACTTTTAAAAATACCTCAACAAAGATTGCTGTCCAGCTATGTCAAAATCAATTGTAACAGAATAGAAATTTAAATTTTAAATCGAAATACGGGGGAATTCATGTATAATAGAGACGAGGCCACAATATGACCGATTTAAAGTTTTACCGTGCAGCTTCCATCTGCACATTTCAAATTCATTTAGGAGGGAATTACGATGGAATGGACTTTCATTATTTTAATTGCTGTCTCAGCAATATTGCTTGCGATGTCTTATTTCAAAGCAGAGAAGTCACCGAGAGCGGAGGAAGCAATTGAACAACTCTCTATCTCATTTATGGAGGAAATCCATCATTTGAAATCGCACATTCGTGATTTAGAACTGGACGTAGAAATCGCAGCACAAGAAAGTGGTCGTTATGTGCGGGCACCAGAGGAACAAGCAACGCTTCGAACGGTGTTAGATTTACATAAACGTGGCTATTCTGCTGAAAGCATTTCTGCTGAGTCGGGTCTTGAAGAATCAGAAGTGACGCGCTTACTTGCACCTTTCATTGAAGCAGCTGCATCGCGCGTGAAAGTAGGTCGCTCATGACACCTAAAACAATTCGTAGTTTTGCTGCTGGGTTACTTGTTGCCGTGAGCGTGACGACTGCTGCTTATTACATTCAAGCGGATCAGGCAACTGACGCAAGCGCACTCTCTGAAACGGAACTTCGCGCTGCACTTGCCGACGCTGGCTATAAAGTTGAAAAAGCAAAAGAATGGGAAGCACTTGAAACAGATTTAGAAAAGACCAAAACAGCCCTTGCTGAAACAGAGGCCACTTTAAAAGAGGTAAAAGACAAAAAAAACGACGATAAGAAAGACGAAGACAAGAAAGACGAAGACAAGAAAGACGAAGACAAGAAAGACGAAGACAAGAAAGACGAAGACAAGAAAGACGAAGACAAAAAGGATGACGACAAGCATACCGTTGTGATTGAAGTAAAACCGGGCATGACAGGTGGGCATATTGCTCAAGCGCTCAAGGAGGCAAAAATCATTGATGATACACTTGCCTTCTCTAAAAAAGTAGAGGACAAAGGGGTCGCTGATCAATTAAAGCCACAAAAAACAGAAGTATCAAGTGACATGAGTCTCGACGAGCTTGTCGACGCCTTTTTCTAGCATATAGATCAAAAAAAGCAGTTACCTCGATTCGAGGCAACTGCTTTTTTTTTACGCTCCTTTTGAGCGAGACTTTGCTTCTTCGCGCTGTCTATTCAAAAAGCTCCATTGATAAATGAGCAACATGACAAATACAGCCATACCGACCAAGTCTGTATATCCATCAGGATAAATGAGCAAGAAACCAGTGACGAACGCAATGAGACGTTCGTGCCAGGCAAGCGACTTATACCAATAACCAATGAGGGAGGCACCGATTGCAATCATCCCGAGAATGGCTGTAATGAGCGCATGACCTGTTTCAAATATCGTTGAATCAATCATGAGCAATTGCGGCTGTAACACAAACATGTACGGAATAATAAAAGCAGCAATTGCAAGCTTTGAGGCGTTTACCCCGGTTTTAATCGGATCTCCACCGGATATTCCTGTAGCGGCAAATGCAGCAAGTGCCACAGGCGGCGTAATATCAGCTACAATGCCAAAGTAGAAGACAAACATATGGGCCGCTAAAACGGGAATAGCGACATCCAGTTGACTATTTAAAGCCAAAATCGCTGGCAACGCAATTGTTGATGTAATAATATAATTGGCTGTTGTTGGTGATCCCATGCCTAAAATGATCGCTGTAATCATTGTGAAGAATAACGTCAACAACAATTGTAAGTCTGCCGACGACGTTAACGATGCCGCCATGCCGACAATACTACCACCCAATTTTAATCCGAGTCCTGTCTTTGTCACAACACCAACAATAATCCCTGCACACGCTGTTGCAGCCGCAACACCTAATGCCGTGCGTGCACCACTTGTTAATGCAACAACAAATTTACTCGGTGTCAAGCGCGTGTCTTTATGAAACAAGCTTACAATAATGGTGATCGCGATACCAAGTAACGCTGTCCGCTCAATACTAAAGCCTTGAAACAACAAAACAACAATGGCGACAATTGGCAACAACAAATACAACTTCTTTAGTACATCGATTTTACGAGGCAGCGCTTCTTTTGGCAACCCTTTTAGTCCAAGTCGCTTCGCCTCAAAATGCGTCATCACCCATATTCCGGCAAAGTAAAGCATGGCAGGTATCAATGCCGCCTTCGCAATTTCCCAATAACCAACACCGGCAAATTCAATCATAAGAAACGCTGCCGCGCCCATAATGGGTGGCATGATTTGTCCACCTGTTGACGCAGCTGCTTCTACTGCACCGGCAAAGTTTGGTTTATAACCTAATTTTTTCATCATTGGGATTGTATAGGAACCCGTTGTGACTGTATTGGCAACCGAGCTCCCCGAGATGGTGCCATTTAGCGCACTTGAAAAGATCGCCACTTTCGCAGGTCCGCCAACGCGTCGCCCGGCAATCGCAAGCGCCAAGTCGTTAAAATAACCACCTACCCCTGTTTGAACGAGAAAAGCACCAAATAATAGAAATAAGAAAATATATGTTGACGACACTTGTAATGGTGTACCAAGAATGCCTTCCGTTGTAAAGAACATAGACTTTACAAATTCATCTAAGTTCAAACCGCCATGTGACAACATTCCCGGCATGTACGGTCCTAGCAATGCATAAGCGATAAATAGACTTGCGATTGTGACGATCGGCAACCCAACCGCTCGTCTCGCTGCTTCTAACACAAGTAAGATCGCCACTGATCCAATAAATAACTGTACCCCTGTGATCGATCCAAGCTGTTGAACAAGCGTTTCATAAAAGAAAGGCCAGTATGCACACACAATGATTGATAAGCCCATGAGTCCGTAGTCATACCACGGCACATGGTCTCTCTTCGTCTTTCTCCTTGCCGGGAACAACAAGAAAATGAGTGCCAAGGCAAATCCTAAATGGATCGTACGCTGAATATACGCTGTAAATTGACCGAATGCACCTGTATATAATTGAAATAAAGAGAATGCCAGTAGCCCTGTGAATACGATACCCGCTGCAACGCCAGATAACTTCCGTGTTCTCGACTCTGCATCATATTTTTCCATTAACTCTTCTTGATTTACATCTTGGTTAGTTTGTGTTTTGCTCATGAATACGTGCTCCTTTCAGCCACTGCCATAATGTTAAATCCTCTATCTTTAAAGTCATCCATGCGCCTGGCTCCATATAGTCATTAAAAGTTACTTCATGCGTCCCCCAAACAAGCCGATGCTGAGAAACAGCTTTCCCATTTCGTACACGCAGCTCAGGAAATAAATTTTTCATATCACGAATGTGATAACGACCCTCTTCATACACAAATGTCTCGCCTGTTTGAGCGTTCGATGGCATGCCGACGCCAAACTCTTCAAATATGAATTCAAATTGTTCGATTTGTTTGTCTGATGTAACGCGGTATTTTTCCACCACATCTGACAAATGGACGGAATGGGTAAAAATGATTTGAAACTCATCTCCATACTCTAGCGGTAAAAAAGCTTGGCGTTCATTTGTATCCTCATTATAAAAGACGAGCGCCATCGAAACAGGGTAAAAAAAGATACACAGTAGCAGAAGAAGAGGAAGCAACACCCAAATGATGATCCGTTTCACTTGATGCACGCCCTTTCTCAACTTGCAAGCACTGTTTAAAAAGAAAGACCGGCCGCACGTACACTACGCACGTACGCAGCCGGTTGATCATCTTTCACACGGTGATTTTTACTCAACACTCAATCCTTGTTCTTCAAAATACTTCTTAGCACCTGGATGTAAATTGGTCACACCATCTAACGCTGTTTCCAAAGTGATCTCAGTTCCTTTGGCATGTGTCACTTTGTTTTCATAAATGGCTTTTGTGATCTCATATACATCGTCTTCTGGTAAATCTTTCTTCACCGCGATCATCGCAAGAACAGCCACCGTCTCCACGTCTTCAGTCAATTTATATGTGCCAGATGGAATGGTTTCAGCCGCATAGTACGGATACTTCTCAATTAATGCTTGTGCTTTATCCGCTGCAATTGGCACGATAGAAACATCTGTCGTTGTGGACAAACTTTCTACTGCTGCTGTTGGCGTCCCTGCTGTAATAAAGGCTGCATCAATGTTGCCATCTTGGATGCCACCTGTCGATTCGCCAAAGTCCAAGTTCTGGGCATCAATATCTTCCACCGTCATGCCGTGAATCTCCAAAATTTCCTCCGCATTGGCACGCGCACCTGATCCTGGTGCACCAATCGAGACTTTTTTCCCTTTTAAATCTTCTACACTTTCAATTCCTGAGTCGGGTGTTGTGACAATTTGGATCATCTCTGGGTAAAGAGAGCCGAGCGCCAACACATTGGTGATCTCTCCCTCAAAACCTTCGCCACCAGCAAGCCCATTTGCCATCACATCTGTTTGTACAAATGCAATGTCTGCTTTCCCTTCACTCAAAGCAAGCATGTTCTCCACTGATGCATTAGAAGACGACACATCGATTTTCAAATCGGTATTGTCTTGAATCGTCTTCGCCATACCGCCACCAAGCGGATAGTATGTCCCACTCGTCCCCCCTGTGACCATACGCAAACTACCTTCACCGTCCCCACATGCTGTCACAACAAGCGACGTTGCTAATGCCAGCGATGCCAACATAAACCGATTCTTTTTCATAAAAAATCCCCTCCCACAATCATTATGTATATAGACTCATTTTCTCCCGTTGACACGACTGCGACAAAAGCAAAGGAAATAATAATAATTATCTAACTAATGTCTCCATAAGCCCAATTATGCGCCTCAGCCTATTTTGCAAACGCTTTTATTTCCTGCTCGTCACAATTATATCACATGTCCGCTAAAAGCTAAAGACAAAAAAAAGCGGGTCATCCCGCTTTTTTCATATCCAGTTCTCATCTACCATTAATAAAGAATCCCTTGCTGGTCAATTCGAACCTCGATATTCGTTTCAAATTTAATATTTGGATATACCTCTTTCCAATCCTTCTCTTTCCATATGTCATGATGAAATGCATGAATACGCTTCCCAATCCCAAGGGCATCAGAATTTGCTTCCAATAATCTGTCTGTCACAATCTTTGCTTCTTTCGTAAACAAATCCCCAAGCTTTTTGTTTAGATTCCTAACCTCTGATATAGGCATTGGGATATCAACGGGTAATTCGACCACATCGACATCAAATTTTAAATTCAGTTTCACTGTAATGTCATCGACGCTATTTACGACCAATTGCAAGTCTCTGTCAACACCCGTCACATCGACAGTAATATAGTTGGCGATATTCACTTCCTTGTCATCATGGATTTTCTTTGAAAACCGCGCATTGTTGCCCACTTGTCCATTCATTAACAAAAACAATGTCGACAATTGATGCTCAATTTTTCCTGTGTATTTTGTCCCATCAAACAACGCCAATCCAACAACTGTCGCAGTCACATCATCAAGAGGTTTGATGAGTGGCAAGGTAATGTCTTCTCCTCCGCTTAATAGCCGCGCTGAAATAGACTGGATGTTCTCATTCGGAATCGCTGTCTCACCCTCTAAACTACTTAACAAGTCAGCAATATACTCACCAATTTGCAACGGATAACCCTCTCCTAATTTAATGATGTCTTGTGCCTCCCCCTCGGAAATGACGAGCTTCGTACTTAAAGGACTCCGTGGGTTACGGTAAAAAACATCTAACAATAAAAGGATATCATCTTTCGCTAACTCTTCTCCCAACACCAATACTTCCAACTTCGAGGAATCATATTCCTTCCCAATTCTACGGTCTAATAAGTCTCGTGCCTCTCGAATGGTGTTGCTTTCCACTTGCATCGTTTTTGGTGACGAGACACCTGCCTCTTCTTTACTCGTCGGTTCTTGAATCGACCGAACAGTTACAGATACTAAATATTTCTCATCCTCAACTAAGTCAATCCCTGCACTTTTCACTAACGTCACGTCTTTCAATAAATGTTGATCCCAACATCCTGACAACGTAAGCAACGAAGCGATGCAAGCAATGCTAATGAGTTTTCTCAATATCATCCCTCTTCCTCATACATAATGACAGAATATAAAGCAAACCTGGAATGAGCAATAACACGTAGCCACTATAAGTCAAATACATGCTATATTCATCAATTCTTTCCTCAATTTTCCACACGTATGCAGCTAAACAAAGGACAGCCAATAAGAAAACAGCTAGTGCTCTGTCCGCTCGCTTCTTCTTTTTAAAAAATGACTTTAAAATGTCTCCACAAATAAACGTAAACATGACAAAGGAAGTGAAGATATACACGACCCACACAGACAAAAACACTAAGTCTGTTCGTTCAATAATTTGAAACGTATAGGATTTAATGAGGTAAATCATCGGTTCAGGGAGAAAAGCAATCTCTTCTGGACTAAAGTATAAAAAGCAAACAAGTGTTAAGTACAAATACAACATAAGTGTAAACACATTTGCCCATACCGCCATTTTAAATTTTGCTTTTACTGTTCCGGTAATATATGCATTTAAAAACAAGATGACCTCAAACCCCATTAGTGGCAAAATGGCATCCAAGCTTCCTTTAAAAATGGTGCCTATCCCTTGGTGACCGATTGGTAACAAATGATAAATGTTTGCGTCTTTTAAAGAGTAAGTCGCAATCGCTACCAATAATACAAGAGCAGGCGTTACTGCCAGAAAGAAGCGTAAAATGACTTGCAAACTTTCTCTCGCTAAATAAAAACTCAACATAAGTATGATCAAACTTATTACAACTCTTGGCGTTTCTGGTAAAATCCAACGATCAAGCATCCTTACAAGAATGGCAATGAACAGCACATCAATCAAAAAGAAAAAAAGCAAGAAAAATACTCTGGCTATGTTGCCAATCCAATTCCCAAGCAACGTTTGAACAATCTGGTCCAAGTTTTTACGCGGAAAACGTCGATATAACAAAAAGAATGTGCCGAGCAACAGTTGAATCCATACTCCGGCAAGAATTAAAGACATCCATCCATCAGCACCCGATGCTTGCGACAACGTATATGGGAGCGACAACACGCCTACGCCAATTTGGGTATGGATGATTAAAAAAAATACATGACTAGCTTTCACTTTTTGTTTAAGAATTTCCATCAATATCCCAACCTCGCGTTTGTCTAAAACGGAATCGTTTTTTTGGTTTTGCATCAAGTGGACGGCGTTTCATTAACCATAATGGCATCCTAATGAATGCATCTTTTAAGCCACTCCAATTAAATGGCGCAATTGGATAAAAATAAGCAACCCCAAAAGATTCTTGTCTGCATAACTGGATAAGCATGATAATGAGCCCAAAAATGATGCCGATAAAACCAAACATCGCTGCTAAAAGCATAATTGGAAACCGCAGTAAACGGATGGATGCGCTAAATTCATTAGATGGAATAATGTAAGAAGCAATGGCTGTAATGGCCACGACGATGATCATTACATTCGACACGAGTCCTGCTTGTACAACCGCATCTCCAATGACCAAACCACCAACAATCCCGATCGTCTGGCTAATTGGGGAGGGCAAGCGAATCCCTGCTTCCCTAATGAGCTCAATCGTCAATTCCATTAACAGTGCTTCCATAATTGGCGGATAGGGCACCGTCGACACCGATAACTTCAGCGGCATGACGAGCTCATCCGGTAAAACTTCGAAGTGAAAACTTACAACCGCGATATATAACGCTGGTAAAATAATCGCAATAAGAAAGCTAACAAAGCGAAGCATCCGAATAAATGACGCCGTCATCCATCGGCTGTTATAATCATCTGGAGACTGAAAAAAACTAAAAAAAGTAACCGGCATAATAAGCGAATTTGGACCACCATCAGACAAAAGCGCAATTTTCCCATCCAGTAAATTGGCTTCCACCTTGTCCGGGCGCTCCGTGGATATCATTTGTGGGAAGATCGAAAATGGACTATCTTCAATAAACTCCTCCAAATAGCTTGTTGTCACAACCATGTCCGTCTCGATATAATTCATTCGTCGTTTCAGTTCTGCTAAAATGTCTTCATTGACCAAGTCTTTCATGTACACAATGGCCACTTTCGTTTTCGTTTCTGTCCCAATTTCAATATGCTCTACTTTTAAATAACGACTCCGCACCCGATTGCGCACAAGCCGGACATTCGTTTGTAAGTCTTCTACAAATCCTTCATGTGAGCCGTGCACTACTTGCTCCGCATTTGGCTCAGTCATATCACGCGCAGTATCTTCTTTTAAATACACCGTATAAAAATGATCGTCACCAACACAAATCATGACACTGCCGGCCAAAATTTGGTTGATCGCATCATCATAGGTCGTCGCCTCCATCGTTTGCAAATTATGTACATACGTATCAATTTCTTCTGCTGGCAACCTCATCAATGTCGGAATGAGAAAATCATTGATTTTTGCCATCGACACCAGACTGGTGATGCACGCAAATGTCAGTGTGAGATCACCTTTTTTTACATGACGGACATGAAACTCGCTATCATCTTCAAAAACCTCTTGTAGCTTCGCTATTTTCTCATCCAACGACAATTCATCAAAGGCTGGTTCTTGCTTTTTCACCACTTATTGTGCACCACCTTTCATCGTTACCTCTTGTTTGTATAGCATCCCGCACATATGACAAAACATGCACGCAATGTGGGCGGTATTGAGAAAACATGTGCGCGAATGTTTTCACGACAAAGAACACCTGAAATGATGGTGTGAACCATGACTTCAGGTGTTTTTGTTATGCGTTAATTACTAGACATATCGACTTCCTCAACAATCTTATCATCCGCTTCTTTTGGGGATTTGCGGTCTTTTTGGAGGTCGAAGTAGTCGTTAATGAGTTTGATGCCGATGTTTTGGGCTTGACGTGCCGGCTTCATTTGACGCAAGTTAGGTACAATGATTGCAAAAGCAATCTCTGGGTCCTCGTACGGAGCAAAACCGACTAAACTAATATTCTCTCCTTTTATGCCATTGGCAAATACTTGTGCCGTACCCGTTTTTGCTGCAATCGGTACGTCTACTTTGCTGTTCATGGAACTCGCTGTTCCATTGCTTCCTGCCACTACTTGTCGAAATCCTTGTTTCACTCTTTTGATATGATCGAGACTCATATCAATCCGATTCAGCACTTCTGGTGGTCGCTCCATTTGAATAGCGCCCCTTTCTTCCCCACCTGATGCCGGCTCAAGCACCCTCCCGACAAGACGTGGACGCATCCGTACACCATCATTGGCAATTGTACTCACATATTGACCAAGCTGTAAGGTAGAATACGTGTCATATTGTCCGATCATCAAATCGAGCAAGTTCCCTGAGTTTTGTAAGGGGCTCGTATATCCAGAAGAAGCAGCAGGCAAATCTATCCCTGTATCTGCGCCTAATCCAAACTGTCTAAAGTAGTAACGAACTTCATCAGACACATCTTGCGCTTGTGTAAGTGGAATGAACGCCTTACCTTTACTATATTGATAACCCGCCATCCTCATCGCTACATAAAACATGTACGTATTAGATGACCTCGCTAATGCTTTCAAATCATTCACATATCCTAAGTTTTCCCATGAACCTTTAGGTTTTGTCCCTTTAAATTCCAGCTTAGTGTCCTGAATGCCTCCACCAGGACTAAAGACCTCCGTCTCAAACCCCGTTAAAACCGATGCCCCTTTAATCGCTGAACCTGGCTCAAAAGCACCATTAATAACCCCAATCTCATCATGATAACCTTCCCCAGTGTTACGGTCTTTCTTATACCCACTCATCGCCAAAATATCGCCCGTTTTCGGGTCCATAACAACTGCATAGGCGCTAGGATGATCAATATAAGAATTAGCATTCACCGTACTCTTCACAATTTCATCCAACTTCTGCTGATACGCCATGTCAATCGTCAATTCGAGGTCGTTTCCGCGGCTACCGAGCTTTTCTTCAATTTCACTCTCACTTGGTCCACGTCCTTGGCGTGTAAATGTGCTTGCAACTTCCGCTTTTTTTCCGCGTAACACATCTTCATACTGCGCTTCTAAGTAACTTGTGCCGACATAATCGGAACGTTTGTATCCTTTTGCTAAGTAACTATCCGCATCCTCAATTGGAATTTGCCCAACTCGTCCGTACGCTTGCTTAAACGTCGACCCATACACATAGGCACGAGACGCATCGCGTTGTAAATCCATATGTGGCAACGTATCAAGTCGTTCCGCAATCTTATGCTGCTCAGTTTTTGTTAAGTTTTGCTTAATTCGCTGTGGCTCACCGGTCATGCCACTTGCCATTCTGCCAAAAATCGTAGCCACTTTGTTTTCTTCGTCTGATAAACCTTCCAATACTTCATCGGGGATGGCTTTAATGATTTCTTTATACTCATCCTTAGGCTTAACATCCTTTTTTGGTAAAAGCTTTTTCCGTTCTTTCTCATTCAATGTCGTATAATAATACTCTCGCTGATCGCGCTCACGCACTTTACTCACATCTAGCTCAATCAACTGAGCAACCTCTTTTGCTAGTTCCAGCATATCCTCTGCCTTGACGCCACCTGGATTCGTATATGTAAGCGATAGTTCAAGGTTATTATCAACAA
This sequence comes from Bacillus sp. FSL W7-1360, assembly GCF_038592975.1. Lineage (NCBI taxonomy): Bacteria > Bacillati > Bacillota > Bacilli > Caryophanales > Bacillaceae > Bacillus > Bacillus sp. FSL W7-1360. The sequence goes on along the minus strand of NZ_CP151950.1, from coordinate 603,705 downwards.
GCACATGTCCGAACCGGTCAAACATCTTTCCGCGCGGTGCGTCCATATGCGCCACTTGACTCGTTGTTTTCGTTAATTCTTCTTTAAAGTGGTCTCCTTGTGCAATTTGCACGATGCCTAGTTTCAAAATAAGCGCAGCAAACAATAAAAAAACAAGCACAAATAATGCATTTAAACGCACTGAAATTTGTCTCCGTTTTTTTGGTTTAAATTTTGTCACGGTACTCCTCCTCACCCCATCGTCCTATGGGGCTTTCGTCTATTTCTAACCGAACAGCGATAACCGTGGTATCAACACCACGGTGCTTTCATTTTTATTATAAGACGTGCGGTGAACGGTGTCAAAGAATGACACCTTCCTCACACCGTTCCCCCATTCCCGTCCCCTTGATTAACTGCGCGCATCGCTGTTTCTGGTGGCGGTTCTCTTTCTGGCAAGTGAATACGACGCACAAATAAGTATAACCACAAGTGCCCTGAACCAACGATCAGAAGGACAATCGGGATTGCCCACACTTCATCAAACAACGTAATTGCGACAATGAACAAGACGATGGATAAAATGCGACCAATATTAATAAACCATTCTCGGACAACGATATACTCCACGCGTAATTCAGACGCTCTTGTCGCTGTGCCAATGACATCGTAAGTGAGCGAAACATATGGGATTAATAGGATTGGGTATGCAATAGAAATAACGATCCCGTATGTCATCAGTTTTGTAAAACTTAAGTTCACCACAAGCAAAAACACCGCGCCATAAAGCAATATTCCCCCTAAGAGAATGCTTTTCTTACGCAATGAAGGTTTGAGGAAACGCGCCACCACGTAGTAACAGACAAGCTGAATACTCGATGTCACAAGCCCGTACATGCCAAGCGCTAATTCATTTTTAGCGACCACATAAATCCATACGACAATAACAAAAATAAACGTCCCCTCACGTAGCCCTTCGAAAATATGTGCCGTTAAAATGCGACGCCAATTTTCATTATCTTGCCGCTCCATTAAAGCAGCTTTAATACAAAACCGTCCGTGCGCATGCCTCTTTGAAAGAGAAAATGTCAGTAAGATGGCTAAAAGAAACAATGTCAATGACGTAGCAAAAATAATAAAATACCCGCTGTAACCACTCATACTTGTAATAATAAACCCAGCGAGCAAAGGACCTGTCATCCCGGCAAAAGAAGTAAGTAACCCTAAAAAGCCATTGAAAAAATCGCGTGTGGCAGGTTCAGTCACTTCAAATGTTAATACATTAAAAGCGAGCCAATAACAACCAACACCGATGCCAAGTAACGCGCCTAATACGAGTAAATAATCATTCACATGGTGTGAAGCAAGTAAAACAGCTATGTAAAATAAAGACATGAGCACCACACCAATACGCAATACATGCGCCCGGTCAATCCGCTTCGTTAACATCCCTGCTGCCCAAAAAGAAAGTGGCTGAAAAATGACTACCATCAAATTATACAAAGCCAAGTCAATAAATTCCCCAGATTGCTTCCACAAAAATACATTTACAAACGTGTTGGAGAGCGCAACACTTAGTGCGTAAAGACCACCAATAAGGAGCAATAACTTTAAGTCTTTTGTTACTTCTACTGGCCCAAATAATTTCGTTGCCCAATTCGTGCGCATGATGCCACCTCCCTAAAGGGTAGTGTGGCTTTATTGTGGTGCGGGTATGCAAGCAGAGAGGAGAAGTCAAGGGACCAAAAAACAGCATGCAGGCTTAAAAAAGGCAAATCAATGCTTATTTCATTAAAAAAGGAGGAACTTGTCTTCATTTGGCGAATAGACTAAAATACCCTTCCCTTGAATCATCCCCTGAAAGGAGCCTCCATCCATGTCCAGGCAACATCCACCTCATGATCAACTTTTCCGTCAGTTACTTGACAACTTTTTCACCGAGTTTATGCAGGCTTTTTTTCCAGAAGAAGCAGCATGCTTGAATCTCAATCCACTCGAACATATGACAACAGAAGTATATTTTGAAGGAGACCACACCCCGCGTCTGCGCCCCGATTTTGTCGTCAAAATAAAATTAAAAGGCGAAGATACCATGGTGCTTGTACATATTGAGGTCCAAGCAACCTACGATGAAGCCTTTTTACGCCGTATGCGACGGTATCATGCACGGTTAATGGAACATGAAGAATACCAAGTACTGCCGCTTGCCGTTTTTAGCTATGAAACACCGCATAAAGAACCACCAAAGGAAATGACCCATCACCTAAACGGCAAAACCGATTTCTCCTTCTCTTATAGGAGTATATTTTTGCGCCAGTTGTCATGGCAGGATTTTTCCGAAATGAAGAACCCTGCTGTTTGTGCATTGCTTTCAAAGATGGGGTATAATGTAGAAGAGAAAGTTGCGTGCAAAAAAGCATTTTTGCGACTGATTACCAAGCTAGAGTTAACGGAAATGAAACGACACTTTATTATGCAGTTTTTTGATTTTTATCTCACATTAACTGATGAGGAGGAAAAACAATTGGCAAAGGAAATTAACCGATTGAAGCCAGAAGAAGGGTTTGTCATTGCTGATTTTATGACATCATATGAACGCCTCGGGTGGAAGAAAGGAATTGAGGAAGGAATTGAAAAAGGGCGCATGAAAGGAATTGAAGAAGAGCGAACAGAAACTGCAATACGCATGCTCCGTGAAGGCGTTGAGGTTATTTTTATCGCAAAAGTAACGCAATTGTCAGTGGAAAAGGTTCGTGAGTTACAGGTGCATATGAAAGAGCTGTAATCGAGAGACCTCCTTCGTCCTTTTTTCAAATATCCACAACAAACACACCGCCAAAGACGTACCTCTAGCGGTGTGTTTGTTTGTGTTATTTTGCAGCAGCGTAACGCTTCGCAACCTCATCCCAGTTGACTACATTCCAAAATGCGTTGATATAATCCGGACGACGATTTTGGTAGTTTAAGTAGTATGCGTGCTCCCAAACGTCCAATCCAAGAATAGGTGTCTTTCCTTCAGACAACGGGCTATCTTGGTTTGGTGTGCTCATCACTTCTAGCTTACCATTGTTGACAACAAGCCACGCCCAACCTGAACCAAAGCGCGCTTTTCCAGCGTCTGCAACCTTTGTTTTAAACGCTTCAAAGCTACCAAAAGTTGCTTTAATATCCTCGGCAAGCTTACCTGTTGGTTCGCCGCCGCCATTTGGGCTAAGAATTTGCCAGAATAAAGAGTGGTTTGCGTGTCCACCTCCGTTATTACGCACAGCCGTGCGCACGCTTTCAGGTAATGCGTTTAAATCTGTTACAAGCGACTCAATGTCTTTGCTTGCGAGCTCTGCATGCCCCTCAAGCGCTGCATTTAAGTTCGTTACGTACGTGTTATGGTGCTTACCGTGATGGATCTCCATCGTCTTTGCATCAATATGCGGCTCAAGCGCATCTACTGCATAAGGTAATGTTGGTAATGTATAAGCCATGGTTTTCTTCCTCCTTAAAAATAAGCATTTCCTAGACATAAGCACTTACATCGCTTACATCTATCCTGATCGTAACAAAAAACAGCGTGAGTCGCAATGAATTTGCTCATGTTCATAGATGCGATCCACGCACCCAAGCAGGGTGCGACTTTGTCGCCAAACGTTGTTACTGCGAATCTTTTTTTATTTCAATCCACGCACCCAAGCAGGGTGCGACTTGGCGTTTGGGGAGCAATCAACCTATTAGAAGGATTTCAATCCACGCACCCAAGCAGGGTGCGACAGCGATTTATCCCATAAAAAGGAGATTAAAGCCCTCTCCTAAGGATAAATATCTTGTATTTCACAAAAATATCTCGAACAAACGTTTCAAAATAGCCAAATACAGACGATAAACATACAAATAATACCACTTTGTTGGTGCGAACCTCCCGGGGATTTCATGTGCGCCTCAGGTTCGCACCTGTCCCGTAGAAGGTTCTTTTTTGCTCCTTATAGAGTAAAATTAACACACATCACTAAACAATGTCATCTAATACACCTTTGGATTATATAAAAAAAGCAAGCGTAGGAAGACTTACCCCGCCTGCTTCTACCTCCTTAAAATCCGCTGATGCCTAATGCTTCGCTCATTTTCCCGGGTACATCTGTATTATTCATCGTTCCATAAAACAAATCTGCTCCCACACCATACGCATAAAGAGGCACGTCCACACCTGTATGGCCCGTTGTTGTCCAAGCAATACCTGCCTTTTCACTTATCATGCGATTTAACTCCAGTGTGAAATCCTTGCTCTTTTTCAATCGCTTCAATTCTGAGGAATCCCATTTAAAATTCGTATGATCCTCAAGTACCTTCTTCAAGTTACTAAAATTTTTCTTCACTTTCGAAGCAATCGTCCCCCCAGTTGCTTTCACGCCATGCAACATCGAAGGATGCGCTTTATCCGTCGCATGAACAGCCATTCCACCAGTATCATGATCCGCGACGATTACAATCAGTGTTTCCTCATTTGTATCCGCAAAATCCACTGCGACTTTTACAGCATCATCAAACTCCGCCATTTCTGTCATTGCATACGCAGCATCATTGTCATGTCCGCCCCAGTCAATTTGACTCCCCTCTACCATTAAGAAGAACCCGGCTTCTTCTTGCGAAAGAAAATTAATTGCCTGCGTCGTCATCTCAGCTAAGCTCGGCTCTTCTTGCCCTCGCTCTAAAACCGGCTGTAACGCCTCATCGGCAAATAATCCAAGCAACCGCTGCTCATCACCACTCCAAGTTTCAAGATCATTTACCGTTTCAATGTATCCATATCCAGATTCCTTTGCTTTTTCAATTAAGTTTTGCCCATCTTTACGGAGACCGCCTTTTTCACTTGGCATAAACTCGTGCCGACCGCCACCAAATAACAAATCAACATTTTCATTATGAACAAGTTGATTGGCAATTTCCAAATACTCATTTCGTGACTGGACATGCGTCGCAAATGCGGCTGGAGTCGCATGCGTAATCGTCGAAGTCGCCACAAGGCCTGTCCGCTTTCCGTGCTGTTTAGCTACATCCACCATCGTTGCCACTTCTTTGCCGTCTGGTGTGAGATCCACCATCCCATTATTTGTCTTTTTACCACTTGCAAGTGCTGTTGCAGCGGCTGCTGAATCGGTGATCGCCCGATCAGCTGAATACGTCTGAACGCCCCCACGTAACATCCTCTTCTCGTCCCAGATCGGTAAACCGTCCTCTTTATAAAGCCGGTAACTCGATGCATAGCTTTGCGAGAAGCCATCAGGAACTAAAAAAATGACGTTTTTAGCCGTCTTTGTTGATGGATCTTCCGGGGGTGCAACATGTTGATCAACCGCCTGCACCGGATAAGCGGCAGACAACGTGAGTACAGCACCAAAAGCAACAATACAGTTTTTAAATTTCATATAAAAAAGCCCTCCCCAATTCATGAATGATCGTGCATTTTCACTATACAAGTGTGATATGCACGCTCAATGGAGATGACGTTAATATTTGTTTATTTTCCGTAAACGATTCTTTACAAACTTGTCCTTATCCTTCAAAATCAAAAACCTTTAAATCATTGATCAATGACTTAAAGGTTTTTCACTCGTACTACAAACGGAGGAAGAGGGATTCGAACCCCCGCGCGGTTTAACCCGCCTGTCGGTTTTCAAGACCGATCCCTTCAGCCGGACTTGGGTATTCCTCCATGTTAGATGTTAAAGGGTCAGTTGACCTTTAAAGTGGACCCTGTAGGACTCGAACCTACGACCAATCGGTTATGAGCCGAGTGCTCTGACCAACTGAGCTAAGGGTCCGAATAAAAAATGGGGCGACTGATGGGAATCGAACCCACGAATGCCGGAACCACAATCCGGTGCGTTAACCACTTCGCCACAATCGCCATAAAGATATATAGCGGCGGAGGGGATCGAACCCCCGACCTCACGGGTATGAACCGTACGCTCTAGCCAGCTGAGCTACACCGCCATAAAAATAAGCTCCACAGGCAGGATTCGAACCTGCGACCGATCGGTTAACAGCCGATAGCTCTACCACTGAGCTACTGTGGATCAATCAAGACAAGAACTATAATACCATGGTTTAAGCAGCTTCGCAATGGCTTTTAGAAAAAAAGAGGACAATTTTTTCTGTCCTCTTTTTCCTTCGTTGTTTTAAAACGCTATTCCTCACCAATAACCGTTTCGGCAATATTGACAGAGTGGTCGCCAATTCGCTCTAAGTTACTAATGATATCTACGAAAATAATCCCCGCAGCACCCGTACATGCGCCTTCATTCATACGAACGATATGTTGCTTACGCAGTTTTCTCTCCATTTTGTCAATCAGTTCCTCGTGCTTTAATACTTCATGCGCTTTGTCTAAGTCGTCGTGTTCAAGTGAATCCATTGCGCTTTGTAACGTCGAGTGGGTCAACTCAAACATCTCATTTAAATCTTGAATGGCCACATCACTTAGCGTGACTTTGTTCGCTTTTTGATAATCTTTTAATTCGACAATGTTCTCCATATGATCCCCAATCCGCTCAATGTCACGAACGACATTTAAAAGAACAGAGTGCGTGTTAGAATCGGACGCCGACAATGATCGTGAAGACACTTTAATTAAGTACTCCGTGATTTCTTTATCCAAATTGTTGATCGCATCCTCATATTTTAACGCCTTGTCGGCATCTTTCTTTTCACCAGTTTCCATATAACGGATCGCATGCTTTAATGCATGTTGAGAATAACTCGCCATGTGCAACACTTCTTGTTTCGCTTGACCCAATGCAATTCCTGGTGAACTGCCGATAAAAATTGGGTCTAAATGCTTTGGCTTATAATCAAGCTCAAGCTCCTCACCCGGCACAAGCTTCGTTACAATTAGTACCAACACCGCAATAAACGGAAATTGAATCAGTACATTTGCTGTGTTGTATACCCCGTGAGCAGCCGCAATCTGCATGGATGGGTTTAAATTAAATTGTCCTGCTAGGAATTCGACAAAATTGACAAAAAACGGGAAGATGATCATCACTAAAATGGCTCCGAGCACATTAAACATCACATGTGTGAGCGCCGCTCGGCGTGCGGCAACTGTCGTACCAATTGATACGAGAACCGCAGTGATCGTCGTTCCAATGTTATCACCAATTAGTACTGGTAAAGCAGCTTGTAAACCAATCGCACCTTGCTCGTACAATTGTTGTATAAGACCGATTGCTGCAGACGAACTTTGCAAAGAAACAGCTAGAATTACACCTACAATGACGCCTAAAATAGGATGCTCACCCATACGAATTGTAAAATCAACAAATGGTTCCCAACTGCTTATTGGACGTAAGCTATTCCCCATTAAAGCTAAACCATAAAACAATCCTCCAAAACCAAAAATGATTTGTCCAATACTATTCACCTTTTTGATTTTGAAAAAGAAGATTAAAAATGCGCCGATAGCCATAATTGGCAAACTGTATTCTTTTAAATTTAACCCGATAATAAAGGCCGTTGTTGTCGTCCCAATATTTGCCCCCATAATCACTGCGACCGATTGACGGAGTCGCATAAAGCCGGCATTTACAAGTCCAACCGTTAAGACAGTGGTTGCTGAACTACTCTGCAATAAAATCGTGACAATAATTCCAACCATCAACCCCATAAACGGATTTGTCGTATACCTATCCAACAAATTTCGCAAGCCATCGCCTGCTGTTTTTTGGAGTCCGTCCCCCATATACTTTACAGAGAAAAGGAAAATCCCTACTCCTCCTAGGAACATAAACAGCAACGCCTGTAAATCTTCCACACATCTCATCCCTTCATTATGTAAATGTTTTTTGACTGTCTTTGACAAGCCTCAACATGACCCACCGTGTCTATTATTAAACAGCTTGGGCTGTTTGTAAATAACCTTTTTTACAATTTCTCTATTTACCAAAAAAAATTTCTATGTAAGCGTTGCCTTCGCATTTATTTCTACTTGTGTCCAATCAAAGCATCCGCTAAACTTGAAGGACGGAAACGCTACACCGTTCTTATTTTGATCTAGGGAGGCATTTTTTATGAATTTTTGGAAGTGGATTACAAAAAGTTTATACCACCTCCCAATGTTAAGCGCAAGCCGCATGCGCCCAATTACACAAACCATTTTTCATGTACTGTTTGTTTTACTCATTGCTTGTATGCCTTTTTTTGTGTCTCTTGGCGTCACTTTACATAAGCAAATTGACCAAGTTGTCACTTTTTTAGATTCAACGAATGTCGATGTAACCATTGAAAATCAACAACTTACAATCGAGAAAGAACAAACTTATTTTTTTGATGACCACGCGTTTTTGTTAACCAACGATGAAGGACACATCGTTTCTTTTATAAGCAAACACCAACAAGGAGTCGTGTTCGGCCCGACCTCACTCCTTGTCTTCTCCAATGACGCTGAGCAAACCATCCCATACGCCTTTGCGGGATCTTCAGTATCTAGCGATCGTTTGCTTGACACCGTGACATCCATGCAGTCATTTTTACCGATCATTGTCGTCATTTTTAGCCTCATGATCTACATGCTCTATGCAACAGGGGTCTTTATTCTTATCTCTTTCGTAGCCTCGATCACCCTTCTTTTCAAAAAAGAGGCACACGCACATATTACGTATCGCCATCTATGGGGGATTACTGCACATGCGACCTCTGGACCACTATTATTATTTTTGACAACTGATTTGCTTGTACGGACGTACAGTGATTTACCATTACTTTCCATCTTACTCATTGCTACGCTAATTGCCGCAACCTTGACACTTTCCATCTTTGCCTTAAAAAAAATACCACCTAAAAAGAGAAAGCCGACCCTCACATAGGGTTAGCTTTCTTCTTTGTCTTCACACGGTTTGATGACAATTCCTGTGCCATCCACCAAAACAACTTCTACCTTGACGCCTGCTTGTAAAAATTGACCGCCGCTTGTTGCACTATACGGCTGCCCTTCAATCTCAACGGTCCCCGCCGGGCGAAAAACGGTCAATGTTTCTCCGGTTTTGCCAACTAACGCCTTGTATGATTCGTTCATCGTGTTGTAGCCACGTTCAGATGTCAGTTGGTCTTTCAACGTCATTTTTGTCCACATGTTCCGCTTCGGAAATACTCTTAAAAACATGAGCGCTGCTAATGCACCAATGATCACTGCCATACCGACAAGAATACGATAGACCATATCAGGAGCTGGGACTGCCAAAGCAATAATCATAAATACAATCCCAATTGCTGCAATCGTCCCATCCGAAGTCACATTGCCATCAAAAATAATGAGCGCAAGACCGATGACATAAAATAAAACGACCCATGTGCCTACATCCCCAGTTAAATGATGAATGAAGTAAATAGAAATCATCCCGACACCGATTAAACAAAAGACCCCTTTTGCCCGCACTAAAAGCTCGCCTATTAAAAACAGTGTTCCAAGAAAAACAACGATAAAACCAACTGTTGCGATATTGAGCCACTCAAGCACTTGTCATTCCCTCCTCTTCTCACTTTTATATACGCCGCAGCGATCATAAATGTTTCACTTATTTTATTAATACTGCAACATATATTAGCTAAACAATGACCGGAAAAAGTCGACAATTGCATCAAACACATCTTTTAAAAATGCAATCACATTGTCGAACCACGATTTCGCTTCTTCCATATCAATATCTATCAGGTCATTCCAATATTGACGTGCTTTATCGAGCTGGTCTTGAAGTTGGCTCCAATCAATATTCAAATCCTTCATCTTCATAAATAGTGACTCAAGCTTCTTCATCTCTTCATCGGTAATGGTCACATTTAATTTGACTTCTAATTCTTTGACCAGTTGTTGCACGTCTTCTTCGTTCGCAATTCGCCCATCGGCTAATGCTTCCTTTAACTGCGACATTAATTCATTGGCTTCTGCGGCACCAATAGTGTCAGAAAGCTCTGCTGTGCGAATCATTTCTTCCGTTGCCACTGTTTTTTGCTCTTCAGGAATGACTTTATCAGCCGCAGACTCATACGCCTTCATCAAACCTGTAAGCGCCGCTGTACCAGAGACACGGAACGGCGCAGTGACATGAATCTTTGCATCAACGACACCCGCTGTAATTAATGCATTTGCATACATCTCGTCTGTCACCCACGTAATGTTGTCAGATGTGACTTGGACACCCGTCCCTTTCGGCTCTATCGTCATCTTCGCCGATGACAACGCGCGCGTCCCAATTTGTTTTGCGCTAATATAATTTCCTAAGTACGTATGCTCTTCTGCGTTGCTTACAGAAACCGTTGCGACGTCTTCAGGCACATCCAATCTTTTTAAAATCTCTGTTCGTTGTGCTGCAGTTAAGTCCTCCCCGAGTGTGACGACAACATCTGCTGTAATCGCATCTGCTTGAGCAGCTGGCGCTTGAGAAGCAAATATCATCCCAAGTACAGCCAGCACCATAAATAAACGGTGTAACCCCATCTTTTTTATCATCTTCTTCTCCTCCTATACACGCTAAAAAACAATCTCTCTTTATATTTGTTGCGGTTGTATGTGCCGACGTAGCACAAAAACTAGCAAAAAAGCACCGACAGCAAGTAGTGTTGTTCCCCACGCCACACCTGTATCATGCGCCATCCAACGCGCATACACAAGCGGCGCAAACGCAATACCGGCAAAACGAGCCATCGATAAACCAGAAAGCGCACGCTGCTTTAACGAAAGCGGCGATACTTGCGCCAGCATTTGACTGGCAACTGGCAACGCTAATCCGTTGCTCGCACCGATGACCATTAATGCCAACATTAATGCGATGCTGCTGCCTTTAGCATATAACAAAATTGCACTAAATACCAACAAGAACATCGGCGCTCGATAGACAAAGGAATACTTCTCTAATCGTCCAACTTGTGAAGAGATGAGCACCATTGCGAGAAACGGCAATGCCAACAGTATCCCACGCCATATAGGTGACAACCCAAACAGAGAGAACATGTACGTTGCATGATAGAGCAATCCATATAAAAGGAATAAATGGATAAGACTCATTGTGTAACTAACTACGATGAGCCTCGTCTGTCCCGAGACACTACGTTGCTCTTTTTTTTCATTTCTATCTGTTTGTGTCTGCTCATTTACAGCACCAAACGACAACCATCCAAGACAGAACAAGGCAATGCCCATCAAAAGGAATGAACTATATGACCACATCGTATATAAAAAGACGCTTCCTAGCAATGGGCTCATCATCTTGGCCAGTCCATTACTTCTCTCAAGAAAACCAAACATCCGCAATCGTTGTGAAAACGCAACGACACTCCCAACATATGTATATGTAAGCGCAGTTAGACTACCCGCTCCTAATCCTTCTACGATACGACCCGCAATAAAAAGGCCATATCCATTTTCACCTACAACAGGAAACAGGACACTGCCAAGCGCGCCTAAAATAACACACCCACATCCAGTTTGCATGGCTACGCGAAAGCTCGTACGATCGGCCAACCATAAACCAAAAGGAATCGCCACAATGCCTGCTAACGTAAAAATGCTTAACACCCATGCACTTTGACGCTCAGTCATTGCAAAACTTTCTTGGATGGCTGGTAATAGTGGTAAGTACATTGAATTTCCGATGACAATTAACGTTGGCAACAATAACAGCACAATCCGCCCCATGCCTACACCTCGTTTCAGAAATCAACATTTAGACGCTAAGAGGCGGGCTCTGAATTACGGTCGCTGATTTCCGACTTTTGGTATAGCATGTCGTCGCTTTTCATATTCTACATGTAGTAGTTATTCCCAATTGCAGCTGCTTGGAGGATGTGCACAGATGAAAAAACTTACTTTTGCCATTGTTTCACTACTAATCGTGCTAGGTGTACGCCACGATTTGTCAAACGGATCCGTTCAGATTCAAGAAAAAGACAGTTTGCCTACCGTAACAGCTCCTTACCAAGAAGTCATCATTCAACCCGGACAAACCATTCTTTCGGTGGTCGAGCGCTTACATGACCAACCTGTATCTGTACCAATTGAAAAAATTATTGATGATTTCCACCAACTAAACGGCATGAAACAGACAGAAACACTTCAAATTGGACAAACGTATCGCTTTCCTCTTTACAATACAGACTAGACATGCGTATTTCTGGCTTTCTCACCAATTTGCTTGCCAGCCCCCATCATCATTGGTAAAATAAGAGCAGACTTCCATGGGAGACTATAGTCGGGCTACCGTGCCCGCAAAGGAGAGAAGGTCTATGACCAAAATGATTCACCGTAAACATACACGCCCTGTTAAAGTCGGGCATTTAACGATTGGTGGTCACGATGAAGTGATCATTCAAAGTATGACAACAACCAAAACACATGATGTAGAAGCAACCGTTGCTGAAATTAATCGTCTGGAAGAAGCAGGATGTCAAATTGTCCGCGTCGCATGCCCAGATATGCGTGCAGCCGAAGCGATCGCAGACATAAAAAAAAGAATTAATTTACCACTCGTTGTTGATATTCATTTCAACTACAAGTTTGCCTTAAAAGCGATTGAAGGCGGCGCCGATAAAATCCGTATTAACCCAGGTAACATTGGCAAACGCGAAAACGTTGAAGCTGTCGTAAAAGCAGCAAAAGAAAAAGGCATTCCCATTCGGATTGGTGTCAATGCCGGCTCACTTGAAAAGCATTTACTTGAAAAATACGGCTACCCTACCGCTGAAGCAATGGTCGAAAGTGCACTGCATCATATTAAGATTTTAGAGGACCTTGATTTTTACGATATCATCGTTTCTTTAAAAGCGTCTGATGTACACTTAGCGGTTGAAGCGTATAAAAAGGCAGCTGAAGCATTTGATTATCCGCTCCATCTTGGCATTACGGAGTCAGGCACACTTTTTGCCGGGACAGTGAAAAGCGCAGCTGGTGTTGGCATTTTGCTTCACCATGGGATTGGAAATACACTTCGTATCTCCTTGTCCGCTGATCCGGTTGAAGAAGTAAAAGTCGCACGCGAACTTTTGAAAACATTTGGCTTAGCCGCAAATGCAGCGACGCTTATTTCTTGCCCAACATGCGGTCGCATCGAAATTGACTTAATTAGCATCGCCAATGAAGTCGAGGAATATATTGCCCAAGTCAAGGCACCTCTTAAAGTCGCTGTGCTCGGTTGTGCCGTCAACGGCCCTGGTGAAGCACGAGAAGCTGACATTGGCATTGCCGGCGCACGTGGGGAAGGTTTGCTTTTCATGAAGGGAGAAATTGTTCGTAAAGTCCCTGAGGAAACTATGGTCGAAGAATTGAAAAAGGAAATCGACAAATTAGCTGCCGAACATCAGGAGAAAGAACGACAAGCGCAGCTAAATAAATAGTGCAGAAAAGAAGCCTATACGATCGTATGGGCTTCTTTCCATGTAACAGCACCATTTACAAGTACGGTGAAAACAATAACGTGCCTACGACAGAGGCAACAGCGATAATGATAGACCATACACCGAGCGTCCGTGCACCTTTGCTCCAAGCAATTACGCCGCAAATCGCCCCTGCCACCCCAAGTAGCAATGGGACAAAAAATAATGACGTAATCGCCAAGACGAGTCCCATCGTTCCAATTCCCTTTCCGGGTGCTTCAAATGTGTCTTCTTCATCATCGGTCGTTGGTGATGGGTCGACATAATCATTTGTCGCTGGGAATTCTGTTGCTACTTCTTCATCATACGTATGGTTAGATTTTGCATTGTAAACATACTCCGTTCCTTTTGCCCCGTCATGTCCATCCACATGCGTATTGACAAATGTGAGCGATGGGTCATTTTCATCAACAAGACGAACTGGCTCATTTTTTTCTTCCTTTTTCACAACGTATCCCTTCTTTCTACATGAGATACCGTTAGTTTGTCACGAAACCATGCCCACAATTCTAATTACATAAAAACAGTGGGTGACACATACATACACGTGTCACCCACTGTTTTTATTTAGATTCTTTCGGTTTAAACGTATGACAACACGTCTCTGCCGTATTTTCAGCCTTATCTTTATGAAGCGCGTCCGCACTTAACTCTCCGCTTGCTTCAACATCGTAATCCTTTGTGGCATGCGCATCAATTTCCACAAGAATTTCGTCCGCACTACAACGGTTTCCCGCTGTCCAATATGCACAGTTTGCGACATTACACTTTACCACTGGTCCAGTCATATGCATCCCCTCCTATAGTCATAGGATCTGCAACTTGTCCAAAACCATTCATGGAAGTGAATTCCTCTATAACACGTATATTACAATTGACAACTTTCACATCTTCCATATACTTCAAATTTATGACCCGTTACGTCAAATTGAGGGAAATGTTGCCGTGTAAATTCGTCCATCGGACAATGCTGAAACGACTCTGTTTTGCCACATGAGAGACAGATTACATGGTGATGATGCGTAGATGTGTCACATCGATAACGAAAACGTTTTTCCCCTTCCAATTCCGTTGTCTCTAATATGCCTAGCTGAGCAAACAAAGATAAATTACGGTAAATGGTATCTACACTCACACCCGGATATTTATGATTCATCATTTCAAGCAACTCTTTTGCTGACAAGTAACGCGCTTCACGCGCAAAAATGTGCAACATATCTTCACGTTTCCCTGTATATTTATATCCCTTCTCCTTCAATAAACGGAGCGCATGGGCGACATTCATGACACTTCCCTCCATTAAGACGTGTCCCTTCAGCTGCGGATAACGTCGTCTAATTTTACTCCAACCTGTCGATCTCGTTTAACTCTCTAATCCTCTACCCTATTGTCCATGTCCTTCTCGTATTTATAAAAGCGACGAACGCATTTTTTCCACATAATAGAAACAAGCAAGATGACCACTGCAATCATGACAATGACCCCACCCGGCGACAAACCAAGTTGATAAGCAAGGATCAGCCCACCCATCACTGAAATCTCCGCAAAAATGATTGCATAGAAAAATAATTGTTTAAAACCTTTGGCAAACCGCATCGCGCTGGCAACGGGCAAGGTCATGAGAGATGAGACGAGCAAAATACCCACAACGCGCATTGATGCAGCAATGACCAGTGCTACCATCACGATAAACACAAAATGCACCAGTCGCTTTCTTATTCCAGATATCACAGCCTGTTCTTCATCAAACGATAAGAAAAACAATTCCTTGTAAAATAAAAATAGGACAATCAATACGACGACTGTGATGAACGTAATTGTCAGAAAATCACTTTTGTTGACGGCAAGAATGGATCCAAATAAGTAGTCAAGTAAATCCTTATTAAAGCCTTTTGCCATAGAAATAAAAATAACGCCAAGTCCAATCCCACTAGACATCATAATTGGGATGGCGATCTCTTTATAATGTACGTACACTTGACGTAACTTCTCCATTAATAATGAGCCAGCCACAGAAAAACCCATCCCAAGAAAAAGTGGATTGACACCTTGCATGAAAATAAAATGGCGACCTAATAACAAACTTAATGCAATACCTGAAAGTGTAATATGTGACAATGCGTCAGCAATGAGTGACATCCGTCGCACAACAAGAAATACACCTAATGTCGGCGCCAATAAGCCGATCATGATCCCTGTCAAAAATGCGTAACGTAAAAAGTTATAAGTCATAAATGCATCAAACATGAGGAACCTCTTCGTGATGATGTGTCAATAAATGTACATCATGATTGTAAAAATCAAGTTTGTCTTTCTTTGCCGCAAACTCCTCACTTTCACCGTGAAAATGAATGGTCTGGTTTAAACACGCGACTTGACTGACGTACGTAGTCACCGCGCCAATGTCGTGCGTTATTAATAGCAATGTCTTGCGATGACGCTCATTCAGCTCACGTAGCAACCCATAAAATTGGTCTACACTTTTAGAGTCCACACCTACTGTCGGTTCATCCAAAATGAGCAGCTCTGGATCACTTACTAAAGCCCGGGCGATAAAAACCCGCTGTTGCTGTCCGCCGGATAGTTCACCAATATTTTCATTCAAATAATCTTGCAACCCAACTTGTTTAACAACTTCCAACACCTTCTCCTTATGATGCTTACGTAAAAAACGGAATAAACCAATTTGGCCATACAAACCCATTGAGACAACTTCATACACTGTCGCTGGGAATCCACTACTAAAACGATTTGCTTTTTGCGACACATAGCCGATTTTATCCCATTGTTTAAATTGCTGCACCGGTTGTTGAAACAAATAAACATCACCCACGGTTGGTTTTAACTGACCCAGCAATAACTTTACCAACGTTGATTTTCCTGAGCCATTAGGTCCGACAAGGCCTAAAAAAGCCCCACGCTCAATGGTCAAAGACACATTGCGCAACACTGGGCGTTTATGATAACGAAAAGCAACGTGACTTAATTGCGCCAATACGTCTTGATTCTCCATGCGCTCCAACCTCCTTACACAAACATTTTTAAGAATGATTACGATTTATCACTTCCTCTTTATTATAATCATAATGAGCCAAATGTCTAGTCATAAAAATTTTTATGACACAAAAACTGCCCCTTGCAAAGAAGAGACAGTTTGGCTATAATCCTTATGCAGATTGTGCTGCATGTTTCTTTGCTCTTTCTTGTATTGTCACTGCGTACTCACTTTTTGCATGTCCATTGCGGGCAATATACGATTCCAAACCGCCCATCCCACGATGGTAAGCAGTGAGGGCATAGTTCCAGTCATTGTATTGTTGATATAAAAAATCGAGGTATTCTACAGATAATCGAATCGCATACAGTGGATGAAATAATAATTCCTTTTCATACGGAAGGTCAGCCATTTCCGCTATCCACGGGGCCGTATTTTCCATAAACTGCGCCATTCCATATGCTTGCCCATACCGTGTCTCTGGTCCAATAGCATCGGGATCAAATGTGTGACCACTTTCTACTTTTAATAATTCATACACGACGTAAGGATCAATGCCCCTGTCTTCAGATAATTGACCTAAAAATAAACCCCACTCTTTTTGGAAGTAACCACTGCTATCCTGATATAAATGTTCAGATAAATGAAACGCGCGCTCCCATAAAGCCCGATGTTCTTTCATGTCAAATGGGATCACGTCCACTTGTGCCGTCGCCAATTCCTTCTCTAACGAGCGATATGCCTCCTCTAATGTAGCGGTATCCTTATCTTTACCATACTGCTGCTTGAATGGCATATCACGCTGGATGACGACAAGTAACAATACGACAAGCACACTTATACTAACAGCTATGACCCACTTTTTTCGTGTATTCAACAGCAGCCACCTCAAAGTTACCATATTAAAAAGGAACCAGTAAAATCATCTAATCATTCCTCATCACTTATAAGGTGCTCATTTTCTTACTTATATACACATTTCTTGCCAAAAAAACGATCTCATCGTCATTTTCTTTATACTAATACGGGAAATTGTATGGTCACCTTTGTACCAATATTCATCTCACTATGAATCAACAGCGTTCCGCCATTTTCTTCAATCATTTTTTTACAGAGAGACATGTTACGCTTTGGTTTCAATGTTTGTTGTGATAGGTCGCCACCATTATCAATCATTTCAATGTTGACCCACTCACCAATAATATCCATTTTTATATGTAAAAAACCATTTACACGTGTATGATCATACGTCTCCATTGCACGCCTAAGTAAATTTAACATCACCTGTTTTAATATCGTCTCATCAATATAACAAACAGCGTATGAACGAGATAATACGGCTTTAAAAGCAACCCCACATAGTGTACATTCTGACTGCATGACACCTGTAAACGACTCGATGAGTAACAGCGGTGACTGCCAACTTTTGCTGCGCTTTCTCCTTGATAACGATACAAATTCCTCCAATAATAAATTTGTACGATCAATTTCGGAGATGACTGTCTTTGCATACTTGTCTACATTATTCGTCCGCTGCGCCAATTGGAAAATGCCACGGATCATTGACAATGGGTTACGAATTTCATGCGCAACACTTGCTGAAATGCGCGAAACATTCTCCATCTGATCATAAAACAATAATAACTGCTCAAATTTGCGTTGTCCTGATAAATCCTCTAGTAAGATATAATAAACGACCTGCTCTCTCTCCCATTCCGGCATCACTGTAACATTAATGAGCGTTTCATCTTGATCATATTGTCCACGCGATGCGATGTACAATTGTCGCGCCTCTGCTAAAACATGATTAATACATCGTAAGACCTCTGTCTTATTTGCTAATTGCACCATTGTTTTATTTTGCAAATCTACATGAGCAAGATCGACAATGTCAAGGAAAGAATCACTCCAGTGCACACATCTATTGTGCTCATCTACCTTTACATATGGCAGTCTCAGTACTTGAATAAATGAAAATAACGATGGTTGCTCATTCATTTCTGATAAAATATCATCCGTAATTGAGATGACTGATTGCGACATCTTTCTTCTCCACCTTCCCTTACATGATTTTTTCCTACAAAATACATTCGCGCTAAACAACGGATTTCCCTTTATTGTGCCAAAATTAATTTTCAATTGCACCCATCGGTTCTAAAACATATATAAGTGCATATAGTAGAACGACTCTGTTCACAAAGGGGCGACTGCTTTGAATATCATTATGCAACAGCTAGCCAATAAAAAAATTAACAGCTTAACTGAAAGCGAGCTTATCTCGCTTGCACAAGACAATGGTTACACACTTGATTTAATGCAAGCAAAAAGTATTTTGCGTATCGTACATGCACAAAAAGTAGACGTCGGAAATAAAGCACAAATACATCACATTATCCATCGTTTAAAAACAGAAACTGATCCCCGCATCGCGCACATTGTCAGTGAACTTTTCCAACAATATGGACATTATTTAGGTTAAAACGAGCAAAAGTCCCCGTCAATTCGCAACGACGGGGACTTTTGCGTTATTAAGAAATGATTTTTTCGATAGGCGACAAGACTTCTCCACGGAAAAGAGAAATTTCATGCTGATACGGTGGTTGCTTCTCTTTTTGGTCTGGATGCACAATGTAAGGGGTCTCCAATATTTTTGGCACGTCTTCCAGTTGTGGATGGTGCACAATATATTGTAATGCCTTTAAACCAATAAACCCATGACCGATATTTTCATGACGGTCTTTCCCCGCACCACGCTCATTTTTTGAATCGTTAATATGCAACACTTTTAATCGGTCGCACCCAATGAGATGGTCAAATTCATTTAACACCCCGTCAAAGTCATTCACAATGTCATAGCCAGCATCATGTGTGTGGCATGTATCAAAGCAAACAGATAAGCGTTCATTATGCGTCACGCCGTCTATAATACGGGCAATCTCTTCAAACGATCGTCCACACTCCGATCCTTTCCCAGCCATCGTTTCCAAAGCAATTTGTACATCACGTTTTTCTTCTAATACTTCATTTAATCCTTCAATAATCTTTGCAATGCCTACATCTACACCTGCACCAACGTGAGCGCCAGGATGCAAAACAATTTGCTTCGCCCCTATTGCTTCTGTCCGTTCAATTTCTGAACGTAGAAAGTCAACACCTAGTTGAAAAGTTGCTGGTTTGATCGCGTTACCGATGTTTATAATATACGGCGCATGTACAACGATGTTGGTTAAACCATGCTCTTTCATATGAGCTTGTCCAGCTGCAATATTTAACTCTTCAATTGGTTTACGGCGCGTATTTTGCGGGGCACCTGTGTAAATCATAAATGTCGTTGCTCCGTACGAAGCTGCTTCTTCACTTGCCTGTAACAACATTTTCTTTCCGCTCATTGATACATGGGAACCTATTTGCAATGTCATAAACGCTCCTCCCCTTTAAACGTCTTTAGCCTTTCCGTGCAGACCGCGGTTTTTTCTTCTCTGCAGTGACACGTGCTTTTCGCTTATATGCTGGCTTTACTTTTTTCGGCTTTGCTTTTGCTTTGCCACCTGTACGTGTCACTGGTTTTTTGGGCGCATCTTTCTTTGCATGTGACTCGCTTTTCGTCGTGCGTTTTGCTACTCGTCCGGCGCCAACTGGTGGTTTATCTAATACGATCCACTCATCTTTTTTATACTCTACAAACTGAAAAACAATTCCCCGTTTTACAAGCTTCGCAAACGCGGCTTCGTCTTTTTGGTCGTATAATGTGAGGGCCAGTCCATCCGCACCAGCACGTGCTGTCCGTCCAATCCGGTGAACATAATAGTCTAAATCTGTTGGAAACGAAAAATTGATGACATGACTGACACCTTTTATATCCATACCGCGCGCCGCTAAATCTGTTGCCACTAAATATTGAATGTCGACAGCTGCCACACGCTTCATCACTTGTTTGCGCTCGCGAGGAGATAAACCACCGTGGAGGCAATCAACATTCACGCCTTCTTTCACTAACGCATCCGTCACCTCATCGGCTTCTTCCTTCGTATTCGTAAAGATGAGTGCCAAATATGGTGACAGCCCTTGAATGACCTGTTTTAAAACCGTCAATTTTTCTTGGTGACGAATGGGAACAAGCTGATGCGTCACACGTGTAGCAGCAGTTTGATGTGGCGACACATGAACATGCCTTGGGTCATTCATATACTTTCGCAAAAATGGCTGGAGATTTTCCGGGACTGTCGCAGAAAAGACAAGCATCTGCAAATCGGGGGCCAACCGCGCAGCAATTTGATCGACTTCTTCAAGAAAACCCATGTCTAACATTTGATCCGCTTCATCAACGACAAATGTTGTCGCCGTATAAGCAACCAACCATTGGTTTTTAATTAAATCTCCAATTCGTCCCGGTGTGCCCACAACAATGTGGGGTTGTTTCGTGGCCAATTTATCTGCTTGTCTTTTTCTGTCCGTCCCTCCAACAAATAGTTGCGCATCTAGCGTACCTTCAAAATGTACAAGGAGCTTTTTAAGTTCTTGAAATAATTGTGTTGCCAGCTCCCGTGTCGGTGCTGTCACGATTGCTTGTAATTCCGGACGGGTCGTATCAATTTGATTGACTAGCGGCAACAAAAATGCAAATGTTTTCCCTGTTCCCGTTTGCGACTGCCCGATACAATCACGTCCATTCAAAATGGCGGGAATTAATCGCTCTTGAATCTCTGTCGGTTGCGCTATGCCAAGCTCACTTAACGCTGTAATTAAACGTCGGTCTAAGCCAAACCGGCTAAAATTTTCTGCCTGCATCGTTATTCCTACTTTCCGTATCGCTCTTCATAAGCGTTCATTTTACCATAGAAACATTAGATCGTCTATTGTCAAACCTCACACACACTGATCATCGCGCATACATTGTACTAACCGTACACTGACTATTTTTGATCGTAAGAGAGGAGGCAATTCACATGAATCCTTTTTTAGGCCCACCTCATAGTGCTATTCCTTTACAACATCGCTTTCCGCCAACTGGCAGTCGGCTGATGGGCATGACGCCTACTCATCACTTTGGACCGCTTGTACAGCCTGATCCCACGCCAACAAAACCGCGTCCAAGTGGACGGTTCCTACCACAATTATTTGGTGGCGGTACTGCTGCTTTTGGAGAGGGCATTACGCTCGCAACCATTTTAGTCTACGCCCAACGTGTCATCGGCGTCACGCAACAAGTGACACCGATGATCCAACAATATGGTCCATATGTGAAGCGCATCCCAGCATTATGGCGAATGCTACGCAGCATGCAATCCACACAACCTGTATCCGATGGCAATAGAAGTGAACCATCCATGACTGCGCACTCACCAATCTCTACCCCACATCTACACGCACCATCCAACTATGAGCAAAGAACGACATCTCAACCGAAATTGTACATCTAGAAATTTCTTGTTGACAACCATCCTAACGGAGTAGTATAATTTGAAATTTATATCTCCTCATGTTATAATAACACAATCACTTGATTGGAGGAATGTCCATGTTTAAAGTTGGTGACAAAGTTGTCTATCCGTATCACGGTGCAGGCACCATTCAAGACATCGAGGAAAGACAAATTTTAGGAGAAACACATTCCTATTTTATTTTACATTTCCCGCTCGTCGATATTACACTCATGTTACCCGAAAACCGGATTCAAGAGTCGTCCCTCCGACGCATTATTTCCTCTTCTCAAATTGAAGAAGTTGTCGAAGCATTAAAGGAAGGACCTGAAAAACTCCCTTCGACCAACCAATTTTCACGAGATACAGAGAACATGTTAAAATCGGGAAACATTATTGATGCTGCTCATCTCGTTTCTGCTTTATCTAAAAAACAATCAGAACGTTCAAATGGATTGCACATCCAAGACCGAAACTACTTACAAAAAGCGCGTCAACTTGTTGCAAGTGAGATCGCGCTTGTCAATGACTATTCAGAAGAGCAGGCATATGAATTTATCGATGCCAATGTACTGAAACAAACACAATGACATTGCGAACACACCTTTTCTCCTTTACAATAGATGTAAGACAAGTGAATCTCCACTATCAATGATCCGGAGCCAGGAACAATGCTGTCCGCGTTGTTCCTTTTCGCTTGCCTCTTTGCTCATTCTCCATAGGAGGTATTAATTGACATGGACGTTTTAAAAATTTCCCCACGAGGCTATTGTTATGGTGTCGTTGACGCGATGGTCATGGCACGACAAGCCGCACAAAATTTAGATCTACCTCGACCGCTTTATATATTAGGTCAAATTGTTCATAATCAACACGTGACAGACGCGTTTGAAGAAGACGGCATCATTTCTCTCGACGGTCCGAACCGGCTAGAAATCTTGAAAAATGTGACACACGGTACCGTTATTTTTACAGCACACGGCGTTTCACCTGAAGTGCGCCGTCTCGCGCGTGAAAAAGGGCTTACATGCATTGATGCGACCTGCCCTGACGTCACGAAAACACATGATTTAATTCGTGAAAAAGCCGCAGAAGGTCATCAATTTATTTACATTGGGAAACAAGGTCACCCTGAACCAGAAGGCGCTATGGGTGTTGCCCCAGATGCTGTTCATCTTGTTGAAACGCTTGAAGACTTAGAAAAACTACAACTTGATGACCGTGACATCATTATTACAAACCAAACCACTATGAGCCAATGGGATGTTGCTGACATTATGAAGCGGGCCATGGACATGTATCCCCGTGCTGAAGTTCATAATGAGATTTGCTTGGCAACACAAGTACGGCAAGAAGCAGTCGCCGAACAAGCGGCCACGTGCGATGTCGTCATCGTTGTCGGTGATCCAAAAAGTAACAACTCCAACCGTTTAGCGCAAGTATCAGAACAAATTGCCGGCACACCTGCCTACCGGATTGGTGACTTGTCAGAGCTGAATCTTGATTGGATCAAATCGGCGAAAAAAGTTGGGGTGACATCTGGTGCATCTACACCAACGCCCATCACACGAGAAGTCATCAATTTCATTAGCCAATATGAGCCTGAAAATCCTGAGACGTGGGACACAACGAAGAAAGTACCACTGGAGAAAATTTTACCAAAAGTGCGAGCGCCAAAGAGCTGAACATGTTAAAAGCTTGACACATTTCATCAATACGAGTACCCGCTCGCTCATGGAGCGAGCGGGTTCACTCTGCACAAACGGGGTCGTGCGTTGTCCTTATTACACTTTATGACTAGATCTTTAGTTTGTGTACGCATCACATAGGAACCGCTTGCAAATCATACCGACAAGTTTAATAGTATTTAATTATTTTGTTTTTATATCCCATAAGGTTTTCAAATATCATACTGACACACTTTATTGAAAAGTTTACGCCTACTCTTCTTTCCCCCACTTCACAGCGTAGCGACATAGCTTTTTTTCTAACTTACGCATCTTCTTTTTCTCGCTATTCACAGCATTTTGCCGCTCAAACACATACTCCATCACAAACTTGCGCTGTTTTGCTGTCTGTACACATTTCACGATTTCTTGTTTCAACGTTTCCCAAGACTCTTCCAGCTCTCCAAAGAAAAGATGGAGCCTCCGATTGAATTCTGGTACAACAGAAGCGAAGCTCTTCTTATGAATCTGCAATTCAGATTCTGTCATACCCTCTCTTGTCTTCTCTTTCTCCAACCAGTACATTAATGCCGCCTCAGTTAATTTGTGCTCTGCAATCATTGCACCAAGACTAGACGTAAATTTTTCCTCTAAAGGCTTTAAATCTCGATAACTTCGTTTTTTCTCGGATACACCCATTCCCGACACCGCCTCCTGTCATTTTTCGTACTTCGTTGTTACACTTCAACAAAAGGAGACGGAAATCCTGCATGATTCATTTATTTTCTCTTATAGATCTGACAAAGTATATCGCTTGCCTTCACTTAATGATTAGAGGCAAGTTCAACCCACCCCAAAAAACCTGCACAACCCCACACCGGTGCTACACAGGTTTTCTCGATCTAAACAAACAAAAACGGATCTGTGCTCCGCGTCGAGGCAAATACTTCTGCGTCATAGCCTTCCTGCACTACAAACGCTTGTAATCGCGACGCAACACCTTCTTTCATAACGTGCTCAATATGGTGCCCGGCATCAATGAGGCAAAATTCATCCATCAAAGCGTCTTGGGCAACGTGGTAGTACACATCACCAGTAATGAGTACATCCGCACCAGCTCGCTTCGCAGCCCCGACGTATTTATTGCCATCTCCTCCGAGTACAGCTACTTTCCGGATTGGTGTATCACCGTTTCCAACGACACGTACTGCCTGCAACTGGAGGGCTTCTTTCACAAACCGCGCGTATGCATTAAGGTTTGTCGCTTCATGTACTGAGCCGATCCGTCCGAGTCCGAGCTGTTCTGCCGGTTCCTCTAATGGATACACGTCATAAGCTGGCTCTTCATACGGGTGTGTGCGCTTCAATGCTGTCAGCACAGCTTTACACTGCTTCTTCGTCACAATCGTTTCGAGGCGGATTTCTTCCACAAATTCTTGTTTACCAGCTGAACCGATATACGGATTGGCACCAACACTCGGGCGGAATGTGCCTGTTCCTTCAGTTTGAAACGCACAATGGCTATACTCGCCGATATGACCAGCACCAGCTTGACCGAGCGCTTCTCTCACTTCTTCTATATGTGACATTGGGACGAAGACGACAAGCTTTTGCATTGCTTCTGTGTGTGTCGGGACGAGGACCCGCGTGTTTGTTAAGTTTAACTGCTTCGCAAGCAAGTCATTGACGCCACCTTGTGCGACATCGAGATTTGTGTGTGCCGCATAGATGGTGATATCATGCTGGAGTGCCTTGGAAACGATCCGCCCAATCGCTGTGCTCGTATCAATTTGCTTTAACGGACGAAATAAGAGCGGATGATGGGCGATGATCAAGTCAACTTGCTCGTCAATGGCTTCATCAATCGTTTCTTCTAGCACATCGAGGGCAGTCATGACACGCTTGACGTGCTTATTTAACGTGCCGACCATGAGTCCGTTCTTATCGCCGTCCATTTCATAATGCTTCGGTGCAAATGTTGCAAAATGGGCGAGCAATGTTTGCATATGCAAGGCTTTCTTTTTCATTGTAAAACCTCCCGAACGAGCGCAATGTTTTCCTCGATCTTTTGTCGCTTCTCACTTGCTGCGATTGGATCTTGACTTTTATCTAACTGCGCGAGGACACGCGTCCAGCTCGCTACTTCCTCAGACCATTTTTTCCGGAATACCGCTGATTTCTCTTTTCTTAAAAATGGACCAAGCAATAAATCAGCTGCTGACAATGCCTGTCTTTTTCCACTTTCCTTCTTAGCGACAAGTACCTCATAAATTTTCCCGTCTTCCTCTATAATTTCTTCTGCAACAAGCGTCCAATGATGTGCGACGCACCATAACCGAATGACCTGTGCCGCGACATTCGGCTGTAACACAAGTATGTGCACATCTCTTAATGCTTCTCGTCCGTCTGTTAAAATGTCTACAATGAGGGGACCGCCCATTCCGGCAATAACAACCGCCTCAATACCGTCTTCTTCTCGTAAAACAGCGAGACCGTTTCCTTTCCGCACATCAATCTGGTCACATAATCCAGCCTGTCTCACTTGTGCTTTCGCGGATTGGTAAGGTCCTTCATTCACTTCACCAGCGACCACATAACAGTTTTCATTTTTTAAACACAGATAGCATGGCAAATAGGCGTGATCTGAGCCGATGTCGGCCACTTTTGTCACACCACTTAAGTAGGATGCAACACACGCTAATCGTTTTGAGAGATTTTGTTCATTCACGTTTTCACATCCTTATTGAAAAAGCAGAGGTCGCCCCCTGCTTTTTCACCTTACTTTGATAGAGATAACAAGTATTCTGCAATTGCATCGATTTCTTCATCTTTGAATGTACCGCTAAAGGATGGCATCCCACCTCGGCCATTTTTTACGACTTCAATGATTTCTTCCTTACTTAATTTACCTTCTAACGCATTTAATGCAGGTGCATTGCCTGTCCCAGCTAAATCCGTTGCATGACAGGACACACATGATTTTTGTACAACTTGTTCTCCATGAGCAATTGGATCTTCGATGACCATTGGTTCACCAGTGTCATCACCTTCTTTATCCATATTTGCGCGTTGTTGTTGTCCTACTGTCGAAAGTACGACAACAAGGATGACCCCAAGTAGCGCGATAAGCGCAAATGGGAGTAACGGACGTCCCTTCATTTGATCGACCCCTTTCTCTGTTGCTGTTTCAAAATATATGTAAAAGAAACCGCATCCACCTTATTTTACTTTACTTTTGTTCATATGAAAAGAGAGCATACGTTTTTCTCCATTGTGACAAAAAGTCCATCTCATTTGCATTCTGTGCGCGCACACAGTACAATAAAAGAAGTAAGAGAAAAACGCTTTTTTCCTTTTAAAAGAGTGACGCATCTGACCTCTCTTCTCACCTTTAAGGTCAGATGGTTGTCGACTACTCTAAAAAGTCTTTTAATCGCTTGCTGCGGCTCGGATGACGCAATTTACGCAGTGCTTTTGCTTCAATTTGTCTAATACGTTCGCGCGTGACGCCAAACACTTTTCCTACTTCTTCAAGTGTACGCGTACGTCCATCATCTAAACCAAAACGCAAGCGGAGCACATTTTCTTCACGGTCAGTTAATGTATCAAGCACATCTTCTAGTTGTTCTTTTAACAATTCGTACGCTGCTGCATCGGATGGGGCAAGCGCTTCTTGGTCCTCAATAAAGTCACCTAAGTGAGAGTCATCCTCTTCACCAATGGGTGTTTCCAATGACACAGGCTCTTGAGCGATTTTAAGAATTTCGCGCACTTTCTCTGGGGTTAATTCCATCTCCTTTGCAACTTCTTCAGGCGACGGTTCACGCCCATATTCTTGTAAAAGTTGTCGTTGTACACGGATCAACTTATTAATGGTCTCAACCATATGCACCGGGATCCGAATCGTACGTGCTTGGTCAGCGATCGCGCGTGTAATGGCTTGACGAATCCACCATGTTGCATACGTACTAAATTTAAAGCCTTTGTCATGATCAAATTTCTCGACCGCCTTAATGAGTCCCATGTTCCCTTCTTGAATTAAGTCAAGGAACAACATCCCACGCCCGACGTAACGTTTCGCAATTGAAACCACTAACCGTAAATTTGCTTCTGCTAACCGCTTCTTTGCTTCCTCGTCTCCTTGTTCAATTCGTTTAGCCAAATTCACTTCCTCATCGGCAGACAATAATGCGACGCGACCTATTTCTTTTAAATACATTCGAACAGGGTCATTAATTTTTATACCTGGTGGTACACTCAGGTCGTTTAAATCAAATTCATCCTCTTCTTTCACTACTTGACGAATCGTCGCAGCCTCATCATCGGGTTCATTTACCAGTTCAATCCCTTGTTCACCAAGGTACTCATAAAACTCATCCATATGGTCAGAGTCTTGCTCATAGACAGCCATTTTCTCTATAATTTCAGCGTATGTGAGCGTGCCACGCTTCTTCCCAAGCTCGACAAGTTGTTCCTTCATTTGATCGATGGTAAGATCACCTTCTGTCAATGGACGTGGTGTTTTTTCCGCCATACGATCCCCTCCTTCCAAAATTGACGCTGCTAACTTAGCTGCTGGCAAATTCATTCTTTAATCGGAGTGACTCTTCCTGCAATGCTTGGGCAAGCTTTGCCGCAGCTACTGGGTCCTCTGCTTGCTTAATCGCTTGTTTCTGTGCAAGTAATTGTGCCCATTTTGGGTATTGTTCAATCCGCTTTATATAATCGCGAAATGCCTCATCGCTACATGGTTCCTCTAATGGCTGTACTAATAATTCAGCTGCAAGACGCGCAAGGTCGCGATCCTCTAGCTCGGCAATAAAAAGATCCATATTTGCTCCAGGTGTTCGTGACACAAATGATAATAAATACGCATATAACGCTTGATGCGCATCAATATTAAACTGTCCTGTTAATTGGGTAGACACACGCCATACCATTTCAATATCGCGCAACATATAACCGAGTAAAGCCCTTTCTGCCTGCACATATGCTGCTGGTAAGCGTATATTAGATTTTCTTTCAGACGGCGCCTTAGCAAACGAATTTTCTTCTTTTCGCTTTGCCTGTGCCACCTCTTTTCTAAAACGCGTCTGTTCCTCGCGAAGCACTTCTATTGATAAGCCGAACTCATCTGCTAGTTGGCGCATATAATATTCACGTGTGACTGCTTGCGGATACTTTGCTAAATCCCGCATTACTTCTTCAATATAGCGTAACCGATCTCCTTCATTTTGAAGATTTTTCCCAATCCTACGATCATGCATACGAAACATCATAACCGACATCAATTCTTTTTCCAAATGCAATCGAAATGACTGTGCGCCGTGATGAGCAATAAATCCGTCTGGATCAAGTCCGTCTGGTAACAAACATATTTTCACTTCACACCCTACACCTTCAAGCACGGAAATCGCTTTACGTGTTGCTTCAAGCCCAGCCTGATCACCGTCATAACAAAGAACAACTTGCGAAACATTTCGCCGCAACAATGTCGCCTGTTCAATTGTCAGCGCCGTACCAAAAGTCGCAACCGCATTTGTAACACCTGTTTGCCATGCAGCAATGACATCAAACGCTCCTTCAAATAAAATCACTTGGTCACGCTGTCTCATACCTGACCTTGCATCATGCAAGTTAAACAGTGTCTTCCCTTTTTGAAACAATGGGGTTTCTGGACTGTTTAAATATTTGGGCTGGTCAGCGCCAATCGCCCGACCACCAAACGCAATGACCTGTCCTTTGCCATCTTTCACAGGAAACATGAGGCGATGCCGAAATAAATCATAGTACCCTTCAGCTTGTTTTCTTGCGGAAAGCAATCCACATTGTGCCATGAGCGAGAGAGACCACTTCTTGTTTGAAAAAATCGTCGTAAGTGCCTCCCAATGGTCCGGTGCGTAGCCGATTTGAAAGTGCTCAAGTTGTGCAGCAGATAACTTTCTCTCCTCTGCATACACCCGTCCAGGTGCACCTTCTTCAGTCATGCGTAATACATTATGATACGTTTCCGCCGCGAGCGTATGCGCTTCTTTCATCACCTGGAGATCAGCGTGCATACTTGTCTTATGAGTGGTATTTTTTGTTGCTTCTGGCAGCGCAATACGTGCCCTACGCGCCAAATGATGTGCCGCTTCGGTAAAATGCCAGCCTTCTATTTCTTGCAAAAAGGTAAACACATTGCCTCCTGCACCGCACCCAAAACAATGATACAACTGCTTCTCACTCGAGACAGAAAATGATGGTGTCTTTTCGTGATGAAATGGACAAAGTCCACTATGACCACGCCCTTGCTTTGTGAGCTGGACATATTCACCAATCACTTCTACAATGTCATTTGCCCTACGAATCTCAGCCAATTGCTCATCCTGTATTTTATCCACCATGGGCAATCACCAAATCCTTTCGTACGCTCACTCACCATCCAGCAAAGAAGCCAAATTTTGTTTAAAACGATCCCGCTCAATTGCTGTAAATTTTTTCGGCCCCCCGCGTACTTTCTTTCCTGATCGTCGCTCCTTTTGTGAAAGGTAGCGCGACTGTAACATCTCATCCATTGTTTTCTCGTCGTAACGATGTCCACGTGGAGAGACGACGTACACTCCTTTCATCAGTAAGAGCGAAGCGAGACCATAATCTTGTGTCACACATACGTCAGTCTCTTTAACTGCTGCTAAAATATATAAATCAACAGCTTCTTTATGACAATCTACTTGCACAATTTTTATATGTGCTGGTGCGTTTAGATCGTGGGCATAGGAACAAACAAACACCACGTCACATTCATACGTCTCACACAAAGAAATAATTTCTTCTTTTACAGGACACGAATCAGCATCTACATATACAATTTGGTTTCTTTTTGTTCCCATAACTATATCTTTCTACACCATGACGAGTATTTCCTTCCTAACTTGACGAAAACAAAAAAAATATGTCGAAGGCACCATTTTTATGCTTCCTCTTCTATCATTGCCAAAAAAACAGAAAAAAGTCTTGACTTTTCCATATTTATTTGCTAGATGCGCCCAATATACATACACATCATTAAAAACAATCACAAGTACCCATTATACTGAAAAGTAACGGGTTTGAAAAGACGTCATTTCACGCGTGTTTATAAATAGATCTATTTAAAGGACTACCACTTCATCCTTTATCCTTTTTTCCGAAACATATCAGAAATCATATTTGCTGTTTCTTCAACTGCCTTTGTTGAAACATCGATGATGGGACATTGAATTCTTGCCATCACACGTGATGCATAGTCCAATTCTTCCTTAATACGGTTCATATCTGCATATTTGGCTTCCGTTTTCAAACCTAATGCTTTTAAACGTTCAGCACGAATGCCATTTAACTTTTCTGGACTAATTTTTAAACCGACACATTTTTTTGGTGAGATATGAAATAACTCTTCTGGTGGTTCCACCTCGGGTACGAGCGGAACGTTAGCTACTTTAAACCGTTTGTGCGCTAAATACTGTGAAAGTGGGGTTTTAGACGTGCGAGACACACCAATTAATACGACATCTGCTAAAATAATCCCTCGAGGATCACGACCGTCATCATACTTTACCGCAAATTCGATCGCTTCGACCTTACGAAAATAATCTTCATCTAAGCGATGAATCAATCCCGGTTCATAACGAGGCTCTTCATTTGTCAATTCATGGATCTTCGCCAACATTGGACCAATGATATCGACCGTTTCCACCCCAACTGCCGCCGCTTCTGTTAATAAAAAGTGTTTCATTTCTGGGATCACAAGCGTAAATGCTATGAGTGCATCTTCTTCTTGAGCAAGCTCAATAATTTCTTTCAATGTTCCTTTGTCTTCAACGTAAGGAATGCGACGAAGATCGACGCCCGCTTCACTAAATTGGCTCATTGCCGCTTTGGCAACAAGTTCAGCCGTTTCTCCAACTGAATCTGAAACGACATATACGACAAGGCGTTCACGGCTCTTTGTCATCACTGGATTCATCCCCTTAAAAAATGAACTATATGTTCTACTATCACTATTTCATCTCATTCAAAATCATTATTTGCCAAATCAACCAATAGCGCGGTCAAATTTGTTTTCGTTACGCGTCCAATGACCTCATATCCTGATCCTACAGCGACTTTTTTCACAATAGGTAATCCATCTATTTGTCGTGTCATTAACGTTTGTGCGACTTCAATGATTGCATCTTCCTTCTGACACATCGCGATGTTAGGCATGCGGGACATCACGACACTCACTGGGGTTGTTTCTAACGACCCCTCGCCTAAACTTGCGCGCAAAAGGTCTTTTCTAGAAGCAACACCAATTAATGTATTTGATTTATCCACAACGAATAAGGTGCCACAGTCCTCTAAGAACATCGTACAAATCGCTTCATATACAGATGATGACGCTGAAACGAGTACAGGACGTGACTGGTAATGGGCAACTGTAATATCTTTAATTTTATCTGACAACATTTGCCCGCCTGTTTTCCCTGTATAAAAATAACCAACACGTGGTCGTGCATCCAAATATCCGGACATCGTTAAGATGGCCAAATCTGGACGAAGTGTCGCCCGCGCCAAAGAGAGCCGCTCAGCGATATGCTCCCCTGTTATGGGGCCATTCTCTTTCACAATGTCAATAATTTGTTGTTGACGCTTCGACAGTTCGATTTGGATCACCTCTCTTTTGCCTTACTCACGTAGGAAGAACGAGTTGCTGAAAGTCAGCAAAAGCTTCTATCGACTGTGCCAGCCGTCGCAACAATGCCAACCGATTGTGACGGATGCGCGCATCGTCACACATGACCATCGTGTCCGCGAAAAACGCAGCAATTGCCGGTTCACACGCTGTTAATGATGCAAACGCTGCTTTCACATCACGTGCCGCTAAAGCTTGACCCATCTCTTTTTCGACTTTCAACGTTGCTTGACATAACATACTTTCTGACTCATTTTCAAAAAGATCATTTGACACTTCCTCGTCGTGTGTTGCTTTTGTTGCTAAATTTGTCACACGTCGAAACGCTTCTACACTCTTTTTAAATGTCGCGTCATCCACCTTTTCTGTGAGCAACTGGCTTTTCGCAAGCATTGTTTCTACATCCGTTTGTGGAGCTTGTAGCACTGCATCGACCACGTCATAGCGATTTCCGGCTTCAGTAAAAGCGTATTTCAAACGTGTCTCAAAAAATGTTAAGAGCGTCTCCTTTGTTTCTTCGACAGACGTAGTCATAAATCCTTCTTTTGAGGCAACTTCCAACGCATAATCAAGTAATGTATCCAAATGTAGTCGGGATTTATAGGCAAGTAACAGGTAAACAACGCCACTTGCTTGTCGTCTCAGTGCATAGGGATCTTGAGAACCGGTTGGAATGAGTCCAATTCCAAAACATGATACAAGCGTATCTAGGCGGTCTGCTAACGCAAGCATTGTTCCCGCTGCACTTGTTGGCGTCACGTCTTTTGCAAACCGTGGCAAATATTGCTCATAAATGGCTGTTGCAACTGCTTCCGCCTCACCTGCTTTCAGCGCGTACACTTGCCCCATTCGTCCTTGTAGTTCTGGAAATTCACCTACCATATTCGTCACAAGATCAAATTTGCTCATTGCTGCAGCACGACGCACCGTCTCTTGTTCCGCTTCTGATAAACCACTTTGTGCTGCTAACCATGTGGCTATCGCGGTCGTGCGCGCCACTTTCTCGCCAATTGTCCCAACTGATTCGTGAAAAACAATGTGATCAAGTTTCGCTAATGCATCTTCTATTGAAAGGTTCCCGTCTTCTTCATAGAAAAATTTCGCATCTGCCAAGCGAGCCCGCAACACTTTTTCATTACCCTTCACCACTTGCGCGATAGATGCATCGTTCCCATTGCGAATGGTCACAAAATAAGGAAGCAACTGACCATTGGCGTCTGTAACTGGAAAATAGCGTTGGTGCTCACGCATGGTCGTTACAAGCACTTCTTTTGGCAAAGATAGAAATGCTTCATCAAACTGACCTGCAAGTGCCGTTGGATATTCCACTAAGTTCGTCACTTCTTCCAACAATGCTTTGTCAATTGGAATATGCCAACCATTTTTCGTCATCAGTTGTTCTAATTGCATACAAATGCGCGACTTACGCTTCTCTACATCAACCATGACATATTGCGCTTCTAACTTTTCTACATACTCATCCGGAGAGTGTAACGTGACTTCCTCCCCTAAAAAGCGGTGCCCCTTTGTATGTCGGTTTGTTGAAACGGCTGTGATTGAAAAAGGGACAACGTCTTCTCCATAAAGCGCCACAAGCCATTGAATCGGGCGCGCGTAACGTAAATCATACGTATGCCAACGCATATTTTTCGAAAAATTAAGGGACGTTACGATATCTTTTAGCTCAGGCAAAAGGGAAATCGTTTCTTTTCCAGCCGTAAATGTATTGGCAAAAATATATTCGACATCTCCAACGTGCTTGACTTGAAGTGCTTGCGCCTCGACGCCTTGACCGCGGGCAAACCCAAGGGCCGCTTTTGTCCATTCACCAGAAGCATCCATCGCAATCCTTTTTGCCGGTCCACGTACTTCAGCAGTGACATCTGGCTGCTTTACAGCAAGTGCCTCAACAATGACAGCCAAACGCCGCGGTGTCGCGTACGTCTCGACTTTTTCATATGACAATCCTTTGTCATCCAGCCATGCGCGCACTTTCTCACCGAGCTGCTTCACAGCCGGTACGACTTCTCGTGCTGGCAATTCTTCTACACCAATTTCTAATAACAATGGCTTATGATTCATGTGAGGAGCCCTCCTTCTTTAACATCGGAAAACCAAGCCTTTCTCTTTCATCATAATAGAGACGCGCTGCTTTCCGCGCAAGCGTACGTACACGCCCAATATATCCAGTTCGTTCAGTGACTGAAATCGCGCCCCGTGCATCAAGCAGATTGAACGTGTGCGAACATTTGAGAATGTAATCGTACGCAGGAAAGACAAGTCCTGCCTCAAGTGCACGCGTCGCCTCTGTTTCATACGTCGAGAACAGCGAAAACAACATCTTCGTGTCCGACACCTCGAACGTATATTTAGAATGCTCGTACTCTGGCTGATGGAAAATATCACCGTATGTAAATTCATCGACCCAGGCAAGCTCAAACACATTTTCCTTGTCTTGAATATACATCGCTAACCGCTCAAGGCCATACGTAATTTCGGCAGAGACGGGATTCGCTTCCATACCACCTACTTGCTGGAAGTACGTAAATTGCGTGATCTCCATGCCATCTAACCATACTTCCCAGCCGAGGCCTGCACAGCCAAGCGTCGGATTCTCCCAGTTATCTTCCACAAAACGAATGTCGTGCGCTAACGGATCAATACCTAACGCCCGCAAACTATCTAAATAGAGCTCCTGAATATGAAGCGGCGATGGTTTCATAATGACTTGGAATTGGTGATGTTGGTATAAGCGATTTGGATTTTCTCCGTAACGCCCGTCAGCAGGACGGCGCGACGGTTCCACATAGGCCACGTTCCATGGCTCAGGGCCGATTGTACGTAGCAATGTATGCGGACTCATCGTTCCCGCCCCTTTCTCTATGTCATAGGCATTCATAATGATACAGTTTTGCTTTGACCAAAAAGATTGCAACGTTAAAATCATTGACTGAACATCCATTGATTGTCCTCCTTTATTAGGGGCAGTAGACGACAAAAAAACTCGCCTCTACGCCCATGTGGCATAGGGACGAGCAGTTTGCCCGCGGTTCCACCCTACTTATCGACCGGAAGTCAAAAATCAGTCGCCCGAGGTCGGATGATGCCCTTTTGTTCCGACTTCTGGTCTCTAATTCCTGACTGCTGGATGGTCGATCACTTTATCCGATTATGCTCGGGAATTGCCTGTACACTTGCTTTGATGTCCTAGCTCACACCACCCTAGGATCGCTATGCATCAAGTGACGCAAACGCTCTTTTTTCCCTCAGACGCACCTTTTCGTTGTTTGCTCATTATAGTCGCTTTTTTAATCATTGTCAAGCGTGAAAAGACGTGGATCATACCGCTCTAGTTGCGTAATAAACCCCCGTGTCTTTAAATGAATCCCTACATATTCGTCGTAATACATATGCAACATTGTACGGAGTCGCTTCTTTGTGCTTGCTGAAATTGAAATTGTGCCGATCTTGTTTAAGTCGACATAATAAAGTGTACGTAACAACTGGGCAAAGGTAATTGATATTGGATAAGCATGCTGATCACGGTACGCGCAAGTGACACATAAAAAACCTGCCTGTGTAATCGAAAATACGGTTGGATCATGAGTGTCTGAACGACAAACCGCGCAATAATCCAACACAGGTTTTGCGCCGGCGACCGTTAACATTTTCAAATCGACGATACGTGCAATCACTTCACCATCGTATCCTGTTTCAAGTTGTTTTAGTGCGACAATAAGCCAGTCAAATACATGCAAATATATCCGCCGCGCTTCTGTAAGTTTATCGACTAACTCTACCATGTATGCGGCATACGCAGCTTTTGTCATATCCATATGGATTGTTTTAAACGACTGCAACACATCACCTTGACTAAGTGATGGCATGCCTCGTCCTTGAAAAAACAAAAACGACCCATATACAAATGGCTGTGTCACTGCTGAAAAACGGCTCGTCCCTTTTTTGGCCCCTTTTGCTAACACAGCCATCTTCCCATAAGACGTTGTATACAATGTCACAATTTTATCTGTCTCTCCGTAATCAATCGATTTCAGCACAATGCCGTCGACTTTTTTTAACATGACCTCTCCCTATATTGGTGCGGGTTTTTAAAGAGGAGAAGGACCAAGTGAGCCGGTTTCACTTGTGTTATTTTCAAGGTCTTCTCCGTTTTCCTCTAGCTCTTTCAATAACAAATACATGTCTACATTCCCTGTCTGCGAAAATACTTTCCATAATAGCTCAAGCATTAAAAGCCACCCTTTCATTTCCTAGGTTCTTTTACAAACGCACCGTCTTTTACGGGGCGACCCTTTGCTTGTTATGTTCACCTGTAGACGCACGTATCATGCTATGGAAAAATTGTTAATTCCCCACCCTTGACTTTTTCAAAATTACGTGCCTGCTTACGAATAGTCCTCTTCATTAAAACCAAAATCGCGTAGTTGTGCAGGACGATTACGCCAATCTTTTTGCACCTTCACCCATAATTCTAAAAACACGCCCGAACCAAGCAAGGCTTCAATATCTGCACGTGCAAGCTGACCGATCTCTTTCAACATTGCCCCACGCTTCCCGATAATCATTCCTTTTTGCGAAGAACGCTCGACAATGACCGTCGCTCCTACATACACTTTTCCATTGTCCCGCCGCTTCATTTGTTCAATAACAACCGCGATTGCATGGGGAATTTCTTCGCGTGTTAACTGCAACACCTTCTCACGAATGAGCTCGGAAACAATGAATCGTTCTGGGTGGTCTGTCACTTGGTCAGCCGGATAATATTGAGGTCCTTCTTTCATATAAGACACAATTTGTTTCATCAGTGTTGGGACATTCTCACCCTCCAGTGCTGAAATCGGAACAATTTCTGCAAAATCATACCGATCCTTATAAGATGCGATCATATGAAGCAATTCATCTGAGGTCACCTTATCAATTTTATTAACGACCAAAAATACCGGCTGGTTCGTTTCCTGTAAACGTTCGAGAATATATTGTTCACCCGGGCCGAATTGTTCATCGGCAGAAATGACATATAAAATGAGATCGACTTCACGTAACGTATTTTTAGCCACTTTCATCATGAAATCACCGAGACGATGTTTCGGCTTATGGATCCCTGGTGTATCAATGAAAATAACTTGCACATCAGCATCCGTATACACGCCTTGTACTTTGTTTCTCGTTGTTTGTGGTTTGTCTGACATGATTGCAATTTTTTGACCGATCACATGGTTTAATAACGTCGACTTGCCGACATTCGGTCGACCGATAATCGAGACAAAACCTGACTTAAATGATTGTTCCTTAACGCTCATACATGTCCTCCGCTTTAAAAAATCCTGGTAATAGTGCTTGAACAGTTGTTTCTTGCCAATCACCTTGTAAGTTCCCTAAATAAACAGGCATATCCGGCGGACAAAGCTCAACTAATACTTGACGACAAGCCCCACAAGGAGAAATTGGTTCATCGGTATCGGCGACAACTGCGATCGCTTGAAACGGCGCATGCCCCTCTTTGTATGCCTTGAAAAGTGCTGTTCGCTCGGCACAATTTGTTAAACCGTACGAAGCATTTTCAATGTTGGCACCATGTACAACTGTCCCATCAGCAAGTAACAACGCCGCTCCGACTGCAAAGGATGAATAAGGAATATACGCATGACGTCGTGCCTCCAGCGCTTGCTCCATTAATGCTTTCTTATCCATAAATATGCTCCTCTCAAAACAATTTTACAATTGGTGGGATAAAAATAAACAGACCAATTATTACAGCAAATAAACTGAACATAAACACCGCCGCAGCTGCAATATCTTTCGCCCGCTTCGCTAATGGATGATACGCTTCTACGACTAAGTCAACCGTTCGCTCGATGGCGGTATTCATAATTTCTAACGTAAGCATGCCCCCAATCACGAGCAGCAACACGAGCCAATGGGTTAGGGGAATAGCTAAATACCATCCCGCACATATGACAAGTGCGGCACTGACAAGATGAACTTGCATGTTTTGCTCATTTTTGCATACATAAACGAGCCCTGACATTGCATAACCAAAAGATCGAAACAGCCGACGAATCCCTTTACGATTGCGGTCTTCCAAGCCCATAAGATTGTAAAATCTCCTCCTGTCTTGTGAACATCTTTTTTTCATCCGTTTCATTCATATGATCGTACCCTAATAGATGTAAAAAACCGTGCACAAGTAAAAATGCAAGCTCTCGTTCATACGTATGCCCGTACTCTGATGCCTGGCGCTCTATATGCGGCACCGAAATAACGATATCGCCAAGCATGTCGCTCATCCCTTCAGGTAGAATCAAATCCACCTCTTCTTCACCATCATGTAAAGCGAAGGACAACACATCTGTTGCTTTGTCTAACCCGCGGTGTGTAGCATTTAAAGACTGGATCTCTTTTTCATCAACAAACGTTACAGACACTTCACTTAGACGACTGACATTTTCTTCTGCTGCTGCATGAGTCAATACTTGCTTAGCAATCGTTAATTGTGCTGAAGTCAGTGTGTTTGTTTCATCGGTTACTTCAATCTCTAACATTTACTTGTCTCCTTTTAACGTGTCTTCTGGGTACTCAATCCGTTGATGGAAAGTTCCTTTTAACGTCTCGCAGATTGATCGCTTAATCTTATTCAATTCCTTTAACGTTAAGTCTGATTCATCAAATTGACCATCTTCTAGCTTATCTTTAATGATTTTATCAACAAGGTGCTCGATTCTCTCCGGTGTTGGTTTTTGCATTGAGCGAACAGCTGCCTCCACACTATCAGCAATAGAGATGATCGATGTGACTTTCGTTTGTGGTTTCGGACCCGGGTAACGGAATTGGGATTCAGGTAATGGCTGATCGCTTTCTTCATTCGCTTTATGATAAAAGTATTTTAGTAAGCTTGTCCCGTGATGTTGTTCAGCGATATCAATGATCTCTTTTGGCATTTTATGTTCACGTAACAATTCTGCACCGTCATACGGATGTGAAATGATAATCGTTTTACTCAGTTGTGGAGAAATTTTATCATGAGGGTTTTCCCCCTTTAACTGATTCTCGATAAAAAAGTGAGGGCGTTTTGTTTTTCCTAAGTCATGATAATACGCACCCACACGTGCGAGCAATCCATTTTCACCGAGCACTTCACAAGCTGCTTCTGATAAGTTACCGACAACAACACTGTGGTGATACGTTCCGGGTGCTTCAATTAATATTTTTCTCAGTAACGGATGATTCGGATTTGACAACTCAATCAAGCGAGATACAGACAACACACCAAAACCTGTCTCAATAAACGGCAAAATTCCAATCGTTAGTACAGCAGCAATAAAAGCCGATAAGAATGCTGCGCCAAAATGTATACCAAATTCAACCCAATCAATATGAATTGTCTTGATCAACAAAAGTGTGAGTACCGTCACGATGTTCGCACAAGCGACAAAAAATCCTGCCCGCAAAATACGCGTGGCCCGATTTGTATGCTTTAAAAAGTAAATGGCACTTAAGCAACTGATAAGAATATATAAACCGTACGTAAACGCAAATGTCCCTGGAGAATCGTTGTTATAAAATACACTACCAATGATCGCAAAAATAAAGCTTGTCATAATCGCAATCTTAGGATGAATGAGTAGTGACAGTAACATCGCACCTGCAGCTGCTGGAACGGCATACCCTAAACCACTCTGATCAACCATTGGAGCCAAATAACTACATCCCTTTAAAATTAATAACATCATGACAAACACCATTGCAAACATGAGTAAGTGTGAATGGTTTGTCGCGACACTTGTTTGAGAGTCGTTTAAAAAATAAACCAACATCCCCACGATTAAAGATACGAGCAGCGCTAGTCCAATATAAGGATAAATAATCGGGGCATCATCTAACAAACCGACTAGCCGTAACTTTTCATACACAGGATGTGTGATCATGTCCCCTGCTTTCACGAGCAATTCCCCATCGCGAATCACTACCGGTTCAACTTCATCTGCGGCTTCTTTACGTAAACGTTCTGTAGCTTCTGCATCATATGTCACATTAAACGTAATTGCAGTATCCACAAGACCACTTACCGTTTCTCGCACGCCTGCCATTAAATTAGACACACTTGCCACTTGTTCTTTTGCCAGCTGCTTTGCCTCTTGCAGCTCACCGACGCGAATTTGTTCACTCATCGTTTCATAAACAGCACTTACCGCTGTATCTTTGGCAAGCTCGAATTGTTGATCGGGCGTATCTAACAAGACAGTCAACTGATCATCAGAAATCTCTGTGTTCATGCTATCTGAAAAATCGTTACGTATTTCCTTAATCTGATCCTTGACCGACATCTTCTTGTCGGCTTCTTTCGCTTCATCACGCACTTTAGCAACCACACTAAAAATCGTTTCTACATGTTGCCGACGCTCTTCTTTATAATTTTTCTTGTGCTTCATCTGTGATTCAATACTTTCTCTTGCTTCTTCACGCCGCTTTTCCGTCGCTTGTTTATCTTCCACTGTTACACGGGAATGAAGATCCTGTTCCGCAGGCGTTGACAATGCAATGTTTAAACGCTCAGGTATGATATTGTCAATCATCATGACATACATGATCACGCCAATGAGCGCGAAAATCACCGCTCGCGTATATGGCTGATGTTTGACTTTCGACCACCATCCAGACGCCGCAGAAGCTTTTTTCTTCTTTGTCATTTCATCACCTCCATTCAAGCGTTCAGAAATTGGTTGCCGGAGGGGAGCTCCGGGCTAACTCATTAAAATCCTTTCTAACTTCCCGCCTCAGACTCCTGACTTTCGCTCTCATACGCATGTAAAATTTGCTGTACCAACACATGACGAATCACATCACTTGCTTGTAAATATGAAAATCCAATGCCAGATACGTGCTTTAACTTTTCAGTAGCAGCTTTCAATCCCGATCGTTTTCCCTTTGGTAAATCAATTTGCGTCAAGTCACCGTTGACGACCATCTTTGAACCAAATCCTAACCGGGTCACAAACATTTTTATTTGTTCTTCTGTCGTGTTTTGTGCCTCATCTAAAATGACAAACGCATTTTCTAAAGTACGTCCGCGCATATATGCGAGTGGCGCCACTTCAATCGTTCCTTTTTCCATCAGTCTCGCTGTATGTTCTACACCTAAAACGTCATGCAACGCATCATAAATAGGACGCAAATACGGATCAACCTTTTCTTTCAAGTCACCCGGTAAAAAACCTAAGCTCTCGCCTGCTTCTACAGCAGGTCTTGATAAAACAATGCGCTCCACTTTGCCTTCCTTCAGTGCCGTTACTGCCATGACAACAGCTAAATACGTTTTTCCTGTGCCTGCAGGTCCGACACCAAAAACCATGTCCTTATTTTTGATGAGAGACACGTAATGTCGTTGTCCGAGTGTTTTCGCCTGGACCTCTTTTCCTTTAATCGTCGTTGTAATTTTATCACCGTATAGGTCATGTAAGTCATCCAGTTTCCCTTGCGCTTCTAATTGGACCGCATAGAGCACATCACGTTCCGTCAATTCGATTTTCTGGCTCACTACTTGGACAAGCGCTTTCAGCACACGGGTCGCCCGATCAACATTGCCTTTTTCTCCGGTTGCCAAAATCTCCTCTCCGCGTGTCACGAGTTGAAGGGATAATGCTTGTTCTAACTGGTGTAAATGTGCATCACCTGGACCATATAATGCTTGCGTCAACGCAGCATCTTCTGTATCTAGTTGGATTACAAATGCTTCTGACAATCGCATCAGTCTCCTTGTATAATTGGTTTTTCTTGCGTAATTTCTTCTAAAACTTGGTAATGAATCGTTAATGAAACTGTACCATCCTCAACACGTTGCTGCAAAATATTTTCAGATTTAATGACTGCATCTTCCGGTAGCCGCTCCCGTAATTCTGTCCGTGCCCCTGCCATTGCGACTTTTTTTGCCTCTTCTTCTGTATACGTACGTTCAAATGAAAATGTTTCACGTTGTTCTGTCGTTTTGAACTGAACTGGTAACCGATAACCAAATAATGACCAGTCTGTTTCTCGCTCAAATGTCTCATACTGCTCATACGCCGGCTTTGTAAACGCCCAAACGGGAACTTCAAAACCGCCAAGCACAAGTGAGCGTCGGT
The DNA here is from genome assembly GCF_038592975.1 of Bacillus sp. FSL W7-1360. Classification (NCBI taxonomy): domain Bacteria; kingdom Bacillati; phylum Bacillota; class Bacilli; order Caryophanales; family Bacillaceae; genus Bacillus; species Bacillus sp. FSL W7-1360. Next base: position 561,400 of record NZ_CP151950.1, on the reverse strand, counting down.
TTTTTTGCGTGCCTGTCAACGTTGTAAACGTGTTTTTTAATGGAATGGTTACATTTGAAGTATACCATATTTCACCGATCACAGTCGCTTTTGCGGCAACAATCTTTTCTTTTCCCTCTACACCAATGACACCCGAAACAATGACATCCCCCTTCTCCACATAATCATTTGTATGTTTTAAAGCTTTCCCGTTTTCGACAAAAATCTTATGAATGACCGCCCGTTTTGAAGCAACGAGATGGCGAGGGCTTAACCGCTCTGCTGGCGCTTGCCTCACTTGCTCCACAACCTCAAATTCAAAGGTCGTCCCTTTTTTACGCACCCCAATCCAAGTTGCCTCGTCCACTTCTTCTGTGACAAGAAGTTGAATTTCATCCGGTGGTGGTAAAAGAAATTGGAATTTTCCTCGTTTGATTCCAAGTGCGTCCACTACTTCACGTAGCTCCTGCGCCACTTTCGGGCTTGCTCCTTTAATTTCAATATCCCACACCATATTTGCTGCTAACATCATCATGGTAGCAAAGAGAACAACGCCCAGCGACAATCCAATTCGAACGCGCATTTGTTTTAAAAAGAAAGGGAATCCACTACGCCTCTTAAAGGTTGTCTTACATTTAAATGCACGCAACAACATTCTAAGATCGTGAACATGATCAAGAAACATGTCAAACTGGAGCGTATCACCTTTTTTATATCGGACATTCCATATTTCTATCTTTCTCCTTAAGCAAGCATTTAATAACCGCGTTGGTTCTTCCATTGTGATCTCAACTGTCACATAACCACGTATTTGTTTTGCCGCGTTGTTTCGCACAAATGCCCTCTCCTTTATTTCTATTTCTTTTTCGTTTCGTCTTGTATAAATGACACATGCTCAATACGTCCTTCTAATAAAAGTTCCTCAGGCATAATCGTTTTTAATATAAAGCCACTTCCACGAATGAGTAACTGCCCCTGTTTTAAAAATAAACATATTTCTTCCCGTGAAAAGCGCTGTACACCGCAATGGTTTTCAATATAAATATGCAGTTGTCCAATCATCGTAATTCGTGGCAGATCCATCATGACATCTGCCGGTAGCTGCATGCGTTGGCCAAACCAACGTTTCATATTGTTTGCCATTTTCTTCATGCAGCTCTCCCCCTCTCGTATGAGTGTATGAAAAAGACCCTTTAAATAGCACACAAAAAGCCGTCATGTCATTGACATCACGGCTTTTGCTTCATTTTCAGTTATCATATACAGCCATCTAAATGGTCACATGTTGCTTTTATCTTCTCACCAAACGAGATTGTACCTGTTTTCGCCCTTTAGGTGACCCGATGATTTCAGCCCACACAACCGCACGCATCGCTTCTTGACCAGAAGGACGGCTAAAGTGCAATGGACTTGCTGCAGGCGATTGCTGCTGTGGCTTTCGTGTAACCACTGTTTGTTTTTTCATACGATTTATTTTTTGCTCTAACTGTTGCTGCAACCGCTCTAGCTCTTCCTGTTTCACGCGCGTCTTACGCTCGTCTAATGCTGTTACGATCTGAGGCTCAGATTTTGGCGCAGGTGCAGATGAAGGCTCAGGCTCTTTATCTTTCCATGTATCAGGATCAAATATATCTTGCCAGTCGAACCCTTCATCTGACGACTGTTCGTCCGCGCGTGAAGCAGATGCTGATTCTTCCTTTTTAACAGGCTCTCCCTTAAGCAAACGCGAGAAGAAACTAAGGATCGCACCGATCGCAATGATGGCAGGGATCGGATTGCTAAAAATAAAATCAATAAGTTCTTCCATATGGGTGTAACCCCCCTTTGCACTTCGGAACAAGGGCGAGGTCGTTCAGTCCTCGCACACTGTCCCAACGTTTCTCAGTTGGCTATTGGTTATTTGTTCTCATCAACATTAGCGTCCTGAACATCGCTAGACGATTTACTAATCGCGTCGCGCATATCGGTATCAGCCATGACATTTTGATAGTTCATATAATCCATGACACCCATATGACCTTGACGTAACGCCTCTGATAAAGCAAGTGGTACTTCCGCTTCTGCTTCAACCACTTTCGCCCGCATTTCTTCGACGCGCGCTTTCATTTCTTGTTCTTGGGCAACCGCCATCGCGCGACGCTCTTCTGCTTTCGCTTGGGCAATCTTCTTATCTGCTTCCGCTTGGTCTGTTTGCAACTCTGCACCGATGTTTTTACCGACATCAATGTCCGCAATATCAATCGATAAAATTTCAAACGCGGTTCCAGAATCTAAACCTTTTGAAAGCACCGTTTGTGAAATGGTGTCCGGGTTCTCAAGCACGTTTTTATGATGTTCTGAAGAACCGATCGTTGAAACGATCCCTTCCCCAACACGGGCAATAACCGTTTCTTCACCAGCACCACCGACAAGGCGGTCAATGTTTGCACGTACAGTAATCCGGGATTTCGCTTTAATTTCAATCCCGTTCATCGCTACACCCGCGATAAACGGTGTTTCAATAACTTTCGGGTTGACACTCATTTGTACTGCCTCTAACACGTCACGACCAGCAAGATCAATCGCCGCCGCGCGCTCAAATGATAAATCAATGTTCGCCCGTTGTGCCGCAATTAACGCATTAACAACACGGTCAACATTTCCCCCTGCTAAATAATGTCCTTCTAGTCGCGCAGTATTTAAATCGATTCCTGCTTTTACCGCTTTAATGAGTGGTGTGACGACACGGGACGGAATCACACGGCGTAAGCGCATCCCGATTAACTCAAAAATTCCTACACGAACTCCTGCCGAAATGGCTGAAATCCACAGTGCAACAGGTACGAATGTAAACAAGATTGACAATAAAATAATCGCAACCGCTGCAATAACAAGTACAAAAATAAGGTTTTGATCCATTCTCTTTCTCCTCCTCTTTCTCTTACAAAAATTTCACTTCCGGGCACTGTTACTCAAGTGCTCGAACAACGATACGTGCCCCTGATGCATGTACAACCTTCACCTGGCTCCCTTTCGCAATGTAACCTCCCTCAGAAACAACGTCTAATCGTTCATCCTGAATGAGTGCAATTCCAGATGGACGAAGATCCGTCAATGCCTTTCCTTCAACGCCAACTAAATGCCTCACTGCACCACTTTGAACGAGCTCATCGCCACTTGTTGCAACAGCTGGCGTTTGTAAGACAAGCCGCTTCCAAGGACCTCGATCTCCAAAGAAAACAAACAACACAACAGCTAAAATGATGGTTAGAACAAGGGCAATGGCTACAGAAAACACCATCACTGTTGTAGAAAAAGAAGCCATGAACAAGCCGCCTAAAATAAACCCTGTTCCCAGTATACCAAAAATCCCAAACCCGGGGACCATAATCTCGATTCCAAGCAAGACAGCACCAATGCCAAGCAAAATAAGTGATTCCCACCCCGCAAAACCTGCAACCATGTGCCCGTAGAAAAATAAGAGCAATGCACTAATCCCCATGATGCCAGGAATACCAAAACCAGGTGAATATACTTCCATTACTAGACCAAGACTTCCTATCGATAACAGAATAGGAATGACAAATGGATGTGTCACAAAACGTGCAAGATGCTCTGCAATGCTCACTTCAGCATGAACAATATTGATGTCATCTTGTTCATAGCCAAGGTAAGTGATGACTTCGTCCAAGTTAGCGGCAATTGCTTCAGCATACCCAACTTCATATGCTTGATCAGCATTTAATGTTAAAAAACCTGGTTCAAATCCATCCACATTAAAGTCACGGTCTGCCATCGCACGGGCGTACGCCGGGTCACGTCCTCCATCTGGTCCGTACTCTTCTGCAGCTGTCATCATGCGACTGATCCAAAGAGACTGCATCTTCTCTTCTGCTGCATTTCCATCGCCATCAATGACCCCCGCTGATCCAATTTGTCCATCCGGAGCCATGACAATATCGTCCGCATTGAGCGCAATGTACGCACCAGCAGAAATCGCCTCATTATTAATAAATGCTGTTACAGGAATTTGAGCCCTGTTAATGATGTTAGCGATATTTCCTGCGGCATCAACTGCACCACCAGGCGTGTGAATGTCCAAGATGATGCGATCAGCGCCCGAAGCTTCTGCCTCTTTAAACGAACGCGCCAAAAATGCTTCCAACCCACGCTCTACTGTTTGCTCAACTGGTATGACAAACACTTGCTTCTTCCCATCATGTGATTGATTGGCTAGCATGTAAAACGGGGTTAGTAAAAAAGCAGTGATCCATGTAACAAATGTTAGCTTTAACCATTTACTCATCTGCTGTCCTCACCTCCCTCGTAGATGGTCCATCACTCTTTCTACGAAAATGATCAAGAAAGGTTTCATTTTTTTTACTTCGTGCGAATGGTTTCATCAGCCATCTCATCTATGTATGTTAAAAGCCCCTGCGTAAGGCAGAGGCTTGTTATACAGACAATTTCTTGGATCGTTATAAGTTTCTTTTATCAATAAACCTGGCATGTATGATTCCAGTCCGAAAAACATGTTTTGCTAGGTTACACGAGGGACTTGTTCTCACCTCGCTTGTTGAAATCCATGGAGGGATTCTTTACGCTGCTTCACTTCATGACTGAGCATGCAATGCGAAAGAAGTTTCTTCTACTATTTTCAAGCTTTTCTATCTGTTGACACAGCCGCTCCAGTCACTTAAAACTTCCGCTTTCTAGCCGCTTCTGATTTCTTCTTACGCTTTACACTTGGCTTTTCGAAGTGTTTGCGTTTTTTAACCTCAGCCAATGTTCCTTCTTTGGAGATTGATCTCTTAAAGCGACGAAGTGCAGCATCGATCGATTCGTTTTTACGAACGCGAGTTTCTGCCATTCTATTTCCCTCCCTCCGAAAACAACCAAACTAAAAACACGTGCGAAAACACGCCTTCATACATTATAATACAGCCTTTAAACAAGGTCAACTCCATGAATGAAAAATTTGTACGTTCCTATGTTTCTGGTCTTGTCATGAAAATCGATTCATATAGTAATAGGACAAGAACGATATGACCCCATTTTAGTATCGCGCGAGGTGACATTTTTTATGGGACAAGAATGGTTTTCTCTCATCGTTGTCTTTATTACTTTATTTTTATTCGGGATGTTCGTCTTACGCTCTGGGTTAATGCAAATCGGCGCCCGGCGTTTACAACCCATTTTACTTAGGGCCACCGACTCGGCTTGGAAAGGGCTTATCATTGGTACAGTCATTACCGCCATCTTTCAAAGCAGCACAATTGTGATGATCATGGTTGTTGGTTTCGTTGCGACGCAACTTCTGACGTTTCGCCATACAATTGGTATTATTCTAGGCACAAATATTGGTTCTTGCTTCACATTAGAATTGATTGCCTTTCGACTCACAGACCTTGCCGTGCCACTCATCGGACTCGGCATCTTCTTTCTCTTGTTTCCAAAAAAAATACTATATTGTTTGGGTAGCATTTTTTTTGGGGTTGGTGCCATTTTTCTCGCAATGCATGGTTTAGAAACCCTTGCCACACCACTAGCAGCAGAACCGATGACACATACGTTTTTTCATTGGACAAACGCACATGCACTATCGGGAATCGTTGTCGGTGCTGTAATGACAATGATTGTCCAATCTAGCACAGCAACGATTGCGATGGCAATGAGTTTCATTCAAGACAGCGCGCTTAATATGGCTTCTGGCATTGCCATTATGCTTGGGGCAAACATTGGTACGTGCCTCACTGCTTACATTGCGAGCATTGGTGCAAGTAAAGCGGCACGCCTCGTCGCCTATGCCCATATTTGGCTGAATCTTTTAGGTGCAATCGCCTTTTTTCCGCTCATCGGCTTTCTCGCCCATATTTCATCTTTGCTAGCGGAATCTACAAGTATGCAACTCGCTCATGCAAGTGTCATTTATAATGTTATCTGTTCACTAGTCGTTCTGCCATTTGCACATATTTTTGCCCGCTTCATCGAGCGGATTCATGGGCGAATGGGCTCAATAAGTTGATGTCCCCTTCTCCCCAGAAACAATGGCCACGCCACTACTCGCACCAATGCGCGTTGCACCAGCTGCTACCATTGCTTCGAGTCCAGTGCGATCGCGCACACCCCCAGATGCTTTTACACCAATATTTGGACCAACTGTTTTCCGCATTAACTGCACATCAGAAGCTGTCGCCCCGCCTGTAGAAAATCCGGTCGATGTTTTGACATAGTCCGCACCAGCTGCAACTGACAACTCACACGCACGTACTTTTTCTTCGTCTGTAAGTAGCGCTGTCTCAATGATGACCTTCGTCAATGCCTTACCTTTTGCTGCTTCGACAACCGCTGCGATATCCGCACGTACTGTTTCGTCGTCCCGATCTTTTAATGCCGCAATGTTGATCACCATGTCCACTTCTGTTGCACCATTTTGAATGGCATTGGTCGTCTCAAATGCCTTTGTCGCCGATGTTGCTTGTCCAAGTGGAAAACCAATGACCGTACATACTGCTACATTTGACGCTTCTTTTAAAAGTGTTGCTGCTGTTTTCACCCAATATGGATTGACACAGACAGACGCAAACTGGTGCTCTTTTGCTTCCTTACATAACTTTTCGATTTGGTCTTTTGTCACATCTGCTTGTAAAAGTGTGTGATCAATGAACGAGGCTGTTTTAACTGTCATTTTCTTCATCCTTCCAAAAGGGGAATTTTTCATTTACTATCATACCATAAATTAGGCAAAAGGTGATCTTGTGGCATTGAACGACATTTTTCTTTGGATCTAAGCTGATAATCGCCCTTTTTTATATTTATGCTACACCTTTCATCTCTTGTCGACATATTTTATGTTACAGGGAGAAATGATGTATGAATTTTAGCCATTACTCACTGCTTCATTTTTTAAATTACACTTATTCTCCACAAAGAAACAAGAGGGGGAAATACGTATGTCTCAACCAAATATGCCTAACATTACACCTAATATTACACTTAATCGTGATGATGTTGTCAATTTATTGCTTGCCTCCATTGCCATGGAAGAAATGGGGTTGGCACATATTATCAATGCGGAGGGAGAGAAAATTCAGTACGCTCTAGGCACACTTGAGGGCTTAACCGGACCTCCTGCAACAATCGCAGACATTTTAGCCATTAATCAAAGTGCGGCTTGTATGCTCGACACGATTTTCAAAAAGGAAATCATTCTTGAATCGAAAATGAAGGCAGCGACAAATATTCCTACGCTAGTCGGACCAACGGGGGCGACGGGGGCAACAGGTCCTGCCGGAAGTGTTGTAAGTGTCAATAACCTTCTTCCTGATACAGGTGGGAATGTCATTCTCTCAATTGGTGAGATCCCTGGTGGCATTGAAAATATTAACGGCATAACTGCCTCATCAGATGGCAGTTTGACGCTAAATGCTGAAGATGTCGGTGCTTTTCCGTATGAAGAAGTGCCATCCAGTAGTGATCTAGATTCGTTTGTTACAGAAGGTGTGTACAGTTCTGAAGGAAACGCTGGTGGACCTGTGAACGCTCCACTTGGGTTTACAAGCCCTATTTGGACATTGTATGTCTCTGTCATCACTCCAGGACCGACAACATCGATCTTACAATTACTCATTGGCAACCCAACCATTTATATACGTAGCGCAACCGATGACACTGGAGCAACGTGGAATCCTTGGGAAGAACTCGGCACACAAGGACCGACTGGACCAACGGGGGCTGGGGTTACTGGCGCGACTGGCATTACCGGCGCCACGGGGGCGACTGGCGCGACTGGCATTACCGGCGTAACGGGCGCGACTGGCATTACTGGCGTTACGGGCGCGACTGGCGTAACGGGCGCGACTGGCATTACCGGCGTAACGGGGGCGACTGGCGTTACTGGACCTACTGGCGCGACCGGCGTGACGGGGGCGACTGGCGTTACTGGACCTACTGGCGCGACCGGCGTGACGGGGGCAACTGGCGTTACTGGACCTACTGGCGCGACCGGCGTGACGGGGGCGACTGGCATTACTGGACCTACTGGCGCGACCGGCGTGACGGGGGCGACTGGCGTTACTGGACCTACTGGGTCGCAAGGACTTCCTGGTATAGGAATGAATGCAAAAAACACCATTTACGCTTCTACACAAACTGAAAATGCCGTTGCTGCTATAGATGGCATGACAAATCAATTGATCACCACGATACAAGTAGGAGATACACCGAATGGCGTTGCAGTCAACCGGTACACTAGTCTCGTTTACGTCGCAAATACAGGTGATGACAACGTTTCTGTCATCGATAGCTACACAAATCAAGTAGTAACAACCATAAATAGTATTCCTTCACCATTTGATGTCACCGTCAACCCTAATACAAACCTTGTCTATATCTCATCTATTAATCCATTAGCAGTTTATGTTGTCAATGGTCTCACAAATACTGTCATACAAACGATTTCAATCTCAGCTACGACTAGTGCTGCAAATGCCATTGCTGCAAATCCCGCCACAAATCTCATTTATGCTGTAAACTCAATTACTCAGGATGGAACGGTTTCTGTCATTGATGGCGCAACGCATCAGATTACACACACCATCACAGCAGGAATCTTTTCAAGAGATATCACGGTGAACCCAATCACCAATCGGATCTATGTCTCCAATACGGGAATGGCTCCAATCAGTAGCAATGTATCCGTGATTGATGGAACAACCCATACGATCACCGCAACACTGACCGGTTTTCCGTTTTGTCAAGGGGTAAATATTAATCCTGTCACAAATATCCTTTATGTTAGTTTCAATACTGCAATGGGGTCTTTCATTGCCGCACGGGATATTCCTACGAACACTACGCTAGCAAACATTCAAGTCCAGGGCACCACACCAATAGCAATCGTCGCAAACCCAAACACAAACACCATTTATGTTGGAAGTCGCATCACCTTTTCCCCACCACCTAGTATACCAATTGCAGCAATTAGTGGTGCAACAAATAACATCATCTCTACCGTCACAGTAGCAGGAAACATCATCTCAGGAATCGATGTGAATTACTGGGATTTCATGCCTTTAGGTGGGATACAGTAGTGCGGCGGATACTCCCTTAATGATACATTCATAACGAATCATCACACGACGAGCAGTACCACGCACACCAATTGCTCTACCACAGATTCTGTATCATATTCGCTCACTTTTTATACCACCATGCCCAGTCAAAAAAACAACAATAACATACGTTATATAGAGTACTCATTCTACATTTTTTGAGGAGTATTCCAACCACATTAAGAAAGGAATGATTCAAGTGTCTCAACCAAACATGCCAAATTTCACGCCCAATATTACCCTCGACCGTGATGATGTCGTCAATTTACTGCTCGCATCGATCGCGATGGAGGAAATGGGCTTAGCACACATTATTAATGCGGAAGGAGAGAAAATTCAATACGCCTTAGGGACATTAAACGGTCTCACTGGACCCCCTGCTACATTGCAAGAAATATTATCGATCAACGAAAGTGCTGCCGACATGCTCGACACGATTTTCAAGAAAGAAATTATCCTGGAATCAAAAATGAAAGCAGCGACAAGTATTCCTACGTTGATCGGACCGACGGGCGCGACTGGGGCGACCGGACCAGCTGGCAGTGTGACAAGTGTGAACAATATCCTTCCTGATGGCGCAGGCAATGTCGTTCTCACCATTGGCGATATTCCAGGCGGCATTGTAAACATCAACGGTATTACTGCCGCACCAGATGGTAGTTTGACGTTAAATGCTGACGATGTCGGCGCTTTTCCGTATGATGAAGTGCCTTCTGGGAGTGATTTAGATTCGTTTATTACCGAGGGTGTGTACAGTTCTCAGGGGAATGCAGGCGGACCTGTGAACGGTCCACTTGGGTTTACAAGCCCGATATGGACATTGTATGTCTCTGTCATTACGCCGGGACCGACCACATCGATTTTACAACTACTCATTGGTAACCCAACAATTTATGTACGAAGCGCGACCGATGACACAGGCACGACTTGGAATCCTTGGGAGGAGCTCGGTACACAAGGACCGACCGGACCGACCGGGGCTGGGGTGACGGGCGCGACTGGACCTACTGGACCTACTGGCGCGACCGGAGCTACTGGGATCACGGGGGCGACTGGTGCTACGGGAGCTACCGGGGCGACTGGCGCGACCGGAGCGACGGGAGTAACTGGAGCTACAGGAGCCACGGGAGCCACGGGTGTAACTGGAGCGACTGGACCTACTGGAGCGACCGGACCTACCGGGGTGACTGGAGCTACTGGTGTTACCGGAGCGACTGGCGTTACGGGAGCTACCGGGGTCACGGGGGCAACTGGGACTACGGGGGCGACTGGGATCACGGGGGCGACTGGTGCTACGGGAGCTACTGGCGTTACTGGCGTTACTGGGACCACTGGTGCAACTGGCGTTACGGGAGCTACTGGCGTTACTGGCGTTACTGGGACCACTGGTGCAACTGGCGTTACGGGAGCTACTGGCGTTACTGGCGCCACCGGTGTTACCGGCGCCACGGGGGCGACTGGCGTTACCGGACCTACCGGTATTACTGGTCCTACTGGCATTGATGGTGGCGGTGCTTTTCCTTTGCTTTATGTTAGCGAACAAGCGAGCGATCAAGTATCTGTGATTAATGGCTTCACCAATGAAATTATAGCGCAAATCTCTACAGGAGGGACAAATGAATTTGGTGGTGGTGCAGTCGACACCATTAACAACTTTGTGTACGTTCCAGACGCAGGCAATAATACCATTACCATTATCGATGGCAACACCAACACCTTTGCCATGACTGTTGCCGTTGGAACGACGCCTCGAGGATGTGAAATCAATACAAACCTAAACGTTTTATATGTATCAAATACAGGTACACCGGGCTCTATTTCAGTCATAGACTTAAATTTAGCAACACCGGCATCTACAGCAACAATCACCGTCGGTAATAATCCACGAGAATCCACATTTGATCCATTAAATAACTTACTCTATGTACCAAACAACCTTTCTGGAAATGTATCTGTCATCGACACCACTTCTAATACTATCACAACAACATTCACTGTAGGAGATTCACCACTAAAGCCAGGAATAGATCCATTCCAACAAAAAGTATTTATCCCCAACCTTGGTACCAATAATGTCTCGGTGATCGATACATCTACCTTTAATCCCATCATCACGATCACAGTTGGGACCGCTCCATCTTATGTCGCCATGGATATCGAAACGGATCGCGCTTACGTTTCAAATTTTAATGGAAACGGAGTTTCAGTCCTTGACACAGTAAACAACGTTGTCACATTCACAATCAGCAGTGTAGGAACGAATCCTTATGGCTTAAACTTAAATCCGTTCCCTATTTTATTGAAAAATGCTTATCCACTTCGTTTACTTTATATTCCAGATCGTCCATCTGAAGTAACCATTGTTGATCTCAAAACAAACCAAATTATCGACAACATCCCAATACCAGGAGCCGTAAACCCACGTTGGGTTGGTATCAATCCGTATGGAAATAAACCTTCGTAAAAATAATGCACCCGTATCTGTTCAGTGCGTATGTATCGAAATAATGTTGTCAGCAAGTTACGCACAAATCTTTGATCAGATTAGAAAACAGCAATGAAGCTAGGTAAGCCTTAAGATAAAAAAATTAAAGGGGCTGTCTCAAAAGCCCCGTGAAAAACAAACTCACTGATTGAGGCTCTTGATGTCTGATCAATGAGTTTGTTTTTTATTGTCAGAAAGTGTCTTGGAGATAAAGTCTTCGGAGGCCGAGGGTTTTTTTGACATGACCAAGTACACTCTCCACATCTATTTTTTTCCTAAGCATTGCCGTACTAAAAGGCACAATTGCTGTAAATATTTCCAGTCAATCATGATATGGTAGCTTTTTTCGCGTTTTCATATGAAAACCATCCCAAAACCTATAGATGTACACCTATTTTCACCTTTTTTAGCGATCATAATCAAATAGCCCGAACAAAAAAAAAAAACATATTCTGAACAAAGCGTGTTTTTGCTTACGCATTCATGCGCTTAAAACAAATCGAAAGGGGAACTATGCATGAGTCAACCAAACATGCCTAATTTCACACCCAATATTACTTTGGACCGTGATGATGTCGTCAACTTACTGCTCGCATCGATCGCGATGGAGGAAATGGGTTTAGCGCACATTATTAATGCGGAAGGAGAGAAGATTCAGTACGCCTTAGGGACATTAAATGGTCTTACTGGACCTCCAGCAACGTTGCAGGAAATTTTGTCGATCAACGAAAGTGCTGCCGACATGCTTGACACGATTTTCAAGAAAGAAATTATTCTTGAGTCAAAAATGAAAGCGGCTGCGAACATTCCAACGATGATCGGACCGACGGGGGCTACTGGCGCTACTGGACCAGCTGGTAGTGTGACAAGTGTGAACAATATCCTTCCTGATGGCGCAGGCAATGTCATCCTCACCATTGGCGATATTCCAGGTGGCATTGAAAACATCAACGGGATAACTGCCGCACCAGATGGTAGTTTGACGTTAAATGCTGACGATGTCGGCGCTTTTCCGTATGATGAAGTGCCTTCTGGGAGTGATTTAGATTCGTTTATTACCGAGGGTGTGTACAGTTCTCAGGGGAATGCAGGCGGACCTGTGAACGGTCCACTTGGGTTTTTACAAGCCCGATATGGACATTGTATGTCTCTGTCATTACGCCGGGACCGACCACATCGATTTTACAACTACTCATTGGTAATCCAACAATTTATGTACGAAGCGCAACCGATGATACAGGCACGACTTGGAATCCTTGGGAGGCGCTCGATACACAAGGACCGACCGGACCGACGGGGGCTGGTGTTACTGGGGCGACTGGCGCCACTGGCGTTACTGGCGCTACGGGGGCTACGGGGGTTACAGGAGCTACTGGCGCTACTGGGATCACGGGGGCGACCGGAACTACCGGGGTGACTGGCGTTACTGGCGCTACTGGGGCAACAGGGGTGACTGGCGCCACCGGGGCTACTGGCGTTACTGGCGCTACGGGAGCTACTGGGGTGACTGGCGCTACTGGCGTTACTGGGGCCACTGGGGCGACCGGCGTTACTGGCGCTACTGGGGCTACTGGCGCTACTGGCGTTACTGGGGCCACTGGCGCTACTGGCGTTACGGGGACCACTGGTGTTACTGGCGTTACGGGGGCTACTGGCGTTACTGGTATCACAGGCGCCACTGGACCTACTGGCGTCACAGGTGCCACTGGCGTTACCGGTATTACGGGTGTTACTGGACCTACCGGTGTTACAGGAGCCACTGGGGCAACCGGCGTTACTGGCGCTACCGGAGCGACCGGCGCTACTGGGGCAACCGGGGCGACTGGACCTACCGGACCAAACAACCTTAATAACCGAATTCAAGTAGTAGAGCAAACGGTTACACCAGTAAACGTGGGTGATCCGATCGGTTTCGTTTTGACTCCTGAACAAAGTGGGAACATTACTCACACTGCTAATAGTGCCGATATTAATGTTCAGCCTTTACGGACTTACTATGTCTCATATGTGTTTGAATATGAAGCAGAGGATCCACCTGTTGAAGTCACAACGATCATGCGATTACTAAATGATGCTCCAGCAACAATCACCATTGGCCAAAGCCAAATGCGTTCCAATATGGTCGGTGGAGGCGTGGGAGACAATATTGTTAACTTCGGAAGTTATTTTATGGTCAGTACAACAGATGATGCTAATCCACGACTTCAATTACTCGTTTCCAATCTCTCTACAGGAACTTCTATAGGTATCAGAGGTGGTACCACAGTCAATGTGTTTGACTTAGGCCCTGCTCCTTCACCTTAAATCGTTTTTTATGTCAATAGACACTTCTTTTCAGGCATTACGTTCAGTCGATAAAAAACACCCAAGGCACATGTCTCATGACACCTCGCCTTGGGTGTTTTGTTTCATTGATCTACCTGACTTCAACCTCGTCCTTCACAACCCGGACAAACTCACCTTCATTGTACGGGTATCCTGCTTTTGTCAACTTCACACGTACAATTTCACCAACCATCGTTTCATCGACAGCCACTTTCACCTTCAAATAGTTGTCCGTGTACCCGATGAATAACCCACTATCAGGATTTTCTTTATCGCGCTCTTCCGGAATCATTTCTAACACTTCACCTTCAAATTGCGAGGCGTAATCTTTTGCTAATTGATCCGATAAGGAGATTAAACGGTGGACGCGTTCACTTTTAACGTCTTCGGCAATTTGATCAGTCATCCGCGCGGCTGGTGTGCCTGTCCGCATTGAATACGGGAAGACATGTAGCTCACTAAATTTGTGTTCAGCGATAAAGTCATATGTCTCTTGAAACTCTTCTTCTGTCTCTCCTGGAAAGCCGACAATGACGTCTGATGTAATCGCGAGTCGTGGCAATGCTTCTTTTAGCTTCGTGATCCGTTCAGAAAACTGCGCCATCGTATATTTCCGGCGCATCCGTTTGAGCACCGTGTCTGAACCTGATTGTAGTGGGACGTGCATGTGGCGGACAACTTTTTTCGACTTGGCAATGACAGAAATGACATCGTCGGTGAGCTGGCTCGCTTCAATTGATGAAATCCGAATCCGTTTCAAACCGCGCACTTCTTCTAAATCCTCAAGCAAACGAGCTAAGCTATACTCTTTTAAATCTTCACCATAACCACCTGTATGAATCCCGGTGAGGACAATCTCTTTATACCCTGCTTCCACAAGTTGAGTCGCTTGTTTGATCACTTCTTCTGGATCACGCGAACGCATCAAACCACGTGCCCACGGAATAATACAAAATGTACAAAAGTTATTGCAGCCTTCTTGAATTTTTAAGGACGCACGGGTGCGGTCGGTAAATGAAGGGACATCCAGTTCCTCGTACACGCGCGACTTCATAATGTTACCGACACCGTTGATCGGCTCACGCTCTTTTTGATATTGCGCGATATAATCAAGCAACTTCGTACGGTCTTGCGTTCCGATCACAATATCAACACCTGGTATCGCCATGATTTCGGCCGGTGACGTTTGCGCGTAACAACCCGTCACACAAATGACGGCGTCAGGGTTTTTACGGATCGCGCGGCGAATAATTTGCCGACTTTTTTTATCACCCGTATTTGTGACAGTACACGTATTAATGACATACACGTCCGCACGTCTTTCTTCATCTACTTTTTCATAACCCGCTTGTTTGAACAGTTGCCAAATCGCTTCAGTTTCATAATGGTTCACTTTACATCCTAACGTATGAAACGCCACAGTTGCCACTACACTCACCTCAAGTTTCTAAATGATACGATAGCGCTGAAAGCACGTACAACGCCGCTGTTTCTGTGCGCAAAATGCGCGGTCCTAGTCCGCAACAATACGCACCTTGTGCCTGAAAGTCTGCCACTTCTTCACGTGTCAGTCCACCTTCTGGACCCACGATGACGAGTACCGTCTGATTTCTTTCTAAGCTCATGAATGCTTGCTTGAGCATTTTCGGCTCACCGGATTTCGCGACTTCCTCATCACAAACAATAACACAATCATATGTCGCCATTTTTTTTAACAACGCTTGACTGCTGAGTGGAGAAGCAACCTCAGGGACAAATTGCCGATACGATTGTTCAGCCGCTTCTTTTGCAATTTTTGCAAGTCGCGCTGTTTTCTTTTCTGCTTTTTTTGCGTCCCATTTCACAATCGTACGAGCCGCAAAAAAGGGGAGAAATTCGCGCGCGCCAAGCTCGGTTCCTTTTTGAACGATAAGTTCGAGCTTGTCCCCTTTTGGCATGCCTTGTGCGATCGTCACGTGCACCGGTAATTCAACGGTAAGAGAGAGTTCAGACACAATCTCTGCCTCCACCGTGTCGATAGAGAGTACAGCAAGGATTGCCCGCACGCCGCGACCGGCTTGATTAAGACAAACAATTTCATCCCCGGCCTGCATCCGCATGACCCGCACAATGTGAGCCGCATCATCACCGGTGAGCGTCACGTGCGTCTCGCTCATTTGCTCATTGGCAACAAAATAACGTTGCATACAGGTCACCCTTTCCGGATCGCCCTAACCGCGATCCAGTCATCCATTTCCGTCACTTCATCAATGAAAAAGCCAGCTTTTTCAAGTGCTGTTGTCACTTCTTCTTTCTTCCGCGTAATAATCCCCGACGTTAAAAAGGTTCCCCCTGGCTTTAGCACACGATACGCATTTTCGGTAAATGATACAATCACTTCCGCTAAGATGTTAGCAACAATCACGTCGCAAGTATTGTCCGCGATCCCTTCGAGTAAATGATTTTTCCGTACCGTCACAGGTGTAGGCAGCTCGTTTAACGCCACATTCGCTTTTGCGCTCTCGACAGCAACTTCATCCAAATCAAGCGCAAGCACCGTCTCTGCCCCTAGCTTACTTGCAGCAATCGCGAGCACACCCGACCCTGTCCCAACATCAATTACGTTGTGCCCTCGCTTAATCGTTTTTTCTAATGCTTGCAGCGAAAGGATTGTGGTAGGATGTGTGCCTGTTCCGAATGCCATCCCAGGGTCGAGCTCAATCACCATTTCATTTTCGTTTGGTGTATATGTTTCCCACGTTGGCACAATCGTTAATCGCTCGGTCACTTGAACCGGATGATAGTAAGCTTTCCACGCCGTTGCCCAATCTTTTTCATCGACTTCAACATAACTCATCTCAGCTGCGCCAATGTCAATTTCATACGTTACTAGTTGTCTAATATCCGCCTCCACACGGGCAATCATTTCGGTAAAGTCATCCCCCATTGGAAAATAGGCTTTCACTATGACACCTTCTGTTGGATAATCAGCCGGAGATAGTTCATACACTTCTCCATACTGATTAGCCCATTCGGTCACTAAATCTTGTGGGTCTTCAATTGCCACACCTGCCGCACCTGACTCATGCAAAAGATTTGAGACGGATTCAACCGCCTCTTGGGTTGTATGAATACGGAACTCTGCCCACTTCATGATTGTCTCCACCTTTCCGAAAGCTTACGGGGACTGAGGAAAAGCCAGAAAACAGCTTGCGCCGGAGTCAATGTTTCTTCCGACATCCGGCGACTGACTTCCAACTTCTGGATCGTGTCATTCTCCTCTAAACGCGCGGCGTAATTTATCAAAAAATCCATCGTTCTGCTCATCCGGTCTGCCTCCACGCATCCCGGCAAACTCACGCAACAATTCTTTCTCATCTTCAGTCAAGCTTTTTGGAACAACGACACGCACTTGTACATGCTGATCGCCTTGTCCTCGCCCATGCACATTTGGTGCGCCTTTTCCGCGTAAACGGAAGCTAGTACCTGTTTGTGTACCTGCTGGAATTTTCAGCTTCACTTTACCTGTTAATGTTGGCACTTCAATTTCATCGCCTAATGCCGCTTGCGGGAACGTGAGTGGCACTTCACAATAAATATCTTCCCCGTCACGTTCAAAAAACTCGTGCGGTTTTACTTGGAAAACGACGTATAGGTCACCAGCTGGACCCCCATTTGATCCACTTTCTCCTTGACCACTGACACGTAGCTGTTGACCGTTATCAATCCCTGCGGGCACTTTCACGCTAATCTTTTTCCGTTTACGTACTTTTCCTTTGCCATGACATGTCGTACACTTCTCTTTAATCGTTTTGCCCGTACCCCCGCAATGATTACATACACGGCGATTGACAACACGACCGAATGGGGTGTTTTGCTCGACATTTAATTGTCCAGCCCCCTTACATTGTGTACACGTCTCTGGTTTTGTCCCCGACTTTGCCCCTGAGCCACTACATGTTTCACACGTTTCTTCACGCGGAATCTCAATCTCGGTTTCTTTACCGAAAATCGCTTCCTTAAATGTTAATGTCATTGTATATTGTAAGTCATTGCCTTTACGTGCGGCGTTCGGGTTCCGTCTTCCACCACCTGAACCGCCAAAGAACATATCAAAAATATCATTGAATCCGCCAAAGTCACCAGCGCCCCCAGCACCGCCAAATCCTTGGTTTGGATCTGTATGCCCGAACTGATCATAATGCGCTTTTTTCTGTGGGTCACTTAACGTATCATACGCTTCTTTTACCTCTTTAAATTTTGTCTCAGCGTCCGCTTCTTTGTTCACGTCCGGATGGTATTTCCGTGCCAATTGACGATAAGCTTTTTTCACATCCGCTTCTGACGCATTTTTGCCAACGCCAAGTACATCATAATAATCTCGCTTACTCAAACGCTTTCCCTCCCGACTAATCACGACGCTAAACGTACATCACGCTTGCTCACATAACGTTCATCTTACCACCACCGCTTACGTGCTGGCAACCGCCTGTTGCTACTTTCGTGAAAAAAGCCAAAGCCATTAACCTGACTTTGACTTTTCCGTTCATCCTGCGTGCTTACTTCTTCTCGTCTTCTTTTACTTCTTCGTATTCTGCATCAACAACGGTATCATCTTGGTTCGCATCAGCACCGGCTTCACCTTCAGCGCCTTGCTGTGCTTGGGCTGATTGCGCGGCTTGCTCATACATTTTTGTTGTTAAAGCCGTTACGATCTCTTGTAGTTCATCTTTTGCAGCTTTAATGTCGTCTGTGTTGTCTGCTTCGAGTGCTGCTTTCACTTTTTCTTTCGCTGCTTCTGCTTTTTCTTTCTCGGCAGCATCGACGTTGTCACCGAGGTCTTTTAACGTTTTCTCTGTCGCAAAGACAAGCTGGTCTGCTTCATTACGTAATTCAACTTTTTCGCGACGCGCTTTATCTTCTTCCGCGTTCGCTTCAGCGTCTTTCACCATTTTGTCGATCTCTTCATCAGAAAGACCTGAAGACGATGTAATTGTAATCGACTGTTCTTTGTTTGTGCCAAGATCTTTCGCCTTTACGTTTACAATTCCGTTCGCATCAATATCAAATGTCACTTCGATTTGTGGTACACCACGTGGTGCTGGTGGAATATCTGTCAATTGGAATCGACCAAGTGTTTTATTATCGGCAGCCATTTGACGCTCACCTTGCAAGACGTGAATATCCACAGACGGCTGATTGTCTGCTGCAGTCGAGAACACTTGTGACTTCGACGTTGGAATCGTTGTATTGCGCTCGATTAACTTCGTAAATACGGCACCCATCGTTTCAATTCCAAGTGAAAGTGGCGTCACGTCAAGTAGCACAACGTCTTTTACATCTCCTGTTAATACCCCTGCTTGCACAGCCGCACCAAGTGCAACCACTTCATCTGGGTTAACCCCTTTATGCGCATCTTTGCCAGTCAGGCGCTTAATTGCTTCTTGTACAGCTGGAATACGCGTAGATCCACCAACAAGGACAACTTTATCAATGTCTGATGCGGACATGTCTGCATCTGATAATGCACGGCGCGTTGGCTCAAGCGTACGCTCAACAAGGTCTGCAGACAACTCTTCAAATTTTGCTCGTGTAAGTGTCAACTCAAGATGCTTCGGTCCTGTTGCATCTGCTGTAATGAACGGGAGTGAAATTTGTGTTTGTGTCACGCCAGAAAGGTCTTTTTTCGCCTTTTCTGCAGAATCTTTCAAGCGTTGCATTGCCATTTTGTCTTGAGACAAGTCAATGCCATTGTCCTTTTTAAACTCTGCCACGAGATGATTAATGATCACTTCATCAAAATCATCTCCACCAAGTTTGTTATCACCGGATGTCGCTTTTACTTCAAAGAAGCCATCGCCAAGCTCAAGGATCGAAACGTCGAATGTGCCGCCACCGAGGTCATAGACGAGAATCGTTTGGTCTTCCTCTTTTTCAAGACCATACGCCAGTGCAGCAGCTGTCGGCTCATTGACAATCCGATCGACTTCAAGACCAGCAATTTTACCAGCATCTTTTGTTGCTTGACGTTGTGAGTCATTGAAATATGCTGGTACAGTAATAACCGCCTTTGTGACTGTTTCACCAAGGTATGCTTCTGCATCTGATTTTAGTTTTTGTAAAATGATCGCCGATATTTCTTGCGGAGAATAGCTCTTACCATCCACTTCTACTTTATGATCTGTACCCATGTACCGTTTAATTGACATAATCGTATTCGGGTTTGTAATTGCTTGACGCTTTGCGACCTCACCTACGAGACGCTCGCCATCTTTAAATGCAACGACAGATGGGGTCGTGCGGTTTCCTTCTGGATTTGGAATAACTGTTGCTTCCCCACCTTCCATCACTGCAACACATGAGTTGGTTGTACCTAAATCAATACCAATAATTTTACTCATTTTCTTTTCCTCCTTAATAAAGTAGACTTATGCGTTCACTTTCACCATTGAATGTCGAATGACGCGGTCTTTCAACTGATAGCCTTTTTGAAGCTCTTCTACGATTTGATTTTGTTCATACCCTTCTTCTTCCACTTGCATCACTGCTTGGTGAAGATGGGGGTCAAACAGCTCACCTGTCGCCTGTATGACTTGCACACCTTCATTTTGCAATGCTGTCTCTAACTGGCGATAGACCATCTCCATTCCTTGAAGTAACTGCTTTGTTTCTTCATGTTGTGGTTCAACCATTAACGCACGCTCAAAGTTATCTAGTACGGGCAATAATTTTTCAACAAGATTTTGTGACTGATATTTCGCAGCTGCCTCTTTCTCCGCTCTAGAACGACGTTTGAAATTTTCAAAGTCAGCGCGAACACGGGCGAGACGTTCTTCCATTTCAGTGAGTGCCGTGTCTCGCGGATCCGCCTCAGGCGTTTCTTCATTTTCTTCATCAAATTGTTCAGAAGACGCCGTTGTCTCAGACTCAGGCATTTCTTTTTCTACCTCTTCTTGCGCGGGAACTTCTTGGTCTTCTTGTTCACTATGCGCAACGTGATCATCATGCTTCTCAACCACGATCGTTCACCTCCCATAACGACTTCACTTTATTCATTTATGTACAGCAACAGTAGAAACTGTTGCATATACGCGACCATTTTTTTGTTGCTACTGTAAACGCGACAAGCGTTTTGATAAATCTTGCGCGAGCACATCGACAACGGTCATCATCCGTCGATATTCCATTCGGGTTGGACCAATCACACCAATCGTACCGACATCATAACCATCCACAGTATAAGAAGCCATGACAATGCTACATGACGAGAAAGCTTCAAGTTCATTTTCTTCCCCGATGGACACACGCAATCCGTCTGTTTGTTGCGATCGTAGCCATTGAGACAGTCTCGTCTCTTCTTCAAATGTGTTATACACAAGTCGAATTTTACCTAAGTCTTGAAACTCCGGTTGCGTCATCAAGTTTGTTTTTCCAGAGAAAAACATTTTCTCTGGTTGATGACGGGAAGTAAGTTGCTTTAGCATGCTCATGACGTGCTGATAGTTGCCTACATGACGTTTAAACAAGTCAGCTAGCTCTATTGTAATTTTGTCTTGCAACATCAACAGTGGTGTCCCGACAAGCCGTTCATTTAACAAATTGACTGTGCGCTCTAAATCAGCTGATGTAACCATTTCATCAATATGCACGAGACGATTTTCCACATGCCCCGTTTGACTGACAAGAATGACAACAGCTTGCTGGTCATTCATTGGCACAATTTGAATATTGCACAACTTTTCCTTTAACGTTTCTGGACTGAGTACGACGGACACATAACTTGTCATCTCAGACAAAATTCGAGCAGACGCTTCAAACACTTCTTCTGTTGCTTGTAACTGCGCGGAGGCTAAACGTGATAACCCTGCTTTTTCCACCGTTGTTAAGCGATGTGGTAACTTCATATGATCCACATAATAACGGTATCCTTGCTGAGAGGGGACGCGCCCAGCAGAGCTATGTGGTTTTTCCAAAAAGCCAAGTTCTTCTAAATCCGCCATTTCATTTCGAATCGTTGCTGGACTAAAAGGGATATCTTCACGTTTTGAAACACTCCGCGATCCAACTGGTTCAGCCGAGCGCACATAATCATCCACAATTGCATGTAAAATCAACAATTGTCTCTCTGTTAACATCGTCACACCTCCCTGTTAGCACTCGCAACACTTGAGTGCTAATACTACTGTTACACTATCAAATAGCTCATAATTTGTCAATTGAAAAACGCACTTAAATTTTAATTTATTCATCTACGTCCTCTAAAGAAGCAATGAATAAAGAGAAAGCTTCATTCCCTAACAGTAAACCATCCTCACTTAATCGGATGTGGCTATGCGTTTCTTCAAGCAATCCTTTTTGAATGCCTGTCATGACCGGCTCCCTAAAAAGCGTTGTAAATGGCTCACCGTACGCCTGCGCAAAATCTGCTTTACAAATGCCTTCGCGTTTGCGCAAACCGAGAAAAGCAGCCTCTTCTAACTTTTCTACTCGTGTGACACGATGCGTCTGTAAACGCGGCACGCCCTTTTCCCATACAGCATCAATATATTGCTGGATCGGGGCAATATTTTGGTAACGAACACCTTGTTCATAACCAGAAGCACCCGCACCAACCCCATCATATTCTTCATTATTCCAATAAACGAGGTTATGCTTGCTTTCATATCCACTTTTACCAAAATTACTAATTTCATACTGCACCAATCCTGCGGCACGTGTTTTCCGTTGCAGGTCATGATACATCGCAACATCTGTCTCTTCTGGCGGCAAAGGGAGTGTACCTTTTTTCTGGCGGTTAAAAAATATTGTCTTTGGCTCCACTTTTAACGCATAGGCAGAAATGTGCTCAACGCCAAGAGCGAGCGCTTGCTCAAGTGAGTCGGAAAAGTCCGCTTCCGTTTGGTTCGGCAAACCCAACATAAGATCGAGTGACACATTCGTAAACCCGACACTTCTTGCCGTTTCCACTGCTCGTTTCACACTTTTTGGAGAATGTGAGCGCCCTATTTCTTGCAATAATGCCGGTGTAAACGTTTGGGCGCCAATGCTCAAGCGATTCACCCCATGTTCATGCAGCACAGCCAGCTTCTCACGATCAGCGCTATCAGGGTTTACCTCTACTGTCCATTCCTCAACACCCTGTACAGAAAACAACATATGCATCTTCTCAAGCAAACGTGCAAGCTGGAAACTCGTTAAAGCCGTTGGTGTACCACCACCAATATAAACTGTTCTTACTGGAACGTCTCCTTGTCGCTCACGCAGTACACGCATTTCTTCAATGAGTGCATCCAAATATGCCTCTACCGGCTGATTTTCTAAAAACACTTTATTAAAGTCACAGTAGTGACAAATATGCGCACAAAATGGGATATGGACATAGATAGATTGACCCAATAGACATTCTCCTCTCAGCATGAAAGGAGCGCCTCTACAACACATTTTTGTCATAGCGCGCCCTATTTCTTTTAATCTTCGTCCATTCGTAACACAGCCATAAAAGCCTCTTGTGGTACTTCAACATTCCCGACCGCTTTCATTCGCTTTTTTCCTTCTTTTTGTTTTTCAAGTAGCTTTCGCTTTCGAGAAATGTCGCCACCATAGCACTTTGCGAGGACATTTTTTCGCATCGCTTTAATTGTGGAACGCGCAATAATTTTTGTGCCAATACTTGCTTGAACTGGTACTTCAAACTGTTGACGTGGGATCAGTTCTTTTAATTTCTCAACAATCGCTTTCCCACGGTCATAAGCTGAATCACGGTGCACAATAATTGAAAGGGCGTCTACCTTTTCCCCATTTAATAAAATATCCATTTTGACGAGTTTCGATGTCCGGTATCCAATTAATTCATAGTCAAAAGATGCATACCCTTTTGTATTCGACTTCAACTGATCAAAAAAGTCGTACACAATTTCAGATAGCGGGATATCATATATAATTTGTACCCGTAACTCGTCTAAATATTGCATATCAACAAAGACACCGCGTTTCTTTTGACAAAGTTCCATCACCGCGCCAACGTAATCGTTTGGCACCATGACCGTTGACTTGACATACGGCTCTTCAATATGATCAATCTTTTGTGCGTCAGGCATATTAGACGGGTTATCAATTTTGACATCCTCTCCATCGGTTAATGTGACATGATAAATCACCGATGGCGCTGTCGTAATTAAAGAGATATTAAACTCGCGCTCAATTCGCTCTTGAATAATCTCCATATGCAACAATCCTAAAAACCCACAACGGAAGCCAAATCCTAATGCTTGCGATGTCTCCGGCTCATATTGCAATGATGCATCATTTAATTCTAATCGCTCCAGTGCTTCACGTAAATCGTTATATTCATTTGTGTCAATTGGATAAAGACCACAATAAACCATCGGATTCATCCGCCGATACCCCGGCAACGGCGCTGTTGCACCCCCAACAGCGCTTGTAATGGTGTCACCGACACGTGAGTCGCCGACATTTTTAATCGCTGCTGTTAAAAAACCTACATCACCGACGGTCAATTCATCACATTTGACCACTTTTGGTGTGAACACACCGACTTCACTCACTTCAAAGACTTTGCCTGTTTGCATCATTTTAATCTTTTGTCCTGGACGCACAGTGCCCTCTACAATTCGAATGTAGGCAACTACACCACGATAGGGATCATATAAAGAGTCAAAAATTAATGCTTTTAGTGGCGCTTCTGGGTCCCCTTGTGGCGCAGGCACTTTTTGGACAACTTGCTCCAATATTTCTTCGATGCCAATGCCATTCTTCGCGGACGCAAGCACTGCATCAGACGCATCTAAACCGATGACCTCTTCAACTTCCCGTTTTACTCGTTCAGGCTCCGCACTTGGCAAATCAATTTTATTAATGACTGGCAAGATTTCTAGTTCATTATCAAGCGCCAAATACACATTTGCTAACGTTTGCGCTTCAATTCCTTGCGCACTATCCACAATTAATAGCGCCCCTTCGCATGCTGCCAAACTACGTGAAACCTCATACGTAAAATCGACATGCCCAGGCGTATCAATTAAATGGAAAATATACGTCTCTCCGTCTTTTGCTTGATACTGCAGCTGAACAGCATTTAATTTAATTGTAATCCCACGCTCGCGTTCTAAATCCATTGCATCAAGCGTTTGGTCTTTCATTTCTCTGTCTGTTAATGCACCTGTCCGCTCCAAAATACGGTCGGCAAGTGTGGATTTTCCATGGTCAATGTGAGCGATAATCGAAAAGTTTCGGATTCTCGATTGCCGCGCGACCCGCTGCTCATTATTCATCTTACTTCGCTCACCCCTAAAATAACGTACATAGACACTATTTTCTATTATAGCAAGGTGAGACGCAAGCTTCAATAAGCGATCAGTTTTTCTAGCAAATTGTCGTGTTGTGGAGGGCGCAGTAATGGCTCATGATCTCTTTTCTATTCCTTCGACAATCCTTTTTGGATCGCTCCAACAATACGCTCTAACCCACTTCTCACTACTGACTGCGATCCTTTGGCAGTCACTTGCCCTAACTCAGACACCACGTTTGTGACACCTTCTGTTTGCGGTACATGTGGGCGTTCCGATTCTTTTTTTCTTTCTGTCGTTTTAGACGAATGTTTTTCTCCTTTGTCTGCCAATTGCAGCGGTTCAGGTTGCGATAAACCATATTGTTCACTCATCCACTGCACCCCTAACATCACTCCGATCATGGAAATGAGTATCATTCCCCCCAGCCGTTTCAACCATTTCCCCACTATGAGCCCCCCTCAAATTGCTGCGCGTAATACTCTGCAAACACTTCCGCTACTGCCTCGACTGCTCGGTACGTCTCTTCTAACGAATTATCAACCCCGCCAACTTCCATCAAAATTGAATTTTCCGCAAGGTCTTGGTTGAACTTTCCATTTGTATTCGCACCACCTTTTGTAAACACACCTCGGCTTAACGTTGGATACTGTTCTTCTAACATATTGTGTAGCGATTCTGCCACCGCTAAATTTGGTGCATAATCAGCATAATTTGTCCCGACAACGAAAAAGGTGCGCGCGTACGTGTCGCCATTTATTTCTGTCGTTGTCATTTCACGCCCAACGGAATCACGATGCAGATCAAAAAAGAAATGAAGTTCCTTATTTTCTTCTTTCGCCGCTTGAATAAACTCTCTTGCAACATTATAAGATTCGCGGTAATTTAATCCACGTTCTACAAGTGTTGCTTGCACATCTTGTTGTTCTACTTGCGCAGCGATGCCATGCTTTGCCAATGCTTGCTTTAATCGTTCGGCAGTCATCGTAATATTAATTTCCCGGTGTGTCGCATTATCAGCAACTGTTCCATCATCAAGCTCTAATTCTGGGAAAAAAGACTCATACGTGTGTGATGCACCAATATATACGGTTGGCGTCTCTTGATCAAGTGATGCTTTGTTTTTCCCTTCCTCCTCTAATGCTTTCTTTTTTTCCAACGCTTGTTTCGTCGCTTCACGATCAGATGCCAATAAATCATCTGGTGGCGGTGATTCAATTGGTAAATTTGTATAATCTGTTCCTTCACCCGCTATATGAATCTTCGTATCAAATAATGAAAAACCAGGCAATTCTCGTCCAAGTAGGCTCCGTGGATCATCTGTATTAATGCTGGTTGTCATTTGGAATAACACTTGTCCAAGCGACAACGTCTCTGCTTCTTCAGGCAACCCATGAGCAAACATGCGGTTTTCTGTGCTCATCCATTGTAAGAAATGCTCTCCTTTTAATCCACTTGTCCAATTCTTTAACGTACTTGAGGACAAATAATGTTGTGGTCCTAATGCTACAATCATGCTTGTACATAAAAATAACGTCATCATTGCAATGACTAACACGGTCACAAAGCGCATGCCATGACGCAAAGGTCACACCCCCTCTACTTGTCCTTCTTCTTGCTATACGTATGTACCAGTCACACTTTTAGAACAAAAAAATCTGCCCCCTTACAAAAGCATGAGGACAGAAGTGAAGATGTATAAAATATTTAGTTTTATGATCAGGGACGCAGCCACAAGATCTAAGGACTCTGACCTCCGGTGACTGAATTCCGCTTTCTGTATTATCGTGTATACGCCCCAACATTCTCTTGATCAATTTTTCCATGCAACGCCGCATTTAACCCACCGGCAACGACATGCGCCATGTCTTCAATAAATACATCAATTTCCTTTGGCGTAACCATCAAGTTATGCCCAAGTGGCGCCAACACTTCCCGAATCAACTGACGTTTTTCTGTTTCTTCTAACGTCCCTACCATGCCTAAAATGGCTGACCGTTCTTTCTCGTCAGGTAAATCTTCTTCTGTTAATATCCGCTTCTCACCAAATGTCATCCCTGCCGGTGCAAGCCGTTTCGCCGGCTGGTCTCCTTCCTTCATTTCTCGTCCTAGATGCTTCAGTACGTAGTCAATCGCATCAGACGTAATTGTTACCGCATCAACGACGGTCGGAATACCAATCGCAATAACTGGCACGCCCAATGTTTCTTTGTTCATTGCTTTTCGGTTATTCCCAACCCCACTCCCTGGGTGGATGCCCGTATCAGCAATTTGAATAGTTGTATTAACACGATCAAGTGAGCGAGCTGCGAGTGCATCAATGACAATCACAAAATCGGGTTTTGTTTCTTTTACGACCCCGAACACGACATCACTCGTCTCAATCCCGGTAATTCCCATCACGCCAGGCGTCAACGCACTGACAGGGCGGTACCCTTCTTCGACTTCCTCCGGTGCCAATTTAAATAAATGACGCGTCACAAGCAAATCTTCGACCACCATTGGTCCGAGCGCGTCTGGCGTTACATTCCAATTCCCAAGACCAACGACTAGACAAGTGGCATCCTTTGCAATGCCTGCCTCACTTAAAAATTTTGCAAATTGACGCGCAAAAACGCGTTCGATGTTTTCTTGTAATGGTGTATCCTGTTTTCGTATCCCTTGCGCTTCTAACGTCAAGTAATGACCCGCTGGTTTTTGTAACCGTTCTGCACCCGATTTCCCAATTGTCACCCGCGTTAATTTCACACCTTCTATCGTCTCTTCTTCAACATTTACATCATTTGTTTCCTTTGCGCCTGTTGCACGATCCGTTTCCTGCACCATCTCTTGCGCCTCTAACGCTAAATCAGTTCGAATTTGATAAGCTTTTAAATCGATATTTGCCATGATTGATCGCTCCTTATCCGTTCGCTACATTTATCGTCCCACCAACAGAGAAAAACATGTATCATTGCATCGAAGGTTATTTCCCTCAGTGTATTGCATTTACCGCGTAGATTTGGTAAAATGCAGATTGTCGTACGTTGATGTACTAGTGTTCGTGAACGGTGCGAAATTGACCGCGCCATTTACCCAGGAGGTGAAACAAATGCCAAACATTAAATCTGCAATTAAACGTGTGAAAACAAACGAAAAGCGTCGGATGCAAAATATGTCACAAAAATCAGCGCTTCGTACCGCAGTAAAAAACTTTGAAGTTGCCGTTGAAGCTGGGAATGTTGAAGAAGCAAAAACAACATTTACTGTTGCAACGAAAAAACTTGATAAAAGCGCAACAAAAGGTCTTATCCATAAAAATGCCGCATCCCGTCAAAAATCTCGCCTAGCGAAAAAGTTAAACGGTTTGACTGCTGAATAAGACTCGTTGAAGATCATGGACACAGTCTCATGGTCTTTTTTTATTTTGTTCGCAAAATAAAACCCTCCTTAATCTAAGGAGGGAAAGAACATCTATTTCAATATTGTTTTACCAACAGTTATTACAATACAAAGTGCCCCAATATTCTACTACCCACTGACTACCTAATTGGTACGTATGCCCACGGGATATTGAACCAGAATACGATTTCATGTACTGGTGCTTATACTCCGTAACATAAATCGAAAAAGGAATGCTCCACTCATTCGGGTACATAAAAGTGGAATAATACCGTGTCTCCCGATGCATAATCGATCGCGGGGCAGTAATATTCTGTGTTTCTGATTGCTCCTTGATCGTCTGCATCGACATTGCCCCCACTTCTGAAGTACTACCTAAAGTGCAAATTGCAGAAAACATCATCATCAACATTGCTAAGACCTTTATGTTCTTCATACACAGCCGCTCCTTTTTCAGTGATGATAAATGTAGTGTCAAACCACATTCTCACCTTCATATTAACATTAAGATATAAATAATTAAACTATTTTTTAGTTAATGTTAATAAAAGAGCTTTTTTTATCATCTCCTGACAGAAAAGAGTAAGTGAGGTGCAGTTATTGAATATTTCTTTTCCCTACAACAGATGTAGGTGGTAAAGGTGATGCCTTCTTGGCCGCTTGTTGTTGTGTTGTCAACCGAACCCCGGCAAAAACCAATATTGTCCCGACCACGTGCACCCAGTAAATTGTGTCTCCAAAAAAAAGTGAGAGAAACAACGTAAAGACGGGCACTAAATTTAGAAAAATCGCTGTCGTCCCTGGACCTAACTCTGCCACACCTTTATTCCACCAAACAAAAGCGATTACTGTCGCAAAGAAAGCCATGTATAATAGCGCAGACCATTGCATCATCGTAATCCCCGTCACTGCTGGGAGTCCAATCCATAGCACAAGTGGAACAAACAAAATCGTGCCAAACACAGTCGCATACGTTGTCGTTTTCAATGGACTCATCGTGATCATAAATCTTTTCCCTAACAATGCGTAAACAGAGAAAACAACGACAGCGCTTAATAGCCATATATCTCCCGGAGTCAATTGAAAAATGCTCATCAAGTTTCCTTCTGTTACAACAAGAATCACACCTGCAAGAGACAGCAAAATCCCGATTATTTTCTTGGGTGTAAATACATCTTTATAAAAGATTCTTGCCAAAATCGACGTCACGATCGGGATAAACGCAATAATGACCGCCGATTTTACCGCTCCTGCCGCTTGCAGTCCCATAAAGAACAGCCCATTGTATAAAAAGATTCCTGTCAGTCCTAAAAGGAGGAGAGGCACCCACTCTTGCTTTTGAATCTTCCAAGAATCTTTTTTGGACATCATTAATAATGGAACAAGACAAAGTGATGTCAATAAAAAACGGTAAAAAGCAACGACAATTGGATGAATCGCGTCAACGGTGATATGTCCAATCGGATATAAACCAGCCCAAAAAAGTGCCACTAAAACCATACGTAACCAAATAGACAAACAAACATCCCCTTTTTATTTCATCTCATGCAACATTCGCCAACGATAATCCCCTGCTAATCTATTTTTTGATTAACAGGGGTTTCGTTTAATAAAAATTTTCCTCCACACGTGCTGGATTAAACATATCTTCGAGTGCGGCATACACATTCGGTGGATATTCCGCTAACCGATGAAAGAAGTGCAGGTGCCAATCCATTCCATAAGTCACATACACACGGGCATTGCAACCTTGTTCTTTAAGAGATTTTAAAAGATTTGGTCTCACACCATACAACATCTCTACCTCTACATGATCACATGTCAAGTAACCTTGCTCCTCCAACTTACTGAGAATATGCTCATCATGTGTCGCAATCGATATTTTGTGCTCGGCATCCACAGCACGGGTCACCAATTCCACAAATCGTTCATTCAAGCGATCTGAGCGCGGGATACTAATTTCTGCCGGCTCATTGTATACCCCTTTGACAATGCGGATTTTCCCGGGATATTGTAACAATTGCAGCAAGTCTTCTGGTGTCCGCTTTAAATATGCTTGAATGGTGATGCCAACGTTTTCAGGAAACAATGACGCTGCCTTACCGTAAAGCGCTAAAATTGTATCTGTTGCACGAGAATTCTCCATACTAATCATTAAAACACTTTGATTTTCTTTTGCCAAGCGTGCCATCTCAAGTAGATGCTGCTCCGTTAACATTTGATCGACCAACAAACCGATTTGAGACAAATCAAAAGAAACAACCGCCCCATGTAATTCAGGGTGCTTACCGATCTCCCGGATCAGTGCACAAAATTCCTCTTTCGCGTCAATGCATTGTGACGCCTCAGTCATGTCTTCGCCCAACAGCTCCAATGACACACGATAACCGTCGGAAACGAGCTGCTTCGCTTTCTCTATTCCCTCTTCCCGCTTTTCCCCGGAAATATATCTTTTTGCAGCAACAAGCAGAGAGTCATACAACGCTGGCGTCGTTTGAATCTTTTTTTTCGCCTCTGGATCACGGGCAATTTTCTTCAATAACGCTTGCGCTTCTTTCGTGTTTTCTTGCTCCCCAGTTGCTAACACATTAAGCGGCATATCATGATTCCCCTTTCACTTTCAATTGGTTGATAACCTTATTCGCAACAAACGTAGCCATCTTTTGTTCCTGTTGTTGAAGAAAAAAATGATCTCCGTCAAACATTTGTACATCCACAGAAGCTGTTGTCAATTCACCCCAAGCGCGTAACTCTTCTTCTGTTAAGTGGTCCGTAGTTGCCCCGAAGATAGAAAATGGCACATTTAACTGCTGCTCTCCATGAAATGAGTACGTTTCAGACACTTTTACGTCTGCTCTTATCGCTGGAATCATCACTTGTAATAAATCATGGTTCGTCATGACCTCTTCGGGTAACCCACCAAACTGTTTCAATGCATTTAAAAATGCAATATCATCTCGAAACTGACTAATGCCCGTTTTCGGTGGTCGTTGCGGCGCTCTACTTGCTGCAACAAATAAATGCGCTGGGATCAAGTCTTTTTTTACTAACTGGCAACTCGTTTCAAACGCAACCAATGCGCCCATGCTATGACCTAACAAAGCTACAGGTACATCAAATAGAGGTGTTAGCTCAGGTACAAGCTGTGCTGCGATTTCCTCGGCGCTTTCTAAACATGGTTCCTGAATCCGTACACCATGTCCTGGCAGTTCCACCAAAATGACTTCTCCTTCCGGTGCAACATGTTGCTGCCATTGCTTAAAAACATACGAACTTCCACCTGCATAATGGAAACAAACGAGTCGAAAACGTGGATTCGTCTGCTTATCAATTTTCAAAAAGCGTGGTTCGCCCGCTTGCATCTGATCAATCATTTGTAAAAGATCAGACCGTTTTTGATCCTTAACCGTTTGGTGCGCCGTCACTAATTGCGACAAGCCTTTCACTGTCGGCTTCTGAAAAAATTCGATGAGACCAATCTCGACACCAAATAAGTCTTTTACGAGCGACACCACTTTGGTTGCTTGCAAGGAATTTCCTCCCAAGTCAAAGAAGTTGTCTTCCGTCCCTGCACGTGGTAAGTCAAGTAAAAACGCAAATACCTCTTTTGCGATCTTTGCTTCTGTTTCAGAGACTGGTTCAGTAAATGCTTCATGAGATTCCAACACGGTTCCTTCTTGTTTCACTGAGAGCGCTTGTCTATCTAACTTGCCGTTTGGTGTCAGTGGGATTTCTTTTACCTGAACCCATTTTGTAGGAACCATATGTTTTGGCAAGTGTGCCTCTAAAAACGCTCGATACGCAGTAGGATCCGGTTCAACGTGTGGATCAAGGATCACATATGCAGCAATATACTTATCGTCTTCCTTCGTTTGAATTACATCAACTGCTACCTCCAATATAGCTGGGTGATCTAGTAAAACCGACTCAATTTCTCCTAACTCAATTCGGAATCCGCGGATTTTTACTTGTCGGTCCGTTCTCCCTAATATCTCTAAATTCCCGTCCGGGAGCCACCTGACCAAGTCGCCAGTTCGGTACAAACGCGCACCAACTTGAAACGGGTGATCAATAAACCGCTCCGCTGTTTTGTCAGGTGCATTCAGATAACCGTCTGACAACCCCACACCTGAGATGCATAGTTCCCCAGGGGAGCCAATCGGTACTGGTTGCGCATGTTCATTCAACACGTATGCTTGATGATTTGCAATCGGTCTACCAATCGGCGGTGTTTTTGCCCACGATCCGCTACATTCAAACACGGTGACAGCGACAGTCGTTTCTGTCGGACCATATCCATTCATGAACCTTCTCGTTGGCGTTGCCCAATTTTCTACTAATTTCCCGGGAAACATTTCTCCTCCGACAGAAATTAACCGCAAATGAGGGAGCTTTTTAGCATCTAATAACGGCAATATGGCTGGTGGCAATTCTGCTACTGTCACTTGGCGCTGCATCATAAGGTCAGCTAATTGTTGCGGGATGCGCCGGTCCATGTCACTCGCAATCACAAGCTCTGCCCCATTGAGCAACGCAGAAAAGATATCAAACACCGATACGTCAAAACTTAAAGATGCAAATTGGAGAATGCGATCCTCTTTCGTCATCTCATAATTTTCCGTAATTGAATAAATAAAGTTCACAACCGAACGATGACAAATTGGCACGCCCTTTGGCTCTCCTGTACTCCCCGATGTGTAAATGATATATGCCCAATCAGTCGGGAGAATCTCTGTTGTCATCGGTTCAGTTAATGAAGATGCAATGTCATCCGCTTCCAAATCTAACGACACAATTGTGACCCCGTTGCTTTCTAAAGTAGGTAAAGTGCTTTCTGTCACTAAATACGTTACATGGGCATCATTGATCATATAATGTAACCGATCTTTAGGATAAGTCGGATCTAAAGGAACGTACGTCCCGCCAACGATGAGCGTGCTTAATACAGCCACAACCATATCTACAGAGCGTGGCAAATAAATTCCGATGCGGTCTCCTTTTGAAACACCCCTCGTTTGAAAGTAGTGCGCCAATTGCAATGCTTTCATCTCTACCTCACGATACGTCAATTGTTCATCTTCCATCGTCAGGGCGGGGCGATCCGCATATTGCTGTGCTGTTTTTAACCATTGCTGTACAAGGTGATTCGCTGGCACTTCTCTGTTGGGACCTACTGGCCACACCTCGGTCAACTGTTCATACGACACTTCATCTAATAAACAGCACGCAGATAATCGTTGGCTAGGGCTTGCCACTACCTTTTCAATGACAACCTCTAAACAACTTACTAATTGACGAATCGTATGTTCTGAGTAGCGAGTAGACCGATACTGGACAACCACTTCAGGCACAACACCTATACTGAAGGAAAAGCCGATATCCCAGAAAAATGTGTCAGGCGTCCACGTTATTTTTTTTACCAAATTTGTTTGACAGACGACGCCTAAGGAGTCCTTTTTTATTTGGTCGCAAAGGCTCTTCAATTGCGCCATTTCAATCGTATCAGTGCACGCATCGTTCCATCCTTCATTTAATTGCACAAGCTTCTCTGAGAACGATCGGTCATTTGAGCAATTGGTTGGAAACAAAACGACTTTCTCTTCTTTTTGCACACTGAGCGCAACGTTTTCCTCTCCTGTCACATATACCAACATTGTCTGTAAACATGCTAGAAGAACTTGTGCGATCTCCACATTTTGTTGGCGAGCCCACGCTTGCATCTGCACAAAAGACGTGGCAGAAATCTCTTTCCGGAAGTCACGCAGCTGCATCTCGGTGCGCTCGTCCTTCACTTTATATACTTCTGGAATGTCTATTGCTGGCCACTGTTGTAAACGCTTGACCCATCGTTCCTGTGGAGAGGTTTGAGCCATTGCTTCTTTCATCCAATTTAATAAGCGTCCCCGCTTTTCTTCTGGTAACTTGACAATTTGATCCGATAAGAACATGGCAACTCCCCCTCTTTACAAATGATTGACGATTGAATGACGTGTCCGCATCTCGTTTGCATCCATCCATAAAGAAACGGGTGTCCCTAATCGTACTGCTTCAAAAGCCGCTAGTCGATAATATTTTTGAATTGGCGCACGCGCTGTTAGTCCGTATGCCCCGTGAAGATGAAGGCATTTTTTTGTTACTTGCAACACGAGTTCTCCGACACTCGCAAGCAGTTCGGTTGCGTATAGGACACGCTCGGTCAATGACGCGTCTGAATCATGGAGCCATGCTGTGTACGAGAGCTTTGTAGAAATTGCTTCTATCTCGCCATACATGTGTGCCAGTTGATTACTGACCACTTGATTCTCAATCAACCTTTTATCAAATTGCTTTCTCATATTTGCATATCTCACTGCTTCTTTATGTGCACCTTTTGCTAGTCCTAACAAGTAGGCAGACTGTCTCAAATAAAGACGACTAAATAGCTGCTGCCATTGCTCATCATGCGCTGCAACTTCCGCTAACAAATATTTTTGATCAATGATTGCTTCAAGCAAGTCCATTTCTTTTGCATCAACATCGGCAATGTTATGTCGCTCGCGCAAATTTTTAAAGCTGCCAGCAGGCATATAAGCAATGAGCCACATCTCATTTTGTTTTGCTGCTATTACCCATCCATCCATGTTAGGGGTGTGCATGAAGTGTCCACTTCCATGAAGCACGGGGGTTTTTTCTGTATGTTTCACTTGCATACGTGAGTCGGAAACAAGTTGAAAGCCTACTTTCGTTCGACCATCCATTGCAGAAGATAATAAATTACCATCCAGCGTTGGCTTCAACGTCTTCACAGCATCTATTGCTGTCATCCAATCGATACATAATGATGTGCAACCAAATGTACCTAATTCTTCACAGCCAGCAACTGTTGCCTTCATCCCAAAGCCGTATCCCCCCTGCTCGACTGGGACTTCAAACCCAAGCAACCCTTTTTGAATCAAATCCTCCCACTTACCATCTTGCTGCGTTTGACTTAAAGTGAAACGCATTGCCTTTTGCAATTCTTCCATTAGCGGATCAGCGACAAACTGCATCTTTTCACTTCCTTATTCTTTTGAAATTAGCACCAGTTGTGTGAGCGCTTCCATCATCATTTCCGAACTACCCGCAGAAATTGTTAATCCCGGGGCTTCTCGGTAAGCCGCTTCTAAACTTTCTTTTTCAGCATCACGTAATGTACTGGCAAATCCGCCTGTCTTCATCCCAAAATCAACGACCTCATTTGCTAACTCACTCGCATACCACTTTGAAATCAACGTCAACTTCTCATCAACTTCGCCGCTTTCATCTAATTGACGCAACACACGATACGTCAACAAGCGCGCATTTTCAACTTTACTTGCTAATTTTGTTTGTTCTACACGGGCGATCTTACAATGAGTCTGAGAGAATTCAGGCAACAAATTCAACCAACGTAATGCACGTATATAATAATCTAAACCTGTTCGTTCAACTGCTAACGCTTTATTAATTAACGACCAACCGTGGTCTTTCTCTCCAATGATCTCTGCCTCAGTGACAGTGGCACCATTTAAAGTGACTTCATAAAAAGATTCGTCTCCCATACTTGGAATCGGACGAACATCCACTCCTTCACCAAATAAAGGAACCATAAAAAGCGTCATGCCATCATATTTAGATTTCCCTGTAGTCGTACGTGCAGCACATAATCCATAATCACTTAAATGCGTCTTCATACTATAAACTTTCGTCCCATAAATGGCATAACGATGATCATCGAGCGGCTCCGCATACGTCTCAAGAGAACCTAAATCCGATCCTGCCTGCGGTTCAGTATATAGCACACTTGCATATGCCTCACCTTTCGCTAGAAGAGGTAAATACCGCTTTTTTTGTTGCTCGGTCGCTTCCAACCAAAGCAAGTTCCCGACAATTTGAATGGAGATGACTTGAAGTGCTTCAGGTATCCCGTGTAAAGACATTTCTTCAGCTACAATTGCTGTCTCCATCCATGATTTCCCTAAACCGCCATATTGAGCAGACCAATTCGCTGCTAAATAGCCTCTCTTCCCCATTTCCTCGTAAATTTCTCGGGGATCATAGTCTTTGTTTTTTCTCACTTCGATCAATTTATCTTGAATAGATTGACTGCTAAAAAAGTCTTTCAACTCTTGTCGAAAACACATCTGTTCCTCGCTGAATAGTACGCTCATTGATGATCTCCCCTGTTCAAATTACAGAATATCACACATAAACCTTTTATCCACGCTCGATTTGGGGACAACTTTGTCCAATTACACAAAATATGTCTATTACAAACGACCCATTCGAACAGTCAAATCTTTACGTTCTGTTCTTGTTCATTATCATAAACAGCAACATTCATTCCGTCAACAATAAAAAATAGTCACATTTCGACAATCATTTTTTAAGTTTTTGTTAATGTATTTTCAAAACGTATTCCTATCACGCTATCGCACTAGTGAACAACTTTTTGAGCTGTCATAATAAAAGAAAATAGGTCGATATATGTAATAAGAATGACTGATGAATAGGTTATCATTCCGTTTCCAACAATAACAAGTAGTTGAATGAAAGATCCATTTATACAAAAAATGACCCTATCAATGCAAAAATATTGCACTTACGTAGGATCATATCTCATCTTTTTTATTCAACACATGAGACCTCGGAAAGGCTTGCTTGATATACACTCATACCTTCACCGCTTGTACCTCCCCAAGCTGCAACAATACCCACTCAACTGCAATCCTTTTTTCTTGTTTCCCTGTTTTAATCGCATAATCGGTATCAGCAATGAGTGTTAATGCCTTTGCACCAACCTCGCGCGACATTGATTTTGCGTGCGGTATGGCTAACTTCACCACGTATGGATGCAACTTCAATTGTGAAGCAATATCTTTTTGTGTATATCCTTGTGAAAGTCGTATCTTCACTTGAAAAAAGATCCGAAACTGCCGCGCAAGCAACGTTAAAATGACGAGTGGTTCTTCTTTTTGTTTAAGCAGTTGTGCATATAGCGCAACCGCCTCACCCGTGCGACCATTTACGACATGTTCGACTAATGTAAAAACGCTTTGCTCAACCGTTTCAGCGACAAGTTCTGCGACTGTTCCCGATGTGATTGTGCCCGATTCACAAACATAAAGTGCACATTTTTTCAGTTCTTGGTCAAGCAACGTCAAGTTTGTACCGACACGTCGAAACAATTGTGAAATGGCTTCCGCTTCAATTTCCATGTCTTGTGTCTGTAATTGCTGTTGTATCCATGCATGTACACCTTGTTCTGACAGTGGGTTTACATTTTCAAGCGCAGCACCTTTTTTTAAGCACTTCGTTATCTTCTTTCGATCGTCTAATTTTTCATACGGCGCAATAAGTACAAGCGTCACTCCTGGCGTTGGGGAAGACATATACGCCTCAAACACTGATACATCATGCTCAAACGGTGTCGTCACTTTTTGACTTGTGACGATGTAAAAGTCATGAACAATAACAAGCTTTTTCTCTGCAAAGAAGGGTAACGTTCGTGCCTCCTCGATCACTTCATGCAGCGGCATATCTGCAAGTCGCAACGACACCTCATTCATGCTGCTATCTTCATCTTGAAACAATACTTCGCGTACTGCTTGTAAAAATTGCTCCACTAAAAATGTTTCGGTTCCATGCAGCAAGTAGATGGGCTCTGGTCCCGTTTGTCTCATTTTTTTTAATAGCTTCATGATCTCTTCCCCTATTCGTTTATTTTTCTCTATCTGTCGTATACATTATGTAAAATAGTCCACGAAGAACAAAATATAGATGACATCCTATCATAAATCATTTGAGACTGAGACTCGGTGTGATTGCACTGCTATCGCACAGGAGCTAGACGGCACTTGATTTCAAATCCACGCACCCAAGTAGGGTGCGACATGTTGATCGTAACGAGGTTGCATTGAATCCAAATTTCAATCCACGCACCCAAGTAGGGTGCGACAATGATAAACAACTTACATGCTACTGTTAAAAGATTTCAATCCACGCACCCAAGTAGGGTGCGACAGCGATTTAGCCCGAAAAAAGCGCTATAAATACCTTTTTTTGGACTAAAATACTTTAAATGTCACGACATAACAGGAAGAATCTTGATAATATCACTAAATTATCCACAAATACACCTATTTCGTGGTGCGAACCCCCCAGGGATTTCATGTGCACCTCGGGTTCGCACCAGAAATTGACTGCCCCTCCCAAACATGACGCCTGTATACATTCATTGTAACTTAACTCCTCGAATTAAAACAAGGGCGCACCATCAAGCGTGCGCCCTCGTTATACAGACATCTATAAATAAACGCTTTTAGCAAGATCCTAGGTGCTCTTTCTAAAAGCGGGATGCCTTGCTAACATCGTATGCAACGTGCACGATATTGTGCATTTGCAGATCATCTCTTTTCATTTGCGCATAATTGGGCTATACTATAAGTAATTGGCGTATTACATAACATAATGTTTTCAACGAAAGAAGGAGGAATGTGACATGAACGAATTTGAAAAAGACGTCCAGGATAAATCAAATGACTTTGTTCCATCTGTCCTTGGCTTTGTCGTCTCCTTTTCATTCTTTGCGCTTATTTTCATTATCGCCAACGTTGTCGACGTGGCAAGCTACTTTAAATAAAGAATGGATTGTACACCGCACCTTATCTGGTGCGGCTTTTTTTGTCTACAGATGAGAATTTGCTCTCAATCGCTACAATCGCGCGATCCCGCAGTTTAAGCACGACCATCCCGTGCTCATCTGTCCGGTATAGTGGAACGGCTGCTTCATGAAGGCGAGAAACCACTTCAGGATGTGGATGACCAAAACGGTTGTTCACACCTGCTGAGACGAGCGCAACTTTTGGGTTCACTTCGTTTAACCACGCTTCTGACGTCGATGTGCGGCTACCATGATGCGCAACTTTTAAAATTGTTGCTGTCAGATTCGGGAATTGTTCCAATATCACCCTTTCTCCTTCTTCTTCAATATCACCCGTGAACAGAAAAGATACCCCTTCAATCTTCATAAAAAGTACGACAGAACCATCATTCAATCCTAACTCAACATCAGAAGGCGGACCTAAAACATGCATGACTTGTCCGCTGGAAACGAGCTTATCTCCTTCTTGAACAAAGCGGACAGGAATACCTCGTTGCTGTATATCAGCAAATAATACTTGCTCCTTCTCCTGCTCATGTGCAACCGCCGGATAAACCACTTCACGAACATTCATCTCTGCAATCAGACCTTTCGCTCCACCCATATGATCATCATGTCCATGGGTTAACACCAATCGATCAACCGTTTTCACACCTTTCGCTTTCAGATATGCACTTACTTGATCCTTGCCCGTATCAAAAGAACGTTGCCGGCGTTGCCAATCCTCTTCGGAAAACGACATCGTCCCACCCGTATCAATAACGGTCACATGACGGCGAAAGGGCGCTTCAATGACAAAACTATCACCTTGTCCAACGTCGATCATCGTCATTTCTGCATTTGGATTCATATAAGGCATCAACCATTTTATACTGATGACTAAGCATAGTGGTATGACAGAAAGCGACCACAAACGATGGCGCCTTTCCCATGACACGAGTAAAAAGTAGCTGGCACCATACATACAAACAAGCAGCAATGGATGAGGTTTGCCAAGAACGAATGTAAAGAGCGATGACTTTTGCAATGCAAAAACAACATGATGCACGTATGGCACAACTGATTCGAGCAAAAAAACGGCTATATTTGGAAGTGAAGGAAACAGAAAGAAAAGCACGACTGCGAGGATGGAGACTGGCAAAACAAACAATGAGATCAACGGAATATAAACGAGGTTTAAAAGCAAACTTAATGCAGACCATTCAAAAAAGTGGTAGAAGATGAGTGGTAAACCAACCAATTGGGCGATCGTTGAAACAACAAAAAGACGAGCAAGACTACTTTTATACCGTGTTTGAATCGTTTTTGCTGCAAATAAAAGGGTGAAAGAGACGATGAAAGAAAGTTGAAACCCTAATTGTAACAATTGATACGGGTCTATGAGTAAATACGCAAAGAAAATTGCCATAATACCGTATAACGGGTGCGTACGCAAGCGTAGACGGATGCACAAGAAGATAACGAATGCCATCGCAGACGCACGAACAACTGGTGGAGAAGCACCTGTCAACATTGCAAACACTGGCAGTAAACATAACATGAATATTTGCGCCCGCTCACGTGTCATCCCGACACGTAACAAAAAAGCATACATGACTGCACTAATAAGTCCTACGTGCAACTCAGAAATGGCAAGTAAATGGATGATGCCTAGCTCAGCATAAGCATCAAGTAGGACGCCTTCAATATAACGCCGCTCGCCAAACGTAAGTGCCAGTACCATCCCTTTCAGCTCACTGGGGAAATCTGATACAATCGTCTCAATCATCATTGTCCGCCAAGATGCTAAAAGATACCACCCCTTATCCAAGAGGTCACCCGATGTACACGTCATCGCTTGCGGTTCAACTTGCCATTGCCAATGGATTTTTTGCATATATAAATATGTGCGATAATCAAAAGCATAAAAATTACGTGCCTCATTCGGACGGATAAGCACACCTGTTGCCTCACAATGAGAACCAGGCAAATACAACGAAGAGAGACGTTGCTGTTCCTTCTCCATAAGGCGCATCCGCAACATGAGTCGCTCGCCTCCAGTTGTTCGTACGACCCCTTGCAAGCGATCACCATCGACATGAAATCGATCCGCCACAGTGAATGTAAAGTGCTCTTCCATTCCCGTTAGCTTGCTCACATTGTTGCGATCGTGCAACCATGTACTGCTCGTAAAAACAACATACACGAGGAATAACCACATTGCAAGGTACAAACGTTTCCCTCGTGAACGGCAACATATGCCTACCACCACGATGAGAATAAAAACAATCGCGACATCGACACGTTGCTGTAAAACAATAAGAACGGCAGCCATTGCGACGAAAGCGGTCAGCATCCATATGTTCATGATGGTCACACTACCACTAGTTTAACGTCTGAAAATATAGCGCCTTCGTTTTCTCAGTATATGAGGCAAGCGTCTCTTCACTTGCACCAAGCGTCTCTAACTCTTGCAACAATGATGTTGCAAGCGTTAGCTTTTCTCGAAAGTGTTGATCAAGGACACACGGATCCCACTCAACAGCGTTACAAACGATCCCCGCCTCGGTGAATAGCGATTCTGCATAGGGATGATTTTTATAATCAGTTGCATAGTATACTTTTGCAATGCCCGCTTGAATGAGTGCTTTCGTACAATGGACACACGGGAAATGAGTAATATAGATTTCTGCTCCCTCTGTTGCTACCCCCAACTTTGCACATTGTAACAACGCATTCATTTCTGCATGCACCGTTCGAATACAATGACCATCTACAACGTAGCAACCTTTGTCTATACAATGATCGCTCCCGGAAACAGAACCATTATATCCACCGGCAATCACGCGTTTATCGCGCACGATCGTCGCGCCTACTTTTAAACGTGGGCACGTGCTCCGCCAAGCTAACAAATGACTTTGTGCCATAAAATAATGATCCCAAGAAATACGCTCCATCACTTTATATCTCCTTTCGACCTCTCCATGAAATTGTAAAAAAATATTGCAACTTCGTCAATGCACACGAATCTTGTCGATGATCACTTCTAATGATTTTGCGCCAATGCCACTTACATTTGTAAGCGCTTCTACCGATTCAAAGGGTCCGTGCTCCTCTCGGTAAGCAACAATGGCTTCAGCTCGTGCGGGGCCTATCCCTTGCAATGTCGTTAACTCATCAACTGTCGCTGTGTTCAAATTCAACGATTCCTCACCACTCACCTCCATGCCCGTTCCAATATTGGCATCCATCTCTTCTCCTTCTGTTGGCACATACACAACCATTTCATCATGAACGCGTAACGCTAAATTGATCGCCGTCTCCTTTGCGTCCTCTGTCAAACCACCTGCTTTGTCAAGCACTTCATGCACCCGACTCCCTTCATTCACTTCATACACACCAGGTGAGACAACCGCACCTTTTACATCAACGATCATGACATCATCCGTAGTCACTTGTTCTTTCACTTCTTGTTCCTCATCAAGTTCAAGCGCCTCCCAATGTACATCTGCATCTGCAGCACCGTCACGTGTAAACATATAAGCGGTCACCAACACAATGACGATGAGAAACCCGCCACCACCAATGAGCAACAACTGCCGATGTTGCATGTATTTTTTCATATCGACTCATCCTC
Organism: Bacillus sp. FSL W7-1360; assembly: GCF_038592975.1. Lineage (NCBI taxonomy): Bacteria > Bacillati > Bacillota > Bacilli > Caryophanales > Bacillaceae > Bacillus > Bacillus sp. FSL W7-1360. Next base: position 518,577 of record NZ_CP151950.1, on the reverse strand, counting down.
CTGTCACCTTTAAAAATTCACTTCATCCCGAAAAAATTTTCTCTATAGTGAATGATGAAAGACACACCTTGCATACGTTTAATAAAGGAAAAAAGAAAAGGGGGGGATCCTATGAAGATCGGTTTTATTGGTACAGGTAGCATGGGTAGCATGCTAATTGAAACATTCCTTGCCTCAGGAACATTGAAAGAGGAAAACATTGTTATTACAAACAGAACGACAGAAAAGGCCTACGCTATACAAGATCGTTATCCCAATATAACTGTGACGAAACATATTGCCACTTGTATTGCCCAAAGTGACTGGTTATTTCTTTGTGTCAAACCAAAAGATATGCCAGGATTGTTCCAAAAAATGGCACCGCTCGTCCGAGCTGAACAACTTGCAATCTCGATCACAAGTCCCATTTCCACTGCCGCACTTGATAGTGCTTTACCGTGCAAAACATGCCGCGTCATCCCAACAATTTTGAACCGTGCCCAAGCGGGAGCGACGTTGATGAGTTTCGGTGAACGCTGCACAACGAGTGACAAACACGACGTATACACATTCATGTCAAAAATATCCACACCGCTCGTCATTGAAGAAAATATTACGCGTGTCTCTTCAGACATTATTAGTTGTGGTCCCGCCTTTTTTAGTTTTCTTGCACAACGATTAATTGAAGGCGCATGCAGCCAAACGCATATCTCAGAAGAGAAAGCGACTGCATTAACCACATCGATGTTAATTGGGCTTGGGAAATTACTTGAAGAAGGACATTACACATTGCCCGCACTACAAGAGCGGGTATGCGTGCCTGGTGGCATTACAGGGGAAGGGATTGCCGCGCTCAGTCAAGCGCTAGGAGATGGGTTTGACATACTATTTCAACGGACACATGAAAAATATGAGGAAGAGAAAAAGCATCTAACAGAAAGACTGACGTATCAGTGAAAGAAGACAAGGTTCCTCCTCCCTTGTCTTCTTTCTACATCCTCTGACAGAAATCCTGCTATTTTTTTATACATTTGAAAAAAAGTCGCTCACTATGTTCTGTCGGTGCTGCTTCTGTGAAATCGGCTGTCACGACTACCTCAGAAAAACCCGTTTCATAAAGCCACTGCTCATACTGAGATACGAGAAATGTCCGCTCTTCATGTACTTCCTCAAATCGAACATACATCCCCGTCTCGTCTTGAACAAAAAACGTCAGCTCATGCACGACGCTTAATGGCCCTTCATCTGAAAACGACTGCCAAATGTAAGAGACATCCTCACTCGCATCTGCAAAAGTGAGCCCAGGAAACTTTCTCATCTTCTCAGGCGAATGCACATCGAATAACAACACCCCACCCGGCTGTAATGACGCAAAAAATCGGGCAAATGCTTGTTTGACAGCATCTTCGTCTGGTAAATAATTAAGTGAGTCACAAAAGACCGTGATCACATCAAAATGACCTAATGCTGGCAGCAAACTCATATTAGCTTCGTACAATTGCGGTTTGTACCCAGAACGAATTAGTTTATCATGTGCAATGGATAACATTTCAGGGGAGAGATCGACACCAACAGGTTGCCAACCTTTTTCATGCATGAGTAACAACAACGCCCCGGTTCCACAACCGACGTCAAGGATCGTTTTCATTCGTCGTCCACTCTGCTCCTCCACTACCTTTTCAACAAGACGAAGCCAATCATCATACGGTACATGGCTCATAAGCCGATCATACCAAGCTGGAAAATACGTATAACTCAACGGAAAGCACCCCCCAGCATTCACTTTTTCGTCGAAGAATCTCGTAAATATGTCCAGCCATCTCGTTGCTCAATTTTGCCTTCCTTCATCAACTTCCCAAGCGCACGCTTAAATGCTGATTTGCTCATTTGAAACCGACTCACAATTACATCTGGCGTCGATTTGTCACCATAAGGCATACGACCGCTCCGTTCTTGCAATACGTGCAAAATTCGGTTGGCATCCGTTTTTTGCTGTTCTGTTCGCAATGGACGTGCTGTCACATTGACGCGACCATCTTCACGAACGAATTGCACGCGACCGGTGATGGCTTGTCCCAAACGTGGCATACCGAGCGCTTCATCGCGATGTAAAAAAGCAATCGGACCGTCTTCAATGAACAGTGCCGCTCCTTCTTCAAGAAAATGATAAATCGTTCCCGTTACTTCACGTCCAAGCCACGTCTCGTCTGCCGAGATAGCTTGCGACATGACCGGTGCTCCTTTCACAAGGCGCCCCATTAACCGACCTTTTTTATCCCATGTCAATGAACAAAAAAGACGATCTCCAACAGCAGGCCACGCTTCACGTTCAGTAGGTAGCTCATCTATAGATACAAACAAATCTCGGGAAACCCCGTTATGAACAAACACACCGTGGTGTGGCTTCACACCAACAACGGTTAACCAACCGATCTCGTCATTTTTAATAATCGGCTCTACCATCGTTGCTGATAAACGGTTGTCATGGTCATGATATAAAAAGACAGTAACCTCATCCTCAGGCATTAGCGTCGTAGTCGCCTCACGATTATGCAGTAGGATGTCTTCTGTCCCGTTACTCAAAAAATAGCCAAATGCTGCGACACGAACAACCGGCAATGTCACCATCATTCCTGGTTTTAACATGAGGACAAAATCTCCCCTACATCAACGCGCGGTGCGTCGCCCCACAACTTTTCCAAGTTGTAATATGTCCGCTCATCTTTATGAAATACATGTACGACAATATCACCTATATCAACAAGTACCCAGCGCGCTTGGTCATAACCTTCCAGACGCTTCAATTCAATATTTGCTTCTTGCGCACATTTTTTTAATTCATGGGCAATCGCTTGCACTTGTTTTTCAGAATTGCCGTGACAAATGACAAAATAATCTGCTACTGGTGAAATCCCTTGCACATTTAAAGCCACCATTTGCTCGGCTCGCTTATCATCAATCGCTTTTACCGCTAATTTCAACTGTTCATTCAATGGTTGAACGCCCCTTTCTTTTTAAAAACGCGTGGTATGCACAAACCGTCTCTGGATGAATCGGCACTTCTTTCTGTAATAAGAAAGTCATTGTTTGTTGTAAAGCATATAAACACGCGCTGTCTAGGCTTTCTTCTGCAAGCAGGCGCGCCTTTTCTACACCTGGAAATGCACGATTGGGCTCAATATAATCAGCAACAAAAACAACTTTTTCCACTATACTCATATGGGCTCGTCCTGTTGTATGCGATTTAATTGCTGCTAAAATGTCGTTATCACAAATCCCCAAATGATGTTGCACATAATGTGCGCCACACGGGGCATGAAGTAATTCGTCTCCATACTGTGCCCAATGCGGTTCTTTTAACACCTCGGTCACTGTTTGTCTCATATCACGAACGTCGTGCTCTTTACAAATATCATGTAAAATGGCTGCGAGCTCACATTTTTGTATGTCCGCACCATAGCGTTTCGCCAGTGTGATGCTCACTTCGTGTACACCAAGTGTATGGGTATAGCGAGGCGGGGAAAGATGTGGGCGTACATGTGCGAACGCTTCTTCAATCGTCATCAACATATAAATGTCGCTCCTCTATCGTGCGGGCCACACCAAAAGGCACGAAATATTGAATGGGTCGACCGTGCTTGAGACGTGTTCGAATCATCGTTGAGGAAATCGGCCACGCTTCAAAATCCACCACGTCCACATTTGCTTCTGTACGATCGATTTGTGCACCCGGACGTACAAACGCTACAAACGTCACAAGCGTGCGTAATTCATCAATGTGTCGCCATGATGAAAGGGTCTCCACCATATCGCCACCAATAATAAAAAAGAAAGCTGTCTCAGGATGTAATACCTTTAATTCACGCACTGTGTCTATTGTGTAGGACTTTCCTTCACGTCTTAATTCAATATCTTTAATCGCAAACCGCGGCTCATCTTCAATCCCTGCTGCGAGCATTGCCACGCGATCTTCCCCACTTGTCAACGTGTCTCTTTCTTTATGTGGCGGCGTCTGCACAGGAATAAACCAAACCTCATCTAATTCACATGCATGGAGTGCTTCTTGGGCAATTAAAAAGTGTCCGATATGGGGTGGATCAAATGTCCCACCAAGTAAACCGACTCGCTTTAACATGATACACGCAACCTTTCCTTATGATTCTGGCAACATGATCTTCGGTTGCTTTTGCGCACGCTTATATAAAACAATGGTGTGCCCAATCACTTGCACAATGTATGATGCTGTCCCTTCTAATAATGCTTCGACAACATCTTCTTGATCCATCATACAGTTTTGCAATACCGTTATTTTAATTAATTCTCGTGCTTCTAATGCTTCGTTTATTTGCCGAATCATTTGCTCGCCCACGCCAGCTTTCCCCACTTGGAAAATTGGCTGCATGTGATGAGATTGTGCACGTAAAAATCGTTTTTGCTTTTTCGTTAACATGGACATGCTCCGATCCCGAAATAATGAATTCAGTCGCCAACAGGCAAATTTTCAAACGTTCACCTCTGGAAACACCCTTTATTCACTTCGTTAATTTTAATACTGTCTCAGTCATTGGCACACGATCAGGCCATCGCTGTGTCCAATAATAAATAGACAGCGCGGCTTGCTCGACAAACATGCCAATACCTGGACTTGTTTTGTTCCCACGTGCTTTAGCTGTTTTTATTAATGCTGTCTCAATCGGATGATAAATGATTTCACTCACAAACGTATGCTGAGCCAACGTCTCAAGAGATAATGGGATTTCTCTCACATGGGGGGTCATCCCAACTGAAGTCGTCTGAATCAACACATCATAAGGAGATAAATCCTCTTCGACTTGTAAGAGTGGTGCTGCTTTAACTGGCCACTGCGGAAAATGAGCAACAAGCTGTTGTGCACGTGTAAGCGTACGATTGGCGACCGTCACGTAACCGACACCATGCTTACATAACGCATACACGATCGCCCTCGCTGCACCGCCCGCGCCAATGACAAGCACATTTGCACAAGCGAGTTTTCTTGCATCGACATGTGCCAGTAAAGCGGTCATATAACCTGTCCCATCAGTATTCTTTCCAATCAAACGATGACCACAGCGTACAATCGTATTGACTGCCCCAATCGCGTGCGCATCTTCATCAAGCTCGTCAAGGTATGGCAGAACAGCCACTTTGTGAGGTAAGGTCACATTTAGTCCATCTATATTTCCCGCTCGTACCTTATGCAACATTGCTTTTAGTTGCACAGGGGGCACATCCATTGCTTCATACGTCGCATCTAAATGTAACGACTGATATGCAGCAGCATGCATTTGCGGACTTAAACTATGGCTAACTGGGTGACCAATGAGACCATATTTTCGCTCCATGAAAGTCACCTCGTGTTCCGTAATACAGCATTCAGTCGCCAGAAGTCTTTTCTTACTCTGACCTCTGGCCCCTGACTTCCGACTTCTGGCTATGCGTGCATCGACATTCTTACAGAAACGCCAATACCGGCGGGTGCGTACGCTTCAATTGCAACACCATCACTTTGTACCGTCACCCAGCCTAATCCAGCATATACGACATCCACGCGTCCTGCTTGCAGTCGAAAAACATGTCGTTCCAGCGCGGGCAACGTCTCCTGCGGAGTAGGAGGACTAAGTAACGTCCCAATATGTTGTTCAAAAAGCGCATCTGCATTCGACAACTTTGTACGATGAATTGGAACACTATTTGCTGCGTACACAATAAACGAAGCAGGCGCACCTTTTTTAAAATCCAGTCGTGCAAGACCGCCAAGAAACAACGTTTGCTCTTCTTGCAACTGGTATACACGTGGTTTCAATTCTTTTTTTGGCGTAACAGCCTTTAAACTTTCTGGAGACAAAAGATGTGCCATTTGATGGCGATTAATTAATCCAGGTGTATCAACGAGCATACGCTCATCTTCTAATGGAATTTCAATAAATTGTAACGTCGTTCCGGGAAAATGAGACGTCGTTACAAGTGGCGGGTGGGCATCTTTGGCACTACGTGACAAAATGTCATTAATAAAAGAGGACTTACCTACATTTGTACAACCAACGACATACACATCTCTCCCACGACGATACGTATCAATGTGCGCACAGACGTCTTCTACATTTTCACCTGTCTCCGCGCTCATGAGTAAGACATCAACTGGTTTTAATCCAAAGTCAGCAGCCATTTTCTTAAGCCAGTGACGGACTTTTCCACGATTCGTTGATTTCGGTAACAAATCCACCTTATTTGCAACAAGCAAAACTTGATTGCGACCAACAAATCGCTGTAACCCCGTAATCCAGCTTCCGTGTACATCAAATACATCAATCACTTTTACAATAAGCGCATGCTTGTCGTATAACGTTTGAAACAGTTCGGAAAAATCATCATCCGACATTTGTACAGGCTGCATTTCATTGTAATGTGTCAACCGATAACAACGTCTACATACAACAACATCGCGCGCGCATGCTACTTTTGGCGCATAGCCTAGCTGTTGTGGGTCATCTGTTTGGATTGCGATCCCACAACCAGAACAATGCAAGCTTGTTGTCTTCTCTGTCATGACTTGTCCTCCCAAGTAATATACCCTTTTCTCCTCATCCATTTTAACACAATTCGCTCCATCCGCCGGTTCATCCTTGTCATCCATCCATCCGTTTTGACGACCGGCACAACAAGAATTGTATGTAGGCCGGCTCGGTTTCCACCTAATACATCCGTAAACATTTGGTCACCTACAACAACGGCTTCCTCGGGACGAACCGCCATTTGCTTACACGCTTGCTGAAATGCACGCTTGAGCGGTTTTCTTGCATTATAAATAAATCTTACTTTCTCTGGATCGCAAAAATCCTTTACACGTTTTTCATGATTATTTGACACAACCATAATTTGGAAACCAGCTTTTTTCAGAGCCCCAAACCACTCACAAACTTCAACCGTTGCTGTCGGGTAGTCCCACGCGACCAATGTGTTATCTAAATCTGTAATTACTGCTTTTACACCGCGCTCACTTAGTTCTGCCACATCAATCTCATAGATGTTCTTCACATATTGATCCGGTAGTAAATGTTTCAACATCATATAAAACCTCTTTTCTTATGTACATGACGAACCGATGTCTCTAAACTTCTGCAAAAGAACTTATCAAACACTCACTATACCGTTAAAAACACATTTTATCAATCAAGAGAATTCATCCGATATGTGTCGAACTAAAAAAACTTTCCGACAAAACCAGACACCACTTCCAACTGTGGATAACGTTGTCCACGAAATAAATCCTTTTATGTCAATAAAAATGAGTACACATTCACACAATGCCCACAAGCTATCCACATAGTTATGTGGATAGCTAGAACGATTGTTCCAGTTCTACAAACGTGCTACACTGTGCTTAGTAAATGATTTGTCCCTTTCACAAGCATTCAAACGTTATCTTATCTCAATTGTGCACATGAAACAGCAATTGATCTAATACCCATCACTATATTTTCGCGAGGAGGTGAACCTGTCGCTCTTAACGACGGGACCTAATGCACACGCTATCAGACGAACTCTTGATCGAGACATACCATAAAGCAATTGAATTAGAACTTCAACAAGATTTTATTGATTTAATCCACGATGAGCTCCATCGTCGCTCTCTCATTGATCGTATTAAGCTGTCTTCATAACCCTACCCTCAATTGATATAAAAAAGGACCGTTACAGGTCCTTTTTCTGTTGTTCGCCCGTATCTTGTGGAAACCATTTAATATATTCACGCGGCAAAAAGCGGTTTGGATCATTTTTTTTTATAGAAATTCCGGAACGATCTGGTCCACGTGTATACGTTTCACCTAAGCTATCCAACCACCATCCACTTACACACAAAATCATGAACACAGCTATACAAATGAGTACTTTAGGTTTTAATCGAATAAGCCATCACCCTTTCTAGCGAACAGCAGTCAGCCACCGGAGACACAAATTTTATGTTCAGTATTTCCTCTCTCAACCGCTTATATTCTATATTTGAACTTCCGACCTTCGACTTCTGTTATCATAGGTTTGACATTTTAGGGCACAACTTATACTGACACCTTTTTAATTTTTTTTTTGCTAAAATCACCTCGTTTGTACATATTAATAAGTCTGTTTTTGAGCAGCGTTACACGTATCTCAGGGGGTGCACGTCTGCTTCATTTACGTTATAATGACGAAGATCCCCTCATTTGACGATCAACGGGACATCTATAAAAAAGGAGGCAGGACATGTCTAGTGTTCATTTAGCTATTCTCGCTCCATTTATCGTGGCGGCTATCATCCCTATGATTTACCCATACACGAAAAAATTACATACAGGCTGGTTTGTTTTATTCGTTCCAGCTTCATTGTTTATTTTCTTTATCTCATTTCTACCGATGACGACAAGCGGGGAAACCATGTTATTGACCCTCCCTTGGGTACCGTCACTAGGCATTCACTTTAACTTATATGTTGATGGGCTCAGCTTACTATTTGCCTTATTGATTACCGGTATCGGTACGCTTGTCGTTTTTTACTCGATTTACTATTTAAATAAAAAATCAGAGCGGCTCCATCATTTTTACATTTACCTCCTGCTATTTATGGGTGCGATGCTTGGTGTCGTATTATCCGACAATTTGATCACGCTTTATATTTTTTGGGAACTCACAAGCCTTGCCTCGGCGCTCTTAATTAGTTATTGGTTCCACCGAAAAGAATCCATCTATGGTGCGCAAAAATCGATGCTAATTACTGTGTTTGGCGGGTTTGCCATGCTTGCTGGCTTCTGTTTGCTTTATGCCATTACAGGCACTTTCAGTGTACGTGAAATCATCGACCAGTTAGATGTGGTCGTCTCCAGTCCACTTTTCATTGCGACAATGCTTTTAATTTTGCTCGGTGCTTTCACAAAATCAGCGCAGTTCCCATTCCATATTTGGTTGCCAGATGCGATGGCTGCGCCGACACCTGTTAGCGCCTACTTACACTCTGCCACAATGGTGAAAGCCGGCATTTATCTCGTTGCCCGCCTGACGCCTATTTATGGTGGGTCCCCTGAATGGTTTTGGATTTTAACCATTTTCGGGTTGCTCACCTTAACTTGGGGATCGATTTCCGCTGTGAGACAAAAAGATTTAAAAGGGATTCTTGCCTACTCTACCGTCAGTCAGCTTGGACTCGTCATGTGTTTATTAGGCGTTGGTTCTGCCCCACTTCTCGATCCTGAATTTTCTATTGCCGTGATCACAACCGCTGTCTTCCACTTAATTTCACATGCAACGTTTAAAGGAAGCTTATTTATGACAGCAGGGATCATCGACCATGAAACAGGCACACGTGATATTCGTAAACTCGGTGGGTTAATGGCGATCATGCCGATCACATTTACGATTTCCGCTGTTGGACTCGCTGCCATGGCTGGTTTACCACCGTTTAATGGCTTTATTTCTAAAGAGATGTTCTTTACAAGTATGATAAAAGCAACCGAGCGCAGCTTTTTTGGATTAGGAGACGTTGGCCTCTTGTTGCCAATCATTGCTTGGATCGCAAGTATTTTCACCTTTTTATACTGTGCAGTTATGTTCTTTAAAACGTTTACCGGACAATTTGAACCATCATCGTTTAAAAAGCCGGTTCACGAAGCACCGCTTGGGCTACTCATTAGTCCACTCATTCTCGGATCGCTTGTGATTATTTTTGGGTTATTCCCGAACGTACTCGCGAACACCATTGTAAAACCAACCGTTGAGAGTGTGCTCCCTACGCTTCCACCTGGGCAAATTAGTGTGATGTTAAGTCTCTGGCATGGCGTGAATACTGAACTAATGATGACGATTGGTGTTGTTTGTCTTGGAAGTGTGCTGTTTATTTTCATGAAGAAATGGCAAAACCTAGCGCTCTACAAACGAGACCGTGATCCACTCCATTGGTTTTATGATCAAGGGTTAATAGGGTTAACGGCGACATCACAAGCCATTACACGAACACAAATGACTGGGCGTCTTCGTGACTATTTCGCTTACATGATCATCTTTATCTTGGCATTGCTCGCGTGGACGTTCTCCTATACAAATGCGTGGTCTTTCCGCATCGATCATATGACTGACATTCCATGGTTTATGTATATCGCTGCATTGATTTTCATTGCTGCGACCATCGCCTTACCGTTTATTAAACAGCGCCTCACACTCATCATCTTTGCCGGGATTATTGGCTATATGATGGCCCTATTTTTTGCGCTTTTCCGGGCACCAGATTTAGTATTGACCCAGCTCCTTGTTGAAACCGTCACAGTTGTGTTACTCGTACTCGCCTTTAGGCATCTACCAGAGATCACAAAGGAAATTCGCTCAAAGAAAACAAAAGTTTTTCACATCGCCATTTCCGCAGCTGTCGGTCTCTTTGTCACTGTCATTGCCATTAGTGCGTACTCGTTTGGGACAGAAATTGGACTACGCTCAATTTCCGATTACTATATTGAAAATGTATACGAGCTTGGCGGCGGTACAAATATGGTCAATGTCATTTTAGTTGACTTCCGTGGTCTGGATACCATGCTTGAAGTACTCGTTCTCGGCATTGTCGCACTTGCAGTGATTATGCTTGTCAAACATCGCTTTAAGGGAGGAGAAGACGTATGAAGTTTTCACGATCACACGACATATTACAACGAACATTTATTACAATTGTGATCTACTTCCTGCTCGCATTTGCACTGTATTTGTTCTTTGCAGGTCATAACAACCCTGGCGGCGGCTTTATCGGCGGATTAATGGCAGCATGTGCCTTTATTCTCGTCTACGTTGTTTTAGACAAAAAACAAGCGACGGCGGTGTTGCGCATCTCCTTCGTCCCGGTCATTGCCATCGGGTTATTGCTGACGATTGTCGTCGGTTTCATCGGTGTCATCTTTGGAAAAGCGTATTTAGAACATTTTTTTGATTACTTCCATTTCCCTTTATTTGGGAAAACAGAACTGACGACGGCGTTACCCTTTGACCTTGGCATCTTTCTCGTCGTCATTGCCGTCACCATGGTCATCACATTAACAATTGCGGAGGATGATCAGTAATGGAATTATTAGTATTTGTGATGATCGGTGTCCTCTTCGCAGTTGGCACCTACCTTTTACTCAGTCGTAGCATTTTACGTATCATCGTTGCACTCATGATCTTCTCTCATGGCGCGCATTTACTCATTCTTACCATGGCTGGACTCGGGGGGAAAAACCCACCTTTATACCACCTTGGTGACGGAGACTTTATGGATCCACTACCACAAGCATTAATTTTAACAGCGATTGTTATCGGCTTCGGGATTACAGCTTTCCTCGTTGTCCTTGGCTACAGAACGTATAAAGTACACAAAACGGATGATCTTGAAAAATTGAGGGGATCTGCTGATGAATAACTTACTCATACTACCAGTCATACTCCCCTTTGCGGTAGGGGCTTTGTTAATTCTCTTTGCAAAATATGGGCGCCTTCAGCGCATCATTAGTAGTATCGCCGTCATTTCTCTGCTATGTGTTTCCGTCTACTTAGCCTATCGTTCCTATATAGACGGGACACAAACATTGGAATTAGGCAATTGGCAAGCACCTTTTGGCATTGTCTTTGTCGGTGACTTATTTTCAACCTTTATGGTTGTCCTTTCTTCCATCGTCGGTGTCGTTTGCTTATTCTTTGCCTTCTGCACACTTGACCGAAGAAGAGAACGCTTTTACTTCTATCCGTTCTACTTTTTCTTGCTTACTGGCGTAAATGGTGCTTTTTTAACAGGAGACTTATTTAACCTCTTCGTATTCTTTGAAGTCATGCTCCTATCGTCTTATGCTCTAATCGCTTTTGGTGGCACCGGTTATCAACTACGTGAGGGATTTAAATACACTGTCATTAACGTATTTGCCTCTGCACTCTTCCTCGTTGGTGTCGCTTATTTATACGGCATCACGGGCACATTAAATATGGCAGATCTTGCTGTTCGTATTGGAGAAATCGGTCAAACCGGCACACTGCAAGTTGTCGCGATGATTTTCTTTATTGTCTTTGCAATGAAAGGCGCCCTCTTCCCCCTTTACTTCTGGTTGCCAAACTCTTATTACGGACCACCAGCAGCAATTGCAGCATTATGTGGGGGGTTACTAACAAAAGTTGGAATTTATGCGATCATCCGCTCTTTTACGTTAATCTTTACAAACGACACGGGTTTCACACACACACTATTGCTATGGATTGCTGGACTGACGATGTTCTTTGGGATTTTAGGTGCGGTTGCTCAATTCGACTTCAAGCGAATTCTCCCTTACAACATCATTAGTCATGTCGGGTATATTATTATGGGACTCGGTTTGTACACGCGTATTGCCCTTGCTGGTGCCGTGTTTTACATCGCCCACCATATCATTGTCAAATCATCACTGTTCCTATTCGAAGGCGCGACAAAGAAAGTGACCGGAACAAGCGATTTAAGGCAAATGGGTGGCTTACTAAAAACGCATCCATGGCTGGCATGGCTGTTCCTCATTTCCGCTTTATCATTAGCTGGTATTCCACCATTTAGTGGCTTTTTCAGCAAACTTCCGTTAATACGCGAAAGCTTAACGATCGGAAACTACTGGATTGCCGCTGTCGCTTTAGTCGTTGGCATTTTAACGTTGATTTCAATGATGAGGATTTTCTCACATGTCTTTTGGGGAGAACAAAAACATACAGAAGAACAAGCAGCCATCTCACTCAAAAAACCGTTGCTTGCGATTGTGCCGTTAGTTATATTAACCATCATTCTTGGATTGGGAGCCGAACCGGTCTTCTTGTATTCACTAGAAATTGCCGACCAGCTCCTAGATCCAACCACTTACATTGATGCGGTATTAGGGGAGGCGAAATAGCATGATGTTTCAATTAGCAGTAAACTTCACGATTGCCTTCTTATGGATATTGTTTCAAAATAGCTTAACAATGGCAGACTTCATTGTCGGCTATGCAATTGGTATGGTCGTTGTCCTCGTCCTCGTCCATTTTCAAGATGGGTACTTTTACATGCATCGTGTATGGTCATTGATCAAACTGATGGGTGTTTTCTTAAGAGAATTGACGTTAGCAAACATTGACGTAATGAAAATCCTGTTACGGAAAAACATGAATATCTCCCCCGGCATCATTGCTGTGCCGACAGAATTAAAAACGAATAGCGAAAAAGCCTTATTCGCACTTTTAATGACACTCACACCTGGCACGTTGTCCATTGAGTTTTCTAAAGATGGCACCCAAATTTTTATTCATGCATTACAAGCTGAAAATCCTGAAGACGTGGTCGCTCAAGTGAAGCGAACATTTGAGGCGAGCATATTGGAGGTGACCCGCCGCCATGTTTAATACATGTTTATCGGTCGCGCTAATCATTTTAGGAATCGCCGCGCTCCTCTGTCTCGTTCGCGCGGTCATTGGACCGACCGTATATGATCGGATCGTCGCCTTAGATACATTAGGATTGTTATTAATTAGCTTCATTGGCATTCTCATGATGCTACACGATACAGTCGCTTATACCGAAGTCTTACTTGTTATCGGCATTCTTGCTTTTGTTGGTTCTGTTGCAATGGCAAAGTTTCTTGAGAGGGGCGATTTATTTGACAGTGATTGAATGGGTTATTATTGTTTTGGTCATTGTAGGTTCCTTATTCGGTCTATTGACAGCCGTTGGCATCATTCGCTTTCCTGATGTGTATTCTCGCCTACATGCAACCGGAAAAAACGCTACTTTTGGTGTCATGATGATTATGACAGCGACGTTCTTACATTTTCTTATCCATCACGGACAATTTATTGGGAAAGTATTGCTCACCATTTTGTTTGTTTTTATGACGGTGCCTATTTCGGCACTTGAAATCTCGCGCTCTGCTTACCGCACCGGCATCCCCCTTCATCCGTCTTCTACACGTGATGAAATGGCACCTTACTATGCGACAAAGCGAAAGAAACAACAGCAGTCATCTGAGTGAACAGTGAACCTCAAAATCGGTGAGGCTCCATGCCTGGGAACAGACGAACCATATGAAAAGCACCTCTCCTTACGGTATTGCGGTTGTTCCATCCGCATCACTGCAAGGGTGAGGTGCTTTTCGTTTTTCAACTATGGGATGTACATCCATCTGGATCAGCACTATGTCATTACATCTACCAAAATAGGACTGTTTTTAAAGATCACAATGATCTTTAAAAACAGTCCTGATGCCTTTTACAACAACTCCCCAATCACTTCCCCCATTCTCACCTCGTCCCCATTTTTTACTTTTATATCGACTGTTCCGTGCTCATAAATCAAAACGACCGTCGAACCAAATGAAAAATAAGCAACTTCTTCTCCTTTCTTCCATATGTCACTTTTATTCGTTCGGATAATACTGTTGACATTTGTCGCGCCAACATTTACAAGTGCCATCTTTTTTTGAGATGGTAACAATAGTTCGAGCACTTGTCGGTAGTTTTTTGATAACGCCTGTTTGCCGTATTTGAGCCCTAATTCGTTCACGGGGTACGAACGCCCGCCAAGCACTCGTTCACATACACATGTCGCATCAACCGGACTATGGATACGGTGATAGTGGCTCGGGCTTAAATATAAGACAACGTATTGTCCCTTTTCATATTGGCTCGCCACATCTTTCCCTCCAAGGAGTTCTTCAGCTGCGTACTGTTTTCCCTTCACTTGAAAACACATCTCAGGCGTCATTTCACCTGCCTCCACGCAAACCCCATCGACAGGAGCAACCATTTCATTCTCACCTAAAGCGATCGGCCTTGCACCTTTTTTTAATTCTCGAATAAAAAAGTGATGGAGACTGTCAAAGTCATCTATTGGCGCTTTTGCTTCAGATACGTCAACTTGATATGTACGACAATACCACGGGATCAAACCTTTACTCATACGTGACTGCGAAAATTTTTTTAACAATGCGCTTGCTACTTTGTGATTATGTAGTTCAATACACGCACGAAATAATTGTTTTTTCATGAAATCCTCCAACGGCATCCTTGTATATTTACTTCCAAAATAAATTGATACGCGATATATTCTTCGACTCCTCATTGTTTTATGATATAATATACGTTCAAGAAGGGGATCGACCTTCTAGAGAAGAGGTGAACAACATATGTTTTTGCTCGAACAACTTTCCATCACAACAAAAAAGATAAAAACACAACTTGCAAACATCGCCACGCTGGCCAATTTAGGTGCAGGCGTCACGGCTATCCTTCTGACATTGCAAGGAAATACGAACGCAGGACTTTTATTTATTATTATTGCTGCCATGCTCGATCGTTTAGATGGCTATCTTGCCAGAAAATTAAACATTACCTCTGAACTTGGAAAACAATTGGATTCTTTAAGCGACCTTGTCTCATTTGGCGTCGCACCTGCTGTTCTCATCTTTCAACTAAGTTTAACGGAAATTGGTTTTATCGGTGGGGTGGCCGTTGTTCTCTTTATCACTTGTGGTGCACTACGCCTCGCCCGATTTAATATTACTGAATCGCAAAATGAATTCATCGGGCTACCCATTACTGCTGCTGGCTGCTTACTCGTTTTCTTTTCATTATTTCATGGCAACATTGGCGCACCCATGTATACCGTGCTCATGATTTCATTGGCTGGGCTCATGATTAGTAACATCAGAATTAAAAAAGCATAAGCTTGGGAAGTCCTCTTCCAGTGTACCAAATTTTTCATCATAAGAGGAGGCTTCCAAGCCAAAAACAAAAAAAATCCTACTCTTTTTCTCTTAACCCTTGACATCACAAGCATTCCTAAGTAAATTAAGGACAGGCATCACGTCTCTCCTTGTCCTTGTGACATTTGCAAGCCATGTACTTAAGTAAGAACGAACGCCATTCTATAATAAGAAAAGGAGTTTTTCAAAATGAACAAAACAGATTTGATTAATGCAGTTGCAGAAGAAACAGATATCGCAAAGAAGGATGCCTCAAAAGCTGTTGACGCAGTTTTCGAGAAAATTACATCTGCACTTGTAGAAGGTGAAAAAGTACAACTTGTTGGTTTTGGCAGCTTTGAAGTCCGCGAACGCGCTGCTCGTAAAGGTCGTAACCCACAAACAGGTGAGGAAATTGAAATTGCAGCAACAAAAAATCCTGCATTCAAACCAGGTAAGCAATTAAAAGACGCTGTCAACGGCTAATTCCCCACCCGTGTTTTATATACGCTTGTAGGATTCATCCGTACAAGCGACCTTAAAAAACCACTTCTCACATGCAGAAGTGGTTTTTTACGATTTCATCCCAACTACTTTTTAATGAATTGACATCGTACAGACACACCAGCCCAATTCAGTGCATACATTAAAACAACGCATGGGAGGGGGAATGTGCGATGTCTAGCATCCTTGCAGCTATGACGTACTTTATAAAAGAAATTGTTGTTTTTGTTTCTTATGTTAAAAATAACGCCTTTCCACAGCCATTAAATAAATCAGAAGAAAAAAAATGCCTTGAATTAATGGCCGAAGGAGATATTGAAGCACGGAATCGTTTAATTGAACACAACCTCCGTCTCGTAGCACATATTGTCAAAAAGTTCGAAAATACACGTGAAGACACAGAAGACCTTATTTCGATTGGTACGATTGGTCTGATTAAAGCAATTGAAAGTTATTCCGCCGGGAAAGGCACCAAACTTGCCACGTATGCAGCACGATGCATTGAAAATGAAATCCTTATGCATTTAAGATCATTAAAAAAAGTTAGGCGCGATGTTTCTTTACAAGATCCTATTGGTACGGATAAAGAAGGCAATATCATTTCTCTTATTGATGTCATTCAAGAGGAATCTGATGACATTGCTGATATTATCCAAAAAGAGATGGAGAAGAAACAACTACATGAATATATCCATATTTTAGACGCACGTGAGCAAGAAGTGATAATGAGTCGGTTCGGTTTACAAACGGATAAAGAAAAGACACAACGGGAGATTGCAAAAAAATTGAACATCTCGCGTAGTTACGTCTCAAGGATTGAGAAACGTGCATTAATGAAATTGTTCCATGAGTTTTACAAACAAAGCCGGGGGCATTTACATCCTCAAAAAAGAAGTCGGGAAGAATGAACGCCCCCAGCTACTGCGGGATTTTTGTCATAGGCAGTTAATCTTTCACCTTAAGCAATCGTAAGCTATTTAAAATGACGAGTAACGTCGCGCCAACATCAGATAAAATTGCAACCCAAAGTGTGAGCCAACCTGGGATCACAAGCAATAAAGCGAACAATTTTAAGCCGAGCGCAAAAGAAATATTTTGTTTAATAATCGCTAAAGCCCGTCGACTTAGTTTCATCGCGTACGGTAACTTTTTTAAGTCATCTGACATCAGTGCGACATCGGCTGTTTCGAGTGCGGTGTCGACACCCGCGCCACCCATCGCAACGCCGACCGTTGCAGCTGCCAATGCTGGTGCATCATTTACCCCATCGCCCACCATGGCAACTTTTCCGTGCTCCTCGCGGTACGACTTTACTGCATCAAGTTTATCTTCTGGCATGAGCGAGGCGCGTACTTCTGTGATCCCAACCATTTGCGCAAGCGCCTGTGCTGTCGTCTCATGATCACCTGTTAACATGACCGTTTTCTTTACCCCAAGTTGTTGTAACTTCGAGACGACGTGCTTGCTTTCTTCACGTACTTGGTCAGCAATTGCCAGCACGGCGATCAAGTCGCGATCTGTCCCAAATACAATTACACTTTTTCCTTGACGTTGAAAGGTGGTAATTTCAGCTTGTAATGACGCGTTCTCCACTTCCTTTAAACGTGACTGAAAAAATGCCGGACGACACGCGTAATATGTGATACCATCAATCACACCGCAAATCCCTTTCCCAGTCATGGAAGAAAAATCGTCCACTTCCAACTGTTGAAAAGCAATCCCTTCCGCAGAGATCTGCTTTAACACCGCAGATGCGAGCGGATGCTGTGAACGGCTCTCAAGCGCCGCCAGACAAGCAAGTGCTTCTACCCGATCGAACACCCCATGCATACGTACATCGGTCACAGCAGGCACGCCAGCTGTCAATGTGCCCGTCTTATCAAATGCGACGACTTTCATGGAGCCGAGCGCTTCTAAATACGCACCGCCTTTAATGAGCACACCGTGTTTTGCGGCGTTGCCAATCGCAGTCACAATGGCAACTGGTGTGGAAATGACAAGCGCACATGGACAACCTACAACGAGCACCGCTAACCCTTGATACACCCACGCTGACCAAGAGGCACCAAATAACAATGGTGGGATGATCATTACAAGTAATGCGACAATGATAATTGCCGGCGTGTAATATTTAGCAAACCGATCGACAAACGCTTGTGCTGGCGCGCGCGCTGCTTGCGCTTCTTCAACGAGTTTAATGACTTTCGCAATCGTTGTATCGGCCACATGTTTTGTAACCTCGATCTCTAACCAGCCCTCTTCATTCAACGTCCCTGCATACACTTGGTCTGTCACTTTCTTCTCAACTGGCAAGGATTCACCTGTAATGGCGGCCTGATTCACTGTCGAATGCCCCGTTACAACCGTCCCATCTAATGCAATTTTCTCACCTGGTTTCACAATCATCATTTCACCAATTGTGACATCCTCTACTTTTACACTCACCTCGTGACCATCACGTTTCACTGTGGCAGTCTTCGGTGTCTTTCCCATTAACGAACGAATGGACTGTCGGGCGCGATCCATCGAAAATCGTTCCAACGTCTCACCAACCGCAAACAACACAACGATAATTGCTCCTTCAACCCATTCACCGAGAATAGCGGCACCAATGACTGCAATCGTCATTAACGTCTTCATATCAAAGCGGGCGTGCAGAAGATTACTAAATCCTGTTATAAACAGTGTATAGCCACCAATAATCATCGCAAGTGCAAACGGCAAAATTGTAAAAAGCCAATGCGCACCTGTGTAGAAAGTCAGGATCAATCCAGCAACCACAAGAAACGACGCCATGAGAATATGTCCATACCTTTCTATTAATGAGGTGCTTTTCACATCTTCTGCGGCATGACCAGCTTCTTCGTCTACTTTAACAACGAGCTTTTCAAAAGCGCCTGCCTTTTCTAATGCGGCTATCGTGGTTGTGCCATAAACCGTAATCTTTTCAGCCGTAAAGTTTACTTTAGCGTCTTGCACCCCGTCTAGCCGTTTCACATTTTTTTCAAACGTTTCAGCACATCCAGGACAACTAAAGCCTTTCACACGGTAAATTTCTTTTTTGTCTTCACGCGCGAGTGATTCACCCATGACCCGACATCTCCTTACTATGGATATTGGCAATATGAACCAAGTCTTTTACATGGTCGTCTTGTAAAGAATAAAACACGAGTTTCCCCTCTTTGCGACTCTTTGCGATGCCTAACAAGCGTAAATGCCGCAAGTGATGCGAGGCTGTCGCCGTTGTTGCACCAATGATTGTGGCAATGTCGCACACGCATAGTTCCTTTTCTTGTAACAAGCAATAAGCAATTTTCAAGCGTGTCTCATCTGCTAATGCTTTAAATATATTTGCGACTGGCGCAAGATCCTCTTTTGCTACTAATAAGGAAACACGTCTCACTTTTTCTTCGTCATAGCAAAATGTTTCACACACTTCTTTCGTTTGCTTCTTTGTTGTCATCCGCCACCCACCTCAATCAAATGATTATTTGATTATTAGTTTATACATAGGCTACCCTTTTGTCAATATGTTATTCAAATAAATATTTGAGTGTGCTTCACTCGACCTTTCTCCTTAAAGACGGTATACTTTAGTTGATGAATCACACGAAAGGAGCCACTCACATGAAGTTTATTGACAATGAACAAATTACTGATCCACGTATTAATCTTGCCATTGAGGAGTGGGCATTGAAACATTTGAACGAGGATGAAACATACTTACTGTTTTACATTAATGAGCCTTCGATTATTATTGGCAAAAATCAAAATACGTTTGAAGAAATTAACTTAGATTATATAAAGGAAAATGCCATTCATGTCGTGAGGCGACTATCCGGTGGTGGCGCAGTCTATCATGACCTCGGCAACTTAAACTTTAGCTTTATTACAAAAGATGATGGCGCATCTTTTAACGATTTCCAAAAATTTACTGAGCCCGTCGTCCGTGCACTTGCGGAACTTGGCGTTGATGCAAAGCTGACTGGACGTAACGACATTCAAGTTGGGGAGCGAAAAATTTCTGGTAATGCACAGTTTACAACGAAAGGACGGATGTTTTCACACGGGACACTGTTATTCAATTCAGAAATCGAACATGTTGTGTCGGCATTGAACGTGAAAGATGAAAAAATTCGTTCCAAAGGGATTAAATCGATCCGCAGTCGTGTTGCTAACATCGCCGAGTTTTTAGCTGAACCTATGTCGATGACAGACTTCAAAGCACATCTACTCAAACACATTTTTCATACAAACGAAACCATCCCAACATACAAACTGTCGCAACAAGATTGGACAGACATTCACTCGTTATCTGAAGCACGCTATAAAAATTGGGATTGGAATTTCGGCAAGTCCCCCGCGTTTGATATCCAACGCGCCAAGCGTTTCCCCATTGGCACAATTGATGTGCGCTTAAATGTACGTAAAGGAGTCATTACATCTTGTAAAATTTATGGTGATTTCTTCGGGACGCAAGATGTTGCCGAGCTTGCAGATGTGCTTATTGGCACACGGTATGCGTTTGAACCTTTACAACAAGTGCTCGCTCCTGTCGATTTACAAGGCTACTTTGGCACTATTGACGCTGATGATTTTCTCCAGCTTCTCTATGCGTAACAGAATACTTCGTTGAAAGGAAGATGCCTTTTGCCTACAATTGACCAAATCGAACGGCTGTTTACAGCACACCCAGCCCCATCATCTCCACCTGCTAAACAAGCGGCAGTTATTTTGCCGCTTGTCACTATTGGTGGACAGACGCATGTACTGTTTCAGACGCGCGCACATACATTGAAAAAACAACCTGGGGAAACATGCTTTCCCGGCGGGCACGTAGAACCATTTGACAATACCCTCGCGCACGCTGCGATTCGCGAATGTACTGAAGAGCTAGGGCTTGCACAAACAGATATTACCATGATCGCACCGTTGCCAAAAGTTGAAGCCCCTCATCAACAGCTTGTCATCCATCCATACTTAGCAAACATTCGTGATGTTCACCAGATCACCATCGATCCAAGTGAAGTCGCCGATTGGTTCACGATCCCACTCGCCTACTTATTGACGAATCCACCACAGATTGGACACTTCAATGTAACGGTCGAACCAGCTGAAGATTTCCCAATCGAAAAAATTGCAAATCAAGGGGGGTACATCCGTCGTACCTACATGTTACAAGAGTTTTTCTACACATATAAAGGTCGAACCGTTTGGGGATTGACAGCACGAATCTTACAGCAATTCCTTAGTCATTTGCAGCAGGAGATGACGTCTTCTGATCACCTTTAGGGACAAATATGTTTACAATGAAAATGCACACTGCAAATATGGCAATCGCAATGAAAACGGCTGACAACCCACTAGAAAGACTATTTGCAATCAGTGTCTTCTCTGCCTCAGGGAGCACTGATTGTTGATTCAGCAGTTGATTCACTTTCTCAAGCGATGGCTGTTCAGTAAATGATGTTTGCAGTCGTGACAACTCGGTCGCTAAACGCGCATTTAACAGACCACCTAAAAAAGAAACACCCATGACCCCACCTAGCTGACGCGTGAACATTAGCATCGCTGTCGCCTCACCACGTACATTCCAAGCGACACTGGACTGGAGAGACACAATATACGTCATCGAGCAAAAGCCCATTCCGACACCAATAATTAAAGACGCACACGCAGCGAGCCACACTTGTTCTGTCACATGCAACAATACATATAAACTCGCACCTATTAATAACGCCACAGCCCCAATTGCTGCTGTTTTTTTGAACCCCGTTTTTAACATCATCTTTCCGGCAACAACGGCAGACGTCGACCAACCGACAGAAAGCGTCGTAAGTGACAGCCCTGCAATGAGCGGAGACACTTGCAATACCCCTTGCATATATGTAGGCAAAAAGCTCGAGATGCTTAAAATGATTGCCCCAATAAATAAACTGCCGACATTGATCGTCCATACCGTCCGCCGACGCCAAAGTGGCAACGTCATCATTGGATGTGTCGTGCGCAGCTCATGTTTAATGAACAAAAACAAACTGAACGCACTAACGATTAACAACAACCAAATAAAGATAGACGTTTGTAAAAATGATTGTTCCTGCACAAGGACGAGCATGAGTGTCATCGTTGCCACAAGTAACAACGCAGCCCCTTTGTAATCAATCGGTTGCTTCTCTTTTGGAACAGACTCCTTTAAAAAGAGGATAATTCCAACGACTGAGATCAACCCTATTGGCACATTTAACCAAAAAACCCAGGACCAATGTACGTACGTAATTAGCAACGCACCTAAAAAAGGGGCTGTCACCGCCGCAATTGCCCACACACTAGACAAATAGCCTTGAATACGCGAACGTTCTTCCTTCGTATATATGTCACCAACGATTGTCGTCGCAATTGGTTGCACCGCCCCCGCGCCTAAACCTTGTATACAACGAAAAACAATGAGCCAGGCCATTGACGGTGCAAAGCCGCACAGGACAGATCCGATTAAGAATATTAACACACCAATGGTAAAAATACGTTTTCTTCCATAAATGTCCGCGAGTTTACCATAAATTGGAATGGTGACAACTTGCATTAGTAAATAAGCTGAAAACACCCAGCTAAACAATGAAAATTGACCAAGGTCACCAACAATTTGTGGCATAATGGTTGCCACAATCGTTGCCTCCACCGCAGCCATAAACATTGCAAGTAATATGGCTGCTAGTACAAATGGGCGTTTTGTTCCTCTCATTTTTACGCCCCCTCTTCTTGTGACATCTTTCCCTCATTGAGAAAAAGCCATGCAAATGCACGGCTTTTTCTCATCATACTTACTCATTCATTTGCTCACGTGCCCGCTTTGCTCGCACAGATAACCAACAAAATATAGCTGCAACCATAAATGTGACAATCACAATGAGAACATACATCGGCTGTGCTTTCACATCTATTCGGTAGCCTGGTGGCAATAAAAAGCCTAGCGTCAAAAATAGCCCTAATGATAGAAATAAACAACTAAACCGATGATAGTCTTGCTGTGCTGCCTCCAATTGTTTCTCCATCTGCTCGTCCTCCTAAGATATAGGACATCTTTATTCTTTATCTACAAAAGTGTCTTCTTTTGTATCTTAACAAATATGATAGATGACGTGAGAAGAGAAATTTTGGTATTATGCCGCCAAAGCACGCAACATGTGTAACACTTGTTGCGCTGAGTGATCTGCAGCCTTCTTTAAAAAGGTTTCATAAGATCCGTGTGCCTCGCCCCCAGCTACATCTGACAACGCCCGAATAATGACAAACGGTGTTTCAAATTGATGACACACTTGGGCAATTGCCCCTGCTTCCATTTCGACACAATAAGCCGTTGGAAATTGCCCTTTCACTTGCTGCACACGTGTGGCTTCTCCCATAAAAGAATCACCCGTCAGCACAAGACCTGTCTCCGTTCGGATGCCCACTTCTTGCGCTGCTTGCTTTGCAATATCAATGAGCTTCTTTGCAGGCATGTAGGCAGGCACAGAGCCGGGGACTTGTCCATATTCATAGCCAAATACCGTTGCATCAACGTCATGATAACGCACTTCTGTTGAGATGACAATGTCACCAACAGCCATAGCTTCATGCACTCCCCCAGCAACCCCTGTATTCACAACGTAATCTGGACGATAGCGGTCGTTTAAAAGCGCTGTCGCCATCGCCGCATTCGCTTTACCGATCCCACAAAGAGTGAGCACAACCTCCACACCTTCAATTTTACCTAATGTAAACGTACAATGAGCGACTGTTTCTACAACTGGTTCGACCATTTTCCCCCGCAATTCATTAACTTCTTCTTCCATTGCACCAATAATACCAACCCGCACGTTATCTCCTCACTTTTCCAACTCTTGTTTTATCGGTATGGGTTGCTTGTCATTTGCTCGACCGATGTCACTTCCCAACCAACACCGTCTACCCACTTTAATTGTACTTCTTGTGGTGTATCATGACTGCCAGCAGCACTAATCACAGCACGCGCTGCAGATGAACCACCATTTTCTAAACGCCATAAGATCGCACCATTGACTCCATCGCGTAAATTCGTACCTAAATAAACGGCTTCTTCCATTTCATTCCAATTCTGACTACCCATAGTAAAATCGTTTGGTGTTGGATTTTCTTGCGCTGTTTCCACTTGCTTTTCTTCTGAGGTCGTTTCTTCTTCCTCTTCTTTTTCTTCCTCTGTCTCTTCAGATTCAGAAGGTTTCTCTTTTTCTTCTTCCTCTTCTGCACGCGCGTCTACATTCGCAGATGCTTGCTTGTCCTCGTCTTTACCATCTTCAACAAGCGCTGGCCCATTGTTTTCTTTTTCTGGTTCATTGTTGCTCGCCTGTTGCGTATTTGAAGACATCCAATGCGTCACAAGCGTCACACCTAATACGACGATTAGAACACTGACAACTGCGATTGCAATATTTAACAACCGATTAATCCGTCTACTTTTCCGGTTCTCATATCGCTTGCTCATATGCTCACACTCCTTTAACCATCTACAAACACACGTTGCGCTATTAACGAATCTCTAAAATCTTGACCTCTAACTCTCCACCTGGTGTATTTACGACGGCCTTGTCATTGACCGTTTTACCTAGCAAGCTTCTCGCCATTGGAGAATCATTGGATATTTTCCCGTCAAGCGGGTCTGATTCTGCGCTTCCAACAATTGTATATTCTTCTTCTTCTCCATCCGGCAGCTCGACGAGGCGGACTGTTTTCCCGAGAGAAACGACATGGTCTTCTGTCGTTGTTGCTTCAATCATGACCGCATTGCGAATCATCTTTTCCAGCTGTGCAATGCGCCCTTCTACAAAAGCCTGCTCTTCTTTAGCTGAATCGTACTCTGAATTCTCCGATAAGTCCCCAAAACTCCGTGCCACTTTTATCCGCTCCACCACTTCCTTACGGCGAACAGTAATAAGTTGTTGTAACTCATCTTCCAACTTTCGCTTTCCTTCTTCTGTCATATAATGCTTTTTTTCTGCTGCCATCATCGTCACTCCTCATCAATTTCGTTTTTATTTTCTACTAAAATTACTGTCATATCGCTAATTAGCTGCCTTATTACCCGTGTAATGATTTGTTCGCCACAACTGTACGAATCTTTGTTGCCAACAAATCGATGGCTACTTTATTTTGTCCACCTTCAGGAATGATCACATCCGCATAACGTTTTGTAGGTTCTACAAACTGCAAGTGCATCGGGCGAACAACGGATGTGTACTGTTCAATAACCGAGTCAATCGAACGACCTCGCTCTTTTGTATCTCGCATGAGACGTCGAATAATACGGATATCTGCGTCTGTGTCGACGAACGCTTTAATATCCATCAAGCTCCTTAGACGTTCATCTTCTAAGATGAGAATGCCTTCTAGGATGATCACATCTTTTGGTTCAATTCTCGTCACTTCTTTTGCCCGTGTATGATTCGCATAGTCATAACTGGGCTTTTCAATTGGCGCCCGATCAGCCAACTGTAGTAAGTGCGTGTATAACAATTCATTGTCAAATGCGAGCGGATGATCATAATTTGTTTTTAAGCGCTCTTCAAAAGATAAATGGTCTTGATTTTTATAGTAAGCGTCTTGTTCAATTAAAACAATCGATGAGCCTTGAAACTGCTTAAAAATTTCTTGCGCGACGGTCGTTTTTCCTGAACCCGTCCCTCCTGCTACACCAATTATCACGGGTCTGCTTGACTGCATGCTCTTCTCTCCTATACAAGTAAAACTTAAATCATCCTACACGAAAACAACGACTTTTATGACGCGTTCGGTTACAATTTTTTTACACTGCATGCAACACCGTCACCAATTGGATAAACACGCGTCTCATACGTTGGATGCTTCATCAACCACTCATTGTAGTGACGAATTTTTTTGACGAGGGGACGCAATCTCTTTTCAGAAATTTCTTCATCTGCCGCTGCAACCAAACCTCGAAACAATACATTGTCACTCCATATAACGCCACCTGCTTTAACAAATGGCTCATATTGCTCAAAAAAAGTGCGGTACTGTCCTTTTGCTGCATCAATAAATAATACATCAAATGGCTGAAAATGTACAACTTGGTTTACGGCTTCTGTTGCATCTGCATGAATAAGTGTGATCCGGTCTTGTAATTTTGCTTCCGTTACAAAACCTTCCGCTTGCGCAAATCGTACTGGATCGCGTTCAATCGTCACGATATGAGCAGATGGTATGGCAAGTGCCATCCGGATCGCCGAATAACCGATTGCCGTACCGATCTCTAAAATGCGCTTTGGTTGCTGCAATAACAGATGTGACAACATCATCTCGAGTGAAATGAGTTCCATAATCGGGACGTTTTCCACTTTAGCGACGCGCTCCATTTCTTGTAATAATGGCACGCGGTCAGGAATCCATGATTCAACATAGCCCTTTACGCGGTTATTTATCATGTGAACCATCCTTTTTTACGTCCTTTGTGGAAGATGTCATATTTACTCATCATCTTTTTTCTTGTTTTCCTCCCACTCGCTCCTATACTTATTGCGGGCAGCTTCATGCGCCTCAAGATCAACATTATAAATAATCTCTCCATTATAACGAGCGTAAAAAAATAAGTAGTCCGTCTGTGTTGGATCAGCCGCAGCCATAAAGGATTCCTCACGCATGTTCGCAATGGGTCCAGGTGGCAAGCCTTTATTTTTATACGTATTGTATGGTGAATCGACCTCAAGATCCTTAAGGGACGTCATATATAAATGCTCTCCCTTTGCGTAGGCAACAGTAGGATCAACTTGTAATTTCATGTCTTTATTTAGACGATTATGCAACACACCTGAAATCATGAAACGATCTTCTTGCTCTAATGCTTCACGCTCGACAATGGCACCAATGGTAAGTAACTGATGAATTGTATACTTCCCTTCATTTGCACGAATGAGTGCTTGCTTATCATCGATCATCTTTTGCGTACGGTCAAGCATTGCCTTAATCGCTGCATCAAGTGACATATTTTCTTCTGTAAAATCATAACGGGACGGATATAAATAACCTTCAAGCGGGTGACGAATATGTTCATTCAAAATTTCATCTGTCAACATATCGTACTTTTCAATGAGTGACTTCACATAGTCATGGTCATCCATTTTTGCTAAAATCTCTTCCTTTTTTTCAGGGACATGTTCAGCCACACGTGCAGCAATTTGCTGTAGTGTCCATCCTTCGGGAATAATAAAAGAATGCGCCGCATCTGCTGTCGCACTTGGGTCTTTCAACGTGGCAATCAATTGATCAATATCCATCTCAGTGCTAAGGTTATACTCACCTGCTTGAAAATCTGATGCATTTTTATAACGTGTATAGTAGCGAAAAATGGACGCATTACGTATGAGCCCCTGTTCTTCTAAAATGGCACCAATTGTTGTCGTTGAAGAGCCTATTGGAATTGATACATGTACATCTCGTCCCTCTCCGTCTGCATCCATTGCTTTTAAGGCCAATGAAACATAAATATATGCACCAACACCTACGACCACAATGAGCGATAGCAGAGATACGACACAAATAAAAACAATTTTTCGAACGGTCTTTGCCCGGGAAACTTGTTCCTCGTATTGCGTCATAAACTGTTTATCTTGTTTTTTGGACATAACTGCCTCCCCATACCAAACAAGTGGAAAAAGGGTGTAAGTAGATTCAACCCCCTTTGCCACAAATATTTCAAAGGAAACCCGCGCTACCTAATGGGCACGGGTTCCTTGTTTTATTCTTCCTCGGCTCCCTCTTCTTCCGAAAAAGTATTGAGCATTTCCTCAATGATTTCCCATTCCTCGTCTGTCTCTACTGGAAAAAGGGCAATGTCGTTGTCTGGATCATCACGATCTTCATAACGGAACGCGAACACCTCAACTTCTTCCTCTTCTGAGTCAGCGCCCTCCGGGATTAGCATAATATAAGAACGTCCTGTCTCGTCTACAGTGAACCGAAATAACTCATCAAATAAATGTTCATTTCCTTCTTCATCAGGGATTACAATGCGTTCTCTTTCTTCTTGGGACATTTTTTTTCCTCCAATTGTCGTTAGATAGATGTCGGTCGATGGCTCGCGTGGTCTAAATAGCTTTGCAATATAAGTACTGCTGCCATTTTGTCAATCACTTTTTTACGTTTTTTTCGACTGACATCGGCGTCAACGAGCACGCGTGTTGCTGCTGCAGTTGTTAATCGCTCATCCCAGAGCACGACTTGTACATCAACATGCTCTCTTAGCATTTTAGCAAAAGTTTCACTCCTGCGTCCACTTTCACCAATCGTGCCGTTCATATTTTTAGGATAACCAACGACAACAGTTCGTGCTTCATGCATATTTATTAATGACACCAGCTTGCTAAACATGTCGCTTTTGTTCTCATCATTAAACGCTATCGTTTCCAATCCTTGCGCCGTCCAACCAAGTGCATCGCTTAAAGCCACACCAACCGTTTTTGTTCCAACATCTAAACCAATTATCCTCATTTATAGGTCCTACCGTGTTGCATCAAATAGGATTTCACTAATGTCTCAATTAATTCATCTCGTTCTAACTTTCGAATGAGCGTTCTTGCGTCACGATGACGTGGAATATAGGCCGGATCCCCTGATAATAAGTAGCCAACAATCTGGTTAATTGGATGATAACCTTTTTCCTCAAGCGCATCATAAACAGACAAGAGCACTTCTTGTACATCTGCATCGAAGGAGTCATCATTGAAACTGAATTGCATCGTATGATCGATTGAACTCACCGCTCTCACCTCTTCTTCGCATATTCCTAAAATACCGGACAAATATCTTATCCCTTACATTGTACACTATCTATCGCACATTAGGAAAGGGATTTTACGTACTCGTAAACATAAGCAAGTGCTTCATCAATTTTTTCTGGTCTTTTGCCTCCGGCTTGTGCCATGTCTGGACGTCCACCGCCTCCACCACCTGCACGTGTCGCAACTTCTTTCATTAATTTACCGGCATGATGTCCTTTTGCAATGGCATCCTTTGTAGCAGCTGCAACAAAGGTCGCTGCCTCACCTGTCTCGGCTCCAAGTACGATGACCGCAGCATCATATTTCTGTTTCAGTACGTCAATCATCTTCCGAAGCGCCTCCGTATCTTTCGCAGAGACTTTTGCTGCAAGCACTGTCACACCATTAATTTCTTGCGCTTGTGACATTAAATCACCAGATGCTAGTTGCCCGACCTTCGCTGTAAGTGATTCGTTCTCACGCCGTGCTTCGCGAAGTTCTTCTTGAATGCGTTCAATGCGCGTTGGCACATCCGTTAATTGTTTTGCTTTCAACCGCTCGGCAGCATCTTGCAACACCATCACTTGATCACTTAAAAATTGATATGCCCCTTTTGATGTCACTGCTTCAATTCGGCGTACACCGGCGCCAATGCCCACTTCAGACACAATTTTAAACAAACCAATTTCTGCTGTGTTATGCACATGGCAACCACCACACAACTCCAAACTATAGTCACCAAGCTGTACGACGCGCACATGTTCACCATATTTCTCACCGAAAAGCGCCATCGCACCCATTGCTTTTGCTTCTTCCAATGTTTTTGTTGCGATGTTTACTGGCAATGATTGCCACACTTTCTCGTTCACGCGTGTTTCAATTTGGGCAAGCTCATCTTTTGTAACAGCACCAAAATGAGAGAAGTCAAAGCGTAATCGCCCTTCTTCCACAAGCGATCCTGCTTGATTCACGTGCGCCCCGAGCACATCTTTGAGCGCTTGATGAAGCAAATGGGTCGCTGTATGATTTTTTTGAATGGCTAATCGCTCGTGTGCAGAAATAGATGCATTAAGCGATTGACCGACAGACAACGTGCCTTCGATCACTTCCACAGTGTGCAAGTGTTGACCATTCGGCGCTTTTTTCACGTCACAAACACGTGCCTGCGCGCCGTCAGTTACAAGTAAGCCACAGTCAGCTACTTGACCACCACTTTCAGCGTAAAATGGGGTTTCATTCAACAGTACTTGTACCGTCTCACCTGCTTGCGCCTGCGTCACAAGCGCTTGTCCAGAAATGATCGTTGTAATGACTGCAGGCACATCAAATTTGTCATAACCAACAAACATACTTTGTACATTAAGATCACTTAAGACACCTTCTTGGATGCCCATTGAAGCTACTTCTTGTCGTGCTTGACGCGCACGCGTCCGTTGGGCTTCCATTTGCTTGTCAAAACCCGCACGGTCAACAGTGAGTCCTTGTTCTGCAACATATTCTTCTGTCAAATCAATCGGGAATCCATATGTGTCGTACAAACGAAACGCCTCATTACCGGCAATGACTGTCGTCCCTTCTTGCTTCGCACGGGTCATCACATCATTTAGTAAACCTAAGCCTTCATTTAACGTCTCATGAAAACGTTCTTCTTCTGTACGAATGACTCGCTGAACGAAATCACGTTTTGTCGTCACATCCGGATAGAAATCCACCATCACTTCCGCAACTACAGGCACAAGCTCATACATAAATGGTCGCTCAATTTTAAGCGTTTTTGCAAAACGAACCGCTCGTCGAAGTAGCCTTCTTAATACATACCCTCGCCCTTCATTAGAAGGAAGCGCGCCATCTGCAATCGCAAATGAGACGGTTCGAATATGATCCGCAATGACTTTAAATGCTGTCCGCTTCTCGTCTGCACTTTCCATATATGTTTCTTTTGTAAAACGCTCTGTCTCCTTAATAATCGGGATAAACAAGTCGGTTTCAAAATTTGTCGGCGCCTCTTGAATGACCGATACCATCCGCTCAAGCCCCATACCCGTATCAATATTTTTCTTTGGTAGCGGTGTATATGTGCCATCAGCATTATGATTAAATTGCGAGAACACTAAGTTCCAAATTTCTAAGTAACGATCATTTTCTCCACCAGGATAAAGCTCAGGATCATTTTCGTCATCACCATATGCAGGACCGCGGTCATAAAAAATTTCTGAGTTCGGTCCACTTGGTCCTTCTCCTATATCCCAAAAGTTCCCCTCTAGTCTGACGATCCGTGTAGACGGGATGCCAATGACATCGTGCCAATACGTATATGCTTCTTCATCTTCTGGGTGCACGGTCACCGATAACTTGTCTGGATCAAAACCAATCCACTGATCACTCGTTAAAAATTCCCAAGCATAATGAATGGCTTCTTCTTTAAAATAATCACCAATAGAGAAGTTCCCGAGCATTTCAAAAAATGTATGGTGGCGGGCTGTCTTTCCGACATTCTCAATATCATTTGTACGAATTGATTTTTGCGCATTTGCCATCCGCGGATTGTCCGGCACAACCCGACCGTCGAAATATTTCTTCAATGTTGCGACACCACTATTAATCCATAAAAGACTGGGGTCCTCAAAAGGAACGAGTGATGCACTTGGCATCACCGCATGTCCTTTTTCAGCAAAGAAATCCAAAAACATTTGTCGAACTTGTGCTGAGGTTAGTCGTTTCACAATGATCGCTCCTATCTATGTATAAAAAATGAAAAAAGTCCTCTCCAAACTCGGACGAGGATCGCTATGACGTATTGAAAACCTTCCCAAGGATAAGTAACCCTATTGTCACCTATAGATTCGGTTATGTCACGCATCCGTATGCCAATACTTGTCATTCTTTCATCATGACCTTTATTATACCATAAAGTATATGGGCTTCACTAGTACTGTTACTGACTTCCCCTTTCTTTTTCACAATTTCTTTCACACTTTATCGCCCGCTTGATCTAGATATTTGCGTACGTGCAAAAGTGTCACTTTTACAATTGCCAAAATAGGCACCGCTACGAGTAAACCGATAATTCCAGCCACTTCCACACCAATAAGCAATGCAAGAATAATAAAAACCGGATGCAAGTGGACAGTCCGCCCAACAATGACTGGAGAGAGAACATTTCCTTCTATTTGTTGGATCACAAAAATGGCAATGATGGTGTACAGGGCTAGCGTTGGTGAACTCATAAAAGCAACAACAACAGCAGGGGCTGCCCCAATAAAAGCACCAAAATAAGGAATCAAGTCCGTTGCCCCAATAAACAATCCTAAAATCAACGAATAAGGAATTCCGAGCAACCAGAAGGCGATAACAGAAAGCATCCCAACGCAGAGCGCAACAAACAACTGACCGCGGATGTACGCTCCAAACGTCACATCTACTTCATGAACATACTGATGCAGCGGCTTTCGCCATCTCCTCGGTGTTAAATAATAACTTACGCGAACGAGTAGCGTGTAATCCTTTAGTAAATAAAAGACTAAAAAAGGGACAACGAGCCAAACGATCATTGATTGCGCTACGCGTAACAACCCTTGCTCCAGTAAGTCTAATGCTTGAACACTCCATCCTTCTAGCCGTCCGGTCCAATCATCCATGTAATTATCTACTGGTTCAGGTAACCGATCTACAGTATGTTGCACATGCAATAGCAACTTTTCAAGCTCAGCGAGTTGTCCAGGCAATACGTCTATCGCTTCTGTTATTTGTCTAATCAGGATCGGCACACCAAAAAATACTACCGCACCAGTCACCACAATGAATGTTACAAATAAGCTCACGACAGCCCATGTGCGAGACATACCTATATGAACAAGTTTCTCTATGATAGGGTGTAACAAATAAGCAAATAATCCCGCCACACAAATAGGCCAAAATAATGTACAGATGACCTCCCAAACGGGATGAAAAAAGGGCATTAACCGACTTGCAATAAGGAAAAGAAGCGCAATGATCAGCCATTTTGTCCATTTTAACAAGTTGCCAATATGTTGCTCATTGTTCATGTGTTCATTCCCTTTCATCCCATGTTTTCGTTAGGATGTACCATCAAGTGAAAATCTAATCGCAAATAAAGCGACATCGAGTCATAAAGCAAACATAAAAAAAGAGCGGTCTGTCTTAGACCACTCCTTACACTTAACGAAACATGTGTCGCAGCTTTTTCTTCGCTTTTTTCCATACTCGCGTATCCATAAGCTGTCGATCCATTGCCAATACTGGCGCAAGAACGTGTTGCATTTTCCGTTTCGTCTTTTTATCGCTCATTGAGTACCAAGCAGCACCAAGGCCTAATACAACGAGCGGGGTCATTGCTTTTTTCATACGACTCACCTCCGGATTGATCGTCACAAATTGATGCGACGCTCATTTTCTTCAAACAAGTCGTCAAGCGAGCTGAGCGAACCGTCTTCCTCCACTTGGTGTAAAGACAAGCAGCCATCCACTAAGCTCATTTCAATAAAGCAATGCCAACAATAATATTGGTTCATACCAATTTTACCGATGTCTTTTCGTTGGCAGTTTGGGCAACGCATCGTCTGGGCCTCCGTTTTTTCGGAATGATCTTAGATGACGACTTTTCTCCATCATGAATCTAAGCGCTCATAGAGACAACACCGCGCGATCTTTACTAATCACAAGGTCTTTGCCTCGAACAATCTTTCGCCCTTCTGTGATGTCAGAAAGCCAACCATCCGTCACTTCATACCCTTCGATTGTACCCAGCTCAACGTCGAAGTATACATCTTCTACCAACCCAAGCGTCTCACCTTCTGAAGACAACAATGGCTTGCCTCGAAAACGACGTTTCCCCGTGACAATTGAATGACATTGCTTATGCTTTTGAGACACTGGTTCGAGCGCACAAGCATGCTCAATCATCATTGCTTCTGCACCTGCACTTGTGACAGCATCTACGGATAGAAAATGGGTATGAGAAAAGACGCGCCGCTTCTGCACTAAAAAGCCTATGATACGTGATTCAAAAAGCAGCCCATCAACGACACGACCCTTTTCTATTCCAGTAGCGCGCTCAATGACCGGCAACCCGACAAACGCTTGTACTGTTCGCAAAGTAGACACCCACCCTTCCGAACAGTTTTAGTTTAAGCAGCTCCACACGACGCTATGCAACCGAGAAGACGGAAGACATTTCCTAAAAGTTACTCGTCCCGGACGCCCTCACTTTGGATTTTGGCCTCTGCTCTCTCACTTGTAGTCATGCTGAGACGTTCTTGCAGCTTTGAATACCGCTCAATATCATGAGTATTTTTTGCAGCCATTTCAATGGTACGTATGTCTCCACACAACAACAAAAACTGTTGCGCACGCGTAATGGCTGTATACAATAAGTTGCGACGTAACATACGATGATAATTGGCAACGATAGGCACAACAACAATCGGAAATTCGCTTCCTTGTGCTTTATGAATGGATGAGCAATATGCATGAGTAATATTACCTAAATCCTTTTTCTCATACGTCACCTCAACCCCATCATAAGAGACAACCACTTGATCGCGTTTTTCCACCGTTTCTTTTGCATAAATGATTCCGACAATCTCACCTCGGTCACCATTATATACACCATCTTCTGCGTTGTTAATCAATTGTAAAACCATGTCCCCTGTACGAAATACCACGTCCCCATATGATAGTTCTCGTCGTCCTTTTTTTGGTGGATTAAATAACGATTGTAACCACTCATTTAGCGCAATAATACCGGCAGGCCCTTTATACATCGGCGCTAATACTTGGACATCTTTTGCCGTGTAACCTTTTTTTACTGCATTCATACAAATTTGACCGACCATCTCTTGTACTTGTCCTGCGTGACAAGGAAAAAAGCGGTAGTCTGGTTTCTGAGCTTGAAAATCGCTCGGAATGTTACCGTCCTTGACAGCATGCGCTAGTTCAATAATGGATGATCCTTCCGCTTGGCGGTAAATCCCTGTCAGCTGCACGGTGGGAATGTTTCCGCAAGCTAACAAGTCTTTTAGCACTTGTCCAGGGCCTACGGACGGCAATTGGTTTTCATCCCCAACAAGAACAACCTGCATCCCACGCGGAATCGCCTTAAATAATTGATGTGCGACCCAAGCATCCACCATGGATACTTCATCGACAATGAGTAATTCGCCGTCTAATTGGTCATGATCACCTTTGCCAAAACCGATGTCACTTCCTTTCCATTCAAGCAAGCTATGGATCGTACTCGCTGGTAACCCTGTCGCTTCGGCCATACGTTTACTCGCTCTACCTGTTGGCGCTGTTAATTTTAACGGAAAAGGATTGTTCTCGCTGTATGTCTCAACAGCAAGAGAAATACCATGTAGGTGGGCATAGGCCTCCACAATGCCTTTAATCACTGTTGTTTTTCCCGTCCCTGGACCACCTGTCAATAATAATAATGGTAAAGACAGCGCTTTGTGTATGGCCTCTTTCTGCGCAAGCGCGTACGTCACCCCGTGCGATTCCTCCAAAAACCCTAACGTCTTTTCAATTTCTGAGTCTGGAAATTGCTGTTTCATTGTTTGCGACAACAAGCGATGCGTATTGCGGGCAATGCCTTTTTCAGCAAAGTATAATGTCTTCATATAGACACGATCTTCTTCAATGAATAATAAATCTTCTTCACTCATCTCGATGAGTGTTTTGTTCAATTCATCTACAGTAATCTCAGTATGTGGGTGACTTAGCAAGGCGCTCGCTTCTTGTACAAGATCAAACTGCAAAAGGTACATGTGCCCTTGCTGCACACTTAATTCGCCCAGCAAATAAAGTAGCCCTGCGCGCAATCGTTCAGGATGACTCCCAGTCAAACCAACTGCCGCCCCTAACTGATCCGCACGGCGAAACCCAATTCCTTCGACATCTTCAATCAACTTATATGGGGTTGTACGAATAATATCCAGTGCTTGGAGCTTATACGCACGGTAAACTGCCATCGATAGTTCTGTTCCGAATCCATACTGTGACAACTGTAACAATACTTGTTCTGCCCCTTGTTGATCGAGCAATTGCTCGTATAACCTATCAGCAACTTCTTTTTTAAGTTTCGGCACATCGTCAAGGACAGACCGGTCTTCCACAATGCACGAAATCGCACGTTCTCCAAGCGTATCGACAATCACCTCTGCTGTCTTTATTCCCACACCCGGAAAACGATCACTTGCTAAGAAACGCACAATCCCATTTTTTGTCTGAGGTATGTCACGGCGGAAGGCTTCCACACGATACTGTGTACCAAAACGTGGATGTTCTGTCAGTTGTCCTTGAAAAATAAACAGTTCATGTAGCTCCAACGTCGGTAAATGGCCCACGATGGTGACTTTTTTTGTATGAAGTTCTTCATTTGTTTCATGCACACGTAATAACGCCACTGTATAATCATTTTCATCGTTACGAAACAGGACGTGGACAATTTCACCTTTAATAAAACCTTGAATACTCAGCTCTGCTGGACGTTCCATGCCGGTCATCCTTTATTTAATGCGTCTTCTACTACACGCTTGCCATTTCCAGCAAGTAAATGATCGGGCTGGTAATGTAATGCGCGGGTAAACGATGCCAATGCTTCATCTATTTCATTATTTGCAGCTTGTGCAACCCCTAAATTATAATGGGCGTCCGCATGTGTTTCATCTAATGACAACGTTTTTTCAAACAGCCTACGTGCCTCTGTTAGCTGTTCTAATTGCGCCAAGCAAAGACCGTATTGGAAACAAACCTCTACATCCATCTCATTCATTTCATGCGCTCGACTAAAGTTTGCCAATGCATGCGGCAACGTCCCTTGCTGGTAATAACTCATCCCAAGCATATAATACAAGTCCGCTTCATCTAAACCGTTTTTATGTGCCTGTTTAAAATGTTGAATCGCCTGCTCATACATTTCTTGCTCATAATACAGTGTCCCAGCACTGTAATAAGCGACGGCCGAATCAGGTTCTAATTCAATTGCACGTTCAAAAAAAACGTGTGCCCGCTCTTGATCGCCCAACACATGGAGCAAGTTCCCCATATTCACATAACCTATCGCATCTTTTGGATTTTCCTCAATATATGCAGTGAAATACTTTGCTGCCTCTTCATACTTTCCTTCGCGCATGAAAATTGCGCCTTGTTGTTCATCCATTTTTTATTGCTCCTCCCAATGGCAACAGCCGCCTGTTACAACGTTTTTAATACTTGATCAATCGTTGCACCACCAATACAGCGATCTCCTTCATAAAAAACGACCGCTTGACCAGGCGTAATTGCTCGTTGTCGCGTTTCAAAAGTGACGCGCACTTTCCCTTCTTCGCTTGGCACAACCGTCACCGCCTGGTCCGCTTGGCGATAGCGAAACTTTGCCATGCATGAAAAAGGTTTTGCCGGTGCTACTTTTGAAATCCAATTGACATCCGTAGCGATCAATCCAGTGCTATATAATCCTTCATGGTCATCCCCTTGCCCAACCACAAGTACATTGCGGGCAATGTCTTTGTCAATGACAAACCAAGGTTCACCTGCGCCACCGATTCCTAGACCTTGACGCTGACCAAGTGTGTAGTACATTAAACCGTCATGAGTACCCTTCACTTCTCCAGCAGCGGTTTCCATCCGACCTGGTTGAGCTGGCAGGAATGTTTGTAAAAATGACTTGAAATCGCGCTCACCAATAAAACAAATGCCAGTGCTATCCTTCTTTTTTGCGGTTGCCAGCCCTGCATCCTCCGCACGTTTACGCACTTCTACTTTCGGCAATTCGCCCAGTGGAAACATCACTTTCGACAACTGCTTCTGACTCAATGCATAAAGAAAGTACGTTTGGTCTTTGTTCTGATCCAACCCTTTACATAACTGATATTCACCATCTTGCACTTCAAGTCGTGCATAATGTCCGGTTGCGACATAATCGGCACCTAGTGTGAGCGCGTGATTTAAAAATGCCTTGAATTTAATCTCTTTATTACACATCACATCTGGATTCGGTGTTCTTCCAGCTTTATATTCATTTAAGAAGTAAGTAAACACTTTATCCCAATACTGTTTTTCAAAGTTTACAGCATAATAGGGAATATCTAGTTGTTCACACACACGTGCGACATCTTCATAATCTTCTTGCGCTGAGCAAAAGCCGGCGTCGTTCTCTTCATTCCAATTTTTCATAAAAATACCGATGACATCGTACCCTTGTTCTTTTAATAATAATGCTGTCACCGATGAATCTACACCGCCAGACATGCCCACAACCACACGCGTTTTTCTCTGTGCTTCCATCACCTTGCCACCTTCCTTATTTCCGCAATACTATTGAATAAATGGCTCGTCCACCTGCGCTTGTCGCACATATTTGGCGAGCATTGTGCCCACGTAAGTTGCTTCTGCGCATGTATTTGTATAACCAAAACTAATCCGAATCGATCCTTGTACTCGCGGTGACTGTTTTCCATACATTGATTGTAAAACATGTGATGGTTCAAGTGTGCCTGCGGTGCAAGCAGAACCACCCGACACAGCAATGCCAGCTAAATCTAATTGGGCAAGCAGCGTCTCCGTCTTCACTTTCGGGAAATGGATATTCAGAATGTGCGCCAACGTACGTTCACTTGTGCCATTAATCTCATAAGACACACCTTCACGCGCTAATATCGTCAACAATGCTTGTCTGAGCGTCATGTAATGCTGCTTTCGTATGTTTTGCTCTTTGGTAGTGATTGCAAATGCTTTCGCAAACCCGACAATGCCCGGTACATCTTCTGTTCCTGCTCGGCGCTTTTGTTCCTGTTCGCCACCATAAAGTAACGGTTTTAGCACAATACCATTACGCACATACAAACAGCCTACTCCTTTTGGTCCGTTTACTTTATGACTAGAAATTGACATTAAATCTACGCCGAGTGCATCCACATCAAGCAAACAACTACTTGCAGCTTGTACCGCATCTGTATGAAACACTGCCGGATGACCCTTCAGGAGTCTACCAATTTCTGGAACTGGCGCAAGTGCACCTGTTTCATTATTCGCATACATAATGGATACAAGCACCGTGTCATCTGTCAATACGCGTTTAATCGCTTCAACGGAGACCACACCTGATTGGTTAACGGGTAAACGCGTCACTCGGTACCCTTCCTGTTCTAGCTCAGAAATTGCATGTGCAACCGCGTGGTGTTCAATTTCGGTTGTAATGATATGAGCCCCTGGACGACCGTACTGTCGCACATAGCCAAATAAAGCAAGGTTAATCGACTCTGTGCCACCACTGGTGAATAAAACAGAGGCAGGGGATGCAGAAAGCAACGAAGCAATGGTTTGGCGGGCAGCCACTACCGCTTTTTTTGCTTCACGCCCAAATTGATGCAAACTTGACGGGTTACCGTACTGTTCTAAAAAGTAAGGACGCATTGCCTCGAAAGCGACCGGATGCAATCCGGACGTCGCTGCATGATCCATATAGACCGCTTCCTTCGTTTCCATGAGATCACTCCCTTTTTCCAGAAGCCAGAAACGAATCCTTTTCACTGGCATTCATCGCAAATCAGTTTTAAATATAAAACATGTAATATTCCTGCTCACGCTCTTGTTTAAAATTGGCTAAATCTGCTAACGTCGTTTGATCAAGGACCTCTTTTACCGCATCACGAATTTTGATCCATAAATCTCTTTTGGCTGGCTCTTCATCTTCTAATACTTCAACTGGACTGATTGGTCCTTCCAGTACACGAATAATATCACCGGCCGTAATTTCTTCTGCTCGTTTATTTAACATATAACCACCATAAGCGCCTCGCACACTTTTGACAAGCTCTGCATGACGCAATGGTGTAATCAACTGTTCCAAATAGTGTTCCGACAACTTGTGTTCCTTGGCGATCGACTTTAATGAAATCGGTCCTTCTCCAGCCTTTTTCGCAAGTGCCATCATCATCGTTAAGCCGTAACGCCCTTTCGTTGAAATCTTCATCTTATCACCCTTTATCGTCTCAATGGCGCAACTTTCTTGCATCACTGCTCTTTTGAATTTCCACTATTAAATATGCTTCTTTATCCGTCCATATTATAACATGTTTCTCTATAACGTTAACACCCACGATTGAAAAAGGAGATGCGACAAAAATAACAAATAAATCAATATTAAAGTTAATTCTGTTATTTATGTACCGATTTTTCCTACGTAACACAAAAGAAAACAAAAAGGTTCCTCTGGTCTTTGAAGCCTGTATCTAAGTAAGCAAGGAACCTCATTACACAATCGCTATCACTTATCGTACTATTTATGCCTCATGTAATAATGAACGAGCTGACAAAACCCCTAATAACCGGCTATGTTCCTTCTGTTGTCGCTTTAAAACTTGCATATTTTCGTCAATCTCATGTACTTTGTCATTCGTTTCCAATACAGCTTGCTTCATCTGTTGCTGCTCCATTTTCATAAACGATTGTTCTTCTTTCATTGATAACAGATCTTCTTTCATTGATGACTGATCTTGTTTCATCACTTTAATATCCGCTTCCATATCGCCTAGTTTGTGTAAGATTTTTTCCAGCATTTGTTCACTCATTTGCTTTGTCACACCTCCCTTTTGCCCTCAAAATCGTGAAAGGATGTTATACTTTATAGTATACACTGCCGAAAATGAGAATGAAAGGATTTTTCACTGTTAGTTTACGAAATTCTTCTTCTTTACACGTATAATAGTATGAAATTGGAAGAGAGGCGAACGACCACCTATGAAAAAACAACCACTTGCTTACCGCATGCGCCCAACCGACATTGCACACATCATTGGTCAATCCGCGATTTTAGGAGAGGGGATGTTGCTGCGTAGGATGATTGAAACAAAACAGTTATCTTCCATGATCTTATACGGTCCGCCTGGCACTGGAAAAACTTCGCTTGCCCGCGCCATTGCTGGTACATGCGGTTACCCGTTTCGCATGCTTAATGCAGCTACACACCAGAAAAAAGATATCGTCGTCGTGATTGAAGAAGCGAAAATGTCCGGTTCACTATTACTAATATTAGACGAGGTACACCGGCTTGACAAAGGAAAACAAGATTTGCTCCTCCCTCACCTTGAAAATGGACAATTATGCCTTATCGGTGCCACAACTGCTAACCCTTATCACGCGATCAATCCTGCGGTACGCAGTCGCTGCCATATTTTTGAACTAGCCACCCCGCAGCCAGATGACATTGAAAATGTGCTTCGACGCGCATTAAGAGATAGCAAAAATGGCTTTGGCGAAGCATCTATTCATATGGAAGAAGAAGCCATCCCTCATCTCGCACGCGCTTGCGGTGGGGATGTACGCGCTGCTTTAAATGCGCTGGAGCTAGCCGTTTTATCTACCCAAAAAAATGAACACGGCGAACGCCACATCACTTTAAAAACAGCGGAACAAAGCATTCAAAAAAAATACATTCAGCATGACAAAGATGGCGATGCACACTATGATGTCCTCTCTGCATTCCAAAAATCTATTCGCGGCAGTGACGTCAATGCAAGCCTTCACTATTTGGCGCGCTTGCTTGTCGCTGGAGACTTTGCAAGTATTCATCGCCGTCTCCTTGTGATCGCCTATGAAGATATTGGACTTGCGAATCCACAAGCTGGACCTCGTACACTCGCTGCCATTGAAGCTTCCGAGCGATTAGGACCGCCAGAAGCACGAATCCCACTTGCTAACGCTGTCGTAGAACTCGCACTGTCCCCTAAAAGCAATAGCGCCTATCAAGCGATTGATCATGCCATTGCTGCATTACACAAAGGAGAGAGCGGGACAATTCCACGCCATTTAAAAGATGCACACTATCAAGGCGCAAAACAATTAGGCAATGGTCTTACCTATCAATATCCACATAACCACAAATCTGGTTGGGTGAAACAACAATACTTACCGGATGCCATTGCGCACCACCAATATTATGATGCAAAGAAGACAGGAAAATTTGAACAAGCGCTTGCGCAAGTTTATGAAACGTTACAGCACAAATGATATGACGAGGTTGATCATCCATTTTGTCTCACTTCCTCATGCAAGACTTGTATAAAATTCTTTTTGTAAGGAAATATTATAGTCATACCATAGCAAAAGGGGTTGAACATATGAAAGTGAGACAAGACGCATGGTCCCACGAAGACGATGTCCTGCTAGCTGAGACAGTCCTCACTCATATCAAAGAAGGTAGCACACAATTAAGAGCGTTTGATGAAGTAGGCGATCTATTAAACCGGACATCCGCTGCCTGTGGCTTTAGATGGAACGCCGTTGTCCGTAAAAAACACTTGCAAAATATTGAATTAGCAAAACGGGAGCGAAAAGAAAGAAAACGCGCCCAAACAACGCACTTTTTCTCACAACCTCGCAGGCAAGAAACGAGACAACCCGTTTCACGATTCTTTCAAATGGAT
Source organism: Bacillus sp. FSL W7-1360 (assembly GCF_038592975.1). Taxonomy (NCBI): domain Bacteria; kingdom Bacillati; phylum Bacillota; class Bacilli; order Caryophanales; family Bacillaceae; genus Bacillus; species Bacillus sp. FSL W7-1360. The sequence continues at coordinate 476,136 of NZ_CP151950.1, read as the reverse complement.
CACGAGCAAGCACATACGCCAACAAATGTAACACTCGCGTCCATCATTCAACAACTGCAACAATATGCAACAACTGAACAACAACATACAGGCTTGCTACAAGAAAATGAGCAACTTCGGAATGAACTCCGACAGTCACAACAACGTTTACAGGAGCTTGAAACCTCGCTCCAAAAACATAAACAAGATCATAGTATGATTGAAGAAGATTATCAATCACTCATTCAAATTATGAACCGGGCGCGCCGCATGGCCATTTTAGAAGATGAACAAACTGACAGCGCGACTTTTCGAATGGAGCCTAATGGTAATCTTGAAAAGCTCTCCAATTAAAGAGTGCGTATCAACCGATTCGTTTCACATAAAAGAACCATGCCCTCTGGCTTGGTTCTTTTATGGTTGCCGCTCAATCTTTATCCCTTCAAGCAATCGATTAATCACATGGCCTGCCATCATCAAGCCAGAAATAGACGGCACAAATGCATTAGATGACGGCGGCATTTTCGCCTTCCGAATCGGTCCTTCTTCCGCAGCAGGCGGGACAATATCGGCACGCACTTCTTCCCGAATCCGAATCGGCTTCTCATCAGAGAAGACAACGTCAACCCCTTTATGGATACCGACTTTACGAAGACGCGTCCGCACCACTCGTGCAATCGGATCATAACTTGTATTAGATATATCCACGACACGCAATCGTGTTGGATCCATCTTATTCGCCACACCCATACTTGAAATAACCGGGATACCCCGCTTTTTACATTGTTCAATTAAATGTACTTTATAAGAAATTGTATCGCTTGCATCTATGACGTAATCAATCCCATATTCAAAAAAACTTTCATATGTTTCCTCGGTATAAAACATCTTTAATGCCACCACATCACAAGCTGGGTTAATATCTTTTATACGCGCTTCCATTAGTTCCACTTTCGGCTGACCTACCGTCGAGAGAAGTGCGTGGATTTGTCGATTCACATTTGTAATATCAACATCATCCTTATCGACAAGGATGATCCGGCCAACACCTGAACGCGCCAATGCTTCAGCAGAGAACGAACCAACACCACCAACACCTAAGACAGCGACCGTGCTCTCCTTCAACCGCTGCAATCCTTCTTGACCAATTGCTAACTCATTTCTTGAAAATTGATGTAACATCGCCGACCCTGTCCTCTCTCATGTTCGTATTCACATAAAAAAGTACCCACTTGGGTACTTTTTTATGTCCCGCTAATGCCGTAAAAGGTGACGCTTTGAACCTGCTACGCAGGTGGGCGCTCTGCATTTGCCTTTTTACGTCCCCTTCACTTCCAAGGCTTGTAATCGGACAAACAACGCCAAGCTCCCTCGTCTAAAGTGTTGGCTCAAAGAAAAACATCTTACGCACATCACAGGATCATGTGATTTCTTGATTTGATTATATCAGACTACATTGCCCTATGCAAGTTGTTCTGAAAATTCACCTAACATTTTTTTAACTTTGCATCCGCTCATTGTATCCTCGCTAATGTTCCGTTACACTATCTATAGGATAAAAAATATTTGACCACTAAAAAGGTGTGAAGTTTATGGACGCACGTGCAACGCAACAATGTATTGAAGTAAGACAAGAAATAAATTCACTTGAGAAAAAGGTGACGCAAATTCCTTTCACAATGTCTTTATACGATGATCACATTGACGTAAAAGGAGAAAAGATCGCTCTTTCTATCATTTTTGACGTCTCTTATCGGTTACCGAGTGGCAAAAAAACGATTGGATTTTTATATTTGCATACAAGCCGCGGTGTCCTCACTTACCAAATTAACACCAACCCGAAAGCATTCATTGCCGCTTTTAAAACCCTTGTTCCCGAAACAACTTTCCGCTCACAAACATGAAACGCGCCTCCTTACTGTCATTCAGAAAGGAGGCGCTGTGCATACTTATTTTCTTTGTACAGATACATGTAAATCTAACAACTGCGCGAGTGCCACTTCATTTGGCGCATCCATTAGCAAGTCACTTGCACTTGCTGTTTTTGGAAAGGCAATGACGTCACGTAAATTTGTCTTGCCTGCCAGCAGCATAACAATCCGGTCTAACCCGAGGGCAATCCCGCCGTGTGGCGGGGCACCATATTCAAATGCCTCTAGTAAGAATCCAAACGCTTCTTTTGCCTCTTCTTCACTAAACCCGAGTAATTGGAACATCCGTGTTTGTAATTCACGCTCATAAATCCGCTGTGATCCGCCGCCGAGCTCATAACCATTCAATACGAGGTCATACGCTTCTGCCCGTACTTTTTCAGGAGCCGTCTCCATTAAATGCTCATCTTCTGCTTTCGGCCGTGTAAATGGATGATGTAACGCGACGTAGCGCTTTGCCCCGGCATCATACTCAACAAGCGGGAAGTCGACGACCCATAAGAAGTTGAACTTCGTCTCGTCAATCATACCAAACTGTTTCGCTAGCTTTAACCGCAAGGCGCCGAGCGCATCATACACAATTTGACTTTTGTCTGCGGCAAACAAGAGCAAGTCCGATGGCTTGGCGCCCATCGCTGTCAACAATGCCTTTGTTTGATCCTCATCAAAGAACTTCGCAATCGGTCCAGCAATGCCTTCTTCGGTCACTTTAAGCCACGCTAGCCCTTTTGCTCCGTACGGCTTCACAAATTCAGCCAGTGCATCAATTTCTTTACGCGACAGCTTGTCTGCGCCTCCAGCAAGTGTCAATCCTTTGACGATGCCACCTGCTTCAAGTGCACGTGTGAATACTTGAAACGTTGTATCCGCCACTACTTCACCAAGCTCAACTAACTCCATCGCAAAACGTGTATCCGGTTTGTCAGAACCATAGCGATCCATCGCTTCAGCATACGTCATTCGCGGGAAAGACTCGGCTAGCGTAAGGGCATGTGTCTCTTTTAACAACAGCTTCATCATAGACTCTGTCATCGCCAATATTTCTTCTGTACTTGAAAAACTTGTTTCAATATCAATTTGTGTAAACTCTGGTTGTCGGTCGGCACGAAGATCCTCGTCACGGAAACAACGAACAACTTGAAAATATTTTTCAAACCCTGCTACCATCAGCAACTGCTTAAACATTTGTGGCGATTGTGGGAGCGCATAAAATGAGCCCGGATGTACCCGACTCGGGACGAGGTAGTCCCGTGCCCCTTCTGGTGTGCTTTTCGTCAACATTGGCGTCTCAATTTCTAAAAAGCCATCACGGTCGAGAAAATCACGCATCACCTTTGTCACCCGGTGACGCAATGCAAAAACAGTTTGCATATCAGGGCGACGCAAGTCAATATACCGATGGTGTAACCGGACATCTTCTGAGGCATCTGTATTGGCTTCAATTTGGAAGGGCAACGGCTTCGCTGCATTGATTAATGTCATTTCATGGACATGCACTTCAATCGCACCTGTCACAAGCTTTGTCGAGACATTTTCTGGCTCGCGTGCCACCACCGTACCACTAAGGGATACGACATACTCATTCCGCATTTTCTCCGCTTCTTGTAATGCCGTTTCATTAATTTCCGGGCTACAAACCGTTTGCACAATCCCCGAATGATCACGTACATCTAAAAAGATTAGTTGCCCCAAGTCGCGGCGCCGCTGTACCCATCCTTTTAAATGAACAACTTGTCCGATATGATCGCTCCCTAATTTCCCGCATTGATGTCGACCTTTACTCATGATGTTCCTCTCCCTCCAATTCTTGTCTCAACCACGGCACGAGCTCACTTAGTGCCACTTCTTGTTGTGTCCCTCGTTGCATATGCTTGACGACCGCACATGAACGCGCCAACTCGTCTTCCCCTAAAATCACCGCATATTTCGCGTGATACCGGTCAGCGGCTTTGAACTGAGCTTTCATCTTTTTATCTAAATAATCTTTATCTGCATGCACACCCGCTTGGCGTAAGTCATATAACAATTTCATCGCCTGCATGTGCGCATCTTTGCCAAGAGCAATGACATAAGCATCCAATCCTTGCGCTTCTGGTAACGCCACACCTTCCGTTTTCATTGCCAAAATCAATCGTTCAATGCTAAACGCAAAACCAATCCCTGGTGTCTCTGGCCCGCCAAATTGCTCAACAAGTCCGTTGTAACGCCCGCCACCACACAAAGTAGTAATCGCACCAAACCCTGGCGCCGTACTCATTAACTCAAATGCAGTATGGTTATAGTAGTCCAGCCCACGAACGAGGTTAGCATCGACTTCATAAGGAATTTCTAGCAAATCAAGTGTCTGCTTCAATTCCGCAAAATATTGGCTTGACTCCTCATTCAAATGATCTAACACCGACGGTGCTGTCGCCATCAACGGGTGCGCGTGGTCTTTTTTACAGTCTAAAATTCGGAGAGGATTCTTTTCAAATCGCTGCTGGCAATCACCACATAATGTATGTAGCTCCGGTTCAAAATGTTTCATGAGCGCTTCACGATGAGCCACGCGACTCTCCGTGTCACCTAACGAATTAATGACTAATTTTAAATGCGTTAATCCAAGTCGCCGACAAATATCCATTAATAATGCCATTACTTCAGCATCTAGTTGCGGGCTCGCACTCCCTAGTGCCTCAACCCCAAATTGAACAAACTGGCGCATCCGACCAGCTTGCGGACGTTCATAGCGGAACATCGGTCCAGTATAAAAGAGTTTTGTCGGCTGTGCAGGTGAACCATATAACTTATGTTCCACGAATGCACGAACAACAGAGGCCGTTCCTTCTGGACGTAACGTCAAACTTCGATCACCGCGATCTTTAAACGTGTACATCTCTTTTTGAACAATATCGGTTGTGTCGCCGACACCTCTTGCAAACACTTCCGTATGCTCGAATATCGGCGTGCGAATCTCCTTAAAATTGTACGCCGCACATGTTTCCATCGACACTTTCTCAATCTGTTTCCATACAAGTATATCCTCAGGTAAAATATCTTGCGTTCCCCGTGGAAGCTGCATCGCCATCATGAAAAGCCCCTTTCTTTTTTCACGTTAGAAATAAAAAAACTCTCGCCCCAGATGCATGAATCATCTGGGACGAGAGAATCTCCCGTGGTACCACCCAATTTGAGGCAAAAAACTGCCTCCACTCTGTCTGTTAACGCCAGCAACGTTCTTTCCTACTGCAATGTATCGGTTCAGAAAGAAAACCTCGAAGGTGTTCACTCATTTAGACAAATGCGATCGCTCTCAGCCACGACGATCTTCTCTTTAGCATTTGTATTCTAAATGACATGCCTTGTCATCAGTTGATATATTAATGTCAGTAAAAGTTAGTTTCTAAACTATACGCATTCTTTTTTCATCCGTCAAGCGATCATGTGTTCTTTTATGTAAATCTTTCTTACGAATCGTTCCTAGTGTCTTTCTTGTTGCTTTTTATATAAAAACAAGTCGGCAGACGATAAGCCTGACTCATGCCACGTCTGTGATTGCACATTTTCCTCAACCAGCAAAGACTTCTCTTGTTCCGGATGTTGCTGGGTATACAGACTTTTCTTCGGGTGAATACGCACGCGCAATTCCGCTCCTTTCATGTACAGTATTAAGATCGCCTATTATGGACGATCTTAATCGGTTTATGAAAAGAAAAGAACAAATTCGCTAGCTACAGCGTGAAATAAAAAAGGGGAAGCGCCCCCAACTAAATGAGATGTACTATTTATCATCTGCGTGCGACTTAATTTCTGGCTTGCCACCTCCGCCTCCAGCAGTTTCGACCTCTGCACTTGCATGCGAACCTACAACACCAAGCACAACCACAGCAGCAAATAAGAAACATTTTATCACCTTCATTTAACTTCCCCTCCCAAATTAGTAGTAGGGCTTTCCAGTTGTTGTTGAATAAGCATGACCAAATGGGCGTAGCTCTTCTCTTTAAATTGTCCTAATGCCGACCACAAAAGCTCTTTCTTCCCTGTCGCCATTCCTTTATACCATGTCAAATGAGGATCACTTTTTACTGACACTTCTAACTCTCCAATTAAACGCAACGCTTTCTCACGCTCACCACGTACAATATATTGGTGCGCTTGTTCTTCAAGAGTAATCCCCTCTACAGAAACTGTTTCCCCTAATATACTACGGGCAAACGGATAATATTGACGCTCTAAACACTCTTGATATGCATATTGTCCTGTCTCTTTTGCAATCCGGATTGCTTCTTGGAAATAATACGCGCACTGTAAGCGATCTCCTTTGCACATCATGATCAACCCTAATCCATGATTAGGGGCAACTTTTGCTGCTTCTGGTGTGGATTCGTTTACAGTCACCGCTAAATAGTTTTTTTCTGCGTTTTCTACGTCTCCTTCGCCATACAAATAGTAATTACCTACCAACAATAATGTACGGCTTGCCAACACACTCTTTGTGTACCCTGTTTCAATTTTCCAGAGATCATCCACTAACCTTTCAAGCAACAAAGACGATTCTCTAATACTTCCCATTTGATCATAAGCATTTGCGGCTAGTATCTTCAAGCGTATCTTCAAAACGGGTTCTTTCACATTAACATCAAGATGCCGTGCTTCATCAATAATCTCCTCATACGTAAATGGATCTTCCAGCACCCGCAACAACAAGCGGTACACATGAACCCATTCCACCAGACATTCGTCATCATGATACCGTTCAATCAGTTGATGGAGGATGTCTCGTTGTTGAAATAATGCGGCATACTCAAATGCATCTTTAATATGAGGTAAAGAATGCAGCGATAACGCATATTCATTCATCAGTGCAGTCATTCGGGATTTTGCCATCTTCTTCACTGAATATGCTACTTGTTCAAAACTAAATTCCCGAAAGTCTTCGCGCCCAAGCCGGCGCATTAGCGCTGGCGTCCATTCCTTGTCCTTATTCCACAAGTTCATTTGCTTGAGCCGCTTTTCTGTGTCTTCCGTTATCCTACGAAGGGTATTGCCACCAAACAAACCAGCATAATTTATTGCCAAAACGTTGACCTCCCTTGATTCTGTTGTTCCTCCTCCTTTTCGACGGCAATAACCGCTTTCCCTTCCTTAATTTCCATTTTTCGTACGACAAATACCCTCATTTTGCACGCGTTTTTTGGTAATATTGTCACATTTTGTCATACATCGTTGTCTTACTTATCCATAAAACTAAAAACCACCCGTCGCTTCTGGTGGTTTTGTAAAATCTCATTACTCATTCCCTTCATAAATCCTCTCTATCATCGCCGACACCATTCGCGCTTCCTCTGGTCGCACGTGCGGTTCTGCTTCTCCTAGACAACTCGCGATAAACTGCTGCGCTTGGGCGAGGCTTTGGTCGGTGTCATACATACTCCAGTCCACTGTTGTTGTCGTGAGCAGCCCTTGACCCGATTTGTTTAGCGTGAGCGGAAACAAATCAATGCCACCTTCTGTTCCTGCAATGCGGACTGTTTCCCGATCTTCCGGGATATTAGCTGCCCAAGACGTCTCAAACAACATCGTCGCTCCGCTCGCGAATGTAATATATGCACTAGCATGGTCTTCCACATTCATCGTGGCCACATTATAAGTACCCCATTCATTCACTTGATCAATATCGCGACTGACGGCCGCATACGTTTGTCCATGAACAGATTTTACCGGCGGAAAGTCGGCGAGCCACAACGCCAAATCAAGCAAGTGACACCCGTAATCCATTAAACAGCCGCCACCTTGCAGGTCGCGGTTCGTAAAAACGCCCCAGCCAGGTACTTTGCGGCGCCGCAACGCTTCCACTTTGATGACGAGCGGCTCACCAATTTCCCCAGCTTGCACAAGCTGCTTCGCTGCCAATGCTTGCGGGTGAAAACGATAATGATAGGCGATTTGCAGCACACACCCAGATGTCTTTGCCGCTGCTTCCATTTCCAAACATTCCGCTTCCGTGAGGGCCATCGGCTTCTCACATAGTACGTGTACCCCTGCTTGCAACGCTTCGAGTGCAGCTTCATGGTGAAAGCGGTTTGGTGTACAAATGACAACCGCATCTACCATCTGAAGTAACTGTGCACGTGACGTCGCCACGTGTGGGATATGAAACTGTTTGGCTACTTCCATGGCGCGCCCTTCATTGACATCATAAACCGCCGTTAGTGCAACCGTTTGCACTCGCGCAAATGCTGGAATATGCCGGTCGATCGCAATCCCTCCGACACCAATAAAACCAATTTTTATCGACGCTTTCATGTTGTTCTCTCCTCTAGTTGTTTACTCGTGCTTCTCCGTATATCGGCGCTGGGCGTTTCGTCGGTGCTGCCCAGCGAACAGCATTAGAAATGACGCGCCTAATTTCAGGATGTTTATAAGTCGGATACGTTTCATGTCCCGGGCGGAAGTAAAAAATCTTTCCTTGTCCACGTGTATAAGTACAACCACTGCGGCATATTTCTCCACCTGCAAACCAACTAACAAATAACAGTTCCTCAGGTACCGGAATATCAAAATGCTCGCCGTACATTTCTTCTTTATCGAGTTCAATACATTCCGGTACACCTTCAACAATGGGATGATTCGGTTGCACGACCCATAGCCGCTCTTTTTCACCCGACTGACGCCATTTTAAATCACATGTGGTTCCCATTAGCTTTTTAAAAATCTTTGAGAAGTGTCCTGAATGAAGCACAATCAAGCCCATTCCATTTAACACCCGCTCGTAAACACGGTTGACAACCGCTTCTGCCACTTCTTCATGCGCCATATGTCCCCACCAGATGAGGACATCTGTCTGTGCCAAAACGTCTTCTGTCAAACCGTGTTCTGGCTCATCCAGCGTCGCTGTGTTCACTTTTTCGACGCCACTTTTACGTAAAAAAGAGGCAATCTCTTCGTGCATGCCATTCGGATAGACAGACGCCACTTCCGCATTTTGGCGTTCATGTCTATACTCATTCCAAACTGTGACATTCATTTGTTTGTGCTCCTCTAACTCGTTATTCTAGGTTGTTGACCTCTTCTTTTAACCGTTCACATAAGCGCGACAACAATGGTTGATAGGAACATTTAATTTTGTCATAGATACGTTTAGACTCCGCTTCATCATACAAATGCGACGTTTTATTGCGGTCTATCAGCATATCTATCCACGTTTCCCCGTCCTCAATCAAACCGTAAGCAAATGCTTCTTTAAACGTTGTCCGCGGGCTACTTGGCTCAGTCACACCCATATACGCTAAAAATACCTTCATCACTTTCCAACTTAACTCAAATGTAAACTCGAATCTCTGGATCACACCGTCATAAATAATCGTTGCTTCTTCCTTGATCAACGTCGCTTCGTAAAGCCTCATTTGTGCACGTTCGTAATTACTTAGTTTTTCAAGCAATCTGTCCTTGTCCATATACAACGACTCCCTCTTTTTGAATACGCGTAAGAAGTGCCTCTTTCCTTAAACGATCAACGAAAGTGATGTCTATCTTCAATGGTGTAGGTATATCTAAAATAGCTTGCGCAATGAGGTTTTGCGTAGAGTGAGAGATAGGCTTGGTCACAATGGCTAAATCAATATCTGAAGTACGGCGATAATCCCCTCGTGCGCGTGAACCAAATAAAATGACTTTATCAATGTGCTCATGCTGCGCACAAAAGTGTTGTAACTCCGATACAAAGCGTGTGGAAATACCGGTCTTACGCCATAAGGATGTCACGATATTCCCTCCTTTCAATACTCTCTATCCCACTAAAGACCGCTCTCCACGATGAGTGTGACCGGTCCGTCACCGACAAGCTCCACTTCCATCGTTGCGCCAAACACACCTGTCTCAACGTGTAGACCGTATGCGCATAGTTTCTCATTGAAAAAATCATATAAAGAAGCGGCTTGGTCAGGCTTTGCGGCTTGCATGAAATTCGGGCGTCTCCCCTTACGACAATCACCGTACAACGTAAACTGCGATACGGACAAAACATGGCCGCCACGCGTGAGAATAGAATCATTCATTTTGTCATTTTCATCATTGAAAATACGCAAATGGGCAATTTTATCTGCGCAATAAGCCACATCTTCTTCTGTATCTTGATGCGTCACACCAACAAGCAAGACAAGACCGGCACCAATTTCCCCAACAACATCACCATCGACCCGTACACAACCGCGTGTGACGCGCTGAACAACGACACGCATACAACCACCCTTTCCAGACGACAGGTCAAAACTGCTCCGTACCCGTTTCTCGAATTCTGATCTCTCACTTCCGATTTAGTGTGTCACCCGACGCACCGAATAAATATCTTTTAACTGTTTAATCTTATCGACGATTTTTTGTAAATGGGCCACATTTGAAATGAGTATACTCATTTCAATCGTTGCCAGCTTCTGCTTATGATCTGAGCGTCCAGATACGGTCTGAATTTGTGTCCGCGATTCCGTCACGACATGCAACACTTCATTTAGCAAACCGTTACGGTCATACCCAATAATTTCAATATCAACTGGATAGGACTTCGTCTGTGAACCATGACATTCCCATGCCACTTCTAACAAACGTGCGCGGGTCTTTTCATCTGTCACATTTGCACAATCTGAACGGTGGATTGATACGCCCCGACCTTTTGTAATGTAACCAACAATCTCGTCTCCAGGGACAGGTGTACAACAACGTGACAAACGTATGAGCACATTGTCTACACCTTTAACACTCACACCAATTGTATTTTTACGTTTACACGGAGAGAAAGTCTGAATATCATTCAATGCCTCATCTAAAGACTGCGGCTCATGCTCTTGTTCTTTTTCTTTTTGCCACTTCTCCGTTAGACGATTCACGATTTGTTTGACACTAATGCCACCATAACCAACGGCTGCATACATATCTTCTTCTCCAGCAAAACTGAATTTCTGTATCACTTCTGCTAGGTGCTCTTGGGTCAATACTTCTTTTGGCTCCAAGGAACGCGCGCGAACTTCTTTTTCAATCATTTCTTGCCCTTTTGTAATGTTCTCTTCACGTTTCTCTTTTTTAAACCATTGTTTAATTTTATTTTTGGCGTGAGATGATTTGGTAATTTTGAGCCAATCATGACTTGGACCATACGAATGTTTTGACGTCATGACTTCAACAATATCACCTGTTTTCAATTCGTGGTCAAGCGGCACAATTTTATTATTTACTTTTGCCCCGATACAGCGGTTGCCAATTTCACTATGAATGCGATAGGCAAAATCAAGTGGCACTGAGCCACGTGGCAACTCGATGACATCGCCTTTTGGCGTGAACACAAATACCATATCAGAGAACAAGTCCATTTTCATGGATTCCATAAATTCTTGCGCGTCATTTGTCTCTGTTTGTGATTCAATGACATCACGGAACCAACTTAATTTATCTTCAAAAGAGTAGCGTGGGCCCGACAGTGTTTTTCCTTCTTTATACGCCCAATGCGCGGCCACCCCAAACTCGGCCACCCGGTGCATATCTTCTGTGCGAATTTGCACTTCTAGTGGATCGCCATTTGGACCGACAACCGTTGTATGCAAAGACTGATACATATTCGCTTTTGGCATCGCAATATAATCTTTGAAACGTCCTGGCATCGGTCGCCAACAAGTGTGAATAATCCCGAGCACAGCGTAACAATCTTTAATATTCTTCACGATAATCCTTACCGCGAGCAAATCGTATATTTCATTAAATTGCTTTTGTTGTAAAACCATTTTTCGATAAATACTATAAATATGTTTCGGACGTCCAGACAATTCCGCAGTCACATGAACCTCTTCTAATTGGCGTTTAATTCTCTCCATGACATCTGACAAATACGCTTCCCGCTCTGCACGTTTACGTTTCATTAAGTTCACAATACGATAATATTGTTGTGGGTCTAAATAACGTAATGATGTGTCTTCTAATTCCCACTTAATAGTTGAAATCCCTAACCGATGTGCCAACGGTGCAAAAATTTCTAATGTCTCATTCGATGTAACACGTTGTTTACGTGGCGGCATAAATTTCAATGTACGCATATTATGCAAGCGGTCCGCTAATTTAATGAGAAGCACACGCATATCTTTGGACATTGCTAGCAACATTTTTCGGTGGTTCTCTGCCTGCTGCTCTTCTTTTGATTTGTATTTAAACTTTTTTAATTTTGTTACACCATCAACAAGCATCGCCACTTCCGCGTTGAACGTTTCTTCTAACATGTCAACAGTGACATCCGTATCTTCCACCACGTCATGCAAAAAAGCAGCTGCGATTGTATTGGGATCAAGCTGAAGTCCAACGATAATCCCCGCTACTTGAATGGGATGTAAAATATAGGGTTCCCCTGATTTTCGATATTGTCCGCTATGTGCACACTTTGCAAACCCATACGCTTGCTCAAGAAAAAGAAGATCCTCCTCATGTAAATATGCACGCGCTTTTTCCAGCACTTGATCCAAAGTCATACAATCACCTTACTTATTTAACAAGTTTTTCTTCATTATCCGCTAACAGGCGGCTATTGTAAAGGGCAAACATCAAAAAAAGACTACTTTGCGTACACAAAGCAGTCCTAAATGCACTATTGATATGTCGTTAAAGAGAAAATATCATAACGCGTCAGCTTGTTTCGTCCATTCAAATAAGCAAGTTCAATCAAAAACGCTAAACCAACAACTTCTCCACCAAGCTCTTCAACCATCTTAATTGTCGCTTCAATTGTCCCGCCAGTAGCAAGCAAATCATCGGTAATGATCACACGTTGCCCTGGGTGGATGCTATCTTTATGAATCGTCAAGCAATCTTTTCCATACTCTAACCCATACTCGCAGCTAATGACTTCACGTGGCAATTTCCCTTTCTTACGCACAGGAACAAAACCAATCTCAAGCGCTGTTGCAACAGGACAGCCGACCACAAAACCACGTGCCTCTGGACCAACAATGACATCTGCTTGCTTTTCTTGTGCAAATGTGACCAACTGACCAATTGCCTTCTTGTATACAGGACCGTTTTGCATTAATGTCGTAATGTCTTTAAATCGAATGCCCTCTTGAGGCCAATCTTCCACAATTGTAATATAATCTTTATAATTCATCCTTACTTCGCTCCTTCTTTAACTCGGGCAGGTTCGATCACTTGATCAAACCAAGTTTTTAATTGTTCATAAGACGCATAAACAAACATTTGCTCTAACCATGTTTGTTCTTGCTTTTTTCTAAAGGTTGGAGAATCTTCTAACGACTTCTTGATTGGATCAGAAACAAAACGAACAACGCCTCTCTCAACAGTAATAAAACCAAGCTCTTCAAATACTGTCGTCATAAACGCAACCGTTTCTGCTGACCAGCCTCGATGTGCTTCCAACTTTTTAGCTAATTCACCAACCGCAAATGTGCCTCGTTTTTGTAAAAAAGCATAGTACCATTTAAACTGTTCTCGATTTGGATTCGTCCGAAAAAAAGCTTCTTCTTCTTCAGAAAACACGACATAAATACGATGCGGTACGCCTTCATGACGTCGGAAAAACTGAATGAAGTCATCTCTACTGTCAGGTAAGTCAAGAAAAACAATATACGCACCGTTGAGAGATTGTTGTTCATCTTGATGATGAATCACATCAACCGTCAAATGTAATCGTTCTAGCGTCGTTGACTGAAATGCAACGGGCAAAACAGGCGCATCTGAAAGTGCTGCCAGTCTCGTATTTAATTGCTTTGCTTGAATGCTACGCCAGTCAAATAGTTGCCAGTGCGACACGGCGACATCTTTGATAAGAAATTGTGGCTTCACGTGGCCATTCCATTCGTTTATTTCCGCCGTTCCAACGACAGAAAGCGTCGCTTGAGGGGTCATTTCCTCGTACAAATGACCTTTGCGGAAGGCAACGGCATCAAGTGAGGTGTCTCCGTCAACAAACTGACATTTTAAATGATTTAACTCGCTGCCAATTTGGCGCATCTCCCCTAACGACACATGGGTAAGTAGCATGAGTGGTTTTCGGTTCCCTACACCAAAAGGGGCTAGCTGTTGCAGCTCGCGCGTCACCTCAAGGGTGACGTCTGATACTTTTGCAACCAAGTCAATCTCCATTGTCGGTGTGAAATCGGTTTCTGTCAATACTTCTTGCGCATATTCATCTAATCTCGCTTGTAATCTTGTCACATCTGCTAATGCCATTGTTAAACCAGCTGCCATCGGATGACCACCAAAGTGTGGCAAGAGATCGCGATTTTTTGAAAGCGCTGAGAAAATATCGAAACCAGCAATACTACGCGCAGAACCTTTCGCCAACCCTTTTTCTTTGTCTAAACTAAGTACAATTGTTGGGCGATAAAATTTTTCCACAAGACGCGAAGCAACAATGCCAACTACGCCAGGATTCCAACCTTCTTTCGCAACGATGATGACACGTTGCACCTCCGCTACTTGCATCGTTTCAACAAGCATGATCGCTTCTTTTGTCATCTCATCTACAACTGACTGGCGCATTTGATTATACTGCTCAATTTCCTCTGCAAGCGTCTTGGCTTGCGCTTTATCTGTTGCCAAAAGCAGCGCGACAGCAGGCTCAGCTGAGTCAAGACGCCCAGCTGCATTGAGACGTGGACCGATCCCAAATCCAATCACATCTGTATCGACCTCTTTTTGCCTCGCACCACATAACGTTTTTAACGCTTGAATACCTGGTCGATGACTCGCTTCCAACGCACGTAATCCTTTCTTTACAAGGAAACGATTTTCGTCTACAAGTGGAACCAAATCAGCAACCGTCCCAATGACAGCATAATCTAGCAACTCAAGTGCGTCATCTCCAAGCAGCGCTTGTGCCACTTTAAAAGCAACACCGGCACCAGCTAGTTCCTTGAATGGATACGGACACCCCGGCTGCTTCGGGTTCACAATCGCATAAGCATCGGGCAACTTTGGTGGTACTTCATGATGATCGGTAATGATAAAATCTAGCCCAATTTCACTAGCACACGCAGCTTCTTCCACTGCAGCGATCCCCGTGTCAACTGTCACCACGAGCTGATAACCCGATGATTTTGCTTCTATTAAAGCTGGTTTATTGGGACCATACCCTTCTGTAAAACGGTTTGGAATATAATAATCACATCTCGCACCAGCCATTTTTAATGCCGTCACAAGCAGTGCCGTCGCACTGACGCCATCCGCATCATAATCACCAAACACCAATACTTTCTCACCTTGATCACGTGCCTCGCAAATTCTTTCTACAACTTCTTTCATCCCTTTTAATAAGTACGGATCATAAAAAGCGGGTGTCTCTTTTTGTAAAAAGACGTTTGCCGCTTCTACTGTATGAATGCCGCGTTGCACAAGCAAACGCGCTACCAACATTGATATCGATAATGACGATGCCAACTTTGCCACTCGTTCATCATCTTGCGCTAATATCCGCCATTTCGCGGTAGATTGCAACATTATGTATCCCCCTCGACCCTCTTATTATACAGAAGGAATAAACACGTGTCCAATGAGAAAAACAGGTTAAAAAAAGAGAAAAAGAGGGGTACTTTTTCGCACCCCCCTCTATGCTAGCGTTTAAATCATTTCTTCCTCTTGTGGCGGTTTTTCTTTGAGTCTTTTTAACCGACGCCACTCCCATACAAGCCACATTTGCGCACATAAAAACATGGATGAATACGTACCGACAATTAATCCGATCACCAGTGCGAGTGAAAAAGAACGGATCGCTTCGCTACCGAAAATAAAGAGCGCGAGTGCCGCAAACAACACTGTTAACATCGTGTTTATAGAACGGGTAATGACTTGCAATAAGCTCTTATTAACAATACGTGCGAGATGATTGAAATCTTCAATTGGCTTTTCTTTCTTTTCTCTCTTCACATTCTCGCGGATCCGGTCAAATGTGACAATCGTGTCGTTAATCGAATAACCAACCACGGTCAAAATGGCCGCAATAAATGGGACATTCACTTCTACTTGAAACAAACTAAATAAGACGATGACGAAGAACGCATCATGAAGCAACCCAACAATCGCCGCGATACCATAAAGAAATTGAAAACGCACAGCCACATACAACACGATGGCTACAGAAGCAATTAATACGGAAATCAATGCATTTCGTGCCAATTCCTTTCCAACAAGCGGAGAAACGGTACTAATATTCGGTACCTCACCGTACTTCTCTTTCATGTAGGATTGGACTTTAGAAATATCTTCTTTTGAAAGTGGCTCAATGAACCGAACATTTGCAACCTGATTTTGGTCACCACCAATTGTCATGTTGCGCGGTTCATGCGCAAGCGCCATTTGCTTAAAATCTTCCCTTAATGCTTCTTCTGTCAATGACGTATTCACTTGCACCTCTACATTTGAACCACTTTCAAAGTCCACACCGAGATTCAACCCGAGCGTAAACAAGCAAAGAATACCCAGCAGCACAGCAACGATCGAACCAAGAAAAAACTTTTTTCGATGTTTCGTTAAATCAACGTTCCAATTCTCTGGACTAAAGCCCATTGATGTCACCTTCTTTCACACCAAACCAACGTGGACGCTTATTTAAAAAGCGACTGTTGACCCATAACCCCAGTAATAACCGTGAACCGTATACAGCTGTTACAAAGCTCACGACGATACTAATGATCAACATGACTGCAAACCCTTTGACCGAGCTTGTCCCAAAGTAGAACATCACACCAGCAGCAATCAATGTCGTGACATTCGCATCCATAATTGTGGAAAATGAATCTTTCCCACCCACTTTGAAAGCTGACAACATCGATCGTCCAGCTTTTAATTCTTCGCGCATCCGTTCATACGTAATGATGTTGGCATCAACTGCCATCCCGACCCCAAGAATAAGTGCCGCAATGCCAGGCACCGTCAACACGGCATTCAATGCATTAAAAATGACGAGCACGAGGAACGTGTACACAGACAATGTAATGACCGCAACGACACCCGGAAAACGATAATATATCACCATGAAAGCAAAGATTAAGGCTACACCAATAATCCCAGCAAAAACTGTTTGTTTCATCGCCTGTTCACCGAGGGACGCACCGACAGACGTGGAATAGACTTCATCCAATTGGACCGGGAGTGCACCAGCATTTAACAACTCCGCTAGTTGCCGTGTTGATTCTGTTGTGAAATCTCCACCTTCAATCTGAACACTAGTGGAAAAAATCGGTTGCCGAACCGACGCCGCCGATAGAAACTTTTGTTCACTCTCAACTTTTTTACTTTCCTCTTTGTAACTGTCACCTTCTTCATAGTCGAGCCAAATGACAAGCATATTATTTGGCGGTGGCAAAGAAGAGATCTCTTTCGTAATCTCACCAAATTTGTCGGCATCCTTCAAAGTCAACGTGACAATTGGCGCACTTGTTTCCGGGTGCAGTTGACCCTTCGCCCC
The DNA here is from genome assembly GCF_038592975.1 of Bacillus sp. FSL W7-1360. Taxonomy (NCBI): domain Bacteria; kingdom Bacillati; phylum Bacillota; class Bacilli; order Caryophanales; family Bacillaceae; genus Bacillus; species Bacillus sp. FSL W7-1360. The sequence continues at coordinate 458,793 of NZ_CP151950.1, read as the reverse complement.
ATTTTGCACGAGATCACTACCATCAAGCAGTTCATTGTCATCGACGTCACGAATCGTTAAATGCGCCCCTGTCGCAAGCAACTCTCTTGCTTGTTCTTGATCTTTTACACCCGCAAGCTGAACGCGAATCCGGTTGTCACTTTCGATTTGAATAATCGGTTCCGACACCCCGATCGTATTCACCCGCTGATTCAGCGCTGTCGTTGTGGCGAGCATCACATCTTCATTAATTTTGTCGCCTTCTTTAAGCGGTCCGACTTCATAAAGCACTTCAAAACCGCCTTGTAAATCAAGACCAAGGCTGACATCCTTTATGACTGGCTTCGCGGTATACGCAATACCCGCCGCACATAGCGCGACAATCACAAAGAATAATAAAATTTTCGTTCTCTTTACTGCCATCTCGTATAAAACTCCTTTCTATCTACGATGTCATGACGGGGCTGACTATTTGTATGCTTCTTCAGCCAATGATCCAGCGCGAGCTTCCGCTTGTTGTCCTGTCACCTCTGCCCAAGCTTGTTGCCAATCAGCTGGTTCTTGATACGACTTCATCGTGACCCATGTCATATAATCTTGTGGACGCATCGACAAGCACGCATCGACAAATGCGTAAAACGGGACGTATGATTTCTTTTTGCGTTCACTCGTGATAAGGCATTCCCATAAATCTTGCAGTTGCACGTGACGATAACCCAAGTCATGAAACTCTTCTAACTTACAGTGCAGTGCAGGCATGATTTCCTCTTGCCACACATCAAATTGTTGCTTTTCTCCCATCGTCACACCTTCCCCCAATGTTACAAATGTTAAAAATTAAAACGTGATCGGATCCATTCCTTACCACCTTATCGACCTATAAGTAATGCGGTTTGTACAAATTTCAGTATAGCGCAATGCAACAGACATGTACAGTCCAGATTGCTGCAACAATGCTTGTCATGTCTGTCCCGCAGCAGCATACATATGAATACAGAGTACAGAAGTCAGGGGCCAGAGATTAGAAAATGAGGAAAAGGATGAGGACCGATCATGACAAAACAAACATTTTTAACGGGCACACTCATTTTAATTGCTGCTGGTTTTATTACAAAAGTACTCGGGTTTATTAATCGCATCGTTATGGCACGCATACTCGGCTCTGAAGGTGTTGGGTTGTATATGATGGCTGTACCGACACTATTGCTCATTTTGACGTTAACACAAATGGGCTTACCAGTCGCGATTGCCAAACTCGTCGCCGAAGCAGAAGCAAGGGGAGAAAGGCAGCGTGTCAAAAAAATTCTTGCGGTTTCCTTAGCAATCACTGCTGTACTTAGCGTCATTTTCACAACGAGTATGATTGCCTTCGCCCCGATTGTTTCTAATACGTTACTGACAGATGCCCGAGCCTTTTACCCGTTAATTGCGATTACACCCATTGTACCGATTGTCGCCATTTCTTCTGTCATCAGAGGTTATTTTCAAGGTCGGCAAAATATGAAGCCAACTGCCTACTCACAAGTCATTGAACAAGTTGTTCGTATTACGTTTGTCGCTGTGCTCACCACAGCGTTTCTCCCACTTGGCTTGGAATATGCTGCTGCAGGCGCAATGTTATCTGTCGTTTTAGGTGAGCTTGCTTCTTTATTTTATATGCTTTATTTGTTTAAACATCATAAATCATTTCGGTTTCGGCATCGCTTTGTCTCCGCAGTTAAAGGAGGAAAACACACGTGCCAAGCTTTATTATTCACGGCGCTTCCGACAACAGGGAGCCGTTTAATTGGAACCGTCTCTTTGTTTTTTGAGCCGATTGTCGTCGCTCAAAGCTTGGCAATCGCTGGCATTGCGACGAGTGTCGCCACGAGTCAGTACGGGCTACTTGTCGGCTATGTCGTTCCTTTGCTGACGTTACCTAGCTTTATTACGTATGCATTGTCCGTATCACTACTTCCTAATTTGAGTGAAGCTGCGGCAAAAAAAAATACGACCCTCATCCATTATCGGCTCGAACAAACATTACGTATCGGACTGCTCTCTGGTGGGATTTGCGTCATCATTTTGTATGTATTTGCCACAGACTTAATGACACTCATGTACGATGCGCCAGAAGCAGCGGGCATGCTAAAAATTATGGCGCCTTTTGCCTTGTTTTTATATATCCAAGGTCCATTACAAGCTGCGCTACAAGCACTCAATTATGCAAAAGTCTCCATGATGAACAGTTTATTTGGTGCTGTCATTAAAACCGCCGCAATTTTTGCCCTCTCTACACACACGAGCTTAGGCATTATGGGCGCAGCACTGGCAATTGTTACTGGGTTTGTCCTTGTCTCTGTCTTACATTTTGCATCGATCGCAAAAACAACCGGATTTGTCATCAATGCGCGAGCCGTTATAAAGCTCTCTATGCTTATTTTTATTGTCGGCTACGCTGCTACACTGCTACAACCAATGGTTTTACAAACATTTTCTCATCCACTCGTTGCGACTTTAAGTGCCATTTGTTTGACCACATGTCTTTACATTCTCGGCATGTTCTTCCTACGTCTCATTAAAAAAGAAGAACTGAAACAGCTACCACTATTTAGCAAAATCTTAAAGTAAAGTTGGAACTGCTACTCCTTGTCATGGCATGCGATACGTTCTGCGACAAAGAAGCGGTTCTTACCCTTCATTGTACAATAAGAGATGTTTTTAATGTCTCGATAGCCAAAACGTCGCAATTGCTGTCGTAACCAAAACTCATTTTTGTTCAAACGTTGTAAATGTGTATGCTCAATTGACCCATCTACAATCAATGGCAACGAGCGTACCCATTTCTCTTTACTGTCACGAGCGGCTACATCATCTGTTTGCACCAAAAAAAGTCGCCGTGCACAAATGATGACGAACATCAATACAAGTAACGAAAAGATTACCATTCACTGTCACCCCACTCCATATTTCACACCACCATGCTACTCGTACTATACCCAAACTTTCATGCTTTCATCATGTGTAGATTTCTCCAGTTCTCTTTGTCCCACTTTTTGAATAAGCATGATATAAAACGTTACACGAAAGGAGTTTTACGATATGACAAGCAACCGCTTTTTTCCAGCTGTTTTATTCGGTACTGTGGTCACATGTATCATCATCTTACTATTTAGTTTATGTTTGGCCACGTTGTTGTCGCTCACGAGCCTGACTGAACACTCGATTGAATGGCTCATGTTGCCTACTGCATTACTATCTTTATTTATAGGTGGCTTTCTCTCAGGTGCAAAAGCAAATGCAAAGGGATGGATCGCTGGTGGACTCGTTGCAATCCTTTTCTCTGGACTTGTCTTTCTCATTAGCTATTTAGGTTACAACACCACCTTTAGTAGTAAACAGCTTCTTTTTCATGCAGTGTATGTCGCCGTTGCTGCTTTAGGTGGCATGATCGGCGTCAATTTATCTAGTCAGTAAGGCGATCATACAAAAATCGCACTTTGTATCGGGTTACTTTTAGGCTACTTGCCACTTTCAAGTAGCTTTTTTTCGTCATCTTCTTGCTATATACAAGGAATTAAAGATTTTATGTGCTGCATATCGCTGTAATCCGCTTTTTTTTCTAGGTGAACGCAGTTAATATGATTCAGGTTATTTCATTCCTTAATTCCTTATATATACATAGACCCCTCTTACTTTTTATACCATAATGCCCAATCAAAAAAAAAAAAAAAAGACATACGCTATATAGAATATTCATTTTCATGTTCAAGAAGTATCCAAAACTATGTTACGAAAGGAAGGATTCAAATGTCTCAACCGAATATGCCAAATTTCACACCCGATATTACCCTTGACCGCGACGATGTCGTCAATTTACTACTTGCATCGATCGCAATGGAAGAAATGGGTTTGGCACACATTATCAATGCGGAAGGAGAGAAGATCCAGTACGCCTTAGGGACATTGCCTGGTATTACCGGACCACCAGCAACATTGCAGGAAATCCTAGCTGTTAATGACAGCACGGCGGATATGCTTGACACGATTTTCAAGAAAGAAATTATTCTTGAATCGAAAATGAAGGCCGCTGCCAATCTTCCAACCATGATCGGACCCACAGGCACGCCTGGCCCTACTGGCCCAGCCGGTAGCGTGGCTGCAGTCAATGACATTCTGCCTGATGCTGGTGGGAATGTGGTGCTCACCATTGGGGATATTCCTGGTGGGATCGAAAACATCAACGGTATCACCGCTGCACCAGATGGCAGTTTGACGTTAGATGCGGAAGATGTCGGTGCTTTTCCGTATGAAGAAGTGCCATCCGGTAGTGATTTAAATTTGTTTATCACCGAAGGGGTCTACAGTTCTGATGGAGATGCAGGTGGACCTGCGAACGCGCCGCTTGGCTTTACCAGCCCAATCTGGACATTGTATGTTTCTGTGATCACTCCGGGACCGACAACATCCATTTTACAATTGCTTATTGGCAACCCAACCATCTATGTACGAAGCGCGACCGATGACACAGGGACGACTTGGAATCCATGGGAACAACTTGGTACACAAGGGCCCACTGGGCCGACAGGGGCTGGGGTCACGGGGGCGACTGGCGCCACAGGAGCCACTGGGGCGACTGGCGTTACCGGAGCGACTGGTGTTACGGGGGCCACTGGGGCTACTGGACCTACTGGCGTTACTGGTGCGACTGGACCTACTGGCGTCACGGGGGTCACTGGGGCTACTGGCGTTACTGGGACCACTGGCGCTACGGGGGCGACCGGGATCACTGGTTCTACCGGAGTGACGGGTGCGACTGGCGCTACGGGAGTTACTGGCGCGACTGGCGCGACCGGGGTCACTGGCGTTACTGGCGCGACTGGCGTCACAGGGGTTACTGGCGTTACTGGACCTACCGGGGCTACTGGGGCGACCGGCGTCACCGGCGCTACTGGGGCAACGGGTGTTACTGGGGCTACTGGACCTACTGGCGTTACTGGCGTTACTGGACCTACCGGGGCCACTGGCGTTACCGGTATCACAGGCGCTACTGGACCTACTGGTGCCACAGGGGCTACTGGCGCTACGGGAGTTACTGGCGCAACTGGTGCGACCGGGGTCACTGGCGTTACTGGCGCGACTGGGGCTACTGGGGCTACTGGCATTACTGGGGTCACTGGGACGACCGGCGTTACGGGGGCTACTGGTGTTACTGGTGCCACCGGCGTTACGGGGGCTACTGGTGTTACTGGTGTTACTGGTGCCACCGGCGTCACTGGGGCTACTGGTGTTACTGGTGCCACTGGCGTTACCGGTATCACAGGCGCTACTGGACCTACTGGTGCCACAGGGGCTACTGGCGCTACGGGTGTCACTGGTGCCACTGGACCTACTGGCGTTATGTCGCTTGCTTCTACAAGTCGTTTTGCAGATAGTGGTACTACGGTAACACTCGCACCTGGCGATCAAATCAACTTTAATTTGGCTGGTTCCTCCTCTCCAGATATTACCTGGAATGGGCCACCCGACAACGAATTTATAGTGAATTTAGCTGGTAGATATTACGTCTCATCCTCAATGGCAGTAGCCGATGGTGAAACCGGGATGTTTGGATTTTCAGTTGGTAATCCACTTAGTCCAATATCTAGGTCAATTAAACCTGCTAGAGCGCCTGGTCAATCGACAATAGAGGATATATTTGATTTAAATGCAGGTGATATGATTGCAGTTGAAAATGCTGCTTCTGCGGGTAACGATGTGGATATGTTAACTGGTAACCTTGTAGGAAGAAGACCCGATTATGCAAGTATTGTCATTATAAAAATAGAATAATCTATAATTTTTATATTATTAAATCAACTTTCGCAGTCAAAAAATGCTTCGAGTTTCAGTTATAACAAGGCCTGCCGGCCTATGAAATATGCTCCTTGACATCAGTACTTGAAACATGAAAAGCACCACTTCTTGTAGGTATAATAGAGTTGACAAAACCCAATACCACAAAGAAGAGGTGCTTTCTCTATGATAACTGAAAAGTATGTAAAATTGGTAGATACACATAAAACCGAGTGGTGCCAGCAGGTATATTTGAATTTTTACGTGTCGATCCACTTGCTCCAGTTTCTAAATCAATTAAAGTTGCTATAACGCTCTGTCAAGCTACAATAGGATATATTTTCGATTTAAATGCAAGGGACATGATTGCCGTTTGAAACGGTAGTGATATTAATTTTATGAATGAAATCAACAGATCAAAGAGCTGTCTCATAGTCAATAGATCGACTTCGAGACAGCTCTTTCTTCATGACTTTAAATGGTCCTTAAAAGGCAGAAATGCAGTCGCCTTCTCACTTCACCATCTTTATTTCCTACGACCCTGACTTCACTTCACGAATCGCTGAACGATCGTATGTAAGCTTTCGATTGTCATTCACAACTAAGACAACGACGTTTTCATCAATCGAGTCAATCACCCCGTGTAAACCACCAATCGTCACAATTTTATCCCCACGCTGCAGTGATGCATGCATTTCACGTACACGCTTTTGTTGCTTTTGTTGCGGGCGAATAAGCAAAAAGTAAAACACAACAATGATCCCGATAAATGGCAATAACGCGCCAAAGATACCTAACTGATCCATTCTTTTCCCTCCTTTCTGTATGATTACGCTAGAAATTCCGTGCGTTTTCTTTGTTGAAGCCATACTGCTCAAAAAGCTCCGCCCGAAAATCGAGCAGGCGATCTTCTTGAATCGCTTCGCGAACACGCTTCATTAAGTTGAGAAGAAAATACAAGTTGTGATACGACGTTAATCGGAACCCAAAGGTTTCTTCACATTTAATGAGATGGCGAATGTACGCACGAGAATACGTTCGACATACATGGCACGCGCACTGCTCATCAAGTGGACGGAAATCACTCGCGTAAGCAGCATTTCGCACGACCAAACGGCCACTACTTGTCATGCATGTCCCATTACGCGCAATTCGTGTCGGCAACACGCAGTCAAACATGTCAATCCCTCGCACAGCGCCATCTATCAGCGAATCCGGTGAGCCGACCCCCATTAAATAACGAGGTTTATTCGTCGGCAACAATGGCGTCGTAAACTCGAGTACTTCATTCATGACATCTTTTGGTTCGCCAACAGACAGTCCACCTATAGCATAACCCGGAAAATCCATTGCTGTCAAATCACTTGCACTTTGTTTTCTTAAGGCTTCATACTCTCCGCCTTGTACAATCCCAAATAATGCTTGCGCCTTTTCCTGCCCTGATTGTTCGTGTGTCTCTAAACAACGCGTAGCCCATCTCGTCGTTCGCTCAACCGATGCTTTCATGTACTCATATTCAGCCGGATAAGGTGGACACTCATCAAATGCCATCATAATATCAGAGCCGAGCGCATGCTGAATTTGCATTGCTTTCTCTGGCGAAAGGAATAGTTTCTCTCCACTGAGATGGTGACGGAACTGCACACCTTCTTCGGTGATCTTTCTTAAATTGCTCAAACTAAACACTTGGAAACCGCCAGAATCCGTTAAAATCGGACCGTTCCAATTCATAAACTTGTGCAGTCCCCCAGCTTGACGAATAATGTCTTCTCCAGGACGCAACCACAAGTGGTACGTATTACTTAAAATAATTTCGGCACCGACTTCTTTTAAGTCTTCTGGACTGAGTGTCTTCACCGTCGCCATCGTGCCAACCGGCATGAACATCGGTGTCTCAAACGACCCGTGTGGTGTATGTACCCGTCCTAGCCTCGCACCCGATTGCTTACATGTTTTAATTAATTCATATGTCACTGCTGCCATAATGGTTCTCTTCTCCTATCATTAAGGTCTAATAAACATCGCATCACCAAAACTAAAAAAGCGATAACGCTCGTCAATTGCATGTTTGTATGCGCTAAGTAACGCTTCTCTTCCGACTAGCGCACTTACCAACATGACAAGTGTAGATTTTGGCAAATGGAAATTTGTTAACAAACCATCAATGGCTTGATACGTATAACCCGGATAAATAAAAATATCTGTCCAACCTGCGCAAGCAACAAAGTCGCCATGATCGCGATAAACTGTTTCTAGCGTGCGCGCCGACGTCGTACCGACGGCAATGATGCGTCCGCCATTTGTACGCGTCTCTTTGAGGACATTTGCGGTTTCCTGAGACACTTCATAATATTCAGCGTGCATGTCGTGTGCCTCAATTGTTTCAACACTCACCGGTCGAAATGTGCCTAATCCGACGTGTAACGTGACATAAGCGATGGAGACACCTTTTTCTGCCACTTGTTTTAACAACGTCTCGGTAAAATGTAATCCAGCTGTCGGCGCTGCTGCCGAACCGCGGTGTTTCGCATACACTGTCTGATAGCGATCAGCTTCATCCAACCGTTCACGAATATATGGCGGTAGCGGCATTGTTCCTAGCTCATCGAGTATTTCATAAAACACGCCATCATATGAGAAAGAAAACATCCGACCACCGTGCGCCAACACGGCTGTACAAGTTGCCTGCAAACGCCCTTCTCCAAACGTGAGCACGGTCCCCACCTTCACGCGTTTCGCTGGCTTGACAAGCGTCTCCCACACATCTTCTTCCTCTTGTTTTAATAAGAGTACTTCTACTGCGCCGCCTGTATCTTTCTTTGCGCCAAATAAACGCGCAGGCAACACCTTTGTGTCATTCAATACTAAACAGTCGCCTGGCATGAGTTCATCTACAATTGCTGTGAAGGTTGTATCTGTGAGTGCCTTCGTATTTTTATCTATAATGAGTAAACGCGAATCCGCACGCGCTGGTAGCGGTGTTTGCGCGATCAATTCTTCTGGTAGTTCAAAATCGAATGCTTCTACTTTCATGCCATCACCTTCTATCATCGTCTCCTTCAACCTTACCTAGCATACACAGAAGTCATCAGAAGCGCAAGTCTTACAGACGACGCAGAAGTGACACGACGATTGAGAGCACGATGCTAACAATAATACATGTCACAATGGGAAAAAAGACGGTCGTTCGTTCACCTTTCCATACAATGTCACCTGGCAACCGTCCCAGTGGCAACCAGCGGTCAACGAGCAACCAAATACAACCGACAACTACGAGCGCCACTCCGACTGCAATAATGACTTTAGCCATGTGCATCTTCCTGCGGTTGTAATCCATAATGGGCGTAACATTGTCTTGTCACAACGCGTCCTCTTGGCGTGCGTTGCACAAAGCCGATCTGTAACAAATACGGCTCATACACTTCTTCGATCGTGTCTGACTCTTCGCCAATTGTTGCGGCGATGGTGTCTAAACCGACCGGCCCGCCAGAAAACTTCTCCATCATCCCTCTTAGCAATTTGTCGTCAATATGGTCGAGTCCAAGAGGATCCACTTGCAACGCTTCTAGGGCGCTGCACGCGATATCATATGTCACCGTTCCATCGCTTTGTACTTGCGCAAAATCACGGACTCGGCGCAGTAACCGATTGGCAATTCGCGGCGTCCCACGTGAACGACGAGCAATTTCTAATGCCGCTTCTTCGGCTAACGATACGCCAAACACCCTCGCTGAACGCGTCACAATTTGTATGAGCTCTTCCGGTTGATAATATTCCAACCGCAACAAAACGCCAAATCGGTCTCGCAATGGTGAAGAAATCATGCCAGCTCTCGTTGTTGCCCCGACCAATGTGAACGGTGGTAAGTCTATTCTTACCGAACGAGCGGTCGGTCCTTTCCCAATGACAATATCAAGACAAAAATCTTCCATTGCCGGATAGAGCACTTCTTCAACGACACGGTTAAGACGGTGGATTTCATCAATGAATAGAACATCGCCCGGCTCAAGTGCCGTTAACACCGCCGCCAAGTCACCCGCTTTTTCAATTGCCGGTCCCGATGTGACCCGTAACTCTCCACCCATTTCCGCGGCAATAATCGCGGCTAGTGTTGTCTTGCCAAGCCCCGGCGGCCCGTATAAAAGCACGTGGTCTAACGCTTCCTTGCGCATACGCGCGGCCTTTAAAAATACAGACAAGTTTTGTTTAACAACTTCCTGTCCGATGTAATCAGCCAACGTTTGTGGGCGTAACTGCGTTTCATTTCGCTCTTCTTGTTCACTCGCTGTCCCGGTGACAAGCCGCTCCTCCATTCAGAGACACTCCTTTCTATACAAGAAATGACATTTACTATAAATCATTCATTCCTTGTATATGCTTATTTCAGCATCATTTGTAACGCCCGACGTACATACGTCTCCGTTGACAACCCTTCTCCTTGTAGTTGTTTTTTAACTTTTTTCAGCTCTTTCTCACTGTATCCAAGGGCACGCAATGCTTCAAGTGCATCTATCAACGCTTCAGATGTCTCTGCAGTTGTGTGTGCATCCTCTCCAGGAAGTGGCACGCCTGCCTCTAAAAACACGCTCACTTTTCCTTTCAAGTCTAAAATCATTTGCCGGGCGGTCTTCTTCCCTACACCTGGAAAACGCACTAAAAACGCTTCATCTTCCGCTTCAATCGCACGCGCAACTTCAGTAGGCTCGCCAGCCGCAAGCAACGCTAACGCCCCTTTAGGGCCAATCCCAGATACATTCAACAATTGCTCAAACAATTCTCGTTCCATTTCCGTTTGAAAACCAAAAAGTCGCTCACTATCTTCACGCACATAATGATATGTAGCGATCGTTACATCTGTATCAATCCATTGCGAGAAACGATATGGATTTGCACAATGTGCTTGGTAACCAACGCCGCCAACATCAACAACGATATATGTAGGCGCTATTTTCACAAGGGTTCCTTTTATGTAATCAATCATCAATTCGCTCCTCTCTAAAGACGAACATCCATTTCTATTTTATCATACCGATCTGATTCCGTCACCCTGACAACATGTTCAATACAAAACAGTTTTCACATCATTTTCACAAAATGTTTTATTACCACCGTATAAAACCTATTAAAATGGAAACAAAGGATAGAAAGGAGCGTGTAAACAATGAAAGCAATGAAAAAGTTATTCATTCCATTATGCCTATTGGCACTCGTCGCTTGCGGAAATAGCAACAAAGCTGATGAAACGACTGAGCCAGCGAATGAGACGAAACAAGCAGATGAAGTGTTAACGATTCGCGCAATGAATTGGAATTTTGACAAAGAAAAATACGAGGTTCCCGCTGGAGAAGTCACCATTACATTGGAAAATACAGAGGGACACCACGGGGTTGTGATTGAGGGAACAGATGTTGAGATTAGTGGCGACGACAGCGTCACAACAACGTTAGAACCCGGCGAATACAAAATTATTTGTAGTATCCCGTGTGGCACAGGTCACACAGAGATGGTGTCTACGCTAGTTGTAAGCTAAAAGAAGTACTGAAAAACAAGATGGATTGACGCAAGGTTCTTGCGCCAAACCATCTTGTTGATTTATGAGACCTTAACGCATCGGTTGCCTTAACATATCACGCATGTCGTCAAGCATATCGGTAAATGTGTCTTCCATTTCTTCAAATGCCGTTCCAGAACGCAATTGGTCGTCCATTTTCCGCAATGTTGAAAATGCGTAATCATCAGATGTGACCGTCACATTTTTGTCTTCACCAACTAAGCGTGCTACTTCTGCTTTCACGCGTGCATGCACACCGTCATCACCATCATCTGGCACGTATCCAACAACAACATCATTGCCATGGATCATGACACGCGCTTCTATAACCCCATCAATTTTTTCAACCTCTTCTGTGATGCGGCGCACTTCTTTGCCATAGTAATCACGATGATATTGCAACGGCGTTTCGTTCATACGTTGTGTGGCGCGATGATGACCTCGCTTGTTGTATCCTTGTCCTTGAAACATCATGCCACGGTTGTCTCTCCGCCCCATTCTGTTAATAAATCCGTCTTCATCCACCATACCTACACGATTATTCCCAGTAATACCCCGCTCCTCGGGTATCACTTTTGCCCGTATGCCATCGCTTGCGCCGTTCTTATATTGATATGCACGGGTACGACTCGTATTCATCCCTACGTCATCTCGGATTGTTCGGCTATATTTGGATGTCCCTTGATTATTTTGGATTCGATTACGTTTATACCCTGCATTATAATCGTACGGATAAGCACGATCACCGTCGACAATACGCTCATCCATCTGTGTACGCGTACGTTGTGACTCCATACCTGTTGTATTTCCACAAGCCGTCAAACTACTGACAAGCACAGTCGCGCAAAGCACTGATAACGTCATTTTTTTCAATGCTCATTCCCCCCTTTCCTTTATAGTTTGCGCGTAAATTTCACTGTTAACCTGTTAGATGTTGCCTCTCCCACCAAAGGAAAAAAGCCGACGCATTCTCATCGGCTTTTCCCGTGCTTCTTTTAATCGTAATACTCATTTTTTTCATGGTAACCATTTACCATTTGGGGCGTTTGTGCCATTGGGGCATTTCGTGGCGGCTCATACATTTGCTGGTAAGCGGCGGTGGAAGCTGGTGGTCGGGTCGTTACATACGCAGGCGCCTGTCTATGGTGTGGATGCGTCTGTGGTGGTACACTTGGAGGCTGGTTGGCCATTCCAGGGGGCGGTGACGGATAACCCATTTGCCCAACATGATCTGACCTACCTTGATAAAAACCAGCGACATGTGGCGGTGCTGTATTCATTGGCGCTGGTGGTCCATTGCGATATTCCGGAACTTCTCTTCCAATTTTTTGAGGATGATACGTATTTGTTTGTTGCGATGCGCCAGGAGGAGAGCCATAATTATTTGTTGGAATACTTCTGTAGTCAACTGTTTCAGGCTGCCTAAACTGCTCATTAATATGTTGTGTCCCTTGATCTAACGCTCCGTTATACTGTGACATCTCTTGTAAAGGTAAAACATTTGTTTGTGGCGTATGGTACCTTGCCGGAGAAGGTGGTGCACTCATTTGAGGAGCCGTACCAACAGGCATTTGCATACGCATACGCATATTTTGCTGGCTTCCTCCTGATTGACTGCCTGTATTTGGATAAGATGATGGCGGATTCATTGGCATTGGGTATTGTTTTTCATTTCCATAAAATGGCGGTGCAGCAGGTGATACGCGGTGCATTTGTGCGTTTGGATAATTTGGCTGCGCCGTTCCCATATACGACCCAGATCCACAATTAGGACACGCCGGACGTGGAGGTAATGGTTGTGGCGCTCGTTGATTTGAAACGTGCGTTTGCGTCATTGTTTCTTGAGCAGATGATTGATTCATCTCATCATAAGACTGTTCATCCCGTTCTTTTGTCGAACCTTTAATGGAGATGACCGGCTCATTTTTTTCTTCTGTTGTCTGCTGTGATTCCTTACGCACTGCCACTGTACCTGTTGGCACTTTTACTTTCATGCCAGGCATTAACATTTCCGGGTTAGACAACGCATGATTCGCCTCTTTTAATTGTTCATAATCGACCTCATACTTTTTTGCCAACTTCCATAATGTATCTCCTTTTTGCACAATATGAATCCTCATGAAAATTCCCTCCTCAATTGATGTGCATGCGTTATCCAAACTGTAACAGTATTAACATGTCTTGTTTTTCTCTTAGGAATACCGGAATAACGATCCATCACCAATTTATGAACAATCATGACGACTTAGACCAAAAAAGCGTGAACATGACGTCCACGCTTTTGATGATAAATTTACACATGTGCAAGCATCCGCTTCAGTGCTAACCTGGCATCTACAGCGACTTTTTCTTCGACCTTAATTTCATATTGATACACACCTTCTTGCAATAAATCTAACGTCCACGCCAAGTGCTCTAAATCAATTCGGTTCATTGTGAGACAGGCACACATCGTTTTATTCAAGGAATAGACGTGTTTATCTTGATGAATCATCGCTAACCGATTGACCAAATTCATTTCTGTGCCCACAGCCCAAGAAGTACCAGGTGCTGCGCGTTTTAATTGCTCAATAATATAATGCGTGCTTCCCGCATCATCTGCAGCTTGCACAACTTCATACGTACATTCAGGATGAACAATGATCTTTGTCTCAGGCTCTTTCTCACGAATGGTGGCAATTTGTTCAACAGTGAACTTTTCATGGACAGAGCAATGTCCTTTCCATAAAATCACTTTAATCTCTTGCCAAGACACATCCTCCGCCATTTCTAGTTCATGCGTTAACGGATTCCAAACAGCCATTTGCGCCAGCGGAATTCCGAGTGCCGCTGCTGTGTTACGCCCTAGATGCTGATCCGGTAAAAATAATAATCGCTCCTTTTGAGAAAAAGCCCACTCAATCATCTTGGCTGCATTAGAAGAAGTCACACATGCGCCCCCATGACGGCCACAAAATGCTTTAATATCGGCAGAACTGTTGACGTATGTCAACGGCAAAATGGTGTCACCAAATTGCGCTGTTAACGCGTCCCATGCGCGATTCGTTTGCGCCATCGTCGCCATGTCTGCCATCGAACAACCAGCTTGCAAATCCGGTAACATGACCCGTTGATTTGCTGTTGTTAACATGTCAGCTGTTTCCGCCATGAAGTGCACACCACAAAAGACAATAAAAGGTGCACTTTCTTGCCCACAAAGCTGGGCTAATTGCAATGAGTCTCCTGTTACATCGGCAAATTGAATGACTTCTTCACGCTGATAATGGTGCCCGGGAATGAGTAAATCCGTGCCAAAAAATTTTTTTGCTTTTTTTATCCGTTCCTGCTTTTCCGCCATCGACATTTGCCGGTACATGTCCGGCAGGCGGGTCATTGCTGTTAATTGCATAGAAAAAACCTCCTATTAAGAATACAGAGCTCGGCGCGGGAAGTCAGACTTTCACTTTCCGGCTTCTAATTTCCAATTTCTGGATGAGCATACTTAAATCAATGGATCGAACAGAATGGGTTAGAAATCCAAGAGAGAGATAATCGACTTTCGTCCCGCGATAAAGTGGCAGCGTTTCCATGGAAATCCCTCCTGAAGCCTCCGTTGCAATCGTTTCTGGCACAAGTTGTACGTAACGTTTGATTTCATCTGGTGTGGAATTGTCAAACATGATGACGTCTGCTTGTGCTGCCACTGCTTCACGTATTTCATCTTCATTTGTCGTTTCCACTTCAATTTTTAACAATGGTCCAGCATACTGACGTACACGGGCAACTGCTTCAGCGATGGATCCACAGGCTGCAATATGATTTTCTTTTAACATGACTGCATCATCAAGTCCTTTGCGATGATTGCAGCCACCACCGATACGAACAGCGTACTTCTCCAACATGCGTAACCCTGGCGTTGTTTTCCGTGTGTCACATAAACGAATGGTTGGATCGGCCAACGTTTCCACCGCCCGCCTCGTTAATGTGGCAATGCCACATAACCGCTGTAACAAATTGAGCAACACACGCTCAATGATGAGCATTTGCTTCACCGATCCATGGACACGTAACACTTCGACACCGGCAACAAGCGACTCCCCATCTTTCATCACGTGTTTCACTGTCAATTCGGTCCCAAATTTGGTAAACATCCGTTCAACAACTTTTTCACCAGCAAAGATCCCTGCTTCTTTTGCGACAATGACTGCCTC
This sequence comes from Bacillus sp. FSL W7-1360, assembly GCF_038592975.1. Classification (NCBI taxonomy): domain Bacteria; kingdom Bacillati; phylum Bacillota; class Bacilli; order Caryophanales; family Bacillaceae; genus Bacillus; species Bacillus sp. FSL W7-1360. The sequence continues at coordinate 443,259 of NZ_CP151950.1, read as the reverse complement.
TGCTCGTTCAGTTGTAAAAATCGCTTCTGTTGTCACGTCGCCGCGTCCAATATCTTCTTGTAAAAACTGCTCAATTTGTGTATCAAGTACAAATGTGTTCATCGCATTCCACCTGCTCATCTTTATTTACTTTAAGAAATGGCTCCTTTGTATGTTGAAAACAAACATCGACTGTACGCCACTCCGGTACTGCCTCTGGAAAATCTGTGCGAATATGGTTTCCACGTGACTCTGTTCGTTGCAAAGCCGCCTCTGTCATCAAGCAGGCAAGCTCGAACAAATGTACATCTTCCCACCATGTTTGCGCATCTACTCTTGGCGCTGCAGAAGTATTTATAAATGATTGTAACCATTCACGCATATAAAGCAGTCCTTGTCTCGTTCGTTTAATGCCAACAAACTCAGTCATATGTTGTTGTAATAACGTCCGCGTAGGTAAGGCGTGTGAAAGCGGTGGTGCCGTATGATTCAATCCCATTCGCTCACAAATTTTATATTGGTCATGCTGTAAAATATTGTTTGCTGCACGCTCGGCAAATACAAGCCCTTCTAATAATGAATTGCTTGCTAAACGGTTCGCGCCGTGCACTCCTGTACATGCTACTTCACCAACGGCATATAAGCCACCTACTGCACTTAAGCCGTTATCATCTGTTTCAACACCGCCACATAAAAAGTGAGCGCCTGGTTCAACGGGGATATACGCTTTCGTTGGATCAATCCCTGCTGCTATACAACACTTTGCAATATATGGGAAACGCTCATGAAACTGCGGCAAGTGACGCGCGTCTAAGAAAACTTCTTCGCCATCTTTGATTGCATCAAACAAAACACGTGCAACCACATCTCTGCTTTCTAACTCGCCATTCGGGTAGTTAGCTAATAGACGCTGACCGTATCTATTGACAAGGTAAGCCCCTTCTCCACGTACCGCTTCACTAACAAGTGCACCTTGCTCACTTTTTAACAAAGTTGGGTGGAACTGCACAAATTCAAGATCTTTTAACACCACCCCAGCGCGATAAGCTAGCATTAATCCATCACCAGTTGCAAACGAAACATTGGATGTCCGTGTATATAACTGACCTGCGCCGCCACTTGCTAAAATGACACATCGCGACGTAATTGCGCGCTTCGTCGTCACAACACCAATGACTGCGTTCTTTTCCACTTCAATTGACGTCACCATTTCATGTGAAAGAATTTGCACACGCCCTTGGACGTGATGCCACAAACAGTCAATGATTGCTTTTCCTGTCTGATCTTTATACGCATGCAAAATTCTACGCTTGCCATGTGCGCCTTCGTGACCGAGGACGTAGTTGCCTTGAGACTGCTCAAACGGCACGTCAAGTGCACGCAACTGTGTTGCAATATGTGGTGCCGCTTCTGTTAATTTATATACATTTTGTAAATGGTTATGATGATAACCGGCTTGAAGCGTATCCTGTGCATGATCGTGTGGATGATCGTGTGCACCAACAGCCGCTGCCATACCACCTTGGGCTAGAGAAGAGTTGCTTTGTTTCACCTCACCTTTTGTCACTAATATGACTGGGAGATGGTCTGCTAATAGATGTGCAGCCATCAGCCCTGAAACTCCTGTACCGATAATGACAACCGGAGATTGTTTCATCGACTCACCTACTTTACAGTTGTCTTGTCACCTATATTTACATAAAATAGAGGAAAAGACAATACAAATTTACGACTTTCGTGAGGAGATATAGCAAATGATTTATTTAGATTATAGCGCAACAACCCCGATGTCAGAACAAAGTTTAACCACTTATGTCGAGACAGCACGGATCGCTTTTGCCAATGCGAATAGCAACCATACTGCCGGAATCGAAGCACAAACGATCCTTTCACGTTGCCGAGCTACATTTGCCCGAAAGATCGGGCGAAGTGCAGATGAAATTTTCTTTACCGGCTCCGGATCAGAAGCAAATTTTTTAACGATCACATCACTTGCTCTCGCAAACGAGAAAAAAGGCAAACATTTGCTCACGACGAAAACTGAGCACCCCTCTGTTCTAGAAACGTTTGATCACTTGGAAAGTATTGGATACGAAGTAACCTATATTCCCGTAGATCATGCGGGTTTTCTTTGCCTATCATCATTAAAAAAGGCGATTCGTCCGACGACCACGCTCGCTTCCTTCGCCCACGCTTCTTCAGAAATTGGCACCATTCAACCGATCACTGACATTAGCGCGATTTTACGAAAACATGATATCATTTTCCATAGCGACTGTGTACAGACACTCGGGAAGATTCCACTTCCTTTACACGAGGTCGATGCAGCGAGCTTTTCTGCCCACAAACTTTACGCACCTAAAGGGATTGGTGCCGCGTATATTGCCAACCGGCATCACTGGCTCCCATTCTATACGAGAGCAAATCACGAAAACGGCTTTCGTCCCGGGACTGTCGACGTGCCTGCCATTGCTGCATTTACAAGTGCCATTGATCACGCACTGACTGTTCAGGAAACGTGTATGGATAAGCTATCGCACCTCCGTGACCACATAATCACCACATTAACAACGTCGTCCGCCTTCACACTTGTGGGCGCAAAGAAGACGCGCCTCCCGATGCACCTCGCGTTTTTAGTCGAGGGCTGGAGCGGACAACAATTTATGCTAGAATGTGATCGTCACGGCATTCAAATTGCAATTGGACCTGCTTGCCGTGTTGGACAAACCGAGCCATCTGAAGCATTAAAAGCCATTGGCATAAGTCGGACTGATAGTGACCGCTACATTCGGATCACACTCGGAGAACCGACCACCGAAATAGAAATTGAAACCATGCTACACACATTTGAAAAACTCATTACTGAAAGAGGTCACATATGGAAAACAAAAAATTACATGGAGAAAACAGACGCACAGCTTTAATTGAATGGCTCAAAGAAGCAACGAAACCGCTCCCAGGACAACTACTTGCCAAGCGCGCACGTGTTAGTCGGCAAGTGATTGTCCAAGATATGTCGATTTTAAAAGCAAAAGAGGCGCCGATTTTAGCGACACCACAAGGTTATATTTATTTAAAGGATAGGAAAACCGAACAACGCACGCGCGTTATTGCCCTCAAGCATCCTCCCGACAAAATGACGGACGAGCTGTATATTTTTGTTGATCACGGCATCACGGTGCTTGACGTCACAGTGGAACACCCGGTCTACGGTGAGATGACAGGTACCCTTCACCTGTCCAGCCGCCAAGATGTTGATCGGTTTTGCCAAAAAATGAGCGCAACAAATGCACCGCTGTTATCAACCTTGACCGATGGTGTACATTTACACCGTGTTGCTTTTGAACGGGAGGAACAGCTTGAAGCTGCACTTGCAATATTGGATCAGGAAGGATTTCTGCTATAGCTGCGTACCGTTAAAATGTGCGCGCAGTTCTTAACGAATGTTAGCGCTTTCATAATGATCTTTGCTATGTTACGATAGACTTGCAGTAACATATGGATTTCAAGGGTGGACGGCATTCCCCGTAAGAAAGGGGGTGTCGCGATGAGCGTCTTTCAGTCTTTGGTACTCATGATTACCTTTGCTGGATTAGTCGTCTCCATTATTACGTTGGCACAACGCCAAAAGTAATCCCACCCTTGAGCGTCGCAAGCCAGTGGGTGGGAAACGCCTTACTCTTGCCGTCCTCCCTTGTAGAGGAGTCCGGTTATTGCAAGCCGCAGGTGTATGACCATCTGCGGTTTTTACTATTTTATGCACTGCTCAATTTAAGTATACACGGAGCGAGTAGCGGGCGTCAATATTGTTGGAAGATATTTTGCGCAATTTTTTGATCAAACCCGAACAAGCCGGTCAGTCAAACAATACCGGCTCCTCGTTTATACCTTACTCCACAAACTCAAATTCAAACTTTAATACACGCACGAGATCCCCATCTTGCGCGCCTCGTTCGCGGAGCGCTGCATCTACACCCATCGCCCGCATTTTACGCGCAAAGCGACGAATGGACTCATCGCGGGCAAAATCGGTCATTTTAAAGATTCGCTCCAATTCAGCACCATGTACTTCAAACACACCGTCATCGCCACGCGTAATGATAAACGGCTCGATGGGTTTCTCGTGTTTATAAACGACCCGCTCCTCCGTCTCTGTTTCTTCTTCATAAAGAGGGAATTCAGGCGCCTCATCCAGTGCATCTGCAATGATGAGCAACAGCTCGCGTACACCTTCTTTTGTGATCGCAGAAATTGGGTGAACCACGACATTTTCGCCTACTTCTTCTTTAAAACGTTGTAACTGCTCTGCTACATTAGGCATATCCATCTTATTTGCAACGACAATTTGTGGTCGCTCTGTTAGACGCATATGATATTGTGCCAATTCATCATTAATCTTCCGATAATCATCAACTGGATCGCGCCCTTCTGTACCGGCTATATCCACCACATGGATAATGACACGCGTCCGCTCAATATGTCGTAAAAATTGATGACCAAGTCCGACACCCGCGTGCGCGCCTTCGATGAGACCAGGTAAGTCAGCCATGACAAAACTTCGACCATCTTGTGTATTAACAACGCCTAAGTTTGGCGTTAGCGTTGTAAAGTGATAATCCGCAATCTTCGGTTTTGCCGCTGAGACAATAGACAACAACGTCGATTTTCCAACACTCGGGAATCCTACTAAACCGACATCAGCCAGCACTTTTAATTCCAATACAATCATACGCTCTTGTCCAGGCTCGCCATTCTCCGCATGATCAGGTGCGGGATTCGCTGGCGTCGCAAATCGTACATTGCCACGACCGCCACGACCACCTTTTGCGACAACCGCACGCTCGCCATGCGCCGTCAAGTCCGCCAATAACGTACCCGTGACCTCATCACGAACGATCGTACCAGGGGGGACCTTGACAACAAGATCAGAGGCATTTCTTCCGTGCATATTTTTACTCATCCCATGCTCTCCACGTGGTGCTTTAAAGTGACGATTGTATCGAAAGTCCATTAACGTACGTAACCCTTCATTCACTTCGAAGATCACACTTGCGCCTCTTCCACCATCACCGCCAGCAGGACCACCATCCGGCACATATTTTTCACGACGGTAAGCAACCATCCCATTTCCACCGTCGCCGCCTTTCGTATACACGGTCACTTTATCAATAAACATGTTTCCACCTCGCCTAAATTCATCCTTTTTGGATGATTACCTGCACACAATTATGAGTCCTTCATATACTAGTTATTGTTGATTGCTTGTTTACACATGTATGCCAACCACATGCATGTCCAAGTGATCTTCATCAGCTAAGAAAATCATTACACAATGCGTATGCCAACAGTGAACTGCCTTGCATCTACAAAGAGAAGGTTTTTCTTATTGTTGGTTCACAACTCATACTGCACGCCTTTTAGTGTAACATAAAGCGCACCTTTTAGTCAGTCCTCTAGTTATTTTTAAAGATCAACACGGTATAAACATTGAAGCAACATCGTTGTCTTCTACCAATGAGTATATCTTATCCGAATGTTAAAACATATTATTAAGAAGTTCTTTTGACATGTCGTCAAGAATACAATATCACGTACTTGAAAAAAAGTATTTTACAAATTGGCTCAAGTCCTTTATACTGTGTATGAGAAGTCAATTCTAACACAGGAAAGGAGCGAGCCAACATGACAATGTTATTTGCATCAACACGCACACCACAACTGTATATAAGTTCATGTCCTCCTCCTTATGTCCGTTTTTTTGTGCGGAAGTGACTTTTAAAAAAGTCGCAGGGCATGCGCCTGCACTAGCATCATATGTACACCCAGACCGCAGGCATTTCTGTGGCCTTTTTGTGTGCAGAAGATGGAAAAATAAGGGAGGAGACGAACAGATGAATACAAATTGTAAACAAAAATCAAAACAACCAACTTTGAGGGAACAGGTGCTAGGGTTTACCTGAAACGGCACCTCTGTATGAAAGGAGGAACCAATCATGACTTTTTCATTTATCTTTTTCACAGTCACGATTAAAAAGCGGTCCTACTCTTCTGAAGAGCTTGAGCTCTTTGTACAAGAAGAGAAAATGGCGCAAGAGCAAGAAGCTGTGAGAAATAAATATACGCACTTCCACTGGTAAGGAAAAAAAGTGACAGGAGCTGGCGCGGGCAATGCGTCAGCTCTCTTCATGTACTAATTCTTTGGCTGCTTCTTCTCCTTGCACAACACAATCAGGTAAGCCAACACCTTGAAAAGCCGCGCCAACAACATGAACACGTGGATACATTTTGGCCATTCGTTCATAAAACATGGTGACTTCTTCAACATGACCGACTTTGTATTGCGGCATTGCCTGCTTAAAGCGCGTCACTTTATAAAAAAGCGGTGCACCTTTTATCTCCATCACCTTTTTTAAATCGCTTAACACAGCGGTCACAATGGCTTCATCAGATGCGTCGACGATGCTTTCATCTTCCGGTCTCCCAACGTATGCACGTAAAAGCGTGTAACCTTCTCGCGATGTATGCGGCCACTTTTGATCCGTCCACGTACATGCAGTAATGACTTCATCGCCACCTCTTGCAACGACAAAACCAGTTCCTTCATGTGTATTGTTTACTTGTTCATCGCAAAAAGTAAGTGCCACAGTTGCACAAGACGTCGCTTCCATGTTTTCCACGTACGAAAAAGGGGTGCGATTCACAAACAGTGCCGCCGCTTGTTTTGGTGGCGTTGTCACAATACATGCGTCATATACACACGCGTCTTTTCCATCAAATGATATACGGTATGTTCCTGATTCTGTTTTGTCTATTGCGGTAACTACTGTGTTCAAATGTAACGCATCTTTCCGCAATGATTGACTCGCTGCTGCTACAACAGATAAAAGTCCAGATCGAACGGTTAAAAACAGTCCTTGTTTTTTAGTAGTGTCACTTTTTGTCCTCGTTTCTTGTAGTCCTTTTATGACACTCCCATATGTCTCTTCAAGTGTTAAGAAGACAGGAAAGGTTGCTTTCATACTCAGTTCGTCAATATTGCCACCATAAATGCCACCAAGCAATGGTTCAATCAGGACGTCTACCATCTCGTCCCCAAACCTTGTTCGAAAAAACGTGCCAACTGATATATCCCCACCATCTTTGACCACTCGAGGAATCCTTTGTTCTTTTACAACACGCGCCTTTCCTTCTTCAGATAAAAGCGTTGTTTGCGAGAATAAATCTAAGTCTGTTGGGATACCAAGCACCGCTTGTTTTGGCGTTTCATGTAGCCTACCTTGCTTAAGCACAAACGCACTTCCACGATGATTATACGTCAAATCGTCTTCTAAACCGATACGCCTAATAAAGTCGGTCATACGTGTTTTCCTTGCCAAATAGGAGTCGGGACCACCCTCAATGACAAAGCCATCTGTGTCATATGTGCAAATCTTTCCACCCGCTCGTCCACTCGCTTCAAATACATCGTAATCACAAAAGCCATGTTCTTCTAACCAACAAGCCGCTGCCAGCCCTGTGATCCCCGCCCCAATAATCGCAATGCGTGGTTTACGCGTCATAACGAACCTCTACAAGCCGTTTCTCCACGACACTTGCAAGTACCTGCAAAAAAGCAGGATCAGCATTTGGCATCGGCGGACGGAAATAGTCTACACCTAATTCGTCGGTTACCACTTTACATTCGTAATCATTGTCGTAAAGCACTTCCAAATGTTCCGCAACAAATCCGACTGGACAATACATAAATGCCGTGTAACCAAATTGCTTATGCAAATCACGTGTCAAATCTTGTACATCCGGACCGAGCCATGGCTCAGGTGTGTTCCCTTCGCTTTGCCAACCAACTGCATAATGAGAAATATTTGCAAGCTCAGCTAATTTATCAGCTGTTTCTTGTAATTGTTGTGGATACGGATCACCTATAGCAACAATTTTTTCTGGTAAACTATGTGCTGAAAAAACGACACATGTTTTGCTTGGATCGTCTACTTTTTTCATCTCTTCTTCAATATTTGCTTGCCAATAATGTAAAAAGGATGGTGCCCCGTACCAACTTTCTATTGTATGAATCTTTGGTCCGTCAATTTCTGTTGCCATACGTAGCGCACGGTCATTATATGATTTCACGCTAAATGTAGAAAAGTGCGGCGCTAACACGAGCGACACCGCTTCTTCAATGCCGTCTGATTTCATATGTCTCACGGCATCTTCAATAAAAGGTTCAATATGTTTTAAACCAAGATATGGCACAAACTCATATTTTTCTTGGCGCTCATTAAGCACGTTCGCCAACCCATTCGCTTGCGCATCCGTAATTTCTGATAGTGGACTAATACCACCAATTGCCTCATAACGCGCTGTCAGATCAGCAAGTGCTTCTGGAGAAGGTGGTCGCCCACGGCGAATGTGGGTGTAGTAAGGTTCAATTTCTTCTTTTCTTCGTGGGGTTCCATACGCCATCACGAGCAACCCAATTTTCTTTTTCATGTTTATTTATCCTTTCAGTTGTTGCTTTTTTTCAAACGAATACGCATGAATAAAGGCTGTTAAACGCTTTAACGTCTCAGGCTTCACTTCTGGAAACACACCTTGCCCTAAATTAAAAATAAACCGTTCCGATTGCATTCCTTGATCCAAAATTTCTTTCGCTTTCTCCTCAATGACCGCCCATGGTGCAAGCAAAAGAGACGGGTCCAAGTTTCCTTGAATCCCTTTATGTACACCTTGCGCCCGTGCTTCAGAAATTGACATGCGCCAGTCCATCCCTAACACATCAACAGGCATCTCTTGCCAAGTCGTTAACAAATGGGTTGCACCGACACCATGTAAAATAAGCGGCACACCTTTTGGCTTGATCGCATGCAAAATACGCGTAACAACTGGTTGAACATAACGAATATAATCATCTCGATTCAATGCACCAACCCACGAATCAAATAATTGAATGGCTTGTGCACCAGCATCAATTTGCGCATGAATATAAGCAATCGTCATGTCGCCAAGCTTGTCCATTAAACGTGCCCATGCATCCGGCTGCCCGTACATGAATGCCTTTGTCCGGTGATAATTGCGTGACGGACCGCCTTCAATCATATAGCTCGCAATCGTAAACGGTGCACCACCAAATGTGATGAGTGGCACCATTAAATCTTTACGTAACAATCGAATTGTGTCTAATACGTGTCGTACATCTGTCTCAGGTTGTAATGTCCCCAACCTTTCGACATCAGCCATACATGTGATCGGATTCGCAATGACTGGTCCAATACCTGATTTAATTTCCACATCCACACCGATAAAAGGAAGCGGCGTCATAATATCTTTGTATAAAATTGCGGCATCTGTGTCGTACTGCTCGACTGGTAGTTTCGTCACATACGCACATAACTTTGGGTCATGAGTAATATCAAATAATGAATGGGTTTCTTTAATTTTGCGATACTCTGGCTGAGATCGCCCTGCTTGACGCATATACCAAACTGGTACACGATCATGTACCTCTCCTCGGCATGCCTTTAAAAAGTTGTCATTAAATGCTGTTCTTCCTACACTCACTTATCTATCCCCTTTCCCACAACATGTTTACATATGTGGTGGTGACCTCTCTCTTTATCATAATAACCTTGTTCACACTTGTATACACCTAATACACGATTGTCACGAAATTGATCCATTCACATATGATACGGCAGGCAAATATCGGTCAATATTTTCCTATTTATAATCACCTTACTCCAGCAAATGTCAACTAGCATAATTATTTCAAGAAGGATCTTTCTATACTAAAACATGGCAAAGTGGCGGAGGGATCGCTTATGTATGAACAAAACATGCCCAATATTAGCAACATGGACATTTGCCGAGAGGATGCCATTAATTTATTACTCGTCTCCATTGCGATGGAAGAGTTAGGATTGGCTCACATTATTAATGCTGAAGGAGAAAAAATTCAGTTTGCTTTAGGTCTTTTACCCGGATCCACAGCTCCTCCCGCCTCAATAGAAGATATCTTAGCTGTAAATCAAAGTGTTTATGAAGTATTAGAAACTGTGATTGAAACAAACGAGGTATTGAAGGAAAAACTTATTGCAGCTGCTTCTTTACCATGCTTTCGTGGACCTACGGGACCCGCTGGTCCCACTGGACCTGCTGGAGGACCCCGCGGACCTACCGGACCTAGAGGAGCTACTGGGAACACTGGAACTACCGGAAATACTGGAACTACCGGCGCTACTGGCGCTACTGGAACCACGGGAACCACTGGACCTACTGGAACTACTGGAACCACTGGAACTACTGGACCTACTGGACCTACTGGACCTACTGGCTCTACCGGATCTACTGGCTCTACCGGCGCTACTGGATCTACCGGAACTACTGGGACTACTGGGGCTACAGGCGCTACTGGAACCACGGGCGCCACGGGGACCACAGGACCTACTGGACCTACTGGTTCTACTGGACCTACTGGAACCACTGGACCTACTGGACCTACTGGGACCACTGGACCTACTGGACCTACTGGACCTACTGGTTCTACTGGACCTACTGGCGCTACTGGACCTACTGGAACCACTGGACCTACTGGACCTACTGGAACCACTGGACCTACTGGTTCTACTGGAACCACTGGACCTACTGGTTCTACTGGACCTACTGGCGCTACTGGACCTACTGGAACCACTGGACCTACTGGACCTACTGGAACCACTGGACCTACTGGAACTACTGGAACCACTGGACCTACTGGAACTACTGGACCTACTGGGACCACTGGACCTACTGGTTCTACTGGTTCTACTGGACCTACTGGCGCTACTGGATCTACCGGAACTACTGGGACTACTGGGGCTACAGGCGCTACTGGAACCACTGGACCTACTGGACCTACTGGAACCACTGGACCTACTGGACCTACTGGAACCACTGGACCTACTGGAACTACTGGAACCACTGGACCTACTGGATCTACTGGAACCACTGGACCTACTGGATCTACTGGAACCACTGGACCTACTGGATCTACTGGAACCACTGGACCTACTGGACCAAACGTTGCATTAACAGGATTTTCAGCTCGAAGACCACCTGCAGTCATTAGTGCTAGCACACAATTAATGAACTGGGATACATCTGATCCTTATTTTACTGGTACAGGATTTAATCCTGTTACCGGTACCTATACTGTACCTTTCACTGGTAGATACGCTATTAAAGCAATCATAAGCTATCAAACCACAGCGGTTATCACTGCCCAGATCGGAGCAGGAGTAAATCCATTTTTCGTGCTACGAAGAACATCACCATTACCGACGACAAACATCGTTTCTGGACTGGTACCTATTTTCAATGTGAATATTTTACTTTTACTCACATTGCGCGTCATTTTAGGAAGTAGCTCTGTCACATTAACCGCTGACGTGTCACTGAATGCTGGAGACGTTATTGGACTCTTCTATGAATCAAGCGGTCTAACAATTAACCTCAACTTAGGGGGTGCCGTAGATACAGGGACCGTCTGGTCAGTTCACCGTCTAACTTAGGAGACATTTTTACTCCCCGCCACTTTTTTCAAAAGATCATTCCTATGCATAACCCATTATTAATACACACTCCGTAGAAAGGAGGAAAACTTATGTCTCATAGGAGCTGCCGTTGTTTTTGCGATTATACAACAAGTGTTAAAAAATGCTCATGTCAGTCACTCTGCTGTTCAACATCCAGTAAGGATCATCTTATAAAATTTATTATACTTATATTATCAGAGCTTATTAATTTAATAGACATTGTTGGAGCTACTGGCGCCACCGGGGCCACTGGAACTACTGGCGCTACCGGGGCCACTGGTGCTACCGGGACCACTGGCTCTACTGGGACTACTGGCTCTACCGGAGCCACTGGTTCCATCGGTTCTACTGGCGCTACCGGAACTACTGGTGCTACCGGAGCCACTGGTTCTACTGGCGTCACTGGCTCTACCGGGACTACCGGGGCCACTGGTGCTACCGGGACCACTGGCTCTACTGGGACTACTGGCGCTACCGGCTCTACTGGTGCTACCGGAGCCACTGGTGCTACCGGAACTACTGGCTCTACCGGAGCCACTGGCGCTACTGGGACTACTGGCTCTACCGGAGCCACTGGAACTACCGGAACTACTGGCTCTACCGGAGCCACTGGCGCTACTGGGACTACTGGCTCTACCGGAGCCACTGGAACGACCGGACCTACTGGTCCACGTGGCATCACTGGACCTACTGGCGCCACTGGCGTCACTGGGACCACTGGAACGACCGGGACCACTGGTGCTACCGGAGCCACTGGAACGACCGGAGCCACTGGTCCACGTGGCATCACTGGACCTACTGGCGCCACTGGCGTCACCGGGACCACTGGAACGACCGGGACCACTGGCACTACCGGAGCCACTGGTCCACGTGGCATCACTGGCGCCACTGGAACGACCGGGACCACTGGTGCTACCGGAGCCACTGGCGCTACCGGCGCCACTGGCGCCACTGGAACGACCGGAGCCACTGGTTCTACCGGAACTACTGGCACCACCGGGGCTACTGGAACGACCGGGGCCACTGGTGCTACCGGAACTACTGGCGCCACCGGGGCTACTGGCGCTACCGGCGCCACTGGCGCCACCGGGACTACTGGAACGACCGGGGCCACTGGTGCTACCGGAACTACTGGCGCCACCGGGGCTACTGGAACTATCGGAACTACTGGCGCCACCGGGACTACTGGAACGACCGGGACCACTGGTGCTACCGGAGCCACTGGCTCCACCGGGGCTACTGGAACGACCGGGGCTACTGGAACGACCGGGGCTACTGGTCCACGTGGCATCACTGGACCTACTGGAACTACCGGAACTACTGGCGCCACCGGGGCTACTGGCGCTACCGGCTCTACCGGAGCCACTGGCGCTACCGGGACCACTGGCGCTACCGGAGCCACTGGCGCTACCGGAGCCACTGGACCCCGTGGCATCACCGGACCTACTGGACTTAACGTTGCAATCACTGGTTTTTCGGCGCAAAGGGTTGCTTCAGTCGTTAGCTCGACTACACAATTAGATAATTGGGGGGTCACTTCGCCTTATTATCCAGGAACAGGATTTGATCCAGTTACCGGAAACTACACAGTGCCAATCACTGGAAGATACGCAATTAAGGCGATCATTAGTTACCAAACCACAGCGGCCATTAGTGTAACTCTCGGTGGAAATATTAATCCCTCCTTTGTCATTCGGAGGACCGTGCCACCTTTTACAGATCTTATCACTGGACTTATCCCGATATTGGATGTTAACGTTGCGCTAGTATTAAACTTACGAGCCATATTAGGCAATAGCTCCGTCACTTTAGCGGGAGATGTCTTTCTTAATGCAGGCGACGTCATTGGACTCTTCTATATAGCTGATGGACTGACCATTTCTCTCAATGTTGGCGCTATCGCACCATCTGGAACAATATGGTCTATGCACCGATTGACGTAAACACTGTTATTACAAACGAAAATAGGTTCAAAACATCGTGAGGCTATCCAAAAGATCACCATATATACCCTTTGGATAGCTCTTTTATTTTTTCAAATCCAATCACAATTACTTTGCACCTATTCACTCAATCCAAAATCCCTCTTTCAACGGATCTTCTGGATCAACAACAAACCGCATAAGGCCAACTACAAATGCATGAGGATATAGGTAAAGAACGTGATCTTTTCTTTCTCCATTGATTTCGTGGCCAAGGAAGTTTTGAATTCTTACCATGCCATCTTGTTTTTTCAACTGTGCATGTACCATCGCCCCAGACAACGGCGAACGGTCTATATGTCCTGCGTTAGTAACCGTTAAAAACGTTCGCTCATTGTAAAGGAATAATAAATCAAACGGGTCATAACAACGTCTTGCGTTTAGCCATGCTTCTCGGACATGCGTGAGCATATCGACAGAAAGATCAAGCGATGTTTTTTCGACCTGAATCACCTCATCCATCGTAACGACCCTTCCACTATCGTCCATTTCATAAATCGGCTCACGAATCGTATAATGCCTTGACTGACGATCAATCATCACTTCTATCCTCCCCGTCAGCCCATCAAATTGCATGACGTCTTTTCTCTTTCCTTCTACTTCCATCAGGAATGTCGCAACCGCAACATAGGCACCGGCGTGATAACGGCATGCACCTGATACATTCATGATCACGACGCCCGCTTGTGCTTTTTCAGAGACAGGCGGGGTCAATACGCACAAATACATGTCTTTATGTCCCCTTGGTTCGCGCATCGTCCGACGTAGAGAGACATCTTTTAGCATCATATCTTGATAATCAGCCAAATTTTTCACTTGAAGACAATGAGTGTCCCGCCACGAGACAACTCGGAACATCTCTCCAGCTACGTGAATATCTGTTGCTGCTGCATACATTTCTGTTCTCACGAGCCATCGCCCCCATGTGCTTCCATCTCCGGAACCAACAAAAAACCATCCCGCAGCGGATCTTCTTTACTCAGTAAAAACTGATGGTGTCCAGTTACGTATGCTTGCCCTTTAATTTTATTTACGACACCGACATGTGCACCAACCTGTACCTGTTTTAACACTTCGCCATAAAAAACAGATCCCACAATGCTTTCATGTACAAACTTCTGACCGATGCTTAACTTTCCTTCCGTGAATAACGTCGCCATCTTGGCGGATGTTCCGGTGCCACACGGAGAACGATCAATCCCCCCGGGTGGAACAATCACTGTATTTTTTACATCCGCATGGGGGTGTGTCGGTTCACCGTAAAATTCGATGTGGGTCAGTCCAGAGATAAATCGATTTTCAGGATGGACGATTGTTTCTGACGCATTGACTGCTTGACGAATGCGAATGGCAGCATCAATCAATGGTTGCGTGTTTTTCGGATCCATCACTAATCCCGCTTCTTCAGCTGAAATGATCCCATAAAAGTTGCCGCCATACGCAATATCTATTGTGAGCAAACCAAATTCTGTTACATCCAAGGTAATTTGTTTATAGTGAAACGAAGGCACATTACAAAATGACACCGCACGGGCGCGTCCTGCCCGCACATCAATTTCCACCGGGACAAGTCCTGCTGGCGTATCAAAAACAATCTTTGTTTCCGATCCTTCATCATCCACAAGTCCTGCTTCAATTAAAGCTGTCGCACAACCGATCGTATCATGGCCACACATCGGCAAATAACCGCCTGTTTCAATAAAAATGGCCCCAATATCCGCATCGGGATGACACGGATCTTGTAACACTACCCCTGACATGACACTATGCCCTCTCGGTTCATTCATTAATGCTTGACGAAACCAATCATGATTGGCTTTCATATCCAACATTCGTTCACTCATCGTCTGTCCTTGTAATTTAGGTGCACCTGACAAAATGGTACGCGTCGGGTTGCCACCGGTATGTGTGTCAATCGTCGTCACGAGCTGATCTATATTCAAGTTACAACCTCCTTTTTTTCAAATCGTTCAAAACGAACAGGATACGGGTCAATTGATGGCTCACAACCGTGAATCATTTCAGCAATAACCTTTCCAGTAATCGGCGCCAAACCGATCCCGTCTCCTTCATGACCTGCAGCAATGTAATAACCTGGCAATTGCGCAACTGGTGAAACAATTGGTAAATGATCACACGTCCACGGACGAAAGCCAAAATATACACGCAGCAAATGCATGTCTGCCAACTTCGGATAAAAACGCATGCAACGACGGGCAATCGCCCGTACCGCTTGCCAGTTTACTTGTTGGTGAAAACCAACAAATTCACGACTCGATCCAAGTAAAAAATTTTGGCTTGCAGTAGGTTCAAACACAAGTGCAGCACCATATTTTTCAGTCTCATGATCAACGACACGTTCTTGCCCAAATTTAGTCATTAAATAACTAAATTCCATCACCTTGCGCGGAGAAACGGGCACTTGTCGCGTTGAAACGAGGATGTGCCCTTTCCGTGGCACAATCGGGATATCAAGTCCAACCATCTCGCCAAACGTTGGTGCCCACACCCCGCCACAGTTCACCACCTTTTTTGTCACAACTTGCCCTGTCGTCGTTTCAATCGTATACGTCCCACACTCTTCATCACGGACAATATCTTTTACCGCCGTATGCTTTAATAGCTTCGCCCCATACGCCTGCGCGCCTGCAAACAACGCATACGTTAACATGTACGGATTTACTGTCGAGTCTGAGTGACATACGAGACCGCCTAAAAGGTCTGCTGCAAGATACGGCGACTCATGTCGAATATCTTGCTGGTCAAGCATTCGGAAATCAAGCCCGGCATCGGTTTGTTGCTGCACCCACTTTTCCGCCGCTACCATCTCTGCTTCTGTTTCACACACGAGGATACTTCCAGGCTGACGGTATTCAAATGGCAGTGGTAGCTCTTTTGCTAACTCATCCAGCAATTGTTGGCTTTTTAATGTCATTTGACTATCAAATCCTGGCTCTTTATCAATTGCCAGGACATTGCCATCGCAATGAGAACTTGTGCCGCATGCTAATTCTCCTTTTTCAATGACCGTCACGTCATAACCTAACTTTGCCGTGTAGTACGCGACTGCGCAGCCAATAATGCCGCCACCAATGACAGCCACTTCTGTTTTCATCGTCCCCGCCACCTTTCTTACAATGAGACTTGCAAAATTCATGCCATGAACAACATGGACAAACGAGCCAACCATTCGTAAAATAAAGATATCGTTTTATCAATTTGTTCTTGGAGGGGTTTTCATGATTGATGCTACACCTCGTTACCTCGACTTTTTACAAACCAACGTGACAATCTACCATGTAAATCAAGACGAGTTACATCCACACAACCTTGGGCACGACGTGACATTCCTTACAGATGGGACGAGCTACTTTGCTTTAGAAAGCGTTTACTTAAAAGCGTTCCTTCAAATACAAACTTCTCTCAACGATATTCCATGGAAACGTGTAGAAACAGTCGCTAAAGATGGCTTAAACACCTTCCTCCATCGCTACGAGTCTTTAACAGAATATGTCCTTGTCTTTGATAAACAAAAAATACTTGGCTTCATTCAAATCCAGGCATTATTTCCGGCATTGGCGTGTTCATACGAGCACTTAAAGGCATATACCGACACCATTTTAGCAACAACCAATAGTAGCATTAGTGCCATTAATAAAGACAGCCGTACGACCGTATGGACAAAAGGCGCAGAAAAACTTTTCTCAATTAAATCGACCGACATTATTGGTAAAGACATGCGTACCTTTTTTCCTGAATCTATGCTTCTTAACCTCGACATTATGAAAACGGGCCAAAGTGTTTATCAAAAACAGCACGAACCGCGGGAAGACTTAGCCGTGCTTATTAATGCCAATCCTATCCGATTACATGGAAAGATTATTGGCGCCGTCGCGTCAGAAACAGATGTGACAACACAAACACAATTAACAAAAGCACTTCACTCTGCTAAACAAACGATTCACTCTTTACAACAACGTGTATCCTCCATGCAACCGGTGCATGACCCTTTTTATCACATTAAAGGCGCGAGTGCTGCCCTCGCAAACACTTTTGAGAAAATCAAACAAGTTGGACAAACCCCTGCCCGTGTGCTCCTGCTCGGAGAATCTGGCGTCGGCAAAGAACTATTTGCACGCGCCCTCCATCACATGCGCCATCCTGATCCAACCGCACCTTTCATCGCTGTCAACTGCGGTGCAATCCCGCACCATTTGTTTGAAAGTGAACTATTTGGCTATGAAAAAGGGGCCTTTTCCGGTGCAAGCAGTCAAGGGAAAAAAGGGAAATTTGCCCTTGCTAATGGCGGCACTTTATTTCTCGATGAAATTAGTGAGCTACCGCTTGACATGCAAGTAAAACTGTTGCGTGTCCTCCAAGAAGAAACGTACTTCGCCGTTGGTGGTACAAAACAACAGCAATTGCACTGCCACGTCATCGCGGCAACAAATCAAGATTTAGAAAAGATGATTGCTAAAGGACTTTTTCGCGAAGACCTTTATTTTCGTTTGAATATTATTACCATCAATATTCCTCCGCTACGTGAACGTAAAGAAGACATCGTCGCGTTAAGCCATCATTTTTTATTTCAATACGCACAAACTTACCGTAAATCTATTCACGTCATTCCAAAAGAAGTGATGCTCGCACTAATGGATTACGCATGGCCAGGCAATGTGCGTGAATTACAGCATACAATCGAACGGCTTGTCGTGTTTTCAACAGACAATCAGCTACACTTAAAAGATCTCTCTTTTTCTACGGTTAACACGCACCAAACACTTATCGGCGATACACAATCAAGCGCGATAACCATCCGCCCGCTAAAAGAAGCGCTGACCGATCAAGAAAGACAAAGCATACAAGCCGCATTGACTCATACAAATGGTAATAAAGAGGAAGCCGCTCATTTATTAAACATATCGCGTGCGACGTTGTACAACAAAATGAATAAACTTGGGATTTTAAAATGATGTTTTACGGCACGTATGAAACATCATTTTTCTTTTCCGATCTAAAAAATGAGAAACCCCTATCTCGTTGTCTAGACTTTTAGACAGATGCTGTCCGTTCTCACAACCCACTCTCCACTATTTCGTTGGCACCATTATTGCAATCTATCTCATTAGGAGGTGCATGCCTATGCCGAAACAAGCGGACATCATTGTTTGTCGTTGTGAAAGCGTTCACTTACAGACGCTCCTCTCAACGATGCGCACATACAATTGTTCTACCCGAGAGATCAAGTTGCGCACACGTGCCGGGATGGGTCAATGCGGTGGCAGAATGTGTCGTCCTTTCATTGATGCGATTGTTGGTGACTGCTGCTGGCAGCAACAAAAAGACGCGCTCACCTTAACTTATCGTCCACCGGTGCGTCCCATTCCGTTCTCGCGATTTGGAGGTGATCACGATGAACCACCCTTTACGGATAAAACACCATCCGATTCTTAACATCCCCGCAACACCACATACGTTTTCGTTCCAGTTTGATGATACAACCTACGAAGCGGTTGAAGGAGACACCATTGCAAGCGCCTTACTCGCTTGTGGCGTGCGGATTTTAAGAAGACATGAAGAAACAGGTGCGACACGCGGCATTTATTGCAACATCGGTCACTGTTTTGAATGCCGGGTCACCGTAGACGGAAAAGAAAGCGAGCGGGCCTGTCTCACTCCTGTCCAAGCAGGAATGACCGTCTATTCTGGTACGGTACTACCTACACCTTTTCAAGAAAGGAGCAGTGACGAATGGACTTGATCATCATCGGCGCAGGACCTGCCGGACTCGCTGCTAGCATTGCCGCTGCCAAAAACGGGTTGCGTGTCCTCATTGTCGATGAGTTCATGAAACCGGGTGGGCGATTACTGGGCCAACTGCACGAAGAAAAGAAAAATGTTTGGTGGAACGGTATCGAAGAAGCGCACGCATTGCATAAAGAAGCAATCTCACTAGGCGTAGAAATCCGCTTACAAACAAGCGTCTATCATCTCGAAAAACAATCATTGTCGTGGTGTGTGCACACGACAAAAGGCACATCTTCTAGTAAAGCACTCCTGCTGGCAACAGGCGCGATTGAAAAAAGCTTCCCTATCCCTGGTTGGACATTACCCGGCGTCATGTCGATTGGCGCTGCACAAGTGATGACAAATGTCCATCATGTTAAACCGGGACATAAAGGCGTTATTATCGGCATCAACGCCCTTTCTTTTGCGATTGCGCGTGAGCTCATTCTTTGCGGGGTCGACATTGTTGGTTTTTATTTGCCACCAGCAAACTTATTCACAAAAAATGACGCTCAGCCAAGCGATGTTTTCAAACAAATGCTCCGGCTTGCCCATTTAGCACCTTCGCCTTTTTTTAAAATTGGCGGTGCACTCGCGCGCAAGTCAACGTTTATTCAGAAGCAATCTTTACGCTATTATCCGAAAAACGGGTTCCAAGTTTGGGGTGTGCCAATTCATTTGAAAAAAGCCGTCACCGACATCATTGGCGATTCAACAGTAACAGCCGTTTCGACCGCTTCACTTACGGAAGAAGGAGAAATCATCCCCGGGAGCGAAACAGGACAACAAGTTGATTTTGTCGCGATTGCCGGCGGGCTCACCCCTTTAACTGAATTGATCGGACTGACAGCGTGTCCGCTACGCGAAATCGCCTCACTCGGCGGCGCAGTACCTGAACATGCAGAAGACATGACGACACCCGTGCCAGACTTATATGTTGCTGGTAATATTACTGGGATTGAAAGCGCCAAGGTTGCAAAAGCACAAGGACATGTTGCTGGATTATCCGTTGCCCGCCATTCCTTTAAAAAATACGTCTGTACAGCATTACAGCAGGCAATGGCACAAGTACAAACAACCCGCGGCCAAGCACTGCTTCAGTTTCATCCAAACGTAAAAGATGGACGGCAACAACTGTACAAACTTGCATGCGAACAAACATAACAAAACGTATAAGGAGCGTGATTCACATGCCATCATTTCCAGGTGTATATGTCGCACTTGTCACCCCGATGAAAGAAGATTACAGCGTTGATATTCCGAGACTGAAAGAACTGTGTGAGTGGCTGATTGCAGAAGGAGTAGACGGTCTTGTGCCAGCAGGATCGCTCGGTGAATATGCCACATTATCAAAAGAAGAACGCGCAACCGTTGTCGAGACGGTTATCGCAGTAAGTAAAGGCAAAGTGCCAGTTGTCGTTGGCACCGGCGCTCCTTCCACAAGCGAAGCAGTCTATTGGGCAACACATGCCCGTGATCATGGTGCAAATGGCATCATGGCGTTGCCCCCTATTAACTACAATCCACGTGAAACCGAGATTATCGCTCATTATACGGCATTAAATGACGTCGGCATCCCAATTATTGCTTATAATAACCCACGCGACTATGCAGCTGACCTGACACCCGCTTTGCTGACGCAATTAAGCAAACTACAACATGTCATCGGTGTGAAAGAGTTTAGTGGTGACATTCGTCGCGTCCACGATATTTTGACGCAAACCGATTTGGAAGTGATGATCGGTGTCGATGATTTGGCGATGGAAGGCGCGATCGCTGGCGCAACCGGATGGATTTCTGGTGTGCCAAACGCTCTCCCACGAGAGGGAATTGAACTTTTTACACAAGCCCGCGCAGGAAACATCGTCGGCATTCTCCCGTTATACCAACAGCTCCTGCCACTTTTTCATTACGATGCCGACCCGCAACTTGTTCAGTCAATTAAATATATGATGTCCCTCGCTGGGCAGCCAGTTGGGCCGACGCGCCCACCGCGCTTGCCGCTTGATAATGAGACATACAACGCCATTAAAGAGGCGCAAGCGCAAGTCGCACGCTATGTGCAAAATTCTTAAGGAGGAGATTACACAATGAAACAAACGATTGCCACCATCCATGCATCAAGCTGGATTAACGGAATGGCCACAACCACTGGTCACGTTGACAAGTATATGTATAATCCGTCGCGTCTCTCTGAACTTGTTGGGCATCTTCATTACGCCAACATGGCACAAGTGGAAGAAGCAGAAGCTGCTGCCCATACGGCGCTCAAGCAGTGGAAAGCGATGACTGGCGAAGCGCGCGGTGCCGTCCTCTATCAAATGGCAAACAAGCTTGAAAAGCATAAAGATGAATTAGCTCAACTCGCCTCGCGCGAAATGGGCAAACCGATAAAGGAAATGACTGGCGAAGTCGGTCGCGGGATCCAACTTTTGCGCTACTATGCTGGCGAAGGTGTGCGCGCGCATGGCGATGTCATCCCTTCAAGTCAGCAACAAGTGCTCCAATATAAAAAACATGTTCCCCTCGGTGTTGTGGGTGTCATTACGCCGTGGAATTTTCCAGTGGCGATCCCAATTTGGAAAATTGCCCCCGCCCTCATTTGTGGCAATACCATCGTGTGGAAACCTGCTGAACAAGCCTCACTGAGCGCTTTCCGTCTTTGCGAGATTTTTAAAGAAGCTGGCTTACCAGACGGCGTGATCAATATGGTGCTTGGAAAAGGGCAAGAAGTCGGACGCTTCCTCGTGGAAAAAGCCAACATTCAATGTCTTTCTTTCACTGGCTCCACAGCGACAGGCACAACTATTGCTAGCACCTGTGCCGCTCGTAATATAAAATATCAAACGGAAATGGGCGGGAAAAATGCCGCCGTCGTCATGCCGAGCGCTGACTTAAAATTGGCAGCCGCCGCTATTGCAAGTGGCGCATTTCGCTCAGCTGGGCAAAAATGTACCGCAACAAGCCGAGTTTATGTGCATGAAGATGTACAAGATGCTTTCCTCACTGCTCTAAAAGCAGAAATGACCGCTGTTAAATTGCGGCCAGCTGACGATCCTTCATGCTACTTAGGACCCGTTGCCTCGAAAGTACAATTTGACCATGTCACCGATTACATCAACATGGCACAAACGGAAGCGACAGTTTTATATGAGAATGACGACACGATCCAAGAAGATGGGTACTATATTCGCCCCCTCATTGTAACCGGTGTTGACAATGATCATCCGCTCATGACAGAAGAAATATTCGGACCGGTTGTCGTTGTAAAAACCTTTTCCAGTTACGACGAAGTGATCTCCTTTGTCAATGCTTCAGACTACGGGTTGAGCGGATCGATTTTTACAACGACACTTGATGAGGCTCATCGTTTTCTTGACGATGCTAATATTGGGATGGTTCGGGTCAACCTTGAAACGGCGGGTGTCGAATATCAAGCGCCTTTCGGTGGCATGAAACAGTCTAGTTCCCATACGAGAGAACAAGGGCAAGCAGCGCTGCAATTTTTTACAAATGTGAAAACATGTGCCGTAAAATTTTAAAGGAAGTGATTACTAGGTTGAACAAGCTTTGCGATACATGGCAAAGCTTGTTTTTACCCGAAAAAACGCCTTTGGAAATAAGGAGTCCTTATTTCCAAAGGCACAATCATACCCATCAATGTGGTCTTACTCGCTTACTTGTCGGACTTGCACATAAGAGTGGAGCCCGGTTGCAGCTCCGGTACTACCATTTACAACTGAAACAGTGCCTGGCGCAACTGCTTCAATCAATGCTTGACCTGAGACATTTGCATATCCGTTGCCTATAGAACGTAATGATGTCAGTGGTGCGCCTGTCGCACCATTTACTACAACATCAAATTGCAACTGTGCTGCTGTCGTCCCTGCCGTCACTTCTACTTGGAATAAATATTGATTGCCAGGTGCTAATGTCACTTCATCCGTAGGAATGTTGTAACCAATATTTGCTCCTACAGTGCCATGACTAATGGCATATGGGATTGGATCACCTGCTCCTACAGTCACACCTGCTGCCCCAAGAAGAGAGCTTCTTCCTGCAAAGTTCGTAAATAAGACATCTCCTGTAACACCGGTTGATCCTGGTGGACCAGTTGTTCCACTTGGACCGAAGGCACCCGTTGGACCCGTTGGACCCGTTATGCCTGTTGGGCCCGTCGGACCGGTTATACCTGTTGGCCCCGTCGGACCTGTTGGGCCCGTTGGGCCCGTTGGGCCGGTTATACCCGTGACACCTGTGGCACCCGTCAAACCAGTCACACCTGTGATACCGACTATCCCCGTCGGACCGAGTAGACCGGTTACGCCTATGAGACCAAGAATACCTGTGGGACCTTGTGCACCTGTGCCACCCGTTGGGCCCGTTAATCCTCTTACCCCAGTTGCACCAGCTACACCAGTAGCACCAAGGACAGTGCCAGTTGGACCAGTAATCCCCGTTGCACCGATTGGACCAATTAATCCGATGGGACCTGTCAGTCCAATTGCACCGATAGACCCTGTAGGACCTGTTTCACCAACAATACCCGTTTCTCCTTCTGCACCGACCGGACCCGTAGACCCAGCTGAACCGGTTGGTCCAATGGGTCCACCAGGAGGACCGACTGGACCGGTTGGACCGACATCACCACGAACAAATGCTGGCATATTGACAGCGGTTTTTAACTTTGACTCAAGAATAATTTCTTTTTTAAATATCGTGTCAAGCATATCTTGCGCGCTCTCATTCATAGCCAGTATCTCTTGAATCGTTGCTGGTGGACCGGTCACACCAGGTAGCGTGCCGAGTGCATACTGGATCTTCTCGCCTTCCGCGTTAATGATGTGCGCCAAACCCATCTCTTCCATTGCCACAGAAGCTAATAATAAATTGATGACATCATCACGCGTAATATCAATCGTAGGCGTAAAATTAGGCATATTCGGTTGAGACAAACGACATTACCTCCTTCCTCCATAACCATCTCACTAATATCATTGTCTTCTTATTTTATGGTTGTACTTGCATCACTTGAACATTGGCAAACAAGTCATCTACTGCCGAACCAGAGTTGTTTTCGATTGTAATTGTGTCAGCTCCAGTAACCGTTGTATCAATTAAAACTTGTGCCGAAACTGCATTGTATGCATTTACTTGAGATGAATGTAATGCTAATAAGGGTCCTTGACCTGCAGAGGTTACAACAAACTGTAATGAATCTGTTGCACCACTCGGTACACCACTTACATAAATTTGAAGTAAAAATAAACGTCCTCCAGGTACACTAATCTCGTCGTCACCTGCGCCCGTAATGGTAATGTCCGTTCCAATATTTTGTACTGGAGTAACAAACGGAATTGTATCTCCTTGAGCGACAGTCACAGGATCAACATCTGTCGCTGCTGACAGAAACTGATCAATCCCACCAAAGCCAGTTAAACCAAATGGTCCCGTTGGACCTTGTGGACCCGTTGGACCTGTCGGACCAGGTGCGCCGGTTGGGCCTGTTGGTCCCGTTGGGCCTGTTGGGCCCGTTGGACCTGTTGGGCCTGTTACACCCGTTGGGCCCGTTACACCCGTTGGGCCCGTTACACCCGTTGGGCCCGTTGCACCCGTTGGGCCCGTTACACCCGTTGGGCCCGTTGGGCCCGTTACACCCGTTGGACCCGTTACACCCGTTGGTCCCGTTACACCCGTTGGTCCCGTTGGGCCCGTCGGTCCCGTTACACCCGTTGGTCCCGTTGGACCGGTTGGGCCTGTTGCACCCGTTGGACCGGTTGGACCGGTTGGACCAATGGCACCTTGCAGACCCGTTGGACCGGTTGGGCCTGTTGGACCTTGTGCACCTGTTGGGCCTGTTAAACCAATGAGTCCTTGTGGACCGGTTGGACCTTGTGGACCGGTTGGACCCGTTGGTCCCGTTGGACCCGTTGGTCCCGTTGGTCCCGTTGGGCCTGTTGATGACCCCGTTGGACCAATTGGACCCGTTGGACCTACTAATGTCGGAATGTCTGTTGTTCTCTTCAGCTTAGAATCTAAGACAATCTCTTTTTTAAAGACTGCATCTAATATTGACTGTACGCTTTCATTTACAGCAATGACATCTTGCATTGTTGCTGGTGGACCGGTTATACCTGGTAACGTGCCTAAAATGTATTGAATTTTTTCGCCCTCTGCATTAATAATATGCGCCAAACCCATCTCTTCCATCGCGATAGAAGCTAATAACAGGTTGACGACATCTTCACGTGTAACATCAATCGCAGGCGTAAAATTAGGCATATTCGGTTGAGACAAAATACATTCCTCCTTTACATTAAATTCTTAAATGTAGGGTAGGGTATCGTTTAACATCTATCCTTTTCTATATCGACATAAGACTTTCTTACATCGCAACTGGACTCATGGGCCTTTCCACTAGGACAATTTAACTACATTACCCTCTCTCAAACTTATGCGCCCATTGTCATAATGTGCATGTATACTAAATTAAGTACAAGAAAAAATAAAGCATCTACCTACTCTCTTGCAGGTCAGATGCTTCAATGAGATTAAAATGAAAATGATGGGACGACCACTTCTGAAGCGGCTCCTTCTACATTCGCAATAGGATCATATGCCACAACTTGATAATGAGGGATTGAAAATGGATTCCATCGCCCTTCTGAAAAGTGCGGAACGGTCAATGACTCTGCAACAAGCTCACGACGCTCTCCATCAATTGTGTACACACGCCATTCGATGCCTGAGTCCTCTTCTCCTTCCCATGACAATGCGACACTGACAAGCCCTTCACCACCAAGAGAATACGTTGCTGTCAATCCTTCAATTGCACGCATTGCTTTAGAACCAACTAAATCTATCGTTCCTTCAGGTTGCTTAAATGTCACTTGCTCATGTGGCAACTTGTTCACCATCTCTTGAAACAACATCGTTGGATAATTGCTGCCACCTGCAAAATAACTTGTTTCTGTCGCCGAATCATATCCCATCCAAACAGCGCCAACCACTTCCGGCGTATACCCAACAAACCACACATCACTATTCGCACCTTCTACAAGGGGGTGTTGTTGTGTCCCTGTTTTTCCTGCGACAGCAGTTTTCGTCTGAATATCACTTTGACCAGTCCCATCTGTCACGACACCGGTGAGCATTTGTGTCATTGACCATGCGGTTTGCGGAGAAACGACGTCTGTTTGTACAGGTCCAGCATCTCCGACAATACGTCCATTTTGATCATAAATGGCTTTAATTACATAGGGACGAACACGCTTGCCTTCATGTGCCAATGCACGATATGCAGCTGTCATTTCATACGGTGAGACCCCTTCCTCCAATCCGCCTAAAGCAATATGCAAGTCCCGATCAGGTAACTGAAACCCAAATTTCCTCAAGTACATGAGTGATTCATCCACACCCATTTCATTTAACAACCACACAGCTGGTGCATTTGCTGACTCCTTAATTGCATCATACATCGTCATTTCTCCGGTATACGTATGGGTATAATTTTCAGGAATCCATTGATTATTGTATTGAAAGAGTTCATCTGTCAACATTGAATAAGGCGTATAACGACCTGTTTCAAGCGCAGGCGCATAAACAGCGAGTGGTTTAAACGTTGAAGCAGGCGATCTCTTCGTATAAACCCGATTGA
The DNA here is from genome assembly GCF_038592975.1 of Bacillus sp. FSL W7-1360. Taxonomy (NCBI): domain Bacteria; kingdom Bacillati; phylum Bacillota; class Bacilli; order Caryophanales; family Bacillaceae; genus Bacillus; species Bacillus sp. FSL W7-1360. The sequence goes on along the minus strand of NZ_CP151950.1, from coordinate 416,287 downwards.
GCCCACGCCGTACATAATCGCGTCCCCCTTGCACAGCAAGAATCCCACCGCTTTCTACATCCATAAACATCATCGCCGCTTGTGCATCGTTGCTCTCTGCTGGAAAATAACGTTCATTTTGTAGTGCTTTGTATGTTTGCTGTTGCAATATTTGGTCTATAGGTACTTCGATACGGTAACCACCTGTCAATAGTTCTTCATGACTAATACCATAACGTTCTAGTGCCTCATCCATCACCATATCAACATACGTATAAAGCGATTCATCTATTTGTCGTTCTTGACGATCGGTCACAATTTCTTCTGCTTGATATGCATTTGCTTCCTCTGTCGTAATATAACCTTCCTTTGCCATCACGGTTAATACGAGATCGCGTCGCTCCTTACTATTTTCTATATTTTCGAAAGGAGAGTATGTTCCGGGCGCATTGACCACTGCTGCCAACATAGCTCCCTCAGACACCGTCAAATCATTTACAGACTTATTAAAATACAAATGTGCAGCCGCTTCAATCCCGTATGCGCCGTGTCCAAAGTAAACTTGGTTTAAATACATTGCCAAAATCTCATCTTTACTATAACGACGCTCTAAGTTCATCGCGATTAACACTTCATTTGTCTTTCTCAACCACGCTTTCTCGTGCGATAAAAACATATTTTTGGCAAGCTGTTGCGTAATTGTACTACCTCCTTCAACTTTTGCCCCAGCTAAAATGTCTCGATAAAGTGCTCGTCCAATGGCACGAATATCAATACCATGGTGAGTATAGAAACGCACATCTTCAATCGCAACAAAAGCATGCGCTACATGTTCAGGGATATCTTCAACCGCGACCACTTCGCGATTTTCCATAAATAAGTTTGTAATGATCTCTCCATCAGCATCAACGAGCACACTCGCATTATGCATGATTAGCTTTTCTTCATCAATTTGATATGTGCCCACTAATATAAAAGCAGTAAAAATAGCAAAAGCAAGCACAACGACCGATAGAAATCCACCGGTTATAATAAGTAATTTTTTTATCATCTCTCTGTCCCCTACTGGACGAGCCCGTGCCGATGCGCATAAATTGCAATTTGAGTTCGGTCTTCAAGTTCCAACTTTTGCAAAATATGACTGACATGTGTTTTTACTGTCTTCACACCAATATATAATATCTCCGCAATTTCTGCGTTTGTTTTTCCGTCTCCAATGAGCTTAAGTACCTCTAGCTCGCGCGCTGTCAATTCTTCATGTAAATGCGCACTTTTTTTCTCACGCATTTTTGCCATCATTTTACTTGTTACTTGTGCCTCAATAAATGCTTCTCCTGCTGCTGCGCGTCGAATCGCATCTGCAATGGTCACGGCACTAGATGTTTTCAGCAAATAACTAAAAGCTCCTGCTTCAATAACCGGGTATACTTTCTCATCCTCGATATAGCTTGTGAGGACAATGACCTTTGTATCTGGTAATTCTCTTGTCAGTGCTGCAGTTGCTTCAATCCCGTCCATTTCATCCATGACTAAGTCCATTAACACAACGTCAGGGCGGTGCGCCTTAGCTAATTCAATACCTTCTTTCCCATTAGAGGCCTGTCCACATACATCTAAATCCTCCTGTGTAGAAAGAAATGCACTTAACCCTAACCGAACCATTTCATGGTCATCCACTAATACTACCCGAATCATTTATTATCATCTCCTTGCCATACGATCGGGATTTTCGCTTCTACGCGTGTCCCTTTAGATGGCACAGAATCGACTTGTACCGTTCCACCAATTTCATGGATTCGTTCTTTCATCGTTTGCAAACCATACGTGCCTGTAGAAATTTTCCCTGCCTCGTATCCAACCCCATCGTCTGTAATACGCAGGCGCCATTCTCGGGCAGCACGCTTTAACTGGAAATCAACTGTATTTGCTTTCGCATGACGCAAAATATTGGAAAATGCCTCTTGAATGACACGAAATAGCTGGTCTTCAAAAGCTGGGGGCAACCGCAAATCATCGTCAATGACCGCGATGATTTGAATATCTTGTTTTCCTTCTAGTTCTGCAAACAACTTTTTCAAACCTTGTACAAGGCTCTTTCCTTCAAGATGGGCTGGACGTAAATGCATTAATAACGCCCTCATCTCCGACTGTGCGTCGCTTGCCATTTGTTCGATAAGCGCCAATTGGTCATACGCCTTATGATCAGCAAACTGCCCTTTCATCGCTGCGGTCATCATTGAAATGGCAAACAATTGTTGGCTAACAGCATCATGTAGCTCCCGCGCAAGCCGTTGTCGCTCCTCCGTCACCGCTGCTTTCCTAACGTTTTGCTTAATTGCGGCATTTTCCACAGATAAACGTTGTAATGACAACACTTTCGCTTCAATCTGTCCCGCCATGATATTTAGTCGTGCTGCAAGCTCAGCCATTTCATCTTCACCTGACACTTCAATCCGATGCCTGAAAGAACCTCGCTCATAATACATCACACCTTCAACAAGCGATTCTAGTCGGCGTTTGAACGGCATGGCTATCATCAGTCCACCAATCACGCCACTTGAAATAACAACGAGGACACTCCAAAAAATAAGCGGCATGCCTGCAAATTGTTTTGTAATAAAAGAAACCAACCCTTGTGGAAGTTTATAAGACATAAAAAAGCCTAGAATGAGTGTAACGGTAAAACTTAATAGTAAAGAATAACGAATGAATTGCCAGTGAAAGCGGGCAAGATGTTTTTTCATAGCTCTTTCACCTTCACATCCCCGACCAATGTTGCTGCCACCACCTTCACGCGGCGTGTACTTGTCTCATAATCTTGTGAACGCATGCTTACTTGTTGATTAAAACCAGACTGACGCTCTTGAAAAATTGTCACATCGCCAACAACACTACCGGCTTGAACAGATACAGCAACATCATCTGGGACGTATAATGTAATTGAACCTAATCCGACTTGCAATACAAGCACTGTTTCTCCTGCTGGAATGATGGCTTTCGCCAAATCCATACGAATATCACCAATGCCGTTCCAAATCGTTAAATCATGTAAATCAAACGCTGCACCTGTATATCGAATATCACTAATAAAATGTCGCCGCATGTCTCTTGTCGTTATAAGCTGTGCTGGTTTTAAAACCCCAGCGGAGGTTGATGGTATAACAGTCACATCTCCCTCTTCAACCTCACGCTTGCGCCACCTCATCCAACGATGACTGCTGCGATCTGTTTCTGTTTGTTTCACTAATTGTAATCCGTAATATAAACATACGAAAGCAAAAAGCAAGCCAAAAAAGCTAATACTAAATAATTGGTCGACAAACATCGCCACACCAATGAGCATAAACAATAACGACAAGAACTTGCTACCACCTTGATAAAAATAAAACCCCAACCCACAGAATAACACTGGGGCTACAAGGCGCGCTGTAGACCCGCCGATAAGCATAAAAAACGATATCAACCCAATAATGAGAAACAACATCCCTAAAAATGACTTTGTGCGCACAAGCTTACGCCTCCTCCCTGTTTATTATAATCATCTCACCAAAAAAAAGCACCACTGCTACAGTACGGTTTATCCTCCGTCTCCAGTAGGATTTGCATATGTACACACGCTGATCACAAAATGTTCACAGTCGCGCACTATTTGTTTCTGTCAACACACATGTTACACTAAATGCAAGTATGATGTATATTTCTCAGGAGGATCAGCCATGGATGTCACACTTAGTATTGCCTTTTTTGCAGGACTCATCTCTTTTTTCTCACCTTGTGTCTTTCCATTAATGCCAGCATACTTATCGCAACTTACGGGTACAAACGTCGTTGGGCGTGCAGTGATGGCACCAAGAGCCATCATTTTGTCTCGTAGCCTCGGGTTTATTTGTGGCTTTACGGTCATCTTCTTGTTACTCGGTTTTGCCTCAACATTTATTGGACAGCTCGTTTTTGGCAACCGGACATTGCTCGCACAAGTAGGTGGGATCATTATCATTTTATTTGGATTACAAACGTCGGGATTGATTTCCATTCGTGCGCTTCTTTCAAATAAAAGCATACATGTGACACCGAAGCGCGCAGGCAGTTTTTCACAATCACTGTTACTTGGGTTTTTATTCGCTGCAAGTTGGACACCTTGTATTGGCTTGGCGCTATCTTCCATTCTCGCACTTGCAAGCAACAGTCAAACCGCATGGCAAGGTGCTTTCCTGCTGCTTGTTTATTCTTTTGGCATGGCACTTCCATTTTTAGCCGTTGCGCTCATGTGGAGTCGATCTTTACATAAAATGAAACGCCTGCATCGTTATTTGCCTGTCATTCAAAGAGTGAGCGGTTATTTTATGATCGTGCTAGGCATTCTTCTCGTGAGCGGGCATTTCTCAATTTTGTCGAGCTATCTTGCACGGTTTAATCCGTTTGGCTCTTTATTTGGGATTTAACACACGTCATTTAAGTCACTAAAAGATACTCACATTTCCCATAAAAAAAGCGTTAGAACAGGCTATTTGTTCTAGCGCTTTTTCTTCTATCTATAACCATCTCTCACCGCACCCGACGATACTTCCCTTTCTTACGGTGAATGAGTGTGTAACTACCATATACGGCAAACAAACTACCTGCAACAAGCATCACACCTGCATGTAAAAATGCTTGTGTCAACACGATCACGAAACTAAACAAGACGACTTGTACGACAAGCAAGCGCAACACGACCATCGTTAACGCTGTTTTTGACTCATTAACACGTACTGGATATAAATCGACCCACATATTTGTCACATAATGAAACGACAGTGTCGACAACTGCATCATCGTCATATGGATAAATAACAATGCGATCGCTACTTGCAGCCATCCAGTAGGCACGATATACAGCACAATTCCACCCACAAACAAAAGGCGGACGTACGTCCCAACGTAATCATTTGCACGCAAGAACGTTCGCGCGTATAAAAATGAATACACCGTTCGCTTTTTCCCACCGAGGAAAGGGATCATGAAAGAGGCATACTTCCGTTCACGCACTTGCTGCTGCAGCTGTGGTACATCAATGAATGCATTGGCAATGCGATAAAAGAACATGAGCATGCTGCTTTCAACCTCAATCAACCGCGCCCATTTCAACGTATACTTTAACGAGAATCCGCGCCAATACAGTACATACAATAACACCATAAACACCAACAAACCAAGTACAAGCCAATACGGTGCTTTTACAAATAATAAGTAAACAGTCACACCATTTAATAAAAGTCGCAAACAAATGTGCGAGACACGTTCTCCTTTGCTCGGCAAGCGTTGTTCTTGCCAAACGGCTAATACGTTCCAACTCTTCAATGCGAGTAACACGACAAGTGCGAGCCAAAAAACAGCCCCTTCTCCAATTCGTGCCGTAAATAGCGGACCTGCTGCCATCATAAGCACAATGATATAGGCCAACTGCCACAGCATTGAATATCGAACTGCGCGAGCAAAATACGGCTGCATCCGTGCTTCATACGGGAGTAAAAAAACAATATCTGCTTGTTTGACAAACGTACGCACACCTCCGGCCGTCAGACGCCACGTAAATAATAATGTTAATAACAAAGCAACAGGGAAATGCTCCGGCATTGTTTCCACAAAACGCTGGTAATAAATCGTCAAGAAAATAAACAAGAAGTATAGTGAAACAACAAAACCACTATTTAAAATAAAACGTAAGTACCCACGGGCCTCTTTCCAATAATTCGACTTGCGCTCATGCCATAATGTCAATGCATCCTTCATGACCGCTCTTCCTTCGTCATTTCAATATAAATATCATCTAATGTCGCCCCTGGTTGTCCAATGGCCTCGCGCATGTCAGCAAGCGTCCCTTGTAGCACGACTTTCCCTTGATGCAAAATGACAAACCGATCACAATAGCGCTCAGCGGTAGCCAAAATATGTGTCGACATCAGTACAGCTGAACCTTGTTCTTTCATTCGTGTGATCCAATTTAAAAATGACTGTATCCCAAGTGGATCCAGACCAACGATAGGTTCATCAACAACGTACAACGATGGCTCTGTTAAAAAAGCGCTAATAATCATGACTTTTTGACGCATCCCTTTCGAAAAGTGGCTAGGATACCAATTTTTCATTCTTGTCATGTTGAATTCAGCAAGCAGTGCCTCTGCTCGTTTCACAAAAACATCTTCTTCAATTCCATAAGCAACACTTGTTAATTGTAAATGCTCCCAAAGCGTCAACTCATCATACAATAATGGGGTCTCTGGAATGTAGGCGAATGAACGACGATATGTATCGCTATCCTCAGAAAACGTACGTCCATCAATCGTCACTTTTCCGCCTTGCGGTTCCATTAACCCAAGCACATGTTTAATTGTCGTACTCTTCCCAGCACCATTTAAACCAATTAAGGCAACAATTTCTTTTGCTTGTACAGCAAAAGAAACACGCTCTAACACTGGCTTCTTCGGAGTATAACCACCAGTCAATTCATCAATCACTAATAAATTCCCCACGCTCAATCACTCCTCGACATCTACTTCCACTCTAGTGTAGCAAAATATCGTTGATTGCGCACTGTTTATTCATTGCACCACCGGTACGGAACAGGTACACTAGAGAAAATAAAGTGACCGAGGTGAGCGGCATGCATACAGACTGTATTTTTTGTAAAATTGTTGAAGGAACTGTCCCTGCCACAAAAATTTATGAAGACGACGACACCCTTGCCTTTTTTGATATTTCACAAGTAACGAAGGGACACACACTCGTCATACCAAAAGCACACCATGAAAATATTTACACACTACCGGCGGACAGCGCGGCAAAGCTTTTTTCCGTTGTTCCTAAGATCGCGACGGCATTAAAGGAAACCTTTCAAGTGCAAGGAATGAATGTATTAAATAACAACGGCGAGAAGGCAGGACAAAGTGTTTTCCATTACCACTTACACCTCCTGCCACGCTATGAAGAAAGTGGTTTGTATGGACCGCTTTGGCATACGCAAACGACCACACCTGACTTTGATGCTTTAAAAACTTACGCAACAGCCATCCGTGCACACATCACTGACAAACCGTAATCAGTTTTCCACACAAAAAACGGGAGCAATGACGCCCTTTCCGTCAATGCTCCCGTTCTTCTTATTGCTCGTCCATTGCTTTCTGAATGGACAGTTCCACACGGTCTCCCGGCAAATCAATCTCTTTCACATACACACCATATGGAAAAAGTGCCTCAATGTTTTGTAAATGCAACACGAGCGCCTCTTCTTCTGGCAATATTTCAAGCCAATCTGGCCATTCCCCCGTAGCCATAAACATGCGCAGCGCATATTCAGGTGATAATGATAATTGACCGGCTGAAAGTGTATGTGCCCGCAGCAATAAAGAACCATCCGTTTGGACTTCTGGCGTAAATGTCATGGCGATATCAATGGTTGAAACGACTGTATCAATTTTCCCGTAAAAACGAACATCCTCGTCCGTCAATACAAATTGAACATGCATGTCCCCGTCTTGTTTCATCAAATGACCAAGAAGCCTATTCACTTCTTCCCGAGTGAATGTCATATCTACGACAGTTTCTGACTCATGCTCACTGGACGGAAGGCGCCACTCCTGTGCCGCAAATAGACGGCTGAAAAAAAAGATGACTGTCACCGTAATGACGACTAAGATGGTACACACAACGTAAAATCCATACTGATAAAAACGTCCGCTTTGCTTTTTCTGACGACGTGATGCCAAACAAACCACCCTCTCCAACAGTCAGAACTCCGTCGCCAGAAGTCAGATGACCCCGGCTCTCCTGATTCCTACTCCCAGCGTACACAATTTTATGACTAAAAATCAAATAAGAAGGATTATCTACGCTGATAACCCTTCTCTAACCTCTGGCTCTTACGATTCCGATCTCCGGCCTCTCATCTCAGACTTCCGGAAGGCTATGTATCATGCTGCCCAAACTACTTGGGCAGCATACACTTGAGATTAGCAAATCCAAGAAGCTCCAATAATCACAAGTAAGATAAACAAAACTACAAGTAAAGCAAATCCATTATAAGAAGCACCAGCAGCATAACTCACGAGTGTCATCCTCCTTTGATTATTTCTTTCATTTTTTCACAAAAGCAACAGGAAGTGCGCCTGCCTAAAAAACCACCACTCCAATAATAACTAGTAAAATGAATATAACAAGGATTAATGCAAGCCCACCTTGGTATCCAGACATATGAACACCCCCCTGTGCTTTGTTACCATATCCTATGCAGCACGAAGAGATAAGTACTGGGCGTTTGCCCTAATTTTTCACCTATACATGATCATTGTTCTCAAAGTACATTTGTGCTATAGTAAAACTTATGCACATACAAGAAAGCCTGTTCTATGGTGTGCGTAAAAATGATTTTGATCTTATTTGAGGAGTGTGCTGCATGAAGAAAACGTTACTCACTGCTTTAGGCATTGCGAGCTTAACCCTTTTCACTGCGTGCAATAACGATGCAAGTGACACCGTTCTAACCATTGATGGTGAAAATGTCATTACAAAAGATAGCCTTTACGAGGAAGCGAAAAATAACCAACAACTCCAACTCGTTCAAGGCAGTATCTCTCAAGCCCTTTACACTGACTTGCCATTGCGTGCAAGCAAAGACTTAGACATTTCAAAAGAAGAAATTGACGCTGGTTTTGAAGAGTGGAAAAAAGCAAATCAAATTGAATCAGATGAGAAATTACTTGAGTTGCTTAAAGACGGTCCGGAAAACCTGAAAACACTTGACGATGTGAAAGACCGCTTTGTCATCCCTAACATTGCACTAAAACACCTGCAAGCAGAAGGTCTTGATCTATCTGATGAAGTATTAGAAAAAGAATTCAATGAAAACAAAGAGCAATACGAGCGCGTTGCAGCACGTCATATTTTGGTGGAAGATGAAGACACAGCCAAAAAGGTCATTGATGAAATAAACGATGGGAAAGAATTTGACGAAGCTGTTCAAGAGTACTCTACAGATGAAATGTCTAAACAAGAAAATGGAAACCTTGGTGAATTTAACCGTTCGGAAATGGTTCCTGAGTTTAGTGATGCGGCTTTTGATTTAGAAGTAGGTAAAATTAGCGAACCAGTAAAATCTGATCATGGTTTTCACATCATCGAAGTGACCGAGCGTCTCGATACATTTGAGGCGAATCGTGATGCAATCGAAAAGAAATTCATTGAAGAAAACGGTAAACCGATTCAAACAGTCATCAAAGAACTGATTGAGAAATATAAGGTCAAGCTTCATGATGACGACTTGAAAGAATTTCTTGATCAAATGACAACTGTTCCTGAAGAAGCTACACCACCAGCTGACGCTGAAGAAAGCAAAGAAGATACAGATAAAAAAGATGAAGAGAAGAAAGATGAAGAGAAAAAGGATGAAGAGAAAAAGGATGAAAAGAAAGACGAAGATAAAAAAGACGAGTAACTTCATTCTTACCTATAAAAAACAGGTGACCACCATGGATCACCTGCTTCTTTCATATCATGAGTCACTCTTGTCGCGCTTTTTTCCCGCGCGCTTCCTCGAGTCGTTCCATGTACACTTGCCCTTCCTGTTCAATGCTTTCCTGTTCTACTTCGTTCTCTTCCCTCATCGTTTTCAGCCACATATACCCACTAACGAAAACGCCTGCAAGCACAGCATATACCCACCACGGACTTTGGACAATAAAGGTACCTAGTGATGTTTGTGTGAGAAGGAACGCAATCACTAAAGCAACTACGGACACTAAGGCAATCATTTGACTCATTTGATTTGACTTCATCTTCCAATCATCCCTCCAACTATATTTGATCTCCTTGTGTAATAAGGATAACGACGACTATGCCGATGTTTTCATTCCTTATATAGCTACCCTATGACTTGTCCGGCAGAAGTAGAACGACCATCTAGTGAAATTAAAAGACACGCATACGCCTAGCTATGATATACTGAAAAACAACTCCGTCATTCAAGAGGTGAAATTATGAAAAAAGGCATTCAGCATGCACGCGCAGGTACCCCTATTGACCACTACTTACTCATCAAAACCGCCACAAAACAAATTGCTAGTAATCATAAACCTTTCCTTACCCTCATACTAGGAGACCAAACTGGCGAAATAGAGGCAAAGCTATGGGGCATTAACGAAAAAGATGAAACCACATTTTGTAATAAAACAATGGTACATGTTCGAGGAGAAGTCATTGATTACCGTGGACGTCTACAATTAAAAATTAGCAGCATCCGCCAAGTGACTGCAGATGATCATGTGAAAATTGAGGACCTTATTCGTACTGCTCCGTTACAAAAAGACGATATGCTTGCGGTCATTAATGAATTTATTTTTGACATTCGTAACCCCAATCTTCAACGATTAACAAGGGCATTAATCAAAAAACACGAGCAAGCATTTTTAGAGTCACCTGCAGCAACAAGAAACCATCATGAATTTATGTCTGGTCTCGCTTATCACGTTGTCTCTATGTTAAACCTTGCTAAAAGCATTGTTAACCTCTATCCAGATATAGATCAAGACTTGCTTTATGCAGGTGTCATTTTGCATGACCTTGGCAAAGTAAGAGAACTATCTGGGGCCATTGATACAACATATACGGTAGAAGGAACATTGATTGGTCATATTTCCATTATTGCTGCTGAAATTGCTGAGACAGCAAAGGAATTACACATAGACGGGGAAGAGGTTGTCGCGTTACAACATCTCGTCCTCAGTCATCATGGGAAAGGGGAGTGGGGGAGCCCTAAATCACCGATGATTCGTGAAGCAGAAGTCCTTCACCTTATTGATCAATTCGATGCGAGGATTACGATGATGAACGATGCACTCGTGAACATTGAACCAGGCCAATTTTCAGAAAGAGTGATGGCACTTGAACAACGCCGTTTTTACAAACCAGCCTTTCAAAAAACACCAGCAGACATATTATAAATAGACCGGGTGCAGGTATGATCCTGCATCCGGCCTATTTATTTTTACCATGATGTCACTTTTTTTCTACGTTACCCTTTCCTCGTCTACGCTCTTTTTTCTTTTTCTTTTCCGCCGGTACTTGTTGTGTTGAGGACTGTTTAGGAATTGAAATGGTGAATCGAACGCCGTCTTCTGTATTTTCCACTTGAGCTGTCCCGTGATGAAGCGTCGCAATTTGTTTGACAATCGCTAGCCCTAAACCGAACTTTCCTTTATTCCCTTTATAAAACGGCTGGAACAACTTCGTCAAATCGTCGTCAATCGGTTCACCTTGATTTTCAACAATCAAATCAACCGTCTCTGAACGATCAATTGCGCGAATCGATAAATGACCTGTGGCATAACGAAGACCATTTTCTACTAAATTCTCCAGTAATACTTCACATTGCTCTAAATCAGCCTGAAGCACAACATCTGCACCACCAACATGAATCGTCACATCGTCACGTTGGTAACGAAAACGCTCCTCAATTTGGTAAGCCAGTTGTCCAAACAAAAATGTTTGTACTTGCAACTGTTCTTGTTGCATTTGGTCAAGCTTTGTATAATACAACATATCAATGACACGACGTTCCATCCGATTTGCCTCTTCAGTAATGACGTCCATTGTTTGCTCTAAGCTATCCTTTGGCATCATGCCATCTTTAACAGAAGCAGCATAACTTTTAATAACCATAATAGGTGTCTTTAGTTCATGTGACGCATGTTGAATGAACGTCTTTTGTGAACGATCATACCGGTTCAAATTCTTCCTCATTTTTTCAAATTGAAACGACAATCGTTCAAAGTCGGGATCACCTTCCCAGTGTAAAGCTTCTTGCCAGTTACGATTTGCAATTTGTTCAAGTCGGTGACCGAGCAACGCGAGCGGTTGTTTTAAATAGTGCTTTAACCATATCGCTGGCAATAAACTAAGAACACTTGTTAAAAGGACTAAATAGAGCAACCGTTCCCAAAGACGATCAACCATCTCGTCGCGATAGGTATCCCACATAAACGAGACAATATACACTTCATGCTTTAACTCCTGCATGACATAAAACAATGTTTGTCCATCAAACGTCATTTCATAACGTTGACGCTCTTTTTTTTGGTTTGCCGCATTCTCCATCATTTTCGTAATAATGGGGTCTTGTGTGTCGTCAATTCTCGCCTTGCCCTCTGGCAACCGCATCAAGAAGTAGCTAATCATTCCTTTTCCTTCTGACGCTTGATGAAAACCATGTTCCCATGGTGCAAGCCTAGAGGAATAATCGACCTCATCATTCAGACGCATTTGAATATGATTTTCAATCATGCGATACGTTTCTTCCGTCATCGTTCCTCTAATCGATAATGGATACACAATCATAATTGACAACGTGACGAGTACAATGAGCGAGACGAACGCGAGCCAAATGCGGCGCGTCAAATTCATTTTGATCATGAACGCAAAACACGGTATCCATAACCGTACAATGTTTCTACATGCAATCGTGGCATTTTTTTACGGACACGACGGACAACATCGTCAACTGCACGCGCTGAGCCTATATATTTTCGGTCCCATACCTTCTTCAAAATGAATTCACGTGAAAAAGCTTTGCCGATCTCTGATATTAGCAACAATGTGACATCCATCTCTTTTGTTGTCATTTCAATGACTTCATCTTCATTTTCCTTGTCCACAATGACACGACTCACAGGATCGATGTTATAGCCACTGAGCAACATGTTGTTCACTTCTAACACGCTTGTCCCATACACACGATTCAACAATTTCTTCGCCCGAATGATGAGCTCTTGTGGCAAGAATGGCTTTGCCAAGTAATCATCGCTCCCCATCTCTAATCCAAGAACACGATCTAAATCTTGATCGCGTGCCGAAATGAAAATCACGGGTGTATCCGCGCGTTGCTTAATGGCCTTTAATACTTGATAGCCATCTCTCCCAGGCAACATAATATCTAAAACCCATAAATGCGGTTCATCATTTACAGCTTGCATGGCGTCATGTCCATTCGTAAATACGGTTACTTGCCAACCTTCTTTTTGTAAATACGTCTTAAGCACTTCAGCTAAGTTTTCTTCGTCTTCAACTAAATATATTTGATATTGTTCCACCTTTTATTTCCTCCTCTTACTCGATGGTTTAAACCCATTTTACATCATTTAATGTAAAAAACGAAATTATGGGCGATTTTATGCAATATTATGCCACACTCCCATACTTTTTTATCTTTTTGCCGAAATTTTAGCAAGAAAAATAAGAAAAGGACTTCCGATGAAGAAGCCCTGAAACCATATTTACAGCAATACAATTGCCGCCAACGCTGTTAATGGTAATATCCAGCGCCGCCAACCGTATGGACGAGGACGATGAGGTGGATAGCCGTAATAAGGATAACCATAACCAAATTGCCGGTTTTGTGTTGCCTCATATCCTTCTATTTGAGACAAAAGAAGTGGCTGATCATGTTCATCCACGGGATACATGACATACAAATAATTTTCATCAACATATTCGATAATGGATTCAAATTCTTGCCCGTCTCCCATCGTTAATTTCACTGGATAATTTGTATACTGTTGTCCTAATGACATGAGCGATTGCTTATGTTCATCGGTCATTCTCATTCCCTCCTTCCTCTCTAACCATTCTATTCTTGAAAAAAAAATAGGTGAATGACATAGCCACTCATGTTATACTGTAAAAAAAGATTGCTCCTCAGCAAACATACATGAAACCGCTACCAGGAAGGTGATATGATCATGGTTTATTTTTTAACAGCTTTCGCAAAGGATGGTGCATCACTCCTCAATGAGCGTTTTGATGCGACATCGGATATAGAAGCCATGGCATTGGCTAAAGACATGTTAGCAAAAAATGATGCATTGGAACGGACCCACCGTCTCACACGTAGCGGTAAACTGTTGCTATTCGCACGTTAAAGCGAACCTCCTTAAAGACGTTCGCTTTTTTGTGTAAATGCGCCTCTATTTGACAATGAAAATTGCTTTCGGAACACTTCATGTACCATATAAGCAAATCCATCCTCCTCTGCAGTACGCGTTACCCAACTTGCTTGTTGTTGTACCGCTGGACTAGCGTTCCCCATTGCAACACCGAGTCCGGCGTGCTCGACAACTTCTAGATCGTCATCCCCCATTCCAATGACAACGGATTCTTCCGCGGCGATATTTTCTCTACGAAGCAACCATTGCAACGCGCGCCCTTTTGCGGCCCCTTGACCGAGTATCATCATGCTTCCCTCTGATGTGCGCGCAATATCTAAGTCCCCTACCTCTTCTGCCAGTATATCCCGAGCATAGCGTGCATCCGATTCATTTTCAAAGCGAAGCGTAAAGTTAAGTGGACCTTTCCCTTCCTTTAAAACTTGCTCATATAAAGAATCAACATAGGTCGTCGGATACACAATGTAATCGCCCGGAGAGGTAAGCGATATGCGGGCAAGCAATGTTTGTTTTTGATTGTCTTTACTCGCAACGGCATGATCATCATACATGAGGCGAATATCGCCATGAAACCGTTCCAATACATGACACGCATCTAATGCAACTTCAATATGCAGTGAACGATCGAACCATTCCTTTTTTTCCGTATCGGAAATGAGAGCACCACCATGGGCAATAATCATACATTCCATTTTTAATGCTTTTGCCACTTTCCTCGCATAAGTATAAGGCTTAGACGTCATTAACACGATTTTAACGCCTTTCCTTTTTAAATAGTTCATGGCATCCTTTGTTCGTCTTTTTATCTTCTCATCTGGTCCTACTAATACACCATCAATATTTACTGCGAGTAACTTATAAGTCTTCACGTGATGTTCCCTCCTCTTAGATAGCTTGTGCTTGTTTTAGGTGTATGTGAGAAGACAAGTAAGTAGAACCGCTCGGATGCTAAAAAAAGACCCGTCACACTTTTGTGACCGGCCTCATCTACGCATGGTGTTATTCGTCTTCTTCTGCTAAATGTCCATGAATCTCTTCTAACGGTTCTGTAATAATTTTGTTCACATCTGCAATGATCATGCTCATCTGTTGCTCTGTTTCCATCAACTTTGAAATGAGCGTATGTTGTGAAACGAGCTCAAACTGCTTTTGTGCTTGCTCAGCCTCTTCAGGTGAGATGTCCATCCCTTGCATTTGCTTTTGTTGTAATGACATCTGTAACTTCCGGAAATTATCGAACATCTTCCGCGCAATATCATCAGCAGCAATTTGTTTGTGTAAATCTTGTAGTTGTACAAATGCGGCGTCTTCTGCTAGTGCTTGCTTTAACTCGTGTGCCTTGTCATATATCTTTGACATGTTATCAGCTCCTCAAAAATCAGTCTTACCGACTATAACATGTTTTGTGCAGAAGATACAGTCTGAGCGATGTCTTTAATACAAAAACTGGACAATGAGGGCTTGTAAACAACCAACAACCGCACCAATTAGACCACCAAAATACGTAATCATTCGTAGTTCCTGCTTTGTTACCGCAAGAATTAACTTCTCAAGATGCGGCATTGACAATGACGCCACTTGGACTTGAATGATCTCTTCTATTCTTAACTTCTGTAGCAGTGATTTGACTTGACCTTGTATGTAAACAAGCACTTGCTGTACCACATTCGGTACCCACTCATCAACAACATTGTTTTCATATGCAGATGTCCATGTATATAACGGTGCATCTAACCAATCTAACAAAGGTACTTCTCCTTCGAATGTGAGGATCACTTTTTCTGATATTGGGGAGACATATGCTGTCAACTCAAACGACTGTAACGGGCGCGTTTGAAATTTTTCCCACTCTTGTTGTAAAAAGCGCTCCGCCATTTCTTTTGTACGCTCATCCGCCAGCAAGCGTTTGATTTCTGGTGTCAGCATATCGACTAATTTCTCCCGCGAGATAAACATCGAAACCATACTTCCCAATTTCCCTTTCGTTTCTATAAAACGCTCAACCATACTTGAAATGGCTTTCTGCCCCTCTGCACTCTCAATATACTGTTGCCCTTTTTCTAGAAACAGATGGACTGCCTTTGGTAACCAGTCTGTCACTTGTTGTGCTAACGCTGGAGGTAGCAGTGCTTCAACTGGTCTATCTTTATTTTCCTCCAAAAATGTCGTCAACTTTGTTTCGAGCCATTTTTTAGACAAAGACGTCAATCGTTCTCGTCGCACATCGATCTGAAACCATTTTTGAAAAAAGTATGCCACACTTTCCTCACGTTGTAACCACGCACGCACAGTTTCCTGCGTCCATGTCGTCATTTCTTTGACAAACGGACTCGCTCCAAGCTGCTTTTCGATCCCTTCTGCTGTTAATAAATGCTGTCCGACAATCCGACCGAGCTGTACAGACAATTCTTGCTGACGCTTCGGTAATAAACCTGGGGTAAAAGGGACTTGATAACGCCCGATTTTGTACGCACGATAAGGTCTAAATAACATCCGAATGGCAAGTAAATTGGTCGCCGCACCAACGAGCGCACCTACAGTTGCCATAAATAAAATTAATACAATTACATTCACGCTCAACGCTTACTACATTTTCAATCGTAGCAAGCTCCCTCCTTTTATTCACATTACACATGCATGTCATCATCACATATGACTCCATCTATGTTACACTAAAAACAGCTTTTCATCACGACTGGAGGAATTCATATGCTCGTCCACTTTGAATATAAACCCTTATCAACTATTGGTCGTAAAAAATCTTGGGCCTTTAAATGCTATTATAAACAACAATTTATTGCCGGTACGTACCATTACAATGGAGATATTACATGGCAAACACCCCCTAAAAAAGAAGAGCCTATGTTAAAAGAGGCCATTCACGATTTAATGCTTTATCATGTATATGAATCTGAACACCAACCTGCGATGCATAAAACCGAATCATCCTCCCCATCCTAAATGAGACAGGCGAGTCATACAATTAGATCACTCGTTCTCACGAAAGAAGGGATAAACGTTGAAGCGGAAACAAACAAAAGAAGACTGTGATGGTCGCGCGTGCTATGAAATGGACGTCGACCGTTACATTAACGAAGGCTTAAGCGGTGGACGTATTGATCCGCACTCAGGTGGGCTCATTGAGGAATCTCTCTCGTTAAAAGAAGAAGAACCACCCGCTAAGTCATAAAACAAGCTGCATATGCCAGCTTGTTTTTCAATGAATACTGCATTTAAAAAGGATGAATCAAATGATTGACGACATTAAACATGCTTTTAGTCATGCTCATTGGCAAAATGGAGAAAATAAAGCCACCCGCTGGTCTTTACAAGACCCTCACACATGCACTGTCATCCATCTCAATCGAACGAAACTCACGGCAAGAGAGCAACTGCTCCTTGCGCACGTATTCACAGAGGTTAACGAAAGTATGATACCAAAAACAGCGATTGAGAAAAAATGGTTTCACTGTTTACGTGAGCAGCAAGCGCCTCATCCTGATCCTCATCAAACATATATCCCTGTTTACTTCAAATTAACTACAGCGCCCATGGATCTCTCAAGCTTCAGAGAAGCTGTGCATCATATTTTCCCCCATAACACAGCAATCATATGGGAAAGTACGACAGAAGGTCTATTCATCTATGCAGTGCAACCATTAGAAGATGATGTCGACCTTGAAGCGCTCGCAACACTCCTTCAAAGTGACTTTTATACAAATGTTGCTTTATTAAAAGGCATGCCGTTACCAATAAAAGATGTCCATGACGCGCTGCACTTTTCGAAGCAATTGTTTTCATTTGCCCACAATATTCATCCGGAGAAGAACGTCTTATGCGCTGCGGAAACTGCTATATCATGGCTGACGCAAACGATCACACCGACACAATTTGCGAAGGTGAAGAGATACTTTTTGCCAGCACCAATACTCACGGATCAAGAACTTCTCCGCGCTATTATCGTTTATCTTAACCATCATATGAACATCTCAAAAGCAGCGAGTGCACTTCATTTACACCGAAATAGTTTACAATACCGTCTGAACAAATTTATGAATCGTACTGGACTAGACTTAAGGCGCTTCCCTCACGCTGCCATTACCTATTTCCTCCTTCAGGGACAAAACGTGTAGCCATTGTCTATCTGCCCAAGTGATACTCGTTCTTTTTGTGCAGCTTGACAATAGCCAAAGAGCTGTAAATTCTCGTACAATTAAGTTGAAACCGCATACAACATACGTACATGAAAATGATGGAGGTATAATCATGGCATCGATTCAATTAAAACATATTCATAAAATTTATGAGGGCAATGTAAGCGCCGTTACCGACTTCAATTTAACTATTGAGGATAAAGAGTTTATCGTTTTTGTTGGCCCATCAGGGTGCGGGAAATCAACAACATTGCGAATGATTGCTGGGCTAGAAGAGATTTCAAAAGGCGACCTCATCATCGACGGGAAACGTATGAATGAAGTTGCACCAAAAGACCGCGATATTGCGATGGTCTTTCAAAACTATGCCTTATATCCACATATGAACGTCTATGACAATATGGCATTCGGCTTGAAGCTGCGTAAATTTAGTCAGTCTGAAATTGACCAACGTATTAAAAAAGCCGCAAATATTTTAGGGCTTGAGCACATGCTCGATCGCAAACCGAAAGCGATGTCAGGCGGACAACGACAACGCGTTGCGTTAGGACGCGCGATCGTTCGTGATCCAAAAGTCTTTCTGATGGACGAGCCTTTATCCAACTTAGATGCAAAATTGCGCGTACAAATGCGTGCAGAAATTATTAAATTACATCAACGCTTACAAGCAACAACAATTTATGTGACACACGACCAAACGGAAGCAATGACGATGGCGAGTCGTATTGTCGTCATGAAAGACGGCATTGTGCAACAAATTGGTTCTCCAAAAGATGTATATGATCACCCAGAAAATATGTTTGTTGGTGGATTTATTGGCTCCCCAGCAATGAACTTCCTGCATGGACGTTTGGATGGGGCTGATTTCGTCATTGGTGAAACACGTATCCAAATTCCAGAAGGAAAACGGTCGCTTTTGCGTAAAAAAGGTTTTGATCATGGTGACATCGTTTTAGGCATTCGCCCTGAAGATATTCATGAAGAACCACTATTTATTTCGGCAAGCCCGAACACATTAATTTCAGCACCGATTAGTGTCGTTGAGCTCACTGGTGCTGAAAGTATGTTGTACTCTGACATTGCTGGACAGTCGTTTATCGCCCGCATCAATGCGCGTACCCATGTCCAAAGCGGTGACGTACTAGAACTTGCTCTTGATATGAACAAAGCACATTTCTTTAATCCTGAAGATGAAAGACGTATCCGTGATTAAAAAGTAAGAAGGCGACGACCGTCGCCTTCCCCTTTAAGCAATGCTTATTATTTTTGTGAATCCTAATTAGAAATGTTTCCCAGCTCCCATTTGAACAAGGCGCTTTGTAATTTCACCGCCAACAGATCCGTTCGCACGAGAAGTTGAATCTGGACCAAGATTGACACCAAATTCAGAAGCAATTTCGTACTTCATTTGATCAAGTGCTTGTTGTACTCCAGGTACAACCAAGTTGTTTTGATGTTGCATATCATCTCACCTCCCTATGTGAAAATAGAATGTCTCAACGCAATACATTTTATGTATCATGACAAAAAAATTTTAGATACATAAAAAAACCACCCTTTTACAACGGGTGGCGTAATGCACGAATGGTGTGCAAGCTATCATGATTTTCCAATGCTGACAAGTCGCCTACATCCTCGCCGAGAAAAGTTTTTTTCAACAAACGGCGCATCACCTTACCATTGCGCGTCTTTGGCAAAGCCTTCACTGCGTAACACGCGCGGAATCGTAAAGATTTTCCAAGCTTTACCTCAACTAACGTTTGTAATACTTGCATCAATTCTTCATCTAAGACGACATGATCTTTTACGACAACAAAAGCAAGTGCTGCCTCTCCTTTTACATCATCATTTACACCAATCACCGCTGCCTCAATCACATCACAATGACTGACCAACACCGTTTCTATTTCAGCTGGTCCGACCCGTTTACCAGCAATGGTTAAGACATCATCTGAACGTCCCGTAATACGCCACTCACCGCTTTCATACAACACCGAGTCGCCATGTACCCACACATGCTCAAATCTCTGCCAATACGTCTGCAAATAACGCTCACGCTCTTGCCAAAAGCCGGCCGTCATACCGACCCATGGTGCCGTCAATACGAGCTCACCGACTGCATGTTCAACCGCTTGCCCCGTTTGATCATACACCGCTGCAGCCATGCCAGGAAGGGCACAGTTAAATGTCGATACGCCAATTGGTTTCGTCAGTACATTACCTAAAATCCCACCGCCAATTTCCGTGCCGCCACTGTAATTAAAAATCGGAATGCGTTTTCGTCCAATTTTTTCATACAACCATAACCATGGATCATCATTCCACGGCTCTCCGGTCGACGCAAACACGCGAACATGTTCAAGGGGGTCGCTAGGCACCGCTTCCTTGTGTGGCATTAAAGACCGAATAAGCGTAGGCGATACCCCAACGTGCGTCGCTTGATGCTTCTTTGCCACATCAAATAGCCGTGTTTTTTGCGGATAGTCAGGTGTCCCATCATAAAGAACAAGCGTTGCGCCATTGAGCAGTGCGCCATACAATAAAAACGGTCCCATCATCCAACCCATATCAGTATACCAAAACAAAGCATCTTCACGGCCAACATCCATACATATACCTGCATCAAATGCGGCTTTGATCGGAAAACCACTATGCGTATGGACAGCTGCTTTTGGGCGCCCTGTCGTTCCTGATGTATAGAGTAACATGAGTGGCTCGTCTGTTTTCATCGCTACTGTAGCTACATGTCTCTCCACAGATAAACAATCGTCATATGACACATCACGCCCTTCTACCCAATCAATTGACTGTCCAACGCGTTTTGTCACAATCATTTGTTTTAGAGAAGGGACAGACTGTGCCGCCGCGTCTGCTGTTTCTTTTAGTGAAATGATGTTGCCACGGCGGTAAAAACCATCGGCGGTAAAAAGCACACTTGCCTCACATGCGTTCAATCGTGTCGCAATCGCCTCTTCCCCATAGCCAGAAAAAATCGGTGTTGTGATGACGCCGA
Organism: Bacillus sp. FSL W7-1360; assembly: GCF_038592975.1. Classification (NCBI taxonomy): domain Bacteria; kingdom Bacillati; phylum Bacillota; class Bacilli; order Caryophanales; family Bacillaceae; genus Bacillus; species Bacillus sp. FSL W7-1360. Next base: position 395,171 of record NZ_CP151950.1, on the reverse strand, counting down.
GCTTTGCACACGCAAGCATAATTACGACCACTTCCGGTGTCATCGGCATGAGCACCCCAGCAATATCTCCTTTTTTCATCCCTCTTGCGCTTAATCCTGCCGCAAGTTTCTCGACATTGTCCGCAAGCGCTTGATACGTCATGTCGATCGTCGCCCCACACTCCCCTTCCCAAGCGAGTGCTTTTTTCGTGCGCATATGCGGGTCTTCTGTCCATTTCGTCACTGCACTATCAACAATATTAAGCGTCCCATCTTGGAACCATTTTGGGAAAGCGATGCCATCGTCCATATTTAATACACTTGTATACGGTTTTTGCCACACAACCCCAAGTGTACGCACCACTTCATGCCAAAACCAGTCTGGATTTTCTATTGAAGCACGGTGAAAGTCTTCATCATTTATATAACCTAGTCGCTTCATCCACTGATATAAGCGCGTCTTTTCTATTTGTGCTTTTGTCGGTTGCCACATGATACACAACCTCCTTTCTGTCCGCTGGAATGTCATCACACCGGATAAACAGGGTGCTTCCGCTCAGTAAATGTGACATTTTTATGCTCATATAAACGAAAACGATTGATCAACTCCGCGCGCAAGTCATTGCCATTGACAATCCCATCAATAACGAGTTCAGATGCCAAACGATACACATCAATATCGGCTTTATATTCTTCACGTTTCTCAGCAATGAAAACTGCCCGCTCAGCCTCTGGGAGCTCTGCAATCTTTTTCGCATAGACGGCATTCACTGCGGCTTCCGGTCCCATCACTGCAATTTGCGCTTGTGGTAACGCGAGACAACAGTCTGGATCAAAAGCCGGACCTGCCATCGCATATAGTCCTGCACCATACGCTTTGCGCACAACAACCGAAATTTTTGGTACTGTTGCTTCTGCCATCGCTGAAATCATCTTCGCCCCGTGACGAATAATCCCGGCGCGTTCGACTTTCGTTCCGATCATAAACCCGGGAATATCCGCTAAAAATAATAACGGGATATGATACGCATCGCAGAGCGTAATAAAACGTGCTGCTTTATCAGCCGAGTCATGAAACAACACGCCACCCTTTGCTTTCGGTTGGTTGGCAACAATACCGATGACCCGACCATCTAAATGGGCAAACCCCGTAATGAGCTCTGGGGCAAATAACGCTTTTATTTCAAAAAAGCTTTCTTCATCGACGAGTCTGTCTAGAAAATCATACATATTAAACGGTGCGTTTTGATTGGCTGGAATGAGTGATTCAATCGTTCCTGGTAATTCCGCTGGTGGACGTGGTGTCTCGCGCGCTGGCTGTTCTTCGTAGCTTTTTGGCATATAGCGCAAATAAGCACGTGCTTTTTCAATTGCTTCTTGTTCATTCGCCGCTAAAATATCTCCGCATCCAGACACACTACAATGCATCGACGCGCCGCCCATTTCTTCTAGGGTCACATTTTCACCAATGACCATTTGCGCCATTCGCGGTGAACCTAAATACATTGACGCATTGCCATCAACCATAATGACAACATCACAGAATGCCGGGATGTACGCGCCTCCTGCCGCGGATGGACCAAATAAAATGCATACTTGCGGGACTCTGCCAGACAACTTTACTTGGTTATGAAAAATTTTTCCAGCCCCGCGCCGTCCTGGGAACATTTCAACTTGATCGGTAATACGCGCCCCAGCTGAATCGACCAAATAAAGCATGGGCACATGCAATTTTTCCGCTGTTTCTTGAATGCGAATGATTTTTTCAACCGTGCGCGCACCCCACGAGCCCGCTTTTACGGTTGAATCATTGGCCATCACGCAAACAGGCTTCCCACCAATTGTCCCCATACCACAAACAACCCCGTCAGCTGGTAAACCTTCTGCTTCACTATTGGCAAACAAGCCGTCCTCACATGTCAAATCGTCATCTAAAAGAAGGCGCAAACGCTCCCGCACAAACAGCTTCCCTTTTTCCGCATTTTGCTCATGGTAATGTGCTTTCCCACCTTGCTCAATTTGTTTCTTCTTCTCATTGCGCATTTGTTCAACCGTCATGTCAATGCCTCCCTCAGTTGCCCTTATATATCGGCTGTCTTTTCTCTTTAAACGCGGCAAGCCCTTCAAGCCGATCATTCGTGTGTAAAATCGTTTGGTATGCCTCGTGCTCACGTCGTAACCCCTCAGCTAGCGGTAAATCTGCGCTGGCGTCGATCGCTTGCTTCGCTGCTTGCAATGCGAGCGGCCCACTTTGCGCCATTTCTATTGCAAGTGCTCGGGCAGCGGTTGCCATTTCTTCTACTGGCACGGCATGCTCACATAACCCAATCGCGTACGCTTCTGCGCCAGAAATACGCCTTCCTGTGTAAATCAATTCTTTCGCTTTCCCTGGACCAATGAGCCGGGGCAAGCGTTGTGTCCCTCCTGCGCCAGGAATGATTGCTAACCTCGTTTCTGTTAACCCATATTGCGCGTCCTTCGCGAAGAGCCGCACATCACCAGCAAGGCATAATTCCAATCCACCCCCAAAAGCATGACCAGCCGCCGCAACAATGACCGGCTGCGGCAAAGACGCGAGCGCTTCGACAGTTTCACCAATCAATTTGACCGTCTCTATGGCCTCTTCTTCTGTCATTGCCGCCCGTTCTTTTAAATCTGCGCCCGCACAAAACACTTTCCCCGTTGCAGCCGTAAGGACGACAACACGGATGTCACGATCTTCTTTGATCTTTTCACATTGCGCTTTCAATGCCTTTAATAATTTTAACGATAATGCGTTCGCCGCTTCCGGTCGATTGAAATACAACCATGCACAGTGATCTTCTACTGCCGTAATTAATGGGCCTTGCTTTAACAAATCATTCAAGCTCAATGAGGTCGTCTCCTTCATTCACAAACTCCCCCTCTGGTTTTAAAATGGTCTTCACTTTTCCAGCCGTTTGCGCCTCAATTGGGATTTCCATTTTCATCGATTCCAAAATGGCTACTTCCTGTCCAACTTTTACTTCATCTCCAACGGACACAGTTATTTTCCATACATTCCCTGCCATCGTCGATTGAATTGCACTCATCACGTTGTTCAACCCCCAGTATACCTACCGCCTCATTTACGATTCAGACGGAGATGTCTTTTTCTCTAACACAAAATCTTTTGCGTGTGTATTTAAAAAAGATGTCGTTGCCTCTCCTGCACAAAAGATGGGATGAGCAACAATCTCTTTTAAAAGTGGGATATTCGTTTTTATGCCTGTAATATCATATGCGGCTAACGCCTCAGCCATCGCTTCGCAAGCCTCTGTTCGCGTTGCCTTTTTGACGATCATTTTCGCGATCATCGGGTCATAGAACGGTGTAATCACACTGCCTGCACCGACTGGACACTCGTGGCGAATATCAGGTGCTTCTGGCTGTTTGAATGTCGCAATCGTTCCAGGAGATGGGAAAAATTTGACCGGATCTTCAGCATAAATGCGTACTTCTAGTGCATGCCCTTCCGGCTGCAAATCCTTTTGCGCCCACGGCAATACCTCTCCCGCGGCAATCCGAATTTGCCATTCCACTAAGTCAATCCCAAAAATCTCCTCTGTTACGGGATGCTCGACTTGTAAACGTGTATTCATCTCTAAAAAGTAAAAATCGCCATTTTCGGCAACCAAACATTCTAATGTGCCAACATTTTCATAGCCAATAAATGTTGCTGCTTGCTTGGCCATCGCAATCATTTTTTCCCGCGTCTCATTTGTCAAAAATGGTGAAGGTGCTTCTTCAACGACTTTTTGATGCCGACGTTGAATTGAGCAATCTCGCTCCCCTAAAATAACGACATTTCCAGCTTGGTCGGCAACAATTTGCATTTCAATGTGGCGAGGACGCACAATATATTTTTCGATGAAAATTGCACCATCCCCAAAAAACATTTGCGCCTTTTTGAGCGTTCGTTCAAAAGCAAGTGCACACGCTTCCTCATCTTCACACAATTCAATGCCAATCCCGCCGCCACCTGAAGCAGCTTTCAACATGACGGGATAACCCATCTCTTCTGCAACTTGTACCGCTTCTTCCTTTGTTGTCACTGCGCTACTGCCTGGGATAACCGGTACACCTGCTTTTACCATCGTTTCCCGTGCCTGCAATTTATCTCCCATCGCCGCAATCGTTGTCGCATTCGGTCCAATAAAAATGAGCCCCTCTACGGTACATAACGTCGCAAAGTCCGCTTGTTCAGACAACAATCCATATCCAGGATGAACCGCATCGGCTCCAGATTCTTTTGCGACTTCAATGATTCGTGTTTGATTTAAATAGCTTTCATGAACGCGGGCACCACCGATATGGTAGGCCTCGTCTGCCAGTTTCGTATGCAATGCGTCTTTATCAGCCTCTGAATAAACTGCGACCGTTTTGATCGCCATTTTCTTACACGTACGGATAATGCGACAAGCAACCTCGCCGCGGTTTGCGATTAGTATTTTTTTAATCATTCAATTCGCTCCTTTGCTACGTCCGTGGTAATCCTAAATGACGGGCAATGACGAGTCGTTGAATTTCCGACGTTCCTTCACCGATTTCCAGCAATTTCGCATCACGGAGCATCCGTTCCACTTCATATTCCTTCATATAGCCATAACCACCATGAATTTGTAATGCTTGATTACAAACACGTGTGGCTGTTTCTGAAGCAAACAACTTTGCATATGCCGACTCTTTGCCAAACGGTTGACCGGCATCTTTTAAGCTCGCCGCCTTATGCACCATCGTCCGGGCCAAATCAATTTCCATCGCCATATCGGCTAACTTAAATTGGATTGCTTGGAAAGCACCAATCACTTTTCCAAATTGCTTTCGTTCTTGCGCATAAGCAAGTGCCCGGTCAAATGCCGCTTGGGCAATGCCAACTGCAAGTGCAGCGATAGAAATCCGGCCGCCGTCAAGTGTATATAAAAATTGACTAAACCCCTTTTCTGGATCGCCTAATACATTTTCTTTCGGGATCCGCACGTCCTCTAATACAAGTTCACACGTATTAGACGCGCGCACGCCCATTTTGTCATAATCAGCCCGAATCGAAAATCCGGCAGCATCTGTCGGGACAATAAAAGCAGAAATTTGCTTCTTCCCATCTTCCCGCTCGCCTGTCACGGCGGTCACAATGACGGTATCCGCGTAGCTTGCATTCGTAATCCAACATTTTTCACCATTAATGACATAATCAGGTCCATCGGCAACAGCTTTTGTCTGTGTGCCTCCTGCATCCGATCCTGCATTTGGCTCCGTTAAACCAAATGCCCCAAGCGTTTTTCCGCTTGCAAGCGGAGTGAGGTATTTTTGTTTCTGTTCCTCTGTCCCGTAATAATAAATCGGGCTTGCCCCAAGCGATACGGCCGCCGCATAGCTTAAACCTGTCCCGCCACACGCATAGCCAATCTCCTCAACAGCAATCGCATACGACACCGTATCTCCACCTGATCCACCATATCTTTCTGGGAAAGGAAGTCCTAAAAGCCCTAATTCACCCATTTTTTTAAATGCTTGTTCGGCAAATAATGATTGTTCATCACGCTGTCTCGCTTTTGGTGCCAATTCTTTTTTTGCAAACTGTCTGACCATATCACGAATCATCTCTTGATCTTTCGTTAACGTCACATTCAAAGAAAAAACCCCTTTTTCATCTAATCCGAGCGAGCGCTCAGTGAAATTCATGAAAGCGTTAACAAAATCTTAGCGCATCTGATGAATAAAGTCAAATGAGTTGGAATTGTCGTTTTTTGTCGTTTATAACTACCATCTCACAGTCATTTCCTGTTCAATTAACTCACATTCTAACCTTTCCACTTATTCGCTCTGTAAGCAATTCTCTCGTAAAAAAGGTGACCTCCGATCTTGAAGAGGTCACCTTCTAACACTTAAAGTGCTCAACTTACTTTCTTGCAGTAACTATGATTCTCTTCCAAATGGATATACACCTACCCAGACCGGATTGCTTCCGACATTACTGAGTGTGACCATAATATTATGCGATGTTTGATCAACAACACTCACTCTTCCCCCACCCTGACGATCTGGGATATAAAGGATACTAGCGGGGAAGTTGAGTAACATTGTTGTAAATGGATTCAGTCCGGGGCCACTCGGGTTCGTTCCAGTCGTAATTGTACCTACAAGCGTGTTTTGAGACGTGTCAATAATAGAGACATTAGAATTGTTGAAGTTAGAGACATAAAAACGGCTCGTTAATGGATTGATTGCACTAGCAATGGCATTAGCAAGAACGGTAATCGTTGCAATGACATTGTGAGTTGCCCCATCAATTACCGAGACATTCCCCCCAGCCCTATTTACAACAAAAATTCTATTATATTGTGGATCAACTTTCATGCTCTCTGGATTGGTACCTACTGTCACGGTTGCCACAACCGTATAATTAATTGTCTCAATCACAGTAACTGTACCGGGAGATGCAGCGGAGTTCGAGACATACAATTGATTGGTTAGTGGATGAAACGTCGTTCCTTGAGGAGACGTCCCAGTCGCCACTGTCGTCACTACTGGTGGATCCATTGTTAAATCGACAATTGATACAAAATTACCTGCTGCTCCAGGTGGCACATAAAGGTGGTTTCTAGCCGTATTAATAGATAAACTCGCTGCAGGACCATCTATTGCGGTAATCTGCCGAGCAACTGTATTGGTCTCTCCATCAATCTCAACAATAATATTCGGATCAATAGGAATATAAATCCTATTACGTGTCACATCGACAACGCCTTCTTCTCGTATATTACCGGCAGGCACCGGTATGGTAACAATATTTTCATTGGTTTCTCCATTAATAACAGAGACATTAGTTGTACCGTTTGCTACATAAACAATTGGTGTTGTACCAGCTGGTGCTCCGGTTGGTCCTGTCACTCCAGTCGCACCCGTAGCGCCGGTAGCTCCTGTAACGCCTGTTGCTCCAGTCGCGCCTGTTACACCCGTTGCACCCGTAGCGCCAGTCGCTCCTGTCGCTCCTGTCACGCCCGTGGCTCCTGTGACGCCCGTGGCTCCTGTGGCTCCTGTAACACCCGTGACACCTGTAACACCGGTAGCTCCTGTCACGCCCGTTGGTCCAGTCACGCCTGTAGCTCCTGTAGCCCCTGTAGCTCCTGTAGCTCCTGTAGCTCCCGTTGCTCCTGTCGCTCCTGTAGCTCCCGTTGCGCCAGTCGCTCCTGTAGCTCCCGTTGCGCCAGTCGCTCCTGTAGCTCCCGTTGCTCCTGTTACTCCTGTGGCTCCTGTTACTCCCGTCGCCCCTGGCGCTCCTGTCGCTCCCGTTACTCCTGTCGCTCCTGTCACTCCTGTGGCTCCCGTTACTCCCGTCGCTCCCGTTACTCCTGTCGCTCCTGTCGCTCCCGTTACTCCTGTTACTCCTGTGGCTCCAGTCGTTCCTGTCGCTCCGGTTGCTCCCGTTACTCCTGTCGCTCCCGTCACTCCTGTTACTCCCGTCGCTCCTGTTACTCCCGTCGTTCCTGTCGCTCCCGTCGCTCCCGTTGCTCCTGTCGCTCCCGTCACTCCGGTTGCTCCCGTTACTCCTGTTACTCCTGTCTGTCCTGTTACTCCTGTTACTCCTGTCGCTCCTGTCGCTCCTGTCGCTCCCGTTACTCCTGTCTGTCCTGTTACTCCTGTCGCTCCCGTCGCTCCTGTGGCTCCCGTTACTCCTGTCGCTCCTGTCGCTCCTGTGGCTCCCGTTACTCCCGTCGCTCCCGTCGCTCCTGTGGCTCCCGTTACTCCTGTCGCTCCTGTCGCTCCCGTTACTCCTGTTACTCCTGTGGCTCCAGTCGTTCCTGTCGCTCCCGTTACTCCTGTTACTCCTGTCTGTCCTGTTACTCCTGTCGCTCCCGTTGCTCCTGTCGCTCCTGTCGCTCCCGTCACTCCTGTTACTCCCGTCGCTCCCGTCGCTCCCGTCGCTCCTGTGGCTCCCGTTACTCCTGTCGCTCCCGTTGCTCCTGTCGCTCCTGTCGCTCCCGTCACTCCTGTTACTCCCGTCGCTCCCGTCGCTCCCGTCGCTCCTGTGGCTCCCGTTACTCCTGTCGCTCCTGTCGCTCCTGTGGCTCCCGTTACTCCCGTCGCTCCCGTCGCTCCCGTTACTCCTGTCGCTCCTGTCGCTCCCGTTACTCCTGTTACTCCTGTGGCTCCAGTCGTTCCTGTCGCTCCGGTTGCTCCCGTTACTCCTGTCGCTCCCGTCACTCCTGTTACTCCCGTCGCTCCTGTTACTCCCGTCGTTCCTGTGGCTCCCGTTACTCCCGTCGCTCCCGTCGCTCCCGTTACTCCTGTCGCTCCTGTCGTTCCCGTTGCTCCTGTCGTTCCTGTGGCTCCCGTTACTCCTGTCGCTCCCGTTACTCCTGTCGCTCCTGTCGCTCCCGTTACTCCTGTCGCTCCTGTCGTTCCCGTTGCTCCTGTCGTTCCTGTGGCTCCCGTTACTCCTGTCGCTCCCGTTACTCCTGTCGCTCCTGTCGTTCCCGTTGCTCCTGTCGTTCCTGTCGCTCCCGTCGCTCCCGTTACTCCCGTCACTCCGGTTGCTCCCGTCGCTCCCGTTACTCCTGTTACTCCTGTGGCTCCAATCGTTCCCGTCGCTCCTGTTGCTCCTGTTGCTCCCGTTACTCCTGGTGGTCCTGTCGTTCCTGTTGGTCCTTGAACACCAAACTCAGTCCACGGCTGCCAAGATATACCACCGGCATCTGAGCGCCGTACATAAATTGCTGGGTTGGTAATAACCAATTGAAATACAATAAAATCCGGATTTCCTGGTGTGACAACTGATACATACAATGTCCAATTCTCTGAAATGTTTATTCCTAATTGCGGAAAGTTGAAATAAGTAGGATCACCTTGGTTTCCATCAGAAACATATATCCCTGAAGTTTGAAAAGTATCTAGATTTTCATTTGATGGGATCGTCATTGCCATTGGAAAAGCACCGACATCTTCTGCATTCAACGTAAGTGACCCATCTGCAGCAGCTGTAATCCCGTTAATATTTTCAATACCACCAGGAATATCGCCGATCGTAATCTCGACATTACCAGCTCCATCAGGGAAAAGTCCATTAACACTTGCAACACTTCCAGCTGCTCCAGTTGGACCTGTTGGGCCTGTTGGACCGATCATCGTAGGCATGTTTGTAGCTGCTTTTAATTTCATCACTAGTAATCTTTCTTGTTCCGAGACCGCTTCCAACATTTCTGTAACACTCTCATTGACCTGCAATAATTCTTGTATCGTTGCTGGTGGACCAGTCGCACCATTTAATCCTAAAGCATATTGTATCTTTTCTCCCTCTGCATTAATAACATGTGCCAACCCTATCTCTTCCATCGCGATAGAAGCCAACAACAAATTAATGGCATCATCACGATCAAAATTCAAATTCGGTGTAAAATTAGGTATATTTTCATAACACATGCACATCACCTCTACTCACATATTCATTCTTAGAACAAAAGAAGAACGATGTAACATGAAAGATTTTATGGATATAAAATAAAAATGCATGCAAACACAGGTACAAAAGTTGAAATAGTATTTTAAAAGATATTCTTCCATAACGCACTATATGCAAAATAAAATCGAAAAGTGACAAAAATAGTCGTTTGTAACCTGTCATATATCACTACAAAGAGGACACTGGTGATGCCGCCAATGTCCTCTTATAACAATTTTCTATCATATTCCAAAACCGTTACGTCTGCAACGCATCATACTGCGAACGAATAAACCCATCATACATGCCTTTTTTCTCTCGTAATTGTTGGTGCGTACCTTCTTCTATCACTTGTCCATTCTCTAGCACAATAATATGGTCTGCTTCGCGAATGGTTGACAGGCGGTGCGCAATCATTATCGCTGTCCTGCCTGCTAACAATGTTTTTAAACCTGCCTGGATTTTTAATTCTGTCTCCGTATCAATATTTGCTGTTGCTTCATCTAAAATTAAAATATGCGGATTCGCTAAAAGCGCGCGGGCAAACGAAAGCAACTGTCTTTCTCCAACAGAGAGCACGCTCCCTTGTTCCTCTACTTCTGTATGATAACCATCTGCTAGTTTCCTAATAAAATCATCCGCCCCGACCGCTTTTGCTGCTGCGATAATGTCTTCTTCCGTTGCATCTGGACGTCCGAAGCGAATGTTATCCATAATTGTGCCCGCAAAAATAAATGTATCTTGCAACACATAACTCACGCTCGCACGTACATCAGCTAGACGAATCTCTTTCAAATCGGTTCCATCGAGTAAAATTGTTCCACTAGTTGGATCATAGAATCGGCTCATCAAATTGACAATGGTTGATTTCCCTGAGCCGGTGTGCCCAACAAGTGCTGTTGTCTTCCCCGCAGCGAATGTCAGATTAATTCCCTTTAATGCTGGACGACGCGCATCATACGCAAATGTCACATCACGGAAAACAACTTCTCCTTCGACATTTGTTAAGCGCTTCGCGTCTTGCTTGTCCTCCACATTTGGCTTTTCATCTAAAAATTCGAAGATGCGCTCGCTTGAAGCCATTCCGACTAATAACTGATTATATACTTGTCCTAAACGAGAGATCGGCTCCCAAAACATCCCAATATAAAAGGCAAATGAGACAAATACACCAAGCGTCAATGGGTTTGTATCACTTTGAATCAAATACGCCCCATACCAAATTAAAATCGCACCACCAAGTGCACTCGCCATTTCTACAAAGGGACGAAATAACGCATTCATCTTTGTGGCATGTTGCCAACTCTTATATGTTTGTGTATTCACGTCATCAAAAAAAGCCATGTTTTCTTGCTCTTGTGCATAAGCCTGTGTCACTCGAATGCCTTGAATGCTCTCATTTAAATGCGAGTTAAGACGTGATTGTCGAATGCGTACCGTTTGCCACGCGCGACGGATTTTCCTTCTTAGTTTCGTAGAGATGAAGAACATGATCGGCAAAATAATGAGAATTACAAGTGCCAATTGTGGACTCAGCGTAAATAAAATGACGACGATCCCAATGAGCATGACGATATCCATCAATAAATTGACGACACCATTTGTAAATAAATCTTGCAACGAGTTGATATCATTAATAACACGAACGAGAATCGAACCAGCAGAACGCTGATCAAAGAAACGGTGCGACAAATGCTGAATGTGATCAAATAATTTTTTCCGAATGTCAAAGATTACATATTGCCCAAGACGGTTCATCCACCGGATTCGGAGCATATTAGCAACCATATTTAGCAAATAGAGACCGAGCACAATTCCCGCATAAAATACCATGTCTTGTCCGTTTGCAAGCCCTTTTTCGACTTGTCCGATCGCAAATACACCAATAAAAATTGGGATTGCTAACCGAACGGCTGTCGCAAGTAACATCATCACAATCGTGATTGGTAACAACGTTTTTGCATACGGCTTCACAAACGCAAGCAATCGAAGAAGTTGTTTCCAATTAAATGGTTTTTCAATGACTTGCTCGACTGGATAATGAAAACGACTCTTGCTTTTTATTGTTTTTTCCATCTTGACACCCCTCTACACGCTCATTTTTTCATCTGCTTGATGCTCGTTCTGCATATGATAAATGCGACGATACATCCCCGGTTGCGCTAATAGCGTTTCATGTGTTCCTCTCTCTTGTACATTGCCTTCTTCTAAAACAAGGATTTCATCACAATGTTTGACAGACGAAATCCGATGCGCAATGACAAAAGTCGTGCGCCCTTTCATCATGTCATGCAGTGCATGCTGAATCTTGACCTCTGTTTTCATGTCAACTGCACTTGTTGCATCATCCAATATTAGAATGCTTGGGTTCATGATCATTGCCCGGGCAATGGCGATTCGTTGCTTTTGACCACCAGATAACCCAAGCCCTTTTTCTCCTAATACCGTATCGTAACCGTCCGGAAGCTCGGAAATAAACGCATGGGCATCGGCACGTTTCGCTGCAGTGACAATGTCATTTTCTGTCGCATCTGGACGCCCATATGCTAAGTTGTCACGAATTGTTGAAGAGAACAAGAATGTTTGCTGCATCACAATGCCAATATTTTGCCGTAATATATTGACGTGATATGATTCTAGCGGTTTACCATCAATCAAAATCTCTCCACCTGTTCGCTCATAGAAACGCATCAACAATTGAACAATAGACGATTTCCCGGCACCAGTAGAACCGATTAAACCGATGGTTTTACCTTGAGGAACATGGAAATCAAGCGCTGACAAAGCGTCGTTTGAAGAACCATCATAACGCAAATCTACTTGTTTAAATGTTACCTCGCCTCGTAACTTTTCTGCCTTCTTTGTCTCTAGCGCACCAATCGGTCGTTCCTTTTCTGAAAATATTTCGAGCAACCGTTCTCCAGAAGCTTTTGATTGTGAGAACATGTTAATAATGAAACCTAAATGCATGATGGGACCAATCATGAACCAAATGAGGCTAAAGAAAGCGGTGAGCTCTCCAGGCGTTAACTGTTGTTGGACAGCTAGATAGCCACCAAATCCTAACAAAATGACCGCCGAAACATTCCCCATAAATTCCATAAGTGGGAAGTATTTTCCCCACACATTGGCAATCTCTATATTTTTCTCACGGTAATCATCATTTTGACTATGAAAACGAGTCTTTTCTTTTTCCTCTTGCGACAACGCCTTCACTGTCTGTATCCCACTCACGTTTTCTTGCACCTTTGAATTTAGCCCAGCAAGTGATTTCCTTACTTTACGAAAACTAGGATGCACACGCTGATCAAACTTGTATACAGCAACAGCCAAGAATGGCAACGTCACCATCGTCGCCAAGGTGAGTGGCACTGAATAATAAAACATTACTGCGAGTGTGAAGCTAACAATTAAAATAAAATGGACAAACTGGGCAAAACCGAAAGAAAGGAAAAAACGAAACGCTTCAACATCTGCCGTTAAGCGCGACATTAAATCACCCGTTTTGGCACGATCATAGTAACTGAAAGGTAAAAACTGTAATTTTTCATACAATGACTTTCTCAACCCATATACCGTCTGAATACCAAAGAGATCGCCAAAATATTGGTGAATATACGTAGCGAGCCCTTTCACTGCCATGATCAAAATTAAACCAATTGCTAAATAAGGAATGAGGTTGGCGTTGCCACCGACAATGCCTTCATCAATAGCAATTTGCAATATAACTGGATACACGACAGTAATGGCCGTTACAAAAAAAAGCGCCAACAGTGAATAAACAAAATACTTTTTGTAAGGCATGTAAAATTTTGCTAGACGTTTAAATATCTCCACTTGTCTCTGTCACCTCGCATGATCGTTAATATTTAGATGATCGAAATATTTTTTGAAGCGTATGAACCATTTTACTGTGAACAACTGCCATCGTCAATCATTTTGCTTATTTAGAACTTAAAAAAGGGCCTTGACAGCCCCTTTTTATGTGTATTTGCGGCTTGTTTTTTCGCCATCATAAACAAAGATGACTTGTTTTTCATTGACATATGTCTCAAGATGTACGGACCGACCCCATAATTGGTAAATATATGGGAGTACTTTTTCCAAATAGCTAACATCTAACTCAGTGCCTTCGTATCGATGTTGAATATACAACTCTCCATTTCGTAAATGGTCACCATCTGTCACGACCAAATAAGGAAACCCACCATTGACACGTGATTTCGTCAGTTCATCACGTACTTCTTCCCAACTTTTATCAACAATTTTATAGTCAATCCCTTGCTTTTGAAACAAATACAAATCCTCCTGTTTAACGAGTTCTTTCGTTAAATAATTACGAATAAAAGATGTATCTGATTCTATCTCTCGAACTTCAAAGATTTTCTCTCGTCCAGTCCCCGGCTGAACCCCTTGTTTCTTCATTTCATCTGTAGGATCATCAAACCGTGCTTCAATGTCTTCAAAAATCTTCACTCCTAAGTAGTAAGGATTAATGGATGTTTTTGAAGGTTGCACAACGCTTGCGTTCAACTTCGCAAATTCAATTGATTCGTCACTTGTCAAATCAAGTTCTCGTAAAATTCGGGCATGCCAATAAGATGCCCAACCTTCGTTCATAATCTTCGTTTCTAATTGTGGCCAAAAATAGAGCATTTCTTCACGCATCATTGTTAATATATCTCGTTGCCATGGCGTAAGTTCACGACTATGTTGTTCTATAAACAACAACAGGTCTTTTTCAGGCTGAGCGGGAAATTGTTTTTTTACAGACACTTTGTCCTCTTCGTCTTGCACCTCCAGTCGCCATAAATCATCATAAGGTGTCTTTTTATATGCACCTTTCTTATCCTGATCCAGCTCGGGATGCTCTTTATGGGCAACATCAAGCAACAACGGATCAATATGTTCTTGAATGGCAAGTACCGCATCAAGAAAATCTTCTACCTCTGCTTTTCCATGGACATGTTCATAATGGGCAATCCGCTCTGCTGTTGCACTCATACTTTCAACCATATCTCGACGGGTATGCGCGAATCGGATATTGTTCTTGAAGAAATCACAGTGTCCAAGCACATGTGCCACAATGAGTTTGTTTTGAATAAGTGAATTGCTGTCTAATAAAAATGCATAACACGGGTCCGAGTTGATGACAAGCTCATAAATTTTACTTAACCCTAAATCATATTCCAATTTCATTTTGTGATATTGTTTTCCAAATGACCAATGGCTATAGCGCGTCGGCATCCCGTATGCTCCAAACGTATAAATGATGTCGGACGGACATACTTCATAGCGCATTTCATAAAAGTCAAGTCCAAAACCGCGGGCGATCTCGGTAATTTCCCCAATCGCCTGCCGCAACTCTTTTGACTGTGCTGCCAATACACTTCACCCCTTTTCCTTCATCTTTCTATACGTATGAACAAACGACCCTTTCCATGAGGAAAACTGCTCGCCTTTTTGAGACGTGCTTGTTATAATGGGGAAAGATGAATAGATTCGGAGGCGATCAATGATGAGTGCATGGATCCTCATTCCATTAGCTGCTTTGCTCATTCCTATTACTGCCATTATGACTGATTATGCGTACAAACGTAAACGATTAGAAATGCAGGACAATGCAGGACTTGAAAATGCGGAATTATACGAACGAATAGAACAATTAGAAGCGAAACTTGCTCGCATCGAACAAACAGACGAAAGAAGGCGCCTAGATTAGCGCCTTCTTTCTATTTTTTATCAATATATGCTTGCATATAGGCAAGTACAGCTCGTTTCAACTGCTTCAACTTCGCAAAGCTATTTTCTTCGCTATTTGCAACGACACCAAAGTAAAATTTCACTTTCGGCTCTGTCCCTGACGGGCGAACACAAAACCACGATTCATCTGCCAAAATATATTTTAATACATTTGATTGCGGTAATGAAAGTGGCGCTTTTTCCTCTGTCGCAAGCATCGTCGCGATACGACTTTCGTAGTCTTCAACGCGGACAATTTCAAGTCCATCTATTTCCTTCGGTGGGTTCGCCCGTAGACTTGTTAGGATGTGGGCAATCTTCTCCGCGCCTTCTTTCCCTTTTAATGTTAATGACTGTAAATCTTCCTTATAGTAACCATAACGTGCAAACACCGACTGGAGTGCTTCAAACAGCGTTTTCCCTTCGCGCTTATAGTGTAGCGCCATCTCTGCTGCAAATAAACACGCTTGTACGGCATCTTTGTCACGAACAAAATCGCCAATTAAATAACCATAACTCTCTTCATAACCAAATAAATATGTGTGTTCATCCGAGCGCTCGTATTCGCCCATCTTTTCACCAATAAATTTAAAACCAGTTAAAGTATCTACCGCAGCAAGTCCATATGCAGTGGCAATCGCCCGACCAATTTCTGAAGTGACAATTGTTTTTAGGATAACACCGTTTTCAGGGAGTATCCCTTGTTCTTGCTGTTGTTGTAACAAATAGTCAATCATTAATGCCCCAGTTTGATTTCCAGTTAAAAGCACATAATCCCCGGTCTCATTTTTCACTGCCAGCCCAACCCGGTCGGCGTCAGGATCTGTTGCGATTAATATGTCTGCACCATGTCTCTTTCCATAATCAATCGCCATTTCAAATGCCGCTGACTCTTCAGGGTTTGGTGAAGTCACAGTCGAAAATTCAGGATCCGGTAGCGCTTGCTCGCTTACAACAGTCACATTTTTAAAACCACTCTCAGCAAATGCCCGTGTCACTGGTGCTGTCGCTGTACCATGTAATGGTGTGAACACGATTGAAATGTCTTGGCCAAACTGTTGATCCATCTCCGGCTGCAATAAAATGGTCTGCAAGGCAGTATGGTACGCATCGTCAACCACTTCCCCTATTGACTCGTATAAACCTTTTTTGTGCAGTGTTTCAATATCTTCAACCGCAATTGCTAGTTCGTCTTCAATCTCTCCTACACAAGCAACAAGCTCATCAGCAAGCGCAGGTGGAAATTGCCCACCATCTTCACCATATACTTTAAAGCCATTGTACTCAGGAGGATTATGCGATGCAGTGATGACAATACCTGCTTGTGCCTGCAAATGGCGGACAGAAAAAGAAAGCTGCGGTGTTGTATGAAGCTCTGTAAATACATATGTTTTAATTCCGTGCGCCCCTAATGTACGCGCGGCTTCACGCGCAAACTGCGCTGATTTATGACGTGAGTCAAAAGCAATAGCGACACCACGCGCTTTCGCTTCTTTTCCACGCTTTTCAATAAATCGCGCGAGCCCTTCTGCCGCCCTACGGACCGTATAAGTATTCATCCGATTTGGTCCTGGTCCAATTTCCCCCCGCATACCACCAGTCCCAAACGCCAAGTCTTGATAAAAACAATCTTCAAGTGCCTGTTCATCTGCCAACAATGCGTCCAATGCGCGCCTTACATCATCCTCTAATTGCGGATATGTATGCCATCGTTCAATTCTTTCCTTAGTGTCCATATTGCAAACCACTCTCCCATTTCAATTCAAAAGAAAAAAGGAATATATACAATATCCTTTTTTATCTATACGACTTCATTTTACACATGAGAGACCTTTTTGACTAGCTTAAAAGATCGTCACTACAGGCCACCTGCTTCTACTGATAATAATGCTGGTTGCACCTCTTCATGTGGCCATGTTGACACAAAAATTTCTCCCATCCAGTCACCTTCAGCCCGAAACAATGCTTCCGCTTCATAAAGACCTGATTCGACATGATGGAAGATGACAGACACATCTCCTGCTTCGTGCGAAAAATAACCTTTAACTGTCGCATTCGTAACACCTTCATACATCTCGTCGGTTACAAAAACTTGGAGATGGACAGTATGATTCACTTGAATCGGTTGGTCAACAACCGTTACAACCCAGTCTCTTTCGGTACTCGCAAATACAAGCGTATACTTCATATACAATAACAATGTAAAACATAAAAGCACCAACGACACATTTAAACTTTTTTGCACAGCTGGTTGCATGAAAAATCTCCTTTTTCATGTAGAGGTATCTCCCTTATACAAGACCCCGCTACGTTTTACAACCCAGTCTGTCCAACAATAAGCGCCTGTAAACTATGACAATCGTAACTCACTACGAATCTTCACAGCTCTTTCTGGAAAATCTGTAAAGATCGTGCACCCCCACGAGAGAAAATCGCGTAGTTGTCGCTCATCGTTCACTGTAAATGAGCGCAACGCAACCCCAGCACTTTGCACGTCTTGGGTAACTGGCTCGGTGACAAAAGGAGACCATAAATGATAGCCAGTAGCACCGAGATTTTCTATATATTTCTCTGGTTGAAAGAGTGGTCCCATTGTCAATACCGCAATCTCCAATTCCGGATGAGCCTCTTTCATATGTGCAAGCACAATATGGTCAAACGATGAAACAACAATTTCATTGCTTCCCTTTGTCTCTTGCAACACCTGACTTACTGCCGCCACCACACGACTGCGATCTTCACCATATGCCTTTAATTCGATGTTGAGCAACAACGATGGGTATGTCGCTGCCCACGCTAACACCTCTACGAACGTCGGGATCCGCTCTCGTGCTAACTGTGGATAACGAGCCGCCGCATTGAAACGTGCCAGTTCCGCTGCCGTATAGTCTGAGATGGCTCCGCGTCCATCTGTCGTCCGGTCAATCGTCTCATCATGAATGACGACGGGCACACCATCTTTTGTCAATTGTATATCAAACTCAATCCCGTCTGCTTTTGCTAATACCGCTGCCTGAAACGCGCTCATCGTGTTTTCTGGATATGTACCTGAAGCACCACGATGTGCATAAATCATTGTTGTCATATGTTCTGTACCCCTTTAACCATTATTATTGTCCTAATCATGACGAAAATAGACGACTTTTGCAAGTGAAAAGTCCCTTATCCTTTATTGACTGAACAAACGTACACAGTGTATAATAAAGTGAAGAGAAACATACACTAAAAAGACCGCAAGTGCGTTGCACCTACGGTCATAGCAAGAAGCGTCCCTTAAAAGGGGTCAGCCGATGTGAGTTTTTTACGCCCACCATGAGCTGCTAACTCAAAAATGGTGGGTTTAGTCTTGCTTAGACACGTTTACGACAGCAACAACGAGTGTTCCAAACGCAATTGCGATGAGGACCCACGATTGGAGCTCTGTCACGTGCAACACCCCCTTTCTTAAAAAGGAGTGCCGACCACCTTTTTGAGTGCGCTTACTTGCTATGACACTAGTATAACTTACAGCTTACAGTGTGACAACATTTCAAACTCGTTTCCCATATGATCTCTTCTGTAAATCTCCTGCGTCTTTAAATCAAGCTCTCCACTTCAATTTCAGACTGCATTTCACCTGATTCATCTTCCCTTCTATGCTATAATCAAGCTAACTAGTACATAACAGAAAGGGGATTTGCATGATTCCCGCTCAAGTCTTTCGAATCATCGCCGCTTTCCATCAAGCAGTATGGCCGCTGTTTTTTCTTGCTGCGCTCCTGCTCCTTATCTATACATGGCGCCATTGGCGTAAAGGTCGGTTTGTCTTAACATGGTTTGTGTATGCAACACAGCTATTACTCGTCATCACTGGCTTCATGCTCTTATATGCTTATCAATTTGATTTGTTTTTTACACTGAAAGCAATTGTCGCGCTTTCTATGCTCATTTTCTTTGAAAAAGGGCGCCGTTGCTTAAAGAAACAGCATAACCACCAAGGAATGGTTCATGTAACACTATTTTTTCTCACCGCAATAATTGTGATGATCATGGGTGTATATGGACGCTAACAACAAATTTTTTAAAAGAAGGTGATTACTTGCTTACAAATGATGTCTTACAGACAATGTCTAACCATCGCTCGATTCGTTCATTTACAGATAAACCCATTACAGATGAAATCATTGACACGATTACGACCGCCGCACGTTGGGCGTCGACTTCTCATCATGTACAAGCCTATTCTATTGTTACTATTAAAAATGCGGATACGAAAAAAGATTTCGCTGAGTGGACCGGTGGACAGCCATGGGTAGCATCGTGCCCTATTTTCTTCGTGATCTGTGGCGACTTTTCTCGTCACGCACAGGCAAGTGAACAACACGATGCCCCTTTTACAGTTGGTGGCATTGAACAGCTCCTCGTTGCGACGGTAGACGCCAGCCTCGTTGCACAAAATATGTTGCTTGCCGCACAATCGCTCGGTCTTGGCGGTGTCATGATTGGCGGTATTCGCAATGAACCAGAAAAAATCGCCACACGTCTACAACTGCCAAAGTATGTTTTCCCGGTGATGGGACTTGCACTTGGCTATCCTGCCCGCGATCCTGCACAAAAACCGCGCCTGCCGCAAAATGTGACTGTTCACGAAGAACATTACCAACATCAGCCCCATGCATTGGAAATCTATGACAAGACCATTTCTAGTTACTATGAGGCACGCACAAAAGGCGCAGACACGAGGAACTGGACTGCGCGCATGGCTCAATATACAGAAAAGAACAAGCGTCCCCACCTTAAAGGTTTCTTGCAAAAACAAGGGTTTTTAACTGAATAGCGCTCAGTCACTTACCCAAATTGACCAGAAACATAGTCTTCTGTGCGCTTCTGGGCTGGCGTCGTAAATAATTTTAACGTCGGCCCGCTCTCCACAAGCTCGCCCATGTAAAAAAATGCTGTCTCATCGGAGATTCGTCGCGCTTGTTGCATATTATGCGTCACAATAATGATCGTGTACTTTTGTTTTAATGCTAAAATTAACTCCTCAATCTTGCGCGTGGATAACGGATCAAGCGCACTCGTTGGTTCATCTAACAACAACACTTCCGGTTTTGTCGCTAATGCGCGGGCGATACAAAGGCGTTGTTGTTGCCCGCCAGATAGGCCAAGTGCTGGCGCATGCAGGCGATCCTTCACTTCATCCCACAAAAACGCATCTCGTAAACTTTCTTCCACAATTTCTGTAAGCACACCTTTTTTTCGCACACCGTGAATACGTGGTCCATAAGCGACATTTTCAAAAATTGATTTTGGAAATGGGTTTGGCTTTTGAAATACCATTCCGACATCTTTACATAGTGTTGTCATATCCATTTTACTTGAAAGGAGCTGTGCCCCCCGGTAGTAAATATCTCCTGCAAGGCGAATTGACGGCTCCATACGTGTCATCAAGTTTAATGTTTTTAAAAACGTCGATTTGCCACAGCCAGAGGGACCAATAATTGCCGTCACTTGCTTTTCTTTCAGCTGCAGCGTCACATTTTTTAAGGCATGCGTTTTTCCATACCATAAATTTAAATCTTGCACATCGTAAACAACTGTAGCCTGTTTTGTTGCTTGTTTCGGTTTAAATGCCACTGCTTGCATCATCATTTCCCTCCTTAACCAAATCGACCCGCAATATAGTCTGCTGTTTGTTTCTCACCTGGTTGATGAAACATTTGTTTCGTATTGCCTACTTCAATTAATTTTCCTTGGTAGAAGAACGCGGTACGATCAGATACCCGGGCAGCTTGTTGCATATTATGAGTGACAACAACGACGGTATGTTCCTTTTTTAATTCAAGCATGAGCGCTTCAATTTTTGCCGTTGCGATCGGATCAAGCGCCGATGCCGGTTCATCCAACAGTAGCACTCTCGGCTTTAACACTAAAGCACGGGCAATACAAAGACGTTGTTGTTGCCCTCCGGAAAGCGCAAGTGCCGATTCATGTAACCGATCTTTCACTTCATCCCACAGCGCTGCCTTTGTTAGCGCATCTTCAATCGTTTCATCCCATTCACTCTTTTTCACTTGATGATACCGCAGTCCATGGACAAGATTTTCATAAATTGATTTTGGAAAAGGATACGGCTTTTGAAATACCATGCCAATCTCTTTACGTAAAGCAGTAACATGAATGTTTTCTCCTAAAACATTTAAACCTTCATACAAAATTTGACCGGTCACACGTGCTCCTTCAATCCCATCATTCATGCGGTTCATCGTTCGTAAAAACGTTGATTTCCCACATCCTGATGGCCCAATTAGTGCCAACACTTCATGTTTGTTTACTGTCAGTGACACATCTTGCACAGCGTGTTGTTGACCGTAATACACATTTAAGTCACACGCATGAAGCAATACTTCTTGTTGTTTCACAGCCGGTTGTAATTCTTCCTCAACTCTTGGCATAACCGCAATGGCCATACATCTACACACCCCTTTATTTTGATGCCGTCATTTTCCGGTGCACGAACGCACCTAACAAACGAGCCAATACATTGAATAGCAATACCGCAACAATGAGTACGAGTGCTGCCCCGTCTGCAATTTCCTTTACATCTGGTACAAGCCCTTGCGTGTTGATTTTCCATATATGAACAGACAACGTCTCTGCCGGTCGGAAAATGTTTAGCGGTGACGACTCAGAAAAAGGATTCAAGTTAAGCCAGTCTAACCGAGGTGTCGTCACACCCGATGTAAATAACAATGCGGCAGCTTCACCAAACACACGCCCCGATGACAAAATGACCCCAGTCAAAATCCCCGGAAATGCCGCCGGTAATAAGACTGTTCGAATTGTATCCCACTTTGTTACACCAAGTGCTAAACTTGCATCAGTTTGTGCTTGCGGCACACTTCTTAACGCATCTTCCACAACCCGTACCATCACTGGTAAATTAAAAATCGTGAGAGCAAGCGCGCCACCTAAAATCGAGTAACTCCAACCTGTCAACTGGACGAATACAAGTAAACCAAACAAACCAACAACAATGGACGGCAAAGATGCAAGCACTTCAATACACGTCCGAATGAAATTTGTAAACCGTCCTCGCTTCGCATACTGTGTCATATAAATGCCACCGCCCAAACCAAGCGGGACCGTAAATAACATGGTTAAGATCAACATATAAAAAGAGTTAAACAACGGTGGCCCAATACCCCCTCCTGCTCTTGCAGCACTTGGCGCACTCGTCAAAAAGTCCCAACTCATATGCGAAAATCCACGATATAAAATATAACTAATTAAGCTTGAGAGGATGATGACAATGAGCATGGCAACAACAGTAAACGCCCCCGTCGCCGCGCGATCTGTCAGTTTTCTATTCACGAGAATTTCCTCCTTGACGATAAATACCGAACGAGTAAAATAAATACGTATGACATGAGGAGTAAAATAAGTGCGAGTGACCATAATGCGTTATTTTCTGCACTCCCTGGAACAGTATGACCCATATTTAATGTAATAATTGTCGTTAATGTCGCTGTTGGATCCATAAGCGATGTCGCAATCGTCCGAGCATTGCCGATGACCATTTGAACTGCTAATGCTTCACCGAAAGCCCGTGCCATCCCTAATACAACCGCCGTCATTAACATGGGTGCAGCAGCCGGGACAATGACCCGACGAATCGTTTGCCAGCGCGTCGCACCGAGGGCAAGCGACGACTCACGCAAGCTACCAGGAATGGCTCGCAGTGCATCAACGGCAATGCTCGTCACTGTCGGCAAAATCATGAGCGATAGCACAATCATTCCTGCCAATAACCCAAAACCTTGGCCGCCCACATGTTCCCGCAAAAATGGCACAAGCAAGCTGAGCCCAAGAAACCCGTAAACAACAGACGGGATCCCAACAAGCAATTCGATGACTGGCTGTAATACCTTCTGTCCCCAACGTGGTGCAATCTCAGTCATATAAATCGCTGCGCCGATCCCAAGTGGTGCAGCAATGCACGCTGCGAGTATCGTCACGGCAAAAGAACCAACTATAAACGGCAGTGCTCCGTACATTGGCCCACCGTCTGCGGCTGAGCGTGTTGGCTGCCAATCCAAGCTCGTAAGGAACGTCAACGGATTGACGCCGTTTTTTACAAACATTTGTAAACCTTGTATAACGAGAAATAATGTCAATGATATTGTTGTTAAAATAATTAACGCCGCACAGCTATACACGAGTAGGCGACCGCGTTGCTCTGACTTTGTCGCGCGGCTACTTTTCCCTTTACATAAACGGTCTGAAACCGATAATTCCGTGTTCACATGCTTTTCCCCCTATTCCAGCCTATCATCAGAAGTCTGGCAAACGATGTTCGTCCCACCAGACTTCTGAGCTGACCTCTGGAATTATATATCCGATTGGTTCCCTTCAGCATCCCGCTTCACTTTCATATCAGCTACTGGAATATAGCCAAGCTCTGGAATAATTTCCTGTTGTACCGTATCTGCTAACATGTAATCAATAAAATCCTTTGTTAACCCTTCAGGCTCACCTTTTGTGTATGAGTGCATGTATGCCCAAATTGGATATTTACCTGAAGTAACATTTTCATCGGTTTGTTCAACGTCATCTACTTGTAAAGGTGTTACTGAACCATCGTAGTAAGAAAACGCAAGATAACCAATTGCACCTGCAGTTTCGCTAATGATTTGCCGTACAGCATTTGAAGATTCTTCCGTAATCCCTTCAACTGGCGTTGCCCCGTCTAGTGCATAGTTTACAAATGTATCGCGCGTACCTGATGAGTCAGGACGATTGACAATTGTCACATCAACATCTGCGCCACCTACTTCAGACCAGTTCGTAACTTTCCCAGTAAATATATCTATTAATTGTTGCTTCGATAAGTTCTCAATCCCTACCTCAGGGTGAGCAGCTGGTCCCATTCCGACAACAGCAATTGGATGATTGACCAATGCCCCTGCATCAATTTCGTCTTTTTCTTCAGCAAAAACATCTGAGTTCCCAATGTCTGATTGACCATTTGACACAGATAACAACCCTTGCCCCGATCCACCGGCTTGAACAGACACACTCGCATCTTTGTTCTCTGCTTCAAATTCTTCCGCAGCAGCAGCAACGAGCGGTTGCATTGCGCTAGAACCAGCAACAAGAATGGAACCTGAGACGCTTGCCTCGCTCTTTTCACCTTCTGTATTTGACTGACTTACATCACTACTAGATCCACATGCAGCTAACAAAAACAAAGATGCTGCGGCAATTGCACCGATTTTCTTCATCTGTTCATTTCCCCCTAGAAATCGATTATCGAACTTACAAACCTAAGTATAGGGTGGTTGTATGAAGAAGGTTTGATGGACATGTTAAGTTTTTGTAAAGAGGAAGCATGAAAAAATGCCCTCCTGATGGAGAGCATGATCGTGATCATCTATTAGTCTTTTGCTTAGGTAACACATATCTCTTACACGATACAGTAATGGAGGCGGCATCATTTCCTATAGAAAGATACAAATGATGCCTGTCTCATCTCATCGCACTTCACTGGCTTCGCAATCATCCATCACCCATTTCTTCCCACTACTCCTCCACACCCATACACCACAACGCGCTTTCCTCAAACATTCGCGCTATTTGCAGCAATAACTCGTCCTTGCCTTTTTGCGCCATAAATTGCACACCGAGCGGTAAACCTTCTTCTGTTTTATAAAGTGGCAATGAGATTGCTGGTTGTCCAGTTAAATTGGCCAGTTGCGTAAACGGCGTATACGTCAATCCCGGTAAAAACAGTTCATAAATTAAATGAAGCTGTTCGTCCACTCGAAGTTCATTCACCCGCTCTTTCCAAAAAGCTTCTTGCGCAACAGTTGGTGTGAGCTCTCCGATTTTTGGTGCAACATGAGCGACAGTTGGTGTGATATACAGGTCGTATGTGCGATGAAAATCACTCATCACTGCGGCCGCTTCGTCCCAAGCGAGCAAACTTTGAGCGTAGGCAGATGCAGTCACATTCTTTCCACACTGCGATAGCAACCAAGACTCTGTTTCGAGCTCGTGTGACAATAGTGCTCGTCCAAACGCCTGCTCTAATCGATCGCGCAAGCTCGCCATTTCACCAGCATTCATTAAATAATAATGTTGAATGAGGGCAACGCCATCAATAGATGGTTGTACCTCTTCAACCTCATGACCAAGTGATGCCAACCAACGTACACACTTGCGAACGGCTGCTTTTGCATCTTCACTTACCGGCGTATGTACAGGAGACGCAAGCGTATACGCAATGCGCAGCTTTTTCGGCGCGTCTCTTAATGTTGCTTCGTATCCACGCTCGTACAGCGGAGTTTGGAAAGCCGCTTCAGGCTGGACAATCTGAAGCACATCAAGCGCACGCGCACTATCGCGCACACTTCTAGAAATGACAAAATCAATTGCTGCTCCTTGCCACTGCCTACCGACGCCAGGACCAACCGGCGTCCGTCCGCGTGTCGGCTTCAAGCCGACCAACCCCGTGAATGCGGCAGGGATACGAATGGAACCTCCCCCATCACTCGCACCGGCAAATGGTACAATGCCACTTGCCACAGCGGCAGCTGCACCTCCACTTGAACCACCTGGAGAACGAGACGGATCATGTGGATTACGCGTGGCTCCATATAACCTTGGTTCCGTAATATTTTTTAGTCCAAATTCTGGTGCATTCGTATAGCCTAACATAAGTAAACCTGCATCTTGCAGGCGCTTAGTATAATGACTTGTCTGCATAGAGCGATGGTCTTTAAATAATGCTGACCCTGAAGTGAGTGGTGCGCCCGATAGTGCCTGAGAAGAATTTTTTAACAAGAAGGGAACACCAGCAAAGAGAGATGTTGTTTCTACCTTCGCGACTTCCTGTATTGCTTCTTCATGACGATGGTATACACATGCATTTAAATGTTTATTTTCCTTCATGCACAACAAGGCTGTTTGCACCAATTCTTCTGCTTTTACTTCCTTCTTCCTAATTAAATTCGCTAAAGCGACACCATCTTTTTGTTTATATTCTGCAACATTCATCTACCATCCACTTCCTTTCTTTGTTCACAAGCTTGTATGAAGGCATCGAACAATCGCTTGGAAAACGTATCATTGGTTGCAAGTAAGTTTTCTGGGTGCCACTGAACACCAATCATAAACGGCGACTTTTTATGTTCAATGGCTTCAATCACACCGTCGCGACTCCATGCGACCGCCCGAAAGTTGGACGGAACACGACGCACGGCTTGATGATGAAAGCTGTTTACTTTTTCATGTGTGCTCTGAGCAATGTCTGCTAAAAGAGAACCTTTTTTAATGTGGATTAAATGACTACGATGACTACGAGGTGCTCTTTGTGCATGTTGGATTAACGTCCCTTCAAACTGCACCGGTAAATCTTGATACATATCTCCCCCCGCAGCAATTGCCAAAATTTGTGCTCCCCGACAAATGGCCAGTAACGGCTTCTTTTGCTCCAAACACGCTTGCACAACGGCAACCTCAAATAGGTCACGGACTGGCGTAATTTCCCCTAATGACGGATGAGGATCTTCGCCAAATAAACTAGGGTCAATATCACCTCCACCTGTCAGCAAGACGCCATCTAATTGTTCAACGTAACGATATGCCTTTTTACTTTCAACATTAGGTAATACAAACGGCAACGTCCTTTCCATATTTACAGCGTTTACATTATCGAATGCTGTAAGCACATGCGTATGATCTTGAACAGAGGAAGAAATCCCTATGCATAACATCTTACGTCACTCCTTCTCCTCAAAATAAGAAGTCAAGTGCGCCTACTTCTTTAGTTTAGCATATGTGTTCTGGAGGTTAGAAGTGCAGACACCTTGTAATGCCTCATTTGACATTCCTATTACACTTCCGCTACGCTTTTACATGAAGGGAGTTCAACGTCTATGAAACATATTGCCATTATCGGTGGGGGAATTGTCGGTAGTTCCACTGCCTATCATTTAGCGAAAAAAGGATACGATGTCACACTCATCGATGCCAATCACCGTGGCAAAGCCACTGATGCTGCGGCCGGTATCGTTTGTCCGTGGCTCACCAAACGGCGTAACAAAGCATGGTATGCCCTCGTGCGTCGCGGGGCTGCTTATTATCCAACGCTCATTGACCAATTAACATGCGATGGTCAAGAGGAAACAGGCTATAAGCAGGTCGGAGCTTTATGGCTACATCCAGATGAAAAACAAGTAGAAGCCACCTTACAAAGAGCATTACAAAAACGCATAGAAGCACCTGAAATCGGTGAACTTGACATCCTCGATCATTGCAGCGCACGCGCACTTTTTCCACCTCTTGCGGATCACTTCGTCGCACTCCATGTCGCCGGTGGCGCACGTGTGGACGGTCGCGCACTGACACGCGCAATGCAACAAGCCGCTACGCAACATGGTGCTACATATGTAGAAAAAACAGCTTCCTTACAGACACGTGGTGAAAAAGTGGGCTTGTTTATTAATGAAGACTATGTATCAACCGATGAAATTGTCGTCACTGCTGGTGCCTGGGCCACGTCACTTTTAACACCTCTAGGCATTAAATTACACGTCCGTGAACAAAAAGGACAAATGATTCATTTACAAGTCAAAGATGATACAAACGACTGGCCCGTTGTCATGCCACCTGGGAATCAATATTTACTCGCTTTCAATGAAGGACGTATTGTTTGTGGGACAACTCATGAAGATGGGACAAATTTTGATGCGCGTATTACAGATAGTGCAGTGCATACGTTGTTTGACCATGCACTTCAGACTGCCCCAGGACTCTCTCAGGCAACATGGTTAGAAGCACGTGTCGGTTTTCGTCCTGTCGTGCCACATTTTCTCCCTGTATTCGGTACCATCCCTTCATTTCCTCATGTATGGCTCGCCAATGGACTAGGGTCGAGTGGGCTCACGACCGGACCATACATTGGTCACATACTGGCATCTTCTATAGCAGGAGAGCCTGTGACGATTGATTTGAATCACTATAATGTAGAAACGATTATAGGATAGCGACTAGAAGATTGGCGCCAAATGTATTCCTTATTAATAGCAATTAAATAATCAAAAATAAAGAGTTACCTCCCCTTGTAAAGGCATCTGGGGAAGTAACTCTTTTAAAAACGTTTAAATATCCAATATCATTAGCTATTCATATTTGCCTCAAATGGCGCAATGCCAATCCATCTGCATGCAAGATGATCTTCTATTCATGCTATTCGTTCTGAACGCCAAATGGATACAGGCCAATCCACCTAGGTTGCGCCCCCACATTTGTCAGTGTTGTCACAATTGTATTTGTTAATTGGTTGATAACAGCAACTGAACCGCCATCTTGTTGGGAAGGTACAAAAAACAAGCTCGACGGATAATTACTAAACATCGCTGTAATTGGATTTAGTGCAACACCACCAACATTCGACCCAACGGTAATCGTTTCAATCACTGTATCGGTTGTCGTGTCAATTACAAACACCCTGTTTCCAGTCACCGAAAAAGATGTACCGACATACAATCGATTTGCTAATGGATTAATATCACTCTCATTCACTGCGGTTCCCGCCGTCGGGATAACAGTTACAATTGTATTAGTTGCCCCATCAATCACATTCACCCCGCCACCAGATGCATTAATTGTTGTATATAGTTTATTTTGGAAAATATCGATCATAGCCCCTCCCGGGGGACCTAGCGATAAGGTGATCGTCGTCACTAACGTATCCGTATTTGCATCTACAACTAACACCGTCCCAACGCCACCAACACTTCTTAGAACATACAACGTATTGGTTAAAGGGTTGATCTCCGTCCCTAACAAATTATTTGCAAGTGGAATATTCGTAACGGTTGGTGGTGTCGTGTTCATATCAATTTTTGAATAACTGCCCCCTCCTGCTGTATATACAATATTTGTTGTCGTATTGACTGATATTTGTCCAAATGGCTGAATTGGCAGCTGTGCACTCACTGTTGCCACGACTTGTGGCGGATTGAGTGATCCGTCAATGACAGCAACGATCCCTACAGCTTGCACTGGAATGTATACTTTATTCCGGATCTTATCTATCGTGCCGCCTACATTTAAGAGTGTCCCCCGACAGCTACAGTCGTAATTGTCTCTGTTGTATTGCCATTAATGACAGACACATTCCCAACAGCGTTGTTTATAATATAGAGAATTGGCACTTGTCCCGCTGGTCCCGTTGGACCCCGTAGACCCACTGCACCTGTCGGTCCTGTTGGCCCTGTCACTCCCGTTGCTCCTGTCACTCCCGTTGCTCCTGTCACTCCTGTTGCGCCTGTCACTCCTGTTGATCCTGTCACTCCTGTTGCGCCTGTCACTCCTGTTGCGCCTGTCACTCCTGTTGCGCCTGTCACTCCTGTTGATCCTGTCACTCCCGTTGCGCCTGTCGCTCCGGTTGCTCCTGTCGCTCCGGTTGCTCCTGTCGCTCCGGTTGCGCCTGTCACTCCTGTTGGTCCTGTTACTCCTGTCACTCCTGTTGGTCCTTGTACACCAAATTCTACCCATGGTTGCCAACTTGCGCCACCTGCGTCGGAACGTCGTACATAAATAGCTGGATTTGTAATGGCTAACTGAAAAACAATTATATCTACAATGTTTGCTGGCATAATAACTGACACGTATAATGTCCAGTTCTCTGAAATATTGATACCTGGTTGCGGGAACCCAGCATACGTTGGTGGTCCTTGCTCACCATCAGAAATGTATACACCCGATGTTTGAAACATATCTAAATCACTATTTGACGGCAAAGAGATCATCATTGGAAAAGCACCAACATCTTCTGCATTTAATGTCAGACTTCCATCTTCTGCAGCTGTTACTCCGTTAATATTCGTAATCGATCCGGGAATATCTCCGGCTGTGATCGTCACATTTCCCGCGACACCTGCAATACTATTTACCGCGACAATGTTTCCATCTTCTCCCGTTGCTCCTGTCGGTCCCGTCGGTCCTCTTAAAGTTGGGATTGACGTCGCTGCTTTCATCTTTGATTCAAGAATGATCTCCTTTTTGAAGATCGTATCAAGCATAGAAGTCACACTTTCATTCATCTGTAGTATCTCTTGTATCGTAGCTGGCGGTCCTGTAAAACCGTTTAATGTCCCAAGCGCGTACTGGATTTTTTCCCCTTCCGCATTAATCACGTGTGCCAAACCCATTTCCTCCATTGCAATGGAGGCTAACAATAAGTTGACAACATCATCACGAGCTAAAGTAATGTTAGGGGTAAAATTTGGCATATTTGCCTGTGACATACGTATCACTCCTTCACTTTTAAATAAAACCATTGCGCCTTTACGATGTATTAAGCTATTCTTTACAGCAATAAATCATTTTCCTTTCTCATTTCTTTACAATATGTATTAATCATACAAAGTGTACGGGCTGTTCAACTAAAATCTTCTAAAACGATGATTTCTACTACCAAAACACACATAGAAAAGCCCCTAGCTCTTCCAGCCAGGGGACTACGTTGTTTCCGTTTCTTGATATTGTTCTTGTGGCATAAATTTTGGTACAAGCCGTTGAACTTTACGTAGTGCAATAACGCGCTTCTCTAACCGCTTCACATGATCAACTTCTTGTTTTTGAGAGGCGTTTTCGATATAATCATGGACTGCATAGTAAATCGGTTCTGGATACATCATGTATGCACACGTCAACTGTTTTTCTGAGTCTAGTAGTGGCAAGTGTTGTTCATAACAATGCAACCAACGAAACACTGCATCTTCTGACCATAATGAAAATGGAAAACTATGGCGACAAAAACTCGCCAAGTCTCGTGCTGGTGTATCCAAACTTGCTTGTTCAAAATTTAAAAGCAAAGGTTCATTCTTTTCGTTGAAAAGTGTATGATGACGCGACATCCTGCCGTGTGTCAACACACTTCTGTATGTCCCTTTTTCCACTGTCGCTTCATACCATTTTTCCAAATAGCTTTGTGCTTGTTTATACAATTGCTCAAACATGACAAAATGCGTTAAAAACGAAAGCTCAAACGGCGCAATGTAATTCTTTTCCTCTGCTCTACGTGCAAACTGTTTTAACACATCCATCCGTTCTTCCCAACGTGTCAACAATCGCTCACACGATGCATCCAGTTGTTCGCGAGAAACTTCCTCGGTTTGCACCGTCAAACGATGAATAACACCCATTTGATCCGCAATTTTTTCTTCCATCGTCACACGGTCTGTATAGGCTACTTGCTCAATCCACGGCATTAGATAATAGCAATGCGCATCTGCGATAATCGTATACTCTCCAAACTTTGTCGGCAATACTGGAACAAACTGACGATACGCTTGTTTTGAAAGTTTACGAAGAGCATGGATGAATTCATCTGCTTGTAAGCGCGTCATCTCTGTTTCTTTTAACGCAAATGTCCCACGATCTGTCGTGACCTTCTTAATTTTTCCTCGATCTTCCACATCAATTGGTTGTAAATCATAATAAAACAAAATTGCTTCATAAATTTGTTTCATATGCTCACCTTTTTCTGATCAAACCAATTCGCCAACGTTTGCACAAAACCACGTGTTTCATCCCACGATTGCACAACTTGATCCATCACTTGTCCGCGTGTTGATTCATTTGCATCTATTTGATTTTCTATTAAGGGAAGCAGCTCTCTTACTGTCAACGCTTCCGCAAGCAACATCTTATGCGTTCCTTCAAGCAAATTGACTTCTGATTGAATGGCTTCTAACAACGCCAACAACGATTGTTGTCCATGTTTCCGATGCCACGACTTCAATACTTCCACAATCGGACGGTACCCTTTTTCAGGTGCGCAATTTGTTCCACGCCAGATCAGCATTCCTGCAATAGACGTTGCTTGATCAAGAGAGTCGATACGCTCTATCATCGGCAAAGGAATATCATCATCTCGTAAACGATCTGCTGCTTTCATTCGTTTCTCAGCCTCGCCTAGAAGTCCGGCTGCCAAGTCTTTATGTTCTGGATGAATATGCGGCCACACTTGTTTTAAATCTTCACATGACATGGCACGTGGTTTGACAGCAATTCTGTCTTCACTTTGAAGAAGACCGTTTATGATCATTGAAGAAAATAAAACACCCCACGCCTTTTCATTTCCTCTCTCCTCACACACTCCTTGTATATCATCATGCACAGTCACATATTGATCATCAACACAAACATAAGCTTGCTCATCCTTTGTTCGAATCATTCGATTCATGAGTACGTAAGGCGTGACACTACAATGATCACGCCATTTGATATGCCAGTTTAACAATGTTTCGTCATCCCAAATATGAAATCGCTTTAATCCCTGATCTGTGTCAAGGCGACTTTCATCTACACGCTCTACCTTCTCCCAACCATAATGTCTCTTCAATTCTTCTATCATAGGGCACCTACTTCGCTGATACAGGAATATACAGAATTTGTCCTTCCTCAAGCTGATCCGATGACAAGTTATTAAAACGTGTCAACTGCTTTTCTGTGAGGTCATAACGCTCAGCAATGGATGTCAATGTGTCAGCACTTTGAATAATGCACATTCTCCACCGTGTGAACTTCTCCTCACCTTGATCAAACATATCTGTTAAATAAATTGTTCTCTTTGAATGGTCTACCTTTTGTTGCTGCTCAGTCATTTCTTCCTTCTCGCATACAACTTCCTCAGTCGATTTGGGCTCCATTCTTGCGGATGTATTTACTTGAGTTTCTGTGTTGCTTCTCGCCCCACTCATCGTTGTTTCTTTTTCAGACTCTGACACTTGTTTAGAAGGGACTGTTTGCATTTCATTTGGCTCAACATTCTCCTCTAGTCTTCTCGTCGCCTCGTAAGAAAACGTCGTTTCTAATGACCTCTCTAATGCAGGTTCCTCTTCGGTCAATGCTTCTTTTTGTTGCTCAACCTCTTCTCTTATCTCTTCCATTTCTTCAGTTTCTGTTGATTCAACAGCTTGCGCCCTCACACCGCTTATGCATACATCGGCTGTTAAATCAATAGAGCGACTATCTGGCAGTTCGTAATCAAATCCTTCTACTTCGACATAAATATCATCTACATGCTGAATCCGTGCCATTGGGATTGTGATGTCAAGTGGGAATACATGCTCAATTCGCCCAATCCCTCCTGACTCACGTTGCACCATCTCACTTGCTGCCCGAAAATCACTCAGTTCAGATAATAAGTCGCCGTCACCCTCCTCACTTTCCTCCTCTAGTTGCAGACGATATTCTGCAATAAAGCGCAGTCCCCCTTGAATCGTCACTTGTTCTCCTTTTTCTTCAATTGAAATTTCCGGCGTCAAGGTCATTCCTAATATCTCATCTACTTCCTGCCCTTCAACTAACCGCACCGAATCTTCAATTGAAAATGTTAATGTAGATGAATGCGCCTCCGTCATTGTTACCCCTCCTATTTCATCCGTTACGATCGCTTTAACGGATATGTTCGTACACTTAACATGTATGATCATCCACGAGGCATTATGACTTTTGATATGGACAAACAAAAAATGAATATAGATCAAAAAGAAGCTCTTGTCTGCTCGTAACGCTTCTCGGCAGACAAAAGCTTCTTTACTTAAATACTTTATTTTTGAGAACACAGCTTTTTAAATACACTCTCAGCTGCAGCAATGGTCTGTTCAATCTCTTCATCCGTATGTTTTGTAGACAAGAACATGCCTTCAAATTGCGATGGGGCAATCGAGATGCCTGCTGCTAACATCCCGCGGAAATATGCGGCAAATAATTGTAGATCTGATGTTTGCGCTTGGGTAAAGTTTGTCACTTGTTCATTTGTGAAGAACAACCCGATCATTGATCCTGCGCGATTAATTGTATGTGGAACACCGTGCGCAGCAGCAGCTTCCGATAGACCTTTTTCTAGACGAGCAGCCTGACATTCAAACGTTTCATAGTGCGCAGGTGTCAGTTGCGCTAACGTATAAAACCCGGCTGTCATTGCTAGTGGATTTCCTGATAACGTCCCGGCTTGATAAATTGAACCGCTTGGTGCAATGTGCGCCATGATGTCTCGCTTCCCACCAAACGCGCCAACTGGAAGGCCGCCACCAATGACTTTTCCTAAACATGTTAAATCCGGTGTCACACCATATACACCTTGTGCACAATGGTAACCAACGCGAAAACCCGTCATCACTTCATCAAAAATGAGCAACGTACCATTTTGTTCTGTCCATTCACGTAACGTTTCCAGAAATCCTGGTTGAGGAGGTACAACGCCCATGTTTCCAGCAACCGGTTCAATGATGACTGCGGCGAGGTCATCTCCATACGTATCAAATACATATCGGACACTATCCAAATCATTATAATGAACTGTTAACGTATGTTGTGCCGTCTCTTTTGGCACACCTGGGCTATCAGGCAAACCGAGTGTCGCCACGCCTGATCCTGCTTTTATTAAAAGAGAATCACCATGTCCATGGTAGCAGCCAACAAATTTTAAAATTTTGTTTCGTCCCGTATAACCACGCGCCAACCGAAGTGCACTCATCGTCGCTTCTGTACCTGAATTGACCATGCGCACGACTTCAATAGATGGTACCCGCTCAATGACGAGTTGTGCAAGGCGCGTTTCTGCCTCGTGTGGCGCACCAAAGCTTGTCCCAAGTGCAGCCATCTCTTGTAATTGTTCGACGACAACGTCATCTGCATGACCTAAAATAAGTGGTCCCCATGAAAGGACATAGTCAATATATTCATTGCCATCCAAGTCAACAATCCGTGCCCCTTTCCCTTTCTTCATATACACTGGATTCATTCCAACAGATTTAAATGCACGAACAGGACTGTTTACCCCACCGGGCATTAATGGCAGTGCTTTCGAAAATGCTTCTTTTGAGTTCTCCATCTTCATTATAAAGCCCTCCTCACGATGACTGCGCAAGCCAGCGCAACACCTCTTTGGCATGATACGTTAAAATTAAATCCGCTCCCGCACGTTTCATACTGACAAGCTTCTCAAGTACTGTTGCCTGTTCATCAAGCCAACCGTTTTGGGCAGCGGCTTTGATCATCGCGTATTCTCCACTCACATTATAAGCGACAACTGGCACAGATAATGTGTTTTTCACATCTCGAATAATATCCAAGTAAGACAGTGCTGGTTTCACAATAAGGAAATCTGCCCCTTCCTCAACATCTGAGGTCGCCTCACGTAACGCCTCAGCTCGATTTGCTGGATCCATCTGATACGTTTTCCGATCACCGAAAGACGGCGCACTATGAGCCGCATCGCGGAACGGTCCATAAAAAGCTGATGCATATTTGACAGCGTAAGACATGATCGGCACATGTTGATAACCCGCTTCATCCAACCCTTTTCGAATTGCATATACAAACCCATCCATCATATTGGATGGCGCAATGACATCAGCACCTGCTTCTGCTTGTGATACCGCTGTTTGTACGAGCAACGACAAGCTCTCATCATTTTGAATCGTCCCTGCCTCAACCAAACCACAATGACCATGATCTGTAAATTGGCACAAACATGTATCTGCAATGACTGTCAACCGAGGGAATGACGCCTTCACTTGCCGAAGTGCACGTTGTACAATACCATCTTTTGCATATGCCCCTGTCCCAGTCGCATCTTTATGTATCGGTACACCAAATAAAATGATCGCTGAAATCCCTAGCTCAATGACCTCTTTTATTTCTTCCATCAATTCATCAAGCGAATATTGAAACACACCTGGCATGGACGGAACTTCTTTTTTTATTTGTCTACCTTCCGTCACAAATAGTGGATAAATCAAATCACTCGGTTGTAGCGTCACTTCACGTACAAGACGACGTATGGATGCACTTTGCCGTAACCGACGATGACGTTTAAATGGTTGACTCATCTTTCCTCACTCCTTGCATGCTGTTGTAACGCTGTAAGTAGTCCACTTGCTGTATATACATCGGCTACGATGATTGGTTCAAGACCTAACTCGCGCGCTGTGTTAGCTGTACGCGGACCAATACATGCAACTGTTTTGAAACGTAAAGATGCTTTTTGCTGCAACTCATCCAAATGGCGTGCAGCTGAAGAACTGAACAACGTTACATAGTCAAATATTTTTATAGATAACGTCGCAACTTTCTCAGCATCATACGACGGAGAAAAGGTATCATATAAAATCAATTCGTCTACGTGCACCCCATATGAACGTAACTGATTTGTCACGCTCCGCCGTGAAAGTTGTCCACACACCACAAGCACTCGCGCAGCACTTGTAACTTTTTCAAGCAAAAGGGTTGCCAACGTCTCGCCATCAAATGTCAGCGGTGTCAGCACGGGTTGCGTTGCATATTGTTTAATCATCGCTGCAGTCTCTGTGCCGACAGCGGCAATGCGCACAGTCGATGGGACGTTTGTTTGTCCTCTGAAAAAAGCGCGAACACCATTCACACTTGTAAACACGAGCCAATCATACGTGTGAAGTGTTGAATATGTTTGTGCCATCTCTGTTGTCAATGGACGGGGCACACATGTAATTAGCGGTAAAAAAGATGTATCGGCTCCCGCAGCGACCAATTGCTTGCCAAAGTCAACTGCGTCCTCACGCGGGCGCGTCACCAACACCGATTTCCCAACAAGTGTCCGCTCATTCATTTTTTACAGCTGCCAATAACTCGGTCGCGCCTTGGTTTCGCAAACAAACTGCTACTTCTTCACCTAACTTCTGCGGATCGTGACCAGTGCGTGTTTCTTTTAATATCACTTTTCCATCTGGTGATCCAACGAGACCTGTTAGTGATAATTGACCAAACGGTTGTACTTCGGCAAACCCACCAATGGGTACTTGACAACTGCCGTCCATTTCTTGCAAAAATGTTCTCTCTGCTTCAACGGCACGCCCAGTGGCCTCGTCATGGATCTTCTTTAATAAAGAAACAACTTCCTTGTCTGCACGACGACATTCTAAACCGAGGGCGCCTTGCCCTACAGCGGGTACACACATGTTTTTTGGCAAATACATCATCGACTCATCGATCTCATAACCTAGTCGATGCAAACCAGCAGCTGCCAACACAATCGCAGAAAAGTCCTCTTCCTTTAGCTTACGCAAACGCGTTTCGACATTCCCACGGATCCATTTCACCTGTACATCTGGACGTTGATGCAATAATTGAGCAGCGCGGCGCAAGCTACTTGTACCAATAATTGCACCTGAAGATAGTTCTGCAAGCGTTTCTCCGTTGACAGTCACAAGTACATCACGTGGGTCTTCTCGCACCGGTGTCGCTGCCAATACGCATGAATCAGGCAAACGTGCCGGTACATCTTTCATCGAATGCACCGCAATATCAATCGTTTCATCATATAAAGCTTGCTCAATCTCTTTTACAAAAAGACCTTTTCCACCTACTTTTGAAAGCGTTACATCAAGAATCCGGTCTCCTTTTGTCACAATCTCTTTCGTCACAAATTCATATGGCACACGTTGCGCTTTTAGTTGCGCAATGACCCAATTCGTTTGTGTTAAAGCCAGCTGACTCCGGCGCGTGCCTATTACAATTTTGCGCATCTTCCTCATCTCCCTTGCATGCGCCACGAAAACGAACCAAAAGGGAAATCACTCACCTTTCGGTTGTCTCGTTTTTACATTCGTAAAGCCATTCCTTCAACAAAAGGCAAGTACGAAATTTTCCCTGTGTCTGACTTGTAATGATCTTTTTCCACATTTGCTTGTTTTAATTGTTCTTCTAGCGCAAACAAATTCATGACTAATTCCAATGACCGGTCTGCATCTGGTGTCATCGCGAGTTCCTTTATATGCGTCAAAGGATCTCTTAACATTTGGTTCACGATGCTTTTTGTGTGTTTCCGTAACACTTTTAAATCACGTTCTGACAAATGTGGTAGCTTTCGCTCGATACTGTCCATTGTCTCACCTTGGATGATAAGCGCTTTTTCACGTAGCGCCGTAATAAGAGGGACAACACCTAACGTGTGCAACCAGCTTTTATAAGCATCTATTTCGTCTGCAATAAGCACTTCAATTTTATCTACTTCCTTTAAACGCTCTTGCTTATTCTCATCAACAATATGCTGTAAATCATCAATATCATAGAGGTGTACACCTGCATAGCTCGCCAATGCGGGTTCAATATCACGCGGCACAGCGATGTCAATCATAAACAAAGGACGACCGGCGCGCTTTTCCAATAAATCACCGACATGACTGTCCGTCAACACAAAGTCGAGTGAACCAGTTGAACTTATGACGACGTCGGCTTTTTCTAGCGCTTCTGCCATATGAGCAAACGAATACACGTCCGCTTGATATGCTGTCGCCAATTCCATTGCTTTTTCCTCTGTCCGGTTCATCACCATCATATGTGCCGCGCCACTTGCTTGAATGTGCGTCGCTGTAAGCTGCGCCATTTTTCCTGCCCCTAGAATAAGCACATGCTTTCCAGCAAATGTTTCAAAAATCTTCTTGCCTAGTTCAACGGCTGCGTAGCTAATCGAAACGGCTTGCGTAGAAATGTCCGTTGCCGAATGAACATGTTTTCCAAGTGTCACAGCTTGCTTAAATAATTGATTGAAAATGGTTCCTGTTACTTTTTCTTTTTGCGCACATAAAAAAGCTTGTTTTACTTGTCCTAAAATCTGTGTCTCCCCAATGACCATTGAATGAAGTCCACACACGACGCGGAACAAATGCTTTATCGCCTCGTCATTTTCACGTACTCGTAAATAAGGCGCAAGTTCTTCTTTGTCTATTTGAAACCAATTGGCCAAAAATGTTTTGGTAAAGTGACGGCCTGTGTGTAGCTGATCTGCTACAACGTAGACCTCTGTCCGGTTACACGTAGATAAGATGATACATTCCATGATGCTTTTTGTTGCACGTAATTGCGCAAGTGCATGTGGAAGTTGCGCTTGTGTAAAGACAAGCTTTTCTCTTATTTCAACTGGGGCTGATTTATAATCAAAACCGATCACCAGCGTATGCATGTTCGTCCTTGCCCCCCCCTAATCGTCGTTCATTCCGTCATTTCGTAAAAAGTTTCCCTATCTTTATCATTATACACGTCTTCATCATAACATGTCTGCACTGTACTACCAAACAATTTGTGACAATCTTACATAATAGCGGGGCATGTCGAACGGTTTACACCATACGCTGTAATATGGCTTTCCAAACGTCTTCTTTTCCAACACCCGTCTCAGATGAAAAATGAAGCAACTCATCATTTTCATCTTTCTGTAAATCTCGTTTAATTGTTGCCAAATGTTTCTGCCATTTTCCTTTTGGGATTTTGTCAGCTTTTGTAGCAACGAGGATGACTGGAATCTCTATATGCTTGAGCCATTGATACATTAATTTGTCATCAGCAGTTGGGGGATGACGCATATCGATTAACAATAACACGGCTTTTAACATCTCTCTTTCAGCCAAATATTGCTCGATCATTGTGCCCCATTTCGCCCGCTCTGATTTTGATACTTTCGCATAACCATAACCGGGCACGTCTACAAAGTATAACCGTTCGTTTACACCATAAAAGTTGAGGGTTTGCGTCTTTCCAGGACGTCCTGAAATCCGAGCCAATCCTTTGCGGTTCAACATTTTATTAATAAAAGACGATTTACCAACATTCGAGCGTCCTGCCAAAGCGAGTTCTGGCAAGCGATTCGTCGGATATTGATCTGGGCGAACGGCAACATGTAATAAGTCTGCTTGTGTAACTTTCATTCATACCCCTTCTTTCAACGCATGCTTTAACACATCATCAAGATGCGAAACAAAAACAATTTCTAGTGACTTACGGACACTTTCTGGAATGTCTTCTATATCACGGACATTTTCACGCGGAATTAAAATTTTTGTCAAGCCTGCGCGCTGGGCACTTAATGCCTTCTCCTTTAACCCACCAATTGGTAATACGTGTCCGCGAAGCGTCATTTCCCCTGTCATACCGACTTCTCTCCGGCATGGTCTTCCTGTTAATGCAGAAATGAGCGCGGTTGCCATTGTAATGCCTGCTGATGGACCATCTTTTGGTGTCGCACCTTCAGGAATATGAATGTGAATATCCTGTTTTTCATGGAAACGTGGGTCGACGGACAACATTTTTGCATGTGCGCGAATGTAACTAAACGCTGCTTGTGCTGATTCTCTCATCACCTCACCAAGCTTCCCTGTCAACATCAATTTTCCTTTACCTGGCGCACAAGATACTTCTACTGATAGTGTCGTTCCTCCTGAAGCTGTATATGCTAACCCTGTTGCAGTACCGACTTGATCCGTTGTTTCTGCCTCTCCGTAACGAAACTTCGGTTTACCAAGGAGTTTTTCCACCATTTTTTTTGTAATGATGACTCTTTTTTTCTCCTCTGCCATCAACAATTTGACAGCTTTTCGACACAATGTAGCAATTTGCCGTTGCAACTGACGCACGCCCGCTTCTCGCGTATAATGGCGGATCACATCAATCAATGATACATCTTTCACTTGAAAATCCTTTCCTGACAAACCGTGTGCCTTCATTTCTTTTGGTAATAAGTGGTGTCTTGCAATCGCACACTTTTCAAGTTCTGTATAACCAGATAAATAGAGCACTTCCATTCGGTCAAGCAAAGGTCTTGGGATCGCTCCGACGTTGTTTGCTGTTGTAACAAACATGACTTTCGATAAATCGTAAGGCTCTTCTATATAATGATCGGTAAACGTGTCGTTTTGTTCTGGGTCAAGTACTTCTAGCAACGCCGCGGACGGATCACCACGAAAGTCTTGCGCCATCTTATCTATTTCATCTAATAAGAAAACAGGATTGATTGTTCCAGCTTTTTTCATTCCTTGAATAAGCCTTCCAGGCATCGCCCCAATATAGGTACGACGGTGCCCTCGAATTTCCGCTTCATCCCGTACGCCTCCTAAAGAAATACGTACGAACTTGCGCCCGAGTGAGCGCGCAATTGACTGTGCCAACGAAGTTTTCCCAACCCCAGGTGGGCCGGCTAAGCAAAGAATAGGACCTTTTATATTCCCTGTCCGCGCACATACAGCCAAATATTCAAGCACGCGTTCTTTCACAAGCTCCAGACCGTCATGGTCTTCATTTAAAATGGCTTCGGCTGCCGTCATATTTAATTGATCTTCTGTTTCAACCTTCCACGGGATTTGCACGAGCCAATCTAAATATGTACGAATCATCGGTGCTTCCCCGACGTTACTTGGCATCCTTTCATAACGTTTCAACTCTTTTAGCGCCTTCTTCGATACAAGTTCAGGCATACCAGAAGTTTGAATCGCCTCTGTTAGTTCAACTACTTCCTCCGCTCTTCCTTCGCGATCACCTAGTTCGTGTTGAATGACTTTCATCTGTTCTCGCAAATAGTATTCTTTTTGCGTTTGATCCATCGCTTTTTTTACTTGTTTGCCAATCTTACGTTCAAGCGCAAGTACTTCTT
Source organism: Bacillus sp. FSL W7-1360 (assembly GCF_038592975.1). NCBI lineage: Bacteria > Bacillati > Bacillota > Bacilli > Caryophanales > Bacillaceae > Bacillus > Bacillus sp. FSL W7-1360. Next base: position 353,532 of record NZ_CP151950.1, on the reverse strand, counting down.
GTTCATTCCCAAGGATGTCTAACAATGTCTGTAAACGTACAGTCACATCAATCGCTGCAAGTAGCGATTGTTTTTGTGCAATGTGAAGGGTTAAACTAGCTGCAATCGTGTCAGCAAATACTTCTGGATCCCGTTCCTCTTTCAATTTTATGACCGTTTCTTGTGATGCTTTACGAGATTGCTTCGCGAATTGTTCATACATTGTATAAACTGTACGCATCATCGCTTCCATTTGCGGCGTCACCACCGTTGTCATAGTCTCATGAATGCGCACTTCACTAAAGCGTTTGCTTCCTCTATCAACAAATGAAATCATTTCCGCCCGCGAAAGACCTTCGACTTGCACACGTACAGTCCCATTTGATAATGCGGAAGTATGGTTGATACGCACTAACGTACCAATTGTATATAAGTCTGTTTCTTGTGGATCCTCTGTCGTCAATTCTTTTTGTGTAGCTAAAAAAAGAAGATCATCGTTTTTTCTCGCTTCATCTAATGCTCGAAGCGATTTCTGTCTCCCAATATCTAAGTTCATTCGAACACCAGGAAAAATAAGCACGCCCCGTAATGGCAATAACGGTACACGTTGTACATTGCTTTGAACGTCCACCTATCAAACACCTCCACCCAATCGATCCGCTTATATCACTTATTTGAAGACTCATGATGGGAAAAAGCGCCCCCCATTATGGATGCGCCCCTTCACCTATCAGAGATCATCTTCTCATTTTATCCTATTGTGCGTCCAATTGTCTAATGTTTAAATTGGCGAGGGACGAGGATCAAACTTCCTTACTGGAGATATAACCCTTTCTTGTACAGGTTGTTGCGCAAATACCAAATCAAACACTTCCGTTAATGTCGACACAGGGTAAATGACAATGCCTTCAAATTGTGTCAATAAAGCAGCTTTATTTTCTGCTGGAATAATGACGGCTTCTGCCCCTGCTTGTTTGGCGGCTTTCACTTTTGCGACAACACCTCCGACGGGCTTGACCTTTCCGTGAATACTAAGCTCCCCTGTCATTGCAATTGTACTTAATACAGGCTTTCCCTCAATACTTGAATAAATACCTGTTGCAATGGCAATCCCAGCAGACGGACCATCTACAGGCGTTCCACCCGGGAAGTTGACGTGAATGTCATAATCACTTGTTGGAATACCCATTCTTCGCAACACAGAGATCACATTTTCCACAGAAGAACGGGCCATACTTTTTCGTCGAATGGTATGCGTATTTGAGCCTGATTGTTCTTCTTCGGCAATCCCCGTCACAACAAGCGTACCGTGATTCGGACGCTCTTGCACGAGCACTTCAATTTCTAATAAAGCACCACTGCTTGGCCCCGTTACCGCAAGCCCATTCACAAGGCCAATCGATGCCTGATCATGCACCTTTCTTTCTGGACGCGGTGCCATTTGACTCGAATGAAGCACCCATTCGATATCTGCTTGTGTCATCGCCTTTCGCCCTTCTGATAACGCAACACCTGAAGCAATTTGGACAATGTTAACCGTTTCTCGCCCATTCGTCGCATAGGATGCAATTTTTTGTGCCGCTGCCGGTTCAAGAATCATCTCCACTTTTTTTGCAGCGCGTTCAGCAATTTCCATAATCTCTTCTTGGTCCAATCCACGAAAAAAGATTTCCAAACAACGTGAACGAATTGCTGCTGGCATCTCCTCCGGTCTCCTCGTTGTTGCTGCCACAAGCCGAAAGTCTGCTGGCAACCCTTCCGTAAAAATATCATGGATGTGAGAAGGGATTTGCGTATTCGATGCACTATAATAAGCACTCTCTAAAAACACTTTCCGGTCTTCTAATACTTTGAGCAACTTATTTTGTTGAATCGGATGGAGTTCACCAATTTCGTCGATGAACAAAACACCACCATGCGCCTTTGTCACCGCACCGGGCTTTGGTTGCGGCACACCTGCTTGCCCCATTGCCCCTGATCCTTGATAAATTGGATCATGAACAGAACCAATTAAGGGATCGGCAATCCCACGCTCATCAAAGCGAGACGTCGCACCATCTACTTCTACAAAAACAGCTTCTCGTTGGAATGGAGAATCGCTACGCTTTTTTGCTTCTTCTAACACAAGCCTTGCCGCTGCTGTTTTACCTACACCCGGTGGTCCATAAATAATCACATGTTGTGGATTGGCACCACATAAAGCCATCCTTAATGCCTTTAAACCGTCATCCTGCCCAACCACTTCAGACATTTGTTTTGGACGCACCTTTTCTGCCAATGGTTCAGATAAACGAATCGCCCGCAACTTCTTCATTCTTTCCAACTCTATCCTTGACTCTTTATCAATGTAGGACTTTTGGCTATGTTGGCTTTTTAATAAGTTCCAAAAATATACCCCGATCACCGCACCAAAAAATAACTGTATGACAAATGCAATCAAACTTAAGCTCATTTTTATTCCCTCCTGCATCAGTTCGTCTCAGGTAGTATCTCCGGCACATGACCCCTTAGTCACAAAACTGTCTTCAATGTCTTTCCAATTATGTACAGGCATAGGCAAAAAAAAATCTCCCTTACTGTCTTTCAGTAAAGGAGATCGTTTTTCACGCACTTTCTTTCGGCGGGTCCAGCGAAAGCTTGGCGCCGTCCGCTGACTCTAAAACCGGTGGTGCATTTTCTGTGACACATGCGCCGTGAATAATACACTTCACTGCGTCCTCGCGAGAAGGAAGATCAAACATGACATCGAGCATAATTCCTTCAATAATTGAACGCAATCCTCGCGCACCTGTCTTCCGCTCGATTGCTTTTACCGCGATCTCTCGCAAGGCTTCTTCTGTAAATTCTAATGAAACATGATCCATTTCTAACAATTTCTGATATTGCTTCACGAGCGCATTCTTCGGTTTTGTCAAAATCTCAATTAATGCACTCGTATCTAATGGCTGCAAACTTGAGATGACCGGCAAACGCCCAATGAATTCAGGGATTAATCCAAAGCGCAACAAATCTTCAGGTAGCACCTTCGCTAAATACCCTTCTGAATCCATTTCATCCTTCTTCACCTCAGAACCAAAGCCGATCACTTTTTTCCCGAGACGACGCTTAATGATTTGCTCAATGCCATCAAAAGCACCGCCACAAATAAAGAGAATGTTCGTCGTATCTAATTGGATAAACTCTTGATGAGGGTGCTTTCGACCACCTTGAGGAGGCACACTTGCTGTTGTTCCTTCTAAAATTTTCAAAAGCGCTTGCTGTACACCTTCTCCAGACACATCGCGGGTAATTGAAGGATTTTCGGACTTCCTTGCTACTTTGTCAATTTCATCAATATAAATGATTCCTTTTTCCGCTTTTTCCACATCATAGTCAGCGGCTTGAATCAATTTCAGCAAAATATTTTCAACGTCCTCACCGACATAACCCGCTTCTGTCAATGATGTTGCATCAGCAATTGCAAATGGCACATTTAAAATACGTGCTAACGTCTGCGCCAACAGGGTTTTTCCGCTACCAGTTGGTCCAATCAATGCAATATTACTTTTTGCAAGCTCTACATCTTCTGAGCGGTTTAAAGAGTGAATTCGCTTATAATGATTGTACACCGCAACTGCGAGCGATTTTTTCGCCGCCTTTTGCCCAATCACATAGTCATCTAAAATCGCACAAATTTCGTTAGGCTTTGGCACCTCAGTCATTTCTACGTCTTCTGTCGTATCCAATTCTTCTTCCACAATTTCTGTGCAAAGTTCAATACACTCATCACATATATATACACCAGGACCCGCTACAAGTTTTCGCACTTGATCCTGCGTTTTTCCGCAAAACGAACATTTAAGCTGACCTTTTTCTTCGCTAAACTTAAACATACACTCACCCCTCACAAATATTCTCTCCGTTAATTTCAAGTCGTTCTCTTCAGACCATTTGTCAGCCACTTGAAACCATTTTAGCATATCTTTGCTCTCTCTGAAAAGCAAGAAACATCTTGAACATTACAGGACTGGCAATGAATCATAACGTCCAATTTAAAACTATGTATTCAATTGTTCATGCGTGCTATCCATGGGTCGTTTTAACATCATGTGCGAATCCAGCACCTTACATACATGACAAAACCATTTTACATACAAAATGCCTGTGCTTTTTGAAAAAAGTGATGGATAAAGGTGCGGATCTCCGCACCTTCCATCTTTTCTATTTGTTATTTTGCTGCAGCAGGGACAGACTTACTATGTTCCATCACTAAGTCCACGGCTTTACGAATTTGAAGATCAGATTCAATCTGTTTCATGCCACCTTGCATGGCAAGTAATGACTTGATTTCTTCAACAGAACGCTCGTATGTTTGAGCCATTTTTTCAATCTCTGCATCGACTTCTTCTTCTGAAACTGTGATACTTTCAGCTGAAACAATGGCTTCTAACGCCAGTACGGTACGCAGACGTTTCACTGCTTCTTCTTTCATCTGCTCGCGCATCGCTTCTTCTGTTTGACCAGAGAACTGGAAGTATAATTCTAAGTTCATTCCTTGTGCTTGCAGACGTTGACCGAACTCCTCTAACATCCGGTCTACCTCTGTTGTAATCATTGCTTCTGGAATCGTCACTTCCGCATTGTCTGCGACTTGTGAAAGAAGGCCTTCGCGCTCAGCATTTTCTGCTGCTTGTTCTTTTTCTGTTGCCAATTTCTCACGCACAGATGATTTTAGTTCATCCAATGTCTCGACTTGGTCATCCGCATCTTTTGCAAACTCATCATCTAATGTCGGCAATTGCTTACGCTTCACGTCATGCACTTTCACTTTAAACACAGCAGACTTTCCTGCTAAATCTGTTGCATGGTAATCTTCTGGGAATGTCACTTCAACGTCCGTTTCCGAACCTGGTGCCACACCAATTAATTGTTCTTCAAAACCAGGAATAAATGAATGAGAGCCGATTTCAAGCGAATGGTTTTCCGCAGCACCACCTTCAAATGCTTCACCATCTACATAACCAGTAAAGTCGATGACTGCTGTGTCCCCTTCTGCAATCTCTCCCTCTTCAACAACGACTAATTCAGCATGACGCTCTTGAAGGCTTTTCAATGCAGCCTCGACATCTTCTTCCGTTACTTCTTTGCTAGGTACTTCTACTTCTAACCCTTTGTAGTCGCCTAATTTCGCCTCTGGACGAACTGTCACTGTCGCAGTAAAAATAAATGGCTCGTCTTTTGCGATTTGTTCCACATTAATGTCTGGACGATCTACAGGATGAATGCCTGCCTCTTCAACGGCATTGCCATAGGCAGTTGGCAGCATAACTTCAACAGCTTCTTCATATAGTGCTTCCACACCAAATTGCTTTTCAAATAAACCACGCGGCATTTTTCCTTTTCGGAAGCCAGGTACGTTTACTTTTTGCACAACTTTTTTAAACGCTTTATTGAGCGCATCTTTCACTTGATCCGCATCAACTTCGACTGTCAATACGACTGTGTTTTCCTCTGTTTTTTCCCATTTTACAGACATACTTTTCCCTCCAACTAATCATATGAAACCATATCGTACTATCGATAAATGATTTTTAACGTTTCGGACAACCACTCTATTATAACATAAAGCATTGACCTTTCAATCACCTTGAGCTATTTCCCTTTTTCTTCTATGTATGAAACCATAAGTCGCCCTTTTTGACATCTAGTTCCGGCGTATGTTCACAAGCGACTAGCGCTTGTTCTGCTTTGATTACATCGCCCGGCTCACATTGATAATTGTGACTCAACGCATCTAAATCAATGCTTAAACCTAATTGTTTACTTGCTACAAGATGGCACGTGCATCCCCAAATACGGCTACATGACGGATCCGGTAAAAACGGATAATTCGAAAGTGCGTACGTTTGATATAACTGCTTTGCGATGTCGAGCAAGACTGGGTCGATATGCTCTAATTGTTGTATGAGCAGTTCGGATACTTCTTGATCAAGTTTACGTTCTCCTGGCGCCTGTAAATCACGCGGGCATAAAGTCAATACCTGTTCATCTTTTTTAAACGTAAGCATTTCATCATCTTGCCAGCGATATAAAATAAACAATGCGTACGTGCGCATAAAAGGGCTCGTTTCCTCATCACAAGCAAGGTCTCGTATATCATTACGCAACGCTTTGACGCGTAGGCGATAGACTGTTTGCAACGCTTGCCACTGCGCTGGTTCATTTCTAGCATGTAAACCAGCCCTCAACTCCAATATCATTTCTTCTTTCGGCTTTTCTGCAAGTGGGGTGGCCTTATAAGCTGTTGTATCGCTCATTTGCCTGCTAAAATGCAACAATTCATAAAGCATCTCCGCATGACGTGCCGGTAACCTATTTTCTGCTAGCACTGCTTCTAATAAATGAACGACCGCTTCATATTTTGACAACTGAACAAGTAGTGAAACATGTACTTGCAGCGTTTCATAATAATCGCCAATCCCTTCCTTTAACAATGCGTCCGTATGTTTAACCGCCTCTTCCTGCTGCCCCAATTCAATTAAACTAAGGACAACACCGAAACGTGCTTGTGGATTTTCCCACTCGTGAGCCACAGCTTGCGAAAACAATGACAACGCTTCTTCGGCATGTTTTTCTTTTAATTCTTCCATCCCTTTTTCCACTAACCGGCGTAACACCCCAGGGAAAGGAACGATATTCTCCCCTTCTTTCCGTGCGTCACTCAACGTCTCTTCACCTCCTTCCAAACAAACTTTACCTTCTCTACACTATACGCCTCTTACGACTTTGGGTCAAACATCTTGTTTCATTTCACACAGTCATTTTTAAATGGTTGTTTCTTCATCTCATTTTCTTCTCTCGCTGTCATATTTCTCCGTAAAACGGAAATCATATATGAAGATATGTCTTATTTCATGATGTCATAACAGGTGGTGGTTACTAATGAATAAATTATATCGATTATGGAAGACCATTTGGCGCAAAAGTCGCTTTCATAGACGTCGTGCTACACTTGTCCTCGTCACAAATCAATGGGAAAAATGTCCACATGAACCAGAGCGAAAAATCTGTCAATACTTGCATAACAATGGATATTATCCAAGTCTAGACTATCAACTACCTTATGTGTGTGCAAATATTGCCCTTGTTCCCTATCAAATTGCGCTAGTCAGAACGCTCTCTCCAACATTGGAAAAGAAAATTTCTCGCCAGCTTAATCGTATTGGATGGACCGTTTTCTTCTATGATGAAGCGCATTTAACTGACAGATGCCTTTTAGACATCTTAAAAGAGATTGCGACACCAAGATATAAAGTGCAGGAGTAAGGACTACGTCCAGTAGCACATTTTAAAAGACCGCGAGTGCTGAAAACACCCACGGTCTTTCCCTTAAGTACATTTGCTAACTTTCAGAGGATAGAACCGCCTGTGCTTAAGAGAATTTATTCATATCCAGCCACATTTTAATAGTAAATATTAGTTTCGTATAGGCAACTCAGGACAACCAACGACAATATCAATCATACGTTGTTCAAACTCTCCACCCGCTGTTTCAATCGCAAGAATGGCACCGTGCATACCGGGCTTGTCAGTATCAAAACTGTCAATAAACGCGAATAAGTAATCCCCTTCTTCTTCAACCACATCATCCAGCGTTGCAACAATCATCTCTAGCTCTTGTCCATGTTCCCCAGTACCTTTATAGTACTTCTTCAAGATTTCTTCGATATTTGATCCAATGGGCATACAAACAATATCAGGTCCTTCAATAACTGGTACCTCGCTTACCAAACCTGATGCTTGTACAAAAGTGGAACCTGACATGAGCACTATCAATACCGCGATCATACTTACAAACATCTTTTTAAACATACAAACCCCTCCTTTTTATTTTGTTAACTTTAACACCTTCACATTAACATTTTACATCAAATCTCGCAAGGAAATCACTATGACACGTCATTGATGCTAGAATCACGCGCGTCACAGCCAATTAATGAACTGATTTACCTACTTTGACTCATTATGGCCACAATTGAATTTTGAATTGTACTTAAAGAAAGAATAGATCTTATAACGCATATTACGTAAACGCTGTGAAGTATACGTGTTTTACACACCGAAAATACACTTGACGCACCCCACATACTGCATGTATACTGAACTCAAGAGATGCATAAACTAAAAATGACCACAGGTGCTCGTAACACCCATGGTCTGCAATAACTGGACTCCCTAAGAGGGACAGCCGACTTTCAGAGGATGGACCACCCTAACTGCATGCCAGCGCTTAAGGGTGGTTTATTTCTTGTCTCGTGATGTAATTGACACAATCAAACCGCCAAAAACAAACATAAGCATCAGCGCCTCAAATGTTGTCATCACGCAACACCTCCCTTCTACGGGAAGTGCCGTCACCCTTAAAGATCCGTATGTTATTGCCAGTCCAGTATAGCACAATGAAACTATTTTTCGCAAACACTATCAAAAGTGTGGTAGAATATTTGTCATAGTGGTTACCCCCACTATGATGGTGTCGGCTTTAGTCGGCGTTTTTTTGTGTTTTTCAGTGAACAGTCAGATACCGATGCAACAACTGTGTGGACTTTGAACTGCGCCACGTCATTAATTTCTTTTTGTTACACTGAATTCCGCGTTGTTTCTCTCCAAAAGAAAAACCCCAAAAGCGCTGGTATATCAACACTTTAAAGGGTTTTCAATCTAACTCTTAAATAGTTAAAAACGTCCCAGGAGAGATTCGAACTCCCGACCGACGGCTTAGAAGGCCGTTGCTCTATCCTGCTGAGCTACTGGGACACATTTAAAAGCGGGTGATGGGAATCGAACCCACGACATCAGCTTGGAAGGCTGAGGTTTTACCACTAAACTACACCCGCAGATGATCAACTGCATTTCCTATGTTTACTTATACGTAAGCGTGAGACTCGATATATTTTCTCACAACCGACGAATATAAATATACCGGAAAAATTCACCATTGTCAATGGTTTTTTTAGAAGCCTTGAGCCGGCAAATAAATACGACATCTCTTTTACGTGCCTTCTGTAGCGTTGTATTAAAGAGAAAATGTCCGGCTCATTTCTTCAACAACTCGTCCCTCAATTGTAAAATAACAGACAGCAATTGCCCCCTCATTTACATCAACAATACAATATGTCCCATGCTCGTAGCCACGAGGTAGACGAATGCTCCCTGGATTAATACATAAAACACCATCAACCATTTCTGAGATCGCCACGTGCGTATGCCCATAGACAACGACCGGTACACCTTTTCCTTTAGCAGCTGCGACGAGTGTTTGACATGATTTCTTCACCCCATATAAGTGCCCGTGCGTCACCCATACTTGAACATTCTCCCACGTTAACAATCGCTCTTGAACAAATTCGGCTGGCATATCACAGTTACCCGCAACTGTATGTACACCTAATAAAGCTTCGGCATCTGCTGGCAACTGGGAATCCCCAACATGAATCATTTGCTCGACTTCCTCTGCGTGTCTTTCAATCACTTGTTGCAATGGGGCTTGCCAGCCATGGCTATCGCTGACAATCAATACTTTCATTTTTTGTTCCTCCTATTACTTGCTTCAATGCTGCCAATGCTTTAGCACGATGACTGATTTTATTTTTTACTTCCGGGGAAAGTTGTGCCATCGTTTTCCCATACGCAGGAACAAAAAATATTGGATCATAGCCGAATCCATGTGTTCCACTGGGTTCGATTGCAATACTCCCCTCACATGTACCTTCAACAAATCGGGGCTTGCTTCCTGGTTCACTGATCGCAATGACACAATAGAAACGAGCAGTACGTTGTGAAGGTGCCATTTCCGCAAGTTCAGACAGGACTTTTTTAATATTTTCTTCATCACTACGACTTTCACCGGCATAACGTGCTGAATAGACGCCTGGTGCGCCGTCTAATGCATCGATCATCAAACCTGAGTCGTCAGCAATGACCGTTTTTCCTAAAAATCGGGACAACGTCTCTGATTTTTTTGCGGCATTTTCATGAAACGTTGCGCCATCTTCAATGATGCTCGGACATGTTGGATAATCATATAGCGATTTCACTTCCCATGTTGGAGATAACATCGCCTCAAACTCTGCAATCTTCCCTTGATTTTCTGTCGCAATAATGATTTCACTCATATGAACCATCTCCATTTGCTGCTGTGTAAATAAATGAGACCGCATCTCCTAATACTGCTCGTTGCTCTTCAATCAATGTTCGAATCCCATTTTTTGCTAGAGATAAACATTCCGTAAGTTGCGCCTCACTAAATACCGCTTCTTCTCCACTTCCTTGCACTTCAACAAATTTGCCGCTTCCTGTGCAAACAACGTTCATATCAACCTCAGCCTTCGCATCTTCTTCATAACATAAATCGCATACAGCACCTTCTTTTGATAAAATCCCGACGGAGATGGCTGCCAAGAAATCTTTTACGGGCCACTTCGTAATCAGCCCCTCATCTCGGGCTTTTTTTAACGCCAATACAACTGCTACGTAAGCCCCAGTAATCGACGCCGTCCGTGTTCCTCCATCCGCTTGAATGACATCACAATCAACCCAAAGTGTACGCTCACCAATTTTATCTAAATCAATCACAGCACGCAATGCCCGTCCAATGAGACGCTGAATTTCCATTGTTCGTCCAGTGCGCGTACCTTTTGCGGCTTCCCTTACTGTGCGTTCTGCAGTCGCACGCGGTAACATGGAATATTCTGCTGCTAACCACCCTTTTCCTTTGTTACGTAAAAAAGGCGGGACGCGGTGCTCGATGCTCGCGGTACAAATCACTTTTGTGTCACCCATCGCGATGAGCACCGACCCTTCGGCATATTTTGTAAAATGGGGAATCATGTTCACTGTACGTATGTCTGATTTCGATCGTCCATCTTGCCGCATATACTGTTCCCTCCGTAACTGTCCTGTTCCTCATCGTCTATTATAACATAAGAAAAAAACACCTACAGTACGTAGGCGCCTATTTCCCTACAATGGTCTTTCATTTAACGTCTCTGGTCGTGTCACCGTTGCCGCAACTTGCCCTTCTTCAGTAGTCGTCTCCATTTCACCGTTAATTGTAATCGTCACTGCCTCAATCTCTTCTTGCTCTGTCAACGTAAGAGCAATGGCTTCTAACACGTCATTTCGGATTTCTTGCGTGTCATTTCCTGCTTGAATCGCCTCGTTAAAATTTAACATCACTTCTTTATCATTGATTGTTGGGGCTTCAAGTAATCTCACTTCTGAAGACAAACTAGATAATAAGTTTGTAGAAAGCTCCGGTCCTTCAATGAGCGCGTTTACCGCTGCTGTCACCACGTCTTCTGTATTTTCTATCCGCCGCGTCACAGGAACATAATAAGTATCTTCTCCTTGTGATCCGATGAAATACACCGTTACATCTTCACTGTTTGTCATGTCAACAACGCCACTTGCTTCTAAATTAATTCCATCTGCGCGACTCAAATTTCCTTTAATAGGTGTACCGCCTTGTGGCATCGCAGTTAGCTCATAGCCGTCTACTTGTACCTTCACTTCATCCACATCATCAAACTGCGTTAACGTCCACGTCACTGCCTCTAACAATGCACGCTCATCGGCCACATGGTAGTCATTGAACTCGCTTGTAAAATTAGCCACTGCAATGTTTTCTTCTGTCATCATTTCAACCGACACTTCTGTTCCCGCCGGTAATACGGCTCTAAATCCGTTTGGCAGCATCTCCTGTATCGGACCACCTTCGACTAAATACTCCAGCGCTTGCTGCTTTGTTGCTTCTGTTTTTGGTAATATAAAGGTTTGTGGCACCACCATACCATTTGCGTCAATTAAATATAACTCTCGCTGATTTCGAGACGTCTCTGATTGATCATCTTTCGGTTCTGTCTCCTTATCCGCTCCTTCGTCGGCTTCTTCTGCCCCATCTTCTTCACCTTGCTTCAGTTTATCAGCCTCTTCTTCAGACACATACGTGATTGGTGGCGTATCTAATTCTTCCGATTGATCACTTGCTCCTAGCGAGCATGCTGTACTGAAGACCAATACTGCAACGAATGACACACCCATTCCAACTAATTTGCGCATAAAATTCCCTCCCAGAGTGGTTGTACTCCTATGTATACGAGCCTACTTTCCTTTTAGACCTACGATATTCCTATAAAACAAAAAAACATCTCAACCGAGATGCTTTTTGCTCCCTTTATTCGTATGCCGGCAAAGATTCTCCTAAAAGCGCAAGACGTTCCTGTTGTTCATCGGGAGAAAGGTTGTGCTCTTTCACATATAAATTACGAGGATGAACACGGCAAGCCGAAGTACATCCGCGCATATAGCGATGCTCATTTTCTTCAGAGCATAAAATTTGCTTATTACATTCCGGGTTTGCACAATTGACATAACGCTCACATGGCGTACCGTCAAAATAGTCTTTCCCTACAACGGTTGGATCAACTTGATTAATGGGAACGGTTAAACGTTCATCAAACACGTAACATTGTCCATCCCACATATCCCCACGTACTTCCGGATCTTTCCCGTAAGTCACAATCCCACCGTGTAATTGGCTCACATCTTCAAATCCTTCCTGCTTCAACCATCCAGAAAATTTCTCACAACGAATGCCACCGGTACAGTAAGTAAGAATCTTCTTGCCTTCAAACTGCGCTTTATTTTCTCGTACCCAGTCAGGTAAATCACGGAACGTTTTAATATCAGGACGAACCGCACCACGAAAATGTCCAACATCATATTCATAGTCATTACGCGCATCAATGACAACCGTATCATCGCGCAACATCGCTTCTTTCCACTCTTTTGGAGATAAATATGTTCCCGTCAATTGACGTGGATCAATATCATCTTCATACAAACGCAACGTCACAAGTTCTTCGCGCGGGCGTACGTGCATTTTTTTAAATGCATGCGCGTCAGTAAGGTCAATTTTAAAAATAATATCCTTGAATAACGGATTTGCTTCCATTGCAGCCATATATACATCCGTATCTGCCTTTAAACCGGACACTGTCCCGTTAATGCCTTCGCCCGCAATTAAGATGCGCCCCTTTAAATTCAAACTACGACAAAACGCAAGATGATCTGCCGCGAATTGTTCCGGATCCTCGATCGTTGTGTAATGATAATACAATAGTACCCGATATGCTTTTTCCATTTCATTTCACCTATCCTATTCGTATTTGCAAGATACAATGTGTAGGTGTGACGCCTAAACAATCCTTGATCTTGTTCGGAAAAATAATTTTTCCCACTTCATTATTATACAAAAATATATGGAGATGTCCAGTTGCATAAGAAAAGCGCCTCATGGCGCTTTCTTTTACTCCTTAATCCTCAACTCCAAAAAATTCCTCTGCCTTCTTCAAAAACTTCTCGTCTTCAGGCTTCATTTCATATTCTTCTACAATTGCATCTACTGGACATACACCTTGACACGCGCCACAATCTATGCAAATGTCGGGATTAATGTAATATTGGTCTTCGCCTTCTTCAATGCAATCTACTGGACATACATCGACACATTCGCCGGCTTTTTCTCCAATACAAGGACTCAAAATGACAAATGACATCTTTTTCAACTCCTTTACAACAAAATACAAACAAGCATTTAAAACAGTTTTCACTTGTTTTGTTTATGATAAGCAGATCATCCTGACTACTGCAGAGACTTATCGTAAAGTGTCTATCACTTCTTATATCATACAACTTTTTGTGCGAAACTTAAAGGGGGTAAAAGAAAAAAGACTATGAACATAATCCTTTTCCTACAATAGAATGATCATATGTATCTGCCGGTAGACGAGACGCTAAATCAACTTCAACAACAAGCCCTGTCTCTACATGCAGTGATTGAGCGGCAAGTTGCTTAAATTGAGCTGCATCACCCGTTGTGTAAAAGCGGTAAGTAGGCATCACGTCTCCTTGTTGCGCTTGATTATAGTGGAACAACAAGCTGCTCACTTCCCGTGCTGTTTCCTTTGCAGATGAAATGATTTTCACATGTGGTGGTAAACACGACGCAATCACAGATGTTAATAGCGGATAGTGCGTACACCCTAAGATCAATGTGTCAAATGTCGTTGTTTGTAACGGTGCAAGTGATTGTTTGACAACTGCCAACGCTTCGGGGCCAGTCACAATTCCTTGCTCTACAAGCGGAACAAACAGCGGACAAGCTAAGCTTTCGACCACAACATCTCCTTTAATCGCAGTCAGCGCAACTGTGTACGCACCGCTATCAATCGTGCCCGATGTGCCGATGACTGCAATTTCACCGCGCTCGCTCGCTTGGATCGCACTAATTGCACCCGGACGAATCACACCGACAACAGGAATAGGTAATTTATTTCGGGCTTCTTCTAATACAACTGCTGTTGCTGTATTACAAGCAATCACAATCATCTTCACATCTGCTTCCAATAAGCGGTCAATCATTTGCCAAGTGAATCTCCTGACTTCTTCTCTCGATCTTGGACCGTAGGGGCACCTAGCCGAATCTCCGATATACACAATGCTCTCTTTTGATAGTTGCCTAATAATTTCCGTTGCAACCGTAAGTCCCCCAATACCCGAATCAATAATGCCTATTGGCTTATTCATGCTTTATCTCTCCTCTATTGTTCCGAACGCGCCGCACGTTTTTCCTTCATCGTTTTTAAAAGCACATGCAAATTTGCTTCTAATAAATCAACTTGGTCACAGCTAAAATCAGTTAACATCTCCGCCAAGTATTGCTGTCGTTTTACAATCACTTCTTGAATAATTGTTTGACCTTTTTCGAGTAAATGAATACGAACAACACGTCGGTCCTTTTCATCTTTCACACGAGAGACTAGACCATTCCTCTCCATACGGTCTACTAAATCTGTCGTTGTGCTGCACGCCAGATGAATACGGGTCGACAATTCACCGATGGTCATATCACCATATTCATTTAACCACTGTAACGCCACAAACTGTGGTGGTGTAATGGGGAAATGAGCGAGGATTTCGCGCCCTTTTTGCTTCACTAAGTCGGATATTTTACGTAAAGACCGTTCAATATCGGCAAATTGATGTTCATTTCTTTGCTCATGCGTGTTCATCAAATTCAATCCTTTCAGAGAAGCAATGGCACTTACATCGACGTTTGTCCCCGCTAATCTTTATATTTCTATCTACACACCATACCTATTATAAACTATTTTACCTAATATGCCGCCCATTCAGCAACACCTTTTTCCGCTAAAAAAACAAGCGCTGCAAGAACGCTTGTTTTTTTTGGTCCCTTTACCTTGTCGCCCGGCCATACTTGGCCTGCACAAGTTGTTTTACTTCTTCTGCTGTACCTTTCCTTAAGGCTTCCAGAGCGAGCGGCACTGCTTCGGATCTTTTGATTGATGCCAGTTGACTCCGTGCTGGTAAAATAGACGTCGCACTCATACTTAGTTCATCTAAACCTAATCCTAACAACAACGGAATCGCTGTTTCATCTCCAGCCATTTCTCCGCACATCCCAACCCATTTTCCATGCTTATGTGCTGCTTCTGCAACCATTTGGACAAGACGCAAAACTGCCGGATGGTACGGTTGATACAAATAAGCAACACGCTCATTCATTCGATCCGCTGCTAACGTATACTGAATTAAATCGTTTGTACCAATGCTAAAGAAATCGACTTCCTGAGCGAATTGTTCAGCCGCAACCGCTGTAGAAGGGATTTCAACCATAATACCAACTTCCATTTCATCGGACGTGTCAATGCCTTCGCTCGTTAAGCGCGCTTTCTCATCTTCCAGCAAGTGTTTTGCTGCACGCAATTCTTCCAATGTCGCGATCATTGGAAACATCACTTTTAAGTTACCGAAGACACTTGCTCTAAGTAATGCCCGCAATTGCGTTCTGAAGATATCTTCGCGTTCTAAACATAATCGAATGGCCCGAAAGCCTAAAAATGGATTTAATTCCTCGGGTAAATTTAAATAAGACAATTCTTTATCTCCACCGATGTCAAGCGTACGAATGACAACTGGCTTCCCTTCCATACGTTCCACAACTTCTTTATACGCTGCAAATTGCTCTTCCTCGCTTGGCAACTCACTTCGGTCCATATAGAGGAACTCAGTACGGTACAAACCAATGCCTTCAGCACCGTTTTGTAATACTCCTTCTAAGTCTTTTGGTGTTCCAATATTTGCCGCAAGCTCAATATGGTGATGATCCTGTGTCATTGTTTTTTTCGTCGCCAACTTTGCCCATTCGGCTTTTTGTTTCTGAAAATCTGCTTGCTTCTCACGATACAACGTTAATTCTTCCTCTGTTGGATCTACAATAACCACACCACTTACACCATCAACAATAATCATCATCCCATTTTCAACTTTGTCAGTAATCATTTTTGTCCCAACAACAGCAGGGATTTCAAGTGAACGAGACATAATCGCTGAATGAGACGTCCGTCCCCCTATGTTCGTGGCAAAGCCTTTAATGACTGCCGGGTTTAATTGTGCCGTATCAGATGGGGTTAAGTCATGCGCAATAATGACTGTATCTTCTCTAATATCCGCAAGAGAAGACATATCAATGCCTAATAAATGACGTAACACGCGCCTAGAGACGTCGCGAATATCACTTGCTCGCTCACGCATATAATCATTGTCCATATTCTCAAACATCGCAACAAACATCGCTGCAACGTTATCCAGCGCATATGCAGCAGTCACTCTATCCGTCTCAATTTTAGACTTTGTTGCCTCCACAAACTCAGGATCACTTAACACGAGTAAATGCGCTGCAAAAATTTCTGCTTTTTCCTCGCCCAGCTCCTGACGGGTTTTTTCTTGAATATGTGCTAACTCACCACGTGCCTTATCAAGTGCTTTATCCAAGTGAGCACATTCCTCGCTTGGATGATTTGTTGTTTTCTCTTTGATCGTTAGGTCGGGCTCTTTGTACACAAAAGCCTTGGCAATTGCCACACCTGTCGATGCAGCAATTCCGTTTAACAAGTCGCCCATCTGCTACTCTCCCAGCCCTTCTTGAATCACTTTCTCGATTGCAGCAAGTGCTTCCTCTGCATCGCTACCTTCAGCTTTAATTGTTACGTCGGCACCTTTGCCAACACCAAGTGACATGACGCCCATAATTGACTTTAAATTCACAGTCTTTCCTTTGTAAGACAACGTGAGCTCAGATGCGTATTGTCCTGCTTTATTGACGAGTTGCGTGGCTGGCCGCGCATGAATACCTGTTTCTGATGTAATATGAAATGTTTTTTCTGCCATATGAGATTCCTCTTTTCTCTTAGCTTTTCTTAAATCTAAAATGAACAACACGACGGATATAGCGCCTCTTATGTTTATCTCCAGAATTCCCCATCAGGCACAATTCTATCCATATGGTCAACGAATGCTTCTCCAACTGGAAATGAAACAACGTCATTATAGCATGACGCTTTTCACCTTTCAACATAGAATGACATATCAGGAATAATATGTTTGACTGTCATGTGAAATAAACAAATGTTGGGAAGAAAATTCCTCTGAAATCGCCTATTCACACCTCTCTCCCTCTACACATATACTGTGGTGACTAAAGCCTTTTAGGTCATATTTCAGACCAGCTCTTGGCCCGGCATGAAGGAGTGAACATATTGAAAGGAGCAGACTTCGAAAACAAACCCTTACTAACGAGAAGGGAACGCGAAGTATTCGAACTACTCATCCAAGATCACACGACCAAAGAAATTGCCGATAAGCTTTTTATTAGCGAGAAAACCGTTCGCAACCATATATCTAATACAATGCAGAAGCTGGGAGTTAAGGGGCGCTCTCAAGCCGTCATCGAATTGATACGACTAGGCGAATTGCAAATTTAAAGCATGAAAGCCTGCAAAAAACGCAGGCTTTTTTCGGTGTAATTTTAATTTTTTACTATAGTGCTTGTAATGCTGCCAGACTTGTTTCTCCTATTGGACGTGCTCTGCCTGTGTTTACATCAACTTGCACTAAAGTTCCCCGTCCAGTTAAACAGACCTCTCCATTATTTAATCCAACATAATGCACATCGAACGACGATGTTCCAAGTTTGTCAACCTTTACCCCGATCTCAATTGTGTCCCCGTACTTCATTTGCGCAATATAATCACATTGCAAATCCGCTGTCACAATCATCGTTTCCATTGGTTTTTTTAGCCATTGCTTCATTAAACCATGGCGCTCAAAAAATTGGAGCCTTGCCTGTTCAAAATAGACAAAAGCAACGGTATTGTTCACATGACCGAATGCATCTGTCTCTGAAAAACGAACATGGATCGGCGTAAAAAATTGAAATGAGTCGCGCCATGTATCCAAATCATGAATATACGCTGGTATCTTCATCTACATTTCCCCCTAAAAAACAAGCTGTCTCTATCGTCAAAATGAGACAGAGACAGCCTTGATGATTACTCACTACCAAAGAAATTCTTGAATGACTGTAATGCCGTTGCCCGATTTAAAGCAGCAATCGACGTCGTCAGCGGAATGCCCTTTGGACAAGACTGCACACAGTTTTGTGAGTTTCCGCAGTCTGCCAGTCCACCCTCTGTCATAATTTCTTTTAACCGTTCTTCTTTATTCATTTCACCTGTTGGGTGCGCATTAAACAAGCGTACTTGTGAAAGTGCGGCAGGACCAATGAAATCAGATTTAGAATTAACATTTGGACATGATTCTAAACAGACACCGCATGTCATACATTTTGACAGCTCATACGCCCATTGACGGCGCTTTTCAGCCATGCGCGGACCGGGACCGAGGTCATATGTCCCGTCAATTGGAATCCACGCTTTTACCTTTTTAAGTGAATCAAACATGCGACGACGATCAACGATTAAGTCACGTACAACCGGAAATGTTTTCATTGGTTCAAGACGAATCGGTTGTGTTAATTTATCAACTAATGCTGTACATGATTGCCGTGGTTTGCCGTTAATGACCATGGAACAGGCGCCGCACACTTCTTCTAAACAGTTCATATCCCAAGCAACCGGTGTGGTTTTTTCGCCACGCGCATTGACAGGGTTCCGACGTATCTCCATTAAGCAAGAAATCACATTGGCATTTGGACGATACGGCAACTTAAATTCTTCTTCATACGTGTTGCCATCCGGACCATCTTGCCGGGTAATTAAAAACGTAATTGTTTTTTCGCTCATTCTTAATTCGCTCCTTGCTTTTTCTGTGAGTAGTCTCGTTTACGAGGCTTGATCAACGATGTATCGACTTCCTCATATGCAAAGTCAGGACTTGCAGTTTGTGGGTTGTACGTTGCTTTTGTCGTCTTTAAGAAATTCTCGTCATTACGCTCTGGGAAATCAGGCTTATAATGAGCGCCCCTGCTCTCATCACGGTGGTACGCACCAAGCGTCATCACGCGTGCTAAGCTCATCATCCCACTTAATTGCCGTGTAAATGACGCACCTTGATTCGACCAGCGCGCCGTATCATGGATATTAATGTTCTTGTAGCGTTCCATGAGCTCCTGAATTTTTTCGTCCGTCTTCAGTAGCTTGTCATTATAACGAACGACGGTGACGTTGTCTGTCATCCACTCACCAAGCTCTTTGTGTAAGACGTAGGCATTTTCCGTACCATCCATCTGTAAAATTGACTCATATATGTCTTGTTCTTTCTTCATCTCGTTCTCAAATAATGTAGAAGAAAGCCCCTCTACAGTTGTTTGCAGCCCTTGTGCGTATTCAACGGCTTTTGGACCGGCTACCATACCACCATAAATGGCTGACAACAACGAATTTGCACCTAACCGGTTCGCACCATGTTGAGAGTAATCACATTCTCCAGCAGCAAACAAGCCTTGAATATTCGTCATTTGATCGTAATCGACCCACAAACCACCCATTGAATAATGCACAGCAGGAAAGATTTTCATTGGGACTTTTCGTGGATCATCACCCATAAATTTCTCATAAATTTCAATGATCCCACCGAGCTTAATATCAAGTTCTTTCGGATCTTTATGTGAAAGGTCAAGATAAACCATGTTCTCGCCGTTTATGCCAAGCCCATCATTCACACAGACGTGGAAAATTTCACGTGTTGCAATATCACGCGGAACCAAGTTTCCATACGCCGGATATTTTTCCTCAAGGAAATACCATGGCTTGCCGTCTTTATATGTCCAGACACGTCCACCTTCACCCCGAGCCGATTCACTCATGAGGCGTAGTTTATCATCGCCTGGAATTGCTGTCGGGTGAATTTGAATAAACTCTCCGTTCGCATACGCAGCACCTTGTTCATACAACTTCGCAGCTGCATAACCGGTATTAATGACCGAGTTTGTTGACTTTCCAAAAATAATTCCTGGTCCTCCAGTAGCCATAATCACCGCATCAGCTGGGAAACTCTTGATCTCAGATGAATGTAGTTCTTGTGCTGTAATCCCGCGACACACACCACCATCATCAACAATCGCCGATAAAAACTCCCATCCTTCGTACTTCGTTACAAGTCCTTGCACTTCGAAGCGACGCACTTGTTCATCTAGCGCATAAAGCAGCTGTTGTCCTGTTGTTGCACCAGCAAACGCGGTCCGGTGATATTGTGTACCACCAAAACGACGGAAGTCAAGCAATCCTTCTGCTGTTCGGTTAAACATTACACCCATTCGATCCATCAAATGGATGATACCCGGTGCAGCTTCACACATCGCTTTTACTGGTGGCTGATTTGCCAAAAAGTCGCCACCGTATACGGTATCATCAAAATGCTCATAAGGTGAGTCACCCTCACCTTTCGTATTCACAGCGCCGTTCATTCCACCTTGTGCACATACTGAATGCGAGCGCTTTACTGGCACAAGTGAAAATAAATTGACTGGCACGCCCTGTTCAGCGATCTTAATCGTTGCCATTAAACCGGCTAAACCACCGCCGACAACAGCAATTGTTCCTTTACTCATTCAATACACTCCCTAACCGTTAGCAAAACTTAGATTTTAAATAAACGCAAACGTTGCAGCAAGCCCGATATACGTCAGGACGATAAACACAATAAGTGAAACGTACGTCATGACTTGTTGTGAGCGAGGTGACACCGTGATCCCCCAAGAGACTGCAAAAGACCACAGACCATTGGCAAAGTGGAACGTCGCTGAGACGACGCCAGCAATATAGAAAGCAAGCATGTATGGACTTGATAAAATATCTGCCATCATATTGTAATTTACTTCGGCACCAAGCGCGGCTTGTAAACGTGTCTGATACACATGCCAAGCAATAAAAATAAGTAAAAACACACCTGTAAAGCGTTGAATACGGAACATCCAATTCCGGAAAAAACCAAAACGGGCAGTGTTATTCTTCGCTTGGAAAGCAATATACACCCCATAAACACCATGGAAAATAATTGGAATGAAAATAACAAACAACTCTAGTGCATAACGAAATGGCAGATTCTCCATAAAATGTGCTGCTTGTTGGAATGCATCAGGTCCCCTTGTTGCAAAGTGATTGACGATAAAGTGTTGAATCAAGAAAATCCCAATTGGAATCACCCCTAATAAGGAATGAATCCTACGATTAAAATACGCGCGATCTACAGCCATACATGTTTTCCCTCCACTATCATTTTACTTCGATCAGATGCAGACAATGTTCATCTATGTTCCTCTAGTGATCAATAGGCCGAACCTCCTGCTATGTAATCATGTGTCAAAATAACCTCTGTGAAAATTGGTTGAACACGTCCATTTTACTCTCCTTAAAATGCCTCGTCAAGAAAACGGATTCAATTTACCGCGAATTTCATAAAAAAAGAGGAAAGAGCACGAAACTCCCCCTCTAACCGATAATGATTCTCTCTGTCGGGTATTGAAAATGGCTTTGTTGTTCTTTTTTACGAAGAGAGAATAATAACGCGACAATCCCAACACGCCCCATAAACATAAGCATCATCAATATTGCTTGGCTAGGCAGCGTCAATTCTGGTGTAATGCCAGTTGAAAGACCACACGTCCCAAAGGCTGATGTCGTTTCGACAATCATGGCCATTAACGGGATTCCATTGCCTTGTTCAAAAAAACTAATCAAAATCAATGACACAATTAAAAGCATTACAGAAATCGTTAACACCATAAATGCCTTATCTTGATCGTCTTTATGTATTTGTCTACCAAATACTTTCACTTCACGTCGCCCAAGCGCAAAGTTTTTCACCGTTAACACCATGACAGCAAGTGTTGTCGTTCTAATGCCACCTCCGACACTAGAAGGACTTGCGCCAATGACCATCAACCCCGACATGAGCAACAAAGTTGGGAAGGCGAAGGCATTTAAGTCAAGTGTAGAAAGTCCAGCACTTCTTGTTGTTGTAGATTGAAACAGCGCATGTAACCACTGATCGTACCAAGACATATTCGCAAAGGCCTCACGCGCTTCAAACAGCCAAATAGATAACGTGCCAACAACAAGTACAATCATGTACGTGGAAACCGTTAATTTTGTAAATAAACTAAAGCGGAAGCCTTTCCCACGTTTTGCGATATACTCACGACACTCGATCAAGACAGGAAAACCAATCGAACCCATAATAATCAATAAGATGGTAAATAATTGAACAAAATGGTCATTAACAAATGGAAGCAAAGACTGACCTGTCAAATCAAAACCTGCATTTGTAAATGCACTCAGCGCACCAAAAAACCCTTGTTTGTACGCTTCACCTACCGTATCAAAGTGTTTCAAATAATATGTTCCTAAAATAAGTCCACCAATAATCTCGATAATCATTGCTAACATGAGTAAGCTTTGCATTAACCGGACTAAACCGCTCATTTGGTTTTGAACCCGGTTCTGATCAACCATAATGAGCATACGTTGCGCCAGATTCACTTTCTTTCCTAAAATTAGCCACGTAAAGGTTCCTAACGTCATAATGCCAATCCCACCTAATTGAATGGCTAACGCTAATACGATAATCCCCATGCCATTAAACGTATCTACTGCAGATATCGTCGCCAAGCCTGTTACACTTACTGCACTCACCGCAGTAAACAACGACTCCGTATAGGTCACCTGCACACCTTCTAAATGAAAAATCGGCAAATACAGAAGTACACTAAACAAGAGCATTGCAGCTAAATACGAAACGACAATGAGTTGAAAAGGGTTCCACGCATGTACTTTTGGTTTCTTCATTCCCCACCTCGCTGTTGAATGTCATATTGGAGGTTAGAAGTTGGACATTCACATTTCTCAAATCTTCCTAATCCCATCTAGTATATCACCCGGACTCATCATTTACTACCACCCCTTTTCAAAGAAAAACAATAGCTGACAAAATCAATATCGCACGGTAAGATAGTAAAGAAGAGACGTGAGCCGTTAATACGGACACAATAGAAAATGGAATGCACAGGAAACATCCTACAACATGAATATCGTTCATGTAACTGAGATCTGTATTCCGGAATTTGAGGTGTGACATATGAACAATGTAGAGGAACAACAATTCGCTTACAACTTAATTCGCAATGATGTGCTGCGACACATACTTGGAAAAGAACATGATGCGCTCCTTTATTGGACAGGCAAAGCGCTTGCACGTACACACTCCCTCCCGTCACAAGAAGCATTACCTGACTTTTTTCGTCAAGCACAGTGGGGAACCCTTCAACTTATTAAACAGAAAAGAAACGAATACACCTATTTGCTTGAAGGTGAATGGATGGGAAAAGACGATACGCGCTGTTATCAACTTGAAGCTGGTTTTCTAGCAGAACAATTTGAAAGATGGCTTGAGCATACAGTCATTGTTCATTGCACGATTAAAAAGAAAAGCACGATGTTCACTGTTCACATAGACAAAAGTGAAACGCTACTCATTGATTAATACATTTTAGGGTGCAACGCTCGCACTTTCCGATCTCGTGACCCGAGACAAAAGGTACCCACTCTATTCATCTTCTTTATCTAATTTTGCAACAATTGCTTCTGCTACTTTCTGTGGGACATATTGCTGCAAGTCCACAATTGTAGCTTGTTTCATCTTTGCAATTGATCCGTACGCTTTCAACAATGTACGCTTCCGTTTCTCACCGACACCAGGAATGTCATCTAAAACAGAACGAAAGAACTGTTTTGAACGAGTATTGCGATGAAATGTCACTGCAAACCTATGCACTTCATCTTGAATACGCTGTAACAAATAAAACACTGGCTGATCTCGCTCCAGCGGGATCACGACCGGTGGTGTCCCCATAAGCAGCTGCGATGTTCGATGCTTATCGTCTTTGGCTAGACCACAAATCGGGATGTGTAAGCCTAATTCATCTTCAATTACTTCTGTTGCAACATTTATATGACCTACCCCGCCATCGACAATGATTAAATCTGGGAGAGGACCTTCCTCCTTTAATAAACGGACGTAACGACGCCTTAACACTTCACGCATCGCTTCATAATCATCTGGACCATCTAATGTCTTAATTTTATATTTCCGGTACGCTTTTTTCTCAGGTTTGCCATTAATAAATGTGACCATTGCTGATACAGGGTCAACACCTTGAATATGCGCATGGTCAAATGCTTCAATGCGATACGGAATAGGAATGCCAAGTACCTCACCAAGACGTTCCACCGCTTGCATCGTCCGCTCCTCATCACGCTCAATTAGAGCAAATTTTTCACGTAACGCAATCACTGCATTTTCCTCTGCTAAATCAAGTAACGCCTTTTTCTGTCCACGTTGCGGCTGATAGACGCGCACCTCAAGTAACTCAGCTAATATGTCAGCATCAACATCTTTAGATACAAGCACTTCTTTTGGTCTCAAGTAATTCTTCTCCAAATAAAACTGAGCAATAAATGTTAGTAATTCCTCTGCTGGCTCTTGATAAATGGGAAAGATTGATACATCTCGTTCAATAAGACGCCCTTGCCGAATAAAAAAAACTTGAATGCACATCCATCCTTTGTCATACGTATACCCAAATACGTCCCGGTCTGTTTGGTCATTGAACGCCATTTTTTGCTTCTCGATCACTTGATCCATTTGGGCAATTGTATCACGTAAATCTTTTGCCCGTTCAAAATCAAGTGCTTCTGATGCTTCAAGCATTTTCTTCGTCAGTGTTTTCTTCACTTCTGCATGTCCACTTTTTAAAAAGCGAGTAATTTCTTGCACCATTTTCCCATTTTGCTGATCGGTCACTTCATATACACATGGTGCCAAACATTGGTTGATATGATAGTATAAACAGACTTTGTTCGGCATCTTGTTACACTTACGCAATGGATATAGACGATCGAGCAGTCTCTTTGTCTCATTAGCAGCGCCTGCATTTGGATAAGGTCCAAAGTATTTCCCACCATCTTTTTTCACTTGACGGGTGATAAGCAATCGCGGATGTTTTTCATTTGTCACTTTAATATATGGATACGTCTTGTCATCTTTTAATAAGACGTTATACTTTGGCTCATGTTTTTTAATCAACGTCAACTCTAAAATGAGTGCTTCAATGTTGCTTGATGTTACAATGTATTCGAAATCTGTAATCTCTGCCACAAGACGCTGCGTTTTTCGATCATGACTCCCTGTAAAATAAGAACGCACACGCTGTCGCAATGCTTTTGCTTTCCCAACATAAATGATCGTTCCGTGACGATCTTTCATCAAATAACAGCCTGGTTGCACAGGAACGAGTGCAACTTTCCCTTTTATTGTCTCGTTCATTTAATCCTCCCTCCTTGCGTGATGAAAAATCCGCCCCTCTGAAAGAAAGGCGGATGAAGCATTTACAAATGTTTATTGACCAATTCAGCTAGCGCTTCTTTCGGTTGAAAGCCGACAGCTTTATCCACAACTTCACCATTTTTTAGCACAATCAATGTTGGGATACTCATCACACCAAACTTTCCAGGTGTTTCTTGGTTTTGATCAATATCTACCTTGACAATCTTTGCCCGTTCTCCAAGCTCTGCTTCTAACTCATCTAACACAGGTGCAATCATTTTACACGGGCCACACCAAGTTGCCCAAAAATCAACGAGAACAACCCCATCTTTCGTTTCTTCAGTAAAAGTTTGATCTGTTGCATTAACAATTGCCATTTTTTATATCCCCTTTCATTGCTCCACATCCGTTGGCTCCAGACCTCATGATCAAAGACCTTCTGTTATATAAAGGGAGCACATTCAAATTGTTTACGGAAACCAACACTTCCTCTTTAGTATATCACCGTTATTCGAGGAAAGGAAAGAAAGTTGCTCACGGCACCTCCATACAATTTAAATTGCCCATCCAACGGAGTCTTAAACAAACAAGGGGGACTTCAACGTGATTAATTATTGGTCTTTAGAGGCTTCCACCATAAGAAAGGTTGCTGTTAAGATGTGTAAAATCATTCCGACAATAGGAATCCAACCAATTGTTGAGGCGACAATTCCTAAAACATGTCCTGTTTTTGCGCGCGCTTCCTTTACAGCAAAAACTAGCCCGATAATATGTAGCACGAGCATCAACGCAAGCGGCGTGTAATACATGCCAATTATGAACAAACCACCTATGAGCGGAATTCCTAAAAATGCTTCCATACCACCGAATATCCACTTCATTTTTCTACTATGCATGTTCATTCCCCTTTCACACCTATCAACCTTTTGTCCACACAGTTTATGCGCTTAAATGGGTTGATATGATGAAAAGAGAACGAAAAAGATGCGGAAGTGTATCGATACACCCGCATCATTTTTACAATAATTTAATTGCTCACAAGCACCGCTTTCAGCTCTTCTGTCAACAACGGTACAATATCAAATAAATCTCCCACAATGCCATAGTCCGCAATCTCAAAAATCGGTGCTTCTGAATCTTTATTAATTGCAACAATGACTTTTGAGTTAGACATGCCGGCTAAATGCTGAATTGCGCCCGACAAACCGATGGCAAAGTATAAATCAGGTGTCACAACTTTACCTGTTTGACCGATTTGCAATGAGTAATCACAGTATTCAGCGTCACATGCACCACGCGATGCCCCAACTGCTGCGCCAAGTACATCAGCTAGTTCTTGTAAAGGTTTAAATCCGTCTGCACTTTTCACACCGCGTCCACCAGCAACAATGACATTCGCTTCAGACAAGTCAACGCCGCCTGTTGCTTTTTGCACCACTTCTTTCACAACTGCGCGCAAGTCAGTAATATCAACAGACATCACTTCTACTTCTCCCGTTGCCGACTCATCTTTTTCTCCGGCCACAATGTTATTCGGACGAATTGTGACAATTAATGCGCCACCCTCATCGGCAGGTTGCTTTTTCTCGAATGCTTTCCCTGAATAAATTGGGCGAATCATAATTGGTGCCTCATCGCCTTCAAGCGCAATGACATCAGAAATCAGTGCAGCATCAAGTTTCACTGCTAGTCGTGGTGATACGTCTTTTCCGATTGACGTATGTCCAAGTACAACAACTTCTGGCTTTTCTTTATCAAATACTTGCAAATAAGCTTGTTTATATGCATCTGTCGTATAATGTTTTAATTGTGCGTCCTCTACAGCAATCACACGGTCAACACCATAAGCAAATAGTTCACCTGCTAGTGATTGTACAGATTCACCAGCCACAACTCCGACGAGTTCTCCACCGTTAGACAGCTGTTTTGCTGCTGCGATTGCTTCAAATGAAACGTTGCGCAACTCTCCATTTTTTACTTCCGCTAAAACGATCGTCTTTTTCGCTGACATGAAAAGCCCCTCCTTAAAGTACTTTCGCTTCCGTTTTTAATAGTGAGACGAGTTCTTTCACTTGCTCCTCAGGGCTACCTTCTAACTTCTTGCCCGCTTGCTTTGCTGGTGGAAGAAACACTTCGATCGTCTTCGTTTTTGCTTCAACATCATCTTCATCTACATCTAAATCATCTAAGTCCAACGTTTCCAGCGGTTTTTTCTTCGCTTTCATAATCCCCGGTAATGAAGGATAACGTGGATCATTTAATCCTTGTTGCGCAGTAACAAGTAGCGGGAGCGATACTTCAACGGTTTCTTCGTCCCCTTCAACATCGCGGACAATCGTTGCTGTTTTGCCTTCAACTTTTAAACTTGTAATCGTTGTCACTTGGGCGATGTCAAGTAACTCCGCAAGCCGTGGTCCCACTTGTCCTGAACCACCATCAACGGCAACATTCCCTGCCAAAATCATATCCACTTCTTTGTCTTCAAAATAAGCATGTAAGAGTGAAGCCGTCGTATACGGATCACTTTCTTCGACATCTTCACGGTCAATTAATACCGCTTTGTCCGCACCCATCGCAAGCGCTGTACGTAATTGTTTCTCTGCATCTTCTTCACCAACAGTGACAACCGTTACTTCACCACCGTGTTCGTCGCGCAATACGAGCGCTTCTTCAACCGCATATTCGTCGTAAGGATTAATGATAAATTCTGCGCCCTCTTCTTGCACGCTGCCGTTAGCGATGGTGATTTTTTCTTCTGTATCGAATGTGCGTTTTAAAATCACATAAATGTTCATTGCTAAATCCCTCCTAAAGTATCTTCATCATTATTTCCCTGTAAATACAGGCTTGCGTTTCTCTAAAAATGCGTTGACCCCTTCAACACGATCTTCCCGTGCAAACACATCACCAAAAGAAGCAATTTCTTCTGCCAATCCAACTGCCAAGTCACCTTCACTCATCTTTGCTAGTGTCAGTGTACGCGCAACAGTGAGTGGACTTTTCGCCGCAATGACTTGGGCG
The DNA here is from genome assembly GCF_038592975.1 of Bacillus sp. FSL W7-1360. Classification (NCBI taxonomy): domain Bacteria; kingdom Bacillati; phylum Bacillota; class Bacilli; order Caryophanales; family Bacillaceae; genus Bacillus; species Bacillus sp. FSL W7-1360. The sequence goes on along the minus strand of NZ_CP151950.1, from coordinate 324,789 downwards.
AGCTTGCGTGCCTCTTCTAGTAACATTGCTGGTTCACAAACGCGATTGACTAAGCCATACGCGTGTGCCTCAGTCCCAGTAATTGACTCACTCGTAAGCATGAGTTCTAACGCTTTTGATTGCCCGATGAGTCGTGGTAAACGCTGCGTCCCTCCAAAACCAGGGATTAAACCGAGGTTTAGCTCCGGCAAACCAAACTTTGCATCATCTGCAGCAACACGCAAATGGCAAGCCATCGCTAGTTCCAAGCCACCACCAAGCGCAGCGCCATGAATTGCCGCGATGACTGGCTTCGGTGACTGCTCAATTTTATTAAATGTCTCTTGCCCTTTTTCGCCAAGCTTGGCGAACTCTTTTGCGTCAGCGACATCAATAAACTCTTTAATATCAGCCCCTGCTGCAAAAAAACGTCCTTCACCATGAATAACGACACATTTGATCGATTCATCTTTGTATACGGTTTCAAAATGGTCATCAAGCTCATCCATGACAGCTCGCGCAAGCGCATTTGCTGGTGGCCGGTTTAATGTAATCCAAGCAATCCCATCTTCTACTTTCCATGCTGTATATGACATCATGTCATCCTCCTTTCATATTCACCTTCAAGAAATTTGGAAACGAAAGCATCATCAAAGACCATACTATGTGGCTTTACCTACCAAACCGTCCAGCAACATTTTTTGCACTTTCTCGGTTTGTTTCGCAAGAGAGAACTTCCCTTCTGCCATCACCCAGTTTGAGACGACTTCATCCAATGTTCCAAATACCATTTGGCGAGCGAGCAAACGATCTAGTTCTGAAGAAAATAGACCACTATCTTTGCCCTCTTGAATTAATTCGTCTAGAAGTGACAAATATCCTTTTAATACATGATTAATCTTCAAACGCAACTCTGGCTTTGACTGTCTCAACTCTAATTGCGTCACGACTGCTAAATGAAAATCGGCTTCAAGTTGTGTAAAATGGGCATGCACAAGCACACGCAATTTCTCTTTCGCTGTTTGTTCTAAACCAATTTTCCTTCTACTTTCAGCCACAAAAGCGCCCATCTTTTCTTCAAACAAGGAAATTAAAATATCTTCTTTGTTCTTGAAGTACAAATAAATGGTGCCATCTGCGACCCCAGCTTCTTTTGCAATTTTTGCTACTTGCGCCTGGTGAAAACCGTATTTTGCAATGACGGTCACAGCCGCCTCAATAATCCGGTCATATTTTTGGCCCCGTTTTTTACTCAACTTCATCGCTCCTTAACACATATATGAATGAGGGTTCATTCATATATGTGTAGTATAATACGAGTGAGAGTAATTGTCAATGGGCAGTTGTCGCCTTGATTTATTTTTATTCATTGTTCGCGACCCTACTTAATCATTTTTTTCTCTAAAATTATGTGCAATAGCAATACTAGGATCTAACATTATATGTATCGCTGTTCAGCTCGACAAGTGTGTTTTTAGCCATTATTTTTCAGAAAGAAAAAAGGGCGCATCGCCCTTTTTATGCTTCTTTCTTTTCTGTTCCTTCTTTTTGATTCATCTCTTCCTCTATCAATGCCCGTTTCAAGATCTTGCCGACCAACGTTTTTGGCAATTCTTCGCGGAATTCATATAGACGTGGAATCTTAAAAGCAGCTAGGCTTTTGCGGCAATACGTTTCTAAATCCTTTTCTGTCACTTCCATCTCCGGTTTCAGTACGATGAATGCTTTCACCGTTTCACCACGGTATTCGTCAGGTACGCCAATAACCGCTGCTTCCATCACTGCAGGGTGGCTATACAACACTTCTTCTACTTCACGTGGATAAATATTAAAGCCACCAGCAATAATGAGCTCTTTTTGGCGATCGACAATGTAAACATAGCCTTCTTCATCCATCCGTCCCATATCGCCACTTCTAAACCATTCCCCGTGGAAAACTTGGGCTGTTGCCTCTGGGCGATTCCAGTATCCAGACATGACTTGAGGTCCTTTAATCCAAATTTCCCCCACTTCGCCAATGTCGGCTTCTCCGTCTTTTTCTACAGAATAAATCATCACTTCTGTATCTGGCCAAGGAATGCCTACACTACCTGGCTTCCGTTTGTCCCATACCGGGTTCGCACACGCAATGGGTGACGTTTCCGTTAGCCCATACCCTTCAACAATACGACCTTTTGTAATTTCCTCAAACGTTTCTTGTACCTCTAATGGCAATGGTGCCGAGCCACTTAAACATGCTTTAATAGACGACAAATCGTACTTTCCAATATCAGGGTGATTAATTAATGCCACATACATCGTCGGCGCACCGGGGAATAATGTGATACGTTGCTTTTCAATCGTCTTTAATACTTCCTCTGGATTAAACTTCGGGACAAGTACCATTGCGGCACCTGTGAGGATCGATTGGTTCATCACCGCTGTCATCCCGTATACATGGAAAAATGGTAACGCACCAAGAATCCGCTCTTCAGATGGGTTCGTTTTATATAACCAAGCTTTTGATTGTTGTGTATTAACAACAAGGTTCCGATGGGTGAGCATGACGCCTTTTGCAGGACCGGTCGTTCCTCCCGTATACTGTAGCAACGCCAAGTCATCAATTTCAACAGCCACATTGGCTTCTTCAACCTGACCTTCTTTAATCATTTGTGTAAAGCGTAACGTCCGCTCATCATACGTCACCTTCACTTTCGGCATGCCTTTCTTTTCTTGTACAAGCGGAAACAACAGGTTTTTAGGAAAAGGCAAATAATCTTTTATACTTGTGACAATGACAGTTTCTACAGGTGTCTTACTACGCACATTACGTACTCTTGGCATAACAAGGTCTAGGCAAATCAATACTTTTGCACCAGAATCATTTAATTGATGCTCCAACTCACGCTCGACATAAAGTGGATTCGTTTGGACAACGACACCGCCTACCATTAATGTTGCGTAATAACCAATGACGGCTTGCGGGCAATTTGCTGACATGATTGCCACTCGGTCACCTTTTTTTACACCAAGCGCTTTCAATCTATTGGCAAAGCGTAATGTTTGCTCATACAGCGTTCCAAATGTCATTTTCTTTCCCAAAAAATGAACCGCTTCCTGATTCGGGTATTTTTCAGTCGTTCTTTTGAAAAATGCATGCATTGGCAACGCTTCATATTCCATTGACTCTTTCACTGATTCTGGATAATGAGCCACCCATCTCTTTTGTACAGACTCCATGATTCGCCTCCTTCAGTTCATAAAATCCTCTCGCAAAAAATGCTCCTCCCTTCTATTGTAATGTAATCGCTTACACAATTAAATAGGTTTTTTTGCTTTTTCCTAAAAAAAATGCACGATTTTCTCTTTATATTTACCACATTGTATCTTTTATGTATTTATTTTCCTTAAAAGTTAAAAACATGAACAAAAAAACGCAAAGAGGCACCGTAAAACAGCGCCGCTCTTTTCAATAGAAAATCAAGAAAATCATTCCTGCCAGTAAGAAAATACCACAGCAGATATATAAAATTTTGATGAGCAAATTCATACTGTCCGCTCCTTTGTTATATACTCGCCAGTCCTGCGCTAACCACGTACGATAATCCAACCGAGACAACAAGCGCTATGAAACCAACTGCGCGGTTATCTTCTTGGATTTCATCATCAACGTTAAATCCGGGTGTTAAAAACTCAAACATAAAATAGCTAATTAATAGCAACAAAAAACCGAATGCTCCCCACATGAGCGTCATAAGCAACGAATCGAAGTGTCGCACCGAATTTGCAAAAATGTTGGCAACACCAAAAATCTTTCCTCCTGTTGCCATCGCCACAGCGATATTGCCACGTTTAATTTCTGTCCAATTGTTATATTTTGTGACAGTTTCAAAGATGGCAAGAAAGACAACGAGTGCCAAAATCGTCACGCTATAAATTGCTACTGTATTTATCCACTCATTAGCCAGTAAATTCTCCAATGCATTCTTCAATACACTCTTCCTCTCTCATTCCATCACATTACATAAATTCAATCACAGTATTACCTAGTCCCCCTTCATTCATGCCACCATCTCGCGTTGTTTTAATACGTGGATGTGTTGCAACCAATTTTTTTACACCTTTTCGAAGCGCGCCAGTACCGTGACCATGAATAATTGATACTTTGCTATAACCGGCCAGGAGCGCGTCATCAATGTATTTCTCTACGCGTCTCATTGCTTCTTCATAGCGCTCACCACGTAAATCAAGTTCCGGTGAAACGTGCATGTTTGTGCGTTTAAGTGATGTTGTGCTCGCTGTATTTGTCTCTTTTTTGCTGCTCTTCAAAAGCTGCATATCATCTGTTGCAACGGACATCTTCATCATACCGAGCTGAACGAGGAACGTTTTGTCATCGACTTTCTTCACAATACTCCCGTTTTGGTTTAAACTTAACACTTTTACTTCATCACCCGGTTGTGGTGCTCGTTCCGTCATTTTCTCCATCTGTCCTTTTGATGTTGGCTTTTGTTGAGAGAGCTTCGGAGCTGCTTCTTCTAAGTGTTTACGTGCTTCAATAAGCTGATGGTCTTTCACAGCAGTCCCTTGCTTCTGTAAGTCCCGAAGTTCAGCAATGATCATTTCAGCTTCTTCCTTCGCTTCTGTAAGCGCCTGTGCTGCCTTTTTGTCTACTTCCTGTAAACGAAGCTGTTTTTCCCGCTCAAAACGAGCAAATTCTCGCGCTAGCTGCTTTTTTAATGTTTCTGCGTCCTGTTGCACAGCAAGCGCTTCTTCTCGTGCCTGCTCAACTTCCTTTTGCCGTTGTTCAAGTGACGCAATCATTCTTTCCACTTGACCCGCTTCACGCGTCATCTCAACTTTAGCTGCCGTAATAATTCCTTCATTCAATCCAAGTCGTTTAGAGATGGCAAATGCATTACTTCGCCCGGGTACACCGACAAGTAAGCGATACGTCGGACGCAACGTCTCCACATCAAATTCAACACTTGCATTCAACGCACCTGTCCGTTCGTAGGCATAGCCTTTCAACTCGCTATAATGCGTCGTTGCCACCGCAAGTGCACCGAGTCCATAAAGATGATCTAATATGGCCATGGCCAATGCCGCACCTTCTGTCGGGTCTGTACCAGCGCCAAGCTCATCTAGGAGGACGAGGCTTTGTTCATTCACTTGCGCAAAAATGGACACGATGTTTTTCATATGGGAGGAAAAGGTGCTTAAACTTTGCTCAATTGATTGCTCGTCTCCAATGTCCGCAAAAATGTGCGCAAAGACCGCTAGTTCTGTTTCTTCTTCCGCTGGCACGTGTAATCCAGACTGGGCCATACAAGAAAGCAGCCCTATCGTTTTTAATGTCACTGTTTTACCGCCTGTATTCGGACCGGTGATGACGAGGGAGCGAATATCATTGCCAATCGCTACTTCAATGGGTACGACTTCGTCTGCGGATAAAAGTGGATGACGAGCTTGTTTTAAATGAATATATCCTTGGTCATTTAATTTTGGTTGTACTGCTCTTATTGCATTGGCGTACTGCGCTTTCGCCACGACAAAATCAATCTGCGCAAGCATCTCAAGATTTAACAACAATGACGCACCTTCAACGCCCACTTGATTTGAAAGGTCAGCTAAGATTCGCTCGATTTCTCGCTTTTCCCGTGACTTTGCTTCTGTTAACTGATTGTTCAAAGAAACAATGACACCTGGTTCAATAAATAAGGTTGCGCCAGAGGCAGACTGGTCATGGACAATGCCTCCGAAAGACGAGCGATACTCTTGTTTAACCGGGATTACATAACGATCATTCCGAATTGTCACAAGTGCATCCGATAACATACTTCGTGATGACCTTGTAAATTGCTCTAATTTTGTCCGAATTGTTGTTTCAAACGTGCGGATTTGGGCGCGTACTGTTCGTAACGTCCCGCTCGCTTGGTCGAGTACATATCCGTGGTCATCAATACATTGCTTAATTGCTTGTTCTAACGGCGTTAATGGCACAATTTGTTCCACATATGCGCCTAGCAATGGTAACGACAGAAGCTCATCAGCAATGATGTTAGTAAAAAACTGTTTTGTCCGCTTCCCTCCGTATAAAGTGGCGGCGATTTCAGTCAACTCCGTCGCTGACAACCCTCCCCCAATCTGGGCCCGCTTCACATGTGCTCCAATATCTGTAATTCCCCCTAAAGGGACAGCACCTTTTAATCGAAGCACATCAACAGCTTCAGCCGTCTCACGTTGCCACTCGATCACTTCGTCAATCTGACGAGAAGGTATAAGCGCTTCTACCTTCCTCCTCCCTAGAGAGGAAGCGACAAAACTTAATAATTGTTGCTTCATTTTGTCGTATTCTAATACGCGTTGTACGCGCTCCATCATTTAATATCCCCCCAACATATACTGCCGTTTTGTAAACGGTTATTTTCCTCGCAAAAGGATCTCCTGCCGGAATTTCTCAAAGCTCCATGTATTCAACACATTATCAGGGGTCAACATCGCCTTCCGCGCATATGCATAACCATAATCAACCACATCCAGACCTGACACCCGGTGTGCATCAGAGTTAATTGCAATTGGAACACCTTGTAAAGCTGCTTGCTTCAACCATTTTACTTCTAAATCAAGCCGCCTTGGGTTCGCATTGAGCTCAAGCGCCTTTCCTGCCTCCTTGGCCCAATCAATTAATGTTCCCACATCGATGTCATAGCCAGGGCGCCGACCAATGAGCCGACCCGTTGGATGCGCGATCAAGTGAACATACGGGTTTTCAATCGCCTGCCGCATACGATACATGATTTCTGACCGGCTTTGTGAAAATCCTGAATGAATAGAAGCAATGACAAAATCGATTTCTTTTAATACTTCATCTGGATAATCGAGTGTACCATTTGGCAAAATGTCCATTTCTATACCAGTCAATATGTGAATATCTGTGTATTGTTCATCTAAGCGACGAACCTTTTCATGTTGTTCTTGTAATTGCTTCGTGGATAATCCATGTGCAACTTTTAAAGATCGCGAATGATCTGTAATGGCAATGTGTGTATAACCTTTGGACCGTGCGGCTTCCACCATCTCCTCAATTGTATTCGCACCATCGCTCCAAACCGTATGCATATGTAAATCCGCTTTCGCATCACTCGCCCAAACATCAGTCTGACACTCGGCATAACGTGAAAAGGCAGACTCGTCCTCCCGTGCCTCAGGTGGCATATACGGCAAATTAAAGTGGGAAAAAAACGCTTGCTCATCCTGAAAAGTCATCGTTTCATTTGTCGCTACATTGGTTACGCCATACTCACTAATCTTTTCCCCTTGTTTCTTGGCAAGTTGCCGCATATAAATGTTGTGCGTCTTCGAGCCAGTGAAGTGATGGAGCGCTGTTGCAAATTCCGCGACAGTCACAAGCCTAAAATCAACAGAAATGACGCCACGCTCTAATTGAAGAGATACAGAAACTTTTGTTTCTCCTTGGGCAATAATGTCAGACAGACCGCTTAGTTGCAATAAATGCGCGCGAACAATATGCGGGTCGTCTGTCGCAATGACAAAATCAATATCTTTCACCATTTCTTGCATACGCCGCAAGCTACCTGCGCGTGAGAATCGCGCCACTCCTGGCATCCTTTCTAACTGAACTTCAATTGTTGCTGCAACAGACAGTGCCACTTCGATTGGGAAACGGTCTGGTCCTTTTTGTTGCTCCTTGAGTACGGTAATAATTTTTTCCTCTGACTTTGCGCCAAACCCAGCTAGTGAACGGACTTTTCCTTGTTCGCATGCCGAAAGTAACGTTTTTTCATCTATCACACCTAATTCTCGATACAGTTTGCCTATTTTTTTACCACCAAGCCCAGGTAATCGTAGCAAGGTAAGGAGGCTCTCTGGTAACGTTTCTGCAAGCGAAGTAAGCAGTGATGACGTTCCTGTCTCTTGCAGCTCTGTCAACACTTCAGCTGTCGCTTTGCCAATCCCATTTAACCCACTTACATCTTCAATCTCCCACAATGCTCGCACTTCACGCTCAAGTGCTTGTGCTGCTTTCCGATATGCGGCAATTTTAAATGGGTTTTCGCCTTTGATCTCGAGATAAAGCGCGATAAGCTCCAATACATGAATTGCTTGCTTTTTATCCATCCTTCTCACTCCTTGAGTCCGTGACCATACGATCCTATGACAAGAAAAACAGCTCGCTCCCTTGAGCGAGCCAATCGTTAAAAATTAAAATTCGTCCATAATGACTGGAGCCAGTCCGATAAATAAGGGGTATGGTAAACCATCCACTTCGCCACCGTCGATTGCTGAAGCGCCGTTTGTACACCATCAATCGGAACAACCGTCGCTACATAAACAACCACAAACGTAATTAAATAAAACTCTAGAAATCCTAAAATGCCACCAAGCAGTTTGTTGACTGTATGCAGAAACGGCAAGTGGGCAACAAAATCTAGCATTGACCCAATGATGTGTAAAATAATCTTTGTCCCAAAAAACAGCATGGCAAAAGCGATGGCCGCATAATAAATTCGCTCAGCCCCAAACGATTGAATGAGCATCCCAAATGTATTATCAGGAGAAAGCTCCGGATATGGGATGTATAGGCGAATTTTTTCTGCGAGTGCTGCATGATAACGGTAAGCAATGAATATCGCGACAAAAAAGCCTGCTAAATGAATAGACTGTAAAATAAATCCTCGGCGTCTCCCAATAAAAAAGCCAAAGATCAGTAGAAGTATTAATATTAAACTAACCATTTCTCTCTCCTTCTTGCTGACGCTTCAATTTTAAATAGTCATCTGCAATATTTAGAGCAGTAAGTACAGACAGTTTCGTTGTGTCTAAAGAAGGATTCCTCGTCTTGAGTTGTGCCATTTTATCATTTATATAAGTGGCAGCTTCTTGTACAGACGCTGGCTCTTCATGACTTACGACGTGATACACTTGTCCTTGAATATGAACTTTCGTTCGCTGTTTCTCAGCGTCGTTTGACATGAAAAAACCTCCTTTAACACTTCTTATCATACTCATAAACTGATGTTTATCATACCATGAAGCACGAAAAATGAAAACCCAACCGCTGCTCATCAAAAGGTTATCCATGTTCATATATCGCTACGACTCCAGAAATAGAAAAAGGGCAGACTGTCACATAGACAATTCTCCCTCTCTCCTCAAAGGTGAACTTCAGCACTGCTTTTACATTGCACGCAACGTTGCGCCTGCTTCTTTTTCCAGTACTGCTAACACTTGCTCGTGGACATTCGTTACTTCTTCATCGGTTAGCGTTCGTTCAGCATGGCGGTATGTGAGCGCAAATGCAACCGATTTTTTCCCCTCGTCCATATGCTCTCCTTCATACACATCGAACAAAGCTGCATTTGTGAGCAATGCCCCACCTGCACTGTAAATAAGCGATTGTAATGTACCTGTTGCAACCGTTGTATCAACAACAAGCGCGATGTCACGCGTCACTGCTGGATAACGAGGGACACCTGCAAACACATTTTGTGTCTGTTCACATGTTAGCAACGTTTCAAGGTCAAGTTCACACACATATGTCTCTTTTAAATCAAGTTGTTCGGCAACGGATGGATGTACTTGCGCTAGAAAACCGATCTCTGTTCCATGCAACGCAATGCGCGCTGTCCGTCCAGGATGAAAACCATCACGTGTACAAGCGGTGAATGTGATCTCTTTTTCTACTCGTAGCGCAGCAAACAACCCTTCTAATATCCCTTTTAACAGAAAGAAGTCCACTTGCTTTTCTTCTCCTTGCCACGGATGCGTGAGATACCGTCCGGTCACGAGTGCAGCCAAACGCTCAGTTGCCTTCGGTGACGCTGTTAATGTTGCTTCTGTCGTTAAAAAGACTGAACCCGTTTCATAAATGAACAAATCGTTGTTTTTATGGTTCAAGTTATGCGTACAAATATCGTACAGATGCGGCAACAAACTTGTTCGCATCGTACTACGCGCTTCACTCATTGGCATCGACAATTGAATTGGCTTACAGTCTTCCTCCATGTAACGGACAGCATTTTCTTTACTTGTGAGTGAATATGAAATGACTTCCGACAAACCTGCACCTTCAAGGAAACGTTTCGCTCGTTGTCGCTTCTCTTGATAAATTGTGCGTTTCCCTTGTGCCATTACGCCCTCAGGCAGCGTTACCGGCAGACGATCATAACCATAGATGCGCGCAATCTCTTCGTACAAATCCTCTGGAATTCGAATGTCAGCACGACGAGCAGGGATCATCACTTTTAAATTTTCTCCGCACTCCTCATAAGAGAACTGTAACCGTCTCATCATGTCACCTACATCAGCAAATGATAAAGACGTGCCGAGACGCTTATTCATTGCGTCAATATTGAGTGAAACAACTACCTGCGCTAACTGCCGATGGTCTGCGGCGGCACATGCTAAAATAGTGCCTCCTGCCAGTTCTTGAATGAGCGCCGCTGCGCGCTGGGCGGCTTCGACCACACGTGCTTCATTGATCCCTTTCTCAAAGCGCGCACTAGAATCCGTACGTAAACTAGCAGTACGGGCGGAATGACGCACAACCGTCGGATGGAACGCCGCTGCTTCAAGTAAAATGGTTGTCGTCTTTTCGTTCACTTCTGTATCACGTCCACCCATCACTCCAGCTAAAGCGACCGGAGTCGTACCGTTCGTCACAACCAATTGCTCTCCAGTCAGTAAACGTTCCACACCATCTAACGTTGTAAAACGCTCTCCTTCTTGTGCCCGGCGGACGAGTACTTCTTTCGATCCGAACGCTTCATGATCAAACGCATGTAATGGCTGACCATACTCTAACAATACATAATTAGTCACATCAACAACGTTATTAATCGGACGAATGCCCGCTGCCATTAAACGATTTTGTAACCATAAAGGCGATGGGGCAACCGTAACACCTGCAATAGCTGTCGCCTGATAGTACGGCGTGTCATCTCGATTTTCAACACGCACAGAAATACTGGTTGTCTCAGTGCGCTCCAGTGTGCTCACTTCGGGAACATGCACTGTACGGTCATACAATGCCGCCACTTCATACGCAACACCAAGCATATGCATACAATCAGATCGGTTTGGTGTTAAATCGAGCTCTAACACATCATCATTTAGCGCAAACAATGCGCGCACATCTTGTCCAACAACGACTCCTGCGTCCGGGGCAAATACATAGATGCCTTCTGCTGCATGTTTTGGTATGAGGGCACTGTCAATCCCTAGTTCTGGCAAAGAACAAATCATGCCGTGCGACACTTGTCCGCGCAGTTTTGCTTTCTTAATTTTCATTCCACCAGGTAAGCGAGCCCCAACTTTGGCAACCGCAACAAACTGACCGGCATCAACATTGGCCGCACCACATACAATTTGCACCGTCTCTTCTGCGCCAATGTCTACTTGGCATACACGCAACTTATCAGCATCTGGATGTGGCGCAATCTCTTTAACATAGCCAACAACGACATCGCTCACACCACTGTTTCTCACATGAACAAAATCAATCTCTATCCCACCGCGCGTCATTTTTTCTGCAATGTCTTGCGGTGTTTGATCAGACACATCTACATATTCCTGTAACCATTTATATGAAACAAGCATACGAATCCTCTCCTTTAAACGCCCTTAAATTGCCGTAAAAAACGCATATCATTTGTATAAAAATGACGGATATCATCAATGTCATATTTGAGCATCGCTAAACGTTCTATTCCCATACCAAATGCAAACCCACTGTATACATTTGGATCAAAGCCACTCATCTCTAGGACACGCGGATGAACCATTCCTGCACCAAGTACCTCAATCCATCCTGACTGTTTACACACCCGGCATCCTTGACCGCTGCAAATCCCACATGAAACATCCACTTCTACCGATGGTTCTGTAAATGGGAAAAAGCTTGGGCGCAATCGGATGGAGCGTTCTGCACCAAAGAATTGCTTCACAAATAAAGACAACACGCCCTTCAAATCACTCATACGCACATTGTGATCCACGTAAAGACCTTCCATTTGCATAAATTGATGCGAATGCGTCGCATCGTCATCATCGCGACGAAACACTTTTCCGGGGCAAATAATCTTCACTGGACCGCGACCTGCATGCTTTTCCATCACACGCGCTTGTACAGGTGATGTTTGCGTCCTAAGTAATAGCTCGTCCGTGAAATAAAATGAATCCTGCATATCTCGCGCAGGGTGATCTTTTGGCAAATTCATCGCTTCAAAGTTGTAATAGTCACTTTCAATTTCTGGTCCTTCCTCAATCGAAAAGCCGAGTCCTAAAAAGATCGTCTCCAGTTCATCAATGACCGCACTTAAAGGGTGTGCTATTCCTTGAGAAACAGGGCGGCCAGGTAATGTCACATCAATGGTTTCACTTGCCAATTGTTTTGCGACAGCTTTCTCTTTTAAGATTGACCCTTTTTCTTCCATCGCCATCCGAATTTGGTCACGTACTTCATTTGCAAGTGCACCAATTTTAGGTCTCTCTTCCGGAGAAAGTTGTCCCATTCCCCGCAACACTTCCGTAATTGGACCTTTTTTTCCTAAATAAGCGACACGTATCTCTTGTAACTGTTGCTCATCTTCTGCTTGTGCGACTTTTGTAAGCGCCGCATTCTTCAATGCTTCTAATTGATCTCGCACCATTGATTCCTCCTTCTCATTTCAAATTCATTTTACCGGCATGTCTTTCATGAAGTGATATAAAAAAATGCCACATGCAACCGCAACATTTAATGACTCTGCTTTAGGATGTTGCGGGATATATACTTTTTTATCTACCTGTTTCAACAGGGACGCGTCCACCCCTTCTCCTTCGTTTCCTAAAAGAAGCGCTACATCCGAAATGGGGCTTACTTGCTTGTAGGAAACCGCATCGTGTAATGATGTCCCGTATATAGGCACACGCTGTGTTTGAAATGATTCAATCCATTCAGTAAGCACCCCATGATACACAGGTAAATGGAAAAAAGCCCCTTGTGTTGCGCGAATCACTTTCGCATGAAACAGATCAACTGAACCTGCGCCAAGCACGACACCACTTGCACCTGCAGCCAGTGCTGTGCGAATGATCGTCCCGACATTACCTGGATCTTGTATACGATCACATAAGACATATATGCCCGTTAATTTAGATTGGGGCGTCATCTCTTTCTTGCGACAAATCGCGATCACACCTTGTGGTGATTTTGTCTCAGACAATTCCTTCATGACACGCTCGCTTACATGGATCACCCTTGTATTTTCGCCTGGAAACGGTCCTATATTTGTCGTCAAAATTGTCTCCACAATCCAGCTTGACCGCAATGCCTCTTCAACAAGGTGGATCCCTTCTACTAAAAAACACCCTGTCTGCGCGCGCCCCTTTTTCGTATGTAATTTTTTCCACTTTATAACTTGTTCATTTTTTGGCGACTCAATCTGTATCATTTTTTCCATCTCCAACAGTATCCCCATTTCTCCACACATAATTGAGTTTAGTTTACGACATACTACAAACAGATTTGTCATTTAAGCTTTTGTTAAAACCGAAAAAAGGAGGTCACAGACATGAGCTTCAACTTACGCAGTGCCATCATGGCCAACATTCAAGGAAGTAGTCAAGATGAAGTCGAAGCAACCGTTGTTGACGCAATTGAAAAGGGCGAAGAAAAAATGCTTCCTGGGCTCGGTGTCCTATTCGAAGTTTATTGGGAACATGCTGATAAAGCGAAAAAAGATGCATTATGCGCCGACATTAGTAAAGGACTACAAGGTAGCTAAAGGCATAAGCACCGCTCCCCCAATCCATGAGGGAGCGGTTTTATGTTACTTTTACTGAAACGTCAACGCCTTCACCGTATCGTTGTCAAGCTTCTTAATGACTTCAACGATTAGTTTTACAGCATTTTCATAGTCATCCCGATGCATAATGCCCGCATGTGTATGGATGTAGCGGGTTGCCACTGTAATGGATAGTGCCGGCACGCCATCTGCTGTTAAATGAATCGCGCCAGAGTCCGTTCCGCCTCCAGAAATGGCATCATACTGATACGGTATTTTTTGCTCATCTGCCACTTGTACAACCAAGTCACGCAACCCTTTGTGGGCAATCATTGACGCATCATATAAAATGATTTGTGGCCCATCTCCAAGTTTTCCTTCACCTTTTGCTCCCGGTGTGTCCGCACCGATGCCGACGTCTACACCAAAAGCAATGTCTGGTTTAATCATATATGCACTTGTTTTTGCGCCACGTAAACCCACTTCCTCTTGGACAGTGCCAACACCATAAACGGTATTTGGGTGCGCTACGTCTTTTAATTCTCGTAATACATCAATTGCAATCGCACAGCCTACGCGATTATCCCATGCTTTTGCCATAAGTAATTTGTCATTTTTCATCACTGTAAATTCACATACCGGGACAATTGGATCACCGGGTTTCACACCAAACTCAGTGGCTTCTTCTTTTGAAGACGCACCAATGTCAATAAACATATCTTTAATATCAACTGGTTTTTTCCGTGCTTCAGGTGATAGCACGTGCGGCGGTGTTGAACCAATGACACCATCAATATTTCCAGCTTTCGTCATCACAGTCACACGTTGCGCAAGCATGACTTGTCCCCACCAACCACCAATCGTCTGGAAGCGGATAAAACCTTTATCATCAATCTTTGTCACCATAAATCCAATCTCATCTAAATGACCAGCCACCATAATTTTTGGTCCGTCTTCAGAACCAACTTTCTTTGCGACCAAACTGCCAAGTTGATCCGTCGTCACTTCGTCGGCATATGGTGCGATATAAGACTTCATGACATCACGTGCTTCTTGTTCAAATCCAGAAATTCCATTCGCATCTGTTAATGCTTTTAACATCTTTAATCTTTCGTCCACATTCCACACTCCTCAGCACTCAATTCTTCTTTTAGTATACAGAAAAGAACGCGTTGAAACAAATTTTTATTGTTATTTTGAAACCAATCTTGTGGCATCATCGTATATACGCACAAAGGTCTCTTTTTTCACACCAAATCTATCTCAAAGAGAAAGGAGGACGCGACATTGCTTGTTTACATTTTCCGTCTGTTACTTATCGCAATTGCTGTCATCTTTGTGTATAGTATTGTTACTTATTTCATGCATCCAAATCGAAAACTACAAAAAGCTCACGAGACGAAGCAGTTTTATTTTCTAGATGACGAGAAAAACGTTCGGAAAAACTTTCAATTAACGTATAAAGGTGTTTTGTTTGAAGGAGAAAAATATTTATCTGCAACACAAGGTTCTTTTTCGGTTGAACATATTTACATGAAAGCAGAAAAGCATGATTTACAAGGATTCGACCATGATGATTTCCATTTTATCGAACAAGAGATTGGATTGCGCTATCCAAAAGCACAAATGATTTGGCCCTCTCCTATCAAAGAGTTTTTAAGAAAGCATTAAAAAAGATGCCGTCACATGGGGACGACATCTTTTTTCTTATTTCAACTGAGCCTTTGCTTTTGTTGCTAACTCAGCAAATGCTTTTTCATCGTGCACTGCCAAATCTGCTAGCATTTTACGGTTCACATTAATATCGGCTAACTTCAAGCCGTGCATTAAACGGCTATAAGAAAGTCCGTTCAACCGTGCAGCTGCATTAATACGTGTGATCCACAACTTCCGGAAGTCACGTTTCTTTTGACGACGATCACGGTATGCATACAGCAAGGACTTCATTACTTGTCCTTGGGCTGATTTAAATAACGTGTGTTTCGAACCGTAATACCCTTTGGCTAATTTTAATATTTTTTTACGACGACGACGTGCGACATAACCGCCTTTGACTCTTGGCATCGCAAATCCCTCCTTGGTCTATACCGAACTGGTTATTTTTTCTTGTACGTAAGCATTTGACGAATGCGTTTAAAGTCTCCACTATGCACCATTGCTGCTTTACGGAGCTTACGCTTTTGCTTTGTTGATTTATTTGCAAACAAGTGGCTTGTATATGCGCGTGCACGCTTCAAGCTGCCAGATCCTGTTCTTTTAAAACGCTTTGCAGCGCCTTTGTGCGTTTTCATTTTAGGCATAACAATTGTCCTCCCTTATTCATAAACCTATGATTTCTCTGGCTTTGGTGCCATGACGAGAAACATGCTACGTCCTTCCATCTTCGGACGCGATTCAATCACTGCGATATCTTCACATTCTTTCGCTAGACGCTCTAACACGTCACGTCCAATGCTAGAATGGGTGATCGCTCGACCACGGAAGCGAATCGACGCTTTCACTTTATCGCCTTTTTCTAAGAACTTACGCGCATTGCGCAGTTTCGTGTTAAAGTCATTATCTTCAATTGTCGGGCTTAACCGAACTTCTTTTACAGTAATGACCTTTTGCTTTTTCCGTGCTTCTTTGTCTTTCTTTTGCTGCTCATAACGGAACTTGCCGTAATCCATGATCCGGCACACGGGCGGTTTTGCATTTGGTGCCACGCATACAAGATCGAGATTGGCATTTTGCGCCATCTCTAACGCTTCAAATTTTGATTTGACACCAATTTGATCACCGTTTGCGCCAACAAGCCGAACTTCTCGTGCTCGAATCCCTTCGTTAACGAACATATCTTTGCTAATAATGGGCCACCTCCAATAAGATGTAAGTGCAACATCAACACACAAAAAATGTGGACGCAAGACGCCCACATTTCATTCGCTACGAAAACATACATAATGAATGACTAACCTGGCAACGAACGTCAAACAGGTGAGAAGCAGGCGCTTCTTCTTGCTTTATGAAACTTACACTTTAATACTATAGCATGAGGAGAGAGAGATGTCAACGTGATTTTTTACGTATGTGTGCCTGCAAGATAAATGCAGCCACACATACACGTTCATTATTCATGGCGTAATGCTTCGACTGGGTCGAGGTTTGCCGCCTTGTGTGCTGGCAAAATACCAAACAAAATTCCAACGAAAGCCGAGAAACCCGTTGCAATACCGATAACCGGTAGCGACAGTTTTACTTCTGCACCATTTAAGAACGGCTCAACAATCGGTAATAATATGCCGCCAAGTAAGACACCGGAAATTCCCCCTACAATTGTAAGGACGATTGATTCAACGAGAAATTGAAATAACACCTGTCCCCTTGTCGCGCCCATTGATTTCCGAATCCCTATTTCACGCGTCCGCTCTGTCACTGAGACAAGCATGATATTCATAACACCAATACCGCCGACAATGAGGGAGATGGCGGCGACGCCGCCGACGATGGTGGTCATGGTGCTGTCAATAGAGCTGTTGGCTTTGACTTCACTTTCCTTATCAACCACTTCATACACATCCGTCATCTCATTTTCTTGATGCAATAGCTTCACTGCTTCTTTAGCAGCAGATTCTACATTTTCCACTGAATCACTTGAAATCAATACATTGCTGATTTCTTCAAAACCCCACATCGACGATATGTTCTTCCAAAGCGCTTGAGTTACAAACAAACTTTGCATCATCCCTTCTTTCTGAATGACACTTTCCGGCGGCTCAAGCACACCAATGATCTCAACACGATCTGTGCCCAATTGTACTTTTTTTCCTACCGGAGATTCAGAGGGAAAAATTTGCTCGGCTAATTGTGGAGATACAATTGCCTTTCTCGTTCCAATTAAATAATCAGCATCTTGAAACGTCTGACCATCAGCTATTTCAAGATTATATACGTCAAAATAGTCTCGATTTACCCCCGTCACCATGACAGACTCTAACTCTGAATCTTCCTCGTTTTCCTCTCCCTTCTCTCCTTTTTTTAATTCAATTTCTTTTTGCATCATCGGGACAACCGCTTCAACATTAGGTAACTCCGCAAGTTTTTCGAAATTTTCATCTGTGAATGCTCTATAGCCCATCATCATAAATTTTGTAGAATTGGCTTGATCGTCCCATAACTTCATGTCATTGATGCGAATTTCTCGGACATTTTCAGTCCCAATTAACTCCTCTTGCAACTGTGCACGAGCGCCTTCTCCAATTGCAACAACAACCATTGTCGCGGCAATGCCAATAATTATGCCAAGCATCGTTAGTAAAGAACGGACTTTTTGTGCTTGAATTGACTGGAATGCCATCTTAATATTTTCAATGATATTCATCGGTCCCATCCTTTCTAACGATTAAGAGGCAGGAACCTCTTGTATTTGTCCGTCACGGACAAATACCGTCCGATTTGTCCATTCAGCCACTTCTGGTTCGTGGGTAATGATCGCAATGGTTGTCCCAGACTCGTTCAAAGACTGTAGCAATTCCATAATAGTTACGCTCGTCTTTGTATCCAGCGCACCGGTCGGCTCATCGGCCAAAATAATTGTCGGTTCATTCACAAGCGCACGCGCAATCGCAACTCGTTGTTTTTGTCCGCCTGACAAAGAAGCAGGAACATAGTCAGCCCAGTCTAGCAGCCCTACTTTTGCTAATGCTTTATGGGCCCGGACGTAACGCTCACGTTTATCCACCCCAGCATAAACCAACGGCAGTTCCACATTTTTCCATGCTGATAACTTCGGTAACAGATGAAATTGTTGAAATACGAAACCAATCTTCTCATTACGAATCTTTGCCAACTGTCGCTCACTCATCGCGCCGATATCTTGCCCATCAAGAAAATACGCGCCTGTCGTCGGTTTATCAAGACAACCAATAATATTCATCAGCGTTGATTTCCCCGAACCAGAGGGACCCATGATCGTCATAAAGCTGCCTTCTTCAATCGTTAACTCCAGCGGGGACAACACTTGTGAATACGTCTGACCAATTTTAAATGATTTTGTGACGCGCTTTAACTCGATCATGCGCCATCATCCTTATTATCGCTTTGATCTTCTCCACTCTGGTCTTCTTGCTGATCTTCTTCCTTTTCTTCGGCGCCACCCTCTTCAGCTTCATCCATACCTTCGTCTACACCTTCTTCATCCACATTTTCATCATCAAAATCTTCAAAATCACCGAAGCCATCGTCCGCTTCAACACCATCAGCTAATTCGACTTTCATATTGTCTTCAAGTTGAATCGACGGATCGAGCAACAATATGAGTTGATCCCCCTCTTCTAAGCCACTTTCAACTTGAATTTCCATGACATCGTCAGCGCCGCCTTCACTTGGCAAACTCTCTTGATTAATGACGATATCCTTGCGAACAGCGCGACCATCTTCATATACATATACATGGTCGATGCCATCATTTTTATATGCTTCTAGCGGGATCATCATCCCTTCTCTTGTCCCAACAACGATATCCGCGCGTGCTTGGTACCCCGGACGCAGCTCAGATAAATCTTCGCCCCCTATCTCGATGGTAATGGGATATGTAGCTCCTGCTTCTTCTCCCGGATACATATCCATTTCGCCTTCAGATGGGAAATAACCAACTTCAATGACTTTTCCTTCACCCATATAACCGTTTATATCAACATTGACTTCAACATTCTGCCCTTCTTCCACTTGCAACGTCTGATCCTCAGAAATTGTTCCTTTCAGAATGAATTTATTTAAATCAGCCACTTCTATAAGTGTTTGGTCTGTCTGTCCAGAATAAGTGTCAACTGCCTCACCTGGATGATCATTTCTTTTGACGACAGTCCCATTAAAATCACTTTTAACTGTCAAAGCTTCTTTTTTCTTTTTCAATGTTTCTAGCTGTTGCTGTGCTTGTTTTAGCTCACGGTTTGTTGCTTTTCGCTGATTTTCCAGATCTGCTAAACTTTTATCTAGTTCTTTGACAGTCACATCTGGAGGAACCTCAATCTCCTCACCTGTATCTTTATCTGCTTCTTTCTTTGGCTGTACAGCGTCACTTTTCTTTTGTTTTTGAATGTCACTTGCTTGTGTTGATAACTCCGATAACGTTCCTGTATGCGTCTCTACTTCTCCTTGTGCCGCTTCAATCTCAAGGTCAATCTCTTCCGTCGAATACTGCACAATTGGTGTGCCTTTTTTTACTTCATCACCAACTTTAACGAGGATTTTGTACTCCGGCTTATCTTCAGACAACGTCACCACTTGTCTTTGTGATAATTCTAATTGTCCTGAGACAGGAATTGTGATATCTGAAGCACCATGTGAAACCGGTTGTAACATGACTTCTGGTACCCCTTGATTCCCTGCCGCTTCTTTCGAGTTCTTCATTCCAAACACAGAAAAAGTAGCAAGACCTGCCACAAGTACAAGCCCTATCAACACCTTTTTAACAACCATCATACAAGCGCACCTCCTAAATGATTGACCAGAAAGTAGCCAACTAAGCAACCGAATGCCACTAAAATCGCCACAATTTTACGCATGTGCGCCACCTTTACTAGACCAATCGCAATAAGCACTGCAAATACAATTGCAAAAACGTTCAAGGTCGCAAGTAATGAATACCAACCGCTATCGGCATCAACAAAAACAGATGGTGCTGCATATACATACGAGTACGTTGCGTTTACCGTGTTCATAATCATAAAGTGGAAAAATCCAACTGCCAACACGAGCGTCGAAAAAACCGTCATCGCATACAACTGATAATAGGTTACTGGTCGCTCACCTATTTTAGCGACTAACAAAAATAATAGGGAAAGTAATGCTGGACCTCCCGCAAAAGCAGCTAAAATAAGCACACCAAAACCTAAACCTAAAAGAAGATTTTCCGCTTCAGGATTAGCTTTATCTGCGCCACCTTGCCCTCCAAATTCATCAAAACCCATACCCATACCGCCCATGCTATACATATCCATGCCCAAATTATCTTCCGCCGGCGCCTCTTTCGGCTCGAACAGTCCGCCTTGGCCAATGAATGCTGGAAAAATCAAGCCGAGTAACACAATCCCAAGTATTAATAAAACTGCACCAGACACAGCCACTTCTTCCCGCATCCGAACAAACTGTTTCACAGGGCTAATTAAAAATGTTAAAATATTGGCTTTCTCGGGAAAAGTAATCTCTTCCTCAAACCTTGTCTCTTTAAGTGGTTCCATTCTTTATATTCCCCCTTCTATTTTGTTGAATTATTTTCTACGCGATTCTCTATTTTCTATTGATACTTTAATGTGACAAAAAAGTAGTGCAGACTTCTTGAAAATAGTTTATCATCAAATATGTCACACCGTAAAGAAGAATAGCAGATCGTGTATGTACTTTTCGGTTCATACACATAATACGACACATTGTTGTAAACGTCTAGCTTTTCGCAAGCATTTAGACAATTTTACATAATGGGAGGGGATTATAGGTAGTTTCGGAATCATTGCCTTTCACTATGGTGAAAACACAGCAGAAAGTAGCATGCGCTCTTTGATTTCATATTATCGTCCAACACAACCATCACATTTACAATTAAATGTGATATGTTAAGTATCTACTAGTTTTATAATTTGATGCTATTATTTTTAGGAGGCACTTACATGCTTGGGCTTAAAAATGGTCACATTGAACTCACTCCATACAATCCAAAATGGCAGTCACTGTTTCACGAGGAAAAAGAAAGACTACTACAGATGTTGGCACCTTTCAATCCTTTGATTGAACATATCGGTTCAACCGCAATTCCCAGTATTTGCGCAAAACCAATGCTCGATGTGCTCATTGGACTACCGTCTCTCACGATGGCGCAGAGGTTCCCTAAGGAAACACTCAAACAACATCATATTTATCCTTTAGAGAGAGTAAAGATCCAAGGGAAAATTGTTTATGCACAATTTTCTGATGTGGAAGAAGCAATAAAAACGATGGTTTTACATATCGTAGAAAAAGATGGACAATGGTGGCGAGATCACTTATATTTCCGTGACTATTTGCGTACTCATGAGGATGCACGCCTGCGCTATGAGCAGCTGAAAAAACATCTTGCTGAACGCCATGCAACGAACCAAAACGATTACAGTAACGCAAAAGAATCTTTTGTAAAAGAGATTTTGGCAACCCACGAAGGAAAATAGAGGCATCTTCATCACAGCCCTTTCTTTCTATTTCTTCTGTATCCAAGCGGTCAACTCTCCCTTTATCACCGAGAGCAAGTGCTCCCATGGAAAAGAATTCGGGACATTCCTATTTTTTCTCGATTCATACTTTCAAACCAAAGCATCGCTAAAGATGATGCAACTACATGCGGTTATATTCTTGTTACAATACGCTCGAAAAAGAGGCTGCATACAACAGCCCCTTCCTCATTCCATCTATCCAACAACAATATTCACAAGCTTCCCTGGTACAGCAATGATTTTCCGCACCGTTTTATCACCAATCGCGGTTTGCACTTTTTCATCTGCTTGCGCAATTTCCGCCATGTCTTCACGTGACACGTCTTTTGCCATCATCAACTTCACCTTTACCTTACCATTGATTTGCACAACCACTTCTACCTCATTGTCAACAAGGAGTGCTTCATCATACGTTGGCCATTCCGCATAAGCAATCGTCTCACGATAACCAAGCCTTTGCCACAGTTCTTCTGCTAGGTGCGGCGCAACAGGCGAAAGCAACTTGACAAATCCTTCAATAAGCGTTTTTGGTAATACCGCTTGCTTATTGCCCTCATTCACAAACACCATCAGTTGCGAGATCCCCGTGTTAAAGCGCAAAGCTGTAAAGTCTTCGGTCACTTTTTTCACCGTTTGATGATAAGTCCGTGTAAACGCTGCGTCGCCTTCCGCATCTTGCACTTTCTCACTCAGTTCTCCTGTTTCTTCCTGAACAATGAGGCGCCACACCCGTTCTAAGAAGCGCCGAGCCCCGTCTAATCCGTTCGTCGACCACGTCACCGATGCTTCGAGCGGTCCCATAAACATTTCATATAACCGAAGTGTGTCCGCACCGTGGCTTCGCACAATATCATCAGGATTGACGACGTTCCCTTTTGATTTACTCATCTTTTCGTTGTTTTCGCCGAGGATCATTCCTTGGTTAAATAGTTTTTGAAACGGTTCTTTTGTCGGAACAACACCGATGTCGTACAACACTTTATGCCAGAAACGGGCGTATAACAAGTGCAACACCGCGTGCTCTACGCCGCCGATATACGTATCAACTGGCAACCATTTTTTGAGCTTCTCCGGGTCAGCAAGTGCCTTGTCATTGTGTGGATCAATGTAGCGCAAATAGTACCATGAGCTGCCTGCCCATTGCGGCATCGTATTTGTTTCTCGGCGACCCTTCATCCCTGTCTTTGGATCTGTCACTGTTAACCAATCGGTCGCATTGGCTAGTGGAGATTCGCCAGTTCCTGACGGCTTAAAGACGGAGAGCTCCGGCAACTCTAATGGCAATTGCTCTTCAGGGACAGGCGTCATCGAACCATCTTCCCAATGAATCATCGGGATTGGTTCGCCCCAATAACGTTGCCGACTAAATAGCCAATCGCGCAAACGATACGTCACTTTCCGTGTACCTTTTTTATTCTCTTCCAACCAAGCGATCATCTCTGCTATCGCTGCCTCATTCGTTAAGCCATTTAAAAAGTCGGAATTAATATGCGTGCCATCTTCCGTGTAAGCTGCTTCATCGATGTTCCCGCCAGCCACAACTTCACGAATTGGCAATGAAAATGTCCGGGCAAAATCATAGTCACGCTCATCATGGGCAGGGACAGCCATTACTGCACCTGTGCCGTAACTAGCAAGAACGTAATCAGCAATCCAAACCGGGATTTTCTCACCGTTCACTGGATTTGTCGCATACGCTCCAGTAAAGACGCCGCTTTTTTCCTTTGCTAGCTCTGTCCGTTCTAAATCACTTTTTGTTGCTACTTGCTTCTTGTATGCCTCAACTGCTTCTTTTTGTGCTTTAGTTGTGATTTGGTCGACAAGTGCATGCTCTGGAGCAAGCACGACGTACGTTGCACCAAATAACGTATCCGCTCGGGTCGTAAACACGCGCACTGCATGATCTTCGACAGGGAAAGTGACTTCCGCGCCTTCTGACTTGCCAATCCAGTTGCGCTGCATTTCTTTTAAGCTTTCCGGCCAATCTAGCTCATCTAAGTCCGCCAGTAACCGCTCGGCATATTCCGTAATTTTTAACACCCATTGCTTCATGGGACGGCGTTCTACTGGATGACCGCCACGCTCGCTTACGCCATCAATGACTTCCTCGTTGGCAAGAACCGTACCGAGCGCAGGACACCAATTGACAGCCACTTCGTCAATATATGCAAGTCCTTTTTCATATAACTTAATGAAAATCCACTGTGTCCACTTATAATAGCTAGGATCTGTCGTATTAATTTCCCGTGACCAGTCGTATGAAAAACCGAGTTCTTTCATTTGCCGCTTGAATGTCGCCACATTCTCTGCCGTAAAGTCGGCTGGATGGTTGCCTGTATCAAGCGCATATTGCTCAGCGGGTAAACCGAATGCATCCCAGCCCATCGGATGAAGGACATTGTATCCTTGCATTCGCTTCATACGTGCCAAAATGTCTGTCGCTGTGTACCCTTCTGGATGCCCAACGTGCAACCCTGAGCCAGATGGGTACGGGAACATATCTAATACATAAAATGCCGGGGCATCCCCTTCTTCTTTCGTTTTAAATGTTTGCAACTCATCCCAATAACGTTGCCACTTTTGTTCAATTGTTTGATGTGAAAATGACATGTCTTTCGCCTCCTTTGTTAATATAAAACACAAAAAACGCCCTCCCAATAAAGGGACGAGCGTTGTTGACTCCCGCGGTACCACCCACATTAACAGACGTACTGCCTGTTCTCTTACACATAACGGTGTGTGCCGTTAAAGGTTACAATTTCGTTCACCTTTAATACTAAATGGCGAGTTCACATGCGCTGTTGACTGACTCGCACCAACCGTCAGTTCTCTTTTTCCGAGCAACACGTTACTACTCCACTATCATCGTTTTCCATTATGAATGATGTTATTGTATGCGAAAGAGGGGCAAGAAGTCAAGTCAAACAACAAAACTTTGCCTTATTTTTGCATCGCTTTATGCATTGCTGGTTCATAAATCGCTTTTAATGTGTTTACGCTATGCGTGAGTCTTTCTTGCTCTTCATCTGAAAGCGTCATTTCGACCACTGTTCTGACGCCGCTCCGGGCAACAATAGCCGGGACACCGATGCAAACATCATTTTGACCAAATTCGTCATTCAAGAACGTACTTACAGTTAAAATCGCCGCCTCGTTTCCTAAGATCGCTTTTGTAATACGAGCGAGACTCATCGCAATCCCGTAATATGTCGCGCCTTTATGCTTAATGACGGTATACGCAGCATCACGCACATCGAGAAAAATTTTATCCAAATCCTCTTGACAGTACGCATCATGACGTTGCAAGTACTCATCTAATGGGACGTTGCCAATTGTCGCTGTACTCCAAACCGGCAACTCCGTATCACCATGCTCACCAATAATATATGCATGCACATTTTTCACGGAAACATCAAAGTAGTCACTTAACATATACCGCAGGCGTGCCGTGTCCAATGTCGTCCCACTTCCAATGACTCGCCCTTTCGGTAAGCCGCTAAATGCTTGCGTCGCCTGTGTTAAAATATCGACCGGGTTCGTTGCTACTAAGAAAATACCATCAAAACCACTTGCCATGACCTCCGTCACAATGGCTTTAAAGATGACCATATTTTTTTCCACAAGATCGAGTCGTGTCTCTCCAGGCTGCTGACTTGCACCAGCACAAATGCACACAATATCGGCATCCTTACAATCAGCGTATTCACCTAGCCATATATTCGTCGGTTTATTGGCGAATGCTTTTCCGTGGTTTAAATCCATCACATCGCCAAACGCTTTATCTCGGTTCATATCAATCATGACAAATTCCTCAGCAACACCTTGATTCATCATTGCAAATGCATAACTACTTCCGACAGCTCCTGTGCCAATGAGTACCACGCGGGTTCCTTTTTCTTTCATTCGTGAGCCCTCCTGTAGAAAAAAGTTTGTGAATAAATTCACAATATAATTCTATTATGGATCTTTTTGTTTCCGAAAGCAACATGTTTATACATTTATGTATGACAAAATAGCAAACAAGCCTTCTTCTTTAAAAAGCTTGGCTTTAATGCGCTTGTTTTATGCACACTTGGAGGCTATCGTCGTGTAACCATAGCCTCTTATACAAGTCGTACATCTTCAGTTTTCTCTTTTTTCAATGGACAATCATAAAAACGGACGAGCGGCAAGGCACATAAAAGGAGCACACTGATGATCATGAGTAAGACATGCATAGAATAATGGTCAACAATCATGCCACCAAATAAAGGACCAATCATCCGTCCCCCCGTAGATACACTACCAACAATCCCTTGATACATTCCCGACTTCCCGGGTGGTGCTAATTGGCTCGCAATCGTTGGCACCGCTGGCCAAACGAACATCTCACCGAGAGTCAAAATGAGCATTGCGCACAGGAACATCGAAAAGGCACTTGCCTGCGTCAGCACAAGATAAGAAATAGAAAAAACGATGATGCCGGTAGTGACTTGTCCCTTCATCGACAGCTTCCCTTTGTGAATGAGCCATTTCACAAGTGGTTGGGCAAATACAATGAGTAAGCCATTGATTGTCCATAGCAAACTATAATAAGGAAGCGGCAATCCAAGCACTTGCATATGCACACTGACATTTGCTTGCCACTGCGTATAACCGATCCAGCAAATGAGAAAAGCAGCGCAAATGAGTAACAGAGCATGCAGCCGATATTGCTTTTTAAAGGACGTGCGCGCCTGTTGCAGTCGCGCGTCTGCTGTCGTCTGTTGCTGCGCTTTAAATGGTCGGAAAAAAATGACCACAAAAATGAGTAGGCCTACATACATGAGCGCATTGGCAATGAACACATCTGTGAGACGAACCAATGTGATGACGGCAATCAGTGCGGTACCAAGGGAGACACCGACATTTTGGGCAACATAAACGGCATTAAATGGACGACGGCCTCCGTCCGGCCACAAACTCCCTGCGAGTGCGTACATAGACGGCATCATCATACCCGAGCCTAAGCCAATACCGACTAAAAATAATGCATATAATGCATACGTTTCAAAAAAAAGCGCGAGTGAGATGGAAGAAATGACGGCAATTGTGATTGCTGCAACTAATCCTGGATAAACACCGACCTTATCAAACAGTCGTCCGCCAATTAAATTTCCCGTCACGCCTGCAGCTGCATTGAGCATGAGTACAAATCCTGAAGCAGTCAACGATTGCCCTAATACGTCGTGCATGATGACAGCATTTAATGGCCACAGAAAAGACGCACCGGTTACATTGATTACAACAGCAATGATGAGTACCCACATCGACTTAGGCATGTCTTTTCCTCCTCTCACTTATCTACTTACAACATTTTACTTTAACTTATGGTAGTTTAGCTGCTTCAACTAAAAAAGGCAACGAAAATGACTTCGCCTAACCAATGCAATTATGGTACACTCTTTTTGTAGATACTACGCTTCATACTGAACATAAGGAGAGACGGTATGACTACACTATTAGGTCCGATCCCTTTTGCACACACGCTCCTGACACAAACAGTGAAGCAAGGTGATACAGTCATTGATGCGACGGCGGGCAACGGGCACGACACATTGTTTTTAGCAAAAATTGTCGGTGATACCGGGCACGTAATTGGTACAGATATTCAACCGGCCGCGATTGCCCGCACAACGGAACGCTTGAAAACAGCCGGTGTCAATGACCGCGTATCTTTATATTGCCAAGGCCACGAAACATTAGAAGAAATCTCAGCTTTCCGGAATTCGGTGATCGCCGGAGCCATTTTTAACCTCGGCTATTTACCAAGAGGCGATAAGTCCATTACGACTACGGGCAGTGCAACAGTCCACGCACTTCATACCATCTTGTCACAACTAAAGCAACATGGACTCGTTGTCCTTGTCATATATTCCGGACACGAAACAGGAAAAAAAGAGAGAGACACCGTATTAAATAATGTCACTGCCTTATCACAAACCGATTTTCATGTCCTCCAATATGCCTTTATCAACCAACAAAACGATCCACCTTTTGTCATTGCAATTGAAAAAAGATAACCAATGGAAGGGGTCATTATTAATGACGCAATTAGACAACATCTTATCCTTTAATCAAACATTCGTTGCCAATGAAGACTATAAACGTTTCACCACCACAAAATTTCCGGAAAAAAAGATTGTTATTTTAACATGCATGGACACCCGGCTCGTCGAGTTGCTGCACGCGTCTATGAACCTACGTAATGGTGACGCAAAAATTATCCGCAATGCTGGCGCGGTCATTTCTCATCCGTTCGGAAGCATTATGCGTAGTATTTTAGTCGCTATTTATGAACTTGGCGCAGAAGAAGTGTATGTCATCGGTCACCACGGGTGCGGCATGACGGGTTTATCAGCACCATCTATCCTTGAAAAAGCAGAAGGGCGCGGGGTAGACCTTGACCAAATTTCATCACTAGAATATGCAGGTGTCGATATTCACCAATTTTTGTCTGGCTTCGACGATGTAAAAGAAAGCGTGCGCCACAGTGTCGACACGATTGTCCACCACCCACTCCTCCCAAGCGATGTGCGCGTCCATGGGCTTGTAATTGACCCAGAGACGGGCGAGCTCGAGTTATTGGTGCGGGATTTACAGGCGTGATCTGAAAGCTCATCGTTGTTCTAAATAGAAGCTGGTAACCTACTTAACACAGGTTCACCAGCTTCTATCCACCTCACTTCCGCCTAAAAATCCGGCTATTCATTAAGAAAAAGAAAAACGTATGCAGCCCACCTGTCTTAAAAATTTCTTTTGACTGCCCCTTAAGCTCAGGGTCCTTTTGAACTTTCTCGTCCGCCAAATATAGCGCAATGACCCCACGAATCAACATCCGATGAAATTTCGGATCCGGCAACTCAGAAAGGGTCTCTTCTGCTTTCCTAACAAAATACCGGAAACGCTCCTCCATTTGCTCCTTGCTGTCATAGTAAAACAAGAAATTCAACTCATCGTCCGCGATATCTTCTTTTTGGTCAATAAAATAATCAAGCAAAATGTGCATCCCTTGAACGTACGGATAATAGCCATCACAAATCGTTTGTGCAAGCTCCCGAGAGACGTCGGGCTTCGTCGCATACGTTGCCATCGTATAAATCGCTAATGTCGACGCCGTGCACGCCGCAAATTCATACCATGTCATCTCCTCAGGGAGATCATGGCGATGTTTCTCAAAAAACGCTTTTAAGAGTGGTTCACGATCCTCTTTTTTGACATGCTTGTATACTTGCAAGTCGCCATACAAACCACTCATTTTCAGCATGTGCGGCTGAAAGACGGTAAAAGACGGAAATGTCGTGACAATCTTTTGGCAGTTTTCTACTAACGCTTGTAAATAACCGCCGTCGTCTTTCTGCGCGCGATAAGCATAATAATCTTCGTGCGCCACCCCAGGTTGAAGCGCAATGAGCAAAGCATTATGCAACGCCCGAAAATCATTTGGATCCAGTGAGTCACTTTGGTCGCATAGGTTGTCTAAGTAGTCACAAATCAATTGGTAAGAAATAATAAACTGAATAAGCTCTTCAAAATGACCTTGTGCCGCTAACCCATAAACACCGCCACCTTCACAATGAAACTTTTTCCGCGCCAGGGCATCAAGGGCTTGGCTTCGTAATTCCGGATCAGGAATCGTTTGCGCGCGATTTATCCACGCATCATAATGTTTATGAACAGTCGGGACCACCTTTCGATAAATCCGATACAACAGCGGTATTGCAGTTGTTGGTGCTGACAAATAAAAACACTCCTTCTATGTAAACACGACACCTAACATTCCTTATTAGACATCTCGCTTGTCGCATCCACCTCTTTTAGGTTACACTCATTATAACGCTTTTTAACTTTATCGAAAAGGAAGTGCACCTATGATTTCCCGTTATGGTAATCATACACCACGTATTGCATCATCCGCTTTTATTGCTGAGAATGCCTGTATTACCGGGGATGTCACGATTGGCGCTGAATCAAGTATTTGGTTTCATACGGTCATTCGCGGCGATGTCGCCCCAACGATCATTGGGGATCGTGTCAACATTCAAGACCAATCAATGCTTCATCAAAGCCCCAACCGGACATTACTCATTGAAGATGATGTCACTGTTGGACACCAAGTGATGCTCCATAGCGCGGTCATTCGCAAAAATGCGCTCATCGGTATGGGATCGATCGTGTTAGATGGCGCTGAAATTGGA
The DNA here is from genome assembly GCF_038592975.1 of Bacillus sp. FSL W7-1360. Taxonomy (NCBI): domain Bacteria; kingdom Bacillati; phylum Bacillota; class Bacilli; order Caryophanales; family Bacillaceae; genus Bacillus; species Bacillus sp. FSL W7-1360. The sequence continues at coordinate 294,603 of NZ_CP151950.1, read as the reverse complement.
GAAGGGGCTTTTATCGGCGCTGGCAGCCTTGTACCTCCGGGAAAAGTGATCCCACCAGGTATGCTCGCCTTCGGTCGTCCGGCTAAAGTGATCCGTCCGTTAAACGATGAAGACCAGGCTGATATGGCGCGTATTCGCCGTGAATATGTAGAAAAAGGACAAGCATATAAAATTATCCAAAGTGAGAAACAGGGGGAAATTCAATGATCAAGTGGATCAGCAATCTTCTTATTATCGCTGGTGTCATCTCTATCGCTGTATTCGGTTATTTATTTATTAAAAATGAACAACAACAAAAACAATCACTGGCGCAAGCAGAAGAGAACTTGTCAAAAAACAACGCGCCAGAAGAAAATTTTGATATTCAATCTTACAAACCAGAAATGTATGAGGCATTCGCGACAATGGATATTCCTAAATTAGATAAGACATTACCTATTGTTGAAGGAACCGACGCAGACGCGCTTGATAAAGGAATTGGTCATTTAGTTGACTCCGTCCTTCCTGGGCAAGGAGAACAAATTGTCATGTCCGGTCACCGCGACACGGTCTTCCGCCAGTTTGATAAAATTGAGATTGGTGATACCTTTACAATTAACATGCCATATGGATCATACACTTATGAAATTAAAGAAACAGATATCGTCTCAGAAGATGACACATCTGTCATTCGGGAGATGGGTGAAGAAGTGCTTGTTGTGACAACATGTTACCCATTTTCTTTTGTTGGCGATGCGCCCGAGCGTTTCGTTGCGTATGCCTATCCGGTGACTGACTAAGGAAAAAGCCTTATGCTGATATGATATCAAAGCAGCATAAGGCTCGTTTTATATGCAATTACTGTGTTGCGAGTTCAGACTTAAGAATTTCAGCTTTATCCGTCGCTTCCCACGGTAAAGCCACATCATCACGACCGAAGTGGCCATATGCCGCTGTCTGTCTGTAAATTGGTCGACGTAAATCGAGCATCTTAATAATTCCAGCCGGACGCAAATCAAAATGCTTCCGTACCAATTTTACAAGCGTCTCTTCAGCGACACGTCCAGTACCAAACGTGTCAATAGAAATAGACACGGGTTGGGCAACACCAATCGCATAAGCGAGTTGCACTTCACATTTCTCCGCTAACCCTGCTGCAACAATGTTTTTCGCCACGTACCGTGCTGCATACGCACCCGAACGGTCAACTTTCGTTGCATCTTTCCCAGAGAAAGCACCTCCACCATGGCGCGCATAACCACCATACGTGTCAACGATAATCTTTCTTCCCGTTAACCCCGCATCTCCTTGTGGTCCGCCAATGACAAAGCGACCTGTTGGATTGATAAAATACTTTGTCTCCTCATCCAACCATTTACTTGATACAACCGCTTCAATGACATACTTTTTCATGTCTGTTTGAATTTGTTCAAGGGTCACTTCTGGTGCATGTTGCGTTGAAATGACGATCGTATCTACACGCGCCGGCTTACCTTGTTCATCATATTCAATCGTCACTTGCGTTTTCCCATCGGGGCGCAAATAATTAAGTGTGCCGTCTTTACGGACTTCCGACAAACGGCGGGCCAACTGGTGACTTAAAAAGATCGGTAATGGCATGAGCGCGCTCGTTTCATTTGTCGCAAAACCAAACATTAACCCTTGATCCCCAGCACCGATCGCTTCTAACTCCGCATCCGTCATTTGTCCTTCTCTTGCTTCAAGTGCCTCATCCACACCTTGGGCAATATCAGCCGATTGCTCATCAATTGATGTTAATACTGCACAAGTGTCCGCATCAAAACCGTATTTTGCGCGCGTGTAACCAATCTCCTTGATCGTTCTACGTACCACACTCGGAATATCCACATACGTGCTCGTTGTAATTTCTCCTGCGACAAGCACTAAACCTGTTGTGACCGATGTCTCACAAGCGACACGAGCATTTGGGTCTTTTGTCAAAATATCATCTAAAATCGCATCCGAAATTTGATCACAAATTTTATCAGGATGGCCCTCGGTTACTGATTCAGATGTAAATAAATGCCGACTTCTTTCTTTTTCCACTTTACATACTCCTCTCTATTTCTCCGGACTGCTTGGCTCTATGGTATCTCCTTTTTATGTCTACAAGGCGTATCCATAGTCCTCCATAAGCGTTCTAGAGGGGAACTAACAACAGCCTATGCTAACGTTTGCCTCAAAGTTCCAGTAATATTGAGACATACACCTGTACACAATAAAAAACCTTCTCCGCGAGGAAAAGGGTACCTAATGTTTACCATTCGCCTCTTATCGTCCAAGACATATTGTCTTGCAGGTTAGCACCTTTCCACCTCTAAAAGGTGTTGGTTGCTGGGCTTCATTGGGCCTGTCCCTCAGCCGACTCTTGATAAAAGTACTACGTTTACTGGAGTGTTCACCACTTTAACGTGAGCACGTCAGTATGTTGCCCTATTAGTCTAACATAACTCGACAAAAAAAGAAAGGTTGCTATGGATAAACCTTTTTTAACCTGTGTCGAATAAATTTATTACATTTTTGCTCACTTTAGTATGGAATAATGACTATAATGTGTTATACTAAATCAAGACTGATACGTTATACTTGTCCTGATTAAGGGAAGGAGATCAATATGAACATTTTGAACGGCTCAACACAATTAGAACAGTTACTCTCAAGTCAGCATACATTACACAGCCTGCCTGTGCCAACACTTGTTGAACATGCACTCGCTCGCAAAGAAGGTACCCTTACACCAACAGGTGCGCTTTCTGTGGAGACAGGAGCTTATACCGGTAGATCCCCTAATGACAAGTTTATTGTCTCTGAAGACGCGACACGTTCTTCAATTGACTGGGGGAACGTAAACAAACCCATCGATCCCTCTACCTTCAAACGACTATACGAAAAAGTGTTATGCTATTTGCAAGAAAAAGAAGGGTGCTATGTATCAACAGGATACGCAGGTGCTGATGTTACTTACCAACTTCCAATCACATATATTAATGAATTTGCGTGGCACCATCTATTTGCCCGGCAATTGTTTATTCGCACGAGTGATTCAACAGCAAAAAAAGATTCTTTTACAATTGTAAGCGCACCGACTTTTAAAGCAGACCCACTCATTGATGGTACAAATTCTGAGGCATTTGTGATCATTTCTTTTGAAAAACGTGTTGTCTTAATTGGCGGTACTGAATACGCGGGAGAAATGAAAAAAGCAATTTTTTCTGTCATGAATTATTTATTACCTGATCAAATGGTTCTACCTATGCACTGTTCGGCTAACACAAGCAGTGATGGCGAAGTAACATTGTTTTTTGGTCTTTCTGGAACAGGAAAAACAACGTTGTCAGCCTCAAATAATCGTTCTTTAATCGGTGATGATGAGCATGGCTGGTCCGACAATGGTGTCTTCAATATTGAAGGCGGATGCTATGCAAAATGTATTGATCTATCTCGAGAAAAAGAGCCACAAATTTGGGATGCTATTCGATTCGGTACAGTACTAGAGAATGTGTGCTTGCATCCTGAAACACGCCAACCGGACTATCGCGCCCGTATAAAAACAGAAAATACACGGGCTGCCTATCCGCTTGAGCATATTCCAAACGCGATCACACCTAGTATCGCCGGACATCCAAACACAATCATCTTTTTAACTGCCGATGCTTTTGGTGTATTGCCACCTATTAGTAAACTTACAAAAGAACAAGCAATGTATCACTTCTTATCTGGATACACAAGTAAACTTGCCGGCACAGAACGAGGCATTACAAAACCAGAAACAACTTTTTCTACTTGTTTTGGCGCACCTTTCTTGCCACGTGCAGCTGAATGCTACGCCAAAATGCTTGGTGAAAAAATTGAGCATCATGATGTAAGCGTGTTCCTCGTCAATACCGGCTGGTCTGGGGGTAGTTACGGTGTAGGTGCACGAATTAAATTATCCTACACACGCGCGATGGTGGAAGCTGCCATTCAAGGAGAATTAAAACACGTAGACACAATTTGTGATCCATTTTTCGGCTTACACATGCCTGTACGTTGTCCAGGTGTTCCCGATCATCTATTAAACCCACGAAATGTGTGGCAAGATACAGCTGCCTATGACGAAACAGCGACACACCTTGCGCAGCAGTTCCGAGAAAACTTTAAACGTTTCTCTTCAGTCGACACGAATGTTTATCAAGCAGGACCGGTAAAGTAATTTTACAAACAGAAAAGCTTCTCCCTATGTAACATTAGACTGTTAATAGGGAGAAGCTTTTTCTATGACTATTATTGAAAGAATCCCACACAATACGTCTACACAATTCTAACAATGGTTAAATAAATATTATTAAACTGTGCTGATGTTCCTCCAGAAAATAATAACACTCTCAATTCTTTTTGCGTATTTGCCAATACAACGAATGAACGCGTAAACGTCAGTATTTCTCCCATTGATATTTCCCTCAACACTTGAGTAGGCGGTGGCGGATCTACATTAATATTCATTCCTATTTCCGCAGTAGCACCTAACATCCCCGTCGCACCACTTCCCATTACAGTGGCACTGACAAAATAAGTTGCTGTCGGATCTAATTGAATCATCGTATTGCCCACAAGAGAAATACCATCTCCTGTGGCTCCTACATTTGCCCATTCAACAAGTGTTGGACCCGTTACTCCCGTTACTCCCGTAAACCCAAAACCTAAAAATTCAGCAAATGTTGTTTCAAATGGAAGAGCTCCAGTCGGTCCCGTTGGGCCACGTAGCCCCGTTACTCCGGTTGGTCCGGTCAGACCTGTTACTCCGGTCGGTCCCGTCACTCCTGTTACCCCGGTCGGTCCCGTCACTCCCGTTACTCCCGTTGGTCCCGTTACTCCCGTTACTCCCGTCGGTCCTGTCGGGCCTGTTACTCCTGTCGGTCCCGTCACTCCTGTTACCCCGGTCGGGCCTGTTACTCCTGTCGGACCCGTCACTCCTGTTACTCCTGTCGGACCCGTCGCTCCTGTCACTCCTGCCCCGGTTATTCCTCGTAGGCCGGTCGGTCCCGTTGCTCCCGTTGGACCGGTGACTCCTGTCGCTCCTGTCACCCCTGCCCCGGTTATTCCTCGTAGGCCGGTCGGTCCCGTTACTCCCGTTGGACCCGTCACTCCCGTCGGTCCCGTCACTCCTGTTACCCCGGTCGGACCGGTCGGGCCTGTTACTCCTGTCGGACCCGTCACTCCTGTTACTCCTGTCGCTCCTGTCACTCCTGCCCCGGTTATTCCTCGTAGGCCGGTCGGTCCCGTCGCTCCCGTTGGACCGGTGACTCCTGTCGCTCCTGTCACCCCTGCCCCGGTTATTCCTCGTAGGCCGGTCGGTCCCGTTGCTCCCGGTGGACCCGTCACTCCTGTCGCTCCTGTCACCCCTGCCCCCGTTATTCCTCGTAGGCCGGTCGGTCCCGTTGCTCCCGTTGGACCCGTCACTCCCGTCGCTCCTGTCACTCCTGCCCCGGTTATTCCTCGTAGGCCGGTCGGTCCCGTTGCTCCCGTTGGACCCGTCACTCCTGTCGCTCCTGTCACTCCTGCCCCGGTTATTCCTCGTAGGCCGGTCGGACCTGTTGCTCCCGTTGGACCGGTGACTCCCGTCGCTCCTGTCACTCCTGCCCCGGTTATTCCTCGTAGGCCGGTCGGTCCCGTTGCTCCCGGTGGACCGGTGACTCCCGTCGCTCCTGTCACCCCTGCCCCGGTTATTCCTCGTAGGCCGGTTGGTCCCGTCGCTCCCGGTGGACCGGTGACTCCTGTCGCTCCTGTCACTCCTGCCCCGGTTATTCCTCGTAGGCCGGTCGGTCCCGTCGCTCCCGTTGGACCGGTGACTCCTGTCGCTCCTGTCACTCCTGCCCCGGTTATTCCTCGTAGGCCGGTCGGACCTGTTGCTCCCGTTGGACCGGTGACTCCCGTCGCTCCTGTCACTCCTGTCACTCCTGCCCCGGTTATTCCTCGTAGACCGGTCGGTCCCGTTGCTCCCGGTGGACCGGTGACTCCTGTCGCTCCTGTCACTCCTGCCCCAGTTATTCCTCGTAGGCCGGTCGGTCCCGTTGCTCCCGGTGGACCGGTGACTCCCGTCGCTCCTGTCACTCCTGCCCCGGTTATTCCTCGTAGGCCGGTCGGTCCCGTTGCTCCCGGTGGACCGGTGACTCCCGTCGCTCCTGTCACTCCTGCCCCGGTTATTCCTCGTAGACCGGTCGGTCCCGTTGCTCCCGGTGGACCGGTGACTCCCGTCGCTCCTGTCACTCCTGCCCCGGTTATTCCTCGTAGGCCGGTCGGTCCCGTTGCTCCCGTTGGACCGGTGACTCCTGTCGCTCCTGTCACTCCTGCCCCAGTTACTCCTGGTGGACCGGTCGGACCTGTTGCCCCTGTTGGACCCGTCGGACCCGTTGCTCCTGTTACTCCTGCCCCGGTTATTCCTGGTGGGCCGGTCGGTCCCGTTGCTCCCGTTGGGCCGGTCGGTCCCGTCGCTCCCGTCGCTCCCGTTGCTCCGGCTCCCGGCAAGCCCGTCACTCCCGGTGGACCAGTTACGCCTGGTGGACCGGTTGGACCCGTTGCTCCCGTTGGACCCGTCACTCCCGTTGCCCCGACCCCAGGTGAGCCCGTCACTCCCGGTGGACCAGTTACGCCTGGTGGACCGGTCGGTCCCGTTGCCCCCGTCGGACCTGGACAACAACATGTGATCTTATTTTGTGACACACGTTTAAAACATTGTACATTACATGAACATGATCGCACATAAGAGCTCTGACAATGACATGAACAGCAATCACATCTCCTCTTCGTCACGTGATAATCTCCCTTCTCCTCTTTTACATTTCTAATACATACATAATTATTTTATGGTAACACAAAGAATTAGTTACTGATTGAAAATAATCAATTAAAAGCCTTGTTATATTACATTTCACATCTCTATACATACATGCATAGGATGAATGTGACCTCACTTCATGAAAGGAGTGGATTTATTGAAACGAATTTTAACCATTTTCTTCCTCGTTACGTCAACTTTTTTTATGACTTCTTGTCAAAAAACATCAGACCAAGATGTGATACGTGTCGCGGAAGTTACCCGTTCTGTTTTTTATGCCCCTTTTTATACTGCCATTGCCGCTAATTTCTTTGCTGAAGAAAATATTGATATCTCACTCACTACGACTTGGGGTGGTGATAAAACAATGACAACACTTCTTTCAAATGGTGCAGACGTTGCCCTGGTTGGTTCAGAAACAACCATCTACGTCAAAAATCAATCTCCAATTGATCCTGCCATAAACTTTGCTGCGCTGACACAAACAGATGGAACCTTTTTAGTCGCTCGCCATGCACAAAAACCTTTTAGTTGGGACCATTTAAAAAACAGCACTTTTTTAGGACAAAGAAAAGGGGGTATGCCTCAAATGGTTGGTGAGTATGTACTCAAACAACATGACATTGATCCTTATACCGATCTCACTCTACTACAACATATTGATTTTAGTAATATTGCAAGTGCTTATGCATCAGGCACGGGTGACTATGTTCAACTATTCGAACCACAAGCAACCCTTTTTGAACAAGAAGGACTCGGGACAATTGTTGCTTCTTTTGGAGAAGAATCGGGTCTTGTTCCATACACATCCTTTATTGCAAAACAAAGTCGATTAAATAAACATCATGACCTATATGTTCGGTTCACACGGGCTTTATATCAAGGACAGAAATTTGTTCAACAAGAAGAAGCAACTACAATTGCACAACTTATTGCGCCTTTTTTTGATGACACACCTACAGATGTATTAGCTCATGCGATCACCCGCTACAAACAACAAGATTCTTATGCAGAAACACCTGTCATCACAGAGGATGCTTGGCAACGTTTATTAGACATTATGGATAAAGCAGGTGAACTACCCGAGGATGCCCCCTTCATGCAACTTGTTGAAGAAGCCATTGCTAAAGAGAGCCTAAACTAGGAGGATGAACATGGCTATCTTAAAATTGGAAGATATTTCTTTAACTTATGTAAATAAAGAAGGAACATTTCCTGCCCTTCAACATGTTTCTCTTCACGTCAAAGAAGGAGAATTTGTCTCATTGCTCGGTCCAAGTGGATGTGGGAAGACAACATTACTCTCAATTATTGCTGGATTACTTGAACCAATAGAAGGAACAAGAACCATTATCCACCCCAAAGAAGCAACAACAGATATTGGTTACATGCTACAACATGATTACTTATTCCCATGGCTTTCTATTGAAGAAAACATCACACTTGGTCAAAGAATTCGTGGTATATACGACTTTGAATCAAAACAAAATGCACTGAAGTGGTTAGATGCTTTCCAGCTTACTGACAAAAAAAAAGAATTCCCTCGCGCATTGTCCGGGGGAATGCGGCAACGAATTGCTCTCATTCGCATGCTTGCCACGAATCCAGCCGTCGTTCTCTTAGACGAACCATTTTCCGCACTCGATCAGCAAACAAAATTAAAATTAGAAAACCTCGTTTCTAAAACGCTGAAAAAAGAAAATAAAACAACAATACTCGTGACACATGACATTGGTGAAGCCATTGCAATGAGCGATCGCATTGTACTATTAACACCAAGACCTGGAAAAGTGGAACAAATTTTTGAGATTCCATCATCACTGAAACAGCAAACACCTTTTGACACAAGACAAGACCCTATGTTCCAGCAACAATTCCAACTCATTTGGAAGGAGCTGGAGCGTCTTGATCAATCATGATGATTTACACACCCAATACCTTCGTCAACATAAACAGAAAAACCAAAAAGTGCGTGTCATGCAAATACTCATCTTTGTGACCTTTATTAGCGTATGGGAAGTGAGTTCTCGCCTACAATGGATTGACCCCTTGCTTTTTAGTGCGCCTTCTCGTATCTTATCTTTACTTTACGAACAAATGGTGACCGGCGCATTATGGCTACATGCATCTGTAACGCTGTTTGAGACGATTCTCGGTTTTTTACTAGGTACAATAGCCGGTATACTACTTGCCTCTTCGCTTTGGTGGTTTCCATTTGCGGCCAAAGTTTTAGAACCTTTTTTAGTCGTTTTCAACGCCATGCCAAAAATTGCAATTGGACCCATTCTGATCGTTGGACTTGGACCAAACATCGCTTCCATTATTGCGATGGGTATGCTCATATCCGTTATTTTAACAACAATGATTATTTACACTGCTTTTAAAGAGGTTGACCCTAATTATTTGACCGTTATGAAAACATTCTCCGCCTCCAGAAAGCAAATGTTCCAGCATGTCGTTTATCCTGCGACGATACCTGTCATGATTTCAACCTTAAAAATGAACGTCGGACTCGCATGGGTTGGTGTAATCGTTGGAGAGTTTCTCGTTTCAAAACAAGGATTAGGTTATTTAATCATTTACGGTTTCCAAGTATTTAACTTTAACCTCGTCTTCATGAGCTTACTAGTCATTGCAGTTTTAGCCACTGTGATGTACCTTTTCATTGAATACCTCGAAAAACACGTCACCCGTTTTCACACGTAACAGCACGTCAAGTTTACACGTGCTGTCTTTCCATGTCATCACAACACCTTTTTTAAAGCATATTCAATAGATTCCCTTACAACATCGTCCCGCATCATAAAACTAAACCTTTCATCTGTCTTTATTGAAGTCGGTAATTCTCGTAGTAAAATAGGTCCTTCTGTCTCGTAATAATCTTTTAATGACCTTACTTCACTAATCGTTGCGACATAAATATTTTTATAAAACGCCTTTCCCGTCTTTTCTTTTACACAGTACTGTCCAATATGTGTTAATACGTCCACTTGTCCGCCTGTTTCTTCTGCCACTTCACGCCTTGCTGCGTCTTCAGCTGTTTCTCCAGGTTCCACTTTGCCACCTGGAAATTCATAACCCCTTTCCAAATGCTTTGTTAATAACCATTGCCCACCATAGCGGGCAAGCACAAACACATGTTTTGGATTATCATCAAGAAGACAGTCTTTCCCTAAGACAAGTTGAATCACATTCCCATGTACATCATGAAATGTTTGCATACACACGCCCCTTTGTTCTTTACTCTATCGCCATGTTCTAACAGAAATTTTCTTTGGTCTAATACCAAAATACACGACGATGACTGCCGCAAAAACGATACATGCATTCATAGCGAACATCCAAAAATGACTTCCTTTCATAAACAACGAAAACAACGGTGGTCCGGTAGCTACACCAACAAAACGCATGCTGTTATACAAAGATGTAATAGAGCCACGCTGTTCTATTGGAATTCCTTCTGTAACAAATGCATCAAGACTAGGTAATACTGCCCCAATGCCCATACCAGCGACAAACAAGGCCGTCAACATAATATAAATATCTTGCTTCAGGGCAACAACAAATATCGAAACAAATAGTAAAAATAACCCCACAACTGTCATCCATTTCATCTTCATTTGATCTTGACCAATTGCACGCCCTGACACATATGAAGTAATACATAATGCCATTAATGGAAACGCAAGAATGACACCTTTAGGAATATCATGAACTTGGTGCGTCTCTTCTAGATGCGTCGACAAGTAAAAAAGTACCCCAAACAATATATACATCACAAGACATCCAACAATAAAGACAATATAGAGCCAGCGCCCTTCGCGTTTAAAAATTGTCTTCACCGTCTCAATAAATTTGCCAAACGGTACCGACTTCTGGGAGAGTGGTGGGCTCTTTACAAGCAACAATAATAATAAAATAGACAGTATACAAAACAAAGGGAATGCAAAAAAAGGCATGAACCATACAATAGATGCTAGTAGTGCCCCAAATATTGGACTTAGCACCTTACCAAATGTATTCAACGTTTCAATCATCCCTAACCCTTCACTTACTTGTCGTTTATCTGTAAATAAATCACCAACAAACGGCATCACAATTGGCGCCGCTCCTGCCGCGCCTATCCCTTGGAGAAATCTCCCAATTAAAATGACCCAGTATGGCTCTTCCATCTTCCATCCTGCAAAACCAGCAATCAATCCACCGAGACCAGCAATAAATAAGCTTGGAATGATGACATGCTTACGACCGATATGATCTGATAAATACCCCGCTAAAGGGATACATAAAATCGCCACGACCGAGTAAACCGTAATTAACAAGCTTATCATAAATGCGCTCACATCTAATTCTCGTCCCATCGTAGGTAACACAGGGATTAACATAGAATTGCCCAGTGTCATGACAAGTGGTACAGAAGCTAGTGCAAATAAGCCCCCAGTTTGCTTTTCATCACTCACAAAAATACCCCTTTTTCAGCCTGATGTAGTTAGTATAAGGAAGATTACTTTTCCTATTCACATCGACATAGGGGTAAACCTCGTTACATGTTGAACAGCGACAGTTTCCTCATGACTCTAAATTTTGATACATGTGATACAATTGCTGAATCGTTTGTTCTGAATACCCTTCTACCTGTTCCACACGTCGCTTAAACTCACCAAGCATCTCATCCTTATTGTAATCATTTTTTAGTAAATCTTTAAAGACATCCTTTAGTACATCATCACGTCCAAAGATAATTTTTCCTTTAAATACAATTCCTTTTCCTTCATTTAAATCAGTGATGGATTCAATAGATGTGAACATAACAGCAGGATGATTATTTTTGCTTGTAATTACCACGCTAATTAACATATGCTGACCTTTCTCATATATTTGCTCAAACGAGGTCACGTCTGATGCTGAAACGACAGCATCTACAAACCAGACCCGCTCTTTATTTTCCATATTAATAATTAAGCCATCTTCAAGCGGGATCGGACGTTGCTTAACATGTCCATCTTGTTCCTCAATCACTTGCAAAGCATGCAGTTTATACGTTTTCACAAGTTCAACTCCCTACATCGTATTTTTTCATCTATTTACTTACGCGTGTAGTGATACGCACCTACCTCGATCCTTCTTCTCTCACCAGAAACGGCTTCTAACCGTGGGCTTCCCGGCTTTTTTTCAGCGTATTGCGGTGTGCATACAAGCTCTCTTGCTTCCCCCAGTTGCCCTTTGCGCAGTAAATATGAAAGTTCCTCCAAATCTTCTTTCAATAAAAAACTTGTCCCCGTTTTTGCGGCTAATTGCCAGCATGCTGCTGTCACTTCATTCGCTGAGGTGACCACCATCGTTTCATCTGCATCATAATATGCTTTGGCTGTATACACCTCTTGCACACAGCTTAATCCTAACTTTGTGTCATATCTCTTCGCTTGAATGACAATACGCTTCCCTTCCTTATCAATGACAAGCAAATCTGCACCAAAGTCACCACTTTTTGTTGTTCGATAGGTTTCATAGCCAATGGCCGCAAAGACGGCTGCTAAGTAATCTTCAAACTCAAGACCAGCCATGCGCTCAATGTCTCTCATTGTAATCTTTGCTACGTTCACCCTACGCCTTTGCTGTAACGTGCGCCAGATGAAAAAGATGGACAATAAAAGCGCAAACACAATGAACAACGTTAGTCCTATATTTAAAATATCCACAGTATGTCAATCCCTCTCTTTTTTTATGTTACCTCTAGAGAGATATGTTCCTTTCATTATACGAAAAGGATGATCGCGATACCAGTTTTATAGCTAAAAAATAACAAATTAAAACCGGTTAAGTTGTTCACGCAACAACTTAACCGGTTATCTTAAAAATCTTTCTTACTTCTCAAATGACGCGTCGATCTCATCAACCATTCTCTTCACAGATTCAAGCCCGCCTCCGCTCAAATACCAAACGCCACCATCTAAACTAATGATTTTATCGTTCTTTGCAGCTTTTGTCCCACCGACGAGTTCATTATCAAGAACTTGCTGCGCAGTGGATGCTTCCCCGACAGTTGCGCCACGGTCAAGCAAAAAGATATAATCAGGATCTTTTTCTGCAATATACTCAAATGAAACATCTTCACCATGATTCTCTGCAGGAATGTCATCTGCCGGCTTCACACCAAGCACGTCATGAATTAAACCGAAGCGCGATCCTGCACCAAAAGCACTCGCAGCACCTTCTGACACAGATAAGATCAAGCCATTTTTGTCTGTTGCTTCTGCACGTGTTTTCACATCATCAATCGTTGCTTGAATCTCTCCCAACTGCTTGTCTACTTCGTCTTCAGCGTCAAAGATTTCACCTAACGTTTGCATGTTTTCTTCAAATGATGTCATGTAATTCTCTTGGTCGACCATCATATACACAGTCGGTGCAATTTTACTAAGCTCGTCATAATTTTCCATTGCTCGTCCAGAAATAAAAATGACATCCGGCTTCATCTCAACAATTTTTTCGAAATCTGCTTCAAATAATGAGCCGACATCTTCATATTTGTCTTCTTCAAGTTCAGACAAATAGCTTGGGATATTGTTTTCTTTCGGGACACCGTCAACATCATGACCTAGCGCACGAATTGAATCCGTAATTCCATTATCAAAAGAAACGACGACCTTAGGATCGACCGGAACTTTGACCGGCTCTTTATCAAGCTCATGCGTCACTTCAACATATGCTTGCTCCTCTTTTTTTGGCTCCTCAGAAGCATTCTTTTCTGTTTTCTCTCCCCCACAAGCAGTCAAACCAATTGCTGTCATTACTGCGCCAATAGCTAAACCATATTTCTTCATTGATATATTCCTCCAAATGTCTTATTGATTTTAGAAAAGCTCTTTCCTAGACCTACGTAAAATACACACAAATTTTATTACAATTGACTTCTTCAATCGCAATATCCATATCATAAATATCCCGCAATGAGGCACGCGTAATGATATCTTTGCAGCGTCCGTGACTAACAATCTGCCCGTTCTTCATTGCAACAATATCGTCTGAATAACACGAAGCAAAGTTAATATCATGGACAACAATCATAATCGTTTTCCCCAAGTCATCAACGAGCCTACGCAGCGTTTTCATAATGGATACAGCATGCTTCATATCCAAATTGTTTAGCGGCTCATCCAAAATGACATAATCGGTATTTTGTGCGAGCACCATCGCAATGTAAGCGCGCTGACGTTGTCCCCCACTTAACTCGTCTATATATTGATGTTCAATCTCACGTAATGACATGTAATCAATTGCTTCATCAATGTGTTTCCAATCAACTTTTGTCAATCGGTTTTGTGAGTGCGGAAAACGACCAAAGCTAACTAATTCTCGAATCGTTAGGCGCATGTGGATATGATTGCTTTGCTTTAAGATTGAGATTTTCTTTGCTAGTTCTTTACTTTTAAATGATTCAAGCGCCTGACCTTCAATCAATACTTGCCCACGGTCTTGTTTGACCAATCGGCTCATCATCGCAATGAGGGTACTTTTCCCCGCACCATTCGGTCCGATAAATGACGTTAGGGTTCCTTTTTTCACCGCAATCGACACATCACGAACAACATCATTCTCACCATAAGATTTGTAGACGCCTTTTACTTCTAAACCGACTTGTATTTGCGGGCGTATCACTTGCTGTTTGCGTTCCATTAATGCTGTCGTCATGTTTATTTCGCTCCTTTCAAAAGCAAATAAATGAAGTACGTCCCACCAACAAAGTTGATGACAACACTTAGTGGCGCTGCATACGACAATACCCGTTCTAACATAAACGTACCTGCTACAAGCGCAACAACACTAATGAGCATAGATAATGCGATAGAATATGCATGCCGTGACGTTTTTAAAAGTTCACGTGCAACATTTGTGACGAGTAACCCTAAAAACAATACCGGTCCAACTAACGCTGTTGATACAGAAACAAATATTGCGATCACAATTAAAAATTTGCGGATCGCTTGATCATATGGGACGCCTAAATTAATTGCTTGATCTCTCCCCAAAGCGATCACATCTAAATACTTTAACTGTGGATAAATGTACACTGTCGTTGCCGCCAAAATGACGAGTGCAATCCATAACAAATCCACCTGCACATTATTAAAACTTGCAAACATCCGGCTTTGTACAGTTAAAAATTCATTTGGGTCAATTAACACTTGCATAAACGTCGACAAACTAGAAAACAGTGTGCCGCACACTATCCCGACGAGTAATAAAAAGTAAAGATTTTTCTGCTCCCTTCTAAAAAGGAGCACATACAGCAGTAACGAAAACAATACCATCAATACAAGCGTCATCCCAAACTGTACATACGTACTTACCAAGGCCAACCCTGCTGTGCCGAAAGCAAAGATTAGGATCGTTTGGATTAATATGTACAATGAGTCAAGCCCAATAATGCTAGGTGTTAAAATTCGATTATGCGTAATCGTTTGGAATACAAACGTAGAAAATGCGATCGCTGCCCCCACCGTAATAATAGCTAAAATACTCGTCGCTCTTCTTGGTAGCGCATAATCCCATAAAGTGGGCGTTAATCCAACAAACAAGTAAGCGCCAATGAATGCAAGTGCAATGGCCACGAAAATTATTAATATTGTTTTAGGACGCATAGGCACGCCTCCTAAACAACAAAAATAAAAAGAGTGCACTGCCGATGACACCAACCATTAAACCAATTGGAATTTCATATGGGAATATGATGATCCGACCTAATATATCACAAACAAGTAGAAAGATCGCACCGAACAATGCTGTTTTCGGTAGACTTTTTTTCAAATGGTCGCCTTGCATCATCGAAACGATGTTCGGCACAATCAGTCCTAAAAAAGGAATCGAGCCAATTGTCACGACAATCGTTGCTGTAATGAGCGCGACAATCGTCATGCCAATATTCATCACGCGCCGGTAGTTTAAACCGACATTCGTAGAAAAATCTTGCCCCAGTCCGGCGATTGTAAAACGATTCGCAAACAGAAACGCAAGCACAATGAGAGGAATCCCAATATAAAGAACTTCGTACCTACCGCGCAACACAAGCGAAAAACTCCCTTGCATCCAAGCGGACAAACTTTGTACCAGGTTGTACTGATAAGCAAAAAATGTGGTCACTGCGTTCACGACACTACCGAGCATTAAACCGACTAGTGGCACAAAGATCACATTTTGAAAGCGGATTTTCTCAAGAATTTTAACGAACAAAAGCGTGCCGCCTAACGCAAACAAGAAGGCGATCAACATTCGTTCCATTGTGCTAGCACTTGCAAACATGACGAGCCCAACTAGCATCCCTAAGCGCGCCCAATCCATCGTCCCTGCTGTTGTTGGTGAGACAAATTTGTTTTGTGTAAGTTGCTGCATAATTAATCCGCATACACTCAAGCTAATCCCAACAATGACAATACTCATTAAACGCGGGATCCGACTTATAAGCACTGTTCTTAGTTGATCTTCTGACCAATTAGGCATATCAAACAGCGAAATATCTTGCACACCTATAAATACCGATATGACCGACAAAACAAGTAATAGCGGGATAAGGCACTTATATTTCATTAAATTGACCATCATGGAACAGCTTTGTCTCCTCTTAAAAACCACATCATCATTGTAATGGGCAATCTCCCCTTCCCGACAATGATATTCATTTTCAATTACATTTTTGAGTTTACCATAAATTCAGCGGACGTCAACCCCTAAGTGAGAAAGTTTCTCATCTTTTTTTATGATTGCTTTTATAAGAAATGGATACATTAAAAAGAAGGTCTACTTTTTAATTCCTACTTGACTGATAGGAATATAGATAATATGATAGGAAGCATCGATCATGATATGAAATAATTGTTTCGTAAACTCCCTATAAAGAAAGGAATCGCTATATATGAATACATTGCAAACATTTGCAATCATTGTCTTTGCCCTCATGCTAATAGGAATACTTTTTTACATGCAAAAAAGACATATGTCTTTTTCGACTCGTGTCTTTACTTCTCTTGGGTTAGGTGTCATTTATGGTTTACTGCTCCATGTTCTGTTTGATGCTGAATCCATTGCTTTAACACAAGCACTTGACTGGATAAATCTACTTGGCACAGGTTACGTCCGTCTATTACAAATGATTGTCATGCCACTGATCTTCATTTCCATTTTAGCCGCCTTTACGCGCCTCACATTAACAAAAAATCTCGGAAAGATGAGTGCACTCATCCTTGCTGCCCTCATTGCTACAACATCCATCGCAGCTGGACTTGGTATCGCGTCTGCGTCTCTTTTTAACCTTGAAGCGATTGAAATTCCTAAAGGTGAAAGTGAAATCACACAAGGACAAGCAATTGAAGAACGCTACGAAGAGATGGACGCATTGACACTTCCTGAACAAATTGTCCAACTCATTCCCGCAAATCCTTTTCTCGACTTAACTGGTGGTAGACCGACCTCTACTATTGGTGTTGTCATTTTTGCGCTTTTCATTGGTGTTGCCTACTTAGGTGTACGGCGAAAGCAACCAGAATCAGCTGATACATTCAAAAACCTGATCGATGCCCTCCACGCCATTATCATGCGCATCGTGACACTCGTGCTGAGATTGACGCCTTACGGTGTGCTCGCAATCATGATTCGTACAATCGCCACGAGCGATTTTGGTGCTGTCGCATCACTTGGAAAGTTTGTTGGCGCTTCTTATGTTGCACTCATTGCGATGTTCCTTGTCCATTTACTCATCCTCACTTTCCTAAAAATGAATGCTTGGACATATATGAAAAAAGCATTCCCTGTGTTGGCATTTGCTTTCACCTCACGTACAAGTGCAGGGGCATTGCCAATGAACATTGAAACACAAAAAAAGCTTGGTGTCCCAAGCGGTATCGCCAATTTCGCTGGATCTTTCGGATTATCCATTGGGCAAAATGGTTGCGCCGGCATTTATCCAGCGATGTTAGCGGTCATGATCGCACCAACGGTTGGTCAAAACCCACTTGAGCCTAGTTTCATTTTCATGCTGATAGCTGTCATTGCAATTAGCTCCTTCGGTGTCGCTGGTGTCGGGGGCGGGGCAACATTTGCCGCAATTCTCGTCTTATCGGCATTAGACTTACCAATCGCGTTAGCCGGCTTACTTATCTCCATCGAACCACTCATTGACATGGGGCGAACAGCCGTCAATGTATCCGGGAGCATGGTTTCTGGGCTCTTTACCGCAAAAGTAACTGGGGAATTAGATAACGACACATATAATAACCCGGAGATGAAGCTTGATACGCAGGTGGAGCCAGGGTAATTTGAGTAAGAGGGCTTGAAGATAAACTTCAAGCCCTCTGTCTGCTCCAAAATTGCTAACGCGGCTTCATTACGTCCTAAGTGTAGACCAGTCACGTGGGGCGTTTTTCGCTTCACGCAAAATTATCCACGGGGTCAAAATCTATAATTTCCTAGGCAAGTACATAAGTCGCTTGCGCAGACAACGGGAATGCCATTTCATACACATCTATAGCGGAATGCGGGGTCAATACAGCTTGTTGGATGATCCCTTGCAATACCGGACGACCTACATAGTCATCAAGTATTTTTGCGGCAGCGGCGACTGTATCGGGGTGGGCGCCGGCTGCGACGAGTGTGTACAAGGTAGACATATATTGTCTTAATATCGGATCAGAAGACGCTTGTCGATTTAACAATGGATCAGTGCTCCAGTTCGTTATCCCTTGCATGAATGCTGGATTTTCCATCAACTTAGCTGCCTCTGCACCGATATTCACCTTGCTCGTATCGACTTCTGGCGCTTTCTCATGCAACGTGGCGTTGTTTGCAAAGTATCCGCCTACCTCCATGATACTTACACCCGTCATCCGCACGCCGCCGGTCATGATCCAGTTCAACCACAGGGGTTCCGACAATCGCTTTCCAAACACAAATATGTACGCTCCCATTTCCATGATCATACGATGACAATGGGAGCGATTAACATCAATTAAATTTTGGACCGACATGAAAATCTATACCAAAAAGACCCAAGAGTAAGTCAAGAGAGACAAGAATAGTTCCGCCAATAATACCTGAGATGAATACCCATCGCCACCTAAATTTAGATTTATATGGCTCCTTGCTCATCAACTTTGCGATAACCACGAATAACCAAGACAAGATAAAATAATTTACCATTACCATTTAAACAGTCCTTTAGCAGCATCGCAACAAGAGCTAAAGACCAACCAAATAAAATGTAGTAGCCTAATCCTTCCCACATTGCTATTTGCCTCCCAATCCAAATAAGTCTTTCAGATTGTCAAGGAAATCACCTGAACCAAAGTTTGTATCATAAGACACATTTCCGTCTGGTGTTACTGTAAACATAACTTTCCATCCCATGTTTTGCCATCATCACTGATATACTCTGTTCAAACCTCTATTCATTAGATATTGGCTTGGTTATCGTCCATCAATGTTTATACCGAAAAGACTAAACATCCATTTAATCAAGATAAGACACAGACCCAAAATGATGCCATAGACGAATGTCCACAACCATCCTTTTCTGTTTTTTCGTTTGGCACCAAAATTGATTAAAATAGCCATACCTAGGCCAACAACAATGTAGAAACCAAATGAACTCCACATTTTATTTATCACCTTTATCGTCTTTGTTGTCCAATCCGAAAAGCCCTAGAGCAGAATCCCAAAAGCCCTCTGCGAAATCTGTAGAGCGCTTCACATCACCACTTGGTTCTATAGTAAACATAACTTTTCCGCTCCAAGTTTCCCCATCATCCTCGCTGATATATACCAATACTTGTTCCGTTCCGGCTTCTGGTACAGGAGTTCCAACGATTTCTTTCCATATTGGTATATTAGTTTCAGCAAAGTAGCCAGCTACAGTTCTTACGCCATCAGCTCCTGTACCCCCAAGACTTTCATTTAGTTTATCGTTTATCTTTCCAGACCCCGGTATCTTTGTAGCCCCTTTACCCAATAAATATGATGCATAAAAATTCGCCGAAACATTTACACCTTGAGCTACAATCGAATTTACACTTCCTTGCTTCGCACCTTGCGTATAATATACAAGATCAGGATTATCACGTAACAGAATAAACTGTCCATCCATCATAGCATAATTGACATCGTGTCCATTCACCTTAACCGTCTCCACATACTCTTCAATCCCCAGCGCCTCATAATCCACTGGCACCCCTCTAGCGGTCATCTTGTCTCCATGCCCTTCCCACTTATATATCACGTTCCCATCGCCAGGCTTCCCTGTTGATGACAGGTTTGACCTCGCCTCTTGCACCTGCTGTACATAAGTGGCTTGCGCAGACAGCGGGAATGCCATTGCATACACATCTGTAGCGGAATGTGGGGTCAATACTGCTTGTTGGATAACCCCTTGCGACACTGGACGCCCTACGTAGTCATCCAATATTTTTGCGGCAGCGGCGACTGTATCGGGGTGGGCGCCGGCTGCGACAAGTGTGTACAACGTAGACATATATTGTCTTAATACTGGATCAGTTGACGCCTCAAGGTTTAACAGTGAATCCGTGCTCCAATTGGTTATCCCTTGCATGAATGCTGGATTTTCCATCAACTTCGCTGCCTCTGCACCGGTATTCACCTTGCTCGTATCGACTTCTGGTGCTTTCTCATGCAGCGTGGCGTTGTTCGCAAAATAGCCGCCTACCTCCATGATACTTACACCAGTCATCCGCACGCCGCCGGTCATCGTCCAGTTCAACACTTGCTTGAGCGTCGTTTTTAACTCTGAGAGTTCCGTCCGCACTTCGGCCATCAATTCGACGCACGCTTGATCGAGCTCATACAAGCCTTCTAGCACTTTTTCTGTATGTTTACGCGCACTGTCGACGTATTGCAACCGATCTGTATCTTCGTGAATCCGAAGCTCTCCATTCAGCCAAAAAGCCCCTGCCGCCAGCATTTATGACGACGGGAGCCGCGTTCTTAGACTTCACCACCCGAATTGACCGAAAGCCGCATCCTCAAAATAAACTTTTTAACCAAGGAACGATAAACATGTTCAAAGTAATAACAAATAAACTGAAACCGATTATTCCAATGAAAATTTTTCTTTTAGACCATTTTTCTTCGGAAGAACTTTTAACCATCAAACATAACATCGTTCCAATAATAACACTTAATATCACATTCTGGAGCATACGTCCACCTTCCCTATATCGATCTTATGGTTGTTTATTATCTTCTCGCTCATCAATCCCCCCATTTGAATAAGCCTTTGGCAGCGTCCCAAAAACCATCCGCAAAATCTCGCGAAATTTCCACATTCCCGTTTGGTTTTAGAGTAAGTAATAGTTTTCCATTCCATGTTTCACCGTCATCATCACTGACATACACTAATAATTGCTCTGTTCCGCTTTTAGGTATCGGGGCTCCGACAATTTCTTTCCAAACAGGCACGACATGATGCTGAGCAGCATAACTCCCTGCATGTCCAGCAATTCCGATTGTTTCCTTACTATAGCGATCTCTTAATTTATCTGCACCTGGGATCTTATTTGCACCTTTGTACAAGCCACGAGTACCATAATATTCAGCTCCAAGATATCCACCAATCGCCATGAGCCATTCTGCCTTACCGACCTTGGTTCCTTGCGTATAATAAACAAGATCAGGATCATCACGGAACAAAATAAACTGGTTATCCTCTGTGATCGTGTACCTAATTTGATAATCACCTATATCGTCCACTTTAGGTTCAATCCCCAGCGCCTCATAATCCACTGGCACCCCTCTAGCGGTCATCTTGTCTCCATGCCCTTCCCACTTATATATCACGTTCCCATCGCCAGGCTTCCCTGTTGATGACAGGTTTGACCTCGCCTCTTGCACCTGCTGTACATAAGTGGCTTGCGCAGACAGCGGGAATGCCATTGCATACACATCTGTAGCGGAATGTGGGGTCAATACTGCTTGTTGGATAACCCCTTGCGACACTGGACGCCCTACGGAGTCATCAAGTATTTTTGCGGCAGCGGCGACTGTATCGGGGTGGGCGCCGGCTGCGACAAGTGTGTACAACGTAGACATATATTGTCTTAATACTGGATCAGTTGACGCCTCAAGGTTTAACAGTGAATCCGTGCTCCAGTTCGTTATCCCGTGCATGAATGCTGGATTTTCCATCAACTTAGCTGCCTCTGCACCGGTATTCACCTTGCTCGTATCGACTTCTGGTGCTTTCTCATGCAGCGTGGCGTTGTTCGCAAAATAGCCGCCTACCTCCATGATACTTACACCCGTCATCCGCACGCCGCCGGTCATGATCCAGTTTAACACTTGCTTAAGCGTTGCTTTTAACTCTGAGAGTTCCGTTCGCACTTCGGCCATCAATTCAACGCACGCTTGATCGAGCTCATACAAGCCTTCTAGCACTTTTTCTGTATGTTTACGCGCACTGTCGACGTTGTTGTATACATCTTCTGTTTGCAGCTTGCCGAGGTTGATGATGTGGCTTACTTCTGCTGCGGCGCTGTTGATGTTCTTTTCACTTTCCGCTAGTGCTTCTTCATAATTGTCATAGCTATTCGGTAGTTGCGTTTTCCAAAATTCCTCTGACACCGAGCCATTTGATTCAGGCTCAAATTCCAAAACTCTTTCTTTCATCTTTTCAATTTTACCAATGAGGGTCGCAAAAACTGCGCGGAAGGACCGGATCGTGGGCAGGTGCATATGATTGTGGCTATTCATCACCCCGTGTGAACCTTCTCCTTTAAACGCACCTTCTGTATTAACAACAAGCGTGATTCTTGCCTCTGCCGCCTCAAAAACAGCATCATATGATTTGATCGATTTAAGGTGCTCGTCCATTTCCGATAGGTGTTTGTTTACATCACTTTCTAACTCACCTTTCAAATCTTCAACAAAGAATCCCCTGTGCCATCCACATATAATGACGACAGGGGGCGTTTTTATAAACTTTTCAGCCATGAAATAACGAGCATCAAGATAGTTACCCCCACGAATAATATAGGGAATACAATTAAGAAAGATTTTATACCGAACTTCTCTTTGTTCTCACTAGAGTGTCTAGCAGCCAAGAAAATGATAATAGCAATACCAGCGTATAACAATAAGTCTCCTAGCAACTACTCTACTACTTGCATTGGTGTGTGTCATCGTCCTTGATAAAGCGTGCCCCTGTGCCAGGTATGATGTATGACAACAGGAGCGATTAATGTCAACAATAAAGTTGATCTATCTTAGGATGTTATGGGGATTTATTCGAATTTGAATATCCATCCCAGTAAAACATAATCGACAGGCGCGCCTCTAGCGGTCATCTTGTCGCCTTTTCCTTCCCACTTATACAACACTTGTCCTCCGCCGGGCTTCCCGCTCTTCGTCATTACTTACAGTTGACATTCATCTAAGCCTTAAACCATATTCTATACCAAAAAGACCAAACACCCATTCCAAAAGTAAAAGAAATACTCCGCCTATAATTCCGGCTATAATCACCCATAGCACACTTTTCCTCTTCCCTTTTTTAGCAAAAAGATTTACTACAATAGCAAATCCCCAACTCCAAACAATATAATACCAAAGCGCTCCCCACATCATTTAGCCTCCAATCGCTATGGCAAACCGGGATCATTATTTGTTTTTTTCCTCGTCGTTATTACCCCATTTGAATAAGTCACCGAAAACATCCCCAAAATCCTCACCAAATTGCATGTAAGGGTGTGCCTTTGGCTCACCAGGTTTTAGCTCAAACCGCACCTTCCCACTCCAAGTTTCACCACCATCATCGCTGATGTATAATAGTACTTGTTCGGTTCCTACTTCAGGCACAGGAGCTCCGATGATTTTGTTCCAAACAGGGATTTTTGTTTGTACTGCAGACAATGCGAGGCCTCTGCCAAAATTACCTAGTACTTCTCCAGCAGTATCATCTATTTTCCTATTAACACCTTTAAGACCAGGTATATATCTAGCTCCCCCGCCAATCGCATACGCTCCAGCAAAAGTGGCTGTATGATTCCCGACAAAAGCCATTCCTGCCGCCATTTCACCAGTCTTGGCACCCTGTGTATAATATACCAGATCAGGATTATCGCGGAACAACACAAACTGGCCATCTATGACCTTGTGCCTAATTTCATACCCATTGACTTCAGTTACCTCAGGTTTTTTGACCCCCAACGCCTCATAGTCCACCGGCGCTCCTCTAGCGGTCATCTTGTCTCCATGCCCCTCCCACTTATATATCACGTTTCCATCGCCAGGCTTCCCTGTATTTGACATCGCCTCTCGCACCTGCCGTAAATAAGTGGCTTGCGCAGACAACGGAAATGCCATTTCATACACATCTGTAGCTGAATGTGGGGTCAAAACAGCCTGTTGCATGACCCCTTGCGACACTGGGCGACCTACATAGTCATCAAGTATTTTTGCGGCAGCGGCAACTGTATCGGGGTGGGCGCCGGCTGCGACGAGTGTGTACAACGTAGACATATATTGTCTTAATACCGGATCAGTTGATGCCTCCAGATTTAACAGTGAATCCGTGCTCCAGTTCGTTATCCCTTGCATGAATGCTGGATTTTCCATCAACTTCGCTGCCTCTGCACCGGTATTCACCTTGCTCGTATCGACTTCTGGCGCTTTCTCATGCAACGTGGCGTTGTTCGCAAAGTAGCCGCCTACCTCCATGATACTTACACCCGTCATCCGTACGCCGCCGGTCATGATCCAGTTCAACACTTGCTTGAGCGTGGCTTTTAACTCCGACAGTTCCGTCCGCACTTCGGCCATCAATTCGACGCACGCTTGATCGAGCTCATATAAGCCTTCTAACACTGTCTCTGTATGTTTACGCGCACTGTCGACGTTGTTGTATACATCTTCTGTTTGCAGCTTGCCGAGGTTGATGATGTGGCTTACTTCTGCTGCGGCGCTGTTGATGTTCTTTTCACTTTCCTGTAGTGCTTCTTCATAATTATTATAGCTATTTGGTAGCTGCGTTTTCCAAAATTCCTCTGACACCGAGCCATTTGATTCAGGCTCAAATTCCAAAACTCTTTCTTTCATCTTTTCAATTTTACTAATGAGGGTCGCAAAAACTGCGCGGAAGGACCGGATCGTGGGCAGGTGCATATGATTGTGGCTATTCATGATCCCCTGTGACCCTTCTCCTTTAAACGCATCTTCTGTATTAACAACAAGCGTGATTCTTGCCTCTGCCGCCTCGAAAACAGCATCATATGATTTGATCGATTTAAGGTGCTCGTCCATTTCTGATAGGTGTTTGTTTACATCTAGGAACTTCATGCTGAAAACCTCCTTTACGTGACTGTCTAGCCCATTTTACCGGCTAGCTCTTTATCGACGACTTCATAACCTTGTATAAGTGCTTGCAACTCCATTTCTGTCTGGTACAACGCATTCATATAATCTTTCACGTAGCCATCTAGCTCTTCTTTCACCGCATCTAATTCGCTCAGCCCATCGAGATCATCACTAGATGTACTGACAGACACCGATTGGAAGCTGCCGGCGATTTCAGCTACACCTTGAAGCAATGTATTGACTTCTTCTACATTTATTTGTAACTCCATAGGCACATGTCACCCCCTTCTATTCATTTTTTGACCGCTGTTTTTCTTTTAAATTACTGATCGTATCTGACTTTGAACTAATGCTTTTTCTATTGTCACTAATTGTTTCTCTCAGGTCGTCTCTTTCACTGTCAATCGCATCAATCATTTCTTGTACTTGCTCAGGTAGATGCGCATGTCCGTTTAACACGAGGTCTCGCTCTGAGCTTTCATGGTTTGTCGCATGCGCCCCTGTTGAACCAGGTTCACCTGTTTCAGGGCTTTTAATTAGGTCGTCATAAGATTCCACACTACTTTTTTCCGTCACTAATTTACGACGCGTCTCCCATAATTCTGCCCGACGATTCTGCGCCAACGCAATTGCATCATTGAGATCTTGAATCTCAATACTCAGTGCGTTAATCCTACTTGAATAATCACTCATAACGTATACACCTCTCTTTACGTCATTACAGTACGTTTATCTTCCTTTCATTCTATTAAACCGCTTTCTCTCGGTCAAGGATCTTCCGCTTCTCATCTCGTCGTTCGGCGCCAAAATGACGCAAATCAGCTGCTTTTATGTACGACACACCTCCCTTTATCAAAAAGGAAAAACGCAATCACAATCCACAATAATATGAATCGCGATTGCGCCCCGTTAACATCAATTAGTATCCAATGCGGCTACGAATCTCTTGGTCTGTTGTTTCTACAACGTTTGCAATATCATCCGTTTGCGTGCTAAGCTCTTCATATAACTGAATAAGCTCTTCTACATGCTTACGCTTCTCTTGCCACTGAGCGGAGAATCCTTGGAATGCTTCCCCTTCCCATGTAGAACCTAACTTGTCAATGCGCGCATCTCCTCTTTGTAAAAGATCTTGGTAAGATGATGCGTCTGTACGCGTTTCATTCGCCTCTGTTCGTAGTTCTTCTGGTGTCATACGAATTTGTGCCATGAGTTCGTCTCCTCCTAGAAAATCATATTGTTTATATTACAATATTAAGAATAAGCTACATAAGATTGGCACGTCAACCCCTATTTAACAATTTATCCTTCTTTTTTCCATCATTCCCACGAGATTTGTCTACATAGCCTCTTTAAAGGTAGGACGATAAAAAGCACAATGCCCCCTTAATCGCATTTCTAATCTAAAATAGCAAAAACATGACCTGAATCCCGAGAAAGAGAGCAATAACAGAAAACATGATCTCAACGCCAATGGTACTTTTTGCTCTTAGTCTGGTTGTTTGTTAAAGTACAATGCCATAGCCAATTAACACGAAGACCAACAAAACCGAAGAATTTAAAAGCAGTCACGCCTGTTGCAAACCATAGATCGCTCAACATAGGAAAACATACAATATCGCTTCCCCTCATCATTTGTGTAACCCATCCCATGTCCAAAATTAACGAGGGGCTGCCCCAGATGGCGCTTTTGGGACAGCCCTTTTCATGACTTATTGAGAATGAGGAAAGTTCGTTATAATTGGGTGAGTAATGTCTAGAGGTTCGACATCTGCTGCACTTTGCACACCCATTGTCACCATCAAGCACACTGTCAACATAAAGGTACAAAAACATCGTTTCATCGTTAAACCTCTCCTTTAAATTGAGATTTGTCGATCTTTTGCACTTCTCGCTCGACAAGTGGAAGCAAATTCATCAAACCTTCTTGTGCAAACCGACGCATTGCTTGAGCTAAAAGAGACGTGCTTCCTGTAGCTTTCCCTCTGTAAAAAATTAAAAAGGCATTGGTGTTCCCTGCTCGTTCCAGCTCCTCAATGAGCCACAACGCTTTTTCATGTTCATTACGAACAATATATTGGTGTACCTGTTCTCGAGGATTTACTCCCTCAATGTCAAACCGCTCACCATTCACATTCCACACAAATGGCAGGTCCTGTTCTTGTAAACTGCCACTGTAATCTTCTAAACCCATCTCTTCCGCATAAAAAACTGCACGCTGTATATATTGCATACTGAGAGGACTTGGATCAGACATATTAGAATCAGAACTATTCGGGCGCAATAAAGTTGCATGCGAAAGCAAATGATAACAATAAGCGAGCATCACTTCTGGTGTGGCGCCATTTATAACTGACTGAGCTACATGCCTTTCTGCTTCCTCTGATTTACCTTGATTGTATAACAGATCATAAGCAATTTGAAATCCTGCCCTGCTTTCGGCTACCTTCTTCGCAAAACATTCTTCTACTTGCGCTAATTTCTTTGGTACTTTCTTACCAAGATATGCCGCCTTTGTGTGATAACCTAACTTTAAATAAGTAGCAACCTCCAGCAACTCCAACCTTACCTTCAACAACGGATCCGTCACATGTCCAACCAAGTCACGCGCTTGATCAATCGTTTCTTCATGTGTGATATTCTCCTTCATCACATCGAGCAACAGTTGATACACACGTGCCCATTCTTTCAGTGAGTCACGGTCTTCTCCCCATTTGATGAGTTGTTCCAATAAGTCAATTTGTCTATATTGCACAGCATATTCAAATGCATCACGAATGTGCTCAGCCGTTTGAAGTGCGAGTGAATATTCATTTATCAACAATATCAGCCGATCAGAAGCAAACGTCCTCACAGCCAGCATCACTTGTTCAAACGATAACACTGGATGACCTTGCTCATCTCGTGATAAAGCCAAGTCGCGCATCACCTGATTTGTCCACGCGTCTTCTTTCTCCCATAACCCCATTTGTTGTAAATAATCTTTCGTTTCCACACTAATTTGCTCGGGAACCATTCCTTTGCGATATTGCACAAAGTTCTCACGCCATCGCTCTCGATATAATTGCAATACACTCTCCGCCTTTCCAAATGAATGTTCTTCTAAAAACAATTTTTCGACGTGATCATCCGGCATTCCTGCTAAAAGGTGCCCTTTTCGTACGACATTTTCTTGCATTCACAAGAAAATAATCCCGAAAACTGTCTTATTAAGTCGTCTCTAAACCCCATCCACCATCTTCCGTACATCCCGATCGCAAAGGGCAAGTAACGCCCATAACATAATCCAACCACTAACAAATAGATATGAATATTTGATATGCCACATATCGGCAATAAAACCGTTAAACAATAAACCAATTGGCATTAATAATCCTGCAATCGATGCAGCCGTTGCCATCACCCGCCCGCGATATTCAGGTGCGATCGTTGTAATTAACAGCGTCTGCAATGTAATCATAAATAATGCTTCTCCTATGACCATCAACATCATCAAGCCGACCCCGAGCCAATAATTTGTCGTCCAAGCTGTCGCAAACATGCAAACTGACACAAGCATCATACAGACCGAAAAGAAAATACCTGGACGCTTTACACGCTTGACGACTTTTCCGGCGAAGAGTCCGACCCCTATCCCCGCCAACGTTGCTGCTGCCATAAACATGCCATAATCACGTGCACTGCCGCCAAACTGGTCTGTCACAAGTACAACAAGTAAGGCACCGCCAATCGCAAACACATTGATTAAAGAGCTAATGACAACAAGTTTAAACAATGACCGATTTTTCTGTAGGACGTTTAAACCAGCGACCATTTCTTTCATTAATGATGCCTTTTTCGGCGTCATTCCCGTAGCATCCGTCTTCTTTATCGCTGTCTGCACTACAAGAAGACAGAGCATGCCACTTGCAAGCAAGTACACACTTGAATGGGCAAGAATAATTCCCACATAACCGATGGCCGCAAGTAAAAAGCCAGCGAGTGCATTCCCTAATAAATCGGCCGTCCCATTTACTGAAGTCATATAACCATTAATTGTAGGAACCTTTTTTAACCCCACTGCTGGTGCCAATAAACGATTCTTGGCTGATCCATTTAAAATCGCAAACGACTTATGTAAAAACATAAAGACATATAAACCAACGATTAAAAAGTTTACTTCAAAATAAAAAGCACACGCAAGCACTACCCCGCCCAATGCCACAAGCACATAACCAATATGAAGCAATAATTTGGCAGGGTGGCGGTCAGAGAATGCACCAATAAATGGACCGATGAAGGTTGATGACAACACAGACACAGCTGTAAATAATGATGCTGCCACTGCGGAGGATGTTTGTGCATAAATATACCAAATGACCGTCAATGCAAATACACTTTCTGCGACAACCGTTAGAAATTGATTCCCTAATAAAACCGATGTATTCCGTTTCCATTGCGGACTAACCGCTTCTTCTTGATGTGTTTTCGTTTCAGCTGCTGCGCCCGTCGCTGGCATATGACCCACTTCCTTCCTTACAACTGAAATGATTTCGATTGGAGAAACGCTTTACATGCACTAATCCAGTGCCTTTCTGAAAACCGCTCGTGCTGTAATCCTGGGATCGAATAAAGCTGATGTTGTCCTCCTTCTACGTTACATTGCCGCAATTGATGATAAAGTGCGACGGTCTGTTCATACGGACAACGTGTATCTTCTTCTCCATGAATCAGCAACAAATTGACACGCGCAAGCGCCTGCACATACGATACGGGACTGCGGTCAGACAACTTTTCCTCATCAATCAGCATGTCCCCCATCACTTCTAAGAAGTAATCTTTCATGTATGGCATTGCGCCATCATAAAGTGCACGTAAGTCATTGAAGCTTGCAGCTGCCAAGACATTCGTCCACATGCTAGGGTATTTTCCAGCTAACAATAGTGCCAAGTAGCCCCCATAACTCACACCGTATAAGCTCACTTCATCGTACTCAGTTAACACCGTGTCAGTAAACACAACCATAGATGATGCATCCACACCTCCCCAATCATGCTGCAACACTGTCTCATAGTGCTTTCCAAAACCTGTACTACCTGGATAATTGACGATAAAGATGGTATACCCAAGTTGCTCGCACATCGTTATGAATGGGGAATAAGATTCGATCACATGATTGTGCGGTCCTCCATGTAAATAAATCATTGCTTTCTTTTGATCTTTCGGTCCCACGACAAAATAAGGTACTTCCAACTGTTGATACAGAAACGTACGATGCAAAACATCGTCATTTACATGTGATGGTACATCATCTGAGAATGACGTGTACAGCAAGGACGGGCACGTCATTGTCGACTGACCCACACCAAGCATCATTTTTGTATGGAAACAAAAATGAACGACTTCAAAAACCCCGCGCCTCTGCCCACTTTTTATTTGCAACTGACCGGTAGAAGAAAAAACGGCGATGCACTGTCTTCCTCGTTGAAATCCACTCACGAGAATATGCCCTTCATCATCTACTACAAACTGACTGACTTCTTGATAATTCACCTCAAGCTTGTATCGCCTTCCATCGTTAAGATCATATACGACTGGCTGGATCGTCTCGTCCTCATCTATCTCCTCCACTCCAAATAACTGTTGTTGTAAACATGTCATCGTTGGAAATAAAAATTCTTTCTCTTTGACGATCTGCCATTGGTCACTAAATAAAAGTTCGCTATTTTGTTGCTGTCCCATATACAATAATAACCGTCGTTGTCCCCAATCAAAAAAAGCTTTCCGTACATTTGACGTTGCTTCATGTAAGACAGTCATTTCATTTTTATCAAGATGATACAACATCGTCATCGTCTTTTGGCTCGCTTGATGATATGTGGAACAAAGCAACCATAACGCCTCTTCCCACATAGACAAATCATGAACACGTAAAATAGCAGGCACCTCTTGTGATACGTTATCTACTTTGGTTTCAAATATTGTCAGCACGTGTACAACTTGTCTATGTGCACGCTTTGTCAGGTAGACAAACACATCGTCTTTCACCCATTTTGAATACACGATGTCCCCACCAGACTGCGTAACAACATGTTTGTAAGAAATCGTATCATCTTCATCTATATCACCAATTTGTAAATGACGCTCGTACAAGGCAACGATTTTTTTCCCTTCATTATTGCACTTTGCCGCTATGAACAAGTTGTCCATCTTTCTCCTCCTCGTTTCGAGCGAACCAATTCACGACTTTATGCCATCTATATTGTAGCTTTTTGTCATCTAACAAATGATGCCGCGCAAGCTGTTCCACTGGGAGATGTTGCATCATCGCGTTGTGCAATTTTTGATCAGATGTGCACTCGTACACTTGCATGAGCAGCATGCCTAATTCATCTGAGAAACATTGGCGCCCGAGTGCCTCCATCCCATACTGTTGTGCCGTCTCTACACTTCCTATCTCTAACTCGCTACGAATCATACACGCATACACCGGTGCATAAAAAGTATTGGTTTCGTGTTGAAAAGACGCCATCTTTTGCATCAATTTTGCTGCTTGCTGTTCATATTTGTTCTTACGGTACAACTGATACAAGTTGATCAACGTCTGTACGTACAGCAATGGGTCTAACGATTGTTGCTCACAACTGCTTAAAATCTCTTCCTCCATTTTTATTGCCTTTTTTACATTCCCTTGTAACGCTTCGATAAATGCTCTACCATTCATCACACAACACCATTGAAGCATCATTGTCTCTTTTATAATGATGTCTTCAATCTGATCATAAGCACGTAGCGCTAGTGAACAATCGTTTGTATCTTTTGTAGCCATTTGCGCAAATTCGAACCAAAGTTGATAAGCACCATCAAAGTGAAACGATGGAAGTTGGTGCATGTATTCATTTGTTAATTCTTTTCTCTGTACATGCGTTTTAAAGCCCCAATAATTCAGTAAATCCGCATCCGTCTTTCGTTGCTCATATTTCTCTTGTAAATAAATGAAGGCATCCATTTTATCTAGCTTGTGTATGGCCGCGCATAGTTGAATCTCATCCTCACGTTGAGATTCACCTTTGACTAAATACACTGTGGGAGGGGCACTCATGCGAAACAATAACCGCCACAACATCGTCCAATCATGTGCAGTCAATTCAGTATGGATATTTACGATGATTGGTGTCTGCCGATCACATACTTGATAAAAAGTCAGCGGTGAACTTAATACATCAAATATATTCTCTTTATTCCCTTGACTCAATTGTGCATCAAGCGTTGCAAACGATAACCCACGACCGATGTGGAGCTCTCGTCCCTCTAATTGAGAAGGATCCTCTACGCAAAAAACGCCGCCTTCTCGTCCTTCATATGAGAATAACTGCTCCATGTTTTCCCTCCTCACCGTGCCCGTAATACAGCAATTCGGTCACGTGACACTTCTTGAAAGCCAACAGCACGCATCACTGCTTTTGATCGTTCATTTGTCTCATCTGTTGAGGCAATGACCTTCCTGTAACCAAGCGCCTGTGCTTTCTTTGTTGCATGAAGTAACAAACGCTTTGCAAGCCCTTTGCCACCGTATTCTGGTGCCATCACGATATGTGCAAGCAAAATCACACCACTCATATTCGTTAATACGACAAAACCAATCCGCGTCGTTTTATGCGATAGTGTTTGACAGACGACAACCTCTCCGTATGACCCACTTTCCATATCTATGAGTAACTTCGTTGCTGCATCCAGTGAAGGACAAGAAGGGTCACTTCTCCATAAAAGTGCGGCAAATTCGGCAGATAACAAAGATTCTTCTCGTACAATGTACGCGGGTGGATAGGATGGTGCATCTTTTTTTACACTCGCGAGGGACAAGCGGTATTTTACGCGATCGACACCCCACTCCACTTCATCTGTTTGCGCAGGCCAATCGTCCGTATATTGACTTGGAAATATATATATAGATGTCTCCTCTCGCTTTTTCTGTGTCATTTCCTGCAAATGCGCAAGAACGATATGATGTTTTTCAGTCGTGAACGATGATTGCCAATAATCATAGACAATCGTCCCTTTTTGATGGTGACGAAGCATATCCACCTCATCGTGAATTTGTTGCCACTGTCTTTGTTCGTTCTCCTTCATCATAAAACAACAAGCCCCCTTCCGTACTGTCATTACTTAACGGTAACGTCAAACCCATTTGTAATCGCGCTAAAAATGAATAAATCCCTAAATAACCCGTCATATAGTCAATTACATGACTCATTTTGTCTTCTCCAGTCCAGCAATATTGTCCATCCACAATATCAGCCACCGCAAGTAATCGTTTTTCGATTAAACGTAACTTCCGGTCAATTGCCACTTGGTCACCAACCACTGCCCGTTTTGCCGCAATCAAAAAGTCACCCTCGCCAGCCATGCCGTGACATTGATTGTTCACTTGAACAACATTTGACTGTAACACAGCATTCACTGCACCCACAGCTAGCGCCCTCGTTTCTTCTTGGTCATCGATTGACAACACCGATAACAAAAATTGCCCAATGCCCGCCGCCCCATTACACCATGACGTTTGTAGCGACGTATCACGAAGGGAAAATGTTTTGGGCCAAACAACCGCACTCGTTTCTGTCTTGATCGCAGTCCGATCCAACGTATCAACGATCCGTTCGACACATTCCTTATATTTCTTTTCATTCGTTTCCTTGAAAAGAGCCACAAGAAAAGTACCAATGCCAGCAATCCCATGAGAATAGCCTAAAAAATATTGCCTTTTTTCCGCTGAAATTGGCGTCGGCCAAGCGATACCGCCGTTCATTTCCTCTGCCGATGACAAAATTTGATCTGCTCGTGCACGTGCACGTTGCAATAGGCGCTCATCTTTTGTTATATGGTACACATGTAGCAACATGAGTCCGAGCCCTGCTAATCCGTGACTCACGTTCGCAGTGTAACAAGGCTCATCCGCAATTGTTAGTGCCAATTCAACTGCTTTTGTCTGTAATTCCGCGTTATTGGCATAGTGACTCGCATCTGCCAATACCCATGGCACAGCGCCGTAACCGAAGTATAAACCAACTGGTGACACACCTTTTACAAACGGATGATGCCGTTCTAACCACGTATAGACATGCAAACTATATTGAAACAACATCTCATCTTCTGTAACTTGTCCCATTTCATGAAAGAAGTGCATCACACCGGCTAACCCATGATTAAAAGTAGCCACATGCCACTGATCTGACAGAGAATTGTCAGGCAACAGCTGATCAATACGTTTAAAATCCATTTTTTCATAGATAGATGTGCAAAAGCTTGCACCTTCCATCCTTACATAATTCGATAACTTCTCTCTCTCTTTTTGTTCGGCAACCACTTCTTCCATCACTGACAAACCCGACTCACATAAGTGCTTGAACGTTTTTTCTTCAATACAACGAGCAAGTGAACGGACCTTTTTTATCGTTTCTGTAAAAGGGATGACGCCGAAAAACGGGTCTGTTCCAAGAGCCAAGTAAACGTCAATGGCACCTAGCGCATAACGATCCCGTGCTGTCATATTGATATGGCTCAACACTTGTTCATCCGGAAGCGCATAACCTGGGGTCAACCCATCAAAAAGAGGCTCAGCAGACGACTGATTACACGCAAGCTCTAAATCAATAAACCGCACTGTGAAGTCTGGCAAAACCATTACATTATTTGGTGTTAAATCCCTTAAAATCACTTTATGTTTATGCAACGTTGCAACAGATTGGTGCAAATGATCTCGAACCTGTTGCATCATTTGAATGGACGTTTCTTTCAGTGGTTTTTGAAACAAGTCCTCCGTAAATTTGCGCAACGTCACGCCCGGTAACTTCTCCATCACCATATATGCATGATCACCATACTGGAAATACTCATACACTTGTGGTGTCACATCCAGCCCTCGACATTGAACTAAAAGGTCATATTCATGCTTTAAACGTGCGCGTGCATCTCGACCATCCAACCCAGTCATCATATGCGCACGTGTTTCTTTTAACACCACCTCTTTGTGAGAAGACGTATCGACAACAAAGACACTCCCTTTTGCGCCCTTTTTCAGTACTGCGCGAACAACCAAACCTCTCTTGGCAAAAGGATTGCTTTGCTGAGATAAAGACGACTCTCTTTCTTTCTCGTGTAACTGTAATGCAGGTGGAAGTTCAACCCAATCTGGTATCGTTACAAATGGTACTCTCCGGTCTTCTTTCATTTCTCCATGCTCATCATGCAATCCCGCTTTTCTTAATTGGCTATAACGATCGTAAAATCTCATGTGCGCAAAAGCGCCATACCGATAGAAAAGACACTGACTATCTTTATACCGCATGTCCGTCACAATCTCAGGACCAAAAAAATGACTTGTCCGCTCATATAACTTTTCTAGTAATTGCTCAAATACAGCTTCTGATCTTGGATAAATCGTTAAAAACTTTCCTACTTGGACACGATCTCCCTCTCCTAGCAGAAGCTTTACGACACCTTGTTCGTTAGACGGAATCTTCCAATCTACCCTCTCATTTAGTAAGAAGGGCGCTACTTCTTGTAAAAAAGATTGCACTTGCGGCAGAATGATCGACAAATGTATTTTCCAGCCTTGTTGCGGTAACTCATATGTATGATTGCTAAAATAAAGCCATTTTTTATCTCGAACTATTTTCATCGGATCAACAACTTTCTCACTAAGAGAATGAAGTAAATACGTATAATGTAATTGTGACTTCGCCATGCTTCATCTCCCTTCCCACTTTTCGATCTTTCAGAAAAATAGAGAGGGGATGACTCCCCTCTGTTTTACAAAAAATTAGCGCTCGATCACAGGGCCACCACTCGTCCATGAGCAAACCGTACAAAGGCTGACATCATGAGTCACATTCTCTTCTTCTACGAAACCAACTTTCAAAAGATCCTCCGGCGTCATAACTTTCACATCAAATGTCTTTTCCATGATAACCCCTCCAAAAATTTTTTTCGGATAAACTATTAAGAAAATGTCTTAACATAACGCTCATCCGTTAATCACATTGTAATTTAATTCTACTTTATTGGCAAGTATTATTTTAATATTTTTCTCTCTAGTTGAATAGAAAGATTTCTTCTCCTCTCATGCATACAAAAAACAGCTCCCTTAAAAGAGCTGTTCCTCCCTACCCGAATAAAGGTCCGTAAAATGATCGAATCCACTCACCTGCATATACACAGACGAAACCAATGACAATCGACCAGAAGGTGACACCGATAACTGTCCAAAAGATTGCGTATCCCTTTGTCACCCGTAACGCAACCGCAGTGATTGCACCAAGGTGGCTACTTAATAAAATTGGCGCTAGAAAACCGACACCAGCCATGCCATAGCGATCTAAATAACGCTGTGTTCGCTCTGTTCGTTTGCTCACTTTTTTAGGTAGCCCTTTTCTTTCACGACGACCCTCTAACCAAGTTTGGATCTTTTCACTTAGTAAAATAAATATGACCACACCTATACTATTTCCAATCATTGACAGCACCACTGTGGCAACTGGTGGTAAGTTTAAAAAAACAATGCCCGCGGGAATCGTGATAATATATTCAACTAAAGGCAAGCTGCTTGCAAATAATATCACAATCGCCGTCCATAAAGACATATCTTCCATCAGATCCCTCCTTATGAAATTTTCCTAATAATCAATCAACACACCCCCATAGAAAGACGAACCTCTTAACAGAGGCGCGTCCCAACGGCTAGTCGTGTCAATTCAACTAAAATCTTATTTGTCCCGTTCCCATGAACATGACGACAATGACAAGAATGGTTGCCACAAAAAGAGGAATAATTGTTCGTTCACCACGCTGCTGCTTTCCAATCGCGACCTCCATGAAACCAATCATGGTCACCGCCAAAATTCCTTTGATGACGAAAAAATACGGGAAGCCAAGATGAATAATCATACCAATGCCCGAAACAAGCATAATCACGTAAAACAACCGCAAAATCATATGAAATACTTTTGATACTTTATACTTACGAAACAACGCAAATAAGTACGCGGCAAAAAATAACACCGCAAAAATAAACCATGCGCCTTCATGAGAAGCAGAAAAGATCTCTGCCAAACGTTTCATATCCACAAAAATCGCCCCTTTCTATTTTTCATTATACAGACTGGATAGTGAAAACGCTATTTAAAACTAAGATTTTTACCGTCTTCTCGTCGAAAACGTAAATAAGAGAGAAGCATCGCCACACGCCACGGGACAAGCATACCATATGCAAGTAAGAAGAACATCCCTGAAAGCTCTTCTGGATTCAATTCTTGTCCTAAAACAAGACGTAACACAATACGAAGGGCAAGCAAACCAACGAGGATAAACACAAATGCCTTCGAACGTGTTAAATAAATGTCGCGCCCTTTCCGCTCGAATTTGGATGTATAAATGAGTACGAGTGAAAAAAGCATCCCAACCCCAAGAGCTTCAATGACATAAAACAAAGATGGCCTCGTTGGTTCATATAAAAACATGAGGAATCCTGTTGACATGGC
This sequence comes from Bacillus sp. FSL W7-1360, assembly GCF_038592975.1. Classification (NCBI taxonomy): domain Bacteria; kingdom Bacillati; phylum Bacillota; class Bacilli; order Caryophanales; family Bacillaceae; genus Bacillus; species Bacillus sp. FSL W7-1360. Next base: position 256,923 of record NZ_CP151950.1, on the reverse strand, counting down.
GAGCGGTGGGATCATAATTTTTTTTGCAGATGTGGGTCTTTTGGCAGCTTTCATTCTAATAAATAACGCCACACTACCCATAAACACCGCAATGATGATGGGCACAACAATAAGCCAACCGTTTGTTTCCATCCATTCACCCTCCATATGCGCTTTTTAGTAAAAGTGGCGCCTTGCTCTGCAAGACACCACTTTTCAAATAAAACCCCATTAAAATAACGGTGCAATAAGTGCGTAACCGATAATGACTGTAAATAAAATCATCATGTGATTTAATGAGAAAACAAACATCGCAGTCGCCCATTTTTCAGGTGCCATCTTTCGGTATCCAAAAACGCTTAGGACGAGCCACGCAGCACTTAAAAATAGTGCCGTATATACAAGCACAAAACTAATCGACATAAATAAAAAGCTTGCTGCCATTAACGCAACCAAATAAATATTTGTTTGTATATACGTACGTTTATACCCTTTGACAACAGGTAACATCGGCACACGCGCCGCTTTATATTCATCATGCCGGCGAATTGCAATCGCATAAAAATGCGGCATTTGCCAAATAAGCATGATCACAAATAAGCCTAGCGCAGCTGGATGGAGCAAGTCTGCTGAAATGGCACTCCAACCGATCAAAGGAGGCACAGCCCCTGACAAACTTCCAATTTCTGTATTGTAAATGGTGCGTCTTTTTGACCACATCGTATACGGAACTACGTATAAAAATAAGCCAAGCAAGCCAAACAACGCCGCAAGAGGTGTTGCGAACGCTAACACGATGAGCCCAATCAGCGACATCCCGGTCCCAAGAATGAGGGCATTTCGAGGTTGCATTCTCCCCGTCACAGTCGGTCGGTTTTTCGTTCGATCCATAATGGCATCAATATCACGGTCATATATATTATTAAATGCGCCGGCAGCACCGATCACAAGCGCGGAACCAACCACCGCAAGTATGACTTCAACAAATTTCTCCATCAATCCAAATCCTTGAATGTATAAGGCGAGGCTCACCCCCGCAAACATTGCAATGACATTTGATTTAATAATTCCTGTCTTAATTGTCTCTGACAAGACGCGAGAGAAAGCCTGCTTTGGCGCAACAAGAGAGGTGCTGTGAACTTGCTTCTCTATTTTTATTGTCCTCATGATGCCTCTCTTCCTCCTGTCTGTTTCTACCGTTTTTCCCTAGTGTATCATACATCGTCTCTATGACTACGTATGCCAAGCGAATCTTTCGACTTCCTGTCACGAATTTGTGACCAATTCATGACAACTTCTTCCTATATCACTTTTCTACACATCATTTTCATTATACGCTTTTTACCGATTTCTGCAAGTCATCACTTATTCTATTCAAGAAAAAAACACTTGACATTGATAATGATTCTCATTATCATTCTAATTGAGAACAATAATCATTTAAATGAGGAGGGCACAATATGAAGAAGAACTTTATACTGATGAGTGTTGCTGCATGCTTTTTGCTTGCCGCTTGTAACCAACCATCTACTGCTAATCATCAAACGAACAATCCAAGTACCTCACCAACAGAAGAAACATATGCGATCACCGATTTTACAGGAAAAGACATTGCTTTAAAGGAAGCACCCAAGCGTGTCGCTGCCCTTAGTAATGGCGACATGGATATCATTTACGCACTCGGGGGACACGTTGTGGGACGACCAACAGCCCATGGACCTGTGACCATTCCTGAGGCAGAAGAAGCTGCAGAAGTTGGTTCAACACACGAAATCAATCTTGAAAAGCTTGCATCCGTCGAACCTGATATCGTGCTCGGCAATGCACAAATGAATCAAAAAGATATTCCTTCCGTTGAAAAAATCGGGGCAAAAATGGTGCTTACTGAAGCTCAATCTGTTACAGATATTCAGTCACAGATCACTTTGTTCGGGGAGCTTCTTCAAAAAGAAAAGGAAGCACAGGAGTTAAATGAAACGATGAACAAACACATCAGCAATCTTAAAGAGCGTATTGGGGAAGAACAAATTCGTACCCTGCTCGTTTATGGCGCACCAGGTACATATATGGCCGCCCTTCCGAATTCTCTTTCTGGTAACCTTCTTGAACTTGCTGGTGGACAAAATATTGCAAGTGACTTCCCTCGTCTAGATGACTACCCACAGTATGCACATTTAAACGTCGAACGCGTCATTGAAGCAGACCCACAATATGTCCTACTCATGAGTCACGGCAATCCCGAAGAAGTAAAAGAAGGATTTATGAAAGAAATGTCACAAAACCAAGCATGGAATGCGCTAGATGCGGTGAAGGAAGAGCGTGTCTTCGTGCTACCAGCAGACTTATTCGGGACAAATCCAGGTACACGTGTTACGGAAGCACTCGACTTTCTCGTGAAATTGTTTGAACCCTTTGAAAAGCAGCCATGAATGTCATCAAGCGTTCCAAAAGAAGAAAGTGGAGTCTGATCATTGCTGCACCACTACTCATAAGTGCCTCTTTATTTAGCCTTTGCTACGGAGCCGTTTCAATTCCCATTAATGAAGTGTGGCATGGCCTTACCCGAGCAGAACCGTCCGTCTATCAAACCATTATAGTTGATTTGCGGCTTCCACGACTGCTCATCGGCTTACTAGTAGGTGCCTGTCTCGCCGTCGCTGGCGCATTACTGCAAGGGGTGATCAAAAACCCCCTGGCAGATCCAGGCATTATTGGCGTCACCGCGGGAGGGGGATTGCTCGCGAGCATTACAATGCTCATCATCCCACAAATGAGCCATCTCCTACCCGTAACCGCCTTTATCGGTGCGTTTATTTCGGCACTTGTCATTTATTTACTCGCTTGGGATCGCGGTGCATCACCATTGAAACTTATTTTGGCTGGGGTTGCCATCAACGCTTTATTAGGTGCGTTTCAAAGTGGGCTCATGGTCCTTTATAGCGATCGCGTCCAAGCCGTGTTACCGTGGCTTTCTGGTGGGTTAAATGGACATAGTTGGCACCACTTTGAATTTATGGCACCTTATGCTTTGGTCGGTTTACTCCTTTCCATATTTGCAATTAAACCAGCAAATTTGCTGCAACTTGGCGACGAGTCAGCAAAGTTACTCGGACAAAAAGTAGAACGACAACGATTTTTACTCATTACCCTTGCTGCCTTTTTAGCAGGCGTTGCGGTGAGTGTTGCTGGATTGGTTGGCTTTGTTGGACTCGTCGTCCCGCACACCATCCGTCTTTTACTCGGCGGCGACTATCGCTACTTGCTACCAATGTCTGCCTGCGGCGGTGCTATCCTTGTTGTATTCGCTGATACCATTGCCCGATCTGCGTTTGACCCAATTGAATTACCAGTTGGCATTTTATTAGCACTGCTCGGCGCACCATTCTTTTTATTTTTACTAAAGAAGCGAGGGATGACGGCATGACAACGGCAATCGAAACGGAACACCTCACTTTCCGAAACGGCCACTTTACGCTTCGTGACATGAACTTAACCATTCCTAAAGGAAAGGTAACTGCGATTGTCGGTCCAAACGGTTCTGGCAAATCTACGCTTTTACACATTATTGCAAGGTTACTGAAGCAAACATCTGGGGACGTCCGCGTAGAAAACATGTCGACCACTAGACTGACTACGAAAAGTTTAGCAAAACGCCTCGCGATGATGCCGCAATGTAAACAATCTTTACCGAGCATGACCGTAAAGGAACTCGTTTCTTTCGGACGTGCCCCTTACCAGAAATGGTATGAAACAGGCGCTTCCAACGGTGATCGCGATATTGTTAACTGGGCATTACAAGTGACCAACACAAAAAAACATGCTCATCGCATGTTCGATACACTATCGGGTGGCGAACAACAAAAAGTGAGAATTGCACTCGCACTCGCTCAACAGTCACCCATTTTACTCCTTGATGAGCCAACAACTTATTTAGACATTGCCCATCAACTCGAAATGATGAATATGTTAAAAAGCATGAACAAACGTTTTGGTTTAACGATCCTCATGGTTTTACATGAGCTACAACAAGCGGCCGCTTACTGTGACCATTTAGTCGCTTTAAAAGAAGGTCATATTGCCGCGACAGGACAACCACAACAAGTATTAACGGCTCGTTTTTTAAAGGAGGTTTATCACATTGACGCAAAAGTCGTTTTTTCTGAAGGTTACCCACTCATTATTCCATTGACACAGTCTTATTGTCATTTAGAAGCCGTAAAAACCATTTAAACTAGAGGAGTGTGACCAACATGATCATTGTCACAAACAAAGCAACGTTAAAAAAAGGTAGCGGAGAAAAGCTGATTGAACGTTTTAACAAAGTCGGTAAAGTTGAATATATGGATGGCTTTCTCGGGTTAGAAGTATTGCATACGCAAAACACGAAAGACTATGATGAAGTAACCATCTTTACACGCTGGCGTACAAAAGATGACTTCAAAAATTGGACGAAAAGCACCGCCTTTCGCGAAGCCCATTCTAAACGCGAAACACCTGACTATGTGCTAGACAATAGCATCTCTTTTTACGATGTGAAAGTCGTGCGCGAGCCACGGCAAGTGGCAGCGTCGGGCAGCATGTAATGCCCTTTAAAAAGCTGTATGCACGGGAACGTGCATACAGCTCTTTCTTATTCATTTGCGTTCATTTTAGGTTCGAGTGTCGTTTCTAAACGCTCATTCTTCATCTCGATAATATACCTTTTAAACAACCGCTCTCTCCCCCCGTGCAAGTCGTACCATGCTTGTACACGTGCCACGTGAGCTTTGTCACTCCTCACTTTCCTTTCAATCTCCTCATACACTTTATCACTTTCATATTCCCAAATCGCAAATATCTCTGTATTTTCGTCACACATTCTTTTCATCCAACGGCCAACAAGTTTAGCACCATATTTCTGTTGCGTCGGTAAATTTGTGGTTAAAAAGAAGTGATTGAATGACGAAACGAACTCATTCTTCACAACATAGTATTTTCTTCGATAGAACATCATGATCACCTCCAATTTTTACTCACTGTAACACAATAACTACCCATTGATATCAAAAAACGCACTTCCCCCTTCAAAAAGTAGGTGTAAACATGGTACGATAGGAAGCGACAGTATTACTTAATCTAAAAAGCATTTGAAAAGGAGCATTACCAAATGTCTAAAACACTTATTTTCGGCCATAAAAATCCAGACACTGATACAATCTGCTCAGCAATTGCTTATGCTGACCTTAAAACACAACTAGGGGCACATGTCGAAGCAGTTCGCCTTGGCGAAATGAATGGTGAAACAACGTTTGCCCTCAACTATTTTCAAGTAGAAGCACCACGTCTCATTGACAAAGTAGCCTCGCATACAAATGAGGTCATTTTAGTTGACCATAATGAACAACAACAAAGTGCTGATGATATTTCTGATGTCGTTGTGACAGAAGTAATTGACCACCACCGCATCGCTAACTTCGAAACAGCGGGACCCATCTATTGCCGAATTGAACCAGTTGGCTGCACCGCCACTATTATTAAAAAGATTTATGAGGAAAATCAATTAACGATTCCAAAAGAGATTGCCGGGCTCATGTTATCCGCGATCATTTCCGACTCCCTTTTGTTCAAGTCACCGACGTGCACTGAACAAGACGTGCAAGCGGCACGAGAATTAGCGACGATTGCGGGTGTCGACGCTGATAGCTACGGTTTAGATATGCTGAAGGCTGGTGCAGATGTCTCGACGAAGTCTGTTCAACAGTTACTTACTTTGGACGCAAAAATCTTTACAATGGGTGACTTCAAAACAGAAATTGCGCAAGTCAACACCGTAGATCCAAACGATGTGCTCACCCGCCAAATGGAACTCGAAGACGAGATAAACAAACTTATCACGGCAAAGCACCTCGATTTATTTGTCTTCGTCATTACCGACATTTTAGAAAATGACTCGGTTGCGCTTGTCCTCGGTAAACAAACTGCTGCGTTTGAACAAGCGTTTGAACAAAAGTTGACGAATCATACCGCGCGACTTCAGGGTGTTGTCTCTCGTAAAAAACAAGTCGTTCCACCCCTTACAAGCGTTCTTTCGCAAATGTAAATATACACAGGTGTCGGCGAGTCTATATTCCGACACCTTCTCTATGTCAATATCGCTTTACATGAAATTTACATTTTATCGGAAAACAAGAAAAAAGCCTGTTATGAAAGCGCATACTACTTTAATTTGGCGAAGTGGCAACAAATCCCTTCAAAACAATACTTGACAGCGTTTACACACAATTCTACAATAATCGAGGGAGACAACTCTCCTACTACATAACCATAGGGGGATTTGACGTTGAAGAAAAAACTATTAGGTGCCTCTTTCGCAGCTTTTGCAGCATTGATGCTTGCAGCTTGCGGAGGAACTGACAATGAGGGCACAGATGGCTTTGAACCAGAAGAAAAACTGAGAGTTCAGTTTGTTCCATCACAAAATGCAGAAACCCTTGAAGCCACAGCAAAACCTCTTGAGGATTTGCTAGAAAAAGAACTTGGAATCCCTGTAGAAGTAGGTATGTCAACTGATTACACTGCTGTCACCACCGCTCTCGGTGCAAAGCAAATCGATGTAGGCTTTTTACCACCGAATGCATACGTAGAAGCAAAGAAACAAGGTTATGCCGAAGTCATTTTACAATCGCAACGTTTTGGTGTCAATCCGGAAGATGGCTCACCTACAGATGAACTTGTAGATTCATATAAAGCACAAATCGTCGTTCAAGCAGACTCTGATATTGAAACAATTGAAGACTTAAAAGGCAAAACAATTGCCTTCCAAAATTCTTCTTCTGCTGGTGGTTATGTATGGCCTGCTGCATCCATGCTTGATGCAAAGGTCGATCCGCGAACAGACGTTAATGCGGTCGTTATTCCCGGACACGACTCCGCACTCCTCAGCCTGTTAAATGGTGAGGTTGAGGCAGCTGCAACTTTCCAAGACGCACGTAACCTCTTAAAAGACGATTATCCAACTGTATTTGAAGAGACACGTGTCATTGCGACGACAAAAAACATTCCAAATGATACCATCTCTGTTCGCTCTGATATGTCAGAGAAATGGAAAGACAAAATTGCTGAAGCTTTTATAGCGATCGGACAAGATGAAGAAGGCAAAAAAATCATTGACGCAGTATACACCCACCAGGGCTATACACGTTCTAAGGACGCTAACTTCAACATTGTTCGCGAATACGCTGAGCGCATTCAACAAAATTAATGTACACTGCATTAGTCCCATATACATGCGAGCCCACGATCATCGTTCGGGCTCGCTCACTATGGGCACGTGCTTTCTCTACATAACTAGATGACACGCTTATTTCACTTAGAAAGTTGGGGCACATATGATAGAAATTAAAAATGTATCAAAAACATACCCGAATGGAACAAAAGGATTACAAGACATTAACTTAACGATTGAACAAGGCGAATTTGTCGTCATCGTCGGCTTATCAGGTGCTGGAAAGTCTACGTTGCTTCGCTCGATCAATCGTCTAAATGAAATCTCCGCTGGCACAATTTCAATTGCTGGTGAATCTATTACCGCTGCACAAGGAAAGAAACTTCGTAAAATCCGTCAACGTGTGGCAATGATTTTTCAAAGCTTCAACCTCGTCAAACGCTCCTCTGTTTTACGTAATGTACTATCTGGTCGCGTTGGCTATCACGGTACATTGCGAACGATCTTAAACTTGTTTCCGAAAGAAGACGTCGAACTCGCGTTACGTGCCTTAGAACGCGTCAATATTCTTGAAAAAGCATACACCCGTGCAAGTGAGCTTTCCGGTGGTCAGCAGCAACGTGTCGCCATCGCCCGTGCACTCGCGCAAGAACCGAGTGTTATTTTGGCAGATGAACCGACTGCCTCTCTTGATCCATTAACAACGAAACAAGTAATGGATGATTTGAAGCGCATCAACCAAGAAGATAAAATTACAACGATTGTGAACTTACACTTTATCGATCTTGCCCGTGAGTACGCAACCCGCATTATCGGTTTACGCGCTGGCCAAGTCGTTTTTGACGGACCTGTGTCAGAAGCGACAGATGAGAAGTTTGCTGAAATTTACGGTCGTCCAATTCAGGAAGATGAGCTTTTAGGGGAGGATCTTGATGAAGCAATTAAACAATCTACAGATCAATAAGCCGTCACGCACAAAACTTTATGTAACGCTTTTGCTCATTGCTGCTGTAATCATCTCTAGCGCTTACTATATCGGGGCAAATCCAATCACTCTTTTCAAAGATGGTGCAAAAATGTCCTTAGTATTAGGACAAATGTTTCCACCTGATTGGTCACTTTTCTCACGGGCAACTGGACCCATGCTTGATACAATTCGTATGGCATTGATCGGGACAACATTCGGCGCAATTCTATCAATTCCTATATTATTGCTCTGCGCTCGAACTGTCGCTGGTTCTTCATGGATTTACCAACCTGCACGTATTTTTCTAAATACATTACGAACAATTCCTGACCTATTACTAGCTGCGATTTTTGCTGCCATTTTAGGATTTAACACCATGGCAGGTATTGTTGCACTTAGTATCTTTTCCATTGGGATCATAGCAAAATTATCCTTTGAAGCAGTAGAAAATATCGACCCTGGTCCCCTACAATCAATGACTGCAGTAGGCGCAAATAAAATCCAATGGATTGTCTTTGGTGTGGTACCTCAAGTGTTACCACAATTCGTCTCCTATGTGTTATATACTTTTGAAATTAATATACGAGCGGCAGCTATTCTAGGACTTGTTGGCGCTGGAGGTATTGGTATATTGTATGATGATGCTCGTAATTCTTTCAGTTATGACCAGATGATGTCACTCATTTTATATACGTTTATCGTTGTTATGATGATTGATTACATTAGCTTAAAAATCAGGGAGCGACTGCTATGAGTGATCTAAGAAGTAAGATTCAAAAACCCAAGAAACAGCGCTTTAAAACTGCACTTGTCGTTCTTGCACTATCCCTTCTTTATATATGGGGGTTTTCAGGCATTGACTATAACGGCATATCGGCCAACGCGACGAATATGGTGAAAGCCATTGGAAGTGGTTTCCTTGATCCTGATTGGAGCTATGTGTATCAACCTGGCAGCAACGACGATTTAATTAGTAAGTTGTTAGAAACTGCCGCTATTGCCATTGTCGGTGTATCTCTCTCCGTTCTTATTGCTTTCCCAATCGGTTTTTGGGCAGCACGTAATGTCAGTATGATGCGCGTTATCTCTGGTTCAGGGAAGTCTGTTTTGAGCTTCCTCCGTACATTTCCAGACATTGTTATGGCGCTAATATTTATTGCAGTTGTTGGACCAAATGCTTACGCTGGCATGCTTGCACTTGGTGTAAGTGCCGTCGGGATGCTTGGCAAGCTTTATGCGGAAGAAATCGAAGCAATTGATAGAGGACCAAGTGAAGCACTCATTTCCGCTGGGGCAAACAAACTGCAAGTGTTATGGTTCGCGGTCGTCCCTGAAGTGTTACCAGGATTTATTTCTGCAACATTATATCGCTTTGAAATCAACATGCGTTCTGCAGCCACACTTGGACTAATTGGTGCTGGAGGCATTGGTTATCCATTACTTACTGCCATCCAGATGCGCAATTGGGATCGCGTGTCTATCATTTTAATCGGCTTGGTCATTTTCGTCTTACTCATTGATCTCGCCTCAAGCGCACTCCGCAAACGCGTCGTATAATCACCAAATGTGGATCGGTTCTCTTAGGAGAAAGCCGATCCTTTTCAATATGCCGCGCCTATGCTATGCTCATTGTAATGATTATTCAATACAGGAGGAACAGCAATGTCTCGTATTCTTTTTATCGGTGCTGGTCGGATGGCAGAAGCGATGTTTTCTCGTCTACTCGCGCAACCAAAGCGCCTTTTTAAAACAATTTATATTAGCAACAACACAAACAAAACACATCTCGCTCATTTAGCTGAGCGGTATGACGTTCAGCCTATAACTAACTGGACAGATGTCGTAGACGAGGTCGATGCGATTATCTTAGCAACCCCACCTTCCACCCAACCTGAGCAACTACGAACGCTATCGCCGCTCATTCGAAATCAAATCATTATCACCATCGCTGCCGGCATTGGACCGAGTATCCTTGAAAACCACCTCCCCGAGGGAACCGCTACCGCATGGATCATGCCTAACACAGCAGCTGAAATTGGTGCTTCTATGAGCTTGTATACTTTTGGCAAGCACGTAAACGCGTCACAAAAAACGCTAACCGAAAATATTCTTGCCGCCATCGGAACATACGAAGAACTACCGGAGGAAGCGATCCACAATTTGACTGCCATCACTGGTAGCGCGCCAGCATTTGTGTATGAGTTTGTTCTCCAACTTGAAAATGCCGCCACTTCTTATGGCATTTCTCCTACGCAAGCACGCAAACTCGTTGTCGCGATGCTTCATGGATCAGCAAACTTACTTGAAAAAACAAACGATCCTGTCGCATTGCGCGATGCCGTCACAACACCAGGTGGTGCGACAGCAGCGGGATTACAATCCCTTGCAGATCACCAGTTTGGCGACATGCTCACAAAAGCGGTTGAAGCAGTAAACGCACATGCAAAAGCACGAAAAAATTAAACGGGCATCCTCAAATGAGGCGCCCGTTTTTTCCAAAATATAACCCATGACGTTTCAAGTAAACAATGAGTGCCACAACGACGGTGATCTCTGCAAATGGAATTGATAACCAAATTGTATGCACACCTAAGAAAAATGGTACTGTCAGTAAGAAAGCGAGCATGAAAATAAATTCTCGCGCTGCAGTAATCCACGTTGCCATGCCCACTTGACCAATTGACTGGAAATACGTCATCATGACAAAATTGACCCCCATCACGATGTAAGCAGTGAAGAACAAACGAATGCCGACAACAGCCAACTCTTTTACTTCCACTGGGAAATCACCGAATAACCCTACGATCGGTTTCGCCGCAAATTGACCAATTAAAAAGCAAACGACTCCTGCAAAAAATGCTGTACGGACGGCAATCCGCACCATTGCTTGTTTTTTGCCTTCTTCTTTTGCCCCATGAAAATAACTAATAATTGGCTGGACCGCAGAGCCCATCCCAAGAAACATCAGTAACATCACCGCGTGAACATAATTGACAACAGAAAATGCCGCAACGCCAACTGTACCCGCAAGTCTGGCAAACATAATATTGTGAGCAATCGTAAACGCAGAAATGCCCACCTCCGCTAAAAAGCTCGGGAACCCGAACGTCAATGTCTTTTTAATCAGTGCACGGTCGACACGGAACTTCACCCACTTTAAGTTACTTCGCTTCGTAAAGAAATGTCCAGACAACACGCATAAGCCTAACGTTGCCGCTACAATTGTTCCAAGTGCTGCCTCACGAACACCGAGTTCAAACACAAACAGTAATACATAATTAATCGCGACATTCGACAAGGCCGTTGTGACAAGTGCCGCCATCGCCAAATTCGGATTCCCATCATTCCGCACAAAGATACTAAACGCATTCTCTAACGTAAAGACAAAACCAAACATAAGAAACACCTTCATATATGCAGACGCAAACGGTGCCGTATCAGCATTTGCGCCAAGTGCATAAACAAGCGGCTCATGCAAGAGTAGTGCGGTCAAACCAACTGCGACCGTGCAGAGAACAATTAATGTCAGTGAATGGGTAAAAATAAACCGTGCTTCTTCTTTCTTCTTCTGTCCCATGCGTTGCGAATATAACGTCGCACCACCAATACCAAGCCAAAGCGACATTGCAACAAAAACGGTGTATACCGGCCCAGCAATGTTAACCCCAGCTAGCGCCACCGGGCCGAGCTTATTACCTACCATAATGCCATCTACAACCAAATTGACCGCTATCAAGAGCATTCCCACTAAGGAAGGCACTAAATAGCGGACAAAAATTTTCCCAACAGACTCGTGATCCAACGGATTTCGCTCTTCCGCCTTCGTCATTCTTTCATCTCCTAAACGGTACGTATCATGATATACCGTGTATTATTCCCCTGATGACAGAAATTGTATCAGAAAAAAGGCGGAAAGGCTAGTAGAGGATGTTTTTATGAAGGGAGAATTATTTGTTATTGCAACTGCTCTGTTAAAATGGGATTTCCTCTTTTTTAACCGATGTTCTCTCCCCGCGTTCCCAATCTGTTCTAATAATCGCATAAAGAGTCGCGTCTACTAATCGGTCATTCTCCTTCTCCCATGATTGTCGCAAATAGCCTTCTTTTTCAAACAGACAATCGTGCAGAGACTTTCGCATCGCATAATTTCTTACTTCCGTGTACGCTTCCATTCTCACTCTCTTTTTTGACTGGGAAAACACATAATTCGTCACCCACGCCACACACTTTTTCCCGTACCCTTTACCACGTACGTCGTCCACTAAACGAACATCATACAAAAGCGGCATCGTATCAGACACATCCGCAATGATCACTAAGCCAATTTTTTTGCCATTCTCCTCTATCCAAAATGTTTCCCGGTCGTCCTCGTACCACCCTGTATCTAATCTTGTCCGGATTTCTTCAGGAAGTAGCGGTGCACCTCCGTGAAATGGCCATGCGTTTTCTGTATAAAAGTAAATTAATTCCACTATGTCTTCCTTTTTTAAATGAGTAAATGTTAATGAATTCATTTTTTTGTGTCCTTTCTCTTATGAGACTAAAATACAAGCACCCCACTGAAACATTGATATGTTTTCATGAGGTGCTTTTGTACAGCACGATTAAAATATTTCCTTATTAAATACCTTCTTGCACGTCGTATCCACGATCTTTTAACAAATCAACAATGCTATTTTCTCCAGCAAGGTGCATCGCTCCGACAACGACAAAATACGTTTCGTCCTTGTCTGCTGAAAGAAATTCTTCGATTTTGTTGGTCATCTCTTCGTCACGGTCATCAGTGAATGCTTTTGCAAACGCTTGATAATCTTCACTGTCCATTTCATTCATGAACTCAGATCGTAGTTTAGAAAATGCTTCGATATCCCCAGCTTGCCAAATATCCATTAGATTACGAAGTTTTTCTCCACCATTATGATATTCATTCACTGTATCTTCTAGTGATGCCGCTTGACTATCTTCAGACAAAATGTCACTAAGGACGCTCATTTGGTCTTCTGGTTTCTCCAAATCAATAATATTGAGATTTTCTTCCCCTGCCCGGTTAAGAAAATAAAGGTCTATGCCCTCTTCAGCAGAATATCCTGCTTTCTGAAACATAAATGGGTTAATCATATAGGAAGCAAACCAAGGTTTGAACGTCTCGACATCCGATTCGTCCATCCCATATGCTGCGAAAATATCGACCACATCTTGAAATGTATCTTCCTCTACAGCATCACTTAATGAGCGACCATCTTGATAGATTCCAGATTCAATCATAATAGTCATCATCTCCGTTTCATCTAGCGCCGTAAGATCAATTTCCACCGCCAAATGATCTGCCTCATCAAAAGCACGTTCAACATTTTCATGGAGCGGATAAATATCTTCACTCCCTACATGAATCGAACCAAACAAATGAACCGTGTTACCACCTTTTTCCACTTTGTAGAGGATACCTTTTGACGATGCTTCTTTATCTGTTGATGCTGCTTCTTTCTTATCTTCCGATTTTGCTTCTGTTTTCTCCTCAGGCGCTGTGTCTTTCTTATCTTCTTTTGCTGTGTCTGATGAACAAGCACCTAAGGTAAGCGCACACACAAGAACTGCGCTTGCTAATAACTTTTTCTTCATTTGTTTATCCTCCTGAGATACTATCTCTCTTATTTTTATTTCCATTCTATTTTACACCGTACCGGAACGGCAAGGGATTTCCGACATAAATAGAGACCCTACATGACAAACTCACACTTACGCCAAATCCCACCTACGGCGCCTTATCTTCAGATTCACTGTCATCCATCTCTTCTCCCAACACCTCAAAGACCTTATCTAAAAAACGATCTTCTTCTTCGGTGAAGATTTCTGGGAAGCGAAACTGGTCCATACTCTTCGTAATTTCGTCCCCATTTTCTCGCATCACTTCGAAAAATTCGTCCACATCATCTAAAACCTCGCGTGTGAGGGACATCATTTCACGGGCCACAGTTTTGGCTTCTTCAGACTGCGGTAAGACATTGTTTTTCACAAATGCTCTAATTTTTATAATTGATCGTCCACATGCAATATTGAAGGTACGTCTTTCTTCTTTAGAAAGACGATACATTCGATTGACCATGTCTTCTGAAAAATGTTCTTTCATCCATTCCTTACTCTCTTCTTCCCTTTGCACACCGTGAAGGAATGAGATAATAAGCGTCCAATCTAACTCATGTTCTTGTTGTAAAAGCGTCTGGATCGTTTCAATCGCATCAATTGCTCGATCTATTTCATCTCGTTTTTCTGCCAATAACTTATGCTGCATAGAAAGTGATTCTTCAAATGACTCATGAGAAAGCATCGACTCTCGTAAAAGCTTTTGAATGTCTTGTAACGTATAGCCAACAAATTTAAGCGACTGGATTTGCTGGAGCTTTTTCAACTCCTCGATGCCATATAACCGGTGGCCAGCATCGTTAAAGGTTTTTGGTACTAATAACTCTACTTCTTCATAAAAGCGCAGTGTCCTCACTGTAATACCTGTTTGCCGAGCAAATTCACTGATCGTATAAGTCATTTCCTGCATTTTTCCACCCCCTTTCGTTCAACGTTAATCTTATCATAGCTGATGACGTAACGGAGGGCGCAAGGGGTATTTTAAAATTTCCTCACAAAAAAGCAAAATAGCTTACACTTGATACAACCGCCGATACTTTTCATCCAAATACCGAATTAATGGCGTTGGGTCAATCCCGCCTCCAGTCACATCGCGAATGATATCAACCGGCTTTTTCGCTGCACCGTATTGATGGACATTCGTTCGTAACCATTCATGGATCGGCGCATAGTTCCCGGCTGCAATCGTCTCGTCTAAGTTTGGTACGTCTTTTACAAGCGCTTCTTTTAGTTGCGCTGCGTAAATGTAGCCTAAAGCGTAAGACGGGAAATAGCCAAATAAGCCAAAAGCCCAGTGCGTATCTTGTAATACGCCTTCACCATCATGGGCTGGACGTATCCCTAAATACTCGGCCATTTTCTCATTCCATAAGCCAGGCAAATCTTTCACTGCGATTTCACCTGCAAAGAGCCCTTTTTCAAGTTCATAGCGCAAAATGACATGCAATGGATACGTTAATTCATCCGCTTCTACTCGGATAAGAGAGGGTTCGGCTTTGTTTACAGCAAAGTAAAATTCGTCTAAAGACATTTGATCAAATTTTCCGGCCGCATGTTTCTTTAATAACTCATAATTTCGCTCCCAAAAAGGCTTACTTTTTCCAATAAATTTCTCCCATAACAATGACTGTGACTCATGAATCCCCATTGATGTACCTTGGCAGAGTGGCGTGCCAAGGAGGTCTTTTGAAACATTTTGTTCATACAACGCATGACCACCTTCATGGATCGTTCCAAATAAAGCCGTGCGGAAATCATGCTCGTTATATCTCGTTGTCACTCGTACATCATTCGGGTTTAAGCCAATGGCAAATGGATGCGCTGCTTCGTCCAATCGTCCAGCATCAAAATCATAACCGATCTCGCGTAACATCGCTTTACTTAAGGCGCGCTGTTTTTCTTTCGGAAATGGTTGCAATAAACGATCGATGTTTGGTTGTACAGCTGACGTTGTGACCGCCTGCACGAGTGGCACAAGTGCTTCACGTAATTCGGCAAATACTTTATCTAGGGTATCAGTGAAGACGCCTGGCTCGTACACATCAAGCAGTGTATGATACACATGTGCTTTCGGGTCGTAGTAATTTGCAAAACGCTTCTGGAAATCAATCATCTTCTCAACGTTTGGACGAAACAGCTCAAAGTCTGCTTTTTGCTTTGCTTCTTGCCACACCGCCTCCGATTGACCTTGTAGCGTCATATACGCTTGATACTCATCTTGTGGGATATTGATGTAGCGATCATATTTTTCCTGGCATTTTTGAACGACTTTTGGTGTCAGTGCTGACAACTCTGCTTGCACATTTTTCTCTGTTAACACTTCCAAATATGTGCCCATTTCTTTTGACGTCGCCATTTCGAAGACTGCTGTTGACAATGTTCCGTACACTTCTGCCCGCTGCGAAACACCTTTTTTCGGCATTCCTGTCCGTGCGTCCCAAGCCAACAAACTCACCGCTTGTTCGTAATCCTCGATTCTCTTCACAAACGCTAAAAAGTCTTGTTCCGTTTTCTTAACTGTGGTTGCCATCTGTATCCCCCTCGGCTATGATGCCTCTCTTGTTCTTTGGAACCATTATACGCCTTACAATGACTTCTGAAAACAAATACACTCATGCACACGGGCAAATTTTTCTTTCATCTGTTCTTTCTCTGAACCAACGTAGTGAGCAAATGCTGTCATGGGAAACATGTCGGCATCATCACTTACAAGTTTCGCTTGATCAAACTCTTTTTTTCCATCCATATATACATGTAAATATGAATCTACCTTTGTAAATGCATGTTTTTCATACCACATACGCACCCAATCATCATCTCGCGTCCACGCTTCAACATACGCCACACCGCGCGCCTTTGCTGCATCTTCGGCTGCTTGTAATAGCTTTGTGCCAATGGCTTGACGTTGAAAATCAGGGTGGACGGCAATATGCCAAATCATCCCACCAGCTTGTCCTGCTTTTGAACATACTTTCTCTGGTGCTGTATCAAGCTCGATATCAATCAAACCAACAATTTGTCCATCTATTTCAGCCACAAGTTCAATTGCTGGATTTTTGTACGCTTCTTTTTCACGCAACACATTGTCATAATAAGCTGTGTCTAAAAATGAAAGCACACGGCAGCGGACCCAACCTTTTTCGTCTGTTCGTTCATACGCACGAATGTTCATCTTTTCTCTCCTATCTGGCACGAAGCCGGCAGCCATTGTACTGCTGACTTCGCACGTATCACGCTTACTCTTCTGTCTCGCTCTCCTCTTCCTCACTCACATCGTTCAACTCAAAATCTTCAACTGCACCAAACTCTTTTTCCATCGTCTTATTTGTAAACGACTCGACACGTAAAATGTTTTCTTCTGTATCGCTCACTTCTGCTTCTAGCTCATCATTTGGCTGAATAAACACCGCATCACTGTGTTTCGCGATATCAAATTCAAGCACGGTACTTTCTCCTTCAATGAGCACACGGACATATTTTTCATTCGCGCCGATACTCGTACGATAAACCTTCCCCGAGACCGTCTTTGTTTCAAGTACATCTGTAGGCAAATAGTCATCGACGCCTAAATCATTGGCAAGCATTTGCCCGTAGTTTAAGAATACTTCTTTACGTGACGGCGCTGAAGAAATATTGCCCGTTTCCGCATGCACCATCGCTATTTCCCGCAACAGCCCATTTTTATCAACAACAGGAACGACCCACGTGTAATGGCCGTACACCGAATACAGAACTGGCTGCGTGCCGGACCATTGCTCTTTTTGGAAAGATTTATTCACAACTTCTCGCGCACCGCGTCCGTTTAACATGCCAGACATGCCCGTGTAATACGTCGCTTCACCTGTACGGGCATTCACCATCGTAAAACCGACCATCGTGTTCGACTCTTGATTTGGCCGCATATGGTCAATCATCCAGTACATCTCTTGTTCAGGACCGAGCACACCAAGCATATCGTCCTTGCTTGTCGGCTCATGCACCCCTTCTTTGGCGAACCATGCATTGAATAGTCCATTACTATACATCCCGTACCAATACGCATAATCAAGTGCTAACGTTGGCGCAATCGCGCGATCAACGAAATCAGGTTGCTCGCCAAGTGCATATTGTTCCATCTCCCCAGTCTCTGCATCGACCAAAATGACTCCTTCTGCTTTCGGGACAGCGCGATAGTGCTCGTAGCGTGCATACGAGTACGCATAGTACGGACGCCCCTCATCATCTGGTTCAAATGAATAGCCAATTAAAACGACATCGCCATATGCCTGACGTACGTGGCGCTCTAAGTTTTCATGGAAAAATGCGCTTGGTACATATTTCATCTCATACCCATCGACAAGACGCGCTTCTGCATTCGGGTCTTCGGCGCTTACCATAATATAACCCGGCGCATGATCGGCACGGAACCAACGCCATACATTCGCATACTCAATCGGCGAAACCCAATATAATTCGTCGTCAATTTTTTGGATATTCGACTCGCCGAGTTCATAGAAAGAATAGTTTTCAATATTACCAAAAGCAATCTCCGACTTGTAGCGGGCAGACTGATGTGGAACTACCCGCACCGCTTCCTCTGCGACGGACGCGATTTTTTCATCGCTACGCTCAATCTGACCGACCGTTGCCAACTCTTTTGTGACCATGAGCGGATAAATCAATTTCAGCCCTAACAAAACAAGCAACAATAATGCCCCTGTCGCCATTTGAACTTTGGCAAGTTTAAACGTGTATCGTACTCTTTTTCCCGTACCAATGGTTTGAACTGATTCCAACAATCCCGTTACAATGAGGTTGATCGCCACAACAACACCAAACGTGCTCAGTAATCCAGTAAACGATAAATCAATTAAACCAAAATAAATAACGACGATGCCGATGACAAAACCAATGACGTAACGCCCAGCTTGTAAAAGAAACCACGGTTTTGGTCTCCGCCTTAACCCTCGCACCCACGACTGTGGGTTTAAACTTAAACACGATAGCGCCATGAGCGCAATCCAAGCAAATAACATATGATCACTCTTTCTTTCTGGTCTCTATGAATCTCTACAGTTCTCTCTTCTTTTTTACGCAATACAGCCGCAAAAAGTTTCATATTATTGGGGACAAATGCTATGATGGGGGAAGATGCTACCATAAAGGAGCGAAGTACAATGGACTGGACAAAAACATTTTACAAACAACAACTGGAATGGTCCCGTGCGGATTCCACGTTAAATAACGAAATTCATCTTCTCCATCAAGAACGAGTTGACATCATAGCCCGATTGATCCCTACAGCTACACATATTTTAGAACTCGGTGGCGGGAATGGCCAATTTGCCGTTGCCGCAGCAAAACGTGGCTACCGCGTCACAATGATCGACATCGTTCCAGAACTCATTACCCAGGCAAAACAGCTAGCGAGCGAACATCATGTCCGCAGTCAGATTCAGTTTGTTACAGGAAGCTTTTATAATGTCGATTTACCTGATCGTTACGACGCTGTTTGTTATTGGGACGGTTTTGGTATTGGCAGTGACAAAGACCAACAGCACCTCCTCTCACGCATTGACAACTGGCTCACTGATCAAGGGACTGCGCTTATTGACATATACACGCCATGGTACTGGGCACAAGCGCACGGGCAAACAATGCAGTTTGGAGAGATTAAAAGACAGTACACGTTTGATGCAGTCACGTGCTGCATGATTGATACATGGACGCACGTAGATGAAGAAAATAATGCTGTGAAACAAACGTTACGCTGTTATTCACCAGCCGACTTGGCTCTTTTACTAGACGAAACAACTTTACAGCTTAAAGATTGCGAACCTGGCGGAAAATTTGACTACATCCATTCCAAATGGCACCCGAGTGTTCCTTTGCACGAGGCAATGACCTTTTTAGCCGTACTGGCAAAATTAAACCGTTAGGAGAAGGAATTCCCCCCTCTCCGTCTACATCTCGCCAATTATTCATATGTTTCTTTTAAGAACATCTGTTGAAAAAGAGGTGAACTTCCCATGCCCCTTACCCCATTTACCGATGAATGCCCTACGCTCCCGCGTATACAGCCGATTAGAAAAAGTAAACACGGCACCCACTATGATATGCCGATGATTGAGTGTAAACACACGTTTCATCGTGACTTGCCACCAGCGACTGTGTGGGGCTATCACGGCATGTACTTAGGACCGACGATTGAGGTTGAACGTGGTGAACAAGTGTATGTGAAGTGGGCCAATCATTTACCAAAAAAACACTTCCTCCCGGTTGACTTCACCGTTCATGGTGCACACAAAGATGTACCAGAAGTACGAACGGTCACCCACCTGCACGGCGCGCGCGTGAAGCCACATAGCGATGGGTATCCAGACGCATGGTTTACAAGTGGTTTTATGGAAGTTGGTCCATTGTTCGAACGAAAAGTATATCACTACGAAAACGACATGCCCGCTTGTACGCTCTGGTATCATGATCATGCGATTGGCATTACGCGGTTAAATGTATATGCAGGGCTTGCTGGATTTTATCTCATTCACGATCAGTTGGAACACAAACTCCCGCTCCCATCAGGACCTTTTGATATCCCACTTGTCATTCAAGATAAATCTTTTAACACGGATGGTTCCCTCTATTACCCACATCAACGAGAAAAGCCCGTTCCAGAGCTGACAACATCGATTGTTGGAGAGTTTTTCGGTGATACGAATGTTGTTAACGGGAAAGTGTGGCCTTACATGCAGGTGGAACCACGAAAATATCGCTTCCGCTTCTTAAACGCTGCCAACTCCCGCTTTTATACACTCTCGCTCGATTTAGGGCAACCATTTTATCTCATTGCCACCGACGGCGCATTGACACCAGCACCCGTCTGCCTACAGAAAATCACTTTAGCTCCAGCCGAACGCGTCGAAGTCATCATTGACTTCACCGGCATGGAACAAGCACACATCACCTTAAAAAACGAGGCTCCTGCCCCTTACCCTGGAGGTCCAACACCGGATCCCACTACCACCGGCATCGTCATGGCCTTTCATGTCACACAACCACTTTCCGCTCCAGACACGAGCATGATCCCACAGAAATTACGGCCAATCAAACCATTGAATCCAACAACAGCTGCCAAAGAACGCTACTTGACACTTGATCATTTGACTGATGAATATGGACGGCCAATTATGTTACTCAACAAATCGCACTGGGATGATGCGATCACTGAAACTCCACAACTTGGTACAACGGAAATATGGTCATTTATTAATCTCACAGATAACAGTCATGCGATGCATGTACATTTAATTGACTTTCTCATTCTCGATCGCCGTCCATTCGACATCACTGCCTATGAAAAAGACGGCACACTCCACTATACAGGTCCTCCCCGACCACCAGAACGAGAAGAATGCGGCTGGAAAGACACTGTACGCACCGACCCCGGGGAAGTAACGCGTGTCATCATGCATTTTATCCCGTATATTGGCCTTTACGTCTGGCATTGTCACATGCTAGAGCACGAAGACTATGAAATGATGCGTCCATTTGTCGTGATAAAGTGAGCAGAACAAAGAACATACGATCCCCTTGATTCGCGTTTTATATAAAGCGTATAATAAAGAAAACTAGGTGTATACAAAAAGACCACTGGTGTGTGCAGCACCAACGGTCTACGATAGCAGGACTGTTACAAAGAGGACAGCCTAAAGAACAAGCGTAACCCATTGACAAAGCCGCCACAGCTTACAAATGGGTTACTCTTTGTTTTGTGCCAAAGTGACAACAGACACGATCAAACTAGCAAACGAGATCAGAACGACAAGTGTTTGAAAGACGGTCATACCGCAATACCACCCCCTCTCTAACGAAAGTGCTATCACTCAATGAACGTCCTGTACCCTATCGTATTTTTTATTATAGCACAACATACGTTCTGATAACATATTTTTGATAAATCTTGCATATGTTTGGTTTTTTCTTTTGAATCTCGTAAACAAATATTTTTCCATCTCCTGCTACCTACCTTAACGATGTATTTGTGGTCACGTTTATCCAGGAAAAACGACAATCACTCCAACCAAAAACCACGGTTTGCAAACACTTACATATCACGAGCGAGTATTTCCAGTTTCAGGCAAAGCAGACGGCTATCACACCGCCTTTCTCACCGCCCACTCATGGTGCGCGTGATACAAATATCCCTCTAAATAATCCAAGTCAATCCACGTCACAGTATGGTCGACTTCAGTCGGTTCCTGCACCTTATCTAGCAACTTTACTGCGTAAAAAGAAGCTTCACTTAACAAAGGCTCATTTTGCGGTGATAGAAAATACTGCTGTGCTTTTCCAATAAAAGTACCTGCTTCAACTTCATAACCTGTTTCTTCAAGCATTTCCCTTTTTAAGCAGTCTTGTAGTGACTCTCCCGCTTCAATGCCGCCCCCGGGTAAAAAGTGGCCACGCTCTGTTTGCACGGTCATACATTTCTTTGTCTCTGCATCAATTACAACAGCATAGACACCTTGCCTTTTTCGGTAATTTAGGTCTGGACGCTGTTCTCCGAATACCTTCATCTACTGTACTCGGACGCTGCCAGCCAACATTCTCTTATATATCCTGTATGTTTTTACGGTCAAGAAGACATATAACAAGCCTATGGAAATAACGAAATACGACCCAAGCATCCTACCAAACGCAAATGAAATTCAAACCAAAAAGCACTTAGAAACGCTTCACCTTCTGCATCCCACAAACCAGGCGTGTAGAAAAATGCTTTTGGATTAGATATGTCCGGTATCATTCCTGTTGATAATAAGATTACAGTCCAACTAACGAATAAGATGGCAAAAATACTCCATAGCATCGTTAGCTTTTTATATCCCTTCACAATCTGCTCTTTACTTGAAAAAATGGCTTCAGAAGCTGCAGGATCGTCTTTTTCAAAATAATGGATGTCACTTTTGCCACAAACACGCTTCCATCCTTCCTCTTGAAAAGGTTGAAGGTATGTAGACAATGCTTGTTCATCACGACATTTTTTATAGTCAATTTTTATTGTTTTCGAATCTATGGTTTCAACTTTTTTAAAATAATAGGTAAACCAACCTCTATCCACAAATTGATATCCTGCTTCACGCATCTTATTTAACCATGCTTCTTCTTTTTCTATATCCATGAAATAACGCGTCTTTCCTATCAAGTTCATTTCTCCTCTCGTTTATCTATACTCTTGTGTAGGTTAAGTAAACCAATCCACCACGCTCATACACCTTTTCAGACTTCAAATTAGTTTGAGCAGTACCATTTGTAAAAAGGGGCATGCCTTCTCCTAACAATACTGGGATCAACGTTATTTGGTATTCATCAAT
This sequence comes from Bacillus sp. FSL W7-1360, assembly GCF_038592975.1. Taxonomy (NCBI): domain Bacteria; kingdom Bacillati; phylum Bacillota; class Bacilli; order Caryophanales; family Bacillaceae; genus Bacillus; species Bacillus sp. FSL W7-1360. Next base: position 233,783 of record NZ_CP151950.1, on the reverse strand, counting down.
TAATCCGGCTTCATTTAAAGGATTGACTAAAGAACTTCCACCAATTAGCCAAATATCCTTCCCTACTTCAGACTTCAAACCTTCCACAAAACGCACCACGTCTTCTTTGACGAAGCGTACATTCTCTCGTGGCTCTGCAGTCCGACTGGTCATGACATAGTTCGTCTTGTCGGCATAAAAATAATCAGCACCCAGCTCAGGCATTAATTCGTCGACCACCTGATCATACGTTTTACGCCCCATCAGTACCGTATCAATGCGATGATAAAGATTGACATAAGAGTCGTCAGCGCTTACAGCTTCTTGATCGCCATATTGCGTAAGCCAATCAATCTCCCCTTCTTTATCCGCAATAAATCCATCTACACTTGTCGCAATATACAAAATGACCTTACGAGACATTTGACGTCACCCCCATTACACGCTATATGCACAAATTATAACACAGCTATCCTGTTTATTGTGGGGGAACGCATACCATGTAAATGCAATTTCACTTCAGGTTGTAAGAGGGATACCAGAATGTCAGTTTACGTCATGGTCCCTTCATTTGACACCTTGTTCACCCCACATGTATAATGAGCCTTAACAAAGCATAGAATGAAGAAGACCGCGAGTGCTCGTAACACCCACGGTCTGCAATAGCAAGGTTCCCAACAAAAGGGACAGCCTGTCAGGGAGTAAATCCGTGTCTAAGCTGGCACGCTCAGCGGGTTTACTCTTTTTTACTAAGAGTAACGATTGACACGACTAACAACATTAACGAGACTAATACACCACAAGACATGGCTACTAGCATCAGCGTTTGAAAGACGGTCATCCAATCACCCCCTCTCAAGGGAGTGCTGCCCACATTTGCGTCACCTATGCTATTACGAGTTAATTGTAACACGTTTAATGAACCGGTAAAAATATTTTGAACGTACATAACACATATTAATGTTATGTTTAGTCTGAGACCTACCCATCCTTTTTTATTGCGTCAAGCATTCTGCTTGGCGTTTTTGCGTTGTGGATTCTGGCAGACTTTTAGAATATAAAAAAGACCCCGTATGTGGTGGAACGAGGTCAAAGAACTTATCACAAAAACGTTTCTGCTAAAAATCTTGCTAAAAATAACGGGAAATTGATGATGAGAGCGATTGTTATTGCTCCCATGATGAGGCTTTTAACTGTTTTACCGATCCGAGTATCTCATCCAAGATACCTTTGCATAACACCACAATAAAAAAAGTGATCGATAAACTTAACAAAAACTCTACAACAATCATCTTTATCCCCCTAGTTTACAGCCTGACTCAATTCCAATGTTTATATTTAGCCTCCTAAATTCCCCGTCTACATAAGCGTCAACTTCGCCACACACTCCACATGCGTCGTCTGCGGGAACATATCAACAGGTTGCACGACATCTACCTTGTACCCACCTTCTTCTGACAACAATTTTATATCCCGCGCAAGCGTGCCCGGATTACACGATACATAGACGATCCGCTTCGGTTTCATCGCCACCATTGCTTGCAACAACGCCTCATCACACCCTTTTCGTGGTGGATCGACCACGATGACGTCTGGACGAATGCCTTGTGCATACCACCACGGCATCACTTTCTCTGCTTCGCCGACAACAAAGTCGACGTTCTCAATATGATTCATTTTCGCATTATACTTCGCATCGGTGATCGCTTCAGGAACGATTTCCACGCCGTACACATGCTTGGCTTGTTTCGCTAAGCATAGCGTCAATGTGCCAATTCCGCAATACGCATCAATGACTGTCTCTGTTCCGGTTAATTCGGCATACGCGAGCGCCTGCCGGTAAAGTCGCTCTGTTTGCGCGTGATTCACTTGGTAAAAGGAGCGCGCTGAAATGGCAAAGCGAATGCCAAGTAGCTCATCATGCAAGTGGCTTTCTCCCCACAAAATGTGCGTCTCTTCTCCGAAAATGACATTCGTGCGGGCAGCATTCATATTATGTACAACCGAAACAACTCCAGCAACATGTTCACGGATTTCCCGGATGAGCGCCGCTTGATGAGGAAGTTTCTTATCTTTTGTTACGAGGACAACCATGACTTGTCCGGTAACCTTCCCAACACGGGTCACAATATGTCGTAAACAACCACTGTGCTTGTCCTCATTGTATGGTGTGATCCCGTACTGTTTGGCGAGCCTTTTTACCACTTGCACCGCGTGGTCATTTGCTTCTTCTTGGATCGGGCACGTATCCATATCAACAATGGTATGACTTCTCTTCGCATAAAAACCAGCAACAAACTTTCCATGTTGACTGGCAACAGGGACTTGTGCTTTATTGCGATAGTTCCACGGTTCATCCATCCCAATTGTCGTCTCCACGGGTACGTCTGGCTGGTTTGCAATACGTGCAAGTACATCTTTGACTTGTTTTTGTTTGTAAGAACGCTGTGCATGTTGAGCCAGATGCTGAATTTGGCAACCCCCACAGCGGTCAAAAATCGGGCATGGCGGCTTTACACGCGCTGAACTTTCCTCATTTATCTGCAGTAAACGTGCGAATCCATAGCCTTTGTTTGCCTTCACCACTTTAATATCTACCAATTCACCTGGTAATGCGTTTGGAACAAAGAGCGCGTAGCCATCCACTTTTGCGACACCCGCACCATCATGCGTCAAATCTTCTATGGTCACCGTCAATGTTTCATTCTTCTGCACTGGGGGCTTTGCTTTTTTCATCATTCATACCGCCTCGTCTTCAAGTCATACAAAAACACTGGCTTTTTCACACCAGTGTCTGTTTATTTCCGCGTTCTTACTCTTGGCATCAACATTTGGAAATGATGATGCAAATTTGTAAATTTAGCAGGCAACACACCACCGCGTTCACCATCTAAGTTGAGTTGCATTTCGGCACCTTGCAACACTTCAACCGTCACTTGCTTTGCCTGTATATGTAACAATTTAGGGTGCGAAAGATGATCCCCGCGCATCGCTAATGATGCTACATGCAAAAATTCTGGAAATGTCGTTTTCTGCACAATGAGCAGGTCAAACAAACCATCTTGCAAAGATGCTCCTGGACATAGCTTTTCAAACCCACCAATAGAATTTGTATTTGCAATGAGCAATGTCATAATCTCACCTTCAAATACATGGTTATCATACGTAATACGCACAGACGTTGGCTTAATTTGCGGGAGCTTCTCAATCCCTTTCAAGTAATAAGCAAGTTGCCCGACCATCGTCTTCATTTTACTTGGTACTTCATAGGTCAGCTCAGTTAATGAACCTGCTGCGGCAATGTTAATAAAAAATTTATCATTAATCGCGCCAATATCAATTGGTTCATAATACCCTTCACATAGCACATCGCATGCTTTTTCAATGTCCTTAGCAATTGTCAATGCGCGTGCAAAGTCATTTGTCGTGCCGGCGGGAATAATCCCGAGCATCGGGCGTTCCGGTAATGTTGCTAATCCATTCACGACCTCAAAAATTGTCCCATCTCCACCTGCCGCAATGACAACGTCAAATCCACGTTCTCCAGCTAGACGTGCTGCTTCCTTGGCACAGCCTTCTTTTGGTGTGGTTGCGTGCGCAGAAGCTTCATATCCCGCTCGTTCAAGTCGTTCTAAAATATAGGCAAGGTTTTTGCGTAGCTGCTCACGCCCCGCAGTTGGGTTATAGATGACTCTTGCTCGTTTCATTGTTCATCCCTACTTTATTAAAGGTGCAGGAGGTTGAAACATCTTTTCCTCTGTTTCAACCGTTGCCCGCTCCTTTAAAACATTTTTATCGCTTCGCTATTTCTTCAAGCAACAACTTATTGACCATTGGTGGGTTGGCTTTCCCTTTCGTTGCTTTCATCGTTTGACCGACAAGGTATTTCAGGGCGCGGTCTTTCCCACCACGGTAATCAATGATCGATTGCTCATTCTCATCTAAAATCTTTCCGATGATTTGTCGTAACTCGCCTTCATCAGAGATTTGCACAAGGCCTTTCTCTTTGACGATTTGTTCAGGATCGCCGCCATGTTCGAGGAGTTCTTTCATGACTTCCTTGGCAATTTTTGATGAGATTGTTCCTGCAGAAATGAGCTTGATCATCCTTGACAGCCCAATTGGTGTTAACGCAGTGTCGCCAAGATCAATTTGCTTAGCGTTCATATAAGCAAGAATATCACTCATAAGCCAATTCGCTACAAGCTTCGCATCTGCACCATAGCCAGTGGCTTCCTCAAAGAAATCCGACATCTCTTTTGTCAGTGTTAGTACGTGCGCATCGTACTGAGATAGTCCTAGTTCTGAGACATAACGTGCCTTTCTTTCATCCGGAAGTTCTGGGATCTGGGCGCGGACACGGTCTTTCCATGCATCGTCGATGTGAAGTGGTACCAAATCTGGCTCCGGGAAATAACGATAGTCGTCCGATCCTTCTTTGACACGCATTAAAATGGTTTGTTGCTTCGCTTCATCATAACGCCGTGTTTCTTGATGAATGACACCGCCTGCACGGAGCACTTCCGCTTGGCGTCTCTCCTCATATTCTAACCCTTTACGTACAAAGTTAAAAGAGTTCAAGTTCTTTAGTTCTGTTTTTGTCCCAAACGCTTCTTGTCCAACTGGACGGAGAGACAAGTTTGCGTCGCAACGAAGTGAACCTTCTTCCATTTTACAATCAGATACACTTGTATATTGGATAATCGCCTTTAGCTTCTCTAAATAGGCATAAGCCTCAGCAGGAGTACGAATATCTGGCTCTGACACAATTTCGATAAGTGGTGTCCCTTGGCGATTGTAATCAACGAGCGAGTAACCGTCGGCGCCGTGTGTCATCTTCCCCGCGTCCTCTTCTAAATGCACCCGGGTCACGCCGATTCGTTTTTTAACGCCTTCAACTTCAATTTCAATCCATCCATGTTCACCAATCGGTTTGTCAAATTGAGAAATTTGATATGCCTTTGGATTATCTGGATAGAAGTAGTTTTTACGGTCAAATTTTGTGTCCGTCGCAATTTGGCAATTGAGTGCCATTGCTGCTTTCATCGCATAGTCAACCGCTTTTTTGTTTAATACTGGTAATACCCCTGGATAGCCTAAATCAATCACACTTGTATTCGTGTTCGGTGCAGCCCCAAAATGGTTTGGGCTTGCCGAAAATATTTTTGCTTCTGTTTTTAACTCCACATGCACTTCTAAGCCGATCACAGTTTCAAACTTCATGCCGATTCCCTCCTTACCGTTTCATCTGTTTTATAGCGCCGGCTTTTCTTTCGTAAACCCTGTCGCTTGTTCATACGCATCAGCGACGCGATAAATCGTTTCTTCGTCAAAATGTTTCCCGATGATTTGTAATCCAAGTGGTAACCCCGCTTGAAAACCACATGGTACAGAAATCGCCGGTACACCCGCTAAGTTCACCGGAATCGTCAGTAAGTCATTAGCATACATCGTAAGAGGATCATCTATCTTCTCGCCAATACGGAATGCCGGCGTCGGCGTTGTTGGGCCAATAATAACATCAAAACGAGAGAAAACTTCATCGAAATCTTGTTTAATAAGTGCTCTCACTTGTTGGGCCTTTTTATAATAGGCATCGTAAAAACCGGTACTAAGTGCAAATGTCCCGAGCATTAAGCGCCGCTTCACTTCTTCGCCGAAACCTTCTGCCCGTGTTTTCAAATACATGTCGAGTAAATCCTCCGCGTTTTCTGTACGATAACCGTAGCGTACACCATCGAAACGAGCCAAGTTTGAAGACGCCTCTGAAGAAGCAATTAAATAATACGTCGCCAGTGCATACTTCGAATGCGGGAGTGATACTTCTTCCACAATCGCTCCGAGTCCTTCTAATACCTTTAAAGCATCGCGTACCGATTGCTTTACTGCATCATCGACACCTTCACCCATATATTCCGTTGGGACCGCAATTCGTAAGCCGCGAACATCTCCAGTCAATGCTTCACTAAAAGCAGGAACTGTTACATTTGCCGAGGTAGCGTCAGCTGTACAATGACCGGAAATCACCTCTAGTACATGGGCATTATCAGCAACGGTTCTCGTTAATGGGCCAATTTGGTCTAGTGATGATGCAAATGCGACCAAACCAAAACGCGATACCCGTCCATATGTAGGTTTTAACCCAACGACCCCGCAATAAGAAGCGGGCTGACGAATCGAACCCCCTGTATCAGACCCTAAACTACATAGCACTTCCCCAGCCGCAACCGCTGCCGCTGAACCACCACTTGAACCACCTGGAACATACGCTGTGTTCCACGGGTTTTTCGTCACGCCAAATGCCGACGTTTCATTGGACGAACCCATCGCAAATTCATCCATATTTAACTTTCCAATCGTGATCGCTTGCGCATCGTCAAGTTTATGCATCACCGTCGCATCATAAATCGGCTCAAAACCATCAAGAATTTTACTTGCACATGTTGTTTTTAAATCTTTCGTTACAATATTATCTTTAATACCAATCGGCAAACCGAAAAGCATGCTTTTATCAGTGGCAATCGCATCGTCCAACTGTTTTGCCGCTGCACGCGCGCGCGCTTCGTCCAGTGTTAAAAACGCTGACACTTTATCATCAACTTCTGCAATACGTCGATAAGACGTATCGACTAAGTCTGTAACGGAAATCTCTTTCGCAGTTAATTTTTGTTGCAATTCTCTCAATGAATGATCAAATAATGACATGCTAAACCCCCTCTCTCCTGTTTATGAAAATACAGAAGGCACCCGAATTTGTCCCGCCTCATGGTCAGGTGCATTCTTTAATACGTCTTCAACCGGTAATCCTTTTTCAGGCGTATCCTCGCGTAGCACATTACGTGATTCAAACGCATGTGTCATTGGTTTTACACCGTCCGCGTTGACTTCATTTAATTGTTCTGCAAATGTAATGATTTTCTCAAGCTGCCCTTGGAAACGTGTAACTTCCTCTTCGCTCATGGCTAAACGAGCCAAGTGTGCCACATGCTTCACTTGTTCTTTAGAAATTGTTGACAATCGTCCCACTCCTTACTTCAAAACTGTTGACAATATGACTCATGATACCAATGCAGGTGCAAAAAGGCAACAAAATGCCGCAAATAATTACTTCCACATACTTAATTGACAATATACATGAACGGCTCTTTCTTCGGTTCATGCGAAATGACGCTTTCTAGCTCCCCTGTCATTGCCGACACATTGACATCGACAAGGGCGTTTTTATAATACTTCTTCACTAGTTCAGCCACATATTGCGTCAACGCGACCACTTCAGTCTTACCATGGTATTGGATGTTTAAGTCGATAACCAATTTTGCAAGGTGGTTGTTTTCATAGCGCGCACGCCCAACGACACCAACTTGATTTTCAGAGAATGCTTGAATTTCTTCTTGAAAACGATCGAAGTGCTCAGCATCGTCACGTTTTTCTTCCGTTGCTGCTGCTGAAGGGAAGTAAAGATTTCTTTGCTTGATGTCAGACCACTCAAGCCCTTTTCCTGGCGTGTCTACAGCTACTTTGAAGAAATGACCGGTCGTTACAGACTGTCCTTCAGATTCCTCAAATAATGCAATCACAATTGGCACATCTGCCAACGTCGGACCCTCTTCTCCTTCAGACGCCTCTGGATTGAGTGGTTTTTCACGCATACGTTGAACAATCTTTTCAGCGGCTTCCATGCCTTTTTTCTCTCGCTCTGCTTTCTCAACTTCTGTTTTGCCTGTAACAACGTTATTATTGTCGTCCCTAAAGCGGTATTGATACACTTGATTCAGTGCAATTCCAATGACAATCCCACCCATCTCGTACACATCGTCTTTATCTTTCGTTACATAATTATGCTCTAGCAGCCGAGACACAATTAATGGGCTATTCTCCTCTTGCTTTTTCCGACTATCACCTTCACCTAGAGGGGGATTTAATCCAAGAGAAGCTGCTTCTTCTTCCCCTTCCCCGTCTCGTTTCAACCACGCCTCTACTTCCTCGCGCTGAATGTAGGCACCTTCTTGAAAATAATAATGTTCAATATCGAAGTGTTCTTGGGCAATTTGTTGCAATCCCATTTCTAACCAATTTAAATCAGTTTGCGTCGTGACAGAAGAAGCACCTACCCCCCTCGTGTCTCCATGAACATATTGCCCGTCTTTACGAATGCTCCGATAATAACCCTCTGCTGCCTCAACAGTTGAAGTCACATCAAGGTCCTCTGTAGGCATCACTTCTTTTTGTTTCTCTTGTTTATCTTTTGACTCGAACCAACCGCAACCAGATAAAATGAGCATACTTACAAGCCCCATGATACTCAAGCGTTTCATTTCGATTCCGTCTCCTTTTCCGTCAATCTTGCTATCGCCTCACTGAAATCAGCCTCTGTCCAGATGTCTATTCCTAAACTCTCTGCTTTCGTTTTCTTTGATCCTGCATCCTCACCGGCAATGACGAGGTCTGTATTTTTACTCACACTGCCTGTCACTTTGCCACCAAGCCTTTCGATTGCCTCTTTTGCTTCATCTCGTGTCCATGCTGTTAATTTCCCCGTTAATACAACCGTTTTTCCTGCAAAAATGGTATCGGAGGATACGGATTCACTTGTGGCACCTAAATAGGTCATATTTACACCGTACGCGCGCAGCTTTTCTAACAGTGCTTGCGCTTTTTCATTTGAAAAATACGCCACGAGCGATGCAGCCATTTTTGCACCGATTTCCTCAACTGCAATTAACGATTCTTCCGAGGCGGTTCTAAGCTCATCCATCGCCTTAAATGTACGTGCCAACGTCTGGGATGCTTTGAAGCCAATGAAACGAATACCTAGTGCAAAAATTAAGCGCTCAAGCGAGTTTTTCTTCGATGCTTCAATTGCATGAAGCATATGTGTGACCGATTTTTCACCCATACGCGGGAGCGCTAGCAACGCTTGTTTATCTAAACAATATAAGTCAGATACATCCTGAATCAAGTTATGGGCAAACAGTTGGCTAATCACTTTCTCGCCCACACCATCAATATTCATCGCTTGACGCGAGACAAAATGAATCATGCCTTCACGAATTTGTGCTGGACACATTGGGTTGATGCACCGTAAAGCGACTTCTTCGTCTAGACGGACAAGCTCACTCTCACATTCCGGACATACACGTGGCATTTCAAACACTTTTTCTTTTCCGGTTCGCTGCGCCTCTACAACAGCAACAACTTCTGGAATGATATCGCCCGCTTTTCTAATCATGACCGTATCACCAATGCGTACATCTTTTTGCCGAATGAAGTCTTCATTGTGAAGTGATGCCCGCTGGACTGTCGTCCCTGCAACGAGTACTGGCGCCAGTTGGGCTGTCGGTGTCACTACGCCTGTTCGACCGACATTTAATTCAATCGCCTGCAATGTTGTCGTCACTTCTTCTGCTGGAAATTTGAATGCGATCGCCCAGCGTGGGCTTCTCGCGGTAAAACCTAACCGTTCTTGTTGTGGGAGCGCGTCAACTTTCACAACAACCCCATCTATTTCATACGGCAACTCGTGTCGCGCGACTTGTTGCTTTTCAACGTAAGAAATCACGTCGTCAATTGTTTCACAACGCGCAGCCTCCTTATTCACCCTAAAGCCTAGTTGGTGTAAATAACGTAGTCGCTCATATTGAGATATTGGGGCACCTAGTCCTTCTCCAACAAGCCCGTAAGCAAAAAAAGCAAGCTTTCGTTTTGCCACCACCTTCGGATCAAGTTGCCGCAGTGATCCTGCCGCGGCATTCCGAGGGTTCATAAATGGCGCCTCTTCAGCTAAGAGACGTGCTTCATTCAGCGCCACAAAAGCTTTTTTTGACATATACGCTTCACCACGCACTTCGATAGAGACAGGCTGCCTAAGGACGAGCGGGATGTCTGTAATCGTCTTTAAATTACGCGTAATGTCTTCACCTGTTGTCCCGTCTCCCCGCGTGGCTCCACGGATCAGTCTACCTTCTTCGTATGTGAGAGACACAGCTAAACCGTCAAACTTCAACTCACATGCATAAGCAACATCTTCCTCTAATGCGTGACGAATGCGCTCATCAAATTCACGTAGTGTTTGTGAAGAAAACGCGTTCCCTAAGCTTAACATCGGTACACGATGGTGCACTTTTGTAAAAGCTTTAAGCGGTTTTCCCCCGATCCGAGTGCTCGGGGAATCATCAGTTACAAGCGACGGGAATGCTTCTTCCAATGCAAGCAGCTCGTGAAACAATTGATCATACACGACATCAGACACTTCCGGCGCATCATGTACATGGTATTGCTCATTATATTTATTTAACTGTTTCTTAAGTTGCTGCAATCTCACTTCTGCTTCACGCTTGTCCACCTTTTTCCCTACCTTCCTCATTCTTTCGTGATCGGAGCAAATTTTGCAAACAACCGCTTCATTCCCGTTGGCGATGGAAAGGCGATATCTAATGTGACATCATCGCCGTCTCCTTTAATACTAACGACCGTACCAACACCCCATTTTTTATGGCGCGCTTTGTCACCGGTCTGCCATGCGAATCTTTCTCCACCTGTCGTCACTGGACGCGTCCGTATAAAAGGAGACGCAGAAACAGACTGTAAAAAAGGTTCATCTTTTGCCTGCGTATTAAGCAATGTGGTGGGTACTTCACTAATAAAACGAGAACGAGGGTTCACTTGCGTTCGCCCATACAACGTCCGCATTTTCGCACTCGTTAAATACAATTCCTTCTCTGCTCGCGTCATCCCGACATAGGCAAGACGGCGCTCTTCTTCCATTTCCTCCGTGTCAAACAAAGATCGGTTATGTGGGAAGACACCTTCTTCCATCCCAATTAAAAAGACGAGCGGAAATTCCAACCCTTTTGCTGCGTGCAACGTCATTAATGTTACTGCTGATTGGTTCTCTTTTTCATCTTCATCAAGCTGATCAATATCTGCCACAAGTGCCAAATCCGTCAAAAATGCGACTAAGCTCCGATCTTCGCTCCGCCCTTCAAATGCTTGTGTCACTGTTAAAAGCTCATCAATATTCTCCAACCGCGAATTCGCTTCAATTGTTTGTTCACTTTGTAACATTTGTCGGTAACCGGTTGTATCTAGCAATCCTTCAGTTAATTCGGTGACAGAAATTTCCTCCTGTAGCCGCATCCACTGCCTTACCAAGTCGCGAAATTCCAGTAACTTCGTTCGCGCACGCGCTGTGATACCAATATGTTCTAACTCATCTAATGCGGCAAACATTGACATGTCATTCATTTCAGCATACGTAGCAACTTTTTCAACCGTCGCCAGACCGATCCCACGCTTTGGCACATTGACAACCCGCTGAAAACTCATGTCATCATTTGGGTTTGATACAATCCGCAAGTAAGCAAGCATATCTTTAATTTCTTTTCGCTCGTAAAACTTTGTCCCACCAACCATTTGATAAGTAATATTAGACTGGACAAATTGCTCCTCAATCATACGAGATTGCGCATTCGTGCGATATAATACGGCAATATGCCGATATTCATAACCCCGTTGACGGACAGCGTCCACAATTTCTCCCGTCACAAAAATGGCCTCGTCCTGTTCTGTTTCTGCCTCATACACCCGAATTTTCGCACCAGCATCATTTTCCGTCCATAAATTTTTCGGCTTCCGCGTCATATTATTCGCAATGACTTCATTTGCAGCTTGTAAAATCGTTTTTGTTGAGCGGTAATTTTGTTCTAATAAAATGACCGTTGCATCTGGATAATCTTCTTCAAATGATAAAATATTCGTCATGTCTGCCCCGCGCCAACGATAGATCGACTGATCGGCGTCACCAACAACGCACACATTCCGTGATAATGCACCTAACATTTGCACGAGCTGATACTGCGCTTTGTTCGTGTCTTGGTACTCATCAACATGAATGTAACGAAATTTACGCTGGTAAAATTCGAGCACTTCTGGTACATCGTGAAACAATTGAATCGTCTTCATAATCAAGTCATCAAAATCTAGTGCGTTATTTTGCTGCAGGCGCTCTGTATAGTCAATATATACATCGGCTGCTACTTGTGCATATAAGTCCGTCGCCTCTTTTAAAAATTGCTTTGGCGTTTTCAAATCATTTTTTGCGCTGGAAATCGTACCTAACAACGCTTTAGGTGCAAATTTTTTAGGGTCAACATTTTGCTTTTTTAAAATTTGCTTGATGACCGATATTTGGTCAGACGTATCTAAGATCGTAAAATTCCGCTCGTAGCCAATCCGGTCAATATCACGTCGTAAGATCCGTACACACATCGAATGAAACGTTGAAATCCAAATGTCTTCTGCTGGTGGACCAACGAGCGATGCCACCCGTTCTTTCATCTCATTTGCGGCTTTATTCGTAAATGTGATCGCAAGGACAGACCACGGCTTCACGCCAACATGTTGCAACAAATAACTAATACGGTGCGTTAGTACACGTGTTTTCCCACTCCCAGCGCCAGCCATAAGTAAAAGTGGTCCCTCCGTATGTCGGACTGCTTGCTGTTGACGCTCATTTAACTTTGCAATCATTTGTTCAATCGTTGTTTCCTGCATATGACCACCACCTTATCATGCCTTTTGCGCGCGCACAGCCTCGACCGTTTTTAGCGCTTCTTCCAATTGTTCATAAATGGCGTTACCGACAACAACAACATCGGCATAAGCCGCAAACGCCGCTGCCTCCGCTGCCGTTTTAATCCCACCACCATAAATCAGCTTTGTCTCTGTCAACACTTCACGTACTTGCTCCACGAGTGCCTTCGATCCAAGCACACCACTATACTCTAAGTAGAAAAACGGAAAGCGATACATTTTATCAGCAAGACGGGCATAGGCGAGCACATCTTCTGTCGTAAGCGCCGTATTAGCTGTTGTTTTTTGCGCTACTTTTGCCTTATCATTTAACACACAATACCCTTCCACAAGCACTTCTTCCCAATCTATCAACTCACCATACACTTTCACCGCTTCATGATGCTTTCCAACAAACCACTTCACATCGGTGCTGTTCATGACAGCGGGGATTAAATAATGATCAAACCCGGGGGTCACTGCTGAGAGCGTCGATACTTCCAGCGCACACGTAACTGGAAAACGGCGCACTCGCGCGAGCAACGATAGCGTACGATCAAGCGTCACACCGTCCGTGCCACCAACAATCACCGCATCTGTCCCTGACTCACATACCAATGCAAGCGCGTCATCATCTATTTCTTTGTTTGGATCTAATTTAAAAACATGACGCCATTCATCATAATATTTCATGTACAAAATCCTCTTTTCACTGCACCTTCAAACATGACGGTACGCATGTTCGTTCTTGCCTGTCATTATACCAAACTTCGCGGGGAATGTCGTCTCATATCCTTTAGAAAATTCTTTTACAGAAAACTAAAAAAGACCTTTACCATATGCAGGCAAAGGTGAAAAGGGGATCTTATCTTAGAAGTCAGAGACAGCGATGAACAGCCCTTGCTTCAGAACTGTTATTGCACCAACCTCTGCACCTCTAAATGATAACGAATATCATTATCAGTGTCAACAATTTTTTAACGTCACATGCATACATGCCATAATAACATGCCTAAAAAAATGATCCCACCCCACATCGGTATACTCAGCAAAAGCGCCCAACCTGCACCAACGAAAATATGCTCCGATACACCATCGCAACGAGCCTCTTCTTTCATGCACGCGCCCCCTCCGTTCAGCCTTCACTTTCAGTATATGCCCAAAAAGTAGAGACAATATGAAAAACACGTAAAGTTTTCTTCGTGCGTCATCAAAAATCTCTTGCAAAAGACAAAACAGTATTGACGATTTGTATCTCCCCCATGTTAAAATAAATGTAATTCATTTTTACTAAGGAGCAGTTTATGAAGTCGCCATTAAAGATCACTTACTTGTTTTTGTTTTTAGCCGGTTTCGTCATCAACCTTATCGGCATCACTTCTACCCAATTATATACGACCTTGATTGGATTTTTCCTCGTCTCGCTTCTTAATATTATATTGATTGCGTTATTCATTTTGCACATATTAAAAAATGATGATACGCAAACCCGTAAAACCTTGATCATTTATTTAATTGGTCTACTGCTGATGTCTGCTGTAACTTTCTTTAGATATTTAAGCTTACAAGTCCATTGAGAAAGAAGGAATGATGATGGTCATCTGTGAAGTTGGGGTTCGGGACGGGCTTCAAAACGAACCCGTCTTACTGACAACTGAACAAAAAGTTACACTGCTTGATCAACTGGCTGCAACAGGCATAAAAAAACTGGAAGCGGTTTCATTTGTGCATCCTAAACTAGTTCCTGCAATGAAAGATGCAGAAGAAGTGCTCGCCAATTGGAACACACCTGCACACGTCATTGTCGCTGGACTTGCATTAAATCCAACCGGCATTTTACGAGCGCTCAAAACATCGATTGACCATTTACACGTTTCTATTGCTGTCAGCGACGCATTCAATCAAAAAAATGCGAAACGTTCCGTAAAAGAAGGACTTTCCCAACTACTGCCCGCAACAAAAGAAGCAAGCGCACACCTCCCAGTAACCGCCATTCTCGCCACGTCTTTTGGTTGTCAATTTAGCGGAGCAGTAAGTCAAAAAGATGTCCTTCACATGACTGAATCATTTTTAACCGCCGGCGTCTCTCACATCGTACTCGGTGATACAACAGGGATGGCACACCCTTACCAAGTAAAAGAAATGGTTCGTGCCTTTGATCACGCCTTTGGACAAGACATTACCCTCGGCCTTCATTTTCATAACACACGGGGCTTAGGGCTCGCAAATGCCCTTGCTGGCTACGAAGCAGGGGTGCGGTATTTTGATGCGTCGATCGGTGGACTTGGGGGCTGCCCGTACGCGCCGAATGCTGTCGGTAATGTGTGTACAGAAGACCTCGTTCATTTATTCGAGCAAAGCAACCTCAACACCGGCATAGATTTACAATCTCTCATCCCTATTGCAAAGCAAGTGGAAACTTGGATGGGAAAGAAACTACCTGGTATGGTGATGCACGTGCCAAAAAATAGCTGTACGCAAACAGAGGCGTGAAAATGTATATCATTCGTTGCAAACACTTGAAAATCTAGTCATAGCAAGTGTATAATGATCATATAATGCATATAATAAAAAAGACCAGCCGATGTCATACATCGACTGGCGCGTTGAATCACCATTTGGCGCTAGCGTCAATAAAGTGAACAGTAAGCCCTCTCCAGAGCTAGGCACTCGTTACGAGGGCTTATTTTTCTTTGTCTTTTGCATGTGACAGGACGTGAACCGTGTACATCGCGAACAAAATCATAAGCGATAACGTTTCAAATACCGTCAGCATACGCCTCACCTCCTTTCGCAGGAGATGACGCCAGCCCTCATTATGGTCTATTCAACTCATTTTAGTATAACACACAGTGTACAACATTTCGCAAGTGAAAACGACAAATAGCATCTCCCTCAAGGTGCGGCTATTTGTCGTTTTCGGTCGTACGATTACTCACTAACCGCCACATCAATAAACGCAAACTTCTCTACATCAAACAGTCCACGCGAAGTTAATTTCAATGACGGAATAACCGGTAACGCTAAAAATGCCAATGTCAAAAATGGGTCCTTTTCCGCTTCATAACCAATTTGTTTTAGGGCAGCCTGGAGTGTATTGAGTTGTTCTTTTACAACGCCAACTGACTCCGTAGACATGAGTCCACCTAATTTCAGCGGTAATGACGCCAGTATTTTGTCCCCTTGCACAACTGCCATTCCGCCACCAATTTCCATCACATGTTGCATCGCATGGTAAATACTTTCATCATCCGTTCCGCACGCAATAATATTGTGTGAATCATGGGCAACGGTGGAAACAAGCGCACCTGAAGTAAATGTGATTCCTTGTAAAATGCCGACACCAATATTTCCAGTCGCGCGATGACGTTCGGCGACAACGAGCTTCACATACGTGCCATCCGGACAAAATTGTCCATCTAGTGTCATCGGTACAGTCGCAACTCTTTTTTCTGTCACAATCGAGCCTGGATATGCGCAAATGACATGAGCTTGTCCCGTTCCCTGTAATGGCAGCGCAAGGTCTGCTAGTGAAAACGGTGCGACATGAACACTATTTAAGAGAGGGGATGGGACTGGTTGCCGGTCCCGAATTGGCTGAACCAGCCTTCCTTGTTCGGCAACACGCTGCCCGCGCACATAAACTTCTTCTACGCTAAATGAGTCCAAATCAGATAGAAATAGAAAACTCGCTTCTTTCCCTGGCGCGATCGCTCCTTTTTCCTGTAGGTTAAAACATTCTGCGGTATTCAATGTAGCAATTTGAATCGCTTGGAGTGGCTCCATCCCGAGAGAAATGGCCTTTTTAACGTTAAAATCAATGCTACCTTCTTCAATGAGATCGTCTAAATGTTTGTCATCTGTTGCAAAAGCAAACCGCCGCGCATTCGCGGGCGTGACGGCTGGGAGTAACGCTTCCACATCTCGAGCTGCTGTTCCTTCACGCATAAGAACATACATGCCGAGACTGATCCGCGCTTCTGCTTCTTCCTTGGTCACTGCTTCATGATCACGGTAAATGCCTGCTGTGACGTATGCATTTAACGCCTCCTCTGGCAGTCCAGCCGCATGTCCATCAATGGGCGCACCATGCTCTTTTGCCGCCTGCAACTTCGCAAGCATTTGCGGATCTCCATTTAATACAGCTGGATAATCCATCACTTCTCCAAGACCATATACACCATCTGTTGCAAATAATGCTGCCACGTCTCCTGCTGTCACGGTGGCACCATTCTCTTCGAATGAAGCTGCCGGAACACTTGAGGGCACCATCATTTTTACATTAAGCGGCAAATCACGTGCTGCTTGGACCATGTATTCAACCGCAGGGACCCCACCGACATTGGCAAGCTCATGTGGATCAGCCATAATTGTTGTCACCCCACGTGGGACGAGGATTTCTGCTAACGCCTCTGGTGTGACCATCGCTGATTCAATATGAACATGTCCATCAATGAGCGCTGGGCAAATATAGCGTCCTTTCGCATCAATGATTTCCACTGCATCTGTATAATCACCGATCCCAACAATGACACCATCAACAATGGCGATCGCATCTTCCTTAATGGTTAATGTAAAAACATCAATTAACTTACCATTAATAATTAATGTATCTGCTTTCATTTGTTTACTAGCTACTGCCAATCTTGCTGTCAGATCATTCCCCTTTTCTGTCATTTCAGGGCTCCTTTTACTTTTTTAATATTTATTGTATCTGATTTCATCAATATACGCTATTGTTTTAGTAATGTTTTAAAATTCTTCCTCATCAAAACAGGCTCAATCGAAGTAGATTACATACCTCGTTCGAGCCTCATCCGTTTTATTTCCGCTTTGGATCTAGAACACGGTCCAGTGTCAATTGATACATCCCATTCCCATGTTGCATTGCGCGCTTCACACGTGAAATGGTGGCCGTGCTTGCACCTGTTTCCAGTTCAATTTTTTGGTACGTACACTTTGCCGCGAGCATGCGACCTACTTCTAAACGTTGCGCGAATGCCTGTACCTCATTTATTGTGCATAAGTCGTCGAAAAAAGCATAGGCCTCATCCATATTTTTTAATGACAACACTGCTTTGAGAAACTGATCCATTTCTTTTCCACGCACTCGGTCAATTTGCACACCCATCACACCTCTTTCCGTCGCCCATACACCTTTCCTTCATTTTAGCATGTTCCACTTATCCACGCATCACCGCAGGAAACAATACTTTTCGCTTACGAACATCATATATCCCACGAGATGTCGCTCGGATATATGGCAAATGGGTAGAAGAGAAAAACTGTAAACTATAAATTGGATCGGAATGCCTATAACCACGCGCCCGTAACAACGAAACAATCTCCTTCTCTTCGGTCATTACTTCTTCAAGCGGTTTGTCAGACATCATCCCGAGTAACGGCAGTACCATCTTTCCAATGACCTCACCGTTCTCGACAATAACAAGCCCGCCTCCTTGTGCCTTTAATACCGAAAATGCATGAATCATTTCCGCAATCGACTTCCCAATTAAAATCACATCACCTGTGTAACAATACGTACTTGCTAAGCCCATGACCGATGAAGAAAACCCTTTCAATGTTGTTGTGACAAGCCATTTACCATCTTTATCAACCATCGCAAAATATGACTCATCATGCTCAAGACTTAACTCGCCACTGGCTGTTTCGATTTCCGTTTGATATGGCTTTAAAATAACCGCATTCACCATTTCAATTCCCATTGGCATGGAAAAGTTTAAGTCCTCTTCCTTTAATTCGAAATCCAGCGCAATGGGGCGAATACCGTAATCAGCCCACGGAATGATGACATCTTTTTTTGCTTTCTTGCCGTCTTTTTTCACCCATTGTCCTTTTGCCAATACACTTGCTGGGATTGGGTGATGCACGTCTGTTAAAATATTCAAATGTGCAATGCGACCAGGCGCAATCATGCCGAGCTTATGATCCATCCGGTAGTAACGCGCCACATAATAAGATGCCATCCCGTAGGCGTCAATTGGATCGAGCCCAGCTTCCAATGCGAGCGAAATACACTGATCCATCACACCTTTTTCATAAAAAGAGGGCGATGAGCCATCGGTTGTCATCAAACAGCGTCCGAAATAATCAACACCAAGCGCTTGCATATCAGAGAGCAATTGTGCCAAATCAGGGCGGATTGAGGAATGACGTAGTGACACTGTATAACCAGCATCTAAACGACGCACCACTTCTTCTCCTGTAATCGACTCATGGTCACATGTCACACCAAGCAAAGCCATCTGCGCCAACGTTGATTCAGACGCTCCGGGAAGATGTCCTTCAATTGGCTTTCGCAGCCGTGTTGTCTCTTGCATCCAGTGCAGCAACACATCATCGCCTTGCAACACTTTTGGCCACGAAGTTAGTTCTCCTCCTTGGACAACTAAATGATGCTCAAGCCACGCGCGCATTTTGGAATTCGAAAACATTTCGTCACCGACAATTTCCATTTGCGGATCATATCGCGCCCACCAATACATCGATGTTGGTAGCGTATCCAATTTCTCAATCAAAGAAAGCGCTTTCCTTTTGCCTAAATTTAAAAAAAATACCAGGTTGTCGTTAATCAATGTCGTTGTCCCGCGCAGCGACGCATACTCCGCCAAGCTATGGGGATTATATAATTGAAACGGATGCGCATGATGCTCAATATAACCAGGTACAACATATTTTCCAGTACAATCAACAATTTCTGTCTCTGGTGAAGTCGCAGGCGTTTCTTCTCCAACATACACAATGCGGTCATCTGCCACCCATATATTTGCTCGCACCCATTTTCGGCGTGCGTAATTTAAATATGTTGCGTTTTTTAAGACGATGGTTGGTGCGCGTTCACCTTTCACTACATCGAGGTGGGTTCGCAACCGTGTCTTCGTCCAACGATAAATACGTTCTGTTGTCATCTTTATCACTCATTTCATTTCGACAGTCATTTCAAAGGGAAGAACCACTCAGCATCCCTCTCTTTATCGTAACACATTTTCTATCTACATTCTCGCCTAATTGTGACATTTTCATTTCAAGGAGGTCATGTTATGCCAAATATTAGTCGGATTCAAGCGTTATGCCGTATGATGATTGGACTAACGCTACTCGCATGGGCTGCGGCTCGTTTCACACGACGCCCATACTGTCCTTTTTCATTTATCATGGCCCTATTCGGTGCACAAAAAACAGCAGAAGGAACACTACGATTTTGTCCGCTTGTTGCATTGCGGAAGCGGTGTTATGAACGAGATTAAAATCAAGAGCCATTGCCGCCTCATGACGTGAAGAGGCGGCTTTTTAATGTTTAAACAGGTGCTGTGTAAAAAAAATTTTACTTTAAGTAAAAAATATGTTACATTACAAAAGAAGGGGGGAAGGCCACAATGGGGAATATTAACAATCGTCTTACTGTCCTACGAGCTGAACACGGTTGGTCACAAAAAGAAGTCGCTTCTCACTTAAATATTAGCCGCCAAACCATCATTTCTTTAGAAAAAAATCGCTATAGTCCCTCTCTCAAACTCGCTTTTGAGATTGCTAATTTATTTCAAGTTAATATAAATGACGTTTTTCAATATGAACGAGAGGGGAGGGATGAGTAATGGCATTATTGCACGGTTTATTTGCACTTGTATATGTATGCATTTTCTTTTGGGCAGTCATTTACACCTGTTATTTCTCCTGGGGACAACAAGGAAAAGATGAGCGCGGACAAGCAATTTTGAATCGGGCTGGTTCAATCCCGCTAACACTTCTGCCATTAAGCTGGTTTTTATTAGAGATTACCAATGACCATTTTTATGAAATGACTTTTGAACAATACAAAGAAGCTGTCTGGCTTATGGTAACAGGACTTTATATTTTATATGCAGTGCTCATTTGGCTGTTTAATAGACGTTCATAGCAAAAGGAGTTAATATGTATGTGCTTATCTTATTTTACACCACTATTGCAAAAACAGACTCGGAGGTGCAGAGGACCACTCCAAGTCTGTTCGTTCGTTACTTTTGGAGAACGATGGGTTGAATTCAAACGAAAAGCCGCGCCAATAGGTCGCGCGGCTTTCTGCTGTTTATTCGTCTTTGGTATCCTTCTCATCCTCTGATTCTTCTTTCAACATTTCCTCGTACATCTTCTTCTCTTCTTCTAAATACTTACGTTCTTCTTCTGTAAGATTTTCATCTTTAAGGAACTTCTCAACCATCTCTATATCTTGCTCAGTTCCCCATTCCCCGTCAAATGTAAGCATCGCTTCATACGTTTCTTTTTGTCGCTCCCACATCCGGCGTTCTTCATCTTCAAGATCGTCTGATTGCAGAATTTTCTCAGCCTCTTTCAATTCATCCTCAACCCATGCATTAGGATCATATTCTTTCGCACCATCTACCACTTCTTTCGGTACCTCGATAGAATCGATCTCATCGAACTGAGACAGCTTTATTTTCTTTTTCAAAGCAGATTTGTCCGTCATGCCATCCATTGATCGCTCCATACGCAACGTAAAGTTTACTTTTTCGAGCATTTTTGTCTCTTTATTAATATACAATGTCGCATTCGACTCTGACAGCTTCGTATTCTCAATCATTTTTTTCATTGCTTCCACATGTTCTTTATCCATATCACCCACAGCGTCTTCATCAAAGTTTAAACCAGTCTCTGGGACAGCTTTGGCAAATTCGAGCAACGCTTCATCACCTGAATCTAAGGTGAATACATGAAAACCATCTTCTTCCTCATACTGGACATCATCAATAAACTTGATAAATGCTGCAAGTTTATTGACATAGGACGAAGCATACATGTCCCTATCATCTTTGTCATTTCCCTCTAATTCTTCACTAAAGTCCATCATTTCCCAGCCATCTTCTTCTCCAAGCATACCGCGGTCATACATCTTCCCGTCAGCTGTCACATATTGTTCGGACTCCTGTGGACCTGCATCTGCATCCTCGTCATCTTCCATTCCTTCATAACTCTCTTCCGTCTTCATCACTGTGTGGCTAGCAAATGGATCAAGCACAAATTTGGTTACACTAGCGCTCTTAGAACTTCCCCATGAACTAGTGTTGGAAGTTTCCTCCTCCACCTGCACACTCTTCAGCGCTTTCATCTTCTCTTGTGATTCTTCTAAAATGTCCTTTTCTTTACTTCCCCCACATGCTGCTAAAGTGAGCGCACTAACACATGCAGTAACGATGAGAAACTTGCTTTTTTTCATTTTTTTCTCCCCTTTTTCATTCATTCTACAGTCGTGACATATCAACCGCAACGAAGTCATCACACGTATGTTTCTGTAAAAAACACCTCTTCACAAGTATATGTACAAGATGCCGCGCTAGCACTCCTAAGCAATTGAACGACCCTACTTGTATCTTACACCGGTCATTTACTTCATGCAATCTTTATAGCATATTTCCTGACTTTATCTATTAAAAAAACACCCCATATATTTCTGGTTTGAGCTACTGGAATCAGTACCTCAAACCTGAGATAAAGAGGTGTCTTCTTACTCATCAACTACTTCCCCGCCGCCCGATAATGGTTTGTGAAGAAATCACTCGTCTCCGCTTTCACCACTTTCGCTAGTAAAAGCAACGCCACTAAGTTTGGAATCATCATTAATGCATTGGCCGTATCCGCAAACGCCCATACGGCATCTAAACTAGCAACCGCACCAAGTCCACAAGCAAATAAATAGAGAAAACGATAGCCATACGTTGCCTTTGTACCAATCAAATATTCTGTACATTTTTCACCATATACGTACCAACCGACAATCGTTGTGGCACCAAACAAAATGACAGATAACGCAACAATGTATTCACCGACTTTCCCTAAAACAGAGGCAAATGCTGCCACCGTGAGTGGACCACCTTCTAATTTAGAGTCGTGGGCAACACCTGAAATTAATCCTCCAGAAGCATCCCAAAATCCAGTAATCATCAATGTCAAACCTGTCACCGTACACACAACAATCGTCACAATAAACGTGCCCGTCATCGCTACAAGTGCTTGTTTTACAGGATGATCTGAGCGCGCATTCCCAGCAATCAACGCGGCTGTTCCAAGTCCAGCTTCATTTGAAAAAATACCGCGCGCCACGCCATTACGCACCGCTTCAGAAACAATAATACCAACAAAGCCCGCTGTCGCCGCTACTGGATTAAACGCGTAGTAAAAAATCGTTTGAAACGCTGGGATAATTAAGTCATAGTTAATGATTAAAATAATACTTGCACCTAACATATATAAAAGTGCCATAAACGGGACCGCAATACTTGATACCGTTGCGATCCGCTGCAAACCACCAAAGATAATAAATCCAACAAACAATACAAGCACGACCCCTGTCACCCAATGCGGCACAGAAAAACTAGTTTCCGCTACACCAGCAACCGTATTTGATTGGACACTGTTTCCAATCCCAAGTGCAGCAAACGCACCAAACGCAGCAAATGCCACAGCCAACCATTTAAATTTCCGACCGAGCCCTCGCTCAATATAATACATCGGTCCACTCGAATATTCACCATTAGCATTCTTAACGCGGTATTTTACGGCTAAAAGTGCCTCTGCGTACTTGGTCGCCATTCCAAGCAACCCAACAACCCACATCCAAAAAATTGCCCCTGGTCCACCAAGTGTCACCGCTGTCGCTACTCCAGCAATATTTCCATTTCCAACGGTCGCAGATAAAGACGTCATTAATGCTTTAAAATGGCTCACATCTCCAGCAGCATTGGCATCATTTGCATCTTCTTTTCCAAACCCTAATTTAAAAGCGTATATTAACTTACGAAACTGCAGCCCTTTTAATATAAAAGTTAAAATTAATCCCGTTCCAAATAACAGCACAAGCGTTGGTACGCCCCATAAAACATTAGCATTTAATTCTTTTAGCATCTCTATTATATCCATGTGTCCACTCCTCACCCTCTATATCTAAAATTTATGCGAATATCACATGAACATAATAGCACAATTTTATCCTTATATGTATATTTTTTTGTAAGCGCTCACGTTTTTTATTTCTAGCAGTCGTGTATTCGTGTTTAGAGATAGCAATTCCTCGGGACATCCTCTATATCGAGTAAAATATTTACAATCTGACACTGCATATGCACCGTCAATTGAATATCAACAACAACCCAAATTATTTAGAAACACGCTCCTTTGTCCTAAAGCACGCATATACTATCCACACCAATACTAAAAAGGAGGAATCGATTTTGTCCCAATCAAACATTCCTAACTTCACACCGAATGTGAACATCGATCGTGATGACGCCGTCAACTTACTCCTAGCCTCCATTGCAATGGAGGAAATGGGGTTAGCACATATCCTCAACGCAGAAGGGGAAAAAGTTCAACATGCATTAAAAGCTTTACAGCAGCAACGTCGCTCAACTTAGAGAACACTTACCATTAAAGGAGGGGAAACATGTCACAACCAAACATGCCGAATATTACCCCAAATATTTCAGTCTCACGCGACGATGTTGTTAATTTACTACTATCATCTATTGCAATGGAGGAGATGGGATTAGCCCATATTATAAACGCCGAGGGCGAGAAGATCCAATATGTATTAGGGACTTTGCCAGGCATCACCGGTCCTCCTGCCACGATACAAGATATCTTAAATGTCAATGAGAGCACACAAACGATGTTAGAAACCATATTTAAAAAGGAAATCATTTTAGAGTCCAAGATGAAAAACGCCAGCAATATCCCAACTTTGCGTGGTCCTACTGGTGCTACGGGACCGCAAGGGGTGTCTGGGGACGTTGTTACTGTCAATGGGATTCCAGGAGTCAATGGCAACGTGCAGCTAACAGCAGAAGACGTTAATGCATTTCCATTAACAACACCTATTTCTTCGGACTCGAATATTGACGGAGGAATTTTTCTCACACCAGGTGTGTACAGCTCTGACAATAACGCTGGACCGCCGACCACACCTCCTCCTGGGGCTACCGGCGTATGGTCGCTTTATGTCACTGTTATCACGCCACCTATTGGTGATCCATACATTCAACAATTGTATTTCTCCAATCCGACAATCTTTATTCGTAGTTCTCCCGATAATGGAGGTACCTGGACAGACTGGACCACCTTAGGTGTGCAAGGACCTACCGGCCCCACTGGAGCCGGTATTACTGGGCCAACTGGCGCTACTGGTCCCACCGGAGCCACTGGCGCTACTGGCGCTACCGGGGTCACTGGCGCTACTGGCGCTACCGGGGTCACTGGTGCTACTGGCGCCACCGGGGTCACCGGTGCTACTGGCGCTACTGGCGTCACTGGTGCCACTGGTGCTACCGGGGTTACTGGCGTCACTGGTGCCACTGGTGCTACCGGGGTTACTGGTGCTACTGGCGCCACCGGCGCTACTGGCGCCACTGGAATCACGGGACCGACTGGGCCAGGCGTATTCTTGTGGGGAGCAACAAGCGTCTTTTGGGCAGACTCAACTGCGCCTGGACCTGGAGACGGCACGCCTTCTAATCCTTTTTCTTCACTACAGGATGCTGTCACAGCTGCAACAAGTAGTCCACTTGCAGTTGCTATTGGTATGCGGGCTCGCCTTATGATCCTCGTTGCCGCAAACTCTGCTTTTGATGAAGATGTCATCATTCCGCCTGCACGGCACGTACAAATTCTTGGATTAGGACCATGGGTTCTCGGTGATGGGCAAGGGACCAACTTCTCTTCCACTGTCCCACGAAACTTGACAATGCAAACAAGTCAAGTCCAAGAAGACTTCTATCTTAATCAAGGACCCGCATTTACCGCTCGTCCCGTCACTGTTGTTGGCACTTTTGACAACGGCACATCTGTTAGCACGCATACAAATTACACAGACGGCGCCATCATTAGCGGTGATATCATTTTCCAAGATATTGATCCGGTTCATGGATTCACAACGATTGAATTTCAGCTTTTGAATGGTGCTGTCGTTGGTGGGGTCATCCAAGATGAGCATCAAGGGAACCTCAACACGTATATATATAACAGCCGTATTAGCGGTGACGTTACGCATAATGCTTTACGACTGCAACGTCTAGTTGATTCTCGGATTGATGGTACCTTCACGATCTCGGCTTATTCAAATATTGTCAACACATGGATCAACGGCGACTTTACAGTAAATACAGCCTCTATGGATGTACCCCCTATCGGTGTCTTTAGCTCACAATTTAGCAATATTACATGGACTGGACCACTTGTCATTGACACTTCTTCTAACTATTATTTTGTCAACAGTGGCGCTACACTTGTTGGCGCAAAAACGGTGCTGTTTGATAACACTTAATGATCCTCAAAAAAACCGCGGTCCTCACTCCGCGGTTTTCCTGTCTTATTCTTTTTCTGCCTTCAAATCTTCAATAGAGTCAATATCCATGTATTTTGGTACAACGAGACCTGTCTTCGGTTCACCATCTAAATTTTTTCCGAGATCCTCTATATCATCTTTATAATCTGCATAATAACTTGCATGTGTATCCGGAAGCCATGCCGCGACACTTGCATCGGCTTCTCCATTTGCAAGTGCTTGCCACATAAATGCACTCTCAACTTCGCTTAACTGTACATTATAACCAATCTCTTCTAATACAAGCTTGATGACATTCGTTGACGCCACTTCTGAATCCCAATTGACATATACAAGCATTAATTCCTCGCTGTCTACTTTTTCAATGCCATTTGTCCACTCAGATACTTTTTCTTCGTTTTTCTCAACCCAATCTTTTGCTGCATCAACATCAGCTGTGCCTTCTTCAATTGCCACCATCACTTCACCCATGTCTTCTTCCGACCATAAGAAATTGTCAAGCACCTCGTAAGCTTCTGGCTTATCATCTTTTAGTCCTGATCGGGCAATTGTATGAATGCCTTCCGCTTCACCAAAAACCCCTTTAGGATCTTCTAAATACTTCAGTTCATAGCGCGTAAATTTCCAGTGCGGGTTCCATCCCGTTACTACAATCGGTTCATTTTTACTAATCGCATCTTCAAGCGCTTGTGTCATTGCCGCACTCTGTGATGCTTGAACGGTTAAATCTAAACCATACTCGTCTACTGCCTTTTCAGCATTTGTCACAACACCAGAACCAGGGTCTATTCCAGTAATCACAGTTAAATCTTTTGCAATCTCTTCCTTTGAAAGGGTTTTAAGTTCTTCTGTGCTCCCTTTCTTATTCCCTTCCTCATTAGACGCTTTCTCACTGCCGCATGCTGCTAATGTGCTAGCCAGTGCCATACTTGCTACGACGCCTACAACTGCTTTCCATTTCATGTTCATTTCCTCCTCTTTTTTACACTTCTCTGTAATCTTTCTCAGTCGTGTGTTTGATGTGTTCTTTTTGCATTCAAGCTTTGTGTTAAACGATCCAAAATGATCGCCAAAATCACAATTGCGAGCCCAGCTTCAAACCCGCCACCAATGTCATTTCTACCAACGGCGCGGTACACACTTTGTCCGATCCCCTCTGCCCCAATCATCGCCGCAATGACGACCATTGATAATGCGAGCATAATACTTTGATTAATACCTGCCATGATCGTTCCTCGCGCCATGGGTAATTGCACTTTAAATAACTTTTGCGTACTTGTAGAACCAAATGCGTCTGCTGCTTCAATTAATTCCGTTGAAACTTGGCGAATCCCTAAGTTTGTCATCCGTACAGTGGGTGGCATCGCAAAAATCACTGAAGCGACTACACCAGGTACCATGCCTATCCCAAAAAACGCAACGGCTGGAATTAAATAAACAAATGCGGGCATCGTCTGCATGAGATCAAGAAGCGGTTTAACAACAGCCTCTACTCGATCGCTTTTCGCCATCCAAATACCTAGTGGTACACCGAACACGACGGATATGAGTCCAGCAGATAAAACAACTGACAGTGTGTTCAGCATACCTTCCCACAGACCAAGATTTTCAATGAGCATCAACCCTAATACGACAAATACAACCAATCCCCATTTTCTTCTACTGATGATAAATGTGAGTACAGCCAACAACAAAATCATCAACCAGCTTGGGGGTAAGCTAATTACGGTGTGAATGGACGTAATAAGCAATCCAATTGCTTCATCTACGCCATCAAACAACCAATCTGCATGACGTAACCAATCAATAAAGGACTCCATCCATTTCCCTAGCTCCAGACGGGGTAGAAAATCCATTAAAATCCACCTCGCTTCCAGATAGCGCACCAAGTACAGCGCTGCGCACAATAATACCTTGCAATTTGTTATCTTTCACTACCACAAGCGGAACAGCGCTTACGGATAATTGGTCCATTAATTCATTAATTGGTGTATCTTCACTCACATGAGGTACATCGGTGTGAATGACTTCGTCCAGACGATTATTCCCGAGTCTAATTAATTCGGACACTTCATTCGCATGAACAAAACCAACAATTTCTTTGTTTCGCTTCGTGACATAAATACTTGAAATCCCAGCGTCACGCATTCGCTGCAGAGCGACGCGTGGTCCATCTTTTTCCATACGTACTGTCTCGGGACGAATCATGACACTCCCAGCTGTAAATACTTTTGAACGGTCAACGTCTTCAACAAAACGCGCCACGTAGTCATTTTTCGGATGGGTTAAAATATCTTCCGGGGTACCAATTTGCATGATCGCCCCATCTTTCATGATCATAATTCGATCACCAATTCTAAGTGCCTCATCTAAATCATGTGTGATGAAAATGATCGTTTTCTGCATTTTCTCTTGTAAATCAAGTAACTCATCTTGCATATCTTTACGAATAAGCGGGTCCAACGCTGAGAATGCCTCATCCATTAATAGTACATCTGGATCATTTGCAAGCGCACGTGCCAAACCGACTCGCTGTTGCATTCCTCCTGATAATTGATCAGGATAACGGTGTTCATAACCTTTTAAGCCGACAAGTTCAAGCGATATCTGAGCTTTTTCACACCGTGTTTTTTTATCCATTCCTTGCACTTCAAGACCATATTCAACATTTGAAATGACTGTTCTCGTTGGAAATAAGCCAAACTTTTGAAAGACCATGCTCATCTTCTCTCGCCGTACCTTTCGTAACCGGGCTGCGTCCATCTCAGCCAAATCTTCACCATCAAGCCAAACGCTTCCTTTTGTCGGCTCAATTAACCTGTTTAATAAACGGACGAGCGTGGACTTCCCACTACCAGATAAGCCCATAATGACAAAAATCTCACCATTCTCAACTTCAAAATTGGCCCGATCAACACCGATGGTCAAACCTGTTTGCAATAAGATCTCTTGTTTCGTCTTTCCTTTAGACAACATCTCCATCGCACGACGTGGTTTTTTCCCAAACACCTTTGTTAAAGATTCTACTTTTATTTTCGACAAACCATCCACCTCTTTGCTAAAATCACACACCCTTCGACCTTGCTAATATACCGCTTTTCCCCTAGAAAGAGCAATGTTGATATCGCTTTCTTTCAGTCCATATGATACGTACAGTTCTTATTGTACAGAAGAAATGACTACTTTCCTTTTTATTGCTCGCAAATGCGCCATGATGGTACCTTTATTGATAACACCCGATAAAAAGCCTTGATATTGACAATTAAATACGGCAACAATATATGGTATTATTATCAAGAAAATATATTTTTTCTTCATATATACCCTGTTTTACCTATTTAAACAGAATGAACGAGAAGAAAAAGCATACACTAACCACAAATCTTTTCTTTCTGACATTCACAAATTAGGAGGACTTTTCATGTTTCAACAATCTTTTGGCACACTCCAACGCGTCGGAAAAGCATTAATGCTACCTGTTGCCTTATTACCTGCAGCAGGGATTCTACTCGCGCTTGGTGATGCGATGCAAAACAATGATTTAACGTCAAAATTTTCGTTTCTAACTACCGACTGGGTCGTAATGATTGCCGAGCTCATGCAAAATGCGGGCTCGATTGTCTTTACCAACTTGCCCGTCTTATTCGCGCTCGGTGTAGCAATTGGCTTATCAAACGGGGATGGCGTTGCTGGTCTTGCTGCTTTAATCGGGTATTTTATCATTAATGTTACGTTAGGGGTCATAGGCGGTATCAATGCCGAAACCGTTGGAGCCGAACCTGCCCATGCGATGATACTCGGCATCCCAACGTTGGAAACTGGCGTATTCGGTGGGATTATCGCTGGGTTACTCGGGGCATTTATGTATAAAAAATTCTTTAATATTGAGTTGCCACCGTATTTAGGATTCTTTGCCGGGAAACGTTTCGTCCCCATTGCGACTGCTTTTTTCGCGCTGTTTCTCGGGATTGTGCTTCACTTTGTGTGGCCGCCAATACAAGAGATGTTAAATACTTTTTCTCACTCTGTCATTGATGCAAACCGGACACTCGCGGCATTTATTTTTGGTGTAATTGAGCGGGCACTGATCCCATTTGGGCTGCACCACATTTTCTACTCGCCTTTTTGGTTTGAATTTGGCTCCTATACAAATGCAGCGGGTGACATTGTCCGTGGTGACCAAACGATTTTCTTTGCGCAAATTCGCGATGGAGCAGAACTGACTGCCGGAACATTTATGGCGGGGAAATTTCCTTTTATGATGTTTGGACTTCCTGCTGCGGCACTAGCCATTTATCACTGTGCCCGTCCCGAAAATAAGAAGGTTGTCGCAGGTATCATGGCCTCTGCTGCCTTAACTTCTTTTTTAACCGGAATTACAGAACCGCTTGAGTTTAGCTTTTTATTCGTCGCGCCGTTATTGTTTGCGGTACATACGATTTTTGCAGGGTTATCTTTTATGCTCATGCAGATTTTAGATGTCAAAATCGGGATGACATTCTCTGGTGGTGTCATTGATTTCCTATTGTATGGCGTCCTCCCAGGTCGAACTGACTGGTGGCTTGTCATTCCAATCGGTCTCGTGTTCTCAGTCATTTATTACTTTGGTTTCCGTTTCGCCATTAAGAAATTCAACTTAATGACACCTGGTCGTGAGAAAAAAGAAGATACCGCTCAAACCGGAAATGTTGATCAAAACGGCCTACCGTATAACGTCCTCCAAGCACTTGGTGGAAAAGAAAACTTGACGAGTCTGGATGCGTGTATCACCCGTCTGCGCGTCAGTGTCAAAGATAAACAACATGTTGACAAAGAAAAGCTCAAAGCTTTAGGCGCATCGGGCGTAATGGAAGTGGGGCCGAATATTCAAGCCATCTTTGGTCCACGATCAGATCAAATTAAAACGCAAATTCAGGACATTCTCGATGGGAAAACACCGATTGACTCTACTCCAGTAGAGACAACACACACGCATGTACATGGTAAGATCTCATTCATCCTTCCTATCGCTGGGGAAGTCCTCCCGCTCTCAGAAGTACCTGATGATGTATTTGCGAAAAAGATGATGGGCGATGGTTTTGCCATTAAACCGATCGACAACACGGTTTACGCGCCGTTCAATGGGAAAGTCACGACCCTTTTCCCAACAAAACATGCGATTGGTCTAACGGATGAAAATGGACGAGAAGTATTGATTCATGTTGGGATTGACACGGTTAATATGAAAGGAGAAGGGTTCACTGCTTACGTAGCTGCTGAAGATCATATTTCCGCAGGGCAACGCCTGCTTAGCTTCGACCTTCAAATGATTGAAGAAAAAGCTGTTTCCACGATTACACCAGTAATTTTCACGAATCTCGATGAAAGTGAGTCACTCACCGTGCACAAAAATGGTACACAAGCAGCAAAAACAGCCGGTGTTATTTCTCTCTCCACGTGATAACACAAAAAGACCTACCTAATGCATAAGCATGCTACGGTAGGTCTCTTTTTGCTACTTTAAGGTGCCATCTCTTTTCAAGAAAACCCCTATTTGCTTGAGCTGGCAAAGCAGCACCCCTCGCTTTACATCTTCCGGGTCTTCCTCCATCGACACGTAATAAGAAAGTGGATCTCGTTCCAAATCATCTTCATCATCGACAACCTTTTTTAAGAAATACGTTTCGATATGTAAATCTTTAAGCATCAACGTTCACTCCTGGGAAAAAGGAATCTCCACTACAGCGAGAGATTCCATCAATATATTCTTATCTCATATGAGAAACACCACTGCCCATTCCTGTACGAACCATGTCCAAGAAATAATCCTTATGATCAGGATGGCAGGCAATGAAATACGGTTCGTCACTCATCCCTGTAAAGTCATTCCCTTGAAAATCAACAACGACGCCCCCAGCTTCTTTCACCATTAAAATGCCAGAGTACAAGTCGTCGCCTTCCGAGTTATAAAGGATAATACCGTCAATATCCCCTTTAGCGAGCATACACCATTGCAACGTCGGCGCCCACGTTCTCATCATCCGTTTACAATTTAAATCAATGTATTGTCTTAAGTTTACCGCTGTCTCTTCATGTTGGACACGATGACCTTGGATCCAAGCGACATTAAATTTTTTCGGGTTGTCCCTCTTTTTCACGTTTAATACTTGGTCATTACAATAAGTACCTCCATGCAAGCTTGACACAAACAACCGATTGACAATCGGCTCATAGATGACACCTAAAACGGGCTCATGCTTATACATAAGGGTAATTGAAGAAGAGAATACTGGAAAACCTATCGCATAATTATTTGTACCGTCTAACGGATCAATTTGCCATAACCAATCACTTTTTTTGCCGTTGTCACCCGCTTCTTCACTATGAACTTGATGTTCTGGGAAAACACGAGTGATTTCTTTTAAAATGATTTCCTCCGCTAAATAGTCTACTTCTGTGATCACGTCACCATGATCGTCTTTTTCTTCTAGGCTTATGAGTTTGTCAAAACGATCCTTTGCCATGTTTCCTGCTTCAACAATGACCTTGGTTACTAGGGATTTTGCTGCGGTGAGTGTTTTTTCCATTTTGGGCCTCCATTATCATATCTATTTCATTAAAGCTTTCGTCAAAACTTCAAACTCCGCTCGGTCCAATGCAATTTCACCAGCTCGAACGATACCAGCGCCTCCTCCAGAGAACACCATCCGCGCTTCGTCTTCCACCAAATCCTCCAAGTCTTCTACTTGCCTCATATCCCGTCGCGCATCGTAAATGGTTACACCCGCCACTCCGTGTTTCTTTAACTCCTTTAATAATGGCAACGTGATCTTGGACGTTGGTGTATATCCTAACACCATGAGCCCTCGTAAACGTTGAATCCAAGCTGCAAAGTCCGCAAAAGATGACACTTTCTTCAGTGAGAAATATTCAGCGTCAGTGTGAATCAGATGAGACGGTAAATAGCCAATCATCTCTAATTCCTCGCCATTGACAAGATATCTTCCAGAAACGCCGAGCAAACATTGAAGTGAGGCGTCTTTAAATTGTTTAATTGCATTTTTTGTGTGCTGCAATGTATCAAGACTTGTGACAACGCCAATCCACGATAAATTGCTCTCATCATTTAATGTGCGCAACGCCTGTATCATCGCTTGTTCATTACCATCGATCCTCACATCCATATCGGCAAACTTAGCGTATTGAACGATATCTCGGTCAGGAAATAATTGTTTGAACTGCAAACAGTATTCGTTCCCGTTATCAGCGGTATGGATTAAGTTTTCCATATTACAACTTGCATAGCCGTAACGACTTCTTATCGTCTGCTTGATCTCGCGCAGCTTTTTCCCCGCATAATGTCCTTTGACTAAATAACCCATCACTTCACCGCTTGACAGATAATCCGCATAAATGTCCATGTTAAAGTCAGACGTAAAGCTCTCAAGGACTTGTTGTTTGCTTAAATGTCTTTTCGATACATGGACGATTTTTAGGTCGTGACGGTCAAGCTCTTTGATAAATTCTTCATCCATGCCCTTTCTCACACCATCTGGTTTTAATATTGCGAGTCCATGTTCTGGTTTCATATTCATTTTATATCCTTTCTCATACTTAATGAGAGGGGAGCCCCTCTCACTTTATCAATCATAATTCTCTTCCCGCTAACACAATCCCGTCCTCATCCACATACACATAATAGCCGTCTCTCCAACTTACACCACCGAAGTCAACACCGGCACCAACCTGACCCTTACCTTCTTTTTTACTTTTATTCGGTAGCGGGCCTCGTGCATAGATACCAATATTCATTACCGCTAACTTTGCGGTGTCTCTGACGTATCCGTTAATAATGATTCCAGCAACACCTGCATCCATCGCAATTTGTGCCACTTTATCACCTAAGAGCGCGCAACGACTTTTTTCGCCCTTACCGTCTACGACAATGACACTACCGAGACTTGCTTTCGCCAATGTCTCTTTCACAAGCACATTGTCTTCAAACACATCCACCGTTGTTATCGGTCCAGAAAATTTGTGCACGCTTCCAAAAGCTTTTACGATTCCTGGCTGTAAAATTTGTAATTCACTTACGTAATCGTCACATAGGTCTGTTGTTTTAAACGACATGATCATTCCTCCTAGGCTAGACTTCGTCTCCTACAAATCTTTGAGTATGCTGGCCCACTTGGCTATTTCACGCGCGCCTCAAACGTCATGATTTCACTGCCTTCTGTTGGCGCTTTCTCATGTTGATAATCAGCAGACACTGTAATATCCTTAAAGCCGATTTTTTCTAGCACAAGTCTGAATTCTTCAATGCCGTACCACCGCAATGGGAATTGCTCCAACTCTGTTTCAATCAACTTTTTATCGCGCCATTTTCCATACTTATGGTGCGTGGTCGTCGTTTGGTTCATGAAATCAACTTTAACTAGGTTTGATTCTAGGCGTTAACTCCCGCTCTGCACAATACTACTTCCGACACAATTCTAACATGTCAGGTGAATAGTCAATGCCATCTACATCAAAGCCTTCCTCAAGTAGTGGAATTAAAATACGCCCTGTCCCGACGGCAGGCTCTAATATTTTTCCTCTTACATTTTTTAAGCGTTCTCTATAATATTCTACATTACCGAAAGAACGACCAATTGGTTTGTCTAAATCATATACTTCTGTCGATAGTTTACTATAAAAATTGTACATGATGTCACCTCATTTTGTAATGTATTTATTTAATATCCTGAGCAAATCTTCATGTATGTTTTCCGTTTTAAATAGAAGTTAGCTGATTGTCCACAAGGTTAATCCCCATTTCATTACTCCATGTTACAACTGACTCCCAAAGAGCACCTATAACTTTTCTATTCAGATCGATGGTGTTCATCATTTCTGAAATATTTTCTTTATATTTTAAAGGGACATTTTGTAAAGAGAGACTTTCTTCAATCATCGTTTTATTTGATCGGAACTGGTATCTATTTGCTAAACCCACAACGATAGCAGACCAGTATGCGATCATTGCAACCTGTTTCTTATAAGCCATCTCATTTGCAAGGTCAATGGTAAATACTTTATATACATGTTCATACAGGTCTGTTAATCCTTCATAAAATTAATGTATGATAGTCCGCATTTTGCTTGGCGCGAATTTGGTTCTCTTTCAGTTCTTTATAAATATGGAATGGATCATAAATAACTTTACTTGTTAAAATACAATCTCCACTTATAGGCCATTCATAGTCAATATATTTCGATTCATCAAGCGTCCTTTGCACAGCGTTGTAGCTTATGCCGACAAACATCTCGCGATAAAAGAATGCATGCCATCGATGAAAATCATATTTTTCCTCAAGAAGTACGCGCAATTCTAAATCAGACATGGAATGATCCAATGCTTTTGCTGTTGAACCTTCAATTGCCACTGAAATTAACTTTTCCTGATATTTTTCTTGCAATTTTTGTAATAAAGTGTCTGCTACCATCAGCCTCTAACTATGAGTGAATCTAGCCGGTTCCCAGGTCATTAAGCTCACCTCTATTCAACAAATTTTATTCCTCATAAAAACCTACTTTAAACCAATGATACCACTCATCCAGCTCCTTTTCTTGCATCACCCCTAAGTATTTTAAAATTTCTCTTGAGAACTCAATTGCAGCTGTGCCGTTAGCGGTAATAAAAGAGTCAGTAGAAACCACCTGGCGCGCCATGAAATGTTTCTCACCTGTATAGTTTGGAGCAAATTTTGCTAGATAATCTAATGAATTACCTGTGTGCGCCGTGTGATCTAAATAGCCGTTGTTTGCCAAAAATGTACAAGCATCACATATTGCAGAAACAAGGATACCCTTGTCCACGCACGTATCTATTATTGACTTAATGTGGTCATTCTGCCCTGTCATCCATGAAGTTCCTCCGATTAAAATCAGCATTGCAAAATGCGGAGGTAGCTCTCCAATTGAATAGTCGGGAATAACGGTGAAACCTCCCATTGATTTTATAGGCTCTTTCGTTATTCCTGCCGTTTTGATGACAAATTTCGTATTAGGCTTGTTCAGTTCTGAACAAATATACGCCCCTTCCCAGTCAGCATATCCTTCAGAAATAAATACGATGACTTCTTCTTTCATGACAATGTCCTCCTCTCATAAACACTCACCTTCCCTAGTTTGAATCGTCTTAAAAAGTCTTGTCTTTACCTATGGTAAACGGTTTCTTTTCAAAAATCAATTGACGTATGATAGAGATCATCTTCTCATAAAAGGCATAAAACCTTGAGACATTTTGCCTCAAGGTTTTATTACTCTACTCTATTATCCTGCGCATCTTTCTCCTACGAGAGATGAGTTTCAAGGAGACGCCAAGTAAAACAACCGTGGCACCAGCAACACCATACATCCATGCATTTGTCGCGGTATTTGGCAGCTCTTTCTCATGTTCGCTCTTATTTATATCTTTTTCTTTGACACCTTCCCCAGATACTTTAGGAGAAAAAGCCTGTTTCTCCACCACCGGATCTGTCCTTTCAGCTCTCTCACTAGATACAGTAGCTGGCGACAAAAATTTCTCTTTTGGAAGTGATCCTCTAGGATTCACTGGGTTCAACGGCTCTACTCGCTCTTCTGAATCCACTGGATCTACCGGATTCACTGGGTCTTCTGGATCCAGCGGGTCTTCTGGATCCACCGGATCTTCTGGATCTTCTGGACCCACTGGATCTACCGGATTTACTGGGTCTTCTGGATCCACCGGATCTTCTGGATCATTCGGGTCTTCTGGATCTTCTGGATCCACTGGATCTACCGGATTCACTGGGTCTTCTGGATCCACCGGATCTTCTGGATCATTCGGGTCTTCTGGACCCACTGGGTCCACCGGGTCTTCTGGATCAATCGGATCTTCTGGGTCCACCGGGTCTTCTGGGTCCACCGGGTCTATTGGGTCCACTGGGTCTACCGGATCTACTGGGTCTACTGGGTCCACCGGATCTTCTGGATCAATCGGGTCTTCTGGATCCACCGGATCTTCTGGATCCACTGGGTCTACTGGGTCCACCGGATCTTCTGGATCCACCGGTTCTACTGGATCCACTGGGTCTACTGGGTCCACTGGGTCTACTGGGTCCACCGGGTCTACTGGATCCACCGGGTCTTCTGGATCCACCGGATCTACCGGATCAATCGGATCTACTGGATCCACTGGGTCTTCTGGATCAATCGGGTCTTCTGGATCCACCGGTTCTACTGGATCCACTGGGTCTACTGGGTCCACTGGGTCTACCGGGTCCACCGGTTCTACTGGATCCACCGGTTCTACTGGATCCACCGGATCTACCGGATCAATCGGATCTACTGGATCCACTGGGTCTACCGGGTCCACTGGGTCTACTGGATCCACTGGGTCTACCGGGTCCACTGGATCTACTGGATCCACTGGATCCACCGGTTCTACTGGATCCACCGGTTCTACTGGGTCCACCGGATCCACTGGGTCTACTGGATCCACCGGATCTACCGGATCCACTGGCTCTACTGGATCTACCGGATCGTCAATTGAATCAAACAGTCCAGACTCCCATTCCCTATCAGCCAAACTGCGATCAAAGTTTACCCGCACATGACTAGCTTTATTCCCTAATTGTGTCCAATCTGCACGTCCATCTGTATAAGCAAATTTGATTACATGATCACCATCTACTGCCAAATTATAATCAAATGAGAACTGAATGTTATCGCTGTAAAACCTATTTTCTTCATCGATTAAGAACACTTCATAATTTAATTCTTCGAGTATACCTTGCACATCTAAGTATAGGCTTTTTGTCTCACGATCCAACACAAGGTGGTTATACACAGCGTCAGTCACACGTGCTGCCTCGCTCCCAGGTAAATGATTGGCGCCAATCATCTGGTTCCCTTCTGCATTCTTCACAGGCAACCCCATCACTAAAGTAAATTTGTCGCCGTCTTTTTTCCAAGACTTTTCCAATGCGTCAAACAACGGCTGCGAGAATTGTACATTATAAGTCAATCGTCCAATTTGATTCATATCTAGATAGGTATCTCTACGCGTATTAATAAAGTTTAGATGAGAATAACCTTGCGCTTCATCTTGCTCTAGCAAGTACCGGCTCAAATCAAGATCAATGAGGTTTTCGCGCGCTTCACGTTGAAATAATGGTTCACTTTGATATTGCTCCGCCGTTTTTACTTCCGTTATGGTTTCAACATCTTCTTTCACTCCCTCTTGTGCATGTATGGAGCGCTCATTTTTATCGACATCGTGGTCCTGCTTTACGTGTTGCGCTTGTTCTTCGTCATATTTAGCTTCTTCCATTTCGGTTACTTCAACTTCTTCTATTGCCTCTTCATCTTCTTCACTTACTACGTCCTCGGCTTCCTGCTCTTCTTCAACCTCATTGAAACTTTCCTGTCCTGTCTTTTCTTCGTTAAACTCAACTTCTGGCGATTCTTCATTCACATCAACATTTTCTTCCAAAGATTGTTCCTCTACTTCTGCAATCGCAACGATTTCCATGTCTTCATTTCGTTCTTCTGCTGCATGGGCGTCTAGACTTGTTGCTGAGACAGCCACAGTGGTCGCCATTGTCACAGCACTTACGTGTTTTACAAACTGTGCACGCCTTGACCGGTTGCGATTCATCTTCGCTTTGTAATTATAATTTCGCTTCACATTGTTTCCCCCAAAAATTCATTTTCTCAGCCTATATTAATCAACCTAACGATACCACACAATATGATTCTATGAAACGACATAATTTTAGTTCGAAAGACCTAACAATGAATTCAGAACGAAGGACTTTTGACCTAACAAAGATTCTATCATTCGATATTTTCACTTTAATTACTATATAACTTAAATAACTTATCTATTAAAAAATGCTTCTCTCTTTATTGTCATTGCTCTACCAACATGTTATACTGAGCCGTGATTCATTTTAAATCATTCATGCCTTTGTAATCTTATTTCGCGTCTATTTAAACAGCCTTAATCATCACCTATGGAGGGAACAGACATATGAAAAAAGTAGTGACAATTGCGGCTACTGGACTATTTATTTTATTATCTGGCTGCAATACGACAGAACAAGAGGAAGAAAAAGCACAACCTGAGAGCGCGTCAACGAGTAATACTGTTGTAAAGATTGAAGCAGCCATTGCAGCACCTTTATCTTTAGAAGAAGCACTTACTGATGCTGATCTCGTCGCTGAAGTAAAGATTCAAGAAATCGTTGGGGAAGTCGAAGAGACGTTACCGAAGACCATTTTCTCGGCCGAAGTGACAAATGTCCTCAAGGGAAAGGAAGAGCAAAAAACAATTAAACTCTTTCAAAATGGAACGAAGGAAATTGGATTCAATGACAACGAGCTATTTAGCGAAGGAGATACATATGTTTTATTCTTAAATGAGACTTCCTCTTCTTCTGAAGCCGATTATTGGATTCAAGGTGAAGAAACGGGCATGTATAAAGTCTCTGGTGACACACTCGTCAAACAAGCATTGCCATACGAAGCGCTTGCACCTTTAGAAGTACAGACGCTTAAAAGTGGATCGGAAAGTGACGTACAACAAGTTTTGGATAAAAACCGCTTTTATGAACTGATCACTGAAAAAGGAGGCAGCAAATGATGAAGAAAATGAAACGCGCGTTCCTACTGCTTGTTGTGTTATTGTTTGTATTGCCACCGAAAGGAATCGAGGCCCATCCAGAAGAGACATGTCGGGCTGGTGGCGAGGAAATAGGCTGGAAAATTGGCTGTGGTGGTGGATATGGTCATATTGGTCCACATGAACGACGGATGGCATATGACATGTCTAAACTACCAGCAGAGTACCAATCAATCGTCGTTGAAGGTGCGAAGCGCTGGAATGATACAGGAATTGTAGACTTCCGCGAAGCCGCTGCGGGGCAAAAAAGTACTGGAACAATGGACGTATATAATGATGAAGAGACCTCTGTCATCGCTGCTGTTTGGGTTCAAATCAATTATGAGGATCATTTCAATCGTTACGGTAATTACCGTACAAACCATATTAAAAGTTGGGAAATGAAGTTTAACCTTGCCCAAACGACACATCGCTCCTTTGAAGAGAATGCTGCGGTCGCAGCACATGAGTTTGGCCATACCATTGGATTACACGATCTCTATGAAAAACATAATTCAGAGAAATTAATGTATGGTTATATGACACCGGCACAGCATTCCCCAACAAAGAAGGATATTGAAGGTGCGTTGGAAGCAGTAAAGTAATGCGTTAAGCTAGTATGTAAGGTGTGAAAACAGGCTACGAACAGCTCGAAGACATTGTGATTGAGACGATACAGAATAATGAAGTGACTGTCGTTGGAACATTGGAACCGTGGGAGGAAAGACCGTAAGAACCTCCTTGACACTAGGAATTCCCTACATGTATACTAATATCAAACAATACGTACAATCATAATGACCACGGGCGTACACACCCATGGTCATCGTAGGAAGCGACTCATAAAAAGGTCGCCCTGCAGTCGATGATACTGACCCACCGGCTTGAGCGCTCAACTCTACGGTGGGTCTAGTTATGTCGCAATCTCTTACACTTCCCCTACACATCGCAACGTCTTGCTCGCAATATCCTCCCGACAAAACAACCCTTCACAATCAATCGTATTCACAATATGATAGGCTTTCTCTCGCGCCTCTGTAAATGTACGCCCACTTCCTGTCCCTAACAGCACACGTCCACCGTTCGTGCGCCACACATTTTCTCTATAAGTTGTACCTGCATGGAAAACGAGTCCTTTTTCTGCTGCTGCCTCGATCCCTTGTATCGGCGCGCCCTTTTCATATGCGCCAGGATAGCCGGTGCTCGCTAACACAACACCAACAACGGCTTCATCTGACCACGATAGGGCCGGTTTTTCCCCAGAAAGTAAAGTAAGCATCACTTCTACAAGATCAGATTCGAGTCGCGGTAACACAACTTGTGTTTCTGGATCCCCGAAACGAACATTAAACTCAATCACTTTCGGTCCAGCTTCCGTTAACATGAGGCCTGCATATAAGATTCCTGTGAACGGGCGGCCTTCTCGTACCATCGCTGTTGCAGTTGGATTTAAAATCGTTTCTGTAATTTGTGTGACAAGGTCAGGCGGGCAATGTGGCACGGGCGAATAAGCACCCATCCCGCCCGTGTTCGGTCCTTTGTCGTCATTGAACGCACGCTTATAGTCTTGAGCGGGCACCATTGGTATGACTGTTTCTCCGTGGACAAACGCCATAAGAGAGACTTCCTCACCTTGCAAGCATTCCTCGATGACAACCGTTTCGCCTGCTTCTCCAAAGGCGCGCGTACCCATCATCGTCTCTAGTGCTCGCAATGCCTCTTCTTCGGTTGTTGCGACCGTAACCCCTTTTCCCGCCGCAAGTCCATCTGCTTTAATGACAATCGGTGCCCCTTGTTGCTGGACATAACGAACAGCCTCATCATAATGAGAAAATGTCATCGACTTCGCTGTTGGGATATTGTAACGGTGCATAATCTCTTTTGCATACGATTTCGATCCTTCAAGCATAGCCGCCTCTTTGCTCGGACCAAACACAGCTAACCCAGCTTCTTTAAACGCATCAACAACACCGGCAAGTAGCGGCACTTCTGGTCCAATCACAGTCAATCCAACTTGATGCACCTTGGCAAAGGAAAGCAATTGATCAACGTCATTTTCCTCAATTGCGACACACTCAGCAACTGATTTTATCCCGTCATTTCCTGGTGCAACATAAACGGTGTCAACATTTGCACTCTGACCTAATTTCCACGCCAGTGCATGCTCACGCCCACCTCGACCAACGACAAGTACATTCATATCAATAACCTCCCTCAATGTTTAAA
This sequence comes from Bacillus sp. FSL W7-1360, assembly GCF_038592975.1. Classification (NCBI taxonomy): domain Bacteria; kingdom Bacillati; phylum Bacillota; class Bacilli; order Caryophanales; family Bacillaceae; genus Bacillus; species Bacillus sp. FSL W7-1360. Next base: position 192,009 of record NZ_CP151950.1, on the reverse strand, counting down.
ATGACGAATGCCGGTAAAGACCATGGCCATCCCATGTTTATTGGCTGCGTCAATCGAGTCTTGGTCACGTACCGAACCACCAGGTTGAATAATCGCTGTAATACCTGCTGTCGCTGCGAGCTCAATTGTGTCTGCCATCGGCAAAAACGCGTCTGAAGCGAGGACGGCCCCAGTAGCACGTGGTCCTGCCTGGTGAATGGCGATATTCGCAGCACCAACTCTGTTCATTTGTCCAGCACCAATACCAAGCGTTTGTTTATCATCCGAAAGCACAATCGCATTTGACTTCACATGTTTGACGACATGCCAGCCAAATTGCAAAGCAGCCCATTCCGCTTGTGTTGGTTCTCGTTTTGTCGGAATGGTGCAAATCGCATCGGCAAACGATAAATGATCTTCTTCTTGGATCAAAATACCGCCCCCTACCGATGTCACACTCTTGGCGACGAACCCTGCTTGCAATGGCACCGCTAATAGGCGGAGATTTTTTTTCTTCATCAAAAGTTGTTGCGCTTCTTCTGAGAAACTTGGTGCAATGATGACTTCTAAAAATAATTCCGCCATTTTTTGTGCTGTATCTATATCGACCTCACGATTTAGTGCAACGATACCGCCAAAAATGGACGTCTCATCAGCCTCGTACGCCCGCATGAACGCCGCCAAAATCGTTTCCCCTGTTCCAACACCGCATGGATTCATATGTTTCACTGCGACAACAGTTGGTAACGTAAATTCCTTCACAAGTGCTACTGCGCTATTCGCATCTTGAATGTTGTTATAAGATAACGCTTTGCCATGTAATTGGTTTGCTTGTACAAGCGAACTGATTGGTGCATCAGCAGACGCATAAAACGATGCTTGCTGATGAGGGTTTTCGCCATAGCGTAACGACTGCTTGTGTGTATATGTCAACGTCAACGATTCTGGTTCAGTTTCGCCAACAGCGTCTGTCAAATAGGTAGCAACACGCGCATCGTAGGCAGCTGTATGCCGGAATGCTTTGGCCGCTAATCTTTTCCTTAAAGAAAGGGGCGACAAACCGTCCGCATCGAGTGCTTCCAATACAGTCGCGTAATCAGCAGGATCAACGACGACCGTCACGGCCGCATGATTTTTTGCTGCCGCGCGGATCATGCTCGGTCCACCGATATCAATTTGTTCGATGGCTTCCTCAAGTGTCGTCCCTTCTTTTGCGATCGTTTCCGCAAACGGGTATAAATTGACAATGACATAGTCAATCGGTTCAATGTCATGTTGTTCCAGTTGCGCCATATGGGTCGGCACCGTTCGTTCGGCAAGAAGTCCGCCGTGAATATGTGGATGGAGCGTCTTCACCCGTCCCGCCAGCATTTCTGGAAAACCAGTCACTTCAGCCACACTCATTACAGGAATGCCCGCCGCTTGTAACACTCGAGCTGTGCCACCTGTCGACACAATCTCGACTCCTTTTGTGGCCAGTGCTTGCACAAATGGGACCAGCCCCTCTTTGTTTGATACACTGACAAGTGCTCGTCTCTTCATCGTTTGACCTCCGCCTGATCCGTCATCAATAGTTGTTGTATACATGTAGGGTATAACGCATGCTCCACTGCTTTGATTTTCTTTGTTAATGTCTCATGTGTATCTTCTCGGTCAATCGGCACAGTTTGTTGCATAATGACAGGGCCAGTATCCATCCCTGCATCGACATAATGAATCGTCACGCCGGTTTCTTGCACACCGGCTCGCAAAGCTTGACCAACTGCATCTAGTCCGGGGAAGTTCGGCAAGAGTGATGGATGGATGTTTACGATCCGCCCTTCGTAGTGCGCCAGAAGTGTTGGACCGACGAGACGCATGTATCCTGCTAAAAGAATAAAGTCGACCGCCACTGCTTGCAAGCGTTCCAGCACTGCTTGTTCATACGCCGTTTTGGACTGAAATGTGCGCGGGGAAAACCCATATGCAGGAATATCGTAAGATGCGGCCATTTGCAATACATCTGCTTTCGGGCGGTCGCTCACAACCGCAACCACTTCTCCACCAAGCACGCCCTGTTTTGCCGCTTGAATGAGCGCTCTAGCATTCGATCCCGTTCCAGAGGCGAAAATCGCAAGCTTCACGTGTCAATCCCTCCTATGGTCATCTCTCCACCATGCGTCACACGACCGATCATATACGCAGATTCGCCATGTTCAGAAAGGGTTTGTAATACTTCTTGGTGTCTGCCTTCCTTCACAATGAGCACCATGCCAATGCCCATATTAAACGTATGGAACATGTCTACGGCAGAAAGGTGCCCCACTTGTTGCAGGAGGGAGAAAATAGGCGGCACCGGCCAAGAGCCGTAGTCAATCTCAACACCTAGTCCATTCGTCAATGCGCGCGGGATATTTTCATAAAATCCCCCACCAGTAATATGTGCCGCTCGGACAATCAATTTTTTTTGTATGCATGCAAGCATTGGCTTTACATAAATTTTTGTCGGTGTGAGCAGCACTTCTCCAAGCGTCTGTCCAAGCGAGTCAATCGTTTTAGCTAACGGCCAGCCACCATCTTCTAAAAATACTTTCCGAACGAGCGAGAAACCGTTGCTATGCAAGCCACTAGATGTCAAACCAATGAGAACATCGCCGGCTTCCATCTCCTCACCTGTTAAAATATCACTTTTTTCAGCTGCGCCCACCGCAAAGCCAGCGATATCATATTCTTCTGCCGCATACATACCCGGCATCTCAGCCGTTTCCCCACCAATCAGTGCGCACTGAGCTTGAACACAACCATCTGCAACCCCTTTAACAATCGCCTCTATTTTAGTCGGTGCTAACTTTCCGCACGCAATGTAGTCTAAAAAATATAACGGGGCTGCGCCTTGTACAATAATGTCATTGACGCACATCGCCACAACATCTTGCCCGATCGTATCATGTTGATCAAGCATGAACGCAAGCATCAGTTTTGTACCGACACCGTCCGTTGCTGAAACGAGTACAGGTTCTTTTAAGTCGAGCGCCGATAAGTCAAACATGCCGCCGAACCCACCAAGACCACCAAGCATGCCCCGGCGCTTCGTTCGAGCAACATGACTTTTCATTCGTTCCACCGCTTCATAGCCAGCTTCAATGTTCACACCGGCTTGCTTGTATGCGTTTACCAAAGCGCTTCCCCTCCGATAGATGTTTACACACTCATTTGTGATACTTGACGCTTGTTAATATTCGTCGGATATTCTCCAGTGAAACACGCAAGACATTGTCCGCAATCTGGCATTTCTTGCGAACGACCAATGCCTGACTTTAATCCTTCCACCGATAAGAAAGCAAGTGAATCTGCTTCCATCCACGCGCACATTTCCGGAATCGTATACTGGGCGGCAATTAACTCCGTCGATGTTGAAATGTCAATTCCGTAAAAACATGGATGTTTAATCGGGGGCGCCGCAATCCGAACATGCACTTCTTTCGCACCCGCCTCGCGAAGCATCCGGACAATGCGACAACTTGTTGTGCCACGTACGATCGAATCATCAATCATGACAACACGCTTCCCTTCGACCACACCACGGACAGGAGATAACTTCATTTTTACCCCTTGTTCGCGTAACGCTTGCGAAGGTTGAATGAACGTCCGACCAACATAACGGTTTTTAATTAACCCGAGCTCATACGGAATACCAGTCTGCTCAGCATAACCAATCGCTGCTGAAATGCTAGAATCGGGCACACCAGTCACGATATCTGCCTCAACAGGCGCCTCCAGCGCCAATTGCTTCCCGAGGTTTTTTCGCGCTGTATGCACATTCATTGTGTCAATATTACTGTCGGGACGGGCGAAGTAAACATATTCCATACTGCACATGGCTGGATCTTCATCTACTAACACCGACTCACTTTGCATGCCTTCATCACGAACAACAATGAGCTCACCTGGTGCAACATCGCGCACAAACGTCGCCCCAACAATGTCTAATGCACATGTTTCTGAAGCGACAACGTACGCGTCGCCGAGACGTCCCAGCGCTAATGGGCGCAATCCATGTCCATCTCTGGCAATAATGAGCGCTGATTCGGTCATGACAACAACTGCAAATGCGCCTGTTAGTCGCGCGAGTGCCGACTTAAGCTGGTCGGCCACATTTTCTTTTCCACTGCGCTTCATCAAATGCGCAATCACTTCTGTGTCTGAGCTTGATTGAAAGATCGCGCCTTCTGCCTCAAGTTTCTGACGCCACTCTTTCGCGTTGGTTAAATTACCATTATGCGCAAGGGAAAGTCCACCTGCTTCGGCATTAAACAATAGTGGCTGGACATTGGCATAACCACCACCACCGGCGGTCGCATAGCGAACATGACCAATGGCCGCACGCCCCGATAATGTCTTTAAGCTAGCAGGCGTAAAGACGTCATTGACTAACCCGACACCTTTATGAACACGTAACGTTTCTTGATTAGAAACAACAATGCCTGCCCCTTCTTGGCCACGATGTTGCAAACTGTGGAGCCCATAATACGTCATCTGTGCGGCTTCGGGATGATCCCAAATCGCAAATACGCCACACTCTTCGTTCAATCCTTTGATTTCAGCAAACACGGGATCGACCCCTTCCATGCTGTCGCAAGTTCCTGTTCCGTCATTTCAATGAATGATGTCCCATTGATTTGGAGCGAGAGCGTCGGCGCCTCTGTCACCACACCAATACGGACCGCCGCCGGCACTATATATTCAAATTGGTGCTGTTTATATGGATGTACTGTAACAAGGAAACGAGACTGGCTTTCTGAAAACAAGACAGTTGTGGCGTCACCTGTTAATGCGACAGCCAAACCAAGCGAGCGACCGATCATTTTTTCCGCTAAAGCAACCGCGAGTCCACCTTCAGCAACGTCGTGTGCGGAAGCGACCAAACCCGCTTCAATTGCCGCGAGGAGCGCATCTTGGCGCTCTTTTTCTACTGTTAAATCGAGTGATGGCGGCGCACCAAATGATTTCCCTTCAAGCATTTTTTGCAACTCACTGCCACCGAATTCCAGCTTTGTTTCGCCAATGACATAGACAATATCGCCCGCTGTTTGCACGTGCTGTGTCGTGATATGGGCATGGTCAGAAATGAGACCGACCATCCCCACAACCGGCGTTGGATAAACGGCCATACCACTCCGCTCATTGTATAGCGACACATTGCCACCGATCACCGGTGTCTCAAGCACGCGACATGCTTCGCTCAGCCCATCGGTTGATTGTTCCAGTTGCCAAAAGATTTCGGGGCGTTCAGGATTGCCGTAATTTAAGCAATCGGTCACACCAAGCGGACGTGCACCAGAGCAAACGATGTTCCGCGCTGCCTCAGCGACTGCAATTTGCCCGCCAATTTTCGGATCGAGGTATAAATAACGTGCGTTACAATCCGTTGTCATCGCTAGTGCCTTATTCGTACCACGAATGCGCAACACCGCCGCATCAGACCCTGGGGCAACGACGGTATTCGTTTGCACCATATGATCATATTGTTCATACACCCATTCTTTGCTCGCAATTGTCGGCTGTTTCAATAATGATCGCAACGTTTCTTGATGATCCATCACTTCTGGCACATACTGCGCCATTGCTTGGAACTCTTTATAATATGATGGAACACGTGACTTTGAATGATATACTGGTGCATCTTCTACAAGGGCATCGACCGGCACATCAGCAACAACTTCTCCGTGATGAAGCAATCGCAAGCGCTTGTCATCCGTCACACGTCCGACGGCGACTGCGTGTAATTGCCACTTTGCTAAAATCTCCTCAATTTCATGCTCGCGTCCTTTTCTGACAACGAGTAACATCCGTTCTTGCGACTCCGATAACATCATTTCATAAGCTGACATCCCAGCTTCCCGCTGCGGTACCGTATCTAAATTCATTTCAATTCCTGAACCGGCTTTACTTGCCATCTCTGCTGACGATGATGTCAATCCAGCTGCACCCATATCTTGCATACCCACTAACGCATCGCATTGACTTATTTCTAAACAAGCTTCAAGCAACAATTTTTCCATAAACGGATCACCGACTTGCACTGCCGGACGTTGTTGCTCAGAGGCTTCGCTTAGTTCTTCTGAAGCAAATGTCGCCCCGTGAATCCCGTCACGTCCGGTGGCAGCACCGATATACATGACCGTGTTGCCAACCCCTGTCGCGCGTCCGCGCTGAATATCAGCGTGATTAATTAAACCAACGCACATCGCATTGACAAGCGGATTTTCCGCATAACACGCGTCAAAATGTACTTCCCCGCCGACCGTAGGAACACCAACACAATTTCCGTATCCAGCAATTCCGGCGACGACTTGTTCAAATAAATAGCGCGTCTTCGGCGACGTCAATTCCCCGAAACGGAGTGAGTTTAAGAGCGCAATTGGACGCGCGCCCATCGAAAATACATCGCGTAAAATACCACCAACACCCGTCGCTGCGCCTTCGTATGGCTCAATTGCTGATGGATGATTATGACTCTCGATTTTAAATACAACCGCTTGTTCATCACCAATGTCAATAATCCCTGCACCTTCACCCGGTCCTTGCAATACATGCGTACCTGTTGTCGGGAACTTTTTCAGTAGTGGTTTAGAATGCTTATAACTACAGTGCTCCGACCACATCACGGCAAACAATCCCGTTTCGGTAAAATTAAGTGGTCGTCCGACCTTTTGAACCGCACGCGCATACTCTTCTTCTGTTAGGCCCATTTCCAAATAAAGCTTTTCTTCTTGTATATGTGCTGGACTCACTTCAAGCAGTTGTGACATGCGTCTCCCTCCAATTACGTAGCATCGACTGAAATAACAACAAGCCGTCGTCACTTCCAAGTAAAGACGCCACCGCTCGTTCCGGATGCGGCATCATCCCAAGGACATTACCGGTCTCATTCGTAATACCGGCAATGCGCCCTTTTGAACCATTTACATCAGACGCATAGCGGAACACAATTTGGTTGTTCGCTTCCAATCGCGCAAACGTTTCGTCATCACACTCATAGTTTCCTTCACCATGCGCAACTGGGATCATGAGCTTTTGGCCCCGTGTATAGCCGGCTGTAAAGGCGATTGCATCATTTTCTACGATCAGTTCCGTCGTCCGGCAAACAAATTTTAACTGACGGTTTCGCTTCATTGCCCCTGGTAACAACCCTGATTCTAGTAAAATTTGAAACCCGTTACACACCCCTAAGACAGGTTTTCCTTCTGCTGCTGCTTGCTTCACGGCCGGCATAATCGGTGCAAACCCGGCAATTGCCCCGGCCCGCAAATAATCGCCATAAGAAAAACCACCAGGAAGTAAAACGGCATCAAACGGTGCCAACGAGCGCTCTGTATAATGAACGTACGCTACCTCTTCCTTTAAACCGTCGCGAATCGCATAGTACATATCCGCATCACAGTTAGAACCTGGAAAGACAATGACCGCAAATTTCATGTGGACACGACCTCCTCCACTTCATAGCGATAATCTTCAATGACCGTGTTCGCAAGTAGTTTCTCACACATCTCTTGAACGCGCGCTGTGACATTGTCGACATCCGTTAACGATAGTTCAATATATTTTCCAACCCGTACCGTCTCGACCTCATTGTAGGCCATCGTGTGTAATGCTTGTTTCACTGCACCACCTTGTGGATCAAGTACGCTTTCTCTTAACGTCACATACACTTTTACTTTATACATTGGTTGGCCTCCTGTTTCAGCGTTCGGAAATCAGTCATCACAAGCCGGAATTGTTGTCCGTTGGCGCTGATTCCTTTCTGATTCTGAGTCATATGGAATGTAACTGCTCGATCTTGCTTTCTCTAACTACTGGAAGTACTTAACCGCGCTAAAATCTCCTCATACCCCTCTTGCAAGTTTCCTAGTTCATGACGAAACAAATCCTTATCTAGTCGGGCACCTGTTTTCTCATCCCATAAGCGGCATGTATCAGGAGAAATCTCATCTGCGAGTAATAATGCACCTGTCTCTGTCTTGCCGAATTCTAGCTTAAAATCAACGAGTATGACGCCGAGGCGAGCAAATAACGACGAAAGTAATTCGTTTACACGCAAAGCTTGTTCTTTCATCCGTGCCACTTCCGCTTGTGAAGCCGCCGCAAGAATGGCGATATGATCTTCAGTTACGAGCGGATCCCCAAGCGAATCATCTTTATAGCAAAATTCAACAATTGGCTCTGCGAGTTGCATTCCTTCCTTCAAACCAAGACGATGGGCCAGACTACCAGCCACTTTGTTACGAACGATCACTTCAAGTGGAATAATCGTGACGCGTTTTACAAGTTGCTCTGTTGCCGACAACTTTCGCACAAAATGAGACGGGCATCCTTTTTCCGCTAATGTTGTAAAAATCATGCTTGAGATCTCGTTATTTAACCGCGCTTTCCCCTGCAAAATTGCATGCTTCTCGCCATTAAAAGCTGTTGCCTCGTCCTTGTATGCAACCCATAACAACTGTGGATCATCGGTCGTATATAGTTTCTTTGCTTTCCCTTCATAACAAAGTGCGCCCTTTTGCATCAACAACTCCCCCTATAAGCCGAGACGTTCAAAAATTGTATCGACATGCTTCATATGATGCGTTGGATTAAAGCACTTCTCTAACTCAGCTACTGGTAACACAGCTGTAATTCGCTCATCTGCAACGAGCAAGTCGCGGAATGACAACCCGTGCGCCCACGCTTCCATTGCTTTTGGTTGTACAAGATCATACGCTTCTTCACGTACCATCCCTTCGTCAATTAAGCGTAACAACACGCGTTGAGAATAAATTAAGCCATATGTCCGATCCATATTGCGTTTCATATTTTCCGGGAACACTGTCAAATTTTCCACAATGTTACTGAAGCGATGGAGCATGTAATCAAGTACAATTGTTGCATCAGGTAAAATGACGCGTTCTGCCGAAGAGTGAGAAATGTCGCGCTCATGCCATAAGACGACGTTATCGTACGCGGTATTCATATACCCACGCATGAGACGAGCAAGACCGGTCATATTCTCAGAGCCAATCGGGTTCCGTTTATGCGGCATCGCCGACGAACCTTTTTGTCCTTTCGCGAAAAATTCCTCGACCTCACGTAGCTCACTTTTTTGTAGCCCGCGAATTTCAACGGCCATTTTCTCGATTGACGTTGCAATTAACGCAAGCGTCGCCATATAATCAGCATGTCGGTCTCTTTGCAGCGTTTGGGTTGAAATCGGCGCGGCCCGCAAACCGAGCTTTTCGCACACAATCTCTTCAATACGTGGATCAATGTTCGCGTACGTTCCGACTGCCCCTGACAATTTACCAACGCGTACCCCTTCAGCGGCAGCCGTAAAACGGGCGATATTACGTTTCATCTCTTCATACCAAAGCGCGAGCTTTAAACCAAACGTCGTTGGCTCGGCATGCACCCCGTGTGTTCGTCCAATCATAACGGTATATTGATGTTCACGGGCTTTAGCCGCTAATACGTGCAAAAACCGCTCTAATCCAGTCGCAAGACGTTCATTTGCTTGTTTCAATAGAAAGGAAAGTGCGGTATCAACGACATCTGTTGATGTTAATCCGTAATGTACCCACTTACGCTCCTCGCCAAGTGTTTCTGAAACCGCCCGTGTAAAAGCAACGACATCATGATGTGTTTCCGCTTCAATTTCTAAAATCCGGTTCACATCAAAACGCGCGTCCGCTCGAATTTTCTTTACATCTTCGTCGGGAATAATGCCCATTTCCGCCCACGCTTCACACGCCGCAATCTCGACTTCCAGCCACGCTTGGTAGCGGTTCTCATCTTTCCAAATTGCACCCATCTCTTCTCTTGTATACCGTTCAATCATCACACTGCCTCCATCTCTACATCCACTCTAATGTAACGCTTTTTTGCGCCAAAACGCGTTCAATATTTCTAAACACCCATCCGTATCATTACCGAGCACGGTGACATGCCCCATTTTTCGTTGGTACTTGACGTGCTTCTTACCATATAAATGTAAATAAGTTGAAACAGCACTAGCAGGTTGCTCTGGCACTTCATATACACGCTCCCCGAGAATATTTTCCATCACTGCCGGTGTTTGTAGCGTTGTATCACCAAGCGGCAACCCACAAATTGCGCGAATGTGTTGTTCAAATTGTGAAGTTTTACATGCTTCTATTGTATAATGCCCCGAATTATGAGGTCTAGGCGCAAGCTCATTCACGTAGAGTGTCCCATCTTTTTTAACAAACATTTCTACCGCGAGCGTCCCAACAACATTTAGTCCTTCTGCTAAACGACAGGCAAGCGCTTGTGCTGATGTTGCTGTTGCCGTCGAAATCCTAGCAGGCACAATGGTCCGGTGTAAAATATTATCGCGGTGTTCATTTTCGGCGACAGGAAACATGGTTATTTCCCCATGAACGGAGCGCGTCACAATGACAGAGATTTCTTTAGCAAAATCCACTTTCTCCTCTAACACAAGCGGTCCATGCTGCAACAACGAGACGGCGGCTTCACGCAACGCACTTGCATCATGCACTACGACTTGTCCTTTCCCGTCATACCCACCGAGACACACTTTTAAAATCGCAGGAAATCGCATATTTGTTGCAGCAAGTGCCACATCATCGACCGACAAAATCGTCATGTAACGGGCAACAGGCACACCGAGACGTGTAATTGCCGCTTTCTCCTGCAATCGGTGTTGTGTTGTTTCTAATACGTCCACTCCTTGCGGAAAATATCCGTGCGCACGCACGTCGCGTAACGTAGCTGCATCGACGTTTTCAAACTCATACGTTACGACATCACTTATTTCAGCAAGCGCCCGCATCGCTTGCTCGTCATGGTAGGGTGCGACAATTACTTCATCTGCCACTTGTGCGCATGGGCTGTCACCATCTGGATCGAGCAATGCAATGCGATACCCTATTTCTTTTGCCGAAAACGCCATCATCTGACCAAGTTGTCCGCCACCGATGATACCGATCGTCGCACCAGCATCGATTATCTTCATTCTAAATCACCGCTCATGCATACGACATTTGCGGCAATCTCATCGCGACGTTGTTGCAGGCTCGCACGAATGTCGCAATCTTGGACAGCCAATATTTGCGCCGCCAGCAAAGCTGCATTTGTCGCGCCCGCCTTACCGATCGCAACGGTTGCCACCGGAACGCCGCCAGGCATTTGCACAATGGATAGCAAGGAGTCGATCCCTTTTAATGATTGCGATTCAACCGGGACACCAATGACAGGCACAAGCGTTTTCGCTGCCACCATCCCTGGCAAATGCGCGGCGCCACCTGCACCCGCGACGATTACTTTTAAGCCCCGATCGTGTGCCTGCTCGGCGTACATAAACATTTGATCTGGTGTACGGTGTGCAGAAACAACCTTTTTTTCATAAGGAATACAAAGCGCCTCTAATACTTCACACGTATGCTGCATTGTCTTCCAATCAGAGGTACTGCCCATAATAACCCCGACCACTGGTTGCATGCTGATCCCCCACTTTATTTTTTTCCACTACAAAAAGCGCCATATGAGCCTCTTCTCCACTTCTACTTTACAGGGGGAGAAAGGCGCAATGCCGCGCTTCATGCACCGACACGCCCCGCGTAGTCGATGATTCTTCTCCTCATAGTCCGATCATTTACGGTGACCGGGTAGAAACGTTCGAGCCTTATTCTCGAGATTATATGAGGTACGATATACTTTTCTTTACAACTTCAGTGTACGCGACGACATCCAAGTTGTCAACACATAAACGAACATTTTATCCATGCATCAATATAATGTTCGTTTTTAGTACCTCAATCCTCCTCTACACATTCACGACTTTCTATGCATATACTAAAAAGACATCTGCCTACATAGGGAGGAAGAACGATGACTTTACAACATTGGACAAAGCGACTTTACTTGTTTATCGTCTTTATTTTCGGATGGGGGAGTGCCGCCGTCTCTATTGCGACTGAGAATGTCATTGATCCGTACCTTGCACTCATTTGCGGGATGAGCCCCTTATGTGCGGCGCTTATTACCTACATGAGCCAAAATCCTTCCTCTTTTCTTGCACGAATTCATTTCACCTTCCCCCATACTTATTGGTGGCTCGGAATACTTTTACTACCCATCTCTTTTTTTGCTGTGCTTTATGCCTCATATGAATTAACCATTCCTTCAATCGTATGGAATCCTTTCTTCTTAACTGGCGTTCTCCTCATCGTCCTTTGCCATGAGATAGGGTGGCGTGGCTTCTTACATTGTGCCGCACCTCCTCATCATTTTTGGCGTACCTCTTTCCTTGTTGGATTTGCGAGCAGTTGCTGGCACATCCCAATTTGGCTCATCTTCTTTTCAGTTAGTAACGAAACATTGCTCATCATTGCTTGCTACTTGATGCTTACAGCAGCACCACTTTCCTTTGTCACCATCGTGAGTCGCTCCATCGTTATGACAACCATCTTACAAACAGGGCTCTTTCTCATTATGTTCGTAGCCATTACTTCAACGACCATGACATTCATTATGTTTTCACTCCTACTCATTTTAAATGGGATTGTGATGCTTTTAGACAACAAGTAGATGAAATAGCTTGACATCAAGCTATTCCGAGACTATCATTGTGAAAACAATGGAGGGGATACGATATGGTCTATGATCCACACGAGCAAACACTCACGACCGAGAGACTCTTTTTAAGGTTATTTCAACGATCTGACGCAGAGACGGTTGCTGAACTTTGCAATAATGAAAATATTTATCAGAACACAATGACACTTCCTTATCCGTACACGATTGATGATGCACTCATATGGATTGGACGTCATCATGACAACTTCGAGGCAGAAAAATCCTATGAATTTGCGATCACAGACAAGAAAAGTGGACAACTATATGGCGCCATCGCGCTCTCTCACCAAAAAAAGCACCAACATGGTGAACTGTCCTATTGGATTGGAGAGCCATACTGGAGTAATGGCTACGCGACAGAAGCTGCGCAAGCAATAATCCTATTTGCCTTCAACGAAAAAGCGTACCATAAAGTATTTGCGCGTCACTTTGCCTCCAATCCGACCTCAGGAAAAGTCATGCAAAAGTTAGGAATGAAGCAAGAGGGGCATCTCATTAATCATGTAAAAAAAGACGACCGCTATGAAAGCCTGATTTATTATGGCATCATCAATCCAGCATTTCGTACTAGTTAAAGAGTCTTCCCATTCGTTGAACCATTTGCTATACTAGGTACATTTATATGAGAGGAGAAATCGCTATGTTTACACACCAACTTAATGATGACACATCACTAAAATTACTTACGCTACAAGATGCACCTGCGCTATTTTCACTAGTAGACAACTCCCGGGAACATTTACGACCATGGATGCCATGGTGCGATGCGACAAAAGAAGTCTCTGATTCTGAAAAATTTATTCAAGCAACAATGACAAAATTCGCAAACCATAACGGCTTTGAAGCTGGGATTTGGTATCGCGGTGAGATCGCCGGGGTCATCGGCTTCCATTACGTTGATTGGCATAGCAGAAAAACATCTATTGGTTACTGGCTCGGGGAATCGTTTACCGGCAAAGGACTAGTGACCCTTGCCTCGAAAGCACTCATCAATCATGCTTTTGACACATACGATTTAACGCGGATAAACTTATGCGCTGCCGTTGAAAACAAAGCGAGCCAAGCGGTTGCCGCGCGACTTGGCTTTACAAAAGAGGGTGTCACTCGGCGGGCGCAGCGAGTGGGAGATGTGTTTCAAGATTGTGTGGAGTATGGATTGTTGAAAGAGGAATGGACAAACCGCACATAAAGAACGAGATCTTTCAACGCCAACTAAGTTGGGGGATCTTTTTCATCTGCACAAAAAGCACCATAACCAACGTTAGGAGCGATAAAATGAATACACTAAAATGGTTTCTAAGCTATATTAGTACATTATTAACATTAACAGTTATTACTACAATGATTGATCTCTTTTCCGGGAGTATGCGACCGAGCCTATCAGATCCCTCCAATCTTCAATATTACTTTTTCGTTTCGGTCATTTTAAGTACAATGGCCGCATTCCTGCCTTTTCTAACCGTAATCGGTACACTTATTGGTGAAATGGTCTTCCGGTGGCTACCAGATAAAACATTATCTATAGGAAACGCCATGATCTTTTTATTCATAGGTATATTATTCCCATTACAAATGAGCACTATAATGGATAACCTCTGGACACTCCTAACTTTCACATCAGATGGCTGGCTTGGTATTGCAATATGGGTCGCAGGAGGATGTATCATCGCGCTTATCTTGACGAAAATTCCTTTTCAGAAATCACTACCTATCATGTTCCTATTTATTCTTCCCGTTGCTATTGTACTGATAAAAACCCGCTTTCAACTATGGGATTCATGGGTAATTAGTATCTGTTTCTCTATGTTCATTGGCACGGCGCTCTTCAATTTAATTAAATCACAGGGAAAAAACCCATTACCACTCTCATTAGTGGCGATCATCGCTGGGCTCATTACACTATTCGCTTCATTTGGAGCAGACTTTGTCCATATTGGGGTACTAATCTTTATTTGCTTCTCCTCAATCTTATTCTACTTGTTTAGAACATGGTTCGAGAAAGTGCTAGAGGGAAAAAGCTCCATTGCACTCGATATTTTCAAGCGTAGAAAAACGTCCTAAATATTTATAAAAGTCCATTCACTCATGCCCTCAAGCAAACTGCGCGAGGGCTGTTTTCAACCCTTTATTATTCCTCCCTCACCCCCTCAAACACAACTCGTTGCCGCAACCACACTGGATCCTTCTCACCTTTCTTTTTCACAAAAACAGGCTCTTCCTTCCGGCGTACTGGCTTATAGCCCGCTTGCCTCATCCTTTCAAGACAGTCACTAACTGTTTCATGTTCTTCTACTTCAAACGTTTGCTTTCTCGATTTCATTATCCACACCCTCTCCTATATTTAGTTTAGCATATATGCACGTTCAGTTCCTGATACGCCCTACTGGATAAACGACACATTTTTTCATAAATGCTTCATTCGTCTAACACTTGTCCACTCGTTTACACATATCCTATTTTATTGATAGAAATAGGAGGTGAATAGTGATGATGAAAAAAATCTTCTGTAGTCTCTTATTACTCATTTCAACCGTTGGATCCGCTTCCTATGCTCACGGTCCTGGTGAACACCTTACAGATGACCATGAAAGTGCTGTACCTCATGTAAATCCCGGACATCTTGAAGGTAACCTCGATGGCCTAAATCACACTGAGAAAGATGTGCCAGCTGATGAATACGTGCCACAGTTTCTCAACCAATTGATCCTTATCGAAACAAGTGGTGCTTACGATCAACAAGAAGCCAACAATATGGTCAATAGACTTCAACAAATTGACGAGCAACTTCTCTACGCACTCTATATTCGCAATATCCGTATTAAACTCATTAATTTCCCCATTACGCATTTACCAGAATACGCTCATTTACGTGGCATAGTCCCACGAGGCTGGGAGGGAACTGGATACACGTGGGATCATGTCCCAGGCATTGGCGGTAATCCAGCAGTTGCGCGGATTGGTTATAGTGACTACGGCAATATGCACACTTCAATTAACCTAGAATTACACGAAGTCGCGCATGCCATTGACATCTATGTATTCGGTTATATTAGTTACTCTACACTTTTCCGCCAAATTCATGCTTATGAACGATTCTCATTCTCGAATAGCTCTTACTATGCTTACCCAGAAGAATATTTTGCGGAAACTTTCGCTTACTATTATCGTAGCCCCCAATCACGGCAAACATTGTACAACCGTGCACCATACACGTACTGGTTCATTCAAACTTTAACTTCACGCCTCTACTAATTAACTGACTCGTTCACACAAAAAGGGACAGCCTCTCATCGCTGTCCCTTTTCACTATACGTATTTCATCTCATCCAATTACTTATGAAACACGCGACCTCGTTCATCAATATAGCGATGTTCAATCACCGTCCGCTCAAACGTCTTACCACTTTTCGTCTTTCCTTTCACATTCATCGTCAACGTTTGAGAGGTGTTGCGTTTTAATGGTGCTACATCACCTGCCGCTCCCCCCATCTCCATATTGGTTGCAACCAGCTCATCATTCACATATAACGTATAACTCGTTTCGTCTTCGTTGACCACATCTTTAGATTGAGACATGCTCACCATGCCATTTGTTCCAGCAATCTCAATATTAGGAGAGATCCCTCCTTCAATTGTTGTGATGGCAAGAAAGCCTGTATCCGTTTGTTCGTCTTCGCTATGCATCGCAATAGACCATTCGCCTTCTACCGGTTCATCCACTGCAAATACATGCGTATAAGCACCTTCAAAGACACTACCTTCTGTTTCTTCATACACATCGCTTACCGAAACATTGACGCCTGACGGAGAAATTAACGTTGCTTCCTTTAACTCTTCACTTGCTAAAAGAGAAAGTGTCATTTTCGATACTTCATCTTCAACAAAAAATTGTGCTGTCCCTTCTGCTAAAAACTCACCACCGCGAATGATGTTAGCGCTTTCATTACCTTCCTCGACAACAGGCTCTGACTGAACAGTCCCGCGTAATTGTTCACGAATGTATGGGAAAACGAGGTAACCTGTTTTCATACCATAGTGGTCCCATGCACGAGAAGCAATTTCTTGAGAGTATGGCAAACGTGAACTTTGAACCGTCACTGCACCATCATTTGGACCGAAAGAAGATAAATATAAACCACCAAAAAACAACTCTGAACCAAATGAACCCCACGATGTCCCTGACAACGTATACACTGGGATGTGACTATTGCGGGCAAGTGGATCGGTTTGGGCTCGGAAATGCGCCATATCTCCCGTTCGAAGCGATGCGGTTGCTTCATTGCGCTGCCCAATGATCGCCGCTAACCAACCTGCCCAACTGCTGAAAGCGAGATCTGCTAACGGACTACCATAATGTGGGCTACCTAGCGTAATGATCTTCTCTACATAAGGTGTTGCACCATAGTGTAACAAAGCTGATTGCATATCAACGCCGCCTTTACTATAGCCAACAACAACGATTTTCTCACCAAAATAGCGATGCATTTCTGCTAACTTGCGGCTTAATAATTCCCCATTCGTCCACATAGAACGATCAGGATGTAAATTAATAAATGCTGTAGGGTGCCCAGCTGCATAGGCTTGGTCATACATGTCATTTTGTTGAAACCAAGTTGATGATGATCCACCTAAACCATGCACAAACAACACAGGCGCTTTTGTCTCTCCTGAAGGCGTTGCACCAACAAACCAAGTTCCTACTGGCACGCTTGGATCTGGGAAAAACTTCCCTTGGATACTAGGCATTGCCTCCACACGTGCAGAAGGCACCAAGAGCAACCAAACACAACAAAAAAGAAGTACCAATTTTAAACCTTTCAAATCATCAGCCTCCTAAGTATCAAACTATTTCCATAGTAAGCGCTTACATTATCTTCTGTCAAGGGTTTTCGTGTAAAATTCATGTGAAGATGAGATTGCTTAAATCAATATCATTCCTGAATGATTTCTTACTGCTCCAATGATATACTAATAAAAAATGAGCGATCAAGCACCCCACCGAAACAGAAAGGTTAGATATCCATGCAAAGTAACCCTCAAACATTAATTGTCGTCTCCGTTGCCGCGGAAAAAGAAGCGATATTAGCCGGGCTTGGCAGAGACGACACATTCGATGTCATCATTGGCGGTGTCGGTATTGCCCAAGCTGCTGCACATACAGCAAAGAAACTGCGCGAAAAGACATATGACCGCGTCATCAATATGGGCATCGCCGGTGGATTTGAAAATAAAGCACCAGTTGGATCGATCGTTGTCGCAACAAAGATCATTTCCCCGGAAATAGGCGCAGAAGCACCTGATCATTTCCTCACAATCGACGAACTTGGCTTCGGTACGCATATATTTTCTTCACCTAAAGAAGAAATGACGCGAATTAGCGCCACGCTCTCCAAGACGAACAGCGTGACAACGGGCGCAATTATCAGTGTCATGACGGCAACAGGGACACAAGAAACAGCACAAGCACGATTACAAGCCATTCCTCATGTTGTTGCAGAAGCAATGGAAGGATACGGTGTGGCCACCGCCGCAGCGTTATTTCATTGTCCTGTCTTTGAAATACGCGCCATCTCTAATGTTGTTGGCATCCGTGACATCTCGACATGGCGTTTTAAAGAAGCATTTGCTGCACTGACAAAAGCAGCAACCGCATTGAAGGAGTTGTATAAACGATGAACATCGCTTTTTCCCCTTGTCCAAACGATACCTTCATTTTTTATGCATGGGTACATGGAAAAATCACTGGTGTTTCCCCACCCGAAGTGACATATGCCGACATTGAACAGACGAATGATTGGGCCGTCAATCAAATGGGTCCCGACATCTTAAAAATTTCCTATGCCACATTGCCATCGGTGTTAGAACATTATCAACTCATTCCTTGCGGTGGTGCACTAGGACGCGGCTGCGGCCCCCTCATCTTAACAAAGTCGAAGCAATCAGCCGCGTCGCTCAAGCAGCAAACCATTGCTGTGCCAAGTGAACGTTCTACTGCCTACTTATTATTTGGGCTTTGGGCAGAAAAACATCTCGGCCATGAGTTAGGACGTATTGTCGTCATGCCGTTTACAGACATTATGCCCGCCATCGAGGCTGGCATTGTTGATGCTGGGCTCGTCATCCACGAAGCGCGCTTTATTTATCACACGTACGGGCTACATTTATTACAAGACCTTGGCTTGTGGTGGGAAGAAGAAACAGGGCAACCGATCCCGCTTGGCGCCATTATTGCGAAACGTCACCTTGACCGCGATCTTATCATTCGTACAATCACTGAATCTGTTCGTTATGCATGGGCCCAACCGCAAGAGACAATGCCATATGTCCTCAAACACGCCGAAACACTGACGAGTGATGTGGCAAGTGCGCACATCGAGTTGTATGTCAATCACTTTACCGAGCAGCTTGGCGAAGATGGATACGAAGCAATTGAAACATTGCTCGGACGTGCTGCTGCGGCCGGGCTTGTGCCCGCCTTCAATCCCGCTCAACTACGGTCATAACAAACACACCCGCTCACATCATTGTGAGCGGGCAAGTGGCGCAAGTATTATTGCTTCGTATAAGCGATAATTGCATCACGTAACAATACCGCACCATTTGGTACCATGTCATTATAATACGCAGCAAACCGTTCATCAGCGACATACATCTCAGCTAACCCGGCATGCGCCTCTTTCGTGTAGTCTTTCCACGTATACATGAGCCACGCGCGATGTGCTTCGGCAAGTGCCAACTTCGCACGCTCGTCATCTGAAGTCTCACTTACTTTTTTCAACAACTCCTGCACCCGCACCGCTTCGGCTTGCATTCCTTCATAGTCCGCCCGTGACATCTGCAACATTTTCTCATTGGCAGCATCTACGACGTCATCACCATACTTATCACGCACTTCCTTAGCATACGTTTCTTCATTGACAGCGACAAGCTTTTCTTTAAACGCTGTAAATTTTTGCTCATCTTGCATTGTTTCTCCTCCTTCCTTACTTTTTATCGTTTGCTCAACCGTTTCAATTAAGCGATTCAAGCGATCGCGCTCTTGCCGCAAGTGTTTCTCATGCGCACAAAGCGCGGCGACTTCATCAAACTGTGGATCGGTTAAAATGGCACGAATCGTCTCTAAGCTCACATCAAGCTCACGATAAAACAAAATGTGTTGCAGCAAATCAACTTGTTTTTGCTCATAAAAGCGATAGCCAGCGTCATTGATATAAGCTGGTGGTAGTAACCCAATTTCATCGTAATATCGCAACGTCCGCGTACTCACCCCTGCTAATTGCGCCAGCTGTTTAATTGAATAAGCCATTTTTCACCTCCCACTACTGTTATCCTATACTTTGACGTAACGTCAAGGTCAATACTTTTTTTAATTTATTTTTTAAGATGTCGACCTTTTCTATGATGACGCATACGACCGGTGGTGAACGGACAAGCTATTTCCGACTACAGAAAGAACCCGAGGTGATGCACATGGCTCATGTCTTATCCGTCAGTACATACGATCCGCCTTATGTTTTCGAGCAATCCGATACAGCGGCATTAGCAAAACAATTATTTGCTGATCACTTTCCCGATATTGATCGCCTTTTAAATGTGTTTGCGAATGGTGAAATTAAACAACGACACTTTTCTGTTCCCTTCACATGGTTTAAAGAGGATCATTCCCTGCAAGAGCGCAACGATTTATATATTAAACAAGCAACGGCGTATGGGCGTGAAGTCGTGACCCGCTGCCTTTCTCACCCTGCCCACTTAAACCGAACGATTGAACCAAGTGAAATTGATGCGATGATTTGTGTCTCTAGTACGGGCATGTCTACGCCGTCACTCGACGCCCGCATCATGAATCAATTACCCTTCTCACCACATACAAAACGCATTCCGTTGTGGGGACTCGGCTGTGCCGGGGGAGCGAGCGGACTAAGTCGGGCCTACGAATATACAACGGCGTTTCCAAAGTCAGCTGTGTTGCTTGTTTGTATAGAATTATGCGGATTAACCTTTCAAAAACAAGACCCGTCCAAAAGCAACTTAATTGGCACATCTTTATTTGCCGATGGCGTTGCCTGTGCCCTTATTTGCGGCAAAGAATCGCCCTTAAAAAACGCGGCCACGGAAACCACTTTACCAACCATCCAGGCAACCCAGTCAACACTCATGCCTGACTCTGAAGAGGTAATGGGCTGGGATGTGAAAGACAGTGGACTACACGTTGTCTTTGCTAGAAGCATTCCTCATATTGTAGAGAGTTGGCTCAAAGATAATGTGGAAAACTTTTTAGCTGCCTCTGAAAAGACGGTCGATGATGTGGATCATTTCATCGCTCATCCTGGTGGCAAGAAAGTCATTACTGCGTACGAGAAAGCACTTGGATTTTCAAGTGAGATGACCGCCACTGCCCGCCACGTCTTGCAGCATTATGGAAACATGTCGTCACCAACCGTGTTATACGTCTTAAAACAGTGCTTACAAATGCCACACCAAATTGGCGAGTCCGGGCTCGTCGCCGCACTCGGACCAGGATTTTGTTCTGAATTATTATTATTGGAATGGATGGGAGATTGACCATGACTATTTCCTACATCATTATTGGACTTCTCATCGCACAACGCCTCGTAGAAGTGCTCGTTGCCAAACGAAATGAACGATGGCTAAAAGCACATGGCGGTATTGAAATTGGTGCACGTCACTACCCATTCATCGTCGCTTTGCACGCCCTCTTTTTTGTAAGCTTAATAGCTGAAGTACGCTTTACGGACGTATCTTGGCAGGCATGGACGTTCATCCCCCTCGTCATTCTCGTCTGTGCACAAGTGATTCGTATTTGGGCGCTTTCGTCTCTCGGGAAATTTTGGAACACGAAAATTATTGTCCTTCCCGGAGCAAAGGCAGTCACAAAAGGACCTTATCGTTTCATGCGTCATCCAAACTATGTCGTTGTCATATTAGAAATTGCTTGTATTCCGTTGTTATTTCAAGCTTACATGACCGCAATCACCTTTTCTCTTGCAAATGGGGTGATCCTTTACATTCGCATTCGGAGTGAGGAACAAGCGTTACTTACTGAATCAGCTAATTACGCAACAAAATTCCAAGGGAAAAAAAGATTTTGGTTTTTTTAATAAAAAGGGTTGCTTCTATCTGAAAGCATCGTGTACAATGTAAAAAAGCTTGACATTTTATAAATAGGAGGTGAGACCCATGCAAAAAAACAACATTCAAACAACTACTTTACAATCACATAAACGAGCGGTCTCACTGCAAATTATTTGTGTTCTATAACAACTTTGCAAAACAGGCCGCATGTTACTTGCGCCGCACATACATAACCGTTTATTCAGATGTTGTGGCTCCGTCGCAACGTCTTTTTTGTGTTTGTATGTAAGGAAACAAAGAACAAAATGAACAAAAACCCTTACAGAGAGAAGTGAAAACAATTGTTAAGAGTATTAAAACAACTATCTTGGTTTTTCAAAGAACATAAGAAACGCTATATACTAGCGATATCGATTTTAATTCTTGTAGGCTTTATAGCGCTTATCCCACCCCAACTAACTGGCTATGCGATTGATCAATTCCAACAAGGGGCATTAACAGGTACACGGGCAACATTACTCGCTGTCTCCCTACTTATACTTTCACTCACTATTTATGGACTTGACTTCGCCTGGGCGCATCGTATGTTTGGCGGTAGCTTTTTACTCGGACGAACACTGCGCTCCCGCCTCATGCGGCACTTATTTCGGCTTGACATACCCTTTTTTGAAAAACAAAAAACGGGTGATTTGCTTGCGCGTGGCACCAATGATATGAAAGCGATCTCGATGACAGCAGGGTTTGGGATTTTTACCCTTGTCGATTCAACTGTTTGGATGCTAACTCTTTTAATTGCGATGGCATGGCTCATTGATTGGAAACTGACGTTAGCAGCTGTTTTGCCACTCCCAATTGTGGCCATCTCGGTAGCCTACCTCGGAAAACTCATTCACGTCCGATTCACAAAAGCACAAGCTGCTTTTGGCGACTTAAATAACCGCGTACTAGAGTCTGTTTCTGGCATGAGAGTGATTCGCGCTTTCCGTGGCGAACGACGAGACGAAGCCCAGTTTAAAGCTGACAGCACCGACGTGTACAATTATTACTTACAAGTAGCTCGCATTGAATCTTTTTTCGCACCGGTTGTCAGTTTTGCTGTTGGTTTAAGTTACGTTATTTCTCTTGGATACGGTGCTTACCTCGTTTTTCATCAGCAACTCACGCTCGGTCAAATTGTCACGTTTAATTTATATTTGGGGATGTTAATTTGGCCAATGTTTGCCCTTGGAGAGCTCATTAACGTCATGCAACAAGGTGGGGCTTCTTACAATCGGGTTCGGGAAACGCTGGCCGCAAAAAAAGCCGTTCACACACCAGAAAACGCCTTATCACTTGGCGGACACGCACCGATTGTTTTTGACAATGTTTCTTTCTCCTACCCTGAAACAAAAGAATACCAACTAAAACACCTTTCTTTCACCATTCACCAAGGCGAAACGATTGGGATTGTTGGCAAAACAGGGAGTGGGAAATCTACACTCATTAAACAATTGCTAAAATTTTATCCGTATGGAGAAGGAACGATTACCATTGCTGGTACGCCTTTATCCGATGTCCATCAGCAAGATATTCGCGCCCTTATTGGCTATGTCCCACAAGATCACGTGCTATTTTCGCAAACAGTTCGGGAAAATATCTTATTTGCGGCTAAAGAGTCCAATGAGTCTGATCTACAACGGGCCATCGAAACGTCATCTTTCAAACAAGACCTGGCATTTTTACCGAAAGGATTGGACACGAAGGTTGGTGAAAATGGTGTGTCCCTCTCCGGTGGACAAAAGCAACGCATTTCCATTGCTCGGGCACTCATTAATGACCCCGACATTCTCATTCTCGATGACTCGTTGTCCGCTGTCGACGCCAAAACGGAAGCGGCCATTACACGCAGTATCCAACAAGAACGGGCCGGAAAAACAACCATCATTACGACACACCGAATTTCTGCCATTACCCATGCCGATCACATTATTGTGCTTGATAACGGACAAATGATCGCTCACGGCACACACGAAGCACTTATGGCTGAAAATGGCTGGTATGCTGAACAAGCGCGCCACCAAGCAGTCGAGTAATCGACCGCGAAAGGAGGAAACCAAAAATGAGTACAGAAAAACGATTATTATCCTACGCTTTAAAATGTAAAGGCACCATTATTTTTGCGCTAGTGATGCTTTCCATTGCCGTTGCCGCCGAGCTCACAGGACCATTCATAGCGAAGAAAATTATTGATGACCATATATCCGGCATTGAACAACCATGGTACGAAACAGATAAAGGGGAACATGCTGTCGCTTACAACGGAACCTACTATACACGGGCAGCCTACCTCGATCCAGCAGATCATACAAATAGTCCTGTCCAAATTATGCAAATTGGGACGCGGTTTTTCTTTACAGACCAGCCGTTACCAACAGAAGGTGAACGCTCGTTTGAAAATGGCACGCTACGGATTGAAAATGCAGATGGTCTACATGAATCACCTGCTATCCAATTATCAACCACTGATGTCGTCGCCTTTTATGAGCCAGAAATTGGTCCAATTATGACCTTAATTCTATGGTTCCTTGGCATCATCGTTGTCGCTTCTTTTTTCAAATACGGGCAAAACTACTATTTACGTAAAGCAGCGAACTTAATTATTTTACGGATGCGAAATGATGTTTTTGCGCACCTCTCACGTGTACCGGTCCGGTTTTTTGATCATCAACCGGCTGGAAAGATTGTTGCCCGAATTACAAACGATACCGAAGCAATTAGACAACTGTACACGACCGTGCTGGCAACCTTTTTCTCCAGTACCATTTATATTTTCGGCATTTACATCGCCCTGTTTCTCCTTGATGTCCGTCTAGCACTCATCACGCTTGCGCTGTTGCCAATCTTATTCATCTGGTTCAAACTGTACCGCAAATATGCGAGTAAATTCAATCGCGCCATTCGGGCCAAAAACGCCGACATTAATGCAAATATGAATGAATCCATTCATAACATGAATATTATTCAAGCATTTAATCAAGAGCAGGCACGCATGTCGGTGTTTGAGAAAGATAATCTCGCACATTATCATCTGCAAAAGAAATTACTGACATTAAACACGCTGACTGCCTTCAGTCTCTCGGATTTGTTAAAAAACATCGTTTTCGTTGCACTGATTTGGTATATAAGCGGTGGCACCGGGGGCCTCCTCACCCTCGGAGTGTTATACGCTTTTGTTGACTACATTAATCGTTTATTTGCGCCGGTCTCACAAATGGTCATGCAACTGACAACATTAGAAGAAGCGCGCGCCTCAGGCACACGCGTGTTTGAATTAATGGATGAGACAGGTACCGACGTTGATGATGAGACCATTTCCCGTCCAACAGGACTTGTGACTTTCGACGATGTCTCTTTCTCTTATGACGAAGAAGAGTATGTGTTAAAAGATTTGACTTTCACTGTCCAACCTGGTGAGACAGTCGCACTTGTCGGACATACTGGTAGCGGCAAAAGTTCCATTATGAACCTATTATTCCGTTTCTATGATCCCCAGTCTGGAACGATTAACATTGACGGCGTTAACACAAACACGATTTCACCGCAAGCGCTGCGGGCCCATATGGGCATCGTTTTACAAGAGCCGTATTTATTTTCTGGCACGATTGCTTCCAACATTGCTTATGGAAAACCGGACGCAACAAGAGAAGAAATCGAAACAGCGCTCCGTCTCGTTGGTGGAGAAAATGTTTTTCCTAATATGAAAGACGAACTAGATAGTGTTGTCACCGAAAAAGGGAGTACACTCTCCAGTGGCCAACGGCAAATTATTAGCTTTGCCCGTGCCTTACTTGCCGATCCAGCAATTCTAGTGCTAGATGAAGCAACATCAAGCATTGACACGGAAACAGAACGTTTGATTCAAACCGGGATTACATCATTAAAGCAAAACCGGACGACGTTTGTGATCGCCCATCGCCTATCTACTATTCAAGATGCCAATCAAATTATTGTCCTCGATAAAGGACAAATCATTGAACACGGCACGCATGAATCGTTGCTACGTGCGGGCGGGACGTATGCCCATATGTATGAACTGCAACAAGGGCAAGCAGGCTAACCAAAAATAAAAACCATGCGCGTCACCTAAACAAGGGAACGCGCATGGTTTCATTTTGCTAGTACAACCGGCAGCTTGTGTAACCCACGGATGACCAAACTTTTCCGCCATGATAATGCCGCTGGGTCAACCGCCAGTTGCATATTTGGGAACCGCTCTAATAACATTGTCAGAGCGATCTCGCCTTCGAGTCGCGCAAGGGGCGCACCAAGACAGTAATGAATACCCGATCCAAATGCTAAGTGTGGACTTTTCTCCCGCGTCAGATCAAGTGTATCTGGTGTCGTTATCCTCTTCTCATCATGAGCTGCCGAAGCGAGCGAGGCAATGACCATATCCCCTTTTTCAATTTGCTGCCCCATAAATGTAAACGATTCTTTGGCCCACCTCTCAGTGCTAAATTCAACCGGACCATTATAGCGTAACAGCTCTTCTAATGCGGCTGGCACACGCGCCGGGTCTTGTTGTAACCTCTCCCATTCTTGCCGATGCGTCAATAATGCGTGTACATTATTACCGATTAAATTGACCGTCGTTTCATGTCCGGCAACAATGAGTAACATGATGACACCAATGAGTTCCTCTATTGACAAGCGATCGCCTTCTTCTTCTGCACGAATGAGTTCAGAAACCATATCCTCGCGCGGATTGT
Organism: Bacillus sp. FSL W7-1360; assembly: GCF_038592975.1. Taxonomy (NCBI): domain Bacteria; kingdom Bacillati; phylum Bacillota; class Bacilli; order Caryophanales; family Bacillaceae; genus Bacillus; species Bacillus sp. FSL W7-1360. Next base: position 165,556 of record NZ_CP151950.1, on the reverse strand, counting down.
CACGTCTCTGCGTAATAAGCGCAACTAAATATTCACGGAACTCCTCCAACAACGCCATCATCTTTTGCTCACCTGATGTATCTTCTTCAAGATCAACAAGTGCATGTGACCACACTTGGAAGCGATCACGGTCAGCGGCAGGCACACCGAGCAATTCACAAATCACAATGATAGGTAACGGAAAGGCATACGCCTCAATTAAATCAACTTCTTGCTTACCTTTCATCTGATCAGCCAACTCCCTGGCAATCACTTCAATCCATGGGCGTAAGTTCGCAATCGCACGTGGGGTGAATGCTTTTTGCACGAGCATCCGTAAGCGCCGATGATCTGGAGGATCGACAAATAGCATACTATTTCCCATTAATACGGTCCCATATTCATCGGCATTATCAAAAACAGCATGCGCATTTTTGCTAAAACGCTCTTCTTTCAATACTTTCTCCACTGCCTCATACGTATACGCCATCCATACTTCGTCACCATAAGGCAACTTGGTCTTCGCAAAACTTGTTTCTGCTCTTACCTCTTTATAGCGGGCATACGGACATTGATGAAAACGATCTGAAAACAATTCAACCATCGTCTTATTGGCCATGGAAATCCCTCTTTTCAACTTCATATTATCTATCAAACGCTTATCATCCATATTCGAGAAAATGAGGAGAGATCCTTTTTTGTTCCGCATTTGTTTACGATATACTCTTTACACGGGGCAAAGTTTATCGTAAGCTATTGAAAGAGGGGGTGAGTCTAAATGACACACGATGAATTTCGCGCACTGCTACGCGAATTTAAACAGGAATTCAAACAAGAGCTGAAGCAGGAATTGAAGCAAGAATTGAAACAGGAATTGAGTCAGGAATTGAAACAGGCAATGGATGCGCAATCTAAACAAATCATGGTTGCATTCAAACAAGAAATAAAGAAAGAAATGGATGTCCATTCCAAACAAATCATGGTCGCATTCAAACAAGAAATAAAGAAAGAAATGGATGTCCATTCCAAACAAATCATGGTCGCATTCAAACAAGAAATAAAGAAAGAAATGGATGTCCATTCCAAACAAGTTATGGTCGCCTTTCAAGAAATGCAAGCGCACACTGACAAGCGATTCGAACACATGGAAAAACGGACAGATGAACGCTTTGATCGTGTCGAGCATGATATACAAGCGCTTAAAGATGACCTGCAAACGTTTAAAATTCATGTCAATACCCGCAGTGATCATACTGAACAAGATATCCAACATTTAAAAGCTGACGCGTGGGAATCAAAGAAACACACCGAATTCGCTAGAGAAAAAATCATTGATCATGACGAGCAGATCTTCATCTTACGTAAACAAGCCACCAACCTCGTTTAGCCTCTCACTTATTTAATCCCATTTAACAAAAAAAAGCAGCGCCGCCTGCTTGAAAGCAGACGACGCTGTCACGTATTTTATGCCATCACTTTACACATATCGCGTGTAAACTCAACTGGATCCTCTAACGGTAAACCTTCCATCAACAATGCTTGGCTGTACAGTAAGTTTGTATAGAGGGCTAACTTATCTTCACCTTCTTCAAACGCTTTTTGTAACGCCGCGAATACTTCATGGTTCGGGTTTAATTCCAACACTTTTTCGGCCTTCACTTGCTGGTTTTCTGGCATCGCTTGCGCTTGCAACACTTTTTCCATCTCAATCGTGATCTCACCTTCTGCTGCTAAGAAAACTGGGTGTGTTTTTAACCGCTTCGATGCACGTACGTCCTTCACTTTACCTGCAAGGAATTCTTTCATCTTCGCAAATAGTTCGCTGTGATCGTCGTTATCTGTTTGCGCTTCCTTCTCATCCTCATCAATCTTTAAGTCCGCACTAGAAACAGAGGCAAACTCTTTTTCTTCGTATGTGCGTAGCGTCTTAATCGCAAATTCGTCTACATCTTCGGTAAAGTAAAGAATTTCATAGCCTTTGTCTGCGACCATTTCTGTTTGTGGCAACTTCTCGATTCGCTCGTAAGATTCACCTGTCGCATAATAAATTTGCTTCTGGTCTTCTTTCATACGCGACACATAGTCCGCAAGTGAAACGAGCTTCTTCTCCGTTGAAGAGTAGAACAAGAGCAAGTCTTGCAAGTCCTCTTTATTCGCCCCGAAATCGCTATACACACCGAACTTTAGCTGGCGCCCAAAAGATTTATAGAACGTCTCGTATTTTTCACGATCTTTTTTCAACATCGTCTTCAACTGGCTTTTGATTTTCGCTTTAATATTTTTCGCAATCAGTTTTAACTGACGATCATGTTGCAACATCTCACGGGAAATGTTTAACGACAAGTCTTCGGAATCGACCATGCCTTTCACAAAGCTGAAGTAGTCTGGGAGGAGATCACCGCACTTCTCCATAATTAAGACACCATTTGCATACAACTGAAGTCCTTTTTCATATTCTTTCGTGTAAAAATCAAACGGCGTGTTTTCCGGAATGAATAAAATGGCATTATAACGAACCGCACCATCCACACTGACATGCACATGTGTCAATGGTTGATCAAAACCATACCGCTGATCTTGATAAAACTGTGTATAATCGTCATCTGTTAACTCACTTTTATTTTTACGCCAAATTGGCACCATGCTGTTAATCGTTTGTTCTTCCGTGTACTCCGTGTAACCTTCTTCGTCCCCTTCTTTCGGCTTGCTCATCGTAACATCCATTTTAATTGGATAGCGAATGAAGTCGGAGTATTTTTTAATAATTGCTTTTAAGCGGTACTCTTCAAGGAACTCATCGTAGGATTCTTCCTCTGTATTTTCTTTCAGTTTCAATGTTACAATCGTTCCAACTGTATCTTTTTCTGTCGGCGCAATCGTATAACCGTCCGTACCGTTTGAATGCCATTTGTACGCTTCTTCGCTGTCGACAGAGCGACTAATGACCGTCACTTCATCGGCAACCATAAAGGCCGCATAAAAACCAACACCAAATTGACCGATAATATCGTGGCCATCTTTTAACTCAGTTTCTTTCTTAAATGCCAATGAACCACTTTTTGCAATCGTGCCCAGGTTTTCTTCCAACTCCGCTTTCGTCATGCCGACCCCAGTATCTTCAATCACAAGTTCGCGGTTTTCTTTATCGGCTCGAATATAAACCGCATAATGATCTTGATCAAATTCAAGTGCCTCATCCGTTAGTGAGCGATAATACATTTTGTCAATCGCATCACTTGCATTTGAAATGAGTTCCCGCAGGAAAATCTCCTTTTGGGTGTAAATGGAGTTAACCATCATTTCTAGTAGTCTCTTTGATTCTGCTTGAAACTGTTTCTTTTCCATCAATAAAACGCTCCCCTCGATCTTGTTCATTACAATTAGCACTCTAACATCGAGAGTGCTAATTGAACCTATCTATATTGTACTAAATTTTACAGACGCGTCAATGGGTTCCTTTAAAAATGATTGATATTCACATTTCTACATGCTGACTAAGAAACGCCCATACGTTTTCATGATACGCATCCGGGGCAGCAAACATCGATCCGACATGATTGGCACCAGGCACAACCCATAACTCTGCCCGTCCATTGGCAGCTTCATACAGCTCTTTAGCCATTTCTGTTGGTACTAACACATCTTGATCACCATGAATGAGAAAGAGAGGCGGGGTGTCTTTTTCGACTTGGGCAATCGTTGACGCTTCACCAAATGTGTATCCCGCACGGAAATACGTCATCATACTACTCAAATCAAGCAACGGGAAGCGGGGGACATGAAATAGTTCTTGCATTTGATGTGCCAATTCTTCTTTTACAGATGTGTACGCACTATCAGCAATGACCGCTTTTACTTGGTCAGGTAAATCTTCACCGGCGGTCATGAGTGCTGTTGCCGCCCCCATTGACTGGCCATGTATGACAATTTGCGCTGCTCCCTTTTCGGCAATTAGCTGCTGAATCCATGTTGACTGGTCCAAACGTTCATGCCAACCGAAACCAACGTAATCGCCTTCACTCTGTCCATGTCCTCGCGCATCCGGCAAAAAGACATCATACCCTTGTTCCAAATACATTTGCGCAAGCAGGCCCATCTCTTCCCGGTCGCCACGATACCCATGTAACAATACAGCCACTTTCCCAGTATCGACTTCATTTTGCAAGTAACTTGCCCGCAAGACTAAACCGTCAAAAGACTGTTGCTCCATTTCTTCTGTGGGCTGCTTGCGTAGCCACTGTCTACCTTGTTCAAACATCGCTAGCATTTCCTCAAATGTTTTTCGTGCTTCAACCTCATCATCATCGTCTGGAGAATCCATATCACCTGCATACACTTGTACGTGCTTTGCTTCACGAGCAACCGCCATATTGTACATATACCAACTTGCTGTAAACAAGGCTGCTAGCACGAGTGTAAACGTAATTGCGACTACCCACAGCCATATTTTTGTCCGTCGTTTCATCTTTCAACTCCTTTTATCTCGTTCTTTCTTCAGTAGTTTAAACCATTCTATCCTTATCATTCTTGAGTCACTTAAAGATTGCTGTGAACAACCATGTCGGCTTACACAATGTATTTTTTTCGCCAAACAAACCCGTACGATAAGATTTGCACAACGGATAAACTAAGGACAATGAAAATAGGGTATGCAGGAATGATGGTTTCAACAAAAGGATATATGAACAACAACACAACTAGAAACGGGATTGCAATATACATGCTCACATAAGCAGCACGACACGCCGCCGTGGTGATCTTTTGTTCTCGTTCGTCTGTCTCATAAAATTCCGGCGGCAATAATAGAATGGCCTTTAACGAGACACCCATTTGCCGCTTCATTCGCGTTAACACAAATGATATCACGACCGCATACAACAAAAATAACATAAAAGGCACTCCGTTGATTGTCACTTCCCAATGATCAGGTTGTAGACGAATCACTTCTGCTAACTGTTGAGCCACTTCGTAGAAAGTAGCAAATGTCCATCCTGCAAGTATTACCGTCACAATATGAAACGTGATCATCATCCACCATTTCATCTTATTCATCCTCTCTCAATGTGAATACCTCTTCCACTGACAAGCCAAATTGACGTGCAATTCTTATTGCGAGCAACAAGGACGGTGAATAGCTACCTTTTTCTAGCGCAACAATTGTCTGTCTTGTCACATGTACTGCCACTGCCAATTTCTCTTGCGTCATCCGCTTTTCTGCTCGCAATAATCGCACTCGATTTTCAATCACTACCAACACCTTCTTCAACATCATAATCCATGGCTACATTGTAAATCATACCATACATTATGTAAAGTTAAGTATTCATTTTATAAAAAAAAATAAGCGCTGCCCCAATGGAGAGGCACCACTTATTTATTCCCTTCTTTTTACGATGCTTTTGGCAATACTAACGTATCACCTGGATAAATTAAATCTGGGTTTTTAATGTCGGGATTGAGGGCATGAAGTGTTGTCCAAAGCACATTGTACTTCATCCCAATCGCAAACAACGTGTCTCCAGATTGAACGACATACGTACCTGCCGGTGCTTCTTTCTTATCTTCTTTGTCTTTCTCTGAGCCCTTCTTGTCATCCGCTTCTTGCTTGTCTACTGCCTCTTCCGTCATCGCCGCAACTTTGCTACGCTCTTCCACTTTTGGAGAAATCTCACCTTTTTCTTGCAAGTAAGCAATCAGCAATTCATCAAGTGCATTGTACTGACTCACAATCTTTGCATCAACGAGCATGTCATACTCATCACCACCAGCGCCGATAAAGTCATTTGTTGCTAACACATATTTTTTCGCTAAATCAACTGGTTTACCAGCAATTTCAACGCTATGAACACGCTCACCTGGTTTTTGCTCAGGATCAAATTGGAATGTCATGCCACTTACATGTGGGAAGCCACCACTTGGCTCTGGATAACCTTTCACACCATTTTCTAACGCAGCTACAAGTTGTTCTCCTGTCACTTCTTTTGTCACACCAAAGTTACCAAATGGGGAAACAGAGACGAGGTCACCTTTTGTAATTTCCCCTGCTGCAATCGACGCGCGTAACCCTCCACCGTTGGTTAAGGCAACATCCGCACCTGTCGTTTCAAGCAATACATCCGCAACCCAGTTTCCAAGGTTTGTTTCTTTCACACGAACAGATTCACGCTCACCGTCTAATTCAACCGCAGTTTTACCAACCACTTCAGATAAGATCTCTGCTTGCGCACTTTCAATCTCATCTAATAACGCAGCCACCTCTTTATCTGGCTCGACTTTCTCGCCTTCTTCACGGGGAATTAAGCGTGCGCTTTTCTCAACCAATTTCTTGTCATCAAACTTCAATTCAACGACACCAAGGTTTTGTACATACTCACCAGCACTTGCAATGAGTGTGTCATTGTCGGCTTTCATACCTTCTTTTAGCTCTGAATGACTATGACCATCAATAATGACGTCAATGCCTTCAACGTCGGACGCGACTTTTTCACTCGTGTAAGTGCTTGAACCATCTATCCCGAGGTGAGCAACAGCAATAATGACATCTGCGCCTTTCTCTTGTAACAGCGTCACCATTTCTTCTGCTGTTTCAGACGGATCTGCAAATGTAACATCTTTTACATTGTTTGGGTTCGTTTTAAATGCTGTTTCTGGTGTCGATAAACCGAATATACCAACCGTTATACCGTTTACATCTTTCACTGTGTATGGGTCAAGCAGTGCGTCACCTGTTTTATCGTGCACATTGGCACCTAATATCGGGAAGTTCGCTTCTTCTTTTAATTCAAGTAAACGATCCATGCCGTAGTTGAAATCGTGATTTCCAGCGACCATCGCATCGTATTCCAGTGCATTTAACGCTTTCATAACTGGTGTACCACGCTCAAGCGTTGCAAAAGTTGTGCCGTGAAGCGTATCTCCAGCATCTAGCAACAGGGAGTGCTCGTCCCGTTGTTCCTTTAACAACGTTGCTAGTTTTGCAAAACCGAAACCGTCAAACTCTCCTTCAAACGCGCGACCGTGCATATCATTCGTGTGGAAAATGGTCACCGTCGTCTCTTCAGCCTGTGCAACGTTCGGTACTGCAAACATAGCTAAAAGACACACTAAGGCGCCGACTTGTTTCTTCTTCATTTATAATCACTCCTATGTTCATCATGATGACTAGCATACAACTTTAGTGTAAACGCTTTATAACATTTTTGCAAATCATTTTTAAATATACCTTTATTTACCTTTACAAAGCCACCTCTACACTTGGCATGCATTTTGCATCTAATTTCATGACTCGATTTTTGAAGGAGGCATTTTCATGACAACATCTTACAAACATGAACCATTTACTGACTTTACAGTAGAAGAAAATAAGCAAGCATTACTTGCCGCAGTAAAAGAAGTGGAATCAACCCTCGGTGGTCATTACCCACTTATCATTAATGGAGAGCGCATCGATACAGATAAAAAAATCTCTTCTTATAATCCAGCAAACAAAGCTGAATTAATCGGAACGACTGGTAAGGCAACACAAGATCATGCTGAACAAGCGATTGAAGCTGCCAGCACCGCGTTTGAATCATGGCGCAAAGTCGATCCGAAAGAACGCGCGAACATTTTATTCCGCGCAGCCGCGATCATTCGTCGCCGCAAACACGAATTTTCCGCAATGCTCGTAAAAGAAGCCGGGAAGCCGTGGAAAGAAGCGGATGCAGATACAGCAGAAGGAATCGACTTCCTCGAGTATTATGCCCGTCAAATGATTGAACTTGCGGACGGCAAACCAGTCCATAGCCGTGAAGGTGAATTTAATCGCTACATCTATACTCCGACAGGCGTGACGGTCGTTATCTCACCATGGAACTTCGCATTTGCGATCATGGCCGGAACAACAGTTGCACCAATTGTAACTGGAAACACGGTTGTCTTAAAACCAGCGAGCACCACACCAGTTGTCGCAGCTAAGTTTGTAGAAGTGCTTGAAGAAGCTGGCCTACCGAAAGGCGTTGTCAACTTCGTCCCTGGTAGCGGTAGTGAGGTTGGTGACTTCTTAGTTGATCATCCAAAAACAGCGCTAATCACATTCACTGGTTCTCGTGACGTCGGGACACGCATTTACGAACGGGCAGCGATTGTCCAACGTGAGCAAAACCACTTGAAGCGTGTCATCGTTGAAATGGGTGGCAAAGACACAGTTGTTGTTGATAATGAAGCAGATCTTGAACTGGCGGCGGAATCGATTGTCATTTCAGCTTTCGGTTTCTCTGGACAAAAATGTTCAGCTGGCTCACGTGCAGTCATTCATGCAGATGTGTATGATGAAGTCGTTGAAAAAGTTATTGAGAAAACAAATGCCTTGACAATGGGCAACCCAGCCGAAGCAGACAATCACTATATGGGACCAGTCATTGACCAAGCCGCGTTTGATAAAATCACAAGCTACATCGAGACTGGCAAACAAGAAGGCCGCCTCGTTGCTGGTGGAGACAGCGATAATGCCACGGGCTTCTTTATCCGGCCAACCGTATTCGCTGATGTTGATCCAACAGCACGAATTATGCAAGAAGAAATCTTTGGGCCCGTGCTCGCGATTAGTAAAGCGGCGAGCTATGACGAAGCGCTCGAGATTGCTAACAATACCGAGTACGGCTTAACAGGTGCAGTGATCACAAAGAACCGGGCGAAAATCGAGCAAGCAAAACAAGATTTCCACGTCGGTAACTTGTATTTCAACCGTAACTGTACAGGGGCAATTGTTGGCTATCACCCATTTGGCGGCTTCAAGATGTCTGGTACAGACTCTAAAGCGGGTGGCCCTGACTACCTTGTTTTACACATGCAAGCAAAAACAGTCTCTGAAATGTATTAGTTCCGTGAGGCCAGAAGGTCAGAAATATGATTACAAAATAGACACGCTCATGAAGATTGAGCGTGTCTATTTGTTTAGACATTATTGTCTAATTATACATATGTGTTCAATCAATGTCGATCAATTTCAAGCGCTATATGCTGTCACTCTAAATCCCATTGTTTCATTTTGTTATACAATGTCGCGCGGGAGATGCCGAGTAGTTTTGCGGCGGCTGTTTTATTGCCGAATGTTGTTTGCAATGCTTCAGCAATTCTACTCTGCTCGTCTACTACAGGCGCTGGCTGTGGTGTCGAGTGTAGTTGTCGTTGAAACGTTTCTGGCAAATCATGCAGACGCACCGGTTCATCGGTGTCGCCATTTAAAATCACAACTCGCTCTAATAAATTACGCAACTGCCGAACATTCCCTTCCCATTTTTGTTTCGACAATGTGTACATAACTTCCGGATCTAGGCGCGGCAATTCTTTATCGTACTTTAAGGCGAACTCTTTTAAAATACACTGGATTAGCGCTGGCAAGTCTTCTAGTCGCTCCCTGAGCGGTGGGATATGAATCGAAATGACGTGCAAGCGGTAATAAAGATCTTCACGAAAACGCCCTTCCTGAATCATTTGCTCAAGTGACCTATTGGTCGCAGCAATAATGCGCACATCAAGCGGCACCGCTTCGTTACCGCCAACAGGGTAATACGCGCGCTCTTGCAGAACTCGAAGCAACTTCACTTGCAGCTCAAGAGGCATTTCGCCAATCTCATCTAAAAATAACGTCCCGCCTTTAGCTGCAGCAAACTTCCCTTGTTTGCCACCTTTCACTGCACCAGTAAACGCACCTTGCACATAACCAAACAACTCACTCTCAAATAATGCTGTCGGAATCGCTCCGCAGTTGATGGCGACAAACGGCGCTTCCTTGCGCGGACTTGCTTGATGAATGCCTTCTGCAAATAGTTCTTTCCCAACGCCACTTTCACCGGTAATTAACACGTTCGCATCGGTCTTGGCAACTTTTGTCGCAAGTGTAATCGCTTGTTGTAATTTTTCACTATGACCAATCACCCGTGAAAAAGGATGCTCACCAAGATCTGCTTGTGATAAATCATGCAAAGAAGCAGCAGCATGTGACAGTTCATCATTCAAACGGACCACGTCGGTAATGTCACGCTCAATTGACATCCCACCAATACACTGATCTCCAATAAAAACCGGGACAGTGCTAACAATCACATGCACATCCGGCTTCGGCTGATTATACGCATGACGTACCGGCTTTTTATCACGCATGACCGTCTGTAACATGAGTGCTTCTTGGTCAAAAAAGTGGTCTAGCGGCTTCCCTTCCACTTCGGCACGCTGCAACTGATAAAGTGACGCCATTTTTTCGTTCAATGCCAGCACATGTCCATGCTCGTCCACAACCGTCACGGCATCATCCATCGTTGCTAGCAATGTTTCATAAAATGTCTCGTATTGCCCAAGCATCGTAGACAATGCTTGAATGAGGTTTTCTGGCGACACATGTCCAGTCACTTCACCTAACTCATTTTCTACATAGATATGAGTCGGAAAAGAAGGCTCACATCCGAGTTCCACAAGAAATGTATTGCCTGACCGTCTAACCGCTCCCGGCGGTACATCACCTGTATAAGGCACCGCAATCTCCTTTAAGCGTACCTTCATCTTATTCCTCCTATACACTTTTAGACACTTTTGTATTCATATATGTATATTTTATACAAGGATGATCAAAAAAGCGAGCATTGTGCACCGACTTCATTTGGCACGCTGATTGCATAGAGAAAAGAAAATCATTCTTATCTTGTTATTTTTTAGGGGGAATTACCGATGGTGTTAGAAAAACCACTCCGCTCATTCTTTATGTTTTTAGCTAAAAATAAAATGTTAAATAAAGCCGCCAAAAAATGGGGCTTAAAGTTTGGCGCCGCTCAAGTTGTCGCTGGACAAACAATTGATGCAGCGATGAACAATGTCCTCAAGTTGAATGAACAAGGCCTCCATTGCACGCTAGATCACCTCGGTGAATTTGTCTTTGATAAAGAAGAAGCACTTGCGTCAACAGAGGCGTGCATTCATATCCTTGAGGCGATCCACGAATCACAAGCAAAGTGCAACTTATCTTTAAAAATGACCCAACTTGGGCTCGACATTGACGAAGCATTTTGCATTGATAATATGCGCCGTATTTGCGCGGTCGCGAAGCAATATAATATTTTTGTGCGCATTGATATGGAAGACTATAGCCACTGCGTCCAAACGTTAAATATTTTAACCATTCTTCGGGAAGAATTTGATAACGTCGGCACCGTCATTCAAGCGTATTTACACCGTGCGGAAGACGACGTGAAAAACTTAAAAGGAATTCCGCTTCGCCTCGTTAAAGGCGCCTATAAAGAATCCGATGAGGTCGCATTCCAAGACAAAGCGGTCATTGATGATAACTATATGAACATCATTCGTATTCATTTAGACAATGGTAGTTACACTGCAATCGCGAGTCACGACCACAATATTATTGAAAAAGTGAAGGCATATGCGGAGGAAAACAATATTCCACGCACCCAGTTTGAGTTTCAAATGCTCTACGGCTTCCGCACATCCTTACAAAAAGAACTTGTTGCTGAAGGATACAAAGTGCGTGTGTATGTGCCATTTGGTACGGACTGGTTCGGTTATTTCATGCGCCGTCTTGCTGAACGACCGCAAAATATTGGATTTGCTTTGAGAGGATTTTTCTCGAAGTGATGTAGGAAAAGCGCACCTTCGCTGGTGCGCTTGTTTATTGACCGGTTTCTTTACAACATATGTGACCGTTGTTCACTTTAATTTAAGAGCTGTTTTTAGCGCTCGTATTTCCTCTAGTATCACACCTGTCTGCCCGTCTGTCTCACAAAAAACACCTTGCCCACAACTGGACAAGGTGCTCCCTCAACACTCTTCCGGCGTTCCCTCGTTCGTCGCCGTCCGAAAAGATGAGCCACAACCGCAATTGGCAATCGCATTCGGGTTATCAATTGTAAACCCGCCGCCCATCATGTTTTGCTTATAATCAATAACAAGGCCATTCACAATCGGTGTACTTTCTTTATCGACCAAGACGCCAAGCCCATCTATTTCCATATACGTATCTTCTTCGTTACGCGTCTCATCAAAACCCATGCTATATGAAAGTCCGGAACAGCCCCCGCCTTTCACGCCGATACGGAGCATCAATTGTTCATTTCCTTCGTCTTCCTTCATCGCTTGAATATGCCCAAGCGCACTTTCTGTAATGGTAATCATTCTTTACACCTCCATCAATTCATTCTCCTTCCAGTATAAACGACTTTCGTCCAGTCACTCAAGCTTTGCGATCGACAAGGATAAAGGAAGTGTTTTAGACAATTCCCTTCTTTTCGCCACAATTTTGTAGTATAATGGATCGGGAGTATTGTCATATAGACAGATGGAATCTTGGAGGAGGAAGGGGACTGCCGAATATGAGTGTACTACTGGCAGATACAGCACTAACAGACATTAAAGACAAAGTTCTCGCCGGTGAGCGTCTGACGATTGCCGACGGTTTAACCTTATATGAAACACCAGATTTACTTGGTGTGGCTCAACTCGCCAACATTGTAAATGAACGTAAAAATGGACAAAACGTCTATTTTATTGAAAACTTATATATCAATCCAACCAATGTATGCGAAGCAAATTGTAGTTTCTGTGGCTTTAAACGCAAGCCTGGTGAAGAAGGCGCCTACACGATGGATGAGGAAGCGTTATTAAAATATGTCTCTGATCGTTGGAATGATAACATCCGCGAATTCCACATTGTGGGCGGACACAATCATGAAGTTGGCTTTGATTACTACGTTAATACCGTTAAAATATTGAAAAAGCATTATCCGCATGTGACCGTCAAAGCTTACACCGGTGCTGAAATTGAATTCTTTTCTCGTTTAGCAGGCATTTCAATGAAAGAAGTCATCCAAACGCTCATGGATGCTGGCTTGTCTACATTGACTGGGGGCGGGGCAGAAATCTTAACCGAACGTTATCGCGCAATCATGAGTCCTGACAAAGCATCCACAGATCAGTGGCTTGAAGCACATGAAACAGCGCACAACCTCGGATTACGGACGCATTCGACGATGTTATACGGTTCAGTTGAAACAAAAGAAGAGCGGCTCATTCATATGGCGCGCGTACGCGAATTACAAGACCGCACGAATGGTTTTATGGTGTTTATTCCACTCGCGATGCAACCGAAAAATGTGAAAGCCGGCCTCAACCGTCGCACATCGGCTTACGATGACATGCGTACGATTGCCATTGCCCGCTTGATGCTTGATAACTTTGATCACATTAAAGCGTACTGGATTAACATTGGTGTGCAACTGACACAAATGGCGCTCACATTCGGTTCAAGTGACATTCATGGCACATTGATTGAAGAACGCATCTCGCACTCGGTCGGCGCACTGACGTCAATGGGGATCACCCGGAAAGAATTGATTCATATGATCAAGAGTGCTGGCAAAACCCCCGTTGAACGCGACACGTTCTATAACGTTATTAAGAAATATGAGTAACTACAAAAACACCGCCTGAGCGGTGTTTTTGTCATGCCCCTTACAAAAACACTGTCCCCGTGCAAATATACGTTGCTGGTCCTTGCATCTGAACCGTCCCATCTACCGCCCACGTAATCATGAGATCTCCGCCTGGTAAGTGCACACATACCTGCTCTCCCTGCTTTGTATGGCCGTTCAACACACCTGCCACCACTGCGGCACATGCGCCCGTGCCACACGCTTCTGTCATCCCAGAACCCCGTTCCCAAACACGAAAACGATATTCATTTGACGACACCACTTCCACAAATTCAACATTGACCCCGTCCGGAAAGCGCACATCCATAGAGAGTGCTTGCCCAAGTGTTGCGACAGGTGCCACCTCCACATCTGGCACGAACAACACCGCATGCGGATTTCCCATCGAGACAGCTGTCATCGCCACTGTCTCTCCAGCAACCACAAACGTCTCATTCACCACACGTTCTTCCCCCTCACCAATCATTGGGATCGCATCGCGCGCAAGCACAGGCGCACCCATGTTAACCGTCACTGTTTCTACAATGCGAGCCTCATCGAGATGAACAGTCACCGAGACAATTCCACCCAGTGTCTCTATACAAAATCTTTCCTCTGACACCAGCCCATGTTCAAAACTATACTTCGCCACACAGCGCAAGCCATTGCCACAGTTTTTCGCTTCTGACCCATCAAGATTAAAAACACGCATCCGCACGTCCGCACGCTCAGACGGTCCTATTAAAATGAGTCCATCACTGCCAATGCCTGTATTCGGGTTTGATAACTTGATCGCGAGTGTACGGAGAGATTCCTCTAATAATGCCTCTTCAAATGTGTTGACGTAAATATAGCTGTTACCAAGTCCATGCATTTTTGTAAACTTCATCTTTCCTTCACCCCCGTAGCGGCTCGTCCGCCCAAAAATAATCGTCATCTGCTTCTAAAATCGTAAAAACGGCATGACAACACGGCATGACCCATTCCACTTTCTTTTGTTCCTTCATTCTTTCTAAATGACGTGGACCAATTTGTGTCAGTACCTGCTCTTGCTTACAGTAGGGACAAGCAGACACGTAAATGTCTTTTCCACAGATTTCATAAGGCCACGTATGGCTGAATGGCAAGACGGTCAACATCATCGACTCCTTATTTTAATATGATTCAAGCTTCACATATACTACCTACATCATTTATTTTGTCATTCATTCCTTTAATTCTATTGAACAACCTTGCTCCCAAATTATAAACAATATAGCGGTTCAAATCTACTCTCTATTTGAAACAATGGCGAAATGTTGAAGAATATGGTGTTTATTGCTATAATAGTATTTGTGGAAACGCTTTAATTTATTTTTATTTAAAAAGGAGGTTTTACTTTTGTCTATGCATTCTGCACCACAGCAAACCCCCCCAGTAAACGGAGAGCATGCGCCGGTAATGACTGTCAAGGATTGGATAATCACATCATTGTTAATGATGATTCCAATTGCAAATATTATTCTTCTCTTTGTCTGGGCTTTCGGTGACAACGTTAACCCGAACAAAGCCAACTTATTCAAAGCAACGTTACTGTTGTATGCAATCATGATCGGGATAGGGATTATACTCACTATTACATTCTTCATTATAGGAATTACACTATCAGTTGGTCTGTCGTAACACGATCAACTACATAAGCCTAATCTTCTCTCAGATAAGAGTTCGTTTATTTAAATTTCCCATTGATCACGCGCTTGTTCATAAACCGCGATTACAAATAGAAGCGGTCTATGCTTGAGCCAATCTTCTACATCTACTATATCTGTATCGAGATTATGGCTTACATCTTTTATAATCAAATCCGCCAATGTTACACGCTTTTGTCATTTAAAAATGGAAGACACCCAATGAATATGAAAATAAATCCCTAATGTCTACGCGTCAACTTCCAACATAACTCTTCTGGTAAAGTCAATCCATTTTGATTGGCTCCTCAAGTGAAAAAAGCAGGGTGAACCCTGCTTTTTTCATATTCTCTAAAATCCCCCTTTAAAAAAGTGGATTCTCTTCAATATGTTGATAAATATTTTTGACAAGTTCTTCTGGCGTCTCACCTGACACATAATCACCATTTACAAGTGCAAAATAATCACACGCACATGTGCCACAATGATTCAGACAACCATACTCAATAATATCAAGATTTGGGTCACGTTCTAGCATTTCCATTGCATCATGGGACCCACTTGCCAAATTACTGACACAAAACTCTATAATTGGTCTCATCTTTCTTTCACCTCAAAAATTATGCTACGCTGTCTGTCGTCTAAAGTCAATCTTTGTCGTCCTCCCCAATCACCAAGCAAATGTTTCCGTAACAAAACGTTCGAAAATGGTTGTGGAACGGTTATGAAATCGGTATAATCAAAACTGACTAGGGTAATTCCCTTTATCAGAAAGCGCTCTTATAAAAACATGCGATTTTCCTATACATTTACACATGCTATTGACATCACTTTTCCTCATCACCTTAAGGGCAATTTTACATAAAAGGAGACTTTTTCATGAAAAAACTCGTCGTTCTCGGTGCTGGCTACGGAGGCATGCGCATTTTACAACGCCTGCTGCCCAATGACCTGCCTAAGGATTGGGAAATTACTTTAATCGATCAATTACCTTATCACTGCTTAAAAACCGAATACTATGCGCTCGCCGCCGGAACCGCTACAGATCAACATTTACGTGTGCCTCTCCCAAAAGACGACCGTCTCACTGTGAAATATGCAACGGTCACAAATATTTCTCTTGCTGATCACATCGTAACGGTTGAAAAGGGGGAACAAATCTCGTTCGACAAACTCGTTATAGGGCTTGGCTGCACGGATAATTTCCATGGCGTTCAAGGTGCTGATCTTTATGCTCATAGCATTCAAACGATGGGTGCGACCCGTAAAACGTATGAATTACTAAGTAACGTCCGACCAGAAGGGACGGTTTCCATCGTTGGTGGCGGACTAAGTGGGGTAGAATTGGCGAGCGAACTGCGCGAAAGCCGCCCTGATTTAACGATTCGTCTTTTTGATCGTGGTGAATCGATTTTGTCTGTGTTTCCTAAAAAACTAAGTGAATATGTACAAAGTTGGTTTATTGAACACGGCGTCGATGTGAAAAACAATGCCAACATTACAAAAGTCGAACCAGGTGCCATTTATAATCACAATGAACGCATTGAAACCGATGCCGTCATTTGGACAGCTGGCGTACAACCAGTTGAGATCGTTCGTGCCCTCGATGTAGAAAAAGATCGATCTGGCCGTGTCATCTTAACCCCACAGCATTTCATACCGGGTCATCCTGATGTCTTTGTTGTCGGCGACTGTGCAAGCTTACCTTATGCCCCAAGCGCACAGCTTGCTGAAGGACAAGCAGAACAAATCGTCACCATTTTAAAGCTTCAATGGAAGGACGACACATTACCGGAAAAGATGCCACAAATTAAACTAAAAGGCGTACTCGGTTCACTTGGCAAAAAGCACGGATTTGGTATGATGGGCGATCGTCCACTCACAGGGCGTGTCCCACGCTTATTAAAAAGTGGCGTGCTTTGGATGTACAAATATCATTCTGGTTGATCCATCTCACAGCGAAAGGGCCGCTATTTTTTCCGTAATCACTTTCAAACTTGGGTTCCCTTCCGCAACTACGTCGCCATTTAACACAACGAGTGGATATATATACTCATCGTTTAAAATCTTCATTGCCCACATCTGATCTTCATCCGTGCTAGGACTGTCAATATCAACATAGCGGAAAACAAGCGGTAGTTCAGGAAACTTTCTCCAGAGGGCCGCCTCTAACCACGTCTTTGTCTCTTGCGATGACGGCATCTGTACACAGCCAGGACAAGGGCGATTGGCACCGTAAACCGTCACAGAGATTCTCTTCATATGGCTCACACCTTTCCTCCACTTAGCGTACACGACCTAAGTGAGTAAGTGCAACTATTACGCTTACAAGTCTTCTGCATGGATTTTTTTGCGCTGGGCGATTATAATGGAAGGAGATAAGAAAGGAGAGATGTCCAATGACCACCGGTGCAGATGTCATCGAACAAGTCCAAGAAGTCCTTGATAAACTTCGTCCATTTTTGCTTCGTGATGGCGGAGACGTAGAACTTGTAGATGTAGAGGACGGCATTGTAAAAGTACGACTGCTTGGCGCATGCGGATCTTGTCCGAGCTCAACGATCACACTAAAAGCAGGTATTGAACGGGCACTACTTGAAGAAGTTCCGGGCATTATTGAGATCGAACAAGTTTTTTAAACACATATATTTAAAGCGCGCTTCTGCTCTAAGAAAGCGCGCTTTTTCTCATCTTTACCGCTCGCACCGTAGTTTTACCCACACCCAGACAGCAATGATCAAGCTACCAAACATATTAAAAATTAAATCCACCATTGTATCAAAGTTATCGTCTTGCAATGTCATGTCAAACCATTCATCGCAAACAAATTCAAAAACTTCCCATACGACTGCACCAAGAGCACCAAAAGAGAGTACAAACAAACATACAAAGAAAGGTGCTATCCTCACGCCACCCGAACGGTGCGTAAAGTATTTGTACAGATAGAAAGCCACAATAGGCAATAAAACCCCACTCATGAAGTGAAGCCATTTATCCCACCAACCGATCAAGTCGTACCATTCCATAATGGGTCCGAGATATTGTGAACCAAACACGAATGCAAGATAAAAAATCACTAGCCATAAAGGGAGATAAAACCTCGCTAGCCATCCAAGTAATGGTGGCATTAATCCGCTGATGACCCCAGATAAAGCGATGAGCACTTTGTCACCACTGCCATCCATGGCATAATAAATTGCTACAATGCCCATCAATACCATATATAGTCCGCATACAATCCACATTTTAATCATCTTTGTTTTCATCATAACCCCCCCAACAACATACTCTTCTCACTATGCACGTAAACAAGCAAATATACACCTATCTCCTAGGCAACCAGTCTAACTTCGGCAACGTACTTCTCTGCTTCACACGTGCCTCCTCAGCCAATTCTGCAAGTAGCTGTTCATTTCCCTTTTCTGTGTCCAACAATATTTTGAAATCGTCGGCAATGCCTCCCCGCTCTTCTGGTACTTGTGCACGGTAATAATCCTCAATAATCTCAAAATAATGTAACGGAAATAATAAGCGCGCGTAGAGCAAATGCCATGTGAAGGGTGTCAATGGTTGCTGTTCTTCATACCCATTCAAAAAAGTAAATATTGGTGCAACTGTATACGACTGTGGGTCGTCTTTCCTTGTACTACGAATCCACTCTGCCAAATCTCGTGCTGGATGGTCAAATAAAAAAGATGTTGGCGGTTTAATGACATCTCCACGTTCAGACATATACAACCATGTCCGATCGTTAAAACGATAATGACTAATTGTACCAGCATCTAAAGGAGATCTATATAAATCTAACTGCGCATCCACAGCAAATTGAATGGCATTTTCAGCAAGCCCCATGAAATAAGGATACGTATATAAAAATAATTCATCAATCTCCGTTTGTGGTCCTCTTGAAAATACAGTAACATACCATTCTTCTAGTTGTTCTAAGCGCTTCTCCCATAACGCTGGCCAATCGTTCACTGCAAGGTCTTGGAAGTGACTTACTCCTTGTTGTCCACGCAAATGCCAGCCTCGCAACTCACGTCCTAGATCAGCCACTGATTGGATCTTTGTGCCACGCCATCCACCCCCGTCAACATTTGGCAATGGAAACAAATACACATCTTGACCATCCACAAGTGCAGACAATTGTTCTGTTCGTGTTGGATGTAACGTTAACACAGACGGATCGCCTGCTTGATACATATACGTTGAAAATCTGACCATATCACTTTCTTCACAAATACACTCTTCCTTAGGCATGAGCAAGTACGGCTGATCATTTGCCGTAAAACCTTCATAATCACCTACGTAAAAACGGTCTTCACAGTACAATTTATAGAAGTCATAAACATTACGTTCTAGCAATGATTGTCCCTCCCCGCACAAACCTGTTATGATTAGTGTATGATGACCCATTCGCATAAAATGTATGTTTCTACCGTAGACTAAAAGAAAAATGCACTTGAGGAGGAAATTCATGACTTACGATGCAGTTGAACAAAAAGCACGGACTTGGCTAGATGAACGTGGCGTCAAGCTTGAAGACATCGCAGAACTCGTTTATTTTTTACAAAAAAAGTATCACCCAAACTTGACAATGGACATGTGTTTAGAAAATGTTGACCGCGTTTTGGCAAAGCGTGAAGTACAAAACGCTATCCTCACAGGTATTCAACTAGATGTGTTAACAGAGAAAGGCGTATTAGAAAAACCATTGCAACAGATGCTTGAACAAGATGAGGGGCTATACGGTGTGGATGAAATTATTGCCTTTGCAATTGTAAATGTGTATGGTTCTATTGGTTTTACAAACTATGGATACATTGATAAAGAAAAACCTGGTATCTTGAAACAGTTAAATAGCAAGTCTTCTGGTCAGTGTCATACTTTTCTTGATGATATTGTAGGAGCCATTGCCGCGGCTGCCTCTAGTAGGCTCGCGCACCGAAAAGCAAACGTGGAATAAGTCGGCTACAGACCGATGAAGTGCTTACCATATAAAAACGCCTCACAAAGTCTATAAAAACTTCGTGAGGCGTTTTACACATCGTCTCTCTGCCTTACTTATTCACCTTATCCACAATCATTGTGATGGCGCCATCCCCAGTTACATTTGTTGCTGTTCCAAAACTATCTTGCGCCATATAGAGTGCCATCATCAACCCAATTGCCGCCTCGGAGAAACCGAGCATTGACGTTAATACACCGAGCGCCGCCACAATCGCACCACCTGGGACACCAGGAGCTGCAATCATCACAACACCTAACATGACAATGACTGAAAGCATTGCGCCAAACGATGGCACAGAGAGATCACTTAGCACCGTCATGACAGCCATCGATGTAATGACAATTGTAATCATACTACCTGAAAGATGAATGGTCGCACATAGCGGCACTGCGAAATCTGCCACTTCCTCTTTCACACGGTTCTTCTTCACTTGATTCAGTGTTACTGGGATTGTTGCTGCGCTACTCATCGTCCCAACTCCAGTGAAATATGCAGGCAACATCGTCTTCAACGTACGTAACGGTGATTGACCTGCAATGAAACCAGCGGTTGTAAATTGCACACACAACCACAACCAATGTGTTGCCACGACGACAAGCAATACGAGCCCGAAAATCGACAACGTTTCATACACTTTCCCTGCCGCAGTCAATTCGGCAAAAATACCCGCAATATATATAGGTAAAAACGGAATTAATATTTTCATGATGCAACGTTCAATGATCTCTTTCCCTTCATCAAAAAAGGATTTCATCGTCGCACTTTTCGTTTTCGCTATGCCAATACCAAATAAAAATGCCATAGCCACTGCTGTAATAACACCCATAAGAGGCAGGATTTCTATTTCAATAAATGGCTGAAACGTAGCTCCCTCTGTAATAGCGGTCGATTCCGTTGCGACCATCGGCATGATGAATTTTGCAACGAAAAACGCCAGCGTCCCCGCCAGTAAAGTCGACACATATGCTGTCCCCACTGTTACTCCAACCATTTTCCCTTGCGACTTACCTAAACTTGCTACACCTGAAGTAATGAAAAATAAAATAATAAATGGTATGACAAAACCAAGAAATTGACCGAATAGTAACTTGACCGTTACTGCCAGTCTCGTCAAGAAATCCACACCTATTAACCCAATCCCAACTCCGACTAACATACCTATGAAAAGTTTCACGATCAATTTCATTATTGTCACTCTCCTTTACAGCGTGTGTATATGATAACGCTGCGATCATTTTAGTTCATATTATCACGTTTTCCGACTTTTATCGATGTTTTTTTTGCTCCTTCTTTTGCTGAGGCAATCTCTTGTCTCATATCTTCCTCAATCGCACTGTGCTGTCTTATTTTTTTTTTCAATTGTAATTGCTTCATTTTTAGTCTCGTTTTTCTCATTATAATAATCTCCTTCCAACCGCAATATGATAACGCTACCAAAAAACGCTTTAATGAATGAATGATCATTCATTAAAGGTTACAGGGAAGCAGCGCCAAGATTACTTGACACCGCTTCTATCCCCTTTAACCAATTGAGCCTTCCATTTCAAATTTAATGAGGCGGTTCATTTCCACTGCGTACTCCATTGGCAATTCTTTTGTGAATGGCTCGATGAAGCCCATGACGATCATTTCTGTTGCTTCTTCTTCCGACAAGCCACGGCTCATCAAGTAAAACAGTTGATCTTCTGATACTTTTGATACCGTTGCTTCGTGCTCAAGCGTAATGTTGTTGTTTAAAATCTCGTTGTACGGAATCGTATCCGACGTTGACTCGTTATCCATAATGAGTGTGTCACACTCAATTTTTGACTTCGAACCGTCTGATTTCCGACCAAAGTGGCAAATCCCGCGATAAGTTACTTTTCCACCTTGTTTTGAGATTGATTTTGAAATAATTGTTGACGAACAGTTTGGTGCCAAATGCGATACTTTTGCGCCTGCATCTTGGTGCTGCCCTTTACCGGCAATCGCAATCGAAAGGACTGTCCCACGTGCGCCTTCGCCTTTCATAATAACCGCTGGATATTTCATCGTCAGTTTCGAACCGATGTTGCCATCGACCCATTCCATTGTCGCGCCTTTTTCAGCAACCGCACGCTTTGTGACCAGGTTGAAGACGTTTGGTGCCCAGTTTTGGATGGTTGTATAACGACAATATGCGTCATCCTTGACAATGATCTCAACGACCGCACTATGAAGAGAATTCGTCGTATACACAGGTGCTGTACACCCTTCTACGTAATGAACAGAGCTGCCTTTGTCGGCGATGATCAATGTTCGCTCAAACTGCCCCATATTCTCAGAGTTAATTCGGAAATACGCTTGCAGCGGTGTATCAACTTTCACACCTTCAGGTACATAGATGAAAGAACCACCTGACCATACTGCTGAGTTTAACGCGGAAAATTTATTGTCTGATGGCGGGATGACCGTCGCAAAGTGTTCCTTGAAAATCGCTTCGTCTTCTTTCAGCGCTGTATCCGTATCTTTAAACACAACCCCAAGGTCTTCTAAATCCTCTTTCATGTTGTGGTAGACAACTTCAGATTCATATTGCGCTGACACACCGGCAAGATATTTTTGCTCAGCTTCTGGAATTCCAAGCTTATCAAACGTATTCTTGATTTCCTCTGGGACCTCGTCCCAAGAGCGCTCCGACTTCTCAGAGGCTTTTACGTAGTACGTGATGTCATCAAAATTTAGCTCTGAAAGATCGCCGCCCCATTGTGGCATCGGCATTTTATAAAATTGTTCAAGTGACTTTAAACGGAAATCGAGCATCCACTGCGGTTCATCTTTCATGCGCGAGATTTCTTCGACAATCTCTTTTGTCAACCCGCGTGCTGAACGGAAAATGGACACGTCGCGATCCGAAAACCCGTATTTGTATTCCCCGATCTCTGGCATTTTCTTCGCCATAGGAATCCCTCCTTTTATTTTCGTTCATTTATATCTGCAAACACGTACCTTATCCTTTGTGTAACCCTTGTTCTAATGCTTTCCATGCAAGCGTCGCACACTTAATGCGTGCCGGAAACTTCGTCACGCCCGACAACGCTTCGATGTCGCCTAAATCAAGACCACCCGCATCGCCCGCTTTCCCTTGCATCATGTCGGAGAAGAAAGCTGAGAGCTTCAGTGCGTCTTCCACCGTCAAACCTTTCACTGCTTGGGTCATCATCGACGCCGAGGCCATGCTAATCGAACAACCTTCCCCTGTAAATACCGCTTTCGTCACTTTCCCGTCTTCCACATTCATCTGGACTTGGACGCGATCACCACAAGTCGGATTATTTAAGTTGACACACAATGTATCGCCTGAAAGTTCCCCGCGGTTTCGCGGATTTTTGTAATGGTCCATAATGACTTGACGGTAAAGTGTATCTAAATCATAAGAGGACATCGCTAAAATACTCCTTTACCTTAATGAGTCCTTGGGCTAAAGCATCGACATCTTCTTTCGTGTTATATACATAGAAACTTGCCCTTGCTGTCGCGGTCACTTCTAACCACTTCATCAATGGTTGGGCACAATGATGCCCTGCCCGGACCGCAATCCCTTCTGCATCAAGGACCGTCGCCACATCATGCGGATGAATGTCACCAAGTTGGAATGTGATCACACCGGCGCGTGAGTCAGGACCAAAAATCGTCAGTCCTTCCATCTCCCCGAGCCGCTCAAACGCATAATCGACAAGCATATGCTCATGTTGTTCGATTGCCTCTAACCCAAGTTCATGGAGGAAGTCAATGGCCGCACCCATTCCAATCGCGCCAGCAATGATCGGCGTGCCACCTTCTAATTTCCACGGTAACTCTTTCCATGTTGAGTCATACAGGTCAACGAAGTCAATCATTTCACCGCCATATTCAACCGGATCCATTTGCTCAAGTAATGCCCTTTTGCCGTACAAAGCGCCAATCCCTGTCGGTCCCCCAAGTTTGTGCCCAGAAAACGCGAAGAAATCACAATCTAGCGCTTGCACATCGACCGTCATATGCGGTGCACTTTGCGCGCCATCAACGACCATGACCGCGCCATGTTTATGAGCAATCGCTGCGATCTCAGCAATCGGATTAACCGTGCCTAAAACATTTGATACATGCATGACCGCGACAATTTTTGTCTTCTCATTCACCGTATCCTCCACATCACGAAGCGCGATGGTACCGTCCGCTTGTAGTGGAAGATACTTCAGCACTGCTCCCGTCCGCTTTGCAAGTTGCTGCCACGGGATAATGTTGGAATGATGCTCCATTAAGGAAATCACAATTTCGTCGCCTGCTTGCACATGCCTATCACCATACCCACGGGCAACCATATTTAACGCCGTCGTTGTCCCGCGTGTGAAAATGATCTCCGCTGCTTCACCGGCATTGAGGAACGCACGCACTTTTTCACGTGCCCCCTCGTATTCATCCGTCGCCCGGGTACCGAGCGTATGCACACCGCGGTGTACATTTGAATTGTAACGGCGATAATAATCCTCAATTTTTTCAATGACCGGTAACGGCTTTTGTGCTGTGGCCGCACTGTCTAAATAAACAAGCGGATGCCCGTTGACTTGTTGATCAAGAATTGGAAACAGTTTCTTGACCTCATATGCATTCATCGTTTTGCTTTCCTTTCAATCACGGATCGCATTTGCTTTTGTACCGCTTCAACTGGCAGTTGTGAGACGACCGGCTCTAAGAAACCACGAATGACAAGCCGTTCTGCTTCTTTGCGCGAAAGTCCGCGACTCATTAAATAAAACATTTGTAGTGGATCAATCCGCCCAACAGACGCTGCATGTCCAGCGGTGACATCATCTTCGTCAATCAACAGAATCGGGTTCGCATCTCCACGCGCCCGCTCACCGAGCATTAAAATGCGCTCTGTTTGTTCACCGTGAGACTTTGTCGCTGCTTTTTCAATTTTAGAGATCCCATTAAAGATCCCCAGCGCGCGGCCTGTCATGACCCCATGCTTTAAAATATAACCTTCAGATCGTTTCCCGTAATGTTTGATCAACGTCGTGAAGTTTTGCTTTTGTGTGCCTGTCCCAACGGAGACCGTCTTTGTATCAGCAAAGGAATTATCCCCAACGAGATACGTAATATTTTCTGAAACAGTATCGCCGTCGTTCATTTGTCCAAGCGCCCAGTCGACACGCCCGTCCCGTCCAACGTGAGCACGACGGACGATATAAGACGTCGTTTGTTCCGCTAATGTATCAACCGCTCCGAAAGAGACGCGGGCCCCATCGCCAACGTATACTTCCGCGACAACGTTTGCGACCGCCGCTGCTGCACCGTATGCGGCATAGTTTTCTACATAAGTGACGTTACTACCTGTTTCTGCAACAATTAAGACGTGGTTAAACAACCCCGCATTTTCTTGGGAAACAGCGTAAACGGCTTGTAGTGGCAATTCAACTTGTACTCCTTTTGGCACGTAAATAAAGACGCCGCCATTCATCAACGCTGCATGTTGCGCCAGCAGGCGATTCTCGTCTACTGATACCGCTTCGGTAAACAAATACTTCTTCACTAAATCGCCGTGTTCACGCACTGCGGTTGCAAAGTCGGTGAAAATCACACCTTTTTCTTTCAAAGCCGCTGCTTGTGTCTCATACACCGTCGTACTATTTTCTTGCACGAGCACATTATTACCTGTTGCTTCTTGATCAACATATTCAAGAATGTCTTGCGATAAATCAGCTACGCGCGCTACTTTTGTCGCTGTCGCACGTGTTTGTGTAAACGTCGTAAAGTCCCAGTTATGGATCTTTGTCTTATCTGGTGTCGGAAGTGCGAGGCTTTCCATCTTTTCAAACGCACTCAAGCGCAAATCCGTCAGCCATTTCGGTTCGTTCAGCGCTTTTGACTGCGCAGCAATTTCGCTTGAATCAACCTTCGTATTCGTCTCAACTGACATACATACCATCCTTTGCGTATTTAATCCTTCGTGCGCTCTTATACGTTGACGCGCTCGTCTTCAATGCCTAACTCTTCTTTAATCCAGTCATATCCTTCTGCTTCGAGACGACGCGCAAGATCTGCGCCACCTGATTTTACAATCCGACCTTGCATCATCACATGTACATAGTCTGGTGTAATGTAATCAAGTAACCGTTGATAGTGGGTAATAATTAAGCAACCAAAATCGTCACTGCGCATTTGGTTGACACCTTCAGAAACAACTTTCAATGCGTCAATGTCAAGACCCGAGTCAATCTCATCTAAAATGGCAATCTTCGGCTCAAGCATCAACAGTTGCAAGATTTCATTCCGCTTCTTCTCTCCACCAGAGAAGCCTTCGTTTAAGTATCGTTGTGAGAATGATTGATCCATATCAAGGACACCCATCTTCTCGTCCATTTTGCGAATAAACTTCATTAATGATAGCTCGTCGCCTTCTTCGCGATTCGCATTGATTGCTGAACGCATGAAATCGGCATTCGTAATCCCGCTAATTTCGCTTGGATATTGCATTGCAAGAAACAGCCCCGCGCGCGCGCGCTCGTCTACTTCCATTTCTAGCACATCTTCGCCGTCCATCGTTACAGAACCACTTGTAATTTCATATTTTGGGTGCCCCATAATCGCCGATGCCAACGTGGACTTCCCGGTTCCGTTCGGTCCCATAATCGCATGGATTTCGCCGCCTTTAATTTCAAGGCTAAAATCCTTTAAAATTTCCTTATCATCAATCGCAACATGCAAGTTCTCGATCTTTAAGTTTGGTACAGACATGTTATTTCCCTCCATCAATATGAATAGGTCACTCACACACGCGTGAGCCACCTTTTGCGTTCTCAAGACACACTTTCTTAGCGAATAGATCACCCTTTTTGCCGATCTTGACTTAAAGTAATGATTATCAATCTATTCTCATTCTAATCTTATAACAAATCAAAGGACACTTCAAGGACAGTGCCTATAAAAATCAAATTCCTTTTATAGGGAGACAATCCCAAGTAATAATGCCACCCCGAGTAACACAAGACTAAATCCCCACACCCAAAAGAATGAATAACGAATATGTTTGCCCATTTCTGCCCCTGCTAACCCGAGCGCCAGCCATAGGGCCGGGGAAAATGGACTAATAAATGTCCCAATAATATTACCGATAATCATCGCGTACGCACTTGATACACCGTCGACGTCAACACTTGTGACGATTTGATCGACGACTGGTAACAATGCAAAATAATAGGCATCTGTATTTAAGACGAGTTCAAACGGCACCCCAAACACACCAATCACAATGTGTAAATAAGGCAAAAGAAACCCTGGTAGTATACCTACCGTGTCACGCGCCAATGCATCGAGCATCCCACTACCACCTAAAATACCTAAAAACGATCCCGCCGCTAAAATAATCGCCGCCATCAACAAGGCATTTGGCGCATGTGCTTTAATCCGCGCCATTTGCGCATCGACATTCGGATAATTGACTACGAGCGCAATCGACAACGCCACCATAAACACAAAACCAGCCGGCACAATTCCCCAAACAAGCATCCCAACGAGCGCTAATGTGAGGAGCACATTAAACCACAATAACCGCGGACGTGCGAGCAACGCTTTTTCTTCTTGCTTCTGTTCTTCAAATGACAAATCTATTGTCGCGCTCATCTGTGATTGTTCTGTACCAAATCGTTTGGCAATTCGTCTCTTTTCTCGTAAGCCAAGGAAAATAGCTAGGCCAATTAATAGTAACAAACCTATTACTTGCAGCGGGATAAGCGGCCTCCATAATTCAGACGGATCCATCTCTAATACTGCTGCTGTTCTCCCGAGTGGTCCGGCCCACGGCAACATATTCAAGATACTCGCGCTTGTCCCAACAAGTAGTAACAATAAATACGGACTCATGTGCAACCGCTGATAAAGAGGTAATAACGCCGGTATCGTAATTAAAAACGTTGATGCACCCGATCCATCTAAATGGGCAATCGTTGCTACCAATACGGTCGCGACGGCAACCGCAACCACATTTCCCCGAGACAGCGCAATCATTTTATTAATTAACGGATCAAACATGCCGGCATCTTGCATCACACCGAAAAATAAGATTGCAAAAATAAACATGATCACAACCGGGATCACTTTTCCAACCCCGTCACTAAAGAAGTCGCCAATCTCTACTAAACCGAAGCCTGCCACAAGCGCACTTATGACTGGTATCATGACAAGGGCAATAATAGGTGAAACTTTTCCACGTAGTAGTAAAATAACGATCGTCATAATGGTAAATAAGCCAATTAAACTAAGCATCTATGTTTCCTCCTAACCCAATGTAAAGCGCTTACACAAATGGAAATATAATGATACTATAACATAAATGGATGCAGCGGACACAAAAAATGCTCCCGATAACGAGGCACACACATACTTGTCTCATCGCTGCTCACTCTCTTTACCCGTTGTCATGCCACCTCCCCATCATGACGGTATGATAATATTTACCATCAGACAAGCGCTTGTCGTTTTTTAATACGCCTTCTATCTCGAATCCTAATTGTTTGTCAACTGAATCGCGCGATCGTTTGTTTCTAAAACATTGAGTGCCATCTTTTTAATATGGTTCTGATCTGCCCACGCGATTGATTGTTTCAATAAGTTTTTCCCAATCCCATACCCCCAAAAATCTTTTAAGACACATACACCAAACGTTACTTTATGAGCGAGTCTCGTTAAATCATTTCCTTCACATCTTGAAAAGCCAACAATTCTCTCATCTACGACTGCTACTAAAAATAAATGGCAGTTGTGGTCACGATCCGTTTGAATGATTTGTGCAAATGCTTGTTCATCTAGCACGCCTTCTCCCGGCGCTCGGTCTAACATTTCTGTCTCACTATCAATTTGTACTCTTAATACCGACAATGCTTGTGCATCCTCTCTCCTTGCACACCTCACCGTATAAGATACCTCCCGTACCGCAAACTGCTGTTCATTAATAACCATTTTTTCGCCTCTCTTTCCTAAGTAGCTCCTTGACGAGCCTCACTCACCGCATGTATACTATAGTTACACAATGCATATCATAACAAAGACCATGGGTGCATAGACACACCCACGGTCAAAGAGTAGGCAGCCGCTTTAAAAGTGGTCGCCCTGCAAGCGGATTCGCTAACCCACCGGCTTGAGCGGTCAACTCTGAGGTGGGTTAGTCGTTTTTCATAAACAACTTGATCGCTTCCAAAATGAAGTACGCTACTTTGAGACAAGGCTCAAGCCACGCTTTGACTTTTTGGAGCATCGGCAACACCTCCCCCGCAGGGAGATATTGACCACCTTGGAGTTCCTTTTCCGAGCTACTGCGCTACTGTCTCTATCATACTTAAGTGCTTCACGTTTCGTCAAATAATTTGATTACTTTTTTAACAAATAGTTACCTTCACAAACCATCATTCTCCTTTCTCCCATTTTGCTTCACCAATAATAGGTGCCCTTCTTCTATTAAAATTCCTGCCACGCGCACATGAAATGTATACGCTTCACTCATCATACTCACCTCACCTTGTTTCATCTCATCATACCGAAACATCCTCTCCAAATCTAGCAATCAACCTTCGCGCTTGCTTCGATAAATACCACCCTGATAGCCAAATAATGGCTGCTTTTGCCTCTAATGTCGTATCTACCAACGAAAATACCTCTACCCCTGGCGGACGAAACGTTTCCAAGGTTGACTTAGGCACAATCGTTGCGCCAACGCCGTTTGCAACAAGCGCCAACAACAAAGTGACATCAGGACACTCACACACAACATTTGGCTCAAACTGATGCGCCCGACACGCGTCTAGGACCATTTCATATTGGCCCGTTCCATGCACCCGGTGTAACAGTAACAACGGTACCTCCCGTAAGTCTGCCATAGACAAGCTATTACCTGACTGCGGTAGCCTCCATCCTGCCGGAAACACCACGACAAAAGGCTCGTCCGGTAAACGAATATGTGCAAATTCGGACAGTGGCAGCGGTAAACGCACAAGGCCAAGCTCAACAGTACGATTTTTGACGAGTTCACTAATACGATACGAGTCACCATCATGCAAAGAGAAGCGGACATTCGGATACTGCGTGCGAAACTGTTGCATTTGTGCTGGCAAGTAAGCAAAGCATGATTTCACCGTACCAATCGCTAGCGTTCCACTTAACCCTTCGCCGCGATCTCGCACTTCCATCCGAATCTCTTCCATCTCCTGTAACAACCGTTCTGCCTTCGTAAAGAGCACTTCCCCTGCTTGCGTCAATGTCATCGTCCGCCGATGCCGCTCAAATAACGTCACCCCAAGCTCTTGTTCTAGTAACTTTAATTGTTGACTAAGCGGCGGCTGCGCCATATGCAGTTTTTTCGCTGCTTTTGTCACTTGCCCCTCACAAGCAATCGTATAAAAATATTTTAGTTGTTTCATATCCATCTAACTCACCACCCACTATATCTTTTTCGTATCGTTTATATATTAAATCAATATTTATCATATAGCGTAACACATGGTACGTTTAAGAGACAATATATTTAAAAAGGAGTGTACACAATGGATTATACTGCAGCAGCAAAACAACTACGCGGGTCGATCGCCCCAGTCGTCACCCCATTCACAGACAATTACAGCATTGATTTCGACGCCATGACTTCCCTCATCAACTGGCACATCGACCAAGGTAGCCACGGCATTTCTGTTACTGGGACGACAGGCGAACCGAGCTCACTGACGTACGAAGAGCGCACCCGCGTGATGGCGCATGCCGCAAAAACGGTCGCCGGACGGGTTCCATTTGTCCCTGGCACCGGGTCTGTCAATCATGAAGAAACTTTGAATCTCACGAAAATGGCGCAAGAAATAGGTGCCGATGCCACAATGGTCATCGTTCCTTACTATAATAAACCATCACAACACGCGCTCTACAATCATTTTAAAGCAGTTGCCGCGAGTGTGGACATTCCAATCATCATTTACAACATTCCCGGTCGAACGGCCGTCAACCTTCATGTCGATACACTCGCCCGCTTAAATGAAGATTGTCCCAATATTATCGGTGTCAAAGAGTCGAACAAAGACTTTGAGCACATCAACCGCGTGTTACTAAAATGTGGCCCGGAGTTCAACCTTTATTCGGGCATCGAACTGCTCTGTTACCCAATGCTTGCGATTGGTGGCGCCGGTCACATTAGTGCGACTGCCAATGTGATGCCGGAAAAAGTCGCGGAACTATACGATGCGTGGATGGCAGGCGATACCGACCGAGCCCGTTCGCTCCATTATGAATTGATGCCTCTAAATGATGTGTTGTTTCAAGATACGAACCCAGCACCACTGAAAGCTGCACTCGGAATGATGGGCAAAATCGCACCCGTGCTCCGTCCCCCGATGGCACTACCTACAACAGCCCTACAAAAAGACATCGCGAATGTCTTAAAAAATTATACAACGATTGAGAACGAGACGATTTCTTCATAACGCCAGGAGGGGATGAACATGACAAACGCGCATGCGCAGACAAACACATCGCTCACACATCACAGCAAAGTCACCGATATTAAACTTTACATTAATGGGCAGTTCGTTGATGCCGCAACGAAAGACACGTTTGCCAATATCAATCCGTTTACGGAGAAAACAATCAACCACGTCGCATCAGGTGACGCTCCTGACATTGATGCCGCGGTGACCGCTGCCAAAACTGCTTTTCACGGCGAATGGGGTCGGTTAAAACTGACCGAGCGACTCGCCTATGTACACAACATTGCCGATCTGATCGATGAACATATTGAGGAGATTGCGCCGCTTGAGTCGCTTGATACCGGGTTACCGCTCGCACAAACGAAAAAAATGGTCGCCCGTGCCGCGCAAAATTTCCGTTTCTACGCAGAGATGGTCGCGACACGCCTGACAGGGGATGCATATCCTGTCGACGACCAATTTTTAAACTACACGATGTACAAACCAGTCGGCGTTGCTGGGCTTATCACCCCATGGAACGCGCCCTTTATGTTAGAAACATGGAAGATCGCTCCGGCACTCGCGACAGGCAATACCGTCGTGTTAAAACCAGCCGAGTGGTCGCCACTGACAGCGAACAAGCTCGCAGAAATCATTCATCAAGCAAACTTACCAAAAGGCGTCTTTAACGTGGTGCACGGTTATGGCGAAACAGCCGGCGCTGCCCTTGTCGCCCATCCAGATGCCCCGCTCATCTCTTTCACCGGAGAAACGACGACCGGCAGTGAAATTATGAAAAACGGGGCCCCGGCATTGAAACGGTTCTCGATGGAACTGGGCGGGAAATCGCCGTTCATCGTGTTTGCTGATGCCGACCTCAACCGGGCGCTCGATGCTTGTACGTGGGGCATCTTTTCCTTTAATGGTGAACGCTGCACCGCCAATTCACGACTCTTTTTACACGACAGTATTTACGATACCTTCGTTGCCCAATTGAAGGAACGCGTACAAAACATCCGCGTTGGTGATCCACTTGACCCACAAACAGAAGTCGGCCCGCTCATCCACCGCGAACATTTTGAAAATGTCACCCGCTACCTTGACATTGCCAAAGAAGAAGGAGCTGGAGTCGTGAGCGGTACACTGCCACAAGTGGAAAATGGTCACTTTGTTGCACCGACATTATTGCTTAACGCCCACGGTGACATGCGTATCGCAAAAGAAGAAATTTTCGGTCCGGTAATGACTGTTTTCCGCTTCTCTACTGAAGAGGAAGTAATTGAAATGGCCAATGACACGCGCTACGGTCTCGCCGGTTACGTTTGGACGCAAGACGTGAAACGGGCGCACCGCGTCGCGCATGCAGTCGATGCCGGCATGTTGTGGGTCAACGCCCAAAATGTCCGCGATTTACGCATTCCGTTTGGTGGTGCGAAACAAAGCGGCATCGGACGTGAAGGTGGGCATTACGCGTTTGAATTTTATACCGAAGTGAAAGCGATCCACGTTGCACTAACCGATCACCCCATTCCAGCATTCGGGAAAAAACGATAGGAGGAACGAGCATGGGCGCAAAAACAGGCCAACAATACATCGACCGTTTAAAAACAGCGAAAAACCATGTGTATGTACACGGAGAAAAAGTGAACGACGTCACGTGCCATCCAAATTTTAAAAATGTCGTCCGCTCGATGGCCCATTTATATGACTTACAACACGAACAAGCAGAAACGATGCTGTACACTTCGCCGACATCCGGTGATCCGGTCGGCATGACATTTTTACAACCGACTTCGATTGATGATTTAATCAAACGGCGGACGGCGATTCAGGCGTGGGCGAAAACATCAGGCGGTATGCTCGGCCGTTCGCCTGACTATTTAAATGCTGAAGTGATGGCGATGGGCACAAACAACGCCTTATTTGCTGAAGCAGACCCGATGTTTGCCGAAAATACGAAGCGTTACTATGAGTTTGCCCGGGAAAATGACATTAGCTTGACGCATACACTCATTCATCCGCAAGTAAATCGAGCGAAAGCACAGCACGAACAAAAAGACGCCAACGTCGCCCTCCATCTCGTCAAAAAAACGACGGACGGCATCATAGTTGATGGCATTCGCCTTCTCGCCACCCAAGGCGGGATTACAGACGAAATTCTCGTCTTCCCGTCTACCGTGAAAAAAGCGGGCGAATTAGACGATCCGTACTCGCTTGCATTTGCGATTCCAAACAATACACCGGGGTTAAAATTTTTAAGTCGTGAATCATTTGACCCCGATAAAAGTACATGGGACTATCCACTCTCTTCCCGGTTTGAAGAAGGCGATGCGATCGTTTCATTTGAAAACGTTTTCGTACCATGGGAGCGTGTCTTTGTTTGTGGTCATTCTAGCATTTGTAACCGCACATTCCGTGAAACAAATGCGGTCGTTCATATGTCACATCAAGTCGTCGCCAAAAACATTGTCAAAACGGAATTTGTCCTCGGCACGGCGTTGTCGATCATGGACGCGATTGGCATTGATGGATTCCAACACGTACAAGATAAAGGTACTGAAATGATGCTTGTGCTTGAAGCGATGAAATCTCACTTATATCGCGCCGAGCACAATGCCAAAAGAGATGCTTCTGGCACGATGACACCAGACTTCGAAGCACTGAACGCTGCGCGCAATTGGTACCCGCGCGTCTACCCGCGTCTCACGGAAATCATTCGCATTCTTGGTGCTTCCGGCTTGATGGGCATCCCGACTGAAGCAGATTTCTCACATGAAGAAATTGGTCCATTGCTTGAGCGTGGCTTACAAGGCAAGCATGTGACCGGCTCTGAACGGGTGCAATTATTCCGGCTCGCTTGGGATTTAACGATGAGCGCTTTCGGTAGCCGTCAAGCCCACTACGAATACTATTTCTTCGGTGATCCGATCCGTATGGGCATGGCTTACTTTGATACTTTCGAAAAAGCCCCGTACAAACAGTACGTTCAAGATTTCTTAAAGGGACGGGAAGCAACGACGCCTACAGGAGGGGACGCGCGATGATTGATTTAGGGATTATTCGCGCCGGGCGCGCTGTCTTGCACGTGACAGACTTAGATGCGTCACGCAAATTTTACGTCGATGGACTTGGGTTTATCGAAACCGAATCAGATGAAACGCATTTATATTTACGCGGCTTGGAAGAACATAACCATCATTCGTTGTTGCTAAAAAAAGCCGCCAAGCCAAGTGTGGAAGTAATGAGTTATAAAGTCCGCCATCCTGATGATTTAGAAAAACTTGCGGCGACCTTTTCTGAACAAGGATATGAGACAACATGGTGCGAACGCGGCAGTCAACACGCCATCGGACGTACGTTACGCGTGCAAGACTTATCCGGGCTGCCGCTTGAATTTTACGCCGAAATGACTGTCGTCGAGCGCATGTTACAGCGCTATGATCTATACAAAGGCGCCCGAATCCAGCGCATTGACCATTTCAACTGCATGGTGCAAAATGTAGAGGCAGCGTACCATTTTTACATGAAGACGTTAGGGTTTGCTTGCTCAGAATACACCGCAACGGACGAAGAGGCAATTTGGGCTGCGTGGCTCCACCAAAAGCCGAGTGTACACGATGTCGCATTTATGAACGGGGTCGGGCCACGCTTACACCACGTTGGTTTTTGGCTCAGCGACCAGCTTAGTTTAATCCATGCCTGTGACGTGCTTGCCTCGATTGGTTATGCAAAAACAATCGAACGCGGGCCCGGAAGACACGGGCTATCCAATGCCTTCTTCCTTTATTTACGTGATCCTGATGGCCATCGCATCGAGCTTTACAACGGTGATTATTTAACAAGCGATCCCGATTTTAAGCCGATTCGTTGGGACTTAGACGACCCACGCCGAGCCACATTTTGGGGACATGCCGCGCCAGACAGCTGGTTTGACGAAGCTTCACCCGTCCAACACGTGGTGACGAAACAAGTCGTCGCTACAGCTGAACCGATTTTAAAGAAGCAAAAACCAACGTTCATGTTGTGATGAGACGCATTTTTTACAATTGGGAGGGTCATGACGATGAACATCCAGCAATACATTGACACGACGCTTCAACCATATATATTAAAAGATTGGGGCGAACAGCGCGATACAAGTGTGCTCACCGCCCCTTACGACGGGCGCACACTCGCGCACATTCCGCGCATGTCGAAAGCAGACGTCGATCAGGCGATTACAGCTGCGGCACAGGCAAAAGAGGCGATGGCCGCTCTTCCTGCCCATCAGCGCGGTGACATATTAGACCGGCTCGTCTCCTTGCTTGAGCAAAAACAAGACATCGCCGCGGCACTGATTTGTGCTGAAACCGCCAAACCAATCCGCACCGCAAAAGAAGAAGTGGCGCGCACGATCCAAACATACCGATTCGCTGCCCATGCTGCGTATAACCAGCGCGGAGAGACGTTGCCAATGGACGCAGCCCCTAATGGGGTTGGACGGATTGGCTTGACGATGCGCGAGCCGCTCGGCATCATTGGTGCGATTACACCGTTTAATTTCCCACTCAATCTTGTCGCGCATAAGATCGGGCCAGCGATTGCTTCTGGAAATACCGTCATTTTAAAACCAGCTTCACAGACACCGTTGTCGGCCTATTTTTTAGGACAATTACTCACGGAAGCAGGACTACCAGCCGGTGCTTTTCATATCGTCACTGGTAGCGGAAAAACCATCGGCGATGCGCTTGTCACAGACGACCGCGTCCAAATGATTACCTTCACTGGCAGTTCCGAAGTCGGAAAAGAAATTCGCGCCAAAGCAGGCTTGAAAAAAGTGACGCTTGAACTCGGCTCCAATTCCGCCCTCATTGTTGACAAGCAAATCGACCCGCACGCGATTGCAAAACGCTGTGCGATTGGTGCCTTTACTTTTCAAGGACAAGTATGTATTTCATTGCAACGCATTTATGTCCACGAAGACCTTTATGATGAATTTGTTGCTGCTTTTATTAACGCCAGCAAATCCCTTGTGACAGGCGACCCGACGCATGACGAGACGGATATATCGGCACTCATTTCAGAAAACGATGCCGCGCGTGTCCACACATGGATCAACGACGCGCTTGAAGCAGGCGCAACACTTGGGTGTGGTGGGCATCGCGATGGTGCGATCATCGAGCCAACTGTTTTGCTCCATGTTCCAAAAGAAACACGTATCTCTTGCGATGAAGTTTTCGGCCCTGTCGTGCTCATTAATCGCATTGCGTCTCTAGAAGAAGGGATCACTCACGTCAATGATTCACGTTACGGCCTGCAAGCCGGGATTTACACGAATGATATCCATCGCGCTTTAAACGCTGCCAAGAAACTACACGTAGGCGGCGTCATGATCAATGACATTCCCACTTACCGTGTTGATCATATGCCTTACGGGGGCGTCAAAGAAAGTGGTACCGGACGCGAAGGGATTACGTACGCAATCGAAGAAATGACAGAACTGAAACTCGTTGTCTTTAACCAACTGAAATGAGAGGGGGCTATTCCCATGGATGAACAACGTTTCCGCACGGCGATGAGCCGCTTTCCAACCGGTGTGACCGTCATTACGACAAACATTGATGGCGTCACGCACGGAATGACCGCAAATGCTTTTATGAGCGTATCGCTAAACCCAATGCTCATTGCCGTATCCGTGGCCAATAAAGCGGCGATGCACGCGTATTTAGCACAGTCTGGGCGCTTTGCCGTGAACTTATTAACGAAACAACAAGCGGATATATCGACCCATTTTGCCGGTGGACCACAAATAGAGAACATCTCCTTTGAAACGTTTGACCAGCTCCCTATTTTGCGGGATGCGCTT
This sequence comes from Bacillus sp. FSL W7-1360, assembly GCF_038592975.1. NCBI lineage: Bacteria > Bacillati > Bacillota > Bacilli > Caryophanales > Bacillaceae > Bacillus > Bacillus sp. FSL W7-1360. Next base: position 128,159 of record NZ_CP151950.1, on the reverse strand, counting down.
GCTTACATCACTTGTGACGTGCACAACGCCCACCAAGAAGGCGATCACACCATTTACATTGGTGCCGTTCGAGACTTAGTCGTCAATGATGAGCAGCCGCTTGCCTATTTTTCTGGGAAGTATTGTGGGGTGGTGTAAACAATCCTACATTTCTTCCCAAAAAAAGATATGCAAAAAGCCGAGTTGTGCTCGGCTTTTTTTGTCATTTTACTTGGGGATAACGCCAACCCCACTCCTATCCCTTACCCGCGAGTTAATCTGATAAATTGTTTCTTCCATTTTACCCTCTACAAACTCATAAAAGTAATCATTTTGCCATTTCTTCGTTTTCTGTGCTTGATTTGCTGTCGGTGTTGTCCATGGGCCATAAACACGAAAAGCCCGTTTACCCCCAATATGTTGCCGAGAAAATATGCCCTTTTTTATAAGCACTGCTTTTGGAAAAAGAAACACCCCACATCTCGCACCTTCATCACTTGCAATGATCACCCACTCGATGTCATCAGACGCATCGAGTGGCGCAATTTCAGATGCAGGTGTCTCCCTTTTCCACAAGGTGACAAACTGGCCAACTTTTTTGGGTGTGCGTTTTGCCTGACGAAAAACCGCACGCTGTCCATTCAAATGAAATTGAGCAGCGCCGTATTCATCGCTTTCATATTCCCTACAAGCTTCACTAACTTGAATCCCGGCTGGAGTGAATATTTCATTACAAATAAATTTAAATGAACATGGTAAATTCCCTGCGCTGGCGTCAGCATACCATTTTGAACCCGTATTTATCATTGCCATCCGTCCAATCTCCTAACTTCTGCTCTTATACCGCTCATGAATATTATTTTTCTTATACGTCCCGTTCGCCGCAAACTCTACCAACTCCAATGAAAGCGCGAGATAACGTCGTTCAAACACATCCGCAAATGTGTCACACACAACCGCAAACACCGCCTCGCACACTTCTGTTTTCACTTCTTCCGTGCGCCCGGCTCCAATTTTCATCATGACATGTACAAATGCGTCATCTTCTGCGCCATCGGCAACGACATAATCGCACAACTGAATCGCGCGCGAACGGATCCCTCCAACCGGAAAAAGAGGCGCACGGTCAATCAATATTTGATTGATCTTTGCTAGTAGTGCGCGTATATCCACTTCGCCTTGCAAATTATCGGTATATTCCACTGTAATATGTGGCATCTTCCTCCTCCTTTACGGTCGTCCCACAACTTGTTTCTCCCTTACAATCGTATTCGCAAGCTTCCCTAACCCTTCGATTTCTGTGATCACCTCATCACCGGCTTCCACATTCACTGTCCCTTTCGGCGTCCCGGTTAAAATGACATCTCCTTTAGACAACGTCATAAACGAGCTGATGTAAGCAATTAACTGCGGGATCGTAAACACCATGTCGCGTGTCGATCCTTCTTGCGTTAATACGCCATTCACATACGTACGTAACATCAAATTCATTGGATCAGGCACTTCATCAGCGGTCACGAGCCACGGACCAAGTGGTGTACTATGGTCACGATTCTTCACCCTTAAATTAGGACGGTAATAGTTTTCCAAGTAATCACGAAATGCATAGTCATTGGCAATCGTATACCCTAACACATACCGGTACGCCTCATTTTCAGCAACATCGCGGGCTGTTTCACCAATCACAACAGCGAGTTCGCATTCATAGTGCATAAACGTAACATCTTCTGGTCGGACCGTCTTATTGCGATGACCCACAAATGTATTTGGACCTTTTAAAAACAGTAACGGCTCTTCTGGCGCTTGAAAAGCAAGCTCGCTCGCATGATCGGCATAATTGAGCCCGAGCGCAAATGTCGTTCTAGGCTCGATGGGCGGTAACCACTCGACATCCATTTCCGTCAACATGCGCCCATCTTGTAACATTACTTGTCCATTCGCCTCTGTTGCTTCATGGCAATCACCTTCGTAACGTACTCGTGCTGTTTTCACTAGAGACGCCCCCTGTCTACGATTATTGCTTGTTCACGCACAACGTTTGTTTCTAATACGCCAATCGGATCAATCTCAATCCGGATACGATCGGCCTCGCGCACAATCGGCGCATCTTGACGCACACCAACGTGCAGGACATCACCTCGTGATAGTGTCATAAAAGCTGTCACGTCCTCAAGCAATTGTGCAACTGAACGGTATAAGTTTGACGTTGGCCATGAACATACAATCTGATCATTGACATACGTCTTCACCTCTACGTCATTAATGTCATCTATCAAAGCGCTGCCTATCACTTGCGGGCCTAAAAAACAAAAACCATCCCGCGCGCGATGTTTCACTGCCGGACGGAAAAAACTTTTGTGCGGCACAGTCACGTCACCAATAATTGTAAAACCAGAAACAACGTCAAGCGCAGATATTTTTTTCACTGCCGTTGCAGTCTGTCCAATGACAATGCCTAGCGTTGCCCCCATTTGTACTTCCGCCACATCCTTCGGTAATAATAACGGTTGGCCATGTTCGTTATACGTATTACGTGGTTTCATATAAAGTACAGGTGCTTCGGGTGGTTGCTTATAAGGAGACTTGAGAAAATCGTCTTTCATTGTTTCTAGCTCAACAAGATCATTTAACAACGTCCCGTATACACGTCCTTTAAGCACAACCTCTTGTAAGGATACATCTCTGTCAGATACGTTCTCTTCTCTTAATAGTTCCATCACAATCACACTCCGTCTTGAACAAAATTTGCGCATATACTATCTCTTTCGCGATCGCCCTCCTTTTTCCCTTCAAAAAAAACAAGACCCCTCACTTGAGAGATCTTGCTCCGCTACTTAATCGACTGCGATCACGGCACCGGCATACTTTTCATCAATAAACGCTTTGATTTCATCAGAGCCGAGCACCGAAATCAGCGCTTTGACGGCCTCATCATCAGCGCTATCTTTGCGTGTCACGACAATATTGGCGTATGGATTGCTTTCATCGCCCGCTTCTAAATAAATTGCTTCTTCCACTGGAGAAATGCCGGCGCCCATCGCGAAATTGGAATTAATTGCAACGACGTCTGCCTCATTTGATTGATACGCTTGTGGCAACATTTCTGGATTCGGACCAGCATCAATGCGAATATTTTTCGGATTCTCTACAATATCTGCTTCCGTCGCTTCCACAGCAGAAACACCGTCTTTTAATGTAATGAGCCCCGCTTCTTGTAATAACGAAAGAATTCGCCCGTAATCGGAAACAGAATTGCTCATTAGCACCGTTGCCCCGTCAGGAAGCTCATCCAACTTGTCATAGTCTTGTGAGTAAAGACCGATTGGCTCCAAGTGCACTGCGCCTACTTCCACAAAGTCATAGCCGTGGTCAGCAATTTGCTGGTCTAAATATGGACGGTGTTGGAAAAAGTTTGCGTCAATTTCCTCGTCCTGAAGGGCCCGGTTCGGTAAAATGTAATCATCAAACACTTTAATTTCTAAATCAAAACCTTTTTCTTTTAGAAGTGGCTTTGCTTCTTCCAAAATTTCTGCATGGGGCACATTTGATGCACCGACTGTTACTTTTGATCCGTCTTTTTCTCCGCTATTCCCACAAGCCACAAGTCCCGCACTCGCTGCGAATACACCTAATCCTAACAACCATTTTTTCATTTTACATGCCCCCTATCGTTTATCTATCTTTCTTGTGAGTGAATCTCCGAGCCATTGAAACAAAAATACAATTAATAAAATCACAACTGTCGCCACAAGCATTACTTCTGTATTTGTGCGTTGAAATCCTTGCTGAAATGCCAGTGTCCCAAGTCCGCCGGCACCGATTGTCCCAGCCATTGCCGTGTAACCGACAAGCGCGACCGTCGTCACTGTGATCCCTGAAATTAATGCTGGCAGTGCTTCAGGAATGAGCACCTTCCACACAATATGTGCATGTGATGCCCCCATTGACTGAGCGGCTTCAACGACACCGCGATCGACTTCGCGCAAAGCGAGCTCAACCATTCGTGCATAAAATGGCGCTGCACCAATAATTAAAGCCGGAAGTGCTGCAGAAGCGCCAAACATCGACCCCACAATCATGCGCGTGAAAGGAATTAATAAAATAATTAAAATGATAAACGGGATCGAGCGAAATACATTGACAACTGTTGCGATAACGACATAGGTCAAACGGCTCTCCCAAGCGCCCCCTTTTGCCGTTAAATAAAGCACGAGCCCAAGCGCCAACCCTAACACAAATGTTGCCACACTAGAAGCGATGGTCATATAAACCGTCTCCCACGTTGCCACCCAAACATCTTCCCAAACGACGTTGCTAAGCATGGTTGATCACCTCTACTTCTACCCCACGTTCACGTATATATGCAAGCGTCGCCTCAATCTCCACTTCTTCGCCTGAGAAACGAACAAACAACTTACCGACTGACCCTTGTTGTAACTTGGAAATGTTCCCATGTAAAATCGAAATCTCAATTGGAAAGCGGCGAATCACATCAGTGACGAGTGTTTCTTCTAATGGATTTGCACTAAATGTCAACGACGCAATCACCCCATCGCCTTTTTCAGCCAGTCGTTCCCAGAGCGACTCCTCTTCTTCATCCGTCTTCGCAAGCTCTTTTACAAATAACTTTGTCATCTGCGCTTGGGGACGGCGAAACACATCCATGACAGGACCTTTCTCAACAACCTCTCCTTGATCCATCACCGCAACATGGTCACAAATCTTTTGAATGACATGCATCTCGTGCGTAATAAGCACGATGGTTACCTTCAGTTTCTTATTAATTGCTAGTAATAAGTCTAAAATCGCATCGGTTGTCCTCGGGTCAAGGGCAGATGTCGCCTCATCGCAAAGCAATACGCTCGGTTCATTCGCGAGTGCACGCGCAATGCCGACACGTTGCTTTTGACCACCACTCAACTCTGATGGGTAATGATCCTCGCGACCATCCAAACCGACAAGCCGCAAAAGTTCCTTTACCCTTTCTTGACGTTGTTCCCGCGGTACTCCTGCGACCTCTAATGGTAATGAGATATTTTCCCATACCGTTCGCGACCATAACAAATTAAAATGTTGAAACACCATGCCGATTTTTTGGCGCGCATGACGCAATTGTTTTGCTGATAGTTTCGATAAGACATGACCATCAACCGCTATCTCTCCAGCAGTGGGACGTTCTAACAGGTTCAGCAAGCGGATCAATGTACTCTTGCCAGCCCCACTGTAACCAATAATCCCATATATTTGTCCTTCTTCAATCGTTAAATTCAGGTTACGTACTGCCTCAATCGCTCCCGACTTTGTCTGAAACGTTTTACTCACACCTGTTAGTGAGATCATCCTCATTCCTCCCAACAAAAAAATCTTTCTGCAGCATGAGCAGAAAGATTTTATCTATCACTTTCATCTCATCTCTCAGAGTTCTACACTCTGCAGGATTTAGCACCTGCAAACATGACGTTTGTGGTTGCCGGGTTTCGTCGGGCCAGTCCCTCCACCGCTCTTGATAAGAATATTCACTTGTTTTCATCACGTAGCCGTATCATAGCATGATTTAGTTGCACCGTCAATCATCATTTTTAGAACATGTCAGATTTATTCTGCTTCGCTAATCATTTCCTGATACTCACCAGCAGACATCAGATTTTCCACATCACTCATATTGCTTGGTTCAACGACAATCATCCATGCTTTCCCATATGGTGATTCATTTACAAATTCTGGTGAGTCTTCGAGCTCTTCATTCACTGCAACGACTTTTCCACTCACTGGTGCATATAACTCAGAAACCGTTTTGACAGATTCAACACTACCAAATGGCTCATCCGCTTCGATCTCATCACCGACTTCTGGCAACTCTACAAATACAATGTCGCCAAGCTCAGACTGGGCAAAATATGTAATCCCAATGCGGACGTTGTCACCTTCTACTTTCACCCATTCATGTTCCTCTGAATACTTTAGTTCTTCAGGTAAGTTACTCATCCTCATCGCCTCCATCATCATTTCCTTATTAGGGTTGACACTTTTTCCAAAAAACATCACAACACATTCAAGCTCATTTTACCATAATTAAAAATGATCCCCAAATGAGATGCACTTATTTTTCTTTCGCTAACCAAGTGTTTTCATAAACATCTTCTTTGAAACCAAGCGTAACTTGGCTGCCATCTGTCACAAGTGGACGTTTTAATAGCATACCATCAGAAGCAAGCAACGCATACTGTTCTTGTTCAGACATATCGGCAAGTTTATTTTTTAAATCAAGGGCGCGGTATTTCTGTCCACTCGTATTAAAAAAGCGTTTTAGCGCTTCCCCACTATCTTTATGCCATTGTTCAATTTGCGCTGCTGTCGGTGGGGCATTCACGACATCAATGGCTTCATATGCAATACCATGATCATTGAGCCACTTTTGCGCCTTCCGACATGTGCTACATTTTGGGTAGTGGTACATTTTTAGCGTCATCATTTTCTCTCCTTCTAAAGCTGACTAAAAGTTTTCCTGTAAGAAGCGGACAACTTTGTCGGCATATTCATCAGCTAGTTCATTCACTGTCTCTACATGTCCGTCATTCTCCGCAATCCATAATTCATTTCCCGCGCCCATAGAAGCATGAATTGCTTCACTATCTGTATACGGAATGGCGTCATCATTTTTGCCATGGATGAAATAGACGACTTTATTTTCTGCTTGCGTGATCGCATCAATTGGACTTACTTCATCAATGTTAGCACCAATGAGCCTTGGAATTACTTGCATCGTCACAGGCGTGAATGGGATATCTGGCAGATCACTCCAATGCGACAAATTAGATGATAGATACTGGCGTAAATTCGCAAATGGACTGTCGGCGATCACAACATCAACTGTATCTGACTGCGCAACTGCTAGTAAAGCCGAAGCAGCGCCCATTGACCAACCAATCACAGCGACATCGTCCATTCCTTTTTCCTCTTGTGCAAACGAAAAGGCGGACAACAAATCTTGCGACTCATACTGCCCAAGTGTGACCGCATCTCCTTCAGATTCCCCAGAAGCACGGTAATCAAATAACAACAAATGATAGCCTTCTTCTGCTAACCTTTTTGCGAGAGGAAGGATTTGATTCCCTGCTTGCAAACGAGATTGTCCGTAACCGTGTGAAAACACAACTGCTTTGGTCGATTGTATCTCTTCCCCTTCTCGCTGCGCCGGGATCCACCAGCCCTTCAAGGAAATATCATCTGCTTTGCTTTTAAAGCCAATTTCTTCAAACTTGAGTCCATGGTCAGCTGGTGTCTCATCAATCTCTACTCGTTCTGGGTGTGATAAGTTCCAACCAACATATGTTGCAACGCCAACCACTGCTAAGATCGCGAGTACAATAAAAATAACTAACCCTATGATCACTTTCTTCATCCGTCCTATTTTTGGTTTCTTTGATAAAGGTGTTTCTGTTGTTGCTGGCATCAAAATCACCCCTTGGCTTTATTTTATGACGGTCACGACGAAAATTCAATCTTTATGTGAAAAGAAGAAGTCTGCATGCAGACTTCTTCTTGACTGAGGAGAATACTCCTTGCGAGAGGAGTATTTTTATTTATTTTTGCGGCTCTATTTAGAGCCCCAAAATTGTCACCTAATTAAACAACATATTTCTTCGCTGCAATGACACCTTTTGCAATTTCACGCTTTTTCTCAACGACATTGATTGGTTGATGGCGCGTAAGCTTACGCAACATCGACATCATCGTACGGAGCGTGTCACCTTCTTGCATGTGAATTAACGCTTTCTTCGCGCTTGCTTCAATGCGGTTCACTGCTTCTTGAACGAATACTTCTGTCATGAGAAGCTTTTGTGCTTCTTTTTCAAACGACGTTTTGTTTGCTGCTTTTTCTGTACGTAAAACGACAGACTCCATCGAGTAAATATCGCTCACGATATCAGCGACAATTGCAAGAATCTCTTGCTCTTTCTCAAGCGCTGGACCGTATTTCTGCGCACCAAGACCGGCGACCATTAAGAACACTTTTTTCATCGTCGATACTAAATACTTTTCTTGCGCAAGCGGCTCGTCGCCAGTTTCTTCTGGCATAAACATCATGAGCTCTTCTTGCAAGCTTTGTGCTTGTTCAAGGAACGCAAGCTCACCTTTCATCGCTTTACGCATTAACGTACCTGGTACGAGCAAACGATTGATTTCGTTTGTTCCTTCGAAAATCCGGTTAATACGAGAGTCGCGGTAAATACGCTCTACTTCGTACTCAGCCATGAAGCCGTATCCGCCGTGGATTTGTACCGCTTCATCAGACACGTAGTCAAGCATTTCTGAACCAGCGAACTTGTTTAGTGAACACTCAATCGCATATTCTGCAATCGACTTCGCGACTTCACGACCGTCTTTTTGTTGTTCTTCACTTAAGCTGCCAAGACGATCTTCGAACAAACCACCTGTACGGTAGATGGAGCTCTCTGATGCGTAAATTTCAGTGGCCATGGAAGCAAGTTTCTCTTGAATTAAACGGAACTCAGAGATTGGCGTTTTGAACTGCTTACGCTCAACAGAATAGGTTGCTGCAAGCTCAAGCGCACGCTTCGCGCCACCGACACAGCCAATTCCAAGCTTGTAACGACCAACGTTTAAAATGTTAAACGCAATAACGTGACCTTTGCCAATTTCACCTAGTACATTTTCTTTCGGCACAAGTGCATCTTCTAAAATCAATGTACGTGTCGATGAGCCTTTAATACCCATTTTCTTTTCTTCTGGGCCCGTGCTCACACCCGGATAGTCTTTCTCTACGATGAAGGCCGTGAACTTCTCGCCATCCACTTTTGCATACACAACAAACACTTCTGCAAAAGCAGAGTTTGTGATCCATTGCTTTTCACCATTTAATACGTAGTGCGTGCCTTCTTCGTTTAACACGGCTGTTGCTTTGGCACCAAGCGCATCAGAACCTGAACTTGGCTCTGTTAAGGCGTAGGCAGCGATTGTCGTACCATTTGCTAAACCAGGTAAATACTTTTTCTTTTGCTCGTGTGTACCGAAGAACACAATTGGTAAAGAACCGATGCCAACGTGGGCACCATGGCTTAAGCCAAACGCACCGGCACGGTTAAAGTTTTCAGAGATGAGTGATGAACTAATCTTATCAAGGCCTACACCGCCGTACTCTTCTGGTACATCGGCACCAAGCAAGCCAAGCTCACCTGCTGATTTCAATAAACGAACCGTATGATCAAAGTGATGATTTTCAATTTCTTCTAGTACAGGGACCACTTCGTTTACCGCAAACTCTTCTGTTGTCCGGGCGATCATTAAGTGCTCTTCTGTGTAATCTTCCGGTGTAAAGACACGCTCTGCGTCAATGTCTTCTAGCAAAAAGTTACCGCCTTTAATCAAGTCTTTTGTTGTTTCACTCATGACAAAACCTCCTAATATTGGGTTAGATTGATAGAGGGGACGTATGCCCCTCTTTTGACACTTAAACGAGTTCAAACACACCTGCAGCACCCATGCCGCCACCGATACACATCGTGACGACACCAAATTGCTCACCGCGTCGTTTCATTTCATTGAACAATGTGAGTGACAACTTCGCACCTGTACAGCCAAGTGGGTGACCGAGCGCAATCGCACCACCATTGACATTCACTTTGTCATGATCTAAACCGAGCTTACGGATGATCGCCAGTGACTGTGAGGCAAATGCTTCATTGAGCTCAAACAAGCCAATGTCTGCAAGTGATAAACCTGCCAATTGAACCGCTTTTGGAATCGCTTCAATTGGACCGATTCCCATCACTTCTGGTGGTACACCAGCAACGGCAAAGCTACGGAACTTTGCAAGTGGCGCCATGCCGCGGTTAAGCGCTTCTTCTTTTTCCATGACGAGCACACTTGCCGCGCCGTCACTCATTTGTGACGCGTTTCCGGCTGTTACCGTGCCCCCCAATTGGAAAGCTGGCTTTAATTTAGCTAACGTCAGTGGCGTTGTATCGGTACGGACACCTTCATCCGTGTCTACTGTCTTCTCTACAAGCATCACTTTGCCGTCTTCGCCCATCTCTTCTTGCTTCACTGTAAATGGCACAATTTCGTCGGTGAAATTCCCGGCAGCAATCGCCGCAGCCGCTCGTTTATGACTTTCCGCCGCAAATGCATCTTGGTCCTCACGCGAAATGTCATACTGCTTCGCAACTGCTTCAGCTGTAAAGCCCATTGACATGTAATACTCAGGCGCTTCATCAACAAGCGTTGGGTTCGGCTTGATCACATGCCCACCGATTGGAATCATGCTCATCGACTCAGCGCCACCGGCAATGATCGCTTTTGAGTGACCGAGCATAATGCGCTCTGCACCGTAAGCAATACTTTGCAAGCCTGACGCACAATAACGGTTAATTGTCACCGCGGGTACCGTTTCCGGTAAACCGGCAAGGACACTTAAGTTCCGTGCCATGTTCATGCCTTGCTCTGCCTCTGGCATCGCACAACCGATAATGACATCATCAATTTCTTCTGGCGTAATGTGCTTCGCTCGTTTCAATGTTTCCTTCACTGTCGCGGCACCTAAATCATCAGAACGTACTGCCGCAAACGATCCTCTATTTGCTTTTCCAACCGGTGTTCTTGCTCCGGCAACAATGACTGCTTCTTTCATGTCTGTCATCCCTCCTTGTTCACTAGTTACGCAATGGCTTGCCTTTTGCAAGCATATGTTGCATCCGTGCTTGTGTTTTCGGTTCCGCAATTAAACGTAAGAAAGCTTCACGTTCTAAGTCGAGTAAATATTGCTCATCAACAAGCGTGCCTTCTTTCACACGACCACCAGAGATAACAAATGCAAGTTCTCCCGCAATCTTTAAATCATGTTCTGACGCATAACCGCCCCAGCCCATCATTTTTGCCCCGAGCATGAGCGTCGCATAACCGGCTTCACCTGTAACTGGGATTTTCTTGCGTGCAGGCGCTTTGTAGCCTTTCGCATGGAGCTCAAGCACTTTTTGCTTCGCTGCATGGTTGACGAATTGATCATTCATAATAATATCGTCACGCGCTAATAAATAACCATTGTCAATGGCCTCTGGACCTGATGTCGACACTTTCGCTGTCGCAATCGCTTCAAACGTCTCACGCGCTGCTTGATGAATGCTTGTCAACTTATCTGTACCGAAACGCTCTAAGTTGCGCAAGTATAATTCTTTGTTTCCGCCGCCGCCCGGAATTAAACCGACGCCAACTTCTACTAAGCCCATATACGTTTCGTGTGATGCTTGAATGCTTGCGGCTGGTAAGGAAATCTCTGCACCACCACCAAGTGTCATCGCATACGGCGCTACAACGACTGGTACACTTGCATAACGAATGCGTGTCGTCACTTTTTGGAACTGACGAATGACCATATCAAGTTCAAAGAAATTGTCATCTTGCGCTTCCATCAACATCATCATGATGTTGGCACCGACACAGAAGTTCTTGCCTTCATTGCCGATCACAAGACCTTTGTAATTTTTCTCCGCTTCGTCAATTGACTTGTTCAGCATTTGGATGACATCTAAGCCGATCGAATTATTCGGTGATGTAAATTGTAATAAGGCAACATCGTCACCAATGTCGATTAATTTTGCCCCTGTATTTTTAAAGATGACTTTCTCTTTTGCAAGTGTTTTTAATGGAATATACTTGTCGTGCTTGCGGGTTGGCACGTACTCCCCGTGGTGATAGAACGTCCCATCATTGTAAAAATGCGTATGCCCTTTTTCGATCATCTCTGTGACCCAGCTCGGGATGACTTCGCCTTCAAGTTGCATTTTATCAAGCGTCTCTTTCACGCCAAGCGTATCCCACAGCTCAAATGGTCCCATTTCCCAGCCGAAGCCCCAGCGCATCGCTTCATCGACGGCAAGTACGTCATGCGCGATTTCGTATGTTTTTTCCGCAGCATACAAAAGCACAGGTTTTAAAATCGACCATAGTAACTCTCCGGCACGATCTTCGGCAAAGACAACCGTACGCAACTTATCACGCTTCGATTTCACTGCCTTCGACTTTTCAATTGATGCCGCTTTTAACTTTTTACGCGGACCATATTCAAGCGTCGTTGGATCAAGCTCAGAGATTTCTTTGCCTTTTTTCAAGTAAAATCCTTGCCCGCTTTTCGCGCCGATCCAACCTTTTTCCGCCATTTGTTTCATAAACATTGGTGGATCAAACATCTCTTGCTCGCCACCTGTTGTTTCATCATAAACATTTTTAGCTACGTGTAAAAATGTATCGAGTCCAACCACATCAAGCGTCCGGAACGTCGCGCTTTTCGGACGACCAATGAGTGGACCGGTCACAGAGTCAACTTCACCGACGGAATAGCCTTTTTTCACCATTTCATGGACAGTCACAAGTAAACCATACGTACCAATGCGGTTCGCGATAAAGTTCGGTGTATCTTTCGCTTCAACGACACCTTTACCAAGGGTATTTTCTGCATAGTTACGAATAAACGATACAACATCTGCATCAGTTTCTTCTGTTGGAATCACTTCCAGCAACTTCAAGTAACGCGGTGGATTGAAGAAATGCGTACCTAAGAAATGACGCTTGAAGTCTTCACTCCGGCCTTCAGCCATTGCTTTAATGGAAATTCCTGATGTGTTTGAAGTGACAATTGTCCCTGGCTTACGTACTGCGTCAATGCGCGTAAACAACGCTTTTTTCGCATCAAGATTTTCGACAATCACTTCAATAATCCAGTCAACCTCGCCTAATTTGTCAAAGTCATCTTCCAAATTCCCTGTTTCAATGAGCGATATCGTTGATTTTGTCGCAAGTGGTGCTGGCTTTTGCTTTTTTAATTTCGCAATCGCACTGTCAACTAAAGCATTACGAGACTTTGCTTTCGTGACCGTTGCCGCACCTCCACCATTGCCCTCTACATCTTTAGGCACCATGTCTAACAAAAGAACGGGTACACCTGCGTTTGCCAAATGTGCAGCAATGCCTGAACCCATCACGCCTGCCCCGATTACGGCTGCTTTTCGAATATGTCGGGTCATTGTACTCCTCCTCTCGAGAATCAAAAAACGAATGAACACTCATTCATTTTATTTGTAATAAAAAAGCGCTTTCTTTAAGCTCCCCTTAACTATATCGAAAATTGATACCGTTTGCAAGAAAAATTTTTCGTTTTTCTTTTTAAATTATGCTTGTATATATCGCTTTGCCACGCATAAAAATACACCTCCTGCTTTACACTATCACCTGTAGCAACAAGATCACAGAAAGAAGGTGCAAAACAATTGAATGAACAACCTATGCAGCAATCTAACATGAGCGGACAACAAGCACAAACAATGCCTGAGCCCCCAGCGATCATGACAGGGAAAGATTTAAATTACATGAACGACATGCTCGCTTGGAACTTAAATGCAATGAAAAAGGCCCATTTTTTTGCGCGCCACTGTCAAGATGCTGATATTAAACAAGCAATTGAAGACGCAGGACACATGCATCAACACCATTACGAGCAACTACTTACCCACTTACACGGACATACGCAAGACGGGCAATACCACCAATAGAAAGGAGCCAGAGATCATGAGCAAAAAAATTCAAAACCCAGCGATTCCGATCCCTGACACATCAAATATGACCGATCGCGATTTCATTACCGACATGTTAACGACGGAAAAATATATTACTGTCTCTTATGCGATTGCTGAACACGAAGCGAGTCACACTTCTTTATATGAAACGATCCACCAAATTAGCAACGAATCCAATCAAATGCAACGTCGCCTGTACGAGTGCATGTTTCAAAAGGGTTTGTACCCACTTGAAGCGGCGGATACGAGTAAAATTCAGGAGAGTTATACACAGCATGTGGGGTATGAGAGCCAGTTTCCCTATGGGCAGGGGAATTAAAAAAGAGACCAGCGTGGGTCTCTTTTTTCCGGAGACATACTGTATGTTCCTATTACAGCAATAATATATGGAACCTTAAGGGTGGACAGCACACTCCTTTCTGAAAGGAGGTGTTGCTATGAGCGTCTTCCAGTCACTCGTACTAATAAAGATTTGACACCTACGCTTCCTCTTCCGTAAACTCTCGCTGCCCTAACTCTCGCTCATATAAATAAAGGGCATTCGCATCCCCCTGAATTCGCTTCAAATAACCGATATGCGTGTCAAACATCGACTCTTCTTCCACTTGTTCATCTAAAAACCAATTGAGAAACGACATCGTTTGATAATCCCGCTCTTCTCTAACCAAATCGTACAAATCGTAATACTGCCTTGTCACTTCTTTCTCTTGTGCGAGTGCTGCTTCAAACGTGTCCAGTACAGTGTCAAAACCCGTCTTAGGGGCTTCGATCGCACCAAAGATTGCTTTTCTTCCACGGTCATTTAAAAAGGTGTAAATTTTCATGCCATGAAACCGTTCTTCTTTTGCTTGCTGAATGAAAAAGTCAGCAAAGCCATCGTAATTCAAATCGTGACAATGCGCCGCCATCGCCATATATTCATGCGCTGCTTGGAACTCCAAATTCATTTGTTTGTTCAGTGCCTCGGTGATTTTTTCTGATAACATTTGCACATCATCCTTTCATTTGGAAAATTCCTTCGTACTTCTATAACTATCATACCAGAACAAGCATTTGAATCGCAAACGATCTTATCTGCAACGAACATGCAAACTGTTCACTGCTTAAACGATAAGCCCGCTTCTTGCAACACTGTCCTTAATGTCGGCAAAGACGCTGGACCTAAACCATGGAGTGCTAAAACCTCTTTTTCACTGCAGCTGGCAAGTTGCGTTAAAGTCGTAATCCCATGGTGCTCTAGCGCCCGCCGCGCTGGCGCTGATAATAGAGAAAGAAAGCCCTCTTCCGGTGCGCGCGCCTTCTCACAAATTGGGCAAACAGGACAATCACTACTTTTGAAATACTCATGTCCCTTTTGACAAATCCTTTTTTCACGTACAGTCATTTTTAAACCCTCCCCGTTAGATTGAAAGCTTCACTCACAACGACTTGAACCAAATCATCCAGCGTCCCCGTGCAATGATAAATGCCCGGTAAATAATAGAACGTACTCGCAACTTCAGGAGCCAACGCTTCACCACCTGAAGAATACAAATAAATCGCTTTCTGTTCTGCAATCGCAAGCCCAAGTTCAACGTGACTCCCCTTGCCAGCCGGCAACAGAATGATCATAATGTCCGCTAAACGAACAGCTTTCATCTCTTTTTCACCAATCTCCTTTAATTGTGCCACCGTCGTTGCGCGCCCATGTTTCGTCCAATCATATGTACAAGAAAGACCTGCTTCTATGAGTGCATCACGTACAAATTGAACTTGCGTGCGATTGCGAAAACTAGACGCAATATAAAATGTTGTCATCCCTGTCTCTCCCCCGTTAAAACATACTCAACCCATACTTCTCTGACATCATCTCTAGCAACTTCATTCCGGCAATGCTGTTTCCCTTTTCATCTAGCGCCGGACCACAAACCCCGATCCCAAATTGATGCGGGAGCGCGCCCATAATGCCTCCAGCAACACCACTTTTCGCTGGAATACCGACTTTTATCGCAAACGCACCAGAAGCATTATACATCCCGCATGTGACCATAAATGTTTTACAAATCCGCGCCACACGTGCTGGTAGCAATTGCTCATTCGTCTTTGGATCGCGACCATCTAACGCCAACACACAACCGATACGGGCAAGGTCACGGCAATTCATTTCTATCGCACACTGCTTCGTATATAAGTCAATCAATTGTTCAATGTCTTCATCAATAACGTTGTGTTGTCTTAAAAAGAAACATAGTGAGCGATTCAAATCAGCTGTCTCAAATTCAGATCGCGCAATTTCTTCATTATAAAAAATCTCATTATTATCCGCTAACTGCCGCACAAATGCCAGCAAGCGTTCCAATCGTTCGTGAACAGTCCCACCGACAATCCGGTGTGTCACCGCTAGTGCGCCGGCATTAATCATTGGGTTTAACGGTTTCGATGGTTTGTTTGTCTCAAGCTTGGCAATGGAATTAAACGGATCACCGGTCGGCTCTTTTCCAACCCGAGAAAAAACATCCGCTTCGCCTCTATCCATCAGTACGAGCGCTAGCACCAATACTTTTGAAATGCTTTGTAACGTAAAATTTTCGTGAATATCACCAGCAGACGCGCATGTCCCGTCTGGATAATATACAGCGACCGAAAGTTTATCTGCATCAGCAAGCTGAAGCGCCGGGATATAATCAGCTACTTTCCCTTTTTTGGTATAAGATTTTGCTTGATCGACAAGTTGTTGCAACTCTTCGCTCGATTGACAATTCATCGCTTCTCCTCTTTCTATACAACGGGCGGTCTTCACTCATAGTTTTTCCTTACTGTCGTCATTCATACAAATAATGTAACAATCAACTCGCAAAACATTGCGGATTACCAACGCTCTTTTCTCTGTCGGTTCCATGTGAATACAGACTCAATACAATCATCTAAAAACACAATTGACATGACCCCAAGCACCATCAACAATATCGACACTTGACCGAAATCCAAAATAGCACCTATAACCATCATAATTAAACCGATAGCAAAGCCAACATCAACACCTATTCCTTCTTTTATGTCCCCTTCACGAACAACTTCACCGCGATCCCCCACTTCTGCCAACGCCATATCTTTTTCATCTTCCCAATCCTCCTGCTCACCTTCATGTGCAGCTACTTCCTGCTTTCCCTTTAATAATTCATCCACTGTCACTTGAAACAACTCGCTCAGTGCCATGAGATTAATTAAATCAGGATACCCTTTGTCCGTCTCCCATTTGTAGATCGCTTGCCGTGACACGTTTAACGACTGGGCCACATCTTCGCGCGACAACCCTTGTGATTCTCGCAATATCTTTAATGTCTCACCTAACTTCATTTTGCTCACCTCTCATATACCTGCATAATACTATATCCTCTCTAAAACTAGCAACAAACGCTTCGTCTTCTCGCACAAACGGAACGTTTACATGTATACTTAAAGTGACTCACTAGCAGGAGGAAAACGATGAACTACATCAAATGGTTACGCAACAAAGTTGGAACGGAAAAAGTATTTTTAAATTTCGCGTCTGGATGTATTCGCAATGATCGCGGAGAAATTTTGCTACAAAGAAGAAGCGACAAGAAGACATGGGGTTTCCCTGGGGGTGCGATCGAACTCGGTGAATCCGCTGAAGAAGCAGTCATTCGCGAAATAAAAGAAGAAACGGGACTAGATGTGCGCGTACATGCACTCATTGGTGTCTACACAAAATACGATGACCACTATCCATCAGGCGACAAAGCGCAAACCATCATAATCTTTTTTGAGCTTAAAAACATTGGTGGAAACTTATGTACAAACAGCCCGGAGACGCTTGAACTACAGTTTTTCGCAACCGACAACGTCCCACCGCTCGTAAATAAGCAACATGAAGATGCACTGTTGGATGTAAAATGTCATTTGCGCGGTGTGTACCGATAAATGAGCTCCTCACATACGATTTATCGTGGATTTGCACTCAAATGTTCATGCAACAATAGCCACGTATCGCCCACTTTTTCAAACACATTTGTCGCTCTGCCACTACCAGTTACGTACTCCCCATCTACAAAACCGCTGTAACGATACGTATATAAACAAACAGACTCACATAACCACACACGATCAATCGCCTCATAGTGCTCGTCGATAATATGTTGCCAAGCAGCGGTAAAATAAGCACCGATCTCCGCTTTTGTTTGACATGTTTTGTTTGAAAAATAATAAACCGATCGTTCATGCAACAGCCGTGCTACATGACGAAAATCATGGCTGTTTGTCGCGACGATATAGGCATCTAGTGCTTCCGCTGCCGTTTCGTGTACCGTGCGCAACTTTATCCAGTGCGCTGACCAATCCTTTTTAAGTAGTCTCTCGTGATAGCTATTCATTAAAGCGGGAGATTCCTTGAAAAAGGGCGTCGGCCGCACGATCAAATTGACGACATCTTCCAGTCCATGCGGTGCCATTAACTCTAACTCACCTTCTACCAATCTTACCGCAAGCGCCGTTGCTGTTTCGGGAAATTTTGCGACCGCATCCGTGGATGACAAGTACGGTGAAACCCCCTTTACTTCATGCATACGCGCTTGGTTTTTTACTGACCAAGACACATCTTCCATGCGCGCTCGTAATAGCGCTTCCAACGCTTTTTCTTTTTGCTCATCACAATTATCACGATCAAAGTAAATGACATCGACGTCTCGCAATATCGTCCGCGCATACCCATGCAAAACATCCCAAATTTTCGCGCGTACAAACCCGGCACATACCCAGCAGTCGGGTAGATTGAGCAACGCTACTTCTTTTAATACGGCCATCATCCATTCAACTTCGTAAATGAGTTGTTTGATTTGTTGTTCGTTCATTTTCCACAATCCTTCCACTATCAAGTTGCTCCAGTTCTTCTGATCATACTACATACCCCCAACACTTAGCAACATATGTTCGTTTTTATTAGCGTGCAGAAACAGAAAAAAAGCCCCACTAGGAGGCTTATTCCTTATCCTTTTTCACTAAAATCTCTCTTTCGCCCACTCCATTTCACCAATATTTGATCGAGTCTCATCAACCCCGGCAACATGACTGGTAACAGTAATACACTCAGCAATGCCAAACCAACGATGACAAGTGTCGCCACTTGAATGAGTGTAAGCACACCTGATGGATATAGCGCTGCAAATGTGCCACCAAGAATGATTGCCGCAGAAATGACGACACCGCCGATGTGTCGCGCCGCCTCTTTCATTGCTGTCAGCGGATCTCCGGGCAACTCATTATATCGCATCAATAAGAAAATACTATAGTCCACACCGATTGCGACAAGTAAAATGAAACCGAAAAACGGGACATTCCAACTGAGTGCTTCTACACCTAGTAAATACTTGCTTACAATCTCTGTGACTGCTAACGAAGTCACATAAGCAAACGCGAGTAAACCAATAATAAAGATTGGTAGTTTGACCGAACGGGTAATGATCACAAGGAAAATCCCGATACCAACAAGCATCAGCACTGCCGTCCGTAAGAAATCGCCACTCGCTACTTCGCGCAAATCTGCATTAATCGCTGATTGCCCACCAACTGCAACAGTCGCCTCATCGAGCACGGTTCCTTGCAATGCGGCGGCTGCCGTCTCATTCACTTCACTAATAACGTCCATCGCTTCAACCGTATACGGATTCGTTTCTAAGATGACCGTTAACTTCGTTGTCTCTCTATTCGGTGACATATACGCATCTAGACTTGCTTGGAATCGATCTCCCGTTAGCACATCATCAGGGACAAAAAACGTGTGCGTTGCCGCAGAACCACTCAAATCACCTAAAAACCCTTCCGCATCAGCTAAACCATCGCGCAACTCGTTAAGTCCTTCTGAACCTGCGTGCAAGCCATCTTGCAACGCACCCATCTGTTCACTTAACGTTGTGAGCGCTGTTTGTAGCGATGTTTGCCCTTCTTTAATCTGACCTAGCCCTGAAGCGAGTTGCGCTGTGTTCGTGGACAACTCTTTTGAACCTGACGCTCCTTCACTTAGTCCAGTTTGTAATGTGGCTGCACCTTCCTTTAATTCCTCAGCGCCATCTTTCATTTTTGTTAAACTGCTGTTCACTTCGGAAAGCGCCGCATTGGCTGTTCGGAATGACGTCATCGCTTCGTTATAGTCTTGTGAAGCTTGCGTAAGCTCACTTGATAATGCGTCAATATGCGCTTTTTTCTCTTTCACAGCAGCCAATGCGTCTTGTATTTGCGCATTGCTCCCGGCATTTGGCACTTGCGCCAACAGCTCATTTACAACACCAGACATGTCCTCCCAACCATCTAACGCAGAAGCAACCGTCTCAGATACAGTCGTCAGTTTCGTACCAAAGCCGCTTAATCCTTGTTCAAGCTCCGTATAACCGGCATGTAGTTCACTTGTTGCCCCTTGTAGCAACGCCAAGTTTTCCTCTAGTGAAGCCAAACCGTCTTTTAGTGTTTGTGCACCTTCCGCGCCTTCAGAGATGCCTGCAGCAAGTTGATCGACTGCCTTTCCCACCTCCGTCGCACCAGTTTGCGCTTTTCCTGTACCATCGATCAACGCCTGCACATGATCAGCGCCATTTTCATTACGGTCAGCTAATTTCTTTTCCGCCTCTGATAAGCCATCACCAATTTCAAACGCGCCTTCTCCAGCATCATGCAAACCATCTTGCAACTGACCCGTTTGCTCATCAATATATAACCGTTCAATTCGCTCACCAGTTGGGCGTGTTGCGGAATATACTTCAGACACCCCATCCACTTTACTTAAAGCCTCTGTTAGCTCATCTAGCACGCGCAGGGGCAGCTGTTCGTCTAAGCGATCCCCTGTATCAATGACTACTGTTGCCGGTGCAGCAAATCCACTTGAAAAGTGATCTTCAATGACGTTAATGCCTTGCTTTGACTCATAATGATCTGCCACTTCTAATAAGTCGTTGTAATGTACGTCACCACGATATTGCCATAAGAAAGGTACCGTCAACAACGCCACAAGCGCAATCGAAATAACTGGACGCAAAGCCGCATGGTGTGACAAGAACGCCCACATTTTGCTATCGCCATGCCCAGCAAAATGTTTACTCGGCCAAAACATTTTCTTTCCAAGTAGCGCCATAAAAAACGGATTGAGTGTTGTTAATACGAGCATAAGTATCCCGACACCAATCGCCACCGCTGACATCGCCTGGTACAATGTAAACTCGGCTAATGCTAAACTTACAAAACCAATAAACACCGCCAAACCACTGTATACAACTGTCTTTCCTGATGTCCGGATCGTTGCTTTTGCCGCTTGCCATGCATCATCCGTATGACTCAATTCTTCTTTAAAACGCGTATAAAGCAAGATGTTATAATCGGTTCCAACCCCAAACAAAATCACAATTAAAAACACTTGCGTGAAACTAGAAAATGGAAAGTCAACATGTAACACGGCATTGGCAATGATCGCCAATGACACAATATAAGATACACCGACTGTCAACAACGACACAAGGGGGACAATTGGCGAACGAAACACGAGCACAAGTACGACAATAATAAAAACGACCGCAATCATTTCTGTCTTCTTAATTCCATCCTCTGTTGTGCTCGCGAAATCCTCCGAAATCACTTTCGCACCGGTTAAATACACATCTACTTGCTCCGGGTCAATCACTTCTCTTAATTGCTCCCGTACTTCTGCAATCGTTCCTTTTGACTCGGCTACCGATAGTTGCGTCAACATTGTTGTTTCATCATCTGCCGTTAACTGAGCAGCAATGTCTTCGCTATCTAAATGTGTTGTCATTTTCGTGATCCCAAGCAGCTCTTCCTCGTTCTCAAGGTCTCGCACAATGCCATCTACTTCGTCACGTTGCGCTTTTGTTAATGCTGCGTTATTGCCACTATGCCAAACAACAA
The DNA here is from genome assembly GCF_038592975.1 of Bacillus sp. FSL W7-1360. Lineage (NCBI taxonomy): Bacteria > Bacillati > Bacillota > Bacilli > Caryophanales > Bacillaceae > Bacillus > Bacillus sp. FSL W7-1360. The sequence goes on along the minus strand of NZ_CP151950.1, from coordinate 106,683 downwards.
CGACATCATATGTTTCATCGTTGTCATCATCCATATGTTGTAATAAATCTCTTGCCACAATGCTTTGCGCTGAATCAGGCAAACGAATGTCACCTTTATCTCGTGAAAGTTGCCCCATATCAGGAAGAGTAAGTACAGACACAACGGAAAGAACGACCCATAATAATAGTAATAATACTCTCCCATTAAAAACGCGCTTCATTTTTTCTAACCCCCATTAATCAGTACATCTATAAACTAACCGCACGCCAAAGGCTTTCTTCTACTTCTTGTAACAATCGCGGTGACGATTCAATTTCTCCATGCTGAATCGACTGTGCCAAATGAATAAATGCGCCATATACGATGGAAATCACTGCATTTGTCGGCAACGGACGAATCACTTCTTTTGCGACACCATTCTCAACAATTGCCCGAACAAAATCGAGAAATGCTTCGTAGTCAGCGACGCATGAATCATTCAAATGACGAACATTCGCATGCGAAACAATCATCATTAGTGCTGATAAATCTGTTTCTGAAAATCGAACAAGCTGATAAAACAAATGCCTAAACTGCGCCCGTGTCGACGCGCTTTCTGGAAAATCTGTTTGCAACGTCTTTGATAACAACTGCACATATCGGCTAAAAATAACATTCAGTAACGATTCTTTGTTCTCAAAATAACGGTAAATCGTTCCTGCACCAACATGTGCACGTTCCGCTATAAGCGGTACCGTTGTCCCGTCATAACCACGCTCCGCGAATAATATTAGCGCTGCCTCAATGATATCCTTCTCTTTTTCATTCATTTTTGTCACCTCACCCACGATCGGAATGAATATTCATTCCGTGTTCTCGATTTTAACGCATCTCTACATCAGATGCAACCCCTCCTTTCAAAAATATGACACAGCAACCACACTTCTTGCTCAAACTGCATAGCAAAATAACTGATGAACATTTCCTCATGCGCACTCATATAATTTATGACTCACGCTCTTCAGTTATCTCAATAAAAATTTGGAGGCATAAAATGAAAACCATATTAAAACTTTTCACCCTATGTGCACTGCTACTCCACGTACTCATTAATCCGTCAAGTATGGCTCAAGCTGGACCCGAACCAACATCATCCTTACACGGTTGGCCAACCAAACCGGCTGTCACAACGTTAGCAACAAAAGACACGTTGTTATCTGCACACAGTCCACCAGGACGCACAATGCCACAAGACGAGTTGGCACATGATACTCAGACATATGAAGTTCTTCCTTTCCAATCAAGAATGAAACTTGCTGACCTTTCTATCCAGCCCCCTTATGACGAGACATTATCTACCAGTCACATCACCCTCCCTACAGCATCGTATTCAATGGCTTACCTTAACACACTTGGCTATGACGCATTGGTACAATTACTGGTTACAATTCAGTGGTACGACATCCCTGATTTATTTGAGTTTAATTCAGATTCATTGAAATTTTATGAAGATGAATCCCGTGTTCAATTTATTATTGATGCATTAGAAAGCAGAGGACACACGTATACAACAGCCGACTCGCAAGGTATTGACACACTCGTAGAAGTGTTGCGTTCTGGTTTTTATCTAGGGTTTTACTATTCTGATCTTGCTTATCTTAATGAACAAGATTTCCATAACAAGTGTCTACCCGCTTTGAAAGCCATCGCTACAAATCCTGCCTTCTCACTTGGTACAGCTGAACAGGATAAAGTCGTCGACGCCTATGGAAAACTTATTGGGAACGCCTCGAGCAATGACGAAATCGTCACATTGACAACACCTATTTTGCAACAATTCAACGCTAATTTTGTCCCATACGCCAAATCGTATTCTAAAGGAAATGCACTATATAGCTTGCTTAGCGGGATTGATTACGACATTACAAGTTATTTGCGTAGTCATAATCTGCCACCAGCACAATCACCATGGTTCCAACAAATCGACTCATTCCTAAACGAACTACGCACCATCGCTTTGTACGGGGAAGTCACAAACGATACAGACTGGATCATTAACAACGGCATTTACTACATCAGTCGCCTCGGCGAGTTACACACGACTTCCTCCATAGGATTGCAAACCATTACAGAAGCATTAGACATTTACCCCTATTTAAGCGAAACGTACTACACAGCAGCACAACAAATCTCTACTGTTTATGATGGCATTGATTACAACGGAAACACGATTGACTATGCACAACTGATAGAAGATGGTAAAGACTACTATTTACCGAAAACAACGGTATTTGATGATGAGTCAATCGTGATGAAAACTGGAGAAGATGTCACAGACGAAAAAATTCTCCGTCTATACTGGGCCTCAAAAGAAGTTAAAGCACAATTTCATCGGGTTGTCGGATCAGATACCCCCGTTCATGACAGCGATCACGATGATACACTTACCATTGTCATTTACAATAGCCCGCAGGAATATCGCATGAACCGTTTATTATACGGATACGACACAAATAATGGCGGTATTTATATTGAAAGAGACGGGACTTTCTTTACGTATGAGCGCACACCAGAGCAAAGTATTTACAGTTTAGAAGATTTGTTCCGACACGAGATGACACACTATCTACAAGGACGGTACCTTATTCCTGAACTATTTGGCCAAGGACCTATTTATGCAAACGAACGTCTTACATGGTTTTCAGAAGGCGGCGCAGAATTCTTTGCAGGGTCAACCCGTACAGACCGTGTCGTGCCTCGAAAGACGATTATCAACAATTTTGCTACGCATCCACGCGATCGATATACGCTTGAACAAACATTATACGCAACTTACGGCACATGGGATTTTTACAACTATGCTTTTGCTTTGCAATCCTATATGTACACCCATCGATTTGACTTATTAGATGAGCTACATCAAACCATTCTTGCAAATAACGCACCTGCTTATGACCATTATCGAGAAACATTGAGTCGCAATAGCGCTGTAAAGTATGCATACCAACAATATATGCAACACCTCATCGACCGTAACAACAACCATATTGACCCTGCCGTGTCAGATGATTATTTACAACCACCTACACCAAAATCACTTGTGTCGGTCCAAAATGAAGTAACAGAAATCCTGCCATTAACAAATGTCGCGCTCACCGAACAAACATCCAATTCTTTTCAAACATTTTTACTGAAAGGAACCTATATCGGGGAAGAAACAGCAGGAGCCGAGCATGATTGGCAACAGCTGAACACTGTGCTTGATCATGCATTAGAAGAATTAGCCAAAAAACCGTGGAATGGCTACAAAACTGTAACCGCTTACTTTACTAATTATACGGTAAATGAACATAACCAAGTGGCGTGTGAGGTCGTCCTCCATGGCGTGGCAAGCAATATCGTCTCTTCCATTGAACCAAACGAATCCATTGACACAGCAACCCCTTTACCGCTCAACACCGGGTTTGTTGGGGGCTTTGATGAAAATAATGAGTTAGACATTTTTGCGATCGACGTGGACTCATCACCCTACGTCTCTATCGATGTTGAGAACACACAAAACATCGGCATGAACTGGGTTGTCTATTCAGAAACAGATCTCACCAATCCCGTTGCCTATGCGACCACATCTGGATTAGACTTGTCCGGCGCTTTCCAAGCTAATCCAGGAACGTATTATCTATATGTATACAGTTACGATTCACGTCCTGGCGAGTACTCTGGGATAACATTAACAGAATAGAAAATTCATTCAGATCAATGATTTGATCGTGTAAATGTAAAACGGCTCCGTAGGACAATACACAAAAGAGCTTGAAGTGTATCATGTCTTCGGAGTCTTTTTAAATCAATCACTACAGTCATCATTATCTCACGCAAAACACACCCGGATACTCAACAACAAACCCCGCTTCATCCACCGTAATCATTGTCTCATATGACCTACACTGATAACGAAAATACCGTAAACCCTTCTCTTCACGAACATATTCATAATGCTGTGTCACTTTCTGTATTTCTAAATGAGGGACAGCGATGTACACCATTTGAAATTCCCTACACTGATTTTTTTCCCATGTTAATCTACGAATTGGCAACGAATTAGAAAACGGTGTGATCGAAATGTCAACATCGATTGCGCCTCTTAATGATTTTATCTCTTGACCCTCATCATGAAACCATTTTCCCTCGCCATTACTTTTGAGGACTAACTGTTTCGAGCGGTCGATTTCTAGTTTCACTTCTTTTGTTAACCCGTTTCCATCCAAAGACACTTCGTACACAACAAGAAATGCTTCCTTATCTTAATAAATGATCACTCCCCTCGCAATCATTCCATCTAATTGTGCATCTAAAGTAACATATTCACTGCCGAAGTGCTCCATATGTTTCCATATCCTTTTATGGTTCATAAATACCCTCCCACTCAATCCACATGTATCTCTACTTATATCAAATCATCACTTGTTTACAGTGTCAATAGGCTAGCAAACCTTTTCAGAGTTTTTTCAGCTCGTCCAATACTTTGTTAAAAGCCTGCTTCTCGCCTACCTCTCTAAAGTCGCGAAAAGGGTTTCCGACTGTATACATGCGGTCTAATACTGTCGGCATTGTAAACGCCTCTGGACGCAATCGTTCGTTCACTTCGTCCCAATGTAGAGGCGCTGCAATGAGCCCATTTTCATTCCCTCGCGGTGAGAATGGCGCAATGATTGTTTTCCCTCCTTTATGTTGGACATAATCTAAATACAATTTGTTCCCACGGTTCTTCTTTAACCGCTCTATTGTAAAGCAATTACGATTCTTCTCTACTAAAAATTTGCATACAAACTGTGTAAAAATCGCTGTCTCTTCATATGAAAACGTATCATATGGTAATGGGATGTATAGCTGTATACCTTTGCCACCAGAAGTTTTCACAAACGACGTCAACTGAAACTGGTCAAAAATGGCTTTAAACTGTAACGCCGCATCAATCGCAAGATGAAATTCGTTTACTGACGGCGGATCAAGATCAAAGACAATTTCTGTCGGTTTCTCCGTTTTAATTGGTTGGAAAGGAACATGAAACTCGAGTGCCAATTGGTTCCCTAACCAAAGGAGCGTTTCAATATTGTTACAAAGAATGAAGTTGGTTTCATCGTGTAATTCAGTAGACACAAAATGAGGGACATTTTTAGGACTACTTTTTTGGTAAAAGTGCTCTCCTGGTACACCGTGAGGATAACGAATGACTGTTAATAAACGGTCTTGCAAAAAAGGCAACATGTAACCAGCTATCGTTTGTAAATATAGCAAATAATCATTTTTTGTTTGATTGATTGCTGGAAATACAGGCTTGTCAGGATGTGTCATTGTCACATCTTTCGGTAGGGGGTTTAACTGCCGCTGCATATGACGCCAGTGACAAGCCTCCGGTGACTGATCAAAGCGAAAAGCATAGAACCTTGGCTCTCTTAACTTTCCATCAAATCCAATACAAGCAATATCTACGCAAATGCACGGCGTTAATTTCCATATTTCGTTTTTTCTCTCTCCATTTGTTTGAATAAACTTGACCAACGTTTTTCGTTCGTCATCTGTCATCCCATGCTTAAAAACGACAATGTCCATCAATTGATCTTGCTGATACACCGATCCCCCAAAATAACCATTCTCAGCATTATAATCCGTTATAATGACCGTCACATACCGCCAATTTTTCACCTTTAACCAATGCTTTGTTCTCACACCGGTCGCCCATTGGCTCGTTCTTTTTTTTGCCACGATCCCTTCTCCATTATAAGCTTGAATTGTGTGCCACAGTGACTGATACTGTCCTTGGCTCTCAATTGCCTGTAACCGTCGCACGTCCTGATCATCCACTTTTACAGGTAGGTTTAATGCCTGAAATAGTTTTGAAAGCAGTTGTTTCCGTATCACCAAGTCAAGACTCACTTGTGCTTGTCCCTTATAGGTTAATACATCAAATAGGATCAAGTGGCACGGAAAAGATGCTGCATGAGCAGCGATGACATCTTTATCCTTCATTTTACTTCTTCTTTGAACCATGGAGAATTCGCTTTTTTTGCTATTTGATAAATACACCAATTCCCCATCTAATGTGAGTGGTAAAAAAGGTTTAACGTTGTCATGTAACTTATGACAAAAGTCAATAATCTCCGGAAACATGGCGTTTAACTTATGACCATTTCTGGCAATCAACATTGGCTGCTCTTCCCAAACGAACATACACCTAAAGCCGTCGTATTTCGCTTCATACATCCATTCTTTTCCGGTGGGCGCTTCAATCGCTTCTGTTAAAAGCATGGGCTTCATCCAGAACACCTCCTTCACTTTCTCGTTAGTGTTTGGTGATTTCCATTTAACATACATAAAAATGTTTAAACGATCGCATAGTATAAAAAAAAGAGGTGACACCACATGCATACGGTTTGGAAAGGCAGTATTTCTTTTGGTCTTGTCAATATTCCAGTTAAATTACATGCGGCAACAGAAAATAAAGACATCAAATTAAGACAACTACATAAAACATGTCATACCCCTATTAGTTATAAAAAAGTATGTGAAGGATGTCAGAAAGAAGTGAAAGACGAAGACATCGTGAAAGCATACGAATACGCAAAAAATAAGTTTGTTGTTTTAGATCGCGAAGACCTTGAAAACTTACGGAAAGAAAGTCAAAACAAAACGGTAGAAATAATTGATTTTGTGCAGCTAACTGAAATCGATCCTATTTACTTTGAACGCACCTACTTCTTGTCTCCCGACGCAACCGGTGCCAAAGCATACACATTGTTACGCCACACCCTAGAACAATCGGGAAAAATTGGTGTAGCAAAAATTACAATTCGCTCAACGGAGCAACTGGCAATTGTTAGAGTCTATCAACATGCGCTTGTGATGGAGACAATCCATTACCCTGACGAAGTCCGCAATGTGCGCGATGTACCTAATATTCCAGAGGAGGATACAGTCGGTCCAAAAGAGTTAAAAACAGCACTTATGCTTGTAGACCAATTAACGACAGAATTTAAACCTGAAAAATACACGGACGATTATCGAACTGCTTTAATGGCACTAATTGAAGCCAAGAAGTCAAATCGTACTGTCACGCCAAATGAAAAACATGCTCCTCCAGATAATGTCACTGATTTAATGTCTGCCCTTCAAGCATCACTAGATAAGACGAAAAAACCTGCACCAAGAAAGCGGGCGAGCAAAGCGAAGAAGAATGCTTGAGGTTTTGACCGGTAGTATATAAGAACACAATGACAATACTACATTTTGTTTCAAAACACCTCTTTGCATGCAAATATATCAGGGATGGTGTGTTCGAAAATTCATCAAAATAATAGACCGACGTTGACATTTCCATAAAAAGTACATATAATACTCACTATATATTCATATAATCAAATATACAATGATACGAATAACAAATTTCTTAAACGAGGAGTGTATATGAAACAAAGATGGCTTTTCTCTGGTCGATACAATGAATATTCATGGAAAAGTTTTAAGAATGATCTTTTTGCTGGTCTCATCGTCGGTGTCATTGCGATTCCCTTAGGAATGGCTTTTGCCATTGCTGCTGGGGTCAAACCCGAATACGGTCTCTATACAACCATCATTGCCGGCATCCTCATTTCATTATTTGGTGGTTCAAAATACCAGATTGGTGGACCTACTGGGGCATTTATCCCCGTTTTATTCGGGATTGTTGTGGCTTATGGGTACGACAACTTATTAGTTGCCGGATTTTTAGCTGGATTGATTTTACTGCTTATGGGTATGTTCAAACTCGGTTCACTCATCAAATTTATTCCAAGACCAGTGATTTTAGGATTTACAGCAGGAATAGCGATCATTATTTTCACCGGCCAAATCGCTTATTTTTTAGGTTTAAAAGATGTAGAACGACATGAATCATTTTTCAGTAACATCCAAGAAATCATCACCCATATCCAGTCCATTAACCTGTATAGTGTGTTAACCGCTGTGATATGTCTGATGGCACTCCTGCTGGTTCCAAAATTGTTTCCTAAGATTCCAGGATCACTTGTAGGATTACTCCTCTCTACAGTCATAGCGAATCTCTTTTATCCTAGTCAAATCGCAACCATTGGCACAACTTTTGGTGAAATCTCAAGTTCTTTGCCTGAATTTGCAATTCCTGAAATTACATTTCAACAGCTACAGCAACTCATCGGACCTGCCTTCGTGATCGCCATGCTTGGAAGCATTGAATCGTTATTATCTGCCGTTGTCGCTGATGGTATGACCCGTGAGAAACATCACAGTAATCGTGAACTCATTGGGCAAGGCATGGCTAATATCGTCACTCCTTTATTTGGTGGAATTCCCGCTACAGGAGCAATCGCGCGCACTGCCACAAACATTAAAAACGGTGCGGTCTCTCCCTTCTCTGGCGTCATACACAGTATCACCGTTTTGGTCGTGTTAATCTTGCTTGCCCCCTACGCCTCTACCATTCCATTAGCAAGCATGGCACCGATATTGATGGCAGTCGCGTGGAATATGAGCGAGAAACATCACTTTTATCATCTACTCAAAACAAAAACATCTGATTCTCTTGTTCTTATCGTTACTTTCCTACTCACGATTTTTGTAAATTTAACCGTTGCAGTTGAAGTCGGGCTTTTACTCGCAATCGTTTTTTTCATCAAGCATATGAGTGGTATAATGATTTCAACAAAAGTCTTCGCTCGCCTGAATATCGAACATGAACAACGAACCATTCGTATGATTGAAACCTGTCGTAACCATGAACAAATGAGCATTTATCATGTCGAAGGACCGTTATTTTTTGGTGCTGCCCAAACGTTCGAACGTTCCTTAGAGAATGCAATCATCCATAAACCACAGATTCTTCTCTTAGAAATGCAGTCTGTTCCTTTCATAGATACAACAGGAGAATATTATTTATCTCGCATGATCACGGATTTTTCCAAAGACGGTGTTGTGCTTATCTCTGGGCTGAAACAACAACCTAAAAACATGCTGTCTAAAACGGGGTTAGCCAACATCATAGGAGAAAGTCACTTTTTTCAACATACCAGTGATGCCATTGATTTTGCCCTTTCTCGTTTAAAAAAATCCGTGTAAAATTTATCATTGCTACACCGAGAAGGAGATGGACGAAGTGAATCTGGAAATGCAACAATTTAAAGCCGAATTTTTTAAAGCCCTTTCTCATCCCCTTAGAATTAAAATTCTCGAATTGTTAGCTGATGGCGACAAAAATGTCAATGAGATTCAATGCCTTATTGGTAGCGAGGGTTCTGCCGTCTCCCAACAGTTGATGGTGCTTAGATCAAAAAATATTGTCATTAGTACCAAAGATGGCAATCGTGTTATTTATTCTTTGAGAGATCCGATGATTATTGAACTACTCGATGTTGCTAAAAAAATCTTTAATAATCACCTGATCGATACGATTACAATCCTGCATAAATTTAATGAAGACACACCTTCGCCAATCGAGTAAGGATTAAAACAGAAAACCCTTGGGATTGCTGATATATCAGCAATCCCAAGGGTTTTCAATCTAACGTTACGACATGATACAAATGGAGACGGTGGGAATTGAACCCACGTCCAGAAATAACGACACTTACGCTTCTACAAGCATAGTCTTTGTATTATCGTTTCGCTAACACATCCGCCCAAAGACAGGCTTCCATGTAGCTAGTCTGATTGGTCTCTTCCCGCTCCCTCAGACGGCGAGGGCAAGGCGTATCCCACTAAAGTTGAGCTTCAACCACACCACATGGGCGATGGTGAGGAGAAGCCGCTTAGCTTATGCAGCTAAAGCGAAGTTGTTTTCTTCTTTGCCAGTTATTGGCTAGTGCGTTTTAACGAGGTCGACCCCTCGACTTGCCACGCAAGCTCGACCTATTCCTGTCGAATCCAAAACGTCCCCCTGTTTTGGTTAAAGCACCAGAATCTTTTATTCTGGATCTCTTATTTTATCATAAAACAAACGTTTGAACAAGACTACCCTTTCAATCGTTCCTTTAACGCCCGCTCGACTTCGCGTTTGGCGTCTTTTTTCCGTAACGTATCACGCTTATCATAGTTCTTTTTCCCTTTTGCCACACCTAGCAATACTTTGGCAAAGCCACTTTTGATATACACTTTGAGCGGCACAAGCGCATATCCTTGTTGCTGGATCTTGCCAACAAGCATATTAATTTGCTTGCGGTGTAGCAATAATTTGCGCGCCCGCACCGGATCATGATTATAGCGATTTCCTTGTTCATACTCGCTAATATGCGCATTATGCAAAAATACTTCCCCAGCCCTCACACGCGCAAATGAATCTTTCAAATTCATTTTTCCAGCGCGAATAGATTTAATTTCTGTGCCTGTTAACACAATGCCCGCTTCAAACGTTTCTTCTATAAAATAATCATGCCGCGCTTTTTTATTTTGCGCGACGGCTTTTCCTTCTGTTTGTGACATACAGCCCACCTACCACTTATCTTTCACCTTATCGTATCAAGGGAACGAAAATTCGTCAATGGGTAGGTGAAGAAAATGAGATCGCATGTGATGCACGCTACATCAAATGTTAAACAAACATTTGTTTAAACCTTGCGTACCATTTGTAGTGAAGCATTCTCTACAAATGGTACGCTCTACCGCTTCTTCCGCTTCCCTTTCTTCCGTTTCACACTCGGAGCATTTTCATAAAATGGTTTCTTCTTGCTTTTTACTCCTTTTTTTCCGTTGCCATCACGCTTTGGATCGCCTGTCAAAGAAGCTTTTGGCTTTTTCGTGCCTTTACGCTTACCGCCATCGATCACTTTTGGACGCTCGGGTGATTTGCGCGATTTGCGTTGTTTCATCCCGACAATTTCAAAATCGATCGTTGATTCTTCGACATGAACAGCGGCCACACGCACTTCTAACTCATCACCGATCCGAAAAACGGTTCCGCTTCGCTCGCCAATCATCGCATAATGTTTTTCATCATAACGGTAGTAATCGTCCGTTAAATAGCTGACGTGGACAAGACCTTCAATTGTATTATCCAACTCGACAAACAAACCAAAATTGGTGACACCACTGATGATGCCCGTAAACGTTTCGCCAACTTTGTCTTCCATGAACTGCGCTTTCTTCACATTATCCGTATCACGCTCAGCATCCACTGCCCTCCGTTCCATCTCTGACGCGTGAGCAGTTAAACTTGGTAACGCTGCTTGCCATTTGGCAGTCGCCTTTTTATCCGTTTTTCCTTCAAGTAAGTACGTGCGGATTAAGCGATGAACGAGCAAATCGGGATAGCGACGGATTGGTGACGTAAAGTGGGTATAAAATTCTGTTGCCAATCCAAAGTGACCGATGGAGTGAACATCGTATTTCGCCTGCTTCATCGACCGGAGCATCACTTTACTAATGACGGCTTCTTCTGGTTCTCCAGACACTTCTTCTAACAATTGTTGTAATGAGCGCGGATGGACCGTATTTGCTGAACCTCGGACAACGTAACCAAACCCGGTAATAAACGCTAAAAATGATTCGAGTTTTGTTTCGTCAGGGTCTTCATGAATCCGGTACACAAATGGATACTTTAACCAATGAAAGTGCTCTGCAACCGTTTCATTCGCTGCAAGCATAAATTCCTCGATCAATTTCTCTGCGACAGATCGCTCACGTAACACAACATCTTTTGCTTTCCCGTCTTCATCGACAAGCACTTTTGCTTCCTTGAAATCAAAATCAATCGCCCCACGGTCAAAACGTTTTTTCCGTAAAATCGCTGCCAGCGTTTCCATTTCTTCAAGCATCGGGACAAGCTGAGTATAACGCTCACGTAAGGGCTCATCTTTTTCCACCAGCATTTGATTCACATCGGTATACGTCATCCGTTCTGTTGTCTTAATGACACTTTGGAAAATATCATGCTGGACAACGGTACCGTTTTCATCGATTTCCATCTCGCATGACAATGTCAACCGATCGACTTGTGGGTTTAAACTACAAATGCCATTTGATAAACGGTGTGGGATCATTGGAATGACGCGATCGACAAGGTATACACTCGTCGCCCGCTCAGATGCTTCCTTATCGATTGGCGAGCCTTCTTTCACATAATGACTGACATCAGCAATGTGAACACCAAGCAAATAATTGCCGTTATCAAGTTTTTTCACATGAACCGCGTCATCCAAGTCTTTCGCGTCAGCACCGTCAATCGTTATGAGCATTTCTTCGCGCAAATCCCGACGGCCATGTAAATCCGCTTCCGCAATTTTATCCGGCACTGCTTCCGCTTGTGCCAACGTTTCCTCAGAAAACGCTTGCTTAATGCCATGTTTATGAATAATCGACAAAATATCCATCCCCGGGTCATTTTTATGCCCGAGCACTTCTTTCACTTCTGCCTCGCCACCAAAGCGTCCTTCTGGATATTTTGTAATCATTGCAATGACTTTATGTCCATCAACAGCCCCTTTTTCTTTGCCACTCTCAACAAAAAAATCCGCACTAATTCGTTTATCATCAGCAACAACCATCGACCGCGACGCGTAAGCTTTATATTCACCAACAAACTCAGTCATGTGACGCGCAATCACGCGAATAACTTTTCCTTCTGCACGTGCGCCTTCTGCCCGCTCATCAATCCGCACTAAAACAGTGTCGCCATTCATTGCACTCGCCAAGTTGTCTGCTGAAACATACACATCCCCTTCACCTTCATCCGGTAAAATAAAGGCAAACCCTTTTGCATGTCCTTGAACACGACCGCGCACAAGGTTCATCCTTTCCGGTGTACCGTAACGATTCGTACGCGAACGAACGACTTGTCCCGTTTCTTCGAGCTCATTTAAAATTTTAATCAATTGTTTAAAACGTTCACCTGTATCAATGTCAAGCGCCTCTTCCAGTTCTTCAAATTTCATTGGCTTTGTTGCTTCTTCATGTAAAAACGCGAGCACATCCTCCTTTAATAACTCCTTCAATCCGTTCACTCCCTTAACGATCCGGCCTTTTATTATATAAGGCATCAATCAACCTTATAAAACCTTTCATTCCTTGTATATAACTAGTTTGACCAATCCAGTCTATTTAAAAACGCCAATATATCCTCGTGCAAATCCTCTTTTGCTTCACTTAATGTAATGACGTGCGTTCCGTGTTCATACCAGTTGAGCATCTTATCATCGGTCCCTAATTCTTCATAAATGATTTCTGCACTATTCGCATCAATCATTTCATCCTCTCGTGACTGTACAACGAGTGTTGGGGCCTCAATCATATAAAGTTGTTCTCTCACTTCCGTCATCAATACGCGCAACTGTTGTAATGGCGGAGCGACTTTTTCTGAAAACGCCGCTATTTCCTCTTCAATGAGCACTTCCTTTTTTTTTTCTCGTTTCTTATATTCTTTCGCGTACGCAAGCATTCCTACCTGCATCGCTGTTTCTGTCCGTGGCCGCATTGGCGCGCACATCGGAATGACACCCTTCACCGATAATGCCGCACCCACTTTTAAGGAGAACACACCACCTAAAGATAAACCACATACGGCGATTTCTTCATATCCTTGCTCCAACAGGGCATTGTAACCTTCCTTCACATCTGCCCACCACTCAACTGGGCTATACGTCACCAATTCCTCTGGCGGCACGCCATGCCCTCTATACAATGGTGCGTGCGTCGTATACCCATGTTTTTGTAAAAAACGCCCTAGCATCCGCACATCCGCCGTTGTTCCGGTAAACCCATGCAACAACAGTACCGCACGCGCCCCTCCTGTAAATGTGAATGGCTTCGGGGCTACTAATTTCATCTTTCACGCTTCCTTTCTTATGTCAATCTTGCTCATAACAATACAAAAAACACCTGGTAGGTACCTAGGTGTCTTTACACTACAAAAAGTATGCATTTAAAATCGTCAGACCAAAAAACAGAACCGCGAGCACAATCGTCGCGCGATGCAACACTGCTTCTACGCCACGCGCTTTTTGTTTCCCTAAAAGCTGTTCGGCTCCACCAGATATAGCGCCAGATAATCCTGAACTACGTCCCGGCTGCAATAACACAGACAATATTAGTAGGATAGATACAATCACAAGTAAAACCATTAATAACATTTGCATCCTATGACACCTCCATCTTCGCACTCGTTTCTTTAGTGTACCACACATTAAAACACTAGCACAAGCGCATTTGTGTAACGATTCGCTCCCAACGCGTCATTATTTCCTCTGGCTCATGTAATGTATAGCGCACACCTGATTCCAACACCGCATACGGTGCTTCGTCCGCTTTCACGGAAATGACTTTCCCTGAAAATAACGTTAACTGCTCAAACGACTGAATACGTTCTAACTGTAACTGAATATCATACGCGACTTGTCTCCAAACCAACATTAATGTCGCTTTTTTGAAAGCTAGCGCATTCTTTTCAGACTGCGTCCCTGTCCAAATCGCAATTCGTAACGTCGAATCATCACATGCAACCACTTCACCAACACTAAGCATCGCTTTATACGGGAAGTGATCCGCCCCAACGGTCACAAACAACATTGCATCATGTTGCTTCTTGTATAACGCTTCCCCATTTAAAAAATCCCGTACAGGTGCTGGTAACACCGTCAATCCTCCCCCTTTTCCTCACGAGACAGTCCATGCCAACGTTTTGCCTCAGGTAACACAATCCCGAATTGGTCAAGCGCCCGATATACAATATGATCAACCATATCATCTAACGTCCCCGGTCGGTTGTAAAAAGCGGGCATCGGCGGGAAAATGGTGACACCCATTTGTGAAAGTGCCGTCATATTTTCAAGATGGATCGTCGATAACGGCATCTCTCTCGTCATGAGCAACAACGGTTTTCGCTCTTTTAACATGACATCCGCCGCACGTGTCACGAGCTGATCTGCTAATCCTACTCGAATCGACGCCAATGTTTTCATCGAACACGGGGCAACAATCATGCCATCCATTCGCATCGATCCACTTGAAATACACGCTGCTTGGTCATGAGGCGCATACGTGTAGTCGGCCAGTGCGGTCACATCTTTTGCTGTGTACGCCGTTTCATGCGCGACTGTTACACTCGCCCATTTTGACATAATTAAATGCGTCTCTACACCTGTATCTCGCAATTTTTCTAACAACCGAATACCAAAAATAGCCCCAGTGGCACCGGTCATTGCTACAATTAGTTTCATTGATTTATTCGCTCCTATTTCATTAAACAGCGCTCATTACCGCATCAAATTCACTTCTTCAGTTCATTGTAGCATAAATCATGAGGAACAAGCTCAAATTCATCTTATCACATTCACTTTTATTTGAACTACTCCTCCTCGTATATTGTTATTAACTAGTATTTTTACTAGTCGTTATACCATTTCACGGTATAATGTATTTAACCAGATAGAGGTTGTCGTTATCCTCCTTGAAGCATTGACTTCGTCACGAAGACTGACACCTCTTTCTTTATAGAACGATTCGAATGAGCTGGATGACACCCCGTTGTCGTATATCTAACGAGGTTGAATATCTATAAAGATAAGAGGATCCCTCCATCTGTTACATCATCAATTTGGGGCGGTGTTTCCATGTTTTATATTGGTATTGATATTGGCAAGCGTCATCATGAAGTCGGAGTCATTGATGATAAAGGTAATCATGTTGGGAAACCCCTTCGCTTCGCCAATTCAAAGGCCGGCAGTGAAAAGTTACTCAAGTTTATCAACCAGTACCATTTGACGACAGATAACGCGGTTGTTGGTGTTGAAGCCACTGGACACTACTGGTTATCTGTTTTTTCTTTTCTTCATAAGTTAGGGTTTAAAACAACCGTTTTTAATCCTCTACAATCTGATGCTTTGCGCCATTTTTATATCCGAAAGACAAAAACAGATGCAAGTGACGCTTACCTTATTGCTCAAGTCATCCGAATTGATTCACCTGACGAAACGCCTTTTTTGGAAGAAGACCGTCTTCAACTAAAGAATCTTGAGCGCTTACGTTACTCTTTTGTAGATCAAGCATCTGATTTGAAACGCAAAATCATTTCCTTGTTGGATCAGGTATTTCCTGAATATGAGCAGATTTTCTCAGATGTTTTTGGTAAATCTTCCACCGAAGTCTTACTACATTCCCCTTTACCAGAAGATTTGCTTGAAATTGACACAGAAGAGTTAGCCTCTTTATTAAACCGTGTAAGCAAAGGGCGTCTGGGTGAGTCAAGAGCTCTTCAAAAGGCGGATCAAATTCGAAAAAGCGCTTCGCACACATTTGGTATCTCGATCGGGACAGATGCGTTTAAGTTACAGATTCAACTTCTTTTAGAGCAAATTCAGTTGATTGAACAGCACTTGGAACGAGTTGAAAACGCAATGATTGAGCTATCAAATCGTCAAGAGCATTTTTTGACCACCATTACAGGCATTAGCGATGTTACTGCGTGTGTTATTTTAGGTGAAATCGGATCGATCAATCGTTTTGAACGCCCTGAACAACTTGTTGCTTTTGCTGGATTAGATGCGTCGGTCCACCAATCAGGCGACTTTAATCGTAGTAGTACTCGGCTTTCTAAACGAGGATCCCCTTACCTAAGACGCGCTATATGGCAAGCTGCTTTCGTTGCAAGCTTTCATGATCCTGCTCTTTCTTCACACTATCAACGATTAAGGAAGCGTGGTAAAGCTCATGGAACAGCTGTTGGTGCCGTCGCTCGCAAATTGACGCACATCATCTTTGCCATCCTTAGAGATAACAAGCCCTATGAGCCGAGACCTCAGACAATTGAAGATCATTAATCCTCACACTAATTTTCAAAAAAACCTTTAGTGGGGTTTATTTAGCATGCCTATAAATAGATTGAACCGTTATTTGGACGATCCCTAATTTTTTTTAATTACCCCCTTGACTTTTTATAGCTGGTCTTACCGCCCTATCGGCCGCTTGAAGAAGGAGATTCCTACGAACACCAAAGTATCCGCCCGCAACGTCTCAACCAAACGTCACGAGCAATGTTTGTAGCGCACGAAATCCAATCAGCCGTCGCCAACTACTACCTGAAAAATTTTAGATTGTGCAATGTGTGCCTGGCCAGTGTTAGTATTTTCTTCTCACGAGATCCATCTATACCGATTAATCTATTCAAACTCATGTGTATAAAACTTTTCAGAATAACTTCAGATGGATTTGATTCTGTTAATCCAGCTATATAATTACTAATCTTCTTTTCTCTCGAATAAAACATATTGTAGACTCTCTTTCCTAATTCGCCTGATGACCTTAGATTGAACGAATCGTTATCATTATCACCAAAATATAACAAATCCTTCTTTATTGCTCTGAACTCTTTCAGATATGATTTATAATCAACTTTTTTGTTTAACCAATCTAGTTGCTCTTTAAACGAGTACCCAAAGCTGCCCAACCAGTTTAAAACATTTAGCACCCCAAAAAACTCAATGTCAAACTTTCTAGCCATATTATCTCGAAAAAATTTACAGATAATCAAACTATCTTCTTCAAAAACATCCTCCGCTAACAATGTCAAACTCTCACCGCCATACCTCTCTAACTCTGGGGTATATGTGTCTACCATAATATAGCTAACGAGACCCTTTTTTCTATTATTTTGACCCCATTCATTTATATTTCGCATCCCTAAGCTATTTAATAGAGAAGGATCTCCCTTAAACCTTATTCTTAAATGCGGTGTTGGATCTTTATAACGTATAAAGAAAAACCTTTCTCCCCAACGCTTTCTTTTTGCCGAATAAAATAAATCTAACAACTCTCGGCCAAGCAATTCTTCCATCTGACTATTCCCACCATATAGTTTTATATATAACCAGTCACCACCAGGGAAATTTTTCTTCTGTGTGTTTAGATCAACAACTTTTCGATCTAGGGATCGATCATTCGATTTCGATCTACTTCTACACCTATTAATTAACGGAAAAACGAACTCTCCTACATACCTACCTTGAGGACTTTCAATCCAAGTTTCATCTTGTAGGCTATAACCCGGTTCTACTAATGTTAACGATTCATTTGTATTAAGCTTATTAAAATCTCTCTCTAAAATATCAAGATGTGCGTTGCATTCTAGATCTAGAAAAATTCTTTTATCTGCTTTGGTTAGATATAAAAAACGGGGGATCATCCAATCCTTACGGTATCCCTGAATTTTACTCCCCCAATCAAATTCTTCATTATAATCTCTTAATATCAATTTACTTAGTTTCCATTCTGCCGGCTTTAAAATAATTTTTTCATACCTTAGGCTTGGCAAAAAAGGCGCATTCTTAAGTTGCCCCCAATTAAAACGACTCCAGTTTCTGAATCTATAAGAAGACACTTCTCTAATAAACCGATATACATCTGGTCCGTGTTTAGCACTTAATCGATGTCCTGTCGAAGCAACTATTTCCTTGTTTAAGGAGATTGATTTCAGATAAAGATTTTTTTCGGTTGCTCCAACTACTATATCAGACAGAGGGATCGTAAAATCACATTTCTTAGATGAATTGGTATTAACGACTAATTCATAAGCACGGTTGTGTTCTAAGACTGCAACATTTGCCTTCCTACCGTGAGAAGGAGCATATACGATTTCAGCAAATAGTACTTCTGGATAAAGATTTTGCTCAGAATCACAAACATTTTTCAACTCTCTATTTAACCCTTCATCGAAAAGATCAGAGAACCTGCCAAAAGTTCTTCCTGCCCCTGAAGAACCAGGGTTTGGACCAATAACTATAGTGTATTTACCATTAGATAAATCTTGAGATGAGGTGGCACCTATAGCACAATACAATTCCATCGATGGTGGGAGTTCTTTATCAGAACAATCATTATGCCCTAATAAATGAATTAGTTCATCAGTCAATTCTACTTCTCTTTTTTTATTTTTAACAGCTGTAAACACCAATTTCTGAAGCTCCTGTTCCTTTTGCATCTCTATCCCATCAACATATGACCTCTTTCCTTGCTCTTTCATCTTTTGGTACTCAATAGGTCGTCCTAAACCGATATCTTCATCTAACAGCTGTAAAATCGGGATTTCTCTATATAACCCAAAGTTCCTTATAAACTTTCTGCGATACTCTTCTAGATAAGAAAATTCGTTACCGTGTTCTTTTGGTGACAGTCTCCATAAAATATCTGCTGCCTTTTCAATATCTCCCTTTATTATTTTCGGTAGGTGTACATTTGTCGCTTCTGTAGAGAGGTCAACTTGTAATGGAGTATTTACAATGGCCAATTCTTTCATACCGTTCACTGTAGAAAGATATAAATCCCTACCCTCGCCTATTGCTAGATTATTAAGCGTGCTAATTTGCTTTTTTATTGAAAACAATCTATTTTGGAGAAGTTCAATCCCTGTCAGCCTCTCGGTTTGCTCTATTATATATTCAAACGGATTTTTAACTGTGAGTGGAAAGCGCAAATCACTCAAAAGAAAATCTTTTTTCAATAGTTCGCAAATACTCTTCAACACCTCTTCATAACTTGAAGAGGGATTTAGATACCTCACTTCACTTATTACATTCTTGACACCCTTTTCTTCTTTTGCGGTCAATAAAATATCCTTATCGACTTTGCTTGCTTTTAAACTTAATTGATGAGGACCATTTTTATTTTGACCGTAGTTAGTAAAGTAGTGCAGTTTGACATAATCTCCTCGTGTATAAACAGCTGCATTCACTTTTATATTTAATTGCTCAACCACTTTCGGTTGCGATTCTAAGAGCATTACTATTTTCAAGAGCCACTCCATATCCGGTCTAGCTCTTTTTACAAAATCACTTATTGAGGGTAAAGATATAGATGATTTTTTTCCTATTTGTCCATAAGATACCCCAGAGCATAAACCGAAGGGAGTTGAGCGTGTACTCATCCTTATTAAATATCGAAAGAGGGAATTTAGTATCTGTCGTTGTTTCTTACCTTTATTCTCACTAACAATAGAGTTATATAAACTTTCACTCGAGACCGCTATGCTTTCTTTTATATCGGTTCGTTCAAATAAGTTCAATATTTCCTTCAGACATCCTTCATGAACACAGTCATCCGAAGAGAGTTCTCTAAAAAATATTTCTATGGGTAATAAAGGACTTCTGAGCATAAAAAAATCCAGTGCCCGATACTTTGTTGGGTTATAGCTATGACTTCTATTAAGATTATCCCCGTTCCCTATCAAATGATTCATTTCAAATTACCACCTTTGTCTTCTTAATTGTGTAACGTGTGTTTCTCACATGAATCTACTTTCTTTCTTTCTCTAATAGGAATATAAAGGCCTAGAACTAACAAAAGCGAGATCACCCCTAGAGCACTAATTAAAAAATTAAACCCTATAAGATCAAGGAAGAAGCCAATAAAAAGCATTGACACTTGAATGATTGTGCGATCAATCATCAATTTAAACGAAAAAAATCTGCCATGAAATTCGGAAGGAATGTTACTTTGCAATAACGTGTTAGACAGCGGGCTAAAAATTGCATATGAAAACCCAAACAAACAAAATGCCATTATAGAAATTACGGGTATTTGGCCAAAGAAAAGAGAGAGCTGTGCAATACCAATAAAGAGAGCGACGATCACCAATGTCACTAATGGCTTTTTATTTTTCGTAAACCTCTTTATGAATAGGCTAGTTAACACAACAGTGATACCTTCTAACGCGTAAATGACTCCTTTAATTCCGTCATTTCCCTGTGACTCACTAATTTGAAGAACGAACAAATTAAAGCCCGAAATAAATATTAGAGGGATGAACGATAAAATAATGATGTTCTTTGCTAATGACGGCCCTTTAAGAAGTGGCAACATTGCCTTGAATGATACTTTAGCCCTATTTTTTCTTTCAATTTTCCCTACGTTCAATTTTGTATCCTTAGTGAAGAAAAACGTCAGCGAAAACACCAAAGTATAGGCTAAGAAAGCCATTAAATACAAATAATACAAGTTTGAAATCGTTACTAGTATTCCCCCCAGCATTGTACCGAATATCCTCGCCGATGTAACAATGTTTAAATTAATCGCATTGACTGTTACTAGTTTATCCTTACTCGTTACCCTAGGAATAACCGTCTGCACAGAGGGTTCAAAAAAAGAAGCTGATATACCCACCAATATTCCGTATACTAATAACCACCATACAGAGTTCACTAACAACGCGATAAGCATCGCACACACTGAAATGATTCGTAGTAAACCAACCCATTTAAAAACAGACGTCGCATGAAACTGATCAATTATTTTCCCAGCATATGGGCTAATAAAAACGGACGCTACACTACTTGAAACAAGAAAAATAGCTTGCATAAAACTTGAATCAACATTTTGTTGAAGGAACTGGAGATTGCCAATCAAACCCACCCACAAAGATATTTGCGAAAGTAACTGGCTAGTAAGAACGATATTTAAATCTCTGTTTTGGAATACATTAAGTTTGATTTTCATTTAACTCTCCTAATAGCCTTAAGTTTCTCCCATGCTCGATGGACTCAGCACTTAAATGGCCAATTCCTGATAATCCTAAAACCACCTCATTACTGTGGTCGAGATGTAACTTTTCTTCCACCAATTCATCTTTTAGATGCGCTGTAAAGAAAGCTCCTAACCCCATCCAATTAGCTGTTAAATACAACGTCTGACTCAAATGACCTAAATCCATCATTATAACCCTATACGCTCTAGGACTAAGATACTTCCACATGGTTCTCTCCAAATAAGCTGTGTAAAAAAATAAAACGGAAGCATTTTTTATATATTCCTGGTGTGCAGCCATATCTACATATTTGTCATTCAAAATTCCATTATCAATTAACTCTAGAGAATGTTCTTCAACGTTATAGTGATAAATTCCTGATTCTATCCCTTCGACATTGATCACGCAAGGATAGACTTCTACAGGGTGTCGTGATCCCCCTGAAGGGCTTGTTTTAAAAATAAAGTGGTCTACTCCAATATTACGTTTGCACGCTTGAGCACCATATACTAAAAAGAGAATAGTGGATAGTTCCTGTAAGGTTAGTGATTTAGAGTTATCTAACTCTCTTATTGTTTGCCTATCTAAAAGTGTATATAAAAAGTCTTTCTTGTTCCTAAAGTCAGGTACCGGGAGATCGATTCTTTTTACTCCTTCAATGCTCTTAAATAAACTTGGTTGTGGATTTATCCCTTTTCTTTCCTTTAACCTTTTATACTGTTGCTCTTTGTTGTTAAATTTATCATTTTTTATAAGGCGTGTACTACAGTGAAAGTATTTAAAAGAGGTTCCCCATACATTCCAACTCGAAATTTTTTTCTCAAATTCATGCGCAGGGGAATTTCTTTTTATCAAAACATTACATTCTATAAGCGCATCAATTGCGTATGTTAAAAATTCTCGAGAATTTCCTTTTTCATTAGTCAGTTCATACACTAGATCTTTGTCTTTCCATTCAGAGAAAAATTGTATGATGGGTGCGACAGAAGGGTTTAAGCTTTTCTGAATATGATCCAAATAGTTGTCGCAAATATAATGCCCATCCTTATAAAAAAAGACGACACACTCTGAAACTTTTATATCCATAAACATCACCCCTTATAAAAATCTAGAGTGGACTAGTATATACTAGTCCACCGTTCAAACTTTCTGGTTATTTCGCTGGAGCTGTTTCAGTGTATTCTTCATCTACTCTGTTAGCGTACTCGCTATCGAAATCAACAAATACTTCCTTCATACTATATCCCCTCCTTTCAATTAATAATCAAATTATAGACTATCAATTATACAATGTCAATACAAAATCAATAATATATTGATAACACCTAACAAAAAAAGTGTCTCTCCACCATTTTCTGCAGGAACAGACAGAAACAAACCAACGTTCATAGTTTATCGTCTTTATAAACCGATAGGTAGAAAATGACCTTACCCCCTGGGAGTGTCGCAACTTAGACATCGACGGCTCCCTTGTTTTTTATCTAAAAGTGACTTCGTATGAGTAAAATACTGGAAGAGCATGCTGCACTTTTCGACAAAGTCTTGGTTAACGTCTAAAAACCGCAAAAAAGAGCATGCCCACTATGAGAATAGCATTCCACTAATATATTGTCAAACTTATTAAATCTTTTTGTGATTATATTTCCAAACAGCATATGAACCAAAAATAACAACAGCCCAGCACACTTCACGAAAATGTAACGGGCAACTCCGCAAGCGCACGGAAACCAATGAGCCGGCGCCATTTCAATTCAGTTGTAGCAAGCTGAAGATGTGGCAAACGCGCAAATAAAACGCTAATCGCAATTTCCGCTTCCACCCTCGCCAACGTCGCACCAATACAAAAGTGACTGCCGTAACCGAATGCAAGGTGATGGTTTGGCGTGCGCGCGATATCAAATTGGTGAGGAGATGCAAATTTTGCTGGATCGCGATTGACAGCGCCAAGCAATACATACACTTGCGCGTCTTTTTTCATGTGGACACCATTCACTTCAATATCACTCGCCGTAATCCGTGCCACCATCTGTGTCGGACTCTCATACCGTAACGTTTCTTCAATGCCACCGCGAATCAACGTCGGGTTCTTCTTCAATAACAACAGTTGCGACTCATGTTGCAATAAAGACAGCACCGCATTGCTAATAAGGTTGACCGTCGTCTCGTGTCCAGCAATGACGAGCAATATGCATGTTGCGAGTAATTCCTCGTCCGATATCTCTTCTCCATCTATGAGCCTGCTAATGAGGTCATCTTGTGGCGCTCGCCTTTTCGCTGCGATCAACGACCGAAAATAGTGCCCCAGCAACACGGCTTGTTTGTTTCCTTGCACCATATCCTCACGAGAACGGGTTAAATCAATCGTTTGAATAAAACACATAGACCAAGCACGAAATTTCTCTTGGTCTTTTCCTGGTACCCCAAGTATTTTCGCAATGACGAGGCTTGCTAACGGGAATGCGAAATCCATCACAACATCCATTTGTTTCTTACTGTTTATTTCATCTAATAACTCATGAACCGTTTCTTCGATATACGGGCGGTATTGTTCAATCATCTGCCCATTAAAAGCTTTTCCTACTAAACCACGCAAACGTTTATGATCATACTCGTTTTTAAATAACATCATCTCTTGTTGTAGCTTTCTTAGCCGCTCGTAACGTTTCGTCGTCTCTGGTAACGGCATGCGATTTTGGAAACCCGTTTTATTTTTAAAAATCGCCATCGCTTCTTCATATCCCGTCACGTACCAACCAGGGTATTTAAACGCTGTTCCCTTGTATATCGGGCTCTCTGCACGCAACTGCTCATATAATGGGTATGGGTTTTGAAAAAATGCCGGAGAAGCAAATGCATGTGAAAATTGTTGTGTATTTGTTGCCATGTCTTCCCCCCATTTCGAGTGTAGAAAAAGGAGCCGTTGCTCCTTTTCTTCCTTACTGCGCTGCTCCCTGCTCACTCACTAAACTTGCTTTCATTTCCTCGACCGATTCAACTTCAAAACCTAGATCAGCCAGCATCGCATGATCGGCCGTTTCTTCTTGCCCAGCCGTTGTTAAGTAGTCACCAACAAAAATCGAATTCGCCGCATACAGTGCGAGCGGCTGCAAAGAACGAAGGTTCACTTCACGCCCCCCGGAAACACGAATTTCTTTTGTTGGATTAATAAAACGGAACAACGCCAACACTTTCAAGCAATATAACGGATGTAATTCGTTCGTTCCCTCTAGTGGTGTCCCGTCAATCGCATGTAAAAAGTTGACTGGAATGGAATCCGCATCAAGCGCTTTTAAACTATTTGCCATGTCAACGACATCTTGTCTTGACTCCCGCATCCCGACAATGACGCCAGAACATGGGGACATACCCACATCTTTGACCGTCTCTACTGTTCCGACACGGTCATCATATGTATGTGACGTCGTAATATTGTCATGGTTCCGTGCCGATGTATTGAGGTTATGGTTATAGCGATCGACTTGCGCTTCTTTTAACCGCTCTGCTTGCTCTGGTTTTAAAATCCCCAGGCACGCACACACTTTTAAACCATAGTTTTGTTTAATTTCCTTCACGGCATCAACAACGTGATCAACTTCCCAGTTGGCCGGACCGCGACCGCTCGCAACGATACAATACGTCCCGACATTTAAATCATGAGCCCGTTTCGCACCAGCGACAATCGTGTCTTTATCAAGCATGCGATATTTCTCGATTGGTGCTGTTGACACGGACGATTGTGAGCAGTACCCACAGTTTTCCGGACAGAGACCGGACTTCGTATTAATAATCATATTGAGCTTCACTTTGTTTCCGTAATAGCGCTTACGAATTTGATAAGCGGCGTGCATCAGCAACAACACATCTTCATCTGGACAATCTAAAATCGACAACGCCTCTTCATTTGTGATTTCTTTCTCGGCCAATACTTTTTCTGCTAGATTCATCCACTTGTTCATGTCATTTCCTCCAGTTGGTTAAAAAGTAAATTGAGATCAATCGATTGCTCGATCATTGTTTTCAAATTCTCTTCTGTCACTTCTTTTAGTTGCGGCGTGACGCCTAAAATTGGTACATCACACCATTCTTCCAGCAGTTTTGGATTCGTTTGTTCTGCTAAACTAGGCGCCGCGCTCATGCCATTGATGATCACGCCGGCGACATGAATGCCTAGTTGTTTGGCATACTGAACCGTGAGCAACGTATGATTGACAGTGCCGAGATCCGGACGGGCGACAATGACAATGGGTAGTTTTAATGCACAAACCAAATCACTGACGAGAAAACGCTCTCCTAAAGGAACAGCCAGCCCTCCTGCTCCTTCAACAATAAAACAGTCATGCTTCTCTTTCATACGCGCCCAATGCGCCAACACCTCGGCCACCTCGACTCGTTGGCCGTGAAGGGCTGCTGCCATATAAGGGGCAAGTGGTTCGTGAAATTGAAATGGCGTAATTTCCTCATGAGAAAGGGAGGTACCTGACATTTGCTTTAATAAACTTGTATCACTTTCCGGATGTTCTCTTGCAATCCCGCTCAATAACGGTTTGAACACCCCGACATCAATCCCACGCGCTTTCAATACAGCTGCTAACCCGCTCGCAATGATTGTTTTGCCGACATCTGTATCTGTTCCCGTGACAAAAAAACCATTCATAAAGGTTGCCTCAATTCTGTACCAATCTCTTGAAATGTCGTTATTAAATGAGCGATATGCGCGTCACAGTGGTCGGCGGTGACGGTTAAACGAATCCGACTTTCCCCGTCTGGAACGGTCGGCGGACGAATCGCTGGTGCATAAATGCCAGCATCTTGTAATTGCTTCGCCACGCGCACCGCTTGATCCGTTGCTCCAATGATGACTGGGATAATCGGCGTATTATCGCCATATACGGTGTAACCGAGCGCTTGCAGGCGCGCTCTAATTTTACGAGCGTTTTCAGCCAGTCGGCACCGCTTCTCCTCATCATGTGCAATGATTTCGAGTGCGGCGTCGGCTGCGGCGCAAATGGCTGGCGGGAGCGATGTTTGGAAAATGAACGAACGAGCATGGTTCCGTAAGAAATCAATGAGTGCGCGACTCCCAGCCACATACCCGCCCTCTGCTCCAACCGCTTTACTCAATGTGCCAATCAAGACATGCGGCTTCACTTGAAAGTACGCACATGTCCCACGTCCATGTTCCCCTAACACACCTGTCCCGTGAGCATCGTCGACAATAACAAACGCATCGTACCGTTCGGCTAGTTGCATGATCTGATCAAGCGGTGTAATCGTCCCGTCCATGCTAAAAACACCGTCTGTGACAATAAAACGTCGCTCATATGTTGTAGCCTGCGCTAATTTCTCCTCAAGATCATCCATATCAACGTGCCGATATACAACTGTCTTCGCCTTTGATAGGCGGCAACCGTCAATAATGCTCGCGTGGTTGAATTGATCACTAAAAATCACATCTTGTTGCGTAGGTAATGATGACAGCACACCGATATTTGCTAAATAACCGCTTGAGAATAGCAACGCCGCTTCTGTTTGCTTAAATGTCGCCAATGTCTCTTCTAACTTTTTGTGCCACGTCGTGTGTCCGGTCGTTAACCGCGAACCGCTACTTCCAATGCCGAATTCACGGAGCGCTGTTTCTGCCGCGGCAATCAATCGACTATCCCCGGCTAATCCAAGGTAATTATTCGCTGAAAAGACAAGCTGACGCCTCCCCTCCACCACCATTTCCGGCTGTGGTGCACCATGCATCGTGCGACATTCACGATACAACCCCGCTTCTTTTGTTTCCGTTAAGCGCTGCTGTAACCAATCATTAAACGCCGACATGTCCTACCTCGCTCGTGACAATGTCAATTGCTTCTTTCATAATCGCCACCATTGCTTGCACATCTGCTTTCGTGCTGACAAGCGGTGGCATAAAGACGATCACGTTTCCGAGCGGGCGCGTGATCATCCCGAGTTCGCGCATTTTTAATGACACACGGTAACCAATGCGCTGTTCAAAGGCAAACGGCGTTTTCGTCTCTTTATCTTGGACAAGCTCAATTCCACACATTAACCCAAGTTGGCGTACATCGCCCACATGCGGAAGTGCGTATAACTCATTTAATTGCGCGCTCACATACGTAGACATCTCGGCCACGTGATCCACAATGCGCTCCGACTCAAATAAACGTAAATTCTCAAGTGCAACCGCACAACCTAATTGATTGCCAGTGTACGAATGCCCATGAAAAAGGGTCTTCATGTTTTCATAGTCGTCATAGAAAGCGTCATAGATTTTTTCTGTCGTTAACGTCGCGGCAATCGGCAAATAACCCCCAGTGATCCCTTTCCCGACCGCCATTAAATCAGGCTGCACGTGTTCGTGCTCACACGCGAACATTTTGCCTGTCCGTCCAAATCCGGTTGCGACCTCATCAACAATCATGAGCACATCATACTTCGTACACAGATTGCGCACCCCGGCTAAAAATCCTTCCGGCATGACAATCATCCCTGCTGCTCCTTGTACGAGTGATTCAATCGTCAGTGCAGCCACTTCGTGATGTTTTTCTTGTAACAGTTGTTCAAGTTTATGTAAACATTGATCACGACACGCTGCTGGATCATCTGTTTCTGAACGATACACATACGGAATCGGCGCTTGATAACTTTCAAACATTAACGGACCATACACTTGGTGAAACAAGCCAATCGAGCCTACACTGACCGCACCAATCGTATCGCCATGATAACCATTTTTCATCGCCACAAATTTTTGTTTTTCCGGTCTGCCGATGTTCGCCCAATATTGAAACGCCATCTTGAGCGCAATTTCCATTGCTTCTGCGCCGCTGTCTGAATAAAACACACGGGTTAAATGATCGGGGCTAATCTCGACCAACTTCTCAGCCAGTTCTGTTGCAGGAACATTCGTCATCCCTAACAACGTGGAATGAGCGATTTTTTCAAGTTGTTTCTTAATCGCTTCGTCTAACTCTTTTTTTCGGTGCCCGTGTACATTGAGCCAGACAGAGGAAAAACCATCGTAGTATTCTTTGCCATCTATATCTTTCACTTTAATGCCTGCACCACTCTCGATAATGAGTGGATCTGCATCGTAATCTTTCATTTGCGTAAATGGCAGCCATAAGTGCTTTTTGCTTTTTTCAATCAAATCGTTTGTCATCGTCTGCCTCCCACTGAATGAGTATCGGCTGTTCTTCTAAATAATCAATGTAATCATCCACATCGTTCGCACCGTCAATGAAAAAAATCCGACACCCTCGTTCATCGCCGTATTCTTTTAATTTCGTAATCCGCTCGTAACCAGAATCTTTACTTGCCACATAACCAGTTACATAATCCGGATCATCAGACCAACACCATTCCGCGATCGTCGCTGGATGATGGCTTACTTTTGCGGCGAGCGTAAGGGCTTCTTTGATCCGCGGATTGTGCGGAACGTCATGCGCATCCGCCCACTTGGAGAAGTTGGCTTCACGCCAATCCATTTTTGAGACACGTACACCTCGTTCTTTCTCTAGATCCAACCGTTTCCCCGTGCGCGCATCAACGATCAATGCGCCTCTCATCGACGGCTGTACCATTGCTTGCTCATGAACTTGCTCGATCACTTCTTTTTTGATGCCGATGTGGTGTAGGCAGGCCCGTGCGAACGCTTGGCCAGCTTCAACGCTAACGACTTCGTTTGTTGTGAGCGGCAGTGGGGGCGTTTGCTGGACAGGTCTATTTACCATCTCAATCTGCACTTGCATAAAATCAGGCTTTCCGCGCGAATGAGATAACCCTTTTTCCACTAACGCATTGACCGCCTGTTGAATCTGATCATACGTTGTGAGTT
The DNA here is from genome assembly GCF_038592975.1 of Bacillus sp. FSL W7-1360. NCBI lineage: Bacteria > Bacillati > Bacillota > Bacilli > Caryophanales > Bacillaceae > Bacillus > Bacillus sp. FSL W7-1360. The sequence continues at coordinate 77,368 of NZ_CP151950.1, read as the reverse complement.
GCTCACCACCAGATATGTGTTTTCCTCCCAGTTCATGAGCGGACCCTTGGGCTGCGCGCATGCGAATGTTAAAATATGTGTTTTGGTGCATTGTGTCCTCCTGCGCATGTCAAAAATGTAAACATAAATTAAATTACAGTTTACAATATTGATGATAGAGCTCATCAATCACTTTGTCAACCTAATATAACGTGTTTATAAACTTCTTAGTGGTTGCTCATAACATTAGAGAGGCAAACTGCACCTTTTTCCTCCTTCACGTTAAAAACAAAAAGCGACTTGATTCCCTATTTAGGTTTCAAGTCACTTTTTGTGTACTGTTAATCCAATATTTCTTACTTAAATGATGAAAAGCAAGAGCTAGTATGGCTGCAATAACCACTAATAATATTGATTTAGACACGGCCGCGGAAAGAATAATGATACTCGTTGTTGTATTGATCATGATCCATTTTAACTTTTCGTCACCTTTATCCAGCCAGTATTGTCTCATTAAGTCTTGCCATAAAAATGCTACGAAAAACGCCCCAGCAATCCATAATACAGATTTAAACATGATGAATGCTGCGAGAACAATGAGCGTCGCAATACTATTAATAACGATGATCTTTGCCATCCTACTCATAATGACACATCCCCTCTACCGTTAAATTGACTTTACCATCAAACCATCCAATCCGTCAACATTGTGCTCGCTACAGCCTTCACCGCCACCTGCCTATGCGCCAAGATAACGGAATCCAGACATCTTCCACCCACGTTGCCAATCGCTCTTCTGCTTCTTCTGATGTTTCGACTGTAAATAAGAATATCCCTCTTTCTGGATCCTTCTTATAATCTGCAGACAAAAGCGCTTGTATTTGATACTTATCAGCAAACTCATCAAAGTCGTCAAAATAAACATCCCAGCTTCTTTGTTCATTTCGGTACGCTAATGCCTGCATATCCCTTTCATCAGGAAGGTCGCAATGAATCAACATCTCATCCATTTCCTCTTCATATACGTCTCAACAAGCCTTTTATTATCTGAAGCTTTTTTGGAATGAAACGTGATTCCACAATTACCGTTGTCTCAACTATATCTTCCCCAGCCCAGCTAAAACCTTTTCCAAAAAGAAACCATTCTCTTCATTCGCTTCCTCAATCTCAACAATTCTCCGCTCTTTATAATAGTCAACCTCTGAGAAAGGATCGCCTTCCACTAATTCTTTTGCTTTTTCTAATGATGGCGCATCAATGATCATCACTGCTGTACCGTCTGTACACGGTCCACAGAAAAGCAATACCCCTTTTTCTTTTAAAGCTTTTAAATAAGCCACGTGACCTTTAATCAATTCTGCTAACATCAAATTTCTTTGCTTGTCCGAAAGGATAACAACAAACTTTTTCATTAAAATCTCCCCCTGTCCGTGAACACGTTCAATCTATCAGTATGGAAAGTTTGAAATTACATCACACGGTCATCAAAAAATCATCCCCGCAAAATCTTCTCCATCGCTTTCCCCTTTGCCAACTCATCGATCAGCTTATCCAAATAACGAATTTCCCTCATTGTTGGCTCTTCAATGTCCTCCACCCGGACACCACAAACCACTCCTTTAACGAGTGTACGCGCAGGATTCAGTTGCGGTGCTTCGGCAAAGAACGTCTCAAAGTCTTTCTCCTGCTCCAAAATTGCCGCTAACGCTTCTTCATCGTATCCTGTCAGCCAGCAAATAATCTCATCAACCTCTGCTTTTGACCGCCCTTTTTTCTCCGCTTTCGCAACATAAAAAGGGTAAACTTTTGCAAAGCTCATCGTGTAAATATGATGTTTAGCCACCGAACATCCCTCGCTTGTTTTTCTTTTATTATATCATGAGAAATCCCCCACCGCCTAAACGGTGAGGGATTGCTTCAGCTCAAGCCTACTTTCGCAAGTTATAAAACGTCTGTAGTCCTTTGTACTCCGCTAAATCCGCTAATTCATCTTCAATGCGCAACAACTGGTTATATTTTGCAACACGGTCCGTCCGTGATGGTGCACCGGTTTTAATTTGCCCTGCGTTTGTAGCAACCGCGATATCAGCAATTGTCGCATCTTCTGTTTCACCCGAGCGATGCGAGATCACTGCTGTGTAGCCGGCGCGCTTCGCCATTTCAATTGCATCAAATGTTTCCGTCAGTGTCCCAATTTGGTTCACTTTAATGAGGATCGAGTTGCTGATGCCTTTTTCGATTCCTTCTGCAAGCTTCTTCGTATTCGTGACAAACAAATCATCACCAACAAGTTGAATCTTGTCACCAAGACGCTCTGTTAACAACTTGTGACCAGCCCAGTCGTTTTCATCTAAGCCATCTTCAATTGAAATGATTGGGTATTTTTCCACGAGTGATGCATAGAAATCAACCATTTCTTCTGACGTCAGCACTTTGCCTTCGCCTGCCAAATGGTATTTGCCGTCTTCTTTGTTGTAAATCTCTGAAGCAGCAACATCCATCGCCAATTGCACTTCTGCGCCAGGCTTGTACCCGGCTTTTTCAATTGCTTCGATAATCGTTGACAACGCTTCTTCATTCGAAGACAAGTTCGGGGCAAAACCACCCTCGTCACCAACAGCCGTATTGTAGCCTTTTGATTTCAATACCGCTTTTAGGTTATGAAAAATTTCTGCACCCATACGCAGTGCTTCTTGGAAGTTTTCCGCGCCGACAGGCATGACCATAAATTCTTGGATGTCAACATTATTATCGGCATGTTCGCCGCCATTAATGATGTTCATCATCGGGACTGGTAGTTGCTTCGCGTTGAAGCCACCGAGATAGACGTATAGTGGCAAGTCTAGCGCGTTCGCCGCCGCATGGGCAACAGCCATCGATACACCAAGGATCGCGTTGGCACCGAGATTCCCTTTGTTTTCCGTCCCATCGAGGTCCATCATGAGACGATCAATACCAATTTGATCGAGCACGTTTTCACCAATGAGTGTTGGACCAATTTTTTCATTGACGTTTTCAACCGCTTGTAAGACACCTTTCCCCATGTAACGAGCACCGCCGTCGCGTAATTCAACCGCTTCATACTCTCCAGTAGAGGCACCACTTGGAACGAGTGCGCGTCCCATTACGCCAGACTCAAGATGTACTTCTACTTCCACCGTTGGATTGCCACGGGAATCGAGCACTTCACGTCCATACACATCTGAAATTAACATCATTTATTCATCTCCTCGGGTATCATGTTCAATTAATGTGTTGCCAGTCATTTCTGATGGTTTTTGACCACCTAATACGTCGAGCATCGTTGGCGCCAGATCTGCTAAAATGCCGCCTTCACGTAGGGAAAGTCCTGCTTTCGTGATAATGAACGGGACACGATTCGTCGTATGCGCCGTCATTGGCTTCCCTTCTAATGTGACGACTTCATCGGCATTGCCATGATCGGCTGTAATGAGCGCCACGCCACCTTTTTCAACAATGAGGTCGACAATTTTGCCTAAACATTCATCTACAGCTTCAACCGCTTTAATCGTTGGTTCTAGCATTCCTGAATGACCAACCATATCTGGATTGGCAAAGTTTAAAATGATCGCATCATGCTTATCTGCCTGAATATCCGCAAGCAACGCGTCCGTCACTTCATATGCACTCATCTCTGGCTTCAAATCATATGTCGCGACTTTTGGTGAATCAATTAAAATACGCTCTTCACCAGGAAAAGGATCTTCGCGACCGCCACTAAAGAAAAACGTCACATGTGGATACTTCTCTGTTTCAGCAATCCGTAATTGTTTATACCCTTGTTGCGACAACACTTCACCAAGCGTATTATCAAGGTTCGTCGGTTTAAAAGCAACAAACCCTTGCACCGACTCACTAAACTTTGTCAAACACACAAAATGAAGATTGTGGGGAAATTTTTCTCCCCGATCAAATCCACGAAAGTCTTCGTTTGTAAATACTTGTGACAACTGAATCGCTCTGTCAGGCCGGAAGTTACAGAAGATGACCGCGTCATTGTCTTGCACCGTCGCAACGGGAGAACCGTCGTCTTTTGTGATGACCGATGGAATGACAAACTCATCTGTAATGCCATTTTCGTAACTGTCATTGATCGCCTCGATGCCCGTGCGATACGTTGGACCATCACCATACACCATCGCACAATACGATTTATTGACACGTTCCCAGCGTTTGTCACGGTCCATCGCATAATAACGTCCGTGAACGGTTGCCAACTCGCCAACGCCGACTTCAGCAAACTTTGCTTCTAAGCCTTCTAAAAATTGCTGTGCTGATTTTGGTCCAACATCACGTCCATCGAGGAAGCCGTGGACATACACGCGTTCAACTTGCTGCTTTTGCGCGAGTTCAAGGAGCGCATAAATGTGATCAATATGACTATGAATACCACCATCAGACAACAAACCGTAAATATGCAAGGCAGACTTTTTTTCTTTCACATGATTCATCGCGGCGAGAAATGTTTCATTCTCAAAAAAATCTCCTTCGCGAATGGATAGGTTCACACGGGTTAAACTTTGGTACACAATTCTTCCGGCACCAATATTTAAATGACCGACTTCAGAATTCCCCATTTGTCCTGCTGGTAAGCCGACCGCTTCCCCGTCTGCTTTTAATGTTGCATGTGGATACGAAGACCAGTAACGGTCAAAGTTTGGCTTATTCGCTTGCGCAACAGCATTTCCTTTTGTCTCGTCGCGCACACCAAAACCATCAAGAATGATTAATGCAACAGGCTTCTTCATTTTGCAGCTCCCAATAACGCCACAAACGAATCAGGTTCTAAGCTCGCACCACCAACAAGTGCACCATCAATGTCTGTTTGCGCCATGTAATCAGCAATATTTGCTGGCTTGACACTGCCGCCATACTGGATGCGGACAGCTTCAGCAGCTGCTTGTGAGCATTGCTTAGCAACAACGCGACGTACGTGGCTACACGCCTCATTCGCATCTTGCGCCGTTGATGATTTGCCTGTTCCAATCGCCCAAATCGGCTCATATGCGATCACCATTTCGCTCACTTGCGCCTCAGTTAACCCTGCTAAACCTTTTTCCACTTGGGACGTGATGATATCCATTGTCTTGCCCGCTTCACGTTCCTCATCGGTTTCTCCGCAACACATGATCGGTGTTAAGTTGTACTGAAAAGCAGCATGGACTTTTTTATTGACCGTCTCATCCGTTTCTGCAAACATCTCCCGTCGTTCCGAGTGTCCGATGATCACGTAACGCACATCAAGATCTTGCAAAGCACGTGGGCTAATTTCGCCAGTGAACGCACCACTTTCTGCAAAATGCATCGTTTGCGCGCCAATCGCTAGTTCCGTACTCGTTGTCGCTGCAACAAGACGCTCTAAAAATAACGCTGGTGCACAAATGACTGCATCGACATCCGCGCTTGATGGAATTTGATGCTGCACTGTCTCCACAAACGTCGTAGCTTCTGATAACGTTTTATTCATCTTCCAGTTTCCTGCAATAATTGGCTTCCGCATGCTTTTCACCTCTACTTATCTGCTAATGCCTCCACACCTGGCAAAGCTTTTCCTTCCATAAACTCTAGACTTGCGCCACCACCTGTAGAAATGTGACTCATTTGATCGGCAAGACCAAACTTTTCTACCGCTGCCGCAGAATCGCCGCCACCAATAATTGAGTAGGTGTCTGGTGCGGCCGCAAGTGCTTCGGCAATCGCTTTTGTGCCACCTGAAAAAGCTTTTAATTCGAATACACCCATTGGCCCATTCCAAACGACAAGCTTCGAAGCTTGTAACACGCTTGCATAAGTATCACGTGTCTTCGGACCAATATCGAGTGCTTCCCAGTCGGAGGGGATTTCATCAATCGAAACTTCTTTCGTATTTGCATCTTCACCGAATTTATCCGCCACAATCGCGTCTTCTGGCAGGTGAAGTTTCACCCCTTTTTCTTTCGCTTTCGCCATGAAACTGTTTGCCAAATCAATTTTGTCTTCTTCTAGCAAGGACTTTCCAATCTCATGCCCTTGGGCTTTGACAAATGTATATGCCAAGCCACCACCAATTAATAAATGGTCAACTTTATCAAGCAAGTGGTCAATAACACCAATTTTGTCTTTCACTTTTGCGCCGCCAATGACAGCCGTAAATGGACGCTCCGGGTGCTCCAACGCTTTACCGAGTACGGCTAGTTCTTTTTCCATTAAAAAGCCGGCAGCCGACGGTAATAGATGGGCAATCCCTTCCGTTGATGCGTGCGCCCGGTGTGCTGCGCCGAATGCGTCATTTACATAAATGTCAGCTAAGTCGGCAAACGCTTGAGCGAGCTCACGGTCATTTTTTTCTTCGCCTGGATAGAAACGCACATTTTCTAATAACGCAATATCGCCATCACGTAGGGCGTCTGCTGCTTTTTTCGCTACGGGACCATGCGCTTCAGGAATTGCGGTCACGTCTTTTTGTAGTAGCTCGCTGAGACGCTTGGCAACAGGTGACAACCTTAATTCCTCTACAACTTCGCCTTTCGGCCGCCCTAAATGACTTGCAAGCAAAACCCTGGCACCAGCTGTCCTTAAATACTCAATCGTTGGCAACGCCGCACGAATACGCGTCTCATCTGTAATGACACCGTCTTTCATTGGCACATTAAAATCGACACGCACAAACACAACTTTGCCTTTAAAATCATAATCATGAAGCGTTTTTTTCTTCATCAGGTAAGCCTCCTCAAGTGTAAAGGAGGGAAACGATCGTGCCCCTCCACCTACACTTATTATAACTTAAAGACCTTTGTTTGCGATATATTCAACAAGGTCAACCACACGATGTGAGTACCCTGATTCATTGTCATACCAAGAGATCACTTTCACCATATTACCTTCCATGACCATTGTGGACAATCCGTCAACCGTTGATGAGTGCGGGTTACCATTGTAGTCTTTTGAGACGAGTGGTGCTTCTGAGTACGCGAGAATCCCTTTTAGATCTCCCTCAGCTGCTTGTTTCAAGGCACCGTTCACTTCTTCAGCAGTTACATCTTTGTCCAATTCCACTACAAGGTCAACTAAAGACACGTTTGGTGTCGGTACACGCATTGCGCCACCATTCAATTTCCCTTTTAACTCTGGTAAAACAAGCGCAACCGCTTTGGCAGCACCTGTAGATGTTGGAATGATGTTCTCTGCTGCAGCCCGCGCACGACGGTAATCCTTATGCGGCAAGTCTAAAATTTGCTGGTCATTTGTATAAGAATGAACTGTCGTCATCATCCCGCGGCGAATGCCAAACTGGTCGTTTAGTACTTTCGCAAATGGGGCAAGACAGTTCGTTGTACAAGAAGCGTTCGAAATGACTTCATGCGCGCTTGCATCATATTTGTCTTCGTTCACACCCATGACCACTGTAATGTCTTCATCTGTTGCTGGTGCAGAGATAATGACTTTCTTTGCGCCTGCTTCTAAATGTTTTGCTGCATCAGCACGTTTTGTAAAGAAGCCCGTTGATTCTACAACCACTTCTACACCATGTTTGCTCCAACCAATGTTTGCTGGGTCACGCTCGGCAGAGACATGAACTTCTTGTCCATCGACAATCAACATGTTGTCTTTTGCTTCAATTTCAACATCAAGTACACCATGAACAGTGTCATATTTAAGTAAATGTGCAAGCATATTTGCATCCGTTAAATCATTGATCGCCACAATCTCTACTTGATCATTTTGTAATGCTGCCCGGAAAACATTCCGTCCAATTCTTCCAAAACCATTAATCCCAATTTTCGTTGCCATGTTTATTGCCTCCTAAAGAATCGTAAATGATATTGCCTCGTGACTATACTTCCACTATTGTTATTCCTTTACTCGATCTAAGATCGCTTTGGCAGCTGCTTCATCCGTAATGAGCACATCACTTGGACGATGCTTCATATACGCTAAAATTGCCGCTGCCTTTGACTGCCCTCCAGCAATAGAAATGACATGCTTCCCCTGGAGTTCATCCAATTGCAAACCAATCGTGCGTTGCTTATGAACAATTTGCCCTTCAGCATTAAAGAAATATCCGAATGCCTCTGCAATGGCTTGCTTCCGACTCAGTTCATTCGTAAATATATCGAGTGATCCGCGGCGCTGCGCCATATGGGTTGCATCACCAATGCCGTGCATCACAACCGCTGCAGATGTAATCAGTTGTAGAATATCCCTTACTGACGGTTCTAATACAAGTGACTCATGCGCTTCTGCACTTAAGTGCTCTGGCACATGCAACAATCGGTACGCGGCCCCTGTTCGCCTCGCACATTCAGCACTAATCGTACTTGCTTGAATCTCTACTTTCTCGCCAAGTCCTCCACGTGCGGGCACAAACGTCGTCCCAGCGAAAACATCATCTCTTGACATCATACGAGCGACAGCGGCTAAGGTTGTCCCACCCATTACCGCTAAAACGTCTCCAGCTTTGACGATCGACTTCAACTCATTTACACACGCTTTTCCGAAAGAATGCTTTACCCAGTCTTCTGTGTCACTATCGCCAGCAACAACAATCACGCGTGATACACCAAGCGTCTGTGCCAAGTCATCGCCAAGTTTTCGTAACCCGAGTAACTCAACCATCATTTCTTCTAACTGTAAAAATACAGTCTCCCCGACATCAGTGACACTCATACCAGCCTTCGCAAAGGTAATCAGCCCTTGATCTTTTAACAATGTCACTTCTCCCCGGATGATCCGCTCAGACGATTGCAGCTCGCTTGCCAAATTCCTTCTCCCAATAGGTTGCTTCAACCGAATATACTGCAGCAATCGGTATCGCTTTACCATTGTCTCTAATAAATCTGGCACCAAGTGTGATTGTAATTGCACAAGTGTACGCATCGCATCGCTCCTTTAGATAAATGATACAAACAAACGGGATGATAACCTGCAAGCCAATAGGGACAAACTAAGTCCCTATATGACATATTATGTCCCAATTGGAGCAAAAAAATTCCTTTCACTATTCATTGTACCAGATGAGAAGATATTCGACAAGATTTTTAGCAGCAACATAAGTGTGACAATCTACCGACATTCCTAACAGTTTTGCACTAAATCGAGGAAAAACAAGAAAAAAGCACCTGTTTGACGATGCATTCAAAAACCATTATGATAGTAACCTCCACCTTATTCGAAAGGAAGGAAGCCCATGGAAACGAAAAAAGTCACCCAAGAATCGGATTTACAAATTGCACTTAGTATGAGGAAAGAAGTATTCATCAACGAACAAGGAGTCCCTCCAGAGGAAGAAATTGATGCGTTTGACACATTGAATGACCAATGTGAACACGTATTGGTTTATGAAAACAATCAAGCCATTGGCACTGGAAGAATGCGCATTGTTAACAATATAGGCAAGTTGGAAAGAATCTGTGTGCGTGCCCCTTATCGACAGTTAGGCGCTGGGAAAGTCATCATCGAAGCTTTAGAAGACATTGCCAGAGAGAAGGAATTGTCTCAAGTGAAATTAGACGCACAAACACATGCGGAAGGGTTTTATCAAAAACTCGGCTATCAAGTCATCTCTAATGACATATTTATGGATGCTGGCATCCCTCACATTTCAATGACAAAACAGTTATCAAACATATAAGCAAAACGTACGCTATTGTTTGATGATTCAATGAGAAATGCGTTATGATCAACTTAGTAGGAACGCAGACTTGTAATACGGTGGGTCGACACTTCCCTGTGGAGGGAGGTGTTGCGTCATGATAGATGAAGTGAAATCGTGGATTGAGGTTATGCTCAAAGTTGCGAAGTTCGTTTTTGAAGTCGTGAAGTTCAAGAAGAATGACAAATCCCACCGCTAGAGTTACCCGCTCGACTCGGTGGGATTGTTGTAACCGATACAGGGCGATCCTCTCACGAGTCGCTACCTACGAAGGCCGCCGGTGTCTTGATCTCACCTGCGGTCTTTTTAGTTTATGCATAATTTATTTTCATTATACAAATGATACGACCACAAAGTCAAGCAATGTCCCACGTTAATTGTCATCATTTTCATCCTACGTAGCGCGCCCTGATCAAGTGACTTTCGGTTCTCTTCGTGCGGATTACAACATCGGTTTCATCCGTTCTTCTAACTCCGGCATCGACAGTCGCCCAAATCCAAGTTCTTGCCCATCTAAAACCACAACAGGTATCTTCAACTGATAAGCTTCCAAATATATTTCCTGCTCATAAATATCAATGACTTCCAATTCAAGAGCGTAACGCTCAGCCAATATTTTGACAGGCACCAGCCCTTCATCACATAACGGACACTCTTCTTTTGTAAAAAATTGCAGCTTCATTGTACCAGCCTTTCCGCATAGCGTCTCCGTTTCGCTGACGAGAGAATCCCTAACTCCGTTCGATACTTTGCAACGACCCGACGGGATAACGTCATCCCTCTTTCTTCTTGTAACAACTCCGTGAGACTTTGGTCAGACAGAGGTTGATAACGATCCTCTTTTGCGATCGTCTCTCGTAACCATTGTTTTACTGATTGTTGTGTCACCATACCGCTCGTTTTATTAATGTTAGATGTAAAGAAATGCTTCAACCAAAATGTCCCTCGCGGTGTTTGTACCACTTTATTTGCTGTGGCACGACTCACAGTCGATTCATGAAGATCAAGCGCTTCGGCGACATTAGCTAACGTTAACGGACGCAATTGACCTTGTGGATGTAATAAGTAATGACGTTGATGACGCGCAATCATTTCTACGACTCGCTCAATTGTTTGCGTGCGATACGTCAGACTTTTTTTCAACCACTCAATATGTTGCGCTTTTTCTTTTGCATACGCTTTCGTTTCCCCGTTTGTAAATAACAATCGCCGATATTCTTCTTGGATACGAACAGTAGGGAGCACTGTCTGATTCATGGCGACGAGCAATTCATTCTCTTCTTTCATAATATACACATCTGGCACAGTATACACAGTTGGCTCTGTCGCAAAACATGCGCCCGGTTTCGGATGAAGTGTTTTCACACAATCATAGATTGTTTGAATGCGGTCGATATCAACAGAGAACTGTTGTGCCAACTGGCGCCACTTCCGCTCTGCCAAGCACTCCAAATGGATGCGTACAATTTCAGGCGCCAACGGATCGCAATCAGGTATACGAACCAATTGTAACGCCAAACACTCGCCAAGTGAGCGCGCACCAACACCAGCTGGTTCTAGCGATTGAATGAGCGCAAGCAGATGCTCACCGTCCACTAAAGTTAAACCACGCTTCTCACAAATATCTGCTAAATCATCCCTGAAATAACCATCTTCTTGAAGACAATCAATCAAATAATGCAGGTGTTTTTTTTCTTCTTTTGTTACACCGGCGAGGTCTAAAACTTGAAAACGCAATGCTTCATATAATGTTGTATAAGAACGGGCAGTGTTTTCTAGCGCCGCATGTTTTTGGTCACTCGAAACGGTCACTTGCCCGATGTAATCATCTCGTTTCGTTTCTTTTAGGGGCACTACTTCCAACAACGGATTTTCCAGCGCCTGTTCTTCTAGATAAGCCATCACATCAGTCGCACTATATTGCAATAAATGAATTGCTTGCTTCAGCGACTGCGTCATCACTAAACTCATCTTTTGTTGTTGAAAAAGACCGAGCTCCATATGCCACCCCTCCTACCCGTATCATAGCACAAAAGTGTACATGTGGGGAGGAAAAATAATAGGAAAAGAAAATGTAGTAAGGCCACTTTGCTCCATAAAAAACAAAAAGCAGGATCCTCCCCCTTAAACCTCGAATACAACAATAACAAAATACGCAAGACAAATCATTTGACCTTTCTTGACCTTTGCGTTATCATACTACATACAAACTGCATTTCGGCTTCTTCTGTCCGCAGTGCATACAAGGAGGATCTCACATGAATTTAATTCCAACAGTAATTGAACAAACGAACCGTGGCGAGCGTGCATACGACATTTACTCTCGTCTATTAAAAGACCGGATTATTATGCTCGGGAGCGCGATTGACGACAATGTCGCCAACTCTATTGTTGCGCAACTTCTCTTTTTACAAGCAGAAGATCCTGAAAAAGACATCTCGCTTTACATTAACTCTCCAGGTGGATCCATTTCAGCTGGCATGGCCATTTATGACACGATGCAGTTCATCAAGCCAGACGTATCGACGATTTGTATCGGCATGGCTGCGTCAATGGGTGCATTTTTACTTACAGCCGGGGCAAACGGAAAGCGGCTCGCTCTCCCGAACAGTGAAGTAATGATTCACCAACCACTTGGTGGCATGCAAGGGCAAGCATCAGATATGGAAATTCACGCTAAACGTATTTTGGAAATGCGTAAAAAGCTAAATGAAATTATGGCAGAGCGCACAGGTCAAACTTATCGGACGATCGCTAAAGACACAGACCGCGATAACTTCATGACCGCAGAGCAAGCAAAAACGTACGGCTTGATTGACGACGTGATCTCTTCAACGAAGTAACTGAAAAACCTCCCTGTCGCTATCGAAATTGCGGGGAGGTTTTTCCCCTTCTACATATCCATGACATTATAACACGAGAAAGGAGTCGTCACTAATGGATACGGCTGTTTCTGACTATATTTACAACTTCATTGACGAAGTTACACAAGCTACAACCTCGCTACCGTCTCATTATACTGAACAAAAACGAATTGCCCTTACAAAAGAGCTGCAAGCATTTGCGCGACAATCTCTGGAAAAAACAACATCTGAAGCCACAATTACCTTACTGCAATATGAATTTCCTACACCAAACAAAATTGCGGCTGAATGGCAGAGCCAGTATCAAGAGCATCAAATCCTTACTCAAGCAAACTGGCCAAATTTTTATGTCTACCTTATTATCAGCGGTTTTGGGTCACTATTATTTACGCTCATTACTGGGACGTTTGATATTTCTGTCTCCTTCATATGGATCCTTGGATCGCTTATCGGTGTCGTTTTACTAAACACGACCAAAAAACCGTTAGACGTTGCCTCACTACGGTTGCTAAAACGTATTTTTATTCCAGCCTCATTTGGTGCTGCTGCTATTTCTCTACTACTGAATCACTTTATTTATCAAAATATCCGATCAGGGTTAATCTTTTTTGGTTTTTATATCATTATATCCTTGGCCTTACACCTCAACGTTCACTATCTATTAAAAAAGCGCACACGACATGAGTCATCTTCTCAAAAACAGCGCCTGGAAATTACTCGGTAATCTCTAGGCGCGATGTCCATGCATACACTTTTCTTCAAACCTCTCCGCCCTCCACGTATTCAGAAAGCGTAGCTACAGCTTCCTCTGCGTCTGTACCCGTTGCTGCCAATGTCACTGTTGTCCCTTGGTGAAGCGCCAAACTCATCAATCCCATGATGCTTTTTGCATCGACGGTTGTCGTTCCTTTTACTAGAGATATGTCTGCCACAAAACGATTCGCTTGTTGCACGAACACGGCTGCTGGCCGCGCTTGTAAACCGGTTTTAAGACCAATTGTTACCTTTTTCTCAATCATCATGATCACCCCCGATGTTTCTCTTCATAGATGCCGTTTCTTAGTTTTTCTGCGAGCTCGTCTAATTTTCGCAAGCGATGATTCACACCAGACTTGCTCACCTTCGTTCCTTGCACCATTTCTCCCAACTCTTTTAAGGTCACGTCTTGATGCTTCACACGCAAAGACGCGATTTCTTGTAACTTTGGATCCAAATTTTCTAAGCCCAACATCCGTTCAATATAACGAATATTTTCCACTTGTCGTAACGCTGCGCCGACGGTTTTATTTAAATTGGCCGTCTCACAATTGACGAGCCGGTTCACGGAGTTACGCATATCCTTCATAATCCGCACATCTTCAAAGTAAAGCAATGCTTGATGTGCACCAATGACATTCAAAAACTCGGTAATCTTCTCACTTTCTTTAATGTAAGTGATAAAGCCTTTTTTTCGTTCTAGCGTTTTCGCAGAAAGATCAAACGTATTCATTTGTTGACACAGAGACACACTATGCTCCTCATAAAAAGAAAAAATTTCTAAATGGTAAGAAGACGTTTCTGGATGATTGATAGAGCCTCCCGCAAGAAATGCACCACGTAAATATGCACGTGCACAACATGTATCGCGAACGATCTCGGGTGAAATTGCTCGAATAAAGTGAAACGACTCACCTAAAATGTACAACTCCTCGAGCAATTCCTTAGCGCCTTCACGCAGCCGAACTAAATACACATTGTTTTTTTTCAAACGCATCTTTTTACGCACAAGCAGCTCAATATGAATGGATGGAAATAACCGTTTGATCAACGTATATATCCGCCGCGCAATCGCGGCATTTTCCGTTGTCACATCTAATCCAAGCACTTGCCCACCAAGAGATAGCGCACCATTCATACGAATAAGTGCCGAGAGCTCTGCACGTGCGCAACATGATGCAATTTCCAACTGAGTCAACTCTTTTTTCACTTTAGCGGCAAAGGACATTGCGCACCACCCCTCTACAAAAACAATCCATTTACACTTGATTTGATGTGCGAAGCAAGCTGAGTAACGCTTCGGATACACGCATTGCATCGTGACGGATCTTTTTCTCCCTTTCCACCACAAAGCGATCACACAAAATCGTGACACCGAACGTTTTAAGTGCATCATGATTATAGACAACGGGTGTAGCCTCTTCAGCTTCGTAACGGGCCAATACCGTTGGTGACAAGTTCTCATCATTTACCAACACGTGCGAAATTAGTCCGTCTCCGCAATGATCAACAAGCGCCTGGACATGCTCGGAGGCTGTATATTGATCCGTCTCACCCGGTTGTGTCATGACATTACAAATATACACCTTTTTCGCCGCTGATGCGCGTACCGTCTCACTAATACCGGGTACAAGTAGATTAGGTAATACACTCGTATAAAGCGATCCGGGTCCAAGCACAATGAGATCTGCTCTCGAAAGGGCAGAAAGTGCTTCTGAAGATGCCTTCACATGTGGGGGGGTCAAAAACGTCCGAGCAATTCGTTTACGTGCAAGCGGAATTTTTGACTCTCCGGAAACCACCGTGCCGTCTGTCATTTCTGCATGCAATTCTACACTTTCATTCGCTGCAGGCAACACACGCCCGCGCACATTTAACACTCTACTTATTTCTGCAATCCCTTGTTGAAAATCACCTGTAATCGATGTCATTGCTGCCAACAACAAATTGCCAAGTGAATGACCACTCAATCCACTGCCACTGGAAAAGCGGTGCTGGAATAATTCCTCCACCAATGGCTCTACTTCAGCAAGTGCAACAAGTACATTTCGTACATCACCTGGTGGTGGAATGTTTAATTCTTTACGTAAAATTCCCGAACTCCCGCCATCATCAGCAACCGTCACAATTGCCGTAATGTCGATCGGAAATGTCTTTAATCCTCGTAAAATCACAGATAATCCGGTACCGCCGCCAATGACAACGACTCTTTTTCTCATCAAGATAGCTGGGCCTTTCGTTTTGAAATATCACGATGACTAACGTAAGTACGCCACGCTTCTTCAAAATATGCGCCAAAGTGTTCCGCTAATGTGACGGAGCGGTGTTGTCCCCCTGTACAGCCAATGGCAATGACAACTTGACTTTTTCCTTCTCTTTTGTAATGAGGAAGCATGAATGAAAATAAATCAGTCAACTTGTGAACAAACTGCTGTGTATCTTGCCATTTCAATACATACGACGATACTTCTTGCTCCAAACCTGTTTTCGGTTGCAATTCAGCAATATAGTGAGGATTAGGCAAAAAGCGCACATCAAATACTAAATCGGCATCAATTGGAATCCCATACTTAAACCCAAATGATAGAAAATGCACAGTAAAGACAGGACGTTCTTTTGTACCGAATCTTTTTTGAATCTTTTCACGTAACGCGCGCGGTTTTAAATCCGTTGTATCAACAATTTGTTGCGCCCGCCCTTTCATTTCTTCCAGCAATTGACGTTCCTTTTGAATACCTTCTAACAATAAACCATCCATTGCTAGTGGATGAGTACGGCGTGTCTCTTTATATCGTTGAACAAGCGCAGCATCCTTGGCATCAAGAAATAAAATTTGCATCCGTAACCACGCTGGTGCGGATGCACTTAATTCATCCAACGCTTGAAATAATTCATCAAAAAATGATTGTCCACGCAAATCCATGACAAGCGCAATTTTCGTTACTTTATCTGCCCCTACCTCAATAAGTTCAACAAACTTACCAAGCAATGCTGGCGGTAAATTGTCAACACAATAAAACCCTAAGTCTTCAAAGCTCTGCACAGCAACGGTTTTACCCGCACCAGACATGCCTGTAATGATTACAATATCAACATCAGCGTGACTCATTTGCTTCTCCCTCTTCCATCATAGGCTTTGGATCAAGCCGAAAATCGATCAGTTCATAATCACGTGTATAATAAAAAGTCCCATACATGAGCCCTTCGCCCTTTAACAAATGTGCAAACAAATATTGATCCCCGTTTGCCATTGGTAAATGTCCGCATTTGTCCGCACTCACCCACTCCAAATTCCCTTCCGGAGATTGTTGTATCATCTTCCCTTTATATTGCGTTGCAAGAAACGTAAACATCATCCATTCGCTCACAACTTCATCATGATCCATCATCACAGTCGTTGTAATCGCTCGCAGCATAGGCTTAACGAGCATCAATCCCGTCTCCTCGCAAAACTCACGCACAACAGCTTCCTTAATTGATTCTCCAGATTCCATTTTCCCGCCTGGCGCAACCCACCAACCACGGCTTGGTTTTTGCAGCAATAAACATTGCTCACGGTCTCTCAACAGACAATTTGTGATTCTTTGCACAAAATCACCTCACGTTCTTAATAGTACAGTATACAATATAAGTACACTGCAACACAATGATTGTGCGCACGCCATTTGAACACTTTCCAAGCTTTCTTCTACCCCTATATTTGAAAACACCGGCTGTCAGCAAGTCTATATTCGTGTATACTAGACATAATGAAACGCATTTGGAGGCATCGCGTACATGAGCGACAGATATCATTCAAAACAAACATCTAATATTGTTGTACCCTTCCACCGAAGCGGAGACTACTTTTTCCATAAAGGCTTGACGGCATTTAAGAAAAAAAACTTGCATCAAGCGGTAAAACAGTTCGAGCGAGCCATCAAACGTAGTGATAACGAGCCGGCTTTCCAAGTCCAACTCGCTATTGTGCTCACAGAATTAGGTGAATACGAACGAGCAAATGAGATTTTACAAAATGTCCTTTACCAAGGGGAAGAACAACAAGAAATTTGCCACTTCCTCATTGCTAGCAATGCTGCCTATTTAGGCTACTTCTCCCAAGCAAAACACCATGCAGAGCGTTACTTACAACTTGAGCCAGAAGGAGAATGTGCCGAAGAAGCGCAACGCTTAATTGACGTATGCGACAATGACTTACTTTTTACTTCTTCATATCAAGAGGAAGACGAACATCTACTTGACTTGCATGCCCAAGCGCTCGAATATATGGAAACATCTAAGCTCGACCACGCAATGAGGATTTTAGAAGACATTACAAATACGTATCCAGCTTACTGGGCTGCACAAAACCACCTTGCGGAAGTGGTTTTTCGAAAAGGAGAATATGCACGTGCTTTTTCACTATGTGAAACCATCTTAAAAGCACATCCTAATAACCTACTAACACATTGTAATTTAGCATTATTCCATGACAAACTTGGGCATGCTACAAAGGTCGCCCAATACAAACAGCTCCTTCCAACGATCCTTCCAATGGATATTGATCATGCGATCCGACTAGTTGAAGTGCTGTGCACATTAGGACAATATAGAGAAGTAATGAAACGACCGTTACTCGCTTTTACTCACGGCGAAGACCATGTACAATTGCTGCGTTGCTACGGTGTAGCTGCTTATCATACGGGTGACCGTGCACGTGCAACATCACTATTAAAAAAAGCAGCTGAACGCGGTTGTCATATGTCTAGCGCACAACTAAATGCCATCAAGCAGCAGCAAAGTCAACAAATTACCTTCTCTCCTTTCTAGTCGCGCGCTTGTGAGCAGAACATTGGACATCACGATTACAGATCCGCTACGATAATGATATACACGAAAGACATAATTTAGGAGTGTGAAACATGGAAGAGACAATCTATGACGTCATTATCGCTGGTGCTGGTCCAGCCGGCATGACAGCAGCCGTCTATACATCTCGTGCAAACTTACGCACATTAATGATTGAGCGTGGTATTCCTGGTGGACAAATGGCCAACACGGAAGATGTTGAAAACTATCCAGGATTCGATCACATTTTAGGGCCGGAATTGTCAAATAAAATGTTTGAACACGCCAAGAAGTTTGGCGCCGAGTATGCTTATGGTGATATTAAAGAAATCATTGATGATGGCAATACAAAACGCATCATTGCTGGGAACAAAACATACACCACGCGTGCCGTCATTGTAACTACAGGTGCCCAATATAAAAAATTAGGCATTCCCGGCGAGCAAGAATTGAGCGGGCGTGGCGTGTCTTATTGTGCGGTGTGTGACGGTGCTTTCTTTAAAGATAAGGAGCTATTCGTCATTGGCGGCGGTGACTCTGCCGTAGAAGAAGCCGTTTACTTGACTCGTTTTGCTTCTAAAGTGACCATCGTCCATCGACGCGATGAACTGCGGGCACAAAAGATTTTACAAGATAGAGCCTTTCAAAACGAAAAAATCTCCTTTATGTGGAACAAAGTTGCCGAAGAAATTCACGAAAAAGACGGCAAAGTCGGCAGCTTAACTTTAAAAGACACACAAACCGGGGAACGTGAAACGCATAAAACTGACGGTGTGTTTATCTACATTGGCATGATGCCATTAAGTGATTGTGTAAAAAATTTGGACATCACAAATGATGAAGGCTACATCGTCACCAACGCAGAGATGGAAACGAACGTTCCAGGCATTTATGCTGCTGGTGATATTCGTGAGAAAACATTACGGCAAATTGTCACTGCCACAGGTGATGGCTCTCTCGCTGCGCAAAACGTTCAGCACTACCTAGAGCATCTGCCAGAAACGGAGAGCGCCAAATAGTCATAAGCTTTTAATCAAGTTGTAACCTTTTCGCAATCGCTGCATTTTATAATAGAGACATGTGATTTGACCCCCTTTTCAAATATAGTTCGACTTCCCGTGGACCAAGTGTCCACGGCTTTTTTTTTGCAAAAAATCTAATGTGAGTATTCCTATCCCCTACGAGAGTCGCACATCTAACTGTTTTAGAATTGTTATGTCTTCGTAATCGACCAATAAACGTTTTGTCATGTCCATACGTTACATTAATAACAAGGACGATTATTCAAGGAGGCATTTTCGTGAAAAACATCCAAACGCGCACAACATCGCTCACATGGAAACAATGGGTACTTCGCTCAGCTGCTACAGTAGGACTTGCAACCACAGCCCTGTTCGCTTTAAACGGCGAAGCGTCCGCAAGTGTTGACATGACTAAAGTTAATGAGACCTCGCCACAAACGACAACAACCGAGGCAAGTACACCCGTCACAGTAAAAACTGTTCGCCTAGGGGACCGGAACGATATTGTAAAACAAGTACAAGAAAAAGTAGGCACAAATGTTGATGGCATTTTTGGTCCTAAAACAGAGGACGCTGTCAAAGACTTTCAAGCAGCGAATCAATTGCAAGTGGATGGGATTGTTGGTCCAAAAACGATGCAAGCACTGGGAATTGCAACTCCAACCACAGCGACGACCCAAACAACTTCAACAAACGAGACTGCAAAACCGATACAAACAGCAGCACCTGCATCAAATACAACCCATTCATCACTCATTGACGTAGCGCTCGATCAACTTGGCGCACCTTATTCATGGGGCGGACAGTCACCGCAAACAGGTTTTGACTGCAGCGGCTTTATTCATTATGTATTTGGTACACAAGGTATTCAATTACCACGAAGTGCACAAGGGCTATACGATATGGCTTCCCCCACTTCATCTCCAAACGTAGGCGATCTCGTCTTCTTTACGAACACATATGAAACAGATGCCTATATTACACATGCTGGCATTTACATTGGTAACAACAGCTTTATTCATGCTGCTTCAAGTGGCGTAGAACAATCGAACTTAAACAACACGTATTGGCAGCAGCATTACGTCGGTTCAGGCAGCCTTTAGTAACATGGACAAGCAGTAAGTTATTTATGACGAACAAAAACCTGGTGCGCACATAAAGTGCTACCAGGTTTTTCATGTCTTACTTATTCCCACTCAATTGTAGAAGGTGGCTTACTTGTAATATCATAAACAATCCGATTCACATGAGGAACCTCATTCACAATACGCGTTGAAATTTTTTCAAGTACATCCCACGGGATACGCGCCCAGTCTGATGTCATCCCATCAATCGATGTGACCGCACGAATACCGACTGTGTAGTCATACGTACGTGCATCCCCCATCACACCAACACTCCGCATGTTTGGTAGCGCGGTGAAGTATTGCCAAATATCCCGATCGAGCCCCGCTTTTTTAATTTCCTCGCGTAAAATAGCGTCCGACTCACGGACAATTTCTAACTTCTCATCCGTGATCTCACCTAATACGCGAATACCTAGACCTGGACCTGGGAATGGTTGGCGCCAAACCACTTCCTCTGCAATACCTAGTTCAGTTCCGACCGCGCGCACTTCATCTTTAAATAATGCACTTAACGGTTCAATCAATTTAAACTTCATGTCTTCTGGTAGACCACCAACATTATGATGTGACTTAATGGTCTCCGCTGTATCTGTTCCTGACTCAATAATATCTGTATACAATGTGCCTTGCGCCAGAAACTCCATTTCTTTATCTTTAAGCTTGGCTGATTCTTCGTCAAAGACGTAAATAAATTCATTCCCAATGATTTTCCGCTTTTCTTCTGGATCGGTTACACCTTTTAATTTTCCGAGGAAACGTTCAGATGCATCGATTTTAACAACGTTCATATTGAACCCTTCGCTAAAAGTCTTCATGACACTTTCAGCTTCTCCTTTGCGTAGCAAACCGTGATCGATAAACATACACGTCAGCTGGTCACCTATGGCACGATGAATGAGCACAGCGACAACAGAAGAATCGACGCCACCACTAAGAGCACACAATACTTGTCGGTCCCCAACTTGCTCACGAATCTTCGAAATTTGTTCCTCAACAAAATTCTCCATGGACCAATCACCTTTTGCGTTACAAATTGAAAAGGCAAAATTCTTCAGTAGTTCATTCCCATGTTGAGAGTGTCTTACTTCCGGATGGAATTGCACACCGTACAAATTGCGCGACGTATCACTCATCGCTGCAACAGGACAAGAATCACTCGTACCATCAACTGTAAATCCAGTGGGTGGGACAACAATTTTATCACTATGGCTCATCCACACCGGTTGTGATGCAGGGGTTCCTTCGAATAACTGAGACTCATGAGCGACCTCTAACAACGCTTTCCCATATTCACGCTGTGAAGCTTGCTCTACTTTCCCACCAAAATGTTGCGTCATCAATTGCATACCATAACAAATTCCTAAGATCGGCACCCCTAAATCATAAATCGCGGGGTCACATGTCGGTGCACCTGGCGCATAGGCACTATTAGGACCACCTGAAAAAATAATGCCTATTGGGTTCTTCTCTTTTATCTCTGCAGCCGTCATCTTATGGGAGTGTAGTTCACTATATACACCAAGATCACGGATACGCCTCGTAATTAACTGATTATACTGCCCGCCAAAATCAAGGACAATCACCGTCTCATGACTCGCCTTTTGCATACCATCCACCCTTTACATCGCTAAATTATTTAAACAAAACGGCTACAAATCCCGATACGTTTCATACGCACCAGGTTGTAGCCGACCAAACCCTTTCAGGATACAAAAACCGTATCATTCCGGTAATTACTTCCGAAAAACTGTTTGTTCGATCCCTCATACCACCCTCTAGATCTACCTACATGATGACACTCATCTTCCGTCTCTATGCATGTTTCACAGCGTCTATTTTACCAAGTAGCGCGTTGCATGGTCAAGGTTTGATTTTTGCTAACATCATTTTCCAATGTTTTTCATAGATATGTGCTTGTAGGTTCGGCACACGTCCACCATATACATATTGTTCATACACAGCTGTCAACGACCGCATATGATCACCGCCGATCGCTTCATCAATTTTTGCCGCATACTCTGTCAATGTTTGTGGTTTTCCCCGTTCATACCCATGTACATGAAGCACCCAGAGTAAGTGCATATACGCCGCTTTAAAAGACGTTGGACTCATTTGCTGTTGAAATCGTCTTTGGGCAAAAAAACGGACAATTGTTTTATAAAAAGTGTTCACAACCAACACAACAATTGACATGAACACAACAAACAACGCTAACAACAACGTAAGATCAATAGATAATGACTTCTTACCTTCTTTCGTCACGGGATCTTTGCCTGCATCCTCCAGTTGTTCACTTGCTGCCTGTTCATCTTGTCCATCAGGTGTATCAGGTGTTTTTTCTGCGTCATCATCTGAGTCTGACTGCGCAATGTGCGAGAAACCGGCAAAACCCGGTGTCGGCTCAAAAGGAATCCAACCAACTTCTGGGAAATACACTTCTACCCACGTATGAGCGTGACGGTTTTTAATTAAGTAACCCTCGCGTCCCATCTGCAACATGTCTTCCTCTGGAAGCTGCGCCTTCTCTCCTCCAGCAAAACCCTTCACCCACCGCGTCGGTACATCGAGTGTACGTAACATCACCGCCATCGCTGTCGAAAATTGCTCGCAATATCCCCGCTGTGTATCAAATAAAAATTGATCTACATAATCTTTTCCTTCTTCAAGAATAGGGACATCGTCTGTCTCATAACGAAAATCGGGTCCTTTTAAATAACTTTCAATCGCTTTTGCTTGGGTGTAAGGATGCGTTTCCTCCCCAACAATTTCTTGTGCCTTTTCCTTAATGCGATCTGGTAGCTCCTCAGGTAATAGTGTAAATAGCCATATGTTTTCATCTTCAAAGTCATACTGAATGTCGTATTCTTTTAACGCTGCAAAATCATATGTCGCATCCCGATACACGACATCATACAACCCGGGTGGTGCTTCTCCGTTTTCTAATCTTACCTTGCTCGACAAAGGATCGATCCGAACGTTATAAACGTCTTCATCTTCTGTGTTACGCCAACCAACAACGCTTGACGATTGCAATTGTCCTGGATAAAAAATATGATCAAACGCGACATCCGGCCCTTGACCCAAAAACGTTGCAGTTTTTTCCTCCGAGAATGACACAATATCCGTACGCACATTTTGTTCTAAGAGAGGCAGTTCCACAAAGCGCCCTTGTTCCTGCTCTTCTTCTGACGCAATCATATCCCACCCTGTGCCTGTGTACATATTCTTCGTTTCACCTTTTAAGTATGCTTGCTCAGAGGAAGTCCATACCCGAAAAATGTGTGTCTCATCTTGCATCAACGGTCCACCTAAATGAAGATCGTCCTCACCGTAACCGGTGCGCCCCTCGCTTTTCATTCCCTCCCCAGACTGCCTGTTGTCTGTGCCAAAAGAAAAGACAGGCGCAGCCTTTGGTAATGTATATCCAGTAAGAAGTGCACCCATCATACAAAGGATCCCCAACGTCATGACACCAAACAAGCCTTTCCGCTCATTGACGTGCTTCATCTGTCTATACTGCTCCGTAAAACGAATGAACATAAATAAAAACGTACCTATGGCGAAAATACGCATGACCGCTACACCTGCATCATAAACCGTCGTGGCGTCAACAATGATGACAAACACAATCGTGATGACCACGAAAGATAAAATCCGGCGACCGTACACAATCCAATAAAAAAGCACGTGAGATACAAGTGAAAGCACAATGAGAAATAAAAAAGTTCTATAAAAATCCGTTACATTTGCTAAATTTCCAGACGATAATATAGACAATGGCTGATCAATCAATTCCTGTACCATGTAAGAAAACCAAGACTGGCCTGCATCAGTTGGAAACCCTAGAAACAGCGCACCCATGATGATTAGCACACGTAACATAAACCGTAGGAATGGCGCTATGTTCATAAAAGCAACGACAAAGAACAACACGAATGCCCATGCGAAAATCGTAATATTATCTGTATGCGTTAAGAAAGGGATTGGATAAATCCATTCTAAAACAAGGAATAATCCACCCGTATAAAGCAATGCATCACATAATCGTTCACGCACGACGAAACGCCTCCCCGTCTGTTTGCTCATATCGTTGTTGTGGCACATGAAGAAACATCGCTCCTGCCGCTTCTAGCGTCTCTTGCTCATGCATAGATATGCGCGAAGCAATGGTCACATAAACATGTTGTCCTCTATCCAAAAATGACCGCACCACTTGCTCAACAGCAGACGTATAAATCGGTATCACGAGAAACACAACCACTTTTTCCCGTGTTAATACGATATCTTGTGGTGAAATTACCTCGTTTTCCGTTGAAGACAGTAAGGACAACGTGCGTAACGCTGCTGACCACGACGACTTTGACACCGACAATGTTTGCCACCCTTGATCATAAAACAATAGAGATGATGTCACTTGTCCCGCGGTTAACGTCGCCACAATAGACGTCACACTCGACACCGCTTGCTCAAATCGAACAAAGGTCGCTTCATCCTTAGCACGACCGGCATACGGGAAGGCTATGACGATCGCTTGTTCATGTGCTTCTGTTTCAAACATTTTTGTGAACAATCCAGTGACACCAGCAGAACGCTTCCAGTCCACTCTAGCTAAACGATCCCCTGGTTCATATGCACGAATACCTGCAAATGCATAGTCTTCTTGTTGGTGCAACCATTTTCTCGTCGTTTGTTCCTTTACATCCGCATACGCCAAATCATCTAGCTGACAATATGCCGGATAGACGAGCATTTCTGTTGTCACTGGAATTGTTCGTTTAAGCGCTAGTAAACCGAACAAGTCGTGGACCGTCACATTTACACGAGGAAATATATGTTGGCCACGCACAGTCGCTTGAACTACATAAGAAAATGATACTTGCTTTCTCAACGAAGGAGACAACCATGCGCGTTGCGTCTTTGTCGCCTGCAATCGTTTTGGTACTTGATCGACAACCTCATAGCAAAAAGCAGGCAACCAACGTTGTTTTTTTATCATCACTTTCACATCGACGTGGGAGAAACATGGTACTTCCTGTGTCGATATTTGTCGCGCAACTTGAATGCCCCATAAAGATAAAAACGAAACGATACAAGAAAATAAGACAACACTGACGATTGCATAAAATAAAAACCAGCTTAAAAAACCACCTCGAAACAAGGCATACACAAAACTCGCCGCAAAAAGGAGACATGCAAATAACCACCGTCTCGTTTGCACAGACATTTTTGTTCGTTTCACAACGAAACCTTCTCTTTTATCATGACTGGCACTTCAATCTGCGCTAGTAACTGTTCAATGACCGTCTCTGGTCGCATCTCTCTATGGCGTCGCTCCTGCTTTAAACGTATGCGATGATTTAGTACATAAGGCGTCACTTCCTTCACATCATCTGGTTTTACGTACGTGCGTCCCATTGAGAATGCATACGCTTGTGACACACGCATGAGCGCAATCGCCGCTCGTGGACTAGCACCCAGCTCAATATGCGGGTCAAAACGTGTTGCTTGAATGATTTGAACCAAATAAGATTTTACTTCTTCTGCTAAATAAACATGTTTCACTGCTCGTTGCAAATGAACAATATCTTCTGGCGTCATCACACTTTCTAACGCTGCAATTGGATGCTCATGCATAACGCGGTCTAATAACGCTAACTCTTCTGTAAATGTTGGATACCCAACCGCTATTTTTAACAAAAATCTGTCCAACTGTGCCTCAGGAAGTGGAAACGTGCCTGCATACTCAATCGGATTTTGTGTCGCCATCACAAAAAAAGGCGCTTCAATCTGACGTGTAGTGCCATCAACAGTGACATATCCCTCTTCCAAAGCTTCTAACAACGCTGCCTGGGTTTTAGGAGATGTTCTATTGACTTCATCAGCTAACACAACATTGCCCATAATCGGTCCAGGGCGAAATTCAAATTGACCATGATGTTGGTTATAAAAGGAAAAACCCGTCACATCTGATGGTAATAAATCTGGTGTAAATTGAATCCGTTTAAACGAACCCCCGATTGTTCGAGCCACAGCTTTTACAAACATTGTCTTTCCAACACCTGGAACATCTTCTAGTAACACATGTCCACCGGCCAATAGTGCCACAAAAACAAGGCGGATCTCAGTTGTTTTCCCTATCATGACACGTTCTACATTTTCAATCATCTGCGCAACTTTTTCGCTACTCTGCACATGAATCCACCCTTTCTCGACGGCATTTACCAAAATCGTAGCATGAACGTCCTTTTTAGGCAAAGAAAAACACTTAAGTATCCTAACATGATTCGTCCACGTCTGGATACACTAAGATCGATAAGGAGGTACCCATGAAAAACACATACAAAAACGCAAAAAAACTTATTTTCCTACTCATTCTCACGTTCATATTTAATATAAGCACTGTTTCTGCACAACAAAACCACCCATTTACTTTTGTATGGATGACAGATACACAATACTATTCAGAAAAATACCCACACATATACGAGCGCATCACTGACTGGATCGCTCAAAAGGCACAATCAGACAACATTCGCTATGTATTTCATACGGGCGACATTGTCAATCATCATAACAAGGAAAAAGAATGGATCAATGCACATAAAGCCATGAAAACGTTAGATACTGCGCTTGTTCCCTACGGTGTGCTCGCCGGCAACCATGACGTCGCTCATGATGAATTAAATTATAAACATTTCAGTCACTACTTCGGTGAAAAACGCTTTAAAAACCTCTCGTATCACAAAGGAACATATGAAAATAATCGGGCACATTATGATGAGATTAAGGTTTCCTCCCATCAGTTCCTTATGTTACACATTGGGTATGGTTTAAACGATGACGTGCTCAGCTGGGCGAAAACTGTAATAGACGAGCATCCAAAACACACTGTCATCATTGCAACCCACCGTTATTTAAAATTGGACGGTAGCCGGTCTGGTGATGGAGAAAAGCTGTTCCAAACACTCATTCTTCCTTCTCCTAATGTCCAGCTTGTCTTAAGTGGACACTATTCAGGTACCGCCCAAAAGTTCGATCGCATTGACGATGACGGTGACGGCAAAACAGATCGCACAGTCGTGCAATTATTAACTGACTATCAACGCTTTAAAAAGGGTGGTAATGGCTTTATTCGCTTACTCTCTTTTAATCCAAATTTGCAAACAGTTACGGTTGATACGTTTTCACCTTATACAGATGAGCATACACTTGATCATAAAGACGTGAAACAACCGATGTCATTCCACTTCCGGCTCGCATTTTAACCCTCTTTCCTTGTATAGACATTTGCCCAAATTTTGCGCTTCCATCACCTTTTATAGGGCAAATCCATATGTTGTAGTAAACCGGAAAGGTGGTGCTTTTATGAGCTATTACGGCGGAGGTTACGGGCAAGGATGCTGCCCACCACCATGTGGATCGTATGGTGGTGTTGGCTGTGGCGGTGGATTTGGCTGGATCATTGGTATTATCGTCGTTGTATTTATCTTACTCTGTCTCTTTGGCGGCTTTGGTGGCTATGGTGGTTACGGTGGGCAAGGCGGCTATAAACCATCTTGTTGATCATCAACATATTAAAAAACCAACCGACAGTTCATACTGTTTAGGTTGGTTTTTTCGTACTATATTATTGTGCGTTTGTAAAAACTGCGTTCATTTTGTTAATTAAATCACCACCAGACGCGCCTTCTTGCATGAGTGCAACAACAAGTTGCCCCGGCTCTCGATCATAAGCCACAATCCAGCCGAGTAAATCTTCATCTTGCTCACCTTGATCTCCAGTCACTTGTGCCGTTCCCGTTTTTGCGGCAAGAGACTTTCCGTCCACTTGCATCCCATGCGCTGTCCCACGCTTGTCGGTAACAACCTCTACTAACGCTTGATCAATTTGTTGCGTAATTTCAGGCGTAAACACTTCTTTCCATACTTTAGACTTCTCTTCTTTCTGATCCAATACGGGTTGAATGACTTTTCCATCATTCACAAAAGCTGTATACAATGCTGTTAAATGAACGGGGTTCATTAACACTTGTCCTTGACCATAGCCTGTATCCGCTAACTGAATGTCGTTGTCAAAGCCATCTTCATTCGTAAAACTCGACGGCTTAAGACCATATGAATAAGGGAAGGGCTCACCAAAACCTAGCTCCTCAGCAAATGACATCATCTTCTCTCCCCCCAATTCAAGTGCATGCTGGGCAAAATAAATGTTGTCTGAGTAAACAAGCGCTCGATTTAAGTCAACTGGTTCCCCATAATCAGACACACGCTTCACTTTATGCGTACCCCAGTCTGATCCTTCAGGCTGCCACTCCCTACCAGACACAGTCATTGCCGCCTGTGGATCTAATGTCCCTTCTTTCAACCCTAACGCAGCAGTAAACGGCTTAAATGTCGAACCAGGAGAGTAACTCGCCGTAAATCGATTCAACATTGGACTGTTATTCTCTTCACTCGCGGCTTCTGCGTATGCTCCTGGCCAGCCAAGCGCCAACTTATTCGGATCGTACGTCGGGGCACTGACGAGCGCCAACGTTTCACCCGTCGTTGGATGTAACACAACACCGACACCGGCCTCCTCTTTCAACTGCTCATACACTGTTTGTTGTACTTTCGGATCAATCGTTAAGTGGATGTCCTCTCCGGGGGCCATCTCTTTCTCGCTAATCGTGTGTTTTTTCTCCCCTGTGGCATCTTTTGTATAAATCTCCACCCCATCTTCTCCGCGTAAACGCGACTCAAACACGGCCTCTAATCCTGTCTTACCAATTTTTGATTGCTGATGATATCCCTCTCCTGCACGGTCTTCTAAATCTTCGGCTGTGACTTGGGCAATGTATCCTGTTAAATGCGCTGCCGCTTCACCGAGGGGGTAGACGCGATCTGACTTCATTCCCCTCATTAATCCAGGTATCTCATTGGCCATCTTTAATGCATACTCTTCCTCTGACGCTGGTAATCTCATCAATGGTACATAGGAATCGGGCTTTACCCAACCTTGTTCAAGCTGAGACTGAATATACGCTACGTCCAACGGGAATGCCTCAGCCACACTTTCAACACTCCCTTCTTCTACATTGCCAGCTTTAAAACCAATCTCCACCACTTCCCCGTTCCCAGCCAACACTTCTCCATCTGCTGCGTACAACTCACCACGTGTCGCTTCAAATCGGTCAAAAGAAACTTCATCATCTCCCTCAAGCTCTGGGAATATGAGCTGTGGTTTCCATGCAATTTTCCATTCTTTTCCCTCATCACTTTCTTCCAATACAACTTCTAATGCCTCCGTAAACGAAACCGGTTCTGCAATCGTATCCATAGACACGTCTACCTTAATTTCATCTGTCTCTTCACCTGAAAACGATTCCGGAAATGTCGGCTTCACTTGTAATTCTGATATAAGTGCATAAATGTTTTCATGTCTTTTCACAAATGCTTCTTCACTAATGTTTGCTTGTGCTTCTTTTGTCAAACGCGCATACATTTTATCATATGCTTCTGCATGCCAGTCCTCTATGTATTTGGAGACTGCATCTTCCGGCGTTTCGGTTCCACACGCAGAGAGCCATAGTAAACCAGCTGTGAGCACACACGCTTTTAGCCATTTCTCGTTCCTCTTCACTTTTTCATCCCCTCTACTTATCATTCTTCTTGCTCGAAAGCAAGCGTTTTCTCTCATCACCATAGCACATTTTCCTACGCGATGAAAAGAAAAAACGTTTGACAAATGTCTATTTTTATCTTTTACTAATCGTATAAGAGCTCGTCTTTTTCAACAATCAAACATAGGAAGGAGGGCTCACATACCCCCTTCCTATTCCAGCACACCATTTATGACGTAACCAAGCAGCATGACAAGAAAGAAACTAAAAAACATCACCAAGTTTAATACAATTAAACTTTTCTTTTCCGCAAGAACCGCACAAAACATTCCTACAGGAGAGACAACAAGTGTGAGTAACCAATAAGGCGTCGATAATTGAAAAACGATATTCGGTAACCAAAGAAACATAGATATGATTGCACAAGTAAGTGCGACATTTTTTACCCCATCTGCTTCAAATCCTTTCTATATCAACGACATATCATGACTGTAAAGAAAAATTTTACCCCTAATGCCACAAGCTTCTCAAAAAACTTCATTTCGCTAAAATGACGGTCAATATGTGCAATCAGTGCCTCATCACATTCACAAGAAAAATATCCTTTCTCGGCATAACATCCATCGTGCTGCATACAACCTTGGTCTAGTAAATCTTGTGGAAACCCACCACCATGACCTGGTCCACACCAATTTCCCCAAATGGGTATAGATAGTTGGAGAGACATTTCACCTTGCCCATATGCATCATTTAAGCGATTCACTGTTTCCCCAATAAGCAATTGTTCTTCTGACATCCCATCTGCAATGGCCTTGTCTTTATCAAAGAAGACGCCATCATCTGTCACCGTCATATATGGCCACAACGCTTCCTCTACATCATCGTACATCAGTCTTTCCTGTGCACTTGCTTGGGAAAACGGTGCTAACACAACACTCGCCATGAAAAGCATTAAAAAGAACAGCTTCATGTATCGCTCGCGATTCAAATTGTCTCCCCCCTCTCATACATCTTATGAACCCACTCTCTCCAATATCATCTTAAAATCTTTTTAGGAAGGATTTTGTTTAAAAATTTAAACAACTGCGGTGATCAATAGTAAAACAGCGCTATCAGCATCATAAAAACGGTATGCCCTCACTAAGAGAACATACCGTAAGCTTTACGCATGAAACCGACTTAAAAAAGCTTGTAACCTTTCTGTCTTGGGTGCATGAATGACCTTTTCTGGCGGCCCTTGTTCTGCGATTTGACCGTTATCTAAAAAAAGCACTTGGTCTGCAACATCAGCGGCAAAATCCATTTCATGGGTGACTAACATCATTGTTGTGTTTCCTTCTGCTGCAATATCACGAATCACTTCGAGCACTTCACCAACAAGCTCCGGATCCAACGCAGCTGTCACCTCATCAAACAACAGCACTTGTGGTTGCATCACGAGTGACCGTGCAATTGCAACCCTTTGTTGTTGTCCACCAGAAAGCTGCGCGGGATACATATCTACTTTATCTGACAAACCCACTTTTTCAAGCATCTCCAATGCACGCGCTTCTGCTTCTTCTTTACGTATTCCCAGCACATGGATCGGAGCAGTCGTGCAATTTTTCATAATCGTCATATGTGGAAATAAATTGTATTGTTGAAACACCATTCCCACTTTTCCCCTCATCGCCCGCAAATGTTTTTCATTGGCAGAAACTAATTTACCATTGACCTCTTTATGCCATAGCATTTCACCGTCAATCTCAATGATGCCTTCTGTCGGTCGCTCCAATGTCATGAGCATGCGAATAATCGTTGTCTTTCCTGAACCTGACGGACCGATTAGTGCAACCTTCTCTCCTCTTTTTACCTCTAAATTTAAGTCATTTAATACCGTCACTTCACCAAACGTTTTTTTAACGTTTTCATAACGTACAAGTGTTTGTGTTTTCACATACTCACTTCCTTCCCATTACGACCATTTCCGTGCAACGAAGCAACTTTATGTTCTAAATACTGTATAAATAAAGCCGCCGGATAACTTAATATAAGGAATAAAAAGCCGACAATTGTAATTGGCTCAACATAACGAAATGTACTCGTCCCGATCGATTGCGCCACTTGCATCATCTCAACAACAAACAAGGCAGACAATAGCGGTGTTTCTTTAAAAAGAACAATTAAATAATTCCCAAGCATTGGCACTACAGGTGGGACCGCTTGTGGCAAAATGACTTTACGCCACGTTTGAGCCCGAGAAAAATTCAGCGCCTTACTTGCTTCCCATTGGCTTTTTGGTACCCCTTCGATACCCGCACGATAAATCTCAGACATATACGTGCTGTAATGAATCCCTAATACGACGATGCCTGTCTGTAACCCGTCTAACGGCGTTGCATAAAAAACAAAAAACAACTGTACGAGCGGGGGGGTCGCGCGAACAAATTCAACAAAACCGGCGGTAATAAGCGCCAACAGCTTGAATCGTGAACGACGCAACAACGCAAGAAGCAACCCAACGAGTAAAGCAATGACATACGCGGCTACCGCTACACCGACCGTGACGCCCATCGCCCGCGCAATTTCAGGAAAGATTTCAACTGCAAAATCCCAATCCCATGCTTGATTCATGATGTGCGCACCCCCTTACCTGCTCGTTTTTCAAACTTACGCGCCAAGAATATGAGCGGCAATGCAAGTACAAAATACATGAGCAATAAATAAAAGTAAATTTCTATTTGATTGGAAAGCGACGTATAACTTCCTCGTAATACATTCGCGCGAAATGTCATATCTGCTAATGAAATAAAATATACAAGTGACGTCCCTTTCAATAATTCTATGGCATTGTTTCCAAAACCAGGTAACATCAAACGAATTGCTTGAGGTAAAATAACAAACCTCATCCGCTGCCACTTTGACATATTTAATGAGATCGCCGCCTCCGTCTGACCATGCCCGACCGACTGTATCGCACTCCTTACAATTTCCGATGCGTATGCTCCGTAATTTAAACCGATTGCAAGTGCACCAGCCATGAATGTTGACATCGCAAAATTTGGCACAATGAGCGGCAATGCATAAGCAAAGAAAAACATTTGCACAAGCAACGAAGTACCGCGAAACAATTCTACAAATACAGTCGACACCCCCCTGATTGCAACATGGTGACTCGCTCGTCCCATACCTGCAATGAAAGCGATGCTATACGCAATGAGTACACTCACTAAAAAGACTTGTACCGTGACAATGAGACCAGTCATCATATACGGTAAAAACGTGCTGACATTCGTAAACATCTTTTTTACTCCTCTCCAAAAGTAAAGGAGGCATCAATTGGAATGCCTCCTTTCATCCACTCCATTACATATTGCAACGTTGCTCGGTTGTAATATCTGTCGGTGGCAAATTCGCTTCTGTGAAGCCAAACGCCTCAATAATTTCGAGCAATTCCCCTGATTCAATCAGCTTGGCCAGTGCTTCATTATACTCATCACGCAATTGCTCACCTTCCTCTGTTAGCGGAAACACAGCCGCACCATAAGCAACTTGTGGGACCCCTTCAATGATCGGTTGAGTGAAATCGTCCACAAATATGATTTTGTCTGTATGTGCATTTTGAACTGCGGCATTCACTGTTGCGTCTGTCGCAACCATCGCGTCAGCCTTCCCTGATTCTAGGGCAGCAATGTTTGCAGGGATATCATCTGCAATGACAAGCTGAGAATCGTCCACGCCTAGACTTTTTAGCATATCAATTTGATTTGCGCCCGCCATGACCGCAACTTTGACATCACGGTTTTTGGCAATATCTTCATAACTCCTTAAATTTAACGGATTACCTGCTGCGACAGCCATGCCCTCACCGTACTGAATTTCAATATCAGCAAAATTACCGTTTTCGCATCGCTCTTTTCGTATGTCCATTCCCGCAGTCACAACATCAAAATTCCCAGCATTAACGCCTTGAATTAATGAGCCAAAATCAGCCACTTCTCCTTGGATGTCTTCATAGCCCATTGACTGAAACACAGCACGAGCAATTTCTGGGTTTGCCCCTGTCACCTCATCCTTCTCCATATCCATGTAACCATATGGTGCTTCGTTCGCAACACCAACACGAATGAGTTTCGCATCGCCCCCTGTTTTCTCATCTCCACATGCTGCCAACATTGATATAGACAACAATAAAAAACCGAATATTCTAACCTTTTTCATTAAAAAGCCTCCTTTACCATCATCGATGCAGCATAAAGAACAGCATTCACCGCCTTTTACTCACCCTTGCTCTTTTTATCATAGCATAAATAAAATGCTGTTTAAAACGAACTTTCTTTCATATATTGCCTTGTCACCGCACCTATTCGACTATTTCGCCAATATGTTAACTGACATCCTTTTCTCCCCTTTTTATAGCTCCATCCTCTTTATTGCGCCTTCATTCATTTTTAGTACAAAAAATAGGGTGCGGTTCATTTCACCACACCCACTACACTAACTAAAAAAGATCCACAACACTTGTCACAACACGCACTTTTTTATGATCAACGACAGGTCGTTGCGGATGAATATATACCGCATCCATACCAAGCAGCACTGCTGGTGCAACCTCATTAATGAAATTATCACCGATACTCACTGCCTCCTCTGGCTGTACATCATACTGTTGGAGCAATTGTTTAAATAATGTTGTCGTTTGCGCTGGTTTTTTTGCAGATGTCACGACATGTTCAAATGCCCCTGTTAAGCCTAGCTCCCGAAACAATCGGGCAACATCATCGGCATCGCTGTTTGTGACAACGACTGTTTGAGTTTTCCCGTTCAATATCCGAATATTTTCAACAAGTCTCGCAAGTGGTATAAGCGAAAAATCGTCGGATACCATATATTCTTTTGTCGCGACATAACTGTCATAACAATCAACCACACCGTGATGTTTCGCACAAACAAACGGATACCACCAACCATCCCCAATGGCAATCATGTTCTCAAAATCAAATGAGAGTACCTGTGGATACAATTCGTGCGTCTGTATTTCTGATAAAGACGCCCCTTCCCACGTATGTGCCTCGGTCACGCGCAACGTCATTGGATCCATTGTCAAAACGAGATCACGATTTACATCGTACACCTTTCCAATTTGGACGATATGCCGCCCTGACTTCATCGCCTCATAATCTAAAGAAAACATGTCTTTTTGCGAAGCAGCTACGTTTTCTTTTAACTTTTCAGCATAATAATCAAAATGATCGGTTCCCTCATATAAAGTACCATCTAAGTCAAATATAACCAGCTTATAACGATCTAACATCTGTATTCCCCCTCACACCTCTAGTTTAGCGGGAAAAACCACACTGCGCTAGTCATTTTTATAAAAAATGTCTCTTATTTTGTGATTTTGATACACATTTTTAGTTATTTTTGCAACCTAACTGTAAAATATTTTTGTTAAACTGGAGATGCTATACACATGCGCCCATTTCACCCTTTTCACAAAAAATACGATTGGAGGCGCCCATATGACTCAAACTTTTTTATCTGTAATCGTTCCTTCATTTAATGAAGAGGAAAATATTGAGCCCTTTTATTTTGCGCTTCGAGATACGCTGTCCTTCCTTCAAGAGCCATGGGAAGTCATTTTTATTGATGATGGCAGTAGTGATGCTACCTTGCCGCTTTTGCAACGCCTGTCTGTCTGGCACCAAGAGGTCCAATACGTTTCTTTCACTCGCAATTTTGGTAAAGAATCGGCGATTTTGGCTGGTTTCAAGCATGCCCAAGGCGAATGTGTGATCATTATTGATGCAGACTTGCAGCATCCTGTCGAAAAGATTCCTGCTTTATTAGAAGGGTATCAAGAAGGGTATGACCAAGTCATTGCTTGTAGAAATAGAAAGGGAGAAAACATTATCCGCAGCACTGTCTCAGGGTTTTACTATAAGCTCATAAACAAAGTTGTCGACGTGAAATTGGAAAATGGTGTAGGCGACTTTCGATTACTCAGTCGTCGTGCCGTCGATGCACTCCTTGTTATGAGTGAGGGGAACCGTTTTTCAAAAGGATTATTTTCTTGGATTGGGTTTGAACAGAAAGTCATTTATTATGATAATGTGTGCCGGAAAAATGGACAATCTAAATGGTCCCCTGCCAAACTGATTAATTATGGCATTGACGGTATCGTCTCTTTTAATGTTCGCCCACTCCGGTTTTGTCTTTATACGGGAGCTGTCACACTCACTTGCGCACTGCTATATATTTTCGTCATGCTCATTGAAATCTTTCGTACCGGCATTGATGTCCCCGGGTATTTCACGATTATTTCAGCTGTACTATTTCTTGGCGGTGTTCAGCTTGTCTCACTTGGTGTCGTTGGTGAATATATTGGGCGTATTTATAATGAAACAAAACGTAGACCTCACTATTTAGTTAAAGAAACAAGTGAACAAAAAGAAAGGCAGCGTTATGAGCAAATTCAATCGTAAAACAATTCCGTACGGAGAAATATGCCGGTTTATTCTTGTCGGTGGTACAAACACAGTCATTTTTTATGGATTATATTTAGTATTTACTCAGTGGCTTCTTTTCCATTACATGGTTTCTCACGTCTGCGCTTTTTTATTAAGTATGGTGGTCTCTTATTTCCTTAATGTGTTTTTCACGTTTAATGTGCGACCATCATGGAAAACATTTTTTCAGTTCCCATTGACGCAAGTCGTGAACTTGACTGTTTCTAGTGGACTTGTCTATGTGCTTGTTGAATGGATTGGACTCGCGCCTGTACTCGCACCGATCTTCGCGGTGTTCTTTACAGTCCCTATTACGTTTATTATGAGTGCAAAAATTTTAAAACAGGATGTTATCTCTCATGAACAATAAAAAAACTCTCTTATGGCTCTTTATTGCCAGTGGCGTCGTTGCGCTCTCCGCACACGCTTTTTTCTTTTACCAATGGGGACACGGTCAATTTATGGTCGGTCCTCATGATGGAACTGAACAAATGCTGGCATTTAAACAATTTTTGTTTGAACAATATAAAAATGGTGCTTGGTTTTACGCATACGACTTCGGTCTTGGTGGTGGCACCTACAGTCAGCTCGCCTATTACTTTTCCACGAACGTACTTTTTCTGATCACGTGTATAGCGATTTATGTTGGACAGTGGCTTGGATTCTTCGCTCATGCCGATACCGTTGTCTTTTGGGGCCAAGCAGCTGTGTTCGTTAGTGCATTTCGGCTTGCAATCGTCATTTTTACGTCGGCGCTCGTCTTCCGTTATATGCGCGCGTCGTGGCGATATGCTTTTGTCGGTGCAGTTCTTTATGGCGTGAGTCTCATGTACTTCCGCCATGTTTCCTTTTGGGAGTTCTTTGCCGATGCCTATGTCTGGCTACCACTGCTCGTTCTCGGTGTAGAGAAAATCATCCGTGAACAAAAACCAACTTGGTTAATCGTTGCTGTTGCACTGACATTGATTAATAATTTTTATTTTGCTTACATGAACTTAATCTTTATCGGTCTGTATGCGTTAATGCGGCTCATCATTCGCTTTCCTAACGACCAAGCAACGCGTTCAGTGCAAATTCGTTTCTATATCCCAGCATTATTACTCGGATTTATGGTCGCATCAGTTGCTTTTATACCCGCGGTTCATGGCTTTCTACAAAACTATCGTCCATCGTTTTCTGAACCGATTGCCGCCTTTACACTTCAGGACAACCTTTTATACTCGAGCAAGTTGTGGTTAATTCCAGCTATTTTTCTCGTGCTCATCTTGATCCGCACGCTATATAAACATAAACCGTTTTTTTTCTTTGCAATACTAACCGGGCTCTTTGTCATCTTTCATTACAGCCCCCTCATCGGCAGTGCTTTTAACGGCTTTTCTGCCCCTCAATTTCGGTTTGAATATATGGGTTCTTTTGCAGTCGCTGGTGCTGTTGTATTCGGGTTACCAAAACTACGTGCTACCCCGAAAAAAACACTACTGATCAGTCTTATCATCACAAGCACTTTATTCTTATTCGCCTTTTTCACTGACGCAACGAATTGGCGCACGGAACAGCAATTATGGACGATTGTTGTCTTTACCATTGTAACCCTTTTTTGTGTGTGGCAACGCTCGCAACGTGCATTGATCACGATACTGATTCTCGGCACACTTGTAATTTCCAATGTTTATCAATCGGAACGCTTGTTTGTAAACGGCAATATACAAAAGACATCAAGGTCCTATCTAGAACGCACTGCTTATGGCGATCACACTCCGTCTGAACTGATTCATAAAGCTTTAATGAAAGACAATCGTCCTTTACCTAGGACAGAATGGATCGCTGATGTCCGTAACAACACTCCTCTTGTTCAACATTTTGATGGGAATAGCGTCTATTCAAGTATCCTTACTAAACATTTATTGTTTTTGTACTACCGAGATCTACAAATTACAATGAATCGTGAAAGTCTGAGCCGCTACTACGGTTTTGGTGATCGCGCGAATTTGCATAGTTTATTTCAAACAACGTATAAGCTCGTTGACCCTAAAGAAGATACACCGATTCCATATGGGTTTGTTTTAAAAGACACAAATGATCAATATCATTTATATGAAAATGAGCTTGTCTTGCCATTTGCCCGCGTCGCTACCGCAATTTATAGTGAAGAAGATCTTGCCGAGCTCAGCATGCTGGAACGTGAACACGCCATGTTAACAGGCGTCATCGCCCGTGATGAGATTGCGCGCGACACTTATGATGCAACCGCGACAGACAAAATGCCGCAGGCAACCATACACCCAGTTGGGGGGACATATGAAGACGGTGTTCTCACCGTCACTGAAAAAAAAGGTGGCATAGATATTAAAGTGGGCGAACGAGCAGAAAATGAAGTCGATGACTACCTTTCGTTTTACTTGAAAAATCGAGATGCTACTGCACCGCTCTTTCCATTGACTGTGAATGAATTTGAAACATCCCGAAAGTCACTAAAGTCGATTTATAAAACCGAAGAAAATCACTTAACCATTAGGGTACAATCAAGTGACACATTGTCTTTACGCGTCCCTAAAGGAAGCTATGATCTTCGCGATTTTCAGTTGTACAGCGAGTCATATGATCTCTTACGTGAAGCAAGCGAGACAAACGAACCACTCGATGTTTCCATTAGCAACCACCATCTTCATGTGACTGTCCCAAATGCGAAGGACGGTTCTCTACTGACCGTACCTGTTCCATATGAAAAAGGATGGGAGGTCACCGTTAATGGGGAAAAAGCCGATCTTGAACAAGTCAATTATGCATTTTTAGGTGTTCAACTATCACAAGGTGATAACGAAGTAAGGTTCTCTTATTTGCCACCTTTCTTCCGTCTCTCTGTTGGCTTGTCGAGCGCTGGTCTTATACTCGCCATGCTTTGGCATATTTATCGCAAGAAGAAGACGCCGCAATAATTGTCGGCGTCTTTTCCTTGCCCCAATATGCAGGCCATGTTATGATAATATTTAAATTATTTTTGTTCGTTCGTTTAATACCTCCAGAAAGGAGTGTCTCAATGAAAGCTCGATTCAGCATTTTTATTATTCTCCTTCTCAGCATAGGTGTGGTTCTAAAATTATTTCGTGTGCCTAGTATACTCTCTATGACCATCCTTCTCCTAGCTCTCCTCGTTGGGGCAGTCATAGCGCTCTCATACCACTCAAAATAAAGGCTTTTTTTGACGATCATCTATTCATTCGGTACAATAAGTACACATCATTTTTTCAGACGGGAGGAAAGCCTCGTGGGCAATAATAAACGTCGACCACCGAATGAATCGTTTGGCATACTATTTGGCGTCATTATCGGCATCAGTGTTGGCATTGCGACAAAGAACATTCCTATCGGGATTGCCATCGGGATTGTATTTGGCATCGCGATTAGTTTTTACCAAAGAAAAGACGCGTCTAATTAAATGCATGATGACTAGGAACGGAAAGACTCATCCATCTGTATTTTTTCATGAGGCAATTGTTTTAAGAACCTCTCCACCCGCTCGCGGTAGGCAGCCTTCTCTGGCTCATACAGATGGTACAATGATGACAACACACGTATAGGGTCCCCGAAAAAGTATCGTTCATATAGTGTTTGCCGTATACCAAACTCCGTCATCGTCATATCACGAATACATCTAATCAGTTGTGTTTTCTCTTTTGCGGTCGTAGACTCGCCGCGCACAAACCGCTCCAGCTGAGAGGCAATCGGGGAAGCAAAGTCTTGTTCATTTGGTGCTGCAATGAAATGACTTGCGCCCAACAACTGCAACATCTCCACCAGCCGTGGATATGTTGCTTGGTAGTAAGAAACGGCAGCTCGCAACGGCTCTATCTTCGGCACCATCAATTCAAATTCATTTACTTGCGCTTGCGATTCAGCGGAGCATACAAACCCACGCATTGCCTCTAAAGCAATAATCATTTCGGCTATCTTTCCTTGTACATGCTGATGCTGTTCAATACCCATGACATCTACAAGCGCTTGCGCCAAGCCAAGTAACCACTCCGTCTTCACAACTTGTCGATTCGCCGCTTGGTAAAGCATATAAGCTTCTGCACCGGTCTTCGAAAAGAGATCACTTGTCAACAATTCATTGCGATACAAAAATACGCGTGACCACGGGACAAGCACGTGATCAAAAACAACAATTGCATCACCTTCCTCAAATTGAGACGATAAAGGATAATCAAAAACAGATGTTTTACAAACTGATGGTCGGCATAAAAA
Source organism: Bacillus sp. FSL W7-1360 (assembly GCF_038592975.1). Classification (NCBI taxonomy): domain Bacteria; kingdom Bacillati; phylum Bacillota; class Bacilli; order Caryophanales; family Bacillaceae; genus Bacillus; species Bacillus sp. FSL W7-1360. The sequence goes on along the minus strand of NZ_CP151950.1, from coordinate 36,806 downwards.
CCGCAATCCTTTCGTGTCGGAAGGAATGGCGAAACCATATAAATAGTCACTATCAACAAACGCTGTCGACGGTAAAACAAGAATCTCGTCTGTCATGCCCCCTTGTGTCGCAAGCAAACGTGCCCCATCAATCACCAAACCTTCCGCTGTTTCGTCTATAATTTTTGCTGCAATGGGCACTTCTTGATTTTCACCATCTGGGTAATAAGGCTTCCGGCTAATAGGTGGGTTGACAAATGTATGTGTAAACGTATAATCATGTTTGACGGCACGTTCGTAAATCCCCTGTATGTTTTCACCATACTCTACCCCTGCCTGGGAAAAATAAGCTTTTGACGCCGCCAAAACGGTCACAATCGTGTTCACATAATCGGGCGAACGCCCTAGTACACCTGCCGCTTCATTTGCCCAAAGACGCGTTGCCTTCCCTCTCTTTACTAAGTCTTCTTTCGTACGTGGCATTTCAAATGTAAAATTACTTGTATGATCTGATGATTGCAGCAGAGACTGATGAGCAGGTTCCTGTACCATATCATACAACTTTGCCTTTGCCTGCAACACAGACCTAAACGCCGCATGTTTCGTCAAACCACCTCTTATACATTCCCCTTCTAACCAAACTTCACTTTGCAACTGCGCAATCCGCTTCAAATACTTATCACCCGTGGTCATCGCCATCTGCTTCACGCCTCCTTTAGACGTTATTAGCGTATGCAACTGCCCATAGGAGCGTACCTCGATTTTTTCCTATATAAGTGTAGAAGCGCCTCGCCACCACGGCTAAGACGCTTAAAATAAAACTTGTACACCATATATTGCACTCACAATGACAACCACAATCACTAAACTAGGCAAAAGGTTTGCGACTTTTACTTTTGTAACATGGAGCAAGTTTAGTCCAATGGCGACAATAAACACGCCTCCAACACTAGTCAATTCCGCAATCAACGTCTCCATCAATGCTGGTGGTACCCATGCGTGAATTTGACTTGCAAAAACAGCAATAAATCCTTGGTATAAAAAAACAGGAATAGCCGAAAATAAGACTCCGATCCCTAATGTTGAGGCAAACACAAGCGCAGAAAAACCATCAATCAATGATTTTGTAAAAAGTAATTGGTGGTCGCCTCTCAAACCACTGTCCAAAGGTCCTAAAATTGCCAGGGCGCCTGTTGCAAAAATCAATGTCGCACTCACAAACCCTTGAGAAAAAGAGCCTTGTGCTGCTTTACCGAGACGCGCCTCAATCCACATACCTACTTGATTTAATCGCTTATCAATATCCATACACTCACCGATGACCGCACCAATTAATAAACTGGCCATCACTATAATAAACTGTTCACTCGAAAGTGCCATATTGATCCCCATTACAATGACTGACAATGATAAAGCTTGCATAACAAGTAATTTTATTCGTTCAGGAATGCGCCGAATACGCACCCCCATAAGGCTTGCAACAATGATTGCACATGCATTGACAATAACACCTAATAACACAGCTGTCTCTCCTCGATATTTTGACTACACTCGTAGTATACATCAATGATTGCTCACAAGGAAGAAAAGTTTTTCCTTCCTATACAATTACCTGACTTCATGATAAAATATGGCTCTAATGCTGATTCGTGTAAGTTTATTACATCGTAAAAGAAAGGAGGCACTGCATATGCCGACAGAACTATATGGATTACTTTTTGCCTTACTGAACTTCATCTTTCTCGTCATTTTCTATAAACTATACGGAAAGACTGGTCTATTTAGTTGGATCGGTTTTGCGACGATTTTAGCCAATATACAAGTAACAAAAACGATTGAAGTGTTCGGTCTCGTCGCCACGCTTGGTAACGTCATGTATGCTTCGACCTTTCTTGCAACCGATCTTTTGAACGAAAAGTACGGGAAAGCGTTCGCACAAAAAGCCGTTTGGCTTGGCTTTTCAGCCCTATTGATCTCGACAGTCATCATGCAAATGGTCCTTTATTTCACACCTCATAATGAAGACTTAGCGCAACCTCACCTCGCATTTTTATTTAATTTTGCCGTCAAAATTTCTGCCGCTAGCCTTGCTGCTTATTTAATCAGCAACATGCTCAATGTCTACATCTTTGCTTTCTTTAAAAGAATGTTCCCTAAGCCTTCACTTCTTTGGCTTCGTAACAGTGCTTCTAGTTTAATTGGACAAGCATTTGACACACTGATCTTTTGTACAATCGCTTTTGTGGGCGAATATTCGTTGTCTATTTGGCTACAAATCGCACTGACCACATATATTTTGAAATTCCTTGTTTCTGCACTCGCCATTCCTTTTATTTACTGGGCACGGCAAACAAAACCACTTATGTAAAAGCAGTTGCCCATTACAGGTCAACTGCTTTTTTTTGCAAACAATACCTTATGTTTAGGTTCACATAACATGTAACGTATATTACAAGCCTTCATCCTCGAAACGGTCAATATCATCTTTATGACCCACAACAATTAAAATGTCGCTTTCATGCACCTCGTCTTCTGGAAATGGTGCGATGTTCATTTCCTCACCGCGCTTAATGGCTAAAATGGTGACACCATATTTCGCACGTACATCCAACTGTACAAGCGTCCGACGACTAACTTTTTTCGTTGCCAAAAGCTCTACAATGCTATAGTCATCAGAGAGGTCGATAAAGTCAATAATTTTTTCAGAGCTAATATTATGTGCAATTCTTTTACCCATATCGAATTCCGGATGAACAACCAAATCAGCACCAATTTTGTCTAACACTTTTTGATGATAATAACTTTGTGCTTTCACCCATACTTTCTCAACCCCCATCTCTTTTAAGACGAGTGTCGTCAAAATACTCGCTTGAATGTTATCACCAATGGCGACAACGACATGACTAAAATTCCGCATACCAACACTTTCTAGCGCTTTTTCGTCCGTGCTGTCTAATTGAATCGCATGGGTAGAAAATTTTACGTGCTCATTTACTCTTGCTTCATCTTGATCAATTGCGAGCACTTCATGACCCATCTCAAACAATTCCTTACAAACACTTCCGCCAAAGCGACCTAGTCCGATGACAGCAAATTGCTTTTTCTTTCTCGCCATCTTTACCTCCACCCCTTCACACAGTTCAATAACAAATCGGATATGAACAACTTCTCTTACGAGTGTGCCCGATCATCGCTATCATAACACACCACATTCTAACCAGTCATCACATTTTTCTATGGACAAATTAGCAAAAGATAAATGATTGACAATCACACTTATCCCCGTTAAGATATGCAGATGAGATCACCGAGAAATGAGGATTTGTTCATGGAACAACTTTGGTATTCGTTTAGCGATGTCATCCCTATCTTCACTGTTATGATTCCGTTCGTTCTAGGTATTAGTTGGCTGCATTTCAAACACCAAAGAAAAAAAGGTCTTTCTCATCGAGAAGCTTTTTTCTTTTCTTCAACGGGTGCACTGTTCATTTTGTCTATCATCGGAATCCTATTGGTCACACTCCTCCCAATATATGGCATGAGATCGCAAACGTTACAACTAAAGCCCTTTTCAAGTATTCTTCATTTGTTAGAGTACTCGATTACAGCGAGTGTAACCATTCGCCTTATAGGATTTAATATGATCCTGTTTATGCCCTTCGGTTTGTTCTTTGCTCTTCGTTTTCATCGGAAAATGAGCGTGTGGACCATTACTTTTTTGGGTATGCTTTTTTCTACAGGAATTGAAACCGCTCAGTACGTATTGGCTATTGGACGAACGTCTAATATTGATGATGTCATATTAAATACTACAGGTACTTTTATAGGTGCGCTCATTGGATTATTGATCAGCAAACTATTTTTTAAGAAAACACGCAAAAGGTCTATTAGAAACAAATAACCTCTCCGCCGACTGGCAAAGAGGTTATTTGTTTCTTTAAGCTAACTCCAATGCAATTTCCATCATCTTCGTAAATGATGTTTCCCGCTCTTCTGGTGTGGTTTCTTGCTGCGTGAAAATGTGATCACTCACTGTTAAAATACATAATGCGTTCACACCCGCGTGCGCTGCATTCATATAAAGTGCAGCCGCCTCCATTTCAATACCGAGGACACCCATATCTCTCCATTTACCTGCTGCTTCTTTATCCGCGTTGTAGAAAATATCACTGGATAAGACATTACCAACATGCACCGCTTGTCCTTTTTCATCAGCAATCTTTTTCGCTTTCTCTAACAATGAGAACGAAGCAATGTTGGCATACGTACCTGGCAACTTATATTGGCTCGCATAATTGGCGTTTGTTGATGCGCCCATTGCCAACACGACATCATATAAATCAAGATCATCTTGTAATGCCCCACAAGAGCCTACACGAATCAAATTCTTCACACCAAAGACATTGATTAACTCCCAAGAGTAAATGCCCATGCTTGGCATGCCCATCCCGGTGCCCATCACAGAAATACGCTTCCCTTTATACGTCCCAGTATAACCGAGCATATTCCGGACACTGTTAAACTGAACAACGTCTTCTAAAAAATTGTCGGCAATAAACTTCGCTCGCAGTGGATCTCCGGGTAGCAATACCGTCTCAGCGATTTCTACGCCCTCTGGTTTAATATGTGCTGTATGTTTCATTTCGCTCATTTTTATCGACTCCTTTTTCTTCTACTGCCTTTTCTATTATAACCGAAATGAGGGGTTGTGCGCGCATCACTTGCACGCCTAATAAATGACATTTTTATTAACAGTTGTAAGACGTCTATCCTTTGTTCATACAAAAAGAGACGTAATCTGTAGGTACACCTTGTTCTCCTTGTTGATGGAGCATCGCTGTCACATTCCCACGATGATACGTGCCGTGATTGACAACATGATGAATGAGGTCAGCTAAAACAAATGACATTTGTCCCCGTTTCGGGTGCTCGACAACAATCGTTCGCTCGAGATCATCTTGTTCCGCAAAAAAGCGGTCATATTCTTCTGAAAGCGCCTCATAGCAAGCCTCCAGCTCATTGATTGATACGCCTGATACTGCTGCTTTTCGACGCGACACTTCCTCTGCAGACTCTTCAAAGGTACTTCCTTTCATCGTCTCCAACCATACAATATCTGCACCATAAATATGAGTCATTACTTCTGAAATAGAATCAAATACACTTTTTACATGTTCATGATACACGTGCTCTGGTAGTTGCTTCAAATGTTTGATCAGTTGCTTATTTGCCCACACATGATAATCATACATCGTCTTTGCTCGGTGACTTTCCATCGTCTCAGATCCTTTCTTCAAACATCCTCATATTAAATCACGATATCGCCATGATGTACTCATCAAGGAAATCAACACATTTTTCCCACATCTCAAACATGCCACAATCTCAATAACTCCTGTTCACGCGCTTCTTTCAAACTCCCGAGCACTTCAGGTGGGTCGTTTTGTAGCCATTGCACCGTGTCACGCACCGTCTGTTCGAGCGGGCGAAAAGTAAAACCCAACTTGATCGCTTCGGTCATTTCTAATGAAAAGAAACCACTCAGATCAGGTTGGTCACCGTGAGCCTTTTCTGGTATCCAGAGCGGCATCTCTACCCATGGTTGCACATCGTGCTTTCGCAAAAAATCATCGTCAACCCAAGTGAAATTTCCAGAAATACCGATCGTGTCACGACAAGTGGATAGGAAATCACCCATTGTCAATTTATAGTCAGGACCAGCCACATTAAAGGTACCTATTGTCGAAAATTTAATTCGATCTATTATCCACTTCGCCAAATCTCTTACATCAATCACTTGAATCGCCCGTTCTGCACGTCCGGGTGCTAACACCTCTCCCCCACGTAGCAGTCTCCGCATCCAATACACAAAGCGATCCGTACGATCATACGGACCGACGATCAAGCCAGGGCGGACGATTAGTGATCGTCCAGGCATCATTTGCTGCAACGCATCCTCACAATGATACTTTAAGGCACCGTAATGTGCCATCTGTTTATCATGATCCACATCATGCCGGTCGAGTGCAACAAGCTGCTCCGGCGTCAATGTAAGTCCATCCGAAGATTCCCCAATACTTTGTTGTGAAAAGTCGCGGTAAACACTGCAACTAGAGACAAAGGTATAATGACCAACGTTATTAGACAATTGTTCGACGGCTTTTCTCACTTGCGCTGGCCAATATCCAGACGTATCAATCACTGCATCCCACTGTCTTTTCCCTAATAAACTTACATCAACATTACGATCACCGTGCAGCACCTCAACATTCGCCAAAGGCTTTGTAGATGATATGCCGCGATTAAACAACGTCACCTCGTGGTTTTGCGCAAGTGCTGCATCGATCAAGTGGCGGCCAACAAATCTTGTTCCTCCTAAGATTAGAATCTTCACATCATTTCCTCCTTTATTACTCGATTCGCTGCTTTTTGCTGAAGCAACTCTTTTTGTAGCTCACCATACCCCTTCATCATGCGGAAGGAGACAGCAATAACGACTAACAGTACACCAGCATAAATTAAGACTGTCGAGATCCCAACCTGCCGCGCGAGCCAACCACCGACGATTACACCAATAATCATACAAAGATTCATCACAGCATTAAATAAGGATAATCCACGACCGACCAATTCTTTTGGTAGTTTCATCAAAAAGGTGGCACCAAGTGGCACATTGTACAACCCTTGAGCCAAACCTGCAACCACACACCAGCCATATACTGGCAACAAGCCGCTCGCCTCGCGCAGAAATGTCAGCGGTGCAACCGCGATCATGACCATTCCAAATAGGAAAACTGACATTATGGAGAGCAAACCCGGTCCCAAATAACGACTCATGAGCTTAGGGCCAAACAACGCGCCACCAATCGCACCAATTGCGAATACGGTTTCTAGCAAACCAAAATGAAAAGCATTCGCTTGAAACTCCTGCAATAACAATGCGTTGTAGTTGGTGAGAAACAGCCCTAGCACCAACATGACCGGGATCATAAAGATCAACAAGAACCGCAGAGATGCAATCTCAACTGTTCCTTGAATCCCCATTTTCAACGACGCAAAATATGGCTCAGACAGCTGCTTCGTTTGCGCCTTCTGATCTTCTTTTAGCACACCGATACTGCTTAGAAGCAATGCGGAACAAAGGTAGGTCGCTGCACTGATCGAGAAGAGGAGCATCGGCTGATCGATGACGAGCAAGAGACCAGCAAGCATCGGACCGACGATATTGATTGTCTGCACCGTACTTTGGAATAGCGCAATCGCTGTCGGGATGCTATGGTTCCCAACAATGGCGGAACTGAAGCAATACGTGCTGGTTCAAAGATGCTTTTAGCAACACCCGTGAGTAACACGAGAAGCAGTAACATCCACGGCGAATGAATAAAGAAAATCATACTCAGCATCAAGATCGCCCGAGCGATGTCAGCAAAGATCATAATTAATCGTTTCGGAAAACGATCGGTTAACGGACCGACGAAGACACCTAGGACAGCAGACGGTACTAATTGCGCGAAAATGACAAGCGCAATCATAAACGGATCATTGGTCATCTTTGAAATCAAGTAAATAACGGCTATTCGAGCAATTCCATCACCTAAAAAAGCGAGCACGACCGCTAACCAATACTTAATATACGTCCCATCCTTGAGAAGTTTGAGCATCGCGCCCTCCAACCCTATATGGTTGATCGTTTTCTGTTCTTTCTAACGACTAGTGATGGATTGCCTTTGCACGTGCATTTTCCGTATGATCATTTTTCGCGTCCGAACGTGAAAAACATTCTCTATCATATGCTTCTGAAGGCAGTTGTACATTTGATTAAACCATTCTTCCATCCCTATATTCAATATTTGCTTGAGTGCTCGGGCAGCAGGATATTTCACAACGACAATTAATTTTGTCTTCCCTTCATGTGCTTCAAAATACAATGTGACTTCCCCTACAGGCAGCGCTTCATTCACATTGCCCTCCGCATCAGAAAAATAGTCCGTGTAGACAATCTTCTCACCGTTGACGATCTCCTTATAAATGGCCTTTCTCCACAACTCCTCCTCACCTTGGTTCTTTTCCACACACTTCATACAAAAGTGCCATGTCCCTCCTGGACGAAAATCAAGGTGACAAACCGGCAGTACCCAACCACGAGGTCCCCACCAATGTTTCAGATGTTCCGCTTTAGAAAACATTTTGAACACCAACTCGCGCGGTGCATCAAACACGCGTTCCATTGTAAATTCTTGCTGTGTCATCCACTCACTCCTCCTCATCTGATTTGATACCCTTTGATTGTACCCTTTCCAAATAATGATCGAGACGTTCAAAACGTTCTTCCCACATTTTCAAATAACCCGAAAGCCATATGTCCATTTCCTGAAAAGGTTCCGGACAAAGGTGATAATACCGACGATTCGCATCAGCCTGCACTTGAACGAAACCAGTTTCGAACAATACCCGCAAATGTTTCGAGACTTGTGGTTGACGAAGCTCTAGTAAGGTGGCGATCTCTCCTACGGTTAAAGCACCACCTTGCAGGAGCTTCACAATACGTAACCGATTATGATCGGCCAATGCACTGAATATCGTGATCTTCATCTCTTGAATATCCTGATTCACCTCAATTCTTTACTGGTAAACACAATATACCATAAAGAGAATATTCTTTTCAAGGAATATTTAAACGTAAAAAAGCTCTTCATAAGCTCGGCGAGCTTATGAAGAGCTTTTTGTTTATCATGCGCTGCGGTCAGCTACCTTACATCATGCCGCCCATACCGCCCATGCCACCCATGCCGCCCATGTCAGGCATGCCAGCACCAGCGCCACCAGCATTTTCTTCTGGCTTGTCAGCAATGACAGATTCTGTTGTCAAGAACATCGCAGATACACTTGCTGCGTTTTGCAATGCAGAACGTGTCACTTTCACAGGATCAAGGATGCCTGTTTCAACCATGTTCACATATTCGCCTGTTGCTGCATTGTAGCCAATACCGACTGGCTCAGCTTTCAACTTCTCAACAATGATTGAACCTTCTAATCCAGCGTTATGTGCAATTTGACGTACTGGCTCTTCTAACGCACGAAGTACGATGTTTACACCCGTTGCTTCGTCACCTGTTGCTTCAACCGCTTTGACTGCATTAATCACATTAATTAATGCTGTGCCACCACCTGCAACAATGCCTTCTTCTACTGCTGCACGAGTTGAGTTTAAGGCATCCTCAATGCGAAGTTTACGCTCTTTCATTTCAGTTTCTGTTGCTGCACCAACTTTAAGCACTGCAACCCCACCAGAAAGCTTCGCTAAACGCTCTTGTAACTTCTCTTTATCAAACTCAGACGTTGTCTCTTCAACTTGTGCTTTCAACTGCGCAACACGCGCTGAGATTTGCTCTGGGCTTCCAGCACCTTCAACAACTGTTGTGTTTTCTTTCGTCACAACCACTTTTGCCGCGCGACCAAGAGAATCAATTGTTGCTGATTTCAAGTCAAGACCAAGGTCTTCGGTAATCACTTCAGCACCTGTTAAGATCGCAATATCTTCAAGCATCGCTTTACGACGATCTCCAAACCCTGGTGCTTTTACGGCAACAGCGTTGAACGTGCCACGTAACTTGTTTACAACAAGCGTCGCAAGTGCTTCGCCTTCCACGTCTTCAGCAATAATCAAGATCGGACGGCTTTGCTGAACAACTTGCTCAAGCACAGGCAATACTTCTTGAATGTTACTGATCTTCTTATCTGTAATCAAAACATATGGGTTTTCAAGCACCGCTTCCATTTTGTCAGAGTCAGAAACCATGTACGGAGACGCATAACCACGGTCAAATTGCATCCCTTCTACTACTTCTAACTCAGTAGAAAAGCCCTTAGACTCTTCAATTGTGATGACGCCATCGTTACCAACGCGCTCCATCGCCTCAGCAATGATTTTTCCAACCTCTTCATCAGCAGAAGAAATCGCCGCGACTTGAGAGATGGATTCTTTTCCTTCAATTGGCTTAGAAATCGCTTTAAGCTCTTCCACAGCTGCATTCGTTGCTTTTTCAATTCCCTTGCGAATGCCCATTGGGTTCGCACCAGATGTCACGTTTTTTAAGCCTTCGCGGATCATTGCTTGTGCAAGAACCGTTGCTGTTGTTGTACCATCACCGGCAATATCATTTGTTTTGCTCGCCACTTCTGCAACAAGCTTCGCACCCATGTTTTCAAATGCATCTTCAAGCTCGATTTCCTTTGCAATCGTTACACCATCATTGGTAATTAACGGTGAACCAAACTTTTTCTCAAGTACAACGTTGCGTCCTTTTGGACCAAGCGTTACTTTTACTGCGTTCGCAAGCGTATCTACACCTTTTAGCATTGAACGACGTGCGTCTTCACTGAACTTAATTTCTTTCGCCATTTGAATAGCCTCCTCTGTATCTCAAAATTTCCTTAACCAATGACTGCTAAAATGTCGCTCTCACGAAGAACGAGATAATCTTTACCTTCGTATTTAACTTCCGTACCTGCATATTTAGAAAAGATGACTGTATCGCCTTCTTGTACTTCAAGTGCTACTTTCTCTCCGCCATCTGTGATACGACCTGTACCCACAGCCACAATTTTCCCTTCCTGCGGCTTTTCTTTCGCAGAGTCAGGAAGAACGATCCCGCTCGCAGTCGTTTCCTCTGATTCGATTTGCTCAATTACCACGCGGTCTGCTAATGGTTTTAACATGGAAAATACCCTCCTTTGATGACATATGTAGTCTCTTTGTTAGCACTCGAATCAAACGAGTGCTAACACAACTACTATGATAATCATTTTACATCGATTTTGCAAGAGGAAAGCGCAAAATTTTTTTGTTTTTTTCTTTCCTGCATATCTTCATACATGAACCATGGTATGCATGTCCGAAACATTGTAGAACGAATTCTCCTTTGTTGGTTCATAAAGAAATGCGCTAGATATTTTTCTAATCGAACGATGCTATGATATAATGAAAGGCATAGCCACTGAATAAAGGAGTTTAAACGTGACAAAACGATACTTTCTTATTGTATTGACGTATATTGTGATGCAAACTGGATTCATGTTCGTCGTCGCCCGCAGTTTATCTCATTTCTTCGATATTGCCGATGGTTCCGTGCTCTTGGGACTGACTGCTGTCATCAGCTTTTCAATCGGTCTGCTTGTTATGTTGCTATTACTACGTAAAGATTCTGCACGCGGAGGCGACTTACCCGGGGAAAAGTCAACGATTGGCAGTACAATTGGTTGGTCAGCACTTGGTGTCGTCATCGTCTTTGTTGCACAAATGACCGCCGGACTGATCGAGACCTATATATTCGGAATTGAGCCTGGCTCTAAAAATACTGCAGAACTCGTTAGCTATGCCCGCGACTTTTGGGCGATGATACTTGTCATTGCAGTACTTGGACCCATTATTGAAGAGATCGTTTTCCGAAAAGCGATTTTTGGCTGGCTGTATGTCCGCACAAACTTTTTTATTGCCGCACTTGCAAGTTCACTCGTTTTCGCTGTTGTGCATATGGATTTTGAGCATATGTTACTATATACAACAATGGGATTTACGTTTGCCTTTCTATACACGCATACGAAACGATTAATTGTCCCGATCATCGCTCATGTTTCACTCAATAGTTTTGTGATTCTTACGCAAGTCATCTTTTACGATCAGATTGTCGAATATTTAGAACGCCACGGACAAACGATACCACTTATTTTTCCATTTCTACTAGGGGTGTAATATGAAAATTTCTCCATACGTACTCGGTGTACTCTTTTTTGCGATGGGCTTTGCCTTTATTTTCTTTGCGGTGAATCGTGTAAATGAAGAAGGGTGGGGATTTTTTGCGATCCTGTTCTCTTTCATCGCAGCCCATGCCTTTTTAACAAGTTACCGGTACGTTCATTTCGGTCTTTTATTAAACAAAAAGAAGAAATAATCCTTGCATGAAAAAAGCGATCTCCTATCATTAGTGATGAGAAGATCGCTTTTTATATTTCTACTTTGATTGGTATTTTTTGTACGTTGCTGTTGAAATCACAATACTTACTTCATATAAAATGAGCATTGGGACCGTCACCAACAAATGTGAGAGTAAATCCGGTGGTGTAATCAATGCACCAATGACAAGCAAAACAAAATACGCATACTTCCGTATTTTCCGTAACAGTGCCGGCGTGACGACACCTAGCCGTGTCAAAAACATCACGATAACCGGCAATTGAAATAAAGCACCAAACGGTAACGTTAACTGAAACAAAAACGAGAAGTACTCACTAATCCCATACATTTCTTCAATGTCTAACCGACTTGCCATCGTACTCATGAAACCGATGACAAACGGCAACAAAACAAAATAGGCAAAAGCTATCCCACCAAGAAACAAGAAAAACGCAATCGGAATATAGGCGAGCGTTGCCTTCCGTTCACTTTCCTTCAGCCCTGGGGAGACAAACGCCCATAGCTGATACAAAATGACAGGAATGATTAAAATGACGGCTGTAATCACGGCAAAGTTGACAAAGACCCATAATGAATCCGTCAGTCGAAACGCATTGAGTGACATCTCTTGCACTTGCGGCGCTTCTTGCAATAACTGGATGAGCGGTACCGCCAAGAAAAAGCCGCCTATCAACGCTACGACAAAAAAAGACAGGATCACAAGAATCCTCCGCCGCAATTCTGCGGCGTGATCCATTACGGACATCTCTTTTTGCGTCGCTTGATTATGCTTTTTCTTTTGAGGATTTGTTATCATCGTCATCTGCTAGTCCTTTTGTTGCATTTTTGAATTCACGTAATGTATTCCCTGCTGCTCTGCCAAGTTGTGGCAACTTGGACGGGCCAAAAATAAGCAAAGCAACAAGCGCAATAATAATAAGGCTCATAGGTCCAGGCATACGGTCATCCCTCCTTCTATAATGGATAATGTTTCAAAAAGTAAACAAGTGCTTGTAGTTCAATCGTTAAGTCTATATGGTGAACCCGAATATGATCAGGCACTGATAGGCGTACAGGCGTGAAATTTAAAATGCCGTGAATCCCTGCTTCCACAAGCTTATCTGCACTTGCTTGCGCTTGCGCCGCCGGAACGGTTAACACCGCAATTGCCGCTTGCTGCAAGCCAACTTGGTCGAGCGCTGCCCAGTCATACACAGGTACAGAACCAATCTTCGTGCCAATCTTATTTTGGTCGACATCAAATGCATGGGTAATGACTGTATTGTTGCTCTTAGAAAATTTATACTGCAACAATGCCGTCCCTAAATTTCCAACACCGACAACGACAACATTTGTGCGTTCATCTTGATCGAGTGTCTCTCTGAAAAATGATAACAGGTATTGGACATTGTAACCATACCCTTTTTTGCCTAGTGCACCAAAGTAAGAAAAATCGCGTCTAATTGTCGCTGAATCTACCTTTAATGCTTGACTCAGCTCCGTCGACGAAACACGTTGTTTCCCCGCCATATGTAAATTCTCGAGGAAGCGATAGTATAATGGTAAACGTTTCGCCGTCGCCTGGGGAATCTTTGGCTGTTCAGACTTCATAACCGCTCCTTCCTGATACGAGACATCAGATGGTAGAGCAATCGCGCTTTCCATCCACTCCCTAGCATGAAAACATCTATGCAGCTATTGATGCCAGCGATCGATGAATATCTGTCTTCGGTGGACAACCTTTGCCTCTATTGTACACCATTTCCCATCTCAGTTGTTGAGATTTTTAGGCAATCTGATGTACACTTAAAAGACAATACTAATAACAAACGTGAGGACCTTCTACTATGATTGTACTACAATGTGCCCGAGTATCAAAATCATTCGGTGCGACACCGATTTTAAATAACGTAAAACTAGAAATACAGACAAAAGAACGCATCGCTCTTGTTGGGCGCAATGGTGCAGGTAAATCAACGCTTTTAAAGGCAATCGTTGGTGAGACTGGCGTTGATGAGGGAGACATCTCCATACCAAAGCATGTGACCATCGGATACTTGGCGCAACATACCGCGCTGAACTCGACGCGATCTATTTGGGATGAAATGTGTACCGTTTTTTCATCACTGAGAGAAATGGAAGTCGGTTTACAGCAACTAGAATCAGAAATGGCTACTCCCCCTGCCAATGAGCCGCCTAGTGCAGCCGAAAAACGACTTCAGGCGTATGATGCAATGCAAATCGCGTTTAAAGACCAAGGTGGCTACCAATATGAAGCGGATATTCGTACGATCCTTTCCGGTTTTGGCTTTGCGACATTTGATTACAGCACACCCATTACTACTTTAAGTGGCGGCCAAAAAACGCGCCTCTCCTTAGCAAAATTACTCCTAACTAAGCCCGATTTGCTCGTCCTCGATGAGCCAACAAACCACTTAGATATGGCAACATTAACGTGGCTCGAACAATATTTACAAAGTTATACAGGCGCTATCCTTATTGTTTCCCACGACCGCTACTTTTTAGACAAGATTGCAACGGGTGTCATAGAATTATCACGGACACGGACAACGACTTACAAAGGAAACTATAGCTACTATTTGACCGAAAAAGCGCGTCGCTATGAACAAGATTTAAAACAATACGAGAAACAACAAACTGCCATCGCAAACATGGAACAATTCGTCGCAAAAAACTTAGCGCGCGCTTCCACAACGAAACGCGCCCAAAGCCGGCGCAAGCAGCTTGAAAAAATGGATAGACTAGACCGGCCAGAAGGAAGCGAAAAACAAGCAACCTTTTCGTTCACGATCCAAAAACAAACGGGAAACGATGTCCTGACCATTGACAATTTAACTGTTGCTTATGAAGACGAACCAATCTTCTCCGGACTCAACCTCTCACTCACGCGTGGTGAATCCATTGCTTTTATTGGTAAAAACGGTGCTGGCAAATCGACACTACTAAAGGCGATCACAAAGCAACTGACACCGCAAACTGGCACGATCTCCTTTGGCAGCAACGTCATTCTCGGTTACTATGACCAAGAACACGCCAAATTATCAAGCGGGAAAACGATTTTACAAGAAGTGTGGGATGACTATCCTTCCTTCCCTGAACAAAAAATCCGCACCACTTTAGGACAATTCCTCTTCAGCGGCGACGATGTTTTAAAAACAGTGTCTTCATTAAGCGGTGGCGAACGAGCCCGTGTGGCGTTAGCTAAGTTAATGCTCCAACAAGCAAACGTGCTGCTCCTAGACGAGCCGACGAACCATCTTGATTTAGAAGCAAAGGAAGTGCTGGAAGCAGCACTAGTTGACTATCCGGGAACAATCATATTCATCTCACACGACCGTTACTTTATTAACCGCCTTGCTACCCGTATCGTTGAACTAGCAAACGGGACGGTCACCAACTACCTCGGCAACTATGATGACTATATCGAGAAAAAACAAGCCCAAGCGGAACGCGCAGCAC
This sequence comes from Bacillus sp. FSL W7-1360, assembly GCF_038592975.1. Taxonomy (NCBI): domain Bacteria; kingdom Bacillati; phylum Bacillota; class Bacilli; order Caryophanales; family Bacillaceae; genus Bacillus; species Bacillus sp. FSL W7-1360. The sequence goes on along the minus strand of NZ_CP151950.1, from coordinate 21,394 downwards.
TTACAGCACCTCAAGTCATAGATAAGCCCATCAACAAAAAGCAGTCTTTCCAGCAAGACAAAGAAGCGCAAAAAAGAGAACGAAAACGACTGCGACGGATTGAAGCGATTGAGCAGGAGATTGAGGAAACAGACGCACAGCTTAGCGCACTCGAACAAAAGCTCGCCGAACCAGAAGTTTACAGCGACCATGTGGCTGCAGCGAAGATTCAGGAGGAGATAGACACGCTGAATAAGCGGAATGAGTCGCTGATGGAAGAGTGGGAGACGTTGCAGAGTTAAGGACATACGCACCACATGAAAACCCTGCCTGAACGGTTATCATAGTATCGATCAGGCAGGGTTATAGTTTACGCTGAAAACAAAACCAATAGATATATGATAAGAAAATCCGATCCTCTTTCCATAAACTTAGGAGAGGGTCGACTCTATCTTTTGAGGTTAAAAGTAAAATTAAAGCAAACAGATTTTCAATTTTCAACGTTCTCCAGCAACTATTGCTACCACATACCCAAGGATACCATGCCAGCAATCACATATAACAAAATAGGTGCTAATAGTATCAGTACAGTTCCACCGGCTCCAATAGTTAGATATATAAACATTGTTATTACAAGCACTGCAGCACTACCAAGAAATAACACTGGAGAAGCATTCCTATATAGTTTGATAGCCATAATGCCTACGATTCCCACTGCGCCAGTAATCAATACACAAGGAACTGCTACCGATGAAAGTGAGGAAGCAATCCCTGCAAATAAGCCTTTTTCTCCACGCAGAAACTCTAACGTAATCACCGATATGATCGCAAAAAAGATCATACCTATGATGACACATAACCCAATTCCAAGGGATGTCCAGGACGCAAATAATCCCCAAAAACGCTTACTTGAAAGCGCCCCTTTCTGTTTTTCTCCTTTTTGCCGAAAATGCGTTGAAAAGTCATCCATATTGTCCATTTAAAAGCACCCCCTTAGCCAATCTTCGCCACAGTATTCGACCATTCCGACGACAATTCCTCTAGTGGCTCAATTTTCTCTGTGCTATGATCATCAAATTCAACCAAAGCTTCTGCTGTCTCTTGAGAATGGGTTCGTGCCGTTTCAGTTGCCTCAAACAAGCTATCTGTCTGAATGGGATTAATGCTTACTAAATCGTCCACAGAAGCAATCGTCGCATTGATTTCTGATAAGTTCTCTTCCGCCGCCTCTTCAAACGCATTCAATCCACTAGGAACCTTGTCTGACATAAATGATTCCCTCCATAGTGCGTTCTCGTCTTCCATCTCATTTAAAGTACCTCGAATACTTCCAAACACAATCATCGTTTGACTACGAAATTCTTTATACTTGTTAATGACAGGCATTTGTTGGTCTTGATAATGCTCTTTTAATGCATCTGCGCCTTCACCTTCTAAGACTCCTTCTAAACTCTTTAACTTCGCTACTGCTTTTTCAAATGCAACGATTGGATCCTTTCTCTCTGCATACTTTTTCACCACTTGTTTTAAAAAGCTGTTCGCTTCCGTAAAGTCGATTACTTTCATTTATATCCCCCAAATCTAGCCCATATTTCCTGCGATCTCATCGTCTTTCTCCCAATACTGAATGATGAACTGCCGATGCCTAGCTACATTCTCTAACGTCTTCTCCATCCATGTCGTAGTCTTTCGCTCTCCTTCATCAACCATTGCAAGCGACCTACTCATAAAGGTAGCCTTTGTCACCACCACATCGTCTCCCACGTTGGTCATTACTGAATCCGCCATCATCTCTGCGGCTGTCTGAAGCTCATATAATCCTTCTAGCGTATTGACGGAGACAAGCAAGTGTTTACCAGCCCCACCCAAACCGAGCATCATTTTCAATTGGCGATAAAAACGCGCAACGCCATCTTTCCCCAGGATCGCTCCAATACTTGCCAGATACACCATTGCTTCGCTTCTACGTGTAGGATCGTTTAACACTTCCATCATCTGATTCCATGCAAATTCATAGATTAGGACTTCGATCTGGTGATTGTCCATTTGGTCAAATTGCTGCATAATGTCATAGACATGGCGCTGCACAGTTTTGTTGTTTGCCATCACCACCGCCACAGGACCAAATCTCCTCACTAACTCCGCTATGTGGAAGACTGTAAGACTATTTGCAATGTCATCCACCGAGTGCGCGCGACCTGTTCCACGAATCATCTCTAAGACCGCTCCTATAAATTCACGGTAGACATACGGACTGATACCAAACATGTCTTCGGCATACGTTTCAAACAGGTTTGGAAAGTGAGGCGTGTCCAAGTTACCAAGATATTGAATATCCCCAAAAAAGTGCGCGTAAGGAATCTTTTGCGCATACAATGGTTCACCTTTGACACGAAGGTGTTTGATGTGGCCGATCTCGGCTTTGTAATAGTCCTCGGCTAGAGCTTTGAGCTCTTTTTCGGAGAGGGAGTCGAAATCTTCTTTGCCAGTTACACGTGTAATATGGTCCTGAAACTCTGCATCCAATTTGGCTAACTGCTTCAAATGAACCGGTGCCGCATTTAAACCACGAACATCTGTAAAACTCTTTGTTAGTAATGCCAACGTCGCAATGAGATGTCCTCCTAGTGAGTGACCATCACCATAACGCTTCATGTCGCCAGCATCTTCACTTGAAACTTTGGTCTCAATCTTTCCCTCTACCTGTTCATAAAATTTCACTGCATCTACAATTTGATCATCTGCTACACCACCTGCGACACCATACAGATCATAGAGAATGTCATGCGGTTTATCAAGCTCCGTGCCACGGGTGATATAATAAACCTCATTCCTTCCGGATTCTGCATTGTAAATATGAATTGCTGCGCCATCGAATCCCGTCTTGTCGCCGACTTTTTTATCAATGTTTTTACCGTCGCTTTTATAGATTGTAATATCTTTGGCTTTCACACCGGTCACATTATGTTTTTTTAAGATCGCTTCAACCGATGTTTCATCAAATGTATGACCTTTTTTCTTATCCTCATACTGTAGCTCAACAAGCTCATTGCGAACCTCTTCTGAAAGCGCCATCTTTCCCATCCCCTTTAGCGAAATTTGATGTTGCGGATAAATGTGTCGAAGAAGATTGATTCCTGTTCGCTGTTATTGCCACATACTGATTCATCTTCGTCTCGACAATGTAATTTATAATCAACAGTAACCAACTGATCACCTTCCTTATTTTGGACTAGAGCGAAATACCTATTAGCATAGCTTTCCTTTGGATTAGTAATAAACGCCCGTTTGTCCTTTAATCCATAGTTAGAAGAACCGTAATAGATGATAGTGTCTTCCGTTTCCATTTTCTCATGCTCACCGTTGTAACTAAGATCATCTAGCAAAATCTTCAAGTCTATATCAATAATACCTTGAGTAACATCTCCGCCACTGTATCGTGTCTGTATACGACCCACAAATTCACCGCTTTCTAACTTATTTTCCCTCGCTTTCTCCTCATAAAACGATAAAGACTCATAATGATCCTTACTAACATACATCGGTCCCTCTTTCTTTAAATAATACCCCGACGGAAACCACATCGTATAGTGCCCATTCTGAGATTCAAAGAAATGAAACCCGTCATCCACCTCCACACTTCGATCAATGAATTTGCTCGTGAAATCATCATCCAATGCAATGTCACCTGTTTTACTCATGTTATTTGCCAACACAATCCCTCCTACTGTTAATGCAATGATTCCTACAATCACAACAATTGTTTTCCACCACTTTTTCCAAAACAAACATATCCCACCTCTCTCTTAGTTTCATAATAAGCTATATATCCATTATGTAAATAGGAGAGAATAGATTCAACTGTATCTGGAACAACGCCAAAGAGTTGATCTTTTTTCTGCTCCCTCGTCATCACCGCGTTTTCTCCTAGAAGCCGCCATACTTCTCTCTCACACTAATCACTGCTTGATAGCGCTGCCTTCCACCTCCGCTGTTGCCCTTCCAACACACTTAGTTGTCTTTCTGCAAATCCAATAGCGTTTGTATACTCCCTAATTCCTTGTCGTTTGTTTGTTAAGGCTTCTTGCACCCAGCCGATCACACGGTCAATCTTGTCACCACATGAATTGTACTGCTCTCTTATGTCACTGCGGTGATCTTTTTGTTTATCCGCCTCTGTCCCTGCCCACTCTTCCCGTGTGATAGACGGGTCCCTGGTGAGCGAACTGTTGTCATCGAACGTAGCTTTTTGCGTCTCTAATTCGTCCTTTGCTTTTTGTAGTCGCTCCTCTTCGCCTTCAAGGCGACTTTTTGTATTTTTATATCCTCGTATTTGGCTTTTTTTCATGTTAATCGCTGTTTGATACACCGCCGTCCCTCCTCCTCTTCGTTCATTTCAAGTCATTCTCCTGCATCACATTATGATCATACAGGAGAATGATTGCGTCTCTTTAAACGGTTGTCATTGCTGGTGTTTCCACTGCACTATCGGGAATTTTGATTTTCGTCGTCACACCGTCTAGCGCATAGTAACCCATACCGACTTTGAGCGCTTCTTTTCCGCCTTGTAAGTTTTTAAGTACGGTCTGGTCTCCTGCTTTCACAAGTAAGATGCCTTGACGGACTTTTCTTAGCTCTGTTCCGAATTCGTTCCCCGCGGAGAATTCGCCGGTATTGCCTGCCGCAATCACCTTTAAGCCTAGGTTTGCGCCGTTTTTGACTGCATCGCTTAACTTGCGTGTTGTAGCCGAGTTCCCGTATGGATCGGCATCGCCGGTGATATTTTGACTGATCTTCGCCAAGTTGTCGATCACAAGGATGATTGGTTTAAAGATTGGTGATGGCTCCTGATTGCTTAGTGCCGCTTTATATAACTTGCTGCGAGCTTCCATTGTTTCTGTCAAATCATCCAACCACGCAAGTGTCTCTTCTTCCGTATCAATCGTGCGCAAACGGTCATCTTGAATAAACTTCGTTAAGGCATAGCTTGGTCCGTCGCACAACACTACCTCTTCCACTTCTCCTTGGAGATAAGATGAGATGAGCACTTTTAAGACGTTTGTCTTCCCTGAACCAGGAGTACCGATCACAAGGCAAGAAGGGTGTGTATCAAACTTCGTATAAACGGGCTGTACCGTGATTTCATCTAAACCAATTGGCACGTGATCGCCTTGACGCTGCGCCCAGTCTTGCTTGAAGGCTGAAAGTGTTAGTACCGGCGGCAACATCGCCATCCCTTTTGGTCGCGATGCTTGTTTATACTGGCTGTTTACTGTTTTAATGGCTTTCTTTAAGTGCTCCAGTACTTCAGATTCGCTGTCACCTGAAACAGGGAGATACATTTGTGCAAAATCACTTGTTTTTCTTGCAATAATACAACGTCCCGGAATCGGTTCAATCGCGAGTTTCGTTCTGCCGAGCACGGTTTCTATTTCTGACTGACCAATCATGTAGTGACAAATCTTCATCGGCATATTGTTACGGAGCGGTGCGCGCACCACGTTGGTAATTTGCGATGAGGTGATCATCATGAATACGCCGTAAGATTGGCCATCACGGGCAATTTGAATGTATCTCGCGTCGAGCGGTTCAAATTCTTCTTTTACAAGCTCATATCCGTCAATCACCACATACATGACTGGCAACGGTGCTTCTGCCACCTCGTTGTACATGCGGATATTGCTTACTTCTTCTTTGGAAAATAGCTCACGTCTTGCTTCAATTTCCTCTTGGATGAAGTCCATCATCTTTTCGATTTTCGCGTCGTCATCCATTTTCGTGTAGTCTCCCGTATGAGCGAGTTGCTTTAATGGCAGAAGGGCCCCATTTCCGAAGTCAAAGATATAGTAGTGGAGCGCATCAGGACCGACCACTTTTGCAAGTGACAATAGTAACGTCACGAGCGTCGTCGATTTTCCGTAGCCACCAGAACCAAATACCGCGACGTTTGTGTCTTTCATCCATTCATAGTACACCGGGTACTGCGCTTGTGCTTCTGGGTCGTCTGCGAGCGCCAGTGGAATCTTAATTGTTTTATCGTCGCGCTCCCACACCGGCTGGACAATACGCTCTTCAAGAGGATCAAGCCACGGGCTCGGGGCTCGCTGAATGCCCATCTTTTCTGTTGTTGCGACAATTTCATGTGTGACTGCTTCAATCTCGGTGATACCTTTTTCGTGTTTCTTTTTCTTTTGATCCGTTTGTGTATCTGAAATCATTTCTAAACCCAAGTCATGGACGCGGGCCACGTCATTTTCTTCTTCGACAATGTCTTGCATGTACGGCGCACCTGACCAAGCGGCTTGAAACAAGTCGTATTGCTCGTTGTTGCCGATTTGCAAGTAGCCGCGTCCTGTTTCTGTGATGTTAGCCGCATCGGCATTTTTGAGGATTTCTTTTGAATCTGCCTCATCTTGTACTTTTAACGCCACTTTGAAGCGGGAATTACTCCAAATTTGTTTGTCGACTACACCAGCCGGCTTTTGGGTCGCTAGTAAAAGATGCACCCCAAGGCTTCGTCCAATCCGTGCCGCTGACACAAGTTCTTTTATAAAATCAGGTTCTTCTTGTTTGAGTTCCGCAAATTCGTCACTGATGAGAAATAAGTGCGGCATCGGCTCCAGTGCCTGTCGTTCTTTATAAAGTGCCATATAGTCGTTAATATGACTGACGGAAAACTGGTCAAATAAACGTTGGCGCTTTTTTAGCTCTGACTTAATTGACAAAAGCGCACGTTGCGTAAAGTTCGGACTATCGGCGATGTTCGTAATGACACCTAAAAGATGCGGAATGTCTTTAAATGGCTGTGCCATGCCCCCACCTTTATAGTCAATTAAAAGAAAGGCGACTTCATGTGGATGGTAGTTTACTGCTAATGATAAGATATACGTTTGTAGAAACTCGGATTTACCAGAACCTGTTGTTCCTGCAAGCAAGCCGTGCGGGCCATGCGCGCGTTCATGCACATTTAATTCTAAAATATCGTCCTTCGTTTTATAGCCGACCGGAACGGATAGCGAAGCTGCGCTGTTATTTTGTTGCCAACGCGCATCAATGTGCAGCTCACGTGCTTCTTTTGCGTCAAATAAATCCATAAACGACACTTTATCGGGAATTGAACGGATCATGCCGAGTTTGTGGTCAAGGGAGAATAACTTGCGGGCAAAGGCTTCATTTGTCGCTTCATCGTGCGGTTCAAATTGGAATCGTTGATGTGCCGCTTTCCGTTCCTGTAAAACAATTTCTCCTTCTCGCTCATTGATCGCTTTCACCACCGTATGCACATATTCAGATAAGTTTTCCTCTACTTTTGTCATAAATAAAACAGAAGCGTCAATTGCTTTGTCTGGACCTTCTAAGTACTCCATGATGGCGTGTTCGCTCACAAGTGACCGATCTGCGACGAGAAACATCACGTGTGGAGTAAACCGTTTGCGCTTGTTTTGGTCTCTTGATTCTTGTTGTAAATCGCGCTCACGTAATACTTCATATAATGAGCCTAACAATTGATCACGTGTTTGATCATTGTAAATCATGCCTCTTGCATGCATACCAATCAATTGAAAATGTGGAAGCCACTTCATCCAGGCCCAATTTTCATAATCATTTTCATGAAAGATCGCCACAAACCGTAAATCGTGGTAACTGTGCGCAAAAGCAAGTTGCCCAATCAATTGCGATACTTCTTGTTGCACAATGTGTGGGTAGCCCACATAACCAATTGCGCCACGCGATAGGTTTAAGCGAAGCGGAACATCTTTCACTGTTTCATAGGCTTTATATAATTTATCTGATTCCTCCAGCAGATGGTCGCGGTCACGGTTCGCTAAATCCCCACCTGGTTCGGACAATTGAAAACTGACATGCACATCTGCCCGCCCAACACTGACATGCATAAAGTCTTCGTCTTGAGGCGTCTTCTCCCAAATACGCGCATAAATGTGTTTGGTCATATATTTAACTTCTTCAAATGGAGGAAAGTGGTAGTTCAGCGCATGACGTTGCTTTTCCGACAACTCATGAAGCTCTTCTCTTTTTTCATTTAAGTAGCGGTTATATACACGTTGTCGTTTTTCTTCCTTTTCTTTTGCAATACGCTTATCACGGAAGTGGCGTGTAATCGACATTGTAATCGTCGCAAGCAGCATCGTCATCGTAATGATGATATAAAGCCCTCTAGGAATAAACAACATCACCCCTATCATTGCAAGCAACATCACAAATGGAGGTAAAATCAACATCCAGAGCGGTGTGCGGTTGTCTTCAACCTCCTGACTTGGAAATGAAAATTTCACACGATCATCTGGTTCTTCATAAATCATCCGTGGGGTACGACGGTAAATCGGGTAATGAACCTTTGTCTCTGACGTCGGATGTGCTGTTTCAGGCAAGTTCGTTTCATATTCATGATGCGCTTTGATCATAAGCATGTCTGTTTCTTCAATGGTGAAAGTGTAAAAATTAACCCATAACGTGTCGCCGTCTAATACTTTTGTTGGTTCGGTTACTTGATGGCCGTTCACATATAAAACAGATGTCGTTGATGGGTGAACGATCCAGCCATTCGCTCGTGTCTGTAGGAGCGTACATATTTCTGTACTCTCTTGAGCAATGGTTGGAAGAACAATCTCGGCTTGTTTTGATGCGCCTTGAGAAATCGTGAGTGTTTTCCTCTTACCGATGTAGTAGGTTTTCTCGTCAAATACTTTATTTGTAAATATGAATGTTACAGTTCCTTGCGGCGTGGTATACGCATAGCGTTCATTCGGCTGTAGTATTTGTTTCATCCCTAACGCATCTGTAAGCAAACACTGATCTCGCGTATCGTCTATTTGAACATGTACAACTGTATTTTTTAAGATTGAAATAAACACATCTGAAGTAAGGGCATCTCCTATTGAGACATGGCGGTCATCAAGCTGGGTGACCTGATAGGTTTGATCATAAAACATCCATACTTGCGGATTAACATTGTTTCCTTGAGACGGCATTACTCATCACCCCCCGTCCTCTTTGCCTTTGTCGTCTTCCTGATTATCTTCTTTTTCTTCCTTATGTTTCTCTGTTGGTGCTTCTTCTTCAGCTTCCGGTTCTTCTTCCACAGTGGACGCGCCCTCTCCAGATGCTGGGATGGTCTCTGCTTCTTTCATTTCTTCCAGCGTTTTCTGGTATTGGGCAAGCTCCGCATCAACTTCTTTTAACTTTTCTTCACGTTCTTTGCCGGATAACTGTTTATCGTTACGAATTTGTTCGCGCAACTTGACATTCGCATAAACGAGCCACTCTGGGTCTTCTAAACCACGGGCAATGTCAAGCGCCTCTTCATTCTCACCGCGACCAATCGCAATCCAGTACTCAAAATAATCTTCTAGCGCTTGGAGCACAAGGATATTTCGCAAGTTTTCCCGCTGTTCATCTTTCAGACTCTCGACCGCAACGTAAGATTGTGCCAATTGATACTTCACGACTTTTGGCATTACACCCGTTTTGTACGGTTCAAGCACATCAATCACTTCACTATAATTTTGATTCAAGTAAGCCGTGTGACTTGCGGTGAATGCTTCTTGCCGGGGCTGTACAAAAGCAAAGGTGTACACCGTGAAAAAGATCAATGGAACAAGTGCTGCAATCGTGCCCACGAGTGTCCATTTTCGCACAAGCCACTTTCTCATTGGCATTTTATGATACTGTTTCTCACGCGCTTCATGTTCTTTCGTCCAACGTACAATTAATGTATGTAAGCCTGAAATCGTTTCTTCATTTAATATGCGTTTTGCTTTTTCGGACATTTTCAGCGTACCTGTATTGTTCATATACGCTTTAAAATGGTGTTCTCCGTCTAACAAAGTAAGCAATGTTGCACGTAATTCCGCAAAAAGCTTGGCATCATCTTTCACATAGGGAGGCAAGCTCTCTTGAATACCGTAATAAATAAACGATACACTCAGCCCTGCATCTACCAATACATTTTCGGGAGAGATGATCAAATGAAGCCGTGCACTGTCATGTTGCTTCACTGCTTGGATGAGAGAGTAGGCAACAAGCAGCTTACTAGCATTATCTTTTTCTTTTAGTCTGTGAAAAGGGATCATCCCTTCCTCGGGGGCGATGACCATACACAATTCGTGTTTCTGTTTCTTCCATGTTCGTTTCATGTTTGCGTCATATTCTTCTAAAACGCCAGGTTCCAGGTGCGTCGTCAATTTCACTTCTGACTCTTGGAATCGTAACAGATATGTATTTGTTTCTTTGTCTCGTTCAAATATGGCGCCTGTTTGTTTTTCTAAATAAAAGGCTTTTCTCTTCTCCACTTTTTTATCCCTCACTTCCTGATCATAATACCTCTAAACGATCCCCACTCGTCACGTAGCTTTCTGCCAGAACGTCATGTCCAGAAAGCGTCCGTGCTTTATTTTGAATTCGCAACCAGCTACCTTCACGTCGTGGCACAGATAGTTGTTCGATTTTCCAAACCGTGTCAACGACTTTTTTTGCCGTATATTGATCAGATAAACGTAAATCAAACTGTTTTCCATTATATCTTCTCATGTCAATTGTCACTTGAATATACATCGTTTTTCACCTACAATATAAGATAAGACGCAAGTTACATACATAAACTGCGCCTCATCAAGTATTCATTCATTTAACCGCGGATGCGGGAAGCAATGTTTGCATCATTCTCTTCAATGGCATTAGCTGATTGTCGCAACTGTTCTGAGATTTGAGCCGCTAATTCCTTCATTTGAACGAACGACGGCCTCAATTCTTCGTATTGTGAGACAAATGCCTCTTGTGCGGCACCTTTCCAACTATCCAGTAAAAATCCTTTCTCCGTGTCCAAATCCCCTATGACACTTTCAATATTCTCACTTGCTTTCATATACCTGTCCGCGCTCCCACGCAGTTCTTCCGGTTTTGCATCAATATGTTGCGCCATGTGAATCTCCTCCTTAATTTGGTTTATCATAGTAATTCCTAGAAACAATTTCATTTTAACATAGCAACAATCAAGTGTATATGATCATCAGAAAATGTAACCTAAAGTTTATAATTTAAGATTAATTATTTTGATTTTATCGGCGTTACGTTAAATGTACACTGGATTAGCAGCATTCTAAAAGTGTTGAGCTGTTATAGCATATGAAAGGTATCCTTGCTTCTAGAGCAGCATTTCATTACTGTCATATTCCAACTCCGCATATTCTTTTTCACAATCGCACAACGCCCCCTACCTCAACCGCAGCTCAACACTAACAGGGTTATGGTCACTATGTTCAAACCTTAGATCTGTTCCTTCTACCCGAACAATTTCTATATTTGGTGACACTAAAAACCCGTCAATCACCGTCTCGAACGTTTCCCCTTCTACGTATGGTGCAGATAAATCTCGCACCGTCATCACCTCACCGTCGACAGCCCATTGAAAATCACCGGTATTAAAGTCGTCTGGCAACTCTGCCACCCACTCTGGCCATTCCCCTATATTTTCCTCCTGCAACAATGCTTCCGACAGTAAATGATTCCAGTCTCCACCTAAAATAACATAATCACCATTCCCGTAGTACTCATGCATATATGTTTCTAAAAATGCGAGTTGTTCTTTTCTGACTTCAGCGCCTCTATCGTAAGCTGACAAATGTAAATTTACTACCCGCAACGTCTGACCATTTTCAACTGGTATTTGATGTTCCACAATCGCCCGATCTAAATCAAATAATCTTTTTGGCCACGGCTCGTCTCCAGGTAATTGAAAAAGGGTTGCGTCATCAATCTTGTATGTTGAAAATGTCACTAAACCCGAGGTCACATATCCCATCGGGTTCAATACTGGGACAGGCACCCATTTGGCATCGTAATTTTTACCGAACGTCGCTGCATAGTCAGTTAAATCCTCTTTAAAAAATTCATACTGATTGATATGAAAGGAACGCGAAGCTTCTATATCTACCTCTTGTAGCAAAACAAAATCAGCCGCTTCTTCTTGTAAAAAAGCAAGCATGCGAGCTAAATTTGTAGACGTTTGTGCTTCACTACTAGCGCGCGACCCCTTTCCATCATCCATAAAAAAATCTTGGTCATGATCTAGTCCCGCATAGCCAATGTTAAATGTTGTCACTTTAAATGTGTCGTCCATACGCATTACCTTCTCTTGCCCATTTTCAATTCCAATTGCCAGCATATCTGGCGGCGTTTCGTTTGTCACCGTCATAAAACCAAGAAAACCACCCAAGCTAAGACACACGAGGAATACAAGTGCAACCATTCCTTTGACTAGTTTCATTGAACCCTCCCGTCTCCTAGATTTCACGACGGCTCCCGCTCTCGTTGTTCCAAGTTTTTAGCAGTTTTGCTTTTATCGACGTTTTTCTCGTCTTCAAACGTCCCCATCAACAGGTCTAAAGATGGATTGGTCACACCATACCAATAATTCTCATTTTTAAAGTGATGCAACAAATGGAGTTTTTTCATCCAACGTCCCCATGCTGTTTTTGGAACAATCGGACGATGAGCAACATAGTGCGTCCACTCATAAAAAAGTAAGTAACCAAGCAAACCTGTAGTGAAAGCGATGGCTAAATGCCATTGTCCAGTCATCAACAACACAAACCCAAACGCAATACTAATGAGCGGCAAGCTATACCATACAGGCAAAAACAGTAGCTTCAAATCATTTGGCGTCACATGATGATCATAATGCAAACGTTTAATCAACTTAAGCATTGTCAAATTTTTGGGTGGTTTCATATGAAAAAGAAAGCGATGAATCGAATACTCACTAAGCGCATACGTTGCCATCCCCGCGACAACGGCCACCCACGTCGTCCATTGATTAAATGTAAACCATGTCCATATAAATCCAATCATAAATAACACATTCATAATAAGAACGTCTTTATGACTGAAATATTCAATCAAATATTTTTTCACGAGAATCCCTCCCCATTGTTTGTACAACATGTATATGTCCTTTCAGTGATAGTGATTCACTATAACGGATGACGTATAAGCTTATCGTAACCCTTAATGTAAGCGCTGTCAATATATCAAACTCTCCTTCGCGTATAGTCATAATAAAACGGACACACACCTTACGGGAAAATAAAAAAGAGCGTGGTGACAACAGCAGCAACGATTACAGAACTTAAAGCCCAATGACCCACACTTTTATCGTCGACATTGAGAATTGCATCAAGAATACCTTTCAATACAAAAACAATAATAAACACTACGATAAAGATCGCTAAAAATATCATTCCCACACCCCTCTCTCCTTGGTAAAACTTGAATAAATATTTCTCCATCCCCCTACCTTAAGCAGGGATGTTGACTTACCCAAACGATCGCAAAGATAACCCCGGCCGGCCATTCAATGCCATGTCACTTGCACACCCCTGCACCCACATACTATGAGCTGCCGCGCCAATCATTGCGGCATTATCGGTACATAACGACAGCGGCGGAATGGATAATGCTGCTCCTGTATCTGCTAATCCGGTTTTCAACGCCTGTCGCAACGTATGATTCGCCGCCACACCGCCAGCTAACACCACTTGCTTCACTTCATAAGCTTTTACTGCTCGGGCTGTTTTTACTGTTAACACATCAATAACGCTTTCTTGGAAACCGCGCGCTAGCGCCGGTAAATCTGTCTCAATTCCTTTTTGTCGATCATTATGGAGGCGATTCAAGACCGCTGACTTCAATCCACTAAAACTAAAATCATAGCTGTCCGCTTCTAGCCACGCTCGTGGTAATTGAATCGATGTATCTGCTTCCTTCGCCAACTTTTCAACATTCGGCCCTCCCGGATAAGGAAGAGACAACGCCCGCGCCACTTTATCATACGCTTCCCCTACCGCATCATCACGCGTCTCACCAACGGTTTCAAACTGCCCATCTTTTTGCATATATATTAACTCTGTATGTCCACCAGAAACAACGAGCGCCAGCAATGGATACGCAAGTGGTCCCACTAATTGGTTTGCGTAAATATGCCCAGCAATATGATGCACACCGATGAGGGGGATATCGTGAGCAAATGCTAATGCTTTAGCAGCATGGATGCCAACAAGAAGCGCACCGACCAAGCCCGGCCCTTCTGTCACCGCGAGCGCCGTTAAATCAGAGAATGTCACTTTTGCTTTTTCCATCGCTTCTTCAACGACGCGCGTTACCACTTCCACGTGATGACGTGACGCTACTTCCGGCACAACTCCACCGAAGCGAGCGTGACTCTCCATTTGCGATGCGACGACGTTAGATAGTATGTCCTTTCCATCACGAATCACAGCAGCAGCCGTTTCATCACAACTCGTTTCAATCGCTAAAATTAATGTCACCAATTTTCACCTCCATCACCCATGCATCTTCCAAATCATCTGCATAATAGTTTTTACGAATTCCGATTTTATTAAAACCAAGTTTTTGATATAGCGCTAAAGCGGCTAAATTAGACGGACGCACTTCTAGCGACAATTTTTCAGCGCCAACACCGTGCAACCACGTCATCACAAAACGTAATAGCCACTCTCCGTACGCGTTTCCTTGCGCCTTTTTATGAATCGCAATGTTTGTAATTTGTGCCTCGTCTATGACTTTCCACACGCCGCAGTATCCAATAATCTCCCCCGCCGCTTCCATCACAAAATAATGGGCCACATTTTTCACGTTTAATTCAGACTCAAATGCTTCCCTTTTCCACGGGCGCTTAAACGCACTACGTTCGACCGCCAACACTTGATCAATATCAGCAAACGTCATCATGCGTATAGACGGTTCACTGCAAACGTCTTTCTGTTGCACGTTGCCAGTTCACCTCCGCCTCAGCTAACTGCAAATATTGAGGAACAAAATCATGGATGGATTCGACAGGCGGCACTTGTTCGCCAAGTAAACATAACTCCCCAGGCCTCACACTTGCAAGTTGTGGCGCTGTGAACAACGCCTTGTCACCAAGCACTTCCCTAATCTTCTCCTCATGTAAAGACACATCTTCACCGACAAATAGACAATATTCTCCTCGTTCTTTTAATTGCTGTAACCATACATCGCGATGAATGTGTATCTCTGGTAACACGACGTGCGTCTGTCCTTTTTCAAACCGGTATGCAGCCGTATATATATTTCCGCGCCGTGCATCAATTAGTGGCACAACAACCGCATGTGCGACATATTTCCCTGCTTGCGCCATGTACATGAGCGTGGACACGCCCACAAGAGGAATTTCCAATGTCCAAGCGAGCGTTTTTGCGACCGTCACTGCCATCCGCACACCCGTGTATGAACCGGGACCACGTGCGACGACAATACGTGCTAAATCCTTTGGTACCATCTCAACTTCTTGCAGTAACGATTCAACTGTTGGCATTAAACGCAGCGCATGGTTTTTCCGTAAATTGGTCATATACTCACCGATCACACCATCTGCATTTGCTACTGCCACACCGAGACGGTGAGACGACGTATCTAAAGCAAGGGTATTGGTCATCTCTCCATCTCCTCCAATCGTTTCTCGTAACGACGACCGAGCGCTTGAAACGTAAGAAGGCGCACTGTCTCTCCTTCAGTTGTCATCGTGCACGCAAGCCGTTCTTTGGGCAACTGTTCCTCAATCAAATGTGCCCACTCCACAACCGTCACACCGTCTCCATAAAAGTAGTCACTTAACCCCAAGTCGTCTTCTTGTCCTTCTAGCCGATATACATCCATATGATATAGCGGTATACGTCCGTCGTATTCTTTTATAATTGTAAATGTCGGGCTCGTGACCATTTTCGTTACACCAAGCCCTGCTGCGAGACCTTTTGTAAAATGAGTCTTCCCTGCGCCAAGATCTCCATCAAGCGTTAATACATCACCCGCTTGTAGCAACGTCCCTAATTTCTCCGCTAACGAAAGCGTCTCAGCAACTGTATTTGTTTTAAACCTTTGTTTCGTCATTTTCGTCACCATGCCTGAAGTGATTAAAGCCCTTCTTTGCCAGCAGGACTTCTTGCTCTTCTTTTTTTATGTAAACAGATGGTACACCTGCGCGCACAGAGCCGACCGGATAAAATGACCGGCCAATCGCACTTGCTTGTTGCTGCAATGATGTCAATTGATCTTTCGACGTCGTGCCAAGCAGTTGAAAGTCTTCTCCGCCGTACAAACTCCACTTTAAGCCCGTTTCTTCGTCTACTCCGTGTAACTGCGGGGAAAGAGCAACGATTTCCTCTCGATCCAAAACAAGCTGTACACCACTCGCCACGGCAAGCTCGTGCGCCTCACTGGCTAGCCCGTCACTCACATCATTCAGCGCGATCCGTCCACCCGAGCTTGCGCATATACGTCCAAGCGCTACTTGCGGTGCCACTTCTTGATGACACAAAATATAGTGCTGTTCTTCTGCGGTAAATACTCCGTGTCGTGTCTGCTCGTTCAGTAAGGAAAATCCCGCCGCAGAACCGCCGACAGGCCCTGTTACGAACACGACATCGCCCGGTTGTGCCATACTTCTTTTTAATGCGCGTCCCGCTTCTACAACCCCAATGGCTGTCACGGTGATCATTAAACAAGATGGAGACGAGACGGTGTCACCACCAATTAAATCCATTTCTAGCGGATCGGCAAGCAAATTCATTCCTTTATAAATCTCTCGCACCTCGTCAGCTGACCATGTAGTAGGGATTGCAATGGCCACTAGATAAAACTGGGGGCGCGCGCCCATCGCTGCCAAATCACTCACATTAATCCCAAGTGCCTTCCGGCCAATTTGACGTGCGCTTAACGTGTCTTTCCGAAAATGAATCCCTTCCACCATCGTATCGACACACACGACTTCTTCATAACGACTATCACTCTCATAAACAGCCGCATCATCACCAATTCCGACACGCACACGCGATTGATAAGTCTTTTTCGGCGTAATACTGTCGATAAAAGCAAATTCATCTTCCACACGTTTCCCCCCCTTGCGACGTCACATCCATTGTCCATAGCATACCCCATTCACACCTTTTGTGCAAAACAAGCACATAAAGAAAAGACTGAAGCATAGGCCTCAGTCTTTCTGGTATTGCGGGGGGCGGATTTGAACCACCGACCTTCGGGTTATGAGCCCGACGAGCTACCGGACTGCTCCACCCCGCGTCGTTAGTAAATGGTTGATTTTGCTTTTATATAGCTCAAACTCAATCCAACAAATATAAATATACCATAAGAAGTTCATAAATGCAAGGATTGTTTAAAAGAAAGCCGCCCCTCCCAGAGGAGAGGCGTTAATCAAACGTTTATTTAAAACGCTCTTTTCTTCTACGCGGCCACAAAGGACGCTTAACATACTGAACCATTGTCGCAAAAACCACGCCCCATTGTGCTTCGGATAAAGTGCCGATACGGTCATCGGCCCCCATCCGTAAAGCACGTTTTAGCTGTTTAAGCTGTGGTTTAGTAAACACCCCGCTAAGCGCGACATCAATTGGTGCGTCTGGTTGCCTTAATGCATACTCAACCAAACCGAAAACAGCATTGTGATACGCATACGCAACCAGTGGTTTTTGTTTCCGGTCAATATACACGAGCGCCGAGTCAACTTTCGGACGTGGAGAAAATTTTTCTCTTGATATCGCTCGAACAAAACGAATAGTAAACCACATTCACCACGCCACCACATACGGATCTTTTACAAACGGTGACGTGAACCGTTTCGCGGCCCCTTTTTCCATCACAATTACGCCCCGTTCGAAGCCACTTTGCGGATTTGACAGCAACAGCTTCATGATCGGTGTCGTAATTGCATACGGAATATTGGAAACGACGACAAACTTTCTTTTAGGGAGCCGCACACGACGAATATCTCCTTGAATAATCGTTGTATTCCCTACGGTAGCCATCTTCCTGCTCAATACCTCAACAAACTTCCGGTCATATTCCACCGCCAATACTTTGTGCGCTTGCTCACTTAAAATCGTTGTCAACGCTCCTTTGCCGGCACCTAGCTCTAACACCATATCTGTTGGACCCACTCGTGCCTGCCTGACAATATCGTGTAGTAACTTTTTATCATACATTAAGTGCTGTCCTAAATCATTGGGAGGCTCTCCCCGACTCACTTTTTCCTGTTGTGTATTTCGTCTTTTTCTTGTCATGCTAACCGTTCCTTTCTCTAATAAAAGTCACAAGCTCTCGCCTATGAGAAAGAGTAAAGGAACGTTGCCTTATCTTTATTTCTTGAAGTCTTTACATGAGTGTTACTTAGAACGGATAGCCAAATAATATGCACGTTAACATACGTGTGCATTTTCTATAGCTAGCCATTTTTCTAAACACAAAAAAGAGAGGCAGAACAACCACCTCTCTTCACATCTCATGTATCATTACCCGTTTGAGGTTGCTAAAAAGACAGACTGATCCCGTTTACTCTACTCACAAAGCAGAGCTTTCGAACGTATAAAATTACGCGTTCAAAATTGGGAAACGACGTCTGACTGAATACATGTTTAGCAATCCTCCTATCATCTAGCTTCAATTTTCATTATATACCCTATTTTAGCCAGAGTCAAAGCTTTTCCTACTGCTAAGAAAAATACCCCCTCACCGCTTATCCAACGTCTCTTGCTTAGATGAGAATGACCATTGACACATTTCTAAGTCCTGTATTACAGTAAGTAAATGTGATACTTCGTAAGAACAACTAAACTAATTTCCATAGAGGTGGCTATGATGCAGCATGAACACATTGCACAATACCAACAACAAATTGACAACCACATTAAAAAACTCGGTGGATACTGGCGATCGATTTCTGCGCTCGCACGATTGAATGAAGAAGTAGGTGAATTGGGCGAGCTCCTATTACAGGATCGATTAAATATAGATGAGATCGGCACCGAGATTGCCGACATTTTCATCATTTCTACTTGTATTGCTAATCAATACCTTAATTATCTAGATGAAGAATATACACTCATTGGCGCTCCTGTCGCTATACGTGAGCTCCAAAACTTGCAGCAGCCTTCTCCAATGAAAGACCGCTTCATTCTTATTGCGCAGCGCAGTGGTAAAATTGCCCGGATCATTAACCATTACGAAGGCGACAAACCTAAAAAACACTCAGAGAAACCTATGCGACTCGGGCATGAAATTGCCACGTTGCATAGGCAATTACTGTTCCTAGCGCATGATTTCGATTTAAATGTGTTTAGATACATTGACCGTGTCCTTGCCCACTCCGCAACACGAGACAAAGGCAGATTTAACATCACCCATGACCCTACAACGGAAGCATCTCGCACACATTTTCTAAAAGCAATGGAACATCACTATGCTCAATTTTTATGTAACGCAAAAATATGGGGCAGTTATGAATGGGATCCGGAGGCGTCTCTCCCTGACAACCTTCGTCATAGCCTACCTTCCTTCATCCGATTCACGAAATGCGCTGCACCAGAAGGATTAGATGGATATGTGTTTGAATTCCCTGTCACTGCAGATACACCATTATTTGAGCATACCATTGCGTATTTAGCCGGAGACTCGGCAAAAACCATTGATGATAGAAACCAATGGTGCTTCACTTTTCAAAATACCGAAGTCATAGCGACTGCCTTGCCCTATGAAGAAAACGATCAACACACCCAAGACAGGAAGAGCGATTTCCTCTACATTCGACTTTTGTCTTCTACCTGTCCGCCGTGGGAATGAGAAAAGACTAGCGAGGAGGTCTCGTTCATGGATATTTACTTATTAAGGCATTGCCAAGCGAGCGGACAAGAAGCTAGTGCGCCGCTCACTAACAAAGGATATAAGCAAGCAGCAGCATTACAACACGCCTTGCGCGACATTCATATAGACAGCATCGTTGCCAGTCCTTACAGACGTGCACTTGACTCCATTGCACCAGTTGCTCAATCAAAGGACATCGCTGTTAAGGAAGACAGACGTTTAGTTGAGCGTCGCCTTTCCAGTAATCCCATAGAAGACTGGCGCGAAAAACTAAAAGCCACTTTTCACGACTTCACCCTCTCTTATCCTGGTGGAGAATCATCTGAACAAGCACAA
The DNA here is from genome assembly GCF_038592975.1 of Bacillus sp. FSL W7-1360. Lineage (NCBI taxonomy): Bacteria > Bacillati > Bacillota > Bacilli > Caryophanales > Bacillaceae > Bacillus > Bacillus sp. FSL W7-1360. Next base: position 1,375 of record NZ_CP151950.1, on the reverse strand, counting down.
ATCCGTGCTATGAGCGTTTTAACAGATATACAGACAGAAAAAAGAGATTGTACCCTACTCGTGACGCACGGAAATTTACTTACACTAATACTTCACGCGTTTAATAATAACTATGGCTACGACGTTTGGCGCGAGATGGAGACACCCGATCTTTACCATATCAAAACAAGGCATCTGCTGCACATGGATGACATGAAAAAAATCAAGCTGCATGTCTAACGTTGTTCCACAGAAACCTTCTGTACCATATCAATTTCTTTTACAAGATCGTACACACTTGTAATGTACATTGTCCTTGGGATTGATACAGAGATATCCAATTGTTTACATCCATCTTCTAAGTCTTTAATTTTCACTTCGCGCACAATCATGCTGTTTGTGCGTCTTTCTTTCCACGTCTTCCCTCGATAATGTAATCGCTTAATTAAGTGCGTTGTCAGTGCGCCTTTTTCCATGACTACCCGTAAAGCCACATCTGTCTGACTTAACGACATTGGTCCAATCAATTTGATTAAGGCTGGAATGACGTTGACTGACACTAAAATTAACACCACAGTCAGGAAGGCTTCTTTATAAAAGTTCGCCCCAATGGCAATCCCAATCCCCGATGCTGCCCAAATCATGGCTGCCGTTGTAAGCCCTGAAATTACATCGTTACTTCTTCGCAAAATCACTCCTGCCCCTAAAAAACCTACCCCGCTCACTATTTGCGCTGCAAGACGCATAGGGTCCATATTTTGAGACGATCCGTTCGTAGAAAAATGCAAATAAGCTTCTACTGATACAATTGTAATCAAACAACTTGCGATGCAGATTACCATACTTGTTTTAAGGCCCAGCGGTTTATGTTTGATCTGCCTGTCAACCCCAATTAAAAAACCAGAAAATAAAGCTGCACTTAACTTTAATAAAATAACATCCATATTTGACCACCTTTCATTTCTTTATCAATCATTGTCTCTGTATAGAGGCTATTTTCTATTTTAATACATTGAACATGCGCTCAAAAAATATATAAGACGCGCTCAATTCAGCACGCCTTATCATTTATTATAGTGATGTCTTTTTATCCCCAGGTAAGAGCGTGTCAATAACGTGTGTAAACTCAGGAACGTCACCTATTAAAAAAGCTGGAAGTAAAAGTACCGCTAACACAAGGGCCATTGGTACACGAATGATCGAACATAAAAGTCGTCTCATGAAAAACATCCCCTTCGCCCTTTTGTTAGTCATGACCTCTTTAGAGGTTGCTTGTTACTATACTACGACTTTCATAAAAAATCAACAATTTTGTATCAGTTTTATATACAGGAAACGTAGCTTATAAAAAACACATCTTCATTTTAAAATGAAGATGTGTTTTAATGTCATATCA